>NZ_CP150309.1:10550000-13267072 GCF_051524395.1 Sorangium sp. So ce117
GGCCCGCCATCTTGATGTGGGCGCTGCCCGACTCGTCGGCGATCTCCATCCAGCAGCCCATCGACTTGCACACGGCCGAGACGACCCCCTCGGTCCGGACGGTCTTTCCGCTGAACTTGCCCGGCTCCTGCAGGAGCACCGGCAGCGGCGTCGTCGAGCTCTCCGTGATGGGCGCGCCAAACTGCTTCTTCTCGAGCCGCGCGATCCCGGAAGCGGACGCCTGCATCGGCGATGCGCCCTCGGCGGCGGGAGGCGCGGGCTTCGAAGCCGGCTCGGCGTCCGGCTTGCGCTCGGCGGAACAGCCGAGCTGCGCAAGGACCAGGAAGAACAGGGAGGCGATGGGCTTTGCACGCATGAAGACGAGTTTGCCCGACCCGACGGGCCCCTGCCACCGGCCCCGGGGAAGAGCACCTCGGCGGCGGAGCGCGCCCGGCGGCCCCGCAGCAGGTGGCGGAGCGCGAGCGCAGCTGGCGGCTCGGCCGCTCACAAAAGCCTGCTACAAGGGCGGGCATGCGAACCGCTCGCGCCCGCGTCGGACGAGGCACGGCGGTGTGCGCGGTCGCGCTCGCCTGCGCCTCGACCGCGCACGCCGAGGAGCCCTCGAGCGCCGCGACCTCCAAGGATGCCGCTTCGGCCGAGCAGCCACCGGGACCTCCGCGGCCGCCGCTGCCGCCCGCGCCCCCCCGGACCCGCTTGCCGTGGGCCAGGCACATCGAGGTTGGCGCGGACATCGCCCTCGTCAACCGGTTCGGCTCGAACGACGCCGCCGGCCAGCCGACGGGGATTCGCCTGAAGCCCGCGATCGGCGTCGGGGCCCACGCGCGCTGGGAGATCTTCGACTACCTGCGCTTCTCCGCCTTCTTCGTGCACGCCGAGCACAAGCTCGCGCTCCAGGCGGGCGCGCTCGGGCAGCCCGGCCCGATCACGGCAGAGCCACGCGAGGACGGCGCGCCCGCGGTGCGCACCCTCGCGCTCGGCGCGCGCCTCGCGCCCACGCTCCCGCTCGGCGAGCGCGCCCGGTCGTGGCTGTCGGTCGGCGTCGGCTACGACCGGTTCGACTTCGACCGCATGCGGGTCTCCGACCCCGGGGGGGAGTTCACGGTCCGCGAGCGCGGCGCGTCGTACGTCGAGATCCCGCTGGGGCTCGGGGTGTCGTTCGACATCATCCGCCGCTGGCTCACGATCGAGCTGGAGACCTCGGGCGCCTTCCTGCTCGGCCGGGGCGGCGACGCCACCCGGGAAGGCCAGGCCATCGACGCCCAGGGGCGGCGGCGCAACGTCGGCGCGCTGCCGCAGGCCCGAGGATCGTTCGTCCAGACGCTCGGCCTCTCCCTCGTGCTGTGATCGCCGCGTCGCGCGGCGAGCTCAGCTGAGGGCCAGCATGCGATCGATCGGGACGCGCGCGCGCTCGCGCAGCTCGGGCGCCATCTCGAGGCGCGGGGCGAGATCGCGCAGCGCGAGATAGACCTTCTCGAGCGTGTTGAGCCGCATGAAGGGGCACTCGTTGCAAGCGCAGTTGCCCTCCGGCGGCCCCTCGATGAACTCCTTGTGCGGCGAGGCCTTGCGCATCTGGTGCACGATGCCGCTCTCCGTCGCGACGATGTACTTCAGGGCGTCGTCCGCGGTCGTGTACTTGAGCAGCGCGGTCGTCGAGCCGATGTAGTCGGACATCCGCAGGATCGGCTCCTCGCACTCCGGGTGCGCGATGAGCTTCGCGTCCGGGTGGCGCTCGCGCAGCGCGACGATCTTGCGCAGGCTGAAGGTCTCGTGAACGACGCAGCTGCCCTGCCACAGGCGCATCGGGCGGCCCGTCCGCTCGACGAGCCAGCGCCCGAGGTTCTTGTCCGGCGCGAAGAGGATCTCCTGCCCCTCGGGGATCGCGCGGACGATCTTCTCCGCGTTCGACGACGTGCAGATGTAGTCGCTCTCGGCCTTCACCTCGGCGGAGCAGTTGATGTACGAGATCGCGGCCGCGCCGGGGTACCGGGCGCGCCAGGCGCGGAAGCGGTCGACGGGGCAGCCGTCGGCGAGCGAGCAGCCCGCCGCGAGGTCGGGGACCACGACGATGCGCTCGGGGTTCAGGATCTTCGCCGTCTCGGCCATGAAATGCACGCCGGCGAACAGGATGACGTCCGCGGTCGTCTTCTTCGCCTGCTGGGCGAGCTGCAGCGAGTCGCCGAGGAAGTCTGCGAGATCCTGGATGTCGCCGTCCTGGTAGTAGTGGGCTAGGAGGACGGCGTTCCTCTCCCGCTTCAGGCGGCTGATCTCGTCGTGCAGATCCAGGCGCGGATCGATGGCGGCAGGCTGGGGCGCGGCGCTCGTCATGGCTACCTAAGGTAGGCACCGCGCGGCGCGCTGGCCAGGCCCCCGAGCCGCGCGGCGGACTCGGGCGCGCTCCAGCCACGGCCACGCAGCCGGTGCGGCGTTCGCCGGCGCTCCAGCCGCGCAGCCCGCCGCGTCTCCCTCGTTGACAACGGCCGGCACCGGTTCACGATCGAGGCCCGCGGTGGGCCTGGGGAGGAGCTCTCGTCGTGGGCGGCCACCCATGTCCTTCCTGATCCCCGTCGCCCTGCTCGCCCTCGTCGTGCCGCTCGTCGTGGCGCTCCTGCGCGCAAATGAGCTATTTTGCGTGCGCGTCGAGGGGCGCAACGTCCGGCTGCTCCGGGGCCGGATGCCGCAGCGGCTGCTCGACGACATCACGGACGTCCTCCGCGCAGCGCCTGTCGGGCGGGGCGCGGTGCGGGTCGTTGTCGAGGACCGGCGCGCCCGGGTCCACGTGGAAGGGGATATCTCTCCCGAGCAGGCTCAGCAGCTGAGGAACACCGTCTCCATGTGGCCGGTTCCGAAGATCCGCGCGGCCCCGAAGCGCCGCGCGGGCGCATGACCCCGCCGCCGACATTTCCACCCTAGCGAGTCAGTCCCGCATGGCCGACGACAAACCCCGAGACAATCCGCCGACCTCCAAGCTGGGGCGCCTCGCGCGCCTCGCCGGCCTCGCGCCCCGCACGATCCCGTTCGCCATCGAGGGCGCGAAGCGCGTCCTCGGCGCGACCCGGACCGAGGAGGAGGAGGCCGAGGCGCGGCGGAGGATGGCCCAGGAGGTCAAGAAGACCGCCGAGGCGATGCTGAAGACGCTCGGCGAGATGAAGGGCCTGCCGCTCAAGTTCGGCCAGATGGCGAGCTACATCGACGGGCTCGCGCCGCCGGGATACGAGGAGAAGTTCCAGGCCACGCTGAAGAAGCTGCTCGACAAGGCGCCGCCCCTGTCGCCGGAGGCCGCGGAGCAGATGATCCGCGAGGAGCTCGGCGCCCCGCCCGAGCACGTGTTCGCGGCCTGGGAGCGCGAGCCGTTCGCGGCGGCGAGCATCGGACAGGTGCACCGGGCCACGACGAGGTCGGGGGAGCGGGTCGCGGTGAAGGTGCAGTACCCCGGCATGGACAGGGCCATCGAGAACGACCTGAAGAGCGTCTCGATGCTCGAGGCGATGATGGCACCCCTCGCCAAGAAGCTGAACGCCCGGCAGACCGTCGACGAGCTCCGCAAGGTCTTCCTGTCCGAGCTCGACTATGCGCGCGAGGCCGAGATGGCGGACCTGTTCCGCCGCATGAACGCCGGGGACGAGGACGTCTCTATCCCGCGCATCCACCACAGCCTCACCACGAGGCGCGTCCTCACGCTCGAGCTCGTCGACGGCATGAGCTACGCCGAGTTCTGCGAGCGCGGCAGCCAGGAGGCGAAGAACCGCGCGGGCCTCTCCATCTGGCGCTTCACCTTCCGCTCGATGCTCCGGTACGGCTGGCTCTACGCCGACCCGCACCCGGGCAACTACCGCTTCCACGAGGATGGCCGCGTCACGATCCTCGATTTCGGCTGCGTGAAGCAGCTCCCGCCCGACCTCGTGGCGGGCATGAAGCGCTACATGCGCGCCGCCATGGACGCGGACTGGAAGGAGTTCGACCGGGCGTGCGTGGAGGTGCTCGGCTACGACCCGGCCGACGAGAGCTGGGATCTCTACCGCAGCTACACGATGGAGCTCATGGTCCCGCTGTGCACGCACGGGACCTGGAAGTGCTCCCCGGAGAAGGCGCGCGAGACGGTGGCGTACCTGACCCGGGGCATCCGGGGGCTCGCCCTCAAGGAGGGAGAGAAGATGCCCACCATCCCCCACGTGCCGAAGATGCCGCAGGACTTCACGTTCGTGAATCGCCTGCAGTGGGGGCTCGCGTCCGTGCTGGCGGGGCTCCGGACCGAGGCGGCGTTCCGGCGGACCATCGATCCCTGGGTGCGCGACGGGGTGCACCCCGTCCCCGATTGAGCGAGGATCGCTGGTAGGCTCGTCGGCGCGGAGAGGCGCGCCGAGGTCGCTTCCGCCGCGGCTCTCACCTTGACCTCGATCCCGCACGCTGTGACATTCGATCGGGGCATGGACGACGAGAGGGCGGCCTGCGAAAGGCGCGTAGGAACGACCCTGCGGGGCAAATGGACGATCGATCGCCTCGTCGGGATCGGCGGGATGGCCGCCGTCTATGCCGCGACCCACAAGATCGGGCGGCGCGAGGCGATCAAGATCCTCCACCCCGAGGTGGCGCGCTCGAAGGACCTGCGCGCCCGGTTCGAGCGCGAGGCGCAGGCCGTCAATCGCTTCCAGCACCCCGGCGTGGTCGAGATCCGTGACATCGACGTGACCGAGGACGGCGCGCCCTTCCTCGTGATGGAGCTCCTCGACGGCGAGTCGCTCGCCGACCGGATCCAGCGGGTCGGCAGCATCGAACCGGGCGAGATGCTGCGGCTCATGGATGAGCTGCTCGACGTGCTCGGCGCCGCGCACGGGCAGGGGATCATCCACCGCGACATCAAGCTCGACAACCTCTTCGTCGAGAAGACCGGGCGCCTCAAGGTGCTCGACTTCGGCATCGCGCGCATGCGCGACGGCGTGAAGACGGCGATGCGGACCCGCACGGGCGCGACGCTCGGGACGGTGTCGTACATGGCCCCGGAGCAGGTGCGCGGCATCTCGGTCGATCACAGGGCGGACCTGTTCGCCGTCGGCGCGACCATGTTCCGGGTGATCGCGAAGCGACGCATCCACGAGGCGCGCACGGAGTCCGAGCTGCTCGTGAAGATGGCGACCATGGCGGCGCCGCCGCTCGCGAGCGTCGCGCCGGAGACGCCGCACGGGCTGTGCCTCGTCGTGGACAGGGCGCTCGCGTTCGATCGCGACCGGCGCTACCCGGACGCCCGCACGATGCAGACCGACGTGCGCGCGCTCCTGCATGGAGCGGCGCCGCCGCACGCGTCGGCGCGCCTCGCGGCGGGCGACGTGCCGTCGGCGGGCGCGCCGCCGCTCTCCCCGATGCTCCTGTCGGCGGCCGCCTCGGCGGACGCGCAGGCCGAGCCTCCGCCGCGGCCCGCGCCCCCGTCGGGCGCGAGATGGAACGAGATGGGCTCGGCGCCCGCGATCGGGTCGGAGCTCGGCCCAGGCAACGGCGGGGCGTCCTCGTGGGAGGCCGCCACGATGGCGGCGCCCGGAGCTCCGCGCGGGAGCGCCATGGATGCGGCCCAGGCGCACGGAGGCCACCCCGGCATGGCGCAGGCCGTCCCCGGCGCTCCGAATGGACCGCCGTCGGCCCTCCACAACACAGGCGCCGGCCACGCCGGAGCGCACGGCGCGCCGCCATCGTGGCAGGGCGCCGGCGCGCCCCACAGCGCGCCGGCCTCGCTCCACAACACAGGCTCCGGCCTGCACAACGCCGGCCCGGCTTACGGCGCGCCTGCTCCGGCGCACGGCGCAAGCGTGCCCCACAGCGCACCCGTCTCGCTCCACAACACAGGCTCCGGCCTGCACAACGCCGGCCCGGCCTACGGCGCGCCCGCCTCGGCGCACGGCGCAAGCGCGCCCCACGGCCCGCCCGTCTCGCTCCACAACACAGGCTCCGGCCTGCACAACGCCGGCCCGGCCTACGGCGCGCCCGCCCCGCGGCACAGCGCCGGCGTACCGCACGGCGCGCCCGCGTCGCTCCACAACACCGGCTCGTCGCTGCACACCACCGGCTCGACCTACGGCGCGCCCGCGCCGCCGCACAGCGCCAGCGCGCCCTACGGCGAGCAGCCGGCCGCCGCATGGGCGCCGCGCCACGCTCAGCCGAGGCTGCCGCCAAAGCTCGTGATCCCGCTCGCGCTCGGCGGCGTGGCGCTCATGATCGTGAGCGTGCTCGCGGTCTGGATGGCGCTCCGCGACGAACCCCAGAGCGACGCGGTCCAGCACGATCTGCTGCCGGCCCAGAGCGCGAGCGCCGGGCCGACCCAGCTCTCCCCGTCCTCGGAGAGCACCGACGAATCGCGGAGCAACGTGAACGAGCCAGGATCGCGGAGCAACGTGAACGAGCCAGGATCGCGGAGCAACGTGAACGAGCCAGGATCGCGGAGCAACGTGAACGAGCCAGCGACGATGCGCCCGGACGCGCCGAACGCTCCGGCGAGCGCGCCGCCCGCGAGCACGTTCATCATCGACTTGACCAAGAAGAAGCAGCGCCCGAGAAAATCACGCCAGGACTGAAGCCAGATCGCCGAACATGGAGCTCCGCCCCCTCATGGTGACGAGGACAACCCCGCGCGCTCGATCGATGCTCGTCGGGTCTGCGCTGGCGCTCACGCTCTCGGGAGCGTGCTCGGACCCGGTGCCGATCGGCCCACGTCCCGACGCCGGCGGCGACGGTGGAGGCGGCAGCGGCGGCGCGCCGCCGCTCTGCAGCTCCGGCGACGTGCAACCCTGCTATCCCGGCCCGGCAGACACCGAGGGTGTCGGCGTGTGCGCGGCGGGCGTGCGGAGGTGCCAGCCAGACGGCCAGAGCTTCGGCGAGTGCGAAGGCGCCGTGGTCCCGAGGCCCGAGGACTGCAGCAGCACCGTCGACGACGACTGCGACGGCGCGGCGAACGAGCCCGACGCGGGGTGCGTGTGTACCCCGGGCCAGATCAAGACTTGCTACAGCGGCCCCGAGGGGACGAGCGGCGTGGGGCTCTGCGCGGTGGGGCTGCAGATGTGCGATCTCTCGGGCACGTCGTGGCGGCCGTGCGGCGGCCAGGTCACCCCGCAACGAGAGACGTGCACCGACGACACCGACGAGGACTGCGACGGCTTCGCCTGCAGCACGCCGCTCTGGGCCGCCCTCTACGGTGATCAGAACACCCAGAGCGCGACCAGCGTCGGCGTCGACGCGCAGGGAAACGTCTATATCGGCGGCACCTTCTCGGGGACCATCAACCTGACCGGCAAGCAGACGGGCGCCCTCGTCAGCATCGGCACCTCCGACGTGTACGTCGCGAGCTTCGACCCCTCCGGACAGCACCGCTGGAGCGTGAGGTTCGGCGGCAGCGGCGCCGAGACGCTCAACGGGCTCGCGGTGACGCCCGAAGGCAACCTCGTGCTCGGCGGGACGTTCTACGGCTCGTTCACGTTCGGCGGCACGACGCTGAGCAGCGTCAACGCGCTCGACACCTTCGTGGTCACGATGACCGGAGAGAAGGGCGAGCAAGGCTGGGCACGCCAGCTCGGCGACGCGGCCGATCAGACGCTGCGCTCGATCGCGGTGGACCCCACCGGAAACATCGTGATCGCCGGCTACTTCAGCGGATCGTTGCTCTGCGCGGCGTCGCCCGTCCCGGGCGGCAACCCGATCTGCGCCACCAGCGCAGGCGGCACCGACATCTTCGTGCGGAAGTACGATCCGCTCGGCGCCGTCGTGTGGACGAGGATCTACGGAGACGACAAGAACCAGTTCGCCACCGGCGCCGCCGTCGGGAACGACGGCAGCGTGCTCGTCACCGGCCGGTACAACGGCACCCTGACCGTCGGCCCCCGGCAGGTGAAGAACACCGGGCTCGGACCGAACCTGTTCGTGCTGAAGCTCGACAGCAACGGGAACGGCGTCTGGCTCTCGGACTATGGAGACACGGCGTCGCAGGCAGGCACCGGGATCGCCGTCGCTCCCTCGGGCGCGGTGCTCGTGACCGGGACGTACATGGGCGCGCTCAACTTCGGAGCGGCCGGCACGCTCCCCGCCAACGATGTGCAGACGGCGTTCGTGGCGTCGCTCGCCCCCGACGGCGCGCCCGTGTGGGCGCGGTGGTTCGCCGGAGACGGCATGCAGGAGAGCACGTCGATCGTCGCGGACGCGGAGAACGGCGTGGTGGTGACCGGCTCGGTCCAGGGCGTTGTCGACCTCGGCGGCGGGCCGCTGCCCAGCGGCGGCGGCTTCGACGCCTTCGTGGCGAAGCTCGACGCCGACGGCAACCACCTCTGGGGGAAGGTGCTCGGCGCCGCCGGCAACCAGAAGTCGAACGCGGCGGCCATCGCGCCGAGCACGGGGGTCATCGCGCTCTCTGGCACCGCCGAGGGGAAGATCGACTTCGGCCTCGGCGAGCGCGAGGCGAACGGCACCGACGCGTTCGTCGTGCTCCTGTCGCCGTAGACAGGAGCCGCGGCCCCGGTCACGCGGCGCCGCGAGCGCCCGCAGGGACGAGGTCGACGCGGCCGAGCTCCTCGTTGGTCGCCGCGATGGCGGCGCGGATCGGCTCGCCGACGCCGTAGCGACGGCTCGCGCCGACCAGCGCCTGCGCGGCGACGTCGATCCGATACGGGCCGCCCGGCAGCGCCTCCAGCGCGATCGTGCCCGTCGCGCCGGACTCGACCATCTGGACGACGAGGCCGAACGGCTTGATGGATACGATATAGCCCTCGATCTCCTCGCCGACGCGGGAGGCGAAGAGGCGCGCCACGAGCATGCGGTGCCGCTCCGTCTCGGCCTTGGCGGCGTTGCGCGCGCGCGCGTTCAGGTGGTGGGCGAGCGACGTGAGCGCCTCGGAGTCGACGCGCTGGTCGCGGCGGCCCTGGAGATAGCGCTTGACCTCGCGGTGCACCGCGAGGTCGGCGTAGCGGCGGATCGGGGACGTGAAGTGCAGGTACAGCGGGGCCCCCAGGCCGAAATGCAGGCCTCCGGCGCCCGTGTACCGGGCAGGGCCGAGCGCCTTGCCGAGCACGGTGCGGATGGCCGGCGCGAGCTCGGAGCCCCTGTACTGCGCCTCGAACGCCGCGAGGCCGAGGGGGCTCAGGCGCGCGCCGAAGCCGGCCTCGACGCCGAAGTTGTGCGCGAACTGCTCGAGCGCGCGGACGCGCTCCTCGGTCGGCTCGTCATGGACACGAAAGACGCAGGGGAGCCCGCGCGCCACGAGCCAGCTGGCCACCGCCTCGTTCGCCGCCACCATCAGCCGCTCGATGAGGCGGTGCGCGCCCGTGTCGGAGCGCGGCGAGACGGCGGTCGGCTCGCGCGTCTCGGCGTCCAGCGTCACGTACGCCTCCTCGCGATCGAGCTCGACGCCGCCGCGCGCCGCGCGGACCGTCGACAGCCGCGCGGCCGCGGTGCGGAGCCAGCGCACGACCGGCCGGGCGGCCTCGGGGATGCCGGCGGAGCGGCCCGTCGTCAGGAACTCCTCGACGGCGTCGTACGAGAGGCGGGCGTGCGAGCGGATCACGCTCTCGTGCAGGTCGATCGACGTGATGCCCCCCTCGGGGTCGATGCGCAGCTCGACCGTGACCGCGAGCCGATCGACCCCCGGGAGCAGGCTCGCCGCCTCGCTGGAGATCGTGTCGGGGAGCATGGGGATGACGCGGCCAGCCAGGTAGACGCTCGTGCCCCGGGCGCGGGCCTCGAGATCGAGCGGCGAGCCCTCGGGGACGAACACGTCCACGTCGGCGATCGAGACGAGGACGCGGAGCGCCCCGTCGGGCCCGGCCGGCAGCACGGAGACGGCGTCGTCGATGTCCGTGGTGACGGGCGCGTCGATCGTGACGGTGATGACGTCGCGCAGGTCGCGGCGGCCGCGCGCGAGCTCGCGCTCGACCGACACCGCGGCGACCGCCGCGCGCGACGCCTCGAGGACCTCGTCCGAGAACACGGCGCGCACGCCGTTGCGGGCGAGGCAACGCTCGATGCCGAGGTCGGCCTCCGACGCGACGACGCGCGCCGGGACGACCGCCGCGCCCTCGATGGTGGCGACCACCGCGGCGCCCTCGGGGAGGTCGTCGGCGCTGCCCGGCTTGAACGGCCAGTCCGTGTTGGAGACGAGGCGATCGACCCGGAGGTGCGGCCGCTTCGCGTGAGATACGACCGTCCCGAAGAGCTCGGAGCGATCGCGCTGGACGAGGGCGAGCTGCGACGCGCTGAAGCGGCCCGGCTCCGCCTCGACGACCACCGCGTCGACGACGTCGCCGTCAAGGAACGGGTTCAGATCGGGCGGCGCGATGAAGGCGGTCGCCGGCCCGAGGGCAGCCAAGCCCGGCCTGCCCGGCCCCCCCGCCTTCTCCGGAGAGGCCTCGATGTTCAGGAACCCGAAGCCACGGGGGTTGACCGAGATGCGTCCACGAACGGGTGCGTGCATAGGCGCGGAAGGTACGCCAGATCCCGGCGCGTTCGAGCACAAGCTGCCCGTTGAGCTCGCAGCAACGCCAAAGAATTACTGCAACACGGTAACAAAGCAGCGCGTGAGGTCACGGCATCGCGCGCTGCATGCCGAGATGCGCTCGGGGGCCCGGGGTGCCTCGCGCTGCGCTGCGACGACGTGCGGGCGGCATCGCGGTTCCACGTGCGCAGGGACCCCCGTGCATGGGCGGGACGCCACGGCAAAAGTGCCTCCCTGGACGGTTCGCGGCGCCGGATCGGCTTATACTCGACACATCGTGGAAGACTCAGGGGACATCATCGAGCTAGCGCGTGTGATGCCTCGGGACCGCTTCGTCCGCCAGGTGACGAACCTGCTCCTCGTGGTGTCCGAGGCTGGTCCGGACAACCAGCAGATCGCGTTCCGGACGGTCGCCGCATCGCCGGCGGCGCACCGGAAACCGGCGCCTCCGCCCGGCCCAGCGAGCGAGGTGTTCCAGCTCGTCAAGGCGAAGGGCAATCCCTATCTCGACCAGATCTCGGTGGGCCGCACGCGCAATTGCGACGTGGTGCTGCGCCACCCCTCGGTGTCCAAGCTGCACGCGCACTTCCGGCGGAATGAGCAGGGGCAGCTCGTGCTCGTCGACAACGGCTCACAGAACGGGACCCGCGTGAACGGCAAGGTGCTCTCCGAGAGCGAGCCGCTGGTGGTCTCGGTGGGCGACGTGATCCAGTTCGGCCGGCTCACGACGTCGCTGCTCGATGCAGCGGCCCTCTTCGACCTCGTGCGCGAGCAGGCGCGCCTCGCGAGGGACCAGGCGAACCGGTGAGCGCAGCGCGCGGCGCTCAGAACCGGTACCCCGCGGAGACGTTCGGAAAGAACATCGTGAACGTGCCGTGGGCGAGCTCCTCGAACACGACCTTCTTTCCCGGCGCGCAGTCGACCGTGGGGCGCGCCTCGTCGCACTCGGCCCCGACCACGTAGGTGTTGCCCGTCTCGAGCGGCGGGCCGTCGACGAGGAAGAAGCCGACGCCGAGGCCCGCGCTGGCGCTGAGGCGCCCGAGCTTCAGCCGGAGCCTCAGCTCGGGCATCGCGAACGGGGCGGCGGCGCGGACGGCCCTGCCCGCGTTCTGCACGGCCACGCTGACGGTCCTCTCCGCGTCGGACGCCGTGCCGGTCACCTCGTCGCTCATCTCGGCCAGCACCACGCCGAGCCCGAGCGCGCCGCCGACGTCGAGCCATGACGACAGCCCGTAATGATAGCTGCCGCCGACGATCACCGTCACGCCGGCCATGCCGATGTCGTCGTGGAAGCTGTAGCGAATGGGGAGCCTGTCGTTGCCCCCGCGCGGATCGGCATACGTCGCGTCGAGCGAGCGATCGAGCGTCGTGTGAAGGCTCAGGTACCCGGCCGTGAGCTCGATGGCGGCGCCGCTCGGGAACTCGTAGCTGCCGCGCACGCCGGCCAGGACGCCGGATGGGCGCGAGATGTCCGAGCAGCTGTAGCTGCCGCAGCTCCGCTCGGCGTCGCTCTCGAGCGACGAGGCGAAGGCATAGCCGCCGGTCGCCTCCAGCCGGAAGACGCCGACCCTCCGACCCCAGCGCGGGTGAGCGTCGTCGATGGCGAGCGGCAGGATGATGTCGCCCCTCGTCGTCTTGTCGACGGTCGCGCGCAGCGTGCGCGAGAAATAGCCCGGCTCGTGCGCCTCGAAGGTGTGGCGCCCGAGCGGCAGCGCCCCGCGCCACTGCCCCTTGCCGACCGGGACGCTGTTGATGGTCAGATCCGCGCTCAGGGGCTGGGCGACGACGTGGACCTCCTCGCCGAGCGGCCCCGCCTCGACCGTGGCGACGGCGAGCTGCCCCGCGATGACGCTCGCCTCGCGGGGCGCAGAGCCGAAATTGCCCTTGCGCACCGAGTAAAAATGCGGGCCGGGCGCGAGCGCGCCCTCCCAGGGCAGCTGGCCGATCAGCGCGCCGTCGATGGTGAGATCGGCGCCGACGAGCCGCTCGTCCTCGACCTTCAGCCGGCCCGTGCTGGCGAGCGGATCGAGCTTCGCGTCCACCGACCTGGTCTCGGCGACCCCGACGGTCACGATCCGCTCGAACGTGTGCCAGCCGTCCTTGACCACGCGGAGCGTGTGATCCCCGGGGAGCAGCCGGATCGGGCCGGCGAGGGGGAGCCGGCCGCGCTGCCTCCCGTCGATGAGCACCAGGCCATCGACGTTCGACGAGACGACGACGCTGCCGATCCGCCCTCGCAGCGTGGCGATCGCGGACGCGACGCTCCGGCGCTCCGGCTCGCCGAGCTCGGCGCGGAGCTCCGTGAGCAGCGCCTCGTAGAGATCGAGCGCCTCGTCGTAACGCCCGAGCTGATCGAGGCAGAACGCGGCGTTGAGCGTGTTGGGCACCGACGCGACGATCTGACGGGACCTCAGGTAGAGCTCGAGCGCGCGCTGGAAGTCGCCGATCTTGCGCAGCTCGTTCCCTTCCTGAAAGAGCGCCTTGGCCCGGGCGAGCGCATCGTCCGCCGACGCGGGCGACTCGGGCGCCGAGGCAGGCGGCTCGAGTGGCACGCCCGGGACAGCCGCCGCCTGCGGGGGCTGCGCGCGGACCGGAGGCGCAGGCGCCGCGCTCGCCACGGCGAGCGCGCACGCCGCAAAGCAGCGCCGCAGGGCGCGACGGGCGCGCGGCATCGGTCTCACCACCGGTCGACCGGCACCACCGCGGTCGGAGCCGGCGGAGCCGCAGGCGCCCCCGTGGCGGAGGGCGTGGCAGGCTCGGCCACGGGAAGAGCGCCGCGCGGGGCGCGGCTCTTCCTGTCACGGCGCGGGGCAGGCTCGGAGGCCGCGACCGACGCAGAGGCCGGCGCGGGCGGCTGGAGATCGATGCGATCGGGGCGGATCGTGCCGTCGCTCAGCAGGAACACCGTCTCCTTCGTGGTCGCGCCGCCGCGGGTCACCTCGATCTCGAACGTGTCGCCGGCCTTGCCCGTCAGGTCGAGCCGGCCGTCGCTCACCGGACGCGCCGCGCCGTTGACCCGCGCCGTCGCCTCCTTCGGGAGCGTCACGACGGCAGTGAAGGACGCAGGCGCAGGCGCGGGCGCGGGCGCGACGGGCAGCGCGGGCTCGCTCGGCGCGGCGGGCGACGCGGGCGGCTCGTTGCCCGTCGAGGCGCGCAGCGCGAGACCGCCGCCGATCGCGGCCAGGGCGACCACCGTGACCGCCGCCCCGACGAAGCGCCGCCGTGCCGCGCCTGAAGGCTCCTTCACCGCGGTGAAGGAGCTGCCGCCGATGGATCGCTCCTCCCCCTCGGCCGATCGCGAGAGCCCGGACTCGCGCAGCGCGGAGATGGGGGTGGCGCCGGCGCGCCGCTCGGGGTCGATGCCCCGCAGCTGATCCAGCGTGACGACGCCGGTGCCCTCCGCGTGCGGCTCGAGCGCGGCGATGAGCTCCTCCATGCTCTGCCAGCGCTCCGCGGGATCCCGCAGGAGGCCGCGGTGCACGACGGCCGCGAGCGCCGGGGAGACCCACGGCGCGGCCCCGGAGAGCGGCGGCACGCGCTCGGTGCAGATCGCGAGCAGGAGCTCGGCGAGCGAGGCGTCGGGATCCCAGGGGCAGCTCCCGCAGAGCGCCTGGTAGAGCGAGACCGAGAGGCTCCAGATGTCGGAGCGGTGATCGACGTCCTTCGCCATCTTCGCCTGCTCGGGAGACATGTAGATGGGCGACCCGAGCACGCCGCCAGCGCGCGTGAGCTCGTGCGAGACGCCATCCCCCGTGCGCTTCGCGATGCCGAAATCGCACACCTTGACCACGATCCTGCGATCGCTCGACGACGGCGGGCGGATGGAGCCGGACGGGCGCCGCCCCGAGGGCGGCGGGCGGACCGAGCCGGACGGGCGCCGCACCGACGGCGGCCCCGCCGCGAGCGAGCCGCGCTGGGTGGACGGCGGCGCCGAAGCGAGCGAGCCGCGCCGGGTGGACGGCGGCGCCGAAGCGAGCGGGCCGCGCCGGGTGGACGGCGGCGCGATCGAGGTCGACGGCCTTTGGGCCGCGCCCTCGAACGGCGCGTGCAGGAAGAGGTTCGCCGGCTTGATGTCGCGGTGCACGAGCCCCTCGGCGTGCGCCGCCGCGAGCCCGCGCGCCGCCTGGATGAACACGCGCACGACGGGCTCCGGCTCCAGCGGCCCGCGCATCCTGAGCAGCTTGGCGAGGTCGACGCCGTGCAGGAGCTCCATGATGATGAACGGCGTCGCGAGCGTGAGATCCATGCCCAGCTCGAACGTCTTGACGACGTGCGGGCTCTGGATCGCGGTCACCGCGCGCGCCTCGCGGATGAAGCGGCGCACGGCGTGGTCGTCCTGCCCGACGGCGCTCTTGAAGATGACCTTAGCCGCCACCCGCCGCCCTTCGGGCGACTCCGCCTCGTAGACGGCGCCCATCCCGCCGCGCCCGAGCAGCCGGCGCACCGCGTACCGGCCGCCGAGCTCGCGGCCGACCAGCGGATCGGTCTCGGCGCCGGCGCGCTCGGCGATGGCCTCGCGCAGCTCGGGATCGAGCGGCCTCAGCATGTCGATGGTGATGCGCTCCTCGCTGCCCGACGCGGCGCGCAGCGCCTCGGCGAACGCCTCGATCGACGGATAGCGCCGGTCCACGTCGCTGTGCAGCGCGAGCGAGAGCGCGGTCGCGAGGCGCGCCTCGATCCACGGCGCGCGATCCTGGATCGACGGGAGCTGCGCAAGATGCGCAAGAGACGACGCTGGCGCGTCCGCCGCCGTGTCCACGGGGCCGAGCTCGGCCGTGTCCGCCGTGACGTCGAGCTCGGCCCACGGCGAGACGCCGCAGAGCATCTCGTAGAGCGTCGCCGCCAGGCCGAACACGTCACCCCGCACGTCCGCGGTGCGGTCCCGCGGCCCCGACTCGTCGCGCAGAGGATCGGTGCTCCTCGCCGCCTTGCCAGGGGCGGAGGTGGCCGTGTCACAGCCCTTCGAGAGCCCGAAGCCAAAGACGCGGACGAGGATCTCTCCGCCCGCGAGGTGCTCCAGGAAGATGCGCGGCGGCCGCACGTCGCGGTAGACGAGGCCCGCGGCGTGCACCGCCGAGAGCCCCGCGGCGACCTGGAGCGCGATCCGCACGGCGACCTCGGGCGCGAGCGGCCCCGTCTCGGCGAGCAGGGCGGCGACGTCGGTCCCGTCGAGCAGCGGCATCACGAGGTAGGCGAGATCGCGCTCGAGGTCGTGGCCGGCATCGACGATCGGGACGACATGCGCGTTGTCGAGCTTCGCGGTGACGCTCGCCTCGCGGGTGAGCCGTGACAGCGTGTCCTCGGTGACGACCTCGGGGCGCAAGACCTTGAGCGCGACGCGGCGACCCGAGGGGCCCCGGGCCTCGAACACGACACCGAAGCCCTGCGCGGAGAGGACGCGGACGATCCGATATCCGCCGGTGAGCGCGCCCCCCACGAGCGCCGTCGGATCCGCCAGAGGTGCTGTCCGGCCCATGTCCTCAAGCATACGACGGCCCATCGCGCCCCACAAAGCATGAGTGTCACGCGACCTCGGAGGCGCGCTGCGCGCGGGCGCCGCACCGTCGCGGAGCGCCGGCCACGCACCTACAACGACGCCAAGCCCGCCGCGGCGCGGCGCCCCCGCCAAATGTAGGCGCGACAACCGCAGATAACGCGGTGAACGGACCGCCGTATACGCAAGAGCACGCGGGGATACGCGGGGACACGCAAGAGCACGGGGGGATACGAGGGGATACGCATGAATACGCGGTGATACGCGAGGACACGCAGTAAGCCCTTTGAATCATGGAATATTTGTCTAGTTTGTCTTGCCGATCGAAAGCTCACGAGTTTAGACTCTCATCATCCCATTCACCGCCGCTCGGTCAGGATCTGGGCAGGACTGGTTGATCTCAAGCGCGCACCCCGATGTGCGCCTCCCCCGCCGGGGGACCTGGAGGCACCATGACCCTGCGATCCCTCGGGCGCGCGCTCGCTGCCCTGACGGCCTTTCTCGTCCTCACGCTCGTCCTGGCGCGGCCGGCGCGCGCCAAGGGCTCTTCCGTCGATGAGCGGCTCGCCAAGGTGCTCGCACGACACGGGTTCACCGGAGAGATCGAGTCGACGCTGGAGTCGCGGCTCGGGCGGAAGCTCGACAAGAAGCTCGCGAAGCTCGGGCGTGACCTCTTCTTCGACAGCCTCCTCGGCCTGAACGACGACAACTCGTGCTCGGGCTGCCACGCGCCGACCGCGGGCTTCGCCGACACGCAGTCGATCGCCATCGGCATCGACAACAACGGCGTCGTCGGGCCGCGCCGCACAGGGCCGCGCAACCAGCGCCGCACGCCCACCATCATCAACACGGCCTTCTATCCCACGCTGATGTGGAACTCTCGGTTCTTCGCCGTGTCCGGCGACCCCTTCGACAACAGCCAGGGGTTCTCGTTCACCGCGCCGGAGGGGATGTCGCTCTCTTCCCTGCCGCACCTGCTCAACGCCCAGGCGTTCATCCCGCCGACCGAAATCACGGAGATGACCGGGTACGAGGCGCCGTCGTCGCACGATGTCGTGCGCGAGGAGGTCACGGAGCGCGTGAACGACGTGAAGGCGTACCGGAAGCGGTTCGCCAAGAGCTTCCGGGCGGTGAAGCGAGGGGACGACGTCACCTACGAGATGATCGCGGCCGCCATCGCCGAGTTCGAGATGTCGCTCACGTTCGCCGACGCGCCCATCGACAGGTTCGCCCGCGGCCGCCGGCACGCGATGACGCTGGAGCAGAAGCGCGGCGCGCTGCTCTTCTTCGGCGAGGCGGGGTGCGTCAGGTGCCACGCGGTGTCGGGGGAGTCGAACGAGATGTTCAGCGACTTCCAGCAGCACGCGATCGGCGTGCCGCAGATCGCGCCGACCGACGATGCGGCGCACTCGAACGTGGTCTTCGACGGCCCGAACGCCGATGAGGACTTCGGCCTGGAGCAGGTCACGGGCGATCCGGCCGATCGTTACAAGTTCAGGACCTCGCCGCTGCGCAACGTCGCCCTCCAGCCCACGTTCTTCCACAACGGCTCGTTCACGTCGCTGGAAGGCGCCATCCGCCACCACCTCGACGTCTACACGTCGGCCACGGAGTACACGAACAAGCACCTCGATCGCGATCTGCGGGGCGAGATGGGCCCGCTCGCGCCGGTCCTCGCCGCCGTCGACCCGCTGCTGCAGGAGCCGATCGACCTCACGGAGGAGGAGATCAGCTGGCTCTGCGCCTTCGTGGGAGAGGCGCTGCTCGACCCGCGCGCGACGCCGGAGCGGCTCGAGGCGCTCATCCCGGAGGAGCTCCCGAGCGGGCGCGAGGTCCACCGCTTCGAGTAGCCGCGGGCCGGGCGGGCGGCGCTCACGCGGTCGAGCGCCCGCCGGCACCCCGGCTCAGCTGCGGTCCAGGCAGCTGCTGAGCGATTCCTTCTGGATGCTGCACTCCTCGTCGTACTTCGCGGGATCGCAGTTGTCCTCGGCGTGGTTGCGACACTCGAGGTACGACTCCCACGCGTCGTGACAACCAGCCTCCTCGGCGGCCTCCGTATCGGCGCTGCACATCGCGAGGCAGCTCTGCTCCGTCGCGGCGTCCCCGGGGCACTCCACGGCTCGCTCACAGAGCTCAGGGCACCCCTCCTCGCCGTGCTCGTCGCCGCAGCCCAGGGCGACGAGGGCGATCACCAGGATTGTCATCACCTTCATCGGCCCACCGTATCACGAGCGCGACGCCGCGCGCCGGCGCGGCCCAGGTCGGCGCCAGTGGGCAGCACCGAGGGCGGCGCGCCGGCTCTCTCCGGCGACCGCTCCCGGGAGGGCGCAGCTCAAGGCAGCAGCCGGGAGAGGAGGCTCCACTTCGCCGAACGACCGGACTTCATGGCGAGGACCGTGGTCACGCCGATCACCCCCGCCGTGAGGGCGATGTTGAGCGGCCCCATGACGCCGAGGAGCCGGTGCAGCGCCGCGGCCTTCGCGGGCGGGCGCGGCGCCGGCGCTTCACCCTCCTTGAGGAGGGGCACCCCGCCGTCGGGCGCCTCTTCGCGCATCTGCTGTCCGCCCAGCATGCTGGCGACGCTCGTGGCGAGCGTCGCGCCCAGGAGGATGTCCTTCAAGCGCACCAGATCGCGGGTCTCACGGTCGATCGATCGCCCCGAGATCACCGTCCGCCCGATGAACCAGGTGGCCGCGGCGGTGCCGAGCGAGATCGCGCTGACGAGGTTGTACCGCTGCCACGCGTCAGAGAGCACCTTGCCCCGCTCGGCCTCGGAATGGATGTCCTTGACCGCCTGGCGCAACGCCAGCCGGCCAAAGAGGGGGCCACCGAACCCCGCGGCCAGACCGAGCTCATGCAGCACCCATGCGGACGTCGAGAGTGTAGCCATGTCGTTCCACCTCGCCGCGACGCACAAGCAAGATCGTGCCCAGGGCTTGACTGCGCGCCAGGAACCAGGCCGTCGCAGGCGCGCCGCCTCGGCAGCGCGCCGGCGTCCGCGAGGTCGGGCCCGGCGCGGCCCCGACGAGAACGGCGTTTGCCAGGCGCCAGGTCACGTCGACAGGTACGCCGGGCCGCCGCGCAGCACGGCATTCCCGCGAGCGCCGCTGAACTCTCGTCCTGCGGACGAACCACGCTCGTCGACGAGCGCGGCGGCGGCGGGGCGGAGCACGTCGGCCACGGCCTGCCGCCGCAGCCGGTGGAGCTCGTCGTCGGCGAGGAACCCGTGGGAGGTCGGGAGATCGCGGTCCGCCATGCCCGGCGCTCCGGTGCCCACCTGGTCGAGCGCGCGCGCGAAGGCCGCGGCGACGCGCTCTCGAAGGCGCGCGCCGCCCGTCGTGACGGCCCAGCGGACGAACGCCCAGGCGAGCTCCGCGTGGCGGGCCTCGTCGCGCGCGATCGCCTGGAGCGCCATGCGCACCGCCGGCGGCTCCGCCGCCTGCGCGGCGACCTCCGCCTCGATGGCCGAGAGGGTCTCTCCGACGCAGCCCTCCACGACGGTCGCCAGGGTGAGGGCCTCGAGCGAGCCGAGGTCGTCGAGCGCGCCGTGCAGCGGCAGCGGGCCGACGCCCACCGGCTCCCCCGCGTACGCCGAGGCGATCGCGAGCGCGAGGCGCGCGTGCCGCACCTCGTCGAGCGCCGCGCGGTGCGCCGCTTCGAGCAGCTGGGGAGGCGCGCCCTGCGCCATCAGCGCGAGCGCGAAGCGGCCGAAGGAGGCGACCGAGGCGTGCTCGTTCTGGCCACGCTCGGCCCAGCGCCGGGCGAGCTCGCGGCGCTCCGCGGGCGCGAGCGCGCTCAGATCGGTGTCGGCGAGCGCGCGCTCGAAGCGCCGCACGTCGGTCTGCGACCACGCGCTCGGGGCGCGCGCGAGCGGCGCGACGCGGGGCTCGCCCCGGACCAGGAGGGGGCGCCCTTCACAGGAGATGGAACCGACGAGGTAGCAGCAGCTCGCCGGATCCGACGCCGTCCGGTTCGCGTAGGGGCCCTGGATCCACCCGGCCGCGCCCTCGCCCTCGGCGCTGCACGTACACGTCCCCGAGCCGGGCGGCAGGTCGTCGAGGTGCGGCGCGGCCTCGGAGGCCGCAAGGCAGGCGCCGCCGACCGGCGCCGTGCAGTGCACCTCGTAGCAACACTGGCCGTAATACCCACCGTCATGAAACGGCCCGACGCAGGTCGGATCCGGATAGGGATCGAGCGGCGCCGAGGCGTCGGGAGGATCGACCTCGCCGCCTCCGCCGGCCCCCGATGTCGCGCCTGCCGTCGAGCTCGAGCTCGGCCCCGATGTCGCGCCTGCCGTCGAGCTCGAGCTGGAGCCCGGCCCCGACGTCGCGCCTTCAGGCGAGCTCGAGCTCGCGCCGGACTCGATGTGCGTGCCGCAGCCCGACACCAGCGCAAGGCTCGCGCCCCACTGGGATGCGACCAGGATTCGAAGCAGGAAGTTTCGCATGGACGGCGACAAGCAAGGCATGTACCGGGCGAACACACGTGTTTCCGGCCGCCGGGAGAGCAGCGCCGTGCCAGCATGTGCCATCGCCCTGCCGTCCTCCACGCGGCCTCGGCCGATGCTGCCGGTGGACCTTTCCTCCGGCCGCGGCCCTGGATACCGGGTCTCGATGTCACCAAAGCACCCGGACCGCCGGGCAGATCTGGAGCGGTGCGATGGTGCGTCCGTCACGAGGAGGCCTCATGCGGATCGTTCTCGATAGCTCCGTCGCCATCGCCTCGATGAAGCCCGCAGAGCCCGGGCACGCGGACGCGCTCGCCTTCCTCGAGCGCGCCCGCGCCGCCGTGGCCGCCGGCGCGGCGCGCGTGCTCGCGCCGCCCGAGCTATGGCTGGAGGTGCACGTCGCCGAGCAACGGCTCGCGATGTCGCGGCGGGCCGCGCCCGCGGCCACGAGCCCGCTGGGAGGCCTCGCGATCGAGCTGGTCGCGCCCGAGGACGCGGGCGCCATCACGGAGTTCCTCGACCAGCTGACGAGGCGCATGCGCGGCCGCAGGCCCTTCGCCAACGCGACCGACCTCGTGTATCTGTGGGCCGCCCGCCGCGCGGATGCGACCGTGGTGACGCTCGACGAAGGGCTCCTCAAGTACCACGGTGTCGTCTGCGATGTGACAAGGCCGCAGCACGTTCGGCTCGAATCCGGATAACGCGCCGCAGCGAGCGGCGAATGCACTTCGCGACGCGCTTTGCGACAACCGCCGTCCGAGAAACGTCGAAAAACAGCATCTCTGGATGGTCACGGCGCAAGTTTACACTCCGCACAAATGCACTTGTCGCACCCGGCGAGGGCAGCTATCCCTGAGCGTCGCAGCGGAGCGCGCGGAGCTCGCGAGCCTGGGCTGCGCGGCGAGGCGCATGCGAAGTACATCGCTTATTTCACCGGTCCTCCCGGTGAGCTTGGCCCTCTTGACCACCCTGGCTGCGCCGCAGGCCCACGCCCGCCGCGCCGGGCTTGCGGTGGAGGGGTGCAACGGCTGCCACACCGGCGGCGCGGAGCCAGATATCACCATCGACTATAGCCCCAAGAACCCGGCGGCCGGCGAGACGGTGACTCTGCAGGTGCAGATCCGGTCTGCCAACATCAACGCCGGGGGCATCTATCTCCTCACCGAGACAGGTCGGCTCTCCCCCATCAACGGTCAAGGCACCAAGCTCATCGACGGGCACCAGCTCGTCCACGACGCGCCGAAGCGGGCGAGCGGCGGGGCCGTCCGCTTCGACGCGCAGTGGATCGCGCCGGGCGCGCCGGGCGGGGTCGTCGTCCGGGTGTGGGCCCTCGCGGCCAACGGCGACAACGGCCCGCGCGGAGACGGCGCTTCGTCCGCCGACACCGCTTTTGCCTACGGATGCACCGGGACGACGTATTACCTCGATCGCGATGCCGACGGCTACGGCGACTCCAGCGTGCCCAGGGTCGATTGCACCCGGCCGGCCGATCACGCCGAGCGCGGCGGCGATTGCGACGACTACAGCGTCAACATCCATCCCGATCAGGATGAAGCCTGCAACGAGACCGACGACGACTGCGATGGAGAGATCGACGAGGAGCTCGAGATCACCACGCAGTATGAAGACGCCGACGGCGACGGCTATGGCTCGTTCTTCGGCGCGACGGTCACGGGGAAGTGCCCCCCCGAGGGGTACGCGCCGAGCTCCAACGACTGCAACGACAGGTCCCCTGACGTCCACCCGGACGCGACCGAGACATGCAATCTCGCCGACGACGACTGCGATGGCCGCATCGACGAGGGCGTGCGGGAGGTGTGCGGCGTCGGGATGTGCGCGCGGGAGGCGACCGCGTGCGCCCCCGGGTCGTGCACGCCCGGCGAACCGAGCGCCGAGGTGTGCAACGCGCTCGACGACGACTGCGACGGCGAGGTCGACGAGGACCCAGGCCTGTGCGCGCCCGGCGAGGGCTGCCCGAGCGGCACCTGCAGCAGCGGGACGGGCGCCGGCACGGCCGTGAGCGCTGGCAGCGCGGCAAGCGTCGGAAGCGCGGGAAGCGCGGGCGGCGCCGTTGCCTCTGCAAGCTCCGCGGGCGGCGGCGCGCCGGACGAGGGAGGAGCGGACAGCGGCGGTTGCGCCGTCGACGCCGGCGACCCCCGCGGCGGGTCTCCGTGGCGGCTGGTGACGCTCGCCTCGCCGTTCGCCCTCCTCGCGTTGCGGCGCCTGCGGAAGAGTGGCACCCTGCGGTAAGCCTTCCTTCCGAGCCTGAGGTCAACACGCGTGCTCTACCGCCGCTTCGGTCGCACCGAGATCAAGATGCCTGTCCTTTCGTGCGGAGGGATGCGGTACCAGCAATCCTGGAACGACAAGGACCCCGTCTCGCCCGCGAGCCAGCGCAACCTCGAGGCGTGCATCGAGCGGGCGCTCGAGCTCGGCATCTATCATATCGAGACCGCGCGAGGGTACGGCACGAGCGAGGAGCAGCTCGGGAAGATCCTGCCGACGCTGCCGCGCGAGCGGCTCATCGTCCAGACGAAGGTCAGCCCCGAGGCGGATCCGGCGAAATTCCTTGCGACGTTCGAGCGGTCGATGAAGCTCCTCCGCCTCGATCACGTCGACCTGTTCGCCCTCCACGGGGTCAACGACGAGACGCGCCTCTCGTGGTCGCTGCGCAAAGGTGGCTGCCTGGACGCCGCGCTCGAGCTGAAGCGGCAAGGCCGCGTGCGCGCGGTGGGGTTCTCGACGCACGCGGCGCCGCGCGTGATCACCGCCATGGTGCAGGACGGCCGCTGCGATTACGTCAACCTGCACTGGTACTACGTGAATCAGCTCGCCTGGCCTGCCATCCAGGCTGCGGCCCAGCAGGACATGGGGGTCTTCATCATCAGCCCCACCGACAAGGGGGGCAAGCTGTACGAGCCGAGCGACAAGCTCGTGCGGCTCTGCGATCCGCTCTCGCCGATCGTGTTCAACGACCTCTTCTGCCTCGCTCGCCCCGAGGTCCACACGATCAGCGTCGGTGCGGCGCGCCCGTCCGACTTCGACGAGCACATGAAGGCCTTGCCGCTGCTCGACGGCGAGGGCGCCGCGCAGGCCGCGCTGGCGCCGATCCTGCGCAGGCTGGACGAAGAGATCGAGCGGGTGCTCGGCCGCGCGTGGCGCGACACATGGCACGTCGGCCTCCCCGACTGGGAAGCCGTCCCCGGGCACGTCAATATCCGCGAGATCCTGCGGCTGTACAACCTCGCCCGCGCGCTCGACATGACGGCCTACGGCAAGATGCGGTACAACCTCCTTGGCAACGGCGGCCACTGGTTCCCTGGGAACCGCGCCGATCGCGTGCGGGAGCTCGACCTCGCGCAGGCCCTCGCGGGCGCGCCGGAGCGTCACCGCATCCCCGAGGTGCTGGCGGAGGCGCACGCGCTGCTCGCGGGGCAAGAGGTGAGGCGCCTCGGCAAACACTGAGTCTGGGCCTCGCGCCGGCCCGGCGAGCGACGCCTCGGCGGGTGAGCCGGGCGCGCGGCGCTGTCGGTCACGGACGCGCGCTGACGTCCGGGCGAGCTCCTCGCGAGCCCCACAGGGCCACCAGCATGCCGAGGTGCGCGGCCGCGTAGAGGGCGAGCATCGCCCGCAATGTCAGCGAGGCATCGAGGAGCAGCGGAAGCCCGACACCTGCCCAGCCGATCACGAGGAGCCCCGAGATCGTCAGCGGCCCGCGCGTCCACGGCTCGCCTCGACGCAGCCCGCGGGCGGCGAGCACATCGAGCGCGCCTGCGGTCCACTGGGCGAGGCTGATGAAGGCGAGATGAGCAGCCCGATCCGCGTGCGGAATGACGCCCTTCTTCGCGACGCCAGCAAGGACGCAGGCCGCGTGCGCGGTGCCGCCCAGGAGCAGCACGATGCCCGTCACGAGAGCGAAAGACGCCAGCGCGGGACGTGGAGACATGCCGCCCAGGGTACCCGAGGAGCGAGTCACCGCGCTGCGAAAGCGGAGACGGCCAGCGCACGGTTCTTGCCGCCTCCTGCCCTTGTTCGACATCCTCCCTGGTGGGTCAGGGACAGTCGTTCCAAGGAGGTCTCTCATGCGCATTCACGGTACAGGGACGATGGCGCTCCTCTGCGCGCTCGCGTTCGCCGCAGCGGCGGGCTGCAATTCGGGCGGAGGGGACAGCGGAAGCGGCGGTGCGAACGCGGGCAGCGGCGGCGCGGGCGCTGGCACCGGCGGAGCGAGCACCGGCGGCGCGGGCGCTGGCACCGGCGGAGCGAGCACCGGCAGCGCGGGCGCTGGCACCGGCGGAGCGGGCGCCGGCACCGGCGGCGCGGGCGCTGGCACCGGCGGCGGGGCGGAGGAGCTGAGGTGGTATCTCACGTGCGGCGATCCGGTATGCAGCGGGCACCGGCCCCGCGACGGGGTGAAGCCATGCACCGACGAGAAGGAGGGGGAGCCGTGCGCCGCGCCGGACGCGACATGCGATCCCGCGAACGACTGCAACGCCCAGCTGCTCTGCACGAGCGACGATCCGAGGCAGCGGCCGGAGGGTTGCCCGAGATCCCGCGCCCGGTACAAGCACGATATCCGGTACCTGCAGGAGACCGAGCTCGCGCGCGTGCGCGATGAGCTCGTCGCCACGCCGCTCGCGACCTGGCGTTACAACCACGAGGGCGGGCACGGCCGCGAGCGTCTCGGGTTCATCATCGACGACAATCCGGCGAGCCCGGCGGTCGCGAGCGACGGCGACCACGTCGACCTGTACGGGTACACGAGCATGGCCGTGGCAGCGATCCAGATGCAGCAGAAGCAGATCGCCGCCCTCGAGCGTGAGCTCGCGGCGCTCCGCAAGGAGCTCGACTCGGCGCGGCAGGCGGCGCGCCCGCCGGCGTCCAGGGCGGCCGGTCGAGCCACACGATAGAAACACGGTAGAGCAGCCGCAGGCGTCGAGCGCCGGGGTCACTCGTCTTCGAAGGCGTGCCGCCGGAGCTCCGCGTCGATCCGCACCACCGACCGGGCATGCGCGCGGCGCGCGTCGGCAAACAGGGCCGGGTGAGCGCAGGCCGCGAGGATCTCGAGCGACTCCACGATGCGGGGACCAGGGCGATTGAAGAAGGCGTTGCCGTCAGCAAGGTACACGCGGCCCTGCGCCACGGCCCGGTACGTCGCCCAGGGCAGCACACGGGGGAGGAGATCGAGCTCATCGAGCGTGCGCTCGAGGGTGAAGCCGCACGGCTTGATCATCACCACATCGGGATCGAGCGCGGCGAGCGCAGCCGGCGAGAGCGTGGGCGCGTGCTCGCCGGGTCGCGTCACGAGGGGTTCCCCGCCCGCGAGGGTGATGAGCTCGGGCATCCACGTGCCGCCGATCATGACAGGCTCGATCCACTCGACCGCGAGCACGCGCGGCCTGCCCGGCGCCGCGGCCGCGCGCGCGGCGACGGCGGCGACGCGCGCGCGCAGCCGCTCGACGAGCGCCTCGCCGCCTGCCGGGCGGCCGATCCCCTCCGCGACGCGGCGAATGTCGGCCCAGATGTCGTCGAGCCGCGTCGGGTGCAGGTTGATGATGCGCACGTCCTGCCGCGCAAGGCGGGCGACGGCCGCGCGGACGTCATCGAACGAGACCGCGCAGACGTCGCAGAGGTCCTGCGTCACGATCACGTCCGGCCGCGCCTCCCGGAGGGCGTCCATGTCGATGTCGTAGACCGCGAGCGCGTCCCGGAGGACGTCGCGGACCGCGGCGTCGATCTCCCGGCTGGAGCGCGCCGGCCTGAGCCGGGGGCGCGTGATCACCGGGAGGCCGGTCAGCCCCTCGGGAAAGTCGCACTCGTGAGAGACACCGACGAGCTCGCTCTGCGCGCCCAGCGCGCAGACGATCTCGGTCGCGGACGGCAGCAGGGAGGCGATGCGCATGCGCGGGATTCTATCTCCTGGCGGTCCCCGCGGGGCGCGGTGCGCACACTGCTCGTGGTGGGCACAATGCTCGCGAAGACAGGAGGTCCCCATGAGACTGCAAGGCAAGATCGCGCTGGTCACAGGGAGCAGCCGGGGCATCGGCCGCAGCATCGCTGTCCGGTTCGCCCGGGAAGGCGCCGACGTGGCGCTCACGTACCACAAGAGCAAAGAGGGCGCCGAGGAAGCCCTCGCAGAGGTCGAGGCCGCAGGAAGGCGGGGTCATCTGTTCGCCGTCGACGTCGCCTCCGTCCAGAGCGTGCAGGGGCTCATCCAGGAAGCCATCGAGCGCTTCGGCCGGCTGGACGTGCTGGTCAACAATGCCGGGCTGGAGAAGCGGGCGCCGTTCTGGGAGGTGACCGAGGAGGACTACGATCAGGTCATGAACACCAACCTCAAAGCGGTGTTCTTCGGGAGCCAGGCGATGGTCCGTCACCTGCGAGAGGCGGGGCGGCCCGGCAAGATCATCAACATCAGCTCGGTCCACGAGGATCTCCCGTTTCCTCACTTCGCGTCGTACTGCGCCAGCAAGGGTGGTGTCCGCATGCTCACGCGCACGCTCGCCGTGGAGCTGCGCGGCAGCGGGATCACCGTGAACGCCATCGCGCCGGGCGCGATCGAGACGGAGATCAACGCCGCTCTGCTCAAGGATCGCGACAAGCTGAGCGCGCTGCTCGAGCAGATCCCGCTGGGCCGCCTGGGAAAGCCGGACGACGTGGCCGGGCTCGCCGTGTTCCTCGCCTCGGCGGACGCCGATTACGTGACCGGCTCGACGTACTTCGTCGATGGCGGGCTGACGTGGAACTACGAGGAGCAGTAGGCGGGGCACGGCCCCTCACCGAGAAGCGGCGTCGTTCGACAGCCTGAGCCGAGAAAAGTTTCCGACAGAATGCAATGCAACGCGGCCGAGACCGGCGCCGGCGACCTGCCGCTGCGATGCCTCGGCGCGGAACTTCTTTTGCGCAGACGTAACTGGCGTGACCCGCCACGACACATCGCATTTTTGCGTCACGCGGCCAGCTCCTTGTGGCACCATGCGCGCATGACGGAGCTCAAGACCTATACAGGTGGTTGTCACTGCGGGAAGGTTCGCTACGAGGTCAAGGTGGACCTGAGCAGTCCCGTGGTCATGTGCAACTGCTCGCGCTGTTCGAAGCTGGGCGCGATGCTGGCCTTCGCGCCGGTGGACCAGCTCACGCTCAAGCAGGGTGGCGACGTTCTCACCGACTATCAGTTCAACAAGAAGGTCATTCACCATGTGTTCTGCTCGGTCTGCGGCGTCGAGTCGTTCGCGCGGGGAGTCGCTCCCAACGGACAGGAGATGTGCGCCATCAACGTCCGCTGTCTGGACGACGTCGATATCGACGCGCTCAAGACCATGAAAGTCGACGGGAAGAGCCTGTAGTCGCGCCCCGGCTGGCCGGGGCCGCGGCCGACCATCGCCGGCCCTGCGCCAGCGCACCTCCCGCGCGCGCCCCTGGCCAATCCGCAGGCGCGAGCCCGGGCGACACGGGTAGACTGGGCGCCCGATGTCGATCGAACGAGCAAGCGCGCTCCTGGCCTCGGCCCGCTCAGCCCTCTTCATCACCGGCGCGGGGGTCTCCGCGGCCTCTGGCATCCCCACCTACCGCGGGATCGGAGGGCTCTACGGCGAGAAGGCCACCGACGAGGGGATCGCCATCGAGGAGGCGCTGTCGGGCGAGATGTTCCAGCGGCGCCCCGAGGTCACGTGGAAGTACGTCCACCAGATCGAGCGCGCGTGCCGCGGCGCGCGGCTCAACGCAGCGCACGCGGCGATCGCCCGGATCGAGCGCCGCCTCGCGCGCTGCTGGGTGCTCACCCAGAACGTCGACGGGTTTCACCGCAGCGCAGGCTCCACGAACGTCATCGACATCCACGGAGATCTCCACCGCATCCTCTGCACGCGCTGCCCCTACGAGGCGCACGTCGACGATTACGCGGAGCTCGCCCCGTGCCCGCGCTGCCCGGCGTGCGCCGCCGTGCTCAGGCCCGATGTCGTCCTCTTCGGGGAGATGCTCCCCCTGGAGAAGGTCGAGATCCTCCGGCGGGAGCTCGCGCGGGGCTTCGACGTGGTCGTCTCGATCGGGACATCGAGCCTGTTCCCCTACATCACGAGGCCGGTCCTGGAGGCCGCGCACTCCGGGGTTCCGACCATCGAGATCAACCCGGCGCTCACCGCGATCTCCACCGCCGTTTCGGTGCGGCTTCCGATGCTTGCTGTCGAGGCGCTGGAGGGGATCCTCTCCCGCATCGAGCCCGCCAGCTGACCTTTCCGCGCGCTGCATGGCAGCTGCTCGGCCTGCCACCAGGCGACGGCAAGGGCCGCATTGTTCAGCTGGGATTGCCCGTCGAGTCGATGTTTCGCCCGAACTCGTCCCTGGTTCGTGGAACGACCCGGCCGGTGGCTGAGGTCACTCGGCCGGCTCCTCGTCCCCCAGCCGGTCGAGCTCGCCCCAGAGGTCGTCCAGGTCGACCACCAGCCCGTCGCACCCTGGCACCGCCTCGACGCGCCCGCTCGCGGCCCCCTGCGCCCACACGTAGCGCCCGTCCGGGCCGAGCTCGTAGATCTCCAGCATCCTCGTCGCCGGATCGAGCAGCCAGTACCAGCGCACGCCGAACGCCGCATACTCGCGCAGCTTCTCGATGCGGTCGCGGTGGACATCGCGCGGCCGCGGCGAGACCACCTCGATCATCACGTCCGGCGGGCGCCGCATGGGCCCGCGCCGCGGCGGGGGCCTCTGCCCGGGCAGCACCATGGAGACGTCCGGCTTGCGCCCGCTGCCCTTGCGGAGGAGGTACTTGAGCTCCGAGCCGGCCACGAAGCCGCCGCGGGCCGCCGCCCACGCGCCGAGCACCCGGATGAGCCACATGACGGCGGTCTCGTGGATCCAGTCCGGCACCTCTTCCTCCACGAGCACGCCGCCGACGAGCTCGCCCGGCTCGTCCTCGGCGAGCTCCAGCCACGCCTCATCGCTGAGGCGGTCCGAGCTGTCCAGAGCAACGGCGGCGCCAGCCATCACGGCTTGTGAGGATAGCACGCTTGCGCCCCCCGACAGCAGCAGCGCTCCCCTCCCCGGCTGCCCACGTCCACCCCGTCACCCCGGCTCCGCCGCCGCCCCCGCCGCCCCCGCCGGCGCGGCCGGCTCGGCCTTCTTCGGCTGCTTCTTCCGGCGGCTCTCCAGCCACGCCCTGCGCTTCTCCACCCACTTGGCGAGATCCTTCGCCAGCCAGCCGCCCTTCTGCCGGCCCACGATCTCCCGCAGCAGCAGCGCGGCCTGGCCGTGGCCGATGCGCATCGCGAACAGGTCGTCCATCACGATCTTCGCCCACCGCGTCCGGCGCACCGAGTCCATGTGATCGACGAACTGCTCTACCCGGAGCAGCACCTTCGTCCCGACCCCCGTCTTGCCCGTCACCACGAGCGCCGCCGTCTTCTCCTTGTCGAGCGCCTCGAGCCTGCGGATCGCCCCGTCGATCAGGTTCGCGTGCTCCGCCCACCCGGCGCCGCCCTGCTCCTTCGCCGCGCGCGTCGCGGCGAGCGCCTCGCGCAGATCGATCAGGCCGAAATCCGAGTACGACAGGAAGAACGTCAGCACCTCGCGCCGCGCCGACGCGTTGCTCTGCATCCGCTCGATCGCGGTCCTCACGCGATCCATCGAGAGCCACCGGTAGACGAAGTCGAGCCCGGTCCCCTTGATGTTCTGCGACCCCATCAGCCGCGCGTCGAACCCCGGCGGGATCTCGCGCGTGATGAAGTCGATCACCTTGTCGCCCTTCGCGTCGGCGTTCCACAGGACCGCGATGCGATCGAGGCACAGCTCGCGGAACGCCGCGCGGAACGCCTGGTTGGCCTCGGCGTCCGCGCCCCGCGACAGCGCCGCCTCCACCTCCGCGCGCGCCTTGTCGCGGCGGGCGAGGCGGCGCGACAGCCGCGCCGCGTGGTGGACGATGTCCGGGCGGATGTCGTCCTCTCCCGCCGGCGGCGCGTGCGCCTCCAGCGCCTGCTTCACCGCCGCCTCGATCGCCTCGGGCTCCCCCTTCTTCCCCGCTACCGCGGGGCCGCCCACGATCGCCGCCGCCGCCGCCTCGTCGATCGCCGGCAGCGCGCGCAGCATCCGGGTGAGATCCTCCTCGAAGGCGCCGGCCCGCGCCGGGACGCCCAGCTTCTTCATCTGCTCGTCGAAGCGCTCGAGCGCGCGCTCCTTGCCCCCGTCGCCCGTGATCACCATGTCCCGGAGCCGCGCGTCGAGCCCCTCCGTGATGAACTGCATCATCCCGCCGAGGTTCGAGTTGATCAGCACCACGTGATCGACCCCGATGTCCTCCACGATGATCTGCGCGAACACGCGCGACCGCGCGACCCGGTCCGCGCGGTTGTTCACCACCATCACCGTCGCCTTGCCGGGCGTCGCGTCCATGTCGTGCTTGTCGAACGCGAGCCGCGTCCAGTTCGACATGAACCCGGCGCGCTCGTTCGCGCTCATCCCGTTCGAGAACGTCAGCTTCCGCCCCCGGTACTGCACCGTCGGGTACGTCTTCAGGACGCCGAGATCGAGGATCACGTGATCCGCGATCTCGACCAGCGCGAACTCGCGATCGACGCCGAAATGGTCCGCGAGCGCCAGCACCAGCGCCACGTTGCGCGGGTGCTCCTGGTACGGGAGCCGATCGAGGAGGTCGACCGGCAGGAGGTCCGCGTCGATCGGCGGGATCGCGACGAGGTTCGTCCCCTTCCGCTGCGCCTGGTCCTTGAGCAGCGGGAGCATCTGCTCCTCCGTCGTGAACGACAGCCCGTCGGTGGGCATGAAGCGCGCGATCACCCGGGCGACGTCCTCGCCCCCGGGGCCCTGGATGTCCTCGTGATCCGGGTAGGCGTTCGTCAGCGTCGTGATCTCGTCGCGCATCCACTCGGAGCAGAGCGTGTCCACGAAGAGCGGCTGGAGCGCCATGCACTCCCACAGGAACACCTGGGCGCGGAGGTTCCGCCCGGCCGTGAGGATGTTCCGCTGCTCCCAGATCGTGGCCTTGTCGTACGGGCGGTAGATGAAGATCTCCTGCGCCGGCAGGTCGCGCATGGCGTGGATGAACATCGCCTCGCAGCCGGTCGTCTTCACGACGACGTCGTAGCGGAGCGCGTGGAACAGCGCGGCCTTGAGCCGCTCCGAGCCGCTCTTGCCGCGCGTGCCCCAGCCGCCGATCGTGAGCGGGATGCCCCGGCGCGCGCGCTCGATCTGCGCCGCGATCCACGCGGCCCGCAGCACCATGTACGCGAGGACGAGGAACACGATCCACGCGAGCTGCGTCGGGACGTTGCCCGCCGGCGAGACGAGGTACGAGAAGAAGCCGTCGATCCAGACGGGCACCGACGGGCCGGCGAGCCAGTCGCGGCCGCTCTGGAGCAAAGGCGGCAGCGCGACCGCGAGGTACTTGCCCGGCAGGTGCGGCTCGATCGCGTACGCGCGGCCCTCGACCTCGCCCCCTGTGTCGCCGAGCGCGACCGTGAAGCCGAGCTCGCCCGTCATCAGCGTGAACTTCTTCTGCTCGGCCGGCTCCTGCGCCACGAGCGCGCGCATGCGGGCCTGGGCGTAGCGGTCGTAGCGCAGCGTGAGCAGGGCGCGGGCGCGCATCCGGTGCGCGAGCTTGGCCGGGCCGCGCACCGTGACCGTGCCGCGCGCCGTGATGAGGCGGATCTCGCGCTGGGTCAGGCTGGCGACGGCGAGCAGGTCGTCGATGCGCGGGACGAACGGCCCCCAGCCGCCGACGGGCGGGTAGACGTGGCGCTCGCCCGGCACGCGCGTCGGCGTGACCTCCGCCATGCCGACAGGCGGCGCGACGAGCTCGCCCGCGAACAGGCGGCCGTTCGTGTGGATCCACCCCTTGCGCTTGTCCGGCATCGGCGTGCGCATCTCGTGGATGAGCCGCCAGAGGCGGAAGCCACGCGGCTCGCCGCGCGTGAGCAGGTACCGTCCCCGGCCGCGGCGCCGCAGCGTGTACGTCATGTCGCCGCGCGACGCGACAACGAGCGCGCGCTCGACGTCCCTGGGCTCGGCGTCGGCCGGGAGCTCGACCGGCGCGCTCTCGCCCTCCAGGAGCTCCGACGCCGCGGCGAGCAGCGTCTGGCGGATGTGCTCGGCGACCGGGCGGCTCTCGACCTCGAGCAGCCGCAGCGCGGCGGCGGCCTCGTCCGACAGGTCCGGCGAGATCGCCGGGCGGCCCGCGAACTCGGCGAGCAGCTCGACGAAGGTCCCCGGCGGCAGCGGGGCGTAGGGGCCGGCGCAGAGCGCGCGCACCGCCTCGAGAGCCGCGCGGGACGCGAGCGGCGGGCCTGGCTTCGCAAGGGCGAACCGGACGGCGCGCTCGGCGAACGGGGCGGCGTCCGCGTGGTCGGTCGCGTGCCGCGAGAGCTCCCGCAGCGCGTACCCGCGGACGCGGGGCGACCCGTCGGCCTCGGCGAGCTCGACGAGGGCCGTGAGGGCCTCCGCGCCGCCGAGCTCGACGAGCTGGCGCACGAGCTCCTGGCGGACGTGCTCGCTCGGGTCGTCGCGGGCGAGCAGCGCGATGGCGAGCGGGTCCGCGCTCGCGGGCGCCACGCGGGCGGGCGGCGCGCCGGCGGCGGGATCGGCGCTGAGCCGGGGCGCCGAGTCGGGCGCGGGCGTGTCGGGCGGCCCTTCGCCCTCGCGGGCGCCTCCGGAGGCGGCGGCGGCCTCCGGCGCGATGCTCGACCGGCTGGCGCGGCTGGCCTGCGCGCCGTTCCAGCGGCGCGGGTCCCGCGGGGCGCCGGCGAGGCGCGCCCCGCGGTCGAGCGGGATCACCGGGGCGGACGGGCGCGCCGCCGCGCCGAGGAGGCGCAGGGCGTTGCGGCGGAGGATGGGGCCGTCCTTGTCGGCGGCGTCGCGCGCGCGGAGGCGCTCGGCCAGCAGGGAGAACGCCTCGTCGGGGAACAGGAGGACGCCGATCTCGAGGGCGGCGATCTGCACCCAGCGGGACGCGTTGACCCCGCGCGACCACGCCAGCGCGGAGCGGGCCGCGTCGAGCCCGAGGTGGCCGAGCCGCTCGCGCGCCGGGAGGCGGTGCAGGAGGGCGACGGCGGCGAGCAGCGCGGCCCGGCGGACGGGCGCGGGGCGGCTCGGCTCGGCGTGCGCCATGGCGAGCCGGAGGACGCCGCCGTCGCGGGCGACGTGCACCGCGTCGGACGGGTCGTCGAGGTGCTTCGCGAGGTGGGTGAGGGCGTGGTAGGCGACCTCGATCTCGTCGAGGCGGTCGGCGATGGCGGTGGCGAAGCGCTCCTGGGCCGCCTCGAGGTCGAGGTTGCGGCCGAGCGCCGAGAGGTCGCCGGCCCGCTCGAAGCGCCCGGCGACCCAGCCGAGCAGGGAGGCGGCGCCGCTCCTCTCGCGCTGCTCGCGCTCTCGCGCCCAGACGCGGAGCTGCCGGGCGAGGAGCTCGCGCCGCTCGGCGGGGGTGGCGGCCGACTGGTAGGCCAGCACGAGCGCGGACTCGGCGCTGCGCAGCCGGTCGACCTCGGCGGCCGCGCCGTCGGCGCACCGGGCGAGCGCGGCGAGCAGCGCGGGCCTCGGGTGCTCCTCGTCGCCCAGGTCGGCCGTGACGCGCGCGACGACCGCGGCGATGGCGCGCGGGCGCAGGCGCACCTCGATCTGGGGGAGGCTGTCCTCGATGACCTCCAGGATCGACCGCGGCGCGGCGGTCCAGGAGTCAGGCGACTCGCGCGAGCTCACGGCGCCTCCGCGAGCGTGCGAAGGGGACGCGCACGAGGGCGGAGGCGGCCTTGCGTCGGGGAGCGAGGGGCACCGTGCGGCGAGACCATCGGCGGGCGAGCAGCGTACACCGTCGCGCGGAGCTGTCGCGAGCCGCCGCTCGTGCGATCTGCGCGACCCTTCGCCCTGGCCTGTTAGGGTGAGCCTTCGGCGAACGTGTCGCAGTCCTCGACGCGGCCGCCCTGCATGCCGCGCTTGAACCAGGCGACTCGCTGCGCCGACGAGCCGTGCGTCCACGTCTCCGGGTTGACCCTGCCGGTCGCGGCCTTCTGCAGCCGGTCGTCGCCGATCGCGGACGCGGCCCGGAGGGCCTCCTCGACGTCGCCCGCCTCGAGCAGGTCGCGCTTCTGCGTGGAGTGGGCCCACACGCCGGCGAAGCAGTCCGCCTGGAGCTCCATCTTCACGGAGAGCGCGTTCTTCTCGCCCGGGCGCGCGGCCTGCAGCTGGCGCAGGCGGCGCTCGGTCCCGAGCACGTTCTGCACGTGGTGGCCGATCTCGTGGGCGAGCACGTACGCCTGGGCGAAGTCGCCCGGCGCGCCGAACCGCGCCTTGAGCTCGCGGTAGAAGCCGAGGTCGATGTACGCCGTCCGGTCCGCCGGGCAGTAGAACGGGCCCATCGCCGCCTCGCCGATGCCACAGCCCGACCTCACGGAGTCGGTGAACACCGTCAGCGTGGGCGCCGGATAGCGCTGCCCCGTCCGGCTGAACACCTGCGTCCACACGGCCTCGGTGTCATCGAGGACGAAGGAGACGAAATCGACGAGCCGCTCCTCCTCGGGCGAGCTCGCGCGCCCGCTCTCCGCGCCGGGGACCGCGGAGCCCTGACCGAGCCCCGACAGGAGATCCTTCCCGAAGACCAGCGAGAGCACGAGCAGGATCACCGTCCCGCCCACACCGAGCTTCGCTCCGCCGGATGCGCCGCGGAGGTCTCGGAGGTTTTCACTGCGTTTCCCAGGTGTCCAGCGCATGACCAGCGCATGTATAGCGTGGACCGCGCATCGGGTGGTACCTTAGCTTTCGGTCGGGACGTGCGGGTATTGCCCGCCTGGTGATGGCGCCGGCCTGATCGCACGGCGCGCGAGCGAGCGAATCGCCGCCTGGGCCTTGCCGCGAAGAACATGAGGTCTCTCTCGGCGTCTCCCGAGAAGACACCTCTCTGCGCCTTCAGGCGTCCTGGCGGTGCCTCTCCTCGACTCGCCCCGTGCTCTGGCCAGCACTCCAAGGACGGCAAGATCAAGCAGGTCTGGCTCGAGGTGGAGCCAAAGGAGCACGCCTCGGCCATCCTCGCCGCCGCGAAGAGCTGAGCGCCTCCGGCGATCGCTACGCGCTCGCCGCAGGCCGAGCCGCCCCCGCGGCGGGCGCGGGCCTCCAGAGCCCCAGCGCGCGCGCGCACGGCAGCACCACCTGGGCGAGCGCCGCGCCCTGCAGCGCGCGCGCCTCGGCCCCGGCGAGGTGGCCGTGCGCCGCGAGCGCCGCGGCGCGGCCGCCGCCCGGCTCGGCCCCCGGCGGGAGCGGGCGCCCGAGCGACGCCGCGGCGGCCTCGAACACCTCGGCCACGGCGCGGCGCACCGGCTCGCCGCCGGCCCCGATCGCCCACGCCACCGTCAGCCAGGCGAGCTCGGCGTGCCGCGCCTCGTCCTCCGCGATCACCTCGAGCGCCGCCCGCACCGCGGGATCCTCGGCGCGGGCGCGCTGCTCCGCCGCGATCACCGCGGCCACCGTCTCGCCGACGCAGCCCTCCTCCGCGGCGGCGCGCGCCAGCGCCGCGAGATCCGCGGCGATCGGCACCGCGGGCGGCATCGGAAAGGCGGCCGGGCCGACAGGGCCGCTCCGGTAGGCGGACGCGAGCGAGAACCCGAGGCGGGCGTGACCGACCTCGTCGAGCGCGGCGATGTGCGCCGCCTGGACGAGCGACGACGGCGCGCCGTGCGCCATGAGATCGAGCGCGAAGCGCGCGAACGACGCCACCGACGCGTGCTCCTCCAGCGCGCTCCGCAGCCAGCCGCCCGCGAGCGTCTCCCGCTCCTCGTCCGTCAGATCCGCCAGCGAAGGCTGCTGCCCACCGGCGCCGCTCGCCGTCGCACGCGCGAGCCACCCCGTCTCGGCCGGCCGCGAAGCTGCCGTGAGGTGGTGCCCCTCCAGGGAAAAGGGCCGCCCCACCGCGGCGCAGTCGAGGGTGTTCTCCTCGACGATCACCTCGTAACAGCACGCGCCGTCACGGCGGGTCGCCTCGCTCTCCACCGACACGATCGTGTCTTTCTCCAGCTCCACGTCCTTTCCGTCGCAGGGCTGGTAGATGGTGCTGAACTCATCCAGCGCCGCCTCGCGGTCCAGGCAAGCCCCGAGCTCGTCGAACCAATCGAAGCAACGGAGCTCCTGGGCGCTTTCGGCCTCGGCCGCGGGCTCCCCGCAGCCCGGCGCTGCGACGAGGAGCGCTGCGGCCGCCGAGGGGCCGGCGGTCAGCAGGAGGCGGGCGATGAGCGTTCGTCGAAAGGATCGGTCGAGCAGCATGACGTGCACCTCCAGCCCATGCCCGCTGCCTCATGCGCACGGCGAGGAGCTCGGAACAGGGCGGCTTGTACCTGACGCTCCAGCCCCCATCGCAAGCCATGTACCACCGCCGCGCGGGGCTCGATCGCGTCGAGACCAGCGGTTTTCGCGGGGAGCGCAGCGGCCCCCCTCGATCGTCGCGCCGCAGCGCTGACACACTCCGGCACTCCCCGGCCCGGGCGCGACCGTGACGGGACCTGCGCGACGGCGCCGCCTACAGGGGGCTCACGTTGGTCGTGAACGACGCGTTCCGCAGGATGCGCCGCTGGCCGAGCGGCGTCGTGAAGCCGTTCTCCTTGTGGAAGGTCGAGGTGCTCCCGCCGCAGCTCGGATCATCCCCGGCCCACCGCTCCGGGCAATGCGCCAGGATGTAGTCGCGATCCGAGTTGCTGCCGCCGAGGCCGTTCCAGCGGGTGTGCTTGATGCAGGCGGCGCCGTCCACCGTCCACTCGGCCTCGAGGCTCATGCCCGAGCCCACCGTCTCGGTCTGGATGCCGAGCGCATCCCAGACGTCGATCGCCGTCCCGGTCTGGGTGTGCGGCACGCCGTCGCCGCAGTAGTCCGCGCGCACCATGCGGATGCACGCTTGATGGAAGTACGAGAGATCCCTGTCCTCGCAGCCGCTCGCATTGCACTCCGCCTCGGCCATCCATTCCCTGTAGCCCCACTCGGCGCACTTCCCGATCGCCGCGCCCTGACAGGCGAACGTGAACATGCCCCCGTCGTCCGAGTGGGCCCCCGTCACCGCGTTCCACGTCCCCTTCACCGGGATCGCGTCGAGGCCCTCGCCGCAGATGTTCACCCAGACCCCGGGGCCGGCGTTGTACTTCACCGTGTAGTACTGGATCCCGTCGCGCTCGACGACGTTCGTGACGCGGACGGCCACCGACGACCCATCGTCCAGGACCGCCTCGACGTCCGCGCCGATGAAGTCGGCCCCGGCGACCGGCGCGCCGTCGCCCTCGCGCGTGCCGACCAGCGTCGTCGCGTCCAGCGAGACACCGTTGAAGCGGACCCCGTTGAAGCGGACCCCGTTGAAGCGAACCCCGTTGAAGCGGACCCCGTTGAGGTTCATGCCGTTGAGCCTGCTCATCGCGAACGAGCTCTCCGCCACCGCTTCCTCGTCCTCGCCGCCGTCGATCTCCGCGGCGCAACCGGCGCCGAGGGATATGAGCACGACCATCGACCCTGCCAGGAACCCTCGCTTCAACATGATCTCCTCCGAACGCTGCCGCTAAAGCCGTGACGCCTTGCGCATCGACGGTCTTCCCTCGGGCGGTCGGGCCCCGATCACGCGAGCGAGGAAGCCCGCGTCGGCGCGAGCGCCGCAGGCCTCGTCGCCTTCACGGTGGTGGAGGGAACGAGGCGCAGATGCGGAGCCCGATCACCGGGTCGAGGAAGGTGCCATCAACGACGGTCCGGTTGTCACTTCGGACCGAGGTTTGATCATAGATATAAGCACCACCTCGCAACAGCACTTTGTCGGTCTCGATGGAAGAAATGGCCCACTCCAGCACGTTTCCCGCCATGTCATCGACCCCGAACGGACTACGTGAGGCGGGGTGCGAGCCCACCTCATCCGGCCCCATCGTGGAGCTCTCCTTGCCGTAGGTCTCATCGAAGTTGGCGTCGCCGGGAGACAGCCTGTCCCCGTGCGGGAAGATGCGGCTGTCGGCGCCCCGCGCCGCGCGCTCCCACTCGTAGTCGGTGCAGAGGCGGGCTCCGCGCACGCGGCCTGTCCTGTGGAGCCACGCGGCATACTCGGTGGCCTGAACGAAGGAGATGCCCGTGACAGGGAAACGAAGCCAGTCCTGCTGCGCGCGGACCGCCCGCGATGGGTACACGAGCGGCTCCCCTGCCCGCGCGGTATACGCCTGGACCGTGGGCTGGATCGTGAGCTGCCACACACCGTTTGGCAGGCGGCGCAGCCCCAGGGCGCCTGTCATGGCGCCGTTGCCCGCCTGGATGGATGAGCTGCCGCGGGACTCCTTGGGGAGCTCCTGGATGTAGTCGAGCCACTCCTGGAACGTCGTCTCGTGCCGCGCAATCAGGTACGCGCCTGTGCGGATCTCGTGGAGAGGAACGGTGGAGAGGAACGCCCACCGGTACATGTCGTCGAGGGCGGCGCCGAAGAGGAACCGGCCCGGCGGGATGTAGATGTACCCGGGAGGAACGTCCCCGGCGTGCGGCAGCGGGATGGAGAGCTTCAATGACTCTCCGCGTTGGACCAGGAACGGATAACGCACGATGGTGCGATTCCGCGCCTCGCAGGTGAGCAGGTAGGAGCCCTGCGCGAGCGCGATGCTCGCGAAGGGCGTCGTCCCGAGGAGGCGCTGGCCGGTCAGCTGCCGGCGCCCCTCCGCGTCGCTCTCGTACCGCTCCAGCGTGATGTCCGCGCCGGGGGGATCGGTCTCGATGGCGACCTCCGCGGGCGCGTTCCATCGCTGCCGGCGCGCGCCGTCGGGATCGTACGTGGTCATGCGCTGGAGCAGCTCGTCGCGCAGCGAGGCGTGGCCGCGCGCGTCCGCGGCGAGCGCGCGCTCGTAGAGCACGTCGCCGAGCCGCGCGCGCGCGTCGTTGCGGGCGCCGTCGAGCGTGAGCGCCGCCTCCAGCTTCTGGCTCACCTGCAGCTGCAGCCGCTCGGCCTCGGCGGCGCGACCCTGCGCGCGCTCCCAGAGCGCCTCCCCCTCGTCGCGGCGCCGGCGATCGAACGCCGAGAGCGCCTCCGCGCGGATCGCCTCGGCCTCCGCGCCCTCGAGCGCCGCGGCGGCCGACGTGAGCGCGGCCTCGTGGATCTTCCTGTCCGCCCGCGCGGCGAGGTGGCGCGCCGCCCTGAGCTCCAGCGCGCCGTAGAGCAGCGCGGCGACGAGCGGGACGCCCACGACGAGGGCCCACCGGACCGCGCGCTGCGTCAGGACGGCGCGCCGCGACGCCCTCAGGAACGCCGCCTCGCGCGGCGGCAGGTCGGCCGGGTCGAGGCCCTTCGCCTCCTTGAGCTGGCGCGCGCTGAAGAGCGCGTCGCGGCGCCGGCCGAGCCGCTCCCACTCGGCGGCCGAGGCGTCGAGGCGCTGGCGCGTCGCGCGCTGCTCGCGCTGCTCCTCGAGCCAGTGGCGCAGCGTCCCCCAGCCGTGGATCAGGGCCTCGTGGGCGATCTCGTAGACCGTCCCCTGCTCGCCTTCGCGGGCGAACAGGAGGCGGCCCTGCACGAGCGCGTCGAGCGCCGCGCGCGCCGCCCCGTCGCCGCCCTTCTCCGCGAGCTCGCCCTCGGCGCGCCGCGCCCGCGTGCCCTGCGGGGTGATGAGCGCGCCGAGCAGCCGCCGCGCGGCCGCGTGGACGTCGGGCGGCATGCGGCCGAGCACGCGATCGGCGTGGCGGGCGAGCGCGCCCTCGACCCCGCCGATCTGCGCGAGATCGGCGCTGCTGAGCGGCGCGTCGGGCGCGGCGCGGGCGTCCCAGAGCTCGGCGAGCGCGAACTGGAGGAGCGGCAGCCCGCCCTCGGCGCGCGCGGTGGACTCGACGAGCGCGTCGACGACCGCGTCGGACTCGAACGCGACGCCCTTGGCCAGCGCCGGCCCTGTGATGGCCTCGCGGAGCTTGTCCGCCGACATCGGGCGGAGCAGGTAGAGCGCGCGCTCGATGTCGTCGCCCAGGCCGGAGATGCCGGCGACGCGCGCGAGGAAGTCGCCGCGCACCGTGGCGAGCAGGCGCAGGGAGGGCGAGCGCGCCGCGAAGGCGCTGAGCACCTCGCCGACGAGCGCCGCCTCGCCCGGGCTGCTCAGCGTCGCGAGCTCTTCCATCTGGTCGATGAACAGCACGAGCCCGCCGCGCTCGCCGAGCCGCGCGCGCAGGTCGCGGGCGAGGGAGCCCGGCGCGGCGCGCACGGCCTCGGCGATGCGCTCGGCGGGCGCGCCGAGGACCGGCTCGAGCGCGGCGGCCAGCGCGGCGAGCGGGTGCCGGCCGGGCACCATCATGGCCGCCTGGAAGGCGCGCCCGCCGCCGAGGGCGCCCTCGAGCACGAGCGAGAGCACGCCGGCGCGGCAGAGCGAGGACTTGCCCGAGCCCGAGTCGCCGGCCACGACGATCATGGGCTCGGAGCGGAGCCGGTCGAGGATCGTCCCCGTCTCGGAGCTGCGCCCGTAGAACACCGCGCGGTGCTCGAGATCGAAGACGAGGAGCCCGCGGTAGGGGTTGCCCTCCGGGGCGACGGAGGCGTGGCGGTTCCTGGCGAGCAGCTGTTCGAGCGCGTCGCGCAGCTCGTCGCCCGAGGCGAAGCGGTCGGCCGGGTCGATCTCGAGGCAGCGCTCGATGACGGCCGCGAGCCGCGGATCGACGCCCGGCGCGAGGGCGGCGAGGGGCCGAGGCGCCTCGGTCTGGACGACGAGCGGCAGCTCGGTCATCGGCACGTCGTCGTGCGGCGGGACGCCGGCGCAGAGCTCGAAGAGCAGCGCGCCGAGCGAGTACACGTCGGAGCGGCGCGTCGCGAGCTCGTCGCGCCACAGCTCGGGCGGCAGGTAGTGGGGCGTGCCGCCGCCGACGCTCGTCGTCACGTCGAGCAGGCGCGCCGCCATCTCGGCCGCCTCGCGGAACTCGCCCTCGAGCGGCTCATCGCCGGACGCGATCGCCGCGTCGGCGTCGCCCTGCGCTCCTCGCAGGGCCTCGCCGCCAGAGAGCGCGTCCGCGCCGAGCGCGTCCGCGCCGAGCGCGTCGGATCGCCCTCCGGGCATGTCCGATCGCCCTCCAGGGACGTCGGATCGCCCTCCGTGGATGTCGGATCGCGCCCCGCGCGCGTCGGGTCGCGCGGCCGGCTCGAGGAGCTTTGCGAGGCCGAAGTCGAGGAGCTTCGCCTCGCCCTCCGCGGTGAGCACCGCGTTGGCCGGCTTGATGTCGAGGTGCAGCACCCCCCGGCGGTGGGCGGCCGCGAGGCCCCGCGCAAGGCCCGCCCCGAGCTCGAGCACGCGGCGCGAGGGCATCGGCACGTCGACGCGGTCGAGGCTCTGGCCGCGGACGAACTCCGAGACGACGAACAGCCGTCCCCGGAGCTCGCCCACGCGGAAGATGGCGACGACGTTCGGGTGCTGGATGCGGGCGGCCGCGCGCGCCTCGGCGAGCAGCCGCGCGCGCACCTCGGCGTCCGCGGTCGCCGCGCGGATGAACTTCATCGCGACCATGCGGTCGAGCAGCGTGTCGTGCGCGAGGTAGACGTCGCCCATGCCGCCGCTGCCGAGCTTCTGGAGGAGCCGGTACTCCTCGAACCGTCTCGGCGGGTGGAAGCTCGACGGGCCGGGGCTGTCCGGGCCGAAGCTCGACGGGGCGAGGCTCTCCGGGCCTACGCTCGACGGCGGCGGGGCGTCGCCCGCCCGCGGCTGCGTCTCCGCGCCGCCGGGGCGCAGGATCGCCTGCGAGAGGGTTGGAGCAATCTTCTCTTTCACGAGGGCCCGCCTCGCGCCAAGCGCCCGGGGACTATACCCGAGCCGAGCGTTCCCTGTGGGGTCCGCCGCCCGACGCCGCGCAGTCCACCCGCGCTCAACCCTGGCCCAGGCCCGTCGACTGGCCCGCTATGTAGCGCCACACGCCCTCGCGGCGCGCATAGATCTGCGTGGAGCGGAACCGCGCGCTGAACGGCTCGCCACGCCAGGTCCCTTCGTCGCGCACCACGCAGGTCACAACGGCGAGCTCGCCGTAGCTGCGCACGCTGACCTCCTCCGCGGCCTGCGCGCTCCAGCGCAGCGCGCCCCCCTCGACCGCCTCCAGGTACTCGGCCTTCCCCCAGAGGGCCCCCTGGGAATTGACGTAAGAGAAGTCGTCTGCGAGGAGAAGCGCGAGCTCGGCGAGGTCGCGCGTCACCAGGGCGCGGGCGCGGCGTTCCATGACGTCACGGATGGCTTGCCCGAAGGCGGGGTGTTCGTCGGTCATGGAGGTCCGCGGCTCCACGCAGTGTTACCCGTGCGCCCCGACGCCGTCGACGGTGAAGTCAGGCCGCGACGAGGTGTGGCGTGGCGGACGGCGCCGGCAGGATCGCGGGCATCGGACGGCGGCGGCCTGGGGGATCCGAAGGCCTTGGGGCGCATCGCGGAGCGCGCGAACAGGCGCATCGTTCAATTCGGTCCATGAGGCCGCGTCAACCGCGTGGCCATCGACCCGATCATGAATCAACGATTTTGTTCCGTAAGGCCCGTATACCGCGGAGAACCCTGTTGCGGTTCCTGGCAAGGCACATCCACCGGGGTAGCGTGGCCAGGCAGTCACGGTCGGCCCGATGCATCCGCAGGCGCTCGCGCAGGGGACATGCGATGTAGATCTCCAGGAGCGCGAGGTGGTGGCCGTTGATCGCTCTGCTCACCGAGCTATCAATCGATTGGTCAACCGAAGCGGACCCCGCTCATCCCGGGTCTACCTGCCGTCTTGAGTCACTACCCCCGCGAGAACATAGCTCGTGTCAGCCGCGAGCGCGACCACCGCCGCACCCGGCGGGAGCCCGGCGGCGCTCGGTTTCCAGCTCGCGCCTGCGTCGTGGCTGATCGAGACACCTTCCGGTGACGTCCCCACGAGGACGTTCGGGCCCGCGTCGCCGAGGACCCAGGTCGGTGAGCGATCCGTCAGACCGTCAGCGAGATGCCACGTCAGTCCCTCGTCGATGGACCGGTACACCCCTCCCGGGTTGTGCCCGGCGAGGAGGGACTCGCCATGCACGTGAAATCGGAGCGGCTCCACGTCTCCCACTCTCCGCCAGCTCCCGCCACCGGCGGCAAGCCGATAAAGACCCCTGCTGTACAGAGCGGCGTAGATCCACGTGTTCTTGACCGCCAGGTCAAAGACCTGCGATCCATCGGGCAACTCGCGGCCGAACGGGATCCACGCCTCGGCGCCGTCGGGGAGGACGAAGACGCCCCCGGAATCGGTCCCGGCGTACACGACGGCCCCCTGGACCGCGAGGGATCGTACATTCGGGTCGATGAGGCCCTTGGAAATTGGACGCCAGGAATGGCCCGCGTCTTCCGTGACGAAGACCCCCGCCCCCTTCGTCCCAGCGAAGAGACGGCGTCCCGCGACGGCGAAGCACTGCACCGCGGAATCCGAGGGCATGTCGCGTCCCGCCCAGCTGTGCCCGCCGTCCGCGGAGACAAAAAGTCCGTCATCGGAGCCGGCATATGCCGTCGTCTCCTGGACCGCGAGGGCGTGGATTCGTCCTCTGGTGGGAAGCCCCCGCCCGGCCGGGCTCCAGGACAGGCCGTGATCGTCAGACCTGTAGACGTGAAAGGAAGAGGTACCTTGTGGCCGGTTCGGGTCGGTTCCGAGCGGCATGGCGTCCCTTCGTTCCGTTGGTTCCGCCGTGCGACCAGCCCGCTGCTCCGGCTGCGGCCGGTCGTGAACCCCGCCCATCCACAGGCCAAAGGCGACGGCGACGATGACCACTGTGGTGAAGACGAACCAGCCGAGCCTCCGGTTCACAGGCTTTGAAGGGGGAATACTCATCTGCGATCCCAGCGAGCAAGACCTGTTGCCGATCTCGCAAGTGCCCCATGGTCTGGCGTGCGAACGTCGGCACGGGCCCCGGTCCATGCATCCCACGCTGCGGGGGTGACGGCAGGCTGGCGGCTGCTAGGACGCGTCGCGATCTACGTCAGCGCTTCCTCTGCGCCGGCCGCGGTCACGGCCTGCTCAAGCCATCGGTGCAACGTGGCCACGTCGACGCAGCCGTCGATCTGCGCCTCCAGCGCGGGACTGAGCGCGAGCCCACGCCGCGCCAGCACCGTGCGTAGCGCGGCGCGCGCCTCGGTCAGCCGGCCTTCCTGCTGGCCCTCCTCGATGAGCTCCTCCTTCACCTCCGGGCTGTCCGCGAGCAAGGTGCGCAGGATCCCCTGCCGGCGCGCCTCGATCTCGGGATCCTCCGAGCGAGCGAACCGCCGCTTCAATTCCTCCTGGGTCCACGGTGACATCGGCATGTACTGTAGCATGGAGAGCACCCATTCCACTTCCCGCCGCGGTGCGACCCACCGGGCGAAATCGTCCAGGGCCCGCCCCGAGCGCGCCACCAGGAACGGCACCAGCTCGTCCCGCAACGGCAGCTCGTTGGCCGCGATCCAGAGAAACTGAAACGGCGAGGGGCCGATGCGGTAACAGCCTGGCGCAAACCGCTCCAGCGCCCGCACACCGTGCAGCCACGACGGTACGTGGGGAGCGACGAACCACAGCGGCTCCTCCCCCATCCACGGCGGCACGCGCTCCTCGACCCGCTCGACCTCCCGCGCCTGGCGGCGCAGCAGCGCCCGCTTGAGCTCCACGACGTCCACGTGATCGCCGGGCATCTTCAGCTCGACGAGCGTTTCCTCATGTCCCCGCGCCTCCGGCCATGGCGCAGCCAGGGGCGCCAGGCCGTCGGGCCGCAGCACCCGGAGGTAGCCGTCGGCCTGCACCCGATCGAGGCGAACCTCTGGCGCCTCCTGCCATGCGGCGGCGCCGCCCGTGACCCGCGCCGCTTCCTCCGCGAACGTCTGCTTCGCGAACCGGTCCAGCTTTCCCACACGGCTCTGATATCGATGCTCGGGCACAAGCGCACTTGAAATAACCACTCTGATCAGCAGAAATAGAGAGATCATTCCGGCAGAACACGCGTAATTGCGTGAGCCTGGGTGCGCCGGGGACCCGGAGACTCACGACGGCCGGCGGGCATGGTCGTGCTGCCCTTCGAGGACGAGCCCCGCGTGCATCCTCGAACCGATCCGAGCTTTCCCCGGGCGGTCCGCCGCCCGACGCCGCGCGACGGGCTGGCCAACGGGCGCGCAGATCTGCTCTGTTACGGTGTTGCGGCTGTTGTCTACACCGGCCACGGCGACCTCGCGTGGCCAGGAGCGATCTCGAGGTGGCAGCGAACATGCGCAGATCCCCGCGGAACGACGCCGGCCTCCCCCGTGGCTCACGGACCTGGGAGCCATGAGCGACGTCGACGTCCGGCTCGCCTGCGAGCCGCTCGGTGAGTGCGTCGTGCTGGAGCTCGCGGGGCGCGAGGCCATGGACGCCCTCTCGTCCTGGGAGGTGCGCGTCGCCGTCCCCGACGAGGTGGATCTCGCGGCGCTCCTCCGCGCCCCGGCGACGCTCGCGCTCGTCGATCCCGCCGAGGGCACCGAGCGGGTCGTCCGCCTCCTCGTCGTCGAGGCGAGCTGCGATCTCCGCCGCGGCCGGGAGCGGATCTACGCGCTCCGCCTCTCGGATCCGCCATGGCTCCTCACGCTGCGCGGCGGCTACCGGGTCTTCCTCGAGAAGACCACCGAGCAGGTCGTGACCGAGGTGCTGGCGGGCGCGGGCATCCCGGCGGCGGCGATCCAGCCGCGGCTCGCGGACGCGTACCCGGTGCGGCCCCAGTGCGTCCAGTACGCCGAGGCGGAGTGGGCGTTCATCGAGCGCCTGCTGGCCGACGAGGGGATCTCGTACTGGTTCGACACGACGGCCGAGGGCGAGCACCGCATCGTCCTCGGCGACGGCAACGGCTCGCACGACGGGATCGAGGGCGGCGCGGCGCTCCCCTACGCCGGGGCCCGCGGGGCGAAACTGGGCGCGCGCGCCCTCTCGTCGCTCGAGTGGGAGGAGCAGGCCGTGGCCGATCGGGTCACGGTGCGTGACTTCGACGTGCGGCACCCGGACGTCTACGTCGACGGCCACGCCGGCGAGGGCGAGCTCGCGTGGCTCGAGGTCCCGGCCGGCGTCCCCACGGCCGAGGCCGCGGAGGCGCGGGCCAGGCGGCGGCTGGAGCAGCTGCAGCGCGACAAGGTCACCGTCACGGGGGAGAGCGACTGCATCCGCCTCGGGCCAGGGCGCCTCGTGGAGATCACGGGCGCGGGGGCAGACCTCTTCGAGCAGAGGATGCTCGTCGCCGAGCTCTCCCACCGCTACGCGAGGCCGAGCCGCGACGGCGGCGCGGCCACGGCCTACGGAAACCGGATCGCGCTCAGGCCCACGAAGGCCGCGGACGGCGGAGATCACCCGCCCTTCCGGCCCGCGATCCGCCCGGCGCCCGCGGTGGAGCACATCGACGGCGCGGTGATCACGGGGCCGCCCGGCGAGGAGATCCACGTCGACGATCTCGGCCGGATCAAGCTGCGCTTCCTCTGGGATCGCTCCGGGATCACGGACGACCGCGCCTCGCACTGGATCCGCTGCCTCCAGCACCCGCTCGGCGCCTCGATGTTCCTGCCCCGCGTGGGCTGGGAGATCCACGTCGGCTACCTCGACGGCTCGCCGGATCGCCCCTTCGTCCTCGGGCGCGCCTACAACGCGACCGCCGTCGCGCCGTTCTCGCTCCTCGCGGCGTCGGCGACGACCGCGCTCCAGTCGTGGACCACGCCGAGGAGCGGCGAGACCCAGGGGATCACGATGGTCGACGACGCGGGCGCGGAGGCGCTCTCGATCCACGCCTCGCGGGATCTCTCGGTCAAGGTCGGCGGCCCGGAGACGACGCGGATCGACGGCGACGACGCGCAGGTCGTCGGCCTGTCGCTCACCAGCAACGTGCTCGGGAGCCACGCCGCGCGCGTCGGGGCGACCCAGCGCGTCGACGTGGGGCAGGAGATGCTCCTCTCGGTCGAGGGAGCGAGCGCCGAGCTCGTCGGCGGGGCGGAGCTCGTCGACGTCACCGGCAACCGCGCCGTGCTGGCCAGCGGGTCGTGCGTCGAGGTCGTGGGCGGCGGCTACGCGCTGCTCTGCAACCAGTCCAACGTCAACGTGAGCGGCGGCTGCGCCCGGGTGGTGCTCGGGACGACGTCGATCGCGAGCGGCCTCGGCGTCACGGAGTCGGTCGCGGGGGCGCGCACCTACGCCTGCCGCGGCTCCCGGACGATCCGCTGCAGCAGCTACGCCGAGTCGATCAACGGCGGCAAGCGGAGCCAGGCGGGCGCGGTGCACGAGCGGGCCGCGGGGAACGTCGGCGTCAAGGCGTCGATCGGGACGATCACGGCCGGGAAGGTGTCGATCGGCGCGGGCGGGAAGGTGTCGATCAGCGCGCCGGTGGTGACGATCCAGGCCAGCGGCAGCATCGCGGCGGGCACGATGACGCTGGGCGGCGGCAAGCTGAAGACGACCGGCGGCGTCACCCACGTGGACGGCGGCACGACCCGGCGCGCCAGCGGAAAGGCGGGCAAGTGAGCGAGCGACCCATCCTGCTCGAGATCCCCGGCGTGGACGCCGAGCTCCGCGTCCACGCGTGCCAGGTCGAGGAGCGCGCCTGCGCCCCGACGGTGGCCCACGCGCGCTGCGCCGCCTTCGTGGGCGGCGAGCCCGCCGAGCTCGCGGCGCTCGATCTGATCGGGCGCGCCGCGACGCTCACGCTACGCTTCCACGGCGTCGAGCGGCGCTTCGCGCTCGCGGTGGAGGCCGTCGAGGAGCGCGACGCCCACGCGCGCGTGACCCTCGCCTCGCCGGTCGCCCGGCTCGACGAGACGCGCGACTACCGGGTCTTCGTCGACGAGAGCGCAACCGAGATCGCGGCGCGCGTCCTCGGCGATCACGGCGTCCGCCTCGACCTCCGCGCCCGCCGCGCGGCGGCGAAGCGGCCCCACTGCGCGCAGGTCTTCGAGAGCGACCTCGGCTTCTGCGCCCGCCTCCTCGCCGAGGAGGGCATGAGCTGGTTCCCGGACGACGGCGATCCCTCGCTCCTCCACGTCGCCGACGCGCCCGAGACGTTCCTCGACACGGGCGCGGCGATCCCGTGGCGCGACGAGGCGGGGCTCGTCCCCGGGCGAGCCCTCACCGCGGCGCGGATCCGCAGGCGGGTGGCGGTCGAGAAGGTCGCGCTCAAGGCGTACGATTTCACGCGGCCGATGCTCGATCTGAGCGGCGCCTCGGGCGAGGGCGCGCTCGAGTGGTACGAGGTCCCGGGCGGCCTCGACGACCCGGACGCGGGCCGCGAGCTCGCGGCGATCCGCCTCGCCGAGCGCCGGGCCGGGGCGACATCGCTCGAGGGCGAGGCCACGGCGCCGGAGCTCCGCGCCGGCGAGATCGTCGAGGTGACCGACCCGCCCGAGGAGCTCGGCGACGCGCGCTGGCTCGTGCTCGCCGTCGTGCACGAGGCGAGGGCGGAGGGGGGTCCGGAGGAGCTCGCTTACCGCGCTCGCTTCGAGGCGGTCCCGGCGCGCGACGGCTTCCGCCCGGCGCGCCGGGCCCCCGAGCCTCGCGGCGGCGCCGGGACCGCGGTGGTCACCGGGCCGCCGGGCAAGGAGATCGCCCTCGACGAGCACGGCCGCAGCCGCCTCCAGCTCCGCTGGGATCGCCGTGACACGTGCGAGACGTGCGACACGTCAGACCACCGGAGCTCCGGCTTCGCCCGCGTGACCCAGCCGCAGCTCTCGGGCGCGATGCTGAACCCGCGGGTCGGCTGGGAGGAGCTCGTCGGCTTCAGCGACCGGGGCGGGGAGATCCCCGTGATCCTCGGCCGGATGTACAACGCCGTCCAGGCGCCGCCCGCCGCGCTGCCCGCGAAGAAGGTCGAGGCCCGCCTCGGCACGCGGGCGACCCCCGGCGGCTCGGGCGGCAGCGGCGTCGGGATCAGCGACGAGGCGGGGAACGAGCGCCTCGGGCTCGACACGTCGGGCGACTACCGGGAGCGGACCGAGAACGACAAGCGGACCGAGATCGCCGGGCGATCCGAGCGCGTGGTCGGCGGCGCCCGGACGGTCGAGGTCAAGGAGCGGCGGGTCGAGAAGGTGGCGGGCGCGCTGTCGCTCGAGGTGGGCGGCGAGCGCAAGGTGGCGGTCGACTCGAACTACGGGCTGAAGGCGGCCTCCGAGGCGATCACCGTGGGGGGCGCCCGCGTGATCCGCGCCGGCGGCGACTACCTCACCGTGACGCCGAGCTTCGTCCGGATGGTGGGCGGCGCGAAGCAGGAGGTCGGCGTCGAGCACCAGAGCGTGTTCGTCAAGGGCGCCTCGACGCTGCTCGTCGGCGGCTCGGTGAGCACCACCGCCGGCCCGTCGGAGTCGGTGGGCGTGGCCGGCGCGGCGATCGTGAAGGTCTCGGGCGCGCAGACCATCGACGCCGGCTCCTACGGCCTCACCGTGCGGGGGCTCTACGCCGAGAGCTTCGGCTCGCGCAGCGTCACCGCGGGAGGCGACGTCGCGGAGAGCTTCGGCAAGGTCACGACCACCTCGCGGGGCGCCGCCGACATCACCGGCGCCGAGATCGCCGTCGAGGCGGCCGCGAAGCTGACGATCAAGGCGCAGGGGGTGACGATCACCATGACCCCCGGCTCCATCACCATCTCGGGCAAGCTCGAGGGCCCGACGTCGAGCGTGGAGGAAGGGGTTCATCGCTATGGCTAGGTCGCGCACGGTCCAGCAATCGGCCGCCCGCCCCGCGCGGGGCGAGGCGAAGCCCCTCGGCCCCGGGCTCCACCCGGGGGTCGTGGAGATGATCGCCGCGCGCGGCGAGGAGAGCGACGCGCGCCCCGCGTTCCAGGTGCGCTCGAGCGACGGGCGCCGGCTCCTCGCGACGCTCGCCGCCGGCGTCTCGCCCGCGTTCATCGAGGAGTGCATGCGCGAGGGCCGCACCGTCGTGCTCGCGGACGCACCCGGGGGCGTCGCCATCCTGGGCGCGCTCCAGACGGCCTCGGCGCCGGCGCCGGACGCGCAGGGCACGCTGGCGCTCGACGCCCGCCACCTCCGGCTCCGCGCCAGGGAGACGCTGGAGCTCGAGGTGCCGGGATCGAGCCTCCGGATCGAGCCCGGCGGCGCGGTGCGGATCGAGGGCGACCGGCTGGTGATCGACATGGCGGCGCTCGTGCGGATCTTCTCGGCGCGGGTGGAGCTGCCGTGAGCGGCGTCGCGCTGACGATCGAGGGCGATCCGGATCTCTCGCCGTCGCGCGTCCGCGGCGTGGAGCGGCTCGGGGAGGCCTCGGCGTTCGAGATCGATCTCCATGGCCCGACGGACGCGCTCGTCGCGCCCGGGAGCGTGCTCCGCAAGGCGGGACGGCTCGCCATGGACGCGCCCACGGGGAGCCGGACGTTCCTTGGCGTCGTCACCCGGTTCGCCGTGATCGCGAGCGATCACGAGCACCTGCGGGCTTACCGGCTCACGCTCGCGTCGCGCTTCGCGTTGCTCGCGCTCACCCGGAGGGCGCGCACGTTCCAGGAGATGACGGCGCCGGAGATCGTCGAGCAGGTGGTGCGAGGGGGCGGCTACAGGATCGTGCGCAAGCGGCTCGCCGCGTCCTACGCGAAGCGCCGCTACGTCGTGCAGTATCAGGAGAGCGACGCGGCGTTCGTCCGGCGGATCTGCGAGGAGCACGGGCTGTATTTCCGGTTCGAGGACGACGGCGAGGGCGAGGTGTTCGTCCTCGAGGACGACTCCGCCTCCGCCGAGGACGCCTACCCGGGCGGCGTCGCGCTGGTCACCCGCAGCACGCTGGACGAGCCGGGGCCCGTCGCGGTGGACACGGCGCGGCGGCTGCGGCGCGCGGCCGGCAAGGTCGTCCTCCGCGATCACAGCCCCGATCAGCCCCGGCTCTCGCTCGAGGCCGAGGCCTCGGGGGGCGTCGAGGCGGAGCGGGACGTGGAGGTCTACGAGGCGCCCGGCGGCTTCGCCTCGCCGGCGGAGGGCGCGGCGCGCGCGCGGATCCGGCTCGAGTCGCTGCGCGCCGAGGCCGCGCGCCTGTCGTTCGACAGCAACGCGCTGGCGCTCTCGCCCGGCGCGCGCTGCCGCCTCGTGGAGGCGCCGGACCACCACGGCGTCGTCCAGGCGGCGGGCGACTGCGTGGTGACCGACGTCGCGCTGCGCTGGGACGCGGGCGACGGGGTCCTCCGCGCTAGCGTCGGGGCGATCCCGGCCAGCGTGCCGTTCCGCCTGCCGAAGGTCACGCCAAGGCCACGCATCGCTGGGGTGCAGTCGGCCTGGGTCACCGGCGAGCGCGGGCAGGAGATCCACCCCGACGCGCTCGGCCGCGTCCACCTCCGCTTCCACTGGGATCTGCACGGCGAGGGCGACCAGCGGAGCAGCCTGCCGGTGCGGGTGGCGCAGCCGCACCTGCCGGATCCGATGCTCCTGCCGCGCGTGGGCTGGGAGGTCTTCGTGATGTTCGAGGACGGCGATCCGGATCGCCCGGTGGTGCTCGGGCGCTCGTACAACGAGAAGCAGCGGCCGCCCCTCGCGCTGCCCGCGAACAAGACGGTGACCTCGATCGCGACCGACAGCTCGCCCGGCGGGGGGGCGCGGACGGCGATCCAGATGGACGACGCGGCCGGCCGCGAGCACGTCCTCGTGCACGCGCCCTTCGCCAAGGAGACGGCGGTCGGGGGCGATCACGAGGCGCAGACGCTGAAGAACGAAGATCTCCAGGTCGGCGCCGCCCTGCAGGCCGAGGTCGGGGGCGACGAGTCGACCTCGGTGCACCTCGGGTACATCGGCGGCTACGGCTCCCGCAGCGTGACGGTGGGCGCCGCGCAGCGCCAGAGCGCGGGGGGCAACTTCGTGAGCGAGGTCGGCGCCGAGACGGCCGTGGTGGGAGGGATGCTCGTGGAGCAGGCCGGCAACCCCGTGAAGGGCGCGGCCAACCTCGCCGCGTCCGCGCTGCTGTCGAAGGTGAGCGCGCGGGGCGCCGCCGGGCAGATCGCGGCGTCCGCGATGGGCGCGTCGCGCGCGGCCTACGAGGGCTACCAGGCGAAGGGCGCGGAGGGCGCGCTCGCCGCGATCAAGGACAGCGCGGCGGGCAGCGCGATGTCGCTGCTGCCGGGGGGCGAGGCGGTCCTGGCGGCGGTGAAGGGGTCGTCGAGCCCGATGCCGTGGGATCACGGCCGGCCCGCGCAGGGCGAGGCGGCGCCGGGCGGCGGGGCCGCGGGGGCCAGCGGCGCAGGCGGCGGCCCGGCGGGCCCCGGCCCGGGCCACCGCAGCGTCGTCGCGAGCGGCTCGTACACCGAGGCGGTGGGCGCCCTCTACGCGCTGACCACGCCGGGCCCCGTCTCGTGGGTGACCGCCGGCCCCGCGACGACCGTGATCAACGGGAGCCACACGAGCAGCGCGGCGAGCGCCGGCCTCACGGTGGGCGGCGGCCTCGGCGAGTGGCTCGGCTCGCTGAACATCGGCAGCCGGGGGGCGATCACCCGGAGCGTCGCGGGGGCCATGACCTCGGACGTGAAGGGCGCGCTGAAGATCAGCGCGGGCGGCTCGTACACGCTCACCGCGAAGAGCGCGCTCACGCTCGAGGTGAGCGGGAACCTGAAGCTCGGCGGCAGCCCGATCACCTTCCGGTGCGGCGCGTCCGAGATCTCGGCGACGCCGGCGGGCGTCACGATCAAGTCCCCCTCGATCACCATCACCGGGAGCTCGAAGCAGTCGGGCTCGGTCACGCACCGATGAAGCTCACCGTGCTCGGCCTCGGCCTCGTCTCGCCCGCCGGCGCTTCGGCGCGCGATCACGTCTTCTTCCCGCGCGCCGGGGCGCCGCCGCCCCCGCCGTCTCCGTTCATCGGGCCCGACGGGCGCCGGATCGACGCGCGCTACTGCCCGTGGATCAGGCCCTCGCAGGCCGACGCGGGCCGCCTCCTCGCGCTCGCCCGGGGCGCCGTCGCCGAGGCCCTCGCGGCGCTGCCGGGGGGCGACGCCGCGGGGATCCCGCGCTTCGTCGTGACGCCGGCGCCACGGCCGGGGTTGCCCGAGGGGGCGCTCTCGGAGCTGGCCCGCTCGCTCGGCCCCGCGGCGCAGCGCTTCACCGGGGCGGCGGGCGCGTTCGCGGCGCTGGCGCGGATCGCGGAGCTGCTCGCGGGCGGCGCGGGCGGCGCCGCGCTCCTCGTCGGCGTCGACTCGTACGTCGGGGTGGACGCGCTCGCCGAGCGGCGGCGGAGGCCGGAGAGCCCGTGGCTGCTCGCGCCGCCGCCGCCGTCCGAGGGCGCGGGGGCGCTGCTCGTGGCCTCCGCGAAGCAGGCGTCGCGGTGGGGGGTGGCGGCCGTGGGAGAGATCGCCGCGAGCCGGCACGCGCCGGGGCGCGCGACCGACGAGGACGACGAGCCCGTCGACGCGGCGGCGATGACCGCGCTCCTCCGCAGCTTGCCTGCCGCTGCCGGGCCGATCCAGGCCGTCTTCGGGCAGGGGCGTGCTGGCGCGCTCCGGTGCCGAGAGTGGCAGTTCACGACGGCGCGGTGCGCGGAGCGGCTCTCGCCGAGTTATTTCGATCGCTGCCTCGAGGCGGAGATCGGCGAGCTCGGCGCCGCGGCGGGCGTGATGGGCCTCGCGTGCGCGTTCGCGACGCTCCGGCACGGCGCGGCGCCGGCCGAGGCCGGGAGGTCGTTCGTGGCCTGGGCGATCTCCCGCGATGGCACCCGCGGGATCGCGCTCGGCGCCGCGCACCGCGCGGGAGCGGGCAAGGTCGCGGCGGGAGCGGAGGGGGCGCTTCCGGTGATGACGCCGCTCTCGGGGGCGGTGATCGCGCGGGGGGTGGAGCGCAAGGCGTTCGTCCCGCCGCCGGTCGAGACGGAGGAGCCGGGAGACGAGGCGTGGCTCGAGGAGGGCGCCGGGGAGGTGGGCGCGGCGGCGGCGATCGCTGCGGCGAGCATCGCGGCGGCGAACGATGTGGCGCCGGCGCTCCCGGAGTTGCCGCGCGAGAGCGCCCCCGCGCCGCTGGTGCGGCTCGACGCGGGGCGCGTGACCGAGGTCACGCTGGCGGGGTTCTACGCGTCGGTCGTGGATCATTGCGCGGAGCTCGTGGCCGCGCTCGCGCGGGATCGCGTCGAGGGGCGGCGCTCGTGGCTGCCGGAGACGGAGGCGCGGATGCTCCGGCAGATCGACGCGATCGTGGCCGCAGGGCCGCGGGCGCTGATCGAGGTCGCCGCGCTCTGGGAGCGCTGGATGGACGACCCGTGGAAGTCGTTCGCGGGCGCGATCTCGCTCGCCGCCTTCGCTGGGGACGACGCGCTCGCCGCGATCCACCGGGCGGCGCACCTGCTCCCGCAGGACGCCGAGGACCATGCGATCGCCGTGGCCGAGGCGCTCGCGCTGGTCGAGCGGCCTGGGCTCGCGGGGCTGGCGCGGGCGCTGTCGGCGTCGGCGCACCCGATCGCGCGGGCTGCCGGCGTGAACCTGCGCTCGATGCGCGGCGAGCTGCCGCTCGAAGGGATCGGCGCCGCGCTCGCCGACGAGCACGACGCGGTGATGCGGGCCGGGATCTTGGGCTGCGAGCGGCTGCCGCCGGCGCAGCGTGCGCGCTTCGTCGAGCGCTTGCGGGAGATGTGTGGAGGGGCATCCCCCGCCGTGGCCTGGTCGGCGGCGCGGGTGCTCGTGATCGGCGGCGAGGTGGAGCTGGTGCGCGACGAGGCGCTGTGCGCGCGGCTCGGGTTGTACGCGACGGAGCTGTTCGCGCTGGCCGGGGAGCCGGGCGACTGGCCCCGGCTCGAGAGCCTGCTCGGCCGCCACCGGCCGACGCGCGCCGCGCTCTCCGCCGTGGCGCGCTTCGGCTGCCCGGCGAGCGCCGAGTGGATGATCCAGCAGCTCGACGACGAGGCGCTCGCGGACGATGCGGCGGAGGCGCTGCGCACGCTGTTCGGGCCGGTCGTCGAGGAGGCGCGGGAGCTGGAGGCCGGGGCGTGGCGGGAGGCGATCGCGGCGCAGCGGCTCGATCCGAGGGGGCGTTACCTAGGGGGGCGAGCGCTCTCGATCGCGGTGGCGGTGGAGGAGTGCGCGTCGAAGAGGCTGTCGCGTATCGCCGTGGAGGCGCGCGTTGATGAGCTGCGCGCACGGCTACGGCTGCCCGACGCGGTCGACGTGAGCGGGTTCTGGGCGAGGGCGGAGGTGAACCTGGCCGCGTTCCTGAAGGTGGCGCGGAGCCGGGGCTAAGCGCTGGGGGCGAGCGGGAGAGGGAGAGAACGCCGTGGCGACGATCAATTACAAATATATCGCGACGACGCGGAGCAATCACTTCTGTCCTGGCTTCGTGCCAGCGGTAGGCCACGCACCGCCGGTGCCTCCCATCGGTCCGGTGCCCAGCCCGTTCCCGTACGTCGCGCTCTCGTCGAGCGCGACGGATACAGGTGAGCGGATCGAGATTGGCGGCGCGCCGGTGCTCCTGGATGGCAGCACGATGGATGTCCGGGCGCCAGGCAACATCCCTTGCCAAGGGACGGGGGGAGACGCCGTGACGCACGTCGTGAACAAGGCGTGCAATGTCTTCACCTCGTCAACGACGGTAGTATCAGGCGATCGTGGGATCGCCTGCACCGGCGACCATGTGTGGCTCAACGCAGCTGGCGCATCCTCACGCATCGCTCAGGTCAGCGGGGTGCTCCTAGCGGCGGACATCATCCGGGCCACCACGCACTCCGGCGCCACCGTGAACGTGATGGTGGTGCTCGATCCGATCTCCGTCGCATCCGGCGCGATGGTCGACGAGAGCATCGACATCTCGATCCCGGGGCTCATCCCCATCGAATGGAAGCGCCTCTACAGTTCCGCGCGCGTCGGCGAGCACACGCCGCTCGGGCGCGGCGGCTGGACGCATGCGTATCACCAGTGGATCGAGCTCGCCGGTAATACGCTACACCTTCGTGACGCAGACGGCGCGACGATCACGGTGCCCGATACGAAGCCACGCGAGCCGGCCTTCCACCGCGGTAAACGCCTCGTGATCACCCGCGACAGCCGGGGCGGCGCCACGGTCTTCTCGCTCGACACGCGCCTCACCCGCTCCTTTCACCCGAGCGGCGGCGGGCGCGCAGTCCTCCGCGAGATCACCAACGAATCCGGACACAAGGTTATACTCGAGTACGACGTGGAGCGGCTCGCACGGGTCGTCGACACCGCGCGCCGCACGATCACCCTCAAGCACGATGGCAACGGCCACATCGTGCGTCTCGATGTCTTCGCCCCAGGCGGCGAAGGGCGCGCCCCGATCCACGCCGTCTCGTTCGCGTACAACGATGCTGGCGAGCTCGCGCAGGTGACCGATGCGTTAGGCCATACCGAGACGTACGGCTACGACGAGCAGCGCCACCTCAATCGGAAGACGCTCCCGACTGGCCTCTCTTTCCACTACCTCTACGATGCCGAGACAGGTCGCTGCGTCCGCTCCTGGGGCGACGGCGATCTCCATGCCGGCGATCTCACCTACGATCTCGACCAGGGGACCACGCACTTCACCGGCAACCCCGAACCCCGCGTCTTCAAGTGGCGGCCCGAAGACGGCTCGGTGGTGCGCGAGGCCTCGACCGACGGCCTCTCCGTGCGCGATCTCGAGTTCGATGCCGATAGCCTGCTCCTCAAGGCAAAAAACGCTGCAGGTGACACGCTGACGCTCACCCGTGACGCGCGAGGCAACATCACGCGGATGGCCGATCCACTCGGCCCGCTCGTCGAGCTCGACTATGCGGAGGATCTGCTCGTGCGGCGCCACGTGGGTGGCGTGTGCACCGATTTCGGCTATGACCACCGGAATCGACTTGTCTCGATAAAGTACGCGTCCGGCGCCTTTCTCGCGCTGACGTACGACGAACAGGGGCGCCTCGCCGAGGTGCACGGACCGGACGGGCTTCGCGGCGCCTTCATCTACGACGAACAGCACAACGCCATCGAGGAGCGCACGCCTCGCGGAGGGATCCGCCGCTGGCGCCACGACGCGCTCGGGCGCCCGGTCGCCTACGTCGATCCTTTGGGAAGGGTGACCCGCCGCGAGCTCGACGCCCTCGGTCGGCCGGCCGCGCTGCACTTACCGGACGGGACATCGCTGCGCTTCGAGCACGATGCGCTCGGCCGCCTGACCCGCCGCACGGATGCGCTCGGACGCGTCGAAGCGTTCCGCTACGCCGGCCTGAAATCTCCCATCGAGGCGATCCTGCCCGATGGCTCGATCTGGTCCTTATCGTATGACCTCAACGAGCGCCTGCAGCAGGTGAAGAACCCGAAGGGCGAGACCTTCGATTTCCGCTACGATCGCGCCGGCAACCTCCGCGAACACCGTTCGTATGACGGCCGCGTCTCCCGGGCGCAGCACGGCAAGAACGGCCGCCTTGCGCGCGTGGAGAACCCTGACGGCACCTTCCGCGCGCTCCGCTATGACGGGGCAGGCAGGCTCGTCGCGGAGGAGACGCCTCACGGAGCGATCAGGGTCGAGACGCCCGAGGACCGCGTCGTCGACTACATCGTCGACGATCCGAGCCGTGAAATCCGTCTCTCCGTCGAGCACGACACGCTCGGCCGCGTCGTAAGAGAGACTCAGAACGGCCGGACGATCCGCTACGAGTACGACGGTCAGAACCGCTGCATCGCTCGCCACCTCCCGACGGGGCACGTGACTCGTTATGCCTACGATGAGGAAGGCAACGTCTCGTCGCTCGATCACGACGGCTATCGCGTGGAGATCCAGCGCGATCTCGCCGGTTCGGTGGTCCGCAAGGTCTTCGTTGGTGCGGGCGTGGAGGCGCGGCGCGAGCTCGACCCGATGGCGCGCCCCATCCGCGACTGGGTCGGCGTCGCCGACCGCACGCTCGTGGATCGCCGCTACGCTTACGATCCCTCTGGCGCGCTCGTCGAGCGCAACGATCTGCGCTGGGGGCTCACACGCTACGGCTACGATCGGCTCGGGATGCTGCTCGAGGCGAGCTCTCCGAAGGGGCGCGAGTCCTTCGTGTACGACGCAGGAGGCTCGCTGAAGCCCGCGAGCTCGGCCTGGGAGACGGGGCCGGGCGGACTCTTGTTACGCACCGAAGAGGCCACCTACACCTACGACAGCGCGAACCGGCGAATTCGCGAGGCTCGATCGGACGGCGAGACGCAGTACCTTTGGGACTGTCGCGGCCAGCTCCGCGAAGCCCAGCTCCGCGACGGCACGCGTGTGCTCTTCAGCTACGATGCGTTCAGCCGCAGGATCAGGAAGGAGATCATCCCGCCCTCCTCACCGGGCGCGCTGGCGATGACGGAGGCGCCGAAACCCCGCGTTGTCGAGTACCTATGGGACGGCCTCTGCCTCGCTGCAGAGCTCGACTCCGAGCGCGGCGTGCGCATCTTCGTGCATGAGCCGGGGACGATGTGCCCGCTTCTCCAGCAGGAGGGCGCCGTGGTCCATGCGGTCATCACCGACCATCTCGGCACCCCGACCGAGCTCATCGGCGTGAAGGGTGACGTCGCGTGGTCAGCGCGCCACGCGGCCTTCGGCCTCATCGTCGAGACCGCGCGGCGTGAGGGCGACTCATCCGTGGCGTCTCCCTTCCGGTTGCTCGGCCAATACCACGACGAGGAGACCGGGCTCTGTTATGTCCGCTACCGCTACTTCGACCCGAAGACCGCGCGCTTCCTGACGCCGGATCCGCTCGAGCTGCTCGGAAGCCGCAACCTGTTCGCCTTCGACGGCAGCCCCACCACCCATGTCGATCCGCTGGGACTCTCCTGCCTCATCATCGGCAACCCGGCGCATGACAAGTTCATCGCCGTGTGCATGACCGAGGTCAAGCCGGACCCGAGCAAGTACGTGATCGCGGTGCACGGGACCGCCCACCACGTGGCGGTGCGAGACGCGAACGGGATGACGACCCACCATACGCCGGACCAGCTCTTGCAGATGATCGGCGCTGTCGGGAACTACAACAGCGCAGGAAACATCGTCCTCAACTCGTGCAACGTGGGTCGCATGCCAGACGGCGTGGCCCAGCAGATATCTCGCTCCTTTCCGAACCGGTACGTTTACGGTCCGAGTGATGTAGTCTGGAACCTCGGCCTGTACATCGGACCTCCAGTCGGAGTCGCCAATAGCGCGACCTATGTACCCAAGCCTGGCAAGCCCGAGCCTCCGCCAGACTACACGCGCCCCGGACAGTGGAACGCCTTCTACAATGGCATACCTTCCCAGGGCAACCGACACGACCAATACACGACGCTGCCGCGCCCGATCAACCCGGGCTCAAGAACGCAGCCGCTCGACATCAAGCCAGGCTCGAACACGCAGCCGCTCGACGTTGCCCGACCGGACAATGGACTGCCCTTTCGACGCCCTCCGTCGGGCTAATGGGTGTTCAATGAATCTGTGAGCATATCCTTCATCAATCCTGCGTCATCCGCGGAGCAGATCACAGGTACCGCGGAGCTCGTTCGCGGACATGTCCGCGAGCCATCTCAGCACCCGCGAGCTAGACAGATGCATGGTAAAGGACGGCGCGATGCACGTCGTCAATTGCGAAGTCGGCGGCGAGCCACAGCTCATCGTTCTCGCTGGCCATAAGCTGATACGGAGGACAGCCACCGACTCTCGCAGCATCAAGCTCAAACAAAGAAGCGCCGCTGCACTTCGTATGAAACGGCACCGAAACACTCTCCCAGTCCCCTCCCGCCGTCAGACGGTAGATGCGCACTGGCATGGAGTACGCCTGTGCACACAGAAAGACCTGCCCCGAGGATGTGGTCAACATGCCGTGCACTTCGTGGCTCTCGCGGAAGGGCGGCAACAACTTCCATTCCCCCTGAACACGATGTGCGATAAATTTTTCGGCCGACGTCAGCATACCTGAGGCGAAGAGCCCGTTCGACCGATAGTCGATGAAGATCGCCGCGCTCTGCTCGTCCACTCCTGGTGGCCACTCGAACCGCTTTGGCTCGCGCTCTCCTCGCCGAAAGATCCACCAGCCAGGCTCATACTGCGGGGATTGTATGATGCGAAGGATGACCTCGCCGGCCCTGGTCACATAAGGACTGTATGCAAAAATACCCTGAGTGAGCACGGGATCGATCGGTGTGTCCGCGCCGTCCGCCCATCTGAACCTGCCGTCGGATCCCGTGACGAGCACACCGTCAGCCCACTCACCAACCCACTCGTTCTCGGGGTGTTCCACCCAGCAACCAGAGGCGTCGTCCCAACGAACCACCACATTCCTGCTGACTTGGATCCAGAGCGTGGCACCAGGCATCGGCCCCTCGATGGCGCGCATCCCCTGCCCTGCATAGACAAGAGCCCAGACCTGGTCAGGCCACCGGCCCACCATGCTGGTGATCTGCGGCGGGACAGACCGCGCGAACTGCGGCTGAGCGTCCGGAGCCCCCGGCAACTCCAGCTTCCGCATCTCGTGGAGCTGGCCCCCCTGAGCCCGCGCGACGTGAAACCCGGTAGAGGCGAGGATCGCCCCACGCAGCCTGTGCAACCGGATGGGCTGCGGCGATGATGCGATGGCCCTGAACATACCGTGCTCGACTCCTCCTCCCTCGCTCCCTCACCGCTTCCCGCGGATCCGCTCGCCCGCCTCGACCAGCGCCCGCATCCACTTCGTCCGCAGCCCCGGCTCCGCCGCGAACCTGGCCTGCCACGCCGCGTCCTCGGCGCCCTTCGCCTCGCGGGTGAGCCCGTAACGCGCGATCGCCGCCGTCGCCGTCGCAGGGCTCGCCGCGATCTCCGCGAGCATCGCAGCGTAGTCCTCCAGCGAGAGCCGGGGACCATCGGCCGCCGGCGAGCGCGCGCTGCCGCCCGACGACGGCGGGGCGGCCGACGACGGCCCCCCGGGCGACGGGGCGAACGGAAGCGCCGGCTTCACGGCCTCGAACATCACAGGCGCCGTCCCGACGCCGGGCGTCCCAGCAATCAACTCCTCCAACGCCCCTTCACGCAACGGCGGCAGCCCCGCAGCCGGCAACCCCGAGCGCGGCGCGTCCCGCTCCCGCACGCGCGAGCCAAACGGAAGCGCCGGCCGGCTCGGCGCCGGGAACGCCGGCGCCGTCTCGGCGATCTCCTTCTGCGCGAGCACCGGCTTCGGGAGGTCCGGCGCGGTCAGCGACGGCAACGGCCCCGACCTCACTACCGGCGCAGGCGGCCCCACGCTCTCCGCGCCCCCCGGCTGCTTCACGAACGGCAAGATCAGCTTCGATAGATCCCGCGGCAGATCCGCCGTCTCGAGCGGCATCCCCACCACCGCCCGCGCCTTCTTCACGGCCGCCGCCCCGCCGCCACGTGGCCTCCGCGCCGACGCCCTCAGCACCGGCGCCTCAGGCCGCACCTCCGGCACCGGCCCGGGCGCGGCGGCGAGGATCGCCGTCGCCTCGGCGCGCACGCCCCCCTCGGCCACGATCCGCTCCTGCCAGGCGCCCAGCAGCCGGAACACGTCGCCCTCGCCGAGCCCGCGCGCCTCGAGGAACCCGAGCGGATCCTCCGACGCCGTGAACGCACGGAAGAAATCGAGCCAGGCGCGCAGGTCCGTGTCGAGCGGAGGCACCTTGCGCTCCACGTGCGCCTGCGCCGCGAGGCGGTGCTCGTCGCACGCCGCGAGCAGCGCCCCGTCCCCGATCGCGCTTCCGGCGAGGCGCTCCGACCAGGCCTCCTCCGCCGGCGGCCAGGCTCCGGCGGCGATCGCGGCGTGCTCAAGGCTCGCCTCGAGCGAGACGCCCTCGGCCGTGTACGCCAGCACCGCCGCATAGGCCGAGAGCGGCACGCCCGCGATCTCGGGATCCACAGGCTCCCCAGCGCCGCCCGCCGCGTCACCCATCGCCGCGCACCACGACCTCGCGCAGCACCCGCCGGCCCCTGCCTATCGGGAAGACGGCGCGCGCCACGAGCTCCACCCGCCGCGCCTCGGGCTGGATCAGCACCGTGTCGATCAGCGGCCGCACGACCACGCGCTCCCCCGTGTCGTAACGCGCGCTCGCCACCACCGGAAACCCCGGTAGCGCGAAGACGACCGGCTCGAGCGACATGCCGACGATGCCCACCGGATCCCCGGGCGCGAGGTGCTCCTCGAACTGGAGCGAAGGGTGGGCGACGTTGCCAAAGCGGATGTCCTGATCCTCCGGCGGGAGCGGCATCCGCGCCGCCTTCCACCGCTCGTCGAACGTGCCAGCGTGCTCGAGGCGCGGCGACCAGTGCATCATGATCGCGCCGAAGCCCACCGGCGCATGGCGATCCGACGCGGACACGTGGGGCCGCTCCGGGTGCTCGATCTGCGGAGCTCTCGTGTCCACGAGGTCCGCCGCGCTCCTCGCCGCGCCGACGCCGGCCGGGTTCCGGAGATCGACCACCGAGAGGTCCTCCGACATGCCGCCATACGCCCGCTCGTAGACGATCGGCACCCGCTCGAACGGCGCAGCAGGCCCGATCCCGACGCCGAGGACGCCCTTGAAGAAGAAGCGCTGCCCGTGGACGCGCAGGGGCGTGAGCCGCTGCCTGACCCGCACCGCGATGTCGAGCACCCTCACCTTCTCGGGGGCGATCGCGTCGCCGGTCACCACCACGTCCGTGCCCAGCTTGGCGACGCCGAGATCCGACGGGAAGCGGAGGCTGCTCCGCGGACTCTCGGGCTCCCAGGGCTCGTCGGCGACACGGACCGGCGCGGGGTCGTCGGCGAGCCGCGAGCCCCCGCTCCGATCGAGGACGAACGTGCCCTTGACGATGGCGACCAGGACATCGTTGCCCTCGCGATCGAGGAGCGGCACGGGCTGGACGGCGAAGGGGGTCTGGTTCGCGATGCTCACGGACGAAGATCCGACGGTTGGTCTCGCATCCTATACGCAGGCACGCCGCGATCCCCGAGGATCGCTCCAGGCAAACCTGCGCTCAGCGCCCGGTCATGTAGAACGTGCCGAGGCACATCTCGTCGGTCGTGCCCTCTCCCCAGACGACATCCCCGGGGACCCGCGGCTGTCCGTCGATGATCGGCTGCCTCTCGGGCGTGTTGTCCCAGTGGCACTCGATCGACAGCTTGTCGCCCGGCTCGAGCACCTTGGGCGCGGCGAGCTTGTAGTTTCCCTGCCAGTGGAAGTCCCAGCGCGGGATGTCGAGCACACACTCCGAGCCGCCGCCGGCGCGCTCGATCTCGAGGCGCGCGCGCGTGCCGAGCGTGTGCATGTGGAGGCCCACCCAGTGGATCTCGATCGGCGCGCTGCCCGCGAGCGCACGGGAGGGATCGGCCCCCCAGCGGTGGACGACGTCGCTCTCCAGGGCAGGGATCAGCATGGAGTCGCCGCTGAGCCAGGCCGGGTTCGCCCACGGCTGCATCGTGCCCTCCCGCTCGACCGAGCTCTCCAGCGTCACGTCGAGCGCGGTGCGATCCGGCAGCTTGCCCGCCGTCAGCGTGTTGTAGTGGACCTGCATGATCAGCCTGGAGCCAGGCTCGATCCGGGTGCCAGCGCCCGGCGGGAAGATCATGCTCCCGCCGCCGGGCACCCAGCCGCCGAGCCAGCGCGGCTTGAGCCCAGGGCCGCCATAGCAGGGATAACCCGGGCCCGGGTCGGCCGCGTCGAGGGCGTCGAGCTCGGCGAGCTGGTCCGGCGCCGCGATGAAGGCGATCACGTGGTGGACGACGCGCTGCTCGCCGGGCCTGATCCCGAAGCCGGTGACGTAACGTGTGGCCTCCTCCGGCCAGTCGATCACGAAGCAGCGGTACTCGTCGGGCCCCGTCTGCGGGGTGTACTCGACAGGCATCTCGAGCGTCCGGTCCACACGAGCGAGCGCGGCGCTCGCCGGCGGGTCGATCGGCGGGCCCTCGTCCGCCGGATCGCCCAGGGCCGCGCCGCCGTCGACCCACGCGGCGATGGTCTGGATCTGCTGCTCGGACAGGGAGCGGTCGCCCACGTACTCGGCGCAGCTGTTGTCGGCCGGCCAGGGGGGCATCGTGCGCTCGACGACGGCCCGCTTGATGGGCGCGGCCCAGGACGCTGCGGTCTCGTGGCCCTCGAGCGAGAACGGCGCGACGCCGCCGTCGCTGTGGCACCCCGCGCACCGCGCGTCGAAGATGGGTTTGACGTCCCGGTAGTAGGTGACGGCGGCCTGGACGCCGCCGCCCGCCGCGGCCCCGGCGTCATCGCCGCCGCAGGCAGAGAGGACGGCCAGCGCCGCCGCGAGCCATGCCCATGAGCCCGTGGTCCCCGCGCACCTCGTCATAGAACACCTGCCTCGTGTCAGCGGCGCTCGTGGACCCCGCCGCTCGCGGGCTCGCGCCGGAGGAAGAACGCGATGACCTCGGCGAGCTCGTCGCGCGCGGCCACGAGGAGCACCGTGGCGCCCCCCGCGACGACGGAGGAGCCGCGCGGCGCCTCGACGCGGCCATCCGGGCGGTAGACGCCGGCGAAGACGCACGACGAAGGGAAGCTGGCGCTGCCCGCGATGGTGCTCACCGTGCGGCCCGCGATCACCGAGTCGACCGGGACGTCGAGCTCGAACGCGACCGACTCGCCGGCGCCGAGCACCATCGCGTGGCGGACGCCCGGGTGCTCGATGGCGGTGGCCATCGCGCCGATGAAGACGTCGATCTCGGAGAGGATCTGGTCCACGCCCGCGCGGATGTACACGCCCCGGTAGGCGGGGTCCCGCATGCGCACCATGACGCGCTTGGCCCCCCCGGCCTGCGCGAGGAGCGCTACGGCGAGGTTGTCGGCGTCGCGGCGGAGCATCGCCACCACCACGTCGGCGCGCGCCACCTCGGCCTCCTGGAGGAGCCCGGCGTCGGTCGCGTCGCCCACGAGCGAGACGAGGCCGTGCCGCTCGAAGGCGCTGTTGGCGATCGCCTCGTCGCGATCGACGGTCGTCACGTCGTGGCCCATCTTCGCGAGGTGGACCGCGACGCTCAGCCCTGCGCGCCCGGCGCCCGCGATGAGAACGCGCATGTCAGCTCTCTCCTTCGTGCTCGTGAGGGTGCGCGCCGGGCGCCGCGTGTCCGCCGGGGAGCTCCACCATGGCCCTGTCGATCCGGTTCACGTGGGCGTGCGCGGTGTCGGCGGCGATGAGGCCGCGCCTCGCCGCGTCGAGCACCGCCGCCTTCTGCGCCGAGAGGAGGGCGAGATCGGTGAGGTGGTCGCGGACCACCTCGCCCTGCGGCGTCTGGAGCGCCACCTCCGCGTGGATGACCTGCCGCTGGAACGCGGCGCGGCGCTCGGCGTGCTCCTTGCGGGACACGAGGCCCGACGCGAGCAGATCGTCGAGCTCGGACTGGCCGCGCCGCGCCGCGATGAGCGTGGCCTTCGCGGCGTCGAGCGCGCTGTCCGCCGTCGGGATCGCGACCCGCAGGAACTTGAGCAGCCGAGCGAACGGCAGCGCCTGCGCGACCAGCGTGACGAAGGTGACGCCGAAGACGATCGTGATCAGGCGGTCGCGGTACGGCAGGCCGCTCGGGAGGCTGAGGACCGCCGCCATCGACAGCGCGCCCTTGATGTTGCCGACCAGCATCACGTGCTGCCAGCGGAAGGGCACGACCTCGCCCGTGAGCGCCCGGAGCACGCCGAAGCAGCCGTAGACGGCCACCGCCCTGCCCCCGTGCAGGGCGATCAGCGCGAGCCCGATGGACGCCGCCTCGCGCACGAGCATGTCCGCCTGGATCTGCATGCCGACGAGCTCGAAGAGCACCACGTTGAGGCAGAAGCCGCTCGTCTCCCAGAAGCCCTGGAGCGCGAGCACGCGCGAGGGCTCGAGGATGCGGCGCGCGGCCTTGCCGACGATGACCCCGAGGACCACGACGGCGATGACCGGCGAGGCGTGGAGCCGCTCGGCGAGCAGGGCCGTGGCGAAGACGAGCACGATGGAGGCGAGGATCGCGGTCAGGTGATCCGGCGTGCGGCGGAGGAGGGACGCGCCGACGGCGCCGAACGCGCCCCCGACGGCCGCGCCGCCGACCATGGCCAGGGTGAGCGCGCGGAAGGTCTCGGCGCCGTCGAAGGTGCCGCTCGCGAGGACCTGCGACGCGAGCACCACGAGCACGAGCGCCGTGCCGTCGTTGAAGAGGCTCTCGCCTTCCATGATGGCCGCGAGCCGGTGCGGCACGCGGACGCTGCGGAAGGCGAGCAGCACGCTCACGGTGTCGGTGATCGAGAGCAGCGCGCCGAGGAGGAGCGCCGCCGCGAACGGGAGCGCGAGCAGCTGCGTCGCCACCGCGGCGGTGCCGAGCAGCGAGATGAGCACGCCCGGCACGGCGAGCGCGAGGATCGGCCGGCTCGCGCCCCTCAGGCTGTCCGCGTCGGCGAACAGGGCGCCCTCGAACACGAGCACCGGGAGGAACGCGATGAGGATGACCTCCGGGTCCATCGGCGCCTTCGGGAGCACGTCGACGACGACGAGCAGCAGCCCCACGAGCACGAGCGCGACGTTGTAGGGAATCGAGACGCGCTTCGCCCCGATCGCGACCGCCGAGCCGACGGCCAGGACGAGGAGCAGGCTCTCGAGCCGCTCCCTCATGAGGCACCTCGCGGCCGCGGCGCGAGCACGAGGGAGGGCGCCCGCGGCGGGCGCGTCGCGATGTGCACGGGGTCCGCAGGAGAGCTCACCGTGGATCTTGCGCTACCTGATCGCCTCCGGAATCGCAAGACGCGAGCGGCATCGCCGGGCGCTCGAGCGAGAGGCACGCGCGCCCGCGCGCCTCTCGCTCGGCCGCCCGGGAAGAGGTGGGGTATTGATAGATCACATGAGACGACATCATCGCTTCGTCGTCGTGGAGCAATCCCCTCATCTTGCTGGCATCTTTGGCGGCAACTCGAACAGAGAAGGGGAATTTGAACAGGGAGACGGGGAGACGGGGAGACGGGAGATGGGAGATGGGAGATGGGTGCGATTGTACTCCCCGCCTCCCCGTCTCCCTGTGAATTCTCCCGATGAAATTCGAGGAATGCTTCAGCAGCGGCCCCCGACACCGGCTCTCAGCGCGCTCGATGCTCTTCTGTCAGCCTGCCGGCAGCTGAACGCAGAATCGGCTCCCCCGCCCCTCGTTGTCCCTCACGTCGATCCTGCCGCCGTGCGCCTCGACGACCAGCCGGCAGAACGTCAGCCCGAGGCCGCGGCCGGTCGCAGAGATCGCGCCCCCGTCGGCGAGCCGCGCGTACTTGTCGAAGATGCGGTCGCGCAGGTGGGCCGGGATCCCCAGGCCCTCATCACACACGTTGAGCTCGACCCAGCCCGGGTCGAGCCACCGCGCCTCGAGGCGCACCGCGCCCCGGGGCGGGCTATGACGGAGCGCATTGTCGACGAGGTTCAGCAGGACGCGCCGCACGAGCTCCTCATCGGCGCGGAGAAGACAGCTCGGCATGGCGGGGCAGAGCTCGATTCGCTGCCCGCGTGACGCGGCGAGCGGCTCCAGGATCTCGGCGACACCTTCGAACAGCGACGCCGGGTCGAGCTCGGCGGGCCGCAGCACGAACATCCCGTGCTGGCGGCTCGCGACGTCGAGCAGGTTCAGCGCGGTGCGCTGGATTACCTCGGCCGAGGTGAGGACGGCATTCCATCGGCGCCGCTCCGGCTCCGGGAGATCCTGCTTTTTCAGGCGCGCCTGCGCGGCGAGGATGATGCCGGCGGCGGGGCTTCTGAGATCGTGCGCGAGGAACTCGCTCAGCGCCTCGTTCTGCCGGTGGAGCTCCTCCAGCGCCTTTTGACTCTCCTCGAGGTCGCGGTTCGCCGCCTCGACCTCGCGCGCCCGCGCCTTGCCCTTCTCCAGGCCGTCGTGGAGCGCGACGTTCTCCAGGGCCACGGCGGCGCTGCCGGCGAGCGCCTGGAGCAGCGACACCTCGCGCTGCGGGATCTCTCGTAGCGAGCTCCAGTAGGTCCCGATCGCCCCGAGCGGGGCGCGCGCGCGGATCGGCACCATGGCCATGCTCCGCACGTAGGTCGGCCGATAAGCGTCGATCGGGACGCGGGGATCGCGCGTGATGTCGCCGATGACCGCCGGCCTCCGATTCAGCATCACCCAACCGCTGACGCACGCCGACATCGGAAACCGCTTCCCCTGCCAGAGCGGGGCGATCGAGTCTTCCTGCGCGTAGTAACAGAGGTCGCCGTCGCGGAGCACGAAGGAAGCGCCGTCGGCGCCCGTGAGGTCGCGGGCGGCCCGATCGACAATCTGCATGATCGCCTGGAGGTCGCGGGCCAGCGAGAGGTCCTGCACGACGCTGATGAGGCGCTCGCAAGGATGGAGATGTCGGAAACTCGGGTCCGAGTCAGCGCATCTCTCGTGGCCCTCGGGTTCCATGTGGAGGGGTCTCTAACGCGCGCTGGCGCGCACGACAAGGCGAGCGCGACGCGTTAAACGACGCCCCCCAGCGCACGTCACCGCCAGTGTCCGCGCGCCCGCCTCGCGCTCGGCGGCCGTGCAGCGGCGGCCGTTCTCCGTTCCACGCGGCGAGCCCGAGGCCGACCTCTCGGCGGATGCACGCGCGCCACCCCGAGCGCCGCGCCCGCTCGCGTCCTCGCACAAGCAGCAGAACCCTCCCTCCGCCAGAACCGCTGTCGGCCATCGCTTCATGCCGAGCGCCGAGGGGCGATGTGGTGGGGCAGCGGGCGCCCGCCATCCGGCGCGAGGTCGCGCGGGCGTCGATGCGCCGCGGCGCGTCTAGCGATGAGGCTGGCGCCTCGGCGCCCTCAAATGATATCACCACGTTACGGTTCGCCATGGTGCCAGGCTCGATGACCCCAGCGCCGAGAATCCGAGCAGCATCCCACCTCTTCGCACCAGGTGTCGTGACGGCGCCCACAGCGCGTTTGTTCACCCACCGTGAGAGGCCTGGGGCTGGCGCGCCGAGGGTCATCGCTTCTGGCCCGTTGCAAGGATTCAATGGACGACAGGCTCGCTTCGCTCTCGTGTAAGACACTGCTTGACGGCACACCCACACCGCTGGCGTTGCTCTCCAGCGCGGGGGAGGTGGTGGCCTGCAACGCGGCCTGGGAGCGCTGCGTCGGCCCGTCCGGTCGGCTCCTCGAGCGCGTTCACGAGGACGATCGGGGCGAGCTGTCGGCCCGGATCACCGGCGCGCGCGCCGCCGCGGGCAGCGTCTCCGCCGCGGCGCGCGTCGTGGGCGCCCGCGGGGAGAGCGTCCCGCTCCACTGGACGCTGTGGCGGGCCGACGACACGGCGCTCTGGGCTGCCGTGAAGCCCGATCGCAGGGAGTGGGAGGACCAGGCGCGCATCCTCGTCGACGTGTTCCAGACGATGGATGCGATCGTCTGGTGGTGCGATCGGGCGGGCACGCTCCATGTCTCCGACGGCAAAGGGCTCGAGAGCATGGGGCTCAAACGACATCAGCTCGTCGGAATGAACATGTTCGATCTCTACGGCGCGGACGCGGAGATCATGGGCCTGACCAAGCGCGTCCTCGAGGGGGAGCCGGTCCGCACGGACACCGTGGCCGGGGGCGTGCACTGGATCGTGCACTACGCGCCCCGCCGGGACGATGACGGTGAGATCGTGGGCGTCCAGACGTTCGGCATCAACCTGGCCGACGACGTCCGGCTCGCCGTGCAGGGGGAGATGCTCCGCGCGTGCATCGACAGCATGCCCATCGCCATCCTGGCGTTCGACAGGGCCGGCCTCTGCGTGATCGCGCAGGGCGGGGCGCTCGCGCAGATCGGTTGTACGGAGCGAGGCGAGCTGGGCAAGCACATGCGCGAGCTGTGCGGCGACACCGAGGACGTGCGCGCGGCCTTCGAGCACGCCCTCTCCGGGGAGATCGCGCAGGTCGAGCAGGTCCGGCGAGACAGGATCTGGCGGACGAGGTTCGTTCCCCAGAAGGACGTCCTCGGGGAGACGACCGGCGTCGGCGCCATCTGCGAGGACATCACGCAGCAGCTCCGCGTCGAGAAGCAGCTGCGGGAGCAGCTGCGGTTGACGCAGGATCAGCAGGAGTCGATCGCGCGGCTGTCGAGCCCCATCATCGAGGTCTGGCAGGACGTGCTCATCGTCCCCTTGATCGGCTCGGTCGACGCGGATCGCGCGGCGATGGTGATGGAGTCGCTGCTCGCGAGCGTGGTGGAGAAGCAATCCGCCTTCGCCATCCTCGACCTCACCGGGCTCGATTCGGTCGACACGACGACGGCGCAGCACCTCATCAAGATCATCAATGGATTGACGCTGCTCGGCTGCAAGGGCGTGGTCACCGGCATCCGCCCGCCGGTCGCGCAGACGATGGTCGGCCTCGGCTTCGATCTCTCGCAGGTCAAGACGCTGCGCAGCCTGAAGGAAGCGCTGCGCTGGTGCATGGGCGCGCGCCGCCGCTGAGGCGCCGCGCCGTACCGGGTGGAGCGCGGCTGAGGCGCCGCGCCGGCCGCGCCGCATGGAGGGCGGCGCGGCGCGGCGCTGGCTCGACTCAGTGGCTCGTCGGATCCGCGGGATCCGTGCCCGCGTCGCACTCATCGCCGTCGAGGAACCCGTCGCCGTCGCGGTCGATGGCGATGCGCGTGCCCGAGCCCGGCGGCACGCAGGTGTACGTCACCGGGTGCCCGGTGAGCGCGGCGAGCGAGCGCAGGACGAGATCGCTCAAGGGCGGGGCCGCGGCCCGCGCCGCGGTGAACTGGCCACCTCCGATATAGAGGAGGCCGGTCTCCTCGAGGAGGAACGGGAGCTTCGCCACGAGGTCGCACTCCCCGACCTCGGCGCGCTGGCGGAGCAGGTCGATGCGCGGCCAGGCCGCCGTGGCGTTGTGCGAGCCGAGCGTGACCTGCTGCCCGACGATGGGGGCGAGGTTCGTGTCGAACGCGAGCATGTACTCCACGGCCTGCTCGCGGAGGAGCTCGCCGGGCGCGCCGGGCGGGAAGCCGTTCGGCGAGAACACGCTCTGCTCGAACCCTATCGCCTGGTGGAAGCGGAAGAGCGTGTCCATCACGCCGTCGTGCATGAACCCGAAGCCGCGGATCTGGTCGCCCTTGAAGTCGTTGTCTCCCAGGTGGAAGAGGCTCGGGACGGGGGCCATGCCGAACATGCCGATCTTCTGGTACATGTTGCGCAGGTGGGGGATCTTGAAGCTCTGGCCGTTCTCCTGGCCGATGCTCGCGCCGTCCGTCCCGAAGAAGCCGGGGAAATCGCTGGAACCGGCGTTCCCGTCCGGGTCCAGGGTATGGCAGGAATTGCACGAGAAGGTCCCGGCGCCGCCTTCGCGGAAGAAGTGATCGCGCCCGGCCTGTTGATCGGTGTTCAGCGAGTTGTCCAGGTTCCGGATCGGGTTCGGCGGATACGAGAGCTGGAGGATGAAGTCCGTGAACGCCTCCATGTCCTCGTCGGGGATGGGCGCGTGCCGGCCGAGCAGGTTGGTGAAGCCGCCCTGGAATTTCTCGAACGCCGCGCGCTCGTCGAAGGCCCCGCTGTCCGGCTGCGCGGTGGACGCGTCGTTGCCGCCCGTGCGGTCGCCGCGCCAGTGCATCGGGCCATGGTTGGCCATGCCGCGCAGGCTCTGGGTCGTCATCGGCCCTTTCATGGGCTTCAGCGAGGTATCGGCGGGGAACGGCGGGTTGATGTTCGTGAACGGCCCAGGGTTCGTCACGGTGTCCCCGTCGGGGTTGCCGAGGTCCCATGCCAGGCTATCGACGTCGCCGAAGACGTGGCAGCTCGCGCACGACGAGTCGCCGTGGGCCGACGAGAAGCTCGCGTCATGGAGGAACCTGCGCCCGCGGACCACGCTCTCCGGCTCGGGGTTGTGGAGCGCGATGTGCGCCGTCTCGGCGTTCGTGGTCGTGTTGACGATCGAGATGGAGTTGTCGAAGCGCGTGAGCACGTACAGGCGGCCGCGCGGCTGGTCGAGCGCTAGCCCGCTCGGCCCGCCGCCGGTGACCTGGATCTGGCTCGCGAGGCTCGGCGTGAAGGTGTCATTCTCGATCTGGGCCGTCTGGAAGACCCCGACCTTGCTCGACCCGAACGCGGCGACGTAGAGCTTCGATCCGTCGCTCGTCACCGCCATGTCGACCGGCGTGGCCAGGCTCTTCGCGTTCTCGGCGTTGGGCACCGGCGCGCAGCACGTCGAGTAATTGATGTGTTTGTTCAGGTGCCGCGGCAGGACCGAGCCGCCGCTGCCGAGCACGGAGATCCGGCTCTCGTGCAGGTGTCCCCGGACGCTCGTGCCGGCGAAGGTGCCCGGGCCCTCGAAGCGATCGAGGTTGAACGCCTCGGTGTTGGAGACGTAGACCTTCCCGTTCGCCGGGTTGACGACCATGTTGTAGAGGACGGTCCCGACGCCGGTGAAGAAGCCGGCGCTGCCGGGCCGCTGGACAGGGGGATTGGCCGTGGCGTCGATGACGAAGACGTCCTTGTCGGGCAGCGAGAACATGACAGAGTCGTCCCAGGGGTTGCCCCCGGCGTCGACCCAGTGGGTCCCGTCGTGCTGGACGATGAGCGACGTCGTCAGCTGAGGCACCCCGAGGTAGTTGGTGAACGGCGGCAGCATCCCGCCCTCGTCCTCCACGATCGCGCGGTGCACGGCGGTCGTGCGGTTGCCGGTGTGGAAGCCGGCGGCGTACACCGAGGTCCCGTCCGGGCTGACCGCGAGCGCCCTCGGCGTGTCGGTGAAGAAGGAGAGGATCGTGAGGGGCGTGCCTCCGAGCGATGGTTGGCTCGCGACGGCGTTCGCGTTGAACACCCACACGTCGGCGCGGCCGACCCCGGGCGTCGTCAGCTGCGGATCGAACGGCGCGTTCTGGCCGCGGTGGGCGGCGGTGATGAACGCGCGCGACCGCCCGGGACCGCCGAAGACGATGTCCCGGGGCTCGTCCCCGACGAGGAGCGTGCGCACGACCCGCGGCCGCAAGGCGAACGAGACGTCGACGACGCTGACGCTATCGGAGAGGTGATTGACGACCCATACCTCGCCGTCGTTGCGCGCGGCGACGGCGACGGGCTCCAGGCCGACGGTCACGGATGAAATGTGTGTCAGACCACCCGACGAGACGTAGAAGATCTCCAGACGGTTGTCGGGTGTATTGGCCGCGAAGAGCAGGTTTCGGCTTGGTGAGAGCGCGAGCGGTCGGACCTGACCGCTCTCGAAGAGGGTGTACGACGGAGCCGCCTCCGCGCTTGCTCCGACAGCGAGGCAAACGAGCGTGGCGGCAGTGGAGAGCAGGCGATTCTGGGAGCGCAGTGCACGATGTGGGCGCATACCGACCTCCTTGCCAGGGGGCTTTGGCAAAAGGACTCCTCAGTGTAGAAGTGCACGGTTATCCTTGAGGAATCAAGAACTTCCTGATGCCATTGGTGTGCTCCCTGTTGGGCAGCCAACAAGGGTGACGTCGTGATGCGGCCGTGTCGCGTTTGTCACGTATCTCGCCACGTATCTCGCCGCGTATCTCGCCGTGTGTCTCGCCGCGCATATGCGCGAATTGCCTACACGGTGGCCGCGTCAACGACTGTGGTGTGCGCCGGCGTGGATCGAGACTAGGATCGTTCCCCGTACACATCGAGCCTCGGGAGATCGCCATGTGCCGGAACATCAGGACGCTGTTCAACTTCGAGCCGCCGGCGACGGAGGAGGAGATCCAGGCGGCGTCGCTGCAGTTCGTGCGAAAGCTGAGCGGCTTCAACCGGCCGTCGCAGGCCAACGAAGCGGCGTTCGCGCAAGCCGTGGAGGACGTCGCGGCCGCGGCGCGCGTGCTGATGGCGTCGCTGTCCACGACCGCCGCGCCGCGGGACCGCGAGGTCGAGGCGACCAAGGCGCGCGAGCGCTCGCGGCTGCGCTTCAGCCGCGGCTGAGGCGCGGGGCCGCCGCGCCGAGCTCGGGTGGCCCGGCTATCGCGCCGTGCCGCGCGCCTTGCGCGCCGCGCCGCGCCCCTTGCCCTCGCGGCGAGGGCCCGGCGTGGATGGCTCTCCTTGCCGTGGTGGCGCCGCCTGCAGCGATTGCGGTGATTGCCCCGCCCTCGCCTCCCGGGCGCGCCGCTCCGGCAAGCACACGACGCGCGCGGCGATGGCCATGCCCTCGAGGAAGGCCTCGCGCGTCGCGGCGCCGTGCTTCAGGCCGCGCGCCGAGGAGACCAGGGTGTCCGCGAGCTGGCGCCCGGTGACCCCCGCCGGCTCGTAGGCGGCCGCGAGCCCGGAGGCGCGCAGGGCCTCGGCCACGGCCTCGACGAACCGCCCCTCGTGCTCGGCGACGAGGGGGCCGACGAGCTCGTTCGCGGCGGTCGAGAGATCGGCCGCGTCGGCCCCGAGCGCGCCGACGAACCGGCCGATCCACGCGTCGAACGCGGCCACGAGCCGCTCCTCCAGGGGGCGCTCCGCGTCGGCGAGCGCGGCCGCGGCCGCGGCGAGCGCGGTGTCGAAGAAGTACCCCACGGACGCGCGGAAGAGCTCCTCCTTCGTGGCGAAGTGGAGGTAGAGGCCCTGCCGCGAGACGCCCGCCGCGCGCGCGACCTCGTCCATCGACGTCTTCCGGAAGCCGAAGCGCAGGAACACCGCGAACGCCGCGTCCATCAGCTTGCGGCGGCGCAGATCCTCGGCGGGTCTGTCGGTGGAGCTCGGGCCGCCCTCGTTCACGATGGTCAATATTGACAATAGTAGACCAAATTGTCAACAGGAACCTTGACGGTGCGCAGGTGGGCTGTCAGGTACGTCGGGTGCGCCAGCCCGCCTCTCCGGCCGATCCCGCGCTCTCTCCCTTCCGCGCCCGCCGGGGGGTGAAGATCGGCGTGGTCGCCGCGGCCGCCGCGCTCCTCGTCGTCGCGCAGCGCATGGGGCTGTTCGAGATCTTCGGCGAGCCGGCGCGCATCAAGCAGGCGCTGCTCTCGCTCGGGCCGTGGGGGTATGTCGCGTTCGTCCTGGCCTACGCCGCGCTCCAGCCGTTCGGCGTGCCGGGCACGGTGTTCATCCTGGCGGCGCCGCTCATCTGGCCGTGGCCGGTGGCGTTCGCGCTCTCGATGGCGGGCACCATGGCGGCGAGCGTCGTGGGCTTCTCGTTCGCGCGCTTCGTCGCCCGCGACTGGGTCGCCGCGCGTGTGCCGGCGCGCTTCCGCGCCTACGACGAGGCCCTGAAACAGCGCGCGTTCCTGACGGTGTTCGTGCTCCGCCTTGTCCTCTGGATGCCGCCCATGCTCCACGTCTTCTTCGGCGTCTCCGGGGTGCGCTTCTGGACGCATTTCTGGGGCTCGCTGGCCGGGTACGCCCTGCCGCTCCTGGCGACTGCCTATTTCGGCCAACGGGTCTTCGACGCCCTGCGCGACGCGCCCCCGTCGGCGTGGGCCGGAATGGGGGCCGCCGCGGTGGCCGTCATGGTCCTTGGTTGGCTCGCCAGGCGCTGCTCCAGGCGCGGCGTCGTCCCTTCCTAACGAATCTCTCCTTTATCGCCATTTGAGAGAGAGAGAGAGAGAGAGAGAGAGAGAAATTGAACAGGGAGGCGGGGAGACGGGGAGATTCATGGGATTTTTCTCCCCGTCTCCTCGCCTCCCTGTGAATCTTCCCGAAAAGCTCGACGGGATGCTTCAGCGTCCCCTCATGAAGACGCTGGCGCCTGCGATGAGCGGAACGTGCGCGCCGCTTGCTCGCCGACAGCACCGCAGGATAGCGTCGGGGAATGGCGCGAATCCACCTGATCATCGGCCCCGTGGGCGCAGGAAAATCGACGTTCGCACAGGGGCTCTACCGGGATCACGCCGCCCTCCGGTTGAACCTGGATGAATGGATGGCGCGGCTGTTCCGACCCGATCGGCCCGAGACGGGGATCCTCGAATGGTATCACGAGCGCACCGCGCGCTGCATCGAGCAGATCTGGAGCCTGACGAGGAGCTCGATCGACGTCGGCACGAACGTCGTGCTGGAGATCGGCCTGATCCGCCGGCGCGACCGCGAGCGGCTGTACAAGCGGGTGGACACCGCGGGGTACGAGCTCACCGTCTACGTGCTCGACGCGCCCCGCGAATTGCGTCGCGAGCGGGTCGAGCAGCGCAACCGCGAGAAGGGCGATACGTTCTCCATGGTGGTTCCACCGGACATGTTCGAGCTGGCGAGCGACATGTGGGAGCCGCCCGAGGAGCCCGAGCGCAGCGGGCGCGACATCCGGTTCATCGACACCACAGGCGGCTGATCCAAGCACGGGAGTCCCGACCGCCACGGACGGCGCGAGCGAGGGCGGCGGCTCGACCGGAGGCGAGCCAGCGTCGCGGCCTGACCGCGGGGCCGCCCCTCGCGTGGTAGCTTTCGCCCGTGAAGCTCTCGTTCAACATCGCTGGCCCCTGCATCCCCGGCGAGCACTACATGCTGCCGCCCGAGCGCCGGCTCGGGCCGGCGCTCGATGCGATCGAGGAACGCAGGTACTTCACGCTCCACGCCGGCCGCCAGACGGGCAAGACCACCAGCGCCCGCTGGCTCGTCGAGCACCTGAACCGCAAAGGCGACCTCGGCGCCGTCTGGGTCGACGTCCAGATCGCCCGCGAAGAGCCCGATCCGGCGAAGACCTTCGAGGCCGTCCTCTACGCGCTCGACACCGCGATCGACCGCGACCTGCCCGACCTCGGCCGCCCCGCGGACGACGTCCGCCGCGTCGATCCGGCGAGCACCTTCGTGCTGCGCTACCTGCGCGATCTCGCGGCGCGCAGCGACAGGCCGCTTGTCGTGCTCTTCGACGAGGCGGACGGGCTCGTGGGGGCGGCGATGGTCTCGTTCCTGACCCAGCTCCGGCAGGGCTACCTCGACCGGAGCCGGATCCCGTTCCCCTCCAGCGTGGCCCTCATCGGCCAGCGCCAGGTGCGCGACTACGCGCTCGCCCTGGAGGAGCGGCGCACGGTCGCGTGGCTGGGCACGACGTCGCCGTTCAACATCACCGCCGAGGCGACGACGCTCGGCCCCTTCACCGAGGCCGAGGTCGCCGAGCTGCTCGCGCAGCACACCGCCGCGACCGGACAGCGCTTCGAGCCCGAGGCGGTGCGGCGGATCTGGGAGCTGGGACAGGGCCACCCGTGGCTGACCAGCGCGATGGCCGACCAGATCGTCCGCCGCGACGTGGAGGACCGCGCCGTCCCGATCACGACAACCCACGTCGAGGCGGCCAAGGAGACGCTCATCCTGGAGCGCCGCTCCCACATCGACTCGCTCATCGCCCGGCTGCGCGAGCCCCGGGTGCGGCGCGTGCTCGATCCCATGCTGGCCGGCACGCAAACAGACAGCGATGTGCTCGATGACGATTTCTCCTACGTCCTCGGCCTGGGCCTGATCCGCTTCCACGGCGGGCGCTTCGAGATCGCGAACCCCATCTATCGCGAGGTCGTCCCTCGCGCGCTCACCTTCATTCGCCAGGCGCAGATCCCGGCCGAGCCCGCCGCTTACGTCCACCCGGACGGCTCGCTCGACATGGGCAAGCTCTTCACCGACTGGCAAGCGTTCTGGCGCAAGGACGGCCACCTCGCCGCCGAGGGGTTCGGCTACCGCGAGGCCGGGCCGCACCTGATGCTGATGGCCTTCTTGCAGCGGGTCGTGAACGGCGGTGGACGGGTGGAGCGCGAGTACGGGCTCGGGCGCGGGGCGCTCGACCTGATGATCTGCTGGCGCGAGGAGCGCCACGCCATCGAGGTGAAGGTCCGCCGCGACACCGAGACCGAGGCCGATGCGCTCGATCAGGTGGCGCGGTACCTGGAGCACGCGGGGCTCGCCGAGGGGTGGCTCGTGATGTTCGACCTGCGCAAGGAGCGATCGTGGGCAGAGAAGCTGTTCGTGCGCGAGGTGGCGCACGGAGGAAAGACGGTCCGCCTCGTGGGGTGTTGAGGCCGCGCCGGGGTGATGACCGCCGAGCCGCTTCGCCCCGTGTCCGGCCGGGACGGCGACGGCGCCGCTCGGAGCTGCCGAGTCGGGCTGCCCAGGGCCTCGCGCGTTGAAAGCCCGCCGCCGGAGGCTATGCACGAGGCATGCGTGAGCGTCGCCCCAGCCAGACGGCATCCATCGTCGCCCTCATCCGGGCGCTCGCGGACCAGGGCCTGACCGATGTCCCGGGCTTCGAGGATCCGGTCGTGCACCGGCTGCTGTCGCGCGGGTGGAGCGCCGCGCTGGCGCTGTTCGCGCGCCGGCTCCGGGGCCTGGACCCCGCGAAGCGCGCGCGCGCCCTCGCCCGGCTCTCCGCGGTCCCGCTGCGCGTGATGGCCATCGACATCGAGCTCGAGCGCGCGGTGGCGCTCGGGTGCCGCCAGGTCGCGAGCCTGGGGGCGGGGCTCGACACGCGCGCTTTCCGGATGAAGGCGCTCTCGGCGACCCGGTTCTTCGAGATCGATCACCCGGCGACGCAGGCCTTCAAGCGGCGCAAGGCGGCGGGACTGCCGCCGCTCGTGGAGCAGCTGACCTACGTGCCCGTCAACTTCGAGCGCGACGCGCTCGCCGCGTGCCTCTCGGCGGCCGGCCATCGATCCGACGAGCCGACGGCGTGGGTCTGGGAGGGGGTGGTGATGTACCTGTCGGACGAGGCGCTGCGGTCGACGCTGCAGGCGCTCGCCGACGCCTCGGCGCCGGACAGCGTCCTCCTCGTGTACTACATGGAACCCCCCGAGCAGCGCCGGGCGCAGCGCACCCTCCGCCTGCTCACGTGGCTCTGGAGCGAGCCGCTCATCGGCCTGCGCCGGCGCGAGGTGATGCTCGCGGAGGTCGAGCGGGCCGGGTTCCGAGCGCTGCGCGACACGGGCGTAGCGGACTGGGCCCGGCAGCTCGGCGCCCCGTTCGCGCCGTCCAACCCGGCCAGGAACACGCGGCTCCTCGTCGCCGAGCGGCCCGGCCCGGACGCCGCCCCGCCGCCCGCGCGCCCGCCGGCCTGACCCGGCCGGCGCCGCGCCTCAGCTCCACGTCGCGGCGCGCCGCGGGTGGCGGGTCTCGATGGCCTCGGCGTGCCCCCGCAGCCCGCGCGCGGCCGGGAGGTTGCCGTGCTCCTCGAAGACGTCGGCAAGGGAGAGCCCGAGCACGACGATCTGCTGGGGCTTCTCCAGCGCGCCGACGATCGGGGCCACGGAGCCGAGCAGCTCGAACGCCCGCCGCCACGCCATCGCCGCGGCGTCCGGCATGTCGGCGTTGAGCGCCGCGTGGCCGGAGCAGCGGTGCATGTCCGCCGCGAACTCGTGGCTCCCGCGGCGGTTCGCGAGCTCCCCCGCGCGCGCGTACGCCTCCGACGCATCCAGGAAGCGGCGCTGCTTGCTGTGCAGGCTGCCGAGCGAGGCGTAGGCCTCGGGCACGATCGCGAACAGGCCGCGCCGCTCCGCCTCCTTCAGCGCGGCGACGAACACCCGATGCCCCTCCTCGACAACGCCCGCCGCGATCAGCGAGCGCGCGCGCTGCATGGCGATGTGGACGGCCTCCTCGCCCAGCCCCCGGCTCGCCAGCATCTCCTCGGCTTGCTGCTGGAGCTGCGCGGCCTCGGCGTGCCGCCCCGCGTGAAAACACGTGTCCGCCTCGTGCAGGAGGCGCCGCGCGGGGAGCAGCTCCGGGGCGCGGAGGGGCGACTCGGCGGCGATGCGCTGCTCCAGATCGGCGGGGAGGCGCCGCCCGCGCGCCGAGAGATCGGTGATCACGCGCTCGAGCTCGGCGATGGCCGCGCCGTCGGCCTCCGGCCACACGACGCGGGACGCGCCCTCGCCGAGGCGCGCGAGCAGATCGCCGACGCTCGAGTGGGCAGGGTCGACGAGGACCCAGCGCACGAGCGCGAGGTCGGGGCAATGGGCGAGCCAGAAGAGGTCGCGGGCATAGGCGCGCGGGTCGTCGATGTGCTGCGGCGCCAGCGCGACGACCGCGGTCCCGTCCGGGGCGCCGGCGGCGACGTGCGCCGCGAGGGCGCTGGCGAAGGTGTCGAGCGGCTCGCGCAGCGGGCCGTCCTCGGGCGTCGCGAGCGCCGCCGGGGCGCCGAGCTCGCGCGACAGCGAGCGCTCTCGGGCCGCCCAGCCGCGGCTGGGCCCGTAGACCGGATCGGCCAGGACCCAGACGGGACGGGGCGCCGGGCCTGCTTCACCGAGCGCCCGCAGCAGCGCCAGCGTGTGGCCGTGGACGTGTGCCGGCACGATCACGTGCAGCAGGCGGGCTCGCTCGCCCGTGAAGATGGCGCTGAGCGCGCTGGCGAAGTCGTGGGTCATGTCGCGGTTCCGGGCGGAGTCTTGCTCCGATCGCCGCGGAGGCCAAGCGGAGGCGCCCGCGTCGCGGCGCGGGGCCTCCCCTGCCCCTGCGCCACGAGCGCCCGCCTCCCGGATCCTGGGGCGGGCGGCCATTGCGCGTCGCAGGACGCCACGGTCGAGGCGATGTGTCTCAGGGGCGCGATCCCGGATCCGAGGGAGTGGTGGCGAGGAGCACGCGCGGGCGCTCGGCGCGGTTTGGCCCGGGCATTGCTGACATGGTCGAGCGCGGAGGACAAGATACCGTGAAAACAGGGATTCGATCGCTGCTCCTGGGCAGCATGGTCATCGGTTGCGTCGGTGTGATCGGTTGCGGAGGCAGCAAGCCTCAGCCGGAGGGACCGGCCGAGAAGGCGGGCGAGGCCGTGGACGACGCCGCGCGCGACGTCAAGGACGAGGCCAAGGACGCCGCGGAGTCGACGGGCGACGCCGCCGAGAAGGCGGGGGACAAGATCGAGGACAAGACCGACTAGCGGCACCGAGCGATCTCGGGCCGTTCGCGTGGCGAGGGGCGAGCCCCGACGCTCGCCCCTCGCTGCGCCTCGAACCGTGAGCAAGGCTGGCCGGAGCGCCTCGCGCGCGAGATCGCCCCGGCCGGCGATGAACCCCGAACAACCCCGGCCGCGCCGAGGCGCGGCGCACCATGGAGGCAGGAAGATGAAAGCGACGTCATTGCTCGAGAAGCAGCATCGCAAGGTGGAGTCCCTCTTCAAGCAGCTCGAGAGCGGCAGGTCGGATCCGGCGCTCGTGCTCGCCGAGCTCGCCAACGAGCTCGCCGCGCACATGGCGATCGAGCAGGAGACGTTCTATCCCGCGGTGCAGCAGATCAAGGAGGACGTGATCCTCGAGAGCTTCGAGGAGCACGCCATCGCCGAGCTCGCGCTGAAGCGGCTGCTCTCGACCTCCCCGGAGGATGTCTCGTTCAAGGCGCGCGTGACGACGCTGAAGGAGCTCATCCAGCACCACGTCGAGGAAGAGGAAAAGGAGCTCTTCCCGGCGGTCGAGAAGGCCGTGGACGAGAAGCGCCTCAGCGAGCTCGGCAGGTCGATGAAGGCGGAGTTCGAGCAGCGGCTGGCCGAGGGCTACGAGACGCTCCTGCCGGCGGGCTACAAGAAGACGTCCGCGGACCAGGCGAGCCACGTGATCCACGAGAGCCACGCGAACGGCGCGGCCCGGGCCTGAGGAGGCTTGATCGAGGAGAGAGGTCGAGCGGCCGTCCGGCGGTGAGACATGAAAGACGCGATCGGCTGGATCAGCTCTGGCATCCTCGTGCTGACGATCGGCAATCAGGTCTACAAGCAGTGGAGGAGCAAGACGAGCCAGGGCATCTCGAGGTGGCTCTTCGTCGGCCAGCTGGCCGCGTCGATCGGGTTCGTCATCTACAGCTGGATGCTCGAGAGCTGGGTCTTCGTGGCGACGAACTCGCTCATGGTCGCGAACGCGCTCGCCGGCGCGACGATCGTCTATCTCCAGCGGAGGCGCCGCGCGCCTCCGCCTTCGGAAGACGAGGCCAGGGCCCGGCGAGCGTTCAAGTTTCCACGGGCCGCCGGCCCGCGGGGGCGACATCTGAGAGCCGGTCGCGGTGCGCTGGCTGTCCTGTCTCGCACGAGTGGAATTCGAAGCAAACGAACACACATTCATGCGACACGCGCGCTTCTCTCCGCACAGACACGCGGGAAGCCCGCCAATCGGGCCTGAACCGATCAAGCATGCAAAAGTGAAGCAGGATCGGTCGATGTTGAGCATGCGTCGAATGCCCCCTAGACTCGACGGATGCTTAACCCTCGGATTCCTTCATGCGCCGTCGCGCTCGCCGCGACGTTCATCGGTGCTGTGCTGTCGGGCTGCGTCGGTGAGGTGGGCGACGGGTCGCTCGATGGCGAAGGCGGCGGGCCGTCGAGCGGCGCCGGCACCGTGATCCACCCGGGAGACTCAGGCAGCGGGCCGAGCGCCAGCAGCGGCGGCTCGACCGCGGCGGGCACCGGCGGCTCGTCGGCCGTGACGACCGGGGGCGCCGGCGGCTCGGCTGCCCAGGGCGCCGGTGGCTCGGCCACGGCAGGCGCAGGCGGCTCGTCGGCCGAGGGCGCCGGCGGCGCCAGCAGCTCGGCTGCGCAGGGCGCCGGCGGCGCTGGTGGCTCGGCCACGGCGGGCGCGGGCGGCTCGTCGGCCGAGGGCGCCGGCGGCTCCTCCGCGCAGGGCGCTGGGGGCTCGGCCACGGCCTCGACCACGGCCGGCACCGGAGGCTCGACCGGCGAGGGTTCCGGGAGCGGCGCTGGCGGCTCGGGCGGCGCCACCGGCGCGGCGCAGCTGTGCGTCGATACGATCAACCAGCACCGCGCCACGCTCGGCCTGCCGCCCCTCGCGCGCTGGGTCGAGGCGGAGTCGTGCTCCGATGAAGAGGCCGAGTCCGATGGGAACACCGGCCAGGCGCACGGCGCGTTCGGCGCTTGCAAGGAGAGCGCCCAGAACGAGTGCCCCGGGTGGGGTGGCCCGCCGGACTCGATGATCGTCCCGTGTCTGCAGCTCATGTGGGACGAGGGGCCGGGCGAGGATTTCGAGAAGCATGGCCACTACATCAACATGAGCAGCACCCGCTACACGAAGGTGGCTTGCGGGTTCCACACCTTCCCGGACGGCAGCGTCTGGGCGGTGCAGAACTTCCGGTGACGGGCGCGGTGAGCGCTCACGGACCTCATCCGCCGGGCGCCGTGCCCCCGCGGGCACCGGCGGATTCATCTTCTCCCGGGACCGCCGCGCCCTCCTCGAGCTTGCCGGTGAGCCGCACGCGCGTCGCGCGGTGCACCCACACGTCGAACGCCTCCATCATGCGCCGCTCGATGGCCGCGCCCTCGAGCAGGCCGAGCGCGCGCGCGACGGCCTCCAGCGTCGACAGGGCGCCCTCGTGCGGCGCGCGGCGCAAGCCATAGCGGCTGGGCGCGCCCTCGGGCAGCGTGACCGGCTCGGCGCCGCGCGCGTCGGCGTCCCGGTGGACCGCACGGCGCGCCTGGTTCCAGTTGCCGTCAGGGACGAGCAGCACCACCGGCTCGCCGCCCGCGTCGTCGGGCGTGAGGGCGCGCGCCTCGGGCGACGGGAAGAGCACGAGCCGGCGGCCCTCCGGCAGCGGCGGGCGCGGCCGCGGCGCGATCTCGCCGCGCACGCGCACCTCCGCGCCTTCGAGCAGGCGCGCGACGAGCCGGCCCGTGTTGGTGCTCCTCGTGCGCTCGATCCGGTGGGTGAGCAGCACGACGCGCGTGCGCACGGAGAGCCGGGGCAGCGCGCCGCAGAGGCACATCGCCTGCGGCAAGCCGCAGCCGCGGCAGCGCGGCGTCCCGCGCGCGCGGATGGGGGGCAGATCGGGCGGCTGCAGCGGGAGGAACGTCATCGCGTCCGGGCCGGACGTTCTCCCACGCGCCGGCCGTCCCGGTCAAACGGCCCCGCGCCGGACAGCGGGATCTCAGGGGAAATAGCTCCAGGGCATCTGCGCCTGTCCGAGGGAAGCCGTCGACCTGGAAGGGAGCCGGAACACGCGCAGCACCTCCGCGACGAACGCCCGTGGATCCTGCGTGATGTAGAAGTGATCGCCCGCCATCACGCGCAGCTCGACCCGCCCTTCCAGCCAGTGCTTCCACGCCTCCACGTCGTCCTGACGGGCCTCATCGTCGGCGGATCCGTGGAGCAAGAGGGTCGGCGTCCGGAGACGCCTGGTACAGCGGTCCAGCGCAAGGCGGTAGCTCTCCGAGGCGAGGAAGTCGCCGCGCAGCATCGGCAGGAACACCTCTCTGAGCTGCGCGTCGGCGCGGAATTCCGCGGGACACCCTCCCAGGCGGATCAGCTCCTCGACGAACCCGTCGTCATCGAGCGGGCTGAGCATGCGGCGTGGGATCAGATGGGGAGCGTGGCAAGCGGACAGGACGAGGCCGGCTGGCGCCCGGCCCCACTGCTCGAGCAATCGGCATGCTTCGAACGCGATCTGCGCCCCCACGCTGTGGCCTATCAGAAACCACTGGCCGCCGGGGGGCTCAGCGCACAGCTCGTGCGCCAGCTCGGACGCGCTGTGCTGAACGCTCCGCATGCCGGACTCGTGCAGACGATGGTCGCGCCCCGGGTAGGTCACGAGGGACGCCGAGACGTCCACCTGTGACAGCGCCTTCCAGCTGCGGAAGGCGCTGTGGCTCCCACCACCGAAGGGGCAGACGATCAGGTGCGGGCTGGACGGGGCAGACGCGCTCACGATGCGGCGCAAACTTCGGGTAGATCTGTTCAAATTCCTGCTCTTTTCTGGGGTTTCAACCCGCTTGTCGCTCTAGAGCGATTTTCAGCTGAGCCTGGTACGAGCGTCGCAGAGCGGCGGTCACCCGCACAGGAGACGGGTCCAGATCGGCGTTTTCGGCGCGGAAGCGCACTCCAGTGCGCTGAGCACCGAAAACGTCGAGATGGGCCCGTATCCGAAGCGGGTGACCGCCGCTCTACGTGGGCATGGCCGGCGAGGCGCCACAGACCTGCTTCGCCAGGGCCCGCTTGTTGACCTTTCCCACGCTCGTCTGCGGAAAGCTCTCCAGGACCTTCAAACGATCGGGCAGCTTGAACGCAGCCACTCCCAGGCGGCTGAGGTAGGCGTTCACCTCGGCGAGCGTGGGCGCTTCGCCGCGCGCGATGATGCAGGCACAGGTGCGCTCTCCCATCGTGGCGTCCGGGATGCCGACGATGGCGACGTCACGGATCGCCGGGTGAGCCAGGAGATGGTTCTCGAGCTCCTCGACCGGGACCTTCTCCCCTCCCCGGTTGATCACGTCCTTGCTCCGGCCTTCCACCACCAGATGCCCGCTGGCGAGCCGCCGCACCAGATCCCCGCTCCGGTAGAAGCCGTCGGCGGTGAACGCCCGGCGATTGTACTCCTCCGCGCGATAATATCCGCGGATTGTATAGGGGCCTCGGACCTGAAGCTCACCGACCTCGCCGTCCGCCACCTCGACATCCGAGGCGTCGACGATCCTCACCTCGTCGTCCTCGGCCATCGGGCGGCCTTGCGTGTCGATCACGGCGGACTCGGGGTCGTCGAGCCGCGTGAAGTTGAGCAGCCCTTCCGCCATGCCGTAGACCTGCTGCAGCCCGCAGCCGAGGACGGGTCGGACGCGTGCCGCCGTCTCGGCCTTGAGGCGAGCGCCTCCCGCCTGGATCCACCGCAAGCTGCTCAGATCGGCCTGCACCCACTCCGCCGCCTCGAGCCACAGCAGGACGAGCGGCGGGATGAGGGCGGTCACGGTGATCTTCTCCTGCTCGATCAGCCGAAACGCGGCCTCGGGGCTCGGGTCCTTGCAGAACACCACGGTACCGCCGGCGTACAGGGCGCCGAGGGCGCCTGGACACCCCAGGGCAAAGTTGTGCGCGATGGGGAGGCTCACCAGGTACCGGGTGCTCGCGTCCAGGCCTGTCACATCGGCGCTGAGGCGGACGTTGCAAACATAGTCGTCGTGGGTACGGGGGATCAGCTTGGGAGCGCCGGTCGTGCCGCCCGACAGCAAGAGCAGGGCGACATCGCGCGCGTCCGGCCCGGCCATGATCTCCGGCGGCGCGTCCACCTCGGAGAGCGGCACGAACTCCTCTGCGTCGCCCACCACGAGGACATGCCGGAGGCTCGCCACCCGCTTGCACACCGAACGGGCGAGCGACCGGTAATCGAAGCCGACATGCAGGTCGGCGATCACATAGGCGACCGACTGGGAGAGCTCTGCCAGATGCACGATCTCCGTCTCTCGATGCGCCGGCAGCGCCAGCACCGGGATGGCCCCGATCCGGAACAGCGCGAAGCACAGGGGAAGAAACTCGGCGATGTTGGGCAGCTGAACCAGGACGCGCTGCTCCTCCGCGATGCCGAGCCGGCGCAGCCCCGCGGCCATGCGATCCGCGCGCTCGTCGAGTTCCTGGTACGTCCAGCGACGCGCTCCGTCGACGACGGCCACGCGCGCCGGCGTCGCTCGGGCCCGCGTGCGCAGCATCTCGCCCAGGCGCTCGCCTCGCCAGTACCCCGCTTCCCGATAACGATCCACGAATTCAGTGGGCCAATCGACACATCCACTCAACATGGGTGCTCCCTTGCTTTCACCGACGTTCGTCGGCGCTCACTGTCCTGCGCTTCGATGCGCGCGGCCCGGGTCAGCGTTCGGGCGGGCAGGCAGCACGGCCGCGCCGTGCAGGAGGGTCGGGTCGAGATCGGCGGTCAGGCCGGCGATCTCGATGGCGCGGACCCCCGTCACCTCGGCGGGCTCGAGCGCGAACGTCGGGTCGTCACCGACGATCCGGCGCACCGCCTCTCGATGCTCGGCGCGGACCCCCATGCGCACCCGGCTGAGCCTCCTGGCCCCGTTCGGATGGCGGTTCTCTCTCGGATGTTGAGGCGGATCATAGGGGGTCACGATGAACGGGAGGCGATCGTTCGCCGGATAGGCAAACTTGAAGCGGATCTCCTGGCCATCGGGCTTCGTCCGTCGCCACCCGATGGCTCTCCCGACGGGGACCCCTGCCTCTCGCAGCGCGGCGAGCTCACGGTCGAGAGCGCGCGTGTCCACCACGACCGCCACGTCGCAGAAGCCCTCTCCGTGCTCGGACCAGCGGATCATCCGCCGGCCCGAGCCGCGCCCGGCCATCAGCTCGATCGGCCACTTGAACCACCGCGCGCTGCGCGGCGTCGTGAGCAGCTCGACGATGGGGCCTTCCGTGAACCAGATGTGCGCGTGCTGGGCCTTTCGCTCGGGTGTCGCGTAGTCCACCTTGAACCCGAGCTCTCTGTAGTCGCGCACGGCTTGATGAATGTCGCGCACCCATACCAAGACGTGGCTGCAAGAAGTCGCCATGTTCATTTCTCCCGAGCGCCAGGCGCTCGATCAACGCGCGCCGCTCCCGGCTGCATCGAAGGCCGCAGCGCGCGCCGCCGCACGCAGCTCGTCGACAGGGAGCGGCTCCGGGGTCTCCGGACGGATGAGCTCCGGCATCCCGATCCGCTCCGTCAGATCACGCCACGCGAGCGACACGCCGAGGGCCCACTGGCCGCTGCGAATACGGCGGGGCGGGTCGGCGATGTCGCCGCACAGGTCGTGCAAGGCGACAACGACCGCATCGGGCCACGTCCGCGCGAACACGTCGTGATAGCTGCGCGTGTGCTGGTCGCCGAGGATCAACGTGCTCTCCACGGCGAGGCGGTCCGTGCCGGGGCCGCTCATGATCAGGCGCCCGGTCGGGTCGCGCGGCGAGTGCATGCGCGGATTCCAGAGGACGGGTCCGTGGGTGTCGGCCAGGGTCAGCACGCCGGCGTCGCATCCGAGCGAGATGCGGTGCATGAGCAGGGAGTGATTGTCTGGATCCTCGGGGTGGACCTGGTTCTGCACGCGGAGCGTCACGGGCACGCCGCCGAGGGTCGCGCTCAGGCTCTGAAACGGCTGGCCCTCGGCCGGCGACGGCCGGCCGCCTCGCGGCGCGCATTCGGAGAACGACCACGGGCGCAAGTCGCCTGCGGCGCGGCCGATCACGTCGAGCAACGGATAGGCGACCTGGCTGTTGCAGGCGGCGTCGATGAACTGGATGCGCTGGCGCTTCCTGATGTACTCGGCCGCGGCAAGGAACTGCCGGATCGGGCGCACGTTCGGGTACAGCGTGTTGACCGCGTACGCAGCGCCTCCCCGCTTCGCGGCCTTCAGGCACGCGGTGATCTCCGCGGCGTGCACGGGGTGTTCCTGCAGCACGTGGATCCCGCGCTCGAGCAGCGTCCTGGCCAGATCGGAGCCTGGGCCGCCGGTCGCCCCCGAGCGCACCACCACGCAGACGATGTCGATGTCGCCGGGGATGTCCTCCACCCTGGTGTAGAGCGGCGCTCCGTAGCGCTCGGCGCACTTCCTGGAGAACTCGCTGCCGCGCCCGAGCACGCCGGCGAGCGTGAATGACTCCTGCGCCGACGCGACCGCATCGAGGTAGATGCGCCCGAAGGCGGTGCCGGCGACGACGACGCGCTTCTTCTTGCCGCCGCCGGCGCTCACCAGGTCACCTGCATCGTCAGCGGCCCCCGGAAGAACGTCGCGGTCTTCCACTGGACGTCGGCGTCGAGGCGCAGATCCGGCAAGCGGGTCACGAGCGCTCTCAGCGCTTCCTGAAGCTCGACCCGGGCCAGCGACGCGCCGATGCAATAATGCATCCCACAGCCAAACGCGAAGTGCGCCCGCGCGTCTCGATCGAAGTCGAGCCGGTGTGGATCGGAGAACTTGCGGGGGTCGTGGTTGGCCGCGCCGACCGACGCAAACACGGGCTCACCCGCGCGCACCAGCGTGTCGCCCACCTGGACGTCCTCGGTGGCGTAGTGCGGAAACATCGCGGCGGACGCGAGCGGAACGAAACGGAGCAGCTCCTCGACCGCCTGGGCCACGAGGCCAGGATCCGACTTGAGGCGCGCGAGCTGCTCCTGATGGGTCAGGAGCGTGTAGATGAAGTTCGGGATCTGCGAGGACGTGGCCTCGTATCCTGCGATCAGGATGGCGATGCAGAGCTGGACCAGCTCGCGCTCGTTCAGGCGGTCGTTCACGTCGTGGGCCTCGATGAGCGCGCTCATCAGGTCGTCGCCCGGCTCGGCCCGGCGCAGGCGGATCAGCCCCATGATGTACTGGGATAGTTCGCCGAGGTTCCGCTGCGTCTGCTCCGCTGTCTGCGTGTTGGTCGAGAGCAGAGAGTCGTTCCACTCCTTGAACCTGGACTGATCCGCCACCGGAACGCCCAGGAGCTCGCAGATCACGGACATCGGGATCGGCAGCGCGTAGTCCCGCACGAGATCCGCAGGGGGGCCTTTGGCCACCATCCTGTCGATCAGCTCGTTGGCGAGGTCGCGGACGTGCGGGCGCAGCTGCTCCACGCGCCGGTTGGTGAACGCCTGGGTGACCAGGTTGCGGATGCGGGTCAGCTCGGGCGGGTCCATCATGACGATCCCGCCGGCGATGCGCGGGAGCGCCCTCGGGGCGTCCGCGCGCTTCGTGGCCTCCTCGCGGCTGAACCGCCGGTCGGACAGCACGAAGCGGACGTCCTCGTAGCGGGTCGCGAGCCACGCCGGCTCGCCGTAAGGCAGCTTGACCTTGAGCAGCCCCGGCGTTTGCTGAGCGCGGGAGTACGCCGAGGCGAGCGCGATGCCGTCGAAGAGATTGAACGGATACTGGATGGGGGGATTCGTCGCGGTAGTCATTGCGTTCGTCCTTGTGATGCCGCCGTGGAAAGCGGGCGGGAATCGAAGCGCCGGCGGCGCGCGGCCCAGTCGCGCAGCCGCTCGCGGTCGAGGGCGCCGCCTGCGGCGAGCGGCAGCTCATCCACGATCTCGATGCTGGCGGCGGCTCCCAGGCGCTCGCCGAGATGCTCGGAGAGGTGCTCCGAGGTCAGCGGCATCCGATCCATCTTGGTCCGGGCTGCGAACACACGATGGCCGAGCCGCTCCAGCGGGTGGCCGTCCCAGGGCAGCCCGAGGACGCGCTGGAGGCCAGCGCCGTCCAGCGCCGCGTTCCACTGAGGCAGCGAGAGGAACGTCGACTCCGTCTCGGCCCTGCCGTCGCTGGCGTCGTCCAGCATGAAGGCCTGGGACGCCATCACCCAGAACTCTTCGACCGTGGGCTCGGTCAGGACGAGCCAGCCGCCGGGGCCGAGCAGCTCGTTGAGCCAGCGGAGGGAGGCATCCGTGTTCCGCGCGGCGTTGAGCACACCCCCGCCGATGATCACGTCGAACGAGTTCGGGGCGAAGCCCTGGTCTCTCGGCGCGGTGTTGATGTCGTAGAGGCCGAAGCGCACGCACCGGTGCCCGGTGAGCCGCGGGGCGGCCTGATCAAGGAAGTACCTGGAGACGTCGGTGTAGAGGTAGTCGACCTCGGCGCCCGAGAGCTCCGGCAAGAGCGACTCGGAGGTCGCGCCCGTGCCGGCGCCGACCTCGAGCAGCCGGATCGGCCGCTGCCCGGGCCATTCCCTGGCAATCCTGCTCACGAGGAGAGCGACGGCGCGGTGCTGGTACCGGGCGGCGATGCTCTCGCGATACAAGGCCCTGGCGAGGTCGGTGCGCCCTTCCGGGAACAACAGGTGGACGGCCCGCACCGCGCCGGAGATCAGGTCGGGCAATCGGTCGGCGTTGCGGACCGCGTAGTCGATCGTGCCGGCCGCGCCGACCGTGGCCAGCCATTCTCCCTTCAGCTCGTCCCATGCGCGCGCCAGCGCGGCGTCCGAGAAGTCGCAGACCGGGCCCACGGCGCTCAGCCGATCTCCGTCCCGGCGCAGCAGCTTCTGCTCCGTGAGCACCCTCAGCCAGCGACGGATGAGCGGCCGATGCGCGGCGGCGACCCGCGCCCGCGCGAGCACCTCGTCCACGGTGTGGGCGGCGGCCGTGTCGGTAAACAGGCCGCTGCGGCCCAGCGCGTTGAGCATCGACAGCAGCGCTGTCTGTCCCAGCCGCTCCACGGCCGCGATCGCCCTGTTCAGGTCGGTCCCGGCGAGCTCGGCGTCCAGCGCGGCGGTCGCCTTGGCGATCAGGCGCTGTCCGCTCGCGTCCCCGTCGGCATCGTCGCTGGCACGCTTCGCGGGGACGGCAAAGACGGCCCAGCCGCCGCCGTCGGAGGGGATCACCGCCGCCGCCGCCACGCTCGGATGGCTCATCACGAGCTCCGCCATGCGCGCCGCTTCTTGCTCGGCTCTGCGCAGCTCGCGCTCCACCGGTACGAGCCCGGCTTCACCGGCGATCCTGTCCACGAGCTCTGCGCCGAAGAGGCGCCGGACGGCCGCGGACGACTCGGCGGACAGCGCTCCACCGGCGCCTGCGCCGGCGTCGACCACGATGCGCCGCAGCGCCCCGAGGTCGGCGAGCGCGGCCGCCGGGTGGGCCAGGAGGCTACGCAGCAGCGTCGCTGACACGATCGCGCAGTCGGGGGCCGCTCGCTCGAGGAACGAAAGGGCCTTGGCCGGGCTCGCGGCGCTCGCTGCGCTCGCGTCCACCGCGTGATGGTGGACGGCGGCGCCCGCGCTCCAGCTCGCGAACGCTGCATCCCCGCCGAACCCGGCCAGCGGCGAGAGCACCGCCGTGCGCGCAGGCGAAGGGCCGAGCGCGTCGCGCAGGGCAGCCACCGATTCGCAGAACACCGCTCTCGACCACACGAAGGATCCGCGAACCACGGAGAACGGCGCGTCGTCCACCAGGCGGGGCTCACAGGCGCTCGCCCCGTCGAGCGCGGACAGGTCAGCGTCGGTGATCCTCAGGACATCGCCGCCGTCGCTCGCCGGCGGCTCGGCAGAGAACCGCGCGCCGAGCAGCATCGCGGCCAGCCGGACGGGCAGGGCCTGAGGCCTGTCTCCGGCGCTCCAGCTCAGCGTGCGGCCCGCGACGGCCCCGCGCTGGCGCAGCGCCGTGACAGCGCGGTACGTCGCGTCGAGCACCTCTGCTCCGGTCCACTCGCGCCCGCTCGACACCAGCGCCGCTCGGCTCGCGAGGCGCTCCAGCCCATCGATGATCTGTCTCACGGTCATGGCACCTCCTCGGGTGGTCGTCAGCAGGCGGTGGCGAAGAACAGGTGCTGGCCTGCCACGGCCAGGGGTGATTCGAGCGAAGGAAGGACGAACCGCGGCACGAAGGCTGCGGCCAGGAGCTCCTCATTCCAGCCGGGCGCGTCGACGAACACCTGATCGGTCCCCGCGCGCCGGTCCTCGCTGCCGAGCGGCGGCGAGCCGGCCGCAGGAGACAGCAGGAACTGCATCGCCGTCAGGATCGCGCAGTTCTCTCGTGTGGAGTCCGTGAAGATGAGCCACCCGCCGGGGGCGAGCGCGCGGCGGATGCGGCGCAGCGTCCGACCCGTATGCGCGGCGTTGTGGAGGACATTGCCCGCGAGCACGACGTCCGCCGCGTGCGGCTCCACCCCCTGCGCCGTGAAATCGATGTTGATGTCGAGCACGGCAGTGCGCATCCCGCGATGGCGGCCGAACCGCTCCTGCGCCGCGGCCGTGAACGCGCGCGCGATGTCGGTGAACAGGTAGTCGACAGGCGCGCCGTCGAGGGCCCGCAGCGCGGCTGTCGTGGTGAGCCCGGCGCCTCCGCCGAGCTCGAGCACGCGCAGCGGCCGGTGCCGCAGCTCCGCGCAGCGGCGCACGAGGTGAGCGCCGGCGGCGCTCAGGTAAGCGGTGAAGACGTTGTCCTGGTAGGCGGCGATGGTGGAGAGGTCCTGCCGCTCGCGAAACAAGAGCTGCTGAATCGAGAGCTCGTCGCGCACGAGCGCGTGCAGGCGGAGCAGCGCGGCCTGGTGGACTTCCGCCATCGCGGGCGGGAAGCCGAGCGCGGCATACGCGTCGGGCAGGTCGGAGGCCGCGCCGGCGTCCCGCAGGGCCCGTCGCCACACGTACTTATCTGCCACGCTGCTGAGCACACCGTGGTCGCACAGCGCGGCGAGCCACCGCCGGACGAGCCATGCGTGCCGCGGCGCCGCGCCCAGCGCGCCGACGATCTCCTCCGCTGTGCGCGGTTCACCGGCCGGATGCACGGCGCCGCTCGCGACGAGCAGCTCCCCCAGGGCTCGCAGGCTGATCGCCTCGAGTCGCTGCATCGCCCCCGGCAGGTGCGCCAGGGCATCCCGCCCCGGCGCGGGTTCCAGCAGCCGAGTGAGCCTCAGCCCCGCCTCGTGTGTCTCGTCGCCCGTCGGCACGCCGGGCGCCTCACCATCGGCGTCGTCGGCGGCGGCCTCCACGGCCGCGGCGGCCAGATCGGCGGCCGGGACGACCTCCGCGTCGGCGCGCGCCGTCGCCGAGCCGAGCGCGGCGAGGACGTCGTGCCGGAGGCGGCACAACGTGAGCTGAACCTGAGCCTCGCTGACGGCTGCGCCTGGGCTCTCAACGGCATTGGCAAACGCCGTCAGCTCGTCGCGGGTCGCACGCAGCCAGCTCATGGTCTCGCGCTCGGCCGGCGCGTCCGTCCCGCCGAGCAGCACGGCAGACCCCGTGGCGTGGGCGGTCCAGAGGACGTCGCCGTGAACCCCGGTCAACTCCAGCTCGCCGGCGTCGCTGCCCAGGGCGAGCTCGACGACCCTCTGCGCCTCTGACGACACCTCGTTGCGCACGCGCAGGACGATGGGAACCCCCGCGAGGCTGCCTCCGAGCACGACAAGCCCGCTCCCGAGCGGCGCCGGCTCACGGATCTGCCAGGGGCGCAGGGCGCCGAGCGCGTCTCCCAGGAGGCGGAGCAGCGCCTGGATCGACGCTCTCGTGCACGTCGCCGCGACGTACCTGATCGGCGTGCGCGCGCGCAACACCTGCGCTGCGCCGAGGAACCGCCGGGATGCCGGCGTGGCAGAGGCGACCGCTGCCACCCGGAATGCGGCCCGAGAAAGGCGCGATTGCCGCAGGCATGCGGCGAGCTCATCGTGCTCGAGCGGCGCCTCCGCCAGCACAGCGCTGCCCCGCCCCAGGAGGTCGACGGCGCGCTCGGTCACCGGCACGCCGTGCCCGGCCGCCGATACCCAGCAGCTCACGCCGGCGCCGAGGGGTGCCTGATCCGGCCGGGTCCAGAGCGGTATCCTGGCCTGATCGGCGAACCTCCGGGCGCCCTCGCTGTCGTCGGCGAGCTGGCCGATGAGGCGAAAGCGCCCATTCAACCGCTCGAGCGCCGCCAGATGTAGACGACCGAACCCGGCGCCGCACAACACGAGAGGCATCCCGGCGGTCACAGGGAGCCCTCCTCGGTAGCGCCGAGCGCGTCGATCGACGTGTCCAGCAGATCGAGCGCGGTCACCGCGCCGCTCTCGCGAAGGCGACCGACCGTCGACAGGGGCTCGAGCGCCGCCGCGGCGAAGTGGCGCCCAGCGGGCACCTGGCCCTGGTCCACCGCCAGCGTGGTGAGCGCGGCCAGGGTCCCTGTGAGCTCGGCGTTGCGCCGTCCGCGCATCACCAGCGTGCGCGTGACCGGGGCGCCGTCTCGCAGGCCGTCGAGCTGCGCGACGAGGAGGACGTGCGGCTCCCGTCCAGCGAGGTCGAGCAAGCTGGCCCGGCATAACGCCGCGACCGCCTCGCGGCGTTCGAGGCTGCGCGCGCGGTCGAAGGCCGTGAGGATGTGCTGGCCGGTGATGACAGTATACCAGTCTCCGCGAGCGAGCCGGAGCGACGCCGCGAGCCGCTCCCCTTCGGTGTTGAGGTAAGGCAGCAAGGTCGCCGGACCGGGGAAGAACGGGACTTCCACGTTGCGCGTGCGGGTCAGCACCCCGGAGCGACGCCCCTCTCGCCATGCCGCGAGCGGCTCACTCACCCCGTCCGTGGCCGCCTGGAGGTAGTCGTCCGCGGCGACCTCGGTGAAGCGGTCCAGCACGCCGAAATAGCTGCGCATGCCGTGAACCTGGCTGAAAGCACGCTGCGCCGCCCATCGCGGCAAGAGCGCGGTGAGGCCAGGCTGCAGCCCCGCCGAGAGCACGGCCACGCGCCCGCGGGTGCGGTACGCCTCGTCGTCCAGGAGCGCGTACAGCGCATCGTCGCCGGCGGCGTCCACGTAGTCGGCGCCTGCTTCCACGGCTGCCCTCGCCGCGCGGTCCGCGATGGCGTGAGATGGACCGGCGCAGTTGAGCACGATCCGACACCCACCGACGAAGCGACGCAACGACGCGTCGTCCCGAAAATCGACCGCCCGGTGCTCGACCGCTCCCACGGACAGCTCCTTCGCGAAGCGGCGGGCCGCTTCGAGGTTGCGCCCGCCGATCCGCAGCGGCCCGACGCCGAGCGACACGAGCCGCCGGGCCGCTTGCGCGCCGACGTCGCCATAACCTCCCAAGATGCCGATCGTCATCCCGCAGCCTCCACCAGCCGCCATCCGTGGGCGCGGCGGCGCTCGTTCCAGAACGCCGTGTACCGCCCGTTGCGCGCCAGGAGCTCCTGATGCGTTCCCGCCTCGACGATGCGGCCGCCGTCGAGCACGAGGATCTGATCCGCGGACACGATGGTCGGCAGCCGGTGCGCGATGACCAGCAGGGTCGACCGATTCATCAATGTGCGCATCGCGCTCTGGATGTAGCGCTCGTTCTCCGGGTCGAGCGCCGCCGTCGCCTCGTCCAGCAGCACGATGGGAGCGCCCTTGAGCACGGCTCGGGCGACCGACACCCGCTGGCGCTCCCCGCCGGACAGCGACGCTCCGCCCTCGCCGACCCGGGTCTTCAGGCCCTGCGGGAGGCGCTCGATGATCTCCTCCACGCCCGCCAGGCGGGCTGCCTCGCGCACCTCGGCGTCCGTGGCGTCCAGCCGGCCCACCCGGATGTTTGCCTCGAGCGTGTCATCGAACAGATAGACGTCCTGCATGACGAGCGACAGCTGCGTCATCAGGTCTTCCGTGGAGAGCTCGCGGACATCCACGCCGCCCACCCGCACCGAGCCCGCGTCGACATCGAAGAACCGCGCGATCAGCCGTGTTATCGTGGTCTTCCCGGAGCCGGATGCCCCGATGATCGCCGTCATCGTCCTCGGCGCTATCCGGAAAGACACATCACGGAGCACGGGAGCGCCCGGCTGATAGCCGAACAGGGCATCGGAGAACTCGATCTCCCCCGGCGCCGCGACGGGCCTGGAGCGCTCCGGCTCGGGCAGCGGCGCCTCATCGAAGATGGCGGACAGCCGCTCCAGATCGTTGCCCGCCATCCGCAAGAGCCCGCTCCGCCCCGCGGCCTCGGCCAGCGGCCCCACGAACCTGGCGGCCAGCGCCAGGAGCGCGACGAGCTCGATCGGATCGATCGACCGATCGAGGGCGCGCACCACGCCGACCGCGATCAGCGCGGCGAACGCGAGCTGCACCGACAGACCGCCCGCGAGCAACCTGGGGAAGGTCTGACGCAGCATCGACCCGCCCGCGGCGCGCTGCCCATCGATCGCCTCCTCCAGCGGCGCATAACCCCCCGTGGCCCGACCGAAAGCGCGCAGCACCTGCTGGTTGCGCGCGAACTCGACGACCCGGTTGCTGGCGAGCGCCCCCGCGGCGTCGACCTGCTCCTCGGTGCGGCCGATCCACGCCGACGACCAGCGGTGCGTCAGGTAGATCAGCGGCGTGCAGGCGATGGCCGTCAACCCGAGCTGCCAGTCGAAGAACAGCATGGCGACGGCGATCGTCGCGGGCGTCAGGATGCCGCTCACCACCGGGGTCAGGAGGTGGGCAAACACGTTGGTGACCATCATGGTGCCGCCCGTCGCGCTCCGTGAGAGACGGCCGACCTTCTCCGAGGAGAACCAGCCGATCGGCAGGCGGGCGACGTGGTTGCCGAGCCGGTCGTGCAGCGTGGTCAGGACGACCAGCGCGAGCGCGAAGCCCTTCATCGTCTGCTGGTAACGGGCCACGCACGTCACCGCGACGACCGCGGCCAGGAGGAGCAGCCAGCGCAGCGCCTCGCCCAGGTCCCCGCCGAGCAGCGCCTTGAGGACCGGGACGAGGAACGCCATCGCCACCCCTTGAACGACGGAGTAGACGATGAGCCAGCCGAAATAGACGTGCAGCGCCCTTGCGTGCTGCGGTCCCAGGATCTTGGTCAGTTGCCGGATCATGAGGCCACCTCCACCGCTGAAGTGGCAACCGCCATGTCGTTCTCGGCGTAGGCACGCCACATCCTCGCGTAGAGCCCGTCCGCGGCGAGCAGCGCGGAATGCGTGCCGCGCTCGCGCACGCGGCCCTCGTCGAGCACGACGATCTGGTCGACGCCGGTGATCGTCGCCAGCCGGTGGGCGATGACGATCACGGTGCGCCCGCGCGCGACCGCGGACAGCGCGTCCTGGATCTGCGCCTCTGACTCCGGATCCGCGTGCGCCGTCGCCTCGTCCAGGATCAGCACCGCGGTGTCCGCGAGCAGCGTGCGCGCGATGGACAGCCGCTGCGCCTCGCCGCCGGACAGGATGGCGTCCTCGCCGATCACGGACCGATATCCCCTGGGGAGCGCGACGAGCCGGTCGTGGATCTGCGCGGCGCGCGCGGCTTCAACGACCTCTGCGTCGCTGGCCTCGGGCCGGCCGAGACGCAGGTTGTCGGCGACCGTGCCATGCACCAGCTGGACGTCCTGCAGAACGAAGCCGACGTTCCGGTACAGCACGTCCGGCGCGATGTTTCGTATATCCACGCCGCCGAGCAGGACAGCGCCGCCGGTCACGTCATAAAACCTGGGCACCAGCTTTGCCAGCGTGGACTTCCCCGCGCCCGAGGTCCCGACGAGAGCTGTCACCGTGCCAGGCGTGCAAGCGAAGCTCACGTCGGAGAGCACGCTCCTCGAGCCGTCGTAGCTGAACGAGACGTGATCGAACTGCACCCCCGCCCCGCGCGGCGCCTGCGGCGTCGTCGTGATGGGCAATGACGGCTCGTCGAGCAGCGAGGCGACGCGCTCCGCCGCCGCCACGGCCTTGCGCTGGGCCGTGAGCCCCTGGTTCAGCGTGAGCACCGTCTGCGGGATGACCACGGCGACGAGGGTCTCGGCGAGCAGGTCGATGGGGCTCACCCAGCCCTCTCGGATGAACCAGGCGCCGACCGTCAGGCTCACCAGCATGATCACGGGCACCGAGAGGGCCATCGAGGTCAGCGCCTCGAGCCGGAGCAGCGGCCGCACCCAGCCGGCGTACCGGTCGCTGAAATCGCTGACGGCGCGCTGGTAGCTCTGGTGAGCGCGGCCCGTCTGGCCGAACGCCTTCACGACCGCGATGCCGTGTACGAACTCGACGATCGCGGCGCTCACCCTGGCGAAGCTCGCGTCGAGCTGCATCATCTTCTCGGCGAAGCCCCGCATCATCCATGCGTAAGCGACGATGTAGATGGGCAGGGTGGCGATCGCGAGCAGCGCCAGCCGAAAGTCCAGCCAGAACAGGTACAGGAGGCCGCCGAGCGGAAGGACGATCGCCGAGACGAGCTCGACATCGTGGTGCGCGACGAGGTGGTGCAGGTCCTCCAGGTCGTCCTGGACCGCTTTGCGGACCACACCTGACGTCTTGTCGGAATACCACCCCAGCGGCACCTCGCCCAGCTTGCGCACCAGCGCGCGCCGCAGGATGGCCTGAAGCCGATGGTCCGCCAGGTGAGTCACCCACAGCGCCATTCCGGTGCATGTCCATCCGACGCCGAGGCCGACCACGATGATCAGCGCGACCCCGGCCACCTTCGCGCTGTCGATCGGGCCTGACGCGACGAGGATCCGCGCGAGCTCGGCGATACCGATGAACGGGACGAGCGTCGTCAGCGCCCCGACCCCGCCCAGGAAGATCCCGAGCCGCGACAGCCCTGCTATCGGGCGGCGCAGCGCGCGGAGCGCCCCGGCCTTCTGCTGATTCTCTCTCATGTGTGGCGCAACGATACCGCGAGGTGCTCGGCCACGACATTCACATGCGGCGGCTCGATGACGCTGAAATGGTTGCCAGGCACGTCGATCAGCTTGAACTCGCCGAGGCAGACGCCTTCCCAGAACGGCGCCGTCAGGTGCCCGACGCCCGCGGTGATGCCGAAGGATTGCTCCTCGTCGCACCGCAAGAACGTCATATCGCCGACGTACGGCTCGGGATCGAACCGCGCGGCGCGCATGCTATGCCTGCAGGTCCTGAACAGCGCCGGGATGAGCTCGGGTCCGACGGGCACCCCGGCCTGGGCGGCCGCCGCCTTCGCATAGCTGGCCAGGCGCTCGTCCTGGCTGCGCGCGGACTGCCTGCGCACCGCGGCGGCGACCGATTCCAGCCCGGGGTCCCCGCCGAGCCTGGCCATCGCGCCAGCCGGAATCTTGCGGTCGTAGTCGACCATCAGCTTCTCGATGGCCCGGTACACGTCGGCGCTTTCGACGTCGTCGCCGAAGACGGCCTTCACCGGATCCAGGTTCAAGTTCGGCGCGAAGATCGCCTCGAACGCGAGCTCCTCGTCGGTCTCGATGAACATCGGAATGCTGTCGACGAGCGCCAGGTCCACCGACATGCCGCGCTCGAGCAGCCGGCGGGCCACCTCGGTGGCGAGCAGCCCGCCGAGGCAGTAGCCGATGAGCTGAAACCGCGTGAAGCCTTCATCGATGAGCCGCTGCGCGTAATCGTCGGACACGCGCGCGACGAGCTCCTTCGGGGGGATCGCGAGGTACAGCTCGGGGTCGGCGACGGCGAAGCCCAGGACGGGCCCCAGGTTCTGGGCGGCGAGCGCCCGCCCCAGGTGCTGGAAGTAATCCATGGTGCCCAGCGCCGCGTGGAACATCACGCGCGCCGGCCCGCCCCCGCCGCCGAACGAGAGGATCAACGAATTGCTGCCCTCGCGGCGCTGCGCGACCTGCGCGGTCTTGCCGCCGCTGGAGGACGCCTCCGCGCCCGGCCCAGCGCCGATCGGCGCGTGCGCGGCGCCGTCTTGCCTGCGCAGCGCTCGCGCGAGCGCGTCGACCGTCGGCTCATTGAGCATCTGCCGCAGGAGCGTGTCGTAGGCGAACGGCGCCGCTTCCGGCACCTCGTCGCGCAGTCGACCTGCCACCCTGGCGAGGATCAGCGAGTCGGCGCCGCGGTCGTAGAAGTTCTCTCCCTTGCCGATCCGCGCGATGCCGAGCGCGCTCGCCCAGATCGCACACAGCCGGCTCTCCAGCTCGTCCAGCGTCGCATCGGCCTCCTTCCCGGCGCCGTCGATGAACGCCGCGGGCCGCAGGGCGGCGAGCGCCTTGCGGTTGACCTTGCCGTTCGCCGTGAGCGGCAGCCGGTCGACGACCTGCAGATGCGCAGGCACCATGTGCGCTGGCAGCCGCTGCCCGAGGAAGCTCGTGAGCTCGTCGGTCCCGACCCGGGCTCGGTCGGTCTTGAATCGCGCAGCGAACATGTGCATGCCATAGGCCGCCATCGGATGGTCGTCGTCCGGCAGGCGGAGCACCAGCTCACCGCCGCTCTTCGCGATCAGGCCTTGCCACTGCTCGGTGGACAGGAACTTGGTGGTGCCGCGTTCCCGGTCCGCGCCCGAGGGGTCCATCATGAAGCCCTGGGTGAGCAGGACGTGCGGGTGATCGGCGGTGGGCTCGGTGAACACGAGCCACCCCGACGGCCCGAGCAGCTCCACCGCGGCCGCCACCGCGGCTTCGACGTTGCGGGTGCTGTTCAGCATTCCGGCGCACAGCACGACGTCCGCGGAGTTCGGCAGCAGGCCCTGGGCCCGGTAATCCTCGTTCAGATCGAGCTGCCCGAATCGGACCCACGGGCGCTCCCGGAGCCGCTCGCGCGCGTCGGCCAGGAAGAAGGCTGTCAGGTCCGTGAACAGGTAGTCGACGTCATGGCCGTCGAGCATCGGGAGGACCACGCCGGTGGTGGCCCCCGTGCCGGCGCCGATCTCGATCACCCGCAGGGGGGCGCCGTCCGTATGCGCGGCGGCGATCCGGTACAGGAGCGCCGCGACCGCGTGGTTGTTGTAACGCGCGATCGCGTCGTCGCGGTACACCGAGAGCGCCACGTCGTGCTTCCCTTGCGGGAACAGCAGCTCGAAGGGGTTCTGCTGGTTCTCGAGCAAGGCGTGCAGCCGCTCCACGTGCGCTCTGTGGTACTGAACGAACTCGGGCGTACACAGCCCGGACGACGACGCCAGCTCCTCGAACCGCCGCCAGGCGTCGTGGACCGCCGCCGCGTCGGCGGCCCTGCGCTGCGCGTAACGGCGGCTCTCCTCGTGGTACGTGAGCCATTCCGCCTCCGAAAGGAGCCCCAGCCAGCGGCGAACGAGCCAGTGATGGCGGTCGTGAACGCGCGCCTGGCGCAGGATCTCCTCGGCCGAGTGCGTGTCGCGCGGACCGGCGAAGAGCCCGCGCTCGGAAAACGCGTTGATCATGGACGCGAACGAGGCGTCGCGCAGCGCTCGGGTCGCGTCGGTCACCTGGGCCGCGGTCACGCCGCTGACCTCCTTGTCGGCGAACTGCCGCGCCGCAGACACGAGACGAGCCTGCGACGTGGCCAGATCCTCGTCTGAAGGCGCGCTGCGCCGCGCGAGCTCGACAAAGCCGAGCAGCGTGCGATCCGTGGAGTCCTTGCCGGCCACCACGGCCGCGGCGGCGCCGACCGCCGGATGCGCGAGCAGCGCGGCCTCGATCTCGCCGAGCTCGATCCGGTGCCCGCGAATCTTGACCTGGCTGTCCTCGCGTCCGAGAAACTCGATGGATCCGCCGGGGAGATAGCGCCCGAGATCTCCGGTCCTGTAGAGGCGCTGTCCATCGACGGGATGGTTGAAGAAGCGCGCTGCCGTGAGCTCCGGATCGCCCAGGTACCCCGCCGCAAGGCCGTGCCCGGTGATGTACAGCTCTCCAGGGACCCACACCGGCGCGTCGCGGAGCGACTCGTCGAGGACGCGGAAGCCCTGGTTGGCGAGCGGCACCCCGTAGGGGATGCTCGTCCACGCCGGATCGACCCGCTCGATGCGATGGTAATTCGACCAGATGGCCGCCTCGGTCGCGCCCCCGAGCCCGATGAGCGTCAGGTCAGGAATGAACCGGCGGATCTGGTCGGGCAGCGTGACGGGGATCCAGTCGCCGGACAGCAGCGCCATGCGCAACGAGCGAATCGCGACCGGCTCTGTTTGCAGGTAGCTCGCCAGCATCTGAAGCTGCGCAGGCACGGAGTTCCACAGGGTCACCTCATGCTTCACGAGGAGATCCGCCCAGTGGGAGGGATCGGCGCCGCGGTCGGGATCCGGGAGGACGAGCGTCCCTCCGAGGGCGAGGGTTCCGAAGATGTCGTACACGGACAGGTCGAAGCCGAGCTGGGCGAGGCCCAGCACCCGGTCCGATCCGGTCACCCCGAAGCGACGGTTGATGTCGTCGATCGTGTTCAGCGCCGCCCGGTGGGTGATCATGACCCCCTTCGGGTCACCCGTGGAGCCGGAGGTGTAGATCACGTACGCCAGCGCGTCGGGGTCGCCCATCGGGCCCACCGGGGCTTCGGGGAAGGTCTGCGCAGGCGCCAGCGTGTCCACGTCGATCACGCGCAGGCCGTCTGGCAGCTTGGCCGCCGCGGAGATCCACGACTGGGTCAGGACCTGTCGCACCGCCGCGTTCGACAGCACCTTCTCGATGCGCAGCCGTGGCTGCGTGGCGTCCAGCGGCAGATAGGCCCCGCCGGCGAGAAGGACGCCCAGCACCGCGACGACCTGCTCGATCCCCTTGTTCATGACGACGGCGACCCGGTCGCCCGCGGAACAGCCGCCGTCCCGCAGCGCCTGCGCGACGGACGCCGCCCTCATCGCGAGGTCGCGGTACGTCAAGCTGCCCGCGTGGCCGATCACCGCCACCGCGCCGGGGTCGCGGGCGGCCTGCTCCAGGAACCCTCGGTGCAAGAGGGAATCCGGCAGCGGACAGCCTGTCTGATTGACCCGCTCGCGCTCCTGCGCCTGCCATCCGGGCAACGCGACAGGCTCGATGGCCTCCCAGGCCTCGGAGCGCTCCGCGAGATCCTCCAGCAGCCGCTGCAGCGCGCCGAACATGTCGTCGATGAGGCCGTCCGGGAAGATGCCCTGACGCACGTCCCAGTTGACCTCGAGCCCGTCCGCGTCATCCATGACCTGACAATCGAGGTAGACCTGCGGGGTCTGCGTGACGCCATGGCCGAAGCGCCGGCCGCTCGTGGGTCGTCGCCGCGAGCCGAGCCCGATGGCGCTGGTGAAGACGACCGGCATCAGCGCGGCTTCCCGCCCGCGCCGGCGGGTCACCTCGCGCAGCACCTCGACCCCCGTGAACAGCCGGTGGTCGAGATCGGCGAACATCTGATCGCCGAGCCGCGCAGCCCATTCCTTGAAGCTGCGCCCGGACGCCGCCTGCACGTCCATGAGGCTGACCGACGTGAAGTCTCCGACGATCCGGTCGACGTGCGGATGCAGCGGCAGGCGGTTGAGCAGCGTGAGGTTGAGGCTGAACCGTTGACGGCGGCTCCAGCGCTGCAGCACCGCCGCATAGGCGCCCAGCACGGCGATCGAGGCCGTGAGACCTCGCTCGCCGGCGCGCTGCCGGAGGCGCTCCCAGCGCTCGGCGGACAGGCGGCTGTGGTGGCGGCGGAAGCGCACGGGCCCACCTTCCGCGGCCGGCGGAAGCGTCGGGAGCTCGGGCGCGGGGGGCAGGTCGTTGACGCGCGAGAGCCAGTACTGGCGGTCACGCTGGTAACGCCCGGTCTCGCGCAGCCGCCGCTCCGCGAAGATGTAATCGCGAAAGCGGAGGTCCAGCGGTCGCAGCTCGTCGCTGCGGCCGGCGAGGATGAGGTCGAGCTCCTCGAAGAAGATCCCGGCGCTCGCCCAGTCGGCGATCAGCGAGTCGAGCGAGAAGTGCACGACGTCGCCGCCGCTGGTGCGGGTATGCCGCAGCTCGAACAGCGGCCATGCGGTGGTCTCGTACATCCGGTGGTCCATCTCGGCGCGGATGCCGCATAGCGCGCGCTCCACCTCGGCGGCGGACGCGCCGCGGAGGTCCGTCGACTGGATGGGGTACCGAGGCACCGTGGGCAGGACGCGCTGGTAGCCGTCCTGCTCGATGACGGCGCGCAGCATCTCATGCCGCTCGATCAGCAGGTTCCAGGCGTCGGTGAGGCGCGCGGGGTCGAGCTCTGGATACGTCACCTCCAGGTACCCGTGGCAGGCGACGCCGCCGTAACCGAAGGAGCTCTGGCGCCCCAGCAGGTAGGCCGTCTGCACGTCGGTGAGCGGAAACGGCTCATGACGCCCCTGCTCGTCCGCGGCGACGACCACCCCCTGGTTTGCTGCCAGAAAATCGATGATCTGCGCCTTGTGCGTGCGCAGCACGGTCATCTTGTCTTCCGTGAGCAAACCCTTGGGCGCACGGAACCGGAGCTGCCCCGATTCCGTCCACAGATCGACACCCAGCGTCTTCAGCTCTTCGATGATCCCGGCAACGGGCATGGACGTAAGCTCCTGTAGCTTGTTGACGACAAGCGTCACATCAGACGATGAACTCTCCGGCGAAGCGCTCTCCCGCGCGCCGGGCTCCGGCGCGCCACCGCGGCGGACGCCGCTAGAGCACGCCCTCCTCGATCTCCTGGCCGGCCTCGTGCTCGGCGGCGAGCGCCGCTGCGACCTCGCGCAGCGTCGGTCCGTTGAACAGGCGCCTCAGCGGCAGCATGATGGCGTGGCGCTGATTCACGGCCTCGATGAAGCGCGTCGCGAGGAGGCTGTCGCCGCCCAGCTGGAAGAAGCTCTGATGGCGGCCGACGTCGGCGACGGCCAGGAGCTCGCTCCAGAGCGCCGCGACGGCATGCTCCCATTCACCCTGCGGGGGCTCGACCTCGCGGGCGTCGGGCTCGGCTTCCGCCGAGATCAGCCTGACGATCTCGGCATGGTTGACCTTGCCGTTCGCGCTGAGCGGCAGCTGGGCCAGCACCACGATCCTCTCTGGCACCATGTGAATCGGCAGGCTCAGGGTGACATGGTCGCGCAGCTGCTCCGCGCTGAGCTCCGCGGCAGCAGGGACCACGGCGGCGGCGAGGCGCCCGGAGGCCGCCACGGCCACCGCATTCCGCACGCCCGGGTGCGACCTCAGAGCGGCTTCCACCTCGCCGAGCTCGATGCGATGCCCTCGGATCTTGACCTGAGTGTCGGTGCGGCCGAGGAACTCCAGCGCGCCGTCGGGCCAGTAACGCCCGACGTCGCCCGTGCGATACCACCGCGCGCCGTCTCCGACGAACTTGCGAGCCGTCAGATCCGGCGCGGCGCAGTAACCGCGCGCCACCCCGAGACCGCCGATCCACAGCTCGCCCGGCACCCAGTCCGGACAGTCGCGGCCATGCGCGTCCACCACGCGGAAGAGCTGGTTGCGCAAGGGATAGCCGTAGGGGATCGAACGCCACGACGGCTGGACCCCATCGACCTCGAAGAAGTTGGACCAGATCGAGGCCTCGGTGGCGCCGCCGAGCGCGATGAACCGACACCCGGGCCGCTGCGCGGCGAGCCGCCCGGGCAGATCCGTCCTGATCCAGTCACCCGAGACGAGCGCCAGACGGAGGGCGCCCGGCGGCTCCGCCGCGCTGCTGACGATGAGCAGCATGTCGAGCAAGGTCGGAACGCTGTTCCAGATCGTCACCTCATGCCGACACACCAGCTCATGCCAGCGCCTCGCATCGCGCCGCGATTCCTCCTCGATCAAGACCAGCGAGCCGCCGGAGGACAGCAGACCGAAGATATCGTAGACAGACAGATCGAAATCCAGCGCAGACACGGCCAGGACGCGGTCTTCCGGGCCGACGCCGAAGCGTTGATTGATGTCCAGCACCGTGTTCAGCGCGGCGCGATGGGTGATTTCAACGCCCTTCGGCTCGCCGGTCGATCCGGAGGTGAAGATGATGTAAGCCAGCTGCTCTGCGTCGATCGCCGCCGGGCTCGGCGCGGGCGCGGACGCCATCACCTGTCCGAACACACACGGACGAACGCCCTCCGGCCAGCACCTCGGCTCCGGGCCGGTGACGACGACGCGGACCCCTGCCTGTCCCAGCATCCGGTCGCGGCGCGCATCGGGTTGATCCACCCCGACCGGCAGGTAGGCGGCTCCGGCCGCCAGCACGCCCAGCACCGCGGCGATCTGATCGGGCCCCTTGGGCAGGTTCACGGCGACGACATCGCCTGTCGCCACACCGTGCTCGGCCAGCGCCGCCGAGAGGCGCAGCGCGCGCGACGCGAGCTCGCCGTAGCTCATCACCTCGGCCTCGCCCCAGCGCAATGCGATCCGCTGCGGCTGCTCGCGCGCCAGGTCGAAGAACGCGCGGTGAAGGCTCTGCCGTGGGCTCTCTCCGGCGGTCGCGTTGACGAGCGCGCGCACGCGCCGCTGCGGCTCGGGCAGGAGATCGGGCACGGGCAGGTGCCACTCGGAGCTGCTCAGCCAGCTCAGCTCGCGCAGGTACGCGTCGAACATCGTGGCGATCAGGCCCGCCGGGAACAGGTCCTCGACAACGTCCCAGTTCAGGGCGATGCCGCCCTCGGCCTCGATCACCTGATGGTCGAGCCACACCTGCGGGGTCTGCGTCAGGCCCCACACCTGCTTCCTGAAGGGGCCGCTGGCCGGCGCAGCGGTGCCGCCGGGGACGCCGAGGGCGCTCGTGAACACCACCGGCATGGTCAGGCTCGGCGCGCCGCTCAGCCTTCCCAGCTCGCGAACGAGCGAGATGCTCGAGACGTCGCGATGGTCGAGCGCGTCGCCCAGCTCCCGCTGGACGCGCCGGGCTCGCGTCACCCAGCTCTCGCCGGCGGCGGGCCGGTATCCGACCAACGTGAGCGACGTGAAATCGCCCATGACCGAGTGGATGTCCGGATGCACCTCGCGGCGATCGAAGAGCGTCAGGTTGAGCGTGAGGTCGGGGCGGCTGCACCAGCGGCTGAGCACCTCGGCGAACGCCGTGAGCAGGACCGTGGACGGCGTGATGCCGTGCTCACCTGCGCGTTCGACGATGCGGCGCCATCGGCTCGCGTCGACGCTGCCCTCGTGGCGCGTGAAGCGCGGGCGCCCCACCTCGGCCGGATCTCGGGCGAGCGGCAGCTGCGGCGCCGGCGGCAGCTCTGGCAGCTTCTTCGCCCAGTACGCCCGCGCGGCGGCGAGCGCCTCCGATCCCGGCGTGCACGTCAGCACGTAGTCGCGGAAGGACAGCCCGACCGGCGGCAAAGCAGCGTCGGGAGCCTCGTAGAGCGCGGTGAGCTCCGAGTAGAAGGTGAGGATGCTGAGCGCGTCGAGGATGAGGTTGTCGAGGCTGATGCCGAGGCGCGTCCTGTCGCCCGACCGCACCGCCCGCATGCCGAACAGCGGCCAGCGGGTCGGATCGAAGACCCAGTGTGAGCAGTCGCGCCGCAGCGCCTCGTACGCCTGAGCCGGGTCTTCGCCGGCGTCGACGACCTCTATCGCGAACCGCGGCACGTCCGCGAGGATGCGTTGCTGCCCCTGCTCATCGAAGACGGCGCGCAGCATCTCGTGCCGCCGTACCAGGACGTTGACGGCCGCCTCCAGCCGCGACACGTCGAGATCGACGACGTCGTACTCGCGGTAGAACTGGCAGGCGACGCCCCCGAGCGTGAAGCTCTCGTCACGACCCAGCCAGTAGGCCCGCTGCACCTCGGTGGGCGGGAAGGGCTTATGGCGGTTCTCCGGATCGGCGACCAGGGCCGGCAGCGCCGGAGCGCTTGCGCCGAGCGACAACGTGGCAGCGAACTCGGCCAGCGTCGGACGGGCGAACAGATCGGCCAGCTTGACGCCGTCGAGGCCGACCTCGCGCAGCCGGCGCACGAGGCGTGTCGCCAGGAGGGAGTCGCCGCCCGCGGAGAAGAAGTTGTCCTCGCGGCCCACCTCCGGCACCTTGAGCAGCTCGGCCCACACCCCGGCGACCCGGCGTTCCACCTCGCCGACCGGCGCGGTCACGGTCGCCTTGGCCTGAAGGGCCATGGTGTTCACCGCTCGCTGCAAGGCTTTGCGATCGATCTTGCCGTTGAGCGTGAGCGGCAAGCTCCTGCAGCGCCACAGGTGATCCGGCACCATCACGGCGGGGAGGCGGTTCACCAGGAACTCGCGCAGATCCGCGAGCTCCGGCGGCGGTTGCCGCAGATCGATGATCTCGCCTGCCTCAGGCACATCGATCCTCGGATCATCCGAGGTGATGGCCACATAGAGCCCGCGTTCACCCAGCACCGCGACGGCCTGGCTGACGCCGGGATAACCTCCGACCGCGGCCTCGATCTCGCCGAGCTCGATGCGGTGCCCGCGCAGCTTCACCTGGAAGTCGGCGCGTCCGAGGAACTCCACGCTGCCGTCGGCCCAGTAACGCGCGCGGTCACCGGTGCGGTACCAGCGCGTCCCGTCCGCCTGGAGAAACTTGTTCGCCGTTTTCTCTCTATCGCCACGATAGCCGCGGGCCACGCCGGCGCCGCCGATCCACAGCTCGCCCGGGACGAAGTCCGGACAGTCGCGCCCCAGAGGATCGACGACGCGCAGCTGTACGTTGCCGAGGGGCTTGCCGTACGGCACCGACTTCCAGTGCGGAGGCACCTCGGTGACCTCGCAGATCGTGGAGTGGATCGCGGTCTCGGTGGTGCCGCCCAGCGCGATGAAGCGGCAGCGCGGAGCGCGCTGCGCAAGGCGGCCCGGCAGATCGAGGGTCACCCAGTCGCCGCCCAGGAGCACCGCGCGGAGCGGCAGCGGACCGGGACCGTCGCCGGCCGCAGCGAGCGTTATATCGAGCAGGGCCGGCACGCAGTTGAGGACGGTCACGCGATGGCTGCGCAGCAGCTCGACCCAGACCGCTGCGTCGCGACGCGCCGACTCCTCGACACAGACCACGGCGCCGCCGGCCGACAGCGGCGCGAAGATGTCGTACACCGACAGATCGAACTCCAGCGCAGACAGGGCGAGCGTCCGGTCGGTCGCGCCCAGCGAAAGGCGCTGGTTCAGATCATCGATGGTGTTCATCGCTGCGGCGTGCGTGATCTCCACGCCTTTCGGCTCGCCCGTCGAACCGGAGGTGAACAGGATGTAGGCGAGATCCGAGTCCTCGCCGGCCAGCGGCTCCGCCAGCGAGGCCTGCCCCTCCGGGACGTCATCGAGCACGAGGGCGGCGCCAGCGGCGTCGAGGATGCGCTGACGGCGCAGCGCGGGTTGATCCACGCTGATCGGAAGGTACGTGGCGCCGGCGGCCAGCACGCCCAGCACGGCGACGATCTGGCCCGGCCCCTTGGGCAGCTGGATCGCCACCACGTCGCCTGCGCTCACGCCGTGCTCCCGCAGGTAGCCCGCCACGCGCAGCGCGCGCTGCCGGAGCTCTCCGTACGAGATCCTGCCGCCTTGGCCCCACAGGAGAGCAGGCGCCTCCGGCTGTCGCTTCGCGAGCTCGAAGAACCCGTCGTGCAGGCGCTTGCCCGAGACGGCCGTCCTTGTCGCGTTCGCGGCGACGCGCACCTTCAGCTGCTCTCCCGGGAGCAACGCTGGCACAGGCTGCCGCCAGGCTTCCTCGTAGGCCAGCAGGCGCTCCAGCAGGCGGCCGTGCGCGTCGAACATCGCGTCCAGCACGCCCGGCGCAAACGCATCTTCACGCGCATCCAGGTTGACCAGCAGGCCGCCGTCGAGCTCCGTGACCTGCGCGTCCAGCCACACCTGCGGCCCCTGGGAGATGATCCAGGACGCCCTCCCGAAGCGCTGCTTCACCACCTCCGGAAACAGCTCGCCCAGGCCGAGCGCGCTCGTGTACACGACAGGCGCCAGCACCTGCTCGCCTCGCTGCCGGGAGAGGTCGCGCAGCACCTCGACGCCCGAATACCCCACGTGCTCGGCGTCCGCGTGGAACTGGGCCTGCAGGCGCTGCGCGCGTTCAGCGAAGGTGCCGGGCGCCGCGCCGTCCCACGCCAGGAGCACCGAGGAGGTGAAGTCGCCCACCAGCATCCCGACGTCCGGGTGCAAGGGCTCTCGGTCGAACATCGGCAGGTTCATCAAGAACCGCGGCTCCGCGCTCCAGGCGGTCAGCGTCTCGGCGAAGACCGCCGCCATCGCCATGGCCGGCGTGAGGCCGTGGCGCGCCGCCAGAGACGCGAAGGCGCGCACCTGCTCCGGAGCGAGCCAGCGATGGCGCCGCACCACCGTCGTGGCGCCCACGTTCACGTGGTAGGGCGCGGCGGGCAGCTCCGGCGCAGCGGGAAGATCGCTCAGGCGAGCTTGCCAGTACGCTCGGTCGGCGTTCCGCGACCGCTGGCCCTTGACGCTCGCGCGGCTGGCCTCGCGTTCCGCCAGGTAGCGCGGATAGCTCGTGTTGATCGGGGGCAGCGGCTGCGAGCCGGCATAGAGGTGCGAAAGGTCGGCCAGCAGCACCCGCAGGCTGAGCGCGTCGGCGGCCACCATGTCCAGGTTCACATGCAGGCGCGTGCCGCCCGCGCGGATCGCGTCCGGCAGGAGCGAGATCTGGAGTTCGAACACCTCGCCGGCAGCCAGATCCAGCGTCCGATGCGACAGCGTCCGGCGCAGCTCGGCGAGCGCCTCTTGCGCCGCCTCGGCCGACAGGGCACGCAGATCGTGGACTTTCAGCCCACGCCCGCGGCTGTCGGGCAGGATCTGCTGGCGGCCATCGCTCAGGATCTGCACGCGCAACATGCCGTGCCGCGCGAGCAGCTCCCGTACGGCAGATTCCAGCCGCGCGGGGTCGACCCGCTCGCCATCGAACTCGTTGTAGAAATGCGCGGCGACGCCGCCCAGCTGCTGGCCTTGCTCGCGGCCGACCCAGTACGCGTGCTGCATCAGCGCGAGATCGAAGGGCGCCGCCTCGTCGATGGTGGCCGCGGCGGGCGAACGCTCGTCGCGTTCGCCCCTGGTACAGCTTCGCTCTCCTATCAGCGCCTTCCAGGCGGACACCCGCGGGTTCGCCGCGAGCTCGGCGAAGTCGACCTCGATGCCTTGCCGCCGCCACCTGCCGGCGAGGCGCATCATCGTGATCGAGTCCATCCCGAGCTCGATCAGGTTGCTGTCTTCACGGACGGTCTCGGCCACCACGCCGAGCACGCTCGCGACCGTCTCCCTCAGATCCGAAGAGGCGACTTCGTCGTGCATTCGCTGTGTCTGTTCGTGCATTGGCTGACTCGTGAAAAGGCAAGCTCAAGTCCGGAACACCATGTCCCCTGCGTCACACCGGCTCGCTGGCGAACTCCGACCGCACCAGGTGGCGCGCCACGCTCTGGAGCTTCTCGCAGGTCTCCTCCAGCTCTCGCTCGGGCGTCGACTCCGCGACGATCCCGGCGCCCGCGCGCAGCCAGACGCTGCTCCCCCGCTGGAAGATCGTCCGCAGCACGAGCGCCGCATCCATCGCGCCATCGTGATCCAGCGTCAGGACCGCGCCTGAGTAGAGGCCCCGGCTCTCCGCTTCGTGCCTCCGGATCCAGTCGACAGCCTCCCTCTTCGGGATCCCCGACGCGGTGATGGCGGGGAACAGCACCTGGAACGCCGTCCAGGCCGTGTTGCCCGTCTCGAGCATGCCCGAGAGCCGTGAGGCGAGGTGCTGAACGGTCCCGCGGCAGGATATCGCCATGAACTCGTTCACGGTCACGCTCCCCTGCTTGCAGACGCGGCTGAGCTCCTCGAACGCCAGCTTCACGGACATCGCGTGCTCCGCCAGCTCCTTCGAATTGCTGAGCAGCTCGGCCCGCAGGCGCGCGTTTTCATTGTCGTCCGAGACGAGCGCCCGGGTCCCGGCGAGCGGCTGCGTCATCACCTGCCCTTCGGCGGTCACCTCGAGCACGGTCTCCGGGCTGAATCCGGCGAACTTCAGATCGCGGCAGTTGACGACGAACGATCGGGCCGGGGTGTTCTGTCGCCGCCCGGCGACGTACGTCGCGATGAGATCGACCGGCGCGGCGACCGGGACGACGCGCGACGCGATGACCTTGTGGAGCTTGCGCGCCGCGATCTCGGTCGTCGCCGCGGCCACCAGCTCCTTGTACTTCGCCGCGCCGGTCGTCTCGAGCAGCCTCGCGGGGAGCACCTCCGGCGACGGGACGGGGGGGAGGCCGGCGACGTCGCTCATCCCGCGCGCATGGCGCCGGCTCGAGGACGCGAGGACGTCCACCATCCGATCGAGCTCGTCCGAGGTCAGCGCTCGAACCAGCGCCGTGCCGCGCTGGAGGCGGATCTCGACCTCCGGGATGGTCAGGTGAAGCAGGGGCTCCGTGCCGAGGTTCGCCTCGATGCCGTGCAGCAGGTACGCGAACTCGAACGACGCCGTGCCGTACGCGCGCCAGCCACGGAGCGGGATCGACGCGAGCGCCGCCTCGACCGCGGCGAGGCAGTCCCCGCCGGGACAGCTGTGCTTTCCTGTCGCGTCGACGCGGTGCACGCCGTGTACGTCTGCAGTGAGCTCGAAGGCCGCGCCGAGGGCGACGCTCCACTCGCCGTCGCGCTCGTACACGAAGTACGTCGCGTGCGAGCCCGACCTTGCGAGCGCCGCCGCGAGGTCGATGGGGTCTGCGCCGATCGAGACGCGGCGCTCGAAGTAGTGCCGTTGATGAGAGATGTTCATGCTCGCCCCGCACGTGAGTGATGCCGTCCCGGGCTGCCTGCGCCTCGATCTCTTCGAGGGGAGCGAAGGATGGCACATCCACCCTGTCGCTCCGCATCGCTTCTGTTGTTTTTACATAAAAGTTGCTTTTGCAACATAGGTCACCTCTGGTACGAGAGGCCGCAACCGAGACGTGAGGAGCGGGAGGAGCACGTGAGCTCTTCAGCCCACGCCCCGCTCGCTACGCGCAGTGTTCCAGGCGCGAGCCACGGTCGCGCCCCCGCTTCGTGCTCGGGTGGCGAGCCTTCGAATCGGGAACAGGCGTCACGGTAAACACGTCGACCGAGCGGCAGATGGTCGAAGCGTTCCTCTTCGCGCGCCTTCCAGCATCGACCCGCAGGCCCTGCGAGGGTTCGCAGGCCTATGCGGTCGCACCCCATCCAGACGAGATTCTCGTCACGACATGACAATACGGCAGCGCCCGCCCCCGCGATCTGCGGGTCGGAGCTCACGCCGACCTGTCATGGACAGCTATCGCAAATGTACCCCTCCCGGCTCGCGACACCACGCCCGTGGAGCGTGGCCTCGCGAGCGCCGATAGGCACGACGCCGAGTCGCCTACATCTTGAAGATGCTGACTAAATGCATATACATACCAATTGCATCAGCGTCAAGCCGGGCGAACGGCGATTTCGTGCGGCGGACACGATCGCTCCCCGGAGGCGCCTCCGCGCGGAATTTAAGCGGATCTGGAGGAATTCGACCTCTCAGATCACATTCGAAAGTCTAACGAAATGAGTCGATGATGCGCTCGTCAGGCGCCTCCCTACTCAGCGCTCACCAGCGCAGCCAACGAGTCCTCCATGCCGCAGCGAAACATGTTCGTTGCACAGCCCTCATCCTCGTGACGCGCGGGGATGTGCAGGCGCGGCGCGGGCTCGCGCCGTCAATGCGGGCCTGCCTTCCATGCGTTGTCCCGCGGCGAGCGTTCGAATGAGGGCCACGCGTCGAAGACGACGAACTGGGCATCGCTCTCCAATCTTGCCGGCACGCGCGTCACGCGCGCCGGCGTCTCCTCGTCGTGGAAGCGTTGAACGATCTCGAACGAGCTGGAGACGGGCCTCCAGCCGCCCCTCTCCCACTGCGAGCGCTCGCCGCGAACCTCCAGCGCGCCGCCGTCGACGATCGCGACCGTCACATCCGAGGCCGAAGGGGGACCCAGGAGGCGGTCGGCCATGATCGGGCCTGCTGCGCGCGCGAGCGCGCCTCGGACCGGTTCTCCGGAGCGCACCATGTCGGCGACCCGCGTCGCTGCGTGCAACGCCTCGGCGTCTCCGGTGGCCTGCGCCCATGCGAGGGTCTCCAGCGGAGCGTACGCCACGACCCAGCTGGCCGCGCCGTCATCGGCCAGACCCGACACGGGCGCGTCGAGGGCGCCGAGCGCATCCGCGACGTCGTCGCTGCGGCGATCCAGGAGCGCGAGCCACGCGTCACCGCCATCGGACCGCCGCACGCATTCGAGCCCGATCCACCCCGCGACGCCGTTGATGAGCCACCGCGCCCCCGGCTCCGCGCGCAGATCGGCGCGGTCCGCGAGCGAGCGCGCGGCGAGCGCCTCGGCCACCGCGGCCCGTCGCTTCAGGCGTCCGGCGCCGGACGCGGCCACGTCCCAGCCGTCCCCTTCCGGCAGCCACAGGACCGCGCCATGGGCCCGGATCTCGCCGAGGTCGCGAGGCGCCTGCACGACCGTCGTCACCTCCGGGATGGCCCCGAGCCGCGCCTGAACACACTCGCCCATCGTCTGGACGTCCTCCAGGACCTCGCGCGCCGTACCGGAGCGCGACGGGCCATGCCACGCCGTGAGGCCCTCCTGCCGCAGCTGTCTCGGCTCCGCCCCCCTCGGCAGCCACGCCACGGCGAAGTCGAGGCCTTGTGTCGTGCTCCCCTCGACAGGCGTGCTCACGCCTTGCTCGGAGAACGACACCGACCAGCGCCACCGGCCCGCCGGCGCCACGGCGAGGGCGGGTACCAGCGCATTCCTGTCGAGCGCGCCGGGGCGCTCCGCGAGCCCCAGCGCGCGACGTGTGGACGGAGATCGCAGCGCTCGCTCTCCGTCGTGCCCGAGCCGCGGGACGAGATCGGCCGCGCGCGCCCACACGCCGGAGCCGTCCAGCCAGGGCGCCTCCCCCTCGGCGAACCAGCGGGGCGACGCGATCCTGATCTCGAGCTCGACGTCGCACCCGCTCTGCGCGCAGCTGCCCAGATCGACCATGAAGTGCTCGTTCGCCGTGACGACCTCACGAGGGGAGCCGTCGACCTGTGCGCTGTCGATATCCATCCCGGTGCGCAGGCTCCCGTGCAGCTTCGCCGCGCTGGCCCGTACTCCCCGCAGCGTCCAGCGGACGTGGGCGGTGCGCGCGGACGGCGCGATCTTCGCCTCGACCTCTCCGCCCTCCACGGAGAACGCCGACGCCTCCGGCCAGAAACGGGCCTCCCAGGCCGCGTCGGCGGCGTTCTCCTCGCTCTTCGATGCGAAGCCGCTCTGCACCACGATCTGCTCGTGCAAGATCGTCGATGAGCAAGCGATCACAAAGAGGCTGAGGGCCGCCAGGGCTCCCGCGCCCTGGGCGAGCTGCCGCGCTGCCCCGCGCCATCGATCGATCCTCCTCAGGGCCGTGCCGCGCGGGTAGGCGAGCCACGCGAAGGCCACGGCGAGGCCGACGCAGCCGAGCTTCAGGACACCCATCTCGAGCACCGGCAGGAGCCACGGCGACCACCCCGAAAGCTCGGAGAGGGCGACATGCACCGGGATCCCCAGCTGCGCTGGGGGATACGAGACGATGTCGATCTCGTGATTCACGAGCGCGATGAACGCAGCCAGCATCGACGCGGCGTACCCCGTACCGGGCGAACGCACGAGCGCGTGGACGAGGAACGTGATCGCGCCGAGCTCCAGCAGGGCGGGCGCGGCGACGAGCGCGTTCACGAGCAGCGCATTCCACGGCTCGAAGCTCGAAGGGAGGGTGAGACCTGTCACGATCCACGCCGAGAGCGTCGGCGCCAGGGCCATGACCGCCGTCAACAGGAGGGCGGCGACGGCGCGGCCCACCACGCGTGTGCCGAGCGGCGCCAGCGTCGCGTCGATCATCTCGTCGAACCCGGATTGCTGATCTCGACGAGCGAGCGCCCCCACGAACCCCGCCACGGCGAACACGGAGAACACGTAACAAAGGCGGATGAGGAACGGCGCGAGCAGCGCAGGCCGTGGGACCAGCGGCCCCTCGGCGTGCCCGATCACATGGTAGAAGGCGCCTGCCACGTTCATGAGGGTCCAGAGCGCGACCGCGGTACGGAACGCCCACCCTCGCGTCGTCAGCGAGAGGTGCCAGCGCGCCTCGGACAGCGTCGCGCGGAGCCAGGATGGCGCCGTGATCGGCGGCAGCGCTGCGACGGCGGGCGCGGCGGGCGCGGCGGCACGAAAGGTCGCCTCGCCGCTCGGCGACGGCTTGCCGGCCCGCCCGAGCACGAGCGACTCGCGCCCGTGCCGCACGAGCGCGAACGCCAGGATTGCGAGGGGGACCAGGCTCCAGAGGAGCCGATTGACGAGGAGCGGCGCGGTCATGGCCAGCTGCGCCGTCGCCTTTTCGTGCGGCGTCCAGCGCTTCGTCTGCGCCTCCGCCTCCCCGAAGCCGCTCACGTCGACCACGGTCGCGATGTCCGTGTGCAGGTCACCGCCTCGCAGGACGATCATGGCCACCATCCAGATCAGGATGACCACCGCCGCCACGGCGAACGGACCGGCCGTGCTCCGGGTCCGGAGCGCCGCGGTCAGGTAGAGCGCCCCGAGGCCGATGGCCGACGGCACCACGAAGAGCGCCCACGACGACGCGATCGCCACGATCGGCGTGGGCCCGACCGCCTCTTTGGGGAACACCCCGAGCGCGGCGAGCCCGGGGACGAGCAGAAAGCCGAGCGAGCTCGCCGAGCCCAGGATGCAAGCGAGCCCGACCGCGCCGACGTAGCGCGAGATCAGCAGCCCGCGAAGCGACACGGGCGCGGAGAGCACCAGCTCGTGGAGCCCCGCCGCGCGATCCCGCGTGACGACCTGCGCGAAGATCCACGCCCACGCGAAGATGAGCCAGAACGACTGCCCGGAGGTCATCAGGAAGACCACATGCGGGCTGTTGCGCGCGACGTCTGCCCCGCCCATGTCGCGCAGGTACTCCGCGCTGGAGAGCATGATGAACAGATAGCCGACGAGGCCGACGAACATGAGCGGGACGAGCGAGGTACGCAGCCCCGCCCGCAGCTCGTGCCACGCCTCGACGGCGTAGATGCGCGCCGAGCTCATGCGGCCTCCGCCTGTCGCGACTCGGCCAGCAGGTAATGATAGGCATCGTCGAGCTTGGGCGCGTGAGCGACGAAGCCGTCGCCGGGCGACACATCACGCACCACGACGGCGCGGGTGCCGCTCGGCGTGGGCGAGACGTTCAGCGCATCGTCGGGGATCGGCTCGCCCCGCGCGTACGTCCGCGTCCACAGGCGGCCCGCGAGCGGCGCGGTGAGCTCGGCCGGCGCTCCCTCGGCGACCACGCGCCCCCGGTTGACGATCGACAGCCTCCCGCAGAGGTTCTCCACGTCGTCCACGATGTGCGTCGAGAGCAGCACGACGGCCTCCGCGGCGACCTCCGCGAGCACGCGATGAAAGTGGTTGCGCTCGGCCGGATCGAGGCCGGCGGTCGGCTCGTCCACGATGAGGAGCTGCGGAGATCCCACGAGCGCGAGCGCGATGCCGAACCGCCGCAGCATGCCCCCGGAGTACGTCGCGACCTCGCGGTGGCCGACGTCGCTCAGGTTGACGCGCGCGAGCAGCGTCGAGATCTCGGCGTCGCGCTCGCGGCGGTCCGTGCGCCCCTTCAGCCATGCGAATCGCTCGAGCAGAGACCGCCCCGTCACTCCCGGGTACGCGCCGATCTGCTGCGGGAGGTACCCGAGGCGGCGGCGGAGGCGGTCAGGAGACGCAATGACGTCGATCCCGTTGAACGTGATCGTCCCCGCGTCCGGCGTCTGGAGCGTGGCGAGCGTGCGCATCAACGTGCTCTTGCCCGCGCCGTTTGGACCGAGGAGCCCGTAGAGCCCCGGTCCGACGTCCAGGTGGACGCCGTTCAGCGCTCGAACGCCGTTGGCGTACGTCTTCGTCAACCCCTTCACGATCAGCCCGTTCGAGTTGGACATGGGATCCCTCCGCCTCTTGTTCAGCGCACGCGCAAGACGCTCCACGTGACGCCAGGCATCGTCAGCGCGCGCGCGGGCGCGCCGTCTCCGGTCGTCCGCACCAGCGTTGTCGACTCGAAGCCTGTCGTTGACTCGTTCTCGTAGGCTTGTTCGTCCACCTCGAACACCTTGATGCCGCCGGCGAGCGGCTGGCGATCGAGGCGCTCGGCCGATCCCGGATCGTCGAGCTGGATGCGCCACGTCTGCCAGTCCTGCGCCGCGTACGCCTCCAGATGGGTGGCGTCGGCGCCGGGCGAGAAGCTGCCGGTGTCCAGCACGCGCACGTACGCCACGCCGTCGGAGCCAGGGATCAGGCCGCCGGTGGGTCCGCCGGTCACATCGTTGAGCGCCACGATATCGGTGTCGAGCTCGTCCTGGCCCGCAGCCATGCGCGCCATGCACGGCGCAGGAGCTCTCTCCGGGTCGGTCATGAAGACCGAGGCGACATAGGGATCGGACGAGAAATAGATGTCTCCGCCCGGCGCCTTCACCGTGTTGAGGAGGCCTCCGCAAGGCGCGGCCTTCACCTCGAACGAGCCGTCGGTCGGATCGAAGAAGAGGATCTTCGACTCGCTGGCCACGCGATCGTACGCCGCGCTCACGCCGTACAGCGGAGCGACGAGCCGGCCGCCGTGCTCACGAAGGTTGGGCTCCCCGAGGAACGTGTAGTCCGCGGCGTCGATCTGCGCGTCCGACACGTCGATGCGCCGGGAGATCTCCATGGCGGCGAGGTCGAGCTCGAGCACCTGCCCCGAGACGAGATCGAAGAGGAACCCTCGGTCCGGGCCGTCGAACGCCATCTTCTCCGCGAGGAGGACGGAGATCCCGGCTCCGCCGAGCCCGAGACGAGCGTCGAGCTCCGGTTTGCCGGCGACCACCCTGTATTTCGAGATGGTGAGATCTTCGGAGCTCACGAGATAGAACACCTCGGTTCGCGGGACTCCCCAGATAGAGCCTCTCCCGGGCAGCTCGAGGGCCTCGTCCAGGCGGACGGCCCCTCCGCTCAGGTCGTCGACCACCCAGACGAACACGGTGCTGTTCGTGAAGTCAGTGTCCTCGATGCGGCTGACGATGGCATAGCGGGGACCGCCGTCGTCCGGCGCCTCGACGCCGCTCTCCCCGGGATCGCTGCCACAACCAGCCATGAGCGGCAGGGACAAGAGGCACGTTATCGCGAGCGGCCATCGCGCGCGTCCCATCACGTTCACGCATCGTTCCGTGAGTCGCCGCCCTTGCTCGCCGCGCCGGGCGCTCGAGCGTGCGGCGGCCTCGACCTCGAGGAGCCTGGTGGTACCTGAAGAGTTCATCTCTCGCTTCCTTTCTCGCGTCGGGCTTCGCTAGGGCGCGCCCGTGGATCGCGAATGTCGCGTGAACCTCACGCGGATGGGCGGCGACGTCGCCGTGATGAGCTGGCCTCCCTCGTCGGCGGCGGGCAGGAATCGCTGCTTGCGAGCGCACGCGAGCGACATCTGGCCGAAGCCGTATCCCGGGTCCGAGAGGAGCTCCGCCGAGGCGACGGTGCCGTCCGAACGAACGACGGTGCGAATGACCACCGTTTGCTCGTCCACCGAGAGCGCGTCCGCTTCTCGCGGCCAGGGGCAATTCCATTCCCGCGCGGGCTGCCCGACAGGCCTTGCGCGCGAGGGGCCTCCCTGCCGGCGCTCCGGCGGAGCGCTCGGGTCCACACGCGCGGCGTTCACCGCCTGCGCGCTCGTCCCCGCAGAGGAGGTGACACCGCCGGCATACCGCTCTCCGCGGCCAACGGCGATGTCGAACCCGGTGAAATCGAGCGGCGCAGCCCCGTTCTCCGCCAGGGCGACCTGCCCTGCCTGCGCGGGCGGTGGAGGCGCGGCGGGAGCGGCAGGCGCCCGAGGAGCGGCAGGAGCGGCCGCGCGCGCGGGGGAGCGCTCGGCGGCCCTGGGCGCCGGAGCTTCCGCCTGCGGCGAGGGGCTCGGTGGCGACGGCGGTGGGGCCAGATTGACCACGTGCTCCACCTGCAGCGGCGGGCGCGCGTCGCGCTGGCTCGCCGTCGTGTCGTCCGGGCCCAGGCGGAACGCGATGATCCCGACCGTGCCCTGCATGACGGCCGCCGGCATGAGCGCGAGCACGAGCGCTCGGGCCGAATGCTCCTTGACGGCCCCCAGGACGATCCCGGCCGTGCTGTCGGCCGCGAACGCGCGGGCTCCTCCCCTCGCGCGCCGGGGCTGGACGTGGGAGCGCGCCGCGTCGAGGACGATGCCGGCGACGCTCTCGGGGTGGAATTCCGACTTAATCATGGTGGCCCGTCCTCTCCGCCGCATGGGCCTCGGCCTCCGGGCGGACTGCGCCGAAGGCGACACGCGCGATCCCCGCGGCTTTCAGCGTGTCGAGCACCGTCATCACGCGGCCGTGCGAGGCGGCGCGGTCGGCCTGGATCACGGCCCGGAGCTGCGGATCGCGCGTCAGGGCCGCCCGCGCGCGCTCGCGGAGCGCCGCATCGTCGATCGCGGCCCCGTCGACCTGCGCGGGCCCCTCCGCGGGCAGCACCACGCTCAGCACCGCCTGGACCTCTTCACTCTGCGACGCGTGCGGCAGATCCAGCGGCACGGCGGGCGCGACAACGATCTTCGCGGTGACGATGAAGATGATCAAGAGGACCAGCGTGATGTCGACGAGCGGCGTCACGTTGATCCCTTCGATGATCCCGCCGCGGCGGGCTCTCGCGCTCTGCCCGGCGCTCGCCATGACTAGGCCGCCTCCGGGCGGGACGCCTCGCCGTTCATCGGCTTGTCGATCGAAGCGCCGCCATGGGCCGCGCGCGCGGGCTCGACACGAGAGGACGGATACGCGGCCTCTCCGGTCGCCAGGTAGGCGAGCACCAGGTTCGAGAGCGTCTCGGCGTCGTCGAGCATCGCGGCGATCCGGCGCTGCAGGTAGTTGTAAGCGGCCACGGCCGGCAGCGCGACGCCGATGCCCACGGCCGTCGCCACGAGCGCTTCCGCGATCGCCGCCATGACCGCGGCGGAGGCGACCTGGCTCGCGGCCCCGCCGCCCGCCGCCCCCGTGGCCTGACCGAGCTGCTCGAACGCCAGGATCACGCCGATGACGGTGCCAAAGAGGCCGACGAAAGGCGCGTTGTTGCCGAGGGTCCCGAGGTACGCGAGCCGCGCCTCGAGCGCCTTCCGCTCGGCGGCCATCGCGCTCTGCATCCCCTTGTCCGCCGCGGCCGACCCGCGCTGCGCGAGCCTCAAGCCCGCGCGGGCGACGATCGCCCCGACCGACCGCATCGGCCGGAGCGCGTCGAGCGCGGCGGCGACCGAGCCATTCGACAGGTGCGCGTCGAGCTCGGCGGCGAGCGCTCGCACGTCGTCGTCCTTCGAGCGGAAGTAGAGCCAGCGCTCGATCGCGATGGCGATGCTGCCCGCCGAGAGCGCGAACAGGAGCCACAGGACCCAGGACGCGCCGGACTGAACGAGCAGGTTCTTGACCGCTACAACGGTGTACATCTCATCTCCTCGGGTTCGTGTGCTCGGCGAGCCGCAGGGTCAGTTGATTCGTCGCGTGGCCGTTCATCCCATCACCTGCCCCTCGAGCTCAGAGATCCGCCGTGGTCTTGACGTAGAAGCTCCGTCCCGGGCGCGGCGTGCGGAAGAAGTCGAACACACGCTCATCCGTGAGGTTCTGCATCTCGAGCGTCGTGCTCAGGCTCGCGCGGTCGCGCCGGACGACGTATCCGAGCCCGGCCGAGTGCACGAGCTGCGAGGGGATCACCTGCTTGGACTCACGCCGGCCGAGGCTCTCCCAGGTGCGGAAGTACTCGTGTACGTAGCGGCTGTTCCACGTGAGCGCGACCTCGTCCTCCGCGGCGAAGACGCGGTGAAACAGGAGGCGCGCGGAGCCGTTGGCGAAGAGGTACGGGCGGTTCGGGATGCGATCTCCCTCGAAGGCGCCGAACGCCCCCTCGCTCGAGGTGTTGCGGAAATCGAGGTAGGTGACGTTGCCGTCGAGCGCGAGGTGCTCCCCGGGCGAGGTCCATCCGGCGGAGCCTTCGACGCCGAGCGACCGCGCGCCGTGGACGTTCTCGTAGCTCTGGTCCCGATCGTTGCCGAGCAGCACGATCAGCCGGTCCGCCGCGCGCAGGAAGCCATTGCCCGTCGCGCGAAAGGCGCCCGCCGGCGTCTCGCGGGCGTCGAGGGTGAGCCCGAGGTTGACGTTGTGGCTGATCTCGGGATCGAGCCCGAGGTTGGCCGCGATGAACGTGTTGTCGCCGAAGACCTCGTCAGGGCTGGGCAGCCGCGTCGCCCACTCGTAGGAGGCCTTCCCGTAGAGCCACGGCGTGAACCTGTACCGGAGCGCGTCGCCGATACCGAAGCGGTGGGTGCTCCCGTCGCGGTCGCGCGCAGGATCACCGGCGACCGAGCTCTCGCTCGCGACGCGCTGCACGTACTGCTTGGCGAAAAGAAGGTTATCGAGCCGGTCCTCGAGCAGGTCGAGGTCGTACTCCAGGCCGTTCACCAGCGAGAGCACGCTGCGGCGGTCGGCGAGCGGATCGGGGCTATCCGGGTCGCTTTGCCGGCGCTCATCGCCCGTCCGTGTCACGTAGGTCGGCGCGACGGCCAGGCGGACGGCGTGCGACGGCCGGATGCGCCATTCCACGTTGAGGCGCGCGAAGGCGGAATGGTCCCAGAAGACCTGGTCGTGGGGGACAGCGTCGGTCTCGCCAGGCTTGCTGTCCTCGGGGTCGCAGCGTCCCATCCAGTCGTAGTCGCAGGTCGCGACGTCGAGGAAGCGCCCTCGGACGTACGCATAGCCGCCCACCGCGTCGAGCGACACGCCGCGCCCCAGCGGCTGTTCGTAGCGGAGGTTCACGCCTGCCGAGGTCTCTCCGTACGTCACGCCGCCGTACGGGACCCTCATGACGAGCCTGTGCTGGTACTCCTTGTCGTAGTCGGTCACGAAGGCGCGCAGGCGCAAGCGCCGCGCCCACGGCCGATCGACGACCCCGAGCTCCACGTGGCCTCCCGCGCTGCGGTATGCGTCGTGAAAGCGGTAGACGCGCGCCTGCGAGAAGCGCCCGCGCTCGTCCTCGACCTCGATCTCGACGGGGTAGTCGTTCTTCGCGTAATCGAAGAAGCCGCTCGCGCGGGCGAACAAGCCGCTCGGCCTGTGCAGGTGGCTGCCGGCGAGCGCCGCCCGGTGGGTGTCGAACGAGCCCACCTCGTAGGACGCGCCGGCGCGCGATTCGCAGAGGTCCTGATCGGTGATCAGGTCGACCGCCCCGCCGAGGGCGTCGGCGCCGAGGCGCACCGGGACCACGCCGCTGTAGATCTCGACGCGCTCGACGAGGCCTACCGGCACGTTCGAGACGCCGAAGGGATAGCCGGCCAGATCGAGCGGCACGCCGTCGAGGAAGAACCGCACCTGATCGCCCGTCAGCCCGTTCAGCGAGAAGCGCGTGGCCGAGCCGAGGCCTCCCTCGCGGCGCACGCCGACCCCCTGCGTGCGCGCAAGCACCTCGCCCATGTCCGAGGACTCCCGCTTGACGCGGTCCGTCTCGACGACCGTCACGGCCTCGGCCGACTGCCGGCGCCGCTCGGCTTCCGACGGCCCACGCACGGTCACCTCGATCGGGGCTTCTTCGCTGGATGGCTCGAGCGCGCGCCCGCCGAGCGCGCCGCTCGCAGGCGCCTCCGGGAGGTGAAACTCGTACGCGTAGAGGATCCGGGAGGCGACCGGGGTGTCCCCCCGTCGCGCAGGCGAGAACAGGAAGCGCTGCGCCGCGGCCTGCGCCGCCTCGTCAAAGCCGTGCCCCGCGGCCTGCGCCACGTCCGCCGCCGACACCCGCCCATCTGCCTCGATGCCGAGCCTCAGCACGACGGTCCCCTCCCGGCCTTGCGCGAGGGCGGCCGCCGGGTAATCGGCCTCGACGAACGAGGTGAGGACCGGCGGGTGATTCTCCGGCGCCTGTCGGGGTTCATCGGCGGCGCCCGAAGGCGCTTCGCCGTCCGGCGCGGCGTCCTGGGCCGGCTCCGCCGGCGAAGCCGCGCCGGCGTCCTGCGCGTGCGCGGCCCCGCCCGCGAGAAGAGCTCCGGCCGCGACGAAAGCGGCGGCGCCGGCGCTCCTTCGCGCCCGGGACGGGCGCGCTGGGCCTCGACGCGCGGGAGCCTCGGTGTTCATGCGGCTCCATCTATAGCAACGAGATACATGTTGCAACAGTTTTGCATGTGCACTCAGGATGCCGTTCATGGCCGCGCGCGCGGCGCTCCGCGCGGGCTCTCTGGGCGGGCAAGGGAGGGGGGACATCGCGCGCGGGGAGGGCGCCGCGCGCGTGGGTCGGCCGGTGCGTGCTGCGGCCCGCGGCGATTCCCGGGTGATCGCCGCGGGCCGGCGGGAGATCTCGGAGGCCGGGCCGGGCTCAGCCGGCGGGCGCTTCCCTGAGCGCGGCGCTCGTCTCCACGTCGCGCCCGTCGAGCCTGCGGAACTCTCGGTTCACCATGACGAGCACGAGGAGGAACATCGCGACGTCGATCGCCGTGGTCCCCCAGTAGACCCCGCTCACCCCGACGAGCCTCGGGAGGAGCCACATCAAGGGGATGAAGAGCACCACCTGCCTCAGGAGGGCGACCACGCTCGCGAGCTTCGCCCGCTCCAGGCAGGGGAACAGCACCAGCGCGTTGAAGACATACGGCAGAAGGGGCAGCACGACGATGTAGATCCGGAAATCGAGCAGCTGCTGCGCGGTGAACTCGGACCCCGGCAGGAGGAAGCCGAGGACCGCGTTCGGGGCGAGCATCATCGCGAGCCAGAACGGCAGGACGAACGCGACCCCGGCGAGCCCGAAGAGGCTGAAGGCCCGCTTCACCCTGACGTAGCGCTGTGCCCCGTAGTTGATCCCTTCCACCGGCTGCAAGGCGCGCATCAGCCCGAGCATCGGGGTCAGCATGAACAGGAAGAGGCGGTTGCAGGCGGCGTAGAAGGCGACGTCGTTCTCCGTGCCCTGGCCCGAGACCGCGTTGAAGACAACGACGTTCTGGGCGATGCCCATGATGGTCAAGATCATGCCCGGCATGCCCAGGGAGACGATCTGCTTCCGGATCGCCGGATCGATGCGGATCGTGCGCCAGGCCGTGTCGAACGAGGCGCGCCCCCTCGCGAAATACAGGAGCCCCACGACCGAGTACACGAGCATCGCCGCGTTGGTGGCCCACGCCGCGCCTTGCACGCCCCAGCCGAACGTGTGGATGAACAGCGGCTTCAGGAGGACATCCACCAGCAGGCCGAGGGAGATCATCCACGCCGCGGTCTTCATCTTGCCTTCGCCGCGCACCGTCATGTTCACGGCCAGGCCGTGCACCCAGAACACCGAGCCGAGCGCCGTCACCTTGAAGTACTCGGTGCCGTACGCGAGGATCTCCCCGGTGCCGCCCATCATGCGCACCAGCGGCTCAGCGAACACGTAGGCGAGCACGGTGTAAGGCAGGCTGAGGAGCAGCGACAGCCCGTTCACGCTGCCCAGCAGGCTGTGGAGCTTGCTCTTGTCGCCGGCGCCCAGGTAGATGCTGAGCGCCGTGCCCGCGCCCGTCCCGACCAGGCTGCCGAGGCCGAGCGTGATCTGGGACAAGGGGTAGGCGATGCCGACGCCGGCCAGGGCGCTCTTGTTCATCAACTGGCCCACGAACACGGCGTCCAGGAAGGCGTTGAGCCCGTAGAGCACCATGGCCAGCACCGCCGGCCACGAGAGCTCCCACATCACTCGCGTCAGCTTCCCCTCGAGGATGAACTGCTTCTGCGTGTCTCTATCGTTCATGGCACAGATCTCCGTCGATTCGGTGTCATCGACTCCACACGGCCGAAACCGCGCCGCCCTCCACGCGCGCAACGACAACGCAGCTGGGAGAAATCTGTTTTCATGACGTCCCCACATCGAGAGCGCAGACGTGAGCGTCCGCAGGCGCCAGGGTGCCCGCGAAGCCACCTCCTCGGACGAACGCGATCCGACAGGCAGCCCCAGGGCACACCGCGCCCCTGCTCCTCCCTCTCCAGCGTGCTTGCTCTCTCCTAGCATACGCGCCGGCGCAGATGCAATTGATTTTTATTTTCATCGCACGGGGCGACCGGCGGGAGCAGCATTTCGACCGCGATCTGGAGGGATTTTCTGCCGATCGGCCGCGGAGCGCGCGGCGGTCGGCGCCCGTTGCCCGAGGGTGATCGCGGGGCCCCGGCGTCGCGCCGCGCGAGGATCCTCGGCCTCGGGCTGCGCGCCGTAGTACATAGCCACGAGCACATCCCTGGAAGGAGCGCGCGATGGCAAAGCTCATGGTCTTCGAGATGTTCTCCAAGTCGGATATCGAGGCGCTGCTCGACGCCGGCATCATCGTCAACCTCGCGTTCGACGCGTCGCACCCGAAGCAGGAGAAGACGGTCCACCTCGAGCTGCTCATCGACGCCACCCAGGAGGCGATCTTGCGGCTCAGGAGCCGCCACAACGGGACGTACATCAAGCTGAAGGGCGCGCTGATGCAGGGCGAGGGCACCTACAAGCTCGAGTGCCACACCTTCGATCAGGACATCGTCGACAGCTCGCCGAAGTCCTATGAGATCCGTCAGAACCGCGCGATCGTGCGGTACGGCGACGCCGGCACCGTCATCCAGGACATCGGCTGGTGGTGAGCGCCGGCGCCGGGTGGCCGGCCGGCGCCGGAATCGGTGGCCGCCTCCGGATAATGGACCTCAGGTAGCGACGGTGGGGAGCCGCGGCCTCATCGAGCCGCTCGGCCTCGAGTCTCCCTCAACGCACGCACCGCCAGCACCAGCTCCTCGAGCGTGTCGACGATGCGGTCGGCGCCCGCAGCCTCCAGTTCGGCGCGCGACCCATAGCCCCAGGTCACCCCGATCGCCACGAGGCCGTGCGCCTTGGCGCCGAGCACATCGTGTTCTCGGTCGCCGATCATGCAGGCGTCAGCGGGGGTGAGCGACTCGCGCTCGAGGGCGTGCGCGATGAGCTCGGCCTTGGTCGAGCGCTCGCCGGACAGCTCGGCCCCGTAGACGCGGGGCACGTGCGAGCGAAGGCCGAAATGGTCGACGATGCGCTCGGCATAAACGGCTGCCTTGCTGGTGACGAGGCAGAGGCCGTGGCCCGCCTGGCAGAGCTGCGCGAGCGCCTCTGGCACACCGGGATACACGCTGTTCTCGAACAGGCCGAGCGTGCCGAAGCGCTCGCGATAGACGCGCACGGCCTCCTCGATGCGGGCGCTGTCGCGCGTCGCCAGGATCTCGGCGAATGCCTGGCGCAGCGGCGGACCGATGAAGCGGCGCACCTCGGCGAGGCTGATCGAGCCGTGCCCGAGCACATGGGCCGCGTGCACGAAGCAGGCGGCGATGCCAGGGGCCGGATCGGTCAAGGTGCCGTCGAGATCCAGAAACAACGTGCGCATGGCGGCGCACGTAGGGCACCGAAGGGGGCGGCGGCAAGGGTCGCGAGGAGAAGCATGGGCGGCGCGTCGGACCCCGCGCGCCCGGCGCGCCCCGCGAAGCCGCTGCTGCAGGGAGAGTGTTCGGAGGAGCGTATTCCGGACGGCGTTCGCGTCGTGCGCAGCCTCTCGGAGCTTCACGCGATCATGCAGGGCACCTTCCGCCACGTGAGGTGAGCGCGGCGATTCGCCCTTGATGTCGCGATCGAGAGCCTGACATGTCACGGTCGTCATCACGCTCCGGCCGTGACGCCGCGCGCCGCCGGGGCCACCTGCGCTACGCGCGGGGTCGAGGCTGGGCCGGGCGGCTGGGCGCGTAGGCTCGAAGAAATGCGCGCACCCCCTCGACGAGAAGCTCTCGCATGCGGGCGTCGTTCGGGGCGATCGCCGGCCCGAACGCGTTGGCGGCGAGCAAGAAGGTCAGCGCGATGAAATGATCGGCCGCCTGCCGGGGGTTCGGCGCGTCGAGCAGCCCTGCACGCGCAAATTCGGCGAACCGCTCCGCGATCGCCTCTTCCGGAGCGTTCATCATCCAGTGGTCGCGACCGCGCAGCTGCGACAGATGAACGGACTCCATCGTCACCAGCCGCATGAGGGCAAGGTAGTCCACCGAGCCGAGCATCTCGGTCACGATCCGCGCCGAAAAGGTGATCAAGGCGTCCTCCAGGTCCGTGACGTGCGTCAAGGTGTCCTCGATAGCCCGTCGGGTCGCCGCCATGAGCAGGTCACCTGTGGACTCGACGACGGCCAGCAAGAGAGCCTGTTTGTCGCCGAAATAGTCATACACCGTCCTCTTGGAGACGCCGGCGCGAGCGGCGACGGCATCGACGCTCGAGCGGTCGAACCCGTCGGCCAGGAACAACTCCCGGGCCGCCACGAGGATGGCGGATCGCTTTTGCGCGGACCCTTCACGAAGAGCCTTTTGTGCGCCGGTGGAGGACATGCACCTCCAGGTATAGCCCATTTTGGCCTCATTTTGCCCTGGCCTTTGTATACTACACCGTGTAGTGTAGTCGACGTCAGAGCTCCCCGGGCCGAGTGGACCGCGGTCGGCCGCTGCTTGCCCTGCCTCGTGGCAGCGGGCGGGTCGCGCCGATCTCTCGCGGATGCGCCCTCCGCCGCTGCGAGCTCACACCGAAGGAAGGCGGACACATGGCGACTTCGCGGAACAAGAAGATCCTGATCTCCGGCGCGAGCATCGCCGGCCCCGTGCTCGCGTACTGGCTTCACAGGTACGGCTTCCAGGTCACGGTGGTGGAGAAGGCTTTCGCTGTGCGAAGCGGCGGCTACCCCATCGACATCCGGGGCACCGCGATCGACGTCGTGAAGCGCATGGGCGTGTTGTCGCGCATCGCAGCCGCGCACATCGACTCACGCAAAATCACGTTCGTCGATGGCGACGGCGCGCTCATCGGGTCGATCCGGCCCGAGGCGCTCACCGGCGGCAAGGAAGGCCGGGATCTGGAGCTGCCTCGCGGAGAGCTCACGACGGTGCTCTACGACGCCGTCCGAGATGACGTCGAATTCCGCTTCGGCGACTCCATCACCACCTTGAACGAGCACGGCGGCGGCGTCGATGTGCACTTCCAGAGCGGCCTGCAACGCCCCTTCGACCTGGTCATCGGCGCTGATGGATTGCATTCGAACACACGGCGGCTCGCCTTCGGGCCCGAGGCGCAGTACCACCGTTATCTCGGCTACTGCTTTGCAGGTTTCACCATCTCCAACACCCTCGGGCTCTCTCACGAGGCGTTCATCAGCAACACGCCCGGGAAGGCGGCCGTGCTGTTCGCGGCCGGCGACAGCGATCGCCTGCACGCCTTCCTGACCTTCGCCCGTCCCCAGCCTCCCTTCTCGGAGTTCGCCGACATCGAGGCGCAGCGAAGGTTGACCGCCAGTGTCTTCGCCGGCGCCCGCTGGGAAGTACCGCGGATGCTCGCCGCTCTGCAGGAGGCCACCGATGTCTTCTTCGACGTCGTCAGCCAGATCCGCATGCCTCGATGGTCGAAGGGGAGGGTCGCCCTTGTGGGAGACGCGGCCCACGCGCCGTCGTTCTTGTCGGGCCAAGGTACGAGCACTGCCATGGTCGGCGCCTATGTCCTGGCGGGGGAGCTGGCTACCCATTCCGACCCTGGCGCCGCCTTCGCCTCGTACGAGCGCGTCATGAGGCCGTTCGTCGAGGTGAACCAGTCGCTCGCCAGCGGCGGCGCGGCCAGCCTGATCCCCGCCACATCGCGAGCGCTGTGGATCCGGAATCAAGCGCTCCGGGTGGCACCATGGCTGACGCGCACGGGGCTCCCCGGTCGCAAGGGCCGGAAGGCCTCGACGGCGCTCACCCTCCCCCTCTATGGCGTGTAGGCCCGAGGATAGCTCGCGATCGCACGTGCTAAGAATTTAGCACGCTATGCTTGCTAAATTCTTAGCACCAGGCTACGGATGGACGTCATGCCGAAGCCGCCGCTCACGCGCCGAGAGCGCGAGATCATGGACATTTTGTACCGCCTACGGCGCGCGACCGCGCACGAGGTGAAGGACAACCTCGAGGATCCGCCGAGCTACTCCGCGGTCCGCGCGCTGCTGCGCCTGCTGGAGGAGCGCGGGCACGTCAAGCACGTGGAGGAAGGGCAACGCTACGTCTACACGCCGGTCGCGGCCCCGAGCGAGGCTCGCAGGAGCGCGCTGGCGCAGGTCGTGCGGACGTTCTTTGGAGGCTCGGTCGAGCAAGCGGTCACCGCGCTTGTCGACACGTCGAAGTCCAAGCTATCGCGGGAAGAGCTGGATCGCATCGCCCAGGTGATCGAGCGCGCCAAGAAAGAAGGGGGTTGAGATGAGCCCGATCGAGATGAGCCCGCTGCCGTTCCTCGTCGATGCCGCGCGGGGCGCCGTGCTCCTCGGGCTCGCCCTCGCGGTGATGCCGCTGCTCCGCCGCGCGCCGGCCTCCACACGCCGGCTCGTGCTGGTGCTCGGGCTCGCGGCCGCAGCGCTGGTGCCGGTCGCCTCGCGGCTCGTTCCGGCGTGGCGCGTGCTGCCGGTCGCCGAGCTTGGCGTCGCGGACGCGAGTAGACCATTCGCCGAGCCCATCGGGGATGCCATTGCCCCGCCCTCCGTCGAGCCTGTTTCCCACGCCGTGGCGCAGGCTCCGTTCACGCCGGTCGCTCCGGCGAAGCAGTCCTTTCCATGGGGCCCGGTGCTCCTTGCCGTGTGGGCGCTCGGGGCATTTGCGGTGCTCGCTCGCCTGGCCCATGGCCTCGCCAAGGCGCGTGGGATCGCCCGGCGCGCGACCCCGCTCTCGTTTCCCGGGATCACGGCGACCCTCGGCGAAGCGCGCATGAACGCCCGCGTGTGCGTCAGCTCCGAGATCGATGTGCCGGCGGTGACCGGGGTCTTCTCGGCGGTGGTGCTGGTGCCGCGGGAGGCGCTCGAGTGGAGCCAGGCGCGCTGGCGGGCCGTGCTGTTGCACGAGCTGGCGCACGTTCGGCAGCGCGATTGTCTTGCCCAGATCGTGGGGCAGCTCGCCTGTGCAATGCACTGGTTCAACCCGCTTGTGTGGCTCGCGGCGCGCAGGCTTCGCATGGAGCGCGAGCTCTCGGCGGACGAGCGGGTCCTGGCGAGCGGGGCCCGGCCGACCGAATATGCCGAGCACCTGCTGGCCATTGCGACGAGCGCGGCGCGGCTCCGTGAGGTGCCGGGCGGAGCGCTCGGGATGGCGGAGCCCTCGCAGCTCTTGGCGCGGGTCGAGGCCATCGTGCGACCGCGGGCGGGGTCTCTGCGCACGTCGGCGGCGCGGGGCATTGCAATCACCGCGTCTGCTGCGGCGCTGCTCGGGGTGGTGGCGTGCGTCACCGCCGGCAAGGAAGGACCTGTCGCGGCTGTGACGGCCAATCCGGCCAATCCGTCCGGGAAGTCGGAGCCGGTCGCTCCTGCACCGGCGGGCGCGTCCGTTCCGACCTCTACCTCCGCCGTTGCTAGCTCCACGCCGGCCTCTCTGGCCCACCTGACCGCGGAGGTCGCCTCCGTGCTGGGCGCCCCGGCCGATCGCCTGGAGCTCACGATCGATCGCGACATCCAGGCGATCGTCGATGAAGAGATGAAGCGGATGGCGGACGAATGGCACCCTGTCGCCGCCACTGCGATCGTGCTCGATCCAAAGACCGGCGAGGTGCTGGCCATCCATGATCCGAGCACCGCCGCGGCGCCGCGCATCAGCGGCTCGACCATCAAGTCGCTCACCGTCGCGGCCGCTCTCGATGAGAGGGCCATTGCGGTGACCGACCGGTTCTTCTGCGACAAGGGAGCGCGGAGCTATGGCAAGGAGATCCTCCGCGACGCGAGGCCGAACGAGTGGCTCGACGTGCCGCAGATCCTCACGCTCTCATCGAACATCGGGGCCTCGCGGATCTTCGACAAGCTGGGCGGCGAGGCGCTCGGGCGCTGGCTCCGGCGCTTTCATTTCGGCGAGGCGATGAGCATCCAGCTCCGCGGCGCGCCGGTCGGCGAGGTGCCTCCGGTCATCGCGGACGGCTCGCTCCGCGGCGTGGCCCTGGCATCGGGCCATGGCGGCGCGATGGCCAGCCCGCTTCAGATGGCCGCCGCTTATGCCGCGATCGCCAATGACGGCGTGTTCAATGCGCCGACGCTCGCCCGGCGCGCCCGGGGCGCGGACGGCAGCGTCCGCTTCGAGCACCACGTGGAGAACGAGCGCGTGCTCCGCCCGGAGACGGCGCGGGCGGTGATGGGCATGCTGGAGCGCGCCGTGAGCGACGAGCAGGCGACGGGCAAAGCGGCGCGTGTGCAAGGCGTGCGGGTCGCCGGGAAGACCGGCACCACGGACGAGCAATCGGCGGCGGGCGAGCCGCGTAATTACGCGAGCTTCATCGGGGTCGCGCCGGCCGAGCAGCCGCGTTTCGTCATCCTCGTCGGCGCGGTGGTCGCCGCGGAGGACGCGACGGGTGGCAAGGTGGCGGGGCCGGTGTTCGCGCGCATCACCGCGCGGGCGCTCGGGCGCTGATTCGAGCGCGTCGAGGGCGCCCACGTCGAGGGGTACGCGCCCCCGCCCTCTCCCCGGCTACGCGATCCGCTCCTCCCAGTCGATCCGGTACGCGTGCACGCGCTCCTGCGCGGCGGCGCCGATCCGCAAGAACAGCGGCAGCGCCCGGTCGCGGAGCCACCCTGCGACAGGCCCCGAGACCGCCTTGCGGCTGCCGTTGCGGCGCGCCTGGCGGACGATCGCCTCGACCCGCGGCCGCCGCAGCCGCTCGAACGCCGCGAACGCTCGCTCCGGCTCGGGCTCGTCCCGCAGGCACCTCGCGAGGAGCATCCCGTCCTCCATGGCCAGCGAGGCGCCCTGGCCGGCGTGCGGCGTCGCCGCGTGCGCCGCGTCCCCGATCAGGCAGACCCGGCCGGCGTGCCAGCGCGGCATCGTCAGGATGTCGTGCAGCAGCCACGGACCGAGCACCTCGGGCGTCGCGCGCACCACGTCCGCGATCCAGCCTGGATCGCCCTCGTGGAGCGCGAGGATGCGCTCGCGGAGCGGCCCCGGCGCGGCGGCGCCCTCCGGCGCGGGCTCCCCGCTGTTGTGGAACCACCAGACCTCGCCTTCCGGCGCCGCGAACGCGCCGAAGAACGCGCGGCGGCCAAAGACCATCACGCTCCAGCCAGGCTGAAGCGGCGCGCCGGGGCAGCGCGCGAAGCCGCCGAAATCGATGAGGCCTGTGTATCCCGGCGCCGGCGCGCCGGGCAGCGCCGCCGCCCGCGTGCGCGATCGGACGCCGTCGCACCCGATGAGCACGTCGCCGCGCGCCTCGCCGCCGCCCTCGAAGCGCGCCACCACCTCGCGCGGATCCGAGCAGTCCACCCCCTCGAGCCGCATGCCGTACCGGATCGCGACGCCCCGCCGGGCCGCCTCCTCCGCGAGCGCCGCGTGCAGCGCGCCGCGCCGGATCATCACGAGCCCCGCGCCGAACCGGCGCGCCGCGTCGCGCTGATCGATCACGCCGATGCGCCGCCCGCGGGCGTTCTCGAACCGGATCCCGTCGCACACAGCGCCCCGCGCCTGCACAGCGCCCGCGACGCCCAGATCCGCGAGCACGTTCATCCCGTTCGGCGCGACGCCCAGGAACGCGCCCTCCTGCTCCAGAGGGGCCGCGCGCGCCTCGAAGATCGTCGCCTCCACGCCGATCCGCTGAAGGAACATCCCGAGCACCGGGCCCGCGATGCCCCCGCCGACGACCACCACCCGCCGCACACCTCGCTGTGTCATCTCGCCACCTCCGACCTCGATTCCTGGCCAGCATGGGTGGGACTGACGCTCATTGCCAGTGATGATCCGTGATGATAATCGTCACCAACCGTGAACTTGTCGACGCTCGACCTCAACCTGCTGCTCGTCCTGCACGCGGTGCTCGAGGAGCGGAGCGCGGCGCGGGCGGCGCGGCGGCTCCGCGTCACGCCGTCGGCCGTGAGCAACTCGCTCGCGCGGCTGCGCGCGCAGCTCGGCGACCCGCTCGTCGTGCGCAGCGGGCGCGGCCTCGTGCCCACGCCCCGCGCGCAGCAGATCGCGCCGCGGCTCCGGGCCGCGTTCGGCGAGATCACGGGCGCGATCGAGGGGGATCGCGCGTTCGACCCGCGGGCGACCACGCGCGCGTTCACGCTCGCGCTCTCGGACCTCGACCAGATCTGCAGCCTGCCGGCGATCGCGCGCGCGGCCGCGGCCGAGATGCCGCGCGCGACCCTCCGCGTCGTGAGCGTCGACCACCTCGAGGCGACCGGGGGGCTCGGCGGCGGCGACGTCGACGCGACCATCGCGCCCGCGCACCCGCTCCCGCCGGGCCACCACGCCGCGGACCTCTTCGAGCAGGACAGCGTGTTCGTGGTCCGCCGCGGTCACCCGTGCGCCCGCCGCCGGCTCACGCGCGAGGCGTTCAACTCGCTGCGCCACATCGACATCCACATCGCGCTCGGGCGCGGCGGCATCGGCAACCGCGCCGCCGTGGAGGCGCTCGCGGCCCAGGGGCTGCGCCGCGAGATCGCCGCCGCCGTCCCGACCTTCTCCGCCGCCGCGGTCATCGCCGCGAACACCGACCTCGTCGCCGCCATGCCCCGCCGCATCGCCGAGGCGCTCGCGCGCCTCGCGCCGCTCACCCTCCTCGAGCCGCCCGTGGCCGCGCTCGTCTTCCGCATGCAGCTCGTCTGGCACGAGCGGACCCACGAGGACGAGGGCGCCCGCTGCTTCCGGGAGCTCGTCATCGCCGCGCTCCGGGACGGCCCGCGCGCGCGAGGCCGCGCGGCGGAGGGCACGAGGAAGAAGCCGAGTGGACCTCGGGATTCGAGGCCTACGCCCCGCTCACCGACAAGGCGATGATGCGGGCGCTCGGAAGGCCGCGGGTCACCGGCAGGGCCACCGGCCGCCGTCGAGGTCGAGCGGCATCTCCATGCTGTTGAAGCCCCAGGCGTTCGCCTGTTCGCAGAAGAGCGACCTGTCGGTCATGTGACCGGAGAACGGATCGTCGTACTCCACCTCGAACACCGCCTTGCCGTTCGCCAGGAAGGAATCGACGAGGAGCTCGCACTCTTCATACTCGAAACACTGCTCGTTCAGCGTCCAGTCGAAGTACGGCCACAGGTCCGCCGCCTGCTCGATGTCGCCCTTGAGCCCCACGGACAGGCCCACCGAGTGGGCGAGATCCGCGATGAACACGTTGTAAGCGAGCTGGTCTCCATAGCGGAGGGGGAACCCGGAGTCGTTGGCGTAACCGTCGACCTCGTCGGGCTCGATGGCGTCGAAGCCCTTGTCCTTGCAGACCTGGAACCGGGCCAGCATGATCGGCCTGAGGACATCGATCTGCCGGATGTCGAGCCAGAACGAGCCTTCCCAGTGGTAGTCCGGGTTGCCTTTGACCGACTCCGGGAAGTCGCCGGCGTCTGGCCGATAGTCCTCGAACGCGCCGACGTCGACGTAGCAGATGACCTTGGCGCCCTTCGCGTGCAGCGCGGCCACCGTCTCGGCCGGCGTGAACTCCCAGTCGAGGTCGTAGACCGTGGGAGGCGGCGACTCGATGGGCGCTCCCGTGGGATCGACCAGGCCCATGTCCCTGGGGTCGTTCAGGTCCAGGGCGTGGTCGATCATCCAGTGCCACGACGTCTCGAGCGCCGGGATCCAGACGCCGGGGCCCCCGCCGGCGGATGTCGATGAGGCGGACGCCGATGAGGTGGACGTCGACGCCGGCGTGCCCGAGCTGTGGGGCGACTCCGGGCGCGAGCCCCCTGCCCCGCCCGGATCCACGCCGGTGTCGCCGCACGCAACGGGCACCGCCGCGAGGACGAAGATCAACGACTTGACCACCGCAGGCCACGATCGATTCATGATTTCAGCTCCTGTCCTCGCCACGGCACCTCGCGCGCGCGCGCTGGTACTCCGGCCGCGCGGCGATCCGCTCCTGGTAGGTGACGAGCTCGTCGGGCAGCGTCTTGCCGAGCGCGCCGCGATAGATTCCGATCGCGGTGCTCACGGAGATGTCGGCGAGCGTGAGGCCCTCGCCGGCGAGAAAAGGCATGTTGCCGAGCATGCCGGTCGTGAAGCGCAAGGCCTTCTCGATGCTTGCCTCGTGCGCGCGGACCGACCAGTTGCGCTTGTCCGCCTCCGGCGCGCCGAAATGTGCTGTCAGCAGGGCATTGACGGCTGCCCCGAGGGTCGCTTCGCCGAACACGGCCATTCGCAGCACGCGCGCGAGCGCCGGATCGCCCTTGCCGGGCAGGAGGGGCGTGGGCCCGTAGTGCTGCGCCACGTAGAGCATCATCGCGACGGACTCGTGGATCGCCACGCCGCCCTCGTCCTCGAGGAACGGCACGGTGCCGAGCGGATGCAGCGCGAGGTAGGCTTCGCTCGGCGGAAACGAGACCATCTCGACCTGGTAGGGCAAACCCATCTCTTCGCACTGCCACATCACGCGCAGGCCGCGGGCCCCGCGCGCGAAGTTGTAGACCTTGATCATCGGTGGTCTCCTTGCTCGCGATCCATGGTTCGAGAGGCGGGCTGGCCGCGGCCCCATCTGACCATGAAGGCGGGGAGGCGGGAAGCCCATGGGAAGCTCATCGGTCGAGCGACGCCGGACTCGCGAGCAGCGCGCGCGCGCGGCGGTCGCGCAGCCAGAGCCCCGCCCAGAGGAGCGCGGCGATGTAGATCGGAAAGAGCGTGTGGCTGAAGAGCGGGCTCCCGACCCGCACGTGGATCGCGATCGCGCCGCCCAGGTAACCGGTCCACAGAATCGCGCCGAGCACCGCGGTGCGCGGGATCAGGTACGTCGCCAGACAGGCGATCTGAAGGTAGCCGAGGGTGGGGACGAGGCTGACCGGGAATCCGAGCTGGGCCGTGGCTGCATCCGCGGGGAACAGCTGCAGCACCTTCACCGCGGCATCGAACGTCAGGAACAGCACGCCCAGCCCGCTCAGGACGTGCCCCGCCCACAGCGCTCGCCTGGACGGCGCCGCGCCGGGCGCTGCGACGCTGGTCGGCGCCTCGGCCCGGGGCGCGGTGGTGAGATCCTGGTCACGATGATGGATGCTGGTGGAGATCGCGGTCATGGGTGCCTCCGTGCTGGGATTCACCCCGTAGACCCCCGGCCCCGCCAGGAATCATCGGTCGCCTGAAAAAAATCGCCGCGCCGCCCCTGACCGGGCGCCCGGCCCGGCGGACGCGCTCCGGCGCGGGGCGATGCTGCGCGAACGCGAACGCGAACGCGAACGCGAACGCGGGCGCGCCGCTCGCCGCCGTCGGCACGAGCCGCGCCTTCGTCCGGTGGAGAGCCCGCACGGTCCGGCGCTGGTCTCCTTGACAAGGTGGGGCAGCCGTCGAATACGTTTATTTTCCACGATGCGAGAGGGCGGCACGAGGGGCTGGAGTCCCCCTCCACGGATACGTGGCGACTCGTTCACGGCGGGCTCCCAGGACCGCGAGGCAATCCATGAGCATGTATTATTCTCATCTGCTCGTCCCGCTCGATCCGAGCTTGGCCTTCAAGGCGGAGGCGATGACGGCGTTTCTCGAGGCCGCAATGAGTGCTGGGTTCGTCGGGAAGAACTCCGAGCGGTTTGTGCGGACGGACCCCGGGCCCGTTGGGTCCTTCGTGTTCACCATGTCGCGCGGGATGCCCAAGGCCGGCAAGGACCGCGGGCGCAATCCGGGCTCGTGGCTGCGTCCCGACTCCGCGGAGGAGCTCTGCCATTCCCTGGAGAATGATGACAACGTTCAAGCCACGATCTGGAGCGAGTTCCGACCGAAGCGACCGCCTCTGCTTGCGCTCGAAGCGCTTCAAGGCGGGGCGCGGGTCGACATGACGCAAGCGCAGTTCGACGACGTCTACTACGTCGCGATCACATGCCATCGCACCCAGGTGCCCGTGTCGATGTCCGCCGACAGCGACTCCGAGGACGCGGCGCTCGATTTCGGAGCGCGCATGGATCTCGTGGACGTTCCGCCGTATGCTATCGCCAATTACCCCTACAAGGCCGGGCACATGGAGATCGCCGGAATCGCTGCCGCTCGTTCATGGGTGAGCATCACCTTTGGCAACTACGTTTTTCCGCCTGCCCGGCTCTTCGAAGACCTGTTCTCGCGCGAGGGAGGTCTTCCCTTTGCTGTGCCCGACTTCACGGCGCTCGCCGAGCGATGCCTCGGCTGCGATCTCCGCCAAACGTGCCATTTTTGCTGACGTGCCTCCCCGTGTCCAGAGATCCGGCTCCGCAGCTGCCCACCCGGCGGCAGCAGCCGACGTCACTATGTGGCTCAGCCGCAGGTCGTTGGGCAGGCAGATGAGACGACATCGGAGAACCAGATGAGCCCGGACAAACTCGCCATGTGCAGCTGGCCCGACCTCCCTCCGCGGTATGCAACAGCGCTCCGCGCGGTCGTCGCGTTTGTATTCGAGACCTTCGAGCCGCGGGCGATCGTCGCCGCGGGGTCGGTCGTCCGCGGCGCAGGTGATCGAAGCAGCGATCTGGACGTCTTCGTCGTACAGGAGCGTCCGTACAAGCAGCGCCTACAGCGGTGGTTCGGCGACGTTCCGGTCGAGATCTTCGTCAACCCGGCACGCGCAATTCGAGCGTACTTCGCCAGCGAGCACGAGCGCGGTCGCCCCTCCGCGGCGCACATGATTGCCACCGGCTTCCCTGTGTTCGGCGGCCAAGCGATCGACGGCCTGCGGGACGAGGCCGCCGAGTGGCTGAAGAAGCGCGCCGTACTCACTCCGGATGAGGACGCGTCCGCTCGTTATTCAGCAGCGACGCTCCTGGAAGACGGCGAGGACATCGTGGAGCGCGATCCCGCCATGGCGAGCGCGTTGCTCGGGGAGGCGGTCATGGAGATGCTCCGGTACCACCTCCGCGCCGAGCGCGGGACGGTGCCAGGGAACAAGAACCTGCTGCTCGAGGTCGAACGCAGCGACCGTGAAGTCGCCGAGGTGGCGCGTCGCTTCTTCGGGGTCTCCACGCTCGAGGAGCGCCAGCTCGCAGCGCGAGCCCTGGCTGACCGCACCATCCGTGCACGGGGCTTCTTCGAGTGGGATTCCGAAAGGGTCCCCGTGCCGGAGGACTGACACGGAGCTCCGCCCAACGAGGGCTTGCTGACCGACGCGCGGGTGCGCTGCGCACCCCACACGCAGCGGAAGCCGCGTCCGCTCTCCAATGCGTCGCAGCGTTGATGTTCATGGTACTCTTTCCTGGCCCCTGAACGCAGCCCCCACCCTCCAGAGGAGCATCGCAATGTCGAAGGTCGTCGCAATCATGTCCATGTCGCTCGACGGCTACGTCGCCGACCTCAACGATGGCGTGGCCGAGGTGTTCGACTGGTACGCCAATTCGGGGGACGTCGAGATCCACACCGGAGGGTCGGATCCCATGACGTTCAAGGTGTCCGGGCCGAGCGCCGAGCACCTTCGCGGTCTCACGTCCGAGCTCGGTGCCATGCTCACCGGTCGACGCACGTTCAACTTCGCCCAGGGCTGGGGCGGAAATCACGCTTGGGGACCGGCTTTCGTGCTCACCCACGACATCCCCGCCGGATGGCCGCGACCCAACTCGACTGTCCACTTCGTGACCGACGGCATCGAGAGCGCCGTGAGCCAGGCCAAAGCCGCCGCCGCCGGGAAGTCCGTCGGGGTCCATGGCGCCGACACCATCCAGCAGCTCCTGAATGCTGGGCTCCTCGACGAAATCCACGTCGACATCGCGGCGGTTCTTCTTGGCTCCGGAGTTCGACTCTTTGACCACCTCGCCCGCACGCCAGCCGTCCTTGGCAACCCGACGGTGATCGCGGGCGTCGGCGTCACACACCTACGCTACCCGGTACGCAAGGCGTAGTCCTGCTGGCGAGGGCTGTCGAATGGGCGACGGGAGACATCACATTTACGAGGCTGCGGCGGGCAGGGACAGTACCATGACGACCTGGATCAGCGGAGTCTGCGAAACGAACGGCATCACCATCCACTACCTCCGAACTGGAGGCGGCAAGCATCCCGTCGTCCTGCTCCATGGATTGATGGGGAGCGGCGCTTGCTGGACTCCCCTGGCGCGGGCGCTCGAAGCTGAGTTCGACGTCATCATGCCCGACGCCCGAGGGCACGGCGGCTCGAGCGCGCCGCACAACGGATACCGGTACGACGATCACGCGAGCGACGTCGTGGGCCTCATCCGCGGCCTTTCGCTCTCTCGTCCGGTCCTGCTTGGCCACTCGATGGGCGGCATGACCGCCGCGGTGGTGGCGAGCCGAGGGGCGGGGGTCCTCCGCGGCCTCATCCTTGTCGACCCGACGTTCTTGAACCCCGAGCGCCAGCACGAGGTGTGCGACAGCGACGTCGCCGATCAACACCGCCAGGTCCTCGGCTTGCAGAAGTCGGACCTCGTTGAGCGGGCCCGAGCCCGACACCCGCATCGCTCGCCCGAGATCATCGAGCTCCAGGCCGAGGCGAGGCTGAAGACCTGCATGGACGCGTTCGATGTCCTCACGCCGCCCAACCCCGCGTACCGCGACGTGGTGAGCGCGATTGACGTCCCGAGCCTGCTCGTCATCGGTGACGACAGCCCCGTCGTCACGCTCGAGATGGCAGCGGAGCTGCGGAGCCTCAACCCACGCGTGCGAATCGAACAGGTGCAGGACGCCGGCCACGGCCTTCCCTTTGAACAACCCGAGCGCCTGGGAGAGGTGGTCCTGTCGTTCTTGCGTGAGCTGGCGTAGCTGCTGCGGTCACTCCGGCTCGCCCTCGGCGAGCGCGACGGGCTGGGCGTTTTCGGTCAGGACGCCGCGCCCGTGCCACACCATCAGCACCGCATAGAGCGCCGCGAGCACGCGAAAGCCGCTGAACAGGCCGAAACGCTGGCCGAGCGAGCCGCCCGCCACCGCGCCGATCAGGCCCCCGGCCGGTCCCGAGAGCGAGAACAGACCGCCCACCCGGCCTCGGCCGAGCTCGGCGGTGAGCGCCGCGAAGCGATTGACGCTCGTGAGGTGCTGCACGCCCAGCCCGAGCCCGAGCAAGACCGCCCCGATCCACAGCGACGCGACGCCGAGGGGGAAAGCGAGCAGGAGCTCGGTCGCGAGCAGCAGCGAGAAGGCGATCGCGTAACGCGCAGCGTCGCGCAGCGGCGACAGGGCGCCGCCGGCGAGGAGCAAGGTCAGCACGAACACGGCGCCCTGGAGGGTCACGAGGGTCGCGGCTTGGGGCACGGAGAGGTGAAACTCGCGGATCCCGATCAACACAACGAACACGGCGAAGTAGGACATCGCCATCTGACCACACAGCTCGATGAGCATGCTCTGGCGCAGCTCGCGGCGAGACAGGATGATCCCGACCTGTCCGCGCAAGCGATCGAGGAGCGGCGTGGCCGAGCGCCCGCGGCCGGGAGGAGCCCCGGAGAGCACGCGATCGCCGACGAAGACCGTCGCCAGCAGCCCGAGCCCGGTCACAACGAACACGCCGGTGTAGCCGAGCAGGCCGAGGAGCTGCGCGCCGAGCATCGGGCCCACGAAGAACATGCCGAGCGAGTGGGACGCGCGCTGCCAGCCTGCCTTGCGCGGGCCGAGGCGAGGAAGCAGGTGAAGAAACTCGGTCTGGGTCGCGACCATGCGAAACGGGTTGAGCAGCCCGAAGAGGACCACGCCCGCGATGAGCTGCCAGGGCCGATCCATGTGGGTGAAGCCGAGCAGGTACAGCGCCGCGCCCGCGAGGCCGCCGAAACGGAACAGCGGCCGGCTGCCGTGGCGGTCGATCAAGCCTCCGACCGGCATCGAGAGCAGCAGCATGCCGGTGAACTGCAGGCCGCCGACAAGGCCGATCTGCCAGGGGGAGGCGTGGAGCGAGGCGGCATACAGCGGCAGGACCACCTTGGCCACGCCGTTGCTCGAGCCCGCGAGCAGGCCGAGCACCATGAAGCCGAGGAGATAACGCTGGGGGAGAGGCGGCGAAGGTGTCATCACGCGAACCGAGGCGAGCGGCCGGTCGATCGGCGCGTTCGTCCGCCGTGCCGAATCGGGTGGTGCTGCCGCGCGGGCGCCTTGCAAACCACGCTCCCGCGACGGAGCAGGCCCATGGCGACCGCCTCGTCGCCCCTGGCGCCACGGCAGGAGGCCGGCGTCAGCCCGCGGCCCGCCGCCTGCTGCTCCAGCAGCACACGAGCAGCACGCGCCCGCTGCTGGCGCAGCAAGAGCCCATCCGTCATAACGGACAAGCGTCTTATGTAGAGGGCGATCGAGGGAGGGCTCGGGCCGACGGGCATCGGCGAGGGCTGGAGGCCCGCGCGTGAAACGACGGCCGCGGAGGGTCTCTTCGAGCGTCCGCGATTCGCGCCTTCCGGCTCACGCGGATCCGAGCTCCGTGACGAAATCGCGCAGCGCGGACGCGAGCGCGAGGGGCGCCTCGAGGGGCGACAGGTGCCCTGTGCCGGGCAGGACGCGCAGGCCTGCGCCGGCGATGCGCGGCACCACCTCGCGCCGCAGGACGTCGAGGCGCTCGACCTTGTCGAGCTCACCGGCGATCAGCAGCGCCGGCGCGTCGATCGACGCAACGTCCGCGGAGATGTCCTCCTGCGACGCGACGTGCGGCCAGGCGGCCTTGGCGGCGGGCGCGCCGCGCAAGCTGTCCTCGATCACCTGCTGGCGCAGCGCGGCGCTCAGCGGACGCGCGGTCAGCACATGATCGAGCACAAAGCCGACCGACTCCGGCGAATCATAGGCGCGGGCCATGGTCGCGCGTTGCTCGTCGCTGAGCGGCATCGGCGTGGGCGGCGCAGGGGCGACGAGGACGAGCCCGCGCAGTCCGGCAGGCCGGCGGGACGCCAGCAGCTGCGCGACCTTGCCGCCCATCGAGTGGCCCACCAGCACGTGGCGCTCGAGGCCGAGCACCTGGATCACGGCCTCCGCATCATCGGCCAGATCGCCGATGCGATAGCCCTCTTCCGGTGCGTCGGAGTCGCCCCAGCCGCGTTGGTCGATCGCGACCGTGCGGCACCTCGGGGAGAGGGCCTCGGCCACCGCCGCCCACGTGCGCGATGAGCCGCCCCAGTAATGGAGAAAGACGAGGGCAATGTCCCCCTCACCTCGCTCCCGGACATGGATCTGGATCCGGTTCGCCGTGATCTTCATGAGCGCTCCGCCCAGCTCAGCTGTCGAAGGGGGCGCCCTCCAAAAGGGCGCTGGCGTCGAAGGGCTGAAAACCCGGCACGTAGCGGCGGCCGTAGTCCGAGAGGAAATTGCCGGCCGTTGTGTGTGGCTTCCGCTCCACGACGCCGCAGAGGGCGCGCCGCAACTCCTGCTTCATCTCGAGCCGCGGATAGGCCCTCAGGATCTCCTCGACCGCTCCGCGCGGCAGCGCGTCCAGCCCCATGCCGCCGTAATCGATCCCGATCCCGAGATGGGCGACGGCGACCTCCGGCTCCTTGTGCGAGGCGATGCCCAGGCTGGTGTGCAGCGCGATGGCGTCCCACACGAGGGACGCCTTCTCCCGGGGCAGGCCGCGGTCGACGAGAAAGGCGCGGGCGGCGTTGGCGCCGTCGACCTCGAAGCGCTCGGGGCCGGCGAAGCGCTCGGTCAGGCCGAGGTCGTGAAGCACCACGGAGAGGTAGAGCAGCTCGCGGTCGAGGGCGATGCCGCGCTGCCGGGCCGCGAGCTCGCCGAAGTAGTACGAGCGCATCACGTGGTGGAAGAGGTAAGGGGCCGAGACCTCGCGCGCGAGCACGGTCGCGTCATGGGCAAGGCGCGTGTCAGGGACGTGGATTCCGGCGATCTCTGTGGTCATGGCGTGGGCTCCTGTCTGCCGGCGAAGGCCAAGCTCCAGGAGGGTGCGCGCTCGCTGGCGGGGCGCCCCGCCGAACTGCCGTCATTTCCTGCCACGCGCGCGGGCGTTCCCGGAGAAGCGCTCCCGGTACTCGAGCGGTCCCACGCCGAGCCGGCGCAGGAAGGTGCGGCGCAGGTTCTGCTCGTCGCCGAAGCCGCACTGGTGGGCGATCCGCTTGAGCGGGAGGTCCGTGCCGGCGACGGCCTGGCAGGCGGCCTCGAGGCGCATGGCCGCGACCACCTTCGCCGGCGTCTGCCCGAGCGCGGCCGTGTACGCGCACGCGAAGGTGCGCGGGCTCATCCGCGCCTGCGCGGCCAGGCGCTCGACGCGCAGATCGCCGGCGAGGCGGTCCGCCATCCAGGCATGCAGGTCGGCGAAGGTGCCGCCCTCGGCGGCCTGCGCCGCGAGCGGCGCGCTGAACTGCGACTGCCCGCCAGGCCGCTTGAGGAACACGACGAGCTGCCGGGCGACCGCCATCGCCGCGCGGTGCCCGAGGTCCTCCTCGATGAGCGCGAGGGTGAGGTCGATGCCGGCGGAGATGCCGGCCGAGGTCCAGATCGAGCCGTCGCGCAGGTAGACGGAGTCCGCGTCGACGCGGACGCGCGGGTGGCGCTCCGCCAGGAGCGGCGCGGAGCGCCAGTGGGTCGCCGCGCGGCGACCGTCGAGCAGGCCCGCGGCGGCGAGGAGGAAGGCGCCCGTGCACACGGCGCAGGTGCGGCGCACGCGCGGCGCGCGGCGGGCGAGCCAGGCGACGAGATCAGGCGGCACGGCCGGGGCCTCCGGCGGCCCGCTGCCCGGCACGATCAGGGTGTCGATGGCCTCGCCGTCGAGCGCCGCGAGCGGCTCGGCACAGACCGCGAGCCCGGTCGTGGTGCGCGCCGGCCCGCCGGCCGTCGAGGCGACGATGGCGCGATAAGGCGGAGGCCCGCCCGGCGCGCGCAAGGTGGTCGCCACGGTGAAGGCCTCGAGAGGCCCGGCGAGATCGAGCAGCGCGACGCCCTCGAAGGCGAGCAGGACGACGAGGCGGGGCTGGGTGAAGCTCGCTGGCATGAGGGGACAGGGAGATAGATCAAGGCGGGCCAGGCGGGAGCGCAGCAGAGCGGGAATGCGCGCGATCTCGCCGCCGCCCGCGCCGCGACGCTCCCGCCGTGCCCATCGCCGGCCGGGCGCTGATCGGCGGCCCGGCTTTCCTGGTGATCTCCGCAGGAGTCAGGGCGAGGGCGGAGACTTCAGCCCGGCCTGACCCGCTTGGCCGCAGGCCGGCTCATACAGCGGGCGATCCACGCGTTCACGTTCGCGAAAGGCGAGAGGTCCACACCGAAGCGGGCCAGGAACGGCAGCGCCGTCACGAGCGACACGTCGGCGAGCGAGAACTGGTTGCCCACGAGGTACTCCTTGCCCTCGAGCGCGCGGTCGAGGATCTCGATCCCGTTCGTGAGGTCCTGCTTCGCGCCCTCGGCTACCTTGGGGTTGCGCTCGTCGGCGGGGAAGCGGTCCAGGGTGTTGCGCAGGAGCCGCGTCGTCGCCTCGAACAGCGTGACGTTGCCCCAGGCCATCCACTTGAACGCCTCGGCGCGATCGGCGTTGAGCGGCGGGAAGAGGCCCTTGTCCACGCCGAAGCGCTCGCCGAGGTAGAGCAGGATCGCGAGCCCCTCGAAGATGGGCTTTCCGTCCACGACCAGCAGCGGGACCTTGCCGTTCGGGTTGAGCGCGAGGTACTCGGGCTTGCGCTGATCTCCCGCCGCGAGGTCGAGCTTGACCTTCTCGTACGGGACGCCGAGCTCCTCGAGCGCCCAGTGCACCCGGTCTGCGCTCGTCATGGGGGCGTAATAGAATGTGAGGTCAGACATGCGGCGAGCAGAGCCCCGCCGCGCGCGAGCCGCAAGGGGGCTTCGTCCGTCGCGCATGAGCTCGATCTCGGTGGACGGCGCTCCACCTGAAGGACGTCACGCCCGAGGCGCCGTGACCCGACCGAGGTTGGGGGAAACGGGAGAGGACGCGCCGCGCTTGGCTGCCCATCGCAGCAGCGTGTCCAGCGCCGGGCAGAGCGCTTGTCCCCACTCGGTGAGCCCGTACTCGACCCGGGGCGGCACCTCGGGGTGCGTGACGCGCCAGATCATCCCGTCGCGCTCCATCTGCCGGAGCTGCTGGATCAGCATCTTCTGCGAGATGCCAGGGATGGCGCGCTCGAGCTCCGAGAAGCGCTGCACCTTCCCTCCGAAGAGGCGGAAGAGGATCACCAGCTTCCAGCGCCCCTTGAGGAGCTCGAGGGCCTGCTCGACACGCTCGGCGGCGATCTCGGGAGTCGCCGGCTCGTCGTACTCACCTTCAGGTGCGTACCCCACCTTTTCGTGCGTTCTTGCCACCCGGTGAGCCTAGCCCAACTTTGCGCGCGAGGGGGCCCACGCGCCGGGCCGCGCGTCATCGTCCCTCAGGAGGAATCACCGCCCATGAAAGTACCTGAACCGCTCGCAGGGGACGTCGCCGCGCAGAACGCGCGGAGCGTCGATGCCATGCCTGCCTACTCCCGAAGATTCTCGATCGATCCCGAGGAGTTCGCCGGCAAACGCGTGCTCGTCACAGGTGGTACCAAGGGGGCGGGCGAGGCCATCGTCCGCCGCCTCGGCGCCGGGGGCGCCGTGACGGCGACCACGGCGCGCTCTGCGCTCCCGGCAGGCCAGTCGCCGAACGTCTTCGTACAGGCCGACCTCGCCACGGTGGCAGGGGTGGACGCCGTCGTCCGCGCGGTCCTGGGCGAGCTTGGCGGGATTGACATCCTGGTCCACAGCGTCGGCGGCTCCTCTGCGCCGGGCGGCGGCTTCGCGTCGCTCACCGAGGACATCTGGCACGACGAGCTGTCGCTCAACCTCATGGCCGCCGTGCGTCTCGATCGCGCGCTCCTCCCGCACATGATCGCGCGAGGCGCGGGGGTCGTCCTCCACGTTTCGTCCATCCAGCGCCGGCTCCCTCTCCACGACGCGACGATCGCGTACGCGTCGGCGAAAGCAGCGTTGTCCACGTACAGCAAGGCGCTCTCCAAGGAGCTGGGGCCGAAGGGCGTCCGCGTGAACTCGATCGCCCCGGGATGGATCCGCACGACGGCAGCCGAGGCCCTGGTGAAGCGCCTTGCCGACGACGCCGGTACGGACGAAGACACGGCCCGGCAGGGCATCATGAGCGCGCTCGGTGGTATCCCCATCGGGCGTCCCGCATGGCCCGAAGAGGTCGCGGAGCTCGTCGCATTCCTTGCCTCCGACAGGGCGGCGTCCATCCATGGGAGCGAGTACCTGATCGACGGGGGCACTGTGCCCACCGTTTGACGGCAAACACCGGACCCACTCGGCACAACGCCCGCCCGCGGAACAGCCGCTGAGCCCGATCGGGCCTGGGTGCAGGCCGAGGGTCGTGCCCGCGAGCGGCGCGCCTGCGGGCTCAGGGAGCAGCCTCGATCCGCTTTTCCGGAGGCACGCCCCGGAGCAGCTCGTGGTAGCGTGCGTCCGCTTGCCGCGAGGCCGAAGTAACGCGCCATGCTGGCGGCGTCAGTGACGAGCGCGCCCCGACGCGCGCGGGCGGCGTGGTGGCGGCGGCCGAGCTCGAAGGCGGCGGCGAGCCGGGTCGCGTCGAACAGCGCAATCTGGGTGCGAGGCCCATCTCTCAAGCAAGCTATTGCGAACCGAGCTTCGCAGCGGCCTCAGCTTGCGCGCGGGTGAGGAGGTCATCGACGCGAAGCTTCCCAGCCCACATGCTGAGATATTGGTCGTTGATCTCGGCCCCGCTGACTCGAAGCACCTCGACGATGTCACGCCATTGCTTGGACGAGACTTCACCACCTTCGCGGTACCAGAGCAGCTTCCGGAGGATGGTATCTTCCGGAGCCTTGACAACCAGCTCCTCTCCGCTGGCGCGGACCTTGACTTTTCGCCGGCGACTGAACTCGACCTCATCGTAGGGGCTCGGCCCGAGAGCGAAGATATCGATCTTCGTCACCATCGGCAGGTAGAAGATGTTCGCGCAGCTTCCGCGGGTCAGGGCGTCGCGAAGCACCTCTTGATCCACCTCGAAGTCCGGACCGAGCAGCTCCGCGAACGCGCGCACATGGCGGGGCATCATCGCGACGACCAGATCGATATCGTTCGTCGCGCGCGGCTCACCCTGGAGGGAGCTCGCGAGGCTGCCGCCGATGAAGTACTCGCAGCCAAGGCTCTCGAGCGCGGCGGCCACGCGCAACGCCACGTCGAGCGCGGAGACGACATCCGTCGAGCTGCTCATGACGTCACGTGGCGTCGGCCGGCACGTGACCGAACAGCCGGCGCGCGCAGTCGTGCCCGTACAGCCTCACCGCAAGGCGGACGCGAAGCTCCTGGTCGTCCGCCCCTGGGTGACGAGCACGGATGCTCGCGAGGGCGAGCTCACGGACCGCCTGGCTCAGCCGTATCGCAGCCTCGAGCCGCTTTTCCGGAGGCATGCGCCGGAGCAGCTCGTGGTAGCGTGCGTCCGCTTGCGGCGAGGTGTCGACCATCGACATACAACATGAGTCTAGCAGAAACCGCTCGCACGGGAAGGGCTCGCCGCCGGTCCCTCGCGAGGCTGTCGTTCCGGCGGGGTGGCCTCCCTTGCCCCACGCTCGCTCCCGACCGACAGCCAAGCTCCTTCCTAGATCCAGCGGAGCCGACCTCCCATCGTCCTGCCGTGCAGGAGCGCACGCGTCGCTCGAAGTCCGCTTTGAATTACCTGCGAGCCCGTCGATGATCACGAAATCGACATGCTCACCGACGAGCGCTTCAACGACGCGTCACCGAAGCCGCTCGTGGGCGTCACGAAAGACGTCCTCGGCCGATCGCCCCCGGGACGGATCTGCGTCGAGCTCTGCGTCCCGGCGCGTCGCTTCTTCGGTCCAGAGGCGCCTGTGCTCCTCCTCGGAGAGCTCATCCAGGCTTGCCAGAAGCGTCTCTGCCAGACGTGCGCGCTCCGCGACGGGCAGCTTCAGGGCTTCGGCTTCCAGCTCGCCCCGGGATGGATCCGCACGACGGCAGCCGAGGCCCTGGTGAAGCGCCTTGCCGACGACGCCGGTACGGATGAAGACACGGCCCGGCAGGGCATCATGAACGCGCTCGGTGGTATCCCCATCGGGCGTCCCGCATGGCCCGAAGAGGTCGCGGAGCTCGTCGCATTCCTTGCCTCCGACAGGGCGGCGTCCATCCATGGGAGCGAGTACCTGATCGACGGGGGCACTGTGCCCACCGTTTGACGGCAAACACCGGACCCACTCGGCACAACAAGTGGAAAACCACCATCCGCCAACCTATGGAGTGATAGCTGACAGATCGTTCAAACCGACGCCGCTTCGCGGCACGGCTCAACTCAGGCGTTGCGCGGGCGGACGTTTGAACTTGCTGCTCCCTCATCCCATCCCCGGGACGATGTCGCGCTGGCCGTGGACGACGCCTTGCTGCTCGTGAACGAGGTCGCCCTACCTTGGGGGCCAGGTCGTCATACCGCGAGGGCAAGCTCGTCCTGGGGGCAGCGTTCTCCTGCGCGGGCCGAGGGCGGCTGGTCGTGGTACAGCCCATCCCCGACGTGAACGGCGCGAGCGATCGCCCGTCTGCGTCAGACGATGCACCTGGACCGCCGGCGTCCGCGCTCGATCGCGGGCGGCTCGGCTCGAAGGAGTGACGAATGCAGATCGGAATCATCGGCGCCGGCTCGATCGGCGGGTCGCTGGCGAAGCTGTTGGGGAAGCTCGGTCACCAGGTCGTGATCGCGAACTCGCGCGGGCCGGACACGCTCCGCGAGCTTGCCGCCGAGACCGGGGCCACCGCCGTCTCGGCCGCGGAAGCCGCGCGCGGCGGCGAGATCGTGGTCGTCACGATCCCCCAGCGCGCAGTCGTGGACCTGCCGAAGGATCTCTTCGCCGGCGTGCCCGCCGACGTGGTCGTGATCGACACCAACAACTACTACCCGGTCCGCGACGGCAGCATCCCGGCCATCGAGGCGGGTCAGGTCGAGAGCGCGTGGGTCGCCGAGCAGATCGGGCGGCCGGTGGTCAAGGCGTTCAACAACATCTACTTCGAGAGCCTGCTCGCGAAGGGCAAGCCGAAGGGCACGCCGGGGCGCGTCGCGCTCCCGATCGCGGGGGATCCGCCGGAAGCGCGGGCGAAGGTCATGCGCCTCGTCGACGAGCTCGGCTTCGATGCGGTCGACGCAGGCGGCCTCGAGGACTCGTGGCGCCAGCAGCCGGGTACCCCCTGCTACATCCACGACCTCGACGCGCCTCGGCTGAAGGAGGCGCTCGCCGCGGCCGAACGGAGCCGCGTCCCCGAGTACCGCAAGGCCTCGGACGACTGGCTGCGATCGCTCATCGCGTCACAGAGCACGAGCTGATCCGAGCGCAAGCGGAATCGTCGGTCGCAGCGGCTGCCTCGAGGACACAGTATCCTCAGATTGATCCAAGCGTCGCTGATGCAGCGAAGCTTCCCGAGCCTGCCTTCACCGGCTGGGCTTCAGAGCAATAGCAATGAGGATGGTATCTTCCGGAGCCTTGACAACCAGCTCCTCTCCGCTGGCGCGGACCTTGACTTTTCGCCGGCGACTGAACTCGATCTCATTCGATATCGTTCGTCTCCTTGATCGCGATGAGCCGTTCGAGCGTGATGACACGTATCGAGATCCCACCGAGATCCAGCCCCTCGCTGTCGGCCAAGAGTTCGTCGTACGATGTTCCTTCCTCGATTGTGCCCAGCAGGTCCAGCGTTCCCATGTTGGTCGCCAGCAGCTGGTGCCCAGTGGAGGCCAGATGAGAGGCGGTTGGTGAAAGCCTCCTCTGGAGATCTATCCGGTAGACGGCATCGAGCTCACGCAGCGCGCCGAGCAGCCGTTCGATATTGTCCGGCGTGCGAGCGTGTACGACGTCCAGATCGAACGTGTTGACGGGGGCTCCCTGGATCACGGCGGCGACGCCACCGACGACGATGAAGTCGACTCGATGCCGGGCGAGCGCCCCGAGGAGTTCAGCGATCTTCGTCGGAGCGGGCATGCGGTTCTCGCGCGCGCCTGCTCTCGCGGGCGAGCGTGACGAAGTCGATGTGGGCCTGGAGGGTGGCGACCCGATCTGCTGGCGTGAGGCTCAGCATCCAGCGGATGAGCGTGAGGTCGACGCCGTCCTCATTGTACGGAGGTGCCGCTTCAGGATCGACCATCTTGGGCGGAGCGTATCACGCACGGATGCGACGGACGAGCCTTCGCATCGCGGCGGGCTGTGCCGCACTCCAGCCAGGCATGCGACGCCAGACGTCTCGCCGGCCCTCATTGCGCGGATCCTGCCCGGTGTTGTGACCAGAGACTTCCGCGATGGCCATCCACCAGGACGGACCAGATGGGGCGGGGGCGCCATCCGCCAGCCTGAGCCGCCGCTGCCGGATGTTGGCCTCGTTCAGCTCGACCTCAGCCCGGTCGTGAACGATGACCGGGAGCGTCACCGGAGCCGCGCGCGGGCGTCACGAAAGACGTCCTCGGCCGGTCGCCCCCGGGACGGATCTGCGTCGAGCTCTGCGTCCCGGCGCGTCGCTTCCTCGGTCCAGAGGCGCCTGTGCTCCTCCTCGGAGAGCTCATCCAGGCTTTCCAGAAGCGTCTCTGCGAGACGTGCGCGCTCCGCGACGGGCAGCTTCAGGGCTTCGGCTTCCAGCTCGGAAAGGTTCACGGGGGGATTGTACCGCGCGGCTCGGAGGCTGCGCAGGCGCGCTTCCCCATCGGCGAGGAGATGCCGCGACGACGGCGATGGCCGACGTCGACTGGCATGACGCAGGCACGGAGCGACCTGACCGAGCTCGGGCTAGTCAAGCCACCGTCGGTTGCTCCACGGGCTCCAGCGCCTCTGCCGCTGCCAACAGGCCGGCCACGCCGCCGAGCACCTGCGAGGTGGCCAACATGCTGGGCGTGACGAGCTCGCCGCTCAAGCCCGAGCAGATAGGCGGCTGCACAAGGAGTTGCCCGTGGTTGCGGAACTCCTGGACGACGTGGCGGCGTTGCTCGCCGAGGACGCGGCCGCGCTCGTTCCGCCTGTTCAATGCATCTGCAACCGATCCTCGACTTTTTTCCTAGCTGCGGGGATGGCATCCTGCTGGGCATGACCGTCGAGCAGATCGTCGCCGCCATCCGCGCCCTCCCTGTCACCGATCGGCTTCGCGTGATCGAGCTGGTCGCGCACGAGGCCGCCGGCGACGTCCCTGCTGCAGACCATCCAGCTCGACGTGAGGGCGTCACCTTGACCGAGCGGCACGGCCTGCTGCTCGTCGACGCTGACGCCACCATGCCGGCCGAAGTGTTCGACCATCGCCCCGATCGCGATGCACGAGCGAACCGGATCCAGGGAGACTCGTGAAGCTCGCCTTCGATACGAGCGTGCTCGTCGCCGGACTGCACCGGGCGCATCCGCTCCACGATCGCGCCGTCGTCTGGATCGACGCGGTGGCCGAGGGACGGGTGAGCGGCCTGGCCACCTGGCACGCCCTCGCGGAGCTCTGGTCCGTGCTCACCCGCCTGCCGAAGCCGGCGCGAGCGAGCCCGGAGCAGGCGTTGCAAGTCGTCCGTCGGGTCCGGAGTGTGTACGACGTCCGCCCTGTGGATCCGGCCGTTTACGACGAGGCGATGCAGCGGTGCACCGATCGCCTGCTCTCTTCCGGCGTCCTCTTCGATGCCCTGCACCTCGTGGCTGCCGAGCATGCCGGCGCGGATGCGCTCGTGACGTTCAACGGCTCGGACTTCCTCCGGCTTACCGCTCCGAGCTCGCCGCGCATCGTGATCCCTCCAGATCCACCCGAAGTCACTCTTTGATCCCTGACAGCGCTTCGTCCGGCGTGAGCTCTGTCCGCGCGACCACGCCTTTCTTGCCGGACAATGCGCTCGACCCGCCCGCGGACGCGCCGCTCGTGGTGAGAGGCGACGGGTCCCCGGGAACGAGGCGAGTGACCCGACCGAGGTTGAGGGAACCAAGCCACCGCCTTTGACTCTGCGTGCTCCAGCTCGTTGTGCGGCTGCCGGAGGCCTGCGGAGCTGCCGGCCGGGGCGGTGCGCCGGCGGCTGGATGCGCAGGGGCGCAGCGCGCAGCCGCAGGGGCGCAGGGACGTTGCGCGCCGCGAGGGCTACTCGTGAACCGCGGCGTAGCGGCCGCTGGGGGTGACGATGACGTGGGCGGTGAGCGGGACGTGCAACTCCGCGGAGAGGTGGCGCAGCTCCAGGGTCATCGCTTCGTCCTCGCGGGTCGGCGTCGGGTCGCCGCTCGGGTGGTTATGGGCCAGGACGAAGCTGTGAGCGGCCATGTCCAGCGCCGTGCGCAGGACGGTGGAGCGGCCGACGTGGAGTGCGTCGTCGGAACCGCGGGCGAGCAGGCGCGTCTCGCGGACGCGGCCGTGGGTGTCGAGCGCTGCGATCCAGAGCTCCTCGTGGACCAGGGACGCCAGCCTCGGGCCGAAGTACCGCGCCACGCGGGCGGCGTCGGTGAGGAGCGCGCCCCGGCGCGCGCGGGCGGCGTGGTAGCGGCGGCCGAGCTCGAAGGCGGCGGCGAGCCGGGTCGCGTCGAAGAGGGCGATCTGGGTGCGCTCGGCGAGCGCCGCGGGCGAGAGGCGACCGAGCGAGGGGAGAGCGGCCGTGCCGAGGATGCGCGGGCCGACGCCGGGCAGGCCGAGCACCATCTCGAGCAGGGCGGCCTCGGTCGCGGTCGGCAGCTCGGCCGCCGTCTCGGCGGGGGCGTCGACGGGGGCGCGGCTCATCGGGCTCATCGGGGCCACCTCCGAGAGCGGGTGAGGGCACGGGCGAAGAGGCGGAGGCGGGTGGCAACCGTGGGGCGCGGGAGCGAGAGGGAGGCGGCGATCTCGTGCGAGGAAAGGCCGGTGGCGGCGAGCGAGAGGATGTCGCGCAGCGGGCCCTGGCGCTGTTCTGCGGAGGGCCGGGCGGCCTGCTTCAATCGATCGGCACTCGACGGCACCCTTCGGGCTCCATCGATCCCGCGTCGTGGCCCGTCGTCGGCCAATGGCCAACGTAATCTGCCAAACCATCACTGGCAGCCACTCATAATGTTTGCCCTCGGCTCGACGAGAGGATCCGCTCGGCGATCCGGCCTGGGTGGTCGCGGCGCGCGCCGCGTTGCGCGGAACGGGAATCCGCAGCCCGACTAGTTGGCCGACGCAGTCCTGGAGATGGTGGGGGCCTTGGCTGGGCTACTCCCTGGCCACACCACCGCGTCGAACGAGGCCCAGACCGGCAAGGTACAGATCAGGCACGTCGAAGCTATTGCCCGTCCGAGCGCGGAGGACACCGAGTTCTACCAGATTCTCGATCACTTCCTCCGGCGATAGCCCAGGAGGACGGATCTCTTCGCTCGAGTCTCCCCAACTTTCATCGAATTTATACGCCACCAGCTTTCGGAGTTGCGCTCGATCCCAGGGTACCTTCCGATTCCGCTGCAGTCGATCGCCGAGACCTGACAGCCAACGGAACTCGTTGCTGACCGCTTGAAGGTAATATTGCCGGGACACGTCATCGAGGGCCTTCCGCACGTTGACGTGATGGAGGAGATGGCCTCCGGTCGCGCGTGGATCCTGGCGCTCCTTCTCCGCTGCAAACTCGATTAGCCAAACGAGCGTACGAGGCATGGCCCGCTGTTGACGCTCAGGCTGGCTGATGGTCCGCCGAGCAGGCCGCTTGATGGTCATCGCGGGCGTGCGCGGTTGCGGTCAAGGAGAGCGATGGCCATCGTTCGGACGCGCGCCGCAGGGCAGCTCGCAATGGCCATCATGGTTGGTGGCCGTCGGCGCCGGCGAGGTGTCCCTTCGCCAGCGCCGAGGGGGCGCCCGTCGTGTCGGTCAGCGTCAGCTGCCGTCCGTCCCCAGGTCGCCGACGATGCGCGCCATCACGTCACGCTCGACGAGCTTCTTCTTCCGTCGCGCCGCCTCGCGCAGCGCGGCGGTGGCCATGCGGTCGATCTCGCGCAGACTCGAGCCAGCCGCCTCGTGGAGCAGCGTCAGAGCGTCCGAGGTGAAGACATCGCGATCGGCGCCGGCGCGGCTCATCCGGAGCCGCACGTACTCTCCGGTATCGTCGGGGACCATCGCACCAATGGACAGACGGCGCTCGATGCGGGAATATAGCGAGCGGTTTTTGCGCAGCTCAAGCCGGTCTTGGAGGTCAGAGAGCCCTACCAGGATCAGCGACAACAGGGCGCGGCTGTCCCATTCGTAGTTCAACAAGATGTGGAGATGATCGAGCGTGTCTTGGTGGAGCAGGTGCGCTTCATCCAGCAGGAAAACCGGGTGGATGCGCTCGCGGCCGAGGGTCTCGATATGCGCGCTGACAGCGTAGAATACGGCCGCCGCGGTCGCAGCGGGGTTGAGGCCGAGGGCATGGCAGAGCTGGCGATAGAAGTCGCGGCGACCCAGCGTGGCGTTGTGGCAGTAGGTCAGCCGGAAGCCTGCCTGCGGCAATCGATGACGCACTGCCCGCAGCACACACGTCTTTCCGGCACCGGGCTCGCCGACCAGCAGCACTTGGGCGTGCTCGTGCACGGCCTCGCACACCTCCTCGACGAGCTGCTCCTTGGAGGGCGGCAGCCACAGGTCGCCGTCCTGGATCTCCTTGGAGAAGGGTGCGGCGGAGAGGGTGAAGAAGCGGACGTAGGACTCGCTCACGTCTCACCTCCGCGCTCGCTCGTGTCGGCACCAGTGCCCGTCGAGCGGCCGAGAGTCCACGCGGGGTTGAAGTCCACCGGGCGTGTCGGCTTGTCCACCGCAGGCCCGCCGCACGGCAGCCGCTTGCGCCGCGCGTTGCGCTGCGGGTCGACCGGATGCAGCACCAGGCGCTTGCCCTCGTGCTCGACCCACGGCGGCTCGTCGGGCGCGACGAAGCACCGGGCGACGGAGACGATCTGGCCAGCGAGGTAGCCTTGATCGAGCTGCCAGGCGACGCCGTCGACAGAGACGATGTTGTCGCCCGAGACGCGGCGCCGGGTGCGCTCGGTGAGCGCGACGCGCAGCGCCTTTTCGTCGACGCCGCCCTCGGCGGCCGGGCGGGCCGCATAGACCTTCGCTGGGGTCTGGCCGAGCAGGCCAGCGTGCGGCGCCGGGTGGTAACGCCTGTCGAGGAAGGCGCGGAGCGTCGTGTTGATGTCCACGAGCGACGCCACGGCGCCGAGGTACGTAAGGCACCCTTCGCGCAGCGTGCGCCAGAAACGCTCCATCTTGCCACGCGCCTCTGGGTCGTACGGTTTGGCGTGCAGGAGGGCGATGCCGAGCCGGGCGCACGCGGTTTTGAGGACGTCGCCGCGGTAAGTGGAGCCGTTGTCGAGATAGAGCGCGTCGGGCTTGCCGTGGCGGCGCAGGGCGTCGACGGTCATGGCGAGCATGTCGACCTCCTTCTCCGTCGTGTGCGCCTCGAGCGCCACGACGTAACGAGAGGCGTCGTCAAGCAGCCCGTGGATGCGGAGCGGCATCGCTTTGCCACCGACGGTGCAGCCAGTCACGTGGCAGACGTCGCCGTGCCAGAGCGCGCCGGGGCGCTCGGCTTGCCAGCGCAGCCGCGTCTTCGGCTCTCCCTCGGCGCGCGCGGCGCGGCGGCGAAGGCCGTGCGCCGCGTACAGTCGGCGTACGGTGGGCTCGGAGACCTGGGTTGCTTCGAGCCGCCCCTCGTCGACGAGCGTCTTGAGGATGAGCGGCACCGAGGCGTAGGGATGCTCGCGCCGGATGTCGAGCAGCAGCGTGCGCAGCTCCTCCGACAGGTCCTGCGCGAAGCCGCGATCGCTGCGCGGCTGCGGGCGCAGGCCGTCGAGGCCAGCGGAGCGATACGCATACAGCCAGCGCTCGAGCGTGGGCACCGAGTAGGTGCGCGTGCTGTGCGCGCCCGGCGGTCGAAACCGCTGCTCGCTGAGCGTGCGCAGCGCGGCGGCGAGCTGGCCGTGGGTGAGCACGCGGTGCATGAGAGGGCCGATGACCGTGGCGCGATAGAGCGCGACGGTCTCGGCGTGGTCGGCGGGGCCGAGGGCCATTCGGACAGGTCCTTTCTGCGCCTTGCTGGCGCGCGGTCCTTGTCCGGGATCGACGGCGTTTTCGGCAGGGATCCTCTCAGGTGGGCTGTACGAGGGGGTCTCCTCGGGGGCAAAGACCATCACGCCGCACGCGCGGCGCCGAAGAAGGCTCGCTGCTCGAGCGGCAGCGCCCGGGTCGTCGGGTCCGCGCTTGCCGCGAGCGATGTCGCGACGGCGGCTGCGCTCTTTCGGAGCGAGGCGGACGGGCCTGGGTCGGGGGCATCCGAAAACAGACGTCGCTGCGCGACATCGCGCGCCCACCGGCGCAGCGTGGCCCAGCCGGCGACGGCGCTGTCGCCGAGGATCTTCGCCGGGCCCACGCGCCGACGGACCTCGGCCGCCGTCGCGAGCACCAGGCCCCAGAGCGCGAGGGCGAAGCCGATCGCGGCGGCGCTGTACACGCGAAGGCCGAGCACTCCGCGAGGAACGACGAGGAGCACAGCGCCGCAATCGAGGCAGCGGTAGCGGCGGGCGGTCACCGAGAGCACCTCGGGGGGTTGGTCCGGGCTGGTGGGGCCCCAGACCTGCCGCTCACGCCTGCCGTGGCCTTGGAGCCGGATCGCGCCGCCCAGCGGACAACTCGCAGCGCCGCAGACGGGGCAGCGCGCAGGCCGCGCTTCGACGACCGTGGGCGGCTGCTGCTGCCAGCGCTTGATGTCGATGGCGCTCTGGATAACACTGCGACCGCTTCGATTCCTGGGCACAAGAACCGGAGCACGACGAGGAGGCTGTCCGCCAAGATCAGGTCTCCTCGTCGCCTATTTTGTGGCCGGCACCGCGCCGCTGCTCCGCTCCAGCGGCCGGCCTACCCCGTCGTGAGGCAGGCGTGGGAGCGACGAGGGGTGGTAATTTTCGACCGGTGAACGGAAGTGGGGCGCCCGCGCAGGAAGGGCTTCTTTGAGCCGACGTAACCGTGCTCAGAGGGAACAGAGATGAGAATCTTAAGAGTCTGGAGGTAATGCATCGTGCGCCGCGGCGCTCCGGAGTCGTCCTCCCGGGCTGCGTACGCGGAGCGAGCACTCTCCGTGATGGCCAGCCTCGTTGGGCAGAACCCCTCACCATCAACCAGCATGCTCGATGCGATGCGCTGCCGCATCAATGAGAGGGCGCGGTAATACCCGCTCATTGCCGTCACGCAGGTGGTCAAGCAACCAAGTGAAGGCGAGCCCCTTCTTCTTGTCAGGACCCATAAACTCCGAGACCAAGCGATCGACGAAGGGCTTTGCGTCACGTGCCTCCGAGAGTCGCGGTATGTGGCCAAGTGTGGGGTCGCTGTCAGTCAAAACGACGCCTCTAAAGTGTTCATAGAGGCTCTCATGACCGCTGTCGTCGCGCTTGTTGAGGATATGCTTACAGAGCGCGCCATATAGGTTTTTGTCGCTCCAGCGCAGCTCAACACGGTTCGCCGCGAGCTTCGCGACATCCGCTCCAGCGATTTCCCGATGATGCCTGTAGAAGTCGGAGCGAAGAAAGACCTTCGGCCGAAGCCTCCGCCATCGCCGCGCATACGACGCCCAGAAGCTGACGAGCCCACGCACGAGCACCCCAAGGGCGTGCCAATCGTTCCGGACCAGCGTATCAAGTTCGTCGTACGCGACGAAAACCCACTTATCTTCCTTGGAGAGTTTGTCGTCGAGGGTGTCGAGGGAAGCCGTCACTTCCATGGCGCACGCTTTGTACGCCGCGAGGCAGTCCTCCGCTGGCCGGGCCATTGCAGGGCGACATCCTCGGCTCGGAGGGTGGGCTTCGAGAGCCTTCGCGGAGTCGTCCGGTGTGGAGCCCGCACGCTCCTGCCCTGGTCTCCTTGACAAGGCAGGGTAGCCGTCGGATACGCTACCTTTCCACGAGTGGGGGCGACACGACGGAGTGGGCGGGGGTGCTGAGGGAGGCCACAATGCGGTTGGGAGGCGGAGCGTGAGCATCGGCAAGCGATTCCTTGATCTTGCACGCCATGTGCAGGATCTCGTGCGACCCGCGGAGCGTTCAGGTGAGGCTCGTGCGCCTCAGCAGCAGTCAGGGCGGCCCACCGACGATAAGGATCTTCTTCGAGCTTGGGTGAAACGCGAGAGACGCCTGCCGACCACTCTTGGCGACCTTATGATCGAGTGGCCGCCGCTTGGAGAGGGAGGCAACGGCCTCGTCTACGCCGTGGATTTCGAAGGCCCTGCCGCAGCCAAGATTCTGACGGAGCGTCTGCAAGACAAGCCAACACAACAATACGAGAGATTCAGACGAGAGTTTGTACGCCCAATTCGGATTCCACGGCACCGCGGACTCATTCACCTATATCATTTCGATCATATCCTCATCGAAGATGGTGCAAAATTTCCGTTGATCGTCATGGAAAGGTGCAAAACTAGCCTTGCAGGCCTCTACAAAGCGGGGAGGCGCGCTACACCCGAAGAACTTCTTAAGTTCCTAGCTTTTGCGTGCCGGGCCCTCGACCATATTCATGGCTACGGCATTGTTCACCGGGATCTCAAACCAGAGAACGTGCTCGTAAGAGATGATGGGAGCTACGCTCTCGCAGACTTTGGGATCGCCTGGTTCGACCCGACCCGCTTCCAGGGTGCCAAGCTCACCAGAGCGAACAACCGCATGGGGAATTACAAGTTCTCCGCGCCGGAGCAGCTTGACTCTAAGGTGACCCCGACTCCGGCATCGGACATCTACGCTGTCGGGCAGATGGTATACTGGTTGGTGACTGGAGACGTGATTCGCGGAGCGAGCCACCCGCCACTGGCTCATGTCGATACAAAGTATGCGTCTTTTGATGGTATCGTCGCCCGCTGCGTGCAACAGAGGCCACAAGATCGTTATCAAAGCGGCAAAGAGCTACTGGATGACCTGTCAGGCCGGACAAAGGCTGCTCAGGAGCGAAGACAGGAACAGCTTATCATAGACAATCTTATCAAATTCGAAGAGATACTAGCTCGGATGATTCCAGGCCAACACGGCGTAGTCGAATTGACGTTACCAGCTGAATTGGATCGGGTTGTCGCTGGTCTTCGTGAAGCGGTATCCTGCGATCTTTGGTGGACCAGAGGTCACAGCAACGCTCAGGTTCGTCGCGTTGAGAAGGCACCTCAAGGAACGTGGCTCGTCAACGATTTTGAACTAGATATAGAACGGACATGGGTTGGCCGTCGATTCGGGTCCGTCGATCACTGTTTCGTGCTACTTCAGTCCCGTCCGTTCCCACCTCTTCAGGCTAGTGCTCCTGCTCAGGCATCAATGGATTCGTTCGGTCTGTTTCGAGGCAAGAATATTTCTTTGGACGAGCTTGCCGATGGATACGCAAAGATCGACGATGAAGTGTTCGAGTTGGACGAGTCAGCCGAGGCGAGAACACGTCCCCTTAGGCTATATTTTATTTTCATCGCCACGCGATGCAACCCCATACTTCTGCCTAACCGACATGGACCTGCCGATCGCATCATCGATCAACTTATTCGCTCCTTCGAGGCCGGCGACCCAGTGACCGAAGATTCGCTAAAAAAGCTCTTTGATCTTCCGATACATCCGGTTTCCGAAATGTATGAGTAGATCTAGTGTTCCTGCCGCTCAACAAGGGCTTGCTGCCGCGCGCTTCGCCCACTCCTCCACGGTTGAAGCCTACGCGACAGCCAGAGGACAGGGATTTGCGCTCAATTTTGGATGCCGTCATCCCCGCGAGCGTAGCCTCATGCGTGCCGCACCTAACCGTCTAGTGCTTATTTCCGCAGAGCCCGTCGATGTGCAGCCAGACCCAACAACAGCCTACCGCGTATCCTAACCTACACTTGTTCTTGCAAAACACCATTACAATTGAATGTACGCACGCACGATATCGCAAGGCCGACGAACAATCGGACGCTGCGCTTCTGTGCGACACAGGAGCTACTATGGACAAGCAGAGCAAGGTAATTGATGATCTGCGCCGAGAGATCGATGACCTCAAAAAGCAAGTCGCCGATCTGTCGCGTAAATATGATGCACAAAAGCGCGAACTTGATGAAATCAAGCGTGAGCTGAATAAGCCGAAGCCCGGTTACGTGCCGCGGTGACGTTTCTTTTCGGAACACGCCAATAGTTGCACTGGATGGTCGCAATGGCGACCATTGATAATTCTCCACTGTCATCCATCGTCTTGGGCGCATTCTCGTGATTTTCGCTAATATGTGGCAGTCGCTGCCGACCGCACTTCGCACTGCGGCAGAGCCACAGGCCATTATTAAAATGGCACAGCTTAGCGTGTCTCGTGGCAGACGGAGGTGCATTGACGTGACGAATGACGACGGCCTAGGCCCCCTTCCGAAAGCAGACTCGAAATCCGTTCTCCAGCGTCGGAGTTTACAGGCACTCGCTGCAGCGCTGAGCCCCGACGAGTTCGTATTGCGCGACGAACGCATCGATGACTTTGGCGTTGACGTAACACTTGAGGTCCTCTCGAATTCAAGAGCAACAAATTGCCGCTCGCAAGTTCAAGTCAAAGCTCGCTCAGGCCTGGAGCCAAACAGGGACGGCTCATTTTCGGTGCCGATTGAGACAAGTAACCTTAACTACATTTTAAACGGATCATGCCCGATATACATCCTGTACCGACCCGAGACGGGCGACCTGTTCTTTGCGTTCGCCATGGACGAGCAGGTGCGGATCTCGAGCCTCGACGAATCATGGCGAGCGAAGAATTCTGTCACGATCAGGTTCCACACAAATATTGACGAAGCGGCGCTCGCGGTCATTCGCGAGCGCATACTGAACGAAGCTCAACGCCACAGACGATTGCGCGCTGAGCTCGCATTCGTTTTACCGAATGGTCGCACGCGCATAGAATTCGACGCAAGCGATGGGCCGGGGCGCATTACAGGACCCGAAGCGGCGGAGGAGCTACTTCTTCGCGACGGCATGAACCTAGTCTCCTGGGGCTTCGCCTCCCGAGTGGTGGAGATCGCAGCGCTTCTCCAACCGCAGCGATACAGAGATGTTCCGAAACTCTCCCTTGTGCTTGGTTATGCCCACTTCTCGAACGGAAACTACCTGACCGCAGACGCAAATCTTCGCGCTGCTCGTGCCCGCCGGCTACAGCTTAAATCCGAAGATCAACATTTTCTATTGTACTTGACGAACGTTGTCGCCTTTGTGTTCGGTGAGATCTCAGCGGAAATATTCCGAGATCGTTCGGAAGCTTGGCGGGCCGATGCGCCTGAGGTTCTCCAACTTCAGTACGACGTTCTTCGACTGTGGACACTCCGAAGCGAGGCCGCCACTACGGAGCTACAGGAGCGATACCATGAGCAGCTGAAGGCCGTGCTCCTCCGCATCGACACGCTGACAGATGTCCCAGAGGCGGTTCGTCAGCATGCTCGGCTCCTCATGGGATTCCACGAAATTCAGGACCGTGTCATGGCCCTAACCCAGGCGCTTATTAATTCACGGGAGCCTGGAATATGGCGCCACGCATACGACAAACCACCCCATCAGATTATTGATGAGGAACTTCAAAACCTCGATCGATGGCGCCAGAAGGTTCGCGAATTGACGGATGCGATCCGCAATACGGGGAACGCTTCACTCTTCTGCCAATCGTTGCATACGCGCGACGTGGGCGAGGCCTTCGTCCTGAGCCAGTTGATCATGGCTGCTGTCATGACGGAGACCAACGTTCCAGCCGTTCCAGAGCGACTTTTCGAACAGCTCCACGCTACCCAGTCCACTGCAGTGCGTTTCGATCAGCCAGAACTCGAACTGCGGTCGCGTTTGGTAGAAGCCGACCTTGCCGATCTTGCTGATGATCGCGCGAGAGCCGTTGAGCTAGCCACCACCGTCCGTGAGACCGCGGAAGCTCTACGCTACGCGGACATCGAGCGATCTGCTGCAAAAATGATTTCGCATAGCTATCACGGTGAACGGCTCGAACAGATACGGCAGCTTCAGCGCGAAGGGTTTGAGGTGGTGTTTGCACAGATGACCGATGAGGATCTCGACCTGTTTGCGCGGCACTCGTGCGACTTGATGCGCGTCCCGCCTGAGCGCCTGCCGGTTGTGCGGGACGGCGCCGAGTGCCAACGGACAATCGCTCGGGAGAAGTTCAGCTGGTGTCGTCATATCGAGATTAAGGAGGACGCTTCGCACGAGGCGAGCCCTGCGACGCTCTACGCATGGCGTCCGGAGCGGGTTGCGCGCTGCGCGCTTCTCTCGCGTCAGTCTGCAGTTCCATCGAAGGACTGGTCCGCGGTGATCGCCGCGTTCAAGGTCAATCATTGCAGCGGCTGTTCGCATCGCACACCCCGACGCGCCGAGTGAGAGGTCCATCGTGTCTGGCGCGCTGCCCCTCTCATAAAAGAGAACGCGGGCAAGGGGCCCCGATGCCGTCCACCTCTGCAGTTGCGCGGCGTTGTTGCTCCTCGCCGCCGTTTCTTCGGTCCATCGCGGCGGGCACGGTCGGTCGTCCACCACAGCCCGCGGAGCGTGCAGTTCTCCTGCATCGCGGACGGCGCCGCCGCGGCCACGGGCGCGAGCCTCGGGACGCTCAACCTCAGCCTCGTCGAGGCGAGCGAGGCCGGCGTCGAGACCACCTAGCGGCGCAGGTCGACCGAACAGGCCATGACCCTCCGCCCGTCGGCCGCCTTCCGCGCGCGCTTCCGGGACGTGCCGAGAGCGCAGCTCGCGCCGGCCGGCCGAGCGGTCCTCTCCTTGCCTGACGCCGAGGTGTTCGAGGAGGTGCCGACGCCTCCCGCCGGCGCGCCCCGCTGACGGGGCGGCCCCGGGTAGTGGGGAAGCCTGGGGTGCTCGACCGATCACCCCGATGGCTGCCGCTGCACCCGGGCCTGTGGACGCGCCGGCTTCCACCGACGCGGTTCGCCGGGCGAGCTCCAATCCAGCTATTCAGGAAACCGGAGCATCTCCACAGCGACGCCGTCCTCGCCCGAGATCATCGTGCCCTCGTCGTCCCAGCTGATGCCGCCCTTGCCCGGCAGCCCCAGCGTGAAGGTGACGCCTTCCACCGTGAGCCGGTCCTCGTCGAGGGTTGCGATGCCGATCGCGTCGCCGCCGCGCCCCGGGCCGCCGTAGCCGCCCTCGCCGCCGTCGCCCCCGGGACCCCCGTTGCAGGAATAGGCCGAGCGGTCCTCCAGCACGCCGCCCGGTGCGCCCCGGCCGCCTCGGCCGCTTCGCTGGGGCTCGCCGCCGTCGCCGCCCTGGCCGCCGTCGGACGTCTCGATCTCGCTGTCGCGCACGGTCACCTTGGCGTGCAGCGCGACGATGCCGATGCTCGGGTCGCCGTTCTCGCCCCCCTTGCCGCCTCGTCCGCCGCAGCCGCCGGCCCCGCCCGAGCCTCCCCCGGCGCCCCCCTTGGACGCCGCGCCGCACACGCCGAGCCCGCCCCTGCGGCCGCCGCCTCCGCCGCCGCCCTGGCCCGGCGTGCCCCAGCCGCCGTCGCCGGCCCAGTCCGCTTCCCAGCCGGCCTCGCTGATGTGCCCGATGCCCTGGCCGGGCGCGCCGACCGTACCGCGCGCGCCGTAGATCCCGTAGTCGCCGTCCGTGCAGTTCACGTCGGCCACGTCCCCGAGCCCTCGCCGTCCGTAGTTGTTGGGGTTCGGCGTCGGGGTCGGCTCACCGTCGCGCCCGTCCTCCGCGCCGCCGGGCAATCCGTCACCGCCCTTGCCGCCGACGCTCGGGAGCCCGCCCTCGCACGGGTTCACCACGGCAGCCCCGCCGGCCACGGTCTCCGCCGAGCACGCGTCGCCGCCGTACATCCCATCGGCGCCGTCGGGTGCACGGCTCGGCTCGGGCAAGTCCTCGCCATCATGGCCCCCCCACCCATACGCGGGGTAAAACCCGCCTCGGAGGATCTCGACCTCGGTGTTCGACTGGACGAGCATCGTGATCGGGCCAAATGAACTCATGATCATGTCGACGATTCTCGATACCCCGTCCGCGGCGCCCGTGTCCTCGGCGGTCGCCGGCACGACGGTCAGCGGAAAGACCGGCTTGTCGGTGACATAAAGCTGGGACCTGCTCCCTGTCTGACGGTGCCACTGGAAGCAATGAAACCCTCCGAGGAGATCGACCCCGGAGGGCAGCACCAGCGGACCATGAAACCCGTCGGCACAGACGAACACGCGCCCGCGCCCGGTGCGCGCGAGCTCGACAGCGCGCTGGAGCGTGCGCACCGGCTTGTCTTTCGTCGTGCCGGGGTTCGCGTCGTCACCGCCTCCGAATTCGTTGGTCACGAACACGCCGCAGCCGTCCACCAGCTCATCGGCGGCGAGGCGCTCGAGACAGACGGACTCCGGCGGCGCCTCGTCGTGACACGCCGCGGAGCCGTCGCACGGTGCTCCGCCGGCGTCGCTCGCGGTCGGTGCGGTGCCGCAACCGGCCACGACGAACAGCAGTGCGAGAAGCGGACAGGTCGCTCGGGTCGTCTTCATGGTCCTCTCTCGGCGCCGCACGTCGCGCGCCGCCACGGTCACTGGGGAGGCCCTGGATCGGGCGCATCGAACGGCCGGTAGGCCATGATGTCGCCGCTCTGGCCACGGCCCCGGTCGTCGTCAGGCGCCGCATTGCCTGCTGGCCCGCCCTGGGCCCGCTGTCCGGCGCGGACGATCACGCCTGGATCGATGCTCAAGAAGGCACCAACGAACGCGACGCCATAGGAAGAGCCCCCGATGCCGCCGCCGGCGTCCCCGCCGCGGCCGCCACGGCCTCCACCCCCGCCGCCGCATGCGTTCAACATGTCCGTGTCATGGTGAACCCCGCCGGAGCCGCCACCGCGACCGAGGCCCCCCAATTGGCCCCTTCCGCCGGCGCCCCCTTGAGCCCCGTTGCCCGTGGTGATCTCGGTCGCCTTGAGCGTGATCGCGCTCCCCTGCAATGCGACGATACCGATGCTCGAGCCGCCGTAGCCGCCCCCCATGCCGCCCCGGCCACCGCAACCGCCGCTCCCGCCCGAGCCGCCAGCAGCGCCGCCCTGCGGTCCGCCCGCGCGGCACGCGATCGTGCCGTCTCGCCCTCTGCCGCCGCCGCCGCCTCCCCCTCCCTGGCCGACGCCGCCCCTCTTGCCGTCCTCGCCCCGGATGCCGACCCAGCCATACGATTCCGAGAGGTAGCCCGCGCCGACAGCGCCGGCAGCGCGCCCGGCATCGTCACCTTCGGCGCCCCGTGCCCCCGGTGTGCACGCGCTGCTGCGCGCGCCGGTCCCCGCGAGGCCCTTGCCCCCCGGATTCACTGCCGGCTCCGGCTGTCCCGGCTCCCCGTCGCCCCCTGCGTCGAGCCCGCCGTCGCCCCCGTAGCCTCCAATGGACTCGGTTCCATCGTCGCACACGGTCACAACCGGAAGGGCGCCCGTCGCGACGTCCGCCGTGCAGGCGTGCGCGCCGTGGTTCCCCGGCTCCCCGTCCCACCCCCGCTCGCTGGACGCGTCCTCGCCCGGCTCCCCGTCCTTGCCGTTGCCCGCGACGATCTTGCTGTCCCGCACGATCGCCCGGGCTCCCGGGCTCAAGATCATCGCGATCGACGACTTGCCATCCGGCGCCGAGGCGTCCGCCGCCACGGCGCGCACGCCGAGGATCATGGAGGTCGCGTCGTCCCCGGGGATGGCCCGCAGGTCCTCCCCCTCGAGGATCCGCAGCGGGATCCCCTCGGGCGGCGCGATGACGGTGGGCTCGTCCGGCCCGCCGAACGACCACGCGTACGACCAGTCGCCGCCCTCACAGCGGCGGCCGCCCCAGAGGTCGACCCCGGAAGGCAGCGTGATTTCCTCCTCGAACGACCCGCCGCACACGTACACGCGCCGGGTCGGCGGCTTGCCGTCGCCTCGTCCGTGCGCGGCGAGCCCGATCGCGTGTTGCAAGGTCTTCACCGGCGCGCCCTTCGTGCCAGGGTTCCCGTCGTCGCCTGACGACGCGCTGACGAACACCCCGCACCCGTCCTTCGCCAGGCTCTTCGCAGGATCGCCGTCGCACGGCGACGCCGGGAGCTGCGGCGGCATCTCGCCGGGGAGCGGCTCGCAGGTGTACATCGTCGCGCAGTCTTCGGCGTAGGAGCACCCGGAGATACCGGCGACGCCCATCGAGGCCATCGCGAGGAGCGAGATGGCACGAGCAACCCCGCGGGCTCGATCATCGACCCGACGACGCATGAGCTCCCCTCCGCCTCACCGCGCGTCCCGACGGAGCAGCCCTGCTTGCTCGCGAACCGCCACCGGAACGGCGCGGAGGCCCTCGGAGGCCGGTGTGGTCCCGCCGAGCGTCGGGCAGCCGTGCAGCGATGGCTCAACGACACGCATGCACGGACGGTACGTCCGCGAGCCGCACAGGGTCAACGGGGTAGAAATCGCCACAGATCGTCGCTTCGGATGAGAAAAAACAGTCCGATGCCGCAAGGCGTTTGTCTGTCCTTGGGTTCGGAGGGCTTGCCAGCGCGATTGCGTGGCGCGCAGGAGCTCGATCTTGCCGCGGAGCGGGTGGATCTCCTCGCGTGTCAGCGCGGGGACGCCTTTGCCACGGTAAAAATACGCCTCCTTGTCGGGGCCAGCGCCCCTCGGAATGAGGGGCCGGAGCATCGGCGAGGCTATCGGCGAAAGGCGTCGGCTCGCCGTCGCGCCCGTCCTCCGCGCCACCGGGCAATCGGTCACCGCCCTTGCCGCCGACGCTCGAGAGCCCGCCCTGAGCACCGCGATCGGTGCACGGCGTGCGCGCGGCGGATCGGCTGCTCGCCGACCTCGGACAGGCGGAGGAAGCGGCCCTCCTTGCGCACGAGGTCGTGCCATGGCGCCGCCGACCTCCTCGGTGGGCACGGCGGGGTCCGCGCGGCGCTGGTAGAGTAGGTCGATGTGGCGGTGGCGAGGCAGGCGCACATTGTCTGTACGGGTCCGGCGCCCTGCATGCTGTCTTGGAGCCTCTGCGTTGCGTAGAGCAGACCACAAGCGGTGATCGACACCCGCGGCCCAGCCCCCTCTCGGAGCATGGTGCCCCGGGAGGGGGGTCAGCCGGGCGCCCCCTTCTTCTTCGCCTCCACGGCCTTCTCGATCTCATCCTCGATCACACGCTCCATCCTGTCCTCGAAAGCGCGGCCAAAGATGTACGGCACGGCCATGGGGAAACCCGTCTCTCCGGGCTCCCCGTCGCACCAGGTGACGGGAAGCCCAGCCTTCTTGAGGGACTGACGAGCCGTCTCGAACGCGAGCTGTAACGCCTGGACCGCGTCCACACCGTAGGCCGAGTCTCGGACGGGATCTGGAATTCCCTGAATATCTACCGGACAGGCCCAGTCACCGGACGCCTTCTGCACCGGCTTGCCGATGGTCACGGTCACCATCCGGCTGGGCTCGCCTACGACCGAGAGGCGGCGTTCTGCAATGGGTTCGAGCGGGGTGTCGTCCTGCATAGGACGCACCTTGCGGCCCCTTCCCGCAGGGTGTCAAGCGGACGCCCTCTTCACGTACCGTAGTGCCAGTAACACCAGCCGAGGCACGCGACCAATCCACCCTTCGCTGCCGCCCAGCAACCGGCCCTCAAGCGAGGATCCGGTGCTTGTGTCATTTGCTCTCATCCGGCGAAGCGTCTCATCGAGGAGTGGATCCTCCGGGGGAATTCTCTTCGCCGGACGGCGAAGAAGTACGGCCTGCTCACCGCGACCGGCGAACTCAACTTTCACCGCACGGCAAGCCTATGTCCCTGGCCTGCTCGGCGTCAGATGGGCTCTACCGAACGGATACACCCGGACCCGCGCCCGCCGCCGACCACCGCGGCCCCCAACCTGGGTCGGGCTCCCTCCACCCTGGGTCCCCAACCTGGGTCGCTCCCTCCGGGGCGATCCCCCGGGGACTGCTTCGTGAGCAACACTGCGCCCGCAAGGCTGCTGCCTGCGGAACAGGCGCGGCGGCACATCACGCTTCCACACCTCGCCGTGCATCGTCGAGAGCCCCCGCTTGCTCCACGCGCGCTCGGCGCGACGGACCGCGCGACCGCGTCGCCACGGCGGGGTGAGCCATGCCCCGAGCTGTGCGGCCCTACATGAATTTCTCGAGTCACCGGACTGGAACGGCGCATGCTCAGGGCGAGCCGCGAGCTGGCGTCCAGGCTCGTTCAAGACTGCGAGAAGAGTGCCATGTCCGCCCTCATTGCCGAACAACAGACCTACCCTCTGCGGCTGGATGTACGACCGCTGACGCCCGTGATCGGGGCGGAGATCCACGGCGTCGACCTGCGCAAGCCGCTGGCCCCAGCCACGGTGCAGGCAATCGAGCAAACCCTGCTCCAATGGAAGGTGATCTTCTTCCGCGAGCAGGACATCTCCAACGAACAGCTGCTCACCTTCGGCCGCACCTTCGGCCCGCTGACGCCGGCCCACCCGATCGCGCTGGGGCTCCCTGAGCACCCGGAGATCTGGGAACGAAAGGCCGCCGAGTACAAGGAGAACCACCGGTCGGACCTCTCCATCCCCACCGCCAAGCCGCCGCGCGACTACAAGGGCTGGCACATCGACATCACCTTCGTCGCCAACCCGAACAGGTACTCCATCCTGCGCGGCGTGGAGATCCCGCCGTATGGCGGCGACACGCTCTGGAGCAACCTCGAGTGCGCCTACGACGGCCTGTCGCCCACGATCAAGGCGCTCGTCGACGGGCTCCAGGCCGTCCACCGCACGAGCAGCTACGATAGCGGAGAGCCCAGGCCGGGCCGCAGGGCCGTAGGCCCGTTCGCCGCGCTTCACCCGCTCGTGCGCGTGCACCCGCGGACCGGCCGCAAATCGCTGTTCGTCAACCCGGGGACGACGAGCCACATCGTGGGCCTGCGAGAGCGCGAGAGCCAGGCGCTGCTCGACATGCTGGCCGACGAGGTGACGCGGCCCGAGTACGCGGTGCGCTTCCGCTGGACGCCCAACGCCATCGCCGTATGGGACAACCAGGCCACCGCCCACGCCGGCCCCATCGACTACGCCCACTTCGACCTGCCGCGCGTCGTTCGCCGCATCACCGTCGCAGGCGAGCTGCCCCAGGGGCCCGACGGGTTCCGCTCGCGGCCGCTCGAAGGCGAGCTGTTCGGCGTGCTCGGTTGACACCGCGCCCCCACGCCGTCTCCGCGCCGGCGCCTCGTCCGCCTCGCTGGGGCTCGCCGCCGTCGCCGCCCTGGCCGGCGTCGAGCGTCTCTATCTCGCTGTCCCGCACGGTCACTCTGGCGTGCAGCGCGACGATGCCGATGCTCGGGTAGCCGCTCTCGCCCCCCTTGCCGCCTCGGCCACCGCAGCCGCCGGCCCGCCCGAGCCTCCCCCGGCGCCCGCCTTGGACGCCGCGCCGCACACGCCAAGCCCGCCCCTGCGGCCGCCTCCGCCGCCGCCCTGGCCCAGCGTGCCCCAGCCGCCGTCGCCGGCCCAGTCCGCTTCCCAGCCGGCCTCCCTGATGCCTGTTCTGGCCCGCGAGCAGACCAGCCTGGCGGGCGCGGCGAGCCATCGAGCTGAAGGCCGCATCGCCGTGCGTGGCGGACCCGAGCCACGCTACAATTCCCCTATGTCCACCGAGGAGCTCCTCGCGCAGGTGCTGCTGTTGCCCCGCCACGAGCGGGCCCGGCTGGCAGAAGAAGTGCTCTCCAGCCTTGAGGAGCCCGACGCCGAGGAGGTCGCAGCAGCGTGGACGGGTGAGCTGACGCGCCGCGCGCGCGAGGTCGCGGAGGGTAAGGTCCAGACGGTCGACTGGGGCACGGCACGCGCGGAGATCCTGAAGGAGCTCGAGGACCGGCGTGCGGGTCGAGCTTCATTCTGAAGCGCGCGCTGAGCTTCGTGCGGGGGCCATCTCTTACGACGAGAGGCGCCCCGGGCTGGGCGACGAGTTCATCGCTGAGGTCTCGTGCCTCGTCGATGCTCGATAAGATTGGAGAGGCCCCGACATCTCTTCAGATCTGGCCAGGGACCGCTCCTGCACCACGGATCATTCGCAGAGCGATCGTCGACCGTTTTCCGTACGTCATTGCGTTCGAGGTGCACCCTGAGCACACGCTCGTGCTCGCCATCGCGCATGCAAAGCGACGTCCGCTGTACTGGCTCACTCGTGCCTTGTGAATGGCCCGCCCAGTACGGCAATGCACCCGACGCCTCTTCGCGCTGCGGGTGATTGTCAAGGCGCTGTGTGGGCGCGGGCGAGCTCCGACTCCAGCCATTCAGGAAACCGGAGCGTCTCCACAGCGACGCCGTCCTCTCCCGAGATCATCGTCGATCCACAGTCGAACGCCGTCACGAATCTGGATTTTTGATTCTGAACGCAAAGCATTTCTATGCCGGCAAACGACGACATCCCGCCCACCGCGCGATCATCTATGGGGGCGTCCTCGGCGGCATGAGCAACGACCGCATCAACGAACTGCTTCACGAGGTCAAGGAGCGAGCGCTGCCGAAGTCGAGCTACGACTCGATACGCAAGCACTATGTGCCCTACTTCGAGAAGGACATGCGCCGCCTCGGTGCGGCCATCGAGAATCCGCCCACGTGGTCCGCCCTGAAGAATACGGGCGAGCGCGCCATCCCGGCGGACGTCGCTCCCGACGACGATCCCACCGACGATGAGTGAGCTGCGTCGACGCGAGATTCGCGTGGAGTGGACCCCGGGGTCACGTGAGCGTTCGCCCGGCCGTCGACCGCGGGCAGTGTAGGGCGGGGAGCATCTCGGCCTTGCAGGCCGCGGCGTCGGGTGGGATCCTCGGGGTGCACCGGCAGGACGTGAGGCAGCATGGGCTCGTTCAACCTCGAGATCTCGGACGACATCCTCGACGAGGCACGCATTCCGCCAGTCGAGCGGGAGGCCGTGCTCAAGCGGGAGCTGGCCGTGCAGCTGTACGCTCGCGAGCTCTTGCCCAAGGCCGCCGCTCGCCGGCTGTCGGGGATGGATCGGGTTGCCTTCGACGACCTCCTCGGGCAGCGCGGGATCCCGTCACGGCTCACGGTCGAGGACTTCGATGAGGATCTCGCCGACCTCGCTGCGTTCCGGCGAGCCGCGGGCAGTGGCGAGCTCCCATGACGACGCCGCTGGTGGTGACGAACAACACGCCCGTGTCGCACCTCCTCCGGATCGGACAGCTTCCGTTGCTCGGGCTTCTGTTCGGGCGCGTGCTCGTTCCCGCCCAGGTGGTCGACGAGCTCGATCGAGGCCAGCACGCCCTCGGCGCTTGGCGTGAGGCGCCAGGTGCCAATGCGTTGGTCGTGGCCGCGCCGCTCGATGGGCCTTTTCTGCGGCAGCTCCTCGTGCAGCTCGACCCCGGAGAGGCTGCGGCCATCGCGCTGGCGGTCGAGAGGAGCGCGTCGCTGTTGCTCATCGACGAGGTTGACGGCAGAAAGGTGGGCCGGCGACACGGGCTACGGATGACGGGGACCCTCGGCGTCTTGCTCGAGGGGAAACGTCAGGGGCACCTTGGCGAGGTCCGAGCGTGGATCGACGCGCTCGGTCGTCAAGGTTTTCACATCGGCGCCGCGCTGAAGCAGCACGTCCTCGCGGCCGCCGGAGAAGCCTGAGAACGGGCGTGAAGCTCAAGAATTACGAATCTGCATGAAGAGACGACGCCGGGGCTGCCCAGGAGACTCCCCGGGGCTGCCCAGGAGCCGCCTTCGCCGCCGCCGTGGCCCGGCGTGCCCCAGACGCCGTCGACGGCCCAGTCCGCTTCCCAGCCAGCCTCGCCGATGCGCCCAGGACCCGCGGCCCAGGACCCGCGCCGAGGCGGGCCCGGCTCGTGACCCTGCCGAACTTGCGGTAAGCTCCCTGCATCATGAGCGACGTCGAGGATGTCCTCGTCGCAGCGCTGCGTCTGTCGGCGGAGGACCGAGCGGCCGTGGCGGCCGCGCTGATCCAGAGCCTCGACGAGACCGAGCAGACGACCGAGGGGGCCGAGGCTGCGTGGGCCGAGGAGATCCAGCAACGTCTCGCCGACGTCGACGCCGGAGTCGTCACGCCGGTACCTTGGCCGGAAGCCAGGCGCCGCATCCTGGCGGCTGCAAACGGCCGTCGTGAAGCTCCTTGAGGTCCTGCCAGCCGCACTCGCGGAAGCCGAGGAGGCTGCGGCATGGTACGCGGAACGGGATCCACGCGTAGCGGCACGGTTCGCCGAAGAGATCGAGGCGGCATTGAACCGAATTGCGGAGGCGCCGGACCGCTGACCCACCACCCGTTATGGGACGCGTCGGGTGCGCTTGACACGGTTTCCCTATCTCGTCGTGTACCGAGACGAGCCGACGCGCATTCTTGTCGTGGCCATCGCCCACGCAAAGCAGAGGCCGGGCTACTGGAGAAAGAGGTGATGGGAGCGCCGCATGCGGTCCCAACAGGCCCTTGGACGCCGCGCCGCACACGCCGAGCCCGCCCCTGCGGCCGCCGCCTCCACCGCCGCCCTGGCCCGGCGTGCCCCGGCCGCCGTCGCTGGCCCAGTCCGCCTCCCAGCCGGCCTCGCTGATGCGTTTGATGCTCGGGTGGGCTGCACGGCCGCCGATCCGTGGCGGACCTTGGACGGCAGACCAATGACATCCTGCCGCGAGGCGCTGAAGACGGAGACACGCATGGAGAAGCGAACCATCGAGCAGCTCGAGGCGGCGCTCGACGCCGTCAGCAAGGACCTGGCGCCCCGCGTCGAGGAGCTCGCTCAGAAGAGCACAAGCGGCGTCCTCACGCCTGAAGAGCACCGAGAATATACCGAGGTCGTCCGCTTGAACGACATGCTTAGCCTCCTCAAGCTTCAGGCAGAGGAGGTATGGAGCATGCGCGCGGCGTCGTGAAGCTGCCGAGCGACACGCGAGAGCTGGTCCAGCGGCGCGCCCAGGGGGCATGTGAGTACTGCCGCCTTCCACGACCAGTTGCCGGAGGGTGAGCGTGACGCGGGCGAGGCGTCATGTGCGGCGGCCGGTCGGGACCTCGTAGGCGAACGAGCCGCGCTCATCGAGGTGGTAGGCGGAGACGTCACGGTCGATCTTCCGCCCGCCGGCGCTCGTGAACATGCGCCGGGGAAAGACGCGCACGCGGGCCTGCGCGGCGCCGGGGAGCAGCTCGAAGCGGCCGGCGCTGAAGCCATGGAGGCGGGTGACGCTGCGGCCGCCGGGGCCGTCGTGCTCCTCGAGACCGAAGAGGGAGGCGCCCTGCAGGGCGTGACGCGCGTGGCCGCCGCCGTGGGCGGTCGAGGTGGCGGTGCCCTCGTGCATGTGGCCGAAGAAGTGGGCGGCGAAGCGACCGGCCGGGTCCACCTCCTGGCGGAAGTCCTGGCGTGCCTGCGGGTGGAGCCACTCGGGCGGGTGGTGGGTGAGCAGCAGGTTGATGTGATGGCGCTGCAACCACTCGGGGGCGTCCTCGTCGCAGACGACGTGGAGCTGGCGCGGGTCCACGGCGAGGCGCTCCTGGTAGTCGCCGCCGGTGAGCTGCAGGAAGGCCGAGTTGAGACCGATGACGCCGAGCTCGAGGCCGTGGAGCGACAGCGAGTACGAGCTGTCGCCCGGCAGGATGCCGAGCGTCCGGCGGTCACGGACGTGCCACCGGCAAGAATCGACCCACGCGGTGTAGGGCCTGAAGATCTGCGCGAGGCGCTCGCGGTAGCCGAGGCTGTCATTCACGTCGAACACCTGGTCGCGCAGGCGCGCGTTGGCGTGCCACTGCGAGAGGGCCAGCACGTACGGATCGAGATCGCTGGGGCGCCTCAGGTCGTGGTTGCCGGGCACGGTGATCAGCCGCGGTTGCGAGCCGAGCTGGTCGAAGCGCCGCCACAGCCTGTCGAGGGTAGCGTCGAGCTTCTTGAACTCGTCGGCGCTGCCGCGCTGGGTCAGGTCCCCGGTGAACAGCACGAGGTCCCACGGGCCGCACAGGTCGTGCAGGCGCGCGAGGTCGTCGAACAGCGTGGCCATGACGTTCGGCCACAGCCAGCTCGTGCCGCCCATGCCCTGGTGGAGGTCGGTGAGGTGCAGCCAGCCGACCGAAGCGGGCCTCGCGGGCGTGGACGGCGCTGGCCGCGGGGCGCTCGGGTCTTTCTCGGGAGGGCGGGTCGGGCGCGACAGCTTGGCCGAGGAGTCGAGACCCCGAGCGGCCAGGCCGACGGTCGTGGCGTCGCGTCCGGCGGTCGGCCGCGCGGGCTCCGGCGCGGGGGTCGCGGCCGGGGATTCTTCGAGCTCGCCCGCGTCCGAGTCCGCGGCCTCTCCCGCGAGCTGGGCCCCCTGCCAGAGCAGCACGTCGGCGCCGTGTGGCGAGATCGTGTGTTCCTCGAGGAGCTTGCGGACGCGTGCGCTGTAGTCGAGGTACCCGGTCGGCTTGCCGAGCGCGATGGGCGGGCCGCCGTCGATCGCGGCGAGCCCCCGCGCCATCGTCGTGGTCGCCGGCGAGAAGCGCATGGGATCCCGGGTGTGCAGGATCATCGACGGGAACAGCCAGCCGCCGCCCGGCAGGCTGCCCCCGCGGCGGAGCGCGGCCAGGTGCTCGGCGAGCCAGGCATCGTCGGCTTGCCATAAAGAAGGCACCGCCGCGTTCACGCTGTCCAGCGCGGCGACCAGCAGGTTCGCGTTGTTGCCGACCAGGCCAGTGGCGAAGCGATTGTTTACGTCGCGGCCGTCGACGTGGTCGGCGTTGAAGAGCTGGAGCAGCCGCCGGAGGCCGGTCTCGTCGAGCTGCCCGAGGGAGCTCTCAATCAGCATGCGCGCTCGCGCGAGCGCGCCCTCCCGCCGGGCGATGCGCTCCGGGTGCAGCCGGGTCCGCGTCTGGTGCAACACCTGTTGGCGATCGAGCATAGGCGGCGACTATACCCGGGCGCGGCTCCCGTCGGCCGCCTCGCGCGAACGGGCGTCGCCCTGGCCGGGCAAGGCCCATCTGAGCGATCATGCCCTTTCGCGTGCCTGGGTCGCGTAGGCACCGAGCTGCGCGACGAGGTGCTCGAAGACGAGGCGGACGCGGCGCACGGCGCGCAGATCCTCGTGCATGACGACCCAGGCGTCCAGGTGGAAGGCGAGCGCGGGCAGCACGCGCACGAGCGGCACCGGCCGCCGGCTGAGCGGGAGCTGGCACACCCCGATGCCGAGGCCGGCGCGCACCGCGGCGAGCTTCACGATGTCGCTGTCGCTGCGGAACGCATAATCGCGCGGCGTTGTGACGAGCCCGGCGGCGGCGAGCGCGTCGATGATGGCGCGGGAGCCGTCGGCGCCGATGAGGGCGTGGCCCGGCACGAGCCCCGCGAGCGACGTCGGGGCAGCGTGCGCGGCGAGGTACGCCTTGGTGGCGAAGAGGCCGAGCTCGATGCGCCCGGCGCAGCGCCTCACCAGGCCGGCCTGCGTCGGCTCCGCCATGCGCACGGCGACATCGGCGTCGCGGCGCAGGAGATCCTCGGTGCGATTCGTGGCGACGAGCTCGATATGAAGGCGCGGATGAGCGACGAGGAGCGGGGCGAGCATCGGGGGAAGCACCTCGACGCCAACGACCTCGCTGCACGTGACGCGCACGGTGCCGCGGTCGGCATCGGTGGGGCTCGACACGGCGCGCACGAGGGCGCGCGCGCTCGCGGCGATGGACTCGGCGTAGGGCAGCGTGGCAAGCGCGAGCTCGGTCGGCACCAGGCCGTTCGGCGCGCGGGTGAACAGCACGACGCCGAGCTGCGACTCGAGCTGCTCGATCTCCCCCCGTGTCAGAGAAGTTGTCGCCTCCTCTGATCCGCTTACTCAGGATCAGATCACCGGTTTCGGGGAGCGGAGACAGGCTTTGAGGTGAGAGAGTACTCAGAATCCTTCAAAAGAAAAATCATCCAACGGCTCCTCGCCCCAGGAGGACCGACGGCGGTGGCGCTGTCCGCGGAGACCGGGGTGCATCAGACGACGCTCTCGCGCTGGCTTCGCGATGCTCGTAGCCTCGCGCCCATGTCCGACGACGCTCGCCGCTCCGCGCCCACGCCTCCTGCCGCCGCTCGCCGCCCGGAGGACTGGACCCCGGAGCAGAAGCTGCGTGCGGTGACGGAAGCCGCCGCGCTCTCGGAGCGGGAGCTGGGCGAGTTCCTCCGTCGCGAGGGGCTGCACGAGGCGCAGCTCGCCGAGTGGCGCAAGGCCGCGCTGGAGGCGCTGGGCGGGCCGGCAAAGCCCGGGCACGGCTCGGCCCCGTCGCGACGTGTTCGGGAGCTGGAGAGGCAGCTGCGGCGCAAGGACAAGGCGCTGGCCGAGGCGGCGGCCATCCTGGTGCTCCAAAAAAAAGCCCAGGCCATCTGGGGGGACGGGGAAGACGACACGGACTCGGAGACCGACAAGTGACACTTGAGCTCATCGGCGAGGCCGTCCGTGGCGGTGCCACGCTCGCGGCGGCCTGCCGTGCGCTCGGGCTCAGCGCACGCACCGTGGCCCGCTGGCGAGCTGAGGCCGGTGGCGAGGACGGCCGCGCCGGACCGCGCCACTCCCCGGTGCACAAGCTGACCGAGGCCGAGCGCCGGCGCATCGTCGAGACGGCCAACAGCCCCGAGTTCCGCAACCTCTCGCCCAAGCAGATCGTGCCGCGCCTGGCCGACCGCGGCGTGTATGTCGCTTCTGAGTCGAGCTTCTATCGCGTCCTTCGCGAGCAGGGGCTGCTGGCGCACCGCAATCCGGCTCGACCGGCACGCGCCCATCGTCCTCGCGCGCTCGTCGCCAACAAGCCCAATCAGGTGTGGTGCTGGGACATCACCTACCTCAAGAGCTCGGTGCGCGGAGCGTTCTATTTCCTGTACCTGATCGTGGACGTCTACAGCCGCAAGATCGTCGGCTGGTCGGTCGAGGCCGAGGAGTCGATGCTAGCTGCCGCTCGGCTCGTCGAGCAGACCTGCGGCCGCGAAGCCGTGGGCTCCGGCTGCCTGGTGCTGCACGCGGACAACGGCGGGCCGATGAAGGGCTCGACCATGCTCGCCACGCTCCAGCGCCTGGGCGTGGTGCCCTCCTTCAGCCGCCCTCGCGTCAGCGACGACAACCCCTACGCCGAGGCCCTCTTCCGCACTCTCAAGTACCGGCCCGAGTACCCCCGCCGCCCGTTCGCCACCGTGGATCAGGCGCGCCAGTGGGTCGAGCGCTTCGTCGCCTGGTACAACGGCGAGCACCTGCACAGCAGCATCCGCTTCGTTACGCCCGACGAGCGCCACCGGGGCCGCGATGGCGCGCTCCTCGCCGCCCGGCACGCCCTCTACCAGCGGGCCCGCCGCAGGACGCCCCGGCGCTGGACCGGCCAGACACGCAACTGGACGCCTATCGGCCCCGTGACCCTCAACCCCCACACGCACGAGGCTCAAGCACTCACGAGGATGTGACCGAATCAACGGACAACTATCTTGACACCCACCGATCTGGCGGCGCACGGTGGGCTGCGCGACGTCGAGGGCGCGCGCGGCGGCGGAGAGGCTGCCGGTGCGCATGACGGCAAGGAAGGCACCGTAGAGGTCCCACGAGGGCTCGGCTGGGCTCATCAAAAGATGATGAGCGGATGGACGCATTTGTACAATGTTCATGAGCACCCGCAGCGACCATGCTCTCCACGTCGCCGGCACCCGCGCCGGTCCGCACGACGAGGACAACGACCATGACCACCGCCGCGATGCTCCCTGCGCTCGACCTCGCTCCCTCTACCCGCCGCCCCGCGCCGCAGCCCACCTGCGGGGTCTCGGCGGGCGGGGCCACGGGCATGCCGCGCGCGCTCCTGCGCCTCGAGGGCGCGCTCGTGCTCGGAGCAGCGCTGCTCGCCTACGGCCACCTGGGCGGGAGCTGGGGATGGTTCGCGGCGCTGTTCCTCCTGCCCGACCTGTCGATGCTCGGCTACCTTGCGGGCCCGCGGGTGGGCGCGGCGGCCTACAACGCGGGGCACAGCCATCTGGCTCCGGCGCTGCTCGCGGTCGCGTCGGTCGCGCTTGGCTCGCCGGCGCTGCTGCTCGGCGCGGCGATCTGGGTCGGGCACATCGGCTTCGATCGGATGCTGGGCTATGGGCTCAAGTACGGGACGGCGTTCGGCGACACGCACCTCGGCCGCGTGGGCGCGAAGCGCTCTTTCGTCCCCAGGGGACGGCGGTGACCAGCCGCTCCAGCGCGTCGGCCACCGTCCCGAGGTGGAGCGTCGCGCCACCTTCGACGAGCGCGCCCGCTGGTCGCGTGGCCGCCTGCGCCAACGCCCCGGGGCGTGGTGTTCACGCCGCCATCTTGGGCGCGGGCGGGCTATCCCGGAAGGTGGGGCTCACGCAGCGGAGTTGACGTCACGACATTCAAACCGCGACGACCCCGCCGTCCACGAACAGCTCGGCGCCCGCGACGTAGCTGCTGTCGTCCGACGCCAGGTAGAGCACGGCCTTGGCGACCTCCTCCGCGCCCCCGAACCGCCCGAGCGGCACGGACTGACTGAGGCCCGAGATCTGCGCCTCTGCAGCCGCTGTGTGGCCGCCGACGAAGCGGCGCATGCCCGGCGTGTCGATGGCCCCCGCCGAGACCACGTTCACGCGGATGCCGCTGCCTCTCAGGTCGGTCGTCCAGGTCCGCGCGAACGAGCGCACGGCGGCCTTGGTGGCGTTGTAGACCGACTGATTCGGGAAGCCTTTGCTCCCGCTCATCGAGCCGTTGAGGACGACGACGCCTCCGCGCTTCATGAGAGGCAGGGCCTTCTGCACCGTGAAGAGCAGCCCTTTGACGTTCGCGCCGAAAATGCGGTCGAAGTGGTCTTCGTCGATCGCGCCCATCGTCGCGACCCCGGAGATGCCGGCGTTGGCGAACACGACGTCGAGTTTGCCCTGCTCTCGACGGATCCGCGCGAAGAGCCGGTCGAGGTCGGCCAGGTTGGCGACGTCGCCCTGGACGCCGACCGCGCCGCCTCCGATCTCCTCGACCGCTTCGTCGAGCCTCTCTTGCCTCCGACCCGTGACGTAGACGGTGGCTCCCTCCGCGACGAAGAGCTTCGCCGTCGCGAGCCCAATGCCGTCGCTCCCACCCGTCACCACCGCGACCTTCCCGTTCAATTTCGCCATTGGACGCTCGCTCCTTGTGGATGCGCACCCCCGATATTCACACTGTGAACATAGGCGCCAGAGTTCACAGTGTCAACATCGCGTCGCACGAGCGCGCGAACGGCGCGGTTCGGGCCGGTCGTCAGGACGCGAGGGTCACGGGCGCCGCCGCCGTTGCCGAGGCCCCTTCGCGCCGGCCTGGCTCGCGCCGAGCCCTCGAAGCGCGAAGTCCAGGAGGCCCTCGAGCACCTCCGCGCGCGAAGCGACCGTGGCGAAGGCGCCGTCGAGCACCAGCGAAGCGAAGCCGTGGACCACGGTCCAGGCGCGGATCTCGCCGTCGATGCGGCTCTCGGGCGGGATCACCCCGCCGCTCACCAGACGGTCGAGCGCCTCACCGAGGATCCGATCCGCCGTGGGATGGTCCGCGGCGTCCGCACGTGGCTCACGCTTCATCTGACACAGGCCGCTCGGCCCGTGCATGAGACGAAAGAGCTCCGGTTCCTCGGTCGCGAAGGCGACGTACGCGCGACCGATCGCCTTGAAACACTCGATCGCGATCTCCGCGTCGTCTCGTCCCTCGAGGGCTCGCTCGGCGTCGGCCATCTTGCGTCGCATCCTCCGCGCGAGCTTGTCCGCTTCCGCGCTCGCGACCGCCGTGAGCAGCGCGGACTTGCTGTCGAAGTGCCGGTAGGTCGCGTTCGCCGAGACCCCGAGCGTCCGGGCGGCGTCGCGGAGGCTGAAGCCCTCCGCGCCGGAGGTGCGCACGAGCTCGGTCGCGGTCTCCACCAGCGCATTGCGCAGATCTCCGTGGTGATAGGCGGCCTTGGCGTCCGTCATCCAGCGGAGGGTGACACCGTGAACCTCGCGCGTAAAGCGCCCCATGGCTCGCTGACGACTTGCAGGTGGAGGCGTCGAGCAGCCAGCGCGTCGTGCCGGTCGCGCCTTCGTTGCAGCGTTCGGTCACCACGATGTCGACTCGACCGAGCAGCGCCTGATCGCGCTGCGGCTGATTCATGAGCGCGATCAGATCGACCATGGCTCCGTGGAGTTCGCGGAACTTCTATTGTGCAATTCGAGACGCTCCCGACGCTCGAGCCAGGCGATGTGCTCCAGATCCGGTGCACGTACAATAACTCGACGGAGAACCCGTACGTGGTCAAGGCGCTCAAGGAGGCGAACATGATCTCGACGATCGATGTGGCCTACGGCGAGGGGAATACGTTCGACGAGATGTGCGTCGCCGGGCTCTCGCTCGTGTACCCGATGCCCTGACGGGAGCGGACGCGGGAGGAGTAGAAGGCATCAGCGAGCCACGGCCCCTCGCCCAGGACCCGCGCCGAGGCGGGCCCGGCTCGTGACCCGCCCGAACTTGCGGCGTCAGCCCGCAGCCCCGGTGGGCTTGGGACGGCGCACAAGAAGACTCACTCTGGCACAGGCACATCCGCATCCCGCAGAAATCCTCGCGATTGACGCTGGCCCGCCACGTGCTTCAGGGGCGCGGCATGAAGACCTCGATTCGATGGCTCATCCCCGTTGCGCTGCTCCAGGTGCTCGCCTGCTCCGATTCCGTCGAGCAGCCCGCGGAAACCGGCTCGGGGGGCAACTCGTCCGGAGAAACCACGTCGTCGAGCGCGTCGAACGGCACCGGCGGCACCCCCGAGGCGTCGTCGAGCGCGTCGAACGGCACCGGCGGCGGCCCCGAGACGTCGTCGAGCGCGTCGGGCGATACCGGCGGTGGCCCAGTGGAGTGCGACGTCGGGGGAATCGGCGGTCCGCCCGGAGCGGCCTGCACGAACGAGGGCGAGATATGCGACAACCCCTGCTCGGGGTGCTGGAGCAGATGCATCGATGGCGTGTGGGTCGAGCAGTGCAATCCGTGCCCCGATGCGCTGCCCGAGAACGGGACGAGCTGCGAGGGCCATTACGGTGCGACGCGGTGCAGCTACCGCGCCGCATGCGGCACAGCGAGCGCCGACTGCGACGGAGCGACCGGGTTGTGGGTCGTCGAGGGGGACGGCGACTGCGACGACGAGGAGTACCGGCTCAGCTGCGGCTGAGCGTCTTCCGTGGCGTCAGAGCGACTCGAGGTACGCCACGAGATCGTCGAGCTGCGCCGGCGCGAGCGCGGAGACGTCGCCGTGGCGGTCGCCGCCGCAGGCCGGGTCGAACCGGTCGCGGAGCGTCTTCGCGCAGCCGTCGTGCATGAACGGCGCTCGCGCGGAGAGGCCGATCAGCGAGGGCACCTGGAGTGCCTCGCCGAACCCGACATCCTCGTTAAGGTTGTTCGTGAGCATCGGCCCTGCGTGGCATTTCGCGCAGCCTACCTGCGGGTCATGGAACAGGGCCTCTCCTCGCCGGACGGCGGCCAGATCGTCGGGGGGCGAGGCAGGGAACGCCGGCACGCCGTCGAGGAAGCGCTCGAGGAGCCCGACATTCCAATTTCCGGGCCATGAGCCGCCCATGCGCGAGACGAAGACCTCCTGCATCAGGTGGGTGAGGTCGCTCTGGTCGCCGCTCCAGTGGAAGGGAGCTGTCTTGAGCACGCCGCCCGCGACCGTCTGGGTGCGCCGGAGGCCGAGCTTGTCGAAGCGCCACGTGTGACCGTCCTCGTGCGCTTCCGGATGGCAGGAGGCGCACGCGATGCCGCGGGAGCTGAGCGGCGGCTTGTGGAACAGCGCGTGTCCCGGGTCCCTCACGCTGTCGCCGGGGAGGTCGATGCCCACGCGATCGAACGTGTCGAGTTCGAGCACCTCGATCCTCGCCGACTCGCGAAACTGGACGACCGCACGGCCCCGCGCCGTGAAGGCGACGGCGATCGGCTGGTTCGAGTGCTGCCACTGCTTGTAGGAACCGCACGTGCCCGAGGCGTCCTCGCTCGTGATGGTGTCGAGGTCGATGAACTCGATCGTGTAGTTGCCGGCGCCCACGACCGCGGCGCGCTTTCCGTCCGGCGCGACCGCGATGTCGACCGGGAGCGCGATCTGCCAGAGGGCCGGCGTCGGGAGCTCGGCTCCGTCCCCTGGAGCGGCCGAGGCCGGGGGCAGGACGCTGACGGCGCCGTGCAGGATGCCGCCATCGCAGGCGGCAGCCTCGTAGTAGCCCGTGGGGGCGAGCACGACGGGCGAGGTCAACGCGCGCTGGTGGACCATCGCCGCGCCGCCGCCGGGGAGGGCGACCATGCGCCAGGCGACCGAGGGGCGGTAGTCGGAGGCGACGGCGGCGGCGTTCGTTGTGAACGACGGGAGCGACCGCCGCGAGAGCACCTCTCCGTCCGGGCCGATGACGAGGGTCTCCGCGGATCTGAACCGGCTGACGAGCAGGCGATCGCCCTCGACGATCACGTCGCGCAGGTCGGCGTCGAGCCGTAGCTTCCGGAGCGCGGCGCCGCCCTGGGCCGGGAGCGTCACGAGCTCGCCGCCGGCGCAGGCCACATGGATCGCGTCGAGCGACGCGTCGTAGGCGAGGCCGCGCGGCGCGGGGCAGACGGCGCGCCGGTCGAGCACCTTCGCCGTCCCGACATCGATCGTCGCGAGCTCGCCTGCGCGGCGCAGGGCGACGTGGACGCGGCCGGCCCCGTCTTCGACGACGCGCCCGGGCTCGTCGCCGCGCGCGAGGGGGATCGCTCGGGGCTCGCCGCCGTCGGTGTCGACAACCCAGACGCCGTCGCGATCGGGGTCGGCCGCCACGGCGGTGTGCCCGTCGCGGGCGATCAGCAGCGTGCCGCCGCTGATGGGCGGCGGGGGCGCGTCGATCGCGGGGCTCGACGGCAACCGATTCCCGGAGTCGTCGGGGTGAGAGGAGCAGGCCGCGACGCCGGCGGCGATCGCGCTCAAGGCCGCGAGGGCCAGGTGGGTTGTCGTGCAGGAGAGGTTCCGATGCATGAGGCCTCCGGAGGTGGCGGGCTGCTCGGCGAGCGCGAGCAACAGCAAACCCTGAACGCGGTCGGGGAGTCGACAGCGCGCGGCCGAGCAAGAGCAAGACGCGTGCGCGGGCGCGGGGGCGCGCGGGCGCGCGGCGCGCCCGGGAGGCGCCGTGTTCAGAGGTGCGGGGAGCGATGGGCGGCGGCAAGGTGGGTGTGGTCGCCTGGCATCAGTGTTCTGGCATCAGTGTTACGGACAGCCACACGGGGGCGACGCGGAGCGGGCGGGAGCTCCGGCGCGAGGGCGTGCGGCGGAGCCTCGCGCGCCGTAGATCCCGTAGTTAAATCGCGCGCATGAACGCACGCGTGCAGATCTCGGGTATACCTCCCCCATGAGCAACCTGTCCGCGATCGGCTTCGCTGCTTCCTCCGAGGACGATTTGCGGCGTACGGTCGGCGCCGCGCTCGAGCGCGCCGCTCCGCCGCCGGACCTCGGCGCGTCCGCGGCGCAGTACCTCTGGTTCCGCGACGCGAGCGGCGCCGCGCTCGCTGCCCGGCTTGACGACCAGAAGGCGATCGATTGCATCACCCCCTTCTTCGCCGCGCCCGACGGCGGCACGCGCTGGCGGGTGCACACGAGCGCGCCGCACCTCGATCGCGAATGCCTGCATTGTAGCGGCGCGGACTGCGACGTGCTCGACCCTTCGTCCGGCGAGATGTGCACGCGGACCGCGCTGCAATTCCTGTTCTTCGAGCCCTATCAGGCCTGGCTCGCGGACGAGCGGACGTTCGAGGTCGTGATCGTGGGCTTCGCCTCGTCCCTTTCACTCTGCACCACGCCCGACGACCTCGAGCGCGCGCAGGCGGCGCTCTTCGGCGAGGCAGAGCCCGGCGTCCCACGCGAGCCCGGCAAGCCCATGCGCCTAGCGGACCAGGCATTCCTGCCGCACGGCATGTTCGGCGCCGAGGGCGAGCTCGGCGCGCGCGCGCGCGCCCTGCTCACGGGGAACGTCGAGTCGGTCACCCTTGCACGCAACGAGCTCACCGGGAGCAGGTTCGTACATACGCGCGTCCGTACCCTCGGCGGTCCCATCGACATCGTCGCGCCGGCGGACGCCGTGGAGGTCCCGGAGCGCGCGACGCTCGTGGTCGCCGACTGCTGGCTGGTCGGGCGACCCGTCGAGGCCCCGCCCCCGAAGACCGGTTTCTTCCGCCGCATCCTCGGCAGGGCCTGAGGACGGCGGGCGGAGATGAATGCGTGATCACTCGATGGGACATCGAAGGCACTCTGGCGCGCTGGTTCGCCGTCGATGCGGACTCCCAGCTTGGTGTCTTCACGGGACCGTACGCGGCGTGGCCTGCGTCGGTATTCGATGACTACCAAGCGGTCGAAGCGGCCGACGAGCTCCTCGCGTCCGCTCCCCTCATCACGGAGGCCATCTTCAGTGCTCGGTGGCGCGCATCAGGGGCATCTCCAACACTCCCGTCGCTCGAAGCTTCCTGTGGTCTCTACTCCTTTGATGCAGACCTCGGTTACGGGGGACAGACGGTCTACTATCTCGACGCCGCACCCGTGCGCCCTCTGCCGGAGCCCGAGGCGCCCCTCATCCTTCGTCGCGCTGCACGCCTTGTCTGCCTCCCAAGCATCCGATTTGCCACCGTCACGCAGATCGACCTTTCCGGCCTCGTCCCAATCGTGGTCGGCGGTGGTTGAGCCTGTGCCCATCCGGGCGGATTTCTCGCGGCACGTGCCGCCCAACTCGACGGCAGAACCGCAGTCGTTGGGCGGGTAAAGATCAGGGTACGGTCTTTCATGGTGCAGGTTCCGGCACATCGCGCCCGGTCGAGCCCGCGCCTGCCGGACGTGTCCGTCCGGGCCGCGCGCACCGGGCGGCCCGCCTCGGGCATCGCGCGTGACGCAGGGGAGCTCTGACGCTAGACTGAGTCCGCCGGTAACGGAGCAGGAGGAAGCAGCGTGCAAGCCGCCAAGATCCCCATCGTCATCCCCGCAGACCGTCGAGTAGAGCTGCAGGTGCCCGCAGACCTTCCAGAAGGTCCAGCGGAGGTGATCGTCCTCATCACCGCCCCGCAGAAGGCTGCGCCACGCGACAAGCGGGCAGCGCTTGGCATGGATCGGGGTACGGTCCAGATCGCCGATGACTTCGACGCGCCGCTGCCGGAGGACCTACAGCGAGCGTTCGATGGCGAGACATGAGGCTGCTGCTCGACACACACTGCTGGCTCTGGCTCGTCGCCGACCCCGAAAGGATCAGGCGCGACGTCGTGGAGATGCTCGTCGCAGAAGGGACTGACGTCTACATCTCGGCAGCGACAGCATGGGAAATTGTCATCAAGCACGCGCTCGGACAGCGCTCCCTTCCTATCCCGCCTGCCGAATACATTCCTTCTCGCATGGCCGCCCTCGGTCACCTTTCTCTGCCCATCGAGCAACGGCACACCCTCCAGGTCGCCGGACTTCCCCTGCATCACAAGGATCCATTGGATCGGATCCTGGTCGCGCAGGCCCAGGTCGAGGACATCGAGCTCGTCACCGCCGATCGGCTCATGGCGCCCTACGATGTCCGTGTGATCTGGGCAGATGCATGAGCGTGCAGCGCGATGATGCCGATGCTCGGGTAGCCGTTCTCGCCCCCTTGCCGCCTCGTCCGCCCAGCCGCCGGCCCCTCCCGATCCTCCCCCGACGCCTACTTGGACGCCGCGCCGCACACGCCGAGCCCGCCCCTGCGGCCACCGCCGCCCGGCCCGTCAGACAATTGAAGGCATCGAAGGAACCAGGTGCGATGAGTAAACCGGAGCTGGTGAGGTTCGAGATCGAAGGTGCCGAAATGGCGGTCCGCCTGGCGGGCGATCGGGAGAAGCCGGCGCTTCTCCTGATCCACGGTTTTCCAAGCTCCTCGGAATCGTTCCGGAGCGTAATCGACACCCTCGCGCGGGATTGCTTCGTGATCACCCCGGACCTTCCGGGGTTCGGCGGCTCCGAGCCGGTCGAGCGCCCCTCATTCTCGCGTTTCGCGGACCTGATCGACGGACTGCTCGCGCGGCTCGGAGCCGGGTCCTTCCACCTCTACCTCCACGATTATGGAACCGCGGTAGGACTTCATCTCGCCACGCGCGCGCCGCGCAGGATACGCAGCCTCATCGTCCAGAACGCCAATGCCCATGAGAGCGGGATGGGGCCGCAATGGTCGGCGACCAGGGCCTATTGGGGCGAGCCCACGCCGGAGCGGCAAGCCGAGGCGACCGCGCACCTGACCTTCGAGGGGACGCGCGACCAATATCTGGGCGGCGTGCCCCGGGATATCGCCGATCGCATCGATCCCCGGCTGTGGGAGGAGGACTGGCGGATCATGTCGCTCCCCGGCCGGCTCGAGACGCAGCGTGCGCTGGTGCTCGACTATCGCAGCCATGTCGCGCGGTTCGGGGAGATCGCCGATTATCTTGATCGCTGGCAACCTCCGGCGCTGATGCTGTGGGGGCGGCACGATGTCTTCTTCGATCTCGAGGAGACCCTCTCCTGGATGAAGGCGCTCCCGCGCATGGAGGCGCACATCCTCGACGGCCCGCATTTCCTGCTGGAGACCCATCCGGCCGAATGCGCCGCGTTGATGAGCGCCTTCGTCAGGCGCGTGGAGGGGCTGCGTTAGGACGCACGCACCGTGAGCTAGTACAGGGAAGCCTCCTCGCGTTGGTCCTCGCCGAGAGCGCTCGCGGGAATTGTACGACGCGCTGCGATCGACCTATCGTCGACGCCATGTCCACGATCGCCCGCTTCGAGGCGACGTACGGTGTCAAGCTGCTGCACCGTTCGACGCACGCGCCGTCGCTGACCGAGGACGCTCCGCAGCTGGGTTCCGGGCGCGTGACGCGGAGGCCGACCTGTGGACGAGCCGGGAGCATCTTGCGTCGACGTCCCCCGCTCTGGAGGAGCTTTGCCGGTCAGCAAGAGGCGCCTGACCGGCGCTTGCAGCCGACGGCGCTGACGCTCCCTAGCTGAAGCGGAGCACGTTCGCTATCATCAGGTGCATTCATGTCGAAAGTCGATCTCAAGCGGGAACTCAAACATCTCTACCAGGCATCCGCGAAGGAGGTGGTTCAGGTTGACGTGCCGACATTTCAGTTCCTCATGATCGACGGCAAGGGCGATCCCAACACATCGCGGGAGTATGCCGAGGCCGTGGAAGCGCTATTCTCCGTTGCCTACACGACGAAGTTCATGGTAAAGAAGGGGGCGCGAGGGATCGACTACGCGGTCATGCCTCTCGAAGGCCTCTGGTGGTCGGATGACATGTCCGCCTTCACCTCCAACGATAGGTCAAGGTGGAAATGGACGATGATGATCATGCAGCCTCATTTCGTTGGGGAGGCGGTGATTCAGGCGGCCATGGTGGAAGTGAAGCGAAAGAAGGCGCTCCCAGCGCTGGACGCGCTCAGACTGGAGAGCTTCACCGAAGGGTCATGCGCTCAGATACTTCACATTGGCCCCTTTACCGAAGAAGGGCCGACCATTCAGCGAGTCCATGATTTTATCGTTGCGCGCTCGGCGCTTGCAGGAAAGCACCACGAGGTGTATCTGAGCGACATACGTCGCGCCGATCCGGCCAAGTGGAAGACCATCATCCGCCAACCCATGGAGTGATGGCCAACAGATCGTTCAAGCGGACGCCGCTTCGCGGCACGGCTCAACCCAGGCGTCAGGTCGCAGAAAACGCACTCTCCCTCACCACCACCGTCCTCGGAGGTTCTATGAAGCGAGTCACCGGCATTGGCGGCATCTTCTTCAAAGCCAAAGACGCTCCGGCCCTACAGGCTTGGTACAAGCGGCACCTCGGGATCGATGTCCAGGAATGGGGTGGTACGGCTTTCAGCTGGACCGACGGTGAAGGTAAGCCGGTCGCCGGAACGACCGTCTGGTCCATTGCCTCGGCGCAAGGTGACCAGTTTGCGCCCAGCGCTGCAACATTCATGGTCAATTACCGGGTCGAGGATCTCCACGCCCTCGTCAAGGCCTTGCGCGAAGAAGGCTGCAACGTCCTCGAGAAGATCGACGATTCCGAGTACGGAAAGTTTGCCTGGGTCATCGATCCAGAAGGAAACAAGGTAGAACTCTGGCAGCCGCCTGCCGGCCAATGACCAGGGCAACCGGCCTCAGAAGCCCTCGCCGCACCGAGCCCCATTCCGCTCGTGCCGCCGACGATGACGACGCGCCGGCCCTGGAGAGATCCGTGAGGGTCGCTCGCTACTTTGCGAGCTTGCCGATCACCTTGAAGCCGATGTTCGCGCCGTACTTCGTCGCGCCGTAGCCGAGCTGGATGTTGAGAAAGCCCAGCGCTTCCAGGTAGCGGGCGTTCGCCAGCGGGCCTGCGTCGACGCCCTCGAAGCCGAGCGCCTTGCCGAGCTCGAGCACCTGCTTCTTGGCATCGTCGTGGTCACCCGCGACGAGCAGACTCAACGACTCGCCGTCGACCTTCCCGCTGGCCATGTTCTGCGCGAACACGGTGTTGAAGGCCTTGACGACGCGCGCGCCCCGGGCCCACTCCTGGACCTGCTCGGCGCCACTCTTGTTCAGGTCGCCCGCGTAGCTCCAGTCGGCGTTCAGCAGGTTGGTCGGGTCGACGAGGGTCTTGCCCTCGACGTCGCCGAGCTTCTCGATCGCGTCGGCGCGCGCCGGGGCCGGGACGGCCAGGACGATGATGTCGCCCCAGCTGCCGGCGGCCCGGACCTCGCCGGGATCGGAGCCGGTGGCGCGCACCTCGTAGCCCGCCTTCGCGGCGCCGCTCTGGATGGCACTTCCGACGTTTCCCTTGCCGATGATGGCGATCTTGCGCGTACCCATGTTCCGCTCCTTGGTTGCGTGAGGTGACGGAAGTCAGCCTAGCCTCGTTCCAGAGTTGTCGGCAGGGTGCAGAACGTGGTAGCAGCGTTCCATGCCTGGAACGCCGGATTGGAACCTCCTGCCCTTCTTCGTGGCGGTCGTCGAGAACGGCAGCATCTCCGCAGCCGCCCGCAAGCTGGGTGCTCCCAAGTCTTCCGTCAGCCGCTCGGTCACGGCGCTCGAGCAGGCGCTCGGCGTGCAGCTCTTCCATCGGACCGCGCGCGATGTGCAGCTCACCACGGCCGGCATCGCCTTTTACGAGCAGGCGCGCCCCGTCCTGGCCGCCTTCCGGCAGCTCACGGGCAGCCTGCCGGAGCAGGAGCCCGAGCCGTCTGGAACGCTGCGCATCACCGCCCCCAGGGACATGGCGCTGACCTTTCTCGTGGCCACGTTCGCCCAGTTCCTGATCCGCTACCCGGGCGTGAACCTCGACGTGCGCCCCTCGAACCAGGTGGCCGATCTCGCCGGGGAGGGCTTCGACGCCGCCCTGCGCCTCGCTCCCAGGCTCAAGGACTCGAGCCTGGTGGCGCGCCGGCTCGGCGCCGTGGATCTGGGGATCTTCGCTGCGCCCAACTACGTCGCGCAATTCGGTGCGCCGCGCTCGCTGGCCGACTGCGCCAAGCACCGCTGGGTGTCCTTCTCTGACATGCGCCGCCTTCCGAAGGAGCTGCAACGCCCGCCGTCGCCGCGCGTCTCCACCGATGATCTGCTGCTTGCCCACGGCATGGTGCGGATGGCCGCGGGGCTCGCCGTGCTGCCCGGCTACCTGGCACACGAGGACGTGCTCGCGGGGCGGCTGGTACGGCTGGTTCCGAGCTGGAAGCAAACCGTCGGAACGCTCTTCTTCGTCTACCCGCCGGCTCAGCACGTGCCGCGCAAAGTGACGGCCCTGCGCGACTACCTCGTCGACGTCATCGCCCAGCGGCCTCTCGCGCTCGCAGAGGGATGAGCGCCGTCAATACCGCTCAGGCGACCACGAGCCCGGCGCGCGCCAGCCGACGAAGGCCGCGAGGATCCGGCCCAGCGCTGCCCCGAGGCCAGGCGAAGGCTCGTCGCACAGCGTCGGTGCGACCGAGAGCCGCAGCCGGTCCTTGAGGATCTCCTGGGCGCGGCGAATGGATCGTGGATCCCGGCGGTCGAACCAGATGGCTTCGCCAGACGACTCGCTGGCCTCAGGGCCTTCGTCCTCCGCCGGCCCGACGTACAGGGTCACTGTGTTTCGTCCCAGCGTGGCAGGTGGGTCGATCCGCATGTTCCACAGCATGCTCCGCGCTCGTGACAGATCGGTGGCGCAGGCGAAGACTCTCCGTTGCAGCGCGGCGCTCACCCAGCTGCGGCGGCGCCCCTGGACGAGGCCGAGCGCCTGAAGACGAGCCCGTCACCCTCGCCGTGGACCGCGACGAGCGCATGAGCCTGTCGGCGCTCCTGTCGGAGAAATGCGCAGTTCCCTGAGTGCCATTCCGTCCACCGTACACGGCGCATGGTCTCGTGAGATCCTCGCCGCTCCGAGGAGGCCTTGACATCTGCCCCCCTCGGCTCGCCTCTCTGCACCATGCGACATCCCCACACTCGCCGCTTCGAGGCGGACGACCTGCTGTCGTTCAAGCTTGTCGCCGAGATGGTCCTCTCGCCCGACGGCCGCTGGATCGTTTATGTCCTCGAGGAGATCGACGCCGAGGCAGACACCTACGTCTCCAACCTGTGGCTGATCCCCGCGAGCGGAGGCGCTCCCCGGCAGATCACGTTCGGCTCGGACACGAACGAGAGCCCCCGCTTCTCTCCCGACTCCTCCCGGGTCGCCTTCCTTTCAGATCGGGACGGCGGCCCGGCGCAGCTCTATGTGATCCGGATCGACGGCGGCGAGGCGAGGCGACTGACCGACCTCAAGTCGGGCGCCGGCCTCCCCGCCTGGTCGCCTGACGGCGCTGCCCTGGTCCTCTCGGCGAAGGTCGCCTCCGATGCGCCGCCGGGGGCTCCGCGGGTGGTGACGAGGGCCCTGTACAAGAGCGATGGGGTGGGGTTCGTGCTGGACCGCCGGACACACCTCTTCATCGTCCCTGCCGACGGGGGCGAGGCGCGGCAGATCACGCGCGGTGACGCGAACGAGAGCGACCCGGCGTGGTCGCCCGACGGGCGCCTCATCGCGTTCAGCCGGACGCGGTCGGGCCCTCGTGACGCCCACTGCAGCGATCTCTGGGTGATGACGCCGTCGGGCGAAGGGCTCCGGCAGGTGACGCGCAGCTGCCCGCTCGCCACGATGCCCTCCTGGTCGCCGGACGGGCGCACCCTCGCCTTCTACGGCCCGCGCGAGGACGGCGCCTCGCGGCTGCACGTCTGGGTCGCCGACGCGCGCGGCGAGGCGGAGCCGCGCATGATCACCTCGGAGGACACGGAGGTCGCGATCTTCCCGCTCGGCAAGCTGATGCCCCCGGCGTGGTCCTCGGACGGGCGCGAGATCGCCGTGGTGCTCGCGACCGAGAGCACCTCGGAGGTCGCGCTGGTCTCTGTCGAGCAGCGCGCGCTCCGCAAGGCCATCTCGGATGATCGTCAGATCACCCAGATCAGCGCGGCGCCCGGCGCCGGAGCCATCGCGTTCCTGTGGAGCACCATGCGAATCTGCGGCCTGCTCGGGAGCGCGCGCTGGGACGGCTCGGACGCGCGGCTCCTCATCGACGTCAACGAGGCGTGGGGCGAGGATCGCGTGTGGCCCGACGTCTCGCTGCGGGAGTTCCCTGGCGCGTCGGGGATGAAGAACGTCGGCCTCCTGATGCTGCCGCCGGGAGGCGGCGGGAGACCCGTACCGCTGCTCGTCCATGTGCACGGGGGCCCGCACGCCTCTGTCGAGTTCGGCTTCACGTACCGGCCGTACTGGTATGTGCTGGTGTCCCGCGGGTGGGCCGTGCTGTCCTTGAACCCGGTCGGCTCGACCGGACAAGGAAAGGAGTTCGCCGATCGCCTGCGGGGGCGCTGGGGCGAGCGCGACCTGCCGGAGCACCTCGCCGCCATCGACGAGCTGGTCGCCGAGGGCACGGTCGACGGCGATCGCGTCGCCATCGCGGGCAAGTCGTACGGCGGCTTCATGGCGGCGTGGGCGATCGGCAAAACCACGCGCTTCCGCGCCGCTGTCTCGGGCGCGCCGGTGGCGAACCTCGAGTCCCATTTCGGGACGTCCGACACCGGCTACTACGTCGATCCCCACGACATGCGAGGAGAGCCGTTCGACAAGCGAGAGCTCTACCGCAAGCTCTCGCCGGTGTCCTCGGCCGGTGAAGCCACGACGCCCACCCTGATCCTGTGCGGCGAGGAGGACCACCGCTGCCCCATCGGCCAGTCGGAGGAGCTCTTCGCCGCGCTCGCGCGCTCGGGCAAGGCGCCCGTCGAGTTCATCCGCTTTCCGGGCGGCGACCACCACCTCGCCGAGCACGGCAAGCCGAGCCACCGCGTGTTCTATAGCCGCCGCATCGTCGAGTGGATCGAGCGCTACTGCGCGAGAGACCGCGCTCCGGACACGGCCTGACCGCGACGCGCGGCGGCGAGGCCATCGTGGTAAGGAACTGTGGACCGCTCGGCGCGCTCGTTTTAATGCTCGGCGGCCGCCGTGCCGGCTATCGAGAGGGCGGCGGCTTCAACGAGGGGCGGCGTCGAGCCGCATGTCTACGGGAGGACTTATGCAGGTGATCGTCGCGGGCGGTGGGATCGGCGGCCTGGCCGCGGCGCTGGCGCTGCACGCCGCGGGTCATGAGGTCACGGTGTTCGAGGCGGCGCCCACCATCCTGCCGCTCGGGGTCGGCATCAACCTCCTGCCCCACGCCGCCGAGGTGCTGGGCGAGCTGGGTCTTCTCGAGGCCCTGCTGGCCCAGAGCGTGGCGACCCGCGAGCTCATCTATTTCAACCGCTTCGGCCAGCGCATCTGGGCCGAGCCCCGCGGCCGCTTCGCGGGTCATGCCACGCCGCAGCTCTCCCTCCACCGCGGCGCCCTCCAAGGCGTGCTGTTCGACGCCGCCGTCGAGCGGCTGGGCCCCGACCGGGTGCTCTGCGATCGGCGCCTCGCGGGCCACGAAGAGGGCAATGGCCGCATCGTGGCGCGCTTCCTCAACCGCGAGGGCGTGGCCTGGAAGGTTCCAGCCGATCTCCTGATCTGCGCCGACGGCATCCACTCGGCGGCGCGCTCCGGCCTCTATCCGGACGAGGGGCCGCCGATCTATGGCGGTCACATCCTCTGGCGGGGGACCAGCCTGGCGGCGCCCTTCCTCACCGGCGCCAGCATGATCATTGCCGGGCATCAGGACCAGAAGTTCGTCGTCTATCCGATTTCCCCACCGGGGCCGGACGGCCGCCAGAAGATCAACTGGGCCGCCGATCTCGCGTTCGCCAGGAGCCTGCGACGGGAGGACTGGAACCGGCGGGGCGACCCCGCCGACTTCCTGCCCAGGTTCGAGGACTGGCGCTTCGGCTGGCTGGATGTGCCCGACCTGATCCGGAGCGCCGAGGCGATCTACGAGTTCCCGCTGGTCGACCGCGATCCGCTGCCGCGCTGGAGCCATGGGCGCATGACGCTGCTCGGCGACGCCGCCCATCCCATGTATCCGAACGGCTCCAACGGAGCGAGCCAGGCCATCCTGGACGCGCGCGCCCTGGTCCGCGCGCTCGCCGCCCATGCCGATCCGGTGGAAGCGCTGGCTGCCTACGAGGCCGAGCGCCTGCCCCCTACCGCCGCCATCGTCGCGGCCAATCGCCGCAACGGTCCGGAGCAGTGCTTGCAGATCGCCTATGAGCGCGCGCCCGACGGATTCGACCGCATCGAGGACGTCTTCGCCCCCGGCGAGCTGGAGGCCATCGCCGCCCGCTACAGGGTGCTGACCGGCCTGAAGCGCGCCTCGGAGCCCCGCACGCCGGCGTGAACCAGGCGCCGAGCGCTCAGACCTGCGCCATGCCGCCGTCGACGAAGAGCTCGGTTCCGTTGATGAAGCTGCTGTCCTCGGAGGCGAGGAAGACGGCGGCCTTGGCCACCTCTTCCGGCAAGCCGAGCCGCCCGAGGGGGATGCTGGCGACGAGGCTCGCCTTGATCTGCTGCGCCTGCTCCTCGGTCGCGCCGAGCCCGTGCAGCCCTGGGGTGTCGATCGGCCCCGGGCTGATCACGTTGACGCGGATGCCGCGGTCCTTCAGGTCGAGCGCCCAGGTGCGCGCGAAGCTCCGCACCGCGGCCTTCGTCGCGCTGTAGACGCTGAACGCCGGGGATCCGGTGGAGGCCGCCGTCGAGCCGTTGAGGAGGATCGACGCCCCGTCGCGCAGCAGCGGCAGCGCCTTCTGGACCGTGAACAGCAGCCCCTTCACGTTGGTGGCGAAGGTCTTGTCGAAATGCTCCTCGGTGATCGCGCCGAGCGCGGCAAACTCGCCGCCGCCGGCGTTGGCGAACAGGACGTCGATGGGGGCGCCTTGCTGCTTCACCACCTCGAAGAGGCGATCGAGATCGGCGAGGTTGGAGACGTCGCTCCGGACGCCGGTGGCCCTCTCGCCGATCTCCTTCACGGCCGCGTCGAGCTCCGCCTGACGCCGCCCGGTGATGAAGACGCGCGCGCCCTCCGCCGCGAACCGCTTCGCCGCCGCGAGGCCGATCCCCGTGGTGCCGCCTGTGACAATCGCCAGCTTTCCCTGGAGTTTGTTGCTCATGGTGTCCGTCCCTCGATGGCGGCGCTCAACGTCGCCCGCCCCCCTCGAGGTAGAGCCGAAGCGGGGGGCGGCCAGCCGGCGATCGTGGCACGCTGCGTTCCGCTGACAGAACGAAGAGATCACCGATGCAGGATCTGAACGACTTCTTCTTCTTCGCCGAGGTCGTGGCGAACGGCGGGTTCGCGAAGGCGGGGCGCGCGCTGCGGCAGCCGAAATCGAAGCTCAGCCGGCGGATAGCGCAGCTCGAGGCGCGGCTCGGCGTTCGCCTCATCGAGCGCTCGTCCCGCCGCTTCAACGTCACCGAGGTGGGCCAGGCGTTCTATGAGCGCTGCCGATCCGTCATGAGCGAGGTGGCGCTGGCGGAGGCTGTCGTCGCCGAGGCGCAAGGCGAGCCGCAGGGGCTCGTCCGGCTGAGCTGCCCCACGGGCATGATGGAGCTGGTCGGGCCCATCCTGCCCTCTTTCATGGAGCGCTACCCGCGTGTCGCCCTGCAGGTCATCCCCACCAATCGGCGCGTCGATCTGATCGAGGAGCGAATCGACATCGCGCTTCGGGTGCGCACGAAGCTCGACACCGACGCCACGCTCACCCGGAAGACGCTCGCGAAGAGCCGCCGGTTCCTCGTCGCGAGCCCCGCCCTCGCGCGTCGCCTGGGGGGCGCGCCGGAGATCGCCGCGCTCGCCTCCGTACCGACCCTCAGCCAGAGCGAGCAGGCCGGCGAGGATGCGTGGGAGCTCGTCGGGCCCGACGGGCAAACGCATGTCGTGCATCACGCGCCGCGCCTCTCGTGCGGCGACTTCGCCGCCCTGCGAGAGGCGGCGATCGCTGGGCTGGGCGTGGCGTTGTTGCCCGATCACATCGCCGCGGCGGACTTGAGGGCTGGCAAGCTCGTCCGCGTCTTCCCCGAGTGGTACGTGACCGAGGGCATCGTCCACATCGTGTTCACCTCGCGCCGCGGCTTACCGCCCGCGGTCCGGGCGCTGATCGAGCACCTCGCGAGCCACATCCATGACGACGTGATGAAGGAGGGTATCGACTGAGGATGCTGTCGCCCCGAACTTCAGTCTTCGCTCGACAGAAGCCTCAGAAGGTGAATGTTTGGGCCCTGAGAACATCGGGGCTCTGCGTGTGGCTGCGTGTGGCTGCGCCTCGCCTGCCGGCCTGGCAGAACCAATTGACCCGCGGCAAGCTCGGGAGTAGGATGAGCCCACCATGCCGTCTGTCCACCTGACGCGCCATCTCTTCACCTTCTTCCCGCACCTCGAAGGTCAACACCTCATCGTCGAGGCGTCGACGGCAGGCGAGGTCGTGGCGGCCCTGGAGAGGCTCGCGCCCGGCATCGGCTTCTACATCTGCGACGAGCGCGGCCGCTTGCGGACGCACGTCAACATCTTCGTCGGCAAGCAGATGATCCGCGACCGCAAGGGACTCACAGACGCGGTCGCTGCCGACGACGAGGTCCACATTCTGCAAGCGTTGAGCGGAGGGTGAAATGGCAAGCCGTATCCTGGTAGGCACGCGAAAAGGCACGTTCATCGTCGAGAAAAAGAACGGCTCGTGGAAGCCGCGCCTCGCGGGCCATGCCGGCGGCGGCGTCAACTATGTCGCGCGCGATCCCTACACGGGCAAGCTCTGGGCGCTGCTCGGCTTCGGCCACTGGGGCGCCAAGCTGTCCGTCTCGACGGATGAAGGCGAGACCTGGAACGACAACCCCGCCCAGATCAAATATCCCGAGGGCGCTCGCTACATCGGCCAGGACATGTACGAAGACGCCGGCAGCGACTTCGGCGTCGGCATCAAGATCGTCACGCGCCCGGCCACGGTACAGAAGCTCTGGATCATCGGCTTCGGCCCGGGCGGCGCGGTCTACGTGGGCACCATTCCGGGTGGCCTGTTCGTCAGCCGCGACGGCGGCGGCTCCTTCGAGCTCAACCGGCCGCTCTGGGACCACGAGTCACGCGGCGGCGACCTGTTCACAGGCGAGGGCAAAGGCGAGACGAAATGGTTTGGCACGCCGGCCTCCGAGGGCGGCGAGTTCGCCCCCGGCATTCACTCCATCGTGGTGGACCCGCGTGACCCGAAGCGAATGCTCGTCGCCGTGTCCACGGCGGGCGTCATCGAAACAGCGGACGGTGGAGAGACCTGGCGACCGCGCAACAGCGGCATGCGGCTCGATCACACGCCCGAACCGGACGCCGAGTGGGGCCACGATACGCATTACATCGAGCAATGCGAGGGCGATCCCGACCATGTCTGGCAGCAGAACCACGTTGGGATCTACTACAGCAGCGACGGCGCGAAGAGCTGGCGCAAGGTGAGCCGCCCGGAGCAAGGCGTGCATTTCGGCTTCCCCATCACAGCGGACGCGAAGGACGGACGCACGGCGTGGGTCGTCCCCGGCAAGTCGGACATGCAGCGAATCACCGTCGACGGCGCGCTCTTCGTGGCACGCACGAAGGACGGCGGTGAGACCTGGGAGCAGCTCCGCAGGGGTTTGCCCCAGGAGCAAGCCTACGACGTCATCTACCGCCACGCGCTCGCCAACAAAAACGGCACTGTCGCATTCGGCACCACCACGGGCAATCTCTACGTGAGTGATGACGGCGGAGAGGGCTGGACGACCGTCACCAATAACCTGCCGCCGATCTATTCAGTACGCATGGCGTGATGGGTTGGTTGGCCAGGGAAAGCGGTGTACAAATAGCTCCGCGCAGAAGGCGGAGCTGTCCGCACTGCTGGAGCTGACCGGGGCGTCCGACCTGGCCCGACGGGGCGCGGGCGCGCCGGCCGGCCGCGGATGAAAAAACTTCGCGGCCCCCGAACAGTTTCGGCCCCGGCGGCAGTCTTGGAGGGGAGAGGCCAAGACTGCCATGAAACTTTACGATTTCGCGTTTTCTCCCAACTGCCGCAAGGTCCGTGCCGTCGCCTACGAGCTCGGCGTCTCGTTCGAGCCGGTCCACGTCGACCTGTTTCAACGAGCTTCGCGCGCTCCCCAATTTCTCGAGCTGAACCCGAACGGGCGCGTCCCGGTGCTGGTGGACGACGACCTGGTGCTCTGGGAGTCGACCGCCATCATGCGTTACCTGGCCACGAAATGCGGCGGCGGCCTGGTGCCGGCCACGGCGCGCGCCCAGGCCGAGCTGGATCGCTGGCTGGCCTGGCAGCTCGCGCACCTCGGACCGGCCATGACCGCGGTCGCGTTCGAGCGCATCGTGAAGCGCCTGACCGGCCAGGGGGCGCCCAACGAGGCGGTCATCGCCGCCAGCAGCGCCGACTTCGCGCACCTCAGCAAGGTGCTCGATGGGGCGCTGTCCGGTCGCGACTACCTGGCCGGATCGCTCTCGCTCGCCGATTTCGCGCTCGCGTCGCACTACAGCCTGGCGCCCCTGTGCGGGCTCTCGCTGGCCGGGTTTCCGCACCTCGAGTCGTGGCTCACGCGCGTGCTCGGCCGCGATAGCATGCGCCGCGCCCTCGCCGACGCCCAGGCCGCCATGAGGCCCCATGCCGCCTAAAGACGACGCCACGTTCTTGCGATCGGTCGAGCCCCTGCGCGGCGCGATCCGCCTGCATTGCTACCGCATGCTCGGCTCCGCGCACGACGGCGACGACGTGGTGCAGGAGACCTGGCTGCGCGCCTGGCGCGCCAAGGACTCGCTGGAAGACGAGGCGCTGGTCAAGCCGTGGCTCTACCGCATCGCGACCAACGTCTGCCTGGACGAGCTGAAGCGCCGGCCGCGGCGCCTGTTTCCGACGGACGCGTTCCCCGCGACGGAGGACGCCCAGCCCCCGCTGCCGCGCGTCGAAGAGCCCGTCTGGCTGGAGCCGATGCCCAGCGCCTGGCTGGAAGGCGTCGAGGAGCGCGACCCCCAGGCGCGCTACGCGCTCAAGGAGAGCGTCGCCTTGGCCTTCGTGGCGGCCCTGCAATGCCTGTCCCCGCTGCAGCGCGCGACGCTGCTGCTCCGCGACGTTGTCGGGCTGTCCGCGGCGGAGACGGCGCAAGCGCTCGCCACGAGCGTGGAGGCCGCGAACAGCGCGTTGTTCCGCGCCCGCAGCGCGATCGGCAGCAAGCTCGGCGGGGCGGAGCCGGTCGACATCGCGACGACCACGCAGGTGGATCCGCGTTTACTCGAACAGTACGTGCGCGCCTTCGAGGAGGCGAACCTGGACGCCCTGGTCGCGTTGTTCCACGAAGAGATGCGCACCACCATGCCGCCGGCGCCGACCTGGGTCTCCGGGCGCGCCGCAAACGAGCGCTTCTACCGGCGGATGTTCGGCGGCATCGTCCCTCGACAATTCCTGCACTTGCGCATCGCCGCGAACGGACAACCGGCGCTGGCGTTCTATCGTCCCCGAGCCGCCGGCGCGCCACACACCCTGTCGGCGATTCAGCTCGTCACCACGCGCGACGGCGCGATCGCGAGCGTCGACCATTTCATGCTGCCCGAGGTGTACCCGCTGTTCGGCGTGCCGTCGGAGCTGCCCACCTCGTGAGCGAGCCCATGCTGCTACCAGGCGCCGCGCGCTTACCGGCGACCGCGAGCGCCACGATACCGGCCATCGCGGCGCGCAGCGCGGGCCCGTCGAGGGCCGCTCGCTGCGCGCGCCGCCGAGCCCTTGCAACATCACAACATCAGCGCTGGCGCTTGCATCGATCCGCGGACCTGGCTACGTCATCGTCTCCGTGACTCCCGCCCCCTCGCCCTACGGTGTCCTAGGCCACCTCGACGTCCCCCTCGGCCTCGGCCTGCTCCGGCTGGCCACGGAGGGGCGCCCCTCCGAAGAGGACGCGACCGCCGTCATCCACGTTGCCCTCGATCGAGGCATACGCCTCCTCGACACCGCCGATTCTTACTGCCTCACCGACCGCGAGGCCCACTATGGAGAGCGCCTCGTCCGCAAGGCGCTCGACGCGTGGTCCGGCCCGCGCGACGACGTGCGCGTCATCACCAAGGCGGGCCTCACCCGACCCAAAGGGCGATGGGCCCCGAACGGCAGCCGCGACCACCTGCGCCGCACGGTCGAGGGCAGCCTGAAGGCGCTCGGCGTCTCGCGGATCTTCATGCTCCTCCTCCACGTGACCGACCCTAGGACCCCCCTCGAAGAGAGCCTCGCCGCGCTCGCCGAGCTCCAGAAAGAGGGCCTCATCGAGCACCTCGGCCTCAGCAACACCTCCATCGCAGAGGTCCGCCAGGCCCAGCGGCACTTTCCGGTGCGGGCCATCCAGGAGGAGCTGAGCGTCCTCGATCGCGGCAGCGCAACCCGAGGCCTCTTCGAGCTCGCCAGGCAAATGGGCATCCCGTTCCTCGCCCACCGGCCGCTCGGCGGTCACGCCAAGGTCGATAGCCTCCTCAAGAACCGCGCGATCAAGCCCATCGCCGCGCGGCACAGCGTCACGTCCCAGGAGGCGGCCCTCGCGGCCCTGCTCGATCTCGGCCCCCCGGTCCTTCCCCTGTTCGGGGCGACCAAGCGGGAGAGCGTCGAGTCCTGCTTGCGCGCGCTCCGGGTCCCCTTTGGCGCGCGCGATCGAGCCGACCTCTCGAAGATTAGCTTTGCGCCCACGGCCGATGTGCTGGCCTCGGTCGCGCCGCCCGTGATCCCCGCCGGTCTGCGCAAGCTCGAGCCCGGAGAGGGCCCCGGCGATGCGCCCGAGGTGGTCGTGGTCATGGGAATTCAAGGGGCAGGCAAATCGTCGGAGGTCGCCCGCTACACGGCCAAAGGGTACGCGCGCCTGAACCGCGATGAGCTCGGCGGCACGCTCGACGGCGTGGTCAAGAAGCTCGGAGAGCTGCTCTCCTCGGGGCAGACGCGGGTGGTCCTCGACAATACGTACGGCACGCGCGCGTCGCGCTATGCGGTGCTCCGGATGGCGCACGCGCACGGCGTGCCGGTCCGGTGCCGGTACCTGGCCACGCCCATCAACGAGGCCTATGCGAACGTCGTCCTCCGCGTCCTCGAGCGCTACGGCAAGCTGCTCGGGCCGGAGGACATGAAAGCGCTCGGCAAAGAGGATCCCAACCTGCCGCCGCCGCAGGCGCTCTCGCGGTGGGCTGCGAATTTCGAGGCGCCGCACGTGGATGAGGGCTTCTCGGTGGTCGAGGAGATCCCGTTTGCCCGGCGCGTCGATCCGCTCTTCACGGGCAAGGGCCTGCTCCTCGACGTGGACGGTACGCTGCGAACGACAAAGAGCGGCGAAATCTACCCGCGCGACCCCGACGACGTCGAGCTCCTGCCCGGTCGGCGCGCGGCCCTGGAGCGCTGGGTCAACGACGGATACACGCTCTTCTTCGTGTCGAACCAGAGCGGCATCTCGAAAGGATCGGTGACCGAAGAGGCTGTCCTGGCCGCGTTCTCGCGGACGATCGAGCTCCTCGGCCTGCCCGTGGCCGAGGTCGTGTACTGCCCGCACCCGGCGTTTCCGGTCGGCTGCTTCTGCCGCAAGCCCCTGCCGGGGCTCGGGATATCGCTGATCCAGCGCCACAAGCTCGCGCGCGAGCACCTGGTCATGGTCGGCGATATGGAAAGCGACCGGGAGTTCGCGCAAGCGCTCGGGGCGAAGTACATGACGGCCGAGGAGCTCTTCCCAGGCGAGTGAGCGCCCGCGATGGCGTCCTGCTGCGGGCGCCCCGTCGGGCCACACCGGAGCCGTCCTTGACGGCGAAACAGGCGGGAACCATGGCAATCGCTCCTGTTTCCAGCCTGCTTCACGGCTCTTCCCACGAGGGCTCGACGGCCGGCCGCTCGCGCTCGATGCGCCCGCTCCCCTCCTCCTGCCGGTCGCGGAACGGCGTCGACGCCGGCGGGAAGTCGCGGAGGCCGCGGAGGGCGGTGTAGTCGTAGCGGAGGAAGACCAACCCCGAGACGCGCGGCGAGGCGCGCGGCGAGGCCTCGGCCGGGCTCGGGAGGTCGAACAGGAACGTCCCCTCCGCGCCGAGCGAGACGCGGTGTCCGCGGGCGAGCCAGCTCCAGAAGGTGAGCCCCGCGGTGAACGCGTCGCGCAGGAAGGCCTCGTCGCGCGTCTCGTTCACCGGCCGGTAGCTCGCGAGCCAGCCGAGCTGGATCCATGGCCACAGCCCCCGGCCGGGGAGCAGGTCGAGGTCGAGCGTCGCGTCGATGCGGTCGAGCGCCGACGGCACCGGGCTCAGGCGCAGCGACGTGCCCGCCGTGACGAGCGCGTCGACGAACGGCCGGTACCGCAGGCGCGCCCCGAGCGAGGCCTGCGTGTCGTGCCTGGCGCCGTAGGGCGTGTAGACGTCCTTGTCGGCGCCGACGAAGCCCCGCAGCGACTCGTCCACCATGAGCCACGTGAAGCCCGCCCACGGCGAGAGCGTGAGCTCGCCGAGCGGGATGGACCAGAACGCGCTCGCGCTCGCCCTGGCGCCCATGGCGTCGCTGGCGTCCGGCTGGAACACAACGCGGCCGCTCAGCGAACCGCCGGGAACCCAGCCGCTCGAGCTCAGGTCGAAGCGCGCCTCCGCGCCGAAGCTCTCCGGCCCGTCGCGCAGGCGGCCGAACCCCGCGGCCGCGATCCAGGCGCGCCGCTCGATCAGCTCGCGGTGCACGTCGAGGCCGAGCTCGAGGAAGCGGACCGGAAGACGGGCGTCCTCCTCGGCGAGCTCGCTGTCGATGAGGCGCGCGTAGCCGCCGACGGAGAGCGGGCCCGGGTCCGGGTCCTCTCCCACCGGGGGCGCCGGACGAAGCAGCTCGTCCGCGGGAGCGATCGGCGCGGGCAGCGGCGGCGGCGCGGGCGGCGGCACGCGCGGGCGGGGCGCGCCGTTCGCGACGGCGAGCTCGACGCGAAGCAGCGCCCGGCCGCCGGGCGAGGCGACGCGCAGCACATGCGCGCCCTCGGGGAGGACGGCGACGCGGGACTCGACCTCGCCGCCGAGCCAGAAGAACGGCTCGCGCGTGACGCCCAGGCGGCGCGCGGCGCGGTCCTCCGAGGCGTCGAGCGCGAGGGTCCCCTCCTCCACCGCGTCGCCGCCGGCCTCGCCGCCGACACCGTCGAGCGGCGCCACCGAGAAGCGCAGCTGGCCGGAGGGCGCGGCCGCGGCGACCTCGGGACGGCAAGCCGGATCCCCGCCGTCCGCGGGCGCGGCGCGCGCGCGGGGCGACGCGCACTCGTAGGCGGCGCGGGCGCGGATGCGCACAACGGTCGGGCCGACGAACGCGAGCTCCAGGGGGCGCGCGGGGTCGATGTCGTTCCATGTCGACAGGACGCGGCCCGAGAAGGGCTGCGCCGCGCCGGCCGCGGTCGCGCGGATCCAGCCGAGGACGCTCCGGTCCGCCGGAGGCCGCGCCTCGATGCGGTGGCTGCCCCGCGGCACCTGCACGACGCAGCGGTCGGCCATCGGCGCGGACGCCGCGGAGCACGCGACCGGCTCGCCGTCGAGCGCGATCGAGAACGCGCAGGGGGTCTCCTCGCGGTCGAGCGCCCGGCAGACGCCGTCGAGCACGACCGCGCCCGGCGCGGCGCGGTCGAGCCGGAACTCGGCGCGCGCGCCGTCGGTGATGAGAAGCGACGCCTCCGGCGCATCGACGAGCGCGCGCCGCACCCGCACGCGGAGCGGCAGATCGCGATCGGCCCTGGCCCGGATCTCGAGCGTGGCCGTGCCGGCCGTGGCGTCGGCGCGCGGCGGCACGGCCCAGCCGGTCACCGGGGCCAGCCGCGCGAGGGCGGCCGGCGGGAGCTGGACAGACAGCGGCGTGGCGCCGGCGGGAGGCGCCACGGCCGGGCCCTGCGGGGCGTTCCCCGAGGCTGAAGGCGCAGCGCCTTGCTGACCAGCGGAGGCCTCGCGGGCGGCCTCCTGCACGGCGAGCTCGGCGAGCACGAGGGCGCGCAGCGTGAGCCGTCGATCGGGCGCCGGGGCGGCGGAAGCCACGTCGGTGGCCAGGTTCGAAGCACGGGCGAGCGCTGCGGCGGACCGGTGGGCGAGCCCGATCCGGGTGAAGGCGTCGGCGGCGAGCTGCACCTCGCTGGAGCGCTCGGCGAGGAGGCCGAGCAGCAGCGCGTCCGCGCCCGAGCTGTCGCCCGCAGGGCCCGCGAGCAGCGCGACGCCGCGCCGCGGGTCGACGCTGGCGCGCGCGCCGCGCGCGGCCGCGAGGGGCGCGCGGTCGTCGGGCAGCGGGAGCGGCGGCACGCGCGCGGGCAGGCCGAGCGGGACCGCCACCGGGCTGCCCGGCGGCAGGGTGAGGACGGTGCTCGGCGGCGCGCCCGCGGTCGACGCGCCGGGCAGGTGCGCCGCGTCCCAGGGATCCTCCTCGGCGGGGCGGTCGAGCGCGGCGAGCGCCGGGAAGCCGAGGGCGTCGAGCGCAGCGGCGCGCTGCGCGTGGAGCGCGGCGCGGGCGGGCGAGGGCGCGGCGCGGAGGGCGCGCGTGGCGCCGCGGATCTGCTCGAGCGTGCCGTCGACGGGCGCGCCGTCCGGCGGGCGCACCGGCGTGACGGCGCGGGGGGCGCCGGGCGCGGCGGGGTGCAGGCGCACCGAGGCGCGGAGCAGCGTCGGCGCATCGGTCTCGACGCGCAGCTCGTGCGCGCCGGCGGGGACCGGGACCTCGATCGAGCCCGTGGCGCCGGCGCGCACCCAGGCCTCGTGGACGGCGGCGCCAGCGCGCACGCGGAGCACGCGCGCGGGGCCGTCGGCGGGGGGCGGCGCGCCGCCCGCCGTGGCGGGCGCCAGCGCCGCTGCTCCGGACGCGGGCGCTGCGGCGCCCTGCGCTCCAGGCGCCGGCGCAGCGACGCCTTGCGCTCCGGACGCCAGCGCCGCCTCGCCCGCCACGGCGGGCGCCGCGAGGACGACGCGGGCCAGCGTGGCGCGCTCCGGATCGGGGAGCGCGAAGGTCGCGGAGCCGTCGACCCAGGCCCACTGCACGATCTCGCGCAGGGACGCGCACGGCGCGCGCCCGCTGCGCGGGATGCGCGCGAGCACCGGCGGAGCGCCCGCCGGCCGCTGGAACGTGCGCGCCCCGGGCGCCACGGCGACGACCGACGTGAGCCCGGCGCCGCCGTGCACCGCGGCCGGCGCGCCGTCGATGAGCACCGGCGACTCGGGGACCACCTGGTTCGAGGCGCTCCGCAGGAGCACCCGCGCGTGGGCCCCCGGCGGCGCTTCGACGTCGATCTGCGCGCGCGCGGCATCGAGGAGCGTCCAGCGGAGCCCGGACTCCGCGTCCACCTCGCAGAAACCGTCCGCGGCGGCGCGCCCCGATGTGCCGCCTCCCGCCGGCGGCAACGCGTCGCGAGGCAGCGCGATCGCGCTCCACGCGGCCACACCATCGGGGATGTCGAGCGCGTCCCACGGGGCCTCGCGCGCCCAGGCGGTGCGCGCGAGCGGCGCCGCGCTCTCGACGTCGCCATGGCCGAGCGCATAGCGCTCCGCGAGCGGCGCCCCCGCTGGCCGGCGGCCATCGCGCGGCGGCGACATCGCCGCGCCCAGCGCGGCCACGGCCGCGACGTCGTCCGGGTGCGCGCGGCCTCCGGCGGGCTCGCGCGGCGCCGCGGCCCCGGGCTGAGCGGGCCCGGGTCCAGCAGGCCAGGACCAGGGCGCGTCCGCGGCGCCGGGCTCCGCGTGCGCCGCGGCGAGCCGCGCGAGGATGGCGCGCTGGAGCGACGTGGCGCCCGCCGCCGCGCGGCCCTGCGCCGCCGCATCACCTTGCGCGGCGGCCGACGCCTGCGCCGCCGCGTAGGCTTGCGCCGCGCGCGCGAACGCCGCGCCGGAGGAGGGCGCCCACCGCACCGACTCGGCGAGGAGGAGCGCCCGGAGCGGCGGCGGCACGGCCGGCCGCGCGGCGAGGTCGAGCGCGGCCTTCGCGGCGTCCGGCGCGGCGGCCCGGTCCGCGGCGGCGAGGAGCCGCGGCGCCTCGGCGTGGACCGGCGCGCGATCGCCGTCGCCGGCCTGATCGCGCCGCGCCGCGCGATCGAGCAGGCCGGCGCGGTCGCGCTGCGGCGCGAGGAGCTCGGCGACGCCGGTGCGTTGCTGGTAGCCGCTGGCGGCGACGGCGAGCTCCCCCTCGACGACGTCGACGGTCGCCGCGCGCGCATCGACCGGCAGCGGCACCCGGATCCACCGAGGCTCGCTCCAGCGCGCGGCGTCCGCGAGGCGCGACCCGGTGCGAACGACGAGCTCCCGGACAACGGCGCCGCCCGCGCGCACAACGACGCGCGTGGTCCCGTAGGTGCGCGCCCGGAGCGCGATGCGCAGCACGTCCGCGCCGGGCGCGCGGAGCTCGAGCCGCGCCCCGGCGCCGAGCGAGCGCCATGGCGTGGCGCGCTCGACGGCCGGGAGGTCGGGGCCTTCGCGGCCTCCGCGCAGCTCGACGCCGCGCGCCCCGAAGTACGGCTCGACGAGCGGCCGGAGGAGCAGCGACTCCTCGAGATAGCGCGCGGTGAGCCATGCGGCCGCGGCCGGGTCGAGGCGCGCGGAGGGCGCGCCCACGGCGGCCCGGGCGGAGAGCGCCGCGCGCGCGGCGTCGACCCAGCGGAGCAGCGCGCCCGCCTCGCCCGGCGCGGTGGCCGGCGCGGGCGCGCGGCCGCCGAGCCATGCGGCGACGTCCTCGTCGAGGCGGTACCAGGCCAGCGGCGCGCTCTCCCGTGCGGCGACCCGCACGGTGACCGGCGTGCTCCCGGCGCCGCGCGTGGCGGCCGCGCGCACGACGACGAAGCGCGCGCTCGACCACGTCGGCACCGCGACGTCGCGCGCGCCGGCCCTGGCGGGGGGCAGCGGCATCCAGGTGATCACATCGGGCACGCTCCCGACGCCGGAGCCGAGGCCGATCCCCGCGACGTCGCCGCGCACCTCCAGCCGGTCGCCTGGCTCCACGGGCACGAGGAGCAGCCGCCCCGCGGCGAGCGCGACGGGCGCGGTGGGGTCGACCGCGGCGGGCGCGGCGCGCGCCTCGTCCGGAGCGGGAGCACCCTGCTGCGGGCCGTTGCTCCACGGCACGATGCCGGCGCTGCCGGGCGCCACCCAGACGAGCGGCTCTGCGGCGGCGGCTTCGCGTGCCCCCGGGACGCCGTGGGCGACGCCGAACGCGAGCACGAGCGCCGCGGCGAGCAGCGCGCGGCGGGCGGCGGCCCCGGGGAAGGCGTCGAGATCCACGGCGATTACCCTTGCACCATGCCCACTCACGCCCCACGCCGTGACCTACCGGGCTACCCGATTTCCGGGTTCGAGCGCAAGCACGCGATCGGCGAGGGGGCCTGCGTTCCCGGGCACCGGTCCGACCGCCCGCAGGACACCGGAAACGCTCCCCGCCGACCGGTCCTACCGCCTCCGGGACACCGGAAACGCTCCCCGCCGACCGGTCCTACCGCTCCGGCGCACCGGAAACGGTGCCTGAAAGCCATCGAGTCGACGGCACCACAGGCCTCGGCACCGCCGTCGTATCGCCGCCCCTACTCGCCCCGCGCGCAGCGGAACCCGTAGAAAGACAGCGTCCTCTCCGGCAGCTCGCCGATACGGTACGTCGGGCTGAGCGTCTCCTCGGTGTGCGAGAACGCCCCTCCGCGGGAGCCCCTTCCGAAGCCTCCGTCGGTCAGCGCCGCGCAGTTGGTGCACGTCGCCGTCAGATCGGCGTGGTAATCGAGGACCCACTCGAACAAGCTGCCCGCCAGATCGGCGTGTCCCCATTTCCCGTCGCCCGCAGGGGATTTCGACCCGACGGACGGGATCGGGCACACCGTCGTCGTGGAGTCGCAGCCGAACACCGCCAGATCCTGGCTCGGGACCTCGTCTCCCCACGGATAGGCGCGGTGCTCGTTCCCCCCGACCGCGGCGTAGTTCCACTCTGCCTCCGTGGGCAGCCGGCCCTCGTCCCATGCGCAGAACGCGAACGCGAGATACCAGCTCACGCAGTTGATCGGCGCCGCCTCGTTACCGGCGGGCTCATCGGTCCACGTCCGGAAGTTGGCGTCGCATTGCAGCGAGGCCCGCAATTCGTCCTGCCCCGCGGGCAAGCTCGCATCCCACGCCGGGTCCCAGCCGCTGCCCTCGATGAGCGGATGAGCGCCCGCCCCCGCCTTCGGCTTTGTCGCCGGGTACCCCGCGACGAACTGCCGGAACCGGCCCACCGTCGCCTCGAAGCGATCGAGCTGAAAATCGGCGACCGTGGCCGGATAACGCGCGTCGTTCAGGCGGTTGAACTGGCCGCCCACCACCACGCCCTCCGTGGGCTCCACGTCAGGAATGCACGCGCCCGCCGCAAACAGCGGGATCACCATCGCGGAGAGAGCCCTGAAGAACACCACCCGTCTTGTCTCGCCCGTTCGCATCAGAAGCTCCCGGAGATGCTGGCGCCGGCGCCGGACGGCGCGATCCACGGGAGCGCGACGGCCGCCGGCGCCTCTTCGCCGCCCGACCGGACGATCCCATAGGCCGCCACCCCCACCGCGACGAGCCCCGCGGCGCCCAGGCCGACGAAGAGGCCGAAATCGCGGTTCTTGCGCGCATTGTCGGCCGCGAAGTCATAGCCGGGGTCGCAGTACGTCCCGCCAGCGACATCGCGGCAGTTCTCGCGCAATGCGCTGATCGCGGAGAGGTCGTCGATCAGGAACCCGACCGACGCGCCGGCAAGGGCGATCCCGGCGGCTCCGGAGATCCAGGCCCAGGTCGGGGTGCCCCCGCCTCGCGTCTCGTCCGCCTTGGTGGGCGGCGTCGCGGCGCTGGCCGCGTCCGCAGCCGCGGGTCGCAGCGTGAGTTCGACCGTCGTCGTCTCGCCCTCCGCGAGCGTGATCGAGCGGGTCTCTGCCTGGTGCCCGGGGGCGCTCGCGCGGATCTCGTGCGGGCCGGGATCGACCGGCAGGGGCTCTCCGAGCGCGGCCGCCGGGAGCGCCGTGCCGTCGCGCAGCACCTCCACGCCGGCGGGCGCGCCCTTGACGACGATGACGAGCTTCGGCACGCGCGGCTCGAGGGCCGCGATCCCCTTGTTCGCGACCTCCTCCAGGCTTCGCCGCCGCTGCTCCCCGGCCGTCTCGCGGTTCAGGACGAGGGCCCGATGGTAATCGTGCCAGGCCGTCGCGAGCTTGCCCTCGCGCTCGCGGCAACGCGCGATGTTGATCTGGGTGCTCGCCGAGGGGTTGAGCGCGAGGCTCGCCTCGAACTTCGGGCACCCCGCCGCGTCGTCCCCCTTGTCGACGAGCGCGCGCGCGGCCTTGAAGAGCGCCTCCGCGGCCACCGGGTCGCGCGCCGGCCCCTGCGCGTGCGCCGCCGCGCCCCCGAGCGCGACCGCGACCGCAGACGCGAGGCCTGCGAAGGCACGCGCGCCTCGCGCGCGGCTGGCGCCACGACGGGGCTCCGGGCGGCGAAGGAGCGCCACCGCAACAAGGCATTTCCCGAGCGGGCTCGTCGTCGTTTCCGCCATGTGTGCTCGTTCCGCTGCCGCGCCGTGTGGGCGCGCGGGGAGACCCTACAACAAAAAAGGCGCACGACCAACCCGTCAATGAGCGAGCGCATGGTTCGGCTTGACGAGGAGAGCCCCTTCCAATGCCATCCGCACCGCTCGACGTAGCTCCCACGTGGCTGTGCGGCGCGCGGCGCGGCAAGCCGCTCGTGACGAGGACAGCGACCCATCGAGTCGATCCGCGACATAAACGCTCACGAGGAGCAGAGTTCAGCGGCGCGCAACGTACGAGGCGCTTCGACGACGCTCTGCCCTCCAAACCGATCCGGCGCTCCACCCCGGCTCCACATCATGGGTCGTCCTCTACTCACCGCCGCGGCCCGTCGTCCCTCCCCGGCGCCTTCTGCCCGACCAGCACCGCCCCCACCCAGACCGCCTTCGCCGGCTCACCCGTATCGGCCCCAGCAGCGACCACCTCGGCCGGTCGGCGCGGATGGGAAGCGCGTCAGGAGATCGTCACGGTCGAACGCGGCGGCGGGGTTGGCGCTGGTCTCCATCGGCGTGCTTGCAGGCGGTGGTGCGGCCGTGGCATGCGTCAAGGCAGCGTACAGGGGAGCACGTCCGCGTCCGTGCCCCTCGCGGACTCACGCGCCACGCATGTGGACGTGCTCGGGAGCAAGCTGCCATACTCCCCAGGTGATCACGCGGCTCGAAAAATTCCGTGAGTACATGGCGCGGTTCAACCCCGCCGGAGATCCGCGCGGCGCGGTCCGCGACGGCCTCTACATACCGCGACCGGGGCGGTCCACGGCCGACGAGGTCGCTGCTCGGCTGGAGATCGACCCCACCTCGTCGCACCTGATTGTCGGCGGCATCGGCTCGGGCAAGACCACGCAGCTCCTGGTCGCGTGCGACCGCTTGAATCAACTCGCGGATACACGCGCCGAGTACATCGACCTGAGCCTCATCCATGATCTCCAGAGCATGGTACCTGGAACGCTGATCATCGCTGCCGGGCTTGCAGCCCGCCGGCACCTGGAACCCGGGGATGACAAGGTGGCGCTCGAGGCCGGCGAGCAGTTCCGGCGCTGGGCCTACGGTCATGATCGTCACGTATGGATCCCCTTCGACGAACCCGGTGAGCCCGATGATGATGAGCCGGAGCGCGGCTACCATGACATCATTGAAGAGAAACCGCTCCTGTCCTCGCCGGAGAAGCCGCTCGATTCGTCTGTGGAGGACAAGGCTCAGCGGCTCGCCCATATCCGCAGCGGCCTGCGCAGGCGCTTCCCGTACCTCGTGCTCCTGTTCGACTCACTCGACCGGCTGCCGGACCCGGCGGCGTTCGCGACCGTGGTCGAGCAGGACGTCCGCGCCATCCAGGAGGCCGGCATCGGTCTCGTCCTCGTGGGGCCGCTCCGATCCATGTTCGGTCCGCACCGCACGGTCACCGACTACTTTCAGCACTTCTACCCGCAGCACGCGGTCGACGTTCAGCAGGACGAGCGAGGGCGCGCCTTCCTGGTCGACGTCCTTCAAAGACGAGCGCCGTCGGAGTTGCTCCCCGAACCCGTGTGTCGAAAGCTCGCCGAGCGCTCCGGCGGCGTACTCCGCGATCTCATTTCTCTGGCGCGTTCGGCGGGAGAGGAGGCGTATATGCGCGGCGCGGATCGTGTCGAGGAAGAGCACATCGACGTGATCGCCGACGCCTTCGGGCGTCAGCTGATCTTCGGGCTCAAGCCCGCCGAGATCGAGGTCCTGCAGCGCGTACGGCAGACCGGGACCTTCGTCCCGACGTCGGACGACGACATGGTGCTCCTCATGACCCGCCGCGTGCTGGAGTATCGGAACGGCAGCGCGCGGTTCGTCGTTCAACCCACACTGGAACCTCTCCTCGATCAGATGGCCAATCGCCAGGGGGCAGCATGAGCGCTGTCGGGCTCCCGTCGATTCGTCTTGACGAGTTGTGCCGCAGGAACGACGCGGCGCTCGCTCCTGGCGGAATCCGGGCGGTCGTCGTCTCCGAGGGAGATACGCTGTCCCTGGCGCGGCGCATCGCTGGCCGTTCCAGGGGGCAGCATCTGGAGGCTCCCCCGGATGCGGCCGCGCTCGCGAGGCGCCTGCGCGCGGGCGGAGGCGCGCTGTTCGTCGTCTCCGGGCTGGAGGCGTTCTCGGGTGACGAGTGGAAGCGCCTCGATCTGCTGAGGAGCCGCCTCTCACGCGAAGGGTCCACCGTCCTTGTCCTCTCGCCGAGATCCCTGGATCTGCTGGCCAGAGCCGCGCCCAACCTGTCGAGCTTCATCAGTCCACCTCTATGGAACCTGGAAAGCGACCCTGACGATGCGGCCGAAGAGGGCATAGAGGCGGCTCAGCGGTCGTCGGCTCATGTCAATGACTCGTCGTCCCAAGCACGGCAGCGCTTGATCCGGCGCCAGTATGAGGAAGCGAGCAAGTTCCCTGGCGAGTTCGTCGTCATGATCGGGACGCGAGTGTTCTTTCATTCCACCGATCGGGAGGAGGCGATCCACAGCTACGAGTCGGCGTTTAAGGAGGTTCCCGACGGCACGCCAGTCTTTATCGAGCCTGGGGTTCGGCTACCCGAACGCGATCCGGTAGTCCGTGGTCGCTCGCTGCGCGGCGCCTGAGCATGGTGATCGTCCAGCGGCAGCCGTTCGGCGTCTCTCGGTTCTTTACGGAGCACCAGGGCCAGCCTCAGGAACATGACCTGGGTCTGGTCGTCCCGGTCAGGATCCAGTTCGAGCGGTGGCTCGGGGGCACGCCGCTAGAAGCTGATGTCTTCATCGACTCTGGAGCGGACTGCACGCTGCTGAGCCATCGCTGGCTCGAGGCATGCTGGAGTACCGCGTTGCCTCGCGAAACGCTCCGCTTGCCGCTCATCGGACCTGGGGGCTGGATCCGCGAGAACGTCTCGATGAGCATCGGCGACTGCGTGCTTGATCTCCCACCCTCGCCCCAGCTCGCATGGCAGGTCGGTGGGGCTGAGCGGCCGGAGCTCCGAGAAATGTCAGGCTATGAAGATCTCTTGCTGGGCCGGGATTTCCTCCGGCACCACGGGATACTCCTCGTGATCGACAGCGAAGACTTCTCGCTCCTGTTACCCGACGACGAGGACAATCAGCGACGGCGCGATCAGGTTCGTCGGGCGCTCGAATAACTCGGGGGAGGAAGTGCTCATCGGGCTGGCTCGATCGCCTTCCTCCTCACGGATCGTCCTCCACCCACAGCCTCGGCCCGTCGTCCCGCCCCGGCGCCTTCTGCCCGACCAGCACCGCCCCGACCCAGACCGCCTTCGCCGGCTCCCCCGTGTCGCCCGGCTGCGCCCCCAGCAGCGACAGCCGCACCGCCCGCTCCCCGGGCTCCAGGTCGTCGCCCAGCCGGATCACCGCGCGCCCCACCCCGTCCGTGCCGCGCTTCTCTGTCGCCGCCTCCCACAGCGTCGCGCGCGTCAGGTCGCCGCCGCGGCCCGCCAGCACGCCGTCCGGGATCGTCACCCGGCGGAAGAACGCCGCCTCCCGCGACGCCGGCTTCGCCCCCTCGAGCCGGTACCGGATCCGGTAGTCCGCGTTCTCCCCGGGCGTCACCACGAACAGCACCAGGTGCAGCGTCTCGCCCGCCTCCTGCTCGAACTCGTACGTCATCGGCCGGGCGCGCGTCAGCTCGAACACGTCGCGCCGGCGCACGATCGCCCCGCCGTTCGCCGGCGGCGCGTCCGTGTACGCCACCCCCGTCTCGCCCAGCCCTTCGACCTCGACCCGCCGCGCGCCGGCCGGCGCCGCCACCCGCAGCGACCCCGAGAGCGCGACGATCGGCTCCTTCAGCGCCACCTCGCCGTCGACGCGCACCGCCACCTCCTTGCCAAGCGACGCGCGCGCGGCCCGGTAGATCACCGACAGCCGCCCGGCCCGCGCCCCCGCCCCGTCCACCCGCACGTCCTTCGCCACGAGCAGCGGCGTCCACGCGTCGCCCGGCGACGGCTCCCCCGCCGACTGCCACGCCGGCATCAGCAGCCGCCGGCGCACCGGCGCGTGCTCCGGGACGAGCACCCGCTCCGGCCGATCCGCGTTCGACCTCCCGCCCTCCCCCGCCCGCTCGATCCGCACCTGCTCGCGCAGATCCGAGAAGCGCTCCTTCCGCTCCAGATCGTCGAGGTTGAACGCCCGGACGTCCGTCCACGTGCTCACGTCGAACGGCGCGTAGCGCCACGTCTCGTCCTCGGCCAGCGTGACCCGGTACGGCAGCCGGTACAGCGTCTGGTTCACGCCCGGCTCGATCGCGCGCAGCCGCAGGCGCGTCCTCGCGTCGCCCGTGATCTCGATCCGCTCCACCCCCGCCGGCGGCCGGAGGATCGCGAGCCGCGGATCGGACGCGTCGAACCCCTCGTTCCACCACTCGAACCGCGATCGCGGGAGCGTCACCTTGAGCTCCGCCCGCTCCGACGGCCCAGGACCCCACCGCGCTACCACCGTCGCGTCGCCCTGGTTCGCGCCCCCGCTCGCGTCGATCTCGGTCCGGATCAGCAGCCCGAGGAGCTCTTGCCCGGGCGCCATCCGCGCGATCACCGGGTCGCTCGGATCCAGCGCCAGGTAGCGCACGATCCGCACGTCCGGCGGCGTCTGCAGCCGCGCCGGAGCCGCCTCCGCCGCCGCGGCGGCGGGCGCGGACGGCGCGGGCGGCTCCGCGGCGGCCCCCGGCGGGAGCGCCCCCGGCGCGGCGCCGGGGCCGCCCTCGCCCGCGGGCGAGGGCATCGCCGGGTGGACGATCTCGCCGATCTGCTGCATCGCCTGCGCCTCCGGCGCGCTGAACCGCACGCCGAAATCCGGGCCGACGCCGTCGATCACCACCGTCCGGATGTCATCCCGCAGGAGCCGCACCGTGGCCCTCCCGAGCGGGCCGAGCGCGACGCTCGCGGACCCGCTCGCGCCGTCGGCGACCCGCACCGTGCGGCCCGGCGGGCCCTCGATGTCGAGCGACAGCGGGCCCCGGAAGTTCAGCGCGGCCGCGCGGCGCTCGCCGATCACGAACTCGGACGCGCCGCGCCCCTCGGCGCGCGGGTACGGCATCCGGAACCGCCGCAAGAGCAGGCGCGACATCTCGTAGTCGATCCCCTCGCGGCCCCCCGCCTCGAGCCGCCGCGCCCAGCCCCGGAGCAGCTCCTTCCGCGCCGGCTCCGGCAGGTCGGCGAAGCCGAGCGCCGACGCCCGGAGCCCGAGCTGCCGCCGCTCCTCCGCGTCGAGGCTCTGCTCGTAGACGGCGCGCGACGCCTCGCTGCGCTGGTAGCGCCCCTCGAGCCGGGACAGGATCGTCAGCTCGCTCGGCACGCGCACGCCGTCGCCGCCGTCGCTCCCCACCGCGGGCTTCGCCCGGAGCCGCACCTGCCCGCCCTGCGGGAGCACGTCGTGCGTGATGAGCAGCGTCGAGCGCGGATCCGTCACCGCGCCCCCGCCGCTCGCGAGCCGCGCCGCGTACTCGCCCTCGCCGAGCGGACGATCGGGATCGCAGCTGACCCGGCTCTCCAGATCGATCGCGTGCCGCGCGACCTCCTCCCCGCGCTCGTTCACGAACGCCGCGACGAACCCGTACGGGTAGCGCCGCGCCGAGTCGCAGGCGTCGGCCCTCACGCTCCCCCAGGTCGTCACCTCCACCGCGTCGATCTCGGCCGGGACCTTGACCACGAGGTCCCGCTCCGGCTCGATGTGGTAGGCGAGGATCTCGTCCTCGGCCGGCAGCGCGCTGCCCAGCGGCGGCGCGCTCGACAGCTGCGAGAGCGCGAACGCCGTCACCCCGAGCAGCGCCATCGCGATCAGCCACCGCGGGTTCAGCGCCCTGCGCGGCGCGCCGTCGCGGGCGCGGAACCCCGCCGTCGCCAGGCGCGCCCGCGACGGCGGCCGCGCCGCGTGGGAGCGCGGCGGCGCGGGCGCCTCGTGGCCCGCCGGCGCGCGGCGCTTCGCCGGGGCGGTCACGGGCCCCCCCGCTGAGGCGCCGCCCCGGGCCCGGCCGCATCGACCCGGAGCGCGCTCGTGCCGACGGTGACCGCGCGCCGCAGCCGCGAACCGCCGGGCACGGCCGCGCCCGGCACCGCGACGAGCGCGCCGTCGATCGGCAGCAGCTGCGCCTCCCCCGGCCGCGCCGCGATGACCCACGGGCGCCCCGTGATCACGTCGCGCCCGATCTCCACATGGCACTGCGCCTCGCGCCGCGGCGCGGCCGGCGCGCTCCCGCGCAGCGCGGCCGCCGCCGCGGCGCGCGCCGCGGCCGCCAGCCCCGCCCGAGGCACAACCGCCACCGCTGCCCGCGACGCGTCCGACCCGGCCCGCGCCGCGTCCGCCACCGCTGCCCGCGTCGCGTCCGCCTTCGCCGGCCCGGCCGTCGGCGCCGCCTGCGTCGCGAAGTGCGCCCTCAGGTAATACGGGTTCCGCTCGGTCGTGTAGCGCCGGAAGGGCTCTATCGCAGCGGAGAGATCGCACGCTGCGGTCACCGCCCGGGTCGGGCAGAGCTCGTCCCCGCTCGCTCCTGCGCCGGCGCTCCCCGCGCACGACGCGAGCGCCTGAGCCCGCGCGGCCACGTCGATCGGCTCGGGCGTCACGCCGAGCCGCGCGAGCCGCGCCTCGAGGCGCGTCTCCCCCTGCCCCGGCTCCACGAAGCGCCGGAGCTCGAAGAAGCGCCGGATCGCGCTGCCCAGGTACACGATCGCGAACCGCCCCTCGGCGAACCGCTTCGCGTAGGCCATCGCCATGTCCGTCGCGCCGCTGAACGGCACCTGCTCGCGCGTGCCGTCGAAGATCCCGACGCGCAGCTCGAGATCGCGCAGCGTCTCCAGCAGCGGCCCCGCGAACGTCGGCACGTGCCCCGGCCGCACGACCTCGTACCCGAACGAGATCACCGCGTCCCGCTCGTAGGTCCGATCCGCCTCGATCGCCTGCACCGACAGCGCGTTGCCGCCGTCCCCCACCCAGACCTCGTGCGCCCGCTGGAAGTAGCTGCGCAGCCCCTCGGCGCGCCGCACGTCGGCGGCCCCGCTCGGCTCCGCCGTGGGCACCGCCCCGGCGAGCAGCAGCGACTGCGCCGAGAGCGCGTCGGCGAGCGCGAGCCCCGCCCCGAACGCCCCGATCTGCCACCGCGGCGCGGGCACCTCGACGAGCATCGCGCCCGTCAGCGGCGACCTCACCGCCTCCGTCGAGGGCGCCGCGGGCAAGATGGCGCTCGTCGACGCCGCCGGCGGCGACGCCGACGCATGCGCCAGCACGAGCCACGCCGGGTTCCCGCGCCGCTCCGGGCCGCCCTCGGCCGGCCCGGGCTCCGCGATGCCCCACGCCGCGGGCGCCGCGTCGGTGCCGCCGATGCGCACCTCGCGGAAGCCGAGGCGCCCGAGGATCGCCCGCTCCCACGCGGTCGGCGGCGCCGCGCCGGACGCGCCGCCGGGGCGCGTCGCCGCCGCGATCAGCCGCGGCGCCACCACGGCGTCGAACAGCCTGAGCTCCTCGAGCGACGGCGGGCGGAAGCAGCCCGGCTGGACCTCCGTCAAGGACACCATCCGCTTCGCGAGCTCCTCCTCCAGCGTCCCGGTCCAGCGCACGGCCTCCGGCGCGCCGAGCGAGCGCGCGCCGACCGCCTCGGCGACCTCGCGCGGCACGTGCAAGCGCGGCGCGTCGCCGAGGGGCGTGGACGGCTCCGCCGCCGGGCGGAACGTCATCGCCGTCTCGGCGCCGAGCCCCAGGCCGATCGACACAACGGGCAGCCCCGCCGGCGAGCCGACCACGCTGAGCTCCGGCCCGTCACCGCCGCCCGGCTCGACGAGGAGCACCTGGGGGCTCTCCAGGGCGTCGATCATCGCGGCCACGAACGCCTCGTCGTGCCGCCGGATCGCCCCGTGGCGCGACAGCAGCACGACCCCCGCCGCGTCGAGCAGCTCCGCGACCCGGAGCGCCACCGCCGGCAGCGCCGAGCCGAGCTCGGTGGGCGCCGCCAGCACCAGCCACTCGGGCGCGGACGTCGGGCTCCGGCCGACGCGCTTGCGGATCGCCGCCCGCGGCGCGCTCGGCGTGTCGTCCGGATCGTCGAACCGCGGGCTCAGCACGAACCACGGCCGCTCGCCGTCGCCCTCCCGCGCCACCGACACCCGCGCGCGCTCCGCCGCGCCGAGCAGCTCGTCCGCCGGCCGCCCGTCGCGCAGCACGCTGCGCGCGAGCCGGTGGGCGATCCGCCGCGACTCGATGTCGGCGGCGATCGCGGCCGCCCTCGGGCGCGGGCCGGGCCGGGGCGCCGTGTCCGCCAGCACGAGCGACAGCGCGGCGCTCTCGACGCGCGGCAGCGGCCTCGCCGCGGCCGCGGGCGGCGGCGGCGCGCCGCCCCAGCCGAGCGCCACGAGCGCGTAGCCGACGCCGTTGCCGACGAGGAACGCGGTGAGCGACACCTGGATCGTCGGCATGATCACGATGCCGACGTGCTCCTTGTTCCACATCTTCACGGCGAGCAGGCTCGGGAGCAGGTAACCGAAGCCGAAGTAGTCGACCATCTGCAGCCCCGGCGCGTACCGCACCATGGCGAAGCCGATCGCCATCTTCAGGGCGAAGCCGAGCACGTACACGAAGATCATCCGCCGCGGCCCCACGAGCAGCATCCGCGAGAACGGGCGGACCGAGGTGATCCAGCGCGAGAGGTAGAAGACGACGAGCGCCTCGATCGTCGTCGTGAGCAGCTTCGTCGGCTCGTACCACGCCACGGCGAGCAGGCCGGGCACGAGGATGCCGTTGTAGTCCCACCCGTAGCGGACGTTGTTGCGCGCGCCGAGCAGCGCGCCGATGACCAGGATGATGTGGGCCTTCGGCAGCTCGAGGAACTCGAGCGACAGGCTCTCGTTGAGCACCTGGAAGCGCGAGACCGAGAGGTTCGTCGTCCGGAGCAGCACGCCGAGCACGAGCGCCGTCAGCGCCGTGACGAGCGCGAGCCGCGGCGCCGCGCGCAGGAGGCCGCTGTTCCAGAAGGCGTTCGCGATGAGCGGCACCAGCACGAGCCCGATGCTGTAGAGCTCCCGCGAGTGCACGAAGTCGTAGCGCGCCGAGACCTCGGGCACGACGAAGCCCTCGACGAAGAGCCGCACGATCACCGCGCCGACGATGAACAGGTAGAACCGCTCGCGCCCGAACGCCGTGGACCACGCGCCCGTCCGGGTGATCCAGCGGCCGATCAGCGCGACGAACAGGTACGTCACGATCGACTCCGCGACGATGAACACCGCGGTGACCGGGGCCGCGAAGAACACCGTCGCGAGGTAGCCGGGCACGACGAGCCCCGCGTACGTCCAGCCGAGCGTCTCGGTGAAGAAGGTCCCGAAGACGAGGCCGATCAGGACCGCGGTGTGGAGGCTCCGATCGAGCCCGTTCGGGGGAAAGAGCGGCAGGTTCTCGAGCATGCGGCGGGACGGCGGCGGCGGGGCGGGTCGGCGCGCGCCGGCGCCCGGCGCGGTTGCCGGCGCGGGCGCGCTACGGCAGCGAGGTGGCCAGGCCGATCGCGCTCGGCGCGCCCCAGCCCGTCGGGTAGTCCCAGCCGGGCCCCGCGGCAAAGAACTCCGTCTCGCCGCGCACCACGTCGCGGAACGTCGCCTGCACCGCGGGGGTCGTATAGAGGATCGAGTTGAGGAACCCGGCGCGCGGCAGGCCCTGCGCGGCGCGGTAGCTGTTCACCACGGCCATGAGCCCCGCGAACGCGGGCGCCGAGAACGACGTCCCGCCGTACGTCCGCCACTCGCCGAGGTAGTAGACCCAGTACGGCCTCGGCGAGGTCGCGGCGTGCATGGCGACGTCCGCGACCGCCCGCTTGCCGCCGGATCCCTCGACGACCCCGACCTGCCAGGAGGGGATCGGGAACGAGAGCGTCGGGCCGGAGCCGGAGCCGGACCAGGCGCGCTCGTCCTCGACCTCGCCGTCCTCGTCGAGCGAGAGCGACGTCCCGCCGACCCCGGTCACGTACGGGCTCGCCGAGGGCGTGTCGGTCTGCGCCGAGTCGCCTGTCGCCGCGACCACGGTGATCCCGAGCGCCGCGGCCATCTGCGCCGAGCGGTGGTACTGGAGCCGCACGGCCGGCGGCTCGGAGTCCTCGCGGTGGGCGAACGAGTCCGTGATGACCGACACCTCGCCGCGGCCGATGGCCTCGTTGAACGTGTAGACCATCGACGTGTTGCGCGCGTCGGGGCCCTGGTACACCACGAGATCCGCGCCCGGCGCGAGGCCGCCCGACCACGCCACGTCGAGCGTCGACTCCACGTAGCGCGTCGCGACCGGCTCCATCGTCTGGACGACCTCGGGGTTCGCCCGCTCCACGCCGAGCGCCCGCCAGAACGACTGCAGGTCCTTGTACTTGAAGGTCGCGCCGATCGTGACCCCGAGCTTCACGCCCTCGCCGGTGAACCCGAGCTCGTAGAGATCGTCGACGTCGTACGCGCCCGCGATCTGCGCCGGGGTCAGCCCCCCCTCCACGCCGGGCGGCGGATCCGGCTCGATCTCCCCGGCCTCGCCCGGGAGCGCCCGGGTGCTCGCCGCGAGATCCGCGGTGATGATGCCGGTCGTGCGAGCGGACACCCACGTCGGCACGGTGAGCTGGCCGAGGGAGCCGAAGACGTCGAAGGGCGGATTCCCCGCCTGAGGGTTCTCCCGCTCGAAGACCCGGAGCTCCGTGTCGAAGGTCTCGTTGAACTGGCTCACCGTGCCGGTGAACTGGATCAGCAGCCGGTTCGTCGCCGTGAAGTTCACCTGCATCCCCTGCTCCTCGAGCCAGAGCTTCACGAGGTGCACGTCGCGCTCCCGCGGCGCGTACGCCGCGATCCACTCGTCGCGGGTGAGGTACTGGCGGAACCGCGGGCTCGCCGGGTCGTAGATCTCGGCGATCCGCTGCTCGAGCAGCCCCGAGTTGCGGATGGGGAAGCCCATCAGCGCGCGGACCACCTCGTCGCCCCCGGCCACGCCCTTGTCGGTGTACACGCCCGGCAGCGGGCTCGGGATGCCGTCCGTGGCCTCGGTGGGCTCACGCTCCTCCTCGGTGAAGTCGGGCAGCTCGTCCGGCAGCTCCTCCCCACCGGCGCCGCCGGCCCCACCGCCGCCGGCCTGGGCCGCGCCGCCGCTCCCGGCCGCGCCGCCGCCGCCGCTCCCGGTCGCGTCGCCGGCTCCCCCGCCGCCTGCGCCGCCGCCTGCGCCCCCGCTGCCCGAAGAATCTGCGATCTGCACATCCGACTCGCAGCCACAGCTGGAGGCCGAGAAGGCCACGCTGCTGACCAAGCTGAGCAGACCAAGGATGGGCGCGGCACGAAGCACAGGTGAAGCACGGCGCATACGCACCAAGGATTCAAACCCCTTCCGACAGGCCGATCCAGCCGAATCGTCACAGCGCGCTGACGTCGCATCACAAGTGCGCCGCCCGCAACACAACGCGCGTCGGCGGAGCGTTGGGAGCACCACGTCGCACCCTGTCGCGAACCGCTTCGCCGCGGCGCCGCGGCCCGGGATTCACCGCGGCGCCAAGGCCAGGCCGGCGATCGCGGCGCACCGGACGACGATAGAGGCGGGCGCAACGGCTGCGCCTGGTGCCCTGGGGAGCGACGGTCTCGTCGCACAGCCGATGTTTTTGGCGCGGCGGACCTGGGTGGACAATTGTATTGATTCGACCACGATGCGACGCTCAGGCTGCCCGGGGCGTCCCGCGCCCCCCTCGAGGGCCGCGGCCTTCAGCGATTATGGCGAAGACTTACCGTCCGCGGATCCCCAAGCCCTTTCGCATCCCGCGCCGGATGGCCGCGCAGGCGGAGGCGACGCGCTTCGGGTGGCTCACGCCTGACGTGCTCTCGATCGTCGCGGGGGCGCTGATCGCCGCCGTGGCGCCGCTCGATCGGCTCGACTACGTGGCGCGCGGCCTCACCGCGTCCGCGCTCGCCGACGCCGCGCCGTCCGCGCAGGTGCTGCTCGTCACGGCCTCGCCCGAGGCGCTGCGCGAAGGGCTCTGCGAGCGCTCGCTCCCCGGGCTGCTCGAGCGCGGGCGCGCGCGCGGCGCGCTGCTGATCCCCCCGGCCGACGCGTTCTGCGGCGGCGGCGCCGCCGCGAGCCGCGCGGGCGCCGCGAGCGCCACGAGCGCCGCGGGCGCCGCGCCGGTCGTCCGGATGCCGCCCGAGCTGCTCCGCCTGAGCGCCGGCGATGTCGTCGGCTTCTTCCCGCTCGCGGCGGGGGAGCGCGCGCCGGAGCTCGGCGCGCTCGGCGTCTCGGCGGCGCCCTGGGTGCTCAAGAAGGCGCCGCAGAGCGTCCCGGCGGTCAGCCTGCGCGATCTCGCGGACGGCCAGGTCCCCGCGAGCGCGCTCGAGGGCCGCGTCGCCGTGGTCGCGGTGGGCGCCGGCGGCGTTGCTCCCCAGGCGGTCGCGACGTCGGCGCTGCCCCCGGCGAGGGGCGTCGCCGCGGTGCTCGGCGGGCTGCTCGACGGCGGCCGGCGCGCCTCGGCGCCGGCGTGGGTGCCGGCGCTGTTCGTGCTGCTCGCGGGCGGGCTCGTGAGGACCGCGCGCCGCCGCTACGGGAGCCTGGCCGCCACGGCCGCGCTGTTCCTCGGCGTGTTCGCGCTCGCGGCGGGGCAGGGCGTGCTCGCCGCGCGGGCCGAGGCGAGCCTCATCGCGCTGCCGAGCGCGCTGTTCGGCCTCGCTGTCGCGTTCGCGGGGGTCATGATCGTGCGCGGGCTCGTCGTCCAGCGCTCCGTCGATCGCGCCGCGGAGCTCATCCAGCGCGCCGCGCTGTTCCGCATGCAGGGGGTCCACACGCTGCCGGACGAGGAGTTCTGGCCGCGCGTGGCGCGCCTCGCGGAGCAGGCGCACCCGGCCGATCTCGTGCTCGTCGCGGAGCTGCCCGCGGGGAGCTGGCACCTCCGGTTCTGGAACGACACGCAGGGCGGCGGCGAGAGCCTCGTCGCCGAGCTCCGCCGCGACGTCCGCCGCCCCCCGTACAGCAGCGAGCAGGGCGTGCCGGCGATCCGCCTCTCGCGCCGGTTCCTGGCGAAGCAGGACATGCCGGCGGTCGTGGTCCCGCTCATCGCGTTCGGCGAGATCGAGGGGTACGTGTTCTTCTGCGGCCCGGTCGCCGAGCAGACGTTCTCGCGCGAGCCGGAGCGCGCCGAGCACGTCGGCCGCGAGCTCGCGCTGCTCCTGCGCAGGAAGCGCCTCGCGCGCACGGCGCAGGCCGGCGCGGGCGAGGCGCGCGGCGGCGGCTCGCCGGAGGACGATCTGGTCGAAGGCGCGCGCGTCGCGCTCGACGACCTCCAGCTCTTCGGCTCGATGCTGCGCAGCGCGCCGGTCGGGCTGCTGTACGCCGACGCCTTCGGCGACGTCCGCTTCGTCGCGCCGGAGTTCGCGAAGTGGCTGCGGGCGCGCGACGTCACGGTGCCCGCGGAGAGCGCGAGCGCGGCGCTCCCGCCCGGCTCGCTCACGCTGGGCGACGTCCTCGGCGCCACGTCCGCGAGCGACGCCGCCGTGTCGCTCTCCAGCGTGATGGCGAGCGACGACGGCATCGAGCTGAGCGTCACCGCGCCCGAGCCGGCCGTGCTCTCGGTGCGCCCGCTGCGGCGCGAGTCCGACGGCTCCTCGTGGATCGCGGGCTACGTCGCCGCGCTCATCCCCGTCCAGCAGGCGGCCCCCGTGTCCGACAACGTGCGGCCGCTCGCGGTGCGCGACGCCGCCGATCCGCTCTGCGCCTTCCAGCTCGGCGACGTCGTGGCCGATGCCGTCGCGAGCGCCTCCCGCGCGACGGGCCGGGCCGTGCGGCTCGAGCCCATCCGCGGCGCCACGCACGCCCTCGGGCACCGCGGCGAGCTCGAGCAGGTGCTCGAGGCGTTCCTCACCGACGTCGCGGGCCGCGGGCTCCCTGGCCATGGCCCCGTGGTGTCGGTGCGCGAGGCGCCCCAGGGCGTGCAGCTGTCGATCCTGGACGTCGGCTTCGGCCTGGGGCTGCCGGAGTCGGCGCTCCAGCGCGTGCTCACCGCCCCTGGCTCCGCCCCGGCCGGTCTAGAGCCGCTCGGCCGGCTGATCCTGGCGGTCGAGGACAGCCATGGTCACGCCGAGCTCAAGACGAACGACGGCTGGGGCATCACGCTCACCGTGACGCTCCTCAGGGCGCACCCGCGTGCGTTCGTGTCAGCGAACGAGGGCGGCAAGCCGGCGGCGCAGCAGAACGTCATCGCGATCGGCAGGGCGGGGCCGAAGTAGCGCCGAGGAGCGGGGGACGACCCGATTCCCGAGGTCGGCCGGCGGCTCGCCGCGGGGCGCCCCTGGTTGGCCCGATTCTGCTGATTGCGCATCAGTACACCGCAGTTCAGACAACCATCGCGCTCCCCTTCTTCGTCCGTCCTGGGTCGATTCGACGGACTTCGATCTCCCGCAGGGCAGCGCGCAGGTGGTTGTTGTTGGTGTCGTCCGCCGATCCGCACCTGGCTCTGGGGAGCTCGTTCCGCCGCTCGTACTCGTCATCGAACGTTCGCTAGGATGCTGGCGGGCTGGGGGGCGTGGGCAGCGCCAACCCCCCTGGCGGCACAGCTCGGTGCCAGATCTCCCCCTCCGGAGATATAACTGGTTGAATGTGCCGCCTTTCACGGGCAGGCGAGCAAGGCTATTGATGTTCGTCGAAAGAGGGTATGCGCGCCTCGAGAAGATCGAGGAACACGCTGATTTCAGCTTGTTCCGCGCGTGCCGCGAGGACGACGGTGTCCCGGTCTTGCTGAAAGTCCTGCGCGCCGAGAGAGCGACTCGCGCCGAGGTCGCGCGCTTCAAGCACCAGTGCGAGCGCATCGCGCAGCTCGCCTCACCCCGCCTCGTCGCCCTGCACGCCGTCGAGGAGCTCGCCGGCGCCCTGATGGTCGTTCTCGAGGACTTCCCGGGCCCCGATCTCGCGCAGATCCTCGCCGCGCGCCCGTCGCGCACAATGCCTCTCTGCGAGGCGCTCGATCTCGCGGCCGCCCTCGCCGAAGGCCTCGCCGCCGTCCACGCGGCGGGGCTCATCCACCGCGATCTGCGCCCTCACAACGTGCTCGTCGGCGCATCCGGCGCGGTCAAGATCACAAGCTTCGGCGTCGACGCCGAGATCACCCGCGCCCACGAGCGGCTCTACGCGCCCGCCGTGCTCGCCGACGTGCTGCCCTATGTCTCCCCCGAGCAGACAGGCCGCATGAACCGCGGTGTCGACCACCGCACGGACCTCTACGCGCTCGGCGTAATCCTTTACCAGATGCTCGCGGGTCAGCGCCCCTTCGAGGCCCTGGACCCGATGGAGCTCATCCACGCGCACCTGGCCCTCGCTCCCGCGCCGCCGTCCCGCGTCGACCCGACGATCCCTGAGGCCATCTCCGGCGTCGTGCTCAAGCTGCTCGCGAAGAACGCCGAGGACCGCTACCAGAGCGCCGAGGGCGTGCTCGCCGACCTCGACCGCTGTCGCGAGGCCCTGCGCGGCACGGGGACGATCGAGCCCTTCGTTGCGGGCCAGCACGATCGCCAGGACCTGTTCCGGATCCACCAGAAGCTCTATGGCCGCGAGCAGGACATCGAGGCGCTGACCACCGCGTTCGAGCGCGCGCTCGAGGGCAGCCGCGAGAGCGTCCTCGTCTCCGGCTACTCCGGCATCGGCAAGTCCTCGCTCGTGCAGGAGATCCTGCGGCCGCTCGCGCGGCAGAAAGGCTATTTCACGAGCGGCAAGTACGACCAGTACAACCGCGACGCGCCCTACAGCGCGGTGATCCTGGCGTTCGACGGCCTGGTGCGGCAGCTCCTCACCGAGAGCGAGGCGCGCATCGAGCGCTGGCGCAGCGCGATCCTCGAGGCGCTCGGGCCGAACGCGCAGGTCGTCTGCGACGTCATCCCCTCGCTCGGCCATGTGGTCGGCGCGCAGCCGCCCGTGCCGGCGCTCGCCCCGCTCGAGGCGCAGAACCGCCTGAACCGCTGCTTCTTGCTGTTCGTCTCGGTGTTCGCGCGCAGCGCGCACCCGCTCGTCCTGTTCCTCGACGATCTCCAGTGGATCGACGCCGCGAGCCTCGGGCTGCTCCGTACGCTCCTCGCCGACGACTCGCTCGCGGCGCTCTTCTTCTGCGGCGCCTACCGCGACAACGAGGTGTCGCCCGGGCACCCGTTCGTCCGGGCCATCGAGGAGCTAAAGAATGCCGGGCTCGTCGTGCGCGACATCGTCCTCGCCCCGCTCGCGCGCTCGCACCTCCTCGAGATGCTCTCGGACAGCCTGGAGCGCGACGACTGCGGGCCGCTCGTCGATGCGGTGCAGAAGAAGACAGGTGGCAACCCGTTCTTCGTCAAGGAGTTCGTCCGGTCGCTGCACGACCACGGCGTGCTCACGTTCGCAGCCGGGTCAGGCTGGCGCTGGGACCTCGCCCGGATCGAGGCGCTCGCGTACACGGACAATGTCGTCGACCTCATGGTGCGCACCATCGCGCGCCTGCCGCCGGAGGCGGTGGAGGCGCTCAAGCTCGCCGCGGCGATCGGCAACCGGTTCGAGCTCGACATGCTCGCCACGGTGAGCGAGTGCTCGCCGGAAGAGGTGTACGGCCGCCTCGATCCCGCCGTCGGCGAGGGGCTCGTGCTGGCCGGGCGCGAGGGCTACCGCTTCGCCCATGACAAGGTCCAGGAGGGCGCCTACGCGATGATCCCGGAGGCGGACCGGCCCGCCTTCCACCTCCGGATCGGCCGGCTGCTCGCGGGCAAGCTGGACCTCTCCGAGAGCCAGAGCCTCTTCGACGTCGTCGGCCACCTGAACAGCGCTGGCGACCTCGTGTCGGACCCCGCGGAGCGCCTTTCCCTCGCCCGCATGAGCCTCGATGCCGCCTGCCGCGCCGAGGACTCGGCCGCCTTCGGCGCCGCCCTGCGCTACCTTGAGCTCGGCCTCCTGCGCCTCCCGGAGGACGCCTGGACGTCGCAGTACCCGCTCCGCCTCGCATACGCGATGAAGACCGGCCTCATGCTCTCGCTCTCGGGCCAGCACGACGACGCCCTGGCGCTCCTCTCCGATTGCCTGGAGCGGACCGCGAGCCGGCTCGATCGCACCGAGGTGCGGCGGCTCAAGATGAACGTGCAGGTGCTGAGAAACGACCTTTCGGCCGCCCTCGCCGAGGGGCTCGAGGCCCTCAGGGGGTTCGGGATCGACCTGCCTCTCATGCCCGACGACGAGACGCTCGACGCCCACATTCGCACGACGATGGCTATCGTCCGCGAGCGCTCGCTCGAGGCGCTCTTGGACCTGCCCCCGCTCGTGGACCGGGAGATCGCGACCCTGCAGAACGTGCTCCAGGAGCTCTTCTCCTCCACCTACCACATCAGTCCGAACAACTACGGCATCATGTTCGCGAAGATCTTGGAGATCTCCTACCTCCACGGCCTGTCACCAAACTCGATCTACGGCTGCGTGAACTTCGGGTCTTTCCTCTGTGCCCGGGGCGACGTCGAGCTCGGCTACCAGTTCGGCCGCGCCGCCCTCGCGCTCGCCGAGCGATACCCGGATAAGAAATCCGAAGCGATGTTGTGCAACATGTGGGCCGCCCACATCCAGCACTGCAAAGATAGCTTCGACGCCTGCAGGGAGCCGCTGCTCACCGGCATTCACGCCGGGGTCGAGACCGGCCAGTACATCTGGGCTTTCTACAACACGGCCAACCTCAGCACGAATAGCCTCATCCGCGGTCTGCCGATCCCTGACCTCCTCGCCGAGGCGAGGAGCCTCGTGCCGATGTTCAAGCTCGACCGGTTCAGCGCCATCACCTGGATATCCAGCTCGGTCGGGCAGATCGCGCACAACCTCTCGATCGCGACCGAGCGCCCCGCGGTGCTCGTGGGGGAGTGGGTCAACATCGAGAACATCTTCGACGAGGCGCGCCGGCACAACTACCAAGCTTGGCATTACTTCGCGAGCTTATACGTCGTGTTCCTGCTCGTCTTCCAGGGTGAGTTCGAGGAGGGGGCGCGCGCGACCCTCCAGGTTAACTTCGGGTTCGAGCCCAATCGGGCCTGGCTCGGAACCCCGTCTTTCCACTTCTACAGCGGTATCGCGCTCGCGCGGGCCTCGGACGTCGTTTCGCCGGACGAGCGTGCGCTCTTCATCGCCCGCGCCGAGCAGTTCGCCGCCAAGGTCTCCCGCTGGGCCGACCTCGGCCCGGAGAACTTCGCCCACCGCCGCGCCCTGCTCCTTGCCGAGCTCGAGCGCGTCCGAGGCGATGCGCACGCTGCGAGCGATCACTACGACGAGGGGATCGCCCTCGCGAAACAGAATCGCTTCCTCCAGGATGAGGCCCTCGGCAACGAGCTCTGCGCGCGCCACTGGCTCGTCCTCGGCAAGACCACCATTGCCCGCGCTTACATGACCGAGGCGCAAAGGGCCTACGGCCGCTGGGGCGCGACGGAGGCGATGCGGCGCCTCGAACGCGCGTACCCCGACCTCGTCCCCTGCGAGATCCTCCGCGGCGCGACGTGCCCGGAGGCCGCCGCGCCCGCCGGCGCCGCGCTCGACCTCGGCTCGGTGCTCAAGGCCTCCCAGGCCATCTCGGGCGAGATCGTCCTCGACCGCCTGCTCGACGGGCTCATGCGCATCCTGGTCGAGAACGCCGGCGCGAGGCGGGGATGCCTGCTCCTGGCCCGCGCCGAGACCCTGCTCCTGGCTGCCGAGGCGAGGGCGGAGGGGCCCCAGATCGAGGTGCGTATTCCCCACGAGCCCGAAGCCTCCCCTTCGGACCTGCCGGCGCCCCTCCTCAACTACGTCCGGCGCAGCCGGGAGAAGGTGATCCTGGACGACGGGACGGCACGGAATCCCATCATCGCCAGCGACGACCTCTATCCGTACCCCAAATCCGCCCTTTGCCTGCCCATCCTGCGGCAAGCGGAGCTCGTGGGGCTGCTCTACATGGAAAACGACCTCATCGCAGGCGCGTTCACCCCGGAGCGGCTGTCGGTGCTGGAGCTGCTCTCGGCCCAGGCCGCCATCTCGATCGCCAATGCCACGCTCTACGCCGACCTCCTCCAGGAGAACAGCGAACGCCGGCGAGCCGAGCAGGCCGTGCGGGACAGCAAAGAGTTGCTGCAGTCGATCGTCGACAACTCGACAGCGGTCATCTACCTCAAGGATCTCGAGGGTCGTTACCTGATGATCAACCGGCGCTACGCCGAGCTGTTCCACGTCAGTGAGCAAGCGATCGTCGGCCGAACCGACTACGATGTCTTTCCCAGGGAGCGCGCCGATGCCTACCGCGCCGTCGACCAAGAGGTGCTGGCCACCGGAACGGCGCTGCAAGCCGAGGAAGAGGCTCCCCAGGACGATGGGTTGCACACCTACATCTCCCTCAAATACCCCCTGTGCAATGCGGCGGGGCAGCCCTATGCCCTCTGCGGCATTTCCACCGACATCACCGAGCGCAAGCAGGCCGAAGCGGAACGCCAGGCCCGCAAGACGGCCGAAGCCGAGAGCCGTGCGAAGACCGAGTTCCTGAGGAACATGAGCCACGAGCTGCGCACGCCGCTCAACGCCATCCTCGGCTACGCCCAGATCCTCAAGCGCCCCCCGGGGCTCGAAGACCGCCAGGCGGCGGGACTGAACACCATCCAGCAGAGCGGCCAGCACCTCTTGACCCTCATCAACGACCTTCTGGACCTGGCCAAGATCGAGGCGGGTAAGCTCGAGCTCTACCCCGAACCGATCCATCTCTCGACCTTCCTGACGGTCGTCGCCGACATCATCCGCGTCAGGGCGGAGCGGAAGAGCCTTCACTTCGTCTATGAGGTCACGCCCCACCTGCCCCAGGCGGTGCTGGCCGACGAGAAGCGCCTGCGCCAGGTGCTGCTCAACCTCCTGGGCAACGCGGTGAAATTCACCGATCGGGGGCGGGTGCGCTTCGGGGTGCAGGTGCTGGCGCAGGACGAGACCGACGGGACCGGGGCGCGCCTGCGCTTCGAGGTCGAGGATACCGGCGTCGGACTGACGCCGGAGCAGCTGGGAAAGCTCTTCCAGCCTTTCGGGCGGGTGGGGGAGGTGCGGCGCCGCGCGGGCACCGGCCTCGGGCTCATGATAAGCCGCCAGCTGGTGCACCTCATGGGCAGCGAGATCCACGTGGAGAGCCGGCCCGACGAAGGCAGCCGCTTCTGGTTCGATGCAACCTTGCCGGTGACCGAGATCGCGACGCCCCTCCGGCCTTCGGAGCGGGTCGCCGTCGGCTACGAGGGGCCGCGCCGGAAGGTGCTGGTCGCCGACGATGTGGTGGGCAATCGGGCGGTGCTTCTGGACCTGATGAGCGGCCTGGGCTTCGAGGTCTACGAGGCGGCCAATGGCCAGGAGGCCCTCGAGCAGGCGATCGCGGCGTCGCCGGATCTGGTGGTGATGGATCTGGTCATGCCGGTGATGGGCGGCCTCGACTCCATGCATTGCATTCGTCGCCATCGCCAGGCTCGTGGGCTCGCGCGGCTGCCGTTCATCGTCGTCTCCGCGATCGCCAACGAGGAAGACCAGGCGGAGAGCGTCGCCGCCGGCGCCGACGCCTTCCTCAGCAAGCCGATCGACCAGGAAAGCCTGCTGCGGGTCATCGGCGCCCAGCTCGGGCTCACCTGGGTCTATGCCAGACCGGACGAGGAGCAAGCCGGAGACAGGGGCGCCGCGGAGCTCGTGGCGCCTCCCCGGGAGGAGATGGAAGTCCTCCATGCCCTGGCCCTGGAGGGCAACATGCGTGACATCCGAGAGCGGGCCGCCTACCTGATCACCCTGGGCGAGCGCTACCGCCCCTTCGCCGACCGCCTCGATCGCCTCGCGCAGGACTACCAGTCCCAGGCGCTCCTCAACCTGGTCGAGGAGCGCCTGCTGGGGGTCGAGCCGATGCCGATGGCGATGGTGGGGCCGGAGCTGCCGCGGTGCATGGAGGGCGGTCAGCGACCATGAGCCGAGCCACGGCACCCGGTCCGCGCACCCGCGATTCGCAGCCCCAGCGCCTCGGTGGGCGCGTGGTCGGGCGGGTCTGGAGCTTCCGCGACATCACCGCGCGCGTGCACGGCGGACGAATTCGCCTGTCGAGCGAGGTCGGCCAGGGCTCGACCTTCTGCGTCGAGCTGCCGCTCTCGACCGAGAGCGCAGCGAGCCACTCCACATAGCCATCGCCACGCGCCGACCGCGAGCAGGCGCAGGGCGGCGCGAGCGAGGCGCGCGGCGGGCGCTCGCCGGAGGACGACCTGGTCGAGGGCGCGCGCACGCCCTCGGGCACCGCGGCGAGCTCGGGCAGGTGCTCCAGGCGTTCCTCACCGACGTCGCGGGCCGCTGGGGCTGTGCGCATCGATCCCCGGAACGACCCGGTTCCCGAGGTCGACCGGCGGCTCCCCTCGGGACGCCCCTGGTTGGCCCGGTTCCGCTGATTGCGCATCAGTACACCGCAGTTCAGACAACCATCGCGCTCCCCTCCTTCGTCCGTCCTGGGTCGATTCGACGGACTCGATCTCCCGCAGGCTCCCGCAGGGCGGCGCGCAGGTGGTTGTTGTTGGTGTCGTCCGCCGAGCCGCACCTGGCTCTGGGGAGCTCGTTCCGCCGCTCGTACTCGTCATCGAACGTTCGCTATGATGCTGGCGGGCTGGGGGCGTGGGCGGCGCCAACCCCCTGGCGGCACAGCTCGGTGCCAGACCTCCCCCTCCGGAGATATAACTGGTTGAATGCGCCACCTTTCACGGGCAGGCGAGCAAGGTTGTCGATGATCGTCGAAAGAGGCTACGCGCGCCTCGAGAAGCTCGAGGAACACGCTGATTTCAGCTTGTTCCGCGCGTGCCGCGAGGACGACGGTGTCCCGGTCTTGCTGAAAGTCCTGCGCGCCGAAAGGGCGACTCGCGCCGAGGTCGCGCGCTTCAAGCACCAGTGCGAGCGCATCGCGCAGCTCACCTCACCCCGCCTCGTCGCCCTGCACGCCGTCGAGGAGCTCGCCGGCGCCCTGATGGTCGTTCTCGAGGACTTCCCGGGCCCCGATCTCGCTCGGATCCTCGCCGCGCGCCCGTCGCGCACAATGCCTCTCTGCGAGGCGCTCGATCTCGCGGCCGCCCTCGCCGAAGGCCTCGCCGCCGTCCACGCCGCGGGGCTCATCCACCGCGATCTGCGCCCTCACAACGTGCTCGTCGGCGCATCCGGCGCGGTCAAGATCACGAGCTTCGGCGTCGACGCCGAGATCACCCGCGCCCACGAGCGGCTCTACGCGCCCGCGGTGCTCGCCGACGTGCTGCCCTACGTCTCCCCCGAGCAGACAGGCCGCATGAACCGCGGTGTCGACCACCGGACCGACCTCTACGCGCTCGGCGTCCTCCTTTACCAGATGCTCACGGGCCGGCGCCCCTTCGAGGCCCTGGACCCGATGGAGCTCATCCACGCGCACCTCGCCCTCGCTCCCGCGCCGCCGTCCCGCCTCGACCCGACCATCCCCGAGGCCATCTCCGGCGTCGTGCTCAAGCTGCTCGCGAAGAACGCCGAGGACCGCTACCAGAGCGCCGAGGGTTTGCTCGCCGACCTCGATCGCTGCCGCGAGGCCCTGCGCCGCACGGGCACGATCGAGCCCTTCGCCGCGGGCCAGCGCGATCGCCAGGACCTGTTCCGGATCCACCAGAAGCTCTACGGCCGCGAGCACGACATCGAGGCGCTGACCGCCGCCTTCGAGCGCGCCCTCGAGGGCAGCCGCGAGAGCGTCCTCGTCTCCGGCTACTCCGGCATCGGCAAGTCCTCGCTCGTGCAGGAGATCTTGAAGCCGCTCGCGCGGCAGAGGGGCTATTTCACGAGCGGCAAGTACGACCAGTACAACCGCGACGCGCCCTACAGCGCGGTGATCCAGGCCTTCGACGGCCTCGTGCGGCAGATCCTTACCGAGAGCGATGCGCGCATCCAGCGCTGGCGCAGCGCGCTCCTCGAGGCGCTCGGGCCGAACGCGCAGGTCGTCTGCGACGTCATCCCCTCGCTCGGCCATGTGATCGGCCCGCAGCCGCCCGTGCCGGCGCTCGGCCCGCTCGAGGCGCAGAACCGCCTGAACCGGTGCTTTTTGCTGTTCGTCTCGGTGTTCGCGCGCGGCGCGCACCCGCTCGTCCTGTTCCTCGACGATCTCCAGTGGATCGACCCCGCGAGCCTGGGGCTGCTCCGCTCTTTGCTCGCCGACGACTCGCTCGAAGCGCTCTTCTTCTGCGGCGCCTACCGCGACAACGAGGTGTCGCCCGGGCACCCGTTCGTCCGGGCCATCGAGGAGCTCGAGCACGCCGGGCTCGTCGTGCGCGACATCGTCCTCGCCCCCCTCGCGCGCCCCCACCTCCTCGAGATGCTCTCGGACTGCCTCAAGCGCGACGACTGCGGGCCGCTCGTCGGTGCGGTGCAGAAGAAGACCGGCGGCAACCCGTTCTTCGTCAAGCAGTTCGTCCGGTCCCTGTACGACCACGGCGCGCTCACGTTCGCAGCCGGGTCAGGCTGGCGCTGGGACCTCGCCAGGATCGGCGCGCTCGCGTACACGGACAACATCGTCGACCTCATGGTGCGCACCATCACGCGGCTACCAGCGACGACCCAGGCGGCCCTGAAGCTCGCCGCGGCGATCGGCAACCGGTTCGAGCTCGACGTGCTCGCCACGGTGAGCCAGTGCTCGCCGGAAGAAGCCTACAGCCGCCTCGATGCCGCCGTGAGCGAGGGGCTCTTGATCGCCGGGCGCGACGGCTACCGCTTCGCCCATGACAAGATCCAGGAGGGCGCCTACGCCATGATCCCGGCGGCGGACCGGCCCACCTTTCACCTCCTTATCGGCCGGCTGCTCGCGGGCAAGCTCGACCTGTCCGAGAGCCAGAGCCTCTTCGACGTCGTCGGCCACCTGAGCAGCGCGGGCGACCTCGTGTCGGACCCCGCGGAGCGCCTTTCCCTCGCCCGCATGAGCCTTGATGCGGCCTGCCGCGCCGAGGACGCGGCCGCCTTCGGCGCCGCCCTGCGCTACCTGGAGCTCGGCCTCCTGCGCCTCCCGGAGGACGCCTGGGCGTCGCAGTACCCGCTCCGCCTCGAGTACGCGAGGAAGACCGCCCTCATGCTCTCGCTCTCGGGCCGGCACGACGAGGCCCTCGCGATCCTCTCCGATTGCCTGGAACGCGCCGTGGGCCGGCTCGATCGCACCGAGGTGCGGCGGCTCAAGATGAACGTGCAGGTGCTCAAGAACGACCTGCCCGCCGCGCTCGCGGAGGGGCTCGCGGCCCTGCGCCCGTTCGGGATCGACCTGCCCCCCTTCCCTGACGAAGCGATGGTCGACGCCCAGATCCGCGCGACGATGGACCTCGTCCGGCAAAAGACGCTCGAAGCGCTGCCCGACCTGCCGCCGCTCGCGGATCCGGAGATCCGCGCCATGCAGGACGTGCTCCAGGAGCTCTCCTCTTCCTGCTGGTTCTTGAGCCCCAACAACCTTGGCATCACGGTCGCGAAGATCCTCGAGAACACGCTGCGCCACGGGCTGTCGAAGCACGCGATCTACGGCTGCATCAACTTCGGGGCGTTCCTCTGCCTCCGCGGCGACATCGCGCTCGGCTATCGCTTCGGCCGCGCCGCCATCGACCTTTCGGAGCGCTACCCGGACAAGAAGTCCGAGGCGATGCTCTGGAACATGTGGGGCGCCTTCGTGCAGCACTGGAGAGAGGGTTACCCCGCTTGCAAGGAGTCGCAGCTCGTCGCCATGCACGCCGGGCTCGAGACGGGCCAGTACATCTGGGCGTTTTACAGCGCGAGCACCAGCATCATGACCAGCCTCCTGCGCGGCCTCCCGCTCTCCGACCTCCTCGCCGAGGCGCAGAGCTACCAGCCGATATGCAAGCTCGACCAGTTCAACGCGATGTCCTGGATAGTCGGCGCGGTCGGACAGCTCGCACACCAGCTCTCGGTCGAGACCGCGCACCCGGCCAAGCTCAAGGGCACGTGGATCGACATCGACGCGGTGATCGAGGAGAACCGCCGGATAGACAACCTGGTCTCGGTCGCCATCGCCCAGATGTACGTCGTGATCCTCGGCGTCTTCCAGGGCGCGTTCGAGGAAGCGGCGCGCATCGCGCTCTCGCTGGACATCGAGCTCCCGAACCTGGCGGCCTGGTGCGGCGGCCCCGCGTCCCGTTTCTACGCCGGCGTCGCGCTCACGCAGGCGGCGGACGTGGTCTCCCCGGACGAGCGCGCGCTCTTCCTCGAACGCGCGGAGGTCTTTGCCGAAAAACTCTCGCGCTGGGCGGGCCTCTGCCCGGAGAACCTCGCGCACCGCAGCGCCCTGCTCCGCGCCGAGATCGAGCGCGCCCGCGGCAATGCGCACGCCGCGGCGGATCGCTACCACGAGGCGATCGCCCTCGCGCAGCGCGGCGGCTACCTCCACGACGAGGCGCTCGCCAACGAGCTCGCCGGCCTCTCCTTCCGCGCGGTCGGCAAGACCACCATCGCCCGCGCCTACCTCACCGAGGCGCACAGGGCCTACGGCCGATGGGGCGCTCCCTGTGCGATGCGCCGCCTCGAGCGCGCGTACCCCGACCTCGTCCCCAGCGAGATCCTCCGCGACGCGACGTGTCCGGAGGCCGACGCGCCCGCCAGCACCGCCCTCGACCTCGGCTCGGTGCTCAGGGCCTCGCAGGCCATCTCCGGAGAGATCGTCCTCGACCGCCTGCTCGACGCGCTCATGCGCATCCTGGTCAAGAACGCCGGCGCGCAGCGGGGCTGCCTGCTCCTCGCCCGCGGCGAGACCCTGCTCCTGGCCGCCGAGGCGAGGGCGGAGGGGCCCCGGATCGAGGTGCGTATTCCCCACGAGCCCGAAGCCTCCCCGTCGGACCTGCCGGCCCCTCTCCTCAACTACGTCCGGCGCAGCCGGGAAAAGGTGATCCTGGACGACGGGACGGCACGGAATCCCGTCGTCGCCAGCGACGACCTCTATCGTTACCCCAGATCCGCCCTCTGCCTGCCCATCCTGCGGCAGGCGGAGCTCGTGGGGCTGCTCTACATGGAAAACGACCTCATCGCAGGCGCGTTCACCCCGGAGCGGCTCTCCGTGCTGGAGCTGCTCTCCGCCCAGGCCGCCATCTCGATCGCCAATGCCACGCTCTACGCCGACCTCCTCCAGGAGAACAGCGAACGACGGCGCGCCGAGCAGGCCGTGCGCGACAGCAAAGAGCTGCTGCAGTCGATCGTCGACAACTCGACAGCCGTCATCTACCTCAAAGATCTCGAGGGCCGTTACCTGATGATCAACCAGCGCTACGCCGAGCTGCTCCACGCCAGCGAGCAGGCGATACTCGGCCGGACCGACTACGATGTCTTTCCCAGGGAGCGGGCCGATGCCTTCCGCGCCGTCGACCAGGAGGTGGTGGCCACCGTGACCGCGCTTCAAGCAGAGGAAGAGGTCCCCCAGGACGATGGACTGCACACCTACATCGCTCTCAAGTATCCCCTGTGCAACGCGGCGGGGCAGCCTTATGCCGTCTGCGGCATCTCCACCGACATCACCGAGCGCAAGCAGGCCGAGGCCGAGCGCCAGGCCCGCAAGACGGCCGAAGCCGCGAGCCGAGCGAAGACCGAGTTCCTGGCGAACATGAGCCACGAGCTGCGCACGCCGCTCAACGCCATCCTCGGCTACGCACAGATCCTCAAGCGCTCCCCGGGGCTCGACAACCGCCAGACGACGGGGCTGGAGACCATCCAGCAGAGCGGCCAGCACCTCTTGACCCTCATCAACGACCTTCTGGACCTCGCCAAGATCGAGGCCGGCAAGATCGAGCTCTACCCCGAACCGATCCACCTCTCGGCCTTCCTGACGGTCGTCGCCGACATCATCCGCGTCAGGGCGGAGCAGAAGAGCCTTTACTTCGTCTACGAGGTCACGCCCCTCCTGCCTCAGGCGGTGCTGGCCGACAAGAAGCGCCTGCGCCAGGTCCTGCTCAACCTCCTCGGCAACGCGGTGAAGTTCACCGATCGGGGGCGGGTGCGCTTCGGGGTGCAGGTGCTGGCCCAGGACGAGACCGACGAGACCGGGGCGCGCCTGCGCTTCGAGGTCGAGGATACCGGCGTCGGAATGGCGCCGGAGCAGCTGGCCAAGCTCTTCCAGCCTTTCGGGCGCGTAGGGGATGTGCGGCGCCGCCCGGGCACCGGCCTCGGGCTCATGATAAGCCGCCAGCTGGTGCACCTCATGGGCAGCGAGATCCACGTCGAGAGCCGACCCGATGAAGGCAGCCGCTTCTGGTTTGACGCGGTCCTGCCGGTGGCCGAGATCGCAGCGCCCCTCGGGCCTTCCGAGCGGCTCGCCATCGGCTACGAGGGGCAGCGCCGGAAGGTGCTGGTCGCCGACGACGTGGTGAGCAATCGGGCGGTGCTCCTGGACCTGCTGAGCAGCCGGGGCTTCGAGGTCTGCGAGGCGGCCAATGGCCAGGAGGCCATCGAGCAGGCGATGGCGACGTCGCCGGATCTGGTGGTGATGGATCTGGTCATGCCCGTGATGGGCGGCCTGGAAGCCATTCATTGCATTCGTCGCGACCGCCAGGCTCGTGGGCTCGCGCGGCTGCCGTTCATCGTCGTCTCCGCGATCGCCAACGAGGAGGACCAGGCGGAGAGCGTCGCCGCCGGCGCCGACGCCTTCCTCAGCAAGCCGATCGACCAGGAAAGCCTGCTGCGGATCATCGGCGCCCAGCTCGGGCTCACCTGGGTCTATGCCAGACCGGACGAGGAGCAGGCCGGGGACAGGGGCGCCGCGGCGCTCGTGGCGCCTCCCCGGGAGGAGATGGAAGTCCTCCATGCCCTGGTTCTGGAGGGCAACATGCGTGACATCCGAAAGCGGGCCGCCTACCTGATCACCCTGGGCGAGCGCTACCGCCCCTTCGCCGACCGCCTCGATCGCCTCGCGCAGGACTACCAGTCCCAGGCGCTCCTCACCCTGGTCGAGGAGCGCCTGCAGGGGGCCGAGCCGATGGCGATGGTGGGGCCGGAGCTGCCGCGGAGCACGGAGGGCGGGCAGCGATCATGAGCAGCGCCTCGACACCCGGTCCGCGCACCCGCGTTGTCCTGATCGTGGATGACGTGCCCGCCAATCTCGGCGTGCTGGTGGATAGCCTGGAATGCATAGGTCATCGCGTGCTCGTCGCGCAGGGCGGTGAAGAGGCCTTGAAGCGGGCCAGCCTCATGAGGCCCGACCTGATCCTGCTGGACGTGTTGATGCCTGGCATCGACGGCTTCGAGACGTGCCGGCGCCTGAAAGAGGCTGAAAGAACTCGAGACATCCCGGTGCTCTTCATGACCTGCCTGACCGACGCGGCTGACAAGCTCGTGGGGTTCAGGGCCGGGGGCGTCGATTACATCACCAGACCATTCGAGATCGGAGAGGTGATAGCACGGATCACGACGCACATGAGCCTGCGCGAGGCGCAGAAGCAGCTCGAAGAGAAGAACGCCGAGCTGCAGCGTGTCCATCAAGAGCTGGAGCAGCGGGTGCGAGAGCGCACGGCCGAGCTGGCCAGCTCGAACGCCGCTCTCCGCGAGAGCCAGCATCTGCTCCAGGCCATCGTCGACAACACGGCCTCCGTCGTCTTCGCCAAGGACATCGAGGGCCGCTACATGCTCGTCAACCGCGGGTTCGAAGAGCTCTTCCAGATGCCCCGCGAGCAGGTCATCGGCAAGACCGACCACGACGTCTTCCCACCCGAGCAGGCCGAGGCGTATCGCGCCAACGACTTGCTCGTCCTGCAGCAGAATCGGGCCATGGAGCTCGACGAGGTGGCCCCCCAGCGCGACGGCGCACGCACGTACATCTCTCTCAAGTTCCCGCTCTGCGGCCCCGCCGGCGAACCTGATGGCATTTGCGGTATCTCGACCGAGATCACGAGCCGCAAGCACGCCGAGGACGTGCTGCGCCATTCCTACTCACTCCTCGAGGCCACGCTCGAGTCGACGGCGGACGGCATCCTGGTCGTCGATGGCGCGAGGCGCGTCGTGCGCCATAACCACAGGCTCGCGCAGATGTGGAGCATCCCCGACGGCGTTCTTGCCAACGGATCGGCCGACGTGTGCCTCGCCTTCGCCTGCGGCCAGCTCCGCGAGCCCGAGCTCTTCGTGAAGAGCGTCCATGCCCTCTGTGCCGAGCCCGAGGTGAGCGCCGTCGACACGTTCGCGCTTCTGGACGGGCGGGTCTTCGAGCGCTATTCGCAGCCCCAGCGCCTCGGTGGGCGCGTGGTCGGGCGGGTCTGGAGCTTCCGCGACATCACAGCGCGCGTGCACGCCGAACAGCAGCGCGATCGGCTCCTGCTGGAGGAGCGGCGCACGCGCGCGGCGGCGGAGGAGGCCACCCGCCTGCGGGACGAGTTCCTCCTCATCGCCTCGCACGAGCTCCGCACCCCGGTCACCTCCCTTCAGCTCTCCATTCAATCGCTCGGGCAAAGGCTCTCGCGGGGCATGGACGTCGAGCGCGTGCGATCGGCGGTCGCCCTCTCCGGCCGCCAGATCAAGCGCCTCTCCAACCTCGTCGACATGCTCCTCGATGTCTCCCGCATCCAGGCGGGAAGGCTCGATCTGGACCGGGCGCCCGTCGATCTGCGCGAGCTGGTCGCCGAGATCGTCGCCCAGCTCGGCGACCAGCTCGCGCAGTCGGGCAGCACCCTCGCCGTGCGCGCTGAGCAGCCGATCACCGGCTGGTGGGACCGGTACCGCCTCGAACAGGTCGTGACCAACCTCCTGATCAACGCCATCAAGTTCGGGGAACGCGCGCCGATCGAGATCACCATCACCGCGGAGGATCGGGTCGCGCGGCTCTCGGTGGCCGACCACGGGCTCGGGATCCCGGCCGAGGTGCGGACGCAGCTCTTCGAGCGATTTCGCCGCGGCGTCTCGTCGCGGAATTATGGGGGGCTCGGGCTCGGCCTCTATATCACGCGCACCATCGTCGAGGCCCACGGCGGACGAATTCGCCTGTCGAGCGAGGTCGGCCAGGGCTCGACCTTCTGCGTCGAGCTGCCGCTCTCGACCGAGAGCGCAGCGAGCCACTCCACATAGCCGGAGCCGGTCACCCCAGCACACCGGCTTCGGGGCCACTCCCGAGCCCGGCGGCGGGCGCTCGGCGGAGGACGACCTGGTCGAGGGCGCGCGCACGCCCTCGGGCACCGCGGCGAGCTCGGGCAGGTGCTCGAGGCGTTCCTCACCGACGTCGCGGGCCGCTGGGGCTGTGCGCATCGATCCCCGGAACGAGCCGGTTCCCGAGGTCGACCGGCGGCTCGCCTCGGGACGCCCCTGGTTGGCCCGGTTCCGCTGATTGCGCATCAGTACACCGCAGTTCAGACATACATCGCGCTCCCCTCCTTCGTCCGTCCTGGGTCGATTCGACGGACTCGATCTCCCGCAGGCTCCCGCAGGGCGGCGCGCAGGTGGTTGTTGTTGGTGTCGTCCGCCGATCCGCACCTGGCTCTGGGGAGCTCGTTCCGCCGCTCGTACTCGTCATCGAACGTTCGCTAGGATGCTGGCGGGCTGGGGAGCGTGAGCAGCGCCAGCCCCCTGGCGGCACAGCTCGGTGCCAGACCTCCCCTCCGGAGATATAACTGGTTGAATGCGCCACCTTTCACGGGCAGGCGAGCAAGGCTATTGATGATCGTCGAAAGAGGGTATGCGCGCCTCGAGAAGATCGAGGAACACGCTGATTTCAGCTTGTTCCGCGCGTGCCGCGAGAGCGACGGTGTCCCGGTCTTGCTGAAAGTCCTGCGCGCGGAGAGAGCGACTCGCGCCGAGGTCGCGCGCTTCAAGCACCAGTGCGAGCGCATCGCGCAGCTCGCCTCACCCCGCCTCGTCGCCCTGCACGCCGTCGAGGAGCTCGCAGGCGCCCTGATGGTCGTTCTCGAGGACTTCCCGGGCCGCGATCTCGCGCGGATCCTCGCCGCGCGCCCTTCGCGCACAATGCCTCTCTGCGAGGCGCTCGATCTCGCGGCCGCGCTCGCCGAAGGCCTCGCCGCCGTGCACGCGGCGGGGCTCATCCACCGCGATCTGCGCCCTCACAACGTGCTCGTCGGCGCATCCGGCGCGGTCAAGATCACGAGCTTCGGCGTCGACGCCGAGATCACCCGCGCCCACGAGCGGCTCTACGCGCCCGCGGTGCTCGCCGACGTGCTGCCCTATGTCTCCCCCGAGCAGACAGGCCGCATGAACCGCGGCGTCGACCACCGCACGGACCTCTACGCGCTCGGCGTGATCCTTTACCAGATGCTCGCGGGCCAGCGCCCCTTCGAGGCCCTGGACCCGATGGAGCTCATCCACGCGCACCTCGCCCTCGCTCCCGGGCCGCCGTCCCGCGTCGACCCGACGATCCCCGAGGCCATCTCCGGCGTCGTGCTCAAGCTGCTCGCGAAGAACGCCGAGGACCGCTACCAGAGCGCCGAGGGCCTGCTCGCCGACCTCGAGCGCTGCCGCGAGGCCCTGCGCCGCACGGGCACGATCGAGCCCTTCGTCGCGGGCCAGCGCGATCGCCAGGACCTGTTCCGGATTCACCAGAAGCTCTACGGCCGCGAGCAGGACATCGAGGCGCTGACCGCCGCGTTCGAGCGCGCCCTCGAGGGCAGCCGCGAGAGCGTCCTCGTCTCCGGCTACTCGGGCATCGGTAAGTCCTCGCTCGTGCAGGAGATCTTGAAGCCTCTCGCCCGGCAGAGGGGCTATTTCACGAGCGGCAAGTACGACCAGTACAACCGCGACGCGCCCTACAGCGCGGTGATCCAGGCCTTCGACGGCCTGGTGCGACAGATCCTCACCGAGAGCGAGGCGCGCATCCAGCGCTGGCGGAGCGCGATCCTCGAGGCGCTCGGGCCGAACGCGCAGGTCGTCTGCGACGTCATCCCCTCGCTCTACCATGTGGTCGGCGCGCAGCCGCCCGTGCCGGCGCTCGGCCCGATCGAGGCGCAGAACCGCCTGAACCGGTGCTTCTTGCTGTTCGTCTCGGTGTTCGCGCGCAGCGCGCACCCGCTCGTCCTGTTCCTCGACGATCTCCAGTGGATCGACGCCGCGAGCCTCGGGCTGCTCCGCTCTCTGCTCGCCGACGACTCGCTCGAGGCGCTCTTTTTCTGCGGCGCCTACCGCGACAACGAGGTTTCGCCCGGGCACCCGTTCGTCCGGGCCATCGAGGAGCTCGAGCACGCCGGGCTCGTCGTGCGCGACATCGTCCTCGCCCCCCTCGCGCGCCCCCACCTCCTCGAGATGCTCTCGGACTGCCTCAAGCGCGACGACTGCGGGCCGCTCGTCGATGCGGTGCAGAAGAAGACCGGCGGCAACCCGTTCTTCGTCAAGCAGTTCGTCCGGTCGCTGCACGTTCACGACGTGCTCATGTTCGCTGCCGGGTCAGGCTGGCGCTGGGACCTCGCACGGATCGAGGCGCTCGCGTACACGGACAATGTCGTCGACCTCATGGTGCGCACCATCGCGCGCCTGCCGCCGGAGGCGGTGGAGGCGCTCAAGCTCGCCGCGGCGATCGGCAGCCGGTTCGAGCTCGACATGCTCGCCACGGTGAGCGAGTGCTCGCCGGAAGAGGTGTACGGCCGCCTCGATCCCGCCGTCAGCGAGGGGCTCGTGCTGGCCGGGCGCGAGGGCTACCGCTTCGCCCATGACAAGGTCCGGGAGGGCGCCTACGCCATGATCCCGGAGGCGGACCGGCCCGCCTTCCACCTCCGGATCGGCCGGCTGCTCGCTGGCAAGCTGGACCTCTCCGAGAGCCAGAGCCTCTTCGATGTCGTCGGCCACCTGAACAGCGCGGGCGACCTCGTGTCGGACCCCGCGGAGCGCCTTTCCCTCGCCCGCATGAGCCTCGAGGCCGCCCGCCGCGCCGAGGACGCGTCCGCCTTCGGCGCCGCCCTGCGCTACCTGAAGCTCGGTTTTCTGCGCCTTCCGGAGGACGCCTGGACGTCGCAGTACCCGCTCCGCCTGAAGTACGCGATGAAGACGGGCCTCTTGCTCTCGCTCTCGGGCCAGCACGACGACGCCCTCGCGATCCTCTCCGATTGCCTGGAGCGCGCCGCGAGCCGTCTCGATCGCACCGAGGTGCTGCGGCTCAAGATGAACGTGCAGGCGCTCAAGGCTGACCTGCCCGCTGCGCTCGCGGAGGGGCTCGCGGCTCTGCGCCCGTTCGGGATCGACCTGCCTCCGTTCCCCGACGAAGCCATGGTCGATGCCCAAATCCGGACGACGATGGCGCTCGTCCGGGAAAAGACGCTCGAGGCGCTACCGGACCTGCCGCCGCTCGCGGATCCTGAGATCCAGGCCATGCAGGCTGTGCTCGAGGAGCTCTGCGATTCGACTTGGTTCTTGAGCCCCAACAACCTTGGCATCACAACCGCGAAAATCCTCGAGAACACGCTACGCCACGGCCTGTCGCAGCACACGATCTACGGCTGCGTCATGTTCGGGGCATTCCTCGCCGGCCGTGGCGACATCGAACTCGGCTACCGCTTCGGCCGCTCCGCCATCAACCTTTCGGAACGCTACCCGGACAAGAAGTCCGAACCGAGGCTCCTGGCCCTCTGGGGCGCCTTCGTGCAGCACATTCGAGAGGGCTACGCCGCCTGCCATGAGTCGCTGCTCGCGGGGATGCACGTCGGGCTCGAGACGGGCCAGTACATCCGGTCGTTCTACAACGCGATCAACGCCATCATGATCAGCGTCCTGCGCGGCATCCCGCTCTCCGACCTCCTCGCCGAGGCGCAGAGCTACCAGCCGATACGCAAGCTCGACGTGAGCAACACCATCACCTGGGTTGTCGGCGCGGCCGGACAGCTCGCGCATCAGCTCTCAGTCGAGACCGCGCACCCGACCCAGCTCAAGGGCGAGTGGGTCGACATCGACGAGGTGATCGAGGAGGCCCGCCGTACGGGCAACCAGGGCTCGCTATTCCTCGCCCAATTCCACATCGTGCTCCTCGGCGTCTTCCAGGGCGCGTTCGAGGAAGCGGCGCGGACCGCCCTCTCGCTGGACCTCGAGGTCCCCACCTTGGCAGCCTGGGAAGGCAGCCCCGCGCTCTATTGCTACCTCGGCGTCGCATTCACGCAGGCGGCGGATGGGGTCTCCCCGGACGAGCGCGCGCTCTTCCTCGCCCGCGCGGAGCTCTTTGCTGAAAAACTCTCGCGCTGGGCGGATCTCTGCCCGCAGAACATGGCGCACCGCAGCGCCCTGCTCGGCGCCGAGATCGAGCGCGTCCACGGCGACGCGCGCGCGGCGTGGGAGCGCTACGACGAGGCGATCGCCCTCGCGCAGCGCGGCGGCTACCTCCACGACGAGGCGCTCGCCAACGAGCTCGCCGGCCTCTCCTTCCGCGCGCTCGGCAAGACCACCATCGCCCGCGCCTACCTCACCGAGGCGCACAGGGCCTACGGCCGATGGGGCGCGACCGAGGCGATGCGCCGCCTCGAGCGCGCGTACCCCGACCTCGTCCCCAGCGAGATCCTCCGCGGCGCGACGTGTCCAGAGGCCGACGCGCCCGCCAGCACCGCCCTCGACCTCGGCTCGGTGCTCAAGGCCTCCCAGGCCATCTCGGGAGAGATCGTCCTCGACCGCCTGCTCGACGCGCTCATGCGCATCCTGGTCAAGAACGCCGGCGCGAGGCGGGGCTGCCTGCTTCTCGCCCGCGGCGAGACCCTGTTCTTGACGGCCGAGGCGAGGGCGGAGGGCACCCAGATCGAGGTGCGTATTCCCCACGAGCCCAAAACCTCCCCTTCGGATCTTCCGGCCCCCCTCCTCAACTACGTCCGGCGCAGCCGGGAGAAGGTGATCCTGGACGACGGGGCCGCACGGAATCCCCTCATTGCCAGCGACGACCTCCACCAGCAATACCCCAGATCCGTCCTTTGCTTGCCCATCCTGCGGCAGGCGGAGCTCGTGGGGTTGCTCTACATGGAAAACGACCTCATCGCCGGCGCGTTCACCCCGGAGCGGCTCTCGGTGCTGGAGCTGCTCTCGGCCCAGGCCGCCATCTCGATCGCCAATGCCACGCTCTACGCCGACCTGCTCCAGGAGAACAGCGAACGCCGGCGGGCCGAGCAGGCCGTGCGGGACAGCAAAGAGCTCCTCCAGTCGATCGTCGACAACTCGACAGCGGTCATCTCCCTCAAAGATCTCGAGGGTCGCTACCTGATGATCAACCGGCGCTACGCCGAGCTGTTCCACGTCAGTGAGCAAGCGATACTCGGCCGGACCGACTACGATGTCTTTCCCAGGGAGCGGGCCGATGCCTACCGCGCCGTCGACCAGGAGGTGCTGGCCACCGGAACCGCGCTTCAAGCCGAGGAAGAGGCCCTCCAGGACGATGGGCTGCACACCTACATCTCTCTCAAGTACCCCCTGTGCAACGCGGCGGGGCACCCTTATGCCATCTGCGGCATTTCCACCGACATCACCGAGCGCAAGCAGGCCGAGGCCGAGCGCCAGGCCCGCAAGACGGCCGAAGCCGCGAGCCACGCGAAGACCGAGTTCCTGAGGAACATGAGCCACGAGCTGCGCACGCCGCTCAACGCCATCCTCGGCTACGCACAGATCCTCAAGCGCCCCCCGGATCTCGAAGACCGCCAGGCGGTGGGACTGAATACCATCCAGCAGAGCGGCCAGCACCTCTTGACCCTCATCAACGATCTTCTGGATCTGGCCAAGATCGAGGCCGGCAAGCTCGAGCTCTACCCCGAACCGATCCACCTCTCGGCCTTCCTGACGGTCGTCGCCGACATCATCCGCGTCAGGGCGGAGCAGAAGAGCCTTCACTTCGTCTACGAGGTCACGCCCCACCTGCCCCGGGCAGTGCTGGCCGACGAGAAGCGCCTGCGTCAGGTGCTGCTCAACCTCCTGGGCAACGCGGTGAAATTCACCGATCGGGGGCGGGTGCGCTTCGGGGTGCAGGTGCTGGCGCAGGACGAGACCGACGAGACCGGGGCGCGCCTGCGCTTCGAGGTCGAGGATACCGGCGTCGGAATGACGCCGGAGCAGCTGGCCAAGCTCTTCCAGCCTTTCGGGCGCGTGGGGGATGTGCGACGCCGTCCGGGTACCGGCCTCGGGCTCATGATCAGCCGCCAGCTGGTGCACCTCATGGACAGCGAGATCCACGTCGAGAGCCGGCCCGACGAAGGCAGCCGCTTCTGGTTTGACGCGGCCCTGCCGGTGACCGAGATCGCAACGCCCCTCCGGCCTTCCGAGCGGGTCGCCGTCGGCTACGAGGGGCCGCGCCGGAAGGTGCTTGTCGCCGATGACGTGGTGGGCAATCGGGCGGTGCTTCTGGACCTGATGAGCGGCCTGGGCTTCGAGGTCTGCGAGGCGGCCAATGGCCAGGAGGCCATCGAGCAGGCGATCGCGGCGTCGCCGGATCTGGTGGTGATGGATCTGGTCATGCCCGTGATGGGCGGCCTCGAGACCATCCATTGCATTCGCCGCAATCGCGAGGCTCGGGGGCTCCCGCGGCTGCCGTTCATCGTCGTCTCCGCAAGCGCCAACGAGGAGGACCAGGCGGAGAGCGTCGCCGCCGGCGCCGACGCCTTCCTCAGCAAGCCGATCGACCAGGAAAGCCTGCTGCGGATCATCGGCGCCCAGCTCGGGCTCACCTGGGTCTATGCCAGACCGGCCGAGGAGCAGGCCGGGGACAGGGGCGCCGCGGAGCTCGTGGCGCCTCCCCGGGAGGAGATGGAAGTCCTCCATGCCCTGGTTCTGGAGGGCAACATGCGTGACATCCGAAAGCGGGCCGCCTACCTGATCACCCTGGGCGAGCGCTACCGCCCCTTCGCCGACCGCCTCGATCGCCTCGCGCAGGACTACCAGTCCCAGGCGCTCCTCACCCTGGTCGAGGAGCGCCTGCAGGGGGCCGAGCCGATGCCGATGGTGGGGCCGGAGCTGCCGCGGTGCACGGAGGGCGGGCAGCGACCATGAGCAGCACCTCGGCACCCGGTCCGCGCACCCGCGTCATCCTCATCGTCGATGACGTGCCCGCCAATCTCGGCGTGCTGGTGGATAGCCTGGAATGCATAGGTCATCGCGTGCTCGTCGCGCAGGGCGGTGAAGAGGCCTTGAAGCGGGCCAGCCTCATGAGACCCGACCTGATCCTGCTGGACGTGTTGATGCCTGGCATCGACGGCTTCGAGACCTGCCGGCGCCTGAAAGAGGCTGAAAGAACTCGAGACATCCCGGTGCTCTTCATGACCTGCCTGACCGACGCGGCTGACAAGCTCGTGGGGTTCAGGGCCGGGGGCGTCGATTACATCACCAGACCATTCGAGATCGGAGAGGTGATAGCACGGATCACGACGCACATGAGCCTGCGCGAGGCGCAGAAGCAGCTCGAAGAGAAGAACGCCGAGCTGCAGCGTGTCCATCAAGAGCTGGAGCAGCGGGTGCGAGAGCGCACGGCCGAGCTGGCCAGCTCGAACGCCGCTCTCCGCGAGAGCCAGCATCTGCTCCAGGCCATCGTCGACAACACGGCCTCCGTCGTCTTCGCCAAGGACATCGAGGGCCGCTACATGCTCGTCAACCGCGGGTGGGAAGAGCTCTTCCAGATGCGCCGCGAGCAGGTCATCGGCAAGACCGACCACGACGTCTTCCCACCCGAGCAGGCCGAGGCGTATCGCGCCAACGACCTGCTCGTCCTGCAGCAGAATCGGGCCATGGAGCTCGACGAGGTGGCCCCCCAGCGCGACGGCGCACGCACGTACATCTCTCTCAAGTTCCCCCTTTGCGGCCCCGCCGGCGAACCTGATGGCATTTGCGGTATCGCCACCGAGATCACGGGCCGCAAGCACGCCGAGGACGTGCTGCGCCATTCCTACTCACTCCTCGAGGCCACGCTCGAGTCGACGGCGGACGGCATCCTGGTCGTCGACGGCGCGAGGCGCGTCGTGCGCCATAACCACAGGCTCGCGCAGATGTGGAGCATTCCCACCGATGTCCTCGACGGCGGATCGGCCGATGTGCTCCTCGCTTTCGTCGGCGGCCAGCTCCGCGAGCCCGAGCTGTTCCTGCGAAGCGTCCGTGACCTCTATGCCGATCCCGAGGCCAGCGCCTTCGATACGTTCCCGCTTGGGAACGAGCGGGTCTTCGAGTGTTATACGCAGCCCCAGCGCCTCGGAGCGCGCGTGGCCGGGCGGGTCTGGAGCTTCCGCGACATCACCGCGCGCGTGCACGCCGAGCAGCAGCGCGATCGGCTCCTCCTGGACGAGCGCCGCGCGCGCGCGGCGGCGGAGGAGGCCACCCGTCTGCGGGACGAGTTCCTCCTCATCGCCTCGCACGAGCTCCGCACCCCGGTCACCTCCCTGCAGCTCTCCATCCAATCGCTGGGGCAAAGGCTCTCGCGGGGCATGGACGCCGAGCGCGTGCGATCGGCGGTCGCCCTCTCCGGCCGCCAGATCAAGCGCCTCTCCAACCTCGTCGACATGCTCCTCGATGTCTCCCGCATCCAGGCGGGGAGGCTCGAGCTGGACCGGGCGCCCGTCGATCTGCGCGAGCTGGTCGCCGAGATCGTCGCCCAGCTCGGCGACCAGCTCACGCAGTCGGGCAGCACGCTCGCCGTGCGCGCCGAGCAGCCGATCACCGGCTGGTGGGACCGGTACCGCCTCGAACAGGTCGTGACCAACCTCCTGACCAACGCCATCAAGTTCGGGGAACGCGCGCCGATCGAGATCACCATCACCGCGGAAGGCGGGGTCGCGCGGCTCTCGGTGGCCGACCACGGGCTCGGGATCCCGGCCGAGGTGAGGACGCAGCTCTTCGAGCGATTTCGCCGCGGCGTCTCGTCGCGGAATTATGGCGGGCTCGGGCTCGGCCTCTATATCACGCGCACCATCGTCGAGGCGCACGGCGGACGAATTCGCCTGTCGAGCGAGGTCGGCCAGGGCTCGACCTTCTGCGTCGAGCTGCCGCTCTCGACCGAGAGCGCGGCGAGCCACTCCACATAGCCGGAGCTGGTCACCCCAGCGTACCGGCTTCGGGGCCACTCCCGAGCCCGGCGCGTCGGACTCGGAGCGGTTGGCCGGGTGCCGCGTCCCCTGCGGGGACTCCCGGTGGGTCACCCCGTTCGGCGGCTGCGCCTGAACCTGGTTCGCTAGGATGTTCGCGGGCCGGGGGCGTGGGCACGGCCAACCCCCTGGCGGCACAGCTCGGTGCCAGATGTCCCCTTCGGAGATATAACTGGTTGAATGCACCACCTTTCACGGGCAGGCGAGCGAGGTTAGGCCATCGATGTTCGTCGAAAGAGGCTACGCGCTCCGCGAGAAGATCGAGGAACACGCTGATTTCAGCTTGATCCGCGCGTGCCGCGAGGGCGACGGTGTCCCCGTCTTGCTGAAAGTCCTGCGCGCCGAAAGGGCGACTCGCGCCGAGGTCGCGCGCTTCAAGCACCAGTGCGAGCGCATCGCGCAGCTCGCCTCACCCCGCCTCGTCGCCCTGCACGCCGTCGAGGAGCTCGCCGGCGCCCTGATGGTCGTTCTCGAGGACTTCCCGGGCCCCGATCTCGCGCGGCTCCTCGCCGCGCGCCCGTCGCGCAGAATGCCTCTCTGCGAGGCGCTCGATCTCGCGGCCGCCCTCGCCGAAGGCCTCGCCGCCGTCCACGCCGCGGGGCTCATCCACCGCGATCTGCGCCCTCACAACGTGCTCGTCGGCGCATCCGGCGCGGTCAAGATCACCAGCTTCGGCGTCGACGCCGAGATCACCCGCGCCCACGAGCGGCTCTACGCGCCCGCGGTGCTCGCCGACGTGCTGCCCTACGTCTCCCCCGAGCAGACGGGCCGCATGAACCGCGGTGTCGACTACCGGACGGACTTCTACGCGCTCGGCGTGATCCTTTACCAGATGCTCACGGGCCAGCGCCCCTTCGAGGCCCTGGACCCGATGGAGCTCATCCACGCGCACCTCGCCCTCGCTCCCGCGCCGCCGTCCCGCCTCGACCCGGCCATCCCCGACGCTGTCTCCGGCGTCGTGCTCAAGCTGCTCGCGAAGAACGCCGAGGACCGCTACCAGAGCGCCGAGGGCCTGCTCGCCGACCTCGAACGCTGCCGCGAGGCCCTGCGCCGCACGGGCACGATCGAGCCCTTCGCCGCGGGCCAGCGCGATCGCCAGGACCTGTTCCGGATCCACCAGAAGCTCTACGGCCGCGAGCACGACATCGAGGCGCTGACCGCCGCCTTCGAGCGCGCCCTCGAGGGCAGCCGCGAGAGCGTCCTCGTCTCCGGCTACTCCGGCATCGGCAAGTCCTCGCTCGTTCAGGAGATCTTGAAGCCGCTCGCGCGGCAGAGGGGCTATTTCACCAGCGGCAAGTACGACCAGTACAACCGCGACGCGCCCTACAGCGCGGTGATCCAGGCCTTCGACGGCCTGGTGCGGCAGATCCTCACCGAGAGCGATACGCGCATCCAGCGCTGGCGGAGCGCGGTCCTCGAGGCGCTCGGGCCGAACGCGCAGGTCGTCTGCGACGTCATCCCCTCGCTCTACCATGTGGTCGGCCCGCAGCCGCCCGTGCCGGCGCTCGACCCGCTCGAGGCGCAGAACCGCCTGAACCGGTGCTTCTTGCTGTTCGTCTCGGTGTTCGCGCGCGGTGCGCACCCGCTCGTCCTGTTCCTCGACGATCTGCAATGGATCGACGCCGCGAGCCTCGGGCTGCTCCGCTCTCTGCTCGCCGACGACTCGCTCGAGGCGCTCTTCTTCTGCGGCGCCTACCGCGACAACGAGGTGTCGCCCGGGCACCCGTTCGTCCGGACCATCGAGGAGCTCGAGCACGCCGGGCTCGTCGTGCGCGACATCGTCCTCGCACCGCTCGCGCGCCCCCACCTGCTCCAGATGCTCTCGGACAGCCTCACGTGCGACGACTGCGGGCCGCTCGTCGATGCGGTGCAGAAGAAGACGGGCGGCAACCCCTTCTTCGTCAAGCAGTTCGTCCGGTCGCTGCACGACCACGGCGTGCTCACGTTCGCGGCCGGGTCAGGCTGGAGATGGGACCTCGCCCGGATCGACGCGCTCGCGTACACGGACAACGTCGTCGACCTCATGGCGCGCACCATCGCGCGCCTGCGGCCGGAGGCGGTCGAGGCGCTCAAGCTGGCCGCGGCGATCGGCAACCGGTTCGAGCTCGGCATGCTCGCCACGGTGAGCGAGTGCTCGCCGGAAGAGGCGTACGGCCGCCTCGATCCCGCCGTGAGCGAGGGGCTCGTGACGCCCGGGCGCGAGGGATACCACTTCACTCATGACAAGATCCAGGAGGGCGCCTACGCGATGATCCCGGTGGCGGACCGGCCCGCCTTCCACCTCCGGATCGGCCGTCTGCTCGCGGGCAAGCTGGACCTCTCCGAGAGCCAGAGCCTCTTCGACGTCGTCGGCCACCTGAACAGCGCTGGCGACCTCGTGTCGGACCCCGCGGAGCGCCTTTCCCTCGCCCGCATGAGCCTCGATGCCGCCTGCCGCGCCGAGGACTCGGCCGCCTTCGGCGCCGCCCTGCGCTACCTGGAGCTCGGCCTCCTGCGCCTTCCAGAGGACGCGTGGACGTCTCAGTACCCGCTCCGCCTCAGGTACGCGATGAAGACAGCACTCATGCTCTCGCTCTGCGGTCGGCACGACGACGCCCTCGCGCTCCTCTCCGGGTGCCTGGAGCGGGCCGCGAGCCGGCTCGATCGCACCGAGGTGCGGCGGCTCAAGATGAACGTGCAGGTGCTCAAGAACGACCTGCCCGCCGCGCTCGCAGAAGGGCTCGCGGCCCTGCGCCCGCTCGGGCTCGACCTGCCCGCGCTCCCCGATCAGGCCATGGTCGATGCCCAGATCCGGGCAACGCTGGATGTCGTCCGGGAAAAGACGCTCGAGGCGCTGCCCGACCTGCCGCCGCTCGCGGACCCGGAGATCCGCGCCATGCAGGACGTGCTCGAGGAGCTCTCCTCTCCCTGCTGGTTCTTGAGCCCCAACCACCTCGGCATCGTCGTCGCGAAGGTCCTCGAAAACGCGTTCCGCCACGGGCTGTCGAAGCACGCGCTCTTCGGCTGCCTTAACTTCGGGATGTTCCTCTGCGGCCGTGGCGACATCGCGCTCGGCTACTGCTTCGGCCGCGCCGCCGTCGACCTCTGGGAGCGCTACCCGGACAAGAAGTCCGAGGCGATGCTCCGCGACATGTGGGGCGGCTTCGTGCAGCACTGGAGAGAAGGCTATGCCGCCTGCAAAGAGTCGCTGTTCGCAGGGGTGCACGCCGGGCTGGAGACGGGCCAGTACATCTGGGCGTTCTACAGCTCGGCGAACTGCGTCACGAACAGCCTCCTCCGCGGCCTGCCGCTCGCCGACCTCCTCGCCGAGGTGCAGAGCTATCAGCCGATACGCAAGCTCGACCAGTTCAACGCCATCACCTGGATGGTCGGCGCGGTCGGACAGCTCGCGCATCAGCTCTCGAACGAGACCGCGTGCCCGGCCAAGCTCAAAGGCGCATGGGTCGACATCGACGAGGTGATCGAGGAGGCCCGCCGGATCGACAGCCAGGGCATGCTCTTCTTCGCCACCTTCTATGTCATTCTCCTCGGCGTCTTCCAGGGCGCGTTCGAGGAAGCGGCGCGCACCGCGCTCCCGCTGAACATCGAGATCCCGAACGGGGTGGCCTGGCACGGCACCTCCGCGTTCCATTTCTACGCCGGCGTCGCGTTCACGCAGGCGGCGGACGTGGTCTCCCCGGAAGAGCGCGCGCTCTTCCTCGCCCGCGCGGAGGTCTTTGCCGAAAAACTCTCGCGCTGGGCGGAGCTCTGCCCGGAGAACCTGGCGCACCGCAGCGCCCTGCTCCGCGCCGAGATGGCGCGCGTCCGCGGTGACGCGCGCGCCGCGGCAGGGGATCGTTACGACGAGGCGATCGCCCTCGCGCAGCGCGGCGGCTACCTCCACGACGAGGCGCTCGCCAACGAGCTCGCCGGCCTCTTCTTCCGCGCGCTCGGCAAGACCACCATCGCCCGCGCCTACCTCACCGAGGCGCACAGGGCCTACGGCCGGTGGGGCGCTCCCTGTGCGATGCGCCGCCTCGAGCGCGCGTACCCCGACCTCGTCCCCAGCGAGATCCTCCGCGTCGCGACGGGCCCGGAGGCCGACGCGCCCACCGGCGCCGCCCTCGACATCAGCTCGGTGCTCAAGGCTTCTCAGGCCATCTCGGGAGAGATCGTCCTCGACCGCCTGCTCGACACCCTGATGCGCATCCTGGTGAAGAACGCCGGCGCGAGGCGGGGCTGCCTGCTCCTCGCCCGCGGCGAGACCCTGTTCTTGACGGCCGAGGCGAGGGCGGAGGGGCCCCGGATCGAGGTGCGTATTCCCCACGAGCCCGAAGCCTCCCCGTCGGACCTGCCGGCGTCCCTGCTCAACTACGTCCGGCGCAGCCGGGAAAAGGTGATCCTGGACGACGGGACGGCACGGAATCCCATCGTCGCCAGCGACGACCTCCACCAGCAATACCCCAGATCCGTCCTTTGCCTGCCCATCCTGCGGCAGGCGGAGCTCGTGGGGCTGCTCTACATGGAAAACGACCTCATCGCAGGCGCGTTCACCCCGGAGCGGCTCTCCGTGCTGGAGCTGCTCTCCGCCCAGGCCGCCATCTCGATCGCCAATGCCACGCTCTACGCCGACCTCCTCCAGGAGAACAGCGAACGACGGCGCGCCGAGCAGGCCGTGCGCGACAGCAAAGAGCTCCTCCAGTCGATCGTCGACAACTCGACAGCCGTCATCTCCCTCAAGAATCTCGAGGGTCGCTACCTGATGATCAACCGGCGCTACGCCGAGCTGTTCCACGTCAGTGAGCAAGCGATCGTCGGCCGAACCGACTACGATGTCTTTCCCAGGGAGCGCGCCGATGCCTACCGCGCTGTCGACCAGGAGGTGGTGGCCACCGGAACGGCGCTGCAGGCCGAGGAAGAGGCTTCACAGGACGATGGGCTGCACACCTACATCTCGCTCAAGTATCCCCTGTGCAACGCGGCGGGGCAGCCCTATGCCATCTGCGGCATTTCCACCGACGTCACCGAGCGCAAGCAGGCCGAGGCCGAGCGCCAGGCCCGCAAGACGGCCGAAGCCGCGAGCCGAGCGAAGACCGAGTTCCTGGCGAACATGAGCCACGAGCTGCGCACGCCGCTCAACGCCATCCTCGGCTACGCACAGATCCTCAAGCGCTCCCCGGGGCTCGACGACCGCCAGACGACGGGGCTGGAGACCATCCAGCAGAGCGGACAGCACCTCTTGACCCTCATCAACGATCTTCTGGACCTCGCCAAGATCGAGGCCGGCAAGATCGAGCTCTACCCCGAACCGATCCATCTCTCGGCCTTCCTGACGGTCGTCGCCGACATCATCCGCGTCAGGGCGGAGCAGAAGAGCCTTCACTTCGTCTACGAGGTCACGCCCCTCCTGCCCCAGGCGGTGCTGGCCGACGAGAAGCGCCTGCGCCAGGTCCTGCTCAACCTCCTCGGCAACGCGGTGAAGTTCACCGATCGGGGGCGGGTGCGCTTCGGGGTGCAGGTGCTGGCCCAGGACGAGACCGACGAGACCGGGGCGCGCCTGCGCTTCGAGGTCGAGGATACCGGCGTCGGAATGACGCCGGAGCAGCTGGCCAGGCTCTTCCAGCCTTTCGGGCGCGTGGGGGATGTGCGGCGCCGCCCGGGCACCGGCCTCGGGCTCATGATCAGCCGCCAGCTGGTGCACCTCATGGGCAGCGAGATCCACGTCGAGAGCCGGCCCGACGAAGGCAGCCGCTTCTGGTTCGATGCAACCTTGCCGGTGGCCGAGATCGCAGCGTCCCTCCGGCCTTCGGAGCGGGTCGCCGTCGACTACGAGGGGCCGCGCCGGAAGGTGCTTGTCGCCGACGATATGGTGGGCAATCGGGCAGTGCTCTCGGACCTGCTGAGCAGCTTGGGCTTCGAGGTCTGCGAGGCGGCCAATGGCCAGGAGGCCATCGAGCAGGCGATGGCGGCGTCGCCGGATCTGGTGGTGATGGATCTGGTCATGCCCGTGATGGGCGGCCTGAAAGCCATTCATTGCATTCGTCGCGACCGCCAGGCTCGTGGGCTCGCGCGGCTGCCGTTCATCGTCGTCTCCGCGAGCGCCAACGAGGAAGACCAGGCGGAGAGCGTCGCCGCCGGCGCCGACGCCTTCCTCAGCAAGCCGATCGACCAGGAAAGCCTGCTGCGGATCATCGGCGCCCAGCTCGGGCTCACCTGGGTCTATGCCAGACCGGCCGAGGAGCAGGCCGGGGACAGGGGCGCCGCGGCGCTCGTGGCGCCTCCCCGGGAGGAGATGGAAGTCCTCCATGCCCTGGCCCTGGAGGGCAACATGCGCGACATCCGAAAGCGGGCCGCCTACCTGATCACCCTGGGCGAGCGCTACCGCCCCTTCGCCGACCGCCTCGATCGCCTCGCGCAGGACTACCAGTCTCAGGCGCTCCTCACCCTGGTCGAGGAGCTCCTGCTGGGGGTCGAGCCGATGGCGATGGTGGGGCTGGAGCTGCCGCCGTACACGGAGGGCGGGCAGCGACCATGAGCAGCACCTCGGCACCCGGTCCGCGCACCCGCGTTATCCTCATCGTGGATGACGTGCCCGCCCATCTCGGCGTGCACGCTGGGCCAGGTTCTTGGTCAACGCCGATGCGGTCCTATCCTCTGCGCCGACGTGCCCTTTCGATCGAGCGCATAGGCCACGCCGGCCCGGAGATCGCCGCGCGTGATCAGCGCTCCGAAATCGACCCCGAGCTGCACCAGCGTCTGGGCGATCGACGGCGCGATCCCGACCAGCACACACTCGGCGCCGAGCAGCGCCGCGGCCCGCGTCGCCTGGATCAAGCGGCTCGCCACGGACGTGTCGACCGTCATCACGCCCGTGATGTCGATGATGACGATCTCCGCCTGGTGTCGCTGGATGCCGTCGAGCAAGGTCTCCGTGAGCCGCTCCCCCCGCTCGCTGTCCATCTGCCCTATCAAGGGCACGACGAGCACGCCGTGGTGGATCGGCAGCACGGGCGTGGACAGCTGCCGGATCGTGTCGAGGAGGCTCTCCCGCGCCCTCGCCAGGTCCAGCTCGACCTCTTTTTGACGGGTCACGTCCCGCACGAGGCCCACGATGTAAAGGGGCTTGTCGTCCCTGTCGCGGACAGGCACCTTCGTCGTCTGAAAGCTCCGCGTCCGCTTGTCCTCGAGCGGCAGCTCCTCCTCGAAGAGGGCTCGCTCGTGCCCGGCGGCGATGCGCTCGTCCATCTCGGTGAGGTGCCTGGCGACCTCCGGCGGGAAGAGATCGTCGTTGCGTTTCCCGACGATGGTCTCGGTCGTCAGACCGACGCCCTCCGCGCCGGCCTTGTTGCTGAAGACATAGCGTTGCCCGTCGGCGCTCTTGACGAACAGGATATCGGGCACCACGTCGATGGCGGCCTGGCAAGCGATCCGGAGGAGGCGCAGCTCCTCCGCGTGCGCCTGTTTGAGCCCGCTCACGTCCTCGAACACGACGCCCACACACCCTTCTCCGAGTGGGAATGCCTTGACCAGCAGGACGGGCGCGCCGCCGTCGCCCGCGCCCAGGCGGACCTCTCCCAGGGAGGCGGGCGAGCCCGATCGTGCCACGCGGGCGCAGAGCTCGGAGATGCCCGCGCCTCGCAGGGCCGGGAACACCTCCTCGACGCGCGCGCCCGCTGCGCCGCGGCCGAGGGCGCGCACGGCCGCCGGGTTCGCCGCGACGAAGCGCGGCTCCGCGGTGCCCTCGGCCCCGTCGCAGCGGTAGACATGAACCGCCGTCGGCAGGCGCTCGAACAGATCCGTGAAGGCGCTCCCGTTCCCCTCGCTCATGACACCACTTCACCCTGTTTCACGCGGCATCGCAATTCCGAGTCAAGGCGGGGGGCGCGCCGCGACGCTCAGGCGATCACACGACGCCATGTTTTCCAAACTCGTCTTCGCCGCCCTCTTCCTGGCCGGCGCCTCCTCGTCGCGGCATCTTCTTCCCTGCCGCTGCAGCCGCGCGCGCCTCCTCCGCCCACCGCGAGGGCTCCTCCGGCGAGTCCCGTACGGGAAGCTCTACGTCGGAACCATGCAGTTGCCGAGTCTCTAGAGCCGTGTTCTTCGGGCCCGCTTCACAAGCCACGACCGCCGGAATCGCCGGACTGACTCGCATCCCATGATCGTGCTGGGGGCGGTACGGCGCCCGGCTCGCGCGCCGAGATCCCGGCGAGACGCGATGTCCGGATCAGGCTACCGCTCGGCCGCGCGCTCGAGCGACGCACTCCCCAGCCGCTCGACCCAGCTCGTCGCCTCGTCGACGGCCGACCTGGCGAGCGCCGCGTCGAGCGGCACGCCCGCGCGCGCGAGGGCGCCGAGGTCGTGGAGCCGCGCGAGCACGGCGTGGGCCTCGATGGGCAGCCCGCCGGCCGGCACGAGGTCGCGGTACACGCCCGCGATGAGGGCCGCGTGCGACTCGGGCGCTGGCCCCTCCAGCATGCCCGCGATGGTCCCGGCGAGCGCCTCGTAGGCTGCGCGAGCGGCGTCCGCGGCGAAGCCGGCGTCCAGCACCACCCGCGCGAGCCGAAGCCTGTCCGCTGCCGCGTTCCGGGCGGTCTCCGCCGGAGGGCGAGGGCCCGCCGACGGCCAGCGCGCCTGTCCGTCGCCCTTCTCGTGCGTCGCCTCTCCCCTCGTCCCCGGCGCGCCCTGGCCTCCCTCGCCGCTCGCCGCAGGCAGGACGTCGCCGCCCCCCTCCTCGGTCGCGTCCGCTTCCGTCGCTTCGGCTCCCTCCGCCACCGCCAGCACCTCCCGCATCTCGCGCAGCACCACCGAGAAGCTCGGCGCCGAGAGCTCCTCCACCGTGGAGTCGGCGCGGAGCGACGCCACCAGCACCTTGCGCTTGTCGCTCAGGATGCCCTCGATGCCTCGCTCGATGCCCTCCTCGGCGCACAGGTAGGTCACGCTCACGCTGCGCGCCTGGCCCAGGCGGTGCGCGCGCGCCGTGCGCTGGTCGAGGCGCGCCGGGTTCCACGGCAGATCCAGGTGCACGACGTAGCTCGCCGCCTGCAGGTTGAGCCCTACCCCGCCGGCGTCCGTGCTCAGGAGCACCCGCACCGCCGGGTCGTCCCGGAACCGGTCGAGCAGCGCCGGGCGGCGCTCTGTCGGCACGTCGCCGTGGAGCATCGCGTGCCCGACGCGCAGCCGGTCGAGCCGCTCGCTGGCCAGCTCCAGCATCCCCACCCACTCGGAGAACACGATGACCTTGTTCCGGGGCTGCGCCGTCACCTCGGCGATCAGCGCCTCCAGCTCGTCGAGCTTCGGCGATGCCTTCTTGCGGCGCCTCGGATCGCACAGCTCGAGCGCGTTGCACGCCTGCCGCGCCTTCATGAGCATCATCATGAGCCGGTCCAGCTCCTCCTTGCGCAGCGCCCGGCGCTCCGCGATCGCGATCAGCCGGGCCGCTTGCGCGCGGTAGTCCGCCTCGAGCTCGCGCTGCTCCCGCGTGAGCGGCGTGTACCGCGTCTGCTCGAGGAGCGGCGGCAGATCGAGCAGCACCTCGGCCCGCTCGCGCCGGAGCGTGACCGGCGCGACGCGCTGCCGCAGCTCCCCGAGGTTCCGGTAGCCGACGATCCTTCCCCGCTCGTCCTGGCGGTGGAAGTCGGCGTTGAACCGCCAGAGCGGCCCGAGCAGCGTGGGGTCGACGAGCTGCAGCAGCGCGTACAGGTCGTCGAGGCGGTTCTCGACCGGCGTCCCCGTGAGGACGAACAGGAAGCGCGACGGGATCGCGCGCAGCGTCGCGGCCGTCTTGGTGCGGAAGTTCTTCGCGCGCTGCGCCTCGTCGAGCACCAGCACGTCCGCCGCGAGCGCCTGGAGCCGCGAGAGCTCGCGCCAGGTGAGCTCGTAGCTCAGCACCGTGTACGCCGCCTCGAGCGCGAGCGCCCCCGTGCGCTGCGCGGGAGAGCCGCCGAGCACCGCGGCGCGCTCGCCCGTCCACCGCGCGATCTCCTGCGCCCACTGGTGCTTGAGCGACGCCGCCGTGACGATGAGGACCCGCCGCGCCTCGCCGCGGCGCCGCAAGAGCTCGCACGCGGCGATCGCCTGGAGGGTCTTGCCGAGGCCCATGTCGTCGGCGAGCAGCGCCCGCCCGTTGCGGAAGAGGTGGAGCACGCCCTCGCGCTGGTACGGGAAGAGCGGCAGCCCGAGGGCCTCCAGCGCATCGTGCTCGCGGCCCGCCCGCGCCTGGAGTGAGCGCTGGCGGCGCTTGTGCCAGATCCCCCCCGCGAGCCGCTCCGCCGCCGGCAGCGCCGCGTGGACGATCCGGGCCGCGGGCGCGTGATTCCCGAGAGCTCCCTCCGGCGCCATCCTCAGCAGGCCGCCCGCCTGGACGAGGCGCGCGCGCTCCTCGCGGAGCGACGCGGGCCACGCGCCGACCGCGAGCAGGCGCAGGCCGTCCTGCGCGTCGACCGTGAGCGTGGGCCGCGCCGGCGCGTCGATCCGGGCGAGCGCGCGGCGCCACGCCGGGCGCTCCGCGACCGCGCGGCGCACGGCCTCGAGGTGCTTGCACGTGCCGAGCTGATTGCCCAGGAAATCAGGGCAAGAGCAGGTGTCGTGGCGCGCGCCGGCGTCCACGAGATCGACGACGTACCGCCCCCCGCTCCCGCTCGCCACGGCGTAGTCGCCGTCGACTCGACCGCTGAGCGGCGTGACGGAGAAGGGCTCGCTGTGCGCTCGATAGACGCGCACCTCGCGCTCGTACCGGCGGACCGCGTCGATATCCTCGTAGTCATCGCATCGCGGGGAATCCCAGCGGGTCGGCTCGATCAAGGCAGGGCGCACGGCGCAGCTTTGCCGCAGCCGCCGGATGTTCGCAACAGCCCAGAGGAGCGAGCCGAGCGTTGCATTTGGAGTCATCCATTTATCATCAAATCGAACGCCACGCGGCGCAGCCCCCTCGCGCAGCGCGGAGGACGTGCGATCTCGAGCGTGCACGAAGCTACCGGGTCGCTCGATCCCGCTCGATGAAGCACAGAAAACTTGAGCTGCATACCGGCCAGAGAAAACCGCAGGGTATCGTCTTCGGCCGGGGATGAGGGCGCCGGCTCGTCAAGCTCCGCGCCACCCACCGCCGGATCTTCAGCGCGAACGACGACGGCTCCGGGGAGGTCACCGCCAAGCACCGCCAGGAGGCTTCCTCTCCGTCAGGTGCGGCCACCGTCGGGCGGCGGCGTGCCGCTTGATCTGCGGCGTGCTCTACTCGATGAAGAGAGTGACGGCCTCGTCGGTCACGTCCGCCACCTCGATACTTCCGGTGAAGATCTCCTCGAACGTGAAGTTGCGGAGGACGATCGAATAACTCCCCTCGTCGATCGCCGCCGCCGCGGTCGAGAACGAGTGCTCCAGGCTGTCGAGATCGATGTCCCCTTCGAACTCACCCGACGTGATCCAGTAGGGACTCCCCTCGACCAGCACGGGCACCAGGGCGCAATCGTCGTTCGTGGGCTCACCGTCGATGAAGTCGGTCTCCCCGACACCCCAGGCCCCATCCACGAACGTCGCGCAACCCGCTGTGGCGGCTTCATCGGAAGCGATCGCGAGCTCCGTCGTATCGAGGCTGCTGCCGCCCGCGCCGCCGCCGCCTTCCGCATCGCCGCCGGTGCCCGCGCCGCCGCCGCCTTCCGCATCGCCGCCCGTGCCCGCGCCGCCGCCGCCTTCGGCGCTGCCGCCCGTACCTGCGCCGCCCCCGCCATCGGCGCTGCCGCCCGTGCCCGCACCGCCGCCGCCTTCGGCGCTGCCGCCCGTGCCTGCGCCGCCTCCGCCCTCCGCCTTGCCGCCGGTGCCCGCGCCGCCGCCACCTTCGGCACGACCGCCCGCGCCCGCGCCCCCGCTGCCAAAGCTGATCTCATCATCCCCGCAGGCAACCAGCAAGCACCCAAGAAAGACGATCGAACTCCACTTCATGCGCACCTCGGCTCTCTGTGACGCGCGAAAGCGTAACATGAGCTACAGGTACGCCCCAAAGTTCGGTCCGTACGGCTGAACCCGCAATCTCGCGACGCGCCCCTGGCGGTCGCTCCGAGGTGCGGGAGGCCGCCTCCACCGCTCCGTGATGTGGAGCCTTCGTCACCTGTCGAAGAAAGGATGCTCGCCGAGGCGGAATGGCGCTCGATGCGGCGCCGGCGCCGGCGCGGCGCGTCCGGCGAGGACGGCCGCCGCTCCCCGCCCTCCCGCCGCTCTTCTCAGCCCCTCAGGACCCGATCCGGATCCGCTTCTTCAGCGCGGCGAGCTCGTCGTCGACCGCCGCCCCGCCCGGCTTGTCCGCGCTGCCGGCGCCGGCGCTGCCGCGGCCGTGCTCGAGCTGGGCGAACTTCGCCTCCAGCTCGGCCGCCGACAGCCCGCCGCCAGAGATCGCCTCCTCGATCTCGCGCGACGCCGCGACCTGCGCCACCTGCCCCTCGACCTGCTCCTCCATGCGCCGGAACTCGGAGAAGGCGCTCTGGCCGCCCCTCGCCCCGAGCCCCTCGGCGCCGCCGCCGGCGCGCTGCTGCTGGATCTGCGCCGCGAGCGTGCCCTTCCGCGCCTGGAACTCCTCCTGCTTGGCCTCCATGCGCTCGAGCTCGGTCTTCATCGAGAGCACGGCGGAGCGCTGCTCCGCGCGCATCGCCTCGGCGCGGTCGCGCTCGCCCACCACGCGCTTCTTCTGCACGAGCGCCTCGCGCGCGAGCTTCTCGTCGTTCGCCTTCAGCGCGAGCTCGGCGCGCTTCTCCCACTTCTCCGCCTCGGCGTCGAGCTCGTCGACCTTCTTGCGCAGCACCTTCTCGGCCGCCACCGCGTCGACCAGCTCCTTCCGCGCCGCGCGGACCTGGTCCTTCATCTCCTCGACGATGAGATCCAGCGACTTTTTCGGATCTTCCGCCTTGTCGAGGAGCGCGTTGACGTTGCTCGAGATGACCTTTCCCATCCGGTCGAAGATGCCCATGCCGCTAGCGTGCACCGCCCCGCCGCCCCTGTAAAGCGCCCGCGCGCGGGGCCGCGGGCGCCCCCCGCGGCCCAGGGGAGACCGGCGATCAGGGCGGCGGCGGGTACGCCGGACCGAAGCTCGACTCCACCGACGACCGCGTCGTCAGCAGCGGCGTCTTCAGCGTCTCGTCCTCGTACAGCGGCCTCACCACGCAGGTGTCTTCCCCGCACTCCCCCCCCTCGATGAACGCGACGTCGGCGACCAGCCAGTACCGGGTGCTCCCGTCGGCCGGCGCGAACGTGACGGGCGCCTCCGGGTCGTAGAACCCCGTCGGGCCGAGATCCGCCCCGAGGGAGCCATTGCAGAAGACCTTGATCCGCGGGTGAACCGCGTAGTTCCGGCCATGCGCCGAGTAGTAATGGACGCCGATCCGCGTCCACTGCCCGAACGGCGGAAAATCCACGTTGATGTTCTCGGGCGCGCAAAAATCATCGCTGTCCGGGTCCGTGACGTCGGGGTCGCACGTGATGTTGTCGATATCGAGCCGCGGGTTATAGCAACCCTGGCCGAGATCGCGCCACGCCTGCCCGGCGCCGCGAGGGGCGTAATAACACGTGTTCTTGGCCTCATCCGGGTCCGCGTACCAGCTCACCGGCTCCGGCGGCGACGCGCCGTCGCTGAACCACCGGAGCTCCGGATCCGACCCCAGCGTGTCCACGGTGCAGTTGTTATAACCGCAGTCGTCCGGCGAGCCGGCGACCGCCCACGGCCGCGTGTCGCCCGGCTTGTGCAGGTGCAGATCGAGATCCACCCCCTCGCCGCCGAGGTCGTGCTCCCACTCGAGCTCGACCCGGAGGCCGGGCGCGCCGACGTAAAGGGCATACTCGCACGAGTCGGTCGCGCCGTCGGCGAGCCGCTTCGTGTAGATGACCTTGTACTCCCCCGACTGGAGCGGCTTGTAATCATCCGCCGGGCTCGCCCCGGAGACCGCCGGACACGGGTCGATGCCCGCGGGGCAAACGACGCTCCAGGTCTCCGAGCCAGGCTCGGCGTCCACGCTGAACGTGCCTGTCCCCTCCTTCAGATCCACGTTCGCGAACGGAGGCACCCTCAGCGCGTGGCACCCCGCGGGGTTCTCGCTGAAGCACGCCTCGGTCGCGTGGCTGCCGCCGACGCAGGGCCCCCAGACGCCCACCTCGTTGCAAAGCTCGGTGCCCGGAAAACACCCCTCCGCCCCGCGGTACGACGGATCGCCCATGAAGCACGCGTGCGCCTGCCCCGCGACGCAGGAGCACGTCTCGTCGACCTGACCGTCGCAGTCGTCGTCGAGGCCGAGATGGTTGAGATCGCAGAGCTCCTCGGGGCCGCACTGGGTCCCGCACGGGTTCACGGCGGCGTCGCCGCCGCCGCCGGCGTCGTCGCCGGGGGCAGCCCCGCCAAGGCCGTTATCCGGAACGAAATCACCGCTGCCGCTGCCGCCCTCGGGCGCGCCGCCGCCGCCCGCGCCGCCTCCGCCGTCGCCGGGCGCACCGCCGCTCGCGCCGACCTCGACGTGCGGGCCCGAGGCTTGGCAGCCGACCGCGACGAACACACCCGATGTCGCGGCCCCGAGAAATGCGAGGAGCGCAGAGGAGACGCCGAGATGACGCATGAAACCTCCATGTCTCGCCAGCGCGCGGTGCAGCGGCTCGGGCAGGCAGGCGCGCCCGGCGAGACACCGGCGATGAACAGCGAGGTTCCTGGTTTAGCAGACTTGGCGCGATACCAAAGCTCGCACGAGCGTAATCAAAGCACGCTCGTGAGAACGGATGTCCCGGCGCCCTGTCCGGGCATATGTCGTCGGAGGGTGGGTGTCAGTCCGTCGCGCGCGGACCCCTCGCGGCCTCGGCCGCGAGCGCCGCCTGCGCCGCGGCGAGGCGGGCGATGGGGACGCGGAACGGGGAACAAGACACGTAATCGAGCCCCGCCCGCTCGAAGAACGCGATCGAGCTCGGATCGCCGCCGTGCTCGCCGCAGACACCGAGCTTCAGCCCGGGCCGCGTCGCGCGCCCTCGATCCCGCCCGATCTCCACGAGCTCTCCGACGCCCGGCACGTCCAGCGACTGGAACGGATCCTTCGCGAAGATGCCGGCCTCGACGTACGCGCCGAGGAACCGGCCCGCGTCGTCGCGCGAGATGCCCAGGCTCGTCTGCGTGAGATCGTTCGTACCGAAGCTGAAGAACTCGGCCTCCTCGGCCAGCTCGCCGGCCCTGAGCGCGGCGCGCGGGAGCTCGATCATCGTCCCGAACCGGACGTCGACCCGCCGCCCCTTCTCGGCGAAGACCTTCTCCGCGACCCCCTCGACGAGCGCGCGCGTGAGCGCGAGCTCGCGCCGGGTCATGCTGAGCGGGATCATGATCTCCGGCTCCACCTCGATGCCCGCCGCCGCGACCTCGCACGCCGCCTCGAGGATGGCGCGCGCCTGCATCTCGTAGATCTCCGGCGACGTGATCGCCAGCCGGCAGCCGCGGTGGCCGAGCATGGGGTTGTACTCGGCGAGCTCCTCGCTCTTGCGCTGGAGATCCTTTGCGGAGACGCCCGTCGCCCTCGAGAGCTGCTGGAGCTGCGCCTCGTCCTGCGGCAAGAACTCGTGCAGCGGCGGATCGAGCAGCCGGATCGTCACCGGCAGGCCGGCCATCTCCCGGAAGACGCCCACGAAATCGCTGCGCTGGAACGGGAGCAGCTTCTCGAGCGCGCGCCGCCGCCCGAGCTCGCCGTCCGCGAGGATCATCTCGCGCACCGCCTGGATGCGCTCCTCGTCGAAGAACATGTGCTCGGTGCGGCAGAGCCCGATGCCCTCGGCGCCGAAGTTGCGCGCCGTCCTCGCGTCGTGCGGCGTGTCGGCGTTCGACCGCACCCGGAGGCGCCGGACCGCGTCGGCCCAGACCATGAGCTCCTCGAACTCGCCGCTCAGCGCCGCCGGGATGGTCGGCACCGCCCCGAGGTAGACCGTGCCGGTGCCGCCGTCGAGCGTGATGAGATCGCCGTCCTTCACCGTGATCGTGCCGGTCGAGCGCCCGTGATCGTCGTAGATCGTCACGGCCATCCGGCCCTGGCTCACGCTGATGGCCGAGCAGCCGGCGACGCAGCTCTTGCCCATCCCCCGCGCCACGACGGCCGCGTGGCTCGTCATGCCGCCGCGGGCCGTCAGGATGCCGCGCGCCGCCTTCATGCCGTGGATGTCCTCCGGCGACGTCTCGGAGCGCACGAGGATCACCGCCCTGCCCTGGCCCGCGCGCCGCTCCGCCTCGTCCGCGCTGAACACCACCTGCCCCGTCGCCGCCCCCGGGCTCGCCGGCAGGCCGCGCGCGAGCAGCGACTTCGGCGCGCTCGGGTCGATGCTCGGGTGCAGCAGCTGATCGATCGAGCCCGGATCCACCCGCAGGATGGCCTCCCGCTGGCTGATCAGGCCCTCCTTGGCCATCTCGACCGCGATGCGCACGGCCGCGCGGCCCGTGCGCTTGGCGGTGCGGCACTGGAGCAGGAAGAGCTCCTTCTGCTGGATCGTGAACTCCAGATCCTGCACGTCGCGGAAGTGCTGCTCGAGCTTGCCCTGCACCTCGACGAGCGCCGCGTACGCCGCGGGCATCCGCGCCTCGAGCGAGCTCTCGTCGTCCACGCCGGCGCCGGCGCCGGTTCCGGTGCCAGTTCCGGTGCCAGTTCCGGTGCCAGTTCCGGTGATCGACAGCGGGTGCGGCGTGCGCACCCCCGCGACGACGTCCTCGCCCTGCGCGTTGGGGAGCCACTCGCCGTAGAAGCGCCGCTCTCCGGTCGACGGATCGCGCGTGAACGCGACCCCCGTGCCGGAGTCGTCGCCCAGGTTGCCGAACACCATCACCTGGACGGTGCAAGCTGTCCCCCAGGCCTCCGGGATGTCGTGCATCTTCCGGTACACCTGCGCCCGGTGGTTCTTCCAGCTATCGAATACGGCGCCGATCGCCCCCCAGAGCTGCGCGTACGGCTCGTCGGGGAACGGGCGGCCCGTCGCCCCGAGGACGATATCCTTCTGGCGCTGGATCAAGGCCGCGAGCGACTCCGGATCGAGCTGGGAGTCGGGCACCTTGCGCTCGAGCTCGGCGGAGTTCAGGCGCGTCGCGTCGACGCCGAGCTTCGCGGCGGCCTGCCTGCGCGCGCGGCCGAGCGCCTCCTCGAAGCGGTCGCGGGGCACGCCGAGCACGATATCGGCATACGCCAGGATGAACCGCCGATAGGCGTCGAGCGCGAATCGCTCGCTGCCCGTGCGCCGCGCGAGCCCCCGCGCGATCTCGTCGTTCAGGCCGAGGTTCAGGATGGTATCCATCATTCCCGGCATGGACGCGCGCGCGCCCGAGCGGACCGACACGAGCAGCGGCGCCTCGGGGCTGCCGAACGCGGCGCCGCGCAGCGCCTCCAGCCGGCCGATCGCCGCCTTGATCTCGTCCTCGACGCCGGCGGGGAGCGCCTTGCCCGAGGCGTAATAGGCGTTGCATACCTCGGTGGTGACCGTGAAGCCCGGCGGCACCGGGATGCCGAGGCGGGTCATCTCGGCGAGCCCCGCGCCCTTTCCGCCGAGCAGATCCTTCTGCTGTGCGTCCCCGTCCGCCTGCCCTGCGCCGAAGAAATATATCGATCTCCCCATGGCGGGCGCACGCTAGACCGTCCTCGCAGTCAGGTCGAGATCCCTCGAACGGCGGAATGGAGGTACGACGGACGGCCGACCGCCGACGGCCCCTATCGGATCCAGAGCCGTCGGAACCGCGGCGTGCACCTCACGCGTGCACCTCACAAAAATACCGGCTCTCGACGGCGGACGAGCTATGAAGCCGCGCATGAAGCGCTTCTCTCTCGTCCTCGTTGCGATGTTCGCCGTCCCCCTCACCGCGTGCGACCAGAAGCCCGCCTCACAGGCGATCGCCGACGCGCCGGTGAGCGCCTCGGTCAAGCCGGCCCCGCCGCCGGCTCCCACCCCCGAGCCCGCCGCCTCGCCGCAGCCGCCGCCCGAGCCCGCCGGCCTGCCCGCGCCGCCGGACGTCGCGGCGCCGCCCGCCGACGCGCAGAAGACGGCATCGGGCCTCGCGTCCAAGGTGCTGGCGCCGGGCAAGGACACGGCGCATCCCGGCCCGGACGACAAGGTGACGGTCCACTACACGGGGTGGACCACGGACGGGAAGATGTTCGACAGCTCCATCGTCCGCAACGAGCCGGCCACCTTCCCGGTCGGCGGCGTGATCAAGGGGTGGACGGAGGCGCTCCAGCTCATGAGCAAGGGCGAGAAGCGCCGCCTCTGGATCCCCGGGGCCCTCGCCTATGGCGACACGCCGGCCCAGCCGGGCGCCCCGGCCGGAATGCTTGTGTTCGACGTCGAGCTGCTCGACTTCGCCCCCGCGCCGAAGCCTCCGCCCGCGCCGAAGGACGTGAAGGTGGCGCCGAAGACCGCGAAGAAGACCGCCTCCGGGCTCGCCTACCAGGTCCTGCAGAAGGGCACCGGCACCGAGCACCCGAAGCCGACGAGCCGCGTCGTCGTCCACTACACGGGGTGGACCACGGACGGGAAGATGTTCGACAGCTCCATCGTCCGCGACGAGCCGGCCACCTTCCCGGTGGGCGGCGTGATCAAGGGGTGGACGGAGGGCTTACAGCTGATGGTGAAAGGCGAGAAGGCGCGATTCTGGATACCGGCCGACCTCGCTTACGGCGACAAGCCCACACGGCCCGGCGCGCCCGCCGGCATGCTGGTGTTCGACGTCGAGCTCATCGACTTTCGCTGAGCCGTCGGCCGGCGCTTTACATCCGGCCGGCTGCCTGGTCACATGATGGCTGCGAGCGGCCAGGCATGCTGACATCCATCCGACTCAGGAACTTCAAGAGCTTCGCCGATCAAACGGTGGAGCTGTCCCCCTTCACGCTGCTGCTCGGGGCCAACGGCTCCGGGAAGAGCAACTTCCTCGACGCCCTGCGCTTCCTGCAGGGCGTCGGGCTGGATCTACCCCTGTGCGACATCTTCCGCGGCCGCGTCGACGGCAGGCGCGAGGTGTGGCCGGGCCTGCGCGGCGGCACGCAAGGGGCCACGCGCAGGGGCGCCAAATCGTTCACCATCGAGAGCCGATGGGCGATCGGGAAGGAGGAGCTCACACACAAGATCACGTGTCAGGTCGAGCCTGACGTGATCGTGGAGCACGAGTCGCTCGAGGCGAGGTCGGCCGGGGGCCCGCTCTTCGACACGCCGGCGTCGGCGCTGAAGGGGCTGGAGGGGTTCGCCTCGGGCGGAGCGATGAAGGCGGCGTCGAAGAAGGGCCGCTCGATGCGGATCGCATCCATGGATCGCAACCCCGCCCGGCGCAGCCTGCTCGGCCAGATAGAGCACCACCGCGGTCGCGGCGAGGACGTGAGCCTCGCGGACGTCATCGCGCTCTGCAACGCGCTCCAGGTCGCGATGCGGAGCACGCTGTCGCTCGACATCGATCCTTCGCGGATGAGGGGTTATGTGCCGCACGAGATAGAGAACCTCGGCGCCGGCGGGCAGAACCTCTCCGCCGTGCTCCGCTGGCTCTGCCAGGAGGCCGAGCACAAGGCCGATGTGCTCGGCTGGGTGCGCTCGATCTTCGCGCCCGAGATCGAAGATATCGAGTTCGCCGAGACGGGCCTCGGCGACGTCATGATGGTGCTCGTCGAGAAGGGCGGCGCCCGCGTCCCGGCGCCGAGCCTCCCGGACGGCGCGCTGCGCGCGCTCGGCAAGATCGCCGGCGTGCTCACCGCGCCGGAGGGGTCGCTCCTCCTCGTGGAGGACCCGGACGCCGGCATGCACCCCGAGCGCGCCGCCGTGCTCGCGCAGCTCCTCGAGGGGGCGGCGCGGCCCTCCGTCTGCCAGATCGTGGCGACGACGCACTCGCCCGCGCTGCTCAGGGGGGTGTCGAAGCAGGGCCTCAGCCGCGCGATCGCGTTCCAGCGCGACCCCGAGACCTGCGCCACGACGACGCGCCGCCTCGCCGACCTCCCGCGCTTCGAGGACCTGGCCGAGCGCGATCCCGGAGAGCTGCTCTCCTCGAAGGCGCTCTCCGCGTAGACGCGAACGAACCGATCCCTGTACAGCACCATCATTTGATTGCAGTGTCGCGAGCTCGCGATAACGATAACCATTTTCACTTCGTGAAATGCGTTGTGGATGCTCACAATGCCATCTAGGGTCCTCCGCGAATCGACAGCGCGGCGCTCGCCGCGCGAACACAGCGCCAAAGAGGTCCTCACATGCTTTCCCAGAAAACTGCACTTCAACTGGTCCTCTGTCTGACCATCGGGTTCTCGGCGGCTGCCTGCTCTGACGACGGTGACGACACCAGCACCAGCTCCAGCTCCAGCTCCAGCAGCTCGACCAGCAGCAGCGCCAGCAGCAGCAGCGCGGGCCAGGGCGGCGGCACCGGCGGGACCGACGGCCAGGGCGGCGCCACCGGCGGCGGCGAAGGCGGCTCCGGCGGCCAGGGCGGCGCCACCGGCGGCGGCGAAGGCGGCTCCGGCGGCCAGGGCGGCCAGGGCGGCTCCGGCGGCGCCGGCGAAGGCGGCTCCGCCCCCCCCGGCGACCCCCTCTGCGGCGCGGGCACCGCGACCTTCGCTGATGTACGGACGATCCTGACCGCGACCTGCGCGGGGTGCCACGGCAACGCCGGCCCCGCGGCCGCCGGCCTCGATCTCCGCGCAAACGCGGCCCATGGCGAGCTCGTCAACGGCGCGAGCGCGGAGTGCACCGGCCGGATGCTCGTCGTGCCGGGCAAGCCGAGCGAGAGCTACATCATCAACAAGGTGCGCGGCACCGGCCTCTGCGGCGACGACACGCGCATGCCCCCCCCGGACAAGGGCGCTGCCCTGCCCGAGGCCAGCATCAAGAAGATCAACGACTGGATCTGCGCCGGCGCTCCCGCCCAGTGAGCCCGTCTGCCCGGCTCAGCGCCTGTCCCTGCAGCGCAGGCGCTCAGTAGACCTTGCAGCGCGCGCCGCCCGCGGCGCGCGCATACGGGATCTTCGCGCTGCGCCCCTTCACGTAGATCGCCCCGCCCGGAGCGGGCCTCGGGATCACGGCGCCCGTCGCGAGCGGCCGTCCTGCGGGCAGCTCCTCGACCTCGATGACGATATCGTTCCCCTCCTGATCGACCGCCGAGATCGAGGGTCGCCGGCTCTCCTCGTCGGGAGCGCCGCCCGGGCAGGGCACCCCGCGGGCGCTCAGCGCGATGGCCAGCGTATTGTCCGAGGTCTCCGGCGCGCCGGCCGCCCACTGGAACCTGGGATCGCGCGCTTCCCCCACCTCGACGGCCAGGCAGCTGCAGCGCTCCTTGCGCGAGTCGGCGCGCGCGAGCGAGAGATCGTGCCGCACGCCCACCCACGACGAGGGCGCCCGCTCCTCGGGCGTCGACGGGGCGCCGCCGAAATCGTCGGACGCGCCGAAAGCCCTGCGCGGCGCCTTCTTCTTCGCGCCCGCCTGATCCGCCGGCGCGGCGGGATCGACGGTGTCGCCCTCCCAGAACGCCGCGGCGCCCGCGTGCTGGTTGCCGCCGCAGGCGGCGAGGAAGACTCCGGAGAGGAGCGCAGCGAAGCGCGCAAGCTGGACGCCCGAGGGAAGCATGCAGTGCGATCTTCGCACCGGCGCCGCCGGCGGCCAAGGTTTGTGCTGAGTCGGGGGTGAAAGAGAGAAGAGAGAGAGAAACGCCGCTAGGCGGGGACACACACGCTGCGCGCCGGACGCCCGGCGCGCAGCGCAGGAGCCGTCACTTCGGCTTGATCTCGGTCAGGACGAGCAGGTAGTCCGGCGAGTTGTTCGGCGACAGCTTCGCGTACGGGTTCTCCTTGCTGGGCCACCCGACGAAGCGCTTCGTGCTGTACTCGCCCCAGGACGGGTTCTTGAACAGCGGGATGACCGGCACCTGCGTGGCGTAGATCATCTGCAGGTCCTCGACGATGCTCTTCTGCTCCGCCGGATCCGTCGCGGCCGCGAACTTCTTGAACAGCGGCTCGGCCTCCTTGGCGGCGAAGCGGTGCCAGTTGCGGTTCGAGACCTCGCCGACCGCCTTCACGAACTCGGGGGCCATGAGATCGCGGTAGTAGTTGAACGGCGTGGGCTCGGTGTTGGTCCAGCCCATCGACATGTCGAACGTGCCCTTCTGGAGCGCCTCGAAGAACGCGCTGAAGTCGTACGTCTTCAGCGTGGCCTCGATGCCGACGGCCTTCAGGCTCTGCGCGGTGATCTGGACCGCGCGCACCCAGTCGGACCAGCCGGTCACGACGTTGATGTCGAACTTCAGCGGCTTGCCGTCCTTCGCGCGGATCCCGTCGGCGCCCTTGGCGTAGCCGGCCTCGTCGAGGAGGGCGTTCGCCTTGGCGACGTCGAAGGTCGTCCAGTCGCCGGCCGCGGCGGCCTTGTCGCTGCGCCAGCGCCCGTAGGCGTCGTCGAGCCCGGTCCCGTCCGCGCCGACCGTGTAGCCGTTGACCGCGACCTTCGCGATCTGGGCGCGGTCGATGGCCATGCTGATGGCCTTGCGCAGCTTGATGTCGTTGAACGGCTTCTTCGTGGCGTTCGGGTAGATCGTCACGGTGCCGCCGACGAGCGGGAACCAGTAGTGGTTGTTCTCCGGGTCCTTGGCGACGTAGGTCTTGTCGATGTCGGGCACGAAGTTGCCGGCCCAGTCGACCTCGCCGTTGATGAGCGCCAGGTTCGCCTGGTCGTTGCCCGGGTACGCCGGGAAGCGGAGCCCCTCGACCGCCGGCTTGCCCTTCTGCCAGTAGTTCGGGTTCTTGCCGAGCTCGTAGATCTGGTTCTGGAAGGTCTTCACCTCGGTGAAGGGCCCCGTCGCGACCGGGTTCTCGTTCGTGAACGTGACCGGGTCGGCGACGTCCTTCCACTTGTGCTCCGGCACGATCGGCTGATGGCCGATGTAGGTGAGGCCGGGGACGAACGCCTCCTTGAAGACGAACTCGACCGTGCTGTCGCCCTTGGCCTCGACCGACTCGACGAGCTTCCACACGCCCGTGAGATCGAGCGCCGGGAACTTCTTGAGGAGCCCGAACGTGAACGCGACGTCCTTCGCCGAGAAGGGTTGTCCGTCAGACCACTTGACCTCGGGGCGGGTCGTGAAGGTGAGCTTCTTGTTCGCGTCGCTCCACTCGTACTTCGTGGCGAGCCACGGGACGTACTCACCCTTCATCGTGTTGTACACGATCATGGGCTCGTAGATGCCCGCGACGGTGGGGAAGCGCGTGGCCCCCTCGCCGAGAAGGGGGTTGAAGTTACGAACCCAGGACGCCTGCTGCTCCCTGGAGATGGTGACGAACTTCGCGCCGCCCTTCGCATCGCCCTTCGCAGCGGGACCTGCCGCAGCCCCGGCCGAGCCCGCGGGCGCCGCGCCGCTGGACTCGGACCCCTTGTTGTCGCAGGCCGCCGTGGCGCCGACGGATAGGACGAGCGCCGAAAGGGCAAAAATGCGGCGCGACATGGATCGACTCTTCATAAGCTTGCTCCCTACGCGGCGACCTCGGTCGCCCACGACGATCCTCTCACTCGACCGACAGCTCGCAGCGCCGCAGCGCAGCGACAACAGCAGACCGTACGGCGGCGCCACGGATGAGCCGCGACTGCGGCAACCTGACGCCGGCGCACTCTACCGGCCGAGGTAGAGAAGTGTCAACCTGACGAATCGAGGGGTTCCCCGGCCACCGCGCCGCCCGCGACCTGCTCGGATGCGCACGCCGGGGCCGCGGCGCACCGCAGCAAGCCGCGCGCGCTCGCTTTCATCCCGCGCGTTCCCGCGCGCTCAGAACTCGGCCGGATCGCTGTAGGTCCCCAGGACGTCGCGCAGCACGTCGCAGATCTCCTGCTCGGTCGCGTACGCGCTGGCCGCCGCGATGAGGGGCGGCATCAGGTTGTCACGGCCGCGCGCGGCGCTCCGCACGTCGGCCAGGGCGCGCCGCACCCGGTCCTGATCGCGCTGGGCCTTGACCCGGGCCAGGTTCTCGCACTGAACGCGCTGCACCTCCTCGTCGATCCGGAGGAGGGGGATCGTCTTCTCGCCCACCGCGGCGTAGCGGTTGACGCCCACCATGATCCGCTCGTTCGATTCCAGCTCTCGTTGAAACCTGTAGGCCGAGGCGGCGATCTCGCGCTGCGGATACCCCTTCTCGATGGCGGCCACCATCCCGCCCATCTCGTCGATCCGCTGGATGTACTCGAGGGCCTCCTTCTCCATGCGGTCCGTGAGCCACTCCACATAGTAGCTCCCGCCGAGCGGATCGATGGTGTTCGCGACCCCGCTCTCGTGGGCGATGATCTGCTGGGTCCGGAGGGCGATGGTCACGCTCTCCTCGGTCGGGAGCGCGTACGTCTCGTCGAGCGAGTTCGTGTGGAGCGACTGGGTGCCGCCGAGCACGGCGGCGAGCGCCTGGAGCGAGACGCGGACCACGTTGTTGTACGGCTGCTGCGCCGTCAGCGACACGCCGGCCGTCTGCGCGTGCGTCCGGAGCTTCATGCTCTCGGCCTTCTTCGCCCCGTACCGCACCTTGAGGAACCGCGCCCACATGCGGCGCGCGGCACGGAATTTCGCGATCTCCTCGAAGAAGTCGCTGTGGACGTCGAAGAAGAACGACAGGCGCGGCGCGAAGGAGTCGACGTCGAGGCCGCGCGCGACGCAGCTCTCGACGTAGGCGAGCCCGTCCGCGAGCGTGAACGCGAGCTCCTGCGCGGCGGTCGAGCCCGCCTCCCGGATGTGGTAGCCGCTGATCGACACCGAGTTCCAGCGCGGCACCTCGCGCGCGCAGAACTCGATCATGTCGGTCACGATGCGCATCGCCGGGCGCGGCGGGACGAGCCAGGCGTGCTGGGCGATGAACTCCTTGAGGCAGTCGTTCTGCACGGTGCCGCCGACGCGGCTCCGCGGGATCCCGCGCTTGTCGGCGAGCGCGATATAGAACGCGAGCAGCACGGCCGCGGGGCCGTTGATGGTCATCGACGTCGTCACCTGGTCGAGCGGGATGCCGTCGAAGAGCGCCTCCATGTCGCGGAGCGTGTCGACCGCGACACCGCACATCCCCACCTCGCCGAGCGACCGCGGAGAGTCGGAGTCGTAGCCCATGAGGGTCGGGAAATCGAAGGCGGTCGACAGGCCCGTCTGGCCCTCTGCGAGCAGGTATTTGAACCGCGCGTTCGTCTGCTCCGGCGTGCCGAAGCCCGCGAACATCCGCATGGTCCAGAGCCTGCCGCGGTACATCGTCGGCTGGACGCCCCGCGTGAACGGGTACTCCCCGGGCAGCCCGAGATCCGCCGCGTGGTCGACCGGCGCGTCGGCCGGGGTCGCGAGGTCGGGGACGTCGATGCCGCTCCACGTGGTGAAGCGCTCGCTCCGCGGCGGGAAGCGCGCCGACGCCTCGGCGACCGGGCCCGCGCGCCACGCGGCCACCGCGCGCCGGAGCGCCGCGAGCCCTGCCTCGTCGAGCGCGAGCCCCTCTCCGCCCCCGCCGTTCGTGGAACGGAGCGCGTCGGCGTTTTCCGGGGACCCGACCGCTCGGTCCGCCGCGGTCTCCGGAGGGGGGGTGATCTCTCGAGGCGCCATGGCCGGCATTTTAGCGCGGCGCGCGCGCGACGACGCCAGGCAATGCCGGCGAACGCGCCGAGGCGGCGGGCGTGCGCCGCATCACGGGCAGTCCGCGTGGAACACCGCGGAGGCGACCGGCGTCGCCCCGTCCTCCAGCGAGTCCTCGATCGCGCCCGTGATGCGGATCCCCTCCGCGGCGCAGAGCGCCGCCGCGGCGTCGGCCTTGAGCGTCCCGCCCTGAGCCCCGGTATCGACGGTGAACGCCACGGTGACGTCGCTGTCCGGAGCGACCTCGACCGGCAGCGCCGCCGTGGTCTCGACGGGGAGCGGCTCGACGATCGAGGTCTTCTGATCGGCGCTCGTGATCGCGAAGGTGCGCACCGCGACGCGGCTGGGCCCGCTGGCCCGCGCGCTCAGGTGCAGCTCCAGCGCGAAGCTCGCGGTAAGGCCGGTCCCGAGCGCGCTCGAGGAGACGGTCGCCTCGGGCGCCGCGATGGACGGCTCGACGAACACGGCCGCGTCGGTGTTGATGCAGCCGCTCGTCAACATGGCGAGCGCCGCTGGTGCGGCGTTCGACATCATGGCGAGCGCGGTGGCGGCGAGCGTGGTGGCGGCGGAGCGCCTGGCGCGGGCCTTCATGGGCTCACTCTCTCCCGGCCCGACCGGTCCTGTCCAGATCGGCGGCGCCGCAGCTCTGCTCAGGGCGGCGCCGCGTCTCCGCTCAGGGCGGCGGCGGGTTGACGCCCTTGGAGCGGGCCAGGGCGCAGCCGAGCTCCACGTTGGTCGGCCCCTTGTCGGTCCGCACGACCTTGAACTCGACGCGCCGGTTCTTCTCCCAGGCGGCCGCGTTGTGGGCCGGATCGATCGGGCAGTACTCGCCGTAGCCCATCGAGCGAACGCTGTTCTTGTTGACGCCGCGCTGCGCCAGCGCCGCGGCGACCGCGTCCGCGCGGGCCTGGGTCAGCTTGAGGTTGTACGCGTCGGCCGAGCGCTCGTCGGCGTGCCCCTGCACCTCGATCATCGTGAACTCCGGGTGGTGCTTCAGCGTCTCGGCCACCGCCTGCACGATGCCGAACGACTCCGGGAGGATCTCGGCGCTGCCGGTCGCGAACTGGATCTTCTCGAGGATGACGATGTTGTTCTCCTCGATCACGACGCTGCCCTTGTCCGGGCATCCGTCCTCGTCCTCGAGGCCGTTGAACGTCTCCGGATCGTTCGGGCACTTGTCGGCCACGTCCGGGATGCCGTCCCTGTCGTTGTCGGGCTCCGGGCACCCGTCCTCGTCCTCGAAGTCGTCCTTGTCCTCGGGGTCGTTCGGGCACTGGTCCGACTTGTCGGGGATGCCGTCCTTGTCGTTGTCCGGATCCGGGCAGCCGTCCTTGTCCTGGAAGCCGTCGCGGTCCTCCGGGTCGTCCGGGCACTTGTCGCGCGAGTCGAGGATGCCGTCGCCGTCGCGATCGCCGTCGCTCCCCTCCGGGCAGCCGTCGTCGTCCTCGTCGCCGTCGCGGTCCTCCGGGTTGTTCGGGCAGCGGTCGTCGACGTCGAGGATGCCGTCCTCGTCGTTGTCCGGATCCGGGCAGCCGTACTTCCCGGGCGGCGAGTCCGCCTTCGTGTCCTGGAAGCCGTCGTAGTCCTCGGGCTCGTCGGGGCAGTCGTCCTGGTCGTCCTTGATGCCGTCGCCGTCCCGATCGCCGATCGACGGCTCGAAGACGAACCCGATGGTCGCGCGCTGCGCCGCGGACTGGAACCCGGGCGTGTACCCGACGCCGGCGCCGAGCATGAGGAAGCTGTTCCGCTCGATGAAGAGCTTGATGCCCCCGATCGCCTCGGCCGACAGCTTCTGCTTGGCGCTGTCGCCGCCGCCGACCTGCTGGGTCAGGTAGGTCTCGACCACGAGGTCGAGCGGCGTGAGGACGCGGTAGCTCATGCCGGCCCCGGCGGTGATCAGGTCGGAGTACTCGAGGTCCCCGTGCTCGAGCTGGAAGGTCGCGCCGTCCTGGCGCAGGCCGAACGTGGGGTTCTTCCCGGCGTGGCCGCGGTAGCCGACGTTCGCCGCGATCCGGAACGGGTTGGTCGTGCCGAGCCGCTTCTCCAGCACGAGCTGCGGCCAGAAGAAGAACCCCGGATCCGACGCGAAGTCCTGGGTCCCGCCGACGCCGATCCCGGCCTGGGCGATCACCGCGAGCCCGATCACGTCCTGATCGGGGCGGAGAATGCGCGCCTTCACGTGGATCGCCAGGTTGCCGAGCGCCTCCGCGTCGAGCGAGTCGTCGTTGTAGTTGGCGCTGCCGCCCGGGCCGATGTCGTCGACCGGCTTGCCCCCGTTGAGCACCACCGGCACCGAGAGCCCGACGACCAGGAAGTTGGCGATGCCGTAATCGAACTGGAACGTCCCCTGGAACGCGTGATTGAGCATCATCTCCGTTCCCCGGTCGTTGTCGGTGAGCGGCAGGATGTTGTGCCCGTAATCGAGCACGAGCCCCAGGCTGATGTCGTTCGCGCCGAGGATGTCCGCCCCGTTGACGGAGAAGAGCCCCTTGGAGTCGACCGCCGGCCGGAACAGGTGCAGGTCCATGCCGTCGCCGTTGGCGCCGTCTCCCGTGCGCGTCTGGGCCGCGGCGTCGCCCGCGCTGGCGGCGGTCATCGCGGCGCCGAGGACGAAGGAGAGCAGCCCGGCGCCCAGGCGGGAGGCTCGGCCGGGGCGCGCCTGGGCCGGGAGCCGGGCGTCGTTCGCCCCAGGAGCGCCTGGGAGCGGTTCGGCGGGGAGCAACGGGGAACGAGGCGTCATGGGAGGGTCCTCGGGGTCGTGTGAGGTCGCTATCGGGCGAGCGCGTGGGGCGCCCGGCGCCACGTACCACCGCGCGAATTCCGGTGTCAAACAGACGACGCTGCGAGCTCGCGGCGCGAGCGATCGCGGCGCCTGGTTGGACCTGCCACGCGACCCGCCACGCGCCCGGCGCCGGGCGCTCCGCCTGGGAGCGGCGCGCGCCCGCCGCTCCCAGGCGGAGCGCCCGCGTTCCGCCGGAATCATGAGTTGATGCGCGCGGATGCGCGCCGGCGGGCCGCGCGGCCGAACGCCGGGACGTCCGGGTAGGGCGAAGTTGTCCGGACGATCGGAGCGGAGTATTCCGTGGAAGGTTGGGGCAACAGGTGCTCGGCGCGCGCTCGAGGGTCGAGGGGAGGCCCCCGTCGCTCGCGGACCTCGCTCCTGGAGGAACAGATGCTGTTAACGAGATGGACTGGGGCGGCCGCGGTGATCGCGGCCACGGCGCTGCTCGCGTGCGAACGGGAAGGCGCGAGCGACGGCGACGGCGGCGGCGGCGGGTCCGGATCGAGCACGAGCGGGTCGAGCGCCGTGTCGAGCACGACGACGGCGGGCTCCGGCGGGGCCACGGGCGAGGGCGGCGCAGGCGGCGGCGGCCAGGGCGGCGCAGGCGGCGGCGGCCAGGGCGGCGCAGGCGACGGCGGCCAGGGCGGCGCAGGCGACGGCGGCGCCGGGGGCGGGGTGTGCGGCGACGGCGCGGTGGGCGGCGCCGAGGCCTGCGACGACGGCGGCGCCGCGGCAGGGGACGGCTGCGACGCGGGCTGTGCCGTCGAGCCCGGCTACACCTGCGCCGGCGCGCCGAGCATCTGCTCGACGATGTGCGGCGACCGCCTGGTGCGCGGCGCCGAGGCCTGCGACGACGGCAACGTGCGGAACGAGGACGGCTGCAACGCCGTCTGCGTGATCGAGGCGGGCTACGAGTGCAACGGCGAGCCCAGCGCCTGCGGCCCGCTCTGCGGCGACGGCCTGCTCATCGGCAACGAGGGCTGCGACGACGGCAACACCACCGACGGCGACGGCTGTAGCCTCGATTGCAACGTCGATCTCGGCTACCGCTGCACCGGCGAGCCCAGCGCCTGCGCCCCCATCTGCGGCGACGGCATCGAGGCGGGCCCGGAGGAGTGCGACGACGGCAACACCACCAACGGCGACGGCTGCAGCAGCACCTGCCACGTCGAGGACGACGGCTGATCGCCGCCCGCCGAGCGGGGCGCACCCGCTCGCTCAGGGAGTTTTGGTCTTGAGACTGTCGATCGCGTGGACGGGCGCCTGGTCGCCGGCCATCAGGTGGGCGATCGCCCCGTAGACCAGCCGCTGGCTCTCCAGCATGCTCTTGCCGGCGAACACCGGCGAGGTCACGACCAGGTTGAAGTGGCCTCCGCCGCCGGTCACCTCGGCGGTGGAGCCCTCGATTTTCGCTTCGATGGCCTGCTTCAGGGCCTCGGGGATCGATCCCTGAAAGGTCGTCAGGTGGCTCGGCATGGGCGTTCTATAGGCCATCGCCCCGCCGCGGGAAAGCCGGAGCGCAGGGCTCGGGCCGCGGCGGGGCGCGCTGTCGACGGGATCGACGCGACGGGCGGGATCGGCGCGGTGGGATCAGGCGCGCGCGGTCGCGCCGGCCAGCTCGATGAGGCCGGCCGCGCCCATGCCGCCGCCGATGCACATCGTCACGACGGCGTACCGGCCGCCGCGCCGGCGCAGCTCGTAGAGGGCGGTCGCGGTGAGCTTCGCGCCGGTGCACCCGAGCGGGTGGCCGAGCGCGATCGCGCCGCCGTTCACGTTGAGCTTCTCCTCGGGGATCTCGAGCGTCCGCTGCACGTAGACGGCCTGCGAGGCGAACGCCTCGTTGACCTCGAAGAGGTCGATGTCGGCCATCTTCAGCCCCGTCCTCGCGAGCAGCTTGCGCACCGCGGGCACCGGGCCGATGCCCATGATGGCGGGGTCGACGCCGACGGTCACGAACGCCCGGAAGTACCCGAGCGGCTTCACCCCGAGCGCGTCCGCCTTCGCCTTGCTCATCACGAGCGCCGCGGCGGCGCCGTCCGACAGCGGCGAGCTGTTGCCCGGCGTGACGCTCCCCTTCGCCGAGAACGCCGGCTTCAGCCCCGCGAGCGCCTCCGCCGTCGTCTCCTTGCGGATCAGCTCATCGGCGCGGAAGTCGAAGGTCGCGCGCTTGCCGTTCTCGAAGCGCACTCCCTTCACGGTGACGATCTCGTCCTCGAAGCGCCCGGCCGCGCGCGCCGCCGCCGCCTTCTGGTGGCTCTTCAGCGCGAACGCGTCCTGGTCGGCGCGGCTCACCTGGAAGCGGTTCGCCACGTTCTCCGCGGTGATGCCCATCGGCGTGTACACCGTCGGACACCGCTCCATCGCCTCCGGCGACGCGCTCAGCTTGTTGCCGGTCATCGGCACCATCGTCATCGACTCGACGCCGCCGGCGACGGCGATGTCGAGCGATCCCATCGCGATGCTGCCCGCCGCGCTCGCGATCGCCTGGAGCCCGCTCGAGCAGAAGCGGTTGATGGTGATCGCGGACGCTTCCTGCGCCATCCCGCCGAGGAGCGAGACGACGCGCGCGATGTTGAGCCCCTGCTCACCTTCCGGCATGGCGCAGCCGAGGACGAGGTCCTCGATGTCCTCCGGCTTCACCTGGGGGACGCGCTGGAGCAGCGCGGCGACGACCTCGCCGGCGAGCTCGTCGGGGCGCTTCAGCGCGAGCGACCCTTTGTGGGCCCGGCCAACGGCCGAGCGGACGGCCTCTGCAATTACGACGTCGACCATGGCGTTCACCTAGTTCCGGAGGGGCTTGTTGTTCATCAGCATGTACTGCATTCGCTCGGCGCTCTTGGGCTCGCCGCACAGGCTGACGAACGCCTCGCGCTCGAGCTCGAGGATCTCGTCCTCGGTCACCTCGCGCGCCCCGCCGCCAGCGCCGCCGCAGAGCACCTCGGCGAGCTTGCGCGCGATCTTCGCGTCGTGCTCGCTGGCGTGGCCGCCGGCGACGAGCGTGTCGATCATCATCTGCAGCGTCGCGATCCCGCTCTCGCCCGGCAGCTTGTACGCGCGCGGCACGGGCGCGTGGTACCCGGCCTCGGCGAGCCCGATCGCGCGCGCCTTCGCCTCGTACAGCTGGCGGGCCCGGTCGAACGAGACGCCGTCCGTCTTGCGGAAGAAGCCGAGCGCCTTCGCCTCGTCCGCGCTGGTCGCGACCTTGGCGAGGGCGATGTTCTTGAAGACCTGCGTCACGATGTCGTACGTCGGCACCGTCACGCCCTCGGGGATCCCCTCGAGCGCGCGCCAGAGCATGTTGAGCGTCCCCGCGCCGCCCGGGATCAGGCCGACGCCGACCTCGACGAGCCCCGCGTACGTCTCGGCCGCGGCCTGCACCGCGTCGCAGGCGAAGCAGAGCTCGAGGCCGCCGCCGAGGGTCATCCCGTAGGGTGCGGCCACGACCGGCACGCTCGCGTACTTCAGCCGCTGGGTCGCGTCCTGGTACGCCTTCACCATCTTCCGGATCGCGTCCCAGTCCTTGTTGCCCGCGGCCATGGCCACGAGGAACAGGTTGGCGCCGACGCAGAAGTGCTCGCCCTGGTTGAAGACCACGAGCGCGCGGAAGTCCTGCTCGGCCTTCTCGGCGGCGAGCGAGAGCATCCCGATCGAGTCCGGATCGAGGCTGTTCGCCTTGGTCTTGAAGGTGACGCCGAGCACGCCGTCGCCGAGATCCCAGGCCTCTGCGCCGTCGTTGGCGAGCACGGCCTTCGCGCCCCTCGCGGCCGCGCGCGCGCCGGCCAGCGTCACGTTGCGCGGATCGACCTTCTGGGCGACGTACTCTCCCTTGAGCAGGTCGAACACCGCCCCATCGGCGCGGTAGAACGACGTCGCGCCGCTCTGCTTCATGCGGAGGATCGACTCGGGCAGCTTGATGCCGTCCTTCTGCATGCGCTCGACGGTCTCGGCGAAGCCGAGCGCGTCCCAGGTCTGGAACGGCCCGAGCTCCCAGTTGTACCCCCAGCGCATGGCGTCATCGATCGCCACGATGCTGTCGGCGATCTCGCCGACGCGCCGCGCCGTGTACGCCAGCGAGCGGGAGAGCACCTTCCAGGCGAACTGCCCGGCCTTGCCGGGGTCGTTCGCGAGCTTCTTCACGCGCGCGGCGGGGTCCTCGATCTTCTCGCACGACCTCGTGGCCTTCTTGATGGCCTCGTCGCCGCCGTGGGGGCGGTACTCGAGCTTGGCCGGGTCGAGCGTCTCCAGGCCTTCCTTGGCCTTGCGGTAGAAGCCGCCCTTGGTCTTGTCGCCGAGGAGCTTCGCCTCGATCATTTTCCGGATGTAGGCGGGCACCTTGAAGACGTCGCGGTCCTCGTCGCGCTCGAGCGCCGAGTAACAGTTGTCGGCGACGTGGGCGAAGGTGTCGAGCCCGACGATATCGCCTGTCCTGAAGCTCGCGCTCTTCGGGTGGGCCATGGCGACGCCGGTGATGGCGTCGACGTCTTCCGGCGCGAGGCCGTCCTCGATCATGAGGTGGATGGCGGTCAGCATCGCGTGGGTGCCGATGCGATTGCCGACGAAGTTCGGGGTGTCCTTGCCGAAGACGAGGCCCTTTCCGAGCACGTCCTCGCCGAGCTTCCGCACGCGGGCGACGACGGCCGGATCGGTGTCGGGCCCGACCACGAGCTCGAGGAGCTTCATGTACCGGACCGGGTTGAAGAAGTGCATGACGAGGAATCGCTTGCGGAAGTCCGCGGAGCGCCCTTGCATCATCTCCTCGATGCGCAGCCCGGACGTATTCGACGCCACGACCGCGTCAGGCCGCAAGACCTCTTCGAGCCGCGCGAAGAGGGCGCGCTTCGGCTCCATCTTCTCGATGATCGCCTCGATAACGAGGTCGCATTGGGCGAGCTCGGCGAAGTGGTCTTCGGTGTTGCCGGTGCGCACGAGGCGGGCGTTCGACGGGTGGAAGAACGCGGCGGGCCTGGCCTTGAGGGCCTTCTCGAGCCCGCCTGCGGCGAACCTGCTGCGGGCGGCCGGGGCCTTCTTTTCGGCGTCGGTGAGGTTCGGGGGCACGATATCGAGGAGCAGAACCTCGATGCCGGCGTTCGCGAAGTGGGCGGCGATGCCGCTGCCCATGACGCCCGCGCCGATGACGCCCGCGCGGCGGATTGGTTTCGTCATGCAGATCCTCCGAGAGAGATGAATGGGGCGCAAACCATTGACGGAAAGGGCCCCGAGCGCAAGCGTATCCGGGGTGGACGGCCGCGCGGGAGAGCGAGCAAGGTTACGCGTCGCCGTCGAGGGCGCGCGCTGATCGGCGAGGCACGGCGGGGCGCCGCGGGACGCCGGGCGGACAAGCGCGGGTGTGCGACACCGAGCGACAGCTGCAATGAGAGGCGGCGCACGTGGGACACCGCACGGGCCAGCGCGTGTGTGTGGAGCGAGCGGCAGCTGCGATGAGGGGCGGCGCACCGGAATGAGGGGTGGTGCATCCGGATGAGGGACGGCGCATCCGGAGCGGACGCGGCAGCGTCCTCTGGACTACCGACGACCCGTGGGTTCCAGCGATTGGCCGTCCTCGGTGTGCTTCCGTTTCCGGGGGAGCGGGGGAGATGGAGAGTTGGCTTCTCGGGCGGCCTGTCCAGGGCGCTCGCCTGCGGCGCGGGCGTGCTCAGGCGAGGCCGTCCGGGCGTGCTCAGGTGACGCCGCGCGGGCGCGTCGGCTGGTGTCGGTCGCTCAGTGCCATGCCTGAGCGGACTGAACTGGCTGTCCGGTGCGGTCGTGCTCGGCGAGGAGGCGCTTCGAGATCTCGACGCACTCGATGCAGGTGGCGAAGCGCGACTTGTGCAGGCACTGGATCCAGGTCGCCGATCCTTGCGCCAGGAACTCCTCCGGATCGAGGTGCTTGCCGCAGGCGACGCAGTGGATGTGCTTGTGCTCGTGAGGCTGCGCCGGGCGCGCGGGCGCGAGCGCCTTCCGCTCGCGCTTGGTCAGTCGCTTCTCTCGCTTCATGGTCTCCTCGATGACGGGTGGCCGCACGGCCTCGTGCGGGCGCGGGTGAAGCTACCACGCGCCGCTCGGCGAGGGTTCCGGACGGCGGCGCGGAGACGGCAGCGCGGCGGCGCGGGACGTTCCTGCGCGACGTCGCCCGCGGATGGCGGCGACGTCGTGGGGGCGTGTGGGTTGACTTCGTCCAGGGGGTGTGCGTACCGGGCGAGGCGACCGCGCCTCCCCGGGCCCGCGCTACGCTCGGACAGCGTTGCGAGAGCGGCGCTGAATGTGGGCGCGGCGTGGGCGCGGGGCCGGCGCATGCGAGGCGCCGCGCGCACCGACTCCGTGAAGAACGACGGCGAGTGAGCTCCGATGAGGTTCGCCAGCGCGACAGAGGGGCCGTTCTACATGCAGCCGCCGGGCTCAGGCGTCGATCATGCGTTGAGGCGGACGCGGTGGGCCCGCGCGCACTACCCCTCGCCGTCGTCGCAGCCACGGAGCGCCTCCTCTTCGTCCATCTCGGCGACCTCGGTCGCGTAGTACCGAAGGGAGTGATAGGTTCGCCGCAAGGCCTTCAGGAAATCGAGCCCATCCTCGAGGTTGTAGACGCGCTCGTAGCTAGGCAGCCCTTGCTCGAGGATGTCGCCCACCGCGTTCATGCAATTCGGGTGGAGCTTCACGAACTGCACGGGGGAGCCCTCCGACCCGAGGACGAAGCGAGCCAGCGGGACGACCTCCTGGTGCGCCCTGACGAGGTGGATCTCCACGAATTTGACCTTCGCCATCTTGCTCTCAATCTATCTTGATTTTTTCAGCTCTTCGTCGAAGTTCGGGCCGGCGTATTTACGCGGCAGCACGTAGGGGAGCCTGCATCGCTGAAGATGGCCGAGCGCGAGCCGATCGTCACGCGGGGGCGCGCGTCCGGCGCACAGAGGCGGACCATAAGATCTCGAGATCCTGCTGGACCTGCATCGCCAGGATCGCCGCCTCGACCTCGACAGAGCGCGCACCGCCGAGGGCGATGCGGAGACTCCGGGGAAGTAGATCGCTGCGATCGCCGGGACATGCGCATAGAGAACCGGAGGGATACCTGCGCTCCCACTCTTCGCCACTGCATTCGACAGCGATCTCGATTACGCCTCCGGAGCTCAGCGTCGCGCCGAAGGATGCGAAGACGTGCGTCCCTGCAGTGAATCCTGCGCGCACCGCCGCGACCGTCTCGCTGAGGGTGACCGTATCGCGCCATCGCCATGTGCTATCGGGATGGTCGATGGGCTCGATGTGGAAGCCGCACGTTCCCCCCGGGATGACGAGAGCAGACAGAGCCGCCGCGAGCGCGTCGCCCCGGTCCTTCTCGTCACACCATGCATGGAGCCAGGGACCTGATACGCTCATCACTGGATCACCATGACCAGGTTCCTAAAGCCTTCAAGCTTGATGCGCTTACCCGTGAGCGCATCGACTAGATAGCCCTCCTTGGCGCTCTCGTTCTCATTCTTGAGCGGCGCACCCTTCGGGATGATGAACTCGATCCGCTCGACGTCGCTGGCGAGTCCGTTTTCGCTCAGCTTCTTCATCGCATTCTCCAGCTGCGTGAGTGCGTGGTCGATGTCGACCTTCCCGGTGGCACGGTCAATATCCTTCACCTCGGTCAGGGCCAGCCGAGGAGCGCCTGCCGCCTCAGGGCGACGCCGCCGAGCAGCGCGGTCGCAGTCCTGTCGCTCCGGGCAACCCGCTGCTGCGCGTACCCCAGCATCGCATTGAGCGAGCGCAGCGCCCCCGAGCTCATTTTTGACGGGGTGGGCGCTGTCGCCGCGATTCGCACGTCGATGGCCGGGGGGGATGACCGATGACGATATCGTGGAGGGCCGCACTCTGCTCCTCGATGTCCTCGCCGCTCCCCGCAAGATCGCGCACCGCCCGATACCGACGATGCCAGGGCGCAACGCGCCGCGACGGGGGAGCTCGATCAGTGGGACGAGCCCAACTTCACCCGTTACGGCGCCGCGCTCCGCCGGCGTTTCCGCGATCTGGAGACCCACGAGACCGACATCGAGCAGCCCGGCTCACAAACCAACACCTCCGGCGCGCCTGTGAGACCTTCCGACGCGCTCCGGAGGTTTCCGACGCGTTCTGAGAGCTTCCGACGCGCCTCCGCGCCGGAAGCTTTCGTTTCGGCCCATCGCGGAGGGCAGCGGAACGCCGGAGCGGGACGTTCACGTTCACGACCGAGCCGTTGACGACCACGACCACGACCACGTTCACGACCACGACTGAGGATCCCGCACATTTTTTGATCCGTTTCGGACGCGCCAAGCGTCTGAAATGTCATGGGAAATCCCGATGTGCCGGAAACGACGCCTTCGATCGTTCGCGAGTTCGAGACGGTGCAGCTGGGCGATGCGCGCCTGCATCAGCGGGTCCGGGCTGTGGTGGCGCGGCTGAGCGTCGCGCCGGGCGAGAGCTTCCCGGACTCGCTGAAGACAGAGGCAGAGCTGGAGGGCTTCTACCGGCTCCTTGGCAACAAGCGCGTGTCGTATGGTGCGCTGGTGCAAGCCCACAGCGAGCAGACCCTCGAGCGCATGGCCGGTCACGACACGGTTCGCGCGGTGCATGACACCACCGCGGTCGCCTTCGACGGCGACGGAGCACGCAAAGGGCTCGGTCCGCTCAACGGCAAGGACACGCAGGGCTTTTTGGCGCACGCGACGCTCGCCGTGGCCACCGACGCGATCAACCAGCCGCTCGGATTGCTGGGCCTTGCCTGCTGGGCCCGCAAAGCCTCCGCCCTCTCCAAGAGCCCACGCAAGAAGAACAGGACGGGCAGCGACTATGCGCGCGTGACCGACAAGGAGTCGACGCGCTGGCTGCGGCAGGTAGAGGCGGCCGAGCAGGCCGTGGGCGACCGCACGTCGCTGCTGCACGTCATGGACCGCGAGGCCGACGCCTACCCGCTTCTGTGCGCCATGGTCGAGCAGGGCCACCGCTTCGTCGTGCGCATGGCGCGCGATCGGAACGTGTCGGAGCTGGCCGAGGACGAAGAGGAATCGCTCGACGACAGCGCTCCGCTGCGGCTGAGCGAGGCGCTGGTCGAGCTGCCGATCCGGCTCAGTCGCGAGGTTGTGCTCACCCAACGCCGCGCCGGACCGGTACCTGCGAGCAAGCGCGCGCACCCCGCGCGCTCGGAGCGGAGCGCCACGCTGGGCGTCGGCGCTCGGCGCGTGGCGCTGCGCCGTCCCTACTACCTGCCCGAGCTGGCCGAAGAGCTCGCGGTCAACGTCGTGTTGGTGCAGGAGATCGACACGCCAGCGGGCGAAGAGCCGGTCGCGTGGGTGCTGGCGACCAACGAGCCCGTCGACACGCCCGACCAGATCGCAGCGATCGTCGACCATTACCGGGCACGGTGGCTCATCGAGGAGTTCTTCAAGGCGCTCAAGACCGGCTGCGCCCTCGAGACGCGCCAGCTCGAGAGCTTCCGGAGCCTGACGAACGCGATGGCGCTGTTCGCCCCGATCGCGTGGCAGATGCTGCTGCTGCGCTCTCTGTCACGCCTTGAGCCCAACGCGCCCGCGGAACGAGCCCTGAACCCCACGCAGCTGAAGCTGCTGCACCAGCACCAGCCCAAGAAGCTGCCGGCTCAGGGGGCGACGGTAGTCGATGCGCTCTACGCCGTTGCCGGTCTTGGTGGACACCTCAAGCGCAACGGTCCCCCCGGCTGGCTGACGCTCGCACGCGGAATGCAAACCTTGCTCATGCTGGAGACGGGCTGGAACGCCGCCCTCGCCAACACAGCGAAAATTAAGGGGGAAATGTGATCAATCCTCAGACGACCACGACCACGTTCACGACGGCGACGGCTGGGGGTGGGCGTGGGGCCCTGAACGCGCTTGGTTGATGCCGACGGGCCTCCCCCTCAGCGCACCGCGGCCGATTCGAACCTGGGCGCCGCGTCGAACGTCTCCGCCAGCGTCCTCCGGTACTCGTCGGCCATCTGCACGAGCCCATCGATGAGCAGCGCCACATCGTGGTCCGCGCAGCCCTCCAGCGACGCCACGCACGACGCCGACACCTCGTCGCCCGTGAGCGACACGCGGAACTCCCCCGTCGTCTGGTCGTTCATCGTGAGCAGGAACCGGTAGAAAGGCTCGTGGTTCGCCGACGGCAGCCCCACGACCGGCGCGCGCAGCGTCAGCAGGCGCCCCGTCTCGTCGATCTCGATGTCCACCTGCGTCGCCGTCTCCGCCGTGGGGTACGGCCGCTGCGCGATGCGCCACGCCCTCGGACCGACACGCACCCGGTTGGCGATGAGCCCGAGCGCCGACAGACCCTGCCGGATCACCCGCTCGACGCCCGCGCGCGCCGGACACGGCGGGTACGCGTGCGGCAGCAGGCGGCCGCAGCCCAGGCACCGGTCGCACTCGACGTCGAACGGCTCCTCGCACGCCGGGCAGCGGTACACCGGCGCCCGGTCCCTGAGCTCCGCGAGCGACCGATCCCCCAGGGCGAGCAGCGGCTGGAACGCGCCCGCTGGGACCACCACGCAGTGACCCGCGAGCTCCCCGGCCGCGCCGGACGGCGCCGCGACAACGCCGATCACCCGCCCCTCGGGATCGAGCACCGGCGCGCCGAGGGGCGCCGCCACGTCGAGCTCGAACGCCGGGAGCTGCCCGTCGACCTTGCGCGCCACGTGGCAGACCCGCGCGACCGCGAGGCGCAGGCTCTGCCCCGGGAGGCAGCTCAGCACCGCGGCGCGCTCGCCGAGCCGCGGCTCGGCCGCCGCGCGGACGGCGAGCGCCGCGACGCCGGGCGGATCGGCCGGCGCGACGAGCGCCACGTCGCGGCCCACGTCCGCGGCGATCACCCGCCCCGCCATGCCCCGCCCGTCCTCGAACGTCAGCGCGACCTCCGTCGGGTAGCCGAGCCCGCGCCGGCTCGCCACCACGACGCCGTTGCCGAGCGCCACCCAGCCGGTCGTCACGAGCGCGCCGGCGCGGATCGCCACCACCGAGCGGCGGGCGCGGGCGACGCGCTCGTGGAGCAGCGCGAGATCGCCGTCGCCGTGCGGCGCCAGCTGCGACGTCATTGCGCGACGATCCTCGAGAGCGCCGTCATCAGGAGCTCGATCGTGCCGGGTTTGGCGCCGTCCCGCTGCGCGTAGGCGACGATGTCGCGCAGCCGCTGCTCGGTCTTGGCGGGCAGCTTCGTGCGCACGAGGAGCTCGGACAGGGCCCCGATCGCGAGGAAGTGGCGGAGCATCGGGTCGGCCGGCGCGCGCTCGATCTCGCGCAGGTAGCGGCCGAGGTGCTCGCGCGCGAGCGCCGCCGTGGTGAGCGGATCGATGTGGAGCGGCTTCTCCTCGGGCACCTGGCCGCGCACCGCCACGAGCCGCTCCATCGCGAGGAGCGCCGGCTCCGCGACGCCCGCGGTGTTCCCGCGGCGCGCGCCGCCCTCGGCCTGGATGAGCTCGCGGGTCGCGGCCGCCGTGCAGCGGTAGAGGTGCGCCACCGCGTCGGGCATAGCCTCGCCGTGCTCGTAGATCGCGCGGAAGACCGTGCACCGGATCAGGAGCACCATGACGCCCGGCCGCTCCTGGAAGCTGAGCGCCGCGCCGAGCACCTGCGCGTCCCGGAGCAGCTGGCAGAACCGATCGGCCGCCGCGTTCGCCGACTCCGGGCGGGACGGGATGCTCCGGCGCGACGGAGGCTCGATCTCCACCTCCGGCAGCGCGGGCGGGCGCACCGACAGCGGCGTCGCCGCCATGATGGAGGACGAGCGACGAAAGGGCACGGTGCGCGCGCTGCGGCGATCGCTGACCTGCGCCGGCGTCTCCCCGGCCGCCGCCTGCTCACCCGACAGCGGCGCCGCGGCCGCCGCGCTCCCCGGAGCCGGCTTCGCTGCGCCGCCCTCGGACCCCGGGCTCGCGACGCCGCCGATCGCCTTCGACGCCGCGCCGGCGTCGTGCGCCGGCGGGAGGATGCCGGCCTTGGGCGCGGGCGCGCCGCCGTTCTTCGACGACGCGGCGCCCGCCGCCGGCATCGGCGCCGACGCCAGGGACGGGGACAGGATGTCGGGGATCGCGTCCGCGTCGCGGATGGGGCGCGCGACCGACTCGGGCAGGCGCGGCAGGGGGGGCGCCGCCCACGCCGCCAGCTCCTCGAGCGGCGTCCGCGCCCCCGAGACCGGCGTCGCCGGCGCGCCGGCCCGCACCGACGGAGCGCTCTGCTGGCGGGCAGGCGCGGGCGGGACCGTGAAGCTCTTGAGCGGCCGGGCGCGGCCTGCCGAGGACCACGTGAGGCTCGCCCGCTGCTCCTCGGAGAACGGCGGCCGCGCGTCGAACCACGCGCCCATCGTCTCCCCGAGCCGCTGCGCCGCCTCGCCGCTCTCGCGCAGCGCCTGACGCAGCGCCTCCGGCGTGAAGGCGGCGACGCGGCCGACGCGGCGGAGCAGCAGCAGATCCTCCCGCATGCACAGCCGGAACGGCTCGGGGCCGCTCGACAGCTCCAGCGCCGTCCTGAGCAGCGGCACCCGGTGCCGCTCCGCGACGCGCACGACGGGGACGTCGATCGACACCCGCTCGTTCGCCGCGTCGAGCGAGACGAAGAGCGTCATCGCCCCGAGCGGAACGATCCACCCCACGCCCTCCTGCAGCGTCGTCGCCTGGAGGCTCGCCCCGGCCTCCGCGGAGGCGCAGTGCGCGACGAAGCGCACCGGGTCGCGCGTGCGCCAGGCGTCGATCGAGCTCCCGTCCCAGTCCGCGTCCGCGGGCGGCTTGCGCGAGGCGGAGAGCACTGGCGACCGGTCCACCCCGCACGCCTCGCACCGCGGCCCACGCAGCGGGAACCCGCACGCGGAGCAGAAGTCGGAGGCCGGGCTCGAGGGGACCGCCACGCCGACAGCATACCTCAGCGCAAGGCCGAGGTGGCACCGCGGTTTGCGCTCAGAGGAACGGATTCAGGTGGAGCGCAACCTTGGCCTCCCGCAGGTTGTGCTGAACCCTGCGGATGAAGTGGATGAACAGGTACGCCCAGGCGGCGAAGGTGACGACGCTGATGACGAGCTGGACCGTCTTGCTGACGCCGATCACCATCCAGAGCGCCGTCAGAAGGAAGGCCGCGAACGACAGCGGGACGAACCACTTCCAGCACAGGTTCATCATCTGGTCGATGCGGACGCGCGGCAGCGTCCAGCGGATCCAGATGACCACGAAGACGAGAGCCCAGCTCTTCAGCAGGAAGAGGAAGACGCCGACGAGCTGGAGCCCGAAGCTCGCCTCCTGCTGGGCCGGCGAGACGCCGGGGATCTGCCAGCCCCCGAGGAAGAGCGCGCTCGCGATGCCGCACATCACGAAGACGTTCGCCCACTCGGCGAAGAAGAAGAAGAGGTACCGCATGCCGGAGTACTCGGTCGAGTAGCCGGCCACGAGCTCGCTCTCCGCCTCGGGCAGGTCGAACGGCGCGCGGTTGCCCTCCGCGAGCGCCGTCGTGAAATACAGGAAGAACAGCGCGAACGTGATCGGGTTGCGGAAGACGAACCAGTGCCAGGGCCAGCCGCCCACGTCGAGGAGCGAGGGCCCGGCGCCGCCCTGGGCGCCGATGATGTCCTGGAGCCGCAGCGAGCCCGTCATCATGACAATGCACACGATCGCGACCGCGCCGGGGATCTCGTAGCTGATGATCTGCGCTGCCGAGCGGATCCCGCCGAGGAGCGACCACTTGTTGTTCGACGCCCAGCCGCCGGTCATGAGGCCGATGGTGACCAGCGACGTCACGGCGATGACGAAGAGGATCCCGATGTCGAGGTCGGCCGCGATGAGGTACTGGCCGAACGGCATGACGACGAACGTGGCCGACACGCCGACGAACACGAGGTAGGGCGCGAGCCGGAAGAGCGCCTTGTCGCTCTCGGCCGGGATGACGTCCTCCTTCATGATCGACTTGATCCCGTCGGCGACCCACACGAGGAGGCCCTGCGGCCCGGCGCGGTTCGGCCCGATGCGGGACTGCATGCGCGCCGAGACGCGGCGCTCGACCCAGGTGATGATCCCCGCGGTCGGCGCCATGAAGAGCAGGATGATCGCGGCGGCCACGCCAAGGAGGATCCCGGCGCCGAGCAGATCGGTCGGGGCGCTCGCGTGGAACCCCTCGGTCGAGAGCTCGATCTCGGACGGGGTCGCGCCGCCCCGCCGGATCCCGACCGCGGACCGCCGATCATGGCCGCTCGGGATCACGTCGGCCTTCGAGAGGACCTTCACGCCCTCGAAGCGCGTGATGACGTCGCCGGGCTGGAGCCCTGCCTGGCTCGCCGGGCTCCCGTCGCGCACGCCCGACACGACGAGCCCGCCGGCGGGCGGCGACTCGGCCGCGACCTCGACGCCGAAGAACGCGAGCGCCCGCGCCCCCTCCTTCACGCGCGCCTCGATGACGGCGCGGCGCGGGGTCGGCGGGAGGAAGTCCATCGTGACGCCCCTCACCGTGCCGTTCACGGGGAGCGCCCCCTGCGCGGTCGCGGGGATCTCGACGACAACGTCGCCGTGGAAGGTCGTGTGCACCGCGTCGTCGCCGCGGCCGGCGAAGCGGGATTGCAGGCCCTCGGAGAAGACCAGCGAGATCTTCGTGCTGCTGACCTGCGCGCCCTCGAGCTCGATGCTCTGGCCGGTGAGCGGCGCCTGGCCGGGGCGGCGGAGGGTGCCGCGGAACGTGACGACCGCCTCCTTCGCCTCGGCGGTCGGCAGGTTGGTCCCGAGGATCTCGATGCGGTCGCCGAGGTCGACCTCGCGCGGCACGACGTCGACGACGCTCAGGAGCTCGGGCGCCGTCCTGCTCTCGGCGCAGCCGGCCGCGCCGAGCAGCGCGAGGAGGGCCAGGAGGCACGGCAAGAAGCCTCGAGAGAGAGCTCTCCAGGGAGGAGATCCGCGCATGGTGCCGCTTATAAACCGCGCCGCTCGCGCGGTCGAGAATGCGGAGAAAAGCGCTCCTGCTCGCGCTGTCCGTCTCCCTACCGGCCTCGGACGGGGAGGAAGTACCGGCTGCCGTCGAGCTCGTTCACGCCCACGTAGAGCTCTGCCTCGAACACGTCCTTGAGCCGGCGGTAGGTCATCACCTCCTCGACGGTGCCGTGGGCCACCAGCCGCCCGGCCTTGAGGAGCGCCACGCGGTCGGCGTACTGGGCGGCCGAGTTGAGGTCGTGCAGCACCGCGACGCACGCGAGGCGCCGCTCGGCCACCTCCCTGCGCACGACCTCGTGGACCTCGATCGAGTGGCGGATGTCGAGGTGCGCCCCGGGCTCGTCGAGGATCAGCACCTGCGCCTCCTGCGCGAGCGCGCGGGCGATGGCCACCCGCTTCTGCTCGCCGCCGGAGAGCTCGGCCACCGGCCTCTCCGCGAGCCCCACGAGATCGCAGGCGTCGAGGGCGCGGGCGACCGCCTCCTCGTCCCGGCCGGCGGCGAGCATCCACGCGCCCTGGTGGGGCGCGCGGCCCATCATGACGACCTCGCGCACCGAGAAGCCGGGCGCCGAGGTGATCCCCTGCGGCACGACCGCCACGCACCGCGCGATCGCCCGCCGGTCCATGCCGGCGAGCGGCCTCCCCAGCAGGGTCGCCTCGCCCCGCGCCGGCCTCAGGGCCCCCGAGAGGACCCGGACCAGCGTCGATTTCCCCGCGCCGTTCGGCCCCAGGACGGCGCAGAGCTCGCCCGCGCGCACATCCAGGCTGATCCCCTCCAGCGCCAGCCTCCCGGTGGGATAGCTCGCGGCCACGTCACGCAGATCGATCGCCGGCCCCTGCACGCGGTCTCTTTTGTCGAATGATTTGAGTGATATCGAGTGATCTTCCCTTGCGCGAGGTTTCTTGCGGTGGTCCAATCGACTCGAGGCGTAGAGGAGATGGAAACGGCGAAGGAGACTCTGGGAGGCGGCGAGGTACCGCGTCGCGTTATTAAGCGCTACTCCAATCGGAAGCTCTACGACACGAAGGACAGTCGTTACGTCACCCTGCAGCAGATAGGGGAGATGGTCCGGGCTGGCGAAGAGGTCCAGATCATCGACAACGCGACCAAGGAGGACAAGACCGAGGTCACGCTGGCGCTGATCATCTCGGAAGATCTCAAATCGCAGCCGCGCTCGGTCCCGCTCGGCACGCTGAGAGATCTGATCCAGGAGCGCGGCGAGCGGCTGCTCTCGCAGCTGCGCGAGGGCCCGATCGGCCGGCTCATCCCCGGCGCGGTCCCTGGCGAGGGTGGCGTGGCGGCGCCTGGAACGGCGCCCGCCCCGGGGACGGAGCAGGCGACGCCCGCGTCGCCCTCGTCCCATCCGCCCCCGCCGCTCGACGCAGACAGGTCGAGCCACGCGAAGGGGCGCCTGAGCGGGATCGTCGAGAGCTCGAAGCAGACGCTCGATCAGTGGCAGCAGGCCGTCGACGAGCGCATCCGCGCCATCCTCCCGGGCCTCGGGCTCGTTCGCGATCTCCAGTCCGATGTCAAGCGCCTGTCGCAGCGCATTGACGAGCTGGAGGCGAAGCTCCAGGGACGCGCGGGTGAACCCATCGAGGGCGCGGCTCCGCACCAGGCGGGCTCCGGCGCGGACGAATCCGCGGGCGAGGGTCGCGAGGGTCAAGGGAGCGAGAGCAGGCTGGAATAGCCCTGGGCGCTCCTCTGTTCCCCCGGATGAGCCCATGCCGTTCTTCTTCAGCAAGAAACCTGCGTCCGTAGCGCAGGACCTGTCGTTGGCCAGCACCGATGGTGGCCGAGCCGACGCCTTCGAGATCGAGCTGCTGGGTCATCTGGACACGCTTTACGGCGTGAGCTGCCGGATGACGAAGAGCTCGACGGAGGCGGAGGATTTGGTCCAGGACACCATCGTCAAGGCGATGCGAGCCCGGGATCAGTTCGAGCCGGGTACCAACCTCAAGGCCTGGCTGCTTCGGATCCTGACGAACACGTTCATCAACCGGTACCGTCGCGGGGGCCTCGAGCGAGGCATCTTCGACGGCCCCGACGCCGAGCCGCTCACCGATGCGTGGGTCGGAGCGACGACGATGCGCGCGATGCGCGATCCGGAGACCCAGGCGCTCACGCCGCTCGTGGAGGCGGAGGTGCAGCGCGCCCTCGACGCCCTGCCCGAGGAGTTCCGGCTGGCCGTGGTGCTGTCGGACATCGAGGAGCTCTCCTACAAGGAGATCGCCGAGGCGATGGGCTGCCCCATCGGCACGGTGATGTCGCGCCTGCACAGGGGCCGCAAGCTCCTCCAGAAGACGCTGCGCGAGCACGCGGTCCTGATGGGCATCGTCAGCGAAGACGCGGCGAAGGACGCGCCCGCCGACCTGGACGCGTACCGCAAGCGGAAGCGGGGTGCCGCATGAGCGCTGCGAAATCGATCGAGAGCTGTTCGCGGTTCGACCACGCGCTGTCCGCCTACGTCGACTGCGAGCTGGATCCGGACCACGCCGTCGATCTCGAGTCCCACCTCGTCCAGTGCCCTCCGTGCTTCGAGCAGGTGAGGCTCTTGCGCTCGCTGCGGGCGAGCCTGAAGCGGGCGCGGCCGTCGGGGTGCCCGGACGCGCTGCGGGCGCGCGTCGCCGCGGCGGTGGCGCACGAGCAGGCGCGCGACGCGGCGCAGTCGGCCGAGGCGAGGCCGCGCCTTGTGCACAGGGGGTACGCGATCGCGCTCGCCGCGGCGGCGGGCGTCGTCTTCGTCGTGGGCGTGGCGCGGCGGCCGGACGCGCCGTCGGAGGCCGCGAAGGCGGACGCCGCGAGGGCGGCGCTCGATCGCGCGGCGTCCACCGAGAGCGTCGAGGTCCTGCTCGACGATCTCGTCACCCAGCACGCGCAGCCGCTGCCGCCGGAGACGACCAACCCGGAGGACCTCCCGCGCTTCGATCCGTTCGTCGGCGTCCCGGTACGCAGGCCGCAGTTCCAGTCGATACCGGCGAACTTCATGGGCGCCCGCGTGCACACGATGCGCGATCGGCGCGCCGCGCTGCTCCAGTTCGTGGTGCGGGGCAACCACCGCGTGACGGTCTACATGTTCAACTCGCGCGCGGTCCCGGTGCAGAAGGCGCAGCCGATCCTGCAGCCGCGCGTCGTGCGCGAGCGCCCCGTCTACGTGGGCAACATCAACGGCTACTCGGTCGCCGCCGCCGAGCGCAGCGGCGTCGGCTACGCGCTCGCCTCGGATCTCGGCGACGACGTCAGCACGCAGCTCGTCCTCGCTGCGATGCAGTGAGCGCGCCGGCGCCCGCTCTCTAGCGGGCGCCGTTCTCTCCCCTCCCTCGATCATCCCACCCCGACCAACCCTTACCGCGAGAGACCGCATGCGCTTCGTCTTCGTCATGGATCCGCTGAGCCGCGTGACGCACGACAAGGACACGTCGTTCGCCTTCATCCGAGCGGCGCAGGCGCGCGGCCACGAGAGCTACCACTGCTTGCCGCGCGACCTCTCGATCGAGGGCGGCGAGGCGCACGCCTCGGCCTCGCCGGTGCTCATCGGCGACGCGCCCCCGTTCATCTCGCTCGCGGGGGGCGCGCAGCGGCTCCGGCTCGCGGACGTGGACGCCATCTTCATCCGCAAGGACCCGCCGTTCGATCGCAGCTACCTGTACGCGACGCTGATCCTGGAGCGCGCGCGGCGCTGCCCGCTCATCGTGAACGACCCCCGCGGGCTGCGCGACGCCAACGAGAAGCTCTACGCGCTGAACTTCCCCGAGTGGACGCCGAGGACGCTGGTCACCGCGGACCGCGAGCAGATCCACGCGTTCGTGCGCGCCCTCGGCGGCACGGCGGTGATCAAGCCGCTCGACGGCGCGGGCGGCCTCGGCGTGCTGCAGATCAACGAGCGCGACAAGAACGCGCGCGCCATCGCGGACATGATGACGAACGAGGGGCACCGCCTCGCCATGGTCCAGGAGTACCTGCCCGCCGTCGTCCACGGCGACAAGCGCGTCCTCTTGCTCGACGGCGAGCTGCTCGGCGCCATCCTCCGGGTGCCCCGCGACGACGATCACCGCTCGAACATCCACGTCGGCGGGCGCGTGGTCTCGACGGAGCTCTCGCCGCGCGAGCTCGATCTCGTCCGCGCGGTCGCGCCTCGCCTCCGCGCCGACGGCCTCTTCTTCGTGGGCCTCGACGTCATCGGCGAGCGCCTGACCGAGGTGAACGTCACGAGCCCGACGGGCATCCAGGAGCTCGGGCGCTTCACCGGCGCGGATCCGGCGGCGAGGGTGATCGCCTGGGCCGAGGAGCGGGCGCGCGGCCAGGCCGCGCGCGCGTGAGCCACTTCGCTCCGGAAAGTTGGCCCGGAGCGCCCGCCTCTGCGAAGGCTCCCCCATGGGCGAGTCATTCGAGCGGTGTGCCGTGTGCAGCGACGGCGAGCAGGGTGATCGGGACGGCGGTGCGCCCGGGGATCCTCGCGCGAGGACGCGGATGGCGCGCGTGGTCATCCAGGGGCGCTCGCTGAGCCTGTGCCGGACGCACGCGGCGACCGTGGCCGTCGCCATGCCGGAGACGTTCGAGGAGATGCGCGCGCTGTTCGTGGGGCTCCAGCGCGGCGCGCAGCCGGCGCCGCGCGATCCGTCCGTCGAGCGCCGCTCCCCCATCCCGCGCCGCAACCCCGAGGATCGGCGCGTCTTCCCCCCGCGGCCGGAAGGCCGGCGGCTCGGTGCAGGACGCCGCGCCAGCGATCCGGGGGAGTGATCGCGACCGTCGCGCCGGCGCCCTCCTCGCGCGCGCCGGCGCCCTCCTCGCGCCGATCTCCGGAGCGGCGCCCGCTCTCCGCGCGGAGCGCCGCGGGCCGCCGCATGCGCGCGGCGCGTGGTAGGTTCTCGCCATGAGATCCCGCCGGCATGTCGTCATCGGGCTCGGGTCGAGCCTGGGCGATCGCCTGGCGACCCTCCGCGCCGCCATCGCGTCGCTCGGCGCTGATCCCGATCTCGACGTCATCCTCGAGTCGTCGCGCTACGAGTCCCCGCCCGCAGGCGGCCCTCCGCAGGGCCACTACGTGAACGCCGCGGTGCTCGTCGCCACGTCGCTGCCCGCGCGCCAGATCCTCGAGCGCACCCTCGCCGTGGAGCGCTCGCTCGGGCGGACGCGCCCCGATCCGGTGCGATGGGGGCCGCGCACGATCGATCTGGACCTGCTCTGGATCGAGGGCGAGGTCGTCGCGGAGCCGGATCTCGAGGTGCCTCACCCGCGGCTCTGCGACCGAGTGTTCGCGCTCAGGCCGCTGCTCGACGTCGCCCCCGACGCGCGCGACCCTCGCACGGCCGTCGCGTACGCCGCGCTCCCCGAGGCGAGCGCGCCCATTCGCAAGCTCGATCCCATCTGATCGGCGCGGCAGCGGCGCGCGGGCGCGGCGCTCAGCGCGAGCGCGGCGCTCAGCGCGAGCGCGGCGGGCCGGATGCGGCGCGGGATCGGAGGCCGGCGCGGCCGCCAGCGTACGACGCCGCGCTGCCGATCGTGACCACCACGACCAGCAGCAGCGCCCACCCCAGCGCGCCCGCCGGCGCGCCCTCGGCGAAGGCGAGCGCCCACGCGAGCGCCGCGACGACGGCGCCGCTCGCGGCGGCCTCGCGCCGCCCGGCGCGCCCGCCGAACCGCCCCACGAGGTAGCCGCCGGCGACCCCGGCGAGCGCGAACGCGATCACGTTGAGCCCCACCATCGCGAGCCGCACCGAGCCCTGTGCCCCGGCGTCCCCCGCCCGCTCGATCATCCGGCGCAGCAGCGTGTTGACGAGGCCCGCGAGCGGCAGCCACGCGATGAAGATCGCCACCGTCCCGAGCGCGATCCAGTGCCACGGCGGCCGGTCCTCGCCCTCGTCGTCGCCGCTGCTCTGCAGCACGGGGAGCTTGCGCTTCTCCGGCGCTGCCGCGCTGCCCCGAGGAGGCGCAGCGCCTGCCGCGCCGCTGCCGACGACCGGGAGGCGTCGCTTCGGCGCGTCCCCCATGGCGTCAGCTGGGCTTCGACGTCGGGGGCGGCGCGGCGGCCGGAGCCTTCCGCCAGAACTTCCGCGCTTCGTCCTGCTGGCGGACCAGCCGCCGCTGCTCCTGGATCAGGCCGCCGTAGGCGCGAGGCACCCGCGGATCCTTCGCGAGCGCGTACAGGACCTGGAGCGCCGCCTCGGCGTCGTCCGTCGCGCGGTGCGCCTTCTCGAGCGAGATCCCGAGCCGAGCGGCCATGTCGCCGAGGGCGCGGCTCTCCTCGTTCTTGTAGAGCTCGCGGGCGAACGTGAGCGGATCGACCCAGTCGACCTCGCGCCGCATGGCGGGCGGCGGCTCCTGCGGGCGCATGCCCACGCGCTCGAGCTCGGCGAGCAGGAACGAGCGGTCGAAGGTGGCGTTGTACGCCGCGGGGATCGCCCCCTTGAAGCAGCCGAGGATCTCCTCCGCGACCTCGGCGAACGACGGCTTGCCCTCGACGTCCGCGTCCTTGATCCCGTGGATGGCGGTGCTCTCCGCGGGGATGGGCCGCCCGGGGTGGATGAGCCAGTTGTAGCGCGTCAGGATCTCCCCGGAGCGGCCGATGACGATGCCGAGCTCGATGATCCGATCGCCCGCCGGATCGCGCCCCGTGGTCTCGACGTCAACGAAGGCGATGGGCTGGTCGATCCAGGCGCTGCCCGCGTCGATCTCCGACGCGACACCGACGGCGCGCACCTTGAGGAGGTGCGCGATCCCAGGGTAGTGCCGGCCCGTCGGGAAGCAGCCGCACGGGTCGGCGACCTTCACGGCGTCCTCGGCTTGGCGGGCTGGGCGGGTGCAGCCGAGGTCGCGGGGCGCGCCGCGCCGCCCGCCGGCGCGCTGGTCCCGGCGGCGGGGGTCGCGCTGGCCGCTGGGGTCGCGCTGGCCGCGGGGATCGCGCTGCCGGAGGGCGACGCGTCGCCTGGCTTCGGGGGCGCAGGCCGCGGCGTCTTGCCGAGGAGCTCCAGCTCGAGCTTGACCCACGCCTCGAGATCCTCGCCGGGGTTCGAGAGGAGCTGGAGGTTGACCTCGCGGCCGTTGATGAAGACGAGGGGCGTCCCCTCGAGCCCGACCCCGTCGGCCTGCAGCTTGTCCTTGTCGATGCGCGCCTTGGTGTCGGTCGAGACGAGATCGGCGCGGAACTTCACCATATCGAGCTTGAGCCGCTGCGCGTAGCGCTCGAGGTCGGCCTGCTCCAGCTTGTCCTGGTTCTCGAAGAGGAGGTGGTGCATCTCCCAGAACTTGCCCTGGTTGAGCGCGGCGGTCGCCGCGCGCGCGGCGGGCTCGCCGTGGACGTGCGCCGAGAGCGGGTAGAACTTGAAGACGAGGCGCACCTGCCCGTCGAAGCGCTTCACGAGCCCCTCGAGCAGCGGCGACATCAGCCTGCAGAACGGGCACTCGAAGTCGGCCCACTCGACGATCGTGATCGGCGCGTCGGGCGGCCCCATCTCCGGCGAGCCTTCGGTGGCGAGCGTCTTCACCTTGTTCGCGTCGAAGCGCATGTGGAACGCTTCGTCGCGCTCCTTCTTCGATCGGCCGTCCTTGACCAGATCGAGCAGGAGCTGCGCGGCGGGGAGGCACGCCTTGCACGGGCGCTGCTCCTTCACGCACTGCGCGATGCTCACGGGCGTGTCCGGGCAAGGGGAGAGGAGCTCGGAGACCTGTGCCCCCCACTCCCGGCGCTCGCGGGGAGTCAGCGAGGAGGTGTCCACGCCCGGCAGCGAGACCGACACCTCCGGGCTCGCGGCCGGCTTGGGCTCGTTCGAGCTCGGGTTCCCAGGACAGCCCGTGGCGCCGATCGCGAGCAACGGCAACGCGAGGAGCGGCGGCATCCAGCGCAGGAATGACATCGCGGCGCGAGCTTAGTCGGACCCCTTGCGAGATGCTAGCGCGGGTGTAGCGTCAAGAGGTGCGGAGCGTCCTCTACCGCTTCCCGGATCTGCAGCAGTTCGAGCAAATCGTGTGCGATCCGGAGGAGCGTGACCTCGAGCTCGGACTGCCCGCGGGGGAGGTCGTGGCCGATGGCGAGTGGGTGCTCGCCATCTTCGAGCTGGGCGAAAACCGCCGCGCGACGTCGGCCGCGGCGTGCGCGTCGGTCTCACCGGAGGGGGCGCGGCTCACGTTCGAGCCGCGCGACTGGCATCGCCTCGCCCACTTCGCGCGGACGGAGGCGCCCCGCCCCGGATCCGTGCCCGACACCGACGCCGCGGCGCTCCTCCGCGCCGCGGACGGGGCCGGTCCCGCCGCGTCATCCGGCGTCCAGGGCGCCGGCCCGGCGGGCCGGGCGCCGCCGCCCCCTGCGCCGCCTCGGCTGAAGGGCAAAGGCTCACGGGTCCTCGTTGTCGACGACGACCCCCACATCCGCGAGCTCCTGTCGGCGATGCTCGAGGCGGTCGAGCTCGCCGTCGTCGCCGTCGCCAGCGCGGAAGAGGCGCTGGCGCGGGTCCGCGGCTCACCGTTTCACCTCGTGGTCCTCGACTGGAACCTCCCGAAGATGACCGGCATCGACCTGTGCCGGACGCTGCGGCAGGAGCCCGGGCTCCGCGATCTCCCGGTCCTCTTCCTGACGGCGCACGCCTCCTCGCAGGACATGGTCGAGGCCTTCGCCAGCGGCGCCGACGACTACATGGTGAAGCCCTTCCGCGCCCCCGAGCTGGGGGCTCGCATCTTCAGCCTGCTCCGCCGGACCCGGCGAGGCACCTCCTGAGGCGCCTCGCCGCGGCGCAGCGGCTCCGCCGCGACGCGAGTTCGCGCTCGGTCACCGCACGCAGATTCCGCGCTCAGGTTCCGCGCTCAGAAGGCGACATCGACGTTGAGGTTGATCACGCCGATGCTCTGCGCGTAGTGCCCGCCGGAGTCGGGAGCCCTCGAGTTGGGGTGCAGGCCCGCGGTGATGCTGTCCCCCGTGGTGTCGCGGCTGACGTAGAACAGGTGGGTATACGACGCGGCGAGGTGCAGCTGCTTCGCGACATGGAAGCGCCCGCCGAGGGCGAACGAGACATCGTGAAAATCGACGCCCGATGGATCCAGGGTCTCGTCCGGAACTGCGTTGGAGTCGTACCCGACGCCGCCGAAGACCTCGATCGCAGGCCGCGGCCAGTGGCTCCAGCCCACGCGAACGCCGAACGTGTCGTTCCAGCGGCGGGGGATGTTCTGCACCACGCGGGCGCCCTCTCCGGCGAAGCCGTCGCTGTCGATCTCGCACGCCGCGCCGACCTGGGTGAGGCACTGGTTTTCCATCGAGCTCCACCGCGTCCAGTCGCCGAAGAGCCGGACCTCGAAGCGCTCCGCCGGGACGAAGCGGGCGCCGAGCCGCACGATATCCGGCAGGCCCTGGTGCAGTTCCACGTCGCTCGGGGAGTTCGACACGCCGCTGAAGCGGTTGGTGAGCGTGCCCTCGAGCGACTCTCCCCCCGTGACGTTCGGCCGCGACTGGTACGACGCGCCGATCCAGAGCTGCTCCGGCACCGCCTCGACCAGCGCGCCGACGCCGAAGCTCGCGTGGAAGCCGCTCACCTCGAGCAGCGAGCGCCCCTCGGTCGCAAGGAGGTTGTCGCCGGAGGCGTTCCGGGCGCGCACGGTGTTGACCTGGGTCCGAATCAGGTTGCCGGAGAGGCCGAGGCTGAGGCGGAGCGCCGGGATCTTGTAGGCGGCGGCGAGGGTGAAGAACATCGCCTGGAGCGATGACTCGATGGAGTGCCAGCGCTGCACGCCGTCCACCGGCCCGGCGAGCTCGCGATTGCCCTCGAACGCCGCGTTCGTATCCCAGGACGCGGCGCCGCCGAACGGCACATAGACGCCGGCGCCCAGCGCCAGATCGCCGAGCCTGGCCGAGGCGCCGAGCATCGGCGAGGCAGCCACGTTGAACAGGCTCGCCTCCCCCGTGTTCGCCCGCGGCACCGTCACGTCATCGGTCGCCGCCGCCGAGTGCGTGTAGGACGCGGCGCGCAGCGCGATATTTCCGTCCAGGAACAGATGAATCCCCTCGCTCTCGGCGAGGCCTGCGGGGTTGTAGTAGACCGCGGTCGGATTGCTCGTGATCGGGTTGCCGTGCTCGCCGCCAAACCGCGCGGTCGCGAACCCACCGGCGAGCGCGGATCCGGTCCAGGCGAGACCGCCGAGGAGGCCGACGGAGATCGCGAAACAGGGGCGGTTGATGGACATATCCGGTGTTCTCGATTCTGAGGGCGGAGGAATGCGGCGCCTGCGGCGGACCCTGCATGGTAGGGTTGCAACACCTGCCACGTCAGGGAAGGTTCTACCCGCTCAAGTCAAATGTCACCTTTCGCACGGTGTCAAATGCTTTTCTCCCGCACCATCCGGACAACGCTCGCCTCAGCTGCCCTCACCACCACGGCGCTCCTCATCGGCTGCGCCGACCCGGCAGGCAGATACGATGACTTCGAAGCTCGCGATACCACGATCCGCGAAGACCAGAGCAGCGGCGGTGGTGGTGGCAGCGACGGAAATGGCGGCGCTGGAGGCGGCGGGGACAACTGCCTGCCGGAAGCGGGCGCCGTCGACGGCGATTTCCTCTTCAGCCTCTCGGCTTATCTCAACCCGCGGGCCCCTTTCCTCTTCGTGGCCAGCCTGACCACCGAGGCCAGCGACGGCGGCCTGAGCTTCTCGCTGACCTTCCAGCCGCTCGTGGCCGCCGATCGCAAGACGCCCACGGGCGAGCCGTTCGACGTGGGTCCCTTCGCGCTGTCCGGCGATGGGACGTTCACCGCGCAGCTGCCCACGCTCATCGTGCCGGGCGACGCCAACCCCATCTCCGGCAGCGAGCTCGAGGCCACCATCACGCTCACCGGCTCCCTCTGCGCGCCCGCCGACTTCATCTGTGGCGTTGTCACCGGCACGGCGGCGAGGCCGATCCCCCTGAATCTCAAGAACTCTACCTTCGCCATGGAGCGAATCGCCGATCCGAGCAGCTACCCGGCGCCGGTCATCAACTGCAAGAGAGACCCGGCGAACCCGCTCCCGTGAGCGCCCGGTCGGGTCACGCCACGGCCTCCGCTGCGGCGGCGCCTTCGAGCTCGATCAGCGAGATCTCGGACGGCGCGCCGACGCGCATCGGCGGCCCCCAGTAGCCCGTGCCGCGGCTCACGTAGATCTGGCTGTCGCCGTGCGAGGACAGCCCGGCCACGTAGGGCTGGTCGAGCCGCACGAAGAAGTTCCACGGGAAGATCTGACCACCGTGGGTGTGGCCGCTGAGCTGCAGGCCCACGCCCCGCTCCGCGGCCTCCAGGATCTGCTTGGGCTGGTGCGCGAGCAGCACGAGCTCGCGAGAAGGGTTTCGCCCCGCGAGCGCGCGCGCGAGGTCGGGGCCATGGCCGCCGCCCATGCCGCGGGAGCTCCAGTCGTCCACGCCGGCCAGGTCGAAGCCGTGCTCGCCGTCGCCGATCGAGACACGCTCGTTGCGCAGCACCGTCACGCCGAGCCGGCGGAGCTCCGCGATCCACGCCTCGGCGCCGGAGTAGTACTCATGGTTGCCCGTCACGAAGAAGACCCCGTGCTTGGCACGCAGATCGGCGAGCGGCGCGGTGTGCTCGCGGAGCTCTTCCACGGAGCCGTCGACGAGATCGCCCGTGATCGCGATGAGATCCGGCTCGAGCGCGTTCACGCGCGCGACGACGCGCTCGAGCCAGTCCCGGCCGATCGTCGGGCCGATGTGGAGGTCGGTCAGCTGAACCACGCGAAAGCCCGACATGGCCGCGGGGAGGCGGCGGAGGCGGACGCGCACCGGGCGGACGGCGACCTCACCGAGGGCGCTCGCGGCGCCGGCGACGCCGAAGCCCATGGCGAGCGCTCCGGCCGCGCCCGCGAGGGCGCGCGAGAGGAAGGTGCGGCGCTCGCCGTCGAGCGGCTGGTTCAGCAGCGCGGTGACGCCGTGGGCGCCGAGGCGGACGAACTCGGAGGTGAGCAGGAGGAAGAAGAGCAGGACGGCGAGCCCGACCCACGTGTAGACGACGCCGGCGACGACGCCGGCGATGTGCCGGGGCAGCGCGCGGGTGAGCAAGAGGCCGAGGGGCACCAGCGACGCGAGCACCACCAGGGCCACGCTGCCGACGCGGTGCCAGAGCGGGCCGAGCTCGGGCGCGCGGATCAGGCGCTGCCAGAGGTAGTAGTGGACACCTGCCACGATGGCGCTGAAGACAGCGATGAAGACGACGAACGAGAGGAGAGGCCGCTGCACGCGTCCAGCATGACCACGGCGGCGCGCGCCTGCCGCTCTGATCCGCGCCGGAGCCAGGCTCGACAACATTTCTTAACGGAGCGACGCGGCGGACGGCGACTACGACGTGCTCACACACACGCCGAACCCGGCGGGGTAGATCGCGCTGCCGCCCTGGCACTTGGCGCCTGCGCCGCATTCCGGCGCCCTGCTGTCGATCCGGCAGAGCTGCTTGCACTGGTTCGTCAGCATCGAGCACACGAAGCCGGGCGCGCACGGACAATGCTCGTCGGCCCGCCCCTCGCCGGGCACGACGCAGCTCGTCGTCCCATCCTCGCGGACGATCGTGCAGGTGAGGCCCGTCGGGCACACGCTGTCGTTCAAGAGCTCGCAGTTCGTCGCGGGAACACAGACGGGTATCGGAACCGGAGCCCTCGCGCTCGCCTCGACGATCGACTCGGCCATCGGTCGCTCGTCGCAGTACGTCCCCGCCGCGCAGCTCTCGACGTGACCACAGCAGTACTGCCGGCACACGCCGCCCTCCCCGTCGGCCGCCACGCACCCCAGGCCAGCCGCGCAATCGGCCGCGCTGTGACAAGGGCCGCCTGCCTCGAAGCGGCCCGCCGGCTGGCAGCTGGGGATCGCATCGCCGTCGTCGAGGACGAGCTGGCAGTGCAGCGTCTGCGCGGCAGGGAGCCCCGTCCCTGTGCCCGCGCCGCCGTCCGACGAGCACTCGGTCGGCTCCCCGCCCGGGGTGCAGCCATCGCCGCACAGGTAAGCGAAGCGGGTATAGGGATCCTGCGCCTCCGGAGCGGCCGGGATGTTGACGTCCTCGCTCACGACGCCGCCGGCACCACCGTTGCCGCTGGCGCTGCCGCTCGCGGGCGGTGGGCTGCCGCCCGATTGGGTCGACGCGCTCTCGCCTCCCCCACTCCCGAACGCCGCCCCGCCGTCTTCGTACCCACCCGCCGAGGCGTCGTCCATCGAGCACGCGGAGAGCGCGAAAACCCAGACCGCCACGAGGCCAGAAAGCAGACGGGCGTGGTGTGAGCTCATTCCAGGACTACCAGAAAAGCACAAGCGGAATGAGCGTATCATGTCGCCTCCTGCATTCACAGAATGTGCCGATTCTGTGTGTCGTCGCCAGGGCGCCGAGCGCAACCTGGGTGAGGACGCCATCCTGCGCGCCGCGAACATGGGGGCACCTCGCCTGCGGGCATCCCTGGCGCAAGCATGACGCCCGTGTCGCACCGAGCGCCGGGCCTCGCGCGATGGTGTGTGATGGCGCCTACCGCGCCTCGATGTCGCGGGTGACCACGTTGCCCGCGCTGTCATAGGCGCGCACCGCGAGCAGGTGCGCTCCCGGCGGCACGATCGCGCCGAGATCCGCCTCAAACGGCTCGACGGCCTCGTCGAAGACGCCGTCGCTCGGGAAGATGGGCCGCCACTCCTCCAGGCCCGCGATCGAGACCTCGACGCGCGCGACCGGACCGAGGCCGTCCGCGACCTCGCCCGTGAGCCGGCGCCCCTGCAGCGCGAGCGCCCGGAACACCGGCGGCGTGTTGTCGACAAGGACGGTGCCCGACTCGAGGCTGTGGCGCAGCGTGCGCTCGGGCGGGTTCGCCAGCTCGTCGCTCGCCTCGACGAGGATGCGGTACTCGCCTTCGGGAAGCGCGGTCGTGTCCCATACGTGCTCGGCGCGCGTCACCTTCTCGCCCGGCTTCAGCAGGCTGCGCCAGGTCGACTGCCCCTCCATCCGGTAGGAGAGGCGGTAGCGGAGGTCGTCCTGATCTGGATTGTCGACCTTCCATGTCAGCTGGAGCGCGCTCACGGGCTTCGGCGCCTCCCCGCCCGACGGCGGGAGGCTCGAGCGAGAGGGCTTCGTCTGCCCCTTCGGCGCGGCCTCGATCGACGTGACCACGGCGCGCGCGTTGTCGGTGACGAACGAGAGCTTCACCTCGCGGAGCACCGCGCCCGGATCGCGGCGCCAGCGCGCGCGGATCTGCGCGAAGCGCGCCGGCGGGCTCTTCGCGTCGCCCGGCGCGGCGAGCGCTGTGGACCACGGGCTCCAGGTGCTGTCCGGCGCGTCGGTGTTTCCGCTCCGGGTCTCGAGCTCCAGCGCGCCGTCGGAGCGCCACGAAAGGCGCCCGAACGTGGCCCGCAGCCCGGCGTCGAGCACCTTGCTCGTCCACACCGCGTCGGCGCCGCCGACGCCCTTCACCTCGTGGAAGACCGCGGGGTCGGTGGTCGCGACGAACCTGCGCCGCCCGGCCATCAGGAAGGCGCCGACCTGGCGCTCGTCGGTGTCGGCGACGAGCCGCGCGACGTGGTTGTCGCTCACGGCGTAGAGCTGGCCTTCCGCGCCGGTCCCGACGTACGGCGTCAGGTCGTCGCCGAGGCCGAGCGAGACGTAGTGGGTGTCGTCGTCGCTCATCATCTTCTCGGCGACGCCGCTCCGATCGAAGCGCATGAGCACGCCCTTGCCGGGCTTCGGCGCGCGCGCCGGCTGCGGCGACGGCGGCCCGCTCCGGTTGCGCTTCGGGGGGGCGAACGCCTCGGCGTACTTGTTGGCGATCGCGTAGATCGCGCCGCCCTTCGCGCCCGGCGCGATGGCGATGGCCTTCACGTCGTCGGCCTCGAAGTCGTAGAGCACGGTCGCGCGCCCGGGCGCCGTGAGCTTGTAAAGGAGCGCCTTGCCGTTCGAGCCGGCGTAGACGGCGCCGTCGTCCCCGACGGCGACGCACATGAGGTGCGGCTCGTCGCTGTCGAAGTACACCTGGGCCTTGCCCGCGGCGTCGACGCGGAACAGCTTCCCCCCCGAGCCGGTCGCCGCGTAGAGCGCCTTCGCCCTGGGATCGTACGCGAGGCCCCACACGTCCTCGGTGTCGGGGAGCTCGGCGAAGACCTTCGCCGGACCGCCGTTGCCCGCGCCGCGCGGCAGGCGGAAGAGCTTGCCCTCGGGGAAGGTCCCCGCGATGACGTCGCCACCTTCGGCGAGCGCGAGCGCGCTGACCGCCATCTGCCCGGTCGTGGCCACGAGCGCGACCCGGCCGCCCGAGACGCTGTAGATCTTCCCCTCGTTGCCCGTGCCGAGCAGCACCGTCCCGTCCGGCAGCACCACGGAGCTCCAGATGGACGTCGCGTCCGGCAGCGGCGTCGCGCCGAGCGTCAGCCCGGCGCGCACGGCGCCGTTCGAGTCCACGCTGACGCCGGTGAGATCCCCGCCCTTCAGGTCCTCGAGCGATCGGAGCTCGAAGCTGCGCGTGCCCACCGCGTGGGCCGGCAGCGCGACGAGCCCCACGGCGGCGACGGCGGCGGCGAGGAGCCTGCGCGGAGAGGGGACGGCGCGAAGGTGAGGCGTTCGGGAATGGGCAGAAGAGCGCTCTGTGCTCATGGGTCGCAAGATGGAGGGGGGTCAGGAAAGAGTCAGGGAAGAGAGGGAGGCGGGAGACCGGCGGGCTCAGCGGAGGATAGGCCGGACCGTGACGCTCACGGAGTCTTTCCCGACCAGGAAGCGCTTGAGGGACACCGGCACCTGCACCTGCGCGCCGAAGGTCTCGGGCGCGTCGGACGCGGAGCTCGGGCGCAGCGTGTCCATAGCGCCCGGGGGGAGCCGCGAGGCGACCTTGCCGCGGTACGCCGCGCCGTTCTCCCGGAGCCGGAACGTCGCGACGACGCTCTCCGCGTCGTGGGTCTGGCTCGGCAGCATCGCCACGAGCTCGGCGACGTTGTTCGGGGTCGCCATCGGGCGCTCCACCTCGTAGCCGGGCGCGAGATCGATGTCCACCTGGCTGCCGGCGAGCTCGCGCGGCACCGGCACCTCGATGACGCGCGACTCGATGGGGCCCTGATGGGGCTGGAGATCCAGGCGGATCCGCGCGGGCGCGCCCGCCTCGATCTCCGGCTCGAGCACCTTCGCGCCGCGCAGCAGCACGACCTCGCGATCGAAGGTGACCTTCACGCGGGTGTCGACGCGCTCGATCGAGACGTCCTCCCAGGGGTTGTTGAGCAGGGCCCCCATCGCCCGGACGAGCCGGCTGCGGACGAAATCGTCGCTGCTGAGCGGGGTGCCGTTGCCGGCGCCGAAGTCGACCAGCGAGATGGTGCCGTAGCGCCCGATCTTCACCTGGCTCACCGCCCGCCAGGTCATGTCCCGCCGCTCGGCCGTCGTGGCCTCGACGGCGTTGCCGACGGCCATCGAGACGAAGGCGGGCGCGAGGAACTGATCGTGCGCGACCTCGACGTTCCACGTCGGGTGCGGCGCGCCCTCCACGCCGTCGATCTGGACGCGCATCGGGAAGACCGGCGCCTTCGCCGAGCTGTCGACGACGATCGCGGCCTGCCGATCGTTCACCAGCGTGCCCAGAGGCCGCACCGCCTCGCCGATCTTGAAGCTCCGGTTCTGGCTCGCGAGGATCCAGTGGACCCGCGCGATCGCGGCGGGGAGGTTCGTCACGCCGCCGTTCATCATGGGGTGGCCGAACGCGACCAGCTTGTCGCCCGACACGCGCGTGACCGTGCCGATGCCCATCGCGGAGATGTCGCCGCGCACGAGCTCGACTCCGATCGCCCCCCCGTCGACGTACTTGGTCGGCGCGCCCGGCTCCGGGCTCGCGGACGAGCCGCCGCCGGCCTGCATCGGATCGAGCCCCATGGGGCCGAGCAGATTGCTCGCGATGCGCAGCGACGTCCCGCCGAGCCCGCCGAGCATCACCGGCGTCGAGGCGCGCGCGAGGCTCGTCGATTCGGGCGGGGCGAGCGACGGCGCGACGCGCGCGGCGATCTGGCTGGCGTGGCCGGCGAGGTCGTAGGCGTCGACGGCCCCCAGGAAGCCGCGGCTCCCGTGCAGGCGAGCGGGCGCGGCGGCGCGCGGCGGCGGCGCGCCGCCGGCGCGGCTCACCGGCGCGGGCAGCGGGCCGCCGATCTTCGGGGCGATCCCGCGCGGGAGCGGCCGCGCGAGCTCGTCGAGCATCGACTTGATCGGGGTGACGCCGGCGATCGCCTCCGCGCCGAAGAGCCAGCCGTACGCGTACGCGCCGATCATCTTGCCGTTCAGGTAGATCGGGCTGCCGCTCATCCCCGCCACGGTGCGCGCGACCTCGAGGCGCGGGTGCTGCGTCTTGACGAGGACGAGGTCCTGGTTCGGCCGGAAATTGCGGAGCGTCGAGATGACCTCGACGTCGAACTTCTCGGGCGTGGTGCCGGAGAAGACGGTGAGGCCGTACCCCTTCATGCCCGGCTTCACCTCGGAGAGCGGCAACGTATCGGGCGGAGCGGAGATCGCCTGGGCCGCGCCGACGCCGACGGCGACGCTGCACGCCGCGCCGGCGAGCAGGCTCAGGGGGATGAGGCGGCCGTCGCGGTCGACGAGGGCGCGGGCGGCGCGCGCGATCGCCCTCGCGCTGCGGGTCGCGAGCGGGGCGGCGCGCGTGATGAGGAAGGAATCCGGACGAAAACACGGCATGTTGCGCAGAGGCACGGGCCAAGCTTAGCCCGGATTTGGTAGCGCGACAGAGCGGGGGCTCCGGGCGCGCCGGGAGGTCGCCGCGCTGCCCAGGGTCGCCGTTTTCCAGAGGCGGGGCGCGCCGGCGACGCTAGGCTTCGCCCCGTGAAGGATATCGCGGCGACCGCGACGCTCGTCCTTTCGTTCGCCGCCTGGGTGACCACCCACGTCGCGCTGGCCGCGCGGCTCGCGCTCCGGAGCCAGCCGCGCTGGCGCGGGCTCGTCGCGCTGGTGGTGCCGCCGCTCGCGCCGATGTACGGCTTCCGGCTGGGGTGGCGGCGGACGAGCACCCTGTGGCTCGTATGGCTGATCGTGTACGTGCTCGCGCTCCTCGTCGCGCGGGCGTGAGGAGCAGGACGTGGCGCCTGACGTGAAGGCCGACGACGTGAGGGCGGGAATGACGGCGAAGCGGCGCCCGGGCGCGCCGCCCGCGATCCTCGTCGGCACGATGAACTTCGGCGGCCGCACGCCGCCCGAGGAGGCCGAGCGCATCACCCTGCGCGCGCTCGAGCGAGGGATCACCGCGTTCGACACGGCGAACCTCTACCAGGACGGCGCGTCCGAGCGGATCCTCGGCCGGGCGCTCCGGGGCCGCCGCGCCGAGGCGCAGATCGCCACCAAGGTCGGCCTGCGCCGCGTCCGGGGCAGGCCCGAGGGCCTCGGGCGCGAGCGCGTGATCCGCGCCGTCGAAGAGAGCCTCGCGCGCCTCGGCACCGACCGCGTCGACGTCTGCTATCTCCACGCGCCGGACCCGGAGACGCCCATCGAGGAGACGCTGTCGGCGATCGACGCCCTGCTCGAGCAGGGGAAGATCCTGCAGTACGGGGTCAGCAACTTCGCGTCGTGGCAGATCCTGGAGATCATCGCGCGCCGCGACGCCGCCGGGAAGCCGCGCCCCGCCGTCTCTCAGGTGCTCTACAACGCGCTGATCCGCCAGCTCGACGTCGAGTACGCCGCCTTCGCGCGGCGGTACGCGCTGGCCACCGCTGTGTACAACCCGCTCGCCGGCGGGCTCTTGACGGGGCGGCACGCGGGGCCGGAGGCGGCGCAGGCGGGCTCGCGCTTCGAGGGCAACCGCCTCTACCAGCGCCGGTACTGGAGCAGGCGCATGTTCGAGCTCGCGGCCGCCTACGCCGCGGTGGCGGCGGACGAAGGGATGAGCCTGCTCTCGCTGTCGTACGCCTGGCTCGCGGGGCGGGACGTCGTCGATTCCATCCTGGTCGGCCCGGTCCGGGCAGAGCACCTCGACGCGGCGGCCGACGCCGTCGGGCGCCCGCTCTCGGAGGAGGCGGCGCGGCGCATGGACGCGCTCTACCGCGATCACCTGGGCACCGACGCGAGCTACGCGCGATGATCGAGCTCCTGCTGCCCGAGGCCAGGGACCTCGATCTCGCGGGCCCCCTGGCCGACTACGCCGCCCGCGGCCACGCCCGCCTCGGGCGCGTGATGACCGACGCGGGGCTCGCGGCGCTGCGCGCGCGCTCGGATGACCTGATGCTCGGGCGCGTCACGTACCCCGGGCTCTTCTTCCAGCACGACGCCGCGTCGGGCCGCTACGAGGATCTGCCGTACGGCAAGGGCTACGAGGGGCCGAGCACGTCGTACCGGAAGCTCGAGAAGATCGAGAAGGACCCGCTGTTCCTCGCCTGGATCGAGAACCCGCTCTTCGAGAGGATCGCGCGCGCGCTCATCGCCGGAGAGGTCTCCATCTACCGGGCCGTGCTCTTCAACAAGGCCGCGTCCGGAGGGACGCCGCTGCCGTGGCACCAGGACGGCGGCAGCTACTGGGGGCTGGATCGCGACCCCGAGCTGCAGATCTGGACCGCGCTCGACGACGCGCCCGCCGGTGGCGGCTGCGTGGAAGTGCTGGAAGGCAGCCACATCGACGGGCTCGCGACGCCGCTCGGCGGCGTCATTCCGAGCGACCGCGTGCGCGCAGCCGACGCGGACGCCCGCAAGATCGCGCTGCCGGCGCGCGCGGGCGAGGCCCTGCTGATCCACAACTACCTCTGGCACTGCTCCGCCATGAACCGGAGCGGCCAGCCGAGGCGAGCGTTCACCGTCTGCTACATGAGCAGGGCGACCCGCTGCCTCCGGAAGAAGAAGGCCCCACGCACGTTCACGCCGGTGTTCTGAGCTCCCCCGGGCAGGCGACCTCGGCGCGGCGGCCCCTCGCTCGCCAGCCCTCTCCTTCCCCTGGCTTCCCCTGGCTTCCCCGGACGTTCCCCGGCCGGCGTGACGTTTCGACAATTTTTCGATCCGGTGTCGCATCCAGTTCGCCCCCGTGTCGTAAGGACGGACGCCTGGACCCGCGGCAACCTGCCGCGCCCCCGCGGCGACCTGCCGCGGCGTGGAGCCTCAATTACCCACAGCGGCAATCTGCCGCAGTCACGCGGCACTTTGCCGTCTTGTCGCACCCCGCCAGCAAGCCATAACTGCGCCCGCGCGTCCCTCCGACGCCCACCACAACCCTATGGCTCGGTTCCTGTTCCCACGATGGGCCAACAAAGTGGTTCCGCTGGGGCTGCTCTTCGGAGTTCTGCCCCTCGGCGCCGCTGTGATCGGCGGATTCTGGTACTACGGTACCAACAAACATCTCGAGGTCGGGTATCAGCCGGATCAACCGGTTGACTATTCCCACAAGCTGCACGCCGGCGACCTCGGCATCGACTGCCGCTACTGTCACAGCACAGTAGAGGTATCCAGCTTCGCCGCGGTTCCCCCCACCGAGACGTGCATGAACTGTCATGCCAAGGTGCGGCGGGACAGCGAAAAGCTCCTCCTCGTGCAGGAGAGCTGGGCGACGGATCAACCCATCCCCTGGGTGCGCGTCCACAACCTTCCCGACTACGCCTATTTCGACCACTCGGCCCACCTGGCCGCAGGGGTCGGCTGCGTGAGCTGTCACGGACGCGTGGACCAGATGCACAAGGTCCGGCAGGTCCAGCCGCTCTCGATGGGATGGTGTCTGGACTGCCACCGCAATCCGGGGCCCAACCTCCGCAATCCCGCCGACGTCACCAAGATGGATATGGCACCCGCGACGGCCGCCATTGCAGGCGCCGGCATCCCCGCGAGCCACGAGGCTTATAACGATCGCGTGCCAGCGGTCACTTCCTCCGGGCGGCAGGTGCAGGCGCCGCTTCACTGCTCGGGGTGCCACCGATGAGTAAACGAACCCCTCTCCCCCTCGCCCAGGACATCTCTGGAAAGACCTACTGGCGCAGCTTGGACGAGCTCTCCGGCTCGCCCGACTTCGTCGACGCGCTCGGGCGCGAGTTCCCGCCGGCCGCGTTCGAGCCGCCGGAGGGCGTCGGGCGGCGCACGTTCCTGAGCCTCATGGGCGCGTCGCTCGCGCTCGGCGGCCTCGTGGGCTGCCGCCGGCCTGTCGAGCAGATCCTGCCGTACTCGCGGACCCCGGAGGAGGTCATCCCGGGCAAGCCGCTGTTCTTCGCGACGGCGCTGCCGATGATGGGCACGGCCTTCGGCGTCATCGTCGAGAGCCACGAGGGGCGGCCCACCAAGATCGAGGGCAACCCGAAGCACCCCGAGAGCCTCGGCGGGACCACCCTCCACATCCAGGCCTCGATCCTCGACCTTTACGATCCCGATCGCAGCAAGTCGCCGCGCGAGGGCGCGACCGAAAAGTCCTGGGACGACGCGGCGGCGTTCCTCCGCACCGAGGGCGACAAGCTCCGCGGCCGCGGCGGCAAGGGGCTCACGATCCTGACCGAGGCGCACCGGTCGCCGACGCTGGCCGCGCGCCTCGCCGATCTCCGCAAGACGCTGCCTGAGGCGCGCGTCGTCCGGTACGAGCCCTTCTCGCGCGACGCCGCGCGTGAGGGCGCGCGGCTCGCGTTCGGCAAGCCGCTCGAGACCACGCTCGACCTGACGAAGGCGCGCGTGATCGTCGCGATCGACGCCGACCTGTTCGCCTCCGACGGCAGCCCGCTCAAGCAGGGGCGCGCGTTCGCGGCGGGCCGCGCTGTCGACAAGGACCCGAAGGCGATGAACCGCCTCTACTCCGTCGAGAGCACCTTCACGATCACCGGCGCGGCCGCGGATCACCGGCTCCGCATCCAGAGCCGCAAGATCCCCGCCTTCGCCTTCGCCCTCGCGACCGAGCTCGGCAAGCGCGGGGTCGCGCTCGACCCGCAGCTGCTCAGCGCGCTCGCGGGCAAATCGGAGGGGCTCGACGCCAAGGCGACCCGGCACGTCGCCGCCATCGCCGCCGACCTCGTCGCCAACCGGGGCGAGGGCGCGGTCGTGGCCGGGCGCTCGCTGCCGAAGGAGGTCCACGGGCTCGTGCACCTCATCAACCTCGCGCTCGACAACACGGGCAAGGCGGTCCGGCACGTCGCGCCCTTCGACGACTCGCGCGAGGGCCCCGAGGCGCTCGTCGAGCTCGCGCGCTCCATCGAGAAGGGCGACGTCGAGACGCTGATCATCCTGGGCGGCAACCCGGCCTTCGACGCGCCCGCGGACGCGCGCTTCGCCGACGCGCTCGCCAAGGTGCCCGTGAGCGTGCACGTCTCGACGCACGTCGACGAGACGAGCGAGCGCACCCGCTGGCACCTGAACCGCGCCCACCCGCTGGAGTCGTGGAGCGACGTGCGGGCGGAGGACGGGACGGCCAGCATCGCGCAGCCGCTCATCGCCCCGCTCTTCGGCGGCAGGACCGACGCCGAGGTCATCGAGCTCCTGCTCGGCGGCTCGCGGACGGCCTACGATCTGGTGCGGGCGACGTGGCTGACCGCCGAGGGCGCGAAGCGCACCGAGGACGACTTCCGCCGCGCGCTGCACGACGGCCTCGTCGCGGGGACCCAGCTCGCGGACGAGCAGGTGGCCGCCGCGGCGCAGGGCGCGATCGAGGCGCTCCGCGCGTTCGCGCCCGCCGTGGGCGAGGGCCTGGAGGTGACCTTCCGGCCCGACGTGCACGCGTGGGACGGCCGGTTCGCGAACAACGGGTGGCTCCAGGAGCTGCCCCACCCGATGACGAAGCTCACCTGGGGCAGCGCCGCGAACCTCTCGCCCTCGACGGCGGCGCGGCTCGGCCTGAAGGACGGCGACGTCGTGACGCTGACGGGCAGCGGCGCGTCGGTGCGGATCCCCGTCCTCGTCGCGCCGGGGCAGGCGGACGACTCGGTGGGCATCACCGTCGGCCAGGGGCGGCGCGCGAAGCTCCGGGTCGGCCATGGCGTCGGCGTCGACACGACCCCGCTGCGCAAGAGCGACGCCTTCGAGCTCGCCGGCGGCTTCTCGCTGGAGAAGACCGGCGAGGTCGTCGAGCTCGCGCGCACCCAGGAGCACTTCGTGATGGAGGGCCGCCCGCTCGCGCGGGAGGGCACGCTCGCCGAGTTCCAGAAGGACCCGGAGTTCGCCCAGAAGCAGGTCCACGTGCCGCCGCTCCTCAGCCTGTTCAAGGAGCCGAACCGGCGGCAGGGGCACGCCTGGGGCATGACCATCGATCTCAACGCCTGCCTCGGCTGCAACGCGTGCGTCGTCGCCTGCCAGGCCGAGAACAACATCCCGGTCGTCGGCGCCGACGGCGTGCGGCAGACCCGCGAGATGCACTGGCTCCGGATCGACCGCTACTTCCAGGGCACGGACCCGAACGAGCCGGAGAGCATCTCGCAGCCGCTCCCCTGCCAGCACTGCGAGAACGCGCCGTGCGAGCAGGTCTGCCCGGTCGCCGCCACGACGCACAGCCCCGAGGGGCTGAACGACATGGCGTACAACCGGTGCGTCGGCACGAAGTACTGCGCCAACAACTGCCCTTACAAGGTCCGTCGCTTCAACTTCCTCGAGTACAACCAGCCGGACTCGGAGGAGCAGAAGATGCAGTTCAACCCCAACGTCACCGTTCGATCTCGGGGCGTCATGGAGAAGTGCACCTTCTGCGTGCAGCGGATCAACCACGCCAAGATCGACGCCAAGCGAGAGGGGCGGGAGCACATCAAGGACGGCGAGGTCGTGACCGCGTGCCAGGGCGCTTGCCCGACGCAGGCCATCGTCTTCGGCGACCTCGACGACCCCAAGAGCCAGGTGGCCGCGGCGGCCGCTAGCCCGCGCGGTTACAGATTGCTGGACGAGATCAACACCAAGCCGCGGGTCACGTACCTCGCCAAGATCCGCAACAAGAACCCGGAGCTCGCCGACGCATGAGCGCCACAGCACCCCTCCAGGTCGATCACCCCCGGCTCTCGGACCGCGCCGCCCTCTTGGACGAGGCGCCGCTCGTGCAGGGGAAGGACGACTTCCGCTCTCTCACCGACAAGATCTCGGGCATCGTCCTCAGCAAGCGCCCCCCCGGGTGGCTCGTCCTGCTGTGCCTTGCCATCAGCATCCTCTTCATCCTGGCCGGCTCGCTCGTTCACCTCGTCGGGACCGGTATCGGTATCTGGGGGCTGAACACCACGGTCAACTGGGCGTGGGACATCACCGGCTTCGTGTTCTGGGTCGGTATCGGCCACGCCGGCACGCTGATCAGCGCCATCCTCTTCCTCTTCCGCCAGAAGTGGAGGACGAGCATCAACCGCGCCGCGGAGGCGATGACGATCTTCGCGGTCGCGTGCGCCGCCATCTACCCGGTGGCCCACCTGGGCCGGATCTGGTTCGCCCACTGGCTGTTCCCGATCCCGAACCAGATGAGCATCTGGCCGAACTTCAAGAGCCCGCTGCTCTGGGACGTGTTCGCCGTCTCGACGTACGCGACGGTCTCGACCCTCTTCTGGTTCGTCGGGCTCATCCCTGATCTCGCCACGATCCGCGACCGGGCCACGACCCGGACGAAGCAGATCGTCTTCGGGATCCTCAGCCTCGGCTGGCGCGGCTCGCACCGCCACTGGCTCCACTACGAGAAGGCCTACCTGATCTTCGCCGGGCTCTCGACGCCGCTCGTGCTCAGCGTGCACACGATCGTGTCGTTCGATTTCGCCGTCTCGATCGTCCCCGGCTGGCACACGACGATCTTCCCGCCGTACTTCGTCGCTGGCGCCATCTTCAGCGGGTTCGCGATGGTCGTCACGCTGATGGTGTTCGCGCGCAAGGCGTTCGGTCTCGAGGGGCTCATCACGATGCGGCACCTCGAGAACATGAACAAGGTCATCGTCGCGACCGGCACCATGGTCGGTTACGCGTACGGGATGGAGCTCTTCATCGCCTGGTACAGCGGCAACGGCTACGAGCAGTTCGCCTTCCGGAACCGCATCCTCGGCCCGTACGCCTGGGCCTACTGGACCATGGTGAGCTGCAACGTGATCTTCCCGCAGCTCTTCTGGTTCAAGAAGGTGCGCACCAGCATCCCCGCGATGTTCATCATCTCGATCCTGGTGAACATCGGGATGTGGTTCGAGCGCTTCGTCATCATCGTGACGAGCCTCCACCGCGACTTCCTCCCCTCGAGCTGGACCTACTTCCGCCCGACCATCTGGGACATCTCGACGTTCTTCGGTTCGTTCGGCCTCTTCTTCACGCTCTTCCTGCTGTTCGTCCGCTACCTGCCGATGGTCGCGATCAGCGAGGTGAAGGGGGTCACGGCGGCGGCCGATCCTCACGGCTCGCACAGCAACGACGAGGCTCATCATGCAGCGTAACAGCGATGCCCGACGCCAGAAGCGCTCCGGGAAGCCCGCCTCGGCCGAGGAGGCACGAGCGCAAAAGGACTCCGCGCGCGACAGCCAGCCCGACATCAAGCCGCAGGGCCACGTGCCCGAGGACGACGCGGAGTACGACGAGCCCCGTGAGAGCGGGCCGCACGGTCAGGCCGCGCTCGCGATCGAGCGCAAGCTGGAGCGCAAGGCCGAGCACGACGCGGACGGCGAGTCGGCCCTGTTCGGGGTGATGGGCTACTTCACGACCCCGAAGGACATCTTCCACGCGTGCGAGGCGCTCCGGGACGCCGGGTACAGCCGCTTCGACGCGCACACGCCGTTCCCCGTGCACGGGCTGGAGAAGGCGATGGGGCTCAAGCCGTCTCCGCTGCCGTGGCTCGTGCTCGGCGGCGGGGCGGCGGGGCTCGCCAGCGCCATCGCGCTCGCCTGGTACACGCAGTACTACGACTATCCGCTCATCATCAGCGGCAAGCCGTCGTTCTCGTACCAGGCCTTCATCCCCATCTTCTTCGAGCTCACGGTCCTCTTCGCGGCGCTCACGTGCTTCTTCGGGCTCTTCGCGCTCGGGCGCCTGCCCACCTTGTTCCACCCCACCATGACGCACCCCTCGTTCCCGCGGGCGACCGACGACGCCTTCTTCATCAGCGTCGAGGCGAGCGACCCGAAGTTCGATTCCACGGAGACGCGCAACCTCCTCCAGCGCCTCGGCGCCCAGGGCATCCGGGAGGTCTCCTCGTGAAGCGCTGGTGCATTCCCCTCCTCGTCGTCCTGGCAGGCTGCCGCGGACAGGCGAGCAGCGATCCGCCGATCCACCTCTTCGGAGACATGGACTGGCAGCCCAAGTTCCAGCCCGAGGAGGGCACCAGCCTGTTCCCCGACGGGCGGGCGATGCGGCCGATCGTCGAAGGCACGGTGCCGCAGGGAGCGCTCGACGAGAGCGAGGCCTACCGCACCGGCAAGGACGGCGAGACGTTCCTGGCGTTCGCGCCCATCACCGTCGATGAGACGGTGATCCGGCGCGGCCAGGATCGCTTCAACATCTACTGTGCGCCGTGCCACGACCAGAGCGGGAGCGGCCAGGGCATGGTGGTGAAGCGCGGGTACCCGCCCCCCATCGACCTCGCGTCCGAGCGGGCCCTCGGCCTGCCCGACGGCGAGATCTTCAACGTCATCACGAACGGCGTGCGCAACATGCCGTCCTATCGGAAGCAGATCCCGGTCAAGGACCGGTGGGCGATCGTCACGTGGGTGCGCGTGCTGCAGCACAGCCAGCACGCGCGCGTCGACGACGTGCCCGAGGCCCAGCGGGGCAACATCGCGAAGGAGAGCGGAACTCCATGAAGTCCCACGGAAGTGCTCTGGCCGAGGACGCGAAGGTCCTCGATCCGGCGGTCGCGAAGCGGCTCGTCTCGGGGAGCATGGTGCTGGCGATCGTCGGCGTGGTGCTCTCGGCGGCGGCGGCGGTCTCCGACGCGAAGCGCTTTGCGTTCTCGTACCTCACCGGCTTCACGTGGCTCGTGACGATCGGGCTCGGCGCGCTGTTCTTCGTGATCATCCAGCACCTGACCCGCGCGCGCTGGTCGGCGGCCGCGCGCCGCCACATGGAGTGGATGAGCGGCATCCTGCCCGCCTGCATCGTGCTCTTCCTCCCGGTCGCGGTGCTCGCCCACGACATCTACCATCACTGGATGGGGCCCGACGCGGCGAACGATCATGTGCTGCACCAGAAGGCGCCCTACCTGAACCCGACGTTCTTCTACATCCGCGCCGTGGTGTTCCTCGCGGCGTGGGCGGGCCTCGCGCTCTGGTTCATCAAGACCTCCCGCGCGCAGGACAAGAGCGCCGATTTCCGGCCCACCGCGAGGATGCGCGCCGGGGCCGCCCCGGCCGTCATCGTCTTCGCCCTGACCATCTCGTTCGCGGCGTTCGACTGGCTGATGAGCATCGACCCGCACTGGTACTCGACGATCTTCGGCGTCTACGTGTTCGCCGGCTCGGCCACGAGCTCCCTCTCGGCGCTCGCGCTGATCACGATCGCGCTCCACAAGGCGGGGCTCCTGCGGAAGGTGAGCAACGTCGAGCGCCAGCACGACATCGGCAAGCTGCTCTTCGGGTTCACGATCTTCTGGGCCTACATCGCGTTCTCGCAGTTCATCCTGATCTGGTACGCGAACATCCCCGAGGAGACGATCTTCTACCAGCACCGCTGGGAGGGCTCGTGGAAGGTCGTGAGCCTGGCCTTGCTGTTCGGACACTTCGTCGTTCCGTTCCTCGTCCTCCTGTCGCGGCACGCGAAGCGGAGCCCGCTCGTGCTCGGCGCGGCGTCGGTGCTCCTCCTCGTGATGCACTACGTCGACCTCTACTGGCTCGTCATGCCGAACGTGGATCACCACGGCGCGCACCTGAGCTGGATCGACCTCGCCGGCTTGCTCGGCCCGCTGGGCGTTGGCGCCTGGATGCTCGCGCTCCAGGCGTCCAAGAGCCCGCTGTATCCCCTGAACGACCCTCACCTTGCCGAAGCGGCTCGGATCGACAACCCGTAAGGAGCCGGCCATGAGCGAAGCGACCGACAACACAGCGACCGATCACGCCGACGCCCAGGCCGAGGTGGATCGACCGAACAACTCGCTCATCTTCGTGATCGTGATCGCCACGCTGCTCTCGATCGTGGTGGTCGTGCTCTTCGTCAACGAGATCTTCAAGTCGACGATGGAGCGCGAGATCTCGACCAAGGTGCTGGAGCCGCCGAGCAGCGGGGTCCGCGCCCTGCGGGCCCTGGAGAAGGAGCGGCTCAGCCGCTACCAGTGGGCTGACGAGAAGAAGGGCATCGTCCGCATCCCGGTCGATCAGGCCGTCGCGCTCACCCTGAAGGACTACCAGGAGAAGCGCGTGAGGACCGCGGCCGCTCCCGCCGCGACGACCGAGGGCGCGCAGCCCGCGGACGGCGCGGCGAAGCCCGCCGAGGGCGCCGCCGCCGGCGAGCCGTCGAAGGGTGAAGACGCAGCGAAGCCGGGCGACAAGGACGCGGCGAAGCCCTCGGAGGCCGCCAAGCCTGCCGAGACGGCCAAGCCCGCCGACGCCGTGAAGCCCGCCGAGACGGCCAAGCCCGCCGACGCCGTGAAGCCCGCCAAGCCCGCGGACGCCAAGCCCGCCGCGCCTGCAGGCGCGGCGCCCAAGCCCGCAGCCCCGGCGACCCCCGCTCCGGAGCAGTGATGTCCCGCCCGCTGTCTGCCCTGCTCGCCGTTCTCGCGCTCGTGGTGGCCACGGCCACCCCGGCGCGGAGCGCGCGAGCTGCGGACACGACCATTCCGACGGAGCTCGCCGGCATCGACATCGAGGAGCGGCCGGGAGCCCTGCTCCCGCAGAAGCTCCGGCTCCGCGACCAGTCGGGGCAAGAGGTCGAGCTCGCCAAATATGCGGCGGGCGACAAGCCCCTCGTCCTGGTGCTCGGTTATTTCGAGTGCCCGATGCTGTGCTCGCTGGTCCTGAACGGCGTGCTCCAGGCCATGAAGGAGAGCGCCTGGACCGCCGGCCAGGAGTACCGCGCGCTCGTCGTCAGCTTCGACCCCCGCGACACGCCCGAAGCCGCGCGCAAGAAGCGGGCGAACTACATAGAGGCGTACGGCAAGCCGGTCACCGGCGACGGCTTCGACTTCCTCGTCGGAGACGAGGCGTCGGTGCGCGCGCTCGCCGACGCGGTGGGCTTCCACTACCGGTGGGACGACACGACCAAGCAGTACGCACACGCGGCGGGCGCGTTCGTCTTCACGCCCGACGGGCGCCTGTCGCGCACGCTGTACGGCATCTCCTTCCCACAGAAGAACTTCGGCCTCGCGCTGCGCGAAGCGGGCAGCGGGCAGGTCGGGAACGCCTGGGATCGGGTGCTCTTGTTCTGTTTCCATTACGATCCCAACGCCCGAGGGTACGTCCTGGCGACGAGGCGGCTGATGATGGCGTCAGGCGTCATCACCGTCGTGCTCATCGGGCTCTGGCTCATTCGCTTCTGGCGGACTGAACGCTCCCGCACGAGGGCGCGTGTAAACGAGGCTTCCTAGATACAAGGTGGCGGAGCCACAACTATGGTGATGAAAAACCCGATCGAACTCGGCTCCTTCTGGCTGCCCCGCCAGGGCTCGACGCTCGCTGAGCACATCGACGCCGGCTGGGACGCGGCCTACTGGGTCTCCGTCCTCTTCTTCATCCTGGTGGCGGGGGCGACGGTGCTCTTCGCCATCAAGTACAAGCGGCGGAGCGAGCGCGACAAGACGAGCCCCATCGACCACAGCACGACGGTCGAGGTCGTGTGGACGCTGATCCCGCTCGCCATCGTGATCGCGCTCTTCTTCGTGGGCATGCGCGGCTACGTGCACGCCTCCGTCGCGCCGGCCGAGTCGTACGAGATCAACGTCACCGGCGAGATGTACCTGTGGACGTTCACCTACCCCGACGGGACGACGACCGTGAACGAGCTCGGCGTACCGCGGGGCCGCCCGGTGCGGCTCATCATGAGCTCGAAGGACATCCTCCACAGCTTCTACATCCCGGAGTTCCGCGTGAAGCAGGACGTGGTCCCGGGGTCGTACACGTCGCTGTGGTTCGAGGCGACGGAGACACGGGAGACCGTGCTCCTGTGCACCGAGTACTGCGGCTCCGGTCACTCGGACATGCTCGCCACGGTCAAGGTGCTGGAGCCGTCGGACTTCGAGAAGTGGCTCGAGGGCAACAACAACAGCGACCTGCCGCCCGAGGAGCTCGGCAAGCTGCTCTTCGCCAAGCGGAGCTGCGCGACCTGCCACTCGCTCGACGGGACGCGCATCCAGGGCCCGTCGCTCAAGGGGCTCTTCGGCCGCGAGGAGGAGCTCGCGGACGGATCCAAGCTCATCGCGGACGAGAACTACTTCCGCGAGAGCGTGTTCAACCCCGGCGGCCAGGTCGTGCGCGGCTATCCGCCGGTGATGCCGTCGTTCAAGGGGCTCCTCAAGGACAAAGAAGTGGACGCGCTCATCGCTTATCTGAAGTCGGTGAAGTGAGCGCCGGGGAGAAGCAGTCATGTCGCAGACCGTAACAACCCTCGACGTCAATACGGCACCCGCCGGCGGCCACGGAACGGACTACATCCGGGCCCAGAGCGGGATCATGTCGTGGCTCACCACGGTCGATCACAAGCGGATCGGCCTGATGTACCTCATCAGCACGTTCATCGCGTTCGCGATGGGCGGGGTGTTCGCGCTCGTCCTCCGGCTCGAGTTGCTGACGCCGAAGGAGACGCTGATGAGCGCGAACACCTACAACCAGATGTTCACGCTCCACGGCGCGGTGATGACCTTCCTGTTCATCATCCCGAGCATCCCCGGCGCGCTCGGCAACTTCCTGCTGCCGATCATGATCGGCGCGAAGGATGTCGCCTTCCCCAAGCTGAACCTCCTCAGCCTGTACCTCTACTGGATCGGCGCGCTCTTCACGCTGTCGTCGCTCGTCACGGGCGGCATCGACACCGGCTGGACGTTCTACGTGCCGTACTCGAGCACGGTGACCACGACGTCGGTCCTGAGCGTCACGTTCGGCGTGTTCATCCTGGGCTTCTCCAGCGTGCTCACTGGGCTGAACTTCATCGTCACGATGCACAAGCTCCGGGCGCCCGGGATGGGCTGGTACAAGATGCCGCTCATGCTCTGGGCGATCTACGCGACCAGCATCGTCCAGATCCTCGCCACGCCGGTCCTCGGCATCACGCTCCTCCTGCTCATCGCGGAGCGCGCGTTCCACATCGGCATCTTCGACCCGGCGCTCGGCGGCGACCCGGTGCTCTACCAGCACTTCTTCTGGTTCTACAGCCACCCGGCCGTCTACATCATGATCCTGCCGGGCATGGGCATCATCAGCGAGCTCATCTCGGTCCACGCGCGGCGCAGGGTCTTCGGCTACAAGGCGATCGCGTTCTCCAGCGTCGCCATCGCCCTGGTCGGCTTCCTCGTGTGGGGCCACCACATGTTCACCTCCGGCCAGAGCGAGTTCGCGGCGATCATGTTCTCGTTCCTGACCTTCCTCGTCGCCATCCCCAGCGGCGTGAAGGTCTTCAACTGGATCGCGACGCTGTGGCGCGGCTCCATCAGCTACAGCGCGCCGATGCTGTACGCGCTGTCGTTCCTCATCCTCTTCTCGATCGGCGGGCTCACCGGCGTCTTCCTCGGGATGCTCAGCGTCGATCTGCACCTGCACGACACGTACTTCGTGGTCGCGCACTTCCACTACGTGATGGTCGGCGGCACCGTCATCGCCTACATCGGCGGGCTCCACCACTGGTGGCCCAAGATCACGGGCAAGATGTACTCGGAGCGGCTCGCGTCGATCTCCTGCGTGCTGGTCTTCATCGGCTTCAACGTCACGTTCTTCTCGCAGTTCGTCCTCGGTAGCCGCGGGATGCCGCGCCGCTATTACAACTACCTGGACCAGTTCCAGCCGCTGCACGCCTTCTCGACCGTGGGCTCGTGGATCCTGGGCCTCGGCTTCCTCGTGATGATCATCTGCTTCATCAAGTCGCTGCGCTCCGGCGCTCCGGCGCCGGCGAACCCCTGGGGCGGGCTCAGCCTCGAGTGGACAACCGCCTCCCCGCCCATCACCGAGAACTTCGTCCGCACCCCGGTCGTGACCAAGGGCGCCTACGACTTCGACACGGAGAACGCATGAGCGCGCACGCCGAGGCCGCCGACCGGCCGAACAAGGCAGGCACGGCCCTGTCCCCCGACTTCCACGTCGCCCATCATTTCGATTCCGCCGACACGCAGTTCGACGCCGGCAGGATGGGCATCTGGCTCTTCCTGGTCACGGAGATCCTGCTCTTCGGTGGGCTGTTCTGCGCGTTCGCCATCTTCCGGGGCTGGTTCTTCGACTCGTTCGTGGAAGCCCACCATCACCTCGACAAGGTGATGGGAGGCATCAACACGATCGTGCTCATCTGTTCCAGCCTGACGATGGCGCTCGCCGTCCGGTCTGCGCAGAGGAGCGACAAGAAGACCACCACCCGGCTGCTCGTGGTGACCCTGCTCTGCGCGGCCGTGTTCCTTGTGATCAAGTACTTCGAGTACCAGCACAAGTTCCACGACGGCCTCCTGCCCGGGAAGTACTTCACCGCCCAGGGCTTCACCACGGCCCACGCGGGGACGTTCTTCGCCATCTACTTCATGATGACGGGCATCCACGGGCTGCACGTCGTCATCGGGATGGCGCTCATCACGTGGATCCTCATCCGCAACCTGCGCGGTGAGTTCTCGAGCCGTTACTACTCGCCGGTCGAAGGGGTGGGGCTGTACTGGCACCTCGTCGACCTCATCTGGATCTATCTCTTCCCCCTGCTCTACTTGGTGGGCTGAGGCCTAGAGGACAGCATGTCGACACACGCAGAAGCAGCTGGCGCGCACGGGCACGGGCACGGCCATGGCCACGGCGCAGACCACGTGCCTCACGTCCTGCCGCTCAAGGTCTACATCGCCACGTGGCTCGCGCTGCTCGTGCTCACGGTCGTCACCGTGGGCGCGAGCTACGTCGACCTCGGCGCGGCCAACCTGGCGATCGCGATCCTCATCGCGACGGCGAAGGCGGGCGTCGTGGCGCTCATCTTCATGCACCTCAAGTGGGACCATAAGTTCCACGCCCTGATCTTCGCGTCGTCGCTCATCTTCCTGGCGATCTTCATCGGCTTCACCATGTTCGACACGGCCAACCGCGGCCGGGCCGAGGGGATCGAGGCCGAGCGGCCGGCGGACATCAAGGCGCCGTTCGACGGCAAGCGCGCCGCCGACGACTGGAGGATGAAGCGGGCGCACAAGGCGCCGCCGCCGCCCGCGCACGGCGCGCACGGCAACGGAGCCGAAGAGGCCAAGTGACCGGCCCGGGGCCGAGCGCCCCGCCGGCGCGAGGCCGAACGTAACCCAGCCAACAATTCCAAGTCACGGTATTCGCTGGGGTTTTTCCTGACACCCCCCGGATGTGGGCCGGGGCGCACCTCGCGCGTGCTCGCGGCTTTCGTGCGCGGTACAAGGGAGCGGATGCAAGGCAACGTCGGAAGGTTGCTCCGGGATGGACGCCGGACGCCTCGACCACGCCCTGGAAAGCCCCCCTGTCCGCGCGCGGATGCAATCCTCCTTTCAGCCATGGTCGCTTGACGCCGGGCACGACCCCGCCAAGAGCAGCGCGCCCCCTGCGGCGCGCCGGCGGCTCGCTGTCCTGCTCTCCGGGCCGAAGCCCCCCTCCTGGGACACCGCCGACAGGTGGCTGATCCAGCTGCGGTGGGGGGCGATCGCGGGGATGATCGCGACCACGGTCGCGGGCAGGAAGCTCGTCCCCGACCTCGGGCTCGCTCCGCTGATCGTCGGCATCGCCGCGATCGCGGCGGCCAACGTCGCCTGGACCATCCGGGTCGGGCGCGCGCGCCGGCCGGACGGGGGCGAGCCGTCGGCGCGCGAGCCCGCGCAGGATCACGCGCGCGCCCAGCTCGTGGGCGACGTGATCGCGAACGCCTGGATGCTCTGGTTCTCGGGCGGGCTGGCGAACCCCTTCGCCGTCTTCCTCGCCTTCCACATCGCCCTCTCCGGCCTCCTCTGCCCGCGGCGCACGACCGTGCTCGTGGGCCTGTTGACGCTGGCCGCGATCGCCGTGCTCACGTACGCGACGCCGCTGCCGCTCGACGCGGCGCCGCTCGGCGGCGAGCGCATCCGGCGGCTCGGCGACCTCGTGTCGCTCACGTCGCTGACGCTGTTCCTCGGCTTCTTCGTCGTCGTCTACGCGCACAGGCTCGAGGAGCTCCGGCAGCAGAGCCAGCGGAACGAGCGGCTGGCGATGCTCGGGCGCATGGTCGGCGGGATGTCGCACGAGCTCAGCACGCCGCTCGCGACGATCCTCCTCGCGAGCAAGGACCTCGTCGACGTGGCGCGCGAGACGGGCTCCGAGGACGCCGCGCGCATGGCCGAGACCGTGGCCGGCGAGGCGCGGCGCGCGAGCGACATCATCGGGCTGATGCGCGGCCAGATCCGGCTCGATCAGCGGCTGGAGCCGCTCGAGCTCACCCGCTTCGTGCGCGACCTGGCGAAGGTCGAGCTCGCGCGGCTCGGCTACCGCGGCGAGCTCGCGTTCGACACGCCGCGGCTGGTGCAGGCGGACGTGCTGCGGCCGGCGCTCTGCCAGGTGCTCGTCAACCTGCTCGCCAACGCCGCCGAGGCGACGGCCGACTCGGCCGAGCAGCGGATCGAGGTGAGCGTCGTCGAGCGCGGCGACGTCTGCGAGATCGCGGTCTCCGACAACGGGCCGGGGCTCAACCCCGACATCGCCGGGCGGCTCGGGGAGCCGTTCCAGACGACGAAGATGGAGCAGGGAGGCATGGGGCTCGGGCTCTACATCAGCTCGATGATGGCCTCCCGCATGAACGCGGTGCTGCGCATGGAGAGCGTCGAGACCGGCGGCGCGAAGGCGACCTTGCGCCTCCGCCTCGACGGGAGCACGGGCCCCATGGACGCGGATCTGCCCGGCGCGCTGAAGCGCTCCGGGGCCGCCTGAGGTGAAGATGACGCGACGGATCGAGACGGCGCTCCTCGTGGACGACGACGACGCGTTCCGCACCACCCTGCAGGGCGCGCTGCGCCGCCGCGGGGTCGTGGCGAGGACGGCGGCGACGATCGACGAGGGGCTCGTGGCGCTCGAGTACGAGCCGGTGGACCTCGTGGTCATCGACTACCGCATGCCGCGCGGCGACGGGCTCAGCGCGCTCGCCCAGTACCGCAAGCTGCAGCCCGACGCGGCGATCGTGATGCTGACCGGGTTCGGGGACATCCCGCTCGCGGTGGCGGCGATGCGCGAGGGCGCCGACACGCTGCTCAGCAAGCCCATCGACGCGGACAAGCTGCTGCGCGAGGCCGCGACCCTCCGGGAGCGCCAGCGGCCCCCGCCCTCGGCCTCGGCCTCGGCGGCGCCGACGCCGCCGCCGGGGAGCCTGAAGCTCGACGATCTCGAGCGCGAGGCGATCCGCGCCGCGCTGCGGGAGTCGGGCGGCGTGGTGGCCACCGCGGCGAAGCTGCTCGGGATCGACCGGCGGACGCTGCAGCGGAAGCTGAAGAAGCTCGGCGGCTAGCCGCGCGCCGGCCTTCCCGGGCGGGCCGAGGCTAGGCTTTGCCGAGCGCGTCGAGCGCGCCAAGGACGTCCCTCACGACGTCCTCGGTCTCCTCGATGCCGACCGACAGGCGGATCAGCGCGGGGGAGATGCCGATCGCCGCGAGCTGCTCGTCGCTGAGCTCGTGGAAGCTCATGATGCAGGGCTGCTCGATGAGCGTCTCCACGCCGCCGAAGCTCGGGGCGATCGCGGCGATGCGCGTCCCATCCACCACGCGCGAGGCCGCCTCTCGCCCGCCGCGCACGGTGAAGCTCACCACGCCGCCGAAGCCGCGCATCTGCTCGGCCGCGACCTTGTGATCCGGGTGCGACGGGAGCCCCGGGTAGAACACCCGCTCCACCGCGGGGTGCGCCTCGAGCGCGCGCGCCACGGCGAGCCCGGTCGCGTTCTGCCGCTCGATGCGGAGCGCGAGCGTCTTCATCCCGCGCCCGATCAGCGCCGCGGCGTGGGGATCCATGATGCCCCCAAGGACGCTCCGCATGTCGCGGATCAGCGAGATCAGCGCGCTCGATCCGGAGACCGCGCCGCCCAGGACGTCGTTGTGGCCGGACAGGTACTTGCTGGCGCTGTGGACCACGAGGTCGATGCCGCGGCCGATCGGGTCGGAGTTGCAGGGGGTCGCGAACGTCGCGTCGACGACCGTCTTCACCCGCGCCTTCTTGCAGATCTCGGCGAAGCGGGACAGGTCGATACAGTGGAGATAGGGGTTCGTCGGCGACTCGCTGAGCGCGAAGCGGGTCCGCGGCCGGATCGCCGCCTCGAGCTGATCGAACGCGCCCGGGTCGATCAGCGTGTGCTCGACGCCGAGCCGGGAGAGCACGTTGATCACGAACTGCCGCGTGCGTCGGTACACGTCGCGGAACAGGATGACGTGGTCGCCCGCCTTGAGGAGCGCGAACGCCGTGGTCGTCACCGCCGCCATCCCGCTCGCGAAGAGCAGGGCGTCCTCGGCGCGGTCGAGCGCCGCGATGCGCTGCTCGACCTCGCGCACGGTGGGATTGCCGTAACGGCCGTACTCCTGCCGCTCGGGATCCGCGTCGCCTCCGGCGAAATAGCGCTCGAGGTCCGCCGTGTTCGCAAAGGTATAGGTCGCCGTCTGCGCGATCGCAGGCGCGAGGGTGTGGGAGGGGCGCTGGCGGAGTACGCCCGCATGCACGGCTTCGGTCGAGTTCGGCAGAGCGGTCTTCATGGTGCTGGGGGCTGGATACCTCGTGGAACCGGCGGTGATAATTGTCGCACTTGACGCGTCGGAAATATAGGGAATACCATCGGATATGTCGCAACGAGTCGAGCGCCTTGCGGCGGCCATCGACGTACACGCCGAGAACGTCGCCAAATTCAAACGTGGTGAGCTGACCCCCGACCAGTTCCGTCCTCTACGGCTGGCCATGGGTGTCTACGCGCAGCTCGCGCACGTGAAGCACATGCAACGCATCAAGATCCCTGGCGGACAGCTGACTGCAGAGCAGCTCGAAGCCCTCGCGGAAGTGACCGAGCGGTGGGGTCGCGGGCTAGCGCACGTCACAACACGCCAGGACATCCAGCTGCACTACCTGGAGATCGAGGAGACCATCGACCTGCAGCGCACGCTCGTGCGCGCGGGCGTGACGGCGGTCGGCGCATGCGCCGACACCGTCCGCAACGTGACCGCATCGCACCTCGCGGGCGTGGTCGAGGACGAGGTGTTCGATGTGACGCCCTACGCGCACGCGGTCACCGAGCATTTCCTCTTCCACGAGCACAACCGGCGGATGCCGCGAAAGTTCAAGGTGGGCCTGTCGGGCAGCGCGCGCGATCACGCGCAGATCATGATCAACGACGTCGGCCTCCTGGCCAAGGTCGGCGATCTCGGCCAGGGCTTCGCCATCTACGTGGCGGGCGGGCTCGGCTCGACGCCCGAGGTCGCCCACCTCTGGCGGGAGTTCATCCCGATCGCCGATCTGCTGCCGGCGTGCGAGGCGGTGGTCAGCGTGTTCTTCCGGGACGGCGAGCGAAAGAACCGGAAGAAGGCGCGGCTCAAGTTCCTGCTCCGCAAGATCGGCGAGGCCGAGTTCCTGCGCAGGCTGGACGAGGAGTTCGATCGCATCAAGGCGGCGCGGGGCGAGGCGCTCGCGGCCGACGTGGTGCGGTACGTCTCCGAGTACCGGGAGAGCGACCCGCCCCCGCTCGAGCCGTCGCGGGAGACGCTCGGCGACGGCGCCTTCGCGCGCTGGAAGCGGACCAACACGATCCCGCAGAAGCAGCCCGGCTACCGGGTGGCCACCGTCAAGCTGCCGCTCGGCGACATCACGGGCGAGCAGCTGAAGCGCCTGGCCGACATCTCCCGTCGCTTCGGCAACGGCGAGGTGCGGGCGACGAACACGCAGAACTTCGTGCTGCGCTGGGTGCCGGAGGCGAAGATCCTCGGCCTGCACCGCGAGCTCTCGCAGATCGGCCTCGCCGAGGCGGACGCGGGGCACATCACGGACGTGGTGACCTGCCCCGGCGGCGATTACTGCACGCTCGCGATCACGAAGAGCATGGAGGTCGGCACGCGCATCCGGGATCACCTGGTGCCGAACGGCAGCCGCCAGGAAACCGAGGACTTCGTCAGCTCGCTCGGCGAGTTCGACATCAAGATCTCGGGGTGCCCGAACTCGTGCGGTCAGCACCACGTCGCGGACATCGGGATGACGGGCCTGATGGTGAAGGGCAAGGACGGCGTCGAGCGCCCGCACTACTCGCTCCGCGTGGGCGGCTGCTGCGGCCCGAGCGCGCGCATCGGCGAGCGCCTCGACGGCCGCATCCCCGAGGAGGAGACGCCCAAGGTCATCGCCGCGATCGCGCGCTTCTACATGGCCGGCCGCGCCGAGGGCGAGAGCTTCCGCGACTTCGTCACGCGCAAGGGCGTGCAGGAGATCACCCGCGCCGGCTTCGCCGCCGCCGAGGGCGCCGTCTGACCGAGCCCCCGCCGTCCCGCGCCCCGCTCAGCTGCGGCGGCGCGGGATGAGGGGGGGATCCCCGGCGAACGGGTTCATCGACAGCGCGGCCAGCACGCCGGCCGCGCCTGCCTTCACCTTCTCCATCCCCGGAGCGACCGGCGCGAGCTCCTCGCGCTCCTCGATGAGCTCGGGGGGGATCTCGAGCATGAACCGGCTCGGCGTCCTCGGCACCATCTTGCCGCGCGAGCCGCGGTGCTTCGCCCGCGTGAGGTAGAGCCGATCGCGGGCCCGCGTGACCGCGACGTAGAAGAGCCGCCGCTCCTCCTCGATGCTGTGGCCGCCCGTGTCGCCGCCCTCCGCGCCGCTCGGCGCGGCGTCCGTGGCGCGCTCGTCGAGGCTGCGCTGGTGAGGCATCAGCCCCTCCTCCAGGCCGATCACGAACACGTACGGGAACTCGAGCCCCTTCGCGCCGTGCATCGTGGTGAGCGTCACCCGATCGGTGGCCTCCTCTTCCTCCGAGTCCTGCCGCAGGGCGAGCAGCCGCAGGAACTCGGCGAAGCTCGCGCGGTCCCCCTTCCCCTTCTCGTCGCGGCGCGCGAAGACGTTGAGCAGGCCCTCGATGTTGCCCCAGCGGCGCGCCGCGGCGTTGGCCGTGGACGAGCCGGCCATGATGTCTTCCTTGAAGCCGGCGTCGGCGAGGAGCGCGCGGGCGACCTCCGCGGAGGGCTCGCCGCGCTCGAACCGCGCGCGCGTGGCCTCGATGATCCGGAGCAGCTGGCGGCAGCCCTCGATGGCGGCGGCGGTCAGCTCGTGGACGGCGTGCGGCCGCGACACCGCCGTCCAGAGCGACGCGTCGTGCGCCGTCGCGTAGGCGCCGAGCTTGGCCACCGCGACGTCGCCGATGCCCCGCGCCGGGTAGTTCAGGATGCGCCGCAGGCACATCTCGTCGCCCGGGTTGAGCGCGACGCGGAGGTAGGCGATGAGGTCCTTGACCTCCTTGCGCTCGAAGAACTGCTGGCCGCCGATCATCCTGATCGGGATCTGCCGCTCCTTGAGGGCCGACTCGATCGCGGCCGCCTGGAGGTTCGAGCGGTACAGCACGGCGATGTCCTTCGGCCGCGCGGCCTCCCGCTCCAGGAGGCGCTGCGCCTCCGTGGCCACGAAGCTCGCCTCGACGTCGGGGTCCACGCAGATGATGGACCGCACCTTGTCGCCCTCCAGCCGGGTGGCGATGAGCGACTTCTTGTGCCGCCGGGCGCCGGACTTGGCGAGCACCGCGTTCGCGACGTCGAGGATCGGCTTGCGGGAGCGGTAGTTGTGCTCGAGCTTGACGACCTTCGCGCCGGAGAAGTGCTCCTCGAAATCGAGGATGTTGCGCACGTCGGCGCCGCGCCAGGCGTAGATCGACTGGTCGTCGTCGCCGACGACCACCACGTTGCGGTGCTCGCCGCAGAGCAGGCGCAGGAGCTCCAGCTGCGCGCGGTTCGTGTCCTGGTACTCGTCGACGATCACGAAGCGGTAGCGCATCCGCCAGCGCTCGAGGACGTCGGCGCGCGTCTGCCAGAGGCGGACCACCTCGCAGATGAGATCGTCGAAGTCGAACGCCTGGAACGAGCGCAGCGCCGCCATGTAGCGCGGGTACACGAGCATCGAGATCTCGTCGTACTCGTCGATTCCCTTGCCCTGCCGCTGCGCCTCGGCCCAGGTCTCGGCGTCGAGGAACGCGTTCTTGGCGTTCGAGATGCGCGAGAGGATCGCGCTGACGTCGTAGCTCTTGCCGGCGCGGAGCTCGCGGAGGATCTCGCGGATGACCCCCAGGGCGTCGGACTGGTCGAAGATGGCGAAGGAGCCGCCGCGCAGGCCGAGGGCGCGGGTCTCCGCGCCGAGGACGTCGAGCCCGAAGCGGTGGAAGGTGCACACCTTGAGCTCGCGCGCGACCTTGGAGCCGACGAGCTTGCCGACGCGCTCGTGCATCTCGGCGGCGGCCTTGTTGGTGAAGGTCATCGCCAACATGGAGCGCGCCGGGATGCCGCGATCGAGAAGGCGGGCGATCCGCGTGGTCACCACACGCGTCTTGCCGGAGCCTGCGCCGGCGAGCACCAGCATTGGCCCGAGCTCGTGCTCGACGGCCGCACGTTGAGACGGGTTCAATAAGTCCGACACCGTGCCGTGGCCTAGCCCGGCGCGCGGCGGAGCGGGAGCTTGATTTTGTCGGAGCGCGGAGGAGGCGCGAGATGCCCCCTGGAAAGGCTCAGATGCCGGGCGGCGTGGCGAACTGCCCAGGGAACGGGTTTGCCTCCCGGCGGCGCTGGACCTCGTCGAACGTCCAGGGCGCCGTCCCGCGCTCGTTGAAGAGGGCCACGCCGATCACGCCGACGTTCCTCGTGTCGCCGTGCTTCTGGTTCGCATAGGAGCCGCGGACCGAGCCGAAGCGGAACGCGGCGACCGTGTCGACGGACTGGCGGAAGCCGTCGATCTCGAGCTCGCCGTGGGGATCGATCAGGTAACCGCGCTTGCTGAACGTCGCGGCCTGGCCGTCCATGACGTCGAGGCCGTCGACGGAGACGACGCACTCGATCCGGGTCGGCGTGAGGTTGCGCAGCACGATGCTGTAGCGCTGGCCGGCCTCGCCGATGACGTGGCTCTTCTCGCCGGCGACGAAGCCGCTCAGGAAGCCGCCGCCCTCGCCGCGGAGCCCGACCGCGACGGCGCCGCCGGCCAGCGTGAACGCCTGCGGCGACGTGCGGCGGAAGCCGGACGCGCTCGCCATGGCGCGGGCGCCCTCGGCGTCGTTGTAGAACAGGCTCGCGACGACGAAGGGGCGGTTGACGTCGGCCCGGACGAACGGCGCGGTCGAGATGCGCGACACGCGCGTCTCACCCCACTCGGTGCCGAGGCCCGGGCGATCGATGGGCTCGGGCGCGACCTGGCTGCTCGGCGCCTTGCGCGCGGCCCCCTCGGCGCGCGAGGCGCCGCCCGTGGCGGAGGGCCGCTCGATCTCGGCCGCAGGCGCCGCGGGCGAGGCGTCGGGCGACGGCGGCGCGGCGGGCGCGCCCGGCTCGTCGAACGCGGCGCCGTCCTGGAACCCCTGTGCGCCGGAGGGCTCGGGAGCGCCCGTGATCGCGCGTCCCCCCTTTGCCGTGGAATCCGCCGGCCGGGCCGCTGTGCTGCCGCCGCAGCCGGCGGTGCCCGCGAGGAGCGATATCGCCAAACAAGCCAGCCCGATTCGTCGCATCCGGTTCATGGTCCCTCCACTCCGCATTTGCGGTGTCGACCAGAGAACGGGCGCGACGAGGCTACCTTACAGCCGAGCGCGCCTGCGCCCCGGCGTGCGCGGACGGCGGCGCGGGCGCGGGGGGTTCACTCGCCGCGATCCAGCGCTGCGCGAGCGCGAGCCCGAGCGCGGCCGACGCGACGGCGAGCGCGCAGACGGCGAGCGCGGAGGCGCGCGACGCCGCACGGGCGACGGGCCGCGCCGGAGGTGCGCGCCGCGTCGAGCGCGCCCTCGGGCGGCGCGAGAGGCGCGCGGCGCCGGCCGACGCGGCGAGCAGCGGTCGGCGAAGCAGCTCGGCGGGCACCTCGCCGCGCACAGGCGTGCAGGCCGCGACGGCGTCGGCCGCGGTCGGGGTGAGCGCGGTCGCGCTGACCACCGGCCCGGCGCTCGAGGGCGATCCCTCGTGCAACCGGACGTGCACTCGGCGCACAGCGGCTTCCATGTCGGCGGCCGTCTGGAAGCGATGCTCGGGCGCCTTCGCGAGCGCGCGCAGGATCAGCTGCTCGAGCGCCGCCGGGATCGGCTGCGGCGCGAAGCGCGACGGAGGAGGAGGCTCCTGCTCGCAGTGAGCGACGCGGAGCGCGTCACCCCGGCCGCGCAGCTCGTCGAAGGGGCCTCGCCCGGCGACGAGCTCGTAGAGGACGAGGCCCATCGCATAGATATCCGCGCGCGGATCGATCGGCTGGGCGGCACACTGCTCGGGCGCCATCGTCCTGGGTGTGCCGATGACGGCGTCCGGGGCGGTCAGCGAGGCGCTGGCGTGGAGGAGCTTCGCGACGCCGAAGTCGAGGACCTTGAGCGTGCCGTCGTCGCAGAGGAACAGGTTCTCGAGCTTGAGATCGCGGTGGACGATGCCCGCCGCGTGCGCGAGCGACAGCGCGGACAGGGCCTGCAGGACCAGGTCGAGCGCGGTCGGAACCGCGACCACGCCGAGGCGCGCGAGCTCGGTCCGGAGATCGCGCCCTTCGAGGAGCTCCATGGCGAAGTAGGGGCGGCCACCGTCGGTCACGCCGAGATCGAACACGTCGGGGAGACCCGGGTGGCGCAGGCGAGCGATCGAGCGCGCCTCGGCGCGCAGGCGCGCAGAGAGATCGCTGCGGCCGGCGTGGCTGCGGTGCAGCACCTTCACCGCGAACCGGCGACCGAGCGCCCGGTGCTCGACCTCGTACACCTCGCCCATGCCGCCCTGACCGAGCAGGCGCAGCACGACATAGGGTGTGCCGGGGAGCGGCTCTCCCTCACCCAGCGCGCGGAGCGGCCACGCGCCTTCGGACGGCTCGCCCTCGCCTTTCGCGCGGAGCGACCGCGCGAAAGGCACCCTCGGCGCGAGCGACACCCCGCGCGCGTAGAGCAGCGTGCGCGCCCCGGAGCACTCGGCGGACGCGCCGCTCATCGCGCCTCTCCGACCGCGAGGTGCGCCCGCGCGCTGCGCTCGCCGTCCGGCGGCGCGGCGCGCCCCGCTCCGCCGTGAGCCGGCGTCTCCTTGCCCCCGCCTTCGCCCAGCGCCTCCGCGAGCGCCGCGGCCATCGCGTCCGCCGTCTGCCAGCGGAGCCCAGGATCCTTCTCGAGCGCGCGCGCGACGGCGTGATCGAGCGCCGGAGGCACCCAGAGGAGCGAGCGAAGCCGCGGCGCCGGTGTGTTGAGGTGCGCCCGCATCACCGCCATCGAGTCGACAACCGGAAACGGACCGCGCCCGGTGATCGCCTCAAAGAGCAGGAGGCCCACCGCGTACACGTCGGTGCGAGCGTCGACCTCCTCGCCGCGGATCTGCTCGGGCGACAGGTAGCGCGGCGTGCCGAGGACGTTCGAGCCCGTCGACGGCTCCAGCCCCTCGCGGCTCACCTTCGCGATGCCGAAGTCGATGAGCACGGCGTGCTCGGCCTCGGGCACACCGGGCGCGCTCTCCAGATCGGCAACGCCCTGCTCGGCGCAGCTCGCTTGCGCGAGGAAGACGTTCGCCGGCTTGATGTCGCGGTGGACGATGCCAGCGCGGTGCGTCGCCGCGAGCCCGCCGAGCACCTGGATGGCGATGTGCACGGCGGTGGGCGTCGCGAGCGGTCCGCGCGCGTCGAGCCGCTCGCGCATCGTCTCGCCGAAGAGGCGCGGCATGACGAGGAAGGGCCGGCCGTCGCTCGTCACGCCGACCTCCTCGACCTTCACGATGTGGGGATGGCTCAGCGTCGAGAGAGCGCGCCCCTCCTGGACAAGGCGCGCTCCGATCTCGCTCGACCCCTCGTGCATGGCGCGGAGCAGCTTGAGCGCGCGCAGCTGGCCGCGGCGCCCGGTCACCTCGAAGACCTCCGAGCACGAGCCTGCCCCGATCCGACGGAGCACACGGTAGGAAGTCCCCGGCAGCGGCTGTCCGTCTTTCTTTTGCACCATGTCCGTCGACCTCCCTCGCGGGGGCGCGCGGCGGAGCGCCGGCGCCTTCGTTCGGGAAGGGAATCGTCGCTCTCGTGGCAGAAGTTGCGCGAACAAACCGCTCAGATCATCAAAAAACGCGCAATCAACGGATGTGCAGTGGGGCGCGCTGCGGGCCGTTCAGGGCTGCACAAGGGGCGCGCGGCCTTCGCTCAGTGATAGAGGAACCACCGGACGCCCGGCTTGATCTCCATATGGTAATGGTCGACGTGCGCCGCATTGAAATTGGGCGTCAGCACGTATGTAAAAATCCCGAGGTCCGCCGCTTCGCACACGATGGACCGGAGCTCGCGCGCCTCGGGGAGCTCGGGCTGGGGCGCCCCCTCACCGCAGGTCTTGTCCCCGATGCGGCCGTGGAAGTGGCGCGCGACGCTGATCCAGGTGCCGTCGCGCTTCTTGAGGGCGCCGACGTCGATGGCCAGGCCGGCGGGGTGCCGCGTGCCCGGCGGAGCCCACGTGCCGCGGGGCTTCTGCGCTGCATCGCTGCGCAGCGCGACGTCGCCACGGTGCTTGACCGGAGACGTCGTCGCCCGGGTCGGCCCCGCGGCTTTGCGACGAGCAGCGCGGCGCGCTCCGACCTTGCCGGCGTCCTTCTTGGCCGGCCCGCTGCGCGCAGCGACCGTCCGCGTCCGCTGGCCAGGAGCCTTGGAAGCGGCGCCAGGATCGGCTTCCAAGGCGCCCTTCTCCTGCGGCGCGGCCCCCGCTGCGGCCTTCTCCTTCGGAGCGGCCCCCGCTGCGGCCCTCGCCTTCGGCCCGGCCTCTGCCACACCCTTCTGCTTCGGCCCGGCCTCCACTGCGGCCCTCGCCTTCGGCGCGGCCTCCGCGGCCCCCTTCTCCTTCGGCGCCGCCTCCGCCGACCCCTTCTCCTTCAGGCGTCGCGGCCGCTCCTCAGGTGCCTTGGACGTCGCATCGAGCGCGCCCTTCTTGCCGAGCTCCACCGGCGGCGCAGGCTCGACCGGCGAGGCCTGCCTCGTCGATTCCTCGCGGGCAGCGCCGTCCGCGGCCTCTGCCTGTTGCACCGCGCTGTCAGCGGCCTTGGCATGAGCGATCGGGTGCCCGTGCTCTCCGTCGCCGTCCACGCCCTCGCGGCCGCGCATCGGCACGTTGGGTCGATACATCGTGTAATGGACGACCTCGTCGATATCGTGCCTTGAGAGCACGGCCGCGAAATCGTCGAGGGCGAGCGCGAGGCGCGCGTCCAGGATCTCGAACATGCTCGTCACGCGCTGCTCGGGCGGGAGCACCGAATGAAAGTTCACGCCGTTCAGCCGACCCGTGAGCCGGATCGGAGCGCGCACCCCGGGCGCGTGGTCGACCTTGAGGTACAGGATCTTCCGGCGATCCAGCTCCGCCAGCGCCTCTTCGTTCGTCATGTTGGCGTAGCGGTACGCCGGAGACGCCTCGGCGACGCTCGCCGCCGGCGTCATGAGGAACGGCGACGCGGCCGACGCGGGCGCCGGACCGAGCGTCGCGACGGACGCAAGCAGCGCGCAGGCCAACGGCTTCATCAGACAGCGAAGTCGGGAAAACGCCACAGCGGCCGCACTCTAACGTGGCCGGGCTGGAAGGCTAGAAAATGGGCGGTGGCTGGACCCGTGTGCAGCACCTGAATCGCGCCGCCCCGAGCGCTGACCATCGCGGAGGGACATCGTGGCGGCTAGGCTGAGCGCGCGCGGCCGCGACCCCGGGTCGCCGCGATCCCCGCGTAAGCCCCCGTACCGCGCGCTCCCCTCCGCGACGAACACGCCTTGCAGCCGCCCACACCCATCGAACCGAGCCGAGACGCCCGCGCACCTGCCGGCGACGAGACACCTGGCGCGCCGGCAGACGCGAACGCCGCGCATGCGAGCGCCGGTGAGCGCGAGCGCCCGCGGCCGCCCGAGCCGACCGCGGCGCGCGCGCTCCTCGCCGCTGGCATCACGACCGCCGCCGTGACGGCGGTGTCCTACGCAGCGCCGAAGAGCTACGCCGGCACGCTCGTCGGCCTCACGTTCTTCGCGGCGACGTCCTGGCTCGTGCTGAGGTACGACGAGTCGACGATCCGCGCCCACGGCCTGTCCCTCGGGGGGCTCCTGGAGCCCGTGCCGCTGTCGGCGAGGCGCCTCGCCCGCGCCGCGCTCCACGCCGTCGCCTGGGCGACGCTGGTCGCCGCGATCGTCTTCCCGCTCTTCTGGCTGGGCTACCGGCTGTACTGGGGCGCGACCTCGCCGTTCGTGCTGCGCCCGCCGCCCTCGCTCGCCGACGAGATCGCCGCGCAGCTGCTCGTGGTCGCGCTGCCCGAGGAGGCGTTCTTCCGGGGCTACCTCCAGAGCGCCCTCGACCGCGTCTTCCCGCCGCGCTTCCGCGTCGCCGGCGCGACGCTCGGCCCGGCGTGGCTCCTCTCGTCGGCGATCTTCGCGATCGGCCACGTGCTCACGATCCAGCACCCGGCCCGGCTCGCCGTCTTCTTCCCCGCGCTCCTCTTCGGATGGCTGCGGGCGCGCACAGGCGGCATCGGGGCGCCGCTCGTGTTCCACGCGGCATGCAACCTCCTCTCCCTCACCCTCGCCCGCGGCTACGGCCTGTCGCCGTGAGCGCCTCCCTCTAGGGCGCGGGCCGCACCTCTCGCGGCGCTCCGGCGCGCCGCCGCGTCACGCCGGCGGTCGCGACGTCGGAGGCGGTCGCGAGGCCGGCGGCGGTCGCGACGTCAGCGAGGGTGGCGGCTGCGACGTGTGCGGGCCCAGCGGGAGGCCCGAGCTGGAGATGCCCGCGCGCGTGTCGACCGCCCAGAGGACGATCGCGGCGACGACCGGGCCGATGAAGATCCCCGCTGCGCCGAACAGCTCGAGCCCGCCGAAGATGGCGAGGAGCGCGATGAGCGGGTGCATCCCGCCGTGCGAGCTCTGGACCCACGGCCGGATCACGTTGTCCGAGAGCCCGATGAGGACCGCCGCGGCGCACATGCCGATACCCGCCCCGATGCGCCCGACGACGAACAGGTAGATGGCCGCCCCCAGCGTGACCGGCGTGGTGCCGATCATGGGGACGAGCGAGAGCAGCGTGGCCAGGAGGCCGAACAGGAACGCGCCCGGCACCTTGCAGGCAAACAGCGCGATCGTCGTCAGCGTCCCCTGGACGGCCGCCGTCGCGAGCAGGCCGAGGACGGCGCCGTGCACCGTGTCCTGGATCGACGCGAAGAGGACGTCCGTCTCCTCGTTCCTGAACGGCGACTGCGTGAGCAGCCAGCGCAGCAGCAGGCCTCCGTCGCGGAGCAGGTAGTAGAGCGCGACGACGAACAGGAAGGCGTCGACGATCGTCTGCGGCACCGCGGCGACCATGCCCCCCGCGAAGCCGGCGATCGAGCTGCCCACCCGCTCGAACAGGTTGCTCACGTACGTGCGGACATCGTCCCCGGACAGGCCAGCCCTGTTGAGGAGCCCCGTTATCCTCCCGTCGTTCAGGAGGCCTTCGACCCGCTCGATCGTGTTCGACCAATCCCGCGCGAAGAAGCGGCTTATCGAGGCGGAGGCCTCGATGATGATCACCGCGAGCGGGATGCACACGAGGATGATCACGCCCGCCGTCGAGATCGCGGGCGCGAAGGCGCGGAAGCGGCCGAGTCGAGGCGCGAGGCGGCGCTGGAGCGGGGAGACGAGGAGCGCGACCAGACCGCCGAGCAGGACGGGGACGAGCAGCCCCTTCACCATCCAGAAGAACAGAGCGATGAGCCCCGCCCGGAGGGCGAACGACAGCCACCGATCGGACTGAAAATCTTGCTGCATCGCCGGGTGCGCTCGCTCCTGCGCCGCGCTCAGCGGCCCATCGTGGGCCAAGGTAGGGTGGGCCTCCGGCAACCACCAGCGATTTCCGCGTTGCGCAAGCGCGGCGCCTCGGTTCCAGGATACAGTCAGGCTCGGCTGACGACCGCGGGGCGCACGGCCGCCTCCACAGCCGCATCAGCTGGAGGGAACGAGGATGAGCAACAGCGGAGGCGGAGTTCCGCCCGGCGGCGGAGGCTGGGGCAACGCAGGCGGCGGCTGGGGAAATGGCGGTTGGGGGTCGGGCCCACCCGGCGGCCAGGGCGTGGCGCCGGGCGGCGGTGGCGGCGCGTCCTCGCCGGGCGGAACCCCGCCGCCGGGCGGATACCCACCGCCGGGCGGAGGATACCCGCCGCCGGGCGCAGGATGGGGCGTGCCCCCCGGCGGCTACGGCGCGCCGCCTGGAGGCGGCTGGGGCCCGCCGCCGGCTCACGGCGGCGGACCGCCTCACGGCGCCCCGGCGCAGGCCTACTCCGACAAGGACCAGGCGACAGCCTTCATGCTCGCCGTGTTTCTCGGGACCTTCGGCGTCGATCGCTTCTACCTGGGCCAGACGGGGCTCGGGCTCCTCAAGCTGTTCACGTGTGGTGGACTCGGCTTCTGGAGCCTCATCGACACGATCCTGATCGGCACCGGATCGATGCGAGACGCCCAGGGGCTCGTGCTCAGGCGCGACGCGCCCGTCGGCCACCCGACCAAGAGCCAGTCCACGCTGTTCTTGCTCTCCTATTTCCTCGGCTACTTTGGCGTCGATCGCTTTTATCTGGGACAGACCGGGCTCGGCATAGCGAAGCTCTTGACGTGCGGCGGGCTCGGCATCTGGTCGCTGATCGACATCCTCATGATCGGCATGGGGCGCTTCCGCGACGCAGAGGGCAACTCGCTGCGGTTCGAGCGCTGATCGAGGGGCACGCCAGGTCAGGAGGGCAGCGAGCGGAGATACCGAGCCTCGCTGGCCGTCGCCGCGCAGCGCGCGGCGACGGGGCTACTCCAGCGCGAGCATCCGCACGGAGCGAGGCACGAGCCGCACCTCGAGCGCCCCGCGCCGCGCCTCGAAGTGCGCGTCGTCCAGCACATCGCGCGCGCGCTGGGCGCTCACGGTGACGCGCGCCACCACGTCCGCGTCTCCGGGGTTCAGCAAGAACAGCACCCGCGGCGTGCCCGACGCATCCTCGTGCAGCGTCGCAAAGACACTGTCGGGATCACACGCGAAGGCCGGCAGGCCGAGCGCGTCGATGGCGCGAGACACCGCGGCGTCGGCCGCGGCGGGGTCGTCCTGGAGGAGCGCCGGCAGGTTCTGTCCGGGGGCGAGGAGCCGCTTCAGATCGTAGGGCCGCGGCAGCTGGCGGAAGGCGCCGTCGAAGGTGGGCTCGCGGGGGCCGAGCGTGATCAGCGTCCCCTGCCGGGACGTCGCCTCCAGCCACGCGAACAGCTCCGGGCTCAGGCCGCCCGAGGTGGCGCAGATGACCCAGCGCGCCCCGACGAGCGAGATGTCGCGATCCTCGCCGCCGACGTGGGCGTAGGGGACGCCGCGCGCGTCGAGCGCCTCCTCGAACGCACGCACGAACGTGTCGGACTCCACAGCGAGCGGGTAACCGAGCCCGAGGTCGTCCTCGAGGCAGCGATCGCGGGCGCCGAAGTTCATGATCGAGAAGAACGCCCCGGTGAGCGGGCCGAAGGCGTGCATCACGCGGGAGAGCCGGCGCTCCGTGCGCGGCGTGACGATGCGCACCGGCGCCGGGCGGCGGAGCTCGTGGAACCTCGTCGCCTCGAGGGCCGCGGAGAGCTTCCGCCAGAAGGCGGCGAAGGGACGAGGGCGGCCGCGCGGATCGATCGGCGCGCCGATCCAGCGGTCGCGCTCGACCGCCATGTAGATGTTGTACCCGCGCAGCCCGTACGCGAGCGCGGCCATCATCACGAACACGCTGTCGCGCTCCTCGAGCGGCGGGAAGAACGGCGGGAAGCCGGCGCCCATCTCGCACGCGAAGGGGGGCAGCGCGAGCGCCTCGCAGCGCACGGCGAGCTCGCTCGTCCGGCGGGCGAGGATCTGCCGGCTGCTCGGGCTCGCGACGCTGTAGTAGTCGAGGCCGACGAGGTCGACGACGCGCGAGATGCGCGCCGGGTTGAGCGGCGTCGCGTCCTGTCCCATCGGGAAATTGTGCATCGTTGGCAGGCCGTCGACGCCCGCCGCGGAGAGCGCCCTCGCGAAGCGCCCCATGGCGGTCTCGAGGAGGTGCTCGTGGAACTCGCTCCAGTCGAGGTGGCGCGCGAGATCGGCCGGCGTCTCGGCGTCGAACGCAACAGGCGGCGTGATCGTGGCGAACCGCAGGTCGCCCTCCTCGGCCTGCGCGCGCTCGCGGACGATCGCGCGCACGAGCGCCGCGCCGGCGTCCTCGGTCGCGTCGCCCTCCGGCGCGGGCTCCACCCTCCTCGTCGCATACGCGCGCTGGAGCGCCTCGATCGTCCGGTACTTCTCGCGCAAGAAGTCGCGGTAGAGGGAGATCGCGTCCGGGTGGTAATCCTGGTCGTACGCCCCGTCGCGGAAGTAGAGCGCGCCCTCGTTGTCGATCTGCAAGAGCACGATGGGCCCGTCCGGGTAGAGGTGCGGCTTCAGGACCGGGGCGAGCGCGTTGAAATAGCGGGCGACCTCGTCGTGGAATGCGTTGCTCGCGTAGCTCGGGACCGGGAACCCGTACGGCAACATCGGGAGCACGACCGGGTTGTTCCGCGCCGAGCGGGCCTGGCAGCTCGGGTCCCAGATGACGCGCTCGGGGATGCCGAAGCAGGTGAGCTCAGCGTTGATGTGCGGGCCCGGGCGGGCGATGACGTAAAAGCCGAGCTCGTGCGCGAGGCGGAGAAAGGCGCCGACGTCGCGGCGCGGATCGAGCCGGCCGAAATCGAACTGCCCCGGACCGGTCTCGTGAACGGCCCACGGCACATAGATGTCGATCAGGTGAACGCCGAGCGAGCGCGTGGCCTCGAGGCAGGCGCGCCAGTGCTGCGGGTCGAGCCGCCAGTAGTGCACGCTGCCGGCGTACAGCGGGACCAGCTTGCCGCCGATGTCCAGGCCGCCCGGGACAAGGCGTACCCCCCGCGCGAAACGTTCCTCTGGAGAGATCGCGTCCTGGGTCGTGGCCACGCGCGCGCACACTAGCAAGGATCGCGGGGAGATCGATACCGCCGCGTTCGGCCCGGCGCGCGCCGGATGGGGCGACGTCGGCTCCGCGGCACAGCGCGCACAGCGCTCAGCGCAGGATCGCCACCGAGCGCGCCACGAAGTCGTAAACTGGCCCCCAGTAGACCCCGAGCAGCACGGTCGGAACCGCGAGCGCGCACGTCGTCGCGCCGAGCAGCGGCCGCACCGGTGTGGGCTCGGTGCGATCGCTCTTGTCGAGATACATCGTGCGGAGCAGGCGCGCGTAATAGAAGAGCGAGATCACGCTGTTCAGCACGCCGACGACCGCGATAGCCCAGCTCCACGCGCCCCCGGCGGCGAGCAGCGCCGAGAAGAGGTAGAATTTGCCGATGAAGCCCGCCGTCGGGGGCAGGCCGGTGAGCGAGACGAGGAACACGGCCATCGCCGCGGCGACGAGCGGGGCGCGGCGCCCGAGCCCCCGGAAGGCGGCGAACGTCTCGTCTCCTCCGCTCTCCTCGGCCACGGCCATCACCACCATGAACGCGCCGAGGTTCATGAAGCAGTAGGTGACGATGTAGAAGGCGATCGCGGCGACGCCGGCGCCGCTGAACACCGAGAAGCCGAGCAGCATGTACCCCGCGTGCGCGATGCTCGAGTAGGCGAGCATGCGCTTCACGTTCTCCTGCTCGAGCGCCGACAGGTTGCCGACGGTCATGGTCGCCATCGCGAGGCACCCGAAGAGCACCGGCCACGGCGTCGCGACGCCGGGCGGCGCGCTCCCGGCGCCGAGCGCGTCCGAGAAGAAGCGGATCAGCACCGCGAAGCCGGCCGCCTTCGGCCCCACCGAGAGGAACGCGGTCACCGGGGTCGGCGCGCCCTCGTACACGTCGGGCGTCCACATGTGGAACGGGGCGGCGCTGATCTTGTAGCCGAAGCCCGCGAGCATGAAGACCGTGCCGACGAACACGACCTCCGGCACCTTGCCCTGCTGCGCCGTGAGCGCGGCGATCCGCGCCGCGCACTCGTCGAGCCGCATCGACGCGGTGATGCCGAAGATCCAGCTCATCCCGTAGAGCATGATCCCCGACGCGACGCCGCCGAAGATGACGTACTTCAGCGCCGCCTCGCTCGATTTCGCGTCGTTGATCTTGAAGCCCGCCAGCACGAAGCTCATGACGCTGACGAGCTCGATCGACAGGTAGATGAGCAGCAGGTGGCGGCTCGCCGCCATCAGGTTCATGCCCAGCGAGAGCACGAGGATCAGCGTGAAGAGCTCGCCCGTGTCGCGGCGGAGCTCGGGCTCGATCCCGGGGGCCCGCGGGGGCACCGAGAAGAGGACGATCGCCCCGGTGACGAGCGCGAAGATCACGCGGAAGAGGTTCGAGAAGCGATCGAACGCGAGCAGCCCGTGGAAGAGCGCGCGAGGGGCGGCGTCCGTCGCCAGGAAGTACGCGCCCAGCCCGCCCGAGCAGGCGAGCGCCGCGAGGCTGAGGATCACGAGGCCGGCGAGCTTGAGGCGCGCCGGGGACGCGAGGTCCCACACGATGAGCAGCAGGGCCGCCGCGATGAGGACGAGCTCCGGCGCGAAGTAGGCGAGGCTCGCCACGTTGTCGAGGGTGCGGGGTTCCACGGCTTACCTGGCGCTGGCGAGGGCGCCCTGCCCCGGCGAGGCGCCCTCCTCCGGGGCGCCCGCGCGGGCGTACGCGGCGCCGCCCACGCTGTCCGCGCTCGGCGCGCCGGCGATCTGGGACTGCCCCGGCCTGTCGACGAGGCGGTGCACGTCGAGGGCCCCGCGATCGATGAGGCTGAGCAGCGGGCGCGGCCAGAAGCCGAGGACGAGGACCAGCGCCGCGAGCGGCGCGACCGACGCGAGCTCTCGCCCGCTGATCTCCGGGAACCTCCCGCCGAACGGCTCGAGGTACTTGCTCTGCCGCCACGACGCGCGGAACGTGCCGAGGAACATCCGCTGGAGGGCCCAGAGGTGGTAGGCCGCGGTGAGGATGACGCCGACGGCGGCGAGGATCGTGAGGACGCGGTAGCGCGGGAAGGCGCCGATGAACGTCATCGCCTCCCCCCAGAAGCCAGACAGGCCGGGCAGGCCGAGCGACGCCATGAACGCGAAGCCGACGAGGGCGGTGTAGAGCGGCATCTCCGAGGCGAGGCCGCCGAACCTGTCGATGTCGCGCGTGTGCACGCGGTCGTAGACCACGCCGACCAGGGTGAAGAGCATCCCGGTGATCAGGCCGTGGTTGAACATCTGGACGAGGCAGGCCTGGATGCCCTGCGGCGTCATCGCGCCGAGCGCCAGCAGCGTGAAGCCCATGTGGCTGACGGAGGAGTAGGCCACGAGCTTCTTCAGGTCGCTCTGCGCCATGGCGCAGAAGGCGCCATAGAGGATGTTGACAACCCCGAACACCGCCATGGCCGGCGCGGCCCACTGCGTCGCCTCGGGCAGCAGGGTGAAGTTGATGCGGAGGATGCCGTAGGTGCCCATCTTGAGGAGCACCCCCGCGAGGATCACGCTGATCGCGGTCGGCGCTTCCACGTGGGCGTCCGGCAGCCAGGTGTGGAACGGGAACATCGGGATCTTGATGGCGAACCCGACGAAGAGCCAGATCCAGACCACCTTCACCGCGGCCACGCCGAGGATCGTGAGCCCCTGCGCCGCCCAGGCGACCCGCGAGAGCTCCGGGATCGAGAAGATGCGCTCGGTGGCCTGGCCGTCGACCAGGTAGGTGTGGCCGGCGTTCAGGTAGAACCAGATGAACGCGAGCAGCATGAAGACGCTGCCGGCCAGCGTGTAGAGGAAGAACTTGATCGCCGCGTACTCGCGCCGCGGTCCGCCCCAGATGCCGATGAGGAAGTACATCGGCAGGAGCATCACCTCCCAGAAGACGAAGAAGAGGAACAGGTCGAGCGCGATGAAGACGCCGAACATCCCCGTGACGAGGAGGTTGTACATCGCGAAGTAGCCCTTGAGCTGGTCGTGGACGCTGTAGCTCGCGAGGGCGCCCACGAACGAGATCAGCGCCGTGAGCAGGACCATCGAGATCGACACGCCGTCGACGCCGACGAAGTACTCGACGTTCAGCGAGCGGATCCACACGCCGTGCTCGATGAACTGGTAGCCGTCGTTCCCGTCGGCCCGGGTGAAGCCCCGATCGAACTGCGCGTAGAGCCACGCCGCGAGCACGAGGTTCACGCCCATCAGCACGACGGTCATCAGCCGGAGCTTCCTGTCGTCCCGGTAACGCAAGAGGTGCGCGAGGAAGACCGCGACCACGCCGAGCAGCGGCAGGAACGTCAGGATCGAGAGGATGTGGTCGCCGACGAAGCCAAGGCTGCTCCCGCGCTCCGCGTGGATGCCCATCGCGACGGTCCGCCCCGGCGCAGCCGCGCCGGCCGCCACCGCGTCCGACTCGACGACGACGTGCCCGTAGAGCTCCCGCGCGCGCACGCCCGCGGTCTTCCACCGGACCACGACCTTTCGGCTCGCGCCCGGCGGGAGGGTCGCCGCGGCGGCGCCGCCCTCGAGCTCCACGCTGACGCCCGGCGGGACGCGCGGGTCCTCGGGGGATGTCCGCACGATCACCCGCGTCACCTTCAAGGGGCCGTCGCCCTGGTTCTCGATCGTGAACGAGCCGACGTGATCCGGCCCGCTCGCGGCGAGCTCGACAGGCGCGCCGGGCGGCTCCGCGCGCAGCGCGATCTGGCCGCGCGGCCCGGGCGCCCTCGGCGCTTCGAGCGCCTGCGCCAGCGCCGGCGGCGCCGCCCCGAGCACGACGGAGAGCGCGACAAGGAGGGGGATCAGGAGCTTCATCGAGGTGGACCTGGCCGATCTCGCGAGGGCGAATCCACGGCGCATGCTGACGAGGGAGAGGTTCGACATCGGCCGTTCACCGTAGGAAGTAATGAACGATGCTGAACAAGGCGACGCCGCCCAGGAGGAAGTAGACGTAGCTCTGGATGCGCCCGGTCTGCAGGGTGCGGAGCTTCGCCCCGGCGCTCAGCGTGCCCTCGGCGACGAGGTTCACGACGCCGTCGACGAGGTACCGGTCGATGGCGCCGGTGACCCAGGCGGCGGCCCGGGCCAGGACCGCGACCCCGTTGACGATGCCGTCGACGATCCAGCGGTCCATCTCGGCGAAGAAGAGGCGCAGCGAGAGGGCGGCGCGCACCACCGTCGCGTCGTAGATCTCGTCGACGTAGTACTTGTTCGAGAGGAGCTGGAAGCCCGGGAGCCGCCGCTCCCCTTCGGCCCAGCGCGGGGAGCGACGCGCGCCGTAGCGGGCGCGCGCGAGCGAGAAGGCGACGACCGCGCCGCCGACGGAGAGCGCCATGAGCGCGAGCTCGAGCCCCAGCCCGTGGCGCCGGAACGAGACCTCCGCGTGAGCGAACACCGGACGGAGCCACGCCTCCAGCAGGGGCTCGCCGTGGCCGCCGACGAAGTGGCTGGAGCAGCCGAACACGACGCCCGCGAACGCCGACAGGACCGCCAGCACCGCGAGCACCCAGGTGATCGCCGGCGGCGACTCGTGGACTTTGGTCTCGATCTCCTTGCGGGCGTGGGGTCCCTCGAACGTCAGGAAGTAGCTCCGCCACATGTAGAACGAGGTCCCGAGCGCCGCCGCGAGGCCCATCGCATAGATGAGCAGCCCCGGGATCGGGCCGGTGTTCTCGGTGCCGAACGCCTTCCAGAGGATCTCGTCCTTGGACCAGAAGCCCGCGAAGAACGGGATGGGCGCGGCGGTGATGGCGAGGCAAGCCGCCTGGTACGTCCGCGCCGTGAGCGGCATGACGCGGCGGAGGCCGCCCATGTTGCGCATGTCCTGGGCCGCGGCCTCGTCGTGCTCCACCGCGTGCATCCCGTGGATCACCGAGCCCGAGCCGAGGAACAGGCACGCCTTGAAGAAGGCGTGTGTCATCAGGTGGAACACGGCGGCCCAGTACGCCCCGACGCCGACCCCGATGAACATGAAGCCGAGCTGGCTCACCGTGCTGTAGGCGAGCACCTTCTTGATGTCGTACTGGAAGAAGCCGATCGTCGCCGCGAGGAGCGCCGTCGAGGCCCCGATGAGCGCGATGACGCCGCCTGCGACCGGGCTCAGCGAGAACAGGAAGCTGAGGCGCGCGACCATGTAAACGCCGGCCGTGACCATGGTAGCGGCGTGGATCAGCGCGGAGACGGGGGTCGGGCCGGCCATCGCGTCGGGCAGCCACACGTGGAGCGGGATCTGGGCGCTCTTGCCGGCGGCGCCGACGAAGAGGAAGAGACAAGCCAGCGTGATCAGCGCGACGCCGCCCCACACCGTCTTCGACTCGAGGGCATCCTTGAGGAACGCCTTGCCGCTCGCGTCCTTGATGACGAGCTGATCGTGGATCTCGCGGAACGTGACCGTCGAGCCCACGGTCGCCACCACGATCTCCTTGCCCGGCTCGACGCGCATCCGCTCGATCGCGGCGATCTCGAGGCCATCGCCCCCGATCACGGCGCCGTCGCCCGGCACGATCACCACGGAGTGCGCCCCGGCGTCGATCTCCTTGCGGATGAAGGGGGACACGCCGAATGGCCGCGGGCTCGAGGCGAGCTGAGCGGCGTCGGCGATACCGAGGTACACGCGCGCGCCGGGATGACCGGTGAAGGTGAGGTATCCCTTCGCCCCGGCGAGCGGCAGCGCCCTGCGCTCGCCCGCCTTGCCGCCCGCGCCGTCCTGCGCCCCGGCGGAGGCGCCGTGATCGCCGCGCGCCTCCGCGGCCACCGCGATGAAGCGCGCGCGGTAATCGGAGAGGAACCGGCCGTCGTCGAGCCACCTGGCGCCGAGACCCCAGAAGAGGAGCGCGAGGCCGCACACGAAGCCCCAGTCGCCGATCCGGTTCACGACGAAGGCCTTCATGCCGGCAGAGGCCTTCTTGTAGTCGCTGTACCAGAACCCGATGAGCAGATAGCTGCAGAGGCCGACGCCCTCCCAGCCGAAGAACATCACGATGAAGTTGTCCCCGAGGACGAGGAGCAACATCGAGAAGACGAAGAGGTTCAGGTAGGTAAAGAATCGCCAGTACGCCGGCTCGGCCTCCATGTACGAGGCGGCGTAAACATGGATGAGCGTGCCGACGCCGGTGATGATCAGCGTCATGAGGCAGCTCAGCGGATCCATCACGAACGCGAAGTTCGCGTCGAGCGATCCGATGCGGACCATCTGCCAGGCGAAGCTGTAGAGCGCGCGTTCCCCCGGGGCGAGCCCGATGAGCTGGACGAAGCTCGCGAGCCCGAGAGCGAAGGCGCCCAGCATGGCGCCCACGGCGACGAGCGTGACGCCGAAGCTCCCGATGTGGAGCCGCCTCGACACGTCGCGACCGAACGCGCTCCGCTGCAACGCGCGGCCAAACAGCGCGTTGATCACCGCGCCGAGCATCGGCAGGAGCGGAATCCACCAGAGTGGCGTCAGCGCCGTGTGGACGTGCGTGACCTGGCCGGAGTAGTCGGGCATCGTTGGGGCAGCCGGTGAGAACATGGGCCGGCACGCGCGTCTTGCTCTGCAACCACCCCGCGACGTGTCAGTCGGCTCTGGTGACTTCCCCCGCGGAACCGGAGGAGCCGCACGTTAATGGAGGGCCACAGGGCGGGTCAATACTTCCATCGGCCCTGTTCCGCCGCGAGACGCGCTGTTTCTGCGCGGATCTCGCACCTCGGCGAGGTCAGCCGTCGGTCGTCCGCTGGTCATCGCCCTCGCGCGCAGCGCCGCCGCTCGATGACGGCGCCGCGCCGCCGAGCTGCGTCACGCGCCGGATCGCGAGCCACAGATCCCGCCTGCCCTCGCCGGTGATCGACGAGAAGCCGATCGAGCGGCGGAGAGCGCCGCCCGCCATGCGCGGGGCCGCCGCGGACAGCTGGTCCAGCGCGCGCCGGACCGACGAGCGCTGCACCTTGTCGACCTTCGTCGCGACGAGCAGCAGCTCCACCGGCCGTCGCGCGGCGTCGCGGGACGCCTCGATGAAGCGGATGAGCTCGAGATCGTCCTCCTCGAGGCCCCGCCGCGCATCGACCAGGAGCAGCACCGCGGCGAGCGTGACGCGCCCGCGCAGGTACCCCTCGATCAGCGACGCCCACGCCGCTTGCTCGGACTTCGAGCGCCGGGTGAAGCCGTACCCCGGCAGATCCACGAGCTGGAACACCGCGCCGTCGCGGGCCCGCGCCTCGTAGAGGTTGATCTGCCGCGTCGAGCCGGGGTTCGAGCTCGTCCGGACGAGCCCTTTGCGCTCGACGAGCGTGTTGATGAGGCTCGACTTGCCGACGTTCGAGCGCCCGGCGAACGCCACCTCCGCGCTGACGGGCGGAGGGAGCGACGCGAGCGAGCCCGCGCCGGCGACGAAGGACGAGTCGACGATCTGGAACGGATCGAGCTGGCGCTCGGCGCGTGCCGTCGGAGCAGCTTGAGGCTTGGGGGCGCGGCGGGAGGTGGTCACTTCGAGCGGGGGGGCTGGAACTGCGGCTTGCACTCGTCGCACTGGCAGAGCGAGCGCAGGTACCGGAAGGTGTAGATGCCCGAGTCGTGCCGATCGCCCCACGTGAACTGGAGCGCGTAGTTGCCGACCTGCTCGATCTCGCGGACGTTCAGGTCACCGCCGGGCACGAAGTTGATGGTGCCGCCGTGCCCCTGGCAGTTCGCACACGGGCAGTACCCGCGCAGGAGCTCGTGCGGAAGGACGCTGCGGTGGCCGTCGGCCCAGTGGATCTCCATCACCGTCGCGCCGTGCGGCGCCTTGACCTGAGTGGGAGTCAGCTTCGGATCCTGCGGCATCGTGCCCTTCCAGGCGACGGCAGTACCACGCCGATCCGGCGCTGCAAAGCGCCGCGGCGCGTCGGCCGCGCGCCGCTCCGCTTTTCTCGGATTCAGCGGTGTCTCCGAGGTTTCCAGGGCTCCCGCGGGCTCGACCGCGCCGGCGCTCTCCGCGCCCTGCCGGGCGCCTCGGGCTAGCCGGAACGGACCGCGGTTACGCACGTCACGCATGTCACCCTGCGGCGACCACCCGCGCGTCGACGGGAGCGAGCGTCGCCTCGACGCGCTCGAGGAGCCGCACGACGGCGGCGCCCTCGTCGAGCGGCGTCAGCGGCGGCGCGCGGTCCTCGACGCAGCGGAGGAAGTGCTCGATCTCCACGGAGAGCGGCTCGCGCCACGGCACCTCGAGCTCGCGCCCGGCCGGCGCGAGCTCGAGGTGCGCGGCGGGCGCGCCGGCCGGCGCGCCCGCCGCGGCGCCGCGCGCGTCCAGGAACACGATGCGGTCGGGCGCGCGCACGTCGTCGAAGACCGCGACGCCCGCGCTGCCGACGAGCCGCAGCCGCCGCTCCTTCGTCGGGCTCGACGAGCAGAGCTCGATCCGCGCCGCGAGGCCGCTCTCGAGGCGCGCCTCGAGCGTGACGAGCTCGCCGCACGGCGAGAGGTGGGCCCGCGCCTCGGCGAGCGGGCTCGAGTCGAGCGCCGAGAGCAACGAGAGGTCGTGCGGCCCGAGCGTCCAGAGCGCCGACCGGGCCCCGCCGCCGGCGCCGGCTGCGCCGGCGCTCATCGACAGGCGCGCCGCGCTGAAGCTCACGAGATCGCCGAGGCGCCGCTCGCGCGCGAGCGCGACGAGGTGCACAACGGAGGGGTGGTAGCGGAGCAGGTGGCCGACCATGCCGATCCGGCCGAGCGCCGCGGCGCGGGAAGCGCAGCGATCGGCCTGCGCGGCGGAGAGGGCCAGCGGCTTCTCCACGAAGACGTCGGCGCCGGCCTCGAGGGCCCGCAGCGCGAGCTCGGCGTGGCTCGCCGCGGGGGTCGCGATGATCACAGCGTCCACGCGCGCGGCCAGCGCCTCGTCGATCGTGCGCACGAGCCGCGCCCGCGGGGCGAGCGCGCGCGCCCGCGAGAGGCGGCCGCGGTCGACGTCCGCCACGGCGACCACGCGCGCCCGCGCGCTCTCCGACAGCGCGCGGAGGAGCTTCTCCCCCCACCGCCCGCAGCCCACCAGCGCAACTCGGACGTTCGCGGCGCTCACGGCGCCCCCGGCGCCGCGGCGGACTCGGCCGGCCGGAGCGTGAGCTCGCCAAGGATCGCCTCGCCCTCGGCGTTGCCCGGGTGGATCGAGGGCCCGTTGATGTCGACGAGGAAGTCGTACCGCGCGCGCGCCTCGCCCTCGATCGTCGCGCGCACGCGGACGTGCTGGAAGCAGGCCGACTCGGTGGTGGCGCTCCAGGCGGGCGCCTTGCCCGGGTGCCGCGCGCCGATCGCCTCCGGCACGCTCCGGCCGCCCTCGGGGCGATACTGCTGCACGACGCCGAGCGCCGTCCTGCGGTCCGAGGCGTTGAACCTCGATTGCGTCCAGAGGACCGCGCCGCCGGCGGCGGCGCTGGTGCCCACGAGCAGCAGCATCCGCACCGCCTTGCCGTAGTCCATCCGCGAGCCGTATAGCCCCGGCGCTCGAGGAGAGCCAGCCGGGGCGGCGCGCCGCCTAACCCACGAACGACCCGAGCCCGCGGAACCTGCGGTACCGATCGTCGACGAGCTCCTCCGGCCCGAGCCCGTCCATCGACGAGAGCGTCGCCCAGAGCGCCTTGTCGAGCCGCACCGCGGCGTCGTCGTGATCCTGGTGCGCGCCGCCGGTCGGCTCCTCGACGATCGTGTCCACGACGCCGAGCTGCAGCAGATCCGGCGCGGTGATCTTGAGCCGGGCCGCGGCCTCGTCGGCGCGGGAGCCGTCCTTCCAGAGGATGGCCGCGCAGCCTTCCGGCGAGATGACCGAGTAACAGCTGAACTCGAGCACCAACACCCGGTTGGCGACGCCGAGCGCCAGCGCGCCGCCCGAGCCCCCCTCGCCGATGACGGTCGCCACGATCGGCACCCCGACCCGCGCCATCGCGGCGAGCGCGGCGCCGATCGCCTCGCTCTGGCCGCGCTCCTCCGCGCCGATGCCCGGGTAGGCGCCCATCGTGTCGATGAACGTAAGGATCGGCAGCCCGAACCTGTCGGCCATCTCGTAGAGCCGGATGGCCTTCCGGTAGCCCTCCGGGTGCGGCATCCCGAAGTTGCGCTTCACGTTCTCCTTGGCGCCGCGCCCCTTCTGGTGGCCCACCACCACAACGCTCCGCCCGTGGTACGTCGCGAGCCCGCCCACGATGGAGCAGTCGTCGGCGAAGCGCCGATCGCCCCTCAGCTCGACCCAGTCGGTGAAGAGCCGCTTGATGTAATCGAGCGTGTACGGCCGGTTCGCGTGGCGCGAGAGCAGCACCTTCTGCATCGGCGTGAGGCCCGCGAAGATCTCGCGCGCCAGCCGGCCCGTGTTGTCCTCGAGCTGGGCGAGCTCCGGCTCGAACCGCGGGTCCGCCGCGGCGAGCGCGCGCAGCTCCCGCACCTTCTCGATGAGCTCTGCGACAGGTTTCTCAAAGGGTAGGATCGAAGCAGCCACGGCCCGGACCCTAACGCTGCAGCAGGCGGACGGCTACGGCGCTGTGCTGCCGCGCTGCATCGTCCACGGGATGACGCGCGCGCACGCCCCGGCCGATCGGCCGAGGCGCCGCGTCACCGCGGTCATTCGGGCAGGGCGTTGGTCGGCTCGGCGTGGATGAAGGCGTTCGCCGGGACCTGCGACATCGGCCGGCTCCGGATGACGTTGTAGATCGTGACCGGCTTGTCCTTGCCCTTCACCTTGGCGGGCTGGAGCTCCTCAGTCTCGAACCTTCCCCCGAGCTGCGCGTACGTGCTCTCGCTGATGACGATCTGTCCGGCCAGCGCGATGGAGCAGAGCCGCGCCGACGTGTTCGCCACGTCGCCGATCACCGTGTAGCTGAGCGCCTTCGAGCTCCCGATGTACCCGGCGACGAGCGGGCCGGTGTGGATCCCGATGCCGACCGCGAGCGGCAGCTCGCCCTTCTCGAGCCGCTCGCGGTTGAACTCGCCGAGCACCTCGCCCATCTTCAGGGCGCACTCCACGCTGCGGACCGCATCGTCGCGGTGGGCGACCGGCGCGCCCCAGAGCGCCATGATCCCGTCGCCCATGAACTTGTCGAGCGTGCCTTCGAACTGGAAGATGGTGTCGACCATCCGCTCGAAGTACAGGTTCAGCATCTCGACGAGCTCCTCGGGCCGCTTGCTCTCGGCCATGCGCGTGAAGCCGCGGATGTCGCTGTTGAAGACGGTGCACTCCTCGACGTGCTGGCCGCCCTGCTTCACGGCGAGCTGGCCGCTCAGCACGCGCTCGGCGATGTTCGGCGAGAGCAGCCGGCGCAGCTGCTCGCGCGTGACGATCTCGTTCTCGATCTTCTTCCCGAGGATGTTGATCTCGATGAACATCGCCGCCTGGTAGGCGATGGCCGTCACCAGCTCGAGGTCCTTGGGCTGGAACTGCGCGAGCGTCTCCGAGTCGAGCCAGAGCACGCCGAGCACCTCGCTGTTGTGCTGCAGCGGGGCGACGATCGCCGAGCTGATCCGGTTCAAGATCATGCTCTTGCCCTTCGACGCCGCGAAGTCCATCGCCGCGTCGTGGGTCAGCACCGCGGCCCGCTCGTGGACGACGTGGTTCAGGATCGTCGACGACACGCTGATCGGGGCCGTCGTCCCGTCGCGCCGCTGCATGGCCTGCGGGGTGAGCTCGCCGTTCTCGTTGCGCAGGAAGATCACCCCGCGGTCGGCGCGGATGAACTTGAACACGCTCGTGAGGATCTTCTCGAGCAGCTTCGTCGTGTCGCGCTCGGCGGCGATCTCGCGGGACAGCTCGTGCGACAGGCGCAGCCGCTCGTAGTCGGCGCGCAGCTGGTTCATGTCGTTGGCGATCCGATCGAACGCCAGGAACCCCTTGTCGACCGCGGCGATCTGCGTCCCGATCTGCCGGGCCTGATCGTTCACATCGATGCGGGTGCCCTGCGCGACGAACGAGCCTCCGTGCGCCCCCGAGCGCCCCGGCAGCGGCGCGGTCCCGCCCGGCCCGGCGCCCAGCGGCGGCGGCGGCACGTACGGCTGCCGCGTCACCGGCGGCGCCACCGGCGTGCCCGGGAGCGGCGGCTGCGCCGGCTGGCGCTGATACTGCGGCGGCTGCGGCGGATACCCGTGGCCCGGCGGCTGCGCCGGCGCCGCGCCCTGGTGGTTGACCACGGGCGGCCAGCCCGGGACGAGGGGCGGCGCGACCGGGGCGGCCGGATCGTCGAAGCGGCCACGCGTCGACCCCAGGGCGATCTCGTCCCCGTGCTTCAGCGGCGCTTCGCCCCGGACACGCTCGCTGTTGATGAACGTGCCGTTCAGGCTCCCCAGATCGCGCAGGACGAAGTGATCGCCCCGCTGCTCGATGATGCAGTGCTCCTTCGAGACGATCTTGTCGAGCAACTGGATGGAGTTGTTCGGGTGGCGCCCCAGCGAGTTCACGGGTCGCAGATCGATCGCCTGCTGGCCCTCGGCGGTCTGCAGGATGAGGCGGGCCATCGGTTCTGGCAGATTACCCAGCCGGGCACGGACCGACAATCTTTCCGGCCGAAGTCCAGCGCCGGCCGCGGGGAGCGACCGCACCGGGCCGCGCAAAATGCGCCTTCGCCCCGCTGGAAACACCTGCGCCGAGCTCGACCGCCCGGGGCGGCTGTCGTCGGCTGTCGCATGGATACCTGACCGGATGATTAGCTGACCGGGCCCTGCATCTCATGGAGGCGTCGCCTGGAACGGCTATGCGCCCACATGCCGCCGCGTTAGTCGGCCGCATGGATTCGGCGTACCTCCTCGCGATCGATCAGGGCACCACCGGAACGACGTCTCTCCTCATGGACACGTCGGGGGCGACGCTGGGCCGCGCGACGCGCGAATTTCGCCAGCACTTCCCGGAGCCGGGCCTCGTCGAGCACGACCCGGAGGAGATCTGGCAGAGCGTTCAGGATGCCGTGGGCGAGACGCTCAGGGCGGCAGGCGTGGCCGGCAGCGCGATCAAGGCCATCGGCATCACGAACCAGCGCGAGACGACGCTCGTCTGGGAGCGCGCGACCGGGCGCCCGATCCACCGCGCGATCGTGTGGCAGGACCGCCGCACGGCGGCGCGCTGCGCCGAGCTCCGCGCCGCGGGCCACGAGCAGGCGGTCGAGGAGACCACCGGCCTCGTGCTCGATCCGTACTTCAGCGGCACGAAGCTCGCGTGGCTCCTCGACAACGTGCCCGGCGCGCGCGCGCGCGCCGAGCGCGGCGAGCTCTGCTTCGGCACCATCGACAGCTTCCTCGTCTGGCGGCTCTCGGGCGACGCGGCCGGCGGCTCGCCGGTGCACGCGACCGACGTCACCAACGCGTCGCGCACCCTGCTCATGAGCCTCGCCTCGCTGAGCTGGGACGACGCGATGCTCGCGATGCTCCAGATCCCGCGCTCGCTCTTGCCGCAGATCGTGGGCTCGGCGGGCCGCATCGCGGCGACTCGCGGCTTCCCGCACCTGCCCGACGGCATCCCGATCGCCGGCATCGCGGGCGACCAGCAGGCGGCCCTCTTCGGCCAGGCCTGCTTCGCGACGGGCGACGCGAAGTGCACCTATGGCACCGGCGCGTTCGTGCTGACCAACATCGGCGATCGCCCGCTCAGGAGCCGCTTCGGCCTGCTCACCTCCGTCGGGTGGAAGATCGGCTCCGAGGTGGTCTTTGCGCTCGAGGGAAGCGCCTTTATCGCCGGTGCGGCGGTGCAGTGGCTCCGCGACGGGCTGGGCCTCATCAAGAGCGCGGCGGAGATCGAGGCGCTCGCCCGCAGCGTGCCATCGAGCGAGGGCGTCACGTTCGTCCCGGCGCTCTCGGGCCTCGGCGCGCCCTACTGGGATCCGGACGCTCGCGGGATCATCTCCGGGGTGACGCGCGGCACGACCGCGGCGCACCTCGCCCGCGCGACGCTCGAGGGAATCGCGCTCTCCGTGACGGATCTCGTGCGGGCCATGGCCGACGACCTGGGCCACCCGCTGCGCCGGATGCGCGTGGACGGCGGCGCCGCCGCGAACGACCTGCTCATGCAGTTCCAGGCGGACGTGGCGAACGTCGCTATCGAGCGCCCCACCGACCTGGAGACGACGGCGCGAGGCGCGGCGATGCTCGCCGGGGTCGGCGCCGGCCTCTTCCTCACGAAGGAGGACGCGGCCCGCATGTCCCGTGTGGGGCAGAGCTTCCAGGTCGCGATGAGCGAAGCGGCTCGATCCGCCCACCTCCACCGCTGGGCCGACGCCATCGCCCGCACGCGCGCGAAGCGCAGCTGAGCACTCGCCGATTCCCCTGAATTTCCACGCTGTTTTCCGCTTGAACCAGGTCTTCCGAAGCTCTCTCCCGAGCCGTCATCGCGCCGCGGCTCGGCGGCCGAACGGGCTTCCGGATCAAGGAATCAACCCTAGGTTGCGAGAGTTAGGCCCAGAAGCCCCCAACCAGCGTAGAGTGCTATGACGACGGCGCATTTCCGTTCAAACTTGGTGCACTTGAACCGAGGCGCGCGGCCAGCCCACCGCCGCCTCGCTGCTTTCGATGGAGACGAGGAGGACATGCCGACTACCGAGAATGCTTCAGCCGGCGGGACGGCCGTTCGCGACATCCCGATCGACTGGGAGGCGCTGGAGGACGCCTTCGAGAACAACGCCCCAGAGGTGCACTCGTACCTGCACCTCGGCACGGGCGACGTGCTGCGGGTGGTCGACGGCGTGGCGGATCCGCAGATGCACGCGCGCATCGCGGCAGACGCGAACTACCTCCGGATCGATCCCGTGAGCTCGCGCGAGCAGTACCGGTGGATGGAGCGCTACATCCCGATGGTGGAAGACATGGATCTCCAGGCGAAGCTCAGCCAGGCGATCGATGGCAAGGGCGCGTTCCGTCGCTTCAAGGATGTGTTGATGTCCTACGGTCCGGAGCGGGAGCGCTGGTTCGCGTTCCGTAGCGAGCGGCTGCGGATCTTCATGGAGGCGTGGCTCAGCGCCCACGCGCTGAACCCGGTCCCTCGCCCGCTGTGGGTGCCGGAGGTGCCGTCTCGTCCGGAGCCGATCGTCCCGGCGGTCCCTGCGGTGGAGCCGCCGGCGCGCGAGCGCGAGGAGACGCGAGAGCCCCGCCGCGGCAAGAGCGTGGAGAGCCTGCGCAAGAACCTCCGCGACATCGCCGAGGCGCTCGGTCCACGGGATCTCGACACGCTGACGGCGTTCGCGGAGTTCCTGAAGGCGCGCCGCGCGGCGCGCTCGTTCGCGCACCACTACCACGAGGCCCAGGGGCCGGTAGACGACGACGCCGGGCCTGCTTCGCAGGAGATCGCGAGCGAGTCGCGCAGCGACACGGCGTGAGGGCGCGCCGCCGGCGCCGCGATCGCGGCGCCGGGGCGCTGGCCTGAAGGTGGGTGGGGGAACGGAGGGGAGCGGCGGCTTCGAGCGTCGAGCGGTCTAGAAGTACCAGTCGGTGCGGGCACCGATGTACTGGCCGATCGTCGACCCGGTGGTCTCCCCGGGCGCCCCGCCGGGGAGCGGCTGCCCGGCGCCAGTCCTCTGCAGGTAGCCGGACATCGCCTGATTCTTCGCCGCCTCGTTGTAGATCGCCAGCGAGTAGATGAGCTTGAAGTGCGGCCGCGCGCCCGCGCTCAGCTCACCGGTCGGCACGAGGGTCGGGACGACCGACACCTTGACCGCGGTGCCCAGCTCGCCTTCGCCGTCCTTCCGGCCCTGGAACGAGGCCTCGACGACGGGGTGGAAGTTCTTGTGCGCGAAGATCGTGGCGTTCGCCTGGACCGAGAAGTCCATCTGCTTCTCGGGAGACGTGGGGGCAGCGGCGCCCTCCGCCTCGTACGCCGCCTTCGTGTAGTGGAAGGTGGCGAGGCCTTCCAGGGCGGCGGCGTCGCCGAGCCGGAAGCCGAGGTGCTCGACCGCCTCGATGCCGAACGAGCCCGAGAAGGTGCCGTCCGAGTTCGGGGCGCCCCAGGTCTGGTACGTCTTCGCGCCGCCGGCGGCGCCGTTGGCGATGCCGGTGCCGAAGCGCACCGCCGTGTCGCTGAAGTTGCCCTGGCCGAGGCCGAGGTGCAGCTTCGCGCCGATGACGCCGCCGAAGTCCGCCTTCCCGAGGGGCTGGGGCGCCGGGATGCCCTCGCCCCGCTTCGCGCCCGGCAGGACGTGGAACTCGCCGTGAACCTTGACGTGGTGCTTGGCCTCGCCGCCGAACTCCGCCTTGTAGTTACCGGCGAAGATGGTGCGGAAGCGATCGGTCCCGGTGGCGAAGTTGTAGAAGGGCGGCGCGGCGCCGGGGGTCCCCTCCACCCCGAAATTCCGATACCCGAGGATCGCGAGCTGCAGGCCGCCGTACTTGATACCGCCGCCCTGGCCGCTGAGGTCGTCGAGGTAGAAGTAGTCGCCGATGGGCGCGTACTGCTCGCGGAAGAACTTCGCGCCGCCCCAGACGCTGAGGCCCGGGACGAGGAAGTTGCCGGCCTCGATGTACGCCTGGTTGAACTGCACCGTGATCGACTGGCCACCGTTCGAGGACGGCTGCATGAACGGCCCGCCGTACTGGTTCCAGATGGCGAACGTCATCTCGGACTTGACGTAGAAGTCATCCGGCGTCGCGCCCTTCACCACGTGCGCGACGAACGACGGCTCGGAGTAATCGCCCTCTTCGTAGCGGCCGCCGATGCCGAACCCGAGCAGGTTCAGGGACGCGCCCTGGATGTTCTGCCCGAGGGTCGGGGACCACGCCATGCCGAGGCGTGAGTACCAGTGCCACTCAAAATTCTCGCTCCCCACCGCGTGAGCCGACCGCGGCGCCGCCGTGAGGCAAAGGGCGGAGACGGAAAGCAGCCCGAGGGCTCGGACAGCGGCGCGCCGACCCGCGATTCGCTTGCTGGGGACCGACGACCTGTCTCTCATAAGTGATGTCATCGAACGACGCTCCTATCCATTCTCTGGGAGTGTGCTTTGGGGTGATGGGAGGTGATTCGGCCAGATGGCCAAGCGCGGCAGAGGTAGTGGCCTGTCAAGAGAATCCAAGTTGACTCTGTAGGAAAGAGCCACCCGCTGCCACACATGCGGGGCCCGCGGGGGGCACAGTTAACAGGAACGTTCTGTTCATGTCAAAGGTCTCCGAACACCCTTCGGCAGTTTGTCATCTTCTGCGGCGCGTTATTATTAAGTAATCGAAATCACTTGGTTAAGCAGAACCGGCTGTCTTCCAGGGCCAGGAAGGGGGGCCTAAAATGACGCATCGCACCAAAACAAGCTCGCGCTGGCTGAAGTGTTGCCAGAAGAATTCACGGGTGCCCCCTGGTGCGTTACCGGGTGCGCGCCACGCGCGTGACACGGACAGGAAGGCTGCATTGGCGAGCCCCGACCAGCTGCGCTTTCGCAGGGCGATGGCGCCGCCGCGCGCGACCGTGTGGCGCGTGTTTCGGGACCTCGAACCTGGCATTTCATGTCGATACCCGGCCGGGGCGTCGCCAGGTGCTCGTCTCTCTCCTGGGTTGAACCCAGGGCGAGCCGCCGGCCCCGCTGAGCGTCATTGACGCTCGCCGGCGCAACGAATGCGCCGCGCCAGCGAGCGGATCCTGCGCGTGCGCGCAGGACCGTGCCGCAGAGCGCAGGCAGATCGCCCACGGTCGACACGATAACGCATCGCGTTGCAACGGCGCAACGATCGCCGCTGATCCAGAGCGGGTCAGTCTCGATTGCAGTGCAGCGCGGGTGGACATGTTCTTGTCCAGGAAGGGCGTTGCGCTGTCGCCCCGAGACATCCCATCTGCTTCGGCGAGGCTGGGTGGTGCCTGGCAGGCCTCCGGGCGCGGTTGCGGCGAGCGCCTCCATGCCAGCGGCTCGCCGCGCCGAGCGCCTGAGTTGTTGAAAGAGAGGCCTCCATCCTCCGCATGAACGACGGCTCGTGAGCCCTCTTCACGATGTCTGGTGCTGTCCTTCGTAACCAGAGGTGGAATCGACCCGCGAGATGGACTTCTGCTCTCCTGCCGCCCGGTCGTGCGGCTCGACGTGGCGCGCAGCCGGTCGCTCGGCGCGGCTCAGCGAGCGGGCATGATGCTCAAGGAGACCCGGGCCCGCGCGTTCTGGTAGTACGCGTCGAGCGCCTGGGCGAGCCGCTGCCCGACATACCAGCGCTTCAGCGCGGGGGCGACCTCCTCGTAGCGTTGATCCTTGAACGGCGTGGCGCCGGAGCGCAGGACGATCTTGAGCTCGAAATCGGTGGGCTCGAGCATCGGCGCGACCATGCGATCCAGGTACAGGCTCGCGCGCGCCTGGCGGCGCAGCAGCGCGTCGAGCTCGTCGGAGCTCATCCCCTCGGCGGCCGCCGCGGCGAGGAGGCGCGCGCGCCCGCGAGCGCGCTGCTCCAGCGCGATCCGGGCGGCCTCGGCCCGCTGCGCCACCTCGGCCGAGGTCGGCGCCGGCGAGATGGGCAAGCTGGCGAGCAGCGTCTCCGCGATGTGCCTGTCGAGCGCGGCGCGGACATGCCTGTCCCGGTACAGCCCGGGCTCCGCGTCGGGATCGGCGAGCGCCTCGAGGCGGGCCTCGAAGGCGAGCTCCCGCTCGAAGATGAACTGAGGCCGGCGCACGCCGCCCGTCTCCGGCGCGTGCCAGCGCACGACGACGCGGTCGAGCGGCACCGGCGCCGCCGCCGACGGCGCGACCTGGCCGTGGGCGCTCGGCGTCAGCGACGCGAGCGCGAGCGACGCGAGCAGCGTCGTGAGGAGCCCGGAGCGGCGCACATCGGCAGGCTAGCGCAACCGCGCCGCGCATCCCATTCCTGGCAGCGCCGCGCTCGCGGAGCGTCCGGGGCGCGGGCAGCGGGTATAGAATGGCGCCACCATGTACAGGCAATTCGCGCTCGAGGGCGAGGTCCACACCTTGCTCGACTGTGTGCCGCTCTCGGTGCGGCGGAAGCTGGACCTCGCCGAGATCAAGATCTCGCTCGCGGGGTGGCAGGCGCTGTCGCGCGCGGAGCGGCTCGCCCTGTGTCACCTGCCGGCCGACACGGACGAGGACGTCGCCGTCTACGCCGAGGTGCTCCGCGGCTTCGCGGAGCGCGCCGGGGTCGCCCTCGCCCCCCTCGCGGGCGCGCCGGTGCGCCGCGCCGCCTGGGATCGGGACAGCGTCAGCGCGCGGCTGCGCGAGCGGCTCGGCCCGGACGGCGCGCTCGACGAGGGCGCGCTCGGCCGCCTGGCGGAGCTGACCGAGGAGGAGCGCTACGCCATCGTCAAGCTCGCCGATCCGAAGCGCGGGCCCGAGAAGCTGCGCGCGCTGCTCGGCGAGCTCGGGCTGTCCCGGGACGCCGGCGCAACGCGCTCGCCGTGAACCAGGCCGCGGCGAGGATCCCGGGCGCGACGAAGGCGCGGGTGAGCGCGCTGTCCGCGCGGCTCGCGCGGCTCGCGCGGGGCGAGCTCGTGGTCCCCTCGCGCTGACGTCCGCGGCGGCGGAGCGTCAGCGCGCCGCGCTCACCACTTCACCATGACCTTCGACGGGTTGACCTCCGCGGTGACGCGCGGAACGTCGACGAGCACGTCGAGGAAGTCGCTGCCCGGCTGGCTCAGATCGAGGTTCGCCGCCTTGGGCTCCACGCGCGCCACGATCGCGTCGGCGTTGACGGCGCCCACGTCCTCCGGCGTCCCCGTGATCCTCACCTGCACCACGGCCGGCGCGACCGTCGCGCGCGGGATGCCGATCACCTCGACCTTGCGCTCGAACGTCCGCGTGGCGAGCTCGCGCCCGATCTCGAGCGTCGCCATCACGCTCTCGAAGCTGTACGTCACGAGCTTCGGCGGCCGATCGAGCGCCAGCTGCCGCTGGTAGGCGCCCTCCGTGAGCCCGCTGATGTCGAACGGCGCGGTGCGCGCGAGCTGCATCACGTCGACGACCGAGCGCGGGCCGCGGGCGCTGACCATCGGCGGCTCGACCGAGACCATCCCCTTCACGAGGAACCCCTGCGCGGCGTCCCCGGTGCGGGGGACGTGCACCGGGATGGCCCGGGTGACGACGTCGTCCCACCCGAGCTCGATCGTCGACGGGTACATCTGCTCGACCATCAGCCCGGCCGGCACGTGGAACATCGACGCGTCGAGGTCGATGTGCGTCACCGTGCCGTTGCGGAGATCGAGCCGCAGCGTCCCGAGGCTCTCGGCGCGCAGGTCGTCGAGCTGCGTCCGGGAGCCGTGCACCGTGACCGCCACCTCGTTCGGGATCTGGGTCATGAGCTGCCGGTTGCTCGACTCGGGCGGGAGGATCGAGACGACGCTGAGCATCAGCGTGCGCTGCGCGTTCTCCGCGCCGTGGATGAAGGCGTAGAGGCACAGCGCGAAGGTGATCGAGAGCAGCTTGAGGCCGAGGTTGTCGAGCAGCGCCGAGCGGAGCGCCTCGCGGATGCCGGCAAGCGTCATGGCTCATCTCGCGGGGGCATCCCCTCCGCGCTCCCCTTGGATGCGGCGGTCGCCGCGGCCTGCCCGGTCGGGACGAAGGTGCGCTGCGACGGGACGGGAGAGTCGGTCGCGGCCGCCGCGGGGACGTCGACCATCGCCGGCCGGCCGCGCTCGGACGGGCGATCCGCGTCCTGCGGCGCGACCGGCCCCCCGGCGCCGGCCCCGGCCGCGGCGCGCAGGTCGGCGCTGGATCCCGTCGCGGCGCGCGCCTCGGAGCTCGAGCGCATCGGCGTGGACGTCGACATCCGCGCCATCGGCCGCGCGTCGGGGTCCACGGCCGCCTTGATCATCGAGGACGTCTTCGAGACCGGCGCTGCTGGCTTGGCCTCGATCGGCGCGGGCTTCACGGCGGCGGGCTTGCCGGGCTCGTGGGCCTGCCCGGCGCCTTGCGTCGCGCCCACGGCGGGGCCGCGCACCGGCGTGGGGAGGCTCGCGCGGCCGACCTGGGCGACCTTCTTGGCGAAGCGCCGCCTGCGCGACGAGCGACCGAAGAGCCCGAGCAGCGCGTGCCGCAGCGACTGGCCGTCGAGGTTCGAGACGATGTTGCCGCTGAAGCAGAAGCTGATCGTGCCGCGCTCCTCGCTGACGACGACGACGACCGCGTCGGTCTCCTCGGTGATCCCGAGCGCGGCGCGGTGGCGGGAGCCGAGGCTGGCGTCCAGGATCTTGGTCTCCGGCATCGGGAAGAAGACGCCGGCGCGCGCGATCTTGAGGTCTCGGATCAGCACCGCGCCGTCGTGCAGCTTGTTCACCGACTCGGGGACGAACAGCGAGACGAGCAGCTCTCGGGTGACGACCGAGTCGATGTGGATCCCCTCGCTCTTCACGAACTCCAGCACGTTGGCGTCCTGCTCGAAGGCGATGATCGCGCCCATGCGGTGGCGGGCGAGCTCGGTCGCGGCGGCCACGACCTCGTCGATGACGCGCGACTGCTGCTCGCGTCCGCTCGTGAACCAGTTGCTGCCGCCCACGCGGATGAGGGCGCGGCGGATGTCGTTCTGGAAGACGACGACCACGATGAGGATGATCGAGGAGAGGAGCCAGGAGAGGAGGTTGAGGAGCGTGGTCAGGCCGAAGATCTTCGCCCCGAGATAGATGAGGAAGACGATGCCGAGCCCGAGGCCCATCTGCATCGCGCGGGTGCCGCGCAGCACGAGGAGCGCGCGATAGACGACGTAGGCGACGATGAAGATGTCGAAGAAGTCCCGGATGACCTGCGTCGCCGGCCTCACCGAGAAGAGTCGGAGGAACCCTTCAACCATCGCCGCGCGCCCCCTGGGCGACGGGGCCGTCCGGGCGCCGACGGTCGCCGGCGCCCGCGCGCTCGATCGCGCGCATCACGTCGAGGGCCTGGCGCACGGGGCGGACGTCGTGGACACGGACGGCCGCGGCGCCGCGCGCCGCGCACGCGATCGCGGCGGCGACGGTGCCGCCGAGGCGGTCCGGGGGCGGCGCGAGCGGAGCTTCCCCGCCGTCGCCTCGCCCCGCGGCCTCCGAGGCCGCGGCGCGCGCCAGGAACGACTTGCGGCTCGGCCCGACGAGCACGGGAAAGCCGAGGGCGCACAGCTCGTGCAGCCTGGCGCACAGCTCGAGCGACTGCCGCGCGTTCTTCGCGAAGCCGAGGCCCGGATCGAGGACGAGCTCGCCCTCCGGCAAGCCTGCCTCGAGCGCCCGCGCGGCGGCGCTCGACCACTCGCGGGCCACGTCGGCCACGACGTCGTCGTAGGCGTCGTCGGGATACGCGGAGAAGCCGGCCATCGCCGACATCGGGCCGCGGCTGTGCATGAGCACGAGCGACGCCCCGCGCCGAGCGCAGAGCGCGCCGAGCTCCGCCGCGCTGTCGAGCGAGATCGAGTTGACCACGGCCGCGCCATCGTCGAGCGCGCGCGCCGCGACGGCGGGAGAGGTCGTGTCGATGGAGACCACCGCTCCCCTCTTCACCGCGTCGCGCACGCTCCCGCCGATGCGCGCGATCTGCTCGTCATCCGGCACGGGCCGCGCGCCCGGCCGCGTCGACTCCGCGCCGATGTCGATCATGTCTGCCCCCTCGGAGAGCATCGCATCGATCTGCGCGAGAGCCGTATCTTCATCCGCGAAGCGACCGCCGTCGGAGAACGAGTCCGGCGTGCGGTTCAGGACCCCCATGATCACCACGCTCCTGCGGCGTTCGAGCAGCATGCGCAGCGGGGACATTTCCTGTGGGTAGCAACTTTTGCGCCGAACGGCAATTGTCTGCTCGAATCGATGTTTTCCAGGAGCAATTGGAACATCGCGAGGGGGGGTCCGGCGCGTCGCGCTCCGCCAACGCCGGCTGGGCCGACGGGCGCGCGCCGGCGTTGGACGGCGCACCGGCGTCCACATTCGCCTCGGGCGCCGGCTTCCCGGCGGCCGCCCCCACGCTCGGGCGGGGATTCAGCGCGAACCATGGGGAAGACACGGGACGGAGGGACCGGAGGGCACGCAGAGAACGGAGGCAATCAGGCGAGGAGAAGCAAGGAGAAGCAGGGGGTCGCGGCGCCGGGCCCCCCTCCCCCACGCTCCGCGCGCCGCTGACTCGGCCTTGCTTCTTTGCTAGGGTCCCGCCTACACATTGACATCGGCGGCCCCTCGCGGTCGTCCGGTGGAGGAGGCGGGGACACGCGCGAGCGTGCCCCGTCAACCGTTTCTCAGGCTGCACCAGCGGACGAGACCGAGCGGTTCCATGCTGCGCACGCGTATCCGGGCAGGTCCCCTCGCCGGCTTCGTCTTGAGCGCCCTCTTCGCGGCGTGCTTCGCCGTGCTCGGCGTGGGCGAGCTCTTCATCCCTGCGCTCAGCCCCGAGATGGGCATGCCTGCGCCCGTGACGCTGCGCGTCCCGTACGGTCCGCGGATCGTGCGCGACACGCACGACGGGAACTTCACGCTTTCGTACGAGCACAGGCGCGTGATCGTGCCGCGCGGCACGGTCCTCTCGGAGCACAACGAGGATCACAACGCCGCGATGGCGTACGAGACGGTGCGGCGGATGCGGCGGCCCGGGCTCGGCGCGCGCCTCGCGAGCATGTACGCCATCTACTTGATCGTCTGCCTGATGCTGACGGTCTACCTGCGTCGCTTCGGGCAGAACCGGGTGCGGCTGCTCCGCACGCAGGTGGGCATGTTCGTCCTGATGACGGGCTCGCTCATCGTCGCGAAGCTCCTCCTGCTCTTCACGGCGCTGCCCGAGTTCTGGATGCCGGTCGCGGCGCTCCCGCTCTGGGTGGCGATCGCGTTCGATCGGCGGACCGCGTTCCTCGTCGAGGTCGGGGTCGCGTTCATCGCGTCGTCGCTGCTCAGGTTCGACGTCGTGCTCCTGTCGGTGCTGCTCGTGCGCGGCATCGCCGCGACGATGTTCTTCTTCAAGCGCAAGGGCTCGCGGCAGCTGTTCGTCGCGGGCAGCCTGGCGGGCATCGCCGGCGCGATCGGGTTCATCGCGCTGACCGTGCTGTTCGAGGGGAGCTTCGATCTCGGCGCCGATCTGAAGCGCTGGCTCGGCTCGAACGTGCTCGCCTGCGTCGGCGGGGGGCTGCTCGTCGGCGTGCTCGGTCGGAGCCTGAGGGAGCCGGCCGAGCGGGCGATGGGGCACGTGCCCCGCGACAAGCTGCTCGACCTCACCGACCTGGAGCAGCCGCTGCTCAAGAAGATGGCGGCGGAGGCGCCGGGCAGCTGGGAGCACGCGCGCGCGATGGCGAACCTCGCCGAGGCCTCGGCCGCGGCGATCGGCGCCGACGCGCTGCTGACGCGCGTGGGCGCCTACTACCACGACCTCGGCAAGACGGTGCAGCCCAAGTACTTCATCGAGAACCTCCCGCCCGGCGAGCGATCGCCGCACGAGGAGCTCGATCCGGAGGTGAGCGCCGACGCGATCATGGCGCACGTCGTGATGGGCACGAAGATCCTGCGTGAGGGCAACATCCCCGAGCCGGTTGTCGAGTTCGCGTACACCCACCACGGCACGCAGGTCGTCGAGTATTTCTGGCACAAGTGCGTCGAGCACGGGAACCCGAAGGACCTGACGCAGGAGCACTTCCGCTATCCCGGCATGAAGCCGCAGACGAAGGAGACGGCCATCCTGATGCTCGTCGACTCCATCGAGGCGGCGTCGCGGACCATCTGGCCGCCCGAGCACAAGAAGTTCGAGGAGATGATCCAGCGGGTGATGTTCTCGAAGCTCGCGTCTGGCCAGCTCGATCAATCCGGGCTGACGATCGAGGACCTGCGCATCATGACGAGCCGGATGGCGTCGACGCTGGTCAACATGTACCACGGGCGCATCAAGTACCCGTGGCAGCGCGAGAGCGATCGCGCCGGGCACACGCCTGCGCCGCCGACGGTCACGCCGCACCCCACGCGCCCCGGCACGCCCACGCCCGTCCCCGCGTCCAGCGCGCCGGGTCGAGACGGGACCCCGCCGCCCCCCGCGAGCGTGCGGGGCGCTCCCCCGCCGCCCCCCGCGAGCGTGCGAGGCGCTGCCCCGCCGCCTCCCGCGAGCGTGCGAGGCGCTGCCCCGCCGCCCTCCTCGAGCGCGCGGGGCGCGGTCGCGCCCGTCGTCGTGGACGAAGCCGGAGGGCCCGTGAAGGACGAGAGCCCGGCGGAGTCCGTGCGGACGCCGAGGAAGACGCACTGAGCAGGCCGAGCGCGCCGCGCGCTCCCGCGGAGGCCGAGCGGCCTGCTCCAGGAAAGGAAGGTCCGATGCCTCCCACGATCGAGCAGAGCTTCATGAAGGCCCTCTTCCACGGCATCATCGCCGAGGACATCATCTTCCCGTATCCCGAGATGCCCGCCGAGGACCGGGAGACGACGTCGATGATGCTCGACAGCGTGCGGCGGTTCTTCGCGTCGAGCGTCGACAGCAGCCGGATCGACCGGGAGCACGCCATCGATCCGGGCGTCATGGCCGAGATGAAGCGGCTCGGCCTGATGGGCCTGCAGATCCCTTCCGAGCACGGCGGCGTCAACCTCAGCAACATGGCGTATGCGCGCGTGATGCAGGAGATCGGCGGGCTCGACGCGTCGATCGCCGTCACGCTCGGCGCGCACCAGTCGATCGGCTTCAAGGCGATCCAGCTCTTCGGGACGGAGGAGCAGAAGCAGCGCTATCTCCCGAAGCTCGCGACCGGCGAGTGGATGGCGGCCTTCGCCCTGACGGAGCCGGGCGCCGGCTCCGACGCCGCGGCGATCAGGACGCGCGCCGAGCTGTCGGCCGACGGCTCGTACTACACCCTGAACGGGTCGAAGATCTGGATCACGAACGGCGGCTTCGCCGACGTCTTCACGGTGTTCGCCCGGACCTCGGCGCTCGAGGAGGGCAAGAAGCCGAAGCTCACCGCCTTCATCGTGGAGCGGAGCATGGGCGTGAAGAGCGGGCCGAACGAGCAGAAGCTCGGGATCCGCGGCTCGTCGACGACGGAGCTCTTCTTCGACGACGTGAAGGTCCCGCGCGAGAACGTGCTGGGCGAGGTCGGCAAGGGCTTCAAGGTCGCCGTCGAGGTGCTCAACAACGGGCGCCTCGGGCTCTCGGCGGGGTGCGTGGGCGCGTGCAACACGCTGATCCGGATGGCGCTCGACCGGGTCCAGGAGCGGCGCGCGTTCGGCCGGAGCATCGGCGACTTCGGGCTCATCAAGGACAAGATCGCGACGATGCTGGCGCACACGTACGCGCTCGAGTCCATCACGTACCTGACGGCGAGCCTCGCCGACGCCAAGGTCCCCGACTTCTCGATCGAGAGCGCGATCTGCAAGGTCATGGGGAGCGAGACCCTGTGGTTCGTGGTCAACGAGACGCTCCAGATCGCGGCCGGCATCGGCTACATGGAGGAGTACCCCTACGAGCGGCACCTGCGCGACGCGCGGATCAACATGATCTTCGAGGGGACGAACGAGATCCTGCGCTGTTTCATGGCGCTCTCCGGGATGAGCGGCCCGGGCAAGTCGCTCGCGGACGTCGCGAAGGCGATGCGAGAGCCCATCAAGGGCTTCGGGCTGCTCAGCGATTTCGCGCTCCGCAAGGCGCGGTCGGTGCTCGGGCGCGAGCGGATGTCGAAGGCGCACCCGCTGCTCAGCCGGGAGGCGGTGATCTTCGAGGACTGCACGGCCGAGCTCGCCACCCACAGCGAGGACGTGCTCCGGAAGCACGGGCGGGAGATCGCGGAGATGCAGTACGCGCAGCGCCGCATCGCGGAGATGGCCATCGACCTGTACTGCATGGCCGCGTGCATCTCGCGCACGACCCGGGCCATCGAGCGGCGCGGGGAGGACGGGGCGCGGCGGGAGATCGATCTCACGACCGTGTTCACCGGCATCGCGCAGAAGCGGCTGAGGCAGCACGTCGCTGACTTCCAGAAGAACGACGACGAGCTGCGCAAGGCCATCGCGGTGCGAGCTTATGCGGATCGCGCCTACCCCTTCGACATCCTGTAATCGCAGTCTGCCGCACCTCGGCGGACATCGATTCACATCAAGTCACATCGAGTCGCATAGAGTCACACACGCGCTTCGGCGCAGTACGCTCATTCATTGTGAGCTGCGCTCTGTTTCGGGACGTTTTCAGCTCACCGCCCGGACGGATTGCTCTATAGTTTGATCAGGCGTAGTATTGGGGGTGGGCCCTTCGACAGGAATCAGGTGATCACTTGTCCCAGGCTAGAGCATTGGGTGGCAGGTGCGGAGCCATGAAGGAGACTGCTGAGGGTCGTGCCGTCATGGACAAGTACCGTCTCGAGCGCAGGCTCGGAGGCGGCGGGATGGGTGATCTGTGGCTGGGCTTCGATATCAAGCTCAGGCGGCGGGTCGTCATCAAGTTCATCCGGAGCTTCGCGGCGACGGAGCCGGAGCTCATCGCCCGCTTCGAGCGCGAGGCCCGCGCGTCCGCGCGTGTCCGGAGCCCCTATGTCATCGAGACCTATGATTACGGCGTCGATCGCGGCTGCGCGTTCATCGTCATGGAGTACCTCGAGGGAGAGGACCTGAATCGCCGCCTCGAGCGCGAGGAGCGGATCCCGCTCGCGCAGGCGACGGCCTTGTTCACGCAGCTCGGCAAGGCCCTCGACGCGATCCACGCCGCGGGGGTGATCCACCGGGATCTGAAGCCGGGGAACATCTTTATCACCTCTTCGGCGGGCGACGATCTGCTCAAGGTGGTCGATTTCGGCGTCGCGAAGTCGTCCTGCTCGCGCGATCGGATCACGAAGACGGGCATGGTCCTCGGGACGCCCAGGTACATGAGCCCCGAGCAGACCATGGCGCCCAGGCAGGTCGATTACAGGAGCGATCTCTGGTCGATGGCGGTGATCCTCTACCGCGCGATCACCGGCCAGTGTCCCTTCGCGGGCGCCAACATCAATGAGCTGGTCAGGCACATCTGTCAGACGTCGTTCCCGAAGGCGTCCAAGCTCGCGCCGGAGCTCCCGCCCGGGATCGACGCGTTCTTCGCCCGGACGTTCGAGTTCGATCCGGAGGCGCGGTTCCAGTCGGGCAAGGAGATGATGGAAGCGTTCTCCGCGATCGTGCAGGTGCCGGCCTCCCTGCCGTCGTCGGAGTCGCTGCGCGCGATCCCCGTCCCGCCGCCGTCCGAGCGGAGCGCCATCGTGAAGCGGAGCGCGGTAGGCGCGGTCGCGGCCCCGCTTCGCAGCGCGATGGATGATGAGACGACCATGGCCGCCATGCTGGCGGCGCCGGCGAACGATCTCGGCAGCCCCACGGCGACGGACGCGGCCGTCGAGCCCGCCTCCGCCTCATGCGACCGGCACAGCGAGGTCGTGCTGGACAGCCGCGTCCTGCCGCCGCTCCGGGTCCCCTGGATGGTCGCCGTCGGCCTGCTCATCGCGGCCGCTTTCGTCGTTTGCCACAGCGTGGCTCAGGGCGCGCCGCGGTCGCTCGAGGCCGCGGAGAGCCCGGCGCCCGGAGGACCGTGATCTCGCGGGGCATCGCGACGCCGCCCTGGCGCTCGCATCGCCGGCCATCGCCAGGGCGCGGCGGCGCCTTTACCGCGCGCTGGTCGTGGGCGCCTCGGTGATGCCGGACGTCCACGTGAGCCTCGGGGCGCCCTCGTCGATCCAGCGGTCGCGCACACGGCGCGCGAGCTCGGGGTGCTGGGTCGACTTCACGGCCATCGCGGCCACGAGGCATGTCCCCGGCCACGACTCGTAGACGGCGATCGCGCCGACGTACTCGTCGCTCGCGAGCACCGAGTCGACGCTGCCCTGGAGGACCTTGAACACGAGCGGCCGCACCTCACCGTCGATCTCCTGCGTCGTGCGGATGATCTGCGCCTCTCCGAGCCGCACGCCATAACCGTCGGCGAGCGGCGCGTTCTTCGCCCAGAACTCGTCGAGGCAGCTGTCGGGGTCGCTCGGCCCCGTGGTGGTCGTGTAGACGACCGACAGGGCGGCGTAGTGCTCGTCGCCGTACCGGAAGGTCGCGCGCGTCGGGTAGGTCAAGATCCGCACCCTGCGCCAGCTCTTCCAGTCGACCAGGGGCACGTCGAGCGTGTTGAACCGGTCCTGCCGCCTCCCCCACGGCTCGGCCAGCAGCCGCTCCAGCGCGGCCCGCTCGGGGTCTGCCGCGTCGCCCCCCGGGTTCTCGCGAGTGACTGACGTCGGCGTCGGAGGCAACCCCGGCGGCCTCGTCGGGGGAGTGCTGCTGCAGGCGACGACCGCGAGGGACGCGAGGACCGGGACCACCTGCGCGGCCCTCCGGCGTGTGGACGAGCGCGCAGTCGACCTGGAGCAGGACATGAGCAACACGAGCCTCGGCGAGCGGCCTCATCGACGGCGGTCACGCGGGCGGATCCCGCGGCGCCGCTACAATCCGACCTCGCGCATCGCGATTTTATTCTTGTCGAAGACGCCCAGACCGAGCTCGCCCGCGATGCGAATGTACGAAGGTTCACGGCTCGCCTCTTTCAGCGTGGGCAACCCGTTCTCCTTGCGCCACGTCTCGACCACGCCCCAGCCGATCACGTCCATCGCGACCGGATCGGTCGTCGCGTAGACCGACTCGTGGAGGACGCGCCGCTTCGGGTTCTTGTCGAGCGGGCCCTGGTCGTAGATGAGCTTGAAGCCGTCCGTGATGTGCAGGCGGACACGGCTCTTCACGATGTCCTGCCCGTAGAGCTCCGCGATCTGCGGGCTCGCGGTGTGCTCGTGGAAGGAGTGCGGGTTGATGGTCGCGCCGTGGGTGATGTTCTTGAGGCAGCCGGTATAGCCGCAGATCGAGTGGTCCTTGATCAGCGAGACGTTGATCACCGCCGTCGCCTGGGTGAACGGGCGCACGAACTTGGTGGGGATGCCGCAGACCGAGATGCTCGACATCACCGCGTCCTTGTTCTCGTGAACCGCGGCGCGGATCCCGGCCGGGAACTCGGCCGCCGGCTTGGCGCTGCGGTCGGCGCAGCGGGTGCCGGCGAGGAAGGACGGGTACTGCTCGAAGATCTCCACGTTCTCCGCGGGGACGCCCGCCGCGATCACCCCGCGCACGATCTCGAGCACGAGCTCCTTGTTGGTGGCCATGGTCGCCCCCTTCTGGCCGGCGATCCCGTTGGTCTTGATCGCCACGCGATCGTCCTTGTGGACGAACCGCGCGAAGGCGGCCCCGAGGTCGGCCTTCCCGGTGAGCTCGGCCATCGCCCGCTCGAGCATCACCTTCGCCGCGGACGCGTCGGGCCAGAGGCCGTTCGGCTGCATCGAGTTCGACTTCGTGACCTTCACGATCTTCCCCGGAATGGAGAGCGGCGTGAAGCCGGGGGGCGGCGAGGCCGCGAGGCTCAGGGGCGCCTCCGCGAACGCCGCGCGCGGGCCGAGGAGCGCGGCGCCCGCGGCGCCAGCGACGAGCCCGCCGAGGAAGCCTCGGCGCGAGCGCCCCGCGGGGCCGGGATCAACGAAGCGACGGGGATCGTAGGGCATAAGACCTCGTGGTGAGCGCCTCGCGGCGGTGGTGGATGCCGCCGGTCGCGGGGCGCCCGGGGCGCTGATGGTAGCCGAGCTTCTCGCTCGAGACACGGCGCTCGGCCGCCCGGCGGCGAGGTCGACAGCGCCGCGCCGGCCGCGCCGCGCGCCTCCGCCATGGCGGCGCCAGGCCCCAGAGCGCCTCCCACCCGGGATTTGCTCGCGTTTCCAGGCAAGCGCGCGCCGGCACGCCGCTCGCTTGGCGGTGGCGGCGACGCCGAGGAGACGAACGCCGCTCGCGGGTGCGCGGAGGGCGACGTCCCTGGCACGAGACGGGAAGACCGGAAGGAGACGCGGCACGATGCAAGCGACATCGAAGGGGACAGGCTCGCCCGCCGGGCCGGCCGATGCAGTGCAGGACAACGAGGTGATTCGCCCGTGGCGAGAGCGGGCGCTGGCAGCGCTGAGGGACTCGGCCTGGACCGCGCTGGGCGGCAAGGTCGCGGCCTACATTGCGGGGTTCTTCGCGCTGGCGCTCGTGGGCTCCGGGCACGCGCTGAGCCTGCTCCCGACCCGCCCGGCAAACCCGGCGCGCCCGACAGACCCGACCGCAGAGCTGGCGATGGTCGCCGGCGATCCAGCGCCGCTCGGCTCCGCCGGAAGCCCGCCGCCCCAGGCCACCTCCGAGCCCGGCGCCGACGCGGGGGCAGCAGCGGTAGAGCCGCCGCCGCCCAGCGATGGCGGGACGGGCGCTCCCGCGGGCGGCGGCGTGACCGCAGACGGAAAGGTCGTGCTGAACCTCGCGACCGAGGCAGACCTCCGGCGCCTTCCCGGTGTCGGCCCGGCGAAGGCAGCCGCGATCCTGGCGCTGCGAGCCAAGCTCAAACGTTTCCGGAAGGTCGATGACCTGCTCCGGGTCAAGGGGCTGGGCCGGCGGTCGCTGAAGCGGCTGAGGCCGCTCGTACTCGTCGATCCGCCCTGACGCTGGACGCGAGCCGCAGCGCCAGCTCGCCTCCTCGGTCGAGCCACCCAGACAGGGAGTCTGCCAGGACCGGTAAACGCGCGGAGCACGAGATAGTGAGTCAAGGCGCGCTCGTTCTCTTCGGTATCCCCGCAACGAGATCGCGCGCGACTCCAGACATCGCGGACGCGGCGCGCGCCGACTCCCTGGGATCGGCGCGGTCTGGCGAGCTCTCGCGCGGATGCCCCCTTGCCCCCCCGGGGCGCTCGGGCACACTGCGCCGCGATGCACGTCCACTTCGTCGCCGTCGCGGGCACCGGCATGGGTGCGCTGGCGGGGCTCTTCAAGGCCGCAGGGCACGACGTCTCGGGCTCCGACGTCTCGTTCTACCCGCCCATGGGGCCGGCCCTCGAGCGGTGGGGCATCCGCCTCCTGACCGGGTTCGATCCCGCGCACCTCGACCCCCGGCCCGATCTCGTCGTGATCGGCAACGTCTGCCGCCCGACGAACCCCGAGGCCCGCGCCGCGATCGACGGAGGCATGCGGGTGACCACGATGGCGCACGCGCTCGCGGATCACATGCTCGCCGGCCGCTCCCCGCTCGTCGTGGCCGGCACGCACGGCAAGACGACGACGAGCTCGATGTGCGCGTGGATCCTTCACGAGGCGGGCAGGGACCCTGGCTTCCTCATCGGCGGCCTGCCGAAGAACTTCGAGGCGAGCTTCCGCCTGCCCCGGAGCGCCTCCTCGGCGAGCGACCGCCGCGGCCTGCCGCTCCTCGGCGAGGCGGGCGCCGGGCGCCGCAGGACGCCGTTCGTCGTCGAAGGCGACGAGTACGACACCGCCTTCTTCGAGAAGACGCCGAAGTTCTGGCACTACCAGCCCGAGGTGGGCGTCGTCACGTCGATGGAGCACGATCACATCGACATCTACCCCGACGCCGCGTCCTACGAGGCGGCGTTCCGCGGGTTCGTCGAGCGGATCCCCGAGACCGGGCTCGTCGTGGCGGCCGCGCACGATCCGCGGGTCGTCGAGCTGGTGTCGCGATCGGCGCGCGCAGAGGTCGCGTGGTTCGCGCTCGAGGGCGACGACACGCACGGGCGGCCGCCGCACTGGCTCGCCGCGCCCGCAGAGGCCGGCGAGAGCGGCCAGTCGTTCGATCTGTACGCCGGCGGCGTCCTGGCCGGGCGCTTTGCCCTGCAGATGCCGGGGCACCACAACGTGCGCAACGCCATCGCCGCGATCGCGGCGGCGGCGCAGGGCTTCGGCGTGCCGCTCTCGACCGCGACCACGGCGCTCGCCGGCTTCGCGGGCGTCCGGCGCCGGCAGGACCTCTTGTTCGAGGCGCGCGGGGTCCGCGTCTACGACGACTTCGCGCACCACCCGACCGCGGTGGAGGAGACGCTGCGCGCGCTCCGGTCCAGGCACCCGGGAGGCGCGCTGTGGGCGGTGTTCGAGCCGCGCAGCGCGACCGCGTGCCGCGCCCTCCACCAGGAGCCTTACGCGCGCGCGTTCGACGCGGCCGACCGCGTCGTGCTGGCGCCGCTCGGGCGCCCGGACATCGCCGCCGGCGAGCGGCTCGATCTCGACAGGCTGGTGCGCGACCTCGAGGGCGGGGGCAAGCGCGCGGAGGCGGCGGCCTCGGTGGACGCGATCGTCGCCGCCATCGCGCGCGACGCGCGGGAGGGCGACACGATCGCGCTCCTGTCCAACGGGGCGTTCGGCGGCATCTACGAGAAGCTCCGCGGCGCGCTGTCGGCGGGGGCGCGATGAGCGGGCGCGGATCAGCCGAGCTGCTCGAGCTCTCCGAGATCGCCCTGCGCGTCGCCGAGGAGGCGGCGGCGCTCGTCCAGGCCGGGTTCCGGGCAGGGCCGCGCGGCCTGCGCGTGGAGGAGAAGGGGCCGCACGATCTCGTGACCGAGTTCGACCGGGCGAGCGAGGACCTGCTCGTCGCGCGGCTCGACGCGCTCTCGCCCGGCGTCGCCGTCGTCGGCGAGGAGCAGAGCGCCGCGCGCCGCGCGGAGCCGCGCGGCGGGCTCGTCTGGTACGTCGATCCGCTCGATGGCACGACGAACTTCGTCCACGGCCATCCGTTCTGGTGCGTGTCCGTCGGCCTGATGGATGACGACGTGCCCGTCGCCGGCGCCGTCGTCGCGCCCGCGCTCGGGCTCCGCTGGACGGGCTTCCGGCCGCGCGGGGCCGCTCGCGCGCCGGTGGGCACGGCGGCGATCGACGGAGAGGCGCGCCGCAACGGCGAGCGATGCGCGGTCAGCGCCACGGCGTCGCTGGAGCGCGCGATGGTGGCGACCGGCTTCCCGCCGATCCGCGACCGGGCGCCGGACAACAATTTCGACGCCTTCATGACCGTCAAGCGCAACGCGCAGGCCGTGCGTCGTTGCGGCAGCGCGGCCATCGATCTCTGCATGGTCGCGGACGGAACCTACGATGCGTACTGGGAGCGCCGGCTGCACGCATGGGACGTCACCGCCGGAAGCGCGATCGTGCGCGGCGCGGGCGGCGTCATCACCGCGCTCGACGGCGGTCCGCCGAACTACCACACAGGCAACATCGTGGCGTCGAACGGCCTCGTCCATGCCCCCATCGTCGCGCTGTTCTCTCCCCCGGGCTCGCCGACCTGCTAGGCGCCGGCGCGCTCGGGGCCACCCGTACGGCATCAGGCGCTCGTCCATGACGCGTGCAGGACTCACGGGTGAATCGGGCGAGATCCTTGCGCGATTCATGCATGACCCGTGCGAGCGATGTGAACCGCCACCGGCGACCAGCGACCAGCGACCGACGACCGCGACCATCAAAACACGAGCAAAACATGAGAACGTGCGGAAGAGCTGTTGACGGAGCCGCCCAGTGAACTATCCTATGGTTGTTCCCTCTGCCGACTTCGTGAGGCGCTGGACGATTGAATCCCGAGTAAGCAAGAACCAGGGAGCCAGCAACGATACCGTGGTGAGCTAGGCCCGGAACCATTCACCGGGAAGCCTGAAGCGGTACTTAGGCTCCCACCTAGCAGCTATGCTAGGGGTTCAAGTCCTTCGGCCCACGTCCTCGGCGGTACGGAACATCTCTCCCCTGCGGGCCGTCCAAGCGGCCCGCAGTTTTTTGATGTCCTCGACATGCGCCCGGCGCACCGCGGCATCACCTGACGGCGGGGGTACCCCCCGCCTGGGCGCGGCGCTGCGGCGCTCGCGGCACCGGACAAGGCCAAGCACACCGCACAAGGAACGGGGAGCCCGCAGGGCGGCGCGGGCGGGGCACGCGGCGCACGGCCCGGCTTTTGTTTCCGTTCTCATCCCCCTTCCGGTAGCTTCGGGCCTGCGATGGATACGAGATCCCCTCGATCTGCAGGTGCGCAGCACGACGAGCAGCGCCCGCTCGTCGGCGCAGCGCGGTTTGGGTCGTCAAGCCACCTCGCGCGCCGCCTCCCCGGCAGCTCGCGCTTCGTCCGGCGCCTGGCCTTGACGCTCGCGATCCTCACCGTGCCCGGGGCTGCCCTGGCGGCGGTGACGATCAAGGGCCGGGCCACGGGCATGCCCAAGCTCCTGAACCCGGTCTGGAACGAGGCCAAGGACCCGAAGGCGAACCGGTACACGTTCCGCGAGCCGTCCCCGACCGTCCGCGCCGATGTCCGCGCGCTCTTCGGCTACGCGCCGAAGGAGCTGTGCATCGCAGCGCTCGGCGAGAAGGGCGCGCCGCTCAAGACGCCGCGCTCGATCGTCATCGCGGGCGGCCGCACCTCCCCGGTGACGATCGTCGTCGCCGAGGGCCAGCAGATCCAGTTCGAGAACCAGGACCCGTTCCCGCACAAGATCTACGACGTCGGCAACAAGGGGCTCCAGCCGGTCGAGATCGCCGCGGCCAAGACCCGCGCCTGGACACCGCCAGGCCCCGGCAAGTACGAGCTCCGCGACCAGCTCGCCCCGAGCGTCCGGTCGTGGATTGTCGTCGAGCCGAGGGCGGTGGCCGTCGCCTACCCGGATCGCCAGGGCAACTTCGCCATGGAGATCGAGGCCGGCACGTACACGCTGCAGGGCTACTTCAACGGCGAGCCGGTCGGGAAGGCCATCGAGGCGATCGTGAAGCCCGGGCCGGACGAGCAGTTCATCAAGGAGCCGGTCGTCGTGGGTGAGGCCGGCGGACCGAGCGCGGAGGCTGGAAAGTAGGCCATGCTGCTGTCGCGTTTCTGGTACGGGGTGCTCGCGCTCGCGCTCGGCGCCGCGGTCTTCGTCCTCTTCGTCGCCGCGCAGCTCTACAACCGCTCGAGCCACCGCGCGATGAGCGAGGCGCTCAGCGCCGACTCCAGCGCGGTCGAGTGGTTCCTCAACGACGACGCCCGGAAGCGCTCGAGCGCGCTCATCCGGGTCGCGCTGAACCCGGCCCTGCGGACCGCGCTCGCCAAGTCGTCGGCCGAGGCCAAGCCCGGCGCCGATCTGCGCGAGAAGGCCCGCACCGCGCTGCGCAGCGCGACCGCGGAGGTGCCCCCGGAGCTCAAGTTCGATCACGTGTGGGCCGTCGACGCGGCGGGGCGGGTGATGGCGTCGGTGGACTTCGAGCACCGCGAGGACTGGGAGCTCGGCGGCTACCCGCTGGTCGCCGACGCCCTCCACGGCTGGATCCGCGATGACGCGTGGGTCTGGAAGGGCCGCATCCTCCGCGTCGTGGCGCGCCCCGTCGAGCAGGACGTCAACGGCGAGCCGGTCGGCGCCGTGATCGGCGCCAAGATCATCGACGACACCTTCGCCCGCGCCGTCACGAAGCGCACCGGCGCCGCCGTCGGCTTCTACGCCGAGGGGGCGCGCGTCGCCTCCGGCGCGCCCGAGGGGTTCGACAAGGCGAACCTCGACCAGATCACGCAGGATCTGAAGCTGCTCGACGACAACAAGGACTACATCGAGAAGGGGCGCTCGGAGGTCCGCGTCATCGGCCAGCACCTCGGCGTTGTCTACGCGCGGCTGCCCGGCGAGGCGTGGGAGCTCGGCGCCGGCTACGCGGTCGGCCGCCTCGCGGCGTCGGTCGAGTCGCCGCTCAACTTCCTCGACAAGGCGAACAACGACGACAAGAGCGAGGTGCCCACGGCGCTGATCCTGGCCGGCGTCCTCGCCATGGCCGCGATCGGGCTGGTGCTCTCGTTCCTGGAGCACACGCGGCCGCTCCATGTCTTCCGCGGCGAGGCGGCGCGCTTCTCCAAGGGCGAGGTCGACGTGCTGGCGCCGAGCCGCTTCCGCGGCGCCTACCGGAAGATCGCGGCCGACATCAACGACGGCGTCGAGAAGGTGGCCGCGAAGGGCGGCGCGCCCCGAAAGGCCGCCGACCTCGAGCAGGTGCTCGGCCCGATCCCGACGCAGCCGGCGATGAGCGCGTTCTCGGTGCCGCTCGGCCCCGGCGAGCCGCGCCCAGACTCGCGCCCCTCGTACCCGAAGCCCATGGTGAGCCCGCGCGGCCCCACGCGGCGGCCCGGCTCGCACCCGCTCAGCGGCCCGCCGCCGGCCCGCGACTCCGTGGAGCCGGTCGAGGCGATCGAGGAGGTCTCGGACGCGGGGATGGCGATCTCCGCCCTCGAGCCCCCGGGCGCTCCCGGGCGCCCGCCGCCGCGGCGCCCGCCGCCGCCGCCGCCGCCCAGGGCGCCGGGCGCGCCCGCCGCGCCGAACCCGCTCCCCGAGCCGATGAGCGCGCCGGCCGCTCCGGCCGCGCAGCAGGACGGCGCGGGAGATCCGGACGAGCTCACCGAATGGAACGCCGTCTACGAGGAGTTCATGTCGGTCAAGCAGCAGTGCGGGGAGCCCACGAACGCGCTCACCTTCGAGAAGTTCAAGGGGACCCTGCAGCGCAACAAGGACGCGCTCGTGGCTCGCCACAACTGCTCGCGCGTTCGCTTCACGGTCTACGTGAAGGACGGCAAGGCGGCGCTCAAAGCGTCTCCGGTGAAGTGAGGCCGAGCGGCGGGGATCGCCGCGCGGCGGGGACGGGGGGGTCATGAGACGAGGATCTGCCGGCGCCGCGGGCGCCGCGTTCGCTGCGATGGTGGCCGGCGGCGCCGCGCGCGCGTCGTCGGGGCTCGACTCGCCCGACATCGGCGTGCTCCAGCTCGGCCGCGGCGGGGCGTGGGTCGCGCGGGCGGACGATCCGCTCGCCGCCTACTTCAACCCGGCGGGGCTCGCCGCGCAGCGGAGCGGCGCCCACGGCGGCGTCCACTTCATCCAGCTGGCCCAGTGCTTCACGAGGCTCGGCCCCGGCGGCCGCCCCGTCCCGCCGAGCGCCACGACGGCGATCCCGGCGCCCGGCAGCGACGGGGGCCCCGACCCCGAGGTGTGCGCCGAGGGCGGCCTGTTCCCGAACCCGCAGCTCGCGGCGACCCTGCGCCTGAGCGACGCGCTCGCCCTCGGCGTCGCGGTGCTCGGCCCGCACGGCGTCGGCGAGCGGGCATGGCCCGAGTCGCTCCGGTACACGCACCCGAGCTTCGGCGACATGACGCAGCCGTCGCCCCAGCGGTACCTGCTCACGTCGCTCGACGCCCTGATGTTGATGCCGACGCTCTCGGTCGGCTTCACCCCCGCGGAGGGGATCTCGCTCGGCGCCGGCTTCATCTGGGGCGCGGCGGCGATCGATTTCGTCAACTTCAGCGAAGCGCTCTCGGGCGAAGGGGGCGACGACTTCAAGGCGCACGGCGATCTGCGCACGCGCGCGGAGGCGACCGACCTCTTCATCCCTGGCTTCGTCCTCGGCGCGCGCTGGGCGGCGGCGGCTCACCTCGACCTGGGCGCATGGTTCAAGTGGCAGGACGCCGTGCGCGCGAAGACCGATCTCACCATCGAGTCTCGCTACTGGACGCCGGCAGGGGCGAAGGACGAGGCACCGTGCAGGGGCGAGGCGCCGGAGTGCAACGTCACCGAGGAGCAGGGCGCCGGCGATCTCACGATGCGGATCCCCATGGAGGCGAAGCTCGGGCTCCGGTACCACATGCCCCGCGCCGGCGCGCGGCGCGCGGCGGACGCACGCCGCGCCTCCGCCGCCGAGCCCCGCGTCCGCGACCCGCTGGCGGATGACCTCTTCGACGTGGAGCTCGACTTCACCTGGGCGAACAACAGCGCGGTCGACGCGATCGAGGTCCGGTTCCGCGAGGGCATCCCCGTGCGCGGCACGAGCGTGGGCACGGTGCCGCCCAACGCCGACGTCCCGCACCGCTGGCGAGACGTCCTGGGAGTCAGGCTCGGCGGCGATTTCGTCGTGCTCCCGAGCCTCCTCGCGCTGCGCGCCGGCGGCTTCTTCGAGAACAAGGGGCAGGACGACGCCGATCTGAACCTCGACTTCCACCTCGGTTACCGGATCGGCGTCGGGGCCGGCGTGACCGCGCGAGTCGGCCCGGTCGACATTTCAGCCGCGTTTCAGCACACGTCCTTCGGTGCGCTGGACAACGGCGGGAACGGGCGCCTCAAGGCCGTATCCGGCGCTGCGCTCAGCGGCTACCGCAGCATCCAGAACGTCAACGGCGGCCGCTTCGAGAGCAGCCTGGACGAGTTCGGTCTGAGCGGAACCATGCGCTTCTGAGCGGGCGGCTGCTCGGGCGTGGCTCCGACGTGCTCCGACGTGCCTCCGACGTGGTGCAGCGGAGCGCAGGACGCGCGGAGCCGCGGCGCAGCGGAGGCGCGCCGGACCGCCGGGGCGGTCGACGCGGAAGGCGGTCGCGCCTATAAGATGCCTCCACCATGAGTGAATCGAACGTCCGCAACCTGGTCATCATCGGCTCCGGCCCCGCCGGGCTCACCGCCGCCATCTACGCGGCGCGCGCCAACCTGAAGCCGCTCCTCATCGAGGGCTTCAGCGCCGGCGGCCTGATCCCGGGGGGCCAGCTCATGTTCACGACCGACGTCGAGAACTACCCCGGCTTCCCCGAGAAGATCACCGGCCAGGAGCTGATGCAGCGCTTTCGCGATCAGGCCGCCCATCAGGGTACGGAGATCGTGACGGCGGACGTGACCAAGGTCGAGCTGACGGGCCACCCCTTCAAGGTGTGGGTGGAGGACACGCTCTACCTGGCGAAGGCGGTGGTGATCGCGACGGGCGCGCGCGCCAACTACCTCGGCCTCGAGAGCGAGGACAAGCTCAAGAACAAGGGCGTCAGCGCCTGCGCCGTCTGCGACGGCGCCCTCTTCCGCGGCCAGGACGTCGTGGTCGTCGGCGGCGGCGACACGGCGATGGAGGAGGCCACCTACCTGTCCGGCCTCTGCAGCAGCGTCACGCTGGTGCACCGCCGCGACGAGTTCCGGGCGTCGAAGGCGATGATCCAGCGCGTGGTCGAGAACCCGAAGATCAAGATCCTCTACAGCCACGTGGTTGAGGAGGTGCTCGACGTGAAGGCCGACATGGTGACGGGCGTCCGCGTGAAGAGCACGAAGACGGGCGACAGCCACCTCGTGCCGGCGGCGGCGATGTTCGTCGCGATCGGCCACACGCCGATGACCGATCTCTTCGTCGGGCAGCTCGATACGCACCCGAACGGCTACCTGAAGACGGTGCCGGGCTCGACGCGCACCAACATCCCGGGCGTCTTCGCCGCGGGCGACGTGCAGGACTGGAACTACCGCCAGGCCGTCACGGCCGCTGGCACGGGCTGCATGGCGGCCCTCGACGCGGAGCGCTGGCTCGCGCAGCAGGGCGGCCACTGAGAGGACGACCATGGTCGAAGCGCTGCGCGAAGAGCTCGCCGATCTGACCGCCTCGCTCCGGGCGTTCCTCGAATGGCACGCAACGACCGGCGCGGACGGAATGCCGGGCCACCCCGCAGCGCTCCACGAGGCGCTGGGCGCGACTTCTTCGGACGGCGCTACGCCGGCGCCTCGGCGGCCGGAGCGCGGCTTCTCCGGGCAGGATGCGCCCTCGCCGCAGGTGGCGCGAGGGGGCAGCGGCGCGGCGTTCTCGCCGCCGCCGCCGCGCGGTGGCGCCGCGGGCGCCCCGCTGCCGCATCCGGAGCAGCGCGGAGCCGCCGCGGGCGCCTCCCTGCCGCATCCGGAGCAGCGCGGTGGCGCTGCGCAGCCGGAGCAGCGCGGCGGCTTCGAGTCGCAGGGGGCGTGGTCGCCGACGCAGGCGCAGCGGGGTCCCGAGCCGTCGCCCCGGCCTGCCGTGAGCGCCGCACCGGCACCTCGCGCGGATACGGCTGCACGCGCGAGCGCGACGCTGCCGGACACGAAGGAGGAGCGCGCGGCGCGCCTCTCGCTCATCGCGGAGGAGGTCCGCACCTGCCAGAAGTGTCCGCTCCACGAGGGCCGTACCCACACGGTGTTCTCGCGCGGCGACCCGAGCTCCGCGGTCGTGTTCGTCGGCGAGGGGCCAGGGGCGGAAGAGGACCAGCAGGGGCAGCCGTTCGTCGGCGCGGCAGGGCAGCTGCTCGACAAGATGATCGCGGCGATGGGGTACCACCGCGACGAGGTCTACATCTGCAACATCGTGAAGTGCCGGCCGCCGAAGAACCGGAAGCCAGAGCCGGCCGAGATGGCGGCCTGCAGCCCGTACCTCACGGCTCAGCTCGCGCTGATCAAGCCGAAGGTGATCGTGGCGCTCGGCGCCACCGCGGTGCAGGGGCTGATCGGCACGAGCGAGGGGATCACGAAGCTCCGCGGCACGTGGAAGCTCTACAAGGGCTCGATCCCGATCATGCCCACGTTCCACCCGGCCTACCTGCTGCGCCAGCCGAGCGCGAAGCGAGAGGTCTGGAGCGACCTGAAAGAGGTGATGCGCCACCTCGGCAAGAGCGCGCCGGACAGAGGCTGAGGTGGCCGCGTGCGCTTCCGGGCGCGGGCAGCCAGCGACGCAGGTGCCCGCCGCCGTCCGCGCGGGCGCCGAGCCGCACGCGCTCGCCGCTGTCGGCGCAGGCGTCGAGCCGCACGCGCCCGGCGAATCGAGCCCGGCCGAGCGGCCCTCGCTGCTGTCGATCGTGCGCTGCGCGCTGGTCCTCCTCGGCGCCCTGCCCTGGAGCCTCCCCCTCGCGCGGAGCCACGCGCCGCTCGGAGAGCTCGGCGCAGCGCTCGATCGTGTCTTTGCGCCGATGTGCCACCGGATGCCCGAGCGATCCCTCGCGCTCGACGGCGTCGTCATGCCGCTCTGCAGTCGCTGCGCTGGCATCTTCGCCGGGATCGCGGCGGGCGCCGCGATCGCGCGCCCTCGCCTGGCGATGGCGGCGTGGCGCCCGATCCTCATCGCCCTCGCCGCGCTGATGGCGGTCGACGTGGCGACCCAGGACCTCGGGCTGCGCCCCGTCTGGCATGCGAGCCGCCTCGCCACGGGCGTGGCCTTCGGTTATGCCGCGGCCGCGGCGTTCCTCACGCAGATCGCTCGCCGCCCGCTCTGAGCGCTACTTGCGGCCGCCCATGGCCCTGCACTCGTGGACGGGGCCCTTCGTGGCGTTGCGAACGCAATCGCTGTACGCGGCGAGGCCGTCCTTCCACTTGCCCGTGTCCTGGAGCGCCGAGCCCAGGTAGAGATAGGGCAGCGCGTCGCTCGGATCGGCCGCAATGGCCGCACGGGATGCCTCGATCGCGTCCTTGTACCTGCCGCGGTTGAGGAAGCTCAGCGCCTCCTTCTTCAGCTTGCCCGCGTCCTCAGCGCTGGCCGCCGGCTCCGCGGCCTTCTCTGCCTCGGCCTTCTCCGCCGCAGCCTTCTCTGCCTCGGCCTTCTCCGCCGCAGCCTTCTCTGCCTCGGCCTTCTCTGCCTCGGCCTTCTCTGCTGCGGCCTTCTCCGCTGCGGCCTTCTCTGCCTCGGCCTCCGCCTTCACCGGATCGGGAACGGCGCCGGCCCCTTTTGCAGAGGACTCCGTCAGCGCCGACTCGGTTTGCGCAGGCGTCTTCGCCCGTGCCGGAGAGGGAGCGCCCGCCGCAGCCAGGAGCTTCGTCTCGACGGGCGCTGGCTTCGGAGCCGGCGCGGCCATCGCGACCGGCGCAGGTGAGGACGGCTTGCTCGAGAACACCGCCTTGGCGACGACCGCAACGGAGATCACCCCGGCGAGCCCCGCGACCGCCGCGACGATCCGACGAAGGCGCGCCCGCCGGGCGAGGGTCTCGGGCGACAGCTGATGAACCACGACGAGCCGCTCGTCAGCGTGATCGTCGGGGCCGCTGGCCACCTCGGCGAGCGGCGGGAACGACTCTTCCTCCTCGCGCCGAAAGAACGCCGCCGTGGGCGAGGAAGGGTCGATCAGATCGAGCGCATCCTCGTCGGACGCCAGCTCATCGGGCGGGGACGCAAGGGCACCCGGCTGGCTCAGGGCGCCGGCTTGCGGAGCCATGATCAACGGGTCGTGCTCCAGCGCCTTGTCAGGGTCCGCGTCGTCCCTGTCGCCTCGAACGGCGCGCTGCGCGGCGAGCGCCTCGGACGCCGGCGCGAGCGCGGCGACCGGTGCAGCCGCGACCACCGGTGCAGACGCGACCACCGGTGCAGCCGCAACGACCGGTGCAGCCGCAACGACCGGTGCAGCCGCAACGACCGGCGCAGCCGCGGCCACCGGCGCAGCCGCAACGACCGGTGCAGCCGCGGCCACCTCCACGACGATCGGTGCGGCGGCCACCTCCGCGACGATCGGTGCGGTGGGCGCCTCGAGAGCCGGCGACACAGCGGGAGCATCGTCCGCGGCGCTGGCTGCCAGCGCAGGAGCGGCGGAACACTCAGCTACCTCGGCGACGACGTCCGAGCCGCTCGCGACCGGCCTCGCGGAGTCCCCGGTCGCGACGGCCGGCCCCTCAGGCGCCGCCGACACCCGCGGCTGGGAGGCCCGGGGACGGAGACTTCGGCCCCTGTTCGCGCGGGCCGATCCAAGAAGTCGCTTCGACATGTCCGAACCATCCTCCCGTGATTGTCACGCCCCCGATGGCGCAGGGGACCGGCGACTCGCCCTATTCATGATCCAGGCCGACCCCAACGGCGAGCGCTCGCCCGCGCATTTCCGTGCCTTCGCAGCACCATCGCCTGTGCCGGATCGTGCCGCGGTCACCCCAGCCAACCCCACCCGCGCTCGAACGCGCACACACGCGATCTCGCGCCACCGCGTTCGACAGCCCCTCCGCAAAAATGCGCACCGAGCGCACCCACTGCCCGCTGCGGCCGGTGCGCCCCGAAGGCACGGCGATCCAGGCGATGGAGCCCCCCGGCGCCGCACACGTCAGCCTCCACCGAGCTGCACCGGCCGCCCCGCGACCGGGGCAGCGCGGAGCAGGACGAGCGTGTCGAGCTTCTTCTTCGCGTCGGAAGCCATGACCGTGCCCGCCAGGTTGTGCGCCATCTCCCAGGGCACCTCGTCGTCCGCCGAGAAGAAGGCCACCGTCGCGCTGCACGCGGCGATGTCCTTCGTGAGCTGCTCGCCGGTGTTCGACAGATCCGGGCCGGCGAGCCCCTTGCGCTGCTTCTTGCCCATGCCGCCGCCGAACGGCCAGATCGCCGTCGCGAGGTCCTTCAGCACCATCGTGCTGACGGCGCAGGAGGGCGGCTTCGACGCGCGCCCCTCGGGGACCACCGTGATCTCCTTCGGGAGGTCGTCTCGACCGTCGGTCTTGATGACGACCTTCGGCGCGCCGGCCGCGCCGAGCTCGGTCACGACCGCGGCGACGGCGCTCGGCTTCGCCCTCTTGTCGGCCAGCAGCGTCACGGGCTTGCCCTCGATCGGCAGCTCGCGGATCGCCTTCGTCAGCTTCTCGGGCCCCTCCTTCTGCGCCAGATCCACGCGCTGGCCGCCGATGTAGGGGCCCATGGAGTCGACGAGCAGCTCGGGCATGCCCTTCGGCTTCGGCGGCGCGACGGGCGCCTCGACGCTCGGGGCTACCGTGGCGGCCGCGCCAGGCTCGGAGGGCTTCGGCGCGCTCTCGCACGCCGCCGCGGCCAGGAGCAGGCCGGCGGCGAGCGCGAGGCGCGGCGAGGCGCTGACAAGGAGGCAGGAAGCTCTCATGGCGCGGCAGTGTAACCAACCGGCCTGGCTCCGCGCACCTCCGCTGTGCGAGAGTTCGCGCGATGGCTTCTCCGCTCGTCGAACGGCTCGCGCAGCTCGGCTCGTCCGCCCGAACCGCCGTCGAGGACGAGCGGGGGCAGACCACCTTCGCGGCGCTCCTGGAGCGAGCCCTCCGCGTCCGCGGCGCGCTGCTCGCCGGCGGCTCGCGGCGCGGCGCGGGTGAGGCCGAGAGCCCGAGCTCCCTCGAGGGGGAGCGCATCCTGCTCCTCGTGTCGCCCGGCGCGGCGTGGGTCTCGGCCTTCCTCGGCACCCTCCTCGCCGGGGGGATCGTGCTGCCGCTGTCGGCGCTCTACCCGCCGGCAGAGCTCGAGTGGCTCGCGAGCGACGCCGGCGTGCGGCGGATCATCGCCGACGGCGACCTCGCCGCCGTCGCCGCCCCGATCGCGCAGGGCCGCGCCGTGCTCCGCGTGGAGGATCTCGAGCGCGCCGCACCCGGGCGAGACGCGGCGATCTCCGACATCGCCGCGGACGATCCGGCGCTCCTGCTCTACACGAGCGGCACGACCGGCAAGCCGAAGGGGGCGCTGCTCACGCACCGCAACCTGGCCGTGCAGGCGGAGCTCCTGCGCGCGGCCTGGGGCTTCTCGGATCACGACCTCTTGCTGCACGCGCTGCCGCTGCACCACCTCCACGGCGTCGTCATCGCGCTCATGACGTCGCTGCTCGCGGGCAGCGCGACCAGGATGCTGCCGCGCTTCGACGCCCAGCGCGTCGCCGCCGAGATCGCGGGCCGCTCGGTGACGTCGTTCATGGCGGTGCCGACCATGTACCAGCGGCTGTTCGAGCACGTCGACCGGGGCGGCGCGCCCGGCTTCGCCGCGGGGGCGCAGGCCCTGCGGCTCGCGACGAGCGGCTCCGCGGCGCTGCCGGTGACGCTCGCCGAGCGCTGGCGCGACCTCACCGGCACGATCCCGCTCGAGCGCTTCGGGATGACCGAGATCGGCGTCGGCATGAGCAACCCGCTCGAACCAGGCGCGCGGCGGGCAGGCTGGGTCGGCTTCCCGCTGCCGACCGTCGAGGCCCGCATCACGGACGACGCGGGCAACGCGTGGGCGCCGGGTGAACAACCGCCGGGTGAACAACCGCCGGGGGAACGGCCGCCGGGCGACCCGCCAGCGCCGCGCGACGCCGCGGTCGCGCGAGGCGAGCTCTGGATCCGCGGGCCCAGCGTCTTCAAGGGATACCTCGGGCGCGAGGACGCCACCGCCGCGACCTTCCAGGACGGCTGGTTCCGCACCGGCGACGTCGCCGAGCGCTCCAGTGACGGGCGCTTCCGGCTCCTCGGGCGGACCTCGGTCGATATCCTCAAGAGCGGCGGATACAAGCTGTCCGCCCTCGAGATCGAAGAGGCCCTGCGGGAGCACGGGGCGATCGCCGAGGTCGCGGTGATCGGCGTCCCTGACGAGGCGTGGGGAGACCGCGTCGTCGCGGTCGTCGTCGCCGCGCCCGGGCGAGAGGCGGAGTGCGCCACCGGACCGCTCCGCGCCTGGGCGAAGGAGCGCCTCGCGCCCTACAAGGTCCCACGCGAGTCGATCGTCGTGCGGGCACTGCCGCGCAACGCGATGGGCAAGGTCGTCAAACCAGAGCTGGTGAAGACCATCGCAGCGGGCATTGCCGTGGAGGAGCGCGGCCCTCTCGCGCGGTAGACGCGCGAGACGCGCGGTCGTCGCGGCTTGACCGACGCGCTCGGCTCCGGCCTACTCGACGCCAATGCAGCCTGCCAGCCCCATGGTCCAAGCCCAAGCCGCGTACGGCGGCCTCGCGGTTCAACCGTTCTCGCACCCCACGTACACGATCAAGCGGCCTTTCTGGTCGCTGCTCGGCCGCAAGTTCCACGTCTATGCGCCCGACGGCTCCCTCGTCTGCTTCGTCAAGCACCCGCTGCTCAAGCTGCGTGAGGAGTTCACCCTCTTCGCGGACGAGTCGGAGTCGCAGCCGCTGCTCACGATCCGCTCGCGGCAGGTCATCGCCCTCAACCGGTGCCTCGACGTCCTCGACGCGCGCACCGGCGAGCGCGTCGGCACCATCCGCTCGCGCGGGCTCAAATCGATCGTCCGCGACACCTGGGACATCCTCGACCCCGCGGATCAGCCGGTCGGGCTGATGCAGGAGGACGGCGCCGCGCTGCTCCGCCGCATGTTCCCGCTCCTCATCGGGAAGTGGCACATCGAGCTCCATCAGCAGGAGGTCGCGAAGGTGAAGCAGGTGTTCCGGTGGTTCGTGAAGGAGTTCACGCTCGACCTGTCGATGAACCAGGGGCGAATCGACGCCCGGTTCGCCATCGCCTGCTCCCTGCTCGCCCTCATGGCCGAGACCGCGCGCGAGTCCCGCTAGGCCCCCACCCGAGACCCGCCGCGGCCTCGCGAGCGGCCCGCGGCCGGCGCGGCCTTCGGACGCACGCGTATTCGCTCGCTCGCCGAAACTTGGCCCATTTCCGCGAGCTCTGCGAGGGTCCGGCGCGATGCGCCTCGATCCTGTCTCCCGCCTCGACTCCGCCTCCGAGGAGGGCCGACCGACGTCCCCCCCTGCGCCCCCGTGCGGCACGGCCCGCTTCGCCCCGAGCGGGCAGGGCGCCGACTCCGAGCGCGAGCTCAGGTCGCAGCGCTTCCTCTGGGCGAGCGCGCCGGCGGCGCCCGACGGGCAGCTCCGCGCGACGATCGAGGAGGCCGTCGAGCTCGCGCTGGCCCTGCGCGGCGCGCTGCCGCCGCGGGTCCAGGAAGGCGCGCCGGTCGAGGTGGCGATCGCCGACCAGATCTTCCGGGCCAGGGCGCTCGGCGCCGCGGGCCTCGCCGTCGCCCTTCCGCGCCTCGCGGGCGGGCGCTCAGCCTCGCCGCGCGCGCTCCACCCGGACGACAGCGCGACGCTCCTCGCCTGGCTCGGCGCGGCGCGCGAGGCGCCCGTCGCCCTCGTCTTCGACGCGGACGACAGGTCCGCGCAGGTGCTCGCGCCGGTGCCCCTCGCGGACCTCGTCGAGAGGAGCACGCGCGGCGGGTACGGCGCCGTCTCCTCCATGTCCCCGCGCGGGCAGGCGCGGAGCCTCGCGGCGCGCGGGGAGGACCGCCCCGTCGGGCCGGCGCAGCCGAGCGCCGGAGCGAGAGCCCCGATCGAGGCGCTCCCGGCGGGGCCGACAGCCGTGGACGAGGCGCTCCAGGCCGGACCGACAGCCCCGGACGAGGCGCTCGAGGCCAGGCCGACGGCCCCCGAAGCGCACGGAGCGCCAGCGTCGCCCGCCTCCGCCGAAGGGCGGACGGACGGGCGGCTGCGCGGCGTGCTGCCCCCCCGCTCCTCGAGGATCCGCCGCGCGGACGCGCCGGCGGCAGTCGCCGGGAGAAGCGCCGTCGCGGCGCGGGCGCCGGGCGCGAGCACGCCGCCGGCCACGGACGAGACGGCCGCGATGGCGCCCGCCAGCGCCGAGCCGGCCGCGCCGGCCGCCGAGCCGGGGGCGCAGCACGAGGAGCGCGGCGCAGCGATGACGCTCAGGCCGCCGCGAGGGGCGTACGAGGCCGCGCCGAGCGCGCCAAACGCGCCGAGCGCGCCGAACGCGCCACACGCCGACGGAGCCCAGGCGGACGCCGACGCGCCCCCGCAGGCGCGGCGGGAGCGGAAGGCGCCGCGCGACCGGATCCTCAGCGCGGCGGAGTGGCGCGCGCTCGCCGTCGAGCTCGACAACGCCCGCGGCCCGAAGCCGGTCCGGGTCATCGAGCAGCTGTTCGCGACCCACTACACGCCGCTGCTCGGCGCGACGCTCGCCGGCGAGACGGACGCTGCCGTGCGCGGCGTGGTCGACAGCTGGAGGACCAGCTTCGAGCACAGCTACCGGGAGGCGTTCTCGGCGCTGCGCGTGACCGGCAAGCGGCCGCCCATGGTGTTCGACGCCCCGGACATCGCCGCCCGCATCGCCCGGCTCAACGGGGCGCGCGGGGTGAAGCTCCTGCTCGTGGACGCGATGCGCTTCGATCTCGGCGAGCGGGTCGCCGCGCACCTGAAGGAGATCCTGGTGGATCGGGCCATCCTGGTGGAGCGCTCGCTCCTCTGGGCGGCGCTGCCGCCGACGACGACGGCGCAGATCTCGCTGCTCGCCCGAGGGCCGGACGGGCTCCGCGAGACGATGCCCCCGAGCGAGGCGGAGCCCGCCATCGCCCGCGGGCGCGCGGTGGCGACGCTGCGGCGCGAGCGGGTCGGATCGCGCGAGCTGATGAAGCTCGACCTCGTGGAGGCGCGCCTGCGCGCCGCGGGGCCGCCTTTCGCCGAGCGGATCGAGGCCATCGCGGAGGAGGTCGCCGACGTGATCGCGCGGTTCATGGCCAGCCTGCCGCCGCGGACGCTGCTGCTCGTGTTCGGCGACCACGGGTTCCGCATGGCACCGATGGGAGACGGCAGCGTGACCGGCCCGGCGTCGCAGGGCGGAGGCTCGCCCGAAGAGGTGCTCGTCCCGGCGCAGGCGTGGCTCGTCGGCGGCGTGCACTGAGCGGCCCTGGACTCGACAGGGGCGCGCTGGCGTTCCCGGACGGCGCTCCCCAGTTCCTGGACGCCCACCGGCCCCCTTCCCGGAGGGCACGGCCGTGTCATGACGCCCAGGAGGGCTACAGGGAGGGAGCTGCGCCGGCCGAGAGAAACGCGGTGAGCGTCGGGAGGACGAGCGCCGGCTCCTCCAGGTGGGGCGCGTGCCCGAGCGGCACCATGTGCAGCGTGGCGCGGGGGATCGCCGCGGCCGCGGCGATGCCGATCGGCGCCGGGAACACGTCGTCGCGCTCGCCCCAGAGCACCAGCGTCTCCACGTCGATCTCGCCGAGCCGCGGGAGGCGATGGGGAACGGCGCCGAGGGCGGGAAACAGCGCGTTGAACGCGGCGACGGGCGCGACCCGGCCGTCGGGCACGGCGTAAAACTCGCCGTGCAAGGCGGCCAGACGCTCGCCGAGCGGGGTGGGCCGCGGCGGACGGAGGCGGCGGAAGAGCGCGGGGCCGAGCACCCGCGCCAGGCGCTCCGGCGGGGCACGGAAATAGGCGCGGCTCCACGCCGTCATGACGGGACCGACCCCCATCGCGCCGATGAGCACGAGCTTCCGCGGGCGCGCGCGCTTGCGGAGCGCGATCTCCGCCGCGACCAGCGCGCCGAGGGAGTGGCCGACGAGGGCGGCGTCGCCGAGATCCAGCTCGAGGAGGAGCTCCTCCACGGGATCGGCGAAGAAGCGGAGGCCTTCCTCGAAGCCCCCGCCCTCGAAGGGCGGAGACGACGCGTGGCCGAAGCCGGGAAGATCCACCGCGACGACGCGGTGGCGCCGCGCGAGCTCGGGGAGCAGCGGGAACCACGTCGTCGCGGCGTTCCCGCGGCCGTGCAGGAGGACCACCGGCGAGCCGCCGCCGCCCTCCAGGTAGCGGAGCGTCGAGCTCAGCGCGGCGCGGCGGTGCACAGCGAACGGCGGCGCGCCCGCGGCGAGCTCCGCAAGGATCGCGCTCTCCACCGGGCCCAGGCGGGAGACGACGGCGTGGACGTTCGTCACAGGCGCATTCCGTAGCGCGATCGAAACGGCGCGGGAATGCCGCAGCCCAGGAGCAGCCCAGAACCAGAAGAACCAGCGGGAGAGGGCCGCCGCCGCGCCCCTCCTTCAGTCCCTGCCGTGCCCGGGGCCGAGGATGAGCTGCATCTTGGCCACGGGGTCGAAGCCCTCCACGTGCGGCGGGTGGTGGCACTGCGTGACGCAGCTCTGGGGCGGGGGCGAGAGCACGATGAGCCCCTTCTTCTCGGGATCCTTCGCGTGAAGCGAGCCGGGGCCGTGGCACTCCTCGCACTGCACGTTCTGCAGCGACGCGTTGTGCGTCACCGTGGAGCCGCCCGGCTTGCCGTACCCGGTCACGTGACAGCTCACGCAGTCCAGGTTGAACTCCTTGAAATCCTGCTGCAGCGTGGCGTAGGCCCGCGCGTGCGCGGTGCCGTCGAAGACCTTGCGCTCCTCGTCGTGGCAGTTCGTGCAGGCGTCGATGCCGATGTAGCTCGCCTCGCCCTTCGCCGGCTTCTCGGGGACGCGATCCGCGAAGGCCTGCTTGTTGTGGTCGTTGACCCGCTTGTAATAGGCGAGGAGCTGCCCGGCGACGTCCTTGTCGGCCCCGAGCTTCTCGCGCACCTCGACCGAGCTGTAGCGGAAGAAGCTGCCGGTCACCTTCGTCTCCGCCGCCTCGAGCTGCGCCTTCTCGGCCCGGAGCTTCTCGAGATCCGCCTTCCGCGCCTCGACGTCCTTCGCCGCCACCCGCTTGTCGCCCTCCCAGCCGTTGAGGCGGATCTCGAGCTCCCGGATGCGCTCCGACAGGCTGATGAGCTCCCCGGCCTTCGCGACGCCGCCCGCGTCGGCGAACACGAGCGGGCCGCTGCCGCCGCCTCGAACGAAGAGATCCACGAGCGCCACCGACTGGAGGTGGTTCGGCGTCTCCACGACAAGCGTCGACCCGATGATCTCCGGCGGCTTCGGGCCGTCGTTGCCGTCGCCGCGCTCGCTCGGCTTGCCGAGCACCAGCACGTGCAGCTCCGGCACGTTGTCAGCGAGCCGCAGCGCCTCGCCCCTGGGCAGCGCCGCGAGCCCAACGAAGACGCTCGCGCCCTGCTTCTTCGCCTCCTCGACGCCGGCCTTCATCGCGTCGATCGCCGGGCCGGCCTTGACGCCGTCGGGGTAGGCGCCGGCGCGGCCCTTCGGGTCGCTCACGCCGATGAGGCCCACCTTCACGCCGGAGACGTCGCGCACGACGACGCCCTGGACGCCCTTCGCGCCCTCGATGTTCTTGCCGAGCAGCGCCGCCCCGGACTGCTCCTGGTACTTGCCGAGCGCCTCCGCGCCGAGCGCCCAGTCGTTCTCGCCAGGCGCCCACGCGGTCAGCCCGATCTCCTTCGCCGCCAGCGCCATCGCCTCGGCCTTCCACGCGTCCTGCGAGGAGCGCTCCGGCTTCACCTCGGGGTCCGTGAAGAGCATCGGCCCGGCGCCGACCACGAGCCGATCGGGGGCCTCGCCGCGCTGGGCCTCGATCAAGGCGGCGAGGTGGTCGATGCCTCCCAGCTGATCCTTCGTGCAGCCGCACGGCTCCAGCGCGCCGGCGACGGTGCTGAGCACGTAGAGCCGCACCGTCGGCTTGTTCGCGTTCGCGTTCGCGTCCACGTCCGCGTCCGCGCTCACGGCGGCCGTCGCGGGGAGCTTGCACCCCTGACAGGCCGAAGCGAAGGCCGCCGCGGAGATCGCGACGAAGGGGATCAAGAGCGCGTATCCGCGACGCACTCCGTGAAGAAGCGAGCGCTTCATGCTCGCGCTATAGCACAGGGGCCCGGGCGCACCGCCGGGGCCGCGCCGAGAGGGCGGGGGCGCGATCAGAAGCTCGACGGCGCGAAGGGCAGGACCGTCTTCAGGTCCGAGTCGTTGAACCGGAGCTGCAGGCCGATAAAGTAATCCCGGCGATCGCCGTTCAGGATGTCGTCCATCCCGCCGAGCAGCCACAGCTTCCGGATGAACTCGTACGCGAGCGCGACGCGCCAGCGCGGCGACAGCTCCTCGCCGAAGCCGAAGAGGTCCTGGCGGAGCTCGAACCGATCGTCGAGCAGGTGGAGATCGAGGCCGAGGCCGCCCGTCGACTCCTTGATGCCGAACCGGCCCGTGAAGGGCCCGAGCCGCTTCGCGAACTGGAACGAGAACCGGAAGGCGTTCGTCGTGATCGTGCGGACCTCGCGGTAGTGCGCGGGCTCGTTCGGGTTGGTCGTGTCGACGTCGATCTGCTGGAAGTCCGTCTTGCCGCGCGGGTCGTTCACCAGCTCGACGACGTAGTACTTGTCCTCCGTCGGCTGGAGCCTGAGCTCGACGTAGCTCTTGATGGTGTTCGCGAGGAAGTTGTAGTCGGTCCGCAGCCCGACCACGGTCTGGAACCGGCTGAGCCCGCCGACGAGCTCGCCGACGTTCTCGACGACCGTCTCGACCTCGTTGATCAGCGTCTCGTCCCGGGTGATGCGGCCGAGCGTCCCCTCCCCGCGGTCGACGCGGGCGGCGACGCTGTCGACGTGCTTCAGCGCCGACTCGAGGCTCTCGGTCGCGCGGCCCACGCGCTCCGCGGCGCTCCGGAGCTCCCCGGGCTGCCCGTTCCGGCCGGGCACCTCGGCCGCGGCCGTCATCGTGCGGATGTCGCGGCTCACCTGCTCGACGTTGCGCAGGATCTCCCGCAGGCGCGGGCCCGAGTCGCCCGTGATCTGGTTGATGTTGTTGATGGTCTCCGTGACGCCCGCGCGGTTCTCGCGCACGGTCGCGTTCATCTGCTCGGTGACCTCGGCGAGGTTGTCGAGGATCTGCGCGAGCCGCTCCTGCCCGCCCTCGGACCCGACGGTGTTCCTCAGCGTCTCGGTGACGGCCTTGACGTCCTTCAGGATCTCGGAGACCTGCCCCTGCATCGACTGGATCGTCGGCTCGTCGATGTAATAGAGGACCCTCCCCTCGTCGGGGATGCGCGGCTTGCCCTCGGTGCCGGGCGAGAGCACGACGAACGACTCGCCGATGAGGCTCGTCGCGCGCTTGCCGATGGCCGCGTCCTCGTAGAGCGGGACGTCGGGGCTCATCTTGATGTCGATGCGCGCCTGGCCGTTGTAGAGCGAGATCTTGTCGACGACGCCGACCTGGATGCCCGAGATCATCACCCGCGACTGCGGCGACACGCCGATCGCGTCGGGCAGCGTGGCCCAGACGCGGTAGCCGTTCCCGCCGCCGACGTCGCGCGAGACGAAGCGGTACCCGCCGTAGGCCGCGCCCGCGAGCACGATCGTCATCACGCCGACCTTCGCGGCCTTGGAGACCTCAGCCATGCTGCGCGACGGCCACGGTAGCACGAGCCGCCCGCGGGACCGCGCGGCTTTCGCGGCGACTCAGGTGAACGAGCGCCGGGGCGGGAAACCTGCTAGCCGAGTCGAATGCGGTCATGGTGGGCCAGCGGGGTGCTCGGCGCGGCGCTCGCCTCCGCCGGCGTGGCGGCAGCGGAGCCGCCGGCGCTCACGTGGGAGGCGACGACGCGCTCGCCACAACCCCCCAAGGCGGTCTCGCCGGAGATCGCCGCGCTCGCGGCGCACTGCGGCAGCGCGGACACGGCGCTCGCCGCCGTCGCCCAGCGCAACGTCGAGCGGCAGCTCCAGGGCGGGGAGATCATGCCGCCCGACGAGCTTTCGTTCACGCTGCGCGCCGCCGGCGCGCCGCACGCCTGGCCGAGGGGATGGTCGATCTCCGGCCGAGGGCTCGGGCCGGCGGAGATCGGGGCGCGGATCGACGGGTGGCTCTCGGGCTGGACCTCCCTCGGGGTGCGGCGATGTGGGGTGGCCCAGGCGAAGAAGCCGGACGGGACGGTGATCGTGTCCGCGATCGGGGTGGACGCGCTCGCGGATCTGTCGCCGCTGCCGACGACCGCGCGGGTAGGGCAATGGGTGACCCTCGAAGGGACGATGCGGGTCCCGGCGACCGCGGCGAAGGTGGTGCTGCTGGGGCCGCGGGGCGCGCCCAAGACGGTGCTGAGCTCCCTGTCGGGCGCGCGGCTCCGCTCGAGCTTCGCGGTCGACCAGCCGGGGAGCTGGCTCGTGCAGGTGCTGGCCACGGTGTCGACCGGGCCGAGGCCCGTGCTGGAGGCGATGATCTTCGCCGGGAGCGCTCCGCCGGGCCGGTTCGTCCGCGCTGCGGCGCCGGGCGAGGAGGCCGCGAAGGGGGCGCAGGGCGACGAGGACGCGATGCTGCGGATGATGAACGCCGCGCGGGCGTCGGAGCGCCTGCCCGCGCTCGCGCGCGACGCGGCGCTCGCCGCGCTGGCGCGGGCGCACTCCGAGGAGATGATCAAGGCGAAGATGGTGGGCCACGACGTGGGCTCGGGCGATCCGGCGGCGCGCCTCAGGGCGGCCGGCTACGAGGCGACGCTCGCGGGGGAGAACGTGGCCAGCTCGGGCACGACCGAGGGAGCGCACCGCGCGATCTGGGCGAGCCCGTCGCACCGGGGCAACCTGCTCGACCGGCGCTACCGGAGGACCGGCGTGGCGGTCGTGCGCGACCCGGCCGGCCGGGTCTGGGTGACGCAGCTGTTCGCAGGCTGACCGCGGGCGCCGCGGCGCTGCGCTGACGTCCGCTGTTCCCGTACCCCGCGGGCGGACGCGCGTCGCGGCGGGCGGGCGGGCGGGCGCCCGCGGCGCGCCAGCCGCGCGCCAGCCGCGCGCCAGCGGCTTCGCCGGGCGTGTTCCATGCCTCGCCGGGCGGCCGCCGTTCCGCGCGTGTATCCTTGCGAGCGATGGCTGCACGCCCGCTTTACGTCGGTATCGACCTCGGCACCACGAACTCGACCGCGGCCGCCTTCGACGGCGAGAAGGTCACCCTCGTCAGGAACTCCCAGGGCGCGACGCTCACCCCGAGCGTGGTGAGGATCGACGCGCGCGGGACGATCACGGTCGGCGCGCGCGCGCGCCGGTTCCTCGAGAGCGATCCGCAGAACACCCGCGCGGAGTTCAAGCGGCTGATGGGGACGGCCCAGCCGATCGATTTCGCGGCGGCGAAGGTCGCGAAGAAGCCCGAGGAGCTCGCCGCCGAGGTGCTGCGCTCCCTGCGCGCCGACGTCGCGGAGCACCTCGGGGTCCTGCCGGCCTCGGCGGTGATCTCCGTGCCCGCGCTCTTCGAGCTGCCCCAGAGCGCGGCGACGTCGGAGGCGGCGCGGCGCGCGGGGTTCGAGCGCGTCGAGCTGATCCAGGAGCCGGTGGCCTCGGCGCTGGCCGCTGGCTGGACGGTCGAGGAGTCCACGGGCAGCTGGCTCGTCTACGACCTCGGCGGCGGGACGTTCGACGTCTCGCTGCTCGAGACGCGCGACGGGCTGCTGCGCGTCGTCGGGCACGACGGCGACAACTTCCTCGGCGGGCGCGATTTCGACTGGGCGATCGTCGACTGGGCGCTCGCCGAGATCGCGCGCACCCAGGGCGTCACCGTGAGCCGCGCCGACCCGCGGCACGCCGCCGCGCTTCGCAAGCTCAAGCTCGCGGTCGAGGAGATCAAGATCGAGCTCACCCGCGCCGACGAGGCGGCGCTCGCGGTGCCCGCGGCGTTCGAGGTGGACGGCGCGCCGATCGACGTCGATCTGGTCCTGCAGAGGTCCACGCTCGACGCGCTCTGCGCGCCGATCATCGACCGCTCGGTCGAGGTCTGCCGCCGGCTGCTCGCGACGCACGGGCTCGACGCGTCGCAGCTCGCGCGCGTCGTGCTGGTGGGCGGGCCGACGGTGATGCCGGCGCTGCGCGAGCGAGTCCGGGACGCGCTCGGCGCGCCCTTCGGCGAGGGGCTCGATCCGATGACGCTCGTCGCGCAGGGGGCCGCGATCTACGCGGCGACGGCGGGGCTCGACGCGCGGGCCTCCTCCTCGGGCGCGAGGGCCAAGGAGGAGGGTCGCCGGCTGTGGCTCCAGTATCCGGCCATGTCGAGCGATCTCACGCCCCACGTGGTCGGCCGCGTCATGGAGGGGCCAGGGGCCGCGCCCGAGCGGATCCGGCTCGCGCGCGAGGGTGACGGGTGGACGAGCGCCGAGGCGCCGCTCGACGCCGAGGGGGCGTTCGTGGTGACCATCGACCTGCTGCCGCGCCGGCCGAACGTGTTCAACATCGAGGCGAGCGCGGCCGGCGGCGCGCGGGTGCCGGTGCACCCGCAGGCGATCACGATCGTCCAGGGGCTCACGATCGGCGATCCGCCGCTGTCGCGCACGATCGGGGTCGCGCTCGCGGACAACTCGGTGCGCGTCTACTTCGAGCGGGGCGCGCCGCTGCCGGCCCGGCGGACGTTCGTGCACCACAGCGTGGAGAGCGTCCCGAAGGGCTCCAGCGCGTGCGTGCTGAAGATCCCCGTCGTGCAGGGCGAGCTCGACGTCGCCCACCTCTGCCGCGTCGTCGGGACGCTCGAGATCGACGGGAGCGGGCTCACCGCGACCCTGCCCGCGGGCTCGGCGATCGAGCTGACGCTCGAGCTCGATCGGGGCGGTCACCTCTCGGCGCGCGCGCTGATCCCGTCGCAGGGGCTCGTGTTCGAGCGCGTCGCGCACCTCCTCGTCCCCGAGGCGGCGCCGGAGGTGCTCGACGCCTCGATCGCCGCCATGCGCGAGCGGCTCGCCGCGGTGCGCGAGGCCGCCCTGCGCAGGGACGCGCCGCACGCGCTCGGCAAGGTGACCTACGTGGAGTGCGCGCTCGCCGAGGTGGAGCGCGACGCCGCCGCGGCGCGCGGCGGCGACGCCGACGCGGGGCAGAAGGCGCGGCGCGCGCTGCTCGATCTCGACGTCCTGCTCGAGCAGGCCGAGGCCGACAAGCGCTGGCCGGAGCTCGACGCCGAGGCCCAGGCCGCCGTCGCGAGCGCGTCGACGTGGATCTCGCAGCTCGGCTCGAGCACCGAGAAGGCGCTTCTCGAGGAGGCCGCGCAGGGCGTCGCGCGTGCGCGCGCCGAGAAGAACCAGGTCGAGCTGCAGCGGCAGCTCCGCCTGGTCCGCAACCTGAGCAGCGCGGCGTTCCAGCGCCACCCGAAGGCGTGGGTGTGGATGTTCGAGGACGCCGCCTCCGAGGCGCACCAGGCCTCGGATCTGGTCCGCGCGCAGCGGCTCGTGCGCGACGGGCGCGGCGCGGCGGAGCGCGGCGACACGGCGGCGCTCAGGACGATCACCGAGGAGCTCTGGCGCCTCTTGCCGGTCGACGCGCAGAAGCGCAGGCTCGGCCACGAGTCAGGGGTGCGGTGATGGACGACGCGCTCGGCCGCATCCGCGACAACCCGTTCTACGTGCTCGGGCTGCGCCCGAGCGCGAGCCGCGCGGAGATCGAGCGCGAGGGGCAGAAGCTGCTCGGGATGCTCGAGCTCAAGCTGGCGAGCGCCGCGACGTACCCGACGCCGGTCGGCCCCGGCGCGCGGACGGCCGACAAGGTACGGCAGGCGATGGCGGCGCTGCGGGACCCGGAGCGCCGCCTGGCGCACGAGGTCTGGGCGCGGCTCGACCCGAGGCCGCCGCCGAAGGACGATCTCGACGACGACCTCGGCGAGCTGCCGCCGCCGGAGCCGACCGGGGAGGATCCGCGGGCGCCGTGGCCCGAGGCGCTGTCCGCGCTCGGCTGGAGGGCGCGATGACCTGGGGCGTCCTCCTGGCGCTCGCCGTCGTCGTGCGGGTGATCAGCGAGGCGGCCGCGCGGAAGGCCTCGCCCGGGGCGGCGCCGCGCCCCGAGGCGCTCAGCATGGGCTTCAGGAACACCGTCGTGATGTTCGTCCTCGTACCGATGACGATCCCCCTCGCGCTCGGTCTCGCCGCGGGTCTCTTCTGGTGCGCGCTGCCGCTCGCGCCGCTCGTGCTCCTCATCGCGCCCTGGCCCGTCTCCCGTCACGCGATCATTCCGCTCGGACTGCCGCGCATCGCCTACTATGTCGCGTTGCTGTCGGACTGGACCTGGCGCGCCGACCGGCGCGGCGGCGCGGCGCTCGCGGCCGCGTGGGCGCTCTGCCGCACGCGGAAGCCGGACCCCGCCGCGGAGGCCTGGATCAACGAGCGGAGCGAGCGCGCCGGCGAGCGCGGCGGCGCGGCTCCCGCGCCGTCCTCGGCGCGCTCCGCTCCGCTGCGCGGCGCCGGCGTCGCTGCCGGCGCGATGCTCGCAGCGTACCGCGGCGACGTGGAAGGCGCGCGGGCGCTCTTCGACAGCGTCGCCAGCCTGGATGAGCGCGCCTGCCCCAGCGAGGCTCGCCGCATCGCCGCGGGCTGGCTCGCGGCCGAGGCGGCCTCCCGCGGCGACTGGACGGCCGTGACCGGATATGCGTGCGTGGGGGGCGGCCGGGCGATGTCGTTGCTCGGCGCCGTCGCCGCGCGGCTGCTCGGCGAGGAGCCCGCGCCGGGGGCGCTCGAGCTCTGGCTGCGCTGGCTCATCGCGCCCCACCGCCGCGCCACGCTCCCGCTCGTGCGCCGGGCCCTGGCAGCGGGCGCGGGCGCGCCGCGCCCGGAGCCGGAGGCGCCCGAGCCCTGCGCCGCGAAGGTCGCCGAGGGCGATCTGTGGAGCCGGGCGGTGCTGCTCCACGCCGCGCTGCTGCTCCGGCCCCGGGACCAGGTCTCGGGCGACGATCTCAGGCGGCTCGGCGGCGCGTGGGACGCGGCGCTCGACGACGAGCGCGCGCAGGCCGAGCTCCGCGAGCGGGCGGCGTCGCTCGGCGCCTCGGGGGCGCAGGCGGCGCTCGGCCCGCTGGCGCGCGCGGTCGAGGAGGATCTCGCGGCGACGCTGCGCGCGGCGCGCGTGCCGCGCGCGGCGTGGGACGACCTCGGCGCGACCATCGGCCGCACGCGCCGGCGCCTCCGGGACGAGCTCCTGTCCGAGGTGGAGATCGCGTGCGACGCCCTGCGCCGCCGCGTCGACGAGCGGCGCGAGCTGCCGGCGCTCTCGGAGTGGCGTGAGTGGACGTCGCTGCGCGCGCAGTACGAGGCCGCGGCGGTGCTCGTCGGCGTGGAGTTCCGCCGCCTCGCGTTCCCCAAGCTGCACGCCGACGTGTGCCACGCGGCCGTCTGGCTGTTCAACACGCGCAAGGAGCGGGTGATCGCGAACGCGATGTTCCGGTGGCTCCTCGCCGAGGCCGAGGCGCTCGGCGACTCGCGCCTCACGGCGCTCCAGCGCGGCAACGTCGAGTGCGGGGTCTGACGCGGGCGAAGGGCCCGTCCCGGCAGGGCCCTACGCGCCGCTCCGGTCGCCCGCGGGCCCACCCGCGGGCCCGTCCCCGCCCGGCGCCCCGGCGCCCGGCCGCCTGAGCGTCACCAGGAGCTCTTCCTGGAGCGGCTCCGGCTGGATCGTGCAGTGGGTGAGCGCGTGCTTCTCGCGCAGCCGCCGGGCCACCGCGGCGGCCACGTTCGTGCCGTGGTGCCCCTTGGCGAGGACGACGTGCACGGTGAGCACGTTGAAGCCGTCGGAGATCGACCAGACGTGCAGATCGTGGAAGTCGACGACCCCGGGCACGCTCCGGATGGTGTCCTCGACGTGGGCGAGATCGATCTCGATCGGGCTGCCCTCCATGAGCACGCGGGACGTGTCGCGCACGAGCCGCCAGCCGCCCCAGAGCACGAGGGCGCCGATGGCCGCGCTGATCACCGAATCGGCCCGCGTCCAGCCGAAGGCGAGAATGAGCACGCCCGCCGTGATGGCGCCGACCGAGCCGAGCGCGTCCGACAGCACGTGCGCCAGCGCGGCCCGCGTGTTGATGTTGTGCCCGTGCTCGCCGGTCGAGAGCAGCAGCGCCGCGACCACGTTCACGAGCAGCCCCAGCGCCGCGGTGATCGCCAGCGCCTCGGCGTGCACCGCCTGGGGCGCGCGCCAGCGGTGGGCCGCCTCGATGAAGATCCAGATCGCCGTCAGCGCCAGCGCGATGCCGTTGGCGAAGGCCGCGAGCACCTCGGCGCGCCGGAACCCGTACGTCCGCTCGCGCGTCCGCGCCTGCGCCGCGATGCGCTGGGCGATGATGGCCAGGCCGAGCGCCGCGGCATCCGCGAGCATGTGGCCCGCGTCGGCCAGCAGGGCGAGGCTCTTCGACCACCACCCGACCGCCGCCTCGACGACAAGGAACGACGTCGTGAGCGCGAACGCCGCGATCAGCCGGCGGAGCGGCGCGCGCCGGAGATCGTGGCTGTGGTCGTGGTGCTGCGGGTCGCCATGGTCGTGGTCATGGCCGTGATCGTGGTCATGCCCCGGGGCATGGTGATGCCCGTGATCGTGCCCCTCGCCGCGCCGAGCGCCGCGCCCGTGCCGGTGCTCGTCCGAGGCGCTCCCGTGATCGTCGCGCACCCCCATCGCCGCGCCGGAGCGGCTCACACCCGCTCGAGGATGGTCGCCACGCCCATCCCTCCGCCGATGCACAGCGTGATCAGCGCGGTCGCCTTGCCGGCGCGCTCGAGCTCGTCGAGCGCCGTCCCGATCAGGCAGGCCCCGGTCGCGCCGAGCGGGTGCCCGAGCGCGATCGCGCCGCCGTTCACGTTGACGCGGTCGAGGTCGATGTCGAGCTTGCGCGCCGTCTGCAGCGGCACCGCCGCGAACGCCTCGTTGATCTCCCAGAGATCGACGTCGCGCGCCTGCATGCCCGCCTTCTTGAGGGCGCGCTCCGACGCGGGCGCGGGGGCCGTCAGCATGATCACCGGCTCGGCGCCGGCCGTCGCCGTGGCGCGGATCCTCGCCCGCGGGGCGAGCCCGTGCGCCTTCACGTAGTCGCCGGACGCGAGCAGCACGACCGCCGCCCCGTCCACGATGCCGCTCGAGTTGCCCGCCGTGTGGACGTGCTGGATGGACGCCACCTGCGGATAGCGCGCCAGCGCCAGCGCATCCACGGTCTCGCCGGCGGGGCCCATCGGCGTCGACCCGAGGCTGGCGAACGCGGGCTCGAGCTTCGCGAGGGCCTCCATCGTCGCCCCGGCCCGCGGGTGCTCGTCCCTGTCGAGCAGCGGCTTGCCGTCGAGATCGACGACCGTGAAGAGGCTCTTCGCGAAGCGCCCCTCGCCCGCGGCCCGCTCGGCCTTGCGCTGGCTCTCCAGCGCGAAGCGGTCGACGTCCTCGCGCGAGAAGCCCTCGATCGTGGCGATGAGATCCGCCGAGATGCCCTGCGGGACCATCGCGAGCTTCTTGCGGAGGGCGAGGTTGTTCCCGTCGAGGGGCGCGCCGTCCGAGCCCATCGGCACGCGCGACATGCTCTCGACGCCGCCGCCGACGGCGACCTCCTGCTGGCCGGACATGACCCCCATCGCCGCGAAGTTCACCGCCTGCGCGCCCGAGCCGCAGAAGCGGTTGACGGTCACGCCGGTCACGACGTCCGGCCAGCCGGCCGCGAGGATGGCGGTGCGCGCGATGCACGCGCCCTGCTCGCCCGCCTGGGTCACGCACCCGACGACCACATCCTCGACGTCCTGCTTGCGGATCCCGGTCTTCCCGGCCAGGCGATTGAGCGATTGCGCGAGGAGCTCTTGAGGGTGCACGCCCGAGAGCGCTCCCTTGCCCGCCTTGCCGCGCCCGCGCGGCGTGCGAACGGCATCCACGATGAAGACGTCTCGCATGACAGGCCTCCGAGCCCGGTGTCCGGCCCGTGCTTAGCACACCGCCCGTTCCCGGGGCAGCCTGGTCGCGCCGGGTCTCGGTGGACCTGAGCCGGCGCGGATCGGCTATGCTCGTCGCCGATGACGGACCGGTCGCAGCGCATGGTGTGGGTCGATCTCGAGATGACAGGGCTCGACGAGAGCTCGTGTGCGATCGTGGAAATCGCGACCATCGTCACGGAGCCCGACCTGACCGTGGTCGCCGAGGGGCCGTGCCTCGTCATCCACCAGCCGGAGAGCGTCCTCGCAGGAATGAGCGACTTCGTCCGCGATCTCCACGAGCGCTCGGGGCTCCTCGAGCGCATCCGCGCGTCCACGCTCTCGGTCGGCGACGCGGAGTCCGAGACGCGCGCGTTCCTCGAGGCGCACTGCCACAAGGGGACGGCCGTGCTGTGCGGCAACTCCGTGTGGAAGGACCGCGCCTTCCTGCAGCGCTACATGCCGGAGCTCCTCTCCTTCCTGCACTACCGCATCGTGGATGTCTCGACGCTCAAGGAGCTCGTGCGCCGCTGGTATCCGCTGCGCGCCGCGCCCAAGAAGCGCGAGATCCACCGCGCGCTCGACGACATCCGCGAGTCGATCGAGGAGCTCAGGTGGTACCGGGCCAACGTGTTCCAGCCGCTCCCGGGGAACGAGCTCCGCTGAGCGATCGCGGTGAGCCGAGGGGCGCCCGAGGGCCGACCGCGCCCTAGGGCTTGCGCCGGCATCCCCAACCTCGGTCGGCACCCCGCCCCCGGCGTCCCGCCCTCAACCTCGGTCGGCGTCCCGCCCTCAACCTCGGTCGGCGTCCCGCCCTCAACCTCGGTCAGCACCCCGCCCTCAACCTCGGTCGGCGCCGCCCTCAACCTCGGTCGGTTCACCCGCCGCCCGGCCCTCCCAAATCCGGCCGGAAAGGCGGCTCTGCTGGCAATCGAAGAAAAATTGTCCTCGAAGCGAGAAAATTCGATCGATCGAGGCAATGCATTGAGTAGGCTAGCCATGCGTCCAGGCCTCCGGCACGAGGTCTGCGGCGTAGACACCCCGGCGGCCCCAATCCGCCGGGGTGTCGTTTGCTACCCGGCCTGCGCGATTGCCTCAGAACAGCTGGTCGCCGTACCACCGTTGCCCGGGGCTACCCTTGGCTTCCACGGCGGGAGTCGCGACCAGCGGGGCGGGCTCAGCACGGCGCGTCACCCCGGCTTTCGTCGCCGGCGCCTCCACGGCAGAACCCGCCGCCTCGGAGGCGCCGGGGTCGCACTGTACCGGGGAGGCTGTCGGCTCATTGTGATGTGGATCACTCACGTGAACCGGCGGCCCGGCGGGTGGGGGCGGGATCCCACGTTGGGCGATGTACGAGCTCAACGGCACCGCGACGGCGGCGCTCGTCAGCGCGACGAGCAGCAGCGCTCCGCCGGCCAGCAGGACGTTGCTGCGCGAGCGCGGCGCGGCGATCTCGACGACGGGGTGCCGCATGGCCTCCGGAGGGAGGGTCCCGGTGGGCAGCGTGTTACGGGACGCCGGAGCGGGCACGCTCCGCTCCGTATCCGGCGCCGGCTCCTGCAGCGACGAGGCGGCCGCTGCTTGAGGGCGCGGCCCCCCCGGCGGCGGAGCGCCCCCCGCGAGCGGCGCCGTGCCCACGAGCAGCGGCCGCACGGCGGCCATGAGCTCGTGGACCGTCTGGAATCGCGCGTCAGGGTCCTTCGCGAGCGCCCGGGCCAGCGCCTCGTTCACCTGGGCCGACACCCCCTCGAGCGGCGGCGGCACCTCGTCGAGCGCGCACACATCCAGATCGTCGCGGCCGTCGAACGGGCGCTGACCCCCGAGGAGGCAATACAGCAGCATCCCGAGCCCGTAGACGTCGGTTCGTTCATCGATCGCGCGAGCGTCGAAGAGCTCCGGCGCCCGGTACCGCGCCGCATCCGCCATGGCGTCCTCGGGCGCCCCGAACGGCAGGTGCAGCCCGAACGCCCTCAGGACAGCGGCGCCCTGACCGGTGATCACCACCGTGTGCGGGCCGAGATCCCCGTGCGAGAGCCCCAGCGCGTGCGCGGCGCCGAGCGTCCGCGCGACGTCGACGACGAGCTCGTACGCGACGGAGCGAAGCCGGGGCAGCAGATCTTCCACCGAGGGATCGTCGCTCTGCCGGGCAGCGATCCACCCCGCATCTCCCTCCATCCCGCCCGCGATCACAGGCACGATGCCGTGCACCCGCGCAGACAGCGAGAGGAGCCTCTCCAGCGCGCCGCGGAACGCATCGGCGTCGATGCCCATGCCCTCCTGGACATAGAGCGTCACCTCGCGGCCATCGGCGTCGAGCGCGCGATACGCCTCCGCCGGAGCGGGAGAGTCGAGGCTCGCGACGATGGTGTACCCCGCGAACTCCTGCCCGAGGATCACCATGGCCCCTCCGCCTCGATCCGCGCGACGGGCACGGAGGATTCAGGCCTCGCGCGCTGGAAGGAGAGGACAGCGCGGCGCGCGTTCTTCAATGCTGGCTGCGGTGTTGGATCAGCCCAAAAGATTCTGCTCACTGCGTCGGACCTCCGGCACGAGGTTCGAGTCCATGACACCCCCGGACACAGCGCGGGGAACATCGGTTGGCGGGGACAGTAACAGAGGTCTCAGGCGCGCGGAAGCCGTCGCCAGCGTGGACCGGCGCCGCGGAGCGCGCGAGGCGGGTCTATCACTTTCCGGAACGACGGCTCGACGGCGGAGTAATACGCCCTGAAAAGGCGCGCTCCGGGCGGGGCGACTTGGGCGGAGCCGCCGGGCGTGCGCGCTCCGGATCTTCGCTGGCGAGGGCGAGCATTGCTTGCTTTCTCGGTGAATCGTCAGGCTCCATGAGCAGAAAGAGGATCGCGCTCTGGAGCGCCTCCTCGGCCTGGTCAAAGCGCTCTGCCACGATGGACCCGACAGGGCTGCGCCCGTCACCGGGGAGCAGGAGGCGCGGCTCGCACTGGAGCCCCTGGGCGATCAGGCCGAGGGCGCCGAGCCCGAGATCCCGCTCGCCGCGCTCGACCTGCCGCAGGTACGTGGCCGAGAGCTGCGCCCGCTCCGCGAACTCCTGCATGCTGAGCCCGCGGAGCAACCGGAGGATGTGGACCGCCTGGCCGACCTCCTTGGGGAGCGTGTCGCGCATGAGCGCGAGCCTAGCAGGCAGAGCTCGCCTGAGCCCCCGAGAAGGCAGGCCGCCCCGCGTGAGGAGCGCGCCCGCTCGCCGGCGCGCCGAACGCGCCGCGCCGGCGGCGCTACAGGTACCCTTCGGCCTGCAGCGCGAACATGCGGGCATAGCGCTGGCCACGGGCGACGAGCTCGTCGTGGGTGCCCTCCTCCACGATGCGCCCGCCGTCGAGCACGACGATGCGGTCGGCCATGCGCACGGTCGGGAAGCGGTGAGAGATGACGATGGTCGTCCGCCCCTTGGACAGGGACCGGAACCGCTGGAAGACCGCGTGCTCGGCCTCGGCGTCGAGCGCCGCGGTCGGCTCGTCGAGCACGAGGATGTCGGCCTGCTCGCGCATGAAGGCGCGCGCGAGCGCGACCTTCTGCCACTGCCCGCCGCTCAGCTCGACGCCGCCCTTGAACCAGCGCCCGAGCTGCGCGTCGAGGCCCCCGGGCACGACCGTGACGACCTCGTCGGCGCCGCCCTCGGCGACCGCGCGCGCGACGCGCGGCTCGTCCGCGAGGTGCTCGACGCTGCCCAGCCCGACGTTCTCGCGCAGCGTGAGCTGGTATTGGTTGAAGTCCTGAAAGACGACACCGATCCTCCGGCGGAGCGCGTCGGGCTCCCAGGCGCGGAGATCCTTGCCGTCGAGCAGGATTCGCCCCTCGGTGGGCTCGTACAGCCGCGCGAGCAGCTTGATGAACGTCGTCTTTCCGGCGCCGTTGTGCCCGACGAGCGCCAGGCTCTGACCGCTCGGGATGTGGAGATCGATCCCCCGGAGCGCCCAGCGCGACTGGCCAGGATACCGGTAGCCGACCCCCTCGAACCGCACGCCCCGGTCGCGCGCGCCGTCGACCGCCAGGGGCGCAGGCGCGTCTCCGCGGTCGGCCGCCAGGGGCGCAGGCGCGTCTCCGCGGCCGGCCGGCGGCGCGGGCGGCTCGCCGGTCGGGATGGACAAATACTGAAAGAGATTCGACATGTAGAGGTTGTGCTCGTACATGCCGCCGACGCCGGCGAGCACGGCCTGGAACGCCTGCTGGCCTTGCCGGAAGGCGGCGACGTAAAGGACCATCTCGCCGAGCGAGATGCGCCCCGCCGCGGCGCCGGCCGCCATGGCGCCATAGCAGCCGTAGAACGCGGCGGTGCCGAGGAGCGACAGGCCATAGGACCACCCGGCGCGGCGGACCGCGAGGGCGCTGTCTTCCCGGTAGAACGACGTCGCGAGCGCCCTGTACCGCTCGAGGAACGTCGGCCCGAGCCCGAAGAGCTTCACCTCCTTGGCGTGGCCGTCGTTGGCGAGCACGTACTCCAGGTAATTGAGCCGGCGGGCCTCGGGAGAGCGCCAGTTCCGGAGGCGGAACGCCGCGCCGGAGAAGCGCGCCTCGGCGACCGTGGCGGGGACGGCCGCGAGCACGAGCGCGAGCACCGCGAGGGCGCTGAACCCGACGAGCAGCGCGGCGTACCCCGCGAGCGTGATCAGGTTCTGCACGAGGGAGAAGCTCTCGGTCACGACGGCGGCGGGGCGGGACGACGCCTCGCGGCGCGCGCGGGTGAGCTGGTCGTAGAACTCGGGGTCTTCGAAATGGACCAGCGAGAGCGAGAGCGCCTTCTCGAGGATCATCCCGTGGATGTCGATCGAGAGCCGCGCGCCGAGCAGCTGCCGCGTCAGCGAGAGCCCGCGCTGCGCGAGCGCGAGCGCGGCCACGAGGCCGAGCTCGACCGAGACCCACACGAGCGCCGCGCGCTCGTCGCGGGCGACCACCGCGTCCGTGATCGCCTTTCCCACGTAGGCTACCCCGAGCGGCAGCGCCGCCGCGGCGAGCGTGAGCGCGCCGAGGGCGACGCTCGCCGCCTTCGACGAGCGCCAGACGAGCTGGAGCGTCCGTGGTGTGTAGGCAAAGCTGTCCCGCAGGCGGGAGAGGCCGAGCATGGACGGCGGATTCTAGCCACGCCGCGGCGCTCCGCCCGCGAAGACCGGCGAGGGCGCGAGGGCTGAGGGACGCGAGCGCGACGATCACGGGCGGCCGCGGTCGCGGGCGGCCGCGGTCGCGGGCGCGCGGCGGGCGAGCGGATGCGGTGGCGGACGCGCGCCCGGCGCGGTATCCCGGGCCTCCGAAAGAAAAGGAGGCTCTTCATGTCGAGCATGTCCACGTTGACCATGGGCTACGGAGCGCTGCTCACAGCGCTCGGCGTCGGCGGATTCGCGGCGACGAGCGCGCCGACGGCGCTCATCCCGGCCGGCTTCGGGGTCGTCGCGATCGGGCTCGGCCTGCTCGCGCGACAGGAGAAGTACCGCATGCACGCCATGCACGCGTCGGCCATGGTCGGCGTCCTCGGCTTCCTCGGCTCCGCCCGCGGCCTGACCCAGCTGCCGACGCTGCTCTCCGGCGGCGACGTGGCGCGCCCCCCGGCCGTCATCGCCCAGTCCGTGATGGCCGTCCTCTCGGCGGGCTACGTCGCCCTCTGCGTGCGATCCTTCATCACGGCGCGCCGCGCCGCCGCCCGCACCTGAGCGCGACGCGCGCCGCCCGCACCTGAGCGCGACGCGCGCCGCCTCGCCACGCGGCGCGCGCCGCCTCGCGTGAGGAGCGCGCTGCCCCGTCAAGGAGCCCAGGCGCGCCTTCACAGTCCCCTCTTCCCATCGCCGTCCAGCCGGCGCGCTCGGTGCGGTCCTGTCGGGCGCGAGAGCCATCGAACGGCGCGCTCCTGCCGATCCGTAGAGAACGGCCGCTGCGGCCCCTCTCACGTGGCGCGTGGTGGATGAGCCCCCTCCCCTCTCCTCACCCGCCTTACTCTGCACGTCCCATCTCTGCGTGTCCGATCTCCACGCGTCGGATCAGGGCGCTCGCACGCCGAGGACCTCTTCATGTCGATTATTTGACAATCCGGGCCACCAGTCCGGAATGCTATAAATCCGCGCGCAAAAAGCCAGATCGGTGCCCTCGATGCCCGTGCATGATGTACTGTCATCGTCACCAGACCATCAACTACGAGAAGAGCGAGCACCATGCTTCGACGCGTCATTGCATTGGGGCTGACGGCGCCTTTTTTCCTTTCCTGCGAGGGGAGTGGTGGTGTCATCCAGATCTGGAATTGCGAGGAGTGCCTCAAGGGCTGGACCTGCACGGCGGACGCCTGCATCCCCCCGCACTGCAGCAATGACGTCACGGATGAGGACGAAGGAGAGACCGACCGCGACTGCGGCGGCTCGTGCAAGCCTTGCGGCTTCGGCGCCTCGTGCGAGACGGGCATCGACTGCAAGGAGGGCGTGTGTCGCCTGGGGGTTTGCCAGGCTCCGACCTGCGTCGACGGCGTGGCGAACGGCTTCGAGACCGGCGTCGACTGCGGCACGCGCTCGTGCCCGCTCTGCCCCGCGGGCGAGGCGTGCCTCACGGGCGAGAACTGCGGGTCCGGCGTGTGCAGGGAGCGTGTCTGCCAGCCGCCCTCGTGCGACGACGGGGTCCTGAATGGAAGCGAGCTCGCCGTGGATTGCGGCGGGGACTGCCAGACGTGCCGGTAGCCCGGAGCGCCCAGCGAGGCGACCAGGCCTCGCGACCCCACCCCGACGAGGCGCCGGCGCGTGGGAAGAGCGCCCCTCGCCTCAGAGGAACTGGACCACGGGCACCGTCTCCAGGCTGACCGTGCCGCCGGTCGCGATCCAGCGGAAGCCATCGATCAGCGCGGTCGAGTCGAAGCGATCGTCGCCGGTGTCGAACAGGATGAACCGGAGCGAGATCTCCTCGCCGCCACGCACCGGCGCGCGGGTCTTGAGCCACCGGGTGCCGCCGTCGCGGCGCGGGCTGAACCCCGTCCCCACGAGCTCGTCCGAGCCGAGCGGACATCCGTCGCAGACATCGAAGAACGCGATATTGACGCTGACCGGCCTTCCCTCCCCGTCGAACGAGAGATTGCCGTTGTACGACCCGGGAGGCGCGGGCGTCGCCAGCGCGACGAATTGATCGTTGAAGTCCTCGCAGACCCACTCCGGGTATTCGAACGTATAGAACTTGAACAGGAACTCGTAGCCGGTCGCGTTCGTCGGCGCGCGGAGGACGACCTCGAGGCCGATGTCGTCGTTGATGAAGCTGGACGGAGGACAGGAAGGGTTGTCCTGAGGGAACCCGGGCGGCGCGGAGCCGGGACCATAACTCGCGCAGCTCCCGGACCAGCAGGCGTCGGGGTGGCCAGGCAGGCGTGCGCTCCCCGTCGAGAGCGCGAGCAGGCGCGCGCCGCCCTGCACGTGCACGTTGGGGCCGAACCCATCGAAGACGCCAACCGCGGGCGACCGCTCTGCAGGCGAGCCGTCCCCGCGGACATACCTCGCGGAGAGCACACCCCACCGCCTGTCCTCGCGGGACGCCACGACGCAAAGGTCGATCGCCCTGGCCCCGTTCGCCGGATCGAAGTCCTCCAGCGAGAGGCCCTCGTCGCACGGCGGCGGCACGTCGTCGATCACCCCGTTGCAATCCTCGTCCGCCGGCGCGGGGATCTGGCCGCTCGCGTCGGGCTCGGTGACCTCGACCTCGATCGCACCTGGATTCACATTTCCATCAACATCGTTGCAGTCGCCCTCCGCGGGCGTGAACCCGTCCCCGTCACCGTCCACGTTGGGATCGGTGATGGGGATTGCGTCACCGGGGCCGAGCCCTGGCTCGCCCGGCTCATCGAGCCCGCCGGGGCCGTCCTCGCCGAGGGTCCCCGAGGGCTCCTCGCGCCCGTCTCCCCCACCCCCCGGCGCGGACGCGCCGCCCACCGCGGAGCACCCGAATGCGACGGCGAGCACCGCGATCACGGCCATGCCGGCGCAGGGGAGAGCCAACCGTTGTTCGATCATGCTGCACTTTGCCAGAGAGAACGGACCGACGTCGCGCGCAACCTCGAGCGGGCGAGCGCAACCTCGGTTCGAATGCGCGGGCTGGCACGCGCAGCTCAGGCAGATGCGCATCCTCGGGCGGACGCGCGACCGCCGAACGCGGGCAGGGTCGGGCGCGCGCCGCTGCCGGACGCTCTACATCCGCTCCGGCGCCTCGATCCCGAGCAGGCCGAGGCCCTTCGCCAGCACCTCTGCCGTCAGATCGCAGAGCGCGAGGCGCGAGCGGCGCACCTCGTCGCTCTCGGCCCGGAGCACCGGGCAGCGCTCGTAGAAGCTCGTGAACGAACCGGCGAGCTCGAACAGGTAACCGCACAGGCGGTGCGGCTCGAGCGTGGCCGCCACGTCCTCCAGCACGGCGCCGAACCGGAGCAGCTCCAGCGCGAGCGCCCGCTCCGCCGGCTCGCTCAGCACGATCCCGGCCTCGCGCGGCGACTCCACGCCGGCCTTCCGGAAGATCGACCGGATGCGGGCGTGCGCGTACATCAGGTAGGGCGCCGTGTTCCCCTCGAACGCCAGCATGCGATCCCAGTCGAACACGTAGTCCTTGATCCGGTCGCTCGAGAGATCGGCGTACTTCACCGCGCCCACGCCGACCGCCCGCGCCACGGCATCGGCGGCATCGGCGTCGAGCTCGGGGTTCTTCTCCCGCACCACCTTCGACGCGCGCTCCGTGGCCTCGTCGAGCAGGTCCGAGAGCTTCACGGTGTCGCCGCTCCGCGTCTTGAACATCTTCTTGTCGGCCCCGAGCACCGAGCCGAACGCCACGTGCTCGGCCCGGGCCGGCGGCGCGAGCCAGCCCGCCTCGCGCGCGGTCGCGAAGACCATCGCGAAGTGCTGGCTCTGCGGCGCGCCGACGACATAGACGATCCGGCGCGCGCCGACCGTCGTGAGGCGGTGGCGGATCGCGGCGAGATCCGTCGTGGCGTAGCCGTAGCCGCCGTCCTGCTTGCGCACGATGAGCGGCAGCGGCTCGCCGCCCTTGCCGGTGAAGCCGGCCGGGAAGACGCAGAGGGCGCCCTCGCTCTCGCGCGCCAGCCCCTTGCGACCGAGCTCCTCGATGACGTCGGGCAGCATCGGGTTGTAGAAGCTCTCGCCGGCGAAATCCGCGTCGGTCAGCGTCACGCCGAGGCGGCGGTAGACCGACTCGAAGTAGCGCGTCGACTCGCGCACGAGCTGCCGCCAGAGCGCGAGGGTCTGCTCGTCGCCGCCCTGCAGCCGCACGACCCGGCGGCGCGAGCGCTCGGCGAACGCCGGGTCGCCATCGAACTTCGCGCGCGCCTGCCGGTAGAACGCGTCGAGATCGCCGACCGAGAGCTCCTGCGAGGCCGCGGCCTCGCCGAGGTCGAGCATGTGCTCGATCAGCATCCCGAACGGCGTGCCCCAGTCGCCGAGGTGGTTCTGGCGGATCACGCGGTGGCCGAGCGCCTCGAGCACGCGCGCGAGGGCGTCGCCGATGATCGTGCTGCGGAGGTGGCCGACGTGCATCTCCTTCGCGGCGTTGGGGCCCGAGTAGTCGACGATCACCGTCTCGGGCTCGGCCGCGGGCGCGATCCCGAGCCGCCCGCCGCCCGCCGTCTCGGCGAGCTCGCGCGTGAGGTACGCGTCCTCGAGCGTCAGGTTCACGAACCCGGGGCCCGCGATCTCGACCTTCCGGCAGATCCCGTCGAGCTGCAGTGCCGCCACGATGGCCGCGGCGACCTCGCGCGGCGGCCTGCCGAGGCGCTTGCCGAGCGCCATGGCGGCGTTCGCCTGGTAGTCGGCGTGCGTGGAGCGGCGCAGGGAAGGATCAACCGCGGCGTGCTCGGCGCCGAACGCGGCGGTGATCGCCGCCTGGAGTGCGCGGGCGAGGGCGTGGACGGGATCGGCCATGGCGCATCCTTTGGCCCGGGCGCCCGGCCAATTCAATAGGCAAGCCGGCGCGGCCACGCCACATCAGCGCACCTTTGACAAAAATCGGGGTAGGCCGGACAGTTCACGCCCCACGTGAGCGCTCCCCCGCCCCCTGCCCCCGGCGATCCGCCGCCCGCCGCGAGCAACGCGCTCGCGGAGAGCGCGGCGGCCCAGCTGGTCGGGACGGTCCTCTCGGACCGGTACCGGATCGTGGAGCTCGTCGCGACGGGCGGGATGGGCGCGGTCTACAAGGCCGAGCACCTGCTCCTGCGCAAGTGGCTGGCCGTGAAGCTCCTCCTGCCCGCGGCGAAGGGCTCCCCGGAGCTCACGGCGCGCTTCGAGCGCGAGGCGATCGCGGGCGCGCACATCCAGCACCCGAACATCGCCTCGGCGACCGACTTCGGCACCCTCCCCGACGGCTCCCGGTTCCTCGTGCTGGAGCATGTCCGCGGCACGACGCTCGATCGCATCATCAAGAGGGGCCCGTTGCCCGCCCCGCGCGCCGCGGAGATCGCGCGGCAGATCGCGGCGGCGCTCGCCGCGGCCCACGAGCGCGGCGTCATCCACCGCGATCTGAAGCCGCGCAACGTCATGGTCGAGGACGGCACCGACGCGGTGAAGCTCATCGATTTCGGCCTGGCGAAGGTGCCGATCGAGCGCCTCTCCACGACGGACGCGCACAGCAGCGAGGCGCGGCCCGACGCCGGCCGGATCACGCTGAGCGGCATGGTCTTCGGCACGCTCGCGTACATGGCGCCCGAGGCGGCGCAGGGCATGGATCACGTCGACGAACGCTCCGATCTCTACGCGCTCGGACTCATCCTCTACGAGATGCTCGCCGGGAAGCACCCGTTCGACGCCATCCTGCCCGTCGAGATCTTCCGCGAGCAGCTCCACACGGCGCCGCCGCCGCTCCGGCTGCGCGCCCCGGGCACGACGGCGCCGCGCGAGCTCGAGGCGCTCGTGATGCGCATCCTGCGCAAGGACCCGGCGGAGCGCCCCGCGAACGCCCGCGCGCTGCTCGCGGCGCTCGACGCGGCCGTGCCGAGGTCCGAGGCGCTCGGCCTCCTCCCCTGGAAGGAGCCGCTCTCGAGCGGGTCGTGGCGGCTCAGCGACCCGCTGCGCGCGATCCCGCACGCCATGCCGCCCGAGCTGCCGGCAGGGCAAGACCGCGCGGGCGCGGCCGGCGGTGCTGCGGCCAGGGGATCCGCCGCTGGCGGCGCGGGGACCGGCGGCGCCGAGGCCGACGCGTTCGGCCTGCAGCTCGGGGCCTCCGGAGCGGACGGCGGGGCGCCCGGGAAGGCAGCGCGCGGGGCGGCAGGGGGCCGGCCACGAGCGAGAGGGCGCGCGTGGGGCTGGATGCTCGGGGTGGCCGCCGTGGCCGCGATGGGCGCGGCGGGCGCGATGCTCCTCGGCCGGCTGCCCGCGGGCGCAGGGTGGCTACGCGCGGGCGCCCCGGCGGCCGCCGGCCCGGAGCTCCAGGCGGCGCCCGCAGCGGCGCAGACGGCCCCCGCCGGGGCGCCGGCCGCCCAGGCGCAGGATGCCCTCGGCACCCCTCTGCAAGCCCCCTCCACGGCGCCCGTCGCGAGCGCCTTGGCCCCCGGGTCGGCCGACGTCGCGGCGGCGCTGGACGCGGGCGCGGCGGCGCTGGACGCGGGCGCGGCAGACGGGGGCGCGTCGGGCGCGGCGCTCGCCGGCCCGGAGCCGCTCGAGGGCGCGGGCCTCCCGGCCGAGCGCGAGCGCCTCGTGGCGACGGTCCGGGCGAAGCGGTGGGGCGACGCGGAGAGCGCGCTGCTCACGCTGCTCGAGAAGGATCGCGCCGCCTTCGAGCAACGCGACGTGATGACGGCCGCGGCCGCCGTCGCCGTGAAGAGCTCGTACCGGACCGACGGCCGCGCGGACGCGATCTTCGACGCGCTGGAGAGCCGCCTGGGCCCGGAGGGCCTCGACATCGCCTACGAGATCTGGAGCGGCTACGGGGGCACGCAGGGCGGAAAGCGCGCGGCGGCGCTGCTCCGCCGCCCCGAGGTGCTGAAGCGCGCGAGCGTCCCGCTGCGCATCGCCGTGGCGCTGCGCGAGGCCCCCTGCCGGCGCAAGGAGGCGCTCTTCGAGCGCGCGGCGCTCGAGGGGGACGCGCGCGCGCTCGTGTTCCTGGAGATGCTCCGCTCGTCGCAGTGCCAGCCGCGCATCGGGCAGTGCTGCTTCCACCACCACGAGGGGCTCGAGCGCGCGGTGCGCGCCCTGCGGGACCGGCTGCGCTACTGAGCCGACCGCGCCCGCGTGGCGCGGGCTCCCGGCGCGACGCGGTCCCGAGGGCCGCCGAGATGGGCTAGGCTCGCGCCCCCGCGTTCCACGGCGCCCAGGAGACCAGAGCACGGCGACGGGGCGACAGGCGGCGCGCGGACGACAAGGACGAAGGATCAGGAATGAGCGACAAGACGAATGAGGAGATCTACAGGGCGTATCTGCTGGCTTACGCGTGCAGCGGCGACGCCTCGAAGGTCGCGGTGCTCCAGGACGCGCGCCCGCTGACGGCGGTGGTCGCCGCCGCGCTCGCCCTCGCCGAGCGCGACCGCCATGCGAGCGAGCCGCCGGACACGTGGGATTCCCTGAGCGAGCGCCTGCAGGCCATGTTCGATGGGTTCGATCCGCACGGGTACGACCTGGCGGGCGGAGGCGACGAGTCGCTCGAAGACGACGACGAAGACGACGAGGACGAAGACGGCGACGAGCCGATCGCCTCCTGAGCCGCCCGAGGCGCTTTATCGAGGAGCGGGCCGCGCGACGCGGCCCGGCTCACCCCCCGAGGGTCGCGCCGTTCGAGGCGATGACCTCACGATACCAGTGAGCCGAGTCCTTGAGGACACGCCGGCCCGTCGGGTAGTCGACGAAGACAAGGCCGAAGCGGTGTTTGTAGCCGTGAGCCCACTCGAAGTTGTCGAGGATCGACCAGTGGAAGTAGCCGTTCACGACCGCGCCCTCGGCGATCGCCCGGCGGAGCTCGATCAAATGACGCGCCATGAAATCGATGCGCTGGGGGTCGTGCACCTTCCCGTCGAGCGAGATCCAGTCCCGGGTCGACAGGCCGTTCTCGGTGATCACGATGGGCCGCTTGTACCGCTCGTAGAAGAATTTGGGCCCCCAGTAGAGGCACTCGGGGGTGACCGACCACTCGAACGCGGTGATCGGGTGTCCCACCGGGTGGGGCACCACCTCGGCTGCGCCGTTCGCCCCGGCGCGCACCGGGACTCCCCAGTAGACGTTCACGCCGCAGAAATCGACCGGCTGCGCGATGATCTCCATGTCGCCGCTCCGGACCTCGGGCAGCTCGTTCGCGAACAGGCGGAGCCCGTCCTCGGGGTACCTGCCGAGGAACACGGGATCCATCCACCACGTGTTGGTCCACGTGGTCCGCGCGTTCACCGACCACGTGGCCGCGCGCGCCGCCTCCAGATCCTCCGGCGACGAAGTCGCGGGGTATTTCACCTGCGCGACGGGCGCATAATAGACGTTGCTCCTCCCAGGGCTCGCCGCGCGGATGGCCTGCACCGACTTGCCGTGCGCGAGCAAGACGTGGTGGCAGACCCGGAGCACCTCGGCGAAGCGCAGCCGGTCGCCGGGCGCGTGGCGACCCTCGTAGTGGCCGGCGCCGGCGAACACCTGAGGCTCGTTGAGCGTCATCCAGTCCTTCACCCGATCGCCGAGCTTCCTGACCACGACGCTCGTGTACTCGGCGAACCAGTCGGCGCTGTCGCGGTTCAGCCACCCGCCCTTGTGGTAGAGCGCGAGAGGAAAGTCCCAGTGGAACAGCGTGATGTGGGGCTCGACGCCCGCCTCGAGCAGCGCGTCCACGAGACGATCGTAGAACGCGAGCCCGCGCTCGTTGACGGGGCCCGTGCCCTCCGGGAGGACGCGCGGCCACGAGGTGCTGAGTCGATAGGCGCGGAGGCCGATGTCGCGCATGAGGGCGACGTCCTCCGGGTACCGGTGGTAGTGGTCGCACGCGACGTCGCCCGTCTGGCCGTTCCACACAGCGTCCGGCTTCCTGCAGAACATGTCCCACACGGACGGCCCCTTGCCGTCCTCGTGCGCGGCGCCCTCGATCTGGTACGACGCCGCGGCGGCGCCCCACAGGAACCCTTCCGGAAAACCCTCTTCGCTCTGCTGTCGCGTCATGGTGGCCGCCACCATACCAAAGGCGGCGGAGCTCCGGCACCGCGGCGTCAGCCAGCGTCGCGCGCCTCGTAGCCGGCCTCGCGCACGGCCGCGAGGAGGGCATCCGCCGCCGCGCTCCCCTCGACGACCGCCTCTCCGCGCTCGAGGCTCACCTCGCTCACCCGCGTCACGCCAGGGACCTTCGCGAGCGCCTTCGAGACCGCCTGGACGCAGTGGCCGCAGGTCATCCCTTCGATAACGATTCTGCGCATCTCCCCCCTATGCCCGCTCGAGGCAGCAGCGTCAACGAGGGCACGCGGGTTGCGCCAGTTGCGGCGTCCACGCCCGCGTGATGTGCTCTCGAGCGTGACGGCTCTCGAGCACACGGCGCTTGTCGGCCACGGCGGCGTGCACATCATCGAGGGCGCCGGAGGGACGCGCCGCCATGCGCTCCACCTGGTCAAGCTGGTGGTGCCGGTCGAGGGGCCTCTCGAGATCGAGGCCGAGGTCGGGCGGCCGTTCGAGGTGCGCGCGCCCGTGCTCACCGGCGCCGGCGTCGCCCATTCCATCGGCTCTCCCGGCGCGACGGTGACGACCTTTCTCGCGCCCGAGGGGCTCGGCGCGGGCGCGCAGGCGGCCGCCCGCGGGCGGGTGCTCGTCCTCGAAGGCGCGCAGGCCGAGCGGGCGCGCGCGGCGGCGCGCGACGTGCTCCGGGGCCGGCTCGATCACGCGGCGACACACGAGCTCATGAGGGCGTGCGCCGGTGCGTTCGCGCCGGGCGGCCCGCCGGTCGATCGCCGCGTGCTCCGCGCCATGCGCCGCCTGGCGGAGCAGGCGCCGGGCCGCCCCGCGCTGGGCCCGCTCGCCGCCGCGGAGGGCCTCTCCCGCTCGCGGCTCTCCCACCTGTTTCACGGCGCCTTCGGCCACCCGCTGCGCGATTACGTGACCTTCCTGCGCGTGCGGACGGCCATCGGGGCGCTCATGGACGGCGCCCCGCTGGCGCAGGCGGCGCTCGCCGGCGGCTTCCACGACCAGGCCCACCTGGCCCGCGCGATCGTCGCCACGCTGGGCCGCACGCCGGGTTCGATCGCTCGCAGCCGCTTCGTACAAGCCGAGGCCACACGGCCGGGGCCATGGTGATCCCCTGAACCCAAGGAGGATCCATGCCCCCCCGCGCTGTCGGCGCAGCCCGCGTCGCCCTCGGCCTCATCGTCCTGCTCGGCGGCATCAACGGATTCGTGCGCATCGTGCCGGTCCCCGAGCCGCTCCACCCGTTCACCCAGCTGCTTGTCGACAGCGGCTACATCCACGCCGTCAAGGTCGTCGAGATCGCCGCCGCGGTCCTGCTCCTCCTCGACCGCCGCCGTCCCCTCGCGCTCGCGCTGTTATGGCCGGTCGTGGTGAACATCGCCCTGTTCCACCTGCTGCTCGACCCCCGCGCCGGCATCAACGCCGTCGTCCTCCTCGGCCTGCTCGGCGCCCTCACCTGGCATGATCGCCACGCGTTCGCGCCGCTCCTCGCCGAGGGGCGGTCCGGGTCGCCCGCCCCGAAGGGCGACCCGGCGCGCGGAGAGCGCGCCTCGCTCGCCTAGAACCCGTTCACCTACGGCGCGCTGTCCTGGAGCACGCCGTCGGGCACGAGGCGGAGCGAGCGAACCGCGCCCTCGCGCGCGAGCAGGAGGGCGCCGAGCACGCCGGCCTCACCGCCCAGCGGAGAGGCGACGACCGGCACGTCCGCGCCGCGGACGGCGTGGCGCGGCAGCTCCTCGCGCACGCCGGCAAGCAGGATGTCGGGCGCGGCCAGCAGCTCGCCGCCCAGCACGATGAGCTGGGGGTTGAGCAGGTTCAGCAGGACCGCGATGCCGCGCGCGAGCTGCGCGCCCGCCTCGTAAAAGATCGCGCGGGCGCTCTCGTCGCCGGCGAGCGCCGCGCTCGCGATGGCGCTGACGGCGTGCGGGCGGGCGAGCGCGGCGAGCTGGGGTGAGCGCGCCGACGCCGCCTCCGCGGCGCGCCGGAGCGCCATGACCGAGGCGAACGTCTCCAGACATCCGCGGCGCCCGCAGCCGCAAGGCGGGCCGTCGTCCGCAATACGGCAGTGGCCGATCTCCCCGCTGTATCCCTGCATCCCGAAGAACAAGCGTCCATCGGCGACGAGGCCCGCGCCGACGCCGAGCCCGACATAGATCCACACATACGACGCGTGCCCCCGCGCCGCGCCGAGCTCCCCTTCCGCCACCGCCGCTGCCTGAGGCAGGTTGTACACAGGCACCTGCATGCGAAGCGCGCGGCTGAGCTCCGCGCGCACAGGGAACCGCTCCCAGCCCAGGTTGGGCGCAAGCACGCAGACGCCGCTCGGCCGCTCGATGAGCCCAGGCAAGACCGCGCAGGCGCCGCGCAGCCGCTTCCGCGGCACCCCACTCAGCTGCAGCACCTTCGGCAAGAGCTCGACGATATCGCGGACCGTCCGGTGCGGATCGCGCAGGACGGTGGGCTGCTCCAGCCGCGCCCGCAGCCGCCCGCGGGCGTCGGCCACGGCCACGGCCGTCTGCTCGACACCGATCTCGATGCCGAGGAAGGCCGCGCTGTCGTCGTTGAACTCGAGGAGCCGCGCTGGGCGCCCGCCGCGCGATTCGGTCCCGACATCGCGGACGCTGCCGCTGTCGAGCAGCTCCTCGATGATGGCCGAGACCGTCGGCTTGGTCAGCCCGCTCAACCGCGCGAGGTTCGTGCGGGAGATCGGACCGTGCTCTTGCACGAGGTCGAGGACGAGGGAGCGGTTGAGCTCCCGAGGGGTGCGGTTGTTCGCCGTCTTGTCGTTGGCACGGACCATTCGAGCAAAACCAGACTTAGCCGTCCTCGCGCAGCAAAAGCAAGGGGCGTCGCAACCGAGCTGTCACGAAAGCGCGCGCGGCGAGTTTGGTCTCCCGCGCTTCACCCGTGGTTCCCCGCCTCACCCGTGGTTCCCCGCCTCACCCGTGGTTCCCCGCGCTTCCGCCCTCTCCCCGCACGTCTTCCGCACGTCTTCCCGCTTCCTCTCGCTCACCGCACGCATCGCTGCTCGACGCCCCGCCACCTCGCGGCGCGTCAGAGCTGCTTATGTCAGCACCACAATCGTCGCTGCCCGGACGGCCACCGGCGCAGCGCCCCTCCCGCCTTCCACGTAGCAAACTGCCCCGCTTCGGGGGATGGGCTCCTACAGCCCGCACCCCCGTGTGGCGGAACGCCGCATCGCCGCAGGTGAGATGGAAACAGGGAGCGCGCGCGCTCCTCTCGGCGTCCGACCCGCCCGGACCTGGCGATCGCCCCGCTCCCCGCTCTCGCGAGGCCGCGAAGATCCGCGGCGGGCGGGCTCATCTCTTCTCCGAGGGAACACCGATTGCAAACGACAACGGGCAACGAACGACAAGCGGGGGATGACAGACGGCAGGCGCTCACCGGCAATCGACGCTCAATGAACGACAAACGGCAAACGCGGAAAGCGAGCAAACACCGAGTCGACGAGCGAAGACGCCGTGGGGCGTGAAGGCGAGCGTTCGTCAAGGCGCTGGAGTCCGGACATGCCGACGCACTGTCACCCCAGGTCGAGCCGGGGCTCGACGCGTTGGAGGACACGGCGACATCGCGCAGCGACGCGTTGCCCAGCTCGCGCGCGATGCGCATGGCCGAGGAGACGCCCGGAGCGCCGGGCCGCTTCCTCACGAGGAGTTTTCACGATCATGAAGATGACACATGTTCTGGGTGCAGTGTTCGCTGTGACGCTCGCCGCCTGCACGGCGACATCCGACGATGCCGAGGTCGCGGATCTCGCGGATGCGGAGGAGGCCGGGGCCGCGGAGGGCGCGCTCGCGGTGAGCGACGTGGCGGCAGTACCGGCGTATTTCGAGCGCGAGAGCGGCTTCACCCGCGCCCGGCCCGGCGGCATGTGCGGGGGCATCGCCGGCATACGCTGCGCGGCGGGCCTATATTGTGACTTCGTCCCCGAGGCGAACTGCGGCGCGTACGACCGGAGCGGCGCGTGCAAGCTCATGCCCGACGCGTGCCCGCAGGAGTACGATCCGGTGTGCGGCTGCGATGGCCGCACGTACAGCAACGGCTGCGTCGCGGCCACGGCCGGCGTCTCGGTGAGGAGCGCGGGCGAGTGCGGCCCCACGGTCGTGGGGATCGGCGAGAGCTGTGGCGGCTTCACCCTCGGCGGGCCGCGCGTGTGCGGCGAGGGGCTCTACTGCAAGTACGCGCCCTCCGCGATCTGCGGGCGCGCGGACGCGTCCGGCACCTGCGCGGAGAAGCCCGAGGTGTGCACGAAGGAGCTCGCGCCCGTGTGCGGCTGTGACGGCCAGACGTACGCCAACGCTTGCGCGGCGGCCGCGAGCGGCACCTCCGTCGACGCGCGAGGCGCGTGCGCGGACGCGCCGATCGAGTGAGCGAGATCGCCGCCCCGCTCCGCGGCGGATCGAGCGCGAGGAGCGCGGGCGGCGCGGCGCGCTTTCACGGCTTCTTCTCGACGGACTGCACGTCGAGCTGGATGAATTGACCGACGTACGGCTCGGGCGCCGGGGGGACGCCGTCCACGACCAGATGCTTGAAGTTGGCGATGCTGGTGTGATTCGGATCCTCACCCTTGAAGGACACCTTGGATCCGCCCCGGATCGGAATGGTCTTCGTGTGGTCGATCTTGAACGTGTCGTGCCCCACGGTGGGGTTATCGTTGAGCCAGTAGACCTCGGCCGGGTCGGAGACAGAGATGCTGTAGCGGTTGTACGTCGCGTTGTCGGGTGTACCGCCCACGCGGAAGTGATTGCCGTCGGACGTGCCGCCCTTGTAGGTCTCCGGCTCGACGACGCCGCGGAGCCGGACGGTCACCATATAGACCGTGTCGGGCGAGCCGCCGAACGTCTTGGTCTCGTCGACCAGCGCCGAACACGGACACTCGTCGCTGTTGCCCGGGTCCCGGTCGCACGGCATCTCCCAGCGGAAGCCGTCGATGCTGTCGGCCGCGGCGAGCAGGTTTTCTTCTTCGCCGCCGCTGCCGCCAGCCCCGCCGCTGCCGCCGGCCCCGCCGCTGCCGCCGCTGCCGCCGGCCCCGCCGCTGCTGCTGGAGCTCACGCTGCTAGAAGAGCTCGTGCTGGCGGCCGTCGAGGCTCCCCCGCCCGAACTCGCAGCGCTCGTCGTGCTGGAGCTGGACTGGTCGTCCGCAGGCGGGTCGGCGTCGGAGCCGCAGGCAAGAAGGAGCAACATCGCAGGAACAACGATCAAAGAGATTCTCATTTTACACCAGTCCGGCGAGGGCGCCGGCAGCAGAGGCCGGGGACGCGAAACGCCGTTGCCTTGATATCACGGCTCGTTCGCGTGGCCATGTCAGGTTCGTGAGCGGCCCGGTGCACTACCGGACGAAGCCAAAGGAGGACGTGCGACCGACAATGTGAACGTTCACATGACGGGCGTCAATGCGAATCGACCGACCCGCGGGGATCCTCGAGCGCGCGGGGGGCGAGACCGAGGACATGGGGACATGGACCTGCGCTCGCGGTAGGATGCCATGGCGTCCGGGGGCGCCGCGCTCCGTCGCGCCGCCTTCACGCTTTGCAGCGAGGTTGAACGTGAGATCGTGGATCTCTGCCCGTCGAATCCTGTGCGTCATCCTGGTCGCGCCGCTCGCCCTCGGGATGGGCATCAGCGAGCAGGAGTTCCTGTGCGAAAACGCGGCTGCGCATCTCGAGGAGTGCTGTCCGTCGTTCGCCGCGACTCCCGCGCTCTGCCAGCAGAACGTCGGCTGTAACGGGAACGAGGAGCTGTGGCTCACGGCCGACGAGAGCCGGTGCATCCAGGAGAGGGAGTGCGGCGACCTCGTCGCGAGCAACGTCTGCGAGCAGGCGGCCGCGCGCATGAAGCTCGCCGAGGGGGGGAGCGCAGGCGTCGCGCGCCCGGTGGTGTGTCAATGAGGCGGCGTATCCGCTCGTCGAGCCGGCGATGGGGCGGCGCGGCCGCGCTCTGCGGGCTCCTCGCCCCGGCCCTCGCCAGCGCGCAGGAGGCGCCGCCGGCCGCGCCGCCTGGGGCGCCCGCACCCGAGGGCCCGGCGGGGTGGAAGCGCGGCTTCGGCGTCAAGCTGCACGCCGGGGGCTCGTGGCAAAGCTTCTATTCCCTCGCCATCTATGGAGCGAGCTTCGGCGCCGCCGCCGGGGGCACGCTCGATCACGTCGCGCTCTGGGGAGGGTTCGAGGGCTTCGTCGGCGTTACCGAGTTCGGCCTCCCCGCGCGCATGTTCCGCCCGAGCTTCGCGGTGGAGACCCACCTCGGCGATTTCCGGCTCGGCGGAGGCGCTGGCCTGCTCCTGCTCGCGGTGTCCCGCGCGACGTCAACGTCGTCCATGACCTCGACGGCGTTCGGGTTCAGCGGGCACCTGAGCTACGACCTCGTCACCCTCGATCAGCACGCGATCTACCTCGAGGCTCGGATGAACGTCGATCTCGCCTCGGCGATCCTCTGGGGGCCCTCGGGAGCTCTGGGCTTCCGCTACTGAGTCTACCCACCAGGAGTCCGGCCAGGATCCAGGGAGAGATTTCAACGCAAAGACGCAAAGGCGCGAAGACGCAAGAAAGAATAAATCTCGTGTATTTTTGCGACTTTGCGTCTTTGCGCCTTTGCGTTAAAATCTCTTCTCACTCGCCAGATCGATCGCTGGCAGGATCTCTGACCTGCGCAACCAGGGACGGCCTTTGGCGCTGCGGCGCTACGGCTCTCCGCCGCCGACGCTCCCCTCGCCGTGCCGGTGCACCCGCGCCCGCCGCTCCCGGTTCCTCGCCACCTTCGCCGCGCGGCTCGCCATGAGCTCCGGCGTCGGCTTGCGCCCGAGGTGCGGCACCTGCTCCGCGTGGTGCTCGTCGAACGACCCCGGCTCGCTGCCAAGCTCGAAGACCGCGACCTCCCGCTGGCCCCGCTCGCCGAGGCGCAACGGCATCACCGCCGCGCCGATCCCCGCCCCGACGTAGACCGCGCCCTGGCCAGGCTCCCCCCGCTTGCGCGTGCCGTAGAGCCCGTGAATGTACCGGTGCCCGGCGATCTTGCCGATCGAGAGCTCGTTCAGGCGCGCGACCGTCACCTGGCCGGCGTGCGTGTGGCCCGACAGCACCAGCGGGATGCCATGGCGCCAGAGCCCGTCCGCCTCCTCGGCGATGTGCGAGAGGCCCAGCGTCGGCAGATCGCGCCGCATCCCCTTCACCGCCTTCTCGAGCGACGCGTGGCCCGTATACGCGTCGTCGAGCCCCACCACCTGGAGCCGCTCGTGGCCCAGCGTGATCACCGTGCTCGCGTTGCAGAGCACCGCGGCGCCGCCCCGCTCGAGCGCGCGCTTCACCGCGTCGGCGCCCGACCAGTGATCGTGATTCCCCAGCACGGCGATCACCGGCGCCTCGAAGCCGCGCACCACCTCTTCCAGCTGATCGAGGTAGAGCTGGCTGTGACACACGAAATCGCCCGTGAGCACGACGAGGTCGGGCCGCTGCAGGTTCGTCAGCGCGACGGCCGCGCGCTGCACCCGCACCGACGTCACGCGACCGACATGCTGATCGGTCAGGTGGGCAATCCGGAGCGACGACATCTGATCCAGGTAGGCCGCCGGCCCCGCGAAACGCCGGAGCCGAATCCCCATGGCCGGGTCCGCTCCCTCGGGCGCGGGCTCCCCCCCGGAGGCGCCAGCGCCTCGCGTGAAGAGCCTCCGCCACCGCTCCCTCGCAGGTACTGCGCTGCTCACGATGGCCGAGTGTACGGGTGAGGCTGAATGGCCGCCACCTTTTCTTTCGTCGAAGACGCCTTGACACCTCGATTCAGCGGACCGCGGCAATGCATCGACGTGACCGACGTGCGCGTCGCGATCGCCGCCGTCCGCCGCCTGGTCGCACGCGGGACAGCGCCGATCTTGGAAAACTCCGCGCTCGTGCGACTCAGGCATCCATCATCGCGCCTGAGCTCGTCGGACCAGGTCGCGATCGATGGATGCCAGGGTAGGACAGCCGGCGAGCGCCATGGCGATCGAGAGCTCATCGCGCAACCCCGCGAGCACGCGCGCGACGCCCTCGCCGCCGAGCGCGGCGAGCCCCCACAGGACTGGGCGTCCGACCAGCACCGCGCGGGCGCCGAGCGCGATCGCCTTCAGCACGTCGGTACCCCACCGGATACCGCCGTCCATCAGCACCAGGCACCTCCCGGCGACCGCGTCGGCGATCGCCGGGAGGGCCTCGATCGTCGCGGGGGCGCCGTCGAGCTGCCGCGCGCCGTGGTTGGAGACGACGACGCCGGCCGCGCCCGCCTCGAGCGCGCGGACCGCGTCGTCCGGCCTGACGATGCCCTTGAGCAGAATAGGGAGCTTCGTGAGCGAGGCGAGCCACCCGACGTCGCGCCACGTCAGCGAGGCGTCATGTCGGGAGGCGACGTAGGACGCGAGCAGAGAGCCCCGCTCCTCGGCCGGCGCGGCCGCCGCGGCGTCGATGAGGTTCGCCATCACGAGCCCCTCGGGCAGCGCGAAGCCGTTGCGCACGTCCGCTATCCGGCGGCCGAGGACCGGTGTGTCGACGGTCAGCATCAGCGCCCGGTAGCCGGAGGACTCGGCCCGCTCGACGAGGGCACGCGTGAGGCCGCGATCCTTGTGGACGTAGAGCTGGAACCACTTCGGCCCTGGAGACGCGCCCGCGACCGCCTCAAGGCTCGTCGTCGAGAGGGTCGAGAGCGTGAAGATGGTGCCGAGCTCGGAGGCCGCCCGCGAGGAGGCGATCTCACCGTCGGGGTGCGCGAGGCGCTGATAGGCCGTCGGCGCCACGAGGATGGGGAACGGCACCCTCGTGCCGAGCACCGTCGTGCTCATGTCGCGCTCGGCCACGTCGACGAGGACGCGGTAATGGATCTCGAGGCGGCGGAAGGCGCGCCGGTTCTCGCGGAGCGTGCGGCCCTCGTCGGCGCCTGATCGGTAGTAGTCATAGGCCATCTTCGACAGCCGAGCGCGCGCTGCGCGCTCGAAGTCGTCGACGGTGAGCAGCGACGGGGCGGGGCGAGGGTCTTGCACGGTGTTCTCCGCAGGCCTCGGTCTCAGTTGCAGGCGGCGAACTGCCCGCTCGCGGGCTGGTTTCCGGCCTTGAGCTCCAGCATCGCTTCGACGGTGGAGCCGTTGATGTCGGTCGCGCGGACGTGATAGGGCGCATTCCCCATGTTCCCGTCGCCGACGACGAAGTAGTTGTACGACTGCCGCGTGGCCGTCTGCCACGTGCCGTTGATCTCCACCTCCAGCTTCTCGATCGGGTGCGCATGCCCCTCGACGAGGATCTCGTTCCAGTACTTGTTGCTCGCGTCCTTGAGGCGGAAGGAGACGGCGCTCGTCGTCGGACAGGGGATGTACCGCCAGGAGATCTTCCCCGCAGCGCCGCCGTGGGTGGTCCCCAGATACCCCTCGCGCTCTTCGCCGATCTTGAGAAAGGCGCTCTTGCTGAGATCGATGTGGCCCGCCGTGCACTTCGGGTTCGTGGCGATCGGACACTGGTCCACGACCATGGCCTGCACCTTGCGCCCGTCGTCCCTGGAGACCTCGACGCACGCGCCGCACATCGCCGCCGCGTTGTAGTCGGCGGTGTTCATGGCGGCGAAGTACTGGCCTCCGCCGAACGGAACGTGCCCGACGACGTCCGGGTTGCGCCCGACGATCGGGTAGCTGCAGTTCACCTCGGTCGAGCCCATGTCGAGCGTGTAGAAGGTGATGGATCCGTTCGCGTACTCCGCGGGAAAGTCGCAGCTCACCGGCTCGCCGCCCGTTCCCGTCGACGTGGTCGCGCCGGTGCTCGTGGCGCTGGGCTCGCCGCCGCCGCTCGTCGAGGAGGTGGAGCCGGCCGTCGTGGAGCTGCCCGGACCAGCGCCCGCGCCCGTAGTGACGCCGTCCCCGCCCCCTGCGCCGGTGCTGGCGCTGGCGCCGACCGCGCCCGCGCCGCCCGGCCCGCCGGCGGCGGACGAGGCGCTCTCCGCGCTGCCGGCGTCACCGCCGCCGCCGTCGCTGCAGCCAGCGACGCCGAGCGCGATCAGCGACACGAGCGGCCATGAAATGCCCTTGGGCAGATAACCTAGCTTCATCTCGACTCCTTAAGATTTACGATAGGGATGGATTCGCGAATCCACGCGGTTGGCTTATCACGGCCCCGCGGCGCGCTGCTCGATGAAGGTGCCGGCCGCGGTCGTGTACGCGATCCACAGCGAGCCGCCGCGATCCGCCTCGATCGCCACGTGCTTGAACGACTTGCCCTCCACCGCGACGCAGCGCGCGTGAAACCGCCCTTCGCCGTCGAGCTGCCCGAGCTCGAGCGCGTGACGCGCGCCGGGCTCGCGCGAGACCGGGCGGACCCGGGCCACGTGGATCGGCGAGACGCCCTGCGTGGCCGCGATCGGCGCGGGGCTGAGCCCGTTCGGGTAGAGCGACCAGACCGCGGGCATGTCGTCGCGCGGCGCCTCGTCGACGCGGATCGCCGCCATGCCGAACGCCGAGATGTCCTTCGACGCCGGCAGGAGCACGTACGCAGGCCCTGCGGCGCCGATGGCGAGCGCGCCGCCCATCCGCGATTCCCCCGCGTCGCCGATGAAGACGACAGCGTCAGGGCCGAGCTCGAGCTTGCCTTCCGCCGTGAGCCCCAGCGTGCGGGCGTGCACCGGCGTCAGCGCCGAGCGCGCGTCGATGTACATCGCCAGCGCGCCTCCCTTCCAGCGCGACAGCGCGACAAAGGTGGCGCCGCTGCCCTCCTCGGAGAGCGGCACGGCGGCCCCGTCGTCGAGCACGGCGAAGGCCTGCGTCACGGCGCCCTCGCTCGTCTTCCGATCCGAGAGGAAGGCGAGCAGCGTGCGCCCTCCGGGCAGCGCGACGGCGGAGATCCCCGTGCCGCGGCGCCCGGCGCCGATGGGCGGCCCCTCGCCGCCGCCGAGCGGGGTCCTCCGGATCGTGCCGCCGTGATCCATGCAGTACACGAACCGGGAGGCCACCACGCACGCCGGCCACGAGGCGCGCGCTGGATCGCCGCTGCCCTCCCCGGCGTCGGGCGCGGCCTCCGCGAGCGGAGAGCCTGGCGCGGTGAGCCCGCCGAACGACGGCGCGACGTGCTGCGCCACGCCGTCGCGGTTGAAGATCACCCGGAAATCGGCGCGCTCCGCCTCGTCGGGAGACCAGAGCAGCGCCGGCCCACGGAGCGAGAGCGAGAGCGGCCCTCGGCGCAGCGTGCAGCCTGCGCCCGGCGCGGCGGCGTCCGGCGCGGCGGTGTCCGGAGCTGCCGCGTCTGGCGCTGCTGCGTCCGGTGCCGCTGCGTCCGCCACCCCCGCATCCAGCGACGGCGCGCTCGGAGCGCTGGCCGCGCTCGCGGTGGGCGCAACGGAGGGCCCCTGCGCCACAACACCCGCGTCGGGCGCCGGCCCGGCGCCAGGTGCACCCGAGCCGCCACGGCAGGCGGCGAGCGCCGCCAACACGAGCACGCGCGCGCGCAGGGGGGGATAGCTCACCACCGCGGCCCGACTCCGAGCAGGGCCTGGATGTTCCCCGAACGCATGCGAAAGCTATCGGGCGAACGGCGTGTAGCGTCAACCCGGGAGGCATCGCCGGGTGCCGCCACGTCGAGCGCGTCGCACCGAGTCGAGATCCAGGGCTCGGCGAGGGAGTCCCAGAGAACACAGCACCGCTTTTCGCTCGGCAGTCTCTCTGTCTATCCGGTGCAACCTGCCTGAACCGTCACGGCACATGGCGAAGAAGATTGAACCATCAGACGCGAGAGAAACCGAGAGAACTCCGCCTCATGGCGCCCTTGGGCGCCTCGACACCTGATCATGCCCGCTGCCCGTGGAACGAAGGGGAAGTCCACGCGAAGGGCGAAGGCTGTTTTCTCGCCACCTCTGGCGAGTCGGTCGCGCGAAGTAGATGTACGCTATGCCTGAGGATGTGCCGCTACCCGCACCACCGGTACACCGCAGCGGGCAGCGTCTCCGGAGAGACCCTTGCTTGACCGGCACCGCTCAGCTGGGGTCGTCGAGCACCTCGGCGAGCGACGCGGCGACGACGGCCCGCTCAAGCCATCGTTCCAGAATTTCCGGGGTTTTCTCGGCCAGGATGCGCTCCCGCGTCACGTCCGGCACGGCGATGCCTCGACCCCGGAGCGCGATCAGCACAGCACGCGCCGCCTCCTCGGCACGGCCCTCGTCGCGGCCTTCCTTCCGCTCCTCGGCCCGGAGATTCCTCTCGTAATCCTCGAACCACGCCCGGATCTCTGCGCTCACCTCGTCCTCCTCGTCGCTCGCCGGCTCCTGTCTTCCGAGCCGGAAGTGTACCAGCAACGGCTTGGCGATGCTCTTCTCCCACGCATCGTCCGGCAGCGCCGCCAGATCCGCCAGCGCCTCGCGCAGGAGGCGGCCCGAACCGAGCACACTGCGAACAGCGCGCGATGAACGTAACGTCTCAGTGAACGACAAACACTTACGGACGTGGGGAGCCAATTGTGCGAAAATCGTCGTCGATCGCCGCGCCCTCCGTGACGCCGTGATGGATAGGGAACCTCAGGGAGCGCTGACGCGGCGCACAGGGCGCCATGGTCGCTCGCGATCATGATGTGTAAGGAGCGCCCTCCTATCGAATCGGTCCTATCGAATCGTTCGAGAAGACCGGCGCGCGCGGCGACACCGGCGGTCCGGCGCCGGGGAGCTCGACGGTGAACGTGGCGCCGTCGCCGGGCGCGCTCTCGACACGGATCGAGCCGCCGTGCGCCTGCGCGATCTGGCGGCTGATGTACAGGCCGAGCCCCAGCCCGCCGTAGTGCCGGTCGGACACGGCGCGCTCGAAGCGATCGAAGATCCGCTCCTGGCGCGCCGGGTCGACGCCGATCCCGTGATCCTTCACCGAGAGCCGCGTCGTCCCGGCCTCCTCGCCGAGGACGATCTCGATGGGCTTGCCCGGGCCGAACTTGATCGCGTTGGCGACGAGGTTCGTGACGATCTGGTCGACGCGGGAGCGATCCCAGGAGCCCACGTTCCGGCCGCTGATCCTCAGCGAGACGGAGCAGCCGGCGCGCGCCAGATCCAGCTCGAACCGCGCGATCACGTCGCGCACGACCCCGCCGAGGTCGACCTCCGCGAGGTCGAGCGAGGCCCGATCCGTGTCGATCCTCGAGACCTCGAGGAGCTCGCGGTTCAGCCGGGCCAGGCGCGTCGCCTGCCGCAGCGCGCGCTCGACCTGCCTGCCCATCGCCGGCGGATCGCAGAGCCGACCCGAGCGAAGGCCCCGATCCATGGCCTCGAGCGAGAGCGTGAGCGACGTCATCGGCGTGTTGAGCTCGTGCGTCGCCACGGTGAGGAACTCGTCGCGCATGCGGATGGCCTCCTGGGCAGCGCGGTACAGCCGCGCATTGTCGATCGCGAGCGCGGCCCTGTGCGCCACGTGCTGGACGATCTCCAGGTCGGCCTCCCCGTAGCAGCGCCCGGGCGCGGACGAGACGACGCTCAGCGCCCCGATCGGCCGCCCCCGCGCCATGAGCGGCACCACGATGACGCTCTGCGCCCCGAGCTCGCGGATGAGCCTCGCATGCTCGTCGTCCTCGCAGTATTGCCGGAGCTCTTCCTCGGAGCACCCGGAGACCAGCAACGGCTCACCACACCGCAGCGCCCTGGCCGCCGGATGGGGCGAATCCAGGGCAGGAGAATACCGACGCCGCAGCTGCTCGAGCAGCGACTCCTTGGCGGAATCCCTGTGCGCCCAGATGCTTCGCCGGATCTGCTCGCCTTCGACGACATCGGTGATGCACCAGTCGCAGAGCGATTGCACCGCGAGCCGCGCGACGCGCGCCAGCGGGGGCTGCTCGCGCGGGAGGCGGGAGGCAAGACCGAAGTCGGCGAGCTTCACCTGGCCCGTGGTCGCGTTGACGAGGATGTTCTGGGGCTTGAGATCCTTGTGGAGGATGTCCCGCTGGTGGAGCTCCGCCACGCAGGTGACGAGGCGGACCGCGAGCTCGAGGAACCGCCCGGCGCTCATGGGCGCGTCGATGAGGTGATCGAGCGACTCGCCGCCGAAATCCTCCATGACGAGCGCCGGCAGCCCCTCGAACGTCTCGAGGGCGAGCGGCTCGACGAAGGCCTCGTGGCGGAGCGCCTTGCCCATCGTGTACTCGCGCCGGAGACGCTCGATGTCCTGCGAGCAGCCGCTCCTCGGGTCGATGACCTTCAAGATCACCGGGCGGCCATCGACGCTCCGGACCGCGCGAAGCAGGCGGGTTCTGCCACCCTCGTGGAGGTTCCCGGTGATCGTGTAAGGGGACGGAGCGCGCACGTCCTTGGGCAGACTCACGAGGACGACACGCCTCGAATCGCTGGCGCCGGTCGGCCGGGCGGAAGTTCGGGATCGTCGGCGAACCCGGAGCTGCCGAGCCCGTGTGCCGCCCCGAGGGGACTCAGCCACACAACCGGCGCGCACCCACGGCTCCCGCCGGACACCGCGCCCCCCGCCCCATGCTCCCGCGATCGTGACATCGTCAGACCCCTCCTGTATCGATACATTATCGATACCACGAGGACCCGGCTGCGCCCGCCCCTGGACGGACGGCGACTACAGGAGGGGATTCACGAAGCGATCGCCCGGCGGCTCGGGCCGCCGGTCGCACCGGACGGGCGAACCAGCCTGGACCGAGGGTCGGATCAGGATCGGGAATCTAGAAGGCGAATGGCACGTCGATCTGAAGGATCTTGTGCTCTGACGCCTTCATCGGATCATCGAGCCCCATCGCGAACGCAACGCCGGGGCGCAACCACATCTTCTCTCCCAGCTTGAAGTGGCCGCGCGGCCCCACGGCCACCGTGGTCGTCTCGCGCGTCGCGCGGGAGGCGTCCTTCTGCACGGAGACCGGCGTCGAGAGCCAGCGCTGGTGCCGGAGCTCGGCGCCGATCGACAGCATCGGGACGACGAAGTAGCCGAGGTGCACGCCGGCGGTGAAGTTGGTCTTCGACGAGTCCGGCTGCACGTCCTCCCCGCGGACCCGCAGGAGCTGGAGCACCGTGGCCTCGGCCTGCGCGGTGAAGCCGTGCGCGACATAGGCGAACCCGACGCCCGGGAAGAGCGTGAAGTCGTTGACGGCGAACATCGCGTTATCCATCGCCGAGCGGGCGTAGATCCCGGCCGTCCTCGCGGGGCCCATCTCCGGGCTCGGCGTGTTGCCGCCGCCGGAGCCCACGGGCACCGTGAGGCCAAGAAACAGCGCGAGTCGCAGCTCCGGCGTGAGCTTCAGCGCGTAGGTGGCGCCGACGACAGGGTTCAGGAACCCGAAGCCCGAGTCGCCAGCAGGCGGGGAGTTCGAGACGACGCCGAGCCGCACGAGCGGGGCCAGATCGTCGGTCACCTTGTAGCTGAAGAGCAGCGTGGACGCGACGGTCGAGCCGGAGGAGCTCGCGGAAGGAGCGCTGTAGAAGGCGATCGCGGTGTCGGAGCGCACGACGGACACGGCGACCACCGGACGGAGCTGAAATGGCAACGAATACGGAGGCGGCTTGGGCTTGTCCGCCGGCGGAGGCGCCGCCGGATCCGCGGCGGCAGGCTCCGTCGCGGGCTGAGCCGACGCCTGAAACGCAGGCAGACAGAGGAGGCTCGCGCCGAGAAACACACGGAACAACGGACGACATGGATGCTTGTTGGTCATGGGCAGAGCAGGGGGTTGGGCTGGAGGACAACCGCTGTGGCCTCGTCGCCGACGCAACGAGACGACCTTCGGAACTGCCGTCGGCTCTGCTGAGCCTGCTCCCACTCTCTGCGCAGAGAGGTTTCGCAAAGATGACAGGGACGAAATTATGGCGCGTGTTCGACACCTCTGTTCGCGGGAGGTGTCGTCACCTGCGCGCCGCGGAACTTCGGAGAAACACGCCGGCCATCCAGAGGACCCGCGGGGGCGCTCCGCGCGGAGCGCCGCCCCGCCCGGGCTACTACTGCTCGAGCACCGTGATCGAGCGGTCCCAGTACGACGCGACAACCGCCCGCGCGCCGTCCTTCGAGACCGCCACGGCGCACGCGCCCTTGCCCGTGGGCAGCGACGCGACGACCCTCGGCGGGTCGCCCGCGATGACCGCGACGCCGCTGCCGACCGGCGGCCACTGGGTCCCGCCGAGCGCCACGAAGAGCGTCTTCCGGTCGGGCGACGTGACGCCCGTCAGCGGCACCCCGCGGAGCGGGAGCGTGCTCTTCACCTCCATCGTCGAGAGGTCGATGACGCTCGCGGTCCGCGCCTCGGCGTTGAGCGTGATGCCGTACCGGTCCTCATCGAGCAGGAAGCCCGCGGTCGGCCCGACGCCGACGGGCGTCTTCCTCGTCTCGGTCACCCCGGCGACGCTCAGCAGGATCGCCGTGTTGGACAGCCGATCCGGGAAGAACACGGCGCCGCCATCGCGCGTGATGTCGCCCTCGCGCGGCTCGCGCCCGACCGCGATGCTCCGCCGGGTCGCGCCGAACGGCGACTCGCTCGGGTCGAACAGGTCGATCCACGCGCCCGCCGGCCGGCCCGCGTGCGTCAGCGCGCCGAGCGCCGCGATGTAGGGGCGCCCCTCGGCCTGCACGAGGAACAGCTGCCCGGTGGCGTGCGGGAGCGTGATGTTCGCGAGCCGCACCCCCGTCGGCAGCTCGAACTTCGTCACGCGCTTCGTGTCCGTCGTCGCCGCGACCACCGTCCTGCCGTCCGGCAGCGCCACGATGTCGCCGGGCGTCCGGCCGACGTCGAGCAGGACCGGATCGCGATCCCACGCGGTCGTGTCCATCACCGGGATCCGCGCGGCGTCCTCGTGCCGCAGCACCGCGACGTAGCGGTCGAACAGGAGCCGGATGTGGTCGCCCTGCGCCGGCATCGACGCCTTGTGGAGGAGCTCGCCGCTCTGGAGCTTGTACTCGCGCAGCGAAGCGTCGTCGGCGCTGACGTAGATCGACGCGCCGCTCGGGTTGAAGACGACGTCGAGCGGGTGCACGTCCCCGATCCGGAACTCGCGGGCGCGCCAGCGGCCCTTCGGCTCCGCCGGGGGCGGCGCGGGCTCGGCGGCGTCGGGGCCGAACGCCGCGGGGTCCGGCGCGTCGTCTGACGTGTCGCGCGTGTCGCGCGCGGCGCGCGAGGCGGCGCCCTCCGGCGCGAGCGCGGTCAGCGGCGGCGCCTCGCCGACGGGCGACTTCAGGCTGGTCAGGGTGGCGATGATCACGGCCGCGACGCCGCTCGCCACGGTCACCGCGGCCCGCGCCAGGCGCGGCTCGCGGCCGGAGAGCGACCCCACGGAGCCGCGGTGGCGCTCGCCGAGCCACCCCTTGCAGGCGCGGCACTTGCGCGCCCCCTCGACGATCCGCGCGCCGCAGCTCGGGCACGGGACGCGACGCTCGCTCATTGCAGCACCCATGCGACCTTGGCGCGATCGCCGAGCGCGAGCGCCGTGCCGCCGTCCGGGGCGAGCCGCACCCGCGTCGGCTCGCCGCCGAGCGGGTGGACCTTCGCCGCGTAGCTCTTCAGATCGACGAGGGCCACCGAGCCCGCCCCGTCGCCGCTCAGCGCGACGACCGCCTGCGCCCCGTCGGGAGCGACGGCCATGTCGAGCGCGCGGCCGGGGAACGTGACGGCGTGGAGCAGCTCGCGCTTCGACAGATTGAAGACCTGGATGGCCCGCCCCTCGTTGCACCGCACGATCGCGCGCCGGTCGATCCGGACGAGCGCGATCTGCTCCGGCTCCCGGCACGTCGTGATGCGCGCCTCCTGCCGGACCGCGCCCGACGGGAGCCAGGTGAGCGGCACCAGCGTGTTCTCGGCCCGGAGGGCCACGAAGCCCGCCGAGCCGTCGGGGATCATGAGCGCGCTGGCCGGGTTGCCCACCATCGAGGTGCGCACGCGATCCTGCTCCGAGCCGAGCCGGCTCGGGTCGAACGGATAGGCGACGCCGCCCGACGGCTCGCGCTGGCCGGACAGCGGGAGCTGGCCCGTCGTCGTGATCGCCCGGCTGCCGCTGTCGTCCACGGCCACGGGGCCCACGGCGTCGTCGCCGAACTGGATGCGCTCGATCTCGGCGTGGTACTCGGTCGCCAGGATCGCCACCGCGTGCGCCGCCGGGAGCGAGGCGAGCGCGCGCCGGCCCGAGGCGCCGACCTGGATGTCACCCACGGCCTCGCCGAGCTCGATCGTCTTGAGCAGCCGCGTCGTGGCGGCGTCGATCACGTAGATGCGCGAGGGCGCGGTCGCGTAAACCACGTCGCCCACGCGGTGCAGGCGCCGGACATGGGGCGCCTCGGAGACGAGGCTCAGCGCCTCGCCGGTCCGGGAGCTGCGCACCTCCAGGCCGGCGGACAGCGCGACGACGAAGCGGTCGCGGTCGAGCGGGAGCGCGTCGAGCGTGTCCTTGGGGAGCGAGAAGGGCCCGGCGATCGAGGGCGCCTCGGCGAGGTGGCCGACGTCGTTCGGGCGCTGCCAGACGCAGCGGCCGAGCTGGCACGACTCGCCGCTCCAGCACGGCGCCCCGCACACCGGGGCCGGGGGAGCGACCGGCGACGCGGCCCGGGACGGCGCGAACCGGTGGGGCGCCAGGTAACGGAGCGCGCCGCCGGTGCTGATGAGCCCCAGGATCGCGCCGATCGTGACGAGCGGGCGCCAGTGGAGGGAGAGCCAGCTCGCGTCCTTGGGGGCATCGGGGATCGAAGGCGCCGTCGCCGGCCGCCTGGGCGCGTCGGCCGGCTCCCCGCACTCGGGGCAGAGGGCGACCCCGGCGGCGATGCGCTCGAGGCAGACAGGACAGGTCGCCTCGCCGGCGCCGGTTGAGCGCCGGGGCGGCGGCTCCGCCCACGGGACGGGCACCGGGCTCGCCTCGGCGGCGTGGCGAGCCTCCCGCGCCTCAGCGGCGCTGGAGCCGGGCTCGGTATCGCTCCGCGTCTCGTGGTCCACCGCGCACCTGCGTCTCTTCCGTGTCCGTGACGAGCGGACATCGCGTAACCCGAGCGTGCCCGGAAGTCGAGCCTTTCGTGCCGGCGCGGCGGCCCCGGCGACGTGGCCCAAGCCACGAGCGGCCCGCGCCGTGGACGAAACGACGTGGCAGGAGATCGCACCGCCACGAAAGACGCCTCGCGCGGCGGAATGAGGGCCGCCGGCGCGGCAGAGGGGAACATGGTTGTGGCCGTCAGCTCGGCAGTCGGTGGTTGAGCGTCAGCTCGGGAGTCGGTCGGCGGCCGCCGGGTGGCCGAAGCGTCGATATCACCGGATTGACGTGCTCCCTGCTCCCGGCGCGCTCGCGCGCCATGATTCGCCTCCCGGCGCGCTCGCGCGCCATGATTCGCCCGGCGAACACCATCAAAAGAAAATCCCAGCACCATCAAAAGAACAGGCACATTCGCCAGGTGCAATTCCACCAGATAACGCGCCACGTCAGCACGCCGGGGGGACACCATCATGCTAATTTACCGGCGGGGTCTTGGGACGGCATCTTAACACGAGGTTGGCGATGAAAAAGACGGCTGGGTGCGTGGCGGCGCTTGCGCTTGTGGGCGTGCTGGGTGCGTGCAGCGCAGTGGACAATCAGGGGGTTAGCAGCAGCGGAGGCGACGCGTCATCGCAAGGGCAGGGCGCAGGCGGGCCCGGCGGGACCACCGCCGGGCCCAGCGGGACGGGCGGCTACGATGACAGCTTCGGCTCGGTCAATCCCAGCGTCGGCAGCGGCGGTGTCGGCGGGAACCCCGGGGAGGACCAGGAGACCGGCAAGTCGTGCGACGGCAAGTTCACCGGCCGGGTGCGCGACTTCCAGGAGGCGCACCCCGACATGGAGCCGCAGGACGAGGGCAAGTGCATCAACTGCGACGATCACATGATCGTCACGGACATCCTCGGAGAGGACCTGAAACCCGTCTATGGCGGCGGGGCCGAGGGCACCACGACCACGACCGGCAAGGAGAACTTCGACGTGTGGTTCCGCGACACCGAGGGCGTGAACATGCCGATGAACATCACGCTGCAGTTCGAGGACCCCGAAGGCGACGGCGTGTGGACGTACAACAACCGGGAGTTCTTCCCGATCGACGAGGCGCTGTTCGGCAACGAGGGGCGGACGCACAACTACCATTTCACCTTCGAGATGCACATCGGCTTCCAGTACAAGGGCGGCGAGCAGTTCACGTTCGCCGGCGACGACGACGTCTTCACGTACATCAACGGGCAGAAGGTGGTCGACCTCGGGGGCATCCACGCCGAGCAGCTCGAGGTGGTCGACCTCGACGAGCTCGGGCTCGAGATCGGGAAGACGTATCAGCTCGACTTCTTCTTCGCCGAGCGCCACGTGACCGACTCTCACTTCCGGATCGACACCTCGATCGAGTTCCTCAACTGCGGCATCCAGGTCAACTGACGCCGGCGACGGGCGAGGCCGCGCGCGTGGCCCTCCCGTAGCGCCTCGTCGGGGTGCCCCCTCCCTGCGACGCTCGCGCGCGCGGCGATCAGTCAGCGCAGGTGAACGTCTGCGGGCATGCCCCCGACGGCTCGCAGGCGTCGCCGCACTCCTCGTAGCAGCGCACGCACGCATCGTGGCTCTCGTCGGTGGAGCAGGAAGGCACCGCGCCGCGCAGCTGAGCACAGCGCTGCTGCGCCTCCTCCGTCGAGAGCCCCCCGCAGCCACCCGCGAGCGCGACCAGCGAGAGCAGCGCCGCGCCAATCCCCAGCCTTCGAGCCATCCAAGCCTCCCTTCGAGCCGTCCAAGCCTATCCGAAGCGCCGCGACAGGGCGCGGCTTTCCGCCGCGCGCGCTCAGCCGTCCGCCGGCCTCGGCACCGTGACGAGCCCGTATGTCCCCGCGCCGCTCACCTGGATCCACGCGCGCAGCACCTGGATCGGCCGCCCCGCGCGCGCCACGGCGGCCACCGCGTCGCCGAGGTCGCGCGCGCACGCGGCGTGCAGGTCGTCGGTCGTCTCGTGATCCTCCGCGGAGCGGCGGATCCAGACCGCTGTCGACGGCATCGCCGCGCCATCGTGCCTGTCCTGCCAGCGCCTGCCGACGAGGTGCGCCCGCAGGAGCTTCCTCGCTTCCGGGGGCGTGTCCGGGTGGAGCTCATACACCATCGTCGCGATGAACGACCTCATGCGCCCGAGCCTGCCGGAGCGCCGCGCGCCCGTCCAGACGGCGCGCGGCGCGCGTCCGCCGGACGAGCGGGCGGGCTCGCGCGGAGTTCCTGAGGGCTGGGGCGGCGGAACGGGTAAATAGTGTCCCGCCCATGCCTCCAAGCGACCTCGACCCCAGGCGTATCCTGCCCATCGCGGACCGGCTGCACGCGGACCCCAGCTACGCCGGCCGCGGCGTCACCATCGCCTTCCTCGACTCCGGCTTTTACGCCCACCCGGACCTCACGACGCCCCGGAACCGCGTCCTCGCCTACCACGACCTCTCCGCGCCCGAGGCGGGCCCCTCGGCGCTCGAGCACGGGGACGCCTCGTCGTGGCACGGCATGATGACCTCGGTGGTCGCCGCCGGGAACGGCGCGCTCTCCGACGGGCGCTTCCGCGGCCTCGCCTCGGAGGCGAACCTCGTGCTGGTCAAGGTCGGCTTCGCCCACCGCATCGTCCACGACGACATCCGGCGGGGCATCGAGTGGGTGATCGCGCACCGCGAGCAGCACGGAATCCGTGTGCTCAACATCTCCTGCGGAGGCGATTACGAGGAGTCGTACCTGACCGGGAGCCTGTCGCGCGCCGCCGACGACGCGACCCGGCACGGCATCGTGGTCGTGGCCGCCGCGGGCAACGCTGGGCACGACCCGGGGCACCGCGTCCTGCCGCCGGCCAGCGCGCCGAGCGTCATCGCCGTCGGGGGGCTCGACGACGGCGGCGCAGGAGAGCAGACGTGGAACTACCACTCTTCGTACGGCCTCACCCTCGATGGGCTGCAGAAGCCGGAGCTCATCGCGCCGGCGATCTGGCTGGCGGCGCCCATCCTGCCCGGGACGCCGACGGCGGCGCAGGCGCAGCTCCTCTCGCTGCTCGACCGCGCCCGGGACGAGGAGCTGCCCGGGCTGCTCGTCGAGCACGCGTGCGTCGATCCGGACCTCGACGCCATCGCCGGGCGCGAGCCGTACCTCGTGCGCCAGCTCGCGGCGGCCAAGCTGCGCGACCAGAAGGTGATCTCCGGCCATTACAAACACGTGGACGGGACGAGCTTCGCCGCGCCGATCGTGAGCAGCGTCGTGGCGCAGATGCTCGAGGCGAACCCGCGCCTCTCCCCGCAGCAATGCCGGCGCATCCTGATGAAGACCGCGCGCGGGCTGCCCGGCATCGCGCCGGAGCGGCAGGGCTTCGGCGTCGTGCAGCCCCGCGCCGCGGTGGCCGCCGCGCGCGCCGCCTGAGCGGGAGGCCCGGCGAGCGCGGCGCTCGCGCCGGGGGGAGCGCCGGGCAGCGGTGCCGGCGAGCTTCACGGTGACGTCGGCGCTCGCCGTGAGCGGCCCGTCGGCGGCGATCACCTTGACGCGGCCCGGCGACGCGGTCGTGAGCTCGCCGGCATCCACGCGGGCGAAGAGGTCGCTGGTCCCCCCTGCCCTGCGCCGTGACGTCGCGCTCGGGGCCGTCCTGGAAGCGGCCGATCGCCGCGAGCTGCACGGCGGCGGACTCGCCGGAGGCGAGCGCGACCGAGGCGGCGCCCGGCGCGACGCGCAGCCGATCCGGCGGCCAGCGCCTCGGGATTTCGAGCACGAACGGCGCGAAGAGGACCCGGATCCCCGTTCGTCCACATCGCACCGAGCAGGGCGGCGCGAGGCGCGCGCCCTATCCAACGTGGGTGCGCGCCGTCGCCCGCCGGCCGACGCGATCGGCGGTCATGAACAGGCAGACGCGGCCAGCCTGGGGGAATACCTTGCGTACCCCGCCGCCGGCCGGTAGCTTCCAGAGCGCCTCAAGGCTCGTTCGTCCTCGACCTCTGATCCGGCCGCCTGCTGCAACGTGGTTGCCTCGTCCGAACGTGGGAGACGGCCGGTCGTCGGGGAGCGTTTTCGCGTACGGCCCGCAGCACGATCCGGGCCGTCCGCGAGGGAAGCGGGGATCGTGCAACGGGATTGGCGGCAGACATGAGCAAGCGGCTTTATGTGGGGAACCTCGCGTTCCATTCGACGGAAGACAGCCTGCGCACCGCGTTCGAAGGGGCCGGCGTCGAGGTGCTCTCGATTCAGTTGATGACGGACAGGATGACCGGACAGTCGCGCGGGTTCGGGTTCGTCGAGGTGAGTGATGCCCAGGCGCAGGCGGCCATCAATGCGCTGCACGGCAAGGACCTCGACGGCCGTACCCTGACGATCAACGAGGCGCGTGAGCGCACCGGCGGCCCCGGCGGCGGCGGCGGCGGCGGTGGCGGCTTCCGCGGGGGTGGTGGCGGCGGCGGCGGCCGCGGAGGTGGCGGCGGCGGGCGCGGCGGTGGCCGCGGCGGCGGCGGGCGCGACCGCTGGTAGCGCTGAGAGGTCGACCCCGACGGCGCGCTCAGCGCCGCGCGGGGCCCCTCGCCCTCTCGACAACGGACCCCGGGGCGCGGAGCGCAGGGGGATCCCCCAGGAACTAAAGCAAGAAACGCCAGCGCGAAGGCGCGGCGACCCGCGCAGGAGCCCGGCCATCGCTGGCCGGGCTCCTGGCCGGGTAGAACAGAGCTAGCTGGCGCGCTTCGCGCTGGGGCGGCGGAACGGCGCGCGGCCGGCGAAGACCTGGCCGTCGCCGAGCGCGTAGGAGATCCGGAGCAGCTGGTTGTACTTCGCGACGCGATCCGAGCGGGACGCGGAGCCGGTCTTGATCTGGCCCGCGTTCGTCGCGACCGCGAGGTCGGCGATGAACGTGTCCTCGGTCTCGCCCGAGCGGTGCGAGATGATCGACCGGTAGCCGCCCTCGGCCGCCTGGCGGATGCACTCGAGCGTCTCGGTGACGGTGCCGATCTGGTTCAGCTTGATGAGGATGGCGTTGGCGAGGCCGTCCTCGATGCCCTTCGCGAGGCGCGCGGGGTTCGTCACGAAGAGGTCGTCGCCGACGAGCTGGACCTTCTTGCCGAGCCGCTCCGTGAGCAGGCGCCAGCCCTTCTCGTCGTTCTCGGCGACGCCATCCTCGATGGACACGATCGGGAACGCCTTGGCGAGTTCGTCGTAGATCGCGACGATCTCCTCGCGGGTCTTCTGCTGCTTGTCGAAGGTGTACCGCTCGGTCTTCGCGTCGTAGAACTCGCTGAGCGCCGAGTCGAGCGCGACGCCGACGTCCTCGCCCGGGCGGTGGCCGGCGGCCTCGATGGCGCGCACGACGTACTCGAGCGCCGCCCGGTTCGACGGCAGGCGCGGGGCGAAGCCGCCCTCGTCGCCGACGGCCGTGATCATGCCGTCCTTCTTGAGCAGGCCCTTCAGGGTGTGGAAGATCTCGGTGCCCGTGCGCAGCGCCTCGGCGAACGACTCGGCGCCGTAGGGGACGATCATGAACTCCTGGATCTCGAGGCCGTTGTCGGCGTGCACGCCGCCGTTCAGGATGTTCATGAGCGGCGTCGGGAGGACGCGCGCCGCGGCGCCGCCGAGGTAGCGCCAGAGCGGCAGGTCGACCGTGTCCGCGGCGGCGCGGGCGGCGGCCATCGAGACGGCGAGGATGGCGTTGGCGCCGAGCTTCGACTTGTTGGGGGAGCCGTCGGCCTGGATGAGCACCTTGTCGAGCTCGGCCTGGTCGAGCGCATCCATCCCGAGGACGGCCGGACCGAGGACGGTCTCGATGTTCTTCACCGCGGTGAGCACGCCCTTGCCGAGGAAGCGCTTCTTGTCGCCGTCCCTGAGTTCGACGGCCTCGTGCTCGCCGGTCGACGCGCCGCTCGGCACGGCCGCGCGGCCCGTGCCGCTCAGCGTGGTGACCTCGGCCTCGACGGTGGGGTTGCCGCGCGAATCGATGACTTCGCGCGCGATGACGCTCTGGATCTCCGACATGACCTCTCCTCAAGGGGATCGCCTTCGCGCGACCCCGGCTGCTCTCGAAGGGGGCTCGAGAAGCGGCCGGAGCATAGGCACGGCCCCCCCCGGATGTCGACGCTCCGGTGCACCCGCGGCGCACGGCGCGGGATCCGGCGAGGACCGACGGTCGGCCCGTCGACCTACGCGCGGCGCGAGGTGAACGCGCGCCCGGGTCGACGGTCGGTGCGCGCCTGGCGTAAGCTCGCGACCGCGTGGAAACGTCCATCGGCGTCTTCGGTGAGGAGATGCTCCTCTGGCTCTGCATGCTCCGCCAGTCCCCGCGGCGGCCTCCGGCCGATCACGTGCTGCGGCAGGCGAACCTGCTGCTCGAGGAGCTGAAGGGGTCCAGGCTCGCGCAGGGGATGCCGGTCGCGTCGGTCGACGACGGGATGTTCGCGATCGCCGCGTGCGCGGACGAGTTCGCGATGTCGCTGCCGGACCTGCGGCCGGTCTGGGCGCAGCGCCCGCTCCAGGCGTCGCGGTGGACGACCAACAACGCGGGCGTCGAGTTCTTCGAGCGGCTCGAGCGCGTCCGGAAGGGCCCGCTCCCGGTGATGGCGACGTACGCGTGCGTGCTCGGGCTCGGCTTCCGCGGGCGCTACGGGCTGCCGGGGCAGAACCCCGACGATCTGCTGCGGATCCGCCGCGAGCTGTCGCTCAAGCTCGGCGTGGATCCGGATCGGGACTGGAAGGGCGGGGTGCTCAAGCCGGTGCAGGTCGAAGGCGTCGCGGTGCAGCACCTCCCCACCCAGTCGTTCTGGCGGTCCGTCCTCGTCGGGCGGGCGCTGGCGTCGCTCGTCGCGATCGCCGGCGCGCTCGCGCTCGCGTGGACGATCGCCCAAAGGGTCCGATGAGCGGCTCCTTCGTTTACGAGCTGGCGAGCGTTCACACGCTTGTCGAGCAGGCGAACCTGGGCAACGACCAGGGGATCTACGCGGTCCCCTGCTACCTGGTGCTCGGCGAGCCCGGGTCGGGCCGCTCCACGGTGATCCGCTCGATGAACCTGACGTGGCCCGTGAGCGGCGGGCAGCTCCCGATCGGCGTGCCCGCGGCGCGGTGCTCCTACTGGCTGGCGAAGGAGGCGCTCTTCATCGAGCCGGAGGCGTCGGTGCTCGGCCCGCGGCGGGAGCCGGCCGAGCTGTCGCGGCTCTGCGACGAGCTGCGCCGCTCGCGGGAGCGCGAGCCGATCGACGGCATCCTGCTCGTCCTGAGCATCGCGGAGTTCGTCGAGCTCGACGAGCAGGGGCTCGACGCGTACGCGAACCGCATCCGCGCGTACCTCGTCGAGGTCGGCCGGGCGCTGCACGCCGATGTGCCGACGTACGTGGTGCTGTCGCGCTACGACACGCTCTGGGGCTTCGCCGAGGTGTTCCAGTGGACCGCCGAGCGCGGGCGCGAGGAGCCCTGGGGCTTCACGCTCCCGCTCGAGACGAGCCCGGACAACGCCGGGCCGCGGATCCTCCAGGAGCTCGAGGGGCTGAACGCGCGGCTGGAGTCGACCTGCCTCGCGCGGGTGAGCTCGGAGGACGCGGCCGAGGCGCGGACGCGGGCGTTCCAGCACCTGGCCGAGGTGCGGGCGCTGATGCCGCGGCTGCGGCAGCTGTTCGGGGTGATCGCGATGGCGAACGCGTTCGAGCGGGCGCCGTGGCTCCGCGCGGTGGCGATCGGCAGCGCGATGCCCGGCATGGGGGACCGGCTCCGCGCGGGGGTGACGCGGTTCATCAACATGGGGCTGGCGCAGCCGCCCAACGTGGCGGTCGCGATGCGGCCGGGGGGGCTGCCGATCCACGCGACCCTGCGGGCCGTCGTGCTGCCAGAGCGGGACATCGTGCCGCTCCGGCAGCGGTGGCGGGACGACCGTTTCACGCTCTTCTGCTTCGTGGGCGGGCTCTTGCTGCTGCTCGCGGCGGGGATCACCGAGATCATCCTGCGGTACGCGATGTGACGATGTGAGCGCGCGCCGAGGGCGGCCCCGCCGGCCCCGGCCGTCCAGTTGACATGGCAACTCGTGGGCTCAAACGCCCGCGATATGCCGGACACGTCGGCGTCATGGAATCAACCTGCTGTCCAGGAGGCTCGCTCCGTCGAGCCCGGGCGCGCGCTCGCGCTGCGACCGGGCACAGCCCGGATCAAGGGGTATCACGTCACCGCGAAGACCGGCGAGGGCCCGGGCTCCGCCACGTATCGAGCCTGTCGGGACGCCGACGGCGTCGACGTGGCGATCAGGATGCTGCACACCGATGACGCCCGAGCCGGCGATATCATGCGCTTCAGGCACGCCTACCGCGCGATACGGCAGCTCGACTCGGAGAGGGTCGTCAAGGTGTACGCCGTCGAGGAGCACGAGGACGGCCTGGCGGTCGTCACCGAGGTTTTCCCGGGCGCCCCGCTGTCCGCGAAGACGGCCTGCAAGCTGGGCGTCCGCGCGTCGCTGGACGTCTTGATCCCCGTGGCCGAGGCCCTGGCCGACATCCATCGCCATGGCCTCATCCATGGCGACGTGAGGCCTACGAACATCCTGCTCGGAGAGGACGGCCAGGTGAAGCTCACGGGCTTCGGCGTGGATTCCATCGTGACGCGCGAGAAGGAGGAGATCTATTGCCGCCGCGTCCTCTCGAAGGTCCTCCCCTATACATCGCCGGAGCAGACCGGCCGCATGAACCGGAGCGTGGATTACCGCACCGACATGTACTCGTTCGGGGTCGTCCTCTACGAGATGCTCACTGGGCGGAGGCCGTTCGAGGCGCTCGACCCCCTCGAGCTGATGCACGCCCACATCGCCGTGACGCCCGTCGCCCCCTCGGAGCTCGACCCGGAGGTGCCCGACGCGCTCTCCGCCGTCACGATGAAGCTCCTCAGCAAGAACGCCGAGGACCGCTACCAGTGCGCCGAGGGGCTGAAGGCCGATCTGGAGGAGATCCGAGCGCGATGGCAGCGCGGCGGCCAGATGGGAGCGTTCAGCCCTGGCCGCCACGACAGGAGAGATCTCTTCCGGCTCCCCCAGAAGCTCTACGGCCGCGAAGGAGACATCCGGAAGCTCGTCGGCGCGTTCGACGACGTGCTGCGGGGCAAGCGGGCGATCGTCCTCGTCTCGGGCTATTCGGGCATCGGCAAGTCGTCGCTGGTCCAGGAGATCTTGAAGCCGCTTGTGCGCGAGAAGGGCTACTACATCAGCGGGAAGTACGATCAGGTCAACCGCGACACGCCCTACAGCGCCATCGTCCACGCGTTCGACACGCTCGTCAGGCAGCTCCTCTCCGAGAGCGAGGAGCGGATCACGCGGTGGCGGGACGCCATCCTGGGCGCCCTCGGGACCAACGGACAGGTGATCTGCGACGTCCTCCCGTCGCTCAAGCACCTCCTCGGCGAGCAGCCGCCCGTCCCCGCGCTCGGCCCGGTCGAGGCCCAGAACCGCTTCATCCTCTACTTCCACAACTTCGTGTCCGTCTTCGCCCGGCACGCCCACCCGCTGGCCATCTTCCTCGACGATCTACAGTGGGTGGACTCGGCCAGCCTGAGCCTGCTCACGAGCGTCCTCGCGAGAGAGGACGTGGAGTCGCTCTTCTTCTGCGGCGCTTACCGCGACAACGAGGTGAGCCCGACCCACCCCTTCCTCGTCGCCCTGGAGCAGCTCACGAAGGGCGGCCTCGAGGCGCGCGACATCGTCCTCGCGCCCCTCGGCCTCGCGCACCTGACCGAGCTCATCAACGACAGCCTGCAGATCGGCGGCGGAGAGGCGCTCGCGGCCGCGATCCTGAAGAAGACCGGGGGCAACCCGTTCTTCGTGAAGCAGTTCATGCGGCACCTCTACGACACGAAGGCGCTGGTCTTCGATCCACCGGCGGGCTGGCGCTGGGACCTGCGCCAGATCGAGCGGCTGGAGTGCACCGATAACGTCCTGAGCCTCATGACGGAGACCATCCGGCGCCTGCCGCAGGCGACGCAGCGGGTGCTCCGGCTGGCCTCGGCGATCGGCAACACGTTCGAGATGGACGTCCTGAACACCGTCAGCGAGCGGCCCCCCGACGAGACGTACGCGAGCCTCGAGCACGCCCTCGCCGAGGGCCTGATCGTGAGCGCGGACGAGCAGGTTCGATTCGCGCACGACAAGATCCAGGAGGCCGCATACTCGCTGATCCCGGAGGGAGACAGGCCGGCGTTTCACTACCGGATCGGGAAGCTCCTGCTCGGCAAGCCGCGCTCCGGCGACGGGCGCGCGCTGTTCGACGTCGTCAATCACCTGAACAGCGCCGGCGATCTGATCCGCGCGCCGGAAGAGCGCATGGAATCGGCCAGGCTCAACCTCCAGGCGGCCGGGCGCGCCCAGGAGTCGTCGGCCTTCACCGCGGCCCTCAGGTACCTGGAACATGGCATATCCATGCTGCCCGGAGACGCGTGGACCTCCAGCTACGAGCTGACCTTCACCTACCACACGAAGAAGGGGCTCCTGGAGTCGCTCTGCGGACGCCACGACGACGCGCTCTCCACCCTCGCGGGGAGCTTCGAACGAGCGGTGGGGCGCCTCCACAAGACGGAGGTGCGCCGCCTGAAGATGAACGTGGAGATCCTGAAGAACGACCTGCCCGCCGCCATGGAAGAGGGGCTCGCCGCGCTCGGGGCGTACGACATCGACCTGCCGCCTTATCCGGACGACGACGCGCTCATGGCCGAGATGGAGCGGACGATCGCGATGATCGGCGACCGCCCGATCGCGTCGCTCGTCGATCTGCCGGCGCTCGACGATCCCGAGATCGCCGCCCTGCAGGACGTGCTCCAGGAGATGTTCTCGCCGACCTACCAGCTCGGCACGAACAACTTCGGCATCACGGTGATGAAGGCGCTCCAGAACTCGCTGACATATGGCATCTCGAGGAACTCGATCTACGCCTACGTGAACTTCGGGACGCTCCTGTGCGCCAGGCTCGACATCGAGAAGGGGTACGAGTTCGGGCGGGCGGCGGTCCGCCTGAACGAGCGCCACCCGGACGCGAAGTCCGAGTCCATGCTGTGCAACATGTGGGGAGCGTGGGTCCAGCACTGGATGGATCCCTACGAGAGCTCGAAGGCGTCCCTGCGCAAGGGCGTCCACGCCGGCATGGAGACGGGGCAGTACATCTGGGCCTTCTACAATGCGTGCAACGCGAGCATGAACGGCCTCCTCCGGGGGGAGCACCTCCACGACGTCATCGAGGAGGCGAGGCAGTATCTGCCGCTCTGCAAGCTCGACAAGTTCAACGCGATCACGTGGATCGTCGGGGCCGCCGGGCAGCTCTGCGAATACCTGAGCACGCAGGACGAGGGCGACTGGAAGCGCGGGGCCTGGGTCGACATCGACGCGGTGACCGAGGCCGCCCGCAGCATCGACAACCGGGCGTCGCTCTACTTCGTGAACGTCTTCAAGGTCCACGCCGGCGTGTTCCAGGGCGCGTACGAGGAGGTGGCCGAGATCTGGGGCTCGACCGATCCGGCCAACCTCGGCATGCTCGCCGCGTGGCACGCGAGCCCTTGTTATCACTTCTATGGCGGGCTGGCCTTCTCACGGGCCGCGGACGCCGCCGCCCCCGCGCTCAGGGCGGCGTACCTCGCGAGGCTCGGGGAGTGCGCGCGCAAGGTGGAGTCGTGGGCGGCGCTCGGCCCGGAGAGCCACCGCCACCGCAGCTTGATCCTGAAGGCCGAGGTCGCCCGGAGCGAGGGGCGAGAGGGCGCGGGCGCCCTCTACGATCAGGGGATCGCGGCCGCGCGGGAGGGTCGCTTCCTGCACGACGAGGCGCTGGCCAACGAGCTCTGCGCTCGACACTACCTCGACCTGGGGAGGAGCTTCGTCGCGCGCGCCTACATGACCGAGGCGCACAGGCTCTATGAGCGCTGGGGCGCCGTGCGATTGATGCTGCGCCTCGAGAGGGACTTTCCGCACGCGCTCGGGCCGGAGGCGCTGCGCAGGCGGACCGACCTCGCGCGGGACGGGTACGCCGACGTCCGCGGCGCCGCCGTGGGTCACGGCGCTCGCCCGGGGCTCGACTTCATGACCATGCTCAGGGCCTCGCAGGCGGTCTCCGGCGAGCTGAACCTCGGCCGGGTGATCGAGGCCCTGCTGACGATCGCGGTCGAGCACGCGGGCGCCGAGCGGGGGCTGCTGATCCGCGCGTCGAGCGCCTCGCACGACGCGCACGACGTCGAGGCCGAGGTCGTCACCCGGCGCGGCCGGGTCGAGGTCACCCTTCGCCAGACGCCCGTCACCTCGAGCGATCTCCCCACAGCCGTCCTCCAGTACGTGATCCGCACGAGAGAGAGCGTGATCCTGGACGACGCCGCCGTACCCAACCTGTACTCGGAAGACGCCTACGTGCGCGCGCGGCGCCCCCGCTCCGTGCTCTGCCTCCCCCTGGTGAAGCAGGGCACGCTCGTCAGCGTGCTCTATCTGGAGAACAACCTGACCCCGCGCGCCTTCACCGCGGATCGGATCGAGGTGCTGGAGCTCCTGGCCTCCCAGTCCGCCATCTCGCTGGAGAACGCGCGCCTCTACACCCAGCTCCAGCAAGAGAACGGCGAGCGCAGGCGGGCGGAGCTGGCGCTGCGGGAGAGAGAGGCGCGCATCCGGCGCCTCGTGGACTCCAACATCATCGGGATCGCCGTCTGGGACCTCGACGGCAGGGTCATCGACGCGAACGACGGGCTCCTGTGCATGCTCGGCTACAGCCGTGAAGATCTGACCTCGGGGAACATCCGCTGGGCAGATCTCACGCCGCCGGAGTTCAAGGAGATCACCCACCGGACGCTCGAACAGATCCGCACGACGGGTGAATTCGGGCCGCAGGAGAAGGAGTTTTTCCGGAAGGACGGCAGCCGCGTCCCGGTGGTGATCGGCGGCGCGCGGTTCGAGGGGTCGGAGAGCCAGGGGGTGGCGTTCTGCCTCGACGTGACCGAGCGCAGGCAGGCGGAGGAACGCCAGAAGCTCCTGATGAACGAGCTGAACCACCGGGTGAAGAACACGCTGGCGATCGTCCAGGCGATCGCCGTGCAGACGCTCCGCATGGCGGACTCGCCCAAGGCCTTCACGAGCGCCTTCCTCGCCCGGTTGCTCGCCCTGTCCCAGACCCACAACCTCCTGAACCAGACCGCGTGGCAGGGCGCCGACCTCCACGATGTCGTCCGCGCCGAGCTGGCGCCGCACGCGAGCGGCGACGCCGAGCGCGTCCGCCTGGCCGGCCAGGACGTCTGCCTCCGCCCGGAGGCGGCGGTGACGCTCGGCATGGTCTTTCACGAGCTGGCGAGCAACGCGGCCAAGTACGGAGCGTTATCGCAGCCGTCCGGCCACGTCGCGGTCACATGGGACGTGATCACCCAGGCGCACGAGCGCCTGCTCCACCTGGAATGGCAGGAGACGGGCGGGCCGCCTGTCCGGCCGCCGCGCCGCAAGGGCTTCGGCTCACGCTTGATCGAGCGCGACCTCGGGCGCCAGCTCGCCACGGAGGTGCGCCTCGACTACCTGCCTGGGGGCGTACGTTGCGTGATGGACCTGCCCCTCGAGCGCGTGGGCGTAGGATGAAGCCGGTCCCAGGCGGCGAACGTGGGCTGGAGGGGCTGCGTGTCCTGATCGTCGAGGACGAGCCCATGATCGCCTCGTCCCTCGAGGACGCCCTGACCGACCTCGGCTGTGTGGTGATCGGCCCGGCGCTGAACATGAAGGACGCGACGCGTCTGGCCCTCGAGGCCGAGATCGACGGGGCGAGCCTGGACGTCAACATCGCCGGCGAGAAGGTCTATCCGGTGGCCGACATCCTGAGCGAGCGAGGCATCCCGTTCGTCTTCCTTACCGGATATGGCAAAGCCGGGTTGCGCGAGTCCGATCTCAGCCGTCCGGTGCTGCAGAAGCCGTGCAGTCTGGAGCGCTTCGAGGAGATCCTGGCGGGGTGGCGGTGAGCGATTCCACCGGGCTCCCGGGCGCAGCGGCGCCTGCGCGGCGCGCCATGGCGGACACGGTCAGCGGCGCGGCGTCGACAGGCCACGTCATCTACGCCGGTTCACGCTCGCGACACGGCACCACACTTGCAAGTCTGACGTTCGCAACGTTCGCAAGAAAGGAGGCTCTTATGGCGGAACAGCATCGTCAGCCGACAGGCCAGGACGTGTCCGTGAGCAAGTCGCAGCAAGGCAAGCCCGGCAGCCAGGCGACAGGTCAGACCCCTTCCCAGGGGGCCGGCGGTCAGTCGACCGGGCTGCAGCGTCAGCAGGGCGGCGGCCAGATGGGGCGGTACAGCGCGGCAGGCGGCGTCTTCAACCCGTTCGCGATGATGAGCCGGATGATGGAGGACATGGATCGCATGTTCGACGACTTCGGCTTCGGAGGGTTGCTCTCGCCGTTCAGGCAGGGCCGCACGATGGGTGAGCCTGGTGGCGGCCGGGGTCTCTCGTCCCTCGGGGGCGGCCTCTGGTCGCCGCGCATCGAGCTGGGCGAGCGCAACGGTCAGCTCGTGGTCAAGGCCGATCTCCCCGGCGTCACCAAGGACGACATCCGGGTGGAGCTCCGCGACGACACCCTGATCATCGAGGGCGAGCGCCGGCAGGAGCAGCAGGAGCAGCGCGAGGGGATGAGCTACACCGAGCGCAGCTACGGGTCGTTCACGCGCGCCATCCCGCTGCCCGAGGGCGTGCAGGTCGACGACGTGGACGCGAGGTTCGAGAACGGCGTCCTCGAGGTCTGTCTGAAGCTGCCGCAGCAGCAGCAGCGCGGCCGCTCGGTCGAGATCAAGAGCGGCGGGCCCTCGCAGGGGACGAGCGCTGGCGGCGGCCAGATGTCCGAGAAGAACCGGCCCAGCTAGCCGATCTCGATCTGGGTCCCACCGGGGCGGCGGCTCGCCGTCGCCCCGGTGTCGCCTGGCGAAGGGGGTCAATCGTCAACCGAGCGCGACCCGCAAAGGCGCGCGACCCGGCAATGCCGCGCGGCGGCCCTACTTTGCGTCGCGCGGCGCGCCGCCCCCGGGCGCCGCCGCCTCGCGCCCTCCGAGGATCGCGAGCTCGGTCTCGATCCACCGGTCGAGCTCGCCCTGCAGGCTGAACAGCGCCAGATCGAACTCCCGCCCGTTGATGACGATGAACGGCGTCCCAGAGAGCCCGGCGCGTTCGGCCTCGGCCTTGTCGCGCGCGACCACCCGGGCGGCGGGCTCGCCCGCCATGTCGGCGCGGAAGCGGGCCATGTCGAGGCCGACCTTCTGCGCGTAGCCGAGCAGGTCCTTCTCCTCGAGCCGCTGCTGGTTCTCGAACAGGAGGCGCTCCATCGGCCAGTAGCGGCCCTGGCGGTGCGCCGCGATGGCCGCGCGCGCCGCGGCGTCGGCGTGCGGGTGCGATCGCAGCGGATACACCTTGTGGATCAGCCGGACGTGGGGCGCGTGGCGCTCGACGACCTCGTCGAGGTGCGGGACCGCGCGCCCGCAGGAAGGACACTCGAAGTCCGACCACACGACGATCTGGATCGACGCGCGCTCCGGCCCGCGAGAGGGCGAGTCGGCGAGGTCGATCTGCTTCACGTTCGGACCGAACCTCACGCCGTACGCGGCCTGGGCCTCCGCGCCGCTCGCGCCGCCGCGGATCTTGTCGGCGAGGAGCTGCGCGGCCGGCGCGCAGGCCGCGCAGGCGCGCGACTCGCGGACGCACTGCGCGAGCGACACCGCCTGTTCGGGACACGGCGCGTAGAGCTGCGAGACGAGCTGCCACCAGGTATCGCGCTCGCGGCGGACGAGCTCGGCCGTGTCCACGCCGGGCAGCTCTTCCGGCGCGCCGCCGGGCGCGTCGAGCCGCGGCGCGCCGGAGGAGCTGCCCGGGGGCCCGGGGAGCGGGACCTCGGGGGAATCGGCGAACTGGGGTTCCTGCCGCTCCGCACCGCCGCAACCCGGGAGCGCGGCGAGCGCGAGGAGCGCGGCGAGCGCGATCCGTCGTGCACCTGATCTCGGAATGAACACGCGCGGATGCTACACCCCCGCCGCGACCGGGCCAGGCCGAAGCGCCGCTCGAGGCGCGCTGCCGGCGCCGCGGCCCCTCAGAAGGCGGCGCCGAGACCGAAGGTGGTGCGGCCGGGCGCGAGGGCGACGTGCGGCGCGAACCGGAGCCGGAGCGGGCGGAGGCGGATGTACTCGTAGCTCTCGGGCCCCGGGGGCTCTTCGTACTCGAGGAGCGTGGCGTCGACGATGTTGGCCGTGAGCGCTCCGAGGATGGCGCCGAAGACGAGGCCGGTGAGCTCGCCGTCTCTGTTGGGGGAAGCACCGCCGACGACCTGGCCGAGCAGACCGCCGCCGAACGTGCAGCCGACGTTGAGGCCGAGGCTGAGGAAGCCCTTGCCGAGGTGGCCGTTGGCCCAGTGGGTGACCGGACCGCCGAGCACGAAGGGGCCGGCGGTCATCCAGGCGAACATCTCGTTCTCCGTGGCGATAGCGAGGGGTCCGAACGCGAGGGTCCCGCTGAGCACGAGGAGGTGCTGCCAGCCGTACCAGACGCGCTCTGTCTCGCGCTGCTCGCGCCAGGGAGAGCCCCCGGGCTGCCAGGACCCCGGGCTCGTCGTCCAGCTCGGGGGCGCCTGGGGAGCTCCGGGCGGCGCAGCGGGCGCAGGGAAGGCCTCGGACGCGGGCTGCATGGCGCTCGCCGGCGCCGCCGTGACCACCACGGCCGCTGCACAACCGATCCACAGCCCGCCGCGAAGCACGCCTGTCATCCTGCGATCCTCTCTCCCTTCTTCCCGCGCTCAGGACCTCTTTTACTTCCTTTCTCTCGGCCGCTGCGTGCAAATCCGGCGCCGCTTTCCTGCGAGCGGCGATGGACGGCGGCTCCGCCGGCGCGCGCCGTCAGACCCAGCGCCGCGTCGACCGGGCGTAGGTCTCGTAGGCAGCGCCGAACCGGGCGCGCAGCCGCCGCTCCTCGAACGCGATGTACCAGCGGTCGACGATCGCGACGAAGACCGCCGCGAGCAGGAGCGACGTCGCCGCGCCGCTCAACGCCGCCATGCCCGCGGCCGCAAGGCCCATCCCGAGGTACATCGGATTCCTGGACCACCGGAACAGCCCGCCGGTCACGAGCCGCGTGGGCTCGGCAAAGGTGTTGATCTCCGTCGCGGCCCGCGCGAACTGCGCCCGAGCCGCCACCGCCATGACGACGCCGATCGCCAGCGGCAAGGCGCCGAGCCAGCGAGTCGACGCCGGGAGCACCGGCGGGAACGGCAGGACGGCGTGAGTCAGCCACATGACCGCCACCACGAGGAGGAGCAGGACCGGCGGGAGCAGATTGCGCGAGGGTGCGTTCGAGGTGATCATGCCCCACCAGTCTAGCGACAGGGCAAAACGCGGAGACTCGCGTTCGGGAGAGACGATGAAGCGCCCAGAAAAGCCGCGCAAAGAGCCTCGCCAGGCGCGCTCGCGCTTCCTCGTGGAGACCATCGTCGAGGCCGCGGCTCGCGTTTTCGACGCGCACGGCTACGACGGGGCGAACACGAACCAGGTCGCCAAGGTCGCAGGGGTGAGCGTCGGGTCGGTGTACCAGTACTTCCCGAACAAGGATGCCCTCGTCACCGCGCTGCACGAGCGCCACGTGCGCCACATGCTGCGGCTCGTCGAGCAGGTGGACGCGGCGGCCGACGGCGTCTCGCTGCGCGGAGCGACGGAGGCGCTCGTCGAGAGGAGCCTCGAGCTCCACCGGTCGGAGCCGCGGTTGCAACGGCTCCTTCACGCCGATCTCCCGACGCTGGAGCAACAGCGCACGCTGAGCGCGGCCAGCCGGGCTGTCTTCGATTGCACCCGGCGGCTGCTGTCGCGCCACGGCGCGGAGATCGTCCAGCCGGATCTCGCTCTCGCCACGTACGTTGTCCTGCGCATGTTCGAGGAGCTCGTCCACGCAGCGGCCCTCGATCCGCCCGCGGGCGTCGAGGACGGCGCGCTCCGGCGGGCGATCACCGACGCGCTGATGGGTTATCTCACCGTCGGCGCGACACCGGCGCGGGCGGCGAGCCCCGCGGACCGGCCGTAGGCGCGATGCCCCTTCCCCGCGGCGCGGACGCGGGAGCCACGCGGGACGCGAGCCTGTGCAGCGACGATCCGTCCGGTCGACGACGGGCCCGCGACAACTTGCCGCATATTCCGCGCACGGCGGCCGTGCCACAGGTCGTGCGCCGGGCAGCCAGCAAGAGGGCCCTGCGCGTTCCTTCGGAGGCAGGACGACCACCATGACCCAATCGCCGAGATCCACGTTGCTTGCGCTGGCGCTCGCCAGCTTCGCCGCCTTTGCTCCAGGCTGCGGCGACGACGAGGCTGTGACGCCGGCTGGGACCGGCGGCTCCGGCGGCGAGTCTCCCGCCGGGACCGGCGGCTCCGGCGGCGAGGAGCCCGCCGTGACCGGCTCTGGCGCGGGCGGCGGCGGCGAGCCCGTGGATGACGAGGACAGCGACCACGACAGGGACGGCTTCACCCCGCGCGAAGGCGACTGCGACGACTTCAACAACACAGTCCACCCCGACGCCGAGGAGCGGAATCTCGATGGCGTCGACTCCAACTGCGATCAGTCCGACGCGCCGGTCAAGACGCTCGTGTGGAACGGCGGCCCGGAGCCCGACCTTGTGGACGCGATCGACCTCATGGACGAGGACGGCGACGGCCAGATCTCGCTCGCCGAGTTCGCCGCGGCGTGCGCCAAGTCCGCGTCGCTGACGGGCCCCGCGCGCCCCGGCGTGGTCCAGATCAACTCGTCCTGCAGCCACTCGAACAGCTGCCGCGGCATGGTCTACCAGTCCTGGAACGAGCTTTACGAGCATACATGCCGCGCCATGAACGGATGCTCGGGATGGAGCTGCGTGGAGACCGCCGAGGATCAGGATCGAGACGGCCCCGCGGCGTTCAAGGCGGCGACGTGCGACCACTGCCACTCCGGCTCGGCGGGCTCGTTCGGCGTGAAGGTGCGGCCCACCGAGGACATGGCCACTTACGTCGCCGAGTTCTGGGAGCGCCGCTCGGATCTCTACCTGCAGTCCATCATCGCGTTCGGGATCGACGGCGTCCACCCCGAAGGCTACGCCTACTCGAACATGCCCGGCGCCTACCACCTGCTCTCGCTCGCCGAGATCGATCGGCTGATCGCCTACCTGCGCACCCTGACGCCCGAGGGCAAGAGCTTCGACCCGCTGGCGCCGGCCGACCCCATCGAGCCGAGCCCCTGAGCGACCGATGAGCGCGCCGCGAGGCCCGGCCGGCAGCCAGGCGCCCGTGGCGCGGGCGCTCCCGCGAGGCGCGCTCGGCCTCGGGCTGCGCCCGCCGCACTACGACGCGATCGAGCAGCTCCGGCCCCCGCTGGGGTTCTTCGAGATCATCGCGGAGAACTACCTTGGCGCGTCGCCGCTGCCCCGGGAGCGGCTCCGGCGCATCGCCGAGCGCACCCCGATCGTCGCCCACGGCGTCTCGCTGAACCTGCTCGGCGAAGCCCCCCTCGACCGGGATCATCTGTCGCGGCTCAAGGATCTGATCCAGGAGCTCCGGATCCCCTATTTCACGGATCACCTCTGCTGGACGGCGTTCGAGGGCGTGACGCACCACGACCTCCTGCCGGCGCCGTACGATCCGGAGCTGATCCCGTACGCCGCCGGCCGGGCGTTCGAGGTCCAGGAGGCCCTCGGTGTGCCCTTCGGGATCGAGAACCTGTCTTCCTACGTCGCATGGGAGCGCGACACGATGCCTGAGTGGGAGTTCTATCGCCGCGTGGTGGAGGAGTCCGGCTGCTGGTGCATGCTGGACATCAACAACGTCTTTGTCTCCAGCGAGAACCACGGGTTCAATCCGCGCGAGTACCTCGACGGCGTGCCCTGGCATCGGGTCTTGCAGGTCCACGTGGCCGGCCACCAGATCTTGCCCTCGGGCCTGCGGCACGACACCCACGATCGTCCGGTGTGCGACGAGGTATGGTCTCTCTACGAGGAGGCGTGGCGCCGGGGCGGCCCGTTCCCGACGCTCCTCGAGTGGGACGCGGAGATCCCGCCCTTGCACATCGCGCTCGCGGAGCTCGACAAGGCGCGGCAGGTGCGATCGTCATGAGCCCGAGAGGTGGAGATCCTCCGGGCTGGCTGCGGGAGCTCCAGCGCGACTTCACCGCCGTCCTCCGCGCGCCGCTCGACGCGAGCGCAGGCCGGTTCCGGGAGCGGCAGGAGCGGTATCCCGCGGGGCTCGTGGCGCAGGTGAAGGGCGGGCCGGGGAGCCTCGCGCCGGCGGAGCGGCTCGCGATCTATCACCGTCAGTACTGGATGCGGCTGTTCACCGCGCTGCAAACGAGCTTCCCCCGCGTGTCGCGGGCGATGAGCTATTGGCACTTCAACCACCTGGCCGCGCTGCACCTCGCCGTGTGCCCGCCCCGGGACGCGGACCTCGACTCGGCGTCCAGCGGGTTCGCCGAGCGGCTCCGCGGCGCGCTGCGCGGCCCTGACGGCGCGCGCGGCGGCCGCCAGCCGGGGCGCCCGGCGCGCGGGCACGAGGACGCGTGGCGCCGGCGGATCGAGCTCTCCGGGGCGCCGCTCGCGATGGTCCGCCAGGCGCTGCGCATGGACGAGGCGGAGCGGCGCGCCTACGAGTCGCCGTTCGAGGGCCTCTGGCGGCCGACGCCGGAGGAGCTCGCCGGGCTCGCCGAGGCGCGGCTGCGCTTCGCGGTGTCGTTCACGCTCACCCACGAGGACTGGGACCTCGCGCGCTTCTCGCGGCTCGCGGGGGGCGATCTGGGCGATCTGGAAGAGCGCCCCCTGGACGCGAGGCATCGCCACGCGTCCACCCGCGCGTGGGTCTTCGCCCGGAGCGCCGCCGGCACGACCACGACCTCGGTGGATCCGCTGTTCGCCCGCCTGCTCGAGCGCAGCCGGGAGCTCTCGTTCGGGCAGGCCCTTGCCGCCGTCGAGCAGGGCTGCACGACGGCGGAAGCAGCGCAGCTGCGGGCCGATCTGCAGGGCTGGATCGCGCTCGCCCTCTCGAACGGCTGGTGGACGGGCCTCGAGGGCGCCGGGACCGCTAGCCGCGGTCCTTCTTCTTCAGCTCGCCCTTGAACCGCCACTCCACAGCCGCCTTCACGCCCAGCGTGATCACCGACACGCCGGCGAGGAGGCTGGCGACGGCGAACGCGGGCACCACGCGGACCATGTTGGCGTAGTAGACGCGCTCCACGTGGAGCGGCAGCGTCACCTGATCGGACGAGCCCGACGAGACCACGTACACGGCGCCGAACTCGCCCATCGCCCTGGCGGTGCACAGGATGACGCCATACAGGAGGCCCCAGCGGATGTTGGGCAGCGTGACGCGCCAGAAGATCTGCCATCCGTTCGCGCCGAGGACGCGGGCGACCTGCTCGTCCTCGGTCCCCTGGGCCTGCATCAGCGGGATGAGCTCTCGCGCGACGAACGGGAACGTGATGAACACCGTGGCGAGCACGATGCCGGGAAGGGCGAAGATGACCCGGGTGGAGACCTCGAGGCTCGTGAACCCGAGGCTCACCGCGTAGGTCCTGTTCACGAACGCGCCGAGGAACCCGTTCGCCCCGAAGAGCAGGACGAAGCACAGGCCGGCGACCACCGGCGAGGTCGAGAACGGCAGATCGATCAGCGTGACGAGCAGGCTCTTGCCCCGGAACTCGAACTTGGCGACGGCCCACGCCGCCGCGACGCCGAAGAGCGTGTTGAGCGGGACCGCGATGGCCGTTGTGAAGAGCGTGAGCTTCACCGCGTGGAACGTCGCGCGGTCGAAGACCGCCTGTCCGTAGGCCCTCAGCCCCTCGCTGAAGGCGTGCCAGAACACCACCCCCAGCGGGAGGACGAGGAACACGCCGACGAGCGCCACGCACAGGCCGATCAGCAGCCGGCGCGCGCCGCCGCCCTCCGCGGAGAATGCCTTGCCTGCCCGGGAGCGCGCGGCGAGCATCTCGTGCCTCGGGTCCGCCGGCCGCGGGCGGTCAGCCCGCCGCCCTGCCTGCGTGGGCGCGCGCGGCGGCGCGCTGGAGCAGGTTGATCGCGAGGAGGAGCGCGAAGGACGCCGCGAGGAGCAGGACCGCGACCGCCGTCGCGTCGGCGTAGGTGCCCGTCTCGTTCACCTCGATCATCTTGATGATCACCTGGGACGCGATCTCGGTGTCCGGCCGGTTGCCCGAGATGAAGATCACCGACCCGTACTCGCCGAGGCCCCGCGCGAGCGCCAGCGCGAACCCCGTGAGGAGCGCCGGCGCGAGCTCGGGCAAGACGACGGCGCGGAAGATCTGGAACCGGCCGGCGCCGAGCGTCGCCGCCGCCTCCTCGACGTCCCGGCTCAGGTCCTCGATCACCGGCTGCACCGTGCGCACGACGAACGGCAGCCCGACGAAGGCCATCGCGATCACCACCCCGAGCGGCGCGAGGGAGATCCTGTCGTACACAGTCCACTCGATAGGCCACTCGCGCCCCCCGCCCCCGTCCGCGAACCCCCGCCACGCGGGCCACGGATACCGGAAACCCAGGCCGGCGAGCCACCCGCCGAGCAGACCGCTCTCGGCGTACAGCGTGGAGAGCGCGATGCCCGCCGCGGCCGTGGGCAGCGCGAAGGGCAGGTCGATCACCGCGTCGATCACGCGCGCGAACGGGAACGTGTACCGGCCGAGCACCCACGCGATGAGCAGGCCGACGACGACGTTGAGGAGCGCGGCGACGAGCGAGGCGCCCAGCGTGAACCGCACGGCCGCGGCGACCCAGCCGCTCGTGATCACCCCGAAGAACCGCTCCCACCCGAGCTCCGCCGTCTTCAGGAACAGCGCGGAGAGCGGCAAGAGGACCACGAGGCTCAGGTAGAGCACCGTGACGCCCAGCGAGAGCGAGAGCCCGGGGAGCACGCGCGCGCGGCGCGACATCACTTCTTCCGCATCTTGTCGAGCTCGGCCCCCTGGCTGAAGTGGACGTTCATCACGGTCGGCCAGTCGCTGAAATGGTCCTTGAACCGGAACAGCGAGAGCGGCCTGAGCCGCTCCGCGTGCTTCTTCGCGATCGCCTCGCTGTACGGGCGGTTGTAGCGCTTCGCGATGAGCTCCTGGCCCTCGTCGGAGAAGTGGAACTGGACGTACGCCTCGGCCGCGTCCTTGACGCCGTGCCGCTCGGCGACCTTGCCGACGACCGCGAGGGGGACCTCGATCGTGATCGAGTCCGAGGGGATGACGACCTCGAACTGGTCGGCCGTGGCCGGATCGGCCGCGATCTGGAGGATCTCGTTCTCCCAGCCGAAGAGGACGTCGCCCGTGCGCTGCGCTTGTCGCGACGAGTGCGCCCGCGCGTCCCGGCGGCGCGGGCGACGGCCTCCGGCCGCTCCCCCTCGTCAATCCACAGCGGTTCCCGCCCACCTCTGCGACGTGCAGAGCAGAGCAGAGCGACGGTCACCCGCACAGGAGACGGGCCCAGATCGGCGTTTTCGGCGCGCAAGCGCACTCCCGTGCGCTGAGCACCGAAAACGTCGAGGTGGGCCCGTATCCGAAGCGGGTGACCGTCGCTCTAGGCGGCCGCGCTCCGGCGGTTAGATGCGCCGTTTCCACCGTCGTTGAGCTTCGCTTCGTGCTTTGCGACCCACTTGCGGAGCCGCTGCGACAGAGGTGACCGTCCGTTTTCGTAGTTGGCGACCGAGCTGCGCGCGAGGCCGAGCTTTTCGCCGAGCTCGGCCTGCGAGAGCCCGAGCTTCTCGCGAAGCACCTTCAGCGTCGTCGAGCCCGCCGCCGCTTGCGCGCGCGCCTGTGCGCTCGGAGGGGTGGGCGGCACGGCCTCGACCGCGCGCCCGGCCCGCTGTGTGCGCTCGACCGCCGCCGGCTGGGACTCGGCGCGGGCGCCTTCCGGCGCGGCGCGCCGCGCGACGGGCGCTCGGACGCTGTTCGTGCTCCCCGCGAGCTTCTCGCCGCAAAACGGGCAGAAGTCGAACGCGAGGACCTTGCCCGCGTCGGTGCGGAGCTCGATTCCCTGGATCGACGCGGGAATCCCCTGCGCGCGGCGCTCTTCGCTCCCCCACCCGTACACGAGCGTGAGCCCGCGCTCCTCTTGATTCACCGGTAGCCCGGTCTGACTCATCCGAAGGCAGACCGTCCTGCCGTCGCGCGTGCACTGTCGTCCGATCATGGGCATCGTCATCTCCTCTTTTCCGTGCGGGCGCAGGCGTACCCGGTCGAACTTTTGCGCAGTACTGCTCACCTGTCAAGGTGGACACATGCCAGGTCGAACTTTTGCGCGATACTGTTCATTTGTCAAGGCAGAACAATGCGAAGCCTGGGCGAGGAAGAGGCGATGATGTAGGGATCGCCCACCAGCTCGTTCCCGTCAGTTTCAGTTTAAGTTTCAGCTTCAGCTTCAGCTTCACTCGCTCACTTTTCAGCTCCGGCGTGGGACCCGCGCGTGGAGTGTCCACGTGCCCTCGCGTTCCTGGGGGAGCTTGCAGCCGATGAGCCCCGTCAACGTTTACCACTGCCAGCGATGCATCGCGCCGCTGGAGGCCCCACCGGGAAGCCGCACGATCGTGTGCCGCTACTGCGGAACACACAACGAGCTGCAGCGCCCAGAGCTGCAGCGCGCAGTCCCGCCCGGCCCGCCCGTCGCCGCGCCTCGTCCCGCTGTGGTGCCGAGACGCACGTCCGCGGCGATCCTCCTCGGGGTCGCCATCGCGATCGCCATGCTCGTGAGCATCGCCGTGCTCGCCCCGCGGGGCGCGCGGGTCGCCAAAACGTTCCGCGGCCCGCTCGAGCTGGAGTGGTCGAACGAGCGCAAATTCGTCGTCAAGTCCGACGAAACGCTCCACGGCGACGTCGCCATCTTCGAGGGCACTTACCAGATCACCTTCCACGGCTTCCCGGAAGGCACCAGGTGGAAGGTCGGGGAGAAGAGCGGGCGCATCGAGAGCAATATCTATGACATCATCAAGCTCGACAATGTCGAGGGCCAGCTCGGAAGGGTTCCAGTCGCCAAGTACCGCGATCCCCTGCTAGGGCCCAAGGGGAAGCTCGAGATCGAGCTCCCCTCCGGACAGGCAGCTTCCATCGAGCTGCGCCAGGCCGACGCCGCCATGTCCGTCCTGTCGGTCCTCGATCGGGTCAAGAATGGTCCGGTCGTCTTCGAAGGCGAGCCGAAGCAGGAGAGCGATCTGAGCAGCGTGCTCCTCCTCGAGACGGCTTCCATGAAGCTCTTCGGCCAGGCGGTCCTGCTGCAAGACGTCGATCTGGTGGCCATCACGCGCCGGCTCCCGGAGATCAAGGGCCGAAAGACGTGCACCGGGTACAAGGACCGCGCGGGCGAGCCGCTCTCCGACCTGACGATCCGGTTCAAGGAGACCGAGGCCACCGTGTTCGATAGGCGGACCGGGCTCGTCGTGCAGAAGAAGGTCTTTCCGCCGGATGAAGAGTGCCCGATGTTCAGGTTGTCGATCGACGGCGATCGCGAGCGAGAGCAAGACAGCTACCCGCCGACGCGGGACATCGAGTCATGGCTGAGCTCCCTGGTCCAGCGTTAGCCGACCGAGACGACGGGCCATGTACCGCGCCGGCGACGCGCCGAGCGCCTTGCGGAACATGGTGACGAAGCTGCTCGCGCTCTCGTAGCCGAGGTCGCTCGCGACGCTCTGCACGCTCGCTCCGCGCGAGAGGCGCTGGAGGGCCAGGACGATGTGGAGCTGCTGGCGCCAGCGACCGAAGCTGAGGCCGGTCTCCCGGACGAGCAGCCGGTTGAGGGTCCGTTCGCCGACGCCGATCCGGCGGGCCCACGTGCCCATCGTCGCGCCGTCGGCGGGGTTCTCCGCCATCGCGTCGACCAGCTTTCGGAGGCGCTGGTCGGCCGGCATCGGCAGGCGATGCTTCTCGATCGTCGCCGCCGCCAGCTCGTCGAACAGGACGGCCACGAGCCGGGCATCCGGCCCGTCGAGGTCGTACAGCGCGGGGCGCGCCGCGAGACGGACGAGCAGCTCGCGAAAGAGCGGCGTGACCGAGACGGCGCAGCAGTCGGCCGGCAGGCTCGGAGCCACGTCTGGCTCCATGAAGACGCCGTAGCCCTCGAGCGGCGCGCGCCCTCGTATCTTGTGGAGCACGCCGGCGGGGATCCACAGCGCCGAACGCGGCGGGACGATCCACAGCGCGTTCGACGCCTCGCACGTGACCTCGCCGCGCTCGAGGAAGAACAGCTGGGACTCGCGATGGCTGTGGAACTCGCTCTCCAGCCCGCCGGTGACCATGCTCAGGCCGACGGCGCTGGCGGGCCGCGCGAGCGTGCTTCGCCACTCGCCACGATCCTCGCGCGCGAAGCGACGCGAGAGCGACTCCATCGCCTCGGCCGCCGATGCGCGTGGCTCGTTCGCGATCTGGACGTCGCCATGAAAGGTCCACCCGGGGGAGCCGATCGACGACGCGGGCGCGGCCGACGAGCCTTTCGAGGTGGAGCCGGCGGAGGGCGAGGCCGATGCCGGTGATGCCGCTGATGACACGGGCGACGCGGGACGCTTCCTTCGCTTCGAACCCATGGCCGGATTGCGAAACAAAATGTCCTCATCTCGGAATGCGGTCAAGTTCGCCGGCTGCGATGGTTCCTCTGCGCGCTCCGGCGGCCGTGCCGGACTCCGGCGGCCGTGCCGGAGCCCGGGAAACCGCTCTTCGGCGGGCAGGAAAGCGGAGGCTCTTCGATGCGGAAGGTGATGACCGCGCAGCAGATCGAGGCGATCGTCGGCGCCCCGATCCCGGCCGTGCGCATGAAGCAGATCGGCGCCCTGGACGATGGATGTCGGCGCGTCCTCGCCCATGCTCCGGTCGCCGGCTTCGGTTTTCGTGACGAACAGGGAGGCTGGCGCAGCACCTTCGTCGGAGGCGCCCGCGGCTTTGCGCACGTGGAATCGCCGAAGCGCGTTCGGTTCGAGCTACCGGCGAGACACCCGACGCCGGAGTCCGGCAGCGGCGCCTCCTTCGTCTTCCTCGTGCCGGGGATCGGCGAGACCCTTCGGCTCAACGGCTCCGTGGCCGAGCGACGCGGCGGCCGGATCGTCGTCACCGTCGAAGAGGCCTTCGTGCACTGCGCGAGGAGCATCCTCCGATCCCGCCTCTGGGAGGGGCCGCGCGCTCGCGCCGCCGCCGCCGCCGCCGTCGAGCCGCCATTGCCGCGTGATGGCGCGCGCCACGAAAGCGAAGGCGGGCCCCTCGGCGATCCGAGCGTCGCTCGATTCCTCGCATCGAGCCCCTTTGCCGTCCTCTCGTCGTGGGACGCCGCGGGCTCGGGCGATACGAGCCCGCGAGGAGATTTCCCGGGCTTCTTGCGGATCCTCGACCACGAGACGCTCGTCATCCCCGATCGCCGGGGAAACCGGCGGACCGATACGTTCCACAACGTGGTGACGTGCGACAAGGTCTCCCTCGCTGCCGTGGTTCCAGGGCGCGACGACGTTCTCCACGTGAGCGGCACGGCGCACGTCACCGACGAGCCGGCGCTCCTGTCGACCATGGCGCTCGCGGGAAAGCCACCGCAGGCCGCGCTCGTCATCCGCGTGGAGCGCGCGGAGCTCCTGGCGAACGAGGCCCTTCAGCGGTCGAAGATCTGGCAACGCTCCGCCGACGTCGACGCGGGCGCCGTCCCCGATCTGATGGCGCTGGCGACTCAGCACCTTGCGCTCAACAAGGGCGGCGGCGCGAAGGCGGCGATGATTCGCCTCCTCGGCAGCGGCGCCGGCGCTTTCCCGAGGCTCCTGCGCTGGCTCATCGATCTCGGTTACCGCAAGGGGCTGACGGACGAGGGCTACGACCGCGGCGCGACGAGGGCGGACGACCCGGACAACCAGCGCGAAGGGCGCCTGCGATGACGATCGGCTCGGACAGCGAAGCGATCCGGTTCAATCCACGCGAACCACGGCGACCTGCGCGATCTTGCCGGGGGGCTCGACGTCGACCGTCACGAAATGGCGCCCGATGCCGTCGAGCCGCTCGGGGATCGCGCCGCCGCCGCCCGAGATGTACGCGGGGATCCCCGCGTTCTCGAACGCATAGAACGAGTGGATGTGGCCGTAGAACGTGAGATCCACGCGCCCGCCCGCGAGCATCGTGAGGAGCTTGTTCGCCTCGGCGCGGCTCGCGAAGGCGCCGTTGCGGGAGCCCACCGGGTCGAGGGGCGCCAGGTGCATCGTGACCACGTGCAGGAGATCCTGCCCCTCGGCGAGCCAGCCGTCGAGCCACCCGTAGGCGAGCGGATCGAGCGTCGCGCTCGCCGAGTCGAGCATCGTGAACTGCACACTCCGGAACGCGAAGCGGTAATTCCCGCGGCCAAACCACTCGTGGTAGAGGTCGTCCCGCGTGCCGAGCTCGTGGTTGCCGAGCGTCGCATAGCAGGGAAAACGGAGCGTCTTCATCTCGCGCTGGAATCGCTCGAGCTGCTCGGGCGAGCCCCGCGACGTGAGATCGCCGCTGATGAGCGCGAAGCGGACGCCCTCCGCCTCGTTCATCCTCGCGTAGATGTCCTGAACGCGGTCGATGTCCTCCTGGACGTCGGCGAAGACCGCGAACCGCCACGGCTCGCGCCGCGCCTCGTCCGGCGGGCGCAGCGAGAGGGTCGCCTCGGCGCCGGGCGGCAGGGAGAGGCGGAAGGTGCGCTGGGTCGGAAACGGCGCCTCGACGAGCTCCACGGGCACGCTCTTGCCCCCGACGCGCGCCGAGAGCTCGGCGTCGGCGAGCATGTTCTCGATCGTGATCTTCCACGGCCCGCCCGCCTCGTCGGTGAGGCGGATCGAGAGCGCGGGCGCGCTCGCCCAGAGCGCGAGCTCGCCTGGGTCGAGGCGGCGGATCGCCGCGAGCCCCTCGTCCACGGTGACGCGCGCCTTTCCCCGTGAGGCCTTTCCCACCTCCAGGTCGCGGCGCGCGCGGCCCTCGGCCACGTCCAGGCAGGAGAGGGCGAGCGGCGCGGTGAGGGCGACGAGCGCGAGGAGAGCGTCTCTCAGGATCATGGCGAGTCTCCAGGGCGGAAGAGCAGCGCGAGGCGCCCGACGTACGCGGAGCCCGCCTTCACGTCGGCGAGCAGGCCCCAGCGGGGCGAGGCATGGAGCCGGCCCTCCAGGCCGAAATGGCCCGGGACGCCGCTGCCGAGGCCGGGGAGCTTCGCGCCGCCGACAACCCCGTCGTGCCGGTGGTCGTAAACCACCTTGGCCTCGCCGCGCGGATACCCCGCGTGCCCGAGGTACGCGCCGAAGGCGAAGGAGGGAATCAAGAGCTCGTTCCCCTCGAGCGGGCGGCGGCCGTGGCGGTAGCCCTCGACCGCGATCCCCCAGCCCATCTCCGCGAACGAGCCCCGCAGCGTGCGCCCGAGGTGGGCGAGATCGAGCCGGCCCTCGAGGCTGACCTCGCCGGTGGTGATCGAGAAGTCGTCGGAGGTGTAGCGGTGATGGGTGAGCGCGCCCTCGATCTCGAGGAACGAGCCGTCCGCCGCGCGCGGGCCATCCGGCGTGCCGGGGCCGATGAAGCGATGCGCGGCCTCGACGCGGAGGCGCGCATTGTCGTCGTTCAAGGCAAACCAGCCGGAGCCCGAGAGGCGGAGGGAGCTCAGGCGCAGATCCATGCCTGGCACGAGGAACGTGCGGTACGCGAACGTGGGGTCATGGACGTAGGCGAATCCGAGCTGCGTCTCGACCCAGGGCAACGACGAAGGAGGGCTGCCGGTGCCGCCCTCCGGGGCGAGCACGCCATAGAGGTCCGCAAGAAGGGAGATCCCGAACAGGCCCACACCCGTCACGGTGGTGAGCACGATCGGCGCGATGACGCGCCGCGAGGCCCCTGAGGCCGCCGCGCCCGCGAGCCCGCCCACGGCGAGGCCGGCGCCCGCGCCCTCGAGCGCCAGGAGGGTCCAGCCCGTGCCCGGCTCACCCAGGATCAGGTGCCCGGTGCCGTGTGCGATGACCCCGGGGAACACCGCGCCGGCCGCGGCGACGGCGCGGCGCCCGATGGAGACATCCTTGGTGGGTGGCGCCGCGGTCGCCGGCGCTCCGCCTGTCGCGGAGACGGCCGGTGGGATTGGCGCGCCATCACCCGCCTCGACTTGGGCCGGCGCGACCACGAGGAGGAGCGCCAGGGTGAGGACGTGGCCTGTTGTGCGCGGGGGCCTCAGCATCGAGCTCTGCGTGGCGGGCGCCTAACGTGGCACGGCCGTGCCGGCTTTGCACGCGTCGAGAGCATCCGACCGCGCCGCCCTCGACCATCGGTCCTGAAGAGCGGGGGGCTGTAGCCGGCGCCGCAGGTCGGATAGTGTTGTCCGGCAACCAAGGAGAAGCCGCGAAGATGATCCGATCCTCACGCGCCGCGACGGCGGCCATGACAAGCCTGTTCCTGCTCCCGCTCGGAGCGTGCGTCACGGTGTCGGGGGCTCGGCCTCCCGCAGCGGCCACCGCCCCATCACCCAGCCCGGAGCCCGCGGCCCCTGCGACGAGCCCTGCTCCGGCCGCCACCGCGCCGGCGACAGCCGCCACCGCGCCGGCGACAGCCGCCACCGCGCCGGCGAGCGCCGCGCCCGGCCCGGCGGCCCCCGCGGCGGTGGATCTCGATGCGCTCTACAGCGAGGCGATCTTCAAGTCCGCCGTCGTCACGCCCTCTGCCGCGCGCAAGCTCGTGCCGCTCAAGCCCGACGCCAACGGCACCTACACCGTGACCACCTGGGCCGGCTGCCGGGGCGACGGCGGACCGAACAAGTGCGGCGCCTACGTGGCGCAGCAGCCCGTGAACGTGAAGTGGGACGTGTGGGTCACGAGCAACGGCGAGCTGCAGAACAAGTGCAAGACGTGGACAGGCGATGTGGTGCTCCAGATCCACCAGGTCCTCGGCATGTCAGCCCCGCAGCCGCCGCTCCCCGCGGACACGATGGAGCGGCAGTTCGTCACGTTCTCCGGGGTGCCGGCCGCGAGCATCTTCCGCCCGTGCACGGACGCCCGCGTCGACACCGATTCCTGCGACGGGACGAAGCTGCCTGCAAAGCAGGCTGCACCGGCGCCGGCCGACTACTACAGGTGGTTCACGAACCATGCGATGTCGTCGTGGCAAGTGCCGGAGAAGGGTCAGGCGCCCACGGGCTTCCCCTGGACCAGGCTGGGCTACTCGTACAACTGGGCTCCGGGCGCGGACATCTACGGGGTGTCCGAGTACGTCGTCTCCGGCGGCGCGAAGGCGGTGAAGCTCACCGTCGCCGCCGTCCAGACGGCCAAAGATTACTGCAAGCCTTGAGCAGCGGGCTATGACTGAAGCCCGGGGGCGTCCTCGCCCTTCTTGTCGGGCACGAGATAGATGCCCGGCAGGCTTATCAGGGTCATGGCGAACTTGGTCGCGAGGTTGATGGCGAAGATCTGCCGGATCACCTCGAACGGCAGCACGAAGGCGAAGGCACCGAAGCAAAACAGCAGGTTGTCGACCGGGACGCTGACCGCGTTGCTCGCGAGGACCGCGAGCCACTGGCGCCTGGGGCCCGACTTTCTCAGATAGGCCTCGCGGACCCGATGGAAGACTTCGGTGTCCAGCAGCTCGCTCACGACCTCCGCGACGATGCTCGCGAACACGATTCGCCACACCGGGCTCAGGATCGCCGAGAACTGCTCGCCGAGCCCCCAGGACGGGTCAGACGGCACCTGCGCGGCCCAGAGGAGATAGAGGGCCATCAGGAGATTGACCCCGCCGGCGCAAAGGATCAGCGTCTGGGCGCCGCGCTTGCCGATGGTCTTGTGGACCATGTCCCGCAAGGTGAAGGTAAGGGGATAGATGAAGGTCCCCATATCCACGGCCAGCGAGAAGACGACGCCGATCTTGAGGCTTGCGATCTGACTGATGAGCTGCGCCGCGATATAGAGCGAGATGACGACGATGGCCGCCGGTCTGACGGCGTTCGTCAGATCCTGGCTCGTGCTCCTGGACAACGATTCGGACATGAGAATCGCCTCGTTTTTCAAGGCAGGCGCGGGGATCGCCGCAGCTGTGAGCCCGGGTGCCCCGGGCAGCGAGACATCCTGGTCAACAACCAAGACAAAGGGGTGCGGGGATTCGCCGACCCTGCCGGAAGGATAGAACCGCCAAGCCGCCACAAGACGCCAGGATTTTCGTGTTTTTCTTGGCATCCTCGGGGCGCTGGGCGGCACCTCGCCGAGAATCCGCTGCGCTCTGCGCTCGACCTCGACGTCGGACGGTCGCCGGCCCTCTCCCCTACCCCAGCAGCGACGCCGCCACCCTCGGCGCCTCCCGCGCGGAGCACCCCATCCAGCCCGAGAGCCGCTCGGCCGGCTCGCCGCTCGCGAGCGCCCGGAGCACCCGCTCCGCCACGTCCGCGCGAAGCGCCCGCGTCCCGAACACCGGGTAGCCGATCGCCGCGTACGCCTTCGGATCCACGCCCGGCGCGACCGCCATCGACACCGCGCCGGGCGCCGGGCACGCGGGCACCCGGCCGCGGTCGAACCAGGCGGCGCACAGCGCGAGGCGGCGCTCCAGCGCGCCGCGCCGGAGCAGCGGCTGCACGTAGAGCACGCGCTCGCCCACCTCGATGCCGCGCGCCGCGAGCAGCGCCCGTCCCTCCGGCGCGAGCTCGGCGACCTGCTCCTCCGCGTCGCGCGCCGCCGCCGTCCCGAGCCCCTGCTCCAGCTGGTAGACGATCCCCCGCGCCGCGGCCGGGAGCGCGCGCACCTCGGGCGAGCGCAGCGGCGCGAGCAGCGCCTCGACGAGATCGCGCGCGAACGCCACGAGCCGCCGGAGCACGCGCGATCGCGCCCCCGCGCCGAGGTCCTCGAGCGCGGCGAGCCGCACGTCGGGCAGGAGCAGCGTCGGGCCGCGCGCGAGCTGCCCGAGCAGCCGCTCGCCGTCGAAGATCCGCCCGCCCACGTCGACCGAGAACCGCTCGTGCGGCGCCCCGACGAGCTCCTCGACCCAGCGCGCCCGGTCGTCCTCGGGCGCGAGCGCCGCGGGCCCCGGCGCGAGCCGGGCCCGGAGCGCCGCGATCCGCGCGAACGGGTGCCCCTCCGGCACCGCCGGCGGCTCGGCCTCCGCGCGCCGCTGCGTCGAGGGCGCGCCCGGCGACGACCGCGCGCCCGACGCCGCCCGCGCGCCCGACGCCGCCCGCGCGCCCGACGCCGCCCGCAAGCGGCGCGCCGCCCCGCCGCCCCGCTCGACGAAGCGCTGCACGAGCCGCTCGTGGAGCGCGTCGCTCAGGCGATCCTCGATCGCCCGCGTGCGCTCCTGCCACGCCGCCGCGTCGCGGACCCAGCGCGCGTGGTTCGAGATGTACGTCCACGTCCTGATCGACGCGATCCGCGTGATCAGCGTGTCGATGTCGCCGCCCACCTCGTCGATCTCGGCCACCCGGGCGGCCATCCAGCCGGCGTCGAGCGCCGCGCTCGGGCCCGAGAGCTGCCCGTAGATCTCGGCGAGGAGCGCGACGTGCGACTCGAACAGGAGCTTGCGAAAGTCGGGGATGCGGCAGACCTCCCAGAGGAGCCTCACCGCCTCTTCACCCCGCGCGCGCGCTCGCACCTCCGGGTCCTCGGCGAGCCTCGCGAGCGCGGCCGTGTCCTCCGCGTCGTCGACGAGCCTCAGCGAGCGGGCGCGCGGGCGCGCCCGGAGCGACGCGAGGAGCGCGTCGATCGAGCTCATGTCGAGCTCGCTGCTCCGCCAGAGCAGCCGCCGCACGGGGGGGAAGCGGTGCGCCTCGATCGCGAAGGCCACGCCGTCGGGGAGCGAGAGCGGCGCGACGGTGCCGAAGGTCCCGTCCGCGAGGTGCCTGCCCGCGCGGCCGGCGATCTGCGCGAGCTCGGCGGGGTCGAGGTCGCGCACGGCGCGCCCGTCGAACTTGCGGAGCGCCGCGAACGCGACGTGGCGCACGTCGAGGTTGAGCCCCATGCCGATGGCGTCGGTGGCGACGAGGTAGTCGACCTCGCCCGACTGGAAGAGGGCGACCTGCGCGTTGCGGGTGCGCGGCGAGAGCGCGCCGAGCACCACGGCCGCGCCGCCCCGCTGCGCGCGCAGCCGCTCGGCGATCTCGTAGACCTGCGGGGTCGAGAACGCGACGACGGCGCTGCGCGGCGGCAGGCGCGAGAGCTTGCCGGCCCCGGCGCTCGCGAGCCGCGAGAGGCGCGGGTGCTGGACGATGCTTGCGGTCGGCACGAGCTCGGCCACGAGCGGCCGCATCGTGTCGGCGCCGAGGAACCAGGTCTCGCGCCGGCCGCGCGAGAGGAGCAGGCGCTCGGTGAACACGTGGCCGCGCTGGTCGTGCGCGGCGAGCTGGATCTCGTCGATGGCCAGGAAGTCGACCTCCAGATCGACCGGCATCGCCTCGACGGTGCACACCCAGTAGTCCGGCCGCCTCGGGACGCGCTTCTCCTCGCCGGTCACGAGCGCGACGCGGGCCTCGCCGACCTGGGTGCTCACCCGGTCGTAGACCTCGCGCGCGAGCAGGCGCAGCGGCAGGCCGATCATGCCCGAGTCGTGCGAGAGCATGCGCTCGATGGCGCGGTGGGTCTTGCCGGTGTTGGTCGGGCCCAGGACGGCGGTGATGGGGGAAGCGTCGACCATGGCGCACGCAGCTTAGTACCGGACGCCGCAGTTACGCCCCCGCGCGACGCGCCGAGGGCGTGCGCCCGGTGCGTTCCCTCACGGGTGACCCGCGCTACGAGCCGGCGCACCGCGACGGAAGCGCAGGTACCATCGGCGAACGACGGATCTGTCCTAGCGCGCCGTCGGGTCCGCGAGCCAGGCAGCGAGCGCCTCGGGCGGGAGCGCCAGCTTGGCATCGTCGAGGCGATCGGCGCCGAGGCGCTCGAACCGTTCAGCCAACACGGAGTGCTCCATCTCGGTCAGCGGTCGGCCCAGCTTCTTCTCGAACTGCCTCGCCAGCACCCGGAGCTGCCCCTCCTTGCGCCCCTCCTGGAGGCCCTCCTTGCGCCCCTCCTGGAGGCCCTCCTTGCGCCCCTCCTGGAGGCCCTCCTTGCGCGCCTCGTCGCGTAGCGACTGCTTGAGCTGCTCGAACCATTGCTGAACTTCCGTCACGATCTCCTCCTCTTCCGCGTCTTCTGCGGTGCGCGCCGAGGGCTCTGTCGGGGTCTCGAAGCGCAATCGTATCAGCCAGGGCAGGGCGATGCCCCTCTCCCAGGCGTCGTCGGGCAGAGCGACGAGCTCGCGGATGGCATCCCGGAGCACGGTGCGCGCGCCGAGCAGGCGCAGCAGCAGGGTGTCTCGGGTGCGCGGCAGCTCGGCGATGACAACGAGGTCGATCCGCCATCCCGGCGCGGCCCGGTACAGGCCGGGGCGCCCGGGCACCGGGTCGAAGCCGAACGCATCGAGCACGGTGGCGGGCCGGCCGCTGCTGAGGACGCACAGCCGCGGGAAGGGCACGGCGCCGCCGGCGCGGCGCTCGAGCTCGTGGTGCCAGTGGAGCTGCTTGCGGACGCAGCCGCGCAGCTCGGCCGGACCGGGGGTGTCGTGGAAGGGCTCGAACTGGCAGGGCTCTGCCGCGAGTTCGCCGAGCAGGCCGAGCTCTGCGCGCAACGCGGCGCGGGCGGGATCGGGCACGTACCAGATGTCCATGGTCTGGGATGTTGCGATGACCTCGACCTGAGTGTCGGCGCCGCCGACGAGACCGAGGGTCTCGCGCAGGACGCTTTTGCCGAAGGCGTCGAATCTGCTGCGCATCGGTGCGGTGACGAGAATGGGATTCATCGGACGCGCCAGCAAGCCAATTTTCGCATGAGGCATGCTGTTTTTTGCAAATGAGGGAGAGCGGCGTCGCGTATGGGGAGGAGAAGAATTGGGGCTATTACATGCGCCGCATCGATGTCGTTCAGAAATCGTGTCTTCAGCTCTGTACCGCTACCGCGTTGGGGGGGGGCGCGAATCGATGGACAGGAGAGTGGCAGTTCATCGCGCGGAGGTTCGGGGTGTGCGCGCACGTACAGCCGGAGAGCGCGAAGGACGCGGCGGTCGAAGACGTGGGCCTTGACGCTGAGGTTCGAGCTCGCGCACGCAGCGCGCTGGCCCATGTCACGGACGAGCACGGCAGCTCGCCTTTGCCTCTGGGCTGCATCGACGTCGGCGATCGGCGGGCCCCGAACGCCTGAATAGCCGGAAAATTTCACCAACATTGCATGCACGGGAGCAAAGCTCTGAGCCACCTGGGCGGGAGCAGCTTCTCCCTCGTCAGCGACATCGCCCCTGGCCTCGATGCCGCGGAGCGCCCGGAGGGCCTGGGAGCAGCCTGCCGATGCGGGGGAGGAGAAGATGCGACAGCAGCCCGCTCGCGCTCGGCCTTCGTCGCGTCGCCGCGCCCGTGGCATGATGAGGCGAGATGCCGGCCGCTGTAAGGAGCGCGACATGGGACCCGGCCTCTGCTAGACCGCGGAGGCCCGAACGGAACGACGCTGGGACGCGGAAGGCTCGATCGCATGCTGTCGCTTGAAGCGGGGAGCGTCGTCGGTGGGAAGTATCGCCTGGAGCGGCCGCTGGCGGGCGGCGCCATGGGCTTCCTCTGGGTGGCCCGGCACCTCCAGCTGGACGTCGAGGTCGCGCTCAAGTTCATGATGCCGCAGCACGCCGACTCCCCCGTCGCGCGCGCGCGGTTCGAGCGGGAGGCGAAGGCCTCGGCCCAGCTCCGGACCCCCAACGTGGTCCACGTCTACGACTACGGCCTCGAGGGCGACACGCCCTACCTCGCGATGGAGCTGCTCGAGGGAGAGGACCTCGCGGCGTACCTCGCGCGCCACGGGCGCCTCGAGCCGGAGGAGCTGGTCGGCATCGTGAGCCAGGTGTCCAAGGCGCTCCGCCGCGCGCACGAGGTGGGGCTCATCCACCGCGACCTCAAGCCGGCGAACATCTTCCTCGCGCGGCAGGGCGAGGAGGTCGTCAAGATCCTCGACTTCGGGGTCGCCAAGACGATCGGCACCGGGCTGGCCGCCGACGCGACGAAGACCGGCACGCTCATCGGCTCGCCGCACTACATGAGCCCCGAGCAGGTGCGCCGGAGCAAGACGATCGACTTCCGCAGCGATCTCTGGTCGCTCGGCGTGATCATCTTCCAGTGCCTCACGGGCCAGCTGCCCTTTCCCGGCGAAGAGCTCGGCGACGTGCTCGTGGAGATCTGCACGGGCGACATCCCGGTCGCCTCGCAGCTCGCGCCTGCGCTGTGGCCCGAGCTGGATCGTTTCCTGGAACGCGCGCTCAAGCGCGAGCCCGCGGAGCGGTTCCAGAGCGCGAGCGAGCTCGCCCGCGCGTTCGCCGCGGCGGTGCAGCGCACGGCGGTGCCGGACTCGCGCGACTCGCTGGACTCGACCGAGGCGCAGGCTCTCGGCGTTGCGCCGGCTCACGGCGTCGCACAGGCTCTCGGCAGCGCGCCGGCGCATGGCGTCGCGCAGGCTCTCGGCAGCGCGCCAGCTCACGGCGTCGCGCCAGCTCACGGCATCGCGCAGGCTCTCGGCATCGCGCCGGCTCACGGCGTCGCGCACGCTCACGGCGTCGCGCCGGCCGGGGGTGGCACCGTGGCCCTGGACGACGCGGTGACCGCCGGCGGCACGCTGGCGGCCGGCGGGACGGTCGTCGAGGACCGCACGCGGGTCCCGGGTGGCGTCGTAGGCGCGGGCGACACGCTGGCCGCGGGCGGCACGCTGACCGCCAGCGGCACGCTGGAGGCCGTGGGAGGCGCGCTGTCCCCGCCCGTGGATCGTCGCGCCCCGTCGCGGGCGGTGCTCGCCGTGGCTGCCAGCGTGCTCGTGGTCGGCCTGGGGATCGCCGCCGTCGTCCTGCTACGCTCGCCTGCTCCCGAGGTCACCGCTTCCCCTGCGGCGACGTCTCCGCCGGACGCTCCGGCATCCGCTGCACCGCCGACACGGGTGGAAGAGGCGCCTGCCCCGCCTCCCCCGGACACGAGCGCCGTCCCCGCCACGCCGGCTTCGTCGGCCCCGACCAGCGCGGCCTCCGCCTCGGCGCCCCCCCCATCGGCCGCCCCCCCACCTGGCGCCGCGAAGGCCACGCCAAGGCCTGCGCGCCCGCAGGCGCCTCCCCCGGCCAGGCGGCCCTCTCAGGGGGCGCCCTCCAGCAAGGGCGCTTCCGAGAAGGATCCGACCTTCGGCTTCTAGTATCCCGTCTCTGAAGAGCGCGAACCAAAACCGTCGATGAACTTGACCGTCTCGTCGAGCGGCGCCCGGCCCGTACGGGTGTAACCGACCGTGGGGTCCTCGTAGCCGATCGACATGCCGCAGAAGAGGATGAGCCCGTCCGGGGGTGACAGGACCTGCGCGACGGTCTTGCGAACCTGCGACCACGCCATCTGCGGGCAACTGTGCAGCGCTTCGGCGCGCAGCAGCAGCATGACGGTCTGCAGATACATCCCGGTGTCGGCCCACTGGGCCGGGCCCAGGTCACGGTCGATGTAGCAGAACAGGGCGGCGGGCGCGCCGAAACAGTCCCAGTTGGCGATCGCGGCCCTCTGCCGCGCCTCCCAGTCCTCGCGAGCAATGCCGAGCGAGGCATAGCGCTCCCTGCCGAAGGCGGATCGGCGCTCTCTGTACGGGGACTTCAGTCCCGGCGGGTACATTTCGTACTCCCGCTCGTCCCAGGGGTCGCCTGCAGCCACGCGCGCAACGGCGAGCCTCTTGAGCTCAGCCAGCGGCGCGCCGGTCACCACGTAGATGTTCCACGGCTGGAGGTTCGATCCGGATGGCGACCAAGCCGCTGCGGATAACACGCGCTCCAGCACCTCTCTCGAGACGGGCTGGTCGGTGAATCCGCGCACCGCCCGTCGGCTCCTGACTGCCTCATAGACGTCCATGACCGCCTGCCTCTCCAGATCTTCTCATTGAAATCACAATCCTATTCGACGACTTCGCCAGGGTCGAATCGCCGCGTGGCGGAGCGAGACCGACTCGGGCGGACCACGCTCATCGCCTCCACGGACGTCGCCGCTCATGTCGTCAGGCGCCTCGCGCCCGCGCGCGAGGACGAGGACTTCGGGAACGGCGACCTCCTCTACGCCGCGGACGCCGTCGACCAGGCCTGGGCGCCGCTCGCCCGGTGGCTCCTCCGCCACGGAAGCCCCGCGGGGAGCGCGCCGGATCCTCCGAACCGGCGCGCTCCGGGCTGCACGACGAGCGAGTTACCCCGGGCTCGACACGCGGCCCTCCGTTCGCCACCTCCGGGCCGTTCGGTCCGAGCACGGCCGACGTGCTGCGCGCGCCCTATCCTATGCGGACGAGGCGGAGGCGGTGCTCGATAACCCGCGCCCGCGCCCCGGTACGGCACCCGCGCCGGCACCCGAAGCCCCGGCCGCGCCGCAGGAGCCGGCGAGCCCCGACATGTAGAAGCCCCAGCGCCCGGACGACATGGCCGGCGCGTGCTCGACCAGGCACCCCGGCATATCGGACATGGGCTCGCGCCTGGGCGGCGGGTAGTGCGGCACTTTGAGATCCGGTGCGGTCATTTGACTCCGGACCTCGCGTGAGCGGCTAAGTTCGGCCGCAAGTAAGTGCAGCCCGCGACGGCGCCAACCGTCCGGGCTGCGTGGCCGAACCCCGTTCTCCGAGGTCCGACGATGCAGTTGTACTTGATCCCACCCGACGGTGGGCAAGGCGAAGGTGCGCCTGCGCGCCGCCGCCGCGTTTCCGCCTGCCTCTCCCTGACCCCAACCCAGCGCAAGCGCTTCCGGGCAGCCTTGCGCAGCCTTCGATCGGCCTACGGCTCGTGGCCCTGCTTGGCCGAGGCGATGGACATGTCCGTCATCGCGGTCGAGAGCATCGCGAACGGGCGGGCCAACGGCTCGTCAGCGACCGCCCTGCTGTTACCAAGCCAGCTCATTGATGGCCATGAAGTCCGTCTGGATGGTGGCCATCATCGCGCAGCAGCACGCCCACCACGGACGCGATGGTGCGGGCGTACTCGGGCGCGTCAAGGGTGCGCTCCCTGCCGGTCGCCGCTGCGCGCCCTTGACCCGCCCTGCGTGCGCCGGCTGGCTGGCGCCCCGGGTGATGGGCATACGGATGCCGCCGGCGGGGGTCCCAGGCTCCGGATGGCCATCTGTTGATGATCGCGGCAATCCGCAGGGATTCGGTGAAGTTCACCGGTGAAATCCGCGCCCGGTGCCGGTGAAACCCGCATCCGGCGGCGGTGAAGTTCACCGGTGAAGAGGTGGCTCAGTGCTTCTTGGCGCGGCGCTGCTTGGTGCGAATGGCGCTCAGCTCCTTGGCTTCCTTGAGCCGGTAGCTCTCGGCCTCGATCTCGATCACCTCGGCCCGGTGCACGAGCCGGTCGACGAGCGTGACGACGCAGGCGGCGTGCGGGAAGACCTGGCCCCAGTCGGAGAATGCCTTGTTCGTGCTGAGCAGGATCGGCTTCTGCGTGTCGTAGCGACGAGTGACGACCTCGAACAGCAGGTCGGCGTAGCGGCCGTCGTAGGAGAGATAGCCTACTTCATCGATGCAAAGAAGGGCGGGAACCGTGTAGCGATGCAGCCGGCGCGCGAGCGCGGCCGAGGACTCCTGCGCGGCGAGGTCGGCGAGCATGTCGCTCGCGGTCGAAAAGCGCACCGTGTGACCGCGGACGACGGCCTGGTGAGCGACGTTCTTCAGGATCATGGTCTTGCCGACGCCGTTGGGGCCGACGAGCACGGCGTTGTGGCCGGTGGTGATGAAGCCGGGAGCGAAGAGGTCGTCGACGGCCTCGCGGTCGATTTTTTTGGGCCAGGACCAGTCGAAGTCGGCCATGGGCTTGAAGGCGGCTACGCGGGAGTTTTTGATGCGGCGTTCGAGGCTGCGCTTGTGGCGCTCGCGCTCCTCGATGGCGAGCACCTCGCGAAGCCAGGGCTTGTCGGCGAGCTCCTCCCAGCACGCGAGCAGACCAAACAGGCCGAGGCCCTTCAGGCGGGCCTTCGTCTCGGCGGGCGTTAGATCGGTCATGGCGTCGGGTCCTTCTTCAGGGCGTCGTAGGTGGCGAGCGAATGCGGCGTGACGACGAGGGCGGCGTACTGGCCGCGCGTAACGGGGATCGAGACCGGAGGCGGCAGGTGGCGCTCGGAGCGGCGACGGTCGATCACCTGGCGCACGGCGCCGACGTGGATGGTGTCGCGCTCGAGCACCTCGACGAGCGCCTCTTCGAGCTCGGCGGCGCCGACGGCGTCGAGCAGGTGTAGAAGCCGGGCGATGGCGCTGCCGACGTTGTCTCCGCGCTCGGCGAGGATGCGCAGGAATGCCTGGCTGCTGCGGGCGGCGCGGGCGAGGCGATCGAGGCCGCGATGCTCGCGGGCGCGGCGCTTCTCGTCGACCAGGCGCTGGATGTGCACGGGCTGCTCGATCTGCTGGCCGCGGTCCCACGAGCGGACATGGGTCGCGAGGATCTCGTTGCCGTCGGCGATGCGCACTTGCTCGAGGTCGGCGAGGACGACGAGCGTGCGGCTCGTCCGGTCGTGGGGAACCGAGTAGTCGTTGAGATCGAAGCGCGCGTAGGGGGTCTTTCCGACCTCGACCTCGACGCGCTCGTGAGCTGGAAACGGCGTGTCGGGGGGCCCGAGCAGCACGCTGCGCTCGTCGTCGAAGGCCTGGCGCACGGTGCGGGCGCGGTCCTCGACCCAGGAGCGATCGAGCGCTGCGGAGCTGGTCCACTCGGTCGCTTGTCGGTTGAGGTCGTCGAGGTCGGCGTAGGTCCGGGCCTCGAAGAACGCCTCGCGGACGTAGCGGATGGCGCGCTCGACGCGGCCCTTCTCGTTGCCGCGGGCGACGGCGACAGGGCGCGGCTCGAAGCGGTAATGCCCCGAGAGCTCCAACAGCATGGGGTGGAACCGGATCGCGTCGCCGTGACGCTCCACGACAGCGCTCTTGAGGTTGTCGTAGAGCAGCACGCGCGGGACGCCGTCGAACTCGGCGAACGCCTCGACATGCCCGCGAACGAAGAAGGGCATCGCCGCGCTCGGGAAGAAGCGCAGGAAGATCCGCCGCGAGTAGCTGAGTACCATGACGAAGGCCCAGAGCGGGCGCAGCGCCCGGCCGACAGCCAGCTTGCCGAAGTGCGCCCAGTCGACCTGCGCTTGCTCGCCGGGCAGCGTACGGAGCCGCTGGAAGGCCTCCGCCGGCTTCTTGGGGCGGAGACGGCCGATCACCCGGCGCAGATGATCGGGACCGCCCGGATAGCCCCGCTCCTTGAGCATGCCGAAGAGGCGACTCGAGCGCAGCGAGGGATACTTGCCGAGCTGCTCGACGATGAAGGGCACGAACGGGTCGACCATCGACGGGCGGGGCGCGACGACCTTCGGGTCGACGCCCGCTTGCCCGAGCACGCGCTGCACGGTGGTGTGATGCAGCCCGAGCTGGGCGGCGATGGTGCCAATAGGCCACTTCTCGCCGTGGTAGAGGCGCAGGATGTCCGCCTCCTTGTCTTTGGCGATCACCGCCGCCTCCCATCACCGCGGAGGGCCTCGTGGGACGCGGGGAGCGCGTCGGTGAACAGCTGACCGAGCGCGCCGCTCGCGCATGGCCCAGGGCGGAAGCCGCGCTCCGCAGAGCGAGCAGCGGCCGACATCTCGGATCCGATCGTCATCGTTGTCCTTTCGGCCGGGGGTGATCTCCGGCGCGACCTGGGACATCGACGCGGCCGCGGCTTCCGTCACCACGTGATGCGTCACTTTCTGCGCGGAGAACTTGTCCCGCTGCCGGTCGCGGTACCGGGCCTGGCGAGCGGCATGGAGGCGGCGAGCGCGAAGCCGGCTCTGGTAGGCGGCGCCGGCGCGGCGGAGCGACTCACGACGCCGGAGCGGGCGGCAGTTGGAGCAGAGGCGCTGGCCGCGATCGCAGCGACGGCAGAACCGAAGCTGGACGCGGCAGCGGGCGCAGTGGGCGAGGCGGTAGGCGGGCGAAGGCAACGGGATCCATGACGCCGCTTTCTGGACCTGGAGCCCGGCTTGTGATGAAGGTGGGGCACTCCGGCAACGCGGAGCTCCAGAAGGCCCGAGGGTGGCAGCCCTCGGGCCTTCGACTTTTCGGCCGGCGCTACGTCTACGCCGCGGAGGCGAGCGCGGCCCAGATCGGCGTGGGTGCCGGCGGTGAACGGTGAACGCTGCCGATCATGGGGCCGCGGTCTTCACCGATCGGGCGCGGCACGCGATGATCACCGACACCATCAAGGAGTCGGCTCACAAAGTGCCCCAAAAGGCGCATCTACCGGGCGCGATAACACCCTGCGTGCCGCCAAGGCGGCCGGCGTCACCGTGGAGCAGCTGCTCGACGGGCTCGCTGTGGTCCATCGCTGCCCCACGTGCGGGAGGAGCGGATGAAGCCCCGGCGGAAGGGGGCCGGACGCCCGCCTGCCGCACGACATCCCCGGAAGAAGCCGACGATGGAGGCGATCCTCGCGGAGCGCCGCATCGTCCTGGCGACGCTCGCCGGCATGCCGAAGCGCGACCGCCGCGACGTGGAGGCCGAGGTGTTGCTCAACGCCTGGAACGCCGTCCGCCGGGGGCTCTATCGTCCCGACCCACGGGACAAGCCCAGCGACGCGCTCCGGAAGTGGCTCCACGGGATCGCGTGGCGCCTCGCCTCGCACTACGTCCACAGCGCGTACGTGCGCCGCGCCGTGCTCCATCCGTCGCCGCTCGGGTTGCTGCGCGAGCCCGTCGGCGTAGACATGCACGCCCAGATCGAGGCGCGTGAGGTGTTGGACGCCATGGCCGAGCTCCCGGACTGGCAGCGGGACGCGTTGCTCTCCGCGGACGACCCGTCGCGTACGCCAAGCAGCGCCGAATGAACCCGAGCACGGCGGCGTCGCGGCTCAGGATCGCCCGCGAGGCGCTCGCGCTGAAGCTCAAGAGGTGGCGATGAGCGCCGTCAATCGGAACAACTCACGGCCCACAGTGCTGTCGGCATTCGGCAGATAGATTAGCCCGCTTGCGGCGTATCGGGTTCCTCTTCTGCCCACTCAGGTCCTGAGTCTGGCTCGCGCAGTTCGTCTTCTCCAGGCGCATCCTTCAAGTAGAGCAGCAACCAATCTACAAGCGGACGATATGGATCGCTGACCTTGGACGCGTTATTTATGCGCTGGTCGACCCTCTTATGCGCGTACTCCAAAGCGCCCACGTACTCTTCACTTGCTCGGCTGCGATCTGGGATCAGATCGAACATGAAGGCACTAGTGCGCTTGGCTATCAGCTTCAGGAAGAGCCGTGCGACGCGGCCATTCCCGTCGTGGAACGGGTGAATGCGGAAGAACTCTTCGAGATATCGAGCACAGAGTCGCGCTAGCCTGTTCTTGTCCAGTTTATCGAAGCTGACGCACGCGAACACCCCCATGTGCATCTCTCGGAGCTTTGGCTCTATCTGGTCCGCCGGAGCCCCCTCTCTCTCGCGGCCACTTCTGCCGTACAACACAGGCGCGTCGCCGTTCTGGCGAAATTGTCCAGCAAAGGACAGACCTGTACGGCGGAATATAATGTTGTGAAGATACTTCGCCTGCCGCAGAAATCGATCGCAGTCGTCACCGAAACTCATTCGGTTTACGATCCGCTCTGCTTCCATATGGCCGTCGTACATCGACTTGAAGATCGCCCTGTGCTGCTCAACGCGAATTGCTCCGCCGTGGTGAGAGCACGCCAACTCAGCCAAACGCAAGTCGGTAAGCTTGCAGAACGGCTCCAGTTCGCAATCATGGCCATTCCAGCCATCGATGTATTTACGTCGACTATGGTCGCAACTACGGCACCGTTTGGCGGTCATCGTTGCCGTAGATGGAATATACGGATTCGGCGAGCTCCTCCATCGAGGAGTATCCAACGACTGGGATACGATCGATCTTGAACGTGCCAGGATCTTGGAGATGCTCTGGGGCCATCACGCGACGACTGGTAAACTTCTTTTTGAAATGCGTCCGAATCGCATCCGCGGGGATGTGCCGATGCATCTCTTTACAGGCGTCGATCCATGGCTGCTCCATGTGCGACTGCTGCCTCAAACTCCACGCGTCAAGCGCGCCGTAAATCTGCAGCGCCCACTTCATCGGACGCTCAACGCTCGCTGGGTACGTCCTGTACGGGCTAGGCTGAGGCGTAGGGATGGCGTCGCCGCCGTACTCCTTAAACGCCAGCCATACGTCCTTGTTGACAGGACCGTGCTTCCATGGCTGGAACAGCACAGGGCCGCCCAACGCAGCATCCACATCAAACGCCATGGCAGTACCGACGCAATAGAACAGCAGCTTCTGGAGTTTCAGATGGGTCATTGGATACCTGTATGGGCAGGTTTCCATGATCCACTCCGCCAATGTGATCGCCGGGTTCATTCGTCGCTCCAGGTCCGTGGATGGCACGGAGCGCTGGCCTCGGCACAGATTGTGCCTGGCGCTGTGATTAATGCTCGGGCGTTCAGTCCCGAGACTGTTAGGGTATACTAATAGAACCCGGCCACGGAAAGTGGGCGGATCATGATCCAGGTCGTTTCAGGTCCGGGCCTGACAAAACTGAGTTTTGCGGCCAGATCGGGCGCATCGGTCTAGCTGGTACACTTTGTGCGGTGCTGTCGGTGTGGCAGCAGACCCGGGTGAACTGCCCGGTCTCGTGTCCGTCGCACACCGAAACCGGCGAAGCCGAGCACGATCTCGGCGGCGCGCTGGGCGTCGAAGACGGCTTGCAGGGGCCATGGTCTGGTTCGGCCGTCTCGTTGAGCGGGCGAGTGGAACGGCACCGGCTACTGCGCGCCGTCCGGCGGGTCCCCGAACAGCGACAACTGGACCGGCTTCCTCGGCTTTGGTCGCCATGCGAACAGGTCGAGCTGACGGGATGGTTCTGGCGGAGGCGCAGCGGACTCGACGGCGGCAGGCGTCGCGGCTGCGACGGGCGCGAGGTCCGGCAGAGGGGCCACAGGGGCGGGCGCGATGGGAGGTGGTTGCGGGGCGGAGGGCGCCGACGGAGCGGACCCGCCCGGGAGCACCCGCAGCCATCCACGCCCGGCGGGAGGTGGTGGTCAATTTCGACCAGTCGAACCCTGGACGCCTTGTGGTGCCGGCGGTGGAGTTCCTCGGGCGACCCACCGGCACAGGTGTCGATGTGGTCACCTTCACCGCCGCGCCTCGGCAGGGCTGGAAGCCCTCGTTCCGAACCGCGGTAGACTGCCCTGAGGAGGATTCCCATGGAGTACGTGAAACTTGGCCGGACCGGACTGGATGTGTCGAGGATCTGCTTGGGCTGCATGGGTTTCGGCGTTCCCCAGCCGGGATTCCACCAATGGGTCCTCAGCGAAGAAGAATCCCGGAAGGTGATCCGCCAGGCCCTCGACCTGGGGATCAACTTCTTCGACACCGCCAACGTCTACAGCGCCGGCACCAGCGAGGAATTTGTCGGTCGGGCCCTGAAGGACCTGGCCCGCCGTGACCAGATCGTACTGGCCACCAAGGTCCACGGCCGGATGCACGAAGGCCCGAACGGCGCCGGCCTGTCCCGCAAGGCCATCCTCAGCGAGGTGGACAAGAGCCTCAAGCGGCTCGGGACCGACTACATCGATCTCTACCAGATCCACCGCTGGGACTACGGTACACCCATCGAAGAGACCATGGAGGCCCTCCACGACGTCGTGAGGGCCGGCAAGGTCCGCTATCTCGGCGCCTCGGCCATGCGGGCCTACCAGTTCCTCAAGGCGCTGAACGTCGCCGACCGCCGCGGCTGGACCCGGTTCGTCTCGATGCAGGACCACCTCAACCTGATCTACCGGGAGGAGGAACGGGAGATGCTGCCCCTGTGCCAGGAGGAAGGGATCGGCGTCATCCCCTACAGCCCCCTCGCGGGCGGACGGCTGACCCGCGACTGGAGCGAGACGACCGCCCGAGAACAGAGCGACCAGGTGCTCCACCAGAAGTACGACGCGTCCGCCGATGCCGACCGACCCATCGTCGAGCGGCTGGCCGACCTTGCCGCCCGCCGCGGCGTCCCCCGGGCGCAGATCGGCCTGGCCTGGCTTCTCCAGAAGGCCCCCGTCACGGCGCCGATCGTCGGCGCGACCAGGAGCTCCCACCTGGACGACGCCGTTGCCGCGCTGTCGGTCAAGCTGAGCGCCGAGGAGGTCGCCTCCCTCGAGGAGCCCTACGTCCCCCACCGGATCGTCGGGTACCAGTGAGGGACGTCCACCCTCGTCGCCATTGCTTCCTCCTTCGTCGCGGGGGGACAGGTAACCGGTCCCGACGAGGTCGTCACGATGGCGTTGGTCGGGCGAGATCCGCAGGCGCCGCGCGAATCAGGCTATTTGACCACTTCGGGTCAAAGTTGACCATTACCGAGCAGGGCGCCTGCTCGGCGACGTCCGTGGCGAGGCTTGCCCCCTTGCGTTGGGAGCCCCCGCGGGGCTCCCGCTCAGAGGTTCGCTGTCGTCAGCCAGTGGGGGTTCTTCGTCGTGCCGTCGTAGCGCTCCGTGGTCTTGAACTGCTCGTGTTCTCCTCTGGCCCCGAGCTCGGCGGTGCGCGCCAGGATCGCCGAGACGCGCTCGCTGCCGAGCGGCTGGAACGTGTAAGCCGCCTTGAGCGCCTGCTTGAGGACACCCAGGCTGTCGCAGCCGGTGATGACCACCGACGTCGGCAAGCTCATGGGATAGTGCAGGCAGGTTATCGGCGAGATCACGCCCGCCTTCGCGATCTCCCCGCCGGCGAACGGCTTCATCCCCAGCACCCCGATGCCCTGCTGCGTCAGCACCGGGAGCACCGCCTTCTCGAAGCTCCGGTAATGGGGATCCAGGACGTTGAGAGGCATCTGCACGGTGTCGAGCGGGACGCCCTGCCGCTCGGCCATCTTCAGCATGGCGAGGTGGATGTCCGGGTCCTTGTGCCCCGTGAAGCCGATGAACCGGATCTTGCCGGCCTTCTTCGCGGCCACGAGCGCCTCCATCGCGCCGCCGGGCCCGTAGATCTGCTCGGGATCGCTCATCCGGATGATCTCGTGCATCTGCACGAGATCGATGACGTCGGTGCGCAGCCGCCGGAGCGACTGCTCGAGCTGCGCCTCGGCGGTCGCCCGGGTGCGGCCGTCGAGCTTGGTCATCAGGAAGACCTTGCTGCGGTATCCGTCCTGGAGCGCCTTGCCCATGCGCTCCTCGCTCTTGCCGTCGTGGTAGTCCCAGCAGTTGTCGAGGAAGGTGACCCCATGATCGATCGCGAAGCGAACGATCCGGATGCTCTCCTGCTCATCCGTGGAGACCGCCATGTGGTAGCCGCCGAGGCCGAGGAGGCTGACCTTCACGCCGGTCCGCCCGAGGGTCCTCGTCGGCATCACGCCGCCCGCCGGTAGAGCGACGTCCTCTTCCTCTGGCGCCCCAGGGGAAGGGCCCTCGGGAGGCTCCGGAGCGCCCGCGCCCGAGGATGTAGCGTTTTGCCGCAGCTGCGCGCTCCCCGCACACGCGCCGAGCGCGAGGCTGGCGCCCGCGGCGTGGAGGAAGGTCCGCCGAGAAGGTCGCTTCGTCATGACAGGGCAACGCTCCTTTTCAGGGCGAAGCCCGATTGCAGGGGACATGCCATGCGAACACAGGCACGAGCCCACGTTCACGACCCAGGTGGTGACCGCTGGGGGGTGAAGGAGCTCATGGCCGTCCGAGCCGCGGCTGGGCGTGAGCAGCCCGGGGGGCGGAGCGCGAGGCGGTCAGCGCGGCCTGGTAGACCGTCTGGAAGCGAGCCTGCTCGGGCCCGAGCTCGGCGGCGCGTTTCAGCGGCTCGAGCGCCTGGTCCTGGTGGCCTTGCCGGACCAAGGCGAGACCCAGCGAGTGGAGCAGCTCGGCCTGCTCGGGAAGGTGGGTGATTCCGCGCCGGAGCAGCGCGACGCCGTCCGCGTCGCGACCGAGCTCGCGATAGAGATCGGCGAGGTTCACGTAGGTGGGGACGTAGCCGGGCTCGATGCGAAGCGCGGCGAGGTAGGCGTGCTCGGCATCGCGCGGCTTGCCCGTGCGGGTGAAGATCACGCCCAGGTTGTTCTGGGCCTCGGCGCGATCGGCATGGAGGGTTTGGGTGGCGACGTACTCGCGCAACGCCCCGTCCAGCGCCCGCGCGGCGCGATCGGGCAAGGCGTCGAGGTCGACGCCCGCGAGCACGCGCGCGGCTTCGACGCGCACACCGCGCACGGGATCGGCGAGGAGCGGCGCGGCGACGGCCGCGGCGTGGCGTGGGTCGTAGCCCTCCAGCGCGCTGAGCGCAGCGCGCCGTAGCAACGGGTCGGGATCGGCGAGCGTCGCGCCGAGAACGGCGAGCGACGCGGCCGTCGCTGCGGCGCGCAGCGAGGCGACCGCCGTCCCGCGCGCGATGGCGGGGAGGGCGCCGTCGGTCGCGAGCCGCTGGAGCTCAGCGACAACGGCCGGGTCACCGGGCGCGGTGCGTGCGAGAGCGAAGGCCTCGGTATAGGTCTGGTAGCCCCGCGCGGGGCGGCCGAGCCAGGCTCGCACGGCGTCGGCGGCCCAGCTCGCGGGCTTCTGAGCGTGGCAGTCGGTGCATGGGTTCGGGATCCCGAGGCGGACCGAGAGATCCGGCCGAGGCACCCGGAAGCCGTGATCGTGACGGACGTCGACACCCATGTACGTGCGCGCCGGCATGTGGCAATCGACGCAGCGCGGAGCGGCGGGCGCGCCGGGCGTAGCGCCGGCGTTCGCGGCGGCGGCGTTCGCGGCGTGGTGGTGATGCGCGGGGACATCGAAGCGCGCCGGCTCATGGCAGGACGCGCACACGCCGTTGCCCTCGGCGCGCAGACGGCCGGAGTGCGGCTCGTGGCAGTCGCTGCACGTCACGCCGGCATTCGCCATCTTGCTTTGCTGGAACGAGCCGTAGGTGAAGACCTCGTCGCTCATCACGCCGTCGGGCGTGTAGAAGGGCGCGGTCAGCAGCTCGAGCGCCACGCTGTCGAGCAGCGGGGCGCCGTGCCGGAACGGCTGCGAGAGCGTCTCGCGGCGGCTGTGGCAGAACGCGCACGTGGCGCTCTCGGTGCCGCTCGAGGGGCTCTTGGCAAGCTGCGCGGTGCCGCTGGGCAGCCGCGTCCACGTGGCGTCCTTGCGCTCGTCGAAGCGCACGTCGAGGCCCTTCGAGGGGTCCGGCGTCCTCGCCTCGGTCCAGTCGAGGTGGCGCGCGCCGCCGCCGTGGCAGCCTTCGCAACCGACGCTGATCTCGGACCAGGTGGTGGTGAAGTGATCCGCGGCCGCGTCATACCCTTTCGTTACGTGCGTCGAGTGGCACTCGGCGCACATGTGATTCCAGTTCTGGCTGGCGGCGGTCCAGTGCAGCACGTCGCCGGCGCGCACGCTCTCGCGCTCGTGCAGGTGATACCAACGCTGCCCACCGCGTGCCTGGGAGCGCGCGTCCCACGCAAACGGCAGCGCCTGCAAGCGCCCGCCCGGGCCAGCGACGAGGTATTGCTGGAGCGGCTCGACGCCGAAGGTGTACAGCACCTCGTAGCGGTGCAGCTGGCCGTCGGGGCCATCCGTGGTGACCCAGTATTTCCCGCCCTGGCGATCGAAGCGGTGGACCTGCCCGGCGTAACGCAGGCGCGCCCCGTCGAAGTTCCCGAGCACGGTGGCGGCGGTCGCGTGCTGCATGGCCCGCGCGTGCTGCGAGCCCTGCCACGCGGCGTGCTCCTCGGCGTGGCACGGCGCGCAGCGGTCGCTGCCGACGAAGCCGGCCGCCGCGCGCTCCGGCGAGCGCTCCGCCGGGCTGACCGGCGTCGCGGCAGCCGGCGAGGCCTCCGCGGCCCCGCCTCGCGCCGCCCCGGGTTTCACCCCCGAAGCGCTCGCCGTGGAGGCGTCGTCTGGCGTGAGCGACGACGCGCTCGTGGACGCGCGCCAGACCACGAGCCCGATGAGCGCCAGAATCAGGACAGCGATGGGCCACGAGCGAACGAGTCGGGAATCGGCCATGTGCAGAGCGGAGGTGAGCGCCGCCGCGAGACGCGGGTCGTGCAGAGACGCCCGGGTCTCGCGTGCGGCAGGGTGCGCGTTTACTCGGTGAGGATGACGCCGCGGGCGGTGGCGTACTGCGCCCACGCGGCGGCGAGCTCGGCCGCCACGTCCGGATGAGCCGCGGAAACGTCGTTGATCTCGGCGCGGTCGGTGGCCAGATCAAACAGGCTCCAGGCGCGCGGCGTCGGGCCATAGGGCGCGCTGAGCCACAGGAGCTTCCAGTTGTCGCGGATCACGTAGCGGTGGTTGCCGTGCTCCCAGATCAACGTCTCCCCCGGCGCGCGCAGGCCGGTCGCCCGATCTTCGAGCACCGGCAGGATCGAATGCCCGCTGATCGGCTCGACTTCCCTGCCCTTGTAGGTGCTCCCCGGGTTGGGAACACCGGCCAGCTCGAGCACGGTCGGCAGGAAATCGATCACGTGCGTGGTTCCGTCGAACTGCGGCCTGCTCTGGTGCTGTCCCGGCAGCCGTGCGATGGCCGGAACGGAGATGCCGCCTTCGGTCGTGTAGCTCTTCCACAGCCGGAACGGCGTGGCGCTCACCTCGGCCCAGCGGGGTCCGACGCCGATGTACGAGCCCGGTCGACCCAGGTTCTCGAGCGAGTTCTCCACCGTCCCGGAGCGGCTCGGGTCGGTGGCGGCGAAGCCCTCCCGATTGCCACCTTCCGCGCCGTTGTCGGACTGGAAGAAAATGAAGGTGTTCTCGTACTCGCCGACCCGCTTCAGGTACTGGATCAACCTGCCGATGTTGGCGTCGAGGTTCTCGACCATGGCGGCGTAGATCTCCATGCGCCGCGCCTCGTAGATCCGCTCCTCCGGCGTCAGATCTTCCCAGGTCTTCGGGTTGCTGCCGCCGCTCGGCAAGCGGGGATTCGGCGTGAACGACTGGGGGATGACGCCGCGGCTCTTGAGCCGCTCGAGGCGCCGCTCGCGGATGGCGTCGTAGCCCGCGTCGTAGCGGCCGCGGTACCTGTCGATGTACTCCGGCGGCGCCTGAAGCGGCCAGTGCGGCGTGGTGTACGTCGCGAACGCGAAGAACGGCTTGCCGTCGGCGCGGTTGCTCTCGATGTACTGGATGAGCTTGTCGGTGTAGAACTCGGTCGCGTAGAAGTCGCGCGGCGGCTGCGCATACACGCCGTCCTCGCGATAGAGCCGCGCCTGTGCGGTCGTCGGCGGGTCGGCGAACTCGTTGAAGAACGTCGCCACGCCGGGGAGCAGGACGTACGATTTCTCGAAGCCGCGCGCCGGAGGGCTCTGATCCTCCGTGTCGCCGAGGTGCCACTTGCCGGCGATGTACGTATGGTATCCGGCGTCTCTCAGGATCTCGGCGACGGACAGCGCGTTGTCGGTCAGGTGGCCCTCGTAGCCGGGCTGCCCTGCTTGCGGTCCAGTACCGCCGCCCATGCGGCCCAGCCCGACGGCGTGGCTGTCGGTGCCCGAGACCAGCATCGCGCGGGTCGGCGCGCACAGCGATCCGGAGCGGTGCCCGGTGAGGATGCGGCCTTCTGCGGCGAGCGTATCGAGGTTCGGTGTGGTGATCTCGCCGCCGAACGCGCCGAGGTCCGAGAAGCCGAGATCGTCGGCCACGATCGTGACGATGTTGGGCAACTCGACGATCGGACCGCCGCCGCCCGTGCCGCCTCCGCCGCCATCTCCGCCGCCCGTACCGCCGCCGCCTTCGCCGGTCGCGCCAGCTTCACCCGAGTTGCCGGAGTCGAACGTCGTCGCGAGCGAGGTTCCGCCGTCCTCCCGAAGGGACGCCTCGGCTCGCGCCCCGGCCAAAGGTCAGCCGGGCGCGCCACGAGAAGGGCGGACGCTGACGGTGATGAGCCGCGTGGCTCGGCCGTCACGACGAACGACGGCGCCGCACGTCACCGGGGACGCGGGGGCGCTGCTTCGGTCTTCTCCTCGCCGCAGCATGCGCCGCGGCGCATGCGGCTAACTACAGCAAGAACGACAAGCGCTTGTTCGACAGCACGCCTCCGAGCGAGCACCGAACGTCCGCATGGCCACGAGGCAAGGAAACATTCGTCCGTCATAACGGACATCGCGACGCTATACAAGACAATTCTCTCGTCGCGGAGCGGTGGTCCGAGGTCCTGCCAGAAAAGCCGGTCGATATCGTCGACGACGACGCGTCCGGGCAGCGGCGGCTCACCGGAATCCCGCGGTCGCTCCTCACGATCGTCACCTGGTGGAGCGCCTCGGGCAGCGACGGCCAGAAGTCCCAGTTGTTGTCCGCGCTGCGCATCCCGGTCCGGGGGTCGCGCTTGACGGCGTGGTTGAGGTCGGGGAAGCGCAGCGGGTCGCGGAAGAAGATCAGCCGCTCGATCCTCGAGCGCCACGGCGGCCGGCTCTGGGCCGAGCCCAACCCTGTACTCGGCGCGACGTTTCGCTTCGAGCTGCCGGCGGTCGAAGGAGCCTGAGCGACGCGGACGGCGATGAGAGGCCGCGGACCCTCGTGTCCGCGGCCCTCGCGCTCACGACTGGATGAACTCCAGCAGATCCGGATTGACGACGTCCGGGTTGATGGTGCACAGGCCATGCCCCAGGCCCTTGTACACCTTGAGCGTGCCCTTCTTGAGCAGCTTGATCGACAGCAGCGCGGAATCCGCGATCGGCACGATCTGGTCGTCGTCGCCGTGCATCACGAGCGTGGGCACATCGATCTTCGCGAGGTCGTCGGTGAAATCGGTCTCCGAGAACGCCTTGATGCAGTCGTAGTGCGGCTTGATGCCGCCCATCATGCCCTGCCGCCACCAGTTGTCGACGACCCCCGGCAGCGTCTTGGCCCCTGGACGATTGAATCCATAGAACGGCCCTTCGGGCACGGCGCGGTAGAACTCCGCGCGGTTCGCGACGAGCGCGGCGCGGAACCCATCGAACACCTCGATGGGAAGGCCACCGGGATTCTTGTCGCTCTTGACCATGATCGGCGGCACGGCGCCGATGAGCACGGCCTTGGCCACGCGGCCGTCCTGCCCGTGCTTCGCGACATAGCGCGCCACCTCACCGCCGCCCGTGGAGTGGCCGATGTGCACCGCGCCCTTGAGACCGAGGTGAGCAGTGAGCTGCGACACGTCGCTGGCGTACGTGTCCATCTCGTTGCCGTCGAAGGTCTGCGACGAGCGCCCGTGACCGCGACGATCGTGCGCGATGACGCGGAAGCCCTTCGCAAGGAAGAACATGAGCTGCGCATCCCAGTCGTCTGCCGACAGCGGCCAGCCGTGATGGAACACCAGAGGCCGGCCGCTGCCCCAGTCCTTGTAGAAAAGCTCGACGCCTTCTTTGGTCTTGAAAATCGGCATGTGGCGCTCCTTCTATCTATCGAATGGCGTGACGCAGAAACGAGGCCACCTGTTCGGCGGCGAGCTGCGGGTACTGATGCTGGGGGGCGTGCTCCGACTCAGGATACACGGCCAGATGAGCGTTGGGGATCTTGCGGTTCAGCGCGAACCAGTTGTCCACGGCGGTGCTGATGTCGTTGTCGCCGCTGATGATGAGCAGCGGCGTCCGCGTGACCATCAGCTTCTGCAGCCGCCCGGCCTCATCGGCGTGATATTCCTCGGCCGCGACGACGGAGAAGCGCTATGTGACGCCGGAGAGCCCGGCGTCGCTCGGCACCTTCGACGCCGTGCTGCTGAGCCACGATCATCACGCCGACAACCTCGACCTGGCCGGGCGTGCGCTCGTCGCCGACGAGGCGCGCGTCGGCCGGGTGGTGACGACGGTGCCGAGCGCGCGGCGACTCGCCATGGTCCGGGCTACGCGCCGCAGGCCCACGAGGTGACCGGCTTCCTCGTCGACGTGGACGACGGCCCGCGCGTCTGGATCTCCATCGCTCTGGATGGGCGCACTTCCGGCAGTCCGAGGGCAACCTCCGCGGCGCGTTCGTCGCCGCCGGCCTCGAGGAGCGGACGCGCTTCCTCGAGCTCGGCGGCACGCTCGAGCTCTGACGCACCTGTCGCTCTCGAGGGGTGCTTGACTCCGGCAGCCGGCGCCTCTATGACATTCGCACATCTAGATACATGAATACATGAGTCTTTCCGAATACATCGAGACGCTGAACCTCCTCGGGGACGAGAGCCGTATCCGGCTCTGCGTGCTCCTCCGCGAGCGCGAGCTGCGGGTGACGGATCTGGTTCGCGTGACGGGCATCGCGCAGTCGCGCGTCTCGACGCACCTCGGGCGCCTCCGCGAGGCGGGGTTCGTGCGGGATCGGCGCCAGGGGCCGCAGTCGTTCTATGCGCTCGCGGTCGACACCCTGCCCGGGACCGCGAAGGCCCTCCTCGATGAGGCCACGAAGTCGCCCGACCCGACCCTGGAGGGCGACCAGCGGCGCCTCCTCGAGCTCGACGCCGAGCGGCGCGGCGGCCTCCCCGAGTCCTTCGCCGGCGAGATGGAGCGGCACTACTCCCCGGGCCGCACGTGGCAGTCGCTCGCTGTCGGCATCGCCGCGTTGCTCCGCCTCGGCGACGTCCTCGACGTCGGATCGGGCGACGGCGCGGCGGCCAGCGCGCTCGCGCCTTACTGCCGCTCGCTCACGTGCGTCGACTCGAGCAGCCGGATGATCGAGGCCGCGAGAGAGCGGTTCTCGACCCAGCCCCACGTCCGCGTCCAGGTCGCCGATGTCCACGCGCTGCCGTTCGGAGACGCCTCCTTCGACTCGGTCCTCGTGTTTCACACGCTGACCTACGCCGAGGACCCGCCGCGGGCGCTGGAAGAGTGCGCCCGCGTGCTCCGCCCGGGCGGTCGGGTGGTCATCCTGTCGCTCGACGCGCACCAGCAGCGGGAGATCACCGTGCCCTACGGCGAGCGCCACCCCGGCTTCTCGCCCTCCGACATCCGGGCCATGCTCACCCGCGTGAAGCTCGATGTCGCCGCGTCCGAAGTCGCCTGCCGCGAGACAAAGAAACCCCATTTCCAGGTCGTGCTCGCCATCGCCGACAAGCCGACCCCCGGTCCCTCCAAGAGCGCCAAGCGAGGCTGATCATGCCGTCCAACAACACAACGCCTCCCCTTCATCCACTCCAGAAGCTCCTCCAGAGCCGCATCGTCATCATCGACGGGGCGATGGGGACGACCATCCGCACCTACGGGATGAAGGAAGCGGACATCCGGGGCGAGCGATTCGCGGATTCGAAGAAAGACCTGCTGAACAACGGCGATCTGTTCTCGCTCACGCAGCCGGAGATGATCTGCGACATCCACCGGCGCTTCCTCGAGGCCGGCGCCGACATCATCGAGACGAACACCTTCGGCGCGACAAGCATCACCCAGAGCGAGTTCTTCGTGGACGACCCGCGCGAGCACGGCGGGCGGAAGGACCCGGCCTTCTATCAAGGGATCATCGACGACCCGTTCCTCAACGATCTCGCCTGGGAGATCAACGAGCAGTCCGCGCGGCAGTGCCGCGAATGGGCCGATCGCGTGGCGAACGCCGACGGGCGGCAGCGGTTCGTCGCGGGCGCCATCGGCCCGCTCACCGTCTCCCTGTCCAACTCCCCGGACGCCGACGACCCCGGCTTCCGCGTCATGACGTTCGATCAGGTGAAGCAAGCCTACGTCCACCAGATCCGCGCCTTGATCGCCGGCGGCTCCGACGTGCTGCTGGTCGAGACCATCTTCGACTCGCTCAACGCGAAGGCCGCGCTCGTCGCCATTCGAGAGGTGTTCGACAAGGACGGCAAGACCCTGCCGGTGATGATCTCGGCGGCGGTCGGGCGCGGCGGAGAGACGATGATCTCCGCGCAGACGGTCGAGGCGTTCTGGAACGCGGTGAAGCACGTGAACCCGCTCGCCATCGGGCTGAACTGCTCGCTCGGCCCGGACCTGATGTATCCGTTCCTGTCCGACCTCTCGGAGAAGTCCAGCGCCGCGATCTCCTGCTACCCGAACGCCGGCCTGCCCAACCCGCTCTCCCCCACGGGCTTCGATCTGGAGCCGCCGGACATGGCGCGCCACATCGGCGGCTTCGCGGACGCGGGCCTGCTCAACATCGCCGGCGGCTGCTGCGGCAACACGCCCGAGCACATCGCGGCCATCGCCAGGGCGCTCGCCGGCAAGCCCCCGCGCGCCCTCGACCCGAAGCCCCCCGCGGAGGTCCCGCCCGGCGGCGCGCCCTCGTCCGGCGCGCCGATTCCCCTGCGCCTGTCCGGCTCGCAGCCGTTCACGCAGCAGCCCGGCGTCTACATGATCCTGGGCGAGCGCACCAACGTCGCCGGATCGCCGAAGTTCGCGAAGCTCATCAAGGAAGGGAAGTTCGAAGAAGCGGTGAGCGTGGCGCGCCAGCAGGTCGAGAACGGCGCCAACGTCATCGATATCTGCATGGACGAGGGCATGATCGACGGCGTCGCCGCGATGACGCGCTTCCTGCTGCTCCTGGCCAGCGAGCCCGAGGTGGCGAAGGTCCCGTTCATGGTGGACTCGTCGAAATGGGAGGTCATCGAGGCGGGCCTCAGGTGCATGCAGGGCAAGGGCATCGTGAACTCCATCTCGCTCAAGGAGGGCGAGGCGAAGTTCCGCGAGAGCGCGAGGACCGTCCTCAAGTACGGCGCCGCCGTCGTCGTCATGGCCTTCGACGAGCAGGGGCAGGCCGCCACCTACGAGGACAAGATCCGGATCTGCAAGCGCGCGTACGACATCCTCGTCGACGAGGTGGGGTTTCCTCCCGAGGACATCATCTTCGATCCGAACATCCTCACGGTCGCCACCGGCATGGAGGAGCACAACAATTACGCCGTCGACTTCATCGAGGCCACCCGCTGGATCAAGGCCAACCTGCCGCACGCCAAGGTCAGCGGCGGCGTGTCGAACATCTCGTTCAGCTTTCGCGGCAACAACCGGGTGCGCGAGGCCATGCACTCGGCGTTCCTCTACCATGCCATCCGGGCCGGCATGGACATGGGCATCGTCAACGCGGGCATGCTCGAGGTGTACGAGGAGATCGAGCCGGAGCTCCGCGAGCTCGTCGAGGACGTCCTGCTCAACCGGCGTCCGGACGCGACGGAGCGGCTCGTCGACTTCGGCGAAGCGCTGAAGGCCAAGAGCGCCGGCGCCGCCGCGACCGAGAAGAAAGAAGAGGAGTGGCGCAAAGGCACCGTCGAGGAGCGGCTGTCGCACGCGCTGGTCAAGGGCATCGACACGTACATCGATATCGACACCGAGGACGCGCGCGCCAAGCTCGGCCGCCCGCTCTCCGTGATCGAGGGCCCGCTGATGGATGGAATGAGCGTCGTCGGAGATCTCTTCGGCGCCGGCAAGATGTTCCTGCCGCAGGTGGTGAAATCCGCGCGCGTGATGAAGAAGGCCGTCGCGTACCTCACGCCGTTCATGGAGGAGGAGAAGGCGGCGATGGCCGCCGCTGGGCAGGAGGTGAAGACGCAGGGGAAGATCGTCCTCGCCACGGTGAAGGGCGATGTCCACGACATCGGCAAGAACATCGTGGGCGTCGTGCTCGCCTGCAACAATTACGAGGTGATCGACATGGGCGTCATGGTCCCGTGCGAGAAGATCCTCGAGCGCGCCAAGCAGGAGAAGGCGGATCTGATCGGCCTGAGCGGGCTGATCACGCCGTCGCTCGACGAGATGATCCACGTCGCCCGCGAGATGGAGCGGCAGAACTTCAAGCTGCCGCTCCTGATCGGCGGGGCGACGACCAGCAAGGCGCACACCGCCGTGAAGGTGGCCCCGCATTACAGCGAGCCGGTCGTGCATGTGGTCGACGCGAGCCGCGCCGTGCCCGTCACGACGAGCCTCCTGAGCGAGGAGGGCAAGGCGGCGTTCGTCGCCCAGCACCGCGCCGAGTACGAGAAGCTCCGGCGGCTCCACGCGGCGCCGAAGCACAAGCTCGTCTCCCTCGAGGCCGCGCGCGCGAACCGGACGCGGATCGAATGGCGCGCCGAGGATGTGCCGGTGCCCGAGTTCACCGGCGCGCGCGTGCTCGAGGACTTCCCGCTCGCCACCTTGCGCGAGTACATCGACTGGACGCCGTTCTTCCACACGTGGGAGCTGAAGGGCGTCTATCCGCGGATCCTGGAGCACGAGAAGTACGGCGAGCAAGCGCGCCAGCTCTTCTCCGAGGCGAACGCGCTGCTCGACACGATCATCGAGAAGAAGCTGCTCACGGCGCGCGGCGTGTATGGCTTCTTCGCCGCGAGCGCCGTGGGCGACGACGTGGAGGTGTACACGGACGGGACCCGCACGACGGTGCTCGATCGGTTTCACTTCCTGCGCCAGCAGACGGCGAAGGAGAACGGCGAGCCGAACCGGTCGCTCGCGGATTTCATCGCGCCCAGGGAGACCGGCCTCCGGGACCACATCGCCGGCTTCGCGGTCACCTCCGGGATCGGCCTGAAGGAGCTGTGCGGGCGGTTCAGGGCGGTGCACGACGACTACAACGCCATCATGGCCGAGGCGATCGCCGATCGTCTGGCCGAGGCGTTCGCCGAGTGCCTGCACAAGCGGGTGCGCGACGAGTGGGGTTATGGCCGGCAGGAGGACCTGACCAAGGCCGAGCTCATCGAGGAGAAGTACCGCGGCATCCGGCCCGCGGCGGGGTACCCCGCGTGCCCGGATCACACCGAGAAAGGCACGCTCTGGCGGCTGCTCGACGTCGAGAAGAGCACCGGCATCCAGATCACCGAGTCGTTCGCGATGTGGCCCGGATCGAGCGTGAGCGGCCTGTATTTCGCGCACCCGGAGGCCCGGTACTTCAGCCTGGGAAAGATCGATCGCGACCAGGTGGTCGACTACCACGCGCGCAAGGGCATGACCGTCGCGGAGGTCGAGCGCTGGCTCGGCCCGAACCTCAACTACGACGCTTCCAACTAGCGGAAATCCCGCCAGAAACACCGGTCGATCGCGAGCGGCCGCCGGAAACAGTAGTGATATTGATAGCTTCCGCCTGTCTCGCCGCCGACGGCGGCTCCGGTGTGGCCCAACGGAGCGCCCTCGGCCGCCGCATCGCCCGCGGTTAAGGGCCCGCGGCATCAGCGGTCCCACCGTACAGCGACGCTGCACGCGCTGGTTACCATAGAGAACCTTACGCGATCTGCATCCCGTCTGGGGGGTGACACTGTATCAAAAATTATCCATACATTTAAGGGGCCGCGTTCGCTCCACAGCCTGCGGGCTCCTGGAGCCACGTATGCTCGACGCTGCCACCATCGCCCTCCGCCTCGAGCACCCAGCATCGAGGTGCTCGCCGAGCCGGACGAATCACCCACGCTCTACTCTGCACGCCTGCTCCTCGACCGCATCCGCTTCCTATGCCGCGCAATCTGCGCCTACCGCTCAGCCGCCCTCCGCGTGCTTGAAGTGCCCCGTCGCGAAGACCTCCCCTTGTGACGCGCGGGCCATACCCCTCGGCACGGCGTGCCCCTCCATCTCCACGCAAGAGTCCTCGGGAGCGACGTCATGGGAATGCGCCGGAGCTCGAGCGCGTGCCGCGGAGGGCTCGTCCTGAAGAGGCACATCGAAGCCTCGAGCTCCATCGCCGCCGGGAGCGGGATGGCGACCATCGCGCGGAAGAGCACGTGCGCCTTGCACCGGCTGCTCGATGAGCCGAGAGACAGCGTCTGAGCGCCGGGAGAGTCCGACGCTGTGGTCGAGGCAGTATATCAGACGCTGTACGCTCCGGCGCCCGCGGGCGTCGCGTTCAGGCGGAGACTCCCTTGCGCGCGACCGCCGCGAAAGGCAGCAGCACTTCCGCCTCGCCCAGGACGTCCCGGATCGCATTCACCGCGGCAGAGTGGGCCGGATCGCGTGGGTCGAAGAGCCCGGGATGTGCCACGATCAGCGTGCCGAAAGAGGCAACCGGGAACGCCGCCGAGGGGCTAGGGAACGCGGTCGGCAGCGGAGGATACGCCGCGCTGAGGTACGTCATCCAACCGACCCCCGGCGCCCCGTCGGAGAAGAGCGAGATCGGCTCTGCAGGCTGCGATTCGGTTCCGGCGTGTCCCCATTCGGGCTGGAAGACAGCGACGGCCACCCGAAGCATGTTTTCGAGCGCGGCCGGGCCCGTCTTCGGGTCGAGAGCGGCCGCGCTCACCTGGAGGTCGAGTCGGTTCGGGGCGAACACCGGGCCGATGTCGAGTGGCTCGATCCCGACCGACATCGACAGGAGGGCGACGCGCGCGCCGTCGCGCTCGACCACAAAACGCGGCGTGTACGAGGTGCGTTGCTCCTGTCCGCTCTTCCAGAGCACCGTCGCCCGGAGCAGCGCCTCCGTGCAGGACCACGCCGATTCCGAGCTCCCGGCGTCGCCGGTACGCGGCCTCCCGCGCGCGTCGGCGGCCCGGCAGCCCGCCAGATCGGGATGCACACCGGCGAGCGCCGTGAGGAAAAGGAACGTCTTGTAGCCGAGCCGTTCGGGGGAGTCGCCCCGCCCCGACCAGAAGATGCGAACGTGGTACTTGCCGATCATGAGGAGCCGCTTATCCATAGAGGCGCATCACAATGTCATCGAGCTTGGCTTTCACGTGAGCCACCACGTCCCCGTGCGATGCCATGGAGATGTGCGCCGCGCCTGAAGGCGCATCTCCGTGCTGTACTGACCAGGATTCCACGAATCTGTTCGACAGGAGCTCGTCCGGCGGATTGGCGCTCTTCTCGGAGACTGTCCCGTCTCCGCGCGATGCCTGGCCGGTCCAGCTCTCTGCGTTCGTGCGGAACGAGGGGAACAGGATCGCGGCGATGGAGCTCGCGATGAGCTGCCAGTAGACGACATTGGAGTCGTCGTTCGACACCACCTTGAGAGGCAAGAGAAGGCCACCGGCGTCCACCGGATAGGTCTGGCAGTAGATGTTGAACGTGCGCGGGTGCATGTAGAGTCTCGGGCAGCTCGCGTCCCGCTCTTCCGCCCTCTCCCGCTCCCTCCTTCGTAGGAACGCAGCTTCGTTCAGGTGGCGGCGGTGACGGAAGCGGAGGCCCCAGGGCGGGGCGAGCGCCATGATGCCAGGCGCGAAGCGCTGCACGAGGGGATCGACGAGCTCCACGAGAAGATCGAGGCTGGTCCTGGCCTTGCGTGCCTTCGGGCTTTCCGTGAGCGAGTCGTCGAAGCGGTACGCGAGCGCAAGGTTATAGGCGCAGACGGCGCGTAGGCTCACGCGATCGAGGAGCCCTGTGTAGATGTCGTCATAAAGCCTTTCTCTGTTGCGACCATCGAGGAACGCCGCCTCACCACGCTCGACGACATCGATGGCAAAATCAACGGCCGCTTCGACACCATCGATTCGCAGCGCTCGCTGCGCTAGCGTATCGATATTACGGTCGGCGCGGCCGGATGTGTGGTCCGCCGCGAGGGCATTGCCGATCTGGTGCCGCAGCGCGGCGCTCGTGCCCCTCGCGGCGGCGCTGAAGCCGGAGGACGAAGCGACGGCCGCGTGAAGGAGCTCCGGCAGGACCAGCATGTACCCGGTCGGCGGGTAGCCGGTGGTGAGCGGGTCGAAATAGAGCCAGTGCGGATCCTTGCGGCAATAGGTGGAGTTCGGCATCAACTGGTAGAGCGACGGCATCTGGCGGACGAAATAGAGCATCGCCTCGCGAGACAGCCATTTCCCCGCCCCGAGGCACAGGACCGGGTACAGGTCGCCGACGAGGTTGCGCAGGGAACGGGGCCCTTGGCCCGCGGCGAGCCCGGCGGCGAGCCCGACGACGCCATGACCGATGTCCACGGCGTTCGCCATGATGGTCGCGGCATCGCCGTCGATCAGTGCGTCCTTCAAGTTCTTCGCGTACACCGCCTGGATCCCGTTCTTGAGCTGCAGATACGCCGCGGGGACGCCGAGCGTTGGGCTCCCGATGAGAAACACCGCCGCGATCTTCGATTCGCCCGCGAGCACCCGCGAGTAGTACCGTGCGACCAGCCCGCCCATGCCGTGGGCCACGATCACCACCTGCCGCTCGCGCGTCTCGGCGAGCGCCTCGTCGACGATGGCCGCGAGCCTGAGCGCAGACTTGGCGTTGTCCTGTCGGAAGTCGTATCCCGCGCAGTAGACGCGCGGGGAGAAGCCCCGTTCCAGAGCTTCGCCAGCCGCCTCGCCGAGCTCGTCGAGCAACCTGCCATAGAAGTCGGGGATGAGCGTGTGACGATGCCGGACGAGGTCGGGTCCAGGTGGCTCGTCCACTGGAGGCCTGTGCGTTCGGAGGACCACCTCTTCGAGGTGCCTTTGGTGGCTCTCCTCGTCTGCCACCACGTCCTCCTCCGTCGCATCAGCCGGCTCGAGCGCCGCGGAGACCTGCTGGAGCGTCTCGAAATCGACGCTGAAGGTGCCTCTGCTTCGCCCGAAGGGCGCGCCCAGAGGGTTCCAGGCGAGCTCTCCGGAGACGGGATCCCGGAGGCGGGTCCCGAACAGATCGGGCACCACCACGATGGGGAGATAGCGGTTCGGCACGTGCAGCCGGTCACGGCTGTCCTTGCCGGCATATCCGATGCGGGGTAGCTGGCTCATTTAACTCCCGTAGATATCCTGGATCTCTTCATGGACCTCGCGGTCAAGGCTGTCCGAAAGCTCCATCTCGCTGTCGGCCCGGAACTGTCGCACAGCCTCCCTGGAGACGTCGTCGAGCGCCTGCTCCGCTTCTGTGCCGCCGCTCGCCGCGCCGGCGCTCGGCTCTTCCGGGAGGTCGGTCGAGGGCGCATATCCGAGGTTGGCGAGGCGCATTAAGGCCCCCCTCGTGGTCATGGCGTCCGGCATCGGATCGCCGAGGTGAAGGAGCCAGTGAAGCGAGCCTCTCTCGGCCGGAAAATAGTCCGAGTATTCCGGTCGCTCGTTGGCGAACAGGCTGATGCTCGCGGTCTTCGCCGCCTTCGGCACATGGAAAGCGGCGACGCCGCTCGCGTCGGTGACCCTCTCGATCACCTTCTCGCCCACGACGATGCGACAGACGGTGTTCTGGATCGGGGTGCCGCCGTCTCTACGCTGCATGTAGGAGAACGCGAGCTGGATCTCCGCTGTCTGGAGCCGATCCGCGCTCCCCCCCGGCGCCGTTACGGTGCCGCTCGTGGCGCCCGAGCGCAGCTTGATGACGGGGCTCACGATCTCGGCTTGCGCGTTGCCGGTCAGCGCCGCGCTGGCATGGTCGAGCGCGAGCTTCGCCGAGCCGGTCTCGAGGTGGATGACGTCCGAGAAGAGGCGCGCTTCGTCGGCGTTCAGCTTGAATACCTTCGGGGGCGGGGGTGGGCTCGGGCGGGACGAAGCGGCGCGCACGAGCTGCACCGTGTCGCTCCCGGCGACGGTCACCGTCGGCGCGGCGATCGTGATGGAGTCCTTGGTGAGGACGATCGAGCTCGCACCGCACTCCAGGCGAATCGTCGAGGGCGAGGCGTCGCCTTGATCCTGCCCGACCACGAGGTCGCCTGCCTTGACGACGATCTTGTCGGTGGCCGTGAGGTACGAGCTGCCTTGCACGAAGGTGATCGCATTGCTCTTGTCCGTGGTGCCAGCGCCTCCGACCTGGGTGATCGCGTCCTTGTGAACCGACAGGTTGTAATCGCCCTCCACCACCGCGAGCGCGTCCGCGCCCACCCGCTGGATCGAGAGCCCGCCGACGTTTCGTGCGTCGTGCCCGCCGACGTTCACCGTCTCGTTCACGTTCACCCGCGCCGTGCGGCTGCCCTTCACCACGGAGGTGTCCGCCCCGCCAAGCGTCGTCGACCGGTCGCCCTGGACCGTGGCTCGCTCGTCGCCTCCGACCGTGACCTGCCGCGCGTCGCCCACGAGCACCGTCTGTTTGCCGGCCACGTTGAGCACGTGAGCGTCGTTCACCACCTGATCGAGATCCTTCTCCGCGTGCATGTAGATGCGCTCGCTGCCCTTCGCGTCCTCGAACGAGATCTCGTTGAACCCGCCGCCGCCCGGCGAGCTCTGCGTGCGGATCCCGCTCCGGGTCATACGCTCCGGCAACGGCTCGGGCGTGGGGTGGGTGGCGTTGTAGAGGGCGCCGACCACGACCGGCCGATCCGGATCGCCGCCGATGTACGCGACGAGCACTTCCATGCCGACTCGCGGCAAGAACTGGAAGCCGAAGCCCGCGCCCGCCCATGCTTGCGCGACACGTATCCACGCCGAGCTGTGCTCGTCCCATTTGCCGTCACGGTCCCAGTGGAATTGGACCTTCACGCGCCCGTATTTGTCGAGGTAGATCTCCTGCCCGCTGCCGCCAGTTTGCTTGCTCGGGCCGACCACCGTGGCGCTCTCGGTCGTGGTGAGCATCACCCGCTTGGGGCGCGGCGGCCGATACGGCACGTCGATAGGCACACACTCGAAGCGGTTTTGGTAGGTCGGCGGTGTCGAGATCGGGTTCGAGAGCGCGCGCCGGAGCAGGTCGCGCACGGCGGATTGCGAGAGGCGCTCACCCCGCTCAAGGGCCTCCTGGAAGGCCTCGGCGCAGCCGGCGACGAGCGCATCCGCGCTCCCGGGTGCGGGGGACGACGCTGCGGCATTGGGCAGATAGCTCTCGTGACGGATCCGCACGATCGCGAACGAGCCGTGCGCGACCGGGACCGCCGTGGCGTTCCGGAGCGCGATCGTGCCGCCGGCGACGAGCCGGTCGTTGAGGCTACGCGCAGACGACACCTCGACCCGCGCACGGTATTGCTCTCGATGGACCTGCGCGGTCTCGGCGTCGACGTTGGGCTTGTCGAGATCGCCGTGGTGCCAGTACCCCTCGAGCGGCAATCCGGCGCCGTTGTGGCGGGCGCTGTCGTCCCCGTCGGCCTTGGCCAAGGCGAGGAGCGGGCGGCGGAAGTCGTAGTCGCGCACCTCGGCACGCATCGGCGCGACCGAGGCGTTCGAAGTGAACCCTTGGATGCCGGACCGATCCGGGACCGCGCCCTCGATGCTGAGCAGGGTCAGCCCCACGGCGGGCTCTAGATACGAGGCCTGGTCGACGAACACGAGGATCTCGCCGGTGCCGTCGAGCCCACCGGCGCCAGCGCCGATCGTCCTCGGCGAGTCGTCCTCGTCGTCGCGCTCCTTCGACTTCGCCAGATCGGTAAGCGCGAGGCCAATCTGGCCAGCCGCCTTCACCACGGAGCCGCCGCCGATCATGCTGGCGAACTTCGATGCCCCCTCGGCGATATTCAATGCCATTTCCCAACGCCGCTTGGCCCTGCTCGTCCCGCGCTCCTGCTCTGGTTCATCGGGCTCCCAGTCGTCCTGCGGGTGCTCGAAGAAGAAGAGCACGCCCTCCTCGGCGAAGACGCGGGTCACGAACTCGTAGTCGGTCTCTTCGTATTGCGTGCAGTAGAGCCGCTTGCGGTAGCTGTTGCGCAAATCCCAGCGGTGCCGGATGCGGTAACGCACGAGCACCTCGCCGACGATCTCGTCGAGGTACTTATCCTGAAAGATGCGCGTGTTTTTGCGATGGTTCAGGAGCCACATGCGAGGGACGAGCCGCAGCCGGACCGTCAGCGGGAACGGCTCCGATTCGCGGATCCCCTCCACCGTCGCCTCTGCGACGATCGCCGTGCGCCAGAGTCCCTCTTCGCCCAGCCGGAAGCGCACGCTCTCCCCCGCGAGCGCGCGTTCGACGGAGAGCGCGAGGGGCGAGCCCAGGGCGTCCTCGATCTCCGCCATCGGCGCCGAGATCACCACCGAGAACCAGAACAAGGAGGAGATCGCCTCCTCGCCGACGCAGGACAGCGGTGTCCAGCTCACTTGGGCGAGGAGTCCTGAGGTGACGCTCAGCTGGTCCATGCGATGTCCGGCCGCGCAGCCGCGGGATTGGAAGGAGGCCTCGTGATCGAGCCGAGACCGGTCGACTCCGTGGAGGAGGGCTGCTCGCCGTCGGGCATCGACCTTGGTCGTTTGTCGTTGGTCGTTCGCAACGGGCGTGCCAGCGAGCCTCGACCCCGCCCCAGCCAGGAGCATCGCTCCGATGGACGCTCGGGTGACATGTCGCGTGACATGTCGCGTGACATGTCGCGTGACAGATCACCCGTCTGGCGGACCGGGCGCCGCGGGGGGCAATCCTCCAGCGTTCGCAGCGTTCGGCGCACCTCCGCGATGGCATATCGAATGCACTGGCTTCCCATCGCGATGACGGGATCGGAACCGTCGAGCTTCCTGGAGGAACCAACAGATGTTGATCAAATCATCATTGTTCCCAGCAACGCCATCCGAGAGGGGCGCTGCATCGGCGCTGAAGCGCTGTCCGCGGCAGGGGGCTGTGCTGGCTCTCGCGATGGTCGCCCTGAGCGCTGGAGGGTGCGGAGACAACGCGACCTCTCTCGCGACGCCCGAGTTCGAGGGGAGCGGGGGTGGCAGCGGCGGTGATGCCGGCGGGGCCGGGGGGGGCGGGGGGGGCGGGGGGGGGCGGGGGGGGGCGGGGGGAGCGTCGATCCCGCCGGCGGTGGGGGCATCGACCCTGCCGCCGGCGGGGCCGGAGGCGGAGACATCGACCCTGTCGGCGACTGCGCACCTGGGTTCGCGGAGTGCGACGGCGATCTGGCGACCGCTTGCGAGGTCGATCTGCGGAGCGACCCGAATCACTGCGGAGCGTGCCATGCGGCGTGTGATATTCCGCATGCGGTCGCCACGTGTGACGCGCGCGCGTGCGTCTTCGCGGAGTGCCGTCCGGGCTTCCGCGATCTCGACGGCTCGCCGGCGAACGGCTGCGAGTGCACCGAAAGCAGCGGGACCGACCTGCCGGACGACGGCTTCACCGACGAGAACTGCGATGGGATCGACGGCACCGAGGCCGACGCCGTCTTCGTTGCGACGTCCGGGGACGACGCGAACCCGGGGACGAAAGAGGCGCCCAAGGCGACCGTAGCCGGCGGGATTGCGGCAGCCAAGGATACCGGGAAGGCCCAGGTCTACATTTCCGAGGGCACCTACGTGGGCGGCGTGACCCTGGAGAATGGCATCTCGCTCTATGGCGGCTACTCGCAGGCGAACGGGTGGTCCAGGTCGGACGCCTACGTCGCGACCCTCCAGTCGGGGACAGTTGCCTCGGGGCGCGTCATCGCAGTGCAGGGGAACAACATCACAGCTCCGACGACGATCGACCACATGGCCATCGAAGCGCTCGGGTCATCGCGCGCTGGCGTGTCGATCTATGCCATGTATTGCAACGGGTGCAGCGGGGTCGAGCTCAAGAACAGCAGGCTTCAGGCGGGCGCTGCCGGGCAGGGTGCGGCGGGCTCGGGCGGGGCTCCGGGACCGGGCGGCGGAAATGGAGACCCGGGCGGGCTGGGAGATTGCGGACGTGTTGGCGATGAGTCGGGCGCTCAGGGCGGACTGGGCGGAACCTCTTCCTGTGGGGGGAGGGGCGGTCGTGGCGGCAATGGCGGGGATGATGGCCCAAACAATGGGCAAACGGGGGTCTCTGGCTCGGGAGGGACACCGGGCGGGGCCGGAGGCGCATATGGAAGTACCGGCCGCCCCGGCGATCGAGGCCGTGACGGGACATCTGGCGCCAATGGCGTGAACGGCACGGGCGGCAGCGGGGCCATCGTTATTGATAGCTTCTGGAGGGGGAATGACGGGGCCGCCGGGTCAATGGGCCAACTCGGTAACTCGGGCGGCGGCGGTGGCGGCGGCGGCGGCGAGGACGACGGCGCTTTCGTCCGAGAAGGTCCAGGGAACGGCGGCGGCGGGGGTGGCGCGGGCGGGTGCGGAGCGATGGGGGGGACCGGCGGTAGGGCAGGAGGTGGTTCATTCGGTCTGTTCCTCGTGAACTCCACAGGAATCGTGCTCCTCGGGAACACCATCACGAGCGGCGACGGCGGCAGCGGGGGCGCGGGCGGCACCGGCGGCACAGGCGGCGCGGGCGGCACCGGCGGCACAGGCGGCGCCGCCTGCACGGGAGACGTGGGCGCGGGCGGCACAGGCGGCGTCGGTGGGCGTGGCGGCAACGGCGGCCACGGAGGCGGCGGAGCCGGCGGCGAATCGTGGGCAATCTACCGCTCCGGCACGACGGTCTCGACCGCTGGCAACTCCCTGCATCATGGGAGCGGCGGCACGGGCGGGTCCTCTCTCGGCAACCCCGGCGCGAGGGGGGCGTCAGGCGATCTGTTCTGATCCGCTGCAGAAGGGGCACTGCGAGTTCTTGCCCGGGAGCGGATCCTGGGTGATCATGGTGCTGTAACGCGCTCACACGGACTCGGAGGGCTGATGTGTCGATGGCGCGCCGGCCGCCTCCGGGCACCGCCGTTCCCGGTCGCCATCGGCAGGACGCGGAGAGGGGGCGCCACGCGATGAGCGTCGATCGGGGAGCGACCAACAGGAGAGCGTGGCGGCCCGCGGCGCTCACGTCGTTCGCGCCGAGGCCCCTGAACAGCACCACCGTGCCATCGAGCTGGCGAGATATGGGCGCTGGATAGACGCGTCCGCGGCCTACACCTAGTCATTGAGCCTATCGGGTGACCATGTTGAATAAGAAACTGACCAGGATGCTATTGTGCTTGTCGGGCGCGATTTTGCTCTTCGCGGTCTCGGGATGCGTTGACATCATCGGTTACCATGACAGCAAGCCGTACTGCGAACTGCATGAGGTCCGCTGCCTCAACAATGCTCCACAGCGGTGCACCGACGATCTCACATGGAAGGAGCCCTCGGCCGAGGACGTGTGCTCGGGCACAACACCGGTTTGCTCTCAAGGTGCGTGTGTCTCGGTGACCCAGATCGATGCCGGTGGCCAGCACACCTGCGCGGTCCTCTCGGACGACACCGTGGCGTGCTGGGGCAACAACGAGAACGGCCAGCTGGGCGACGGGACGCTCCAGTCCAGAGCAGAGCCTGTCCACGTTGCGGGGCTCACCGAGGTCTGGAAGGTGGTCGTCGCCGGCTCGGACGTGACAGGGCGGAGCTGCGTGGTGATGAAAGACAGATCGGTGAAGTGCTGGGGGGCCCTCATCGGCCAGAACATGCCCTCCGATGGAAGCGAGCTGAACCAGCTGGAGCCAACGGCGATCCCGGAACTCCACGATGTCGAGCACCTCGCGCTTGGCTCGGGGCATTCGTGCGCAGTCCTCCGAGACGGGACGGTGTGGTGCTGGGGTAGCAACGATTTCGGGCAGGCGGGTCAGCAGCCACGCCCATTCGTCCATGCTCCCGAGCAGGTGCACGGCCTCGGGTCGGTTCGCCAGATCTCAGCAGACCCGAGCACAGCGGACCCGGACGCTCCCAGCCTCATCGCCGCTGGCGGCGCCCATACATGCATGGTCACAGGGGACAAGAAAACAGTCCAGTGTTGGGGGTCGAACGGGTTGGGGCAGTGCGGGCTCAATACGACCGAATGGGGCTGGGGCCGCGAGGTTCGGCCGTCACAGACGGTTCCAGATCTCGATGAGGTGAACTTCCTGGATGCCGGCTACGGGCACACCTGTGCCGTCGGCCGGTACAAGGGGAGCCGCCAAACCGTGTGCTGGGGGCGTCGAGATTGCGGACATCTCGGTGGGCTCGACAATGGGGCGTGCGCGATGAACCATTGTGGGGCGGACGCCATCACCATACCGCCCGAATGCAAACAAAACACGCCCACGGTGGTCTACTCCGACCCCGATGGCGCCGAGTACCCTTCGGTCCGAGCCCTGGCCCTCGGCGCTCACCATAGCTGCGTCCTCTCCAGCGCCGATGGACAAGCCCGCGCCAGGTGTTGGGGAAGAAATGAGAACATGCAATCGAACCCGTCGGTGCGCTCACACGTCGTACCCACAGAAGAAGGTGGAATTCCTTATATCGACACGGGATTCGTCGGGCTGCTGACCGCGGGATCGCATCACACGTGCGTCAAGAGCGTTGCGGGTGATGTCATCTGCTGGGGCAGAGGGCTCCGCGGCCAGACCGGCGACAGTACTATGCCGATATGGCGCCCCGCGATGGCTGTTCAATGGAGTCTCTGATACGCCTGAAGATGCCCTGGTGACCTTTGTGCGCTCACCCGAGGCTGAATACCCAGCATTTGCGCACGGCGCAGCTGACCCGCATGAATGGACGCGCGCCATGACTCCAGGGTGGCTCGATGCGCTTGGCTTGCCTTCGAGATCTTCCGGTTCATTGTGCGTGAATTATGAGAGCGAGGCCGACGATGCGACATTACGAATTGATCATTGCATCTCAGATCTTCTTCATGCTGCCTCCCGTCGCCGGCTGCGGCCCCGAGCCGGACAATTCCGTGGAGCCGCGCGGCAGCCTCAATCGGCCGCCGCCTCCGCCGCCTCGAAAGCCTGGCGACGGTCGAGGCCTGGTCCTCGCGATCGATAAGATCTTCCTAGGCGATACGAACCCGGACACCAGCATCAACTGGGCCACCGGGTGGAAGAACTACGGTCTCGACATCGATGGCGAACTATCCACAGCCGGGTCGAGCAACCTGTGCAGGCTTGTTGGTAATGGCCTCCCAAACCGGGTCTATTTCGATGGCCCCGGCGGTATCGATAATTCGTTCGGCAAAATACTCATTCCTCTTATTCGCATATTTAACTACAGTCCATCCGCAAAAATAACCGATGAAATCTCTGCCGGCGCGTTCACGATGGTTCTTGTCATCGAAGGGCTTGGCGATGACGACTCCTACTACCCTCTCGCGGCGACGATGTATTCCGGCGCACGGCTCCCCTCGTCCCCCGGGTGGAACGGCCAGGACGTCTGGCCGGTCCTGGCTCGGCCGATGGAGGAGTCGGCCGACAACACGGCCCCAAATGGGGTCTTCCGCGAGAGCTACCTCGTCGACAATACCTGGGTGTCGGGCACTGACGGCGCCTTGGATCTGAAGCTGCGGATCTCCAAGGGATACCTCGATCTGAAGCTCCGACACGTCGTCATCACGGCGCAGCTCGACAAGGACCATCACAGCGCAATCAGCGGGACGATCTCGGGCGTCATCAAGACAGATACGTTCATCGATGACGCCAGGAAATTCGCCGCCAGCCTCAACGAAGGGTTCTGCAGCGGCAACATCGTCGATGCGATGCTCAGTCAGATCCGCTCGGCTTCGGACATCCTGGAGGACGGAACCCAGGATCCAAGCCGGGATTGCGACGCCATCTCGATCGGGGTGGGCTTCACGGCGAAGGAAGTCCGGCTTGGCGACACCGTCCCGGCCCCGGAGCCGCCGGCCGATCCGTGCCTGTGACCGGCTGGCTCTGGCTGACGCGCCGCGTCCCGCCGGGTGCCTGCAGGGCGCCGAGCGGGAGCGCGCCCCGCCCTGGCCATCGGCAGAAAGGTCTTGTCAGCGAGCAGCGCCCAGGCGAAAACAATCGCTCGAAGGGGGTCGAGCACCGACGGGCGCTGCCATGTCGTTTGTACACGGGCTATCGCAGGGGCTCATCGTTCTCGGCCGCTTTCGGCTGGACGCGGAGCTCGGTCACGGTGGCATGAGCGTCGTCTGGGGAGCGACGAACCTGGCGACGCAGAGGCCTGTGGCGCTCAAGTTCTTGAAGCGCGCGGCCCCTCATGGGTCGCGCGCAAGGAAGCGGCTTGCCCGTGAGGCGAGGGCGAGCGTGGACCACCCGAATGTCGTGGGGGTGTACGACATGTTGGAGATCGATGACACGACCCCCGTGCTGCACATGGAGCTGCTCCGTGGCCGCACGTTGCGCTCCGAGCTGCGCGAGCAAGGTCGGCTGTCGCTCCGGAGGACCGCGGACCTGCTCTGTCCGGTGGTGGCCGCGATGGGGTATGTGCATGAATGCGGGTTCGTTCACCGCGATCTGAAGCCTGAGAACCTCTTCGTCCTCGACGGTACCGCCGAGCGCCCCGGGATCAAGGTGATCGACTTCGGGGTCGTGAAGTTGATGCGGGATGACCCCGACGGCGTGGACGCGAACCTCACCACGGAAGGAGCGGCGATCGGCACGGCGGGGTATGCCGCGCCGGAGCAGGGATTGGGGAACAAGGACGTCGACGGGCGCGCGGATGTCTGGTCGCTCGGCGTCGTCCTGTACGAGTGCCTGATCGGCACGCGGCCTTTGGCCGGCGATAGCTGGAATGCCTACCTGGAGGCGAGCCTCCGCCGGGGCGCGGCGGCGCCGCCGGAAGTCGATGCGCTGGAGGTGCCGCCGGAGATCGGCGCGCTGATCGATCGGATGCTCGCCCCACGACCCGAGGAGCGTCCGACGCTGCGCCAGGTATTCGAGCTGCTGCGCGCGTATTCGTGTGAACCGGACGCTCCCTTTTCGCTGCCGGGGGTCGTGCCGCGCCCCCGGCGCACGTCCGGTGGGGCGGGCGACGCAACGGCGCCCGACTCAGCCCTCTCCGACTCGGACACAACGACCGGCGGCACGACGATGTCCGAAGAGCTCGCCGCTCAACGCGCAGACGCCGCGCGGCCCGCGCCGGGACGCCGGAAGCCGGCGTGGCGCCGCGGGGCCGTAGGGAGTGTCCTGCTCGCGGGGAGCGCACTGGTCGTGCTGGGGAGGCTGTCCTGCCATGCGGCTGATGTGCCGGCGACGGTAACGACCGCACGGTTCCTTCCTCTCCGTATGCCTGTCCTGCCGGTGGGGAGCAGCAAGCCCGCGGCGGACCAGGCCATGACCGCCATTCCAGCACCTGCCGCACCGCTCGGTACCCCACGATCGCGTGCTGGGATGACCAGGATGCCGGTGCGAGCGCCCGAACGATCCAAGGTCAACACCGATGTCCGGACGACGCCCGAAATACCCGTTGCCTCGACGGCGACCACGAACAGCGGCGCCCCAGCGGCGAAGATCGACGAGGGTGACAACGCCACGAGGCAGCCACCCCCGGACCGTCCGCCTGAGGGAACCGGCGAAAGCCGCCCGGACGCGGTGCAGAACCCCAGCGCGAAATCGCAGGACCGTGTGGGCAAGCTCATCAAGAAACCACCCTTCTGACGGCCAGGCCCTCTGCCCATGCGCCTCCGCAACGTTTTCCCGAGATGTCACCTGCTCTGCGCTGCGCTCCTCGTGGCAGTGACCGCAGCGCTTCCTCACGCCGAAGCGCAAACCAGCAAGCAGGAACGCCTGCGCGATGATGCCCGGGAGGCATTCCATCAAGGGTTCGAGCTGGCGAGCCAAGGGAGGTGGGCAGAAGCGCTCGCGTCTTACGAGCGCTCCAGGCGGCTGTACCCCCACCCGCTGACGACGTACAATATCGGGCACTGTGAGCAGGAGCTCCGGCGCTACACGCGCGCTCGACGCTCCTTCCTGCAGTTCATCGCCGAGGCTCGCGACGGAGCCGACATGGACGGCACGGCGGTGAAGGCCTGGGCGCAGATCCGCGAGATCGAGCGCGAGCTCGGGCGCCTCACGCTGTCGATCGAACCGGCCGACGCGGCGGTTCGCATCGATGGCCGCCCGCTGGAGGGCGACCTCCTTGGCGGGACGCGGGGGCGGCTCGTCGCCGGCACCCTGCCTGCGGGGCCCGGCCGGCCGCCCCCGGCAGCGCGGTTCGAGGTGCTGCTGGACGCGGGCCGGCACGAGATCGAGCTGTCGCGCCCCGGCTATCTCGGCCGCCGAGTGGCGTGGTCCGCCGCGAAGAGCGCGAACGAAACCCTCTCCCTTTCGCTGACGCCTGCGCCGCGCTCTGCCGGAGAGCGAGCGCTGCTCTACACCGGCGCATCGCTCGTGAGCGTCGGAGCGCTGGGTATCGTCGGCGGTACGGTCTCCGGCGCATGGGCGTGGGTGAAGAAGAACGCGGCGAACGACGGTCACTGTTCGTGGCAGGATAAGGTCCGCAGCTGCGATGCTACAGGGTTGAAGGCCGACCAGGATGCCAGGACCTTGTCGCATGTCGCCACCGCGACATTCTTCCCTGGTTTAGCCCTTGCCGCGGGCGGCACGGTCTTGCTGCTGTTCGCGAGAGGTGGTCCCACGCATTCAGCTGGCCCCTCTTCCAGGACGCACCTTTCGGCGGCCGTGGGGCAGAACGGAGCGCAGCTATCCCTGGAGCACGTCTGGTGAGCTGCGCAGCGCCGACCGCGGCGCCCCACCCCGAGCCTACCCGTGCTCGGCCCCATCTCCGCGGCTCACCGCTTGGGTGGCCTGTGGTCATCGAGCGTGATACCGAGCTCCTTCATCCACCGATACACCGTGTGTCGAGAGACGCCGAGATGCCCGGCCGTCGACGCCACCTTCCCCTGATGCTCCTTGAGGAGCGCTCTCAGCCGCGTGGCATCCGGCCTGGCGATCGCTTCCGGCGCCGGCGCGTCGCTCGGCCGGTCTCGCGCTTCGCCGCGCTGCGCTCCGGTGTCGACCGCCCTGCGAGCCCCCCTCGGCAGCGCCGCATCCAGCTCGGCCGACGCCTGGATCGGCTCTCCCGTCGGTGTCTCCAGGACGGACCGACGGAGCACCGCCGCGAGCTCACGGATGTTCCGCGGCCAGGAATAGAGCAGCAGCGAGAGCATGAACCGAGGCTGCACCGGTCGGTCCCCGCCGCCGAAGGCGCGCACGAAGTGCCGCACGAGGAGCGGGATGTCTTCCACCCGCTCTCGCAACGGAGGCAGCCGGATCGTGCACCCCGACAGCCGCGCATGGAGGTCCTCGCGAAAGCGGCCCGCCTCGATCAGCGCCTCGAAATCGACGTTCGACGCCGCCACGACGCGCGTGTCGACCCGGCGCGCGCTGTCGCCGCCGAGCGGCGTCACCTGGGGCTCGTCGAGGAAACGCAGCAGGCTGACCTGGACACTCGCCGCGGCTTCCCCGATCTCGTCGAGGAAGGCCGTCCCTCGGTCGGCCGACGCGAACAGGCCGAGCCGATCCCGGAGAGCGCCCGTGAAGGCGCCGCGGACGTGACCGAAGAGCTCGCTGTGGAGCGCCTCGGCGGTCAGCGCGCCGCAATTGACCGGCTTGAACGCGCCCACTCGGCCGCTCTTCTCGTGGATCTCCCTGGCTGCGAGCTCCTTCCCGGTGCCGGTCTCGCCGCGGAGCAGCACCGGCGCGCCGCCGGGAGCGAAGATCTCGACCTGGCGGAGCACCCGCGCGAGCGCGTGGCTCCGTCCGACGAGCAGCGCGCTCCGTGGGACGTCGAAGCGAAGCGGCGCGCGATGGACGAGCAGGAGCACCGGCCCCAGGCCGATGACGTCTCCTTCGGCGAGATCGCCGGAGCTCACGGGTTCGCCGTTCACATAGGTCCCGTTGTGGCTGCCTTTGTCCTCGATCCGGAGATGGTCGCGGTGCGCGACGAGCTCGGCGTGGCGGCGGGAGATGCGGGAGCTGCTCAGGCACCCTTCCCCGAGGCAGCGGTCATTGCGCCCGAGGTTCAGCGCGGTGCCCGGCGGCAGCGGCTTGCGAGTCCCGATGAGCTCCTCCCGCGGGTGGTGGACGACGCTCACGCTCCAGCTCACCTCGCGACCGCTGTCGACCGGCTCGGGCAGCTCCGCGTCGGTGCTGGTTGCCGTCGCGCTCGGCCCACGAGCGAGACCCTTTCGTTGAAGGCGCATGAGCCATGATACAACGCACGATGGTCCGGCGTCGCCGGGTCGACGTTCCCGACCGAGCCCTGCTTCCGCGCGCGTCGGCCATCGTCGACCAAGACGTCGCCCTCGACGCACGCCGGGGAGCGGTCTTCCGCCGGCCCCTTCTGCCTCATGGCCGCTTTGGGGCGTCGGGCAGGGCGAGGCGGGGGGAAGACGGGCCGCACGGCGCGGCCCGCGTGCTCGTCGGAGCGGCCCCTCAATCCGCTTCGATGTCGGAGCCTGGGTCGATGACCCGGATGCTCCCGGCCCAGGCGCAACGGCATGTCGAGTCGGCGGTGAGCGCCTTCTGCTCGGAGACCGTCACGACGGAGGCGCCCGGCGACCACGGCGCTGTGATCACCGGGACACACGGCATCGGAGTGACGACTCCCTTCGCGGCGGCGCTCGCGGCCGCGACCTCAGGATTCGCCAGCGCCTTGCACCGCCCGAAGGACGCGATGTTGACCATCGGCTGGAAGTCCATGACCGTCGCCGCGGGCGCCTCGTCGGCGTCGGTCCCGCTCGCGGCGGGCACACTGAGCGCCGAGGGAGACAGTCCCTCGCTGCATTCGAGCTTCGCTCCGTGGGTCACCAGCTTCGGCATGGGCCTCCGAGTGCGGACGCGTTGAAGGTGGAGCCGAAGAGAGACCACAAGGGCGCAAGAGACGCAAGGGGACAGAGATGAGATAGGCTTTTTTCTTTCCCTTGTGTTTCACATTCCACGCGCCCTCGCGGCTTTTCTGTCCGACAGTTGATTTCTCCAGGATTCGAACAAGATCGGAGGTTTGGTTGCCATGCGTATGGGCCCTCTATCGATCGCCTCCGGCGACGTCTCCTGCTCCGCGGTGCCCTTCCGCTACCGGAAGCGACTCTGGCTCACCGTCGTCGTCAAGGCGAGCTTCGCGATCGTGCCGGGCGGGCGTTCGATCCACGTGGGAGCGGCTGAGCTCCACTCGGAGGAGCGGCACCTCGGCGGCCACCCTGCCCGCAGCATCGAGGCGGCCAGCGATCTCGCTCCCTACCTCCCGCGCTGCGACGTGACGTTCGTCGGGCACGCCTGCGCGCCGGGCGGTCGCCCTGCGCCCGCGGTATCCGTGCGGCTCGGCCTCGCCCGCGACGGTCGGCCGATCCTCGACAAGGTGCTCCACGTCTTCGGCGATCGCGGCCCCGGCGGGCCGACGCCGTTCGAGCGCATGCCGTTGGTCTACGAGCTCGCCATCGGCGGCCGGGGAGAGCCGAACCCGGTCGGCAAGCCGATACCGAATCTCGTCGATCCGGCCGACCGCTGGCGTCCAGCCTGCTTTGCGCCGCTCTCCCGGCTTTGGCCGCCGCGGAGCAGCCTGCTTGGAGACATCGATCCTCACATCCTCGAGGCGCCGATCGCCGAGATCCCCGACGCCATCCCGTGGGGATACTTCCAGGCGGCGCCGCCGGACCAGCAGCTCGATTATCTGCGAGGCGACGAGTGGTTGGTCCTGGACGGCCTGCACCCCACCGCGCCGCGCGTGCAGACGTGCCTGCCCTCGGCTCGCGGTGCGGTCCGCGTGCTCGTGCGATCGATGAGCGCGCCGGCGGTAGGACGGGCGGTCGACATGGTCTGTGATACGCTGGCGATCGATGGAGATCGCCAGCGCTTCACGCTTGCATGGCGGGGCTGCGTCGACCTGCCCGGCGGGGAGGCGGCGCTGCCATCGCTCGTGGTAGCAGCGGCGCTCCAGGTCCAGGGCCGCGACGTGGATTGGGCTCGACTGTGGACCCAGGGCCCGCTGTCGCCGCTCTCGTCGGCGCGGCCGGTCTTGGCGACCGAGGCCGATTGTCTTGGCACGGTGACGCTCGGGCTCATTCAGCAAACGATCGCGCCGGCGCAGGCGGGCACGGCGTCCCTGGGCGCAGACATGCGCGACGCGGTCCTGTCGGCGAGGCTCGATGTAATACCGCGGGGCAGCGCTCCGCTCCCTCCTGTACCCGCGCCCGCGGGCGGGCCGACGCCGGGACAGATGTCGTCTGTCGATGATTCCGGCGAGGGTACGATCGCATTGCTGCCCGATCGTCAAGCGATGGCGGGGCTTCGAGAGGTGGCGCCGTTCCCGATCCCGCCCGCCGGGGCGCCTGGCCCAGTCGCCATGGTGCCCGGAGCGCCGTGGAGCCTGCCTGTAGCACAAGTGCAGCCGCCGCTCGACAGCGAAGGGACGCTGCTGCCGCTCGACAGCGGTGATTCGTTCTCCCCGCGGTCGCCGATGTCCGCACCGCCGCCGGTGGTAACGCCATCGCCGAGAGGCGCGCCTCCGTCGGAATCGCCGGTATCACCGCCTCTCGTGCTACCTGCTCCCGTGGCCGCGCCGGTGCCTCCCCCTGCGCTCGTGGCATCGCAGCCTACGCCGCCACCTGCGCTCTCGCCACCAACGCCCGGCTCGCCGGAGGCACTGATAACAAAGTTGCGCGCCGCCGGCGCGAGCAATAGCGATATTGAGACGCTCATGCGAGCACTGAAGCCGCCCCCGCCAAACGACGACTGAGCCGGCAGGCATCGCGGCGAGGGGGCGCTTCGGCGCGATGCCTTTTCCCGAAACGAAATTGACGGTCCAAGCTTGCTCACCCCTCCGGTGCCACCGGTAGCCCGAGCAGCCGACCGATCGCTTCGTGAACGACCTGGGCCGCCACTTCATCCCCGAGGGCGACGGCGCGGCTCAGAGTGCTGGCGAGCGAGGCGACCACCGCGGCCCGACGCGACGTCTCGGTCACGGCGAGCTCCCCACGCCCAGGGCTTGACGGTCGGGCCCGGGTTGGGCCATGCCTTCCGACGATGAGGCAGCCCTGAGGTCAAGGGCTTGAGCGCTCTCTTTGCGCGGCTGGTCGGCTTCGGCTCGGCAGCGACGGCGCTCGGCGTCGTCAGTGCAGGTCGTTTCGGCATGGACATCTCCCTTCGCCCTGGTCGGGCGTCGTTCCGCTTGTGCTTGAGCACCTCGTCGCGTCCGCAGGAGCGAGCTGTGGCTCGATCGACGATCCGCATTCACAGGCCGGCGGTCGCCCTGGTGGCCTGGATGCATGCTGGGGTCCGAAACGGGACCGTGGAGGCGCATTCTAGGGGACGGCATGTTCGACCCACAGGCCGATCACCCGGAAGGCTTCCGCGCTCATCCACGTGGCCCTCTTTCACGCTCCCAGCGTGACGCGCTCGTGGCGCACGTTCCCGTAGGGGGAAAGTCAGTGCATCGAGGCCCTCCTTGAGGTCGAGACCGGCCTCGAGCGAGCCGTTGCCCGAGCGGCGCCGAGTCCCTTGTCGATCGAGCGCTGCCGGCGGCGCGCCTTGACCGCGGCCTCCTTCATGCTTTGCGCCTGCTGCTCGATCGACTGGGCTTGCAGCCGTAGGCCCTTGGCCGAAGCGACCGCTGCGCTCTGCGCATCGTAGACCGTGCCGTCGCGCCACATGGCCCACAGCACACCCGACAGCCGCCGCGCCAGCGCCACGACCGCAATGTGGCGACCCCGGCGCTCGTCGATGGCCTTTGCCCATCGACCTAGCGGGTCGTCGCCGCTCTTGTGCCGCAGGATCGCGTGCGCCGCCTGCGTCAGCAGCGCGCGCAGATAGGCATTGCCTTGCTTGGTGATCGCGCCCAGCCGCTGCTTGTTGCGTCCCCCGGAGGTGTCCTCCGAGGGGACCAAGCCCAGGTAGGAGGCGAGCTGGTGGGCGTGGTGAAAGCGCTTCGCTTCGTCCACCACCGAGACGAATGCGGCGGCGATGACCAGCCCCACGCCGGGTGCCGTGGTCAGCCGCACGATCACCGGCTCGTGGGTGCACAGCTGCTCGAGCGCGGCATCGGCCAGCGCGATCTGAGGGGTGAGCATCTCCAGCGCTGTCACCAGGGGTCCAACGAGCAGGCGAGTCTCGGCCGGCAAGGCAGCCGCGCTCAGCACCGTGAGGAAGCCCTCGGTGGTGCACCTCGCGAGCTTGTGTCCGCAAGCGCGCAGGATGCCGCGCACGGTGGTGACGTACTGGGCCCGCGTCTCAACCAACGCGCGCCGGACAGCCAGCTGGTGGCGAATGGCCCGCCGGTGAGGCGACAGCACGTGAGCGAGTGGAATGCCCCCGCGCTCGACGGCGCGCGCTAACGCCTCGGCATCAAGGCGGTCATTCTTGCGGCCGTGCTGGCCGATGCCGAGCTGACGAGCTCGCGTGGTGTCGACGACCAGCACGTCGTGACCCCAGTCGCGCAGCGTGTCGTGCACCGCCCAGGCCTCGCGGCACGCCTCGATCGCCACCCGGGCCGGCGAGGACGACGGGCCGAGGAGATCCTCGAGCGAATCGAGCGAGCGAACCGTGCGTCGTAGCACCACGCTCCCGCACGCCACCTCGCAGAATGAGATCTCATGGACCCCCAGATCCAGCGCTACACTTCGCATGGCTGACCTCTCCTGGGCCCCCGTCTTCTGCGTCGTCGAACGCGTGGGGGTGCCCGCAGGCAACCCTGCAGGCGAGAGGTCAGCCACATTGCTCGCTGCTGCGAGCGGCTCTTTCTTGCTCGCTCCTCTCCAGAGCCTGGAGCCCCCGCCGGAGGCCTCCGTCCGCCCATCGCCCGCAGCTTTGTCCGGCTGGAGCGCGCAGGGGGAGTCAAGGGCGGCGGAGCCGGCGAGCTCCGCTCGCGAACCCTTGACGCCTCCGAGCACTCCAGCACCCTCGGCTGCCGATGGGCCGACCTCCACGGTGCTGCGGGCTGTCTTCGCAGGCCCCACCGCGCGAATGCGTCGAGCAGAGGCTCGGGTCGGTGCGGTCGGCATCATGGGTCCAGGCGCCCCGTGGGCTGCCTCATCCCATCTAGAGGGTGCGATCCGTCGTCACGCTCTCACCACATCCCGGGGCATCCGACGGATCGCGACGGTTCGCCCCCGCGGAATCGTCCCGCCAGGGATCCGTCTCGCGAACGAGGAGAAATTTTGACGCAAAGACGCCAAGGACGCAAAACTGCACAGAATCTGTTCTTTTTGCGGCTTTGCGGCTTTGCGACTTGCCGTTGAAATCTCTCGCCGGATCAGGCCTTGAGCTCGTCGAGCTCGCCGGCCTGGCCGAAGGAGCCGAAGTTCGCGATCGGCCCCCCGCCCTCCTCGGTGCAGCCGACCGCGTTCGCGAGCGTCGTGAGCAGCTTGTTGTGGGGCGCGTCCTTGTCCTGCACCGTGCTCGACTGCCGCGTCACCTTGATGTACTGCCCCGTCTTGAAGTAGCCGCCGCAGCTCCCCGCGATGATGTACGGCAGGTCGCGGAAATCGTGGCGCAGGCCGTCGGAGAGCTCGTTCATGAACACGACGGCGCTGTTGTCGAGCACCGTCGCCCCGCCCTCCTCGTAGCCGGCGAGCCGGTCGAGCAGATAGACATACTCGCCCATGAACCAGCGATCGATGTTGAAGAGCATCTCCTCGTAGCCGTCGACGGCGCTCCCGGTGTCGTCGTCCCTCGTGTTCCCGTGCGAGAGCTTGTGGTGGTTGTACTCGTGGGCCATCCCATCCCACTTGAAGATGGGCCCCGCCGCGCCCGAGCCCCATTGCAGCGTCGCCGACCGCGTCGCGCCGGTCGCGATCGCCAGCGCGAGGATGTCCATCTGCATCCGCCCGACCTTCTTGAACTCCGCGTCGAACCCCACCGTGTCCGGATCGATCCCCTCGATCTCCGCAGCTCGCTCCGGCGAGAGCTCGCGCGGGATGATCCCCGAGCCGCCCATGCCCACCTCGAGGTCGCGCACGGTCTGGAAGTGCATGTCGAGCTTGTCGCGATCGGCCTTGCTGAGCTTCTTCTTGAGCAGGGCCTCGTACTCGACCGAGACCAGGTCGAGCACGCTCTCGCGGCGCTTCGTGAGCCGCACGAGCGCCTCCTCTTCGAGGTCCGTCCCGCCGACAAGGTCCCGGTACGCGAGCCACGGGTTGTTCTCGCCGCTGACGGGCTGCTCGCTTCCGGTGTACGAGATGTGCCCGCGCACGTTCGGCGTCTTCGCCCCGACCATCAGCGTCAGCGCGGGCGTGCCCGGCGGGTTGATCTTGTTCGCGATGAACTGGTCGAGCGAGATCCCCGCCGCGTACTGGGTGCCCTGGACGAGCGGCTGCGCCGTGAGCTTGCAGCCCATCCCCTTCGCGTGATCGTCGCCCGCGCTCGGGTCGAACCCGTAGCCGCGCGGCACCATGTGGATGCCCCGCGGGATCAAGAGCTTGTCCCGGTACGCGGCGAGGGGCGCTATCGCGCGCGTCGCCCCGAACGACGCGGCCGTCAGCGCGCCGTACTGCGTGCTCGGGAAGAACTTGGCCATGTTCACGCCGTTGCACATGAAGAAGGCAATGAACCGGCGCGGCGCGCTCGCGTCGGCCTTGGCGTCGCGCGGGCGCAGCGACTCGAGGAGCGGGAGGCCGAGCATCACCCCGCACGCGCCCCGCAAGAACGTTCTGCGATTCATTGGTCCACCTCTTCCACGGCCCGGTACCTGAACGTCTTCGTCTGCGTGAGCGCGACAAGCAGCTCCTTGATGTTGTACCCGGACGCGCCGAGCTTCTCGTCGAGCTCGGCGATCGTGCACGCGTCCTCCCGCGAGAGCTGGCGGGCATTGCCGTAACGGTACCAGTTCGTCAGATAACACCGCTGCGCGACGGGGCTCTCCGCGAGCTGCGTCGCGAAATCCACGGCGCCGTCGAAGCTGATCTCACCGTCCCCGACGGCGATCGTGCCGCTCGCGTCGATCGTCTCGCCGTCCTCGTCGGCGCGGTAGCGCCCGACCGCGTCGAAGTGCTCCAGCGCGAAGCCCGGCGGGTTGATCACGGCATGGCAGTCGTTGCACGCCTTCGGCGACGTGTGCACTTCCACCTGGTCGCGCGTCGTCTTGATCTCGCCCTGGATGGGCGGCAGCGTCGTGTTGATGTCCGCCGGCGGGTCCGGGAGGTCGGTGCAGAGGATCTGGCGCTGGATGAACACGCCGCGGTGGATCGGCGAGCTCTTGTTGAAGAACGCGTGCGAGCTCAGGAAGCCGGCCTGCGTGAGGAGCCCCGCCCGCTCCGCCGGGTCGAGCGGCGTCTCCACGAGCTCGCTCGTGAACGACCCCTCCACGCCGTAGATCGGGGCGAGCCTGTCGTTCACGAAGCCGACGGGCGCCGTCATCAGCGTCCTGAAGTCGCCCTCCATCTCGAGGACGACGTGCCGGATGAACTGCCTCGTCTCGGCCGCCATGGCCGAGGACACGCTGGCGTCGAAGTCCTCGTAGAGCGCCGGATCCTTCGAGAGATCCGCGTAACGGCTCATGTGGAGCCACTGGGCGTGGAAGTCGTCCAGGGCGCTCGTGGCCTTGGGGTCGGCGAGCATGCGCCGCGCCTCGGCCTCGATGCCCTCGGGCGTGCCCAGCGCGCCGCCCTCCGCCGCTTCGAGGAGCGCGTCGTCGGGCAGGCTGTTCCAGAGCAGGTACGAGAGCCGCGTCGCGACCTCGTGGGCGTCGAGCGGGATGATCCCCCCGCCGTCGAGCTCCTCGCTGAGCTCGATGCGGTAGAGGAAGTGCGGCGACTGGAGCATCGCCTCGATGACGTGGCGCACGCCCTGCTCGAACGGCGTGCCCGCGTCGAAGAGGCCGTTGCCGCGGGCGTAGGCGGCGGCGTACGCCTCCTCCTGCTCCGCCGAGAGCGGTCTCCTGTAGACGCGCTTGCCGAGCTCGCGGATGAGCTGCCGGGCGCAGGCCGCGCCGTCGCCCTCCGGCGCGCACGGCACGATCTTGCCGAGCACGGCCTGGTCGACGACGGCGTCGGCCGCGATGGTCTCCGCGGCGCGGCGGTAATCGCGGGCGAGGCGGTCGGAGACGAGGAGCCCCTTGGCGTTGTTGTTGAACCCCTCGAACGCCGGGTCCGCGAGGAACGCCGCCGAGGCCTTCATGTCCTTGCCGAAGAGGTCCCGGACGGTGTTGTCGTACTGCGCGTGCGTCAGCCGCGTCAGGCGCGGGGTCGGGCCTGGCGCGGTGACGCCGGGCTCGCACTGGGCGCCGGGGTCGGGACCTGGGCCGGTGCCGGTGCTGGTGCTGGTGCCGGGACCGTCGCCCGGATTCGATCCGCCGTCTCCAGACGATCCCGAGCACGCGGCCGCGCTGGAGAGCGCGATGGCCGCGAGCAGCATCCTCGGGGTGCTTCGATTCACGGGCAGCTCCTTCGTGAATGAGCTCGAAGAAAGAAGAATCTACGAGCGCTCCATGGAACAGGCTATCGGGGCCAGGAGCTCAGCGTCAATGCGAGGCGACGGTGGAGCGGACGGTTCTTTCGGTCCCGTCGGTCCCGTAGGTTCCGTCGGTCCCGCCCAATGCGCCGGAGCTGTGCACCGGAATCGGCGCAGCGCGGCGATGACGCGCCGAGACTGGAAGGCGCCCAGGTGGGCGCAGGAAAGTGCCTTATCCACGATTCAGGAGACAGCGCCTGATCACGCACGCCAGGAGCGCTGGTCGTTCCTGGTCGTTCAAGGTGTCGGGGGCATTTGCGGCTGACACCTGCCCGACGAGCAGACCGCCGCCATCCCGTCCGGGAACGCGGGCGCGCACGGAGGGCACGCGCCCATGCCGGCGGGACAGACCAGGGCATCGAGCTCCGCGCTCCGGTTGAGGGCGACGATGCCTGTCCCGTCGCACCCCTCGCAGCAGCCGAGACCGTCGCGCAGGGCGCAGTCCGAGTCGACAGTGCACTCCGTCAGCGGCGACTCGCGCACGTCGAGGACGACGCAGCGCCCCGCCTCGCACGTGGCGGTGAAGTACTGGGTCGTGCGCTCCGCCTCGGTGACCTCCGGGCACGCGCCGCACGCGACGCCCCCGCACCCCTGGATGATCTCGTTGAGCTTCGTCCCGGCGCGGTTGATGGCCCTGAAGTTCTCGGCATTGGCCGTATCACAGGCGCCGCAGCAGCCCCGCGACACGAGGATGCAATCGCTCGGCGCGTTGCAGACACCTATGTCGGGCAGCTCGCCCTGACAGGCCTCCTCGCACGCGGCGAGGGAATCGAAGCGGTTCTCGTTGCCCTCGCAGCCGCCGTAGGTGAACTCCCTGCACGCGCCGGCGGCCGGGTCGTACCAGTATTTCGGGAACGCCGCCTCACACGGACCAGGATCCGCCGGCAGCAGGCACCGGACGGGCAATTGCCCGCCGCCGCCACCGCCGCCGGTCTCCGCAGACGAACCGCCTCCGCCCGGGTCCCCGCCGCCCGAACCTGCGGGGTCCACCTTTCCGGAGCAGCCTGCGGCGAGCAGAAGGGAGCTAAGCAAGCCAAGACCCAGGGATAAGCGCCGAGGCATGCCGGGCGAGTTGCAACGGGCATGCCCTGGGCGTCCGTCGATGCGCCCGCCGATCTCGGCCCGGATCGCGCGGGCGCCGGGCCTCGGTGTGCCAGACGGCGCGGCACACCATGACAGCGTCGTCGAGGGGACCGGTCCTGAGCTGCTCGCCGTCAGGGGTCGCGCGTCAGCCGGACATTGTAAAAGATGGCGCTTTCGATCGCGATGCTGCCGTTCGCCTCCTGTTGACCGAATTCAAGATCGAAGTCGACCCGTTCCTCCGCGAGCTCCGCGTCCACTGTGCACCCGGACTCGCGACAATGGCAAACCTCCTTGATGCACAGATCGATATAGGCACAGTCGACGGGCTGATCGGCCAGGAAGCAGCCGTCGCTGCCTTGCAGGTAGCCCTGGTAGGACTCGCAGAAGTAGGTGCGCTCGAGGCCGCCCGGGGTGACCACAAGGCGCGGCGTCTGGAGCTCGCACCAGCCCTTCCAGAGCTCTGTGGGGGCGATCGAGAAGCGCAGCCGGCTCTCGCTGAGCTGCGCGCCCAGCAGCGTGAAATCGAAGCCCTCGTAGGGCAGGCCGAGCGCGTAACTAACCTCTATCCCGGGGTTCGGGGGATAACCCACGTCCGGATCCGTGGGCGGAGGCATCGATGGCTCCGCCCCGAAGCGCACCGTCCCCTGGATCGCCGAACCCTCCACCGTATCGATGTCGAGCTGCACCGCGTCCGATCCCGAACGGAACTTGAAGTTCTCGACGTATCCCTCCCAGTGCGCGACGAGCAGCGCGGCCGCGCCGGATCCGCCGCCGGATCCGCCGCCGCCGGAGCTGGCCTCATCGCCGCCGATGGGCAGGTCTTGCGACTGACAGCCGATGTTCCCGAGCGAGGCAGCAGCGAAGAGCAACGCGAGCGCGACGCGAGTCGAATGATTCATGGTTCCTCCTGTCTCTTGCGGTCCATCGCTACATGGCCGGCGCGAGGAACATCCGTCTCTGTCAGTCGAGATTTTCTCGGAACGCGCAGGAGGCGCGGACTCGGCCCGCGTGCACCGAGCCCGGCGCCTCGCCGAGGAGCCGCTCGGCCTCCGCGCGTGCCTCCGGCGCCCGCCCTGCGGCGCAGAGGGCGAGCACGCGCGCGGCCATGCGCTCCTCGCGGAGCTGGCCCTCTGGAAACCGGGCGCCGAGGTCGTCGAGGCGATCGAGCGCGGCCGACGGATCGCCGTCCCGCACGGCGTCCTGCGCCTCGCGCAGCAGGGCCATCTCCGCGGCGAGCGAGCTCGGCCTCGCCGGCTGTCCGCCGCGCGGGCGCGCCGGCTCGCGTTCGCCGCCGCCTGTTGCGGGCGAGGGCGGGCGCGCGGCGTCCTCCACGCTGGGCGCGGCGTCCTCCGCGCCGGGGTCCAGCGGCCGCGGCGGTGCCGGCGCGACCGCGCGGGCGGCGCGCGAGGGCGGGGGCGCCGCCGTCGGCGCCGGCGCGGCGTCCGGGGCCGCCGCGGGCGGTGTCATCGCGGGCGGCGTCACCGCGGGCGGTGTCATCGCGGGCGCGCTCGCCGGCGGCGCTGCGCTGGCCGGCGGAGGCGCGTCGACGGTCGCCCTGCCGGTGAAGAACCCGCCGGCGAAGGCGACGGCGCCGATCAGCGCGCCCGCTGCGATCACCTTGCCCGAGAGCACGCCGCCGGCCGCCTTGCCCGCGAGGACGCCGCCGCCTGCCCCGCTGCCCGCGAGCGGCGACGGGGGCGAGGTGGGCGCCTCCCCGGACGGCTCCTGCGGCGCGCCGACCGCCAGCTTGCCCGCGAGCGCCGCGCGGAGCCGCGCCTTGTCGGACGGCGCGAGCCCGTCCGCTCGGGCCGCCCTCAGGAGCGCGCGCGCCTTGTCGCCCGGATCGCTCATGGCCATCCGCCCCCGCGCCTCGCCAGCGCCAGCTCGAACTCGCGGCGCGCGGCGCGCAGCCGCGAGTAGACGGTGTTCAGCTTCAGGTCGAGCGCCGCGGCGATCTCCGGCGCGCTCAGCTCCTCGATCTCCGCCATCACGAGCACCGCGCGCTTGTCGTCGTCGAGCTCCGCGAGGAGCGCGTCGACGAGCTTCAGCGCCTCGACCTGCTCGAGCCGCTCCGCCGGCCCCGGCCCGCGGTCCGCCACGCCGCCCGGCAGCTCCTCGAGCCCGCCCTTGCGCCGGACGAGGCGCCGGTGATCGCGCGCCACCCGGCAGAGGATCGCGAACAGCCACGCCTTCACGCTCGACCGCGGCTCGAGCTCGCCGAGCCGCCGGTGGACCACGACGAAGACGTCCTGGAAGGCGTCGTCCAGGCTCGCCTCGCTGACGCCGAGCCGGCGCAGGTTTCGCCAGACGAAGTCGGCGTGCTCGTCGTAGACCGCGTCGAAGTCGAGGACGACGGGCGCGTCGTGGGCGCCGAAGTGCGGATCGAACACGGACCCCGCGAAGGGAAGCGCCGACGCGGGGGACGTCCTCGTCACGCGAAGTACATGGCCGGCGCCCTCTGAATCCGTCACGGAAATCGCACCTCGACCCCCAGCGAGGCGCGGAGCGTGGCGGCGGCGCTCCGGTGGACCGCGCCGATGCCGACGAGCACGAACCGATCGCGCGTCACCGGGAACGGAACGTCGATCGTGAGCGGGACGCGGAGCCGGTCCGAAAGGGTGAAGGTCGCGAGCGCTCCGGGATGCGGCGCGACCCAGAGCGCCCGGTTCGAGCCGGGCGACGCCGCGCCGAAGCTGTCCGCGCTCATGACGCCGACCTCGACGCCGGCGCAGGGTCCGAGCTCGATCGAGCGATAACGCATCGCGTAACACACGCGCAATCCGCCGGTGGTCAGCTGGACGTCGCCGCCCATCGTCGTCCGCTCGACGAACGCTTGCTGCGCGCCGAAGTAGGTGCCGGACAGCTCGACGCGCACGGCTCCGATCAACATGCCCGCGGCGATGCCGGCGCCCGGGGCGACCGCCGGGAGCGAGGCGGTGTCGAGGACGCCGGAGGCCCTGAGCGTGCCGCGCAGCTCGAGGGGGCGCGACGGGCCCTGCGCCGGGGCCGCGCTGGCCCCTGGCGGGGGCGAGGCCGCGGTCGGCGCCTCGACGGCGGTGGGCGCGTCCGGAGATGCGTCCGCCGCCGCCGAGGCGCCGGCGCCTGGATCCGCGCCGGCGCCTGGATCCGCGCCGGAGATGTCGCCTGGCGCCGCGCCGGTGTCCGGCGCCGCCGTCGGGGTGCCGCGGCTCGCTGCGTCCGGATCGATCGCGAGCGCGATGATCAGCGCCGCCGCGTCCGCGAGCTCCGCGCAGGTCTCGCCGTGGAGCTCGCGCGACCGTGTCGTCTCGCCGAGCGTCGTCGTGAGGCGGAGGTCCCACGACCCGCGCTCGTTCCGGGACACCACCGCGCGCGCCTTCAGCGGCGGCTCGCCGTTCGCCTCGGATGACCGCCCGAGGCGCTGCTCGATCTCGGCCAGCACGCGCGATCGATCCGCGCATTCCCCGGGCGCGATCCAGTCGAGCTCGACGCCGCCCGCGCTCGCCGCGGTGTCGGCGCGGGCATCCCCCGCCACCGCGGCGAGCGCGGCGAGCGCGAGCGCGGAGACGACGAGGGACTCGGCGGCAGCGAGGAGGCCGCGCCGACAGGGATCGAGCAGGCCCATCGCGTCCTACGGATGGAGCGGCGGCAGCTGCTCGCGGAAAAACGCGTTGTACTTGGGATCGTTGTACCGCTCGTACTCGATCGCGAACGGGGTCAGCTGGCTGACGCCGCCCTTGTACCGGATGGTGAGGGCCATGGGCGTGACCTCGCGGTAGTTGCTGGTCAGCGGCAGGTCATCGTTGGTCTTCCCGCCCGCGGAGAACAGGGTCAGCAGCACCCCGTCGGGGTCGTCGTGCACGACGCGGAAGCCCTCCGGGACGCGCTCGTGGCCGCGGATCAGCGTGGTACAGCCGAGCTTCTGCATGAAGCTCTTGAACTGCCGCTTGCCGAAGGGGAAGCGCGCCGTGGACTTCTGGAGCTCCGCGGGGATCGCGTCGACCTCGCTGGGGTCGCTCCAGAGCATCTGGAACCGGATCTCGGGGTCGTTGAGCGAGGACACCGACGTCCACCGGGCGGCGATGGTCTCGTCGCGCGGGATCCCCGCGTGGACGAAGAGGATCCGGTCGAAGACCAGCATGTTGGGGAGCGCCTCGAAGAGGCGCATGTAGGCGGCGAACACCTCGTTGGGCGCGATGGCCGCGAGCGAGCTCATCGCCTCGGAGGGCCGCACCGGCGCGAGGACGCGGCCGTTCAGCTCGACGTAGTACTCGTGGTTGCCGCGCAGCACGAAGACGCTCTCGGGCGCGGCGAGGAAGAGCTGCATCACCGTGCGCAGGATGCCGTTGTAGCTGAACCTGCCGCGATCGATGTAGTCGCCGAGGAACACCAGCATCATCCGCGGGTTGTTCGCGGGGTCGTCTCGATGGGCCTGCACCTTGGCGAAGAAATCGGCCTGCATCAGCGCCCCCTTGAGGCACGAGTAGCAGCCGTGCAGATCGCCGATGACCAGGAGCTCGACGTCCTCGGCGGGGTCGGGCGAGGCGACGTAGACGTGGCCGTCGAGGAAGGGAGCCTGCCCGGCGAAGCCCGCGAAATCCGCCGCGCCGTCGAGCCGGCCCGCGCCGCGCGCGCGCTGCTCCTCGAGCTTCGCCTCGAACCTGCGCATCAGGTCCATGTCGACCTTGGCCTGCTCCGCGAACGTGGCTGCGTCGCTGGCGTAGTCCCACTCGAACGCCTTGAAGAACGGGTGATCGACCTCGCGCGCCTGCTTGCGCGTGGCCGGGTCGATCACCACCGCGCCCTGCTCGATCGTCTCGATGTCCACGTCGTCGATCTCGATCGGGGACGCCGACAGGAGCGACGAGAGCTCGTCGCGGAACCGCTGCTCGTTCGGGTGGACGACGCCGTCGGCGAGCATGAGCTCGTCGACGGTCGCGAGCAGCGCCTTCCGGTTGTCGTCGTCGAAGCCGTCGAGGAGCTCGAAGCAGCGGAGCTTGATCTTGGAGAGGACGAAGTCCTTCGGGTCCTCTCCCTCGGCGACGCTCTCGGTGAAATGGCTCTGGATCTGGTGGTCGATCTCGGAGAAGACCTCGTGGAAGTGGCTGGTCCACCGGCCGACGACGTCCTGGTTCTCCTGGGCCTCGCCGGCGAGGGCGTCGCGCGCGCGCTGCCGGACGAGGTCGTGGATGTAGCCGCGGATGAAGGACTTCTCGGTCGGATCGAGCTCGCCGTCGATGTACCCGAACCCGGTGAGGTAGTAGATGATGGCGTGCATCTGCTGCTCTGCGACGCGCGGATCCGGGCTGAACGACATCATCAGGCAGCTCTCCTCTTCGCGATGGTGCCCCAGGGTAGCGCAAGACGGGCGCGCGGCGGCGGCGAGCGCGCCTCACGGCCGCGCGGGCGAGCGCGCGTCGCGGCCACGGCGGCGAGCCCACATCACGGCCGCGCGGGCGGCCCTGCGCGCCCGACGAAGGCGCGGATCCGCGCGCGGTCAGCCTCGGACAGCGCGTATCCCGGGGGCGGCATATTCCGCTCGTCCACGACCCGGCGCGCGATGGCCTCGCGGAGCGAGGCCCACGCCGCGGGCGTGGAGAGGTCGACGCCGCCCTCGCCGCGCGGGCGGTGGCAGCGCGCGCACGCGCGGGCGAACACGGGCGCGATCTCGCCCCAGGCGGTCCCGTCGTCGTCCTCTGCGGCGAAGCGCCGGAGGGCGCCCGACGCGAGCAGCCACACGTCGCCGCTCGGCGAGCCGACGAGCCTGCCGCCCTGCGGGAGGCGCGCGCCGCGGGTCTCGCGCGCGCCGGCCTGCTCGAGCACGCCGAGCTCGTCGCCGTCGACGAACCACGCGCGGTCGCCGGAGACGGCGAGCCCGTGGAGCGCGGCGCGCGCCCGGAACCGGAGGCGCAGGACGCCGGCGCCGTCCTCCGCGTAGAGCGCATCGGGCGTCGCCGCGAGCAGCGCGCCCGCGCCCGTCAGGGCGAGCAGCGGCGCGGCGCCGTCCGCCGGGAGCGGGTACGATCGCAGCGCCCTCGTGGCGACGTCGAGGGCGCCGAGCCCATCGCCCCCGGCCGAGAAGGCCACGCGCCCGGCCCCCGCCGCGAGCGTCGTGAGCGGGCCGGTCGCGTAGCGCGTGACGGTCTCGCCGTCCGCCACCGCGATCTCGCGGTCCAGCGCGAAGGTGGCGCCGCCCTCGCCGAGGCCGATCGCGGACCGCACCGCGGCGCGGTCGAGGCCGTAGCGATCGGAGACGACCTCGAAGGCCCCCTGGCCCGGGAGCCGCAGCAGCCGGCCCTCGGCGTCGACGCCGACGATCCACGTGCCGTAGCCGTCGGGCGCGGGCAGGGCCGCAGCGCTCACCCAGCGGTGGGGCGTGCGCTCCACCCTGGCGAGCGCGCCGTTCACGAAGACGGCCGCGGCGCCGTCGTGGAACACCACGACGCGGCGCCCGTCGTCGGCGACCGCGCGCACCGGGCCGAGCGCCCCCGGGGACGGCCACGCGACCTCGCGCACGACGAGCGGCGGGAGGGGCGCCGCGGCCTGCGCCGCGCATCCGGCGAGCGAGAGCGCCAGCGCGCAGGACGAGAGCGACAGCGCGGCGGCGGACGCCGCTCGGCGGAGGAGCGTCACGGCGACCGGAGCAGCTCGGGCACCACCTCGCCGTCGCGCAGGTGCTCGCGCGGGGAGATGCCGAAGGCGAACAGGAAGGTGGCGAGCAGATCCGGCGGGGCGATCGGCCGCGGCCCGCCCTGGAACGTCTTCGCCGGGGCCGGCAGGAGCTGCTCGGCGTCGGTCTTGCCGAACGCGAAGCTGCCGCGGAAGCGCGGGGAGATCACCATGGCGGAGTTGTTGGGGTAGTGGTCGCGGCCCATCGCCGTGTTGAGCTGGGGCGTGCGGCAGAAGTCGCTCGTCACGAGGATGTGGGTGTGATCCGAGAGCTTCTTGCCGGCCCGGGTCGGGTGCGGGGTCTTGTCGAGCGAGCCGAGGAGGGCGGCGATCAGGTCGAAGAGCTCCTGCTGGGTGGCCGCGTGCTGGCGGTAGGTGCTCGTGTGCGTGTCGAACCCGCTGCTCGAGAAGCTCACGCAGCGGACCACGTTCCGCCGCATGGCCTCGATCGCGAACGCGGCGTTGACGGCCGCTTGCCTGGCGTAGCGGGCCGCGTGGTTGAACTCCGGGTGCGTCTGGATGAGCTTGCCCCTGGAGAACACCTCCTGGAGGCCTGAGCTCAGCATCTTGCCCAGCCCTTCCGCCTGGATGGCGAAGCCGCGCAGGGCGTCGGTGTGGCTGGATCGCGCGGCGAGGGATCTGGCCTCCTCGGAGAGGAGCGCGGTCACCGCGGCGCGGTCCTCGTCGGTGTCGTAGTGGCGCGCGCGGGAGAGCGAGCGGCTGAGGGTGCCGATCTCCCCGACCATGAGCGGGACGGCGCGCCGATCGAGGCGGTCGCCGACGAACGCCGAGGGGAACTGGACCGAGACGACGGGGAAGGTCTGGCTCGCGCCGAGCTCGCTCCCGCAGATCGCGTCGACGCTGGAGGCCAGGGTGCGGCCGCCGCTGAGGTGCCTTCCCGTGGTCGAGAACGCCGTGCCGTCGGGGTGGCTCACGGTGTTCATCGCCAGGCCGTTGAGGATGCACAGCCGGTCATGCATGTCCGCGAGGGCGCCAATGCCGGGGCCGAACACGAGGCTCGAGCCCCTGGGCGTGACCGGCGCGAAGCTCTTCGCGCCGCCGGCCGCGGGCGCGTCGACCCAGAGGCGGAGCCCCGCGGTGTCCGTGTTGTCGGTCGTCGCGGGGCTCACGAGGCCCCTGGCCTCGTTGCGAGGATCGGCCCAGAGCGTCACGTCCCAGCCGCCCGACGCGTGGATGAAGAGGAAGAACTCGTCCTCCGCGGCCTTGCCCTGCGCGGCGAGCGCGCGCGCCGGCAGGCCGAGGACGCCGGCGAGCGCCGCGCCCGCGGCGGCCTCGAGCAGCGCGCGGCGCGGGACGGCGAGGCGGCGGGGGCGGGGGTCGTGGCGAGGCATCGGGCGCGCTGCTCAGGATACCCCCCGCGGCCGCGCGCGCCCGCACGACATTGCCGTCGAACGCGACCGCCATCGCGAGCAGCGGCGCTACGCGGACGAGCTCATCGGGGATCTGGTCGTGACGCCGCCTCGACGTAGCGAGGTCGAGGTGCGCTCTGATGCCGCCTTGAGGTGGCGAAGCCGAGGTGCGCTCAATACCAGCTCGGAACGAAGCCGCGGTGCGCGAGCTGCTCGAGCACGAGGGCGACGCCGTCGTGCTCGTTGGAGCTCGTGACCTCGTCGGCGGCGGCGAGCACGTCGGGATGGGCGTTGGCCACGGCGACGCCGCGCCCGGCCCAGCCGAGCATCGGCAGGTCGTTGGGCATGTCGCCGAACGCGATCACCTGCGCCGCCGCAATGCCGTGCTCGGCGCAGTACGCCTCGAGCGCGAGCGCCTTGGTGACGCCAGCCGCGGCGACCTCGACGAAGTTCGAGCCCGAGTGCGTGACGCTCGCGAGCGCGCCCGCGTGGGCGCGCGTGACTTCCAGCAGGTCCTCGAGCGGCCAGCCCGCGTGCTGGACGATCAGCTTGGTGACGCCTTCCCTGCACAGCGCGACCGCATCGTCCCGCCGCATCCGCGGGTCGTCGCGATCGTTCGGATGTTCGCCGGGGATCACATAGCCGCGCTCGCACCCGTACTGGATCCCCGCCTCGACGGCGAAGGCGACGCCGGGTACAGCGGCGCGCAGGCTCTCGATGAGCACCGACGCGGAGGCAGCCGACAGCAGGTTCTGCCGCAGCACGGCGTCGTTGGTCACGTCATAGACGAGCCCGCCGTTGCTGCAGATGGCCGTACCGCGCAGGCCTGTCTGAGCCGCGACCTGCCGCACGCGCCGGGGCGGCCGCGCGGTCACCGACTCTCGCCACGCAGGAGCCGGACGACGAGGTGCGCGCGGCGAGGGTCAGCCGATGATCCTGACAGCGATCCTGCTGCTCAGCTGCCGGAAACGATCGTCGTTCGTCCAGATCTGATCGCAGCCGTGGTGGACGGCGCACGCTGCATGAAGAGCATCGGGGGTCTTCAGCCCGTGTAGCGCTCGAAGCGTGGTCGCGAGGTCGAAGACTTCCGGGGAGAGCGGCAAGAGTTCGAAGGCGGAGAGCATGCCCTCGTACATCGCTCGCAGGCCGCTATCATTCAACCGAACGGGTTTCACGAGGCATTCCAGTCGAACGAGAGGCGATATGTAGGCATCGCTCGATCCGAGCGAGAGCAGCGCGCGATCCGATGCACCCCTGTAGGGCTCCGCCCCCTCGACCCGATAGATGAGAACGCAAGAGTCCAGATAGATTCGACTCACGGTTCTCCCCAGCTGTCGCGCTCCGCGCTCAGCGCGGCATCAACCTGCTCCTTCGACAAGAGTCGCTCCGGGTTCTCTTCGCGCCACGCGTCGACGGCACGGCAAGCGGCCAAGAGCCTTTCATGGCGTCCACCCTCCATGGAGTGCGCGTCTCGCTTTTCGTGAATCAGCACGATGATCTCGGCTTCTCCCTCCGGCACATCCTCTGGAAGGTCGATCTCGACGTGTCGCGACTTGGGAACGCGGACAATGAGCTTGTGTGCGTGCATGGCCCTTCGTGGAGCATACGTCGACGCTCCATCCGGCGCCATCCTCGGCGTCAACCTCCAGCGGCGCCCCGAGCGTGCGGACGGGACAGCCTCCCGCGTGCCTGCTGAGGGTGCAAACCCGAGCCCGGGACGGTGCGGGCCCCGGAGCTGCTGGCCGCGCTCCCCGCTGGCCACGCTCCCCGGAGTTGCTGGGCACGCTCCTCGGCGCTGCTGCGCAACTTTCACATCCGCGGATAGCGGAGCGCCCGCCGGTGGAGGTGTCCGTCAACCCGGCGGTAGAGCGCTGCGACCTCCTTCGCACCGCCCGTCCAAGGGCCATCCTCCGCATGGGTGCGATCTCGAAAGGACGAGACGGCCATCGATGCGGGTGGGATGAGAAATTTCGTCGCCGAGATGCAATGCAACGCCAGATGCCTCTCGGCATCGCTCGCGCGCCGTGAACACTGGCCAGGCACACACGGAGGATGGTAGAGAGCGAGCGTGACGCTGGCGCGCGGTCACGTGCGTTGGCGCGCCCGAGGTGGAGCGTGCGAGGTCCTCGATCAGCATCCTGGCTTCCGTCGTGGGCAGTGTTGCTCCTCGTGCTGCTCGCGGCTGCTCCCGCGCGCGCGGAGGCGCCTCCGAAGCGCTCGCGAGCCGTCAAGGAGCTCATTCGCGAGGCCGGGGCGGCGCTGGACCGGCTCGACGTCGCGCGAGCCCGGGAGCTGTGGGGCGAGGTGTACGATATCGAGCGGTCGAACGTCGCGATGTGCAACATGGGGCAGCTCGACCTGCGGATGGGCCGCTGGGAGGAGGCTGTTGTGGAGCTCTCGCAGTGCGTCGAGCACATGCCGGCCCCGCGCACGGAGGTGGAGCGGCGCCTGTATGACCACCGGCACGCCGACCTCGCCCGGGCCCGGCGGCGCGTGGGTGAGGTGGTCCTCATGCCGCCGCCCGGCGTCGTGGGCATGTTCGTGAACGGCCGGGGGGTGAAGGACGGCAGCCGCGTCTACGTGAGGCCTGGCCAGCACGAGGTGATGGCCGTCGGGCAGGAGGGGCAGGTCGCGCGTGCGGGTGTGAAGGTGGAGGCGGGCGAGTCGAAGGCGGTGCCGCTCACGTTCGACAAGCCGGCACAAGCGCCGGAGGACCGCGCGCAGCCGCCGAAGGACCACGCTCAGCCGCCGAAAGGGGCTTCCGGGCTTGGAGCGCCCGGGCCTGCGGCGCCAAAAGGGTCGCCGCAGGGCGCAGGCCGGCCCGGGCCGGACCTCCGGATCGTCACGACGGGCGCGGTGGCCTCGGTCGGGTTCTTGGTGGCAGGCACCGTGTCCCTGCAGAGCGCGCAGGGGTACGGGCAGGAGGCGACGGCGGCTCGACATCACGCCCGGGTGATGGGCGCGGTCGACCCCGCATTTCAACCCGACTACAACGAGATGGTCGATGCTGCCGCAAACGAGAAGCTGATGCGTCTCCTGGGTACCAGCGCGTTGATCGCTGGGGCGGCAGCAGGCGCGGCCACCCTCGTGTACGTCTGGTTGCCGAACGACGCGCAGATTCGAGTGACGGCGCACGGCGCGGAGGTTCGCGTTCGATGGTGAGCGTCGGCGATGTCGCTTTGGACCATCAGCGCGTGAGCATGCCGACGCTGGCACGGAGGCCTTTCTGATGCGGCGTCCGATGTTGCTGTTCGTCTCCGCGATAACGCTGCTCGCGTGCGAAGACGAGTGGTTTGTGCCGCTGCTTCCGCCACCGGCCGATTCGGCTCCAGTGCTGTGGATGTGGGTAGGTGCGGAGGACGATGCACCTCCCTGTATCGACGGCCAGCCACCGAAGTGGGAAGGCTGGATGGTTGACGCGCCTAAGGGGCTGCCGGACACGTGCGATGCGTGCGAATGCGGTCCGGCGGCGTGCGAGCTGCCCTCCACGGTCATGGCGAACGCGATGACCTGCCCAGGCGGAAGCACCTCGATCGCGCTCGACGCCGGAGCGGGATGGGATGGGACGTGCGCTGCGCTCCCGTCGCCCGTCCAGCCGGACGATTTCGCGTCCGTCGTCCACGAGCCGCCGACACTCTCGCCGTGCACCCCCTCGGCGACATTCGAGCCGCCGCCCGTTCCTGCAAGGTTCGTCCGGGTGTGCGCCGGCAACACGACGCAGGAACCGCCGGGGTTCATCCCCTGCATGCAGGCCAGCAGCGAGGGGACCTGCAGGCGTGGCCTGACACGACACGAGTTCTTCGAACAGCTGATCGACAACCGCGCCTGCGCTCCGTGCGAGTGTGGTCCCCCAGCGGGGGGCAGGTGCGTCGCCGACGTCGGCTTGTATGGGGACAGCGCATGCAGCGACCGCCTGGACGCGGGGCTCCCTGTCGGCCTCGGGGAGACGGCCTGCGCGGACATCACCTCGCCCCTCCCGCTCAGCGCGATGCGCGCCACGCTCATGGAGGAAGAGCCAGGCGCCTGCTCCCCGAGCGTCGCTGCCGTGCTTGGCACCCTGGAGCGACGCGAGCCGCACATCGTATGTTCCTATTCCGAGATCTGGTGGGACACCCCGTGAGGCGGATGACGATGTCCATGTCGAGCGCGCGGCTCACGCTCCTGGCCGTGCTGTCGCTGCCAGCGATGGCGTGCGCCAACCATCCGGACATCGCCGGGAAGGCGGTCGTCGCCCTCGACGGTGAAACCCTGAGCTACGATACCGGCGATGATGGACGGAGGTTCGTGAAAACAGGGGAGAGGTGGTCGACGGGGTGCTACCTGAAAGACTCCTTGCCGGAGATGTCCCTGGACCGCGCGCGCGACGACGACCCGCCGATCAGCTCAATTGTATTGCTCGTCAAGCGCGAGGATGACGACGGCGAGCCTCTACCGAATGTCACGATGCACACAGGAGAGGATTTCTACGATGGCTTTTGCCACGTCGTAGCGACGATCGGCAGCGACCCGCGCGAGGTGGAGTTCTCGACGGGCGATTGCGAGCTGCAGCGGGCCCTCGACGGCCATCCCGCGCTGCTGGTATCCGCTCTGTTTCACGTCAAGGAGTGCGACGAGTAGGTCACGGCCGGCGCGGCCGGAGCCACGCGCGGCGCCGGCCGCGCCGTGGGCCCGCTGAGAGTACCCCTAATACAGGTGAAACTCCGGGTGCCGCACGAGTCCGTAACAGACGGCCGCCCACCCTGCCTCCTCCGGCGAGAACCGCGACTTCGCCGCGCCCTTCGCGCGGTGCCGCGCGACCGTCCCCTCGTACAGCGCGAAGAACTTCCCCTGCCGGTCCGGCGGCCCGAGCCGCGACGGGTAGCTCAGGAACGTCCGGTGCAGCACGTCGAAGCGCGGGGCGAACGTCGCCTCGTCCGGGTCCTGCGCGGGCAGATCGAACGCGAAGATCAGCCGCCGCTCGATGGGGACGCGCTCCTTCGCCTTGAGATCGTGCTCCAGGGCGCGGTCGCAGAGCGCGATCCCGAGCCGCTCGAACGCCGCCAGCATGAGCGCGTTGGTCTGCGTGGCGCGCGGGAGATCCAGGCCGTAATCCGGGAGCCCGAGCGCCGCGAGGTAGTCTCCCCAGGTGTCGAACAGCGCCGCCTTGTCGTCCCCCCGCGCGCGGCGCTCGACCTCGGCGGGCGCGAGGCCGCCGAAGAGCCGGAGATACGTCCTCAGGTACGCCTCGGCAGGGATAAGCCGCAGATCCTCCCTCGGAGCCCGGCTCTGCGCGACGCGCCCCGTCTCCCGGAGCGGCGCTGCAGGCCGCGGCGCGATCGCCTCCGGCGGGCCGCACGCGCCGGCCAGCGCGGCCACCGCGGCCACGCCAGCGAGGGCGAAGGCCCCCGTCCGCCCGGGCGCCCTCCCCCGGCCCTGCATCACCGCGCTCCCTCGCCGCGCGTCGCGCCGCCCCGCTCCGCCCCGCCCTTCGCCGCCCCGCCCCGCTCCAGCGCAGGCCGCACGTTGCTCGCGCGCGCATACGCCGGCGAGCGGACGATCGCCTCGACCAGCGGCCGCATCCGGTAGCCGCGCGACACGAACCGCTCGCGCAGCGCGCCGAGCAGCGCCTCGTCCTCCTCGCGCAGCGGCCGCCCCAGGAACGACTCGGTGACGCGCTCGACCGCGCACGACGCGAACTCGGGCAACCGCGTGAGATCGGCCGCGGCGCCGGCCGGGCCGCGCTCGGCGTGATCCGCCGAGGCATAGGCGCCCCGCAGCACGCCGCGCTCCCGGCTCGAGAACACAGGGTCGTAGAAGCGCTGGCACGATTGCCCCGTCTTCCCCTCCGCGTTCAGCTTGCACACCGGGTTCTCGATCGGGAACCTCTCGGCCGGCAGATAGGTCCACGTCGTCTCCTCGACCCGCGTGAAATACGCCGCGAGCGGCTCCAGCGTCGCATGACAGCTCGCGCAGCCCGGCCGGACCATCAGGTCGGGCTCCTCCGACGGCGGGAGCTCCGCGTGCTCGGCCGTGAAGCTCTTGCACAGGAACGCGCTGTAGAGCGCCGCCGCCCGCGCGCGGCGCGAGGAATACTTCGTGAGGAACACCGGCGTCGTGAGGATCCCCGCCGCGCGCGGCCCGCGATCGGGGATGAACGTCCAGGTCGAGACGTCGTGCGGCGCGACGACCGGCGGCACCGCGCCCGGCAAGAACAGGGGCGCCTCGTCCTCGCGCATCCCATACGACGGATGCAGCGAGCAGCACGCCGCAGGCGCGCTCGACCGGTAAAACTGCGCGAGCGGCCCGTTGATGAACGTATAACGACCGGTGAGGATCTCCCGGAAATCGCGATCCGCCGCGAAGACGTGATTCATCGTATGAATCGCCTCCTGCGACCACCAGAACTTGTTCCAGCCGCTGATCGTGTGCGGCGCGGAGCCGATGGGATCCTGGATGCCGAGCGGGGTATTCGCCGGCAGCACGAAGCTGCGCGGATCCCTGCCTGAGCTGTCGGCGGGCAAGCAATGCTCGAGGCCGATGCCGCAGCCGCAATCGACGCTCATCACGGGCGCGAGCGCGCTCCGGCACGAGATCGGCTCGCCCCGGTGCGCCTTCGCATAACGATCCTCGCGCACCGGCGGGCGCGCGCGGCCCGGCGGCGGCGGAGCCCCCTTCGGCGGCGGGGGGATGTCGCTCGCATAGATGTGGCCGACCTCGGCGGTCTGCGCCTCTTCCTTGCAGACCCGGACCTCGACGGTCGGCGTCTTGCCGTCCGGCTCGACAAGGAGCTGCGGCAGCGGGACATAGGCGCTGTCCGGGTCCTTCCACCCGTCGCCATAACGCTGCGTCGGGACGACGGAGAGGTAATCGCGATAGAGCCAGTAGGGGCGCACGAGCGTCGTCCGCTCGTCGAGCAGCTTCTGGGAGATGCGGGCGGGCGTCCCCTTGATGGGCGCGTAGGCCGCCACCCCGAGCCCGCTCTCGGCGTCGGAGAAGCAGAACTCGCCGTCGATCACCGGGTTCAGGCGCCGCTGGTTGACGCGGTAATAGACATAGAGCGGCTTGCCCTCCGGGCCGAGCACCTCCACCCGGCGGAGCGTCGTCGCGGGCGGCGTGAACAGCCCCGCCGGGCCGAGCTCTAGCCGCAGGACATCCATGTAGATGCGCGTGAGCCGCTCGGCATACCCCGGGCCGTCGAGGTGGCGCTCTATCCAGGCGTCCAGATCGAAGCCCGGCGACTCGATCTCGGCGAGCTCGTCGCGCGTCGGGAGCCGCCCCTTCAGGTCGAGGGAGAGCGCCCGGAAATACCGGTACTGCTCCAGCGTCGGTGCGGCGGCGGACGGCGGCGCGAACGAGGCCGCGGCCGCCGCCGCGAGCGGCGCCGCCACGGCCAGCGCGCGCAGCGCCCTCCCCTTCATGCGTCGACCTCCTCCGCGGCGGGCGGCGGGGCTTCCTCGCCGGGGAGCACCCCGGCCATCAGCATCCCGAGCTCCGTCCGCGATACCGTGCCCGCGTCCCGCGTCGCCACGATCTCGCCCCGGTACATGACCGCGATCCTGTCCGACAGCGCCAGGATCTCGTCGAGCTCCGCCGACACGAGCAGCACCGCCGCCCCCGCGTCGCGCGCCGCCACGATCTCGCGGTGGATGTGCTCGATCGACCCGACGTCCACGCCCCGGGTCGGCTGGCTGGCCACGAGCAGCTCCACCGGGCGGCTCATCTCCCGGGCGAGGATCACCTTCTGCTGGTTGCCGCCCGACAGCGCGGAGACGGGCGTCCCCGGGCCGGGCGCGCGGATGTCAAAGGTCTTTATCAACCGTTTCGCGTTCTCCTCGCGGGCGTCGTCGCGGAGCACGCCCCGCACGGCGAATGGAGCCTTGTAGTAGGTGCACAGCACGAGGTTGTCCGCGATCGCGTACGAGAGCACGAGCCCGTGGCGCTGGCGGTCCTCGGGCACGTGCGAGACGCCGCGCTCGATCAGGGCGCGGGGCAGCGCGCCGGTGACGTCGCGGCCCCGGAGGAGCACGCGCCCGGCGCGGGGCGGCGAGAGGCCGGTGATGGCCTCGCAGAGCTCGGTCTGGCCGTTGCCCTGCACGCCGGCGATCCCCAGGATCTCGCCCGCGCGCACCGAGAAGCTCACCTCGCGCACCACGTCGGCGCCCGATCCGCGGCGGCCCGCGACGCCGAGGCGCTGCACATCGAGCACGACGTCCTTGGGGCTCGCCGGGGCCTTGCTCACCTGGAGCGCCACCTCGCGGCCCACCATCATCGCCGCCAGGCCGCGCTCGTCCGTCTCCGCCGGGATCGCGGCGCCCACCACACGCCCGGCGCGCATGACCGTCACCCGGTCCGCGACAGCGAGCACCTCCCTGAGCTTGTGCGTGATGAACAGGACCGAGACCCCCCGCGCCGTCAGCCCCCGCAGCACGCGGAACAGCTCGTCCGCCTCCTGGGGGGTGAGCACGGCCGTGGGCTCGTCGAGGATCAGGATCTCCGCCTTCCGGTAAAGAGCCTTGAGGATCTCCACCCGCTGCTGCACGCCGACCGGGAGATCCTCCACCCGGGCGTCGGGATCGACGTCCAGCCCGTGACGCGCCGAGAGCTCGCGGACCTCGGCGCTCGCGCGCCGGCGGTCGAGCAGGGCGCCGCGCACGGGCTCCGCGCCGAGCACGACGTTCTCGGCGACCGTGAACACCGGGATCAGCATGAAGTGCTGGTGCACCATGCCGATCCCGAGCGCGATCGCGTCGATCGGCGAGCGCAGCGCGACCGGGCGCCCGCTCCGGAGGAGCGACCCCTCGTCCGGGCGCAAGAGCCCGTAGAGGATGTTCATCAGGGTCGACTTGCCGGCGCCGTTCTCCCCGAGCAGGGCGTGGATCTCGCCCTTTCGGAGGTCGAGATCGACCTTGTCGTTCGCCAGGACGCCGGAGAACCGCCGGGTGATCCCCCGGGCCTCGAGGACGGCCGTCACCGCCGCCCCTCCCGCTCGTACGGCAGGCCGTCGGCGGCCGGCGGCGTGGTCTTGCCGATGACGCCGGTCAAAAGCAGCAGCGTCAGGAGATAGGGCACCAGCCCGACGACCGACGATTGCTGCAGGAACGACCACGACGGCGGGATCTGGTCGCGGAAGAGCTGCAGGTTGATCTGGAACGCCTGCGCCGCGCCGAAGACGAGCGCCGCGGCCCACGAGCCGAACGGCGTCCAGTCGCCGAAGATCATCGCCGCGAGCGAGATGAAGCCGCGCCCGTTCGTCATCAGCGGCTCGAAGGACGGCACCGACTCCAGCGTGAAATACGCCCCGCCGAGCCCGGCGATCGCACCGCCGATCACGACGTTCACGTAGCGCACGCGGGCCACGTCGATCCCGACCGTCGCGGCCGCGCGGGGGTGCTCGCCCACGGCGCGCGCGCGCAGGCCCCACCGCGTGCGGAAGAGCACGAGGTGCGTCAGCGCGACCAGCGCGATGGCGGCGACGGCGATCGGCTGCTGCTCGAACACGGGGCCCACGACCGGGATGTCCGCGAGCAGCGGGACGCTGATGCGCGGAAGGACGCCCGGCGCGTGAGGCACCTGCCCGCCGAACACGCTGCCCGACCCGAAGAAGAGCTGGCGGTTGAAGAAGCCGGTGAGCCCCACGGCGAGCAAGTTGATCACCGTCCCCGCGAGGATCTGGTCCACCGAGAAGGTCACCGCAAGCGCGGCCAGCAAGAGCCCCAGCGCGGCGCCGGTGGCGACCGCGATCACGACGCCGAGCAGCAGGCTCGGCAGCGGCGGGAAGCCCAGGATCGAGCTCGCGTAGATCGACCCGAACCAGCCCGAGAACGCCGCCGCGAGCATCATGCCCTCGATGCCGAGGTTGACGACCCCGGAGCGCTCGCAGAAGACGCCCGAGAGGGCGCCCAGGGTGAGCGGGGTGGCGACGGCCAGCGTCGTGGCCGCCATGCTGGCCACGATCGTCAGCGGCGGCACCTGCGACGCGCCGACCAGCGTCACGACGAGGACCAGCACGCCCACGACCACCGCGATGAATGCGTAGCGTCGATAGCCCATCTTCGTCCTTCCCTGCTCCCGTTCCCCGCTCCGGTCCTCGGCTCCTCGCTCGATCCGGCGCGCTAGCCGCCCCACCCGCGCGTGAGCACGAGCCGCTCGTGCTCGCCCCGGACGCGGTAGATGCGCCTGACCAGGGCGTCCGCCGCGACGAAGAGCAGGATCAGCGCCTGGATGATGGAGATCACGTCGATCGGCACCTGCGTCAGGTACTGCATCCGGGTCGCGCCGCTGCGCATCACGCTGAACAAGAGGGCCGCGAGCACCGTCCCGCCGGGGTGCGCCTTGCCGAGCAGCGCGATGGCGATCGCGTCGAAGCCGTAGCCCTGCGAGAACCCGAGCTCGTGCCGGTGGTGCAGCGCGCTCACCTCGATGGAGCCTGCCAGCCCGGCGAGGGCGCCCGAGAGCGCCATGGTCGCGATCACGGTGCCGCTCACCCGCACGCCGGCGTAGCGCGCGGCGTCGGGGCTCTGCCCGGCCGTGCGGATCTCGAAGCCGAACGTCGTCCGCCGGAGCGCCCACCCGACGAGCGCCGCCGCGAGCAGGGCGAGCGGGAAGCCCCAGTGCAGCCGGAAGCCGTCCACGAGCGCCGGGATGCGCGCGCTCTCGTCGATGAGCGGCGTGCGGGAGAGCACGTTGGACGCGCCCGGATCCTTCATCGGGCCGTTCAGGAGGAAGCTGACGGCGTTGAGGGCGACGTAGTTGAGCATGATCGTGCTGATCACCTCGTGTCCCCCGGCGCGCGCCTTGATCCAGCCCGGCACCGCGCCCCACAGCCCGCCCGCGAGCGCGCCGAGGAGCAGCGTCAGGGGGACGTGCAGCGCCGCGGGCAGGCCGCCGCCCACGAGCTGCGGCAGCCAGTGGCCCGCCCAGGCCGCGGAGAGCGCCCCGAGCGCGAGCTGCCCCTCCGCGCCGATGTTGAAGAGGCCGCCCTTGAGCGCCAGCGAGACCGACAGGCCGGCCAGGATGTACGGCGTCGCCCAGACGAGCGTCTCGCTCACCGCCCGCGGCGACCCGAGCGCGCCCTCGAGCATGCCGGCGTAGGCCTCGAGCGGGTTGCCCCCGGCCAAGGCGATGAGGATACCGCCCAGGACCATCGCGGTGAACACCGAGAGGGCCGGCAGGAGCAGCGGCCGGAGGCGCCGGATCAGCTTCTCTCGCATCCTCAAGAGCCCAGGGCGATCACGGCCCCTTGGCCGGCGGCACCGCCGTCTTGAGCGTCCCGTCGAGCAGCCCTTTGCGGAGCTCCTCCATCTTCGCCTTCACCTCGGCGGGGACCTTGGCGTCGAGATCGTGATACGGCGCATACCCCGACTTGCCCTGGAAGTTGCCCGACGGCAGCTTCCCCTCCTTGGCCGACTTGATGAGGTCGAAGGTGCCGTCGGAGATGAGCTTGACGGCGCTGGAGAGCAGGACCTTCTGGGCCTCGGGCACCGTGAAGTACTGGTCGGTGTCGACGCCGATGGCGTAAACGCCCTTCGTGGCCGCGCCGAGCAGCGCGCCGTTGCCCGTCTTGCCGCCGCCGCCGAAGACGATATCGACCCCCTTGTCGATCATCGAGACGGCGGTCGTCTTCCCCCACTCGGGATCGGTAAACGTCTTATCGAAGCCGACGTCGTTGTGGTAGACGACGCTGAGCTCGATGTCGGGCTTGACGTGGCGCGCCCCGGCGCGGAAGCCCTCCCCGAAGCGCCACACGGGCGGGACGGCGTCGGTGGCGAGCACGGCGCCGATCTTCCCCGTCTTGGTCATCAGCGCGGCCAGCGCGCCGACGAGGAAGCCGCCGTGGTCCTCGGGGAAGACCAGGCCCACGACGTTCGGCTTGGTCGCGCTCTGGAACTGGTCGATGCCGATGAACTTGACGCCGCTGAACTGATCCGCCGCGGCGCGCGTCGCCTCCGTGAGCCCGAAGCCCGACGTGACGACCACGTCGTACCGCTCCTCGGCGAACGTCGCGATGTTCTTGGGGTAGTCCTTCGGATCCGTCGTCTCGATGTACTGCGTCGTGGCGCCGAGCTCCTTCTGCGCCCGCTGGAGCGCCTCCCAGGCCGACTGGTTGAACGACTTGTCGTCGATCTTGCCCATGTCGGTGACGAGGCCCACGCAGAACACCTCGGGGCTCGCGCAGTCGGCCTTCTTGCTGCTGCTGTTACACCCCGCGAGCGCGCTGGCGAGGGCCAGCAGGACCGCGATCGCGACGCGCCGCTTCTTCAACATGCCGGATCTCCTTGGAAGGCCCGCATTGGACACCGGGCCGCGCACCAAGGCAACCACCGTATCGCACTGGCGCATATTTACCCACACGGCGCTCACACGGGCGCTCTCATCTGCTGCGCGTGCTGCGCGGGAGCACGGCGAGCTGCGCGGGAGCACGGCGCGCCTCCCCTCGAGATCGCGATCGGGGGAGCAACATTTTTTCCTCGAGCGTTGTCACAGTCGATAGGCAGCGCCCGATGAGCGACGGGGCGCGCCGGCGCAGCCTTCCCGAGGAGGTCCTTCCATGAATGGTCCCGCCGTTCGATTCACGCTTTTTTGTGCACTCATCGCGTCTGCCCTCGTCCCTTCGGCGGACGCGTCGGCCTGCGGTGGAGTCGAGATCATGCCCGCGATCGACCACCGCGTGATGGGGATCGCCCAGGCCGAGCAAACGCTTCACGACGGCCGGTTCACCGCGGCGGCGGGGAGCGTGATCCGGATGTTCCCGGAGATCCGGCGGATCTCCTATGACAAGGACCCGCTGATCAACCGGGCCTTCCGCGTCCTCGCGGTGGCCACTGCGCGCGCGGACGGGGCGCTCCAGGTCGGGCCGCAGCTGCCGCGCGAGCTGCTCGAGACGTGGGGCGGGGCGTCGGCCGAGGAGCGCAAGGGGAACATCGACTGGTCGATCCGCGCGCTGCGCCGGCTGAACGAGCAGCGGAAGAACGATCCGGCGCTCCAGACCGACCTGGGCGAGGCGCTCGCCAGGGCGCCCGAGCACCGCGGCGAGGCGCTCAAGCTGCTCGGCGATCTGGCGGAGAAGGACCTCCTGACGAGCCCCGAGGCGTACGCGACGCTGGCGCGGCTGCGCGCGCTCTCGGGGGACAACGCGGGGCACGACGCCGCGGCCACCCGGTGCGAGACGATGGCGCAGAACAAGGCGCTCTGCCGGACGAGCGGCGCGGTCGGCGCGGTTGGCGCGGTCGGCCGACAGAGCTGACGCCGATGCGCGCCCGTCCGCTGCTCGCCCTGCTCGCGACGCTCGCCTCGGGCGCCGCGGGGTGTACCTCCGAGGACGCGCGGGGCCCCGCGCTGGCCGCGGCGCCGCGCGCGAGCGACCAGGGCGCCGGGGCGGCCGCTCCGGCCGCCATGGCCGCGGCGCCGGCCGGCGATCCGGCGCGCGGGGAGCGGCTCGTCGCGGAGCTCCAGTGCAACCGCTGCCACGACGGGACCGGGCAGGCGCCCGCGGCGCGCGACGCCCACTGCGTCCAGTGCCACCAGGACATCGCGGCGGGGCGGTTCCAGGCGCCGGCCGCGGCCATGAAGCGGTGGAACGAGAACCTCGTGCAGCTGCGCGACGTGCCGTCGCTCGCCGCCGCCGGCGACAGGCTGCGCCGCGACTGGATCCGCGCCTTCTTGCTGTCGCCGCACGACGTGCGCCCGCGCCTGCACGCGACGATGCCGCGGCTCCCGATCGGGCCCGAGCAGGCGAGCGATATCGCGGCCTACCTCACGCGCGATCGCCGCGAGGGGCGCGAACGTCCGAGTGCGCCGCTGGAAGGCGCGAGCGCCGCCCGGGGGCGCGAGCTCTACGAGGCCAAGGGGTGCGGGACGTGCCACGCCTTCTCCGGGGCGGCCGGGGTGACGGCGGTCGCGCCCGTGAAGGGGATGGAGAAGGAGACGCGCGCCGCGATCGCCCTGGCGCCGGATCTGAGGCACGCGCGCGACCGGATGGAGCCCGCCGATCTCGCCGCGTGGGTGCTCGACCCCGCGGCGATCAAGCCGGGAACGCCGATGCCCCAGGTGCCGATGTCGCCCGCCGAGGCGCGGGACATCGCGGCCTTCGTCACGACCGCGGAGCTCTCGCCGCGGGCGCCGGCGAGCGCGCCCGAGCGGCTGCCGCTGCTGTCGCGGCGGGTGACGTACGCCGAGGTGGATCGCCGGGTGTTCCGCGTCACGTGCAGGCACTGCCACTCCGAGCCGGATTACGCGCTCGGCGACGGCGGGCCCGGGAACACGGGTGGCTTCGGGTTCAAGCCGCGCGGGCTGAACCTCGCCACGTACGAGGGGATCGCCGCGGGCTACGTCGACGATCAGGGCGAGCGGCGGAGCGTGTTCTCGCGCGGGCCGGACGGCGCACCTCGCCTCGTCGCCGCGCTGCTGGCGCGGCAGGCGGAGGAGGCGGGCCACGCGGCTCCGGCGGTGCGCGGGATGCCGCTCGGGCTGCCCGCGGTCGGGCCGGAGGAGATCCAGCTCGTCGAGAGCTGGATCGCGCAGGGGCGGCCGCAATAGCGAACGAGCGGGAGGGGGCGATCGCCAGGGTCGCTCCGGCCTTGTCGTGGTGCCCCCCTTGCTTCCACGGTGACACCGAGGAGGTGGCCAATGCCTCGGTGGTCTCAACGCGCTCAGCACGCGGGCTCGCCTCCGAGCGGCGGGGGCAACGGGCCTCCGGGGAGGATGTCCATAGGAAGGCGTCTTTCCTTGCTCGTGTTGAGCCAGCTGATCCTGGCCGCCCTGGGCATCACGATGTCCATCGTCGCGCTCAAACGGCTGGCTACCGAGACAACCTACCTGCGTCACTACGTCTTCCAACCGCTCATCGTCATCAGCAGCGGCATCGAGTCATCGAACGCTCTCTATGCCCTGCTCGCTCGCCCGCCGTCGGACGTCTCGGTGGAGGTCCGGGAGCCCATGATGCGGCTCCGCTCCTTCATCGATCGGTACCAGCGCGATTGGTTGACAGCGACCTCGGCCCTACCGGAGGCCATTCACCTCCGCGCTGCGCTCGCTCGGGCCGGTGAGCTCGTGCTCCTGGAGGAAGAGCGCGAGGCGGCGGACACCATCGCCGCTGTCGTGATGCACCTCGAGCGCACGACCGGGCTCACGGGCCCGACGCCCGCCGCGCCGCACGTGCGGCGCGCCGACGTGGACCACCTCAGCGACGCCCTCGTCAGGCTGCACAGGATCAACCTGCGCTACATGGAGATCGCTTTCGACGCGTTCGACCACATCCGGCGGCGCATCCTCCTCGTCTTCATGGCCGTCGGCCTCGGCGGCGTCACGGCGGCGTCGCTCTTCGGCCTCGCGGTGCGCCGCGCGATCGCGCCCCGCATCCACCGGATGGTGACCGCCGTCCAGCGCTTTCGCGAGCGCGGCGTCTACGAGCCGCTCGGGGACCGGGGGGACGACGAGCTCGCCGTGCTCGCCCACACGCTGAACACGAGCTTCAAGGCCATCGCCGAGCGCGACAAGGATCGCGACCGGTTCCTCGCCGTCGCCGCGCACGAGCTGAAGACGCCGCTCACCACCATGAAGGGGTTCGCGCAGGTCGCGCTGACCCACCGGAACGACACGGCCATCCGCGAGCGCGCCCTCACCATCATCGATCGCCAGGCGACGCGCCTCGGCCGCCTGGTCCAGGATCTCCTGTGGTCGGCGCGCATCTCCGGCGGCGAGCTCCCCTTCAAGCCCGAGGCGATCGACGTCGAGGAGCTCGCCCGCCGCGTGATCGGAGAGCTCGAGCTCGTGGCCAGAGATCACAGCATTCGCCTGGTGCCCCGGGGAGACGCGCACCTCCCCGGCGATCCGGAGCTCATCGAGCAGGCGCTCTGGAGCCTGCTCGTCCAGGCCGTGTCCATCGCGCTGGAGCGCGATCCGGTGCTCATCGCGATCGACGCCGGCTCCGCCACGCGCGTGCTCATCACGATCGAGGTCCGGGGCGGGAAGGATCTCCCGGAGGACCTCGAAAAGCTGCTGGAGCCCTTCGCCGTCGTCGCGTTCGAGGGGCGGCGTGACGAGCCGCGCAGCACGGGCATCGGCCTCCACCTCGTCCAGGGGATCGCCCGGCTCCACGGCGCGAGGTTCTGGATCGAGCGGAGGGCCGGTGACCTCATGGTCTTTTCGCTGGAACTGAGGCGCTAGCGAGCAGAGGGAACATGCTGCGAAACCGCGTGCTGGTCATCGACGATGACCCCGATTTCCGGGAGCTCGTCGCCCTCAGCCTGAACGGGTGGGGGCTCCATTGCCTCCAGGTCGCCGACTGCGCCGAGGCGCTCCCGCTCCTCGAGCGCGAGCGCGACGGGCTGCGGGCGGTGCTGTGCGACTACTTCATGCCAGGGCTCTCTCCCAGCGTCTGCGCGAAGGCGATCCTCGCGCGGGTCGATCCGGCGGTGCGCGTGGTGCTCGTGAGCGCGGCGGTGGACGTCTCGGCGCTGGCCGCGGAGCTCGGGCTCGCGCGGTTCCTCCCCAAACCCTTCGATCTCGACCAGCTCCACGACGTGGTGCTCGGCCCGCACGAGCCCTCGGCGTGAGGGGCGCGGCCGGTCGCAGCGGGGCACCCCGAACGCGGCGCGCTCCGTGGTAGCCTCCCGGCCCTCGCTCGCGCGCGGGCGGACCGCGCGCCGTGCGGCGCTCGGAGGTCTGCGTCATGACAGGACAGCTTCTGGAAGAGGGCTTTACCAACCCTGGAATCGATCCGCGGCTCACGTGGCGCAACCCGCCGGCGCGCTGGGCGGTGGCGCCGGAGCGGGGCGTGCTCGTCGTCGAGCCCGCCGCGAAGACGGACTACTGGCAGCGGACGCACTACGGCTTTCGCAACGACAACGGGCCTTTCCTCTTCACCCGCGCCGGCGGCGACTTCGTGATGACCTGCCATGTGCGGTTCCGGCCGGCGCACCAGTACGACCAGGCAGGGCTCATGGTGCGGATCGCGGAGTCGTGCTGGCTGAAGACGTCGGTCGAGTTCGAGCCGGACGGCCCGAGCCGGCTCGGCGCGGTGGTGACGAACGCGGGCTACAGCGACTGGTCGACCCAGCCATTTCCCTCGGATCGCCGCGAGATCTGGCTGCGCGTCCGGCGGGAGGGGCGGGATTACCTCGTCGACAGCTCGAACGACGGCGCGGCGTGGACGCAGATCCGCATGGCCCACCTGCACGAGGACGACGGGGCGCGCGAGGTGGAGTGCGGCCTCTACGCTTGCAGCCCGCTCGGCGAGGGCTTCGTGGCGGAGTTCGATCTGCTGCGGATCGCGCCGGGGCGCGCGGCGTGAGCCATCGCGCCGTCGAGGGGGATGGCTCGCCGGCCGGGAGCGCGCGGATCAGCGGGCGAGCGCCTCGAGGTGCGGAGAGAGCACCTCGGTGAGCCAGCTCATCACCGCGCGCACGCGGCGCGGCACGCTCCTGCCGTGCGTGTGGAGGAGCGAGACCGGCATCGGCGCGCAGGCGAGGGAGGGTAACACCTCGACGAGCTCCCCCGCGGTGATGCTGGCGAACTTGCCTACCCGCGGCGCCTGGATGATGCCGAGGCCCGCCACACACGCCGCGAGATAGGCGTCCGCGCTGTTGACCGTCACCACGCTGCGCATCGGCCACTCGCGGTAACCGCCGTCGTGGGGGTACTCGAACGACGGCGCTTCGGCGCCGAGCGTCGACGAGTAATGCACGAGGAGGTGCCGATCGAGATCCTCGACGCGACGAGGCGTGCCGTACTGCCGCAGATAGGACGGGCTCGCGAGGTTCACCATCCGCAGGACGCCGAGCCTGCGGCCGACGAGCCCGTCGCCCCCCGGGGCGCCGACGCGCAGGACGCAGTCGAAGCCCTCGCGGAGCGGCTCGACGCGCCGATCGGTCGTGCTGAGGAGCACCTCGAGCTCGGGGTGGCGCGCGAGCAGCTCGGGCAGGCGCGGGATGATGACGTCGCGCGCGAAGTTCACCGGCAGATCGATCCGCACCCGCCCGCGCAGGCCCCGCGCGGCCTGGAACATCGCGCCGAGCTCGTCGGCCTCGAGCGCGAGGCGCCGCGCCCGCGGGAGGAGCTCCTCCCCGTCCGGCGTGAGGCGCACGACGCGCGTCGACCGCTGGAGGAGCCGGGTGCCGAGCTCGGCCTCCAGGGCCTTCAGCCGCAGCGACACGCGCGCCTTGGGCATGCCGAGGTGCTCGCCGGCGCGCGTGAAGCTGCCGAGCTCCGCCACCTTCACGAAGATCTTCAGCGATCCGACGTCGACGGTCATTGTTTCGATTGGCGAAACAGTGTGTCGGAGCCTCCGGCCTTCCGCAACCGGGATCGGATCGCTATTCACTGTCGCAGACAACGGCGCGCAGCCGCCGCGGACAGCGGCGAGCAGCCGCGTCGCCATCGAAAGGACCCGACAATGAGCACATCCAAGCGTAGCCCCGTCGCCCTCGTCACCGGCGGAAGCCGCGGGCTCGGAAAGAGCATGGCGCTCCACCTCGCGGATCGCGGCGTGGACGTCATCATCACCTACCGCGGCGCCGCGGCCGAGGCGGCCGATGTGGTGAAGCAGATCGAGGCCAAGGGGAGGACGGCGGCGGCCATCGCGCTCGATCTGGGGAGCACCCGCGGATTCGACGCGTTCGCCGCCGCGGTGAAGGCGGAGCTCGCCGGTCGCTTCAAGCGCGATCGCTTCGATTACCTTGTGAACAACGCCGGCATGGGCGGCCACGCGAGCTTCGCCGAGACGACCGAAGAGCAGTTCGACGCGCTCATGAACGTCCACCTCAAGGGGACGTTCTTCCTCACGCAGAAGCTCCTTCCGCTCATCGCGGACGGCGGGCGGATCCTCAACGTCTCGTCGGGGCTCACGCGGTTCAGCTTCCCGGGCTACGCCGCCTACGCCGCGATGAAGGGCGGCGTGGAGGTGCTCACCCGCTACCTGGCGAAGGAGCTCGGGCCGCGGAAGATCGCGGTGAACACGCTGGCGCCCGGCGCGATCGAGACCGACTTCGGGGGAGGCGTCGTGCGCGACAACGCCGAGCTGAACAAGATGATCGCCGCCCAGACCGCCCTCGGCCGGGTCGGCCTCCCCGATGACATCGGCGGCGCGGTCGCCGTGCTGCTCGCGCCCGAGGGCCAGTGGATCACCGGCCAGCGCATCGAGGCGTCAGGCGGCATGAACCTCTGAGGCGCTCCGAGCTCGCGGCAGGCGCGTGGTCGTCGGGCCCGCGCCTGCAGCGCGAGCAGCGAACACCACGAGCATTCCGACACAGAACGGCACAGGCCATCGAGCGTAACCGGGGCTTTTGCGAAGGAGCTCGACTGGCACATTTGGTGCTGAGTGGCAGCGCATCGCTAGGAGGCGAGCGCTCATGAGCAGGGAATTGCCTAACCATATCCTTCGAATCCTCGGGATCGGCATGCTCGCCGGCCTGTCGGTGACGCTCGGGTGCCAGGGAGAGACCAGCGTGCCAGCTGGCACAGGAGGGGCCGGCGGCGCCGGGGGTGAAGGCGGCGCGGGCGGTCAGGGCGGCGCGGGCGGTCAGGGCGGCGCGGGCGGCAGCCCGGAGACGTGCGAGTCGCAGCTGGGCGACCACGGCGACGCCTGTCCCGCGGACGCGCCTTGCGCGATCACGCTCGATGTGGAGGTGACGTGCACCGGGCACGACTTCGCAGCGGGCGGGGTGCGGGCCGTTCCGGCGGCGGGCGCGACGTACCTCGTGACGAGCAGCAACGCCCCGACGCGGCTGTTCGAGCTCGACGGCGGCGGGGCGACCCAACGCGACTTCGACGTGCAGTCCAATACCGTGAGCGTGGCGCTCTCGCCGGACGGAAGGGCATACGCCGCGGTGGATGAGACGCAAGGCACCGGTGACGGCTATCCCGGCGGTGTCGTGTTCCTGCCGCTCGCCGGAAGCGCGGCCGACAAGCAGATGGTGTTCGATCGCGACGACAAATACGTGCCGGTCATCGATGTCGCGGTGGACTCCCAGGGCGAGCCGCACATCTGGATCCTCACGGACGCGCCGGAGATCATCGAGCATGCGACGCGCACGTCCGGCGGCGCCTGGGACGCCGCGCCGGCGAGCCAGCTGGCCGACAGCGGTTGGCCCCGCTTCGTCCTCGCGCCCGACGACGCGCCGCTGGCGTTCGGCATGGTCCAAGCGGGCTCCGACGGCTGGCAGCTCCAGGTGCTCGACGGGGCCACGGAGCAGAGCCTTGGCGCTCCGGTCCCCGAGAGCTCGCCGATCCGTTACGAGCCCGTCCTGCCACCGAAGCCCGCCGCTCAAGCGACGATTCCGCGCTTCGCGGCGGTCGTGCAGCACCCCGACGGGCTGCGGCTGGCGAGCGCCGGCGAGGGCGAGGGCGAGGTCGCGATCCCCGGCACAGCGACGCCGGCGTACAGCTGCCAGCGCGGCTTCGGCGACTCCCCGTCGCCGGGCTGCCCGGCCGACTGCCACGAGGTGACCTCCGGGCTCGAATGGTCGGCCTTCTCGGCCGCGCGCACGAGCGACGGCGACGTGTGGATAGCATTCCTGATCAGCCACCTCGACTGGACGATCGCCTACGAGGTGCAGAACGCCGATCTGCCGACGTGCGTCGGCAACATCGCGGCGGACGCGAGCCGCGGCGAGCTGCGCCTCGTGCGCGTGCCTGCCGCCGGAGGCGCGCCCGAGGTCGCTGTGACGCTGCCGCTCCCCGCGATCGCAGGCGAGAGCCATTTCAGCGATGTGTACCAGCGCCACCCGCTCGTCGATGTCTCCGCGTTCGGCACGGAGCTCACCGTGGCCATGCGCACGCAGGCGTCACGCGTGGGGCCCTTCACGGCCCGCGTGCTGCGCGTCGACACATCGCTCCTCGCGCCTGCCGCGCCAGGCGACTGAGACGCGCGCCGCACATCGACGCATCGGTCCTCGACTCCACGAGCGTAGCCGCCGGATCGGATTCGGGCGCGCCACGGCTGGCGGAGCCGGCGCGAGGACAGGAGATCGAGCCCTCCAGATATCGAGCCCTCCAGATCACGATCGAGCTCCGGCAGCTCGACAGGGAACCACGGCTGCGCCTCGGGCCGAATGCGCATCTTGACACAGAACGACACAAGCCATCGCACGTGACGTCGGCTTTTGCGCAAAAGATCGACTGGCACGTTTGATGTTAAGTGCCCGCGCATCGCAGGGAGGCGATCACTGATGCGTCAGAAATTGCAAATTCACATCCTTCGAATGCTTGGGACCGGCATGCTCGCCGGCCTGTCGGTGACGCTCGGGTGCCAGGCCGATACCACCGTATCGGCTGACACCGGAGGGGCCGGTGGCGCCGAGGATCAAGGCGGCGCCGGGGATCAAGGCGGCGCGGGCGGTCAGGGCGGCGCTGGCGACGCCCCGGAGACGTGCGATTCGCGACGGGGCGACCACGGCGACGCCTGTCCCGCGGGCGCGCCTTGCGCGATCACGCTCGACGTGGAGGTGACGTGCACCGGGCACGACTTTGCAGACGGCGGGGTGCGGGCCGTGCCGGCGGCGGGCGCGACGTACCTCGTGACGAGCAGCGACGCCCCGACACGGCTGTTCGAGCTCGACGACGATGGGGCCACGCAACGCGACTTCGACGTGCTGACCGACAGCGACAGCGTCAGCGTGGCGCTCTCGCCCGACGGAACCGCGTATGCCGCGGTGAACGAGACGGAAGGCAGCGGTGACGACCATCGCGGCGGTAGTATCGTGTTCTTGCCGCTCGCCGGCGACGCGCCCGAGAAGCAGCTGGTGTTCGGTCGAGACCAGCCCTACATGCCTGTCCTCGATGTCGCGGTGGACTCCCTGGGAGGACCTCACCTCTGGATCAACACGAATGCGCCCGACAGCCCGGTGCACGCGACGCGCACGTCCAGCGGCGCCTGGGACGTCGCGCAGGCGAGCCGGCCGAGCGGGAGCGATTGGCCACGCTTCGCCCTCGCGCCCGACGGCGCGCCGCTTTCGTTCGGCTTCGTCGAAGTCGAAGATCTCCCCGGGAACTGGCAGCTCGTGGTGCTCGACGGCACCACGGAACGCAACCTCGGCGCCCCGTTCTACGCGAGCTCTCCGCTCGATTACGAGCCCGTCCCGCCGCCGCAGCCCGCCGGACAAGCGACGAGTCCGCGCTTCGCGGCGGTCGTGCGGCACCCCGACGGGCTGCGGCTGGCGAGCGCCAGCGACGGCGACGGCTTCGACGAGGTCGCGATCCCCGGCACCGCGCCGCCCACGTACGACTACGACTGCGAGGGCGGCGTCACCCCCGCCCCGCCCCCGTCTCTGGACTGCCCGGCCGAATGCCACGAGGTAGGCTCCGGGCTCGAATGGTCGGCGTTCGCGGCCGCGCGCACGAGCGATGGCGACGTGTGGATCGCGTTCCTGATCAGCCACATCGACCAGACGATCGCCTACGAGGTGCAGGAGATGAACCTGGAGCGGGTGTGCGTCGGCCACTTCGTGGCGGACGAGAGCCGCGGCGAGCTGCGCCTCGTGCGCGTGCCTGCCGCCGGAGGCGCGCCCGAGGTCGCTGTGACGCTGCCGCTCCCCGCGATCGGAGGCGAGAGCTATTTCAACGATCTGCACGAGCAGCACCCGCCCGTCGATGTCTCCGCGTTCGGCACGGAGCTCACCGTGGCCATGCGCACGCAGGCGTCACGCGAGGGGCCCTTCACGGCCCGCGTGCTGCGCATCGACACCTCGCTCCTCGCGCCCGCCGCTCCAGGCGACTGAGACGCGCGCCGCACGTCGACGCGTCGGTCCTCGACCCGACCGCGCAGCCGCCGGGTCGGACCCGGGCCGGCTACGGCTGGCGGAGCCGGCGCGAGGACAGGAGCTCGAGCCCTCCCGTGCGCTCCGCGATGCGCTGGAGCGACGCGAGCAGCGCGCCGGCCTGCTCCTCGCCGAGCAGCGCGCTAAGCCGCCTGTTCACCGCGGCGCGCGCGGCGCGCCCCGCCTCGACCGCCGCCCACCCGCGGTCGGTGAGCTCCACGAGCCGGGCGGCGACCCGCGGTGGCCGGCGCTGATCGAGGCCGTGTACTCGTGTCTATGAGCGCTGATCCTGCGCGGCCTGGGCGCGTGCGTAGTCTCGCGAGCGAAGAGAGAGCTCAACGCAAAGACGCCAAGAGCGCAAATGCATGAATCGTTCTGATTTGCGGCTTTGACGTCGAAGTCATTCGCGAGCTCACCCACACATACGAAATCGGGGAACAGAGCGCGCTGTACGTCCGCCGGCTGGACGAGCGCCTGTGCCGATCTCATCAAGGACTGTTCCGAGGCGCGCATCGTCGTTCACGGCTTTCCATTGTCAACGCTGACCTGCACCGGAGTTCAAGCATACCGGCGATCAGGCGATGCGCGCCGCGCCGCGCCTCGCGCCGCCAGGGCGGAGGCCTCCTGTCGTCAGCTCGTGAAGGGCTCCCGCCAGCGACGAGTACGTGGCCAGACTGCCTAGCTCCACGTCCACGAGGCTCCTGGCGAGCTCGGGGCGCACGCCGACCAGGAAGAGGCGCGCGCCGAGCAGGGCGACGGCGCGGCTGGTCTGGCCCAGCGCATGGGCGACCTGGGCGTCCACCGCCGGCACGCCGGTGATATCGAGCAGCACGAAGCGCGCCTCATGCCGGCCCACCCCCTCGACCACGGCCGTGAGCACCTGGAGGGCGCGGTCCCGGTCGATCGCGCCGATCAGCGGCACGAGCAGCACGCCGGGCAGGAGCGGGATGAGCGGGCAGCCGAGCTCACGCACCGTCTCCGAGAGCGTCCGCTCGCTCGCATAGGCCATCTGCAGCGCCGCGTTCTTCGCCGAGAGCGACTGCACGAGCTCGCCGCGCTCGAGGGCCGCGGCGAGCAGCGACGCCCAGACCCCGACGGTTCCCTCGTCGCCGGCCAGCTCGCGGAGGGTCGGCCCCATGAGCGCCACGACCCCCCAGTCGCGCCGCTCGGTGCGGATCGGCAGCAACATCATCATGAGCGCGCCGCTCGCGGCCGCGGGCGGCAGCAGGTGCTCCGGCGGAAACGCCTCCAGCCGATGGCGGCTGCCGATCGGGGGCGTCGCGCTGCCGTCACGGCTGTAGGCGCCGGCGACGACGAGCGTCGTCGCGTCCTCCCGGAGCGCAAGGCAGGCCCAGGTCGCGCTGGTCTTTGCGAGCCATGAGAGCGACATGGATTCCTCCTGGGAGCCGCTGACCAGCGCGAGGCCCACGTCGTGATTGGACCGCACGAGCATCCCGAGCTGCGCCACGAACTCGGCCTCGACGCTGAGGCGAGCCCGCGCGATCGAGAGGTGCGCGCCGTCCAGGAACGCCTCGACCCGCTGCGCGGACGCCGCATCCCCGCCCAGCCGCTCGCGGCGCCGCTCGTGGGACCGGCGGAGCAGGCGCACGATCGCCATCAAGGTGCCCATATCGGACGAGATGTCGACGGCCTGTTTGTAGGCGCGCTCCAGCGCCTTCGCCGGAGGAGGCGCGGCGCCCTCGATCGCCGCCTCATACGCCTCGAGCACAAGGGCGACCCCCGGCCATACCGCGGCAGGCGACGTATCGGGCGCCAGGGGCCGGGGCGCGAGGAGCAGCTCGACCATCCGTCGATCCAGATCGTCGCCGCCGTGCTCCCCCGGCGCCGCGTCCTCGTCGAGGAAGCTCTGGACCACGTCGCATCCGCACGAGATCCGCTGGATCAGCGTGTTCGGCGTGAGCACGAGCTCTGGCAGAGCCGTCTCGCCGGAGAGCATCGAGACGACGAGCTCACACGCGGCGCTCCCCAGCATCTCGAACTGCTGGCGCACCGTGGTCAGCGGCGGGTCGGCGGTTTGCGCCTCCGGCACATCGTCGAAGCCGACGAGCGCCAGCTCCTCGGGGATGCGGACGCCCGCCGCCTTCAGCGACGGCATCATCCCGATCGCGTTCTTGTCCGTCCCGAAGACCGCCGCCGTGCACGCGTTCCGCCGCGCGATGAGCTGCGGGGCAGCGTTCTCGCCGCCGGTATACCAGTTGTCGTCGGTCCGGATGACCAGCTCCGGGTCGAGCGGTATCCCCGCCTCGGCGAGCGTCTCTCGGTAGGCGTCGAAGCGCTCGCGCACATCGGACTCGTGGAAGCAGCCGACGAACGCGATGCGCCGGTGACCGTGTCCGATCAGATGGCGCACCGCGCTCCGGATCCCGCTGTGGTTGTCCGGGATCACCGACGGGCAGTTGCCCTTGTGGACATGGGTGCCGACGACGACGAGCGGGACCCGCGCGGCGGCGAGCTGCTCGATGCCGTCCACCCCGATCACGACGATCCATCCATCCACCTGTTCTCTGGCGAGCGAAGGGGCCTGGAGCGAGGCGGCCGTGCCGCGCATCACCAGCATGCGACAGCCGTGCTTCCGCGCCGCCTCGTGGATACCCGTCAGGACCGGGTTCCAGAACGAGCCGTCCAGGTAGGGGGTGATGACGCCCACGGTCATCCCACGTGGCACCCCATGAACGCCTGTACCGCCGCGGGGCGGCTCAGCAAGGCGATTCACATCACGCGTCGAGCGGCCGGCGTCTCCTCCTGTGGTCGGCTGTCCGCCCGCGCCGTCTCCCTGGACGGAGCCGTCAGCTCGGCCGCCCCGCTGCCCCGGCAACTCGACTTCACTGCCCCGGCTACCCTGAACCATCGCCCCGGTCTCCCTGCTCCCCCGTCCCACGGCTGCGCTCGCGTGCCACCTATATACCACGGTCCGGACGTATCTCTCTGCGACGGGGCGATGTCGAAGAAGGTCGACAACGGCGGCGCCTGCCCCGCGGCCACGTGAGGACACGAGACGAACACACCCGCGCCGGTTTTTCTGTTGACGAGAACACCGCCAAGGCGCGAAGATCATGGATTACGCTCGGGGACATTTCGAACTCGATCGAATAACAATGTTTCAACGCTGACCCGTCCACCCAGGGAGGGGAGCGGCGGAGAGCCTATGGGCCGAAACGGCAGGGCGGGATCCATCAGCGTCATTGCGCTGCTCGCGTTCCTCGTGTGCTTGAGACCGGCATACGGGGCGCCGAGCTCCATCACGTTCACGATAAACCATGCAGACTGCGGACAGAACAGCTTCGCGCTGTTCATGAACGGCACGCACCTGGAGACGGTGCCGAGCTCCAACGGGTGCTACTGCAACGCGACGCCGCTCGTGCGGACGATCACCGATCCAGCGGCGCTGGCGCTGTACGACCCCGCGCAGTGCAACGATTTCGGCGTGGAGGCGATCGGCGGATTCGACGGCGTCGGCTGGGGGTTCGTCCGCGTGACCGTCGAGTCGACCGCCGGCTCCGAGAGCGCGTGCATCTTCGACGCATGGGACGACAACCCGTATGGGCGCTGCTCGGATCGCGACCTGTGCCAGGGAAACAGCGTCTTCGGCTGGGCCGTCGAGGCGGACATCGACGGCGATGGGGTGAGGGCAGGGCTCGGCGCCGGCTGCGACAACTGCGGCGACGCGGCGAACCCCGATCAGGCGGACGTCGACGGCGACGGCTTCGGGGACGCGTGCGACCGCTGCGTGGGCCCCGGGAGATGGGACCACGATGGCGACGGCGTCTGCGGCGAGGTGGACAACTGCCTGGGCTGGTACAACCCTGGGCAAGAGGACGCCGACGGGGACGGCCACGGGGACGCCTGCGACTCCTGTGCAGGCTTCGGGATCTGGGACGGCGACTGGGACGGCGTCTGCGACGAGACGGACAACTGCCTCTACAGCTTCAACCCCGCGCAAGAGGAGGGCGACGGCGACGGCATCGGCGACCGGTGCGACAACTGCCCGCGCGTGCCCAACCCCGAGCAGCTCGACGAGAACCGCGACGGCATCGGCGACGCGTGCGACGTCTGTCCGGCCGCGGGCGATCGGGACCACGACCGGGACGGCGTCTGCGATCGGGACGACAACTGCGTCGACGGCTTCAATCCCTGGCAAGAAGACACCGACGGCGACGGGCATGCCGACGCTTGCGACCGCTGCCTCGGATGGAGCACGATCGACCGTGATTTCGATCTGATCTGCGACGACTTCGACAACTGTCCCGACTCGTACAACCTTCCGCAGGAGGACGCCGACGGCGACGGCTACGGGGACGCCTGCGACGCCTGCAATGGAGCGGGGATGTGGGACGCCGACGGCGACGGCGTCTGCGACGAGGAGGACAGCTGCCCCTACCTCTACAACCCGGCGCAGGACGACCCCGACAGCGACGGCGACGGCTACGGCGACCCCTGCGATTCCTGCTACGGGGCCGGGGACCGAGACTGGGACTGGGACGGGCACTGCGACGAGGCGGACATCTGCCGTGGCGTCCCCAACCCGGGGCAGGAGGACGGCGACGCCGACGGGATCGGCGACGTGTGCGACAACTGCCCGACCGCGCCCAACCCGGATCAGCACGACCTGGACTACAACCTCATCGGCGACACGTGCGACCTCTGCCCAGCGGCGGGAGACTGGGACTACGACCGCGACGGCACCTGCGATCGAGCCGATAACTGCCTGTACAACTTCAATCCCTGGCAAGAGGACAGCGACGGTGACGGCCGCGGCGACACCTGCGATCACTGTACCGGACTCAGCGAGTACGACTGGGACTGGGACGGGCTCTGCGACGACATGGACAACTGCCCCGACGTCAACAATCGCTCGCAAGAGGACGGGGACGGGGACGGCGACGGCGACGCCTGCGACTACTGCGATGGATCCGGGGCCTGGGACTGGGACGGGGACGGGCTCTGCGACGGGGCGGAGAGCTGCCCTTACGTCTTCAACCCGGAGCAGGAGGATCGCGACGGCGACGGGGTGGGCGACGCGTGCGACCTCTGCCCGCTCGTGCCCGATCCGGAGCAGCTCGACGTCGATCTCAACGGCCTCGGCGACGCGTGCGACACCTGCTCCGCCGCGGGAGACTGGGATACAGACCGTGACGGCGTCTGCGATCTCGTCGACGTCTGCTGGTACAGCTTCGACCCCTCGCAAGAGGACAGCGACGGCGACGGCTATGGCGACGCGTGCGACGAATGCCGGGGAGCGAGCCAGTCCGACTCGGATCACGACGCGGTCTGCAGCGACATCGACAACTGCGACGGCTTGTTCAACCCCGGCCAGGAAGACGCTGACGGCGATGGCCACGGCGACCCCTGCGACGGGTGTTCAGGCCGCGGCACCCGGGACGACGATCGCGACGGCGTCTGCGACGAGACCGACAACTGTGTCCATGCCAGCAACCCTGGGCAGGAGGACCGCGACCGCGATGGGCGCGGCGACGCCTGCGACCCCTGTGTGGGCTCCGGCGCCTCGGACGTGGATCGGGACGGCGTCTGCGACGACGTCGATAACTGTATTTATATCAGCAACCCCGGGCAGGAGGACCGCGATCGCGATGGGCGCGGCGACGCCTGCGACAACTGCCCGCTCGCGTCCAACCCCGATCAGCGCGACCTCGATGGCGATGGCCTCGGCGACGCGTGTGATTCCTGCTCCGCGGGAGACCGGGACGGAGACGGCGTCTGCGACACGAACGACAACTGTCCATCCCATCGCAATCCGGGGCAGGAGGACCGCGATCGCGACGGGCTCGGCGACGCCTGCGACTCGTGCGGGCAGGCGGACGGCTGGGACGACGACGGCGACAGGATCTGCGGCAACGCGGACAACTGCAGGTACCGCCACAACCCGGGGCAAGAGGACGGCGACGCCGACGGGCCGGGCGACGCGTGTGACAACTGCCCGAGCGCGCCCAACCCCGAGCAGCGCGACAGCGATGCCAATGGCGTCGGCGACGCCTGCGACCCCTGCTTCGCGGCGGGGGATCGGGACCCCGACCGCGACGGCGTCTGCGACCGCATCGACAACTGCCTTGGCCACCCCAACCCCTCGCAAGCGGACCGCGACGGCGATGGCTTCGGGGACGCCTGCGACTCCTGTGCAGGAGCCGGCGCTCTGGACCACGACGGAGATGGGCTCTGCGACGGCGAGGACAGCTGCGCCCGTGTGTACAACCCGGCGCAGGAGGACCGAGACGCGGACGGGATCGGCGACAGCTGCGACAACTGCCTGACGGCGCCCAACCCGGGGCAGGACGACGGCAACCACGACGGCATCGGCGACGCGTGCAGCCAGTGCATCGCCGCGGGAGACTGGGATACAGACCGCGACGGCGTCTGCGACGACGAGGACAACTGCGACGGGGAGATCAACCCCGGGCAAGAGGACGCGGACGGCGACGGGGACGGGGATGCCTGTGACCACTGTGCAGGGCTCGGCGTCTGGGACAACGACACGGACGGCGTCTGCGACAACGAGGACAACTGCTTCGATGGATTCAATCCAGACCAGAGGGACCGCGACGGCGATGGGCGCGGCGACGCCTGCGACCCCTGTGGCGCGGTGATCTCGAGCGGCACCGTTCGGCTGGGCGTCAACTGCAACGGCCAGCTGAACCTGTCCGACGGGTGGTGGACGGTGCCTACCTATACGGGCATCGTTTATCTGCGCGAGGGACGCTCCGTCGCCGAGGGCATCGAATGGATACCTGGCGCCGAGGGGTGGGGCGTCGGCGACGCGCGCACCTTGATCTCCAGCTATCCTGGGCGCATGGAGCTCGTCCGCTTCTCGGCCACGGAGAGCACGGCGGTCTCCACGGTCCGGGTGGGCTCGACCTTCCGCGTCACGCACGACTTCCACCCGTCGCCGGCGACGCCGTCGCTGTACGAGGTCGCGGTGACGATCGAGAACATCGGGGCGAGCCCGGTCGATCTGCGCTACCGCCGGAGCATCGACTGGTTCGGGTATGTCTACCACTCGGAGTTCGTCACCCTCCAGCCGGGCTCGGTGCCCGAGCTCGTCGGTACGGACACGGCGCCCTGGGGCTCGCACGATCCCTTCGGCTTTGTGGGGGAACAGCCCGGACCGGTGAGCGACCTGGGCCCCGGGAACTACGGTGCGCTCTTCGACTTCGACTTCGGCCCGCTCGATCCGGGCGACGCGCATGCATTCCGGCTGTTCTACGGCGCGGCGGGCACGCAGGCGGATGCGCTCGCCGCGCTCGAGGCGGTGGACGCCCAGGCGTACTCCCTGGATCGACTGGAGGAGTGGCCAGCGCCGCCGACCTTCATCCTGGCGTACAACGGCTCGGATCACGCGCCGATGTGCGGCGATGGGGCGATCGCGCCCGACGAGGAATGCGACGACGGGAATCGCACGAGCGGCGATGGCTGCAGCGCGGGGTGCCTCACGGAGCCCGACGCCGACGCCGACGGGGTGATCGACCTCGAGGACAACTGTCCGCTCGCGCCCAACCCGGGACAGTCCGACAACGACTACAACGGCGTCGGCGACGCGTGTGATGCCTGCTTCGCCGTGGGGGACCGGGACCACGACGGCGACGGCCTCTGCAACCGGAGCGACAATTGCTACGCCACCTACAACCCAGGACAGGAGGACGCGGACGGCGACGGCCTCGGCGACGCCTGCAACGACTGCGTAGGAACCGCAGCCTACGACCCCGACCTCGATGGGATATGCGAGACCCTGGACAACTGCGGGTGGCACTTCAATCCGGACCAGCGCGACCGCGACGGCGACGGCATCGGCGACCCTTGCGACGCCTGTGGCGCGGCGATCTGGAACGGTCGGGTTCAGCTCGGCGTCAACTGCGAAGGCCACCTGAACCTGGTGCTCGACCCGTACGTGCGGGACGAGTGGATCGGGATCTCCCGCGAGCCTCTGGGTCGTGACTCTCCCATCGATGGCCTGGAGGGCACCCCCGGCTCCGAGGGGTGGGGCGTCGGCGACACCATCGCGCAGGTCTCCGGCTTCGTGACGGATGGCCTGGACAGCGCCCCCGCGAACATGACGCTCGTCAGCTTCTCGGCCACGGAGAGCACGGCGGTCTCCACGGTCCAGGTGGGCTCGACGTTCCTCGTCACGCACGACTATCGGCCGTCGCCCGCGACCCCTTCGCTGTACGAGGTCGAGGTGACGATCGAGAACATCAGCGCGAGCCCCGTCGACCTGCGTTACCGCCGGGTGATGAACTGGAACATCATCGACTTCCGCGGGTCCGAGCACGTCACGATGCAGCCGGGCACGACGCCTGCGCTCCTCGGTACCGGCACGAGCCCCTGGAACCCGGCCGACCCGCTCGTCGCCGCGGGAGGGCCGCCCGAGCCGGTGAGCGACGTGGGACCCGGGGACTTCGGGTCGCTCTTCGACTTCGACTTCGGCGCGCTCGGTCCGGGCGAGTCCCACGTCTTCCGGCTGTTCTACGGCTCGGCGGACACGCGGGAGGAGACGCTCGCCGCGCTCGGGGCGGTGGGCGCCGAGGCCTACGCCCTCAGCCGGATGGCATGGGATGAGCTCGACTACGTCTTCGCTTACGCCGCGGCGGAGCGCGCGCCGGCGTGCGGCGACGGCGAGATCGATCCCGGGGAGTCGTGCGACGACGGGAACCTCACCGACGGCGACGGGTGCAGTTCGAGCTGCGTCGCCTGCGCGGACGGCGACGCCGACGGGGTGTGTGATCCCGAGGACAACTGCCTCGAGGCCGCCAACCCGTCGCAGGGGGACCGGGACCACGACGGCGTCGGCGACGCCTGCGATCCCGTGTGCGTCACGATCCAGCGCGGGCTCTTCGGCGAGGTCTCCGACACGACGGTCTGGGAGGCATACCCCCGTTACAACGAAGGGAATATGCCCTACGCCCACTCGGGTCACAGCGGCGGCTTCCCCAAGCGGGCGCTGTTCCGCTTCGATCTCGGCGGCTTCCCCGCCGGCGCGACGGTCGCATCGAGCACGTTCGGGGCCTTCGCGGTGAGCTCGGGCGCACAGGCGATCCGGGCGCACCGGATCACTGCGCCATGGGAAGAAGCGACGGTGACCTGGAGCAGCTTCGGCGCGAGCTACGACACGGCCGTCGAAGCGACCGTGACAGGGGTCCCGTACGGGGATGTGACCCTGGATCTGACCGATCTGGTGCAGGCGTGGCTCGACGGCGCGGCTCCCAACTTCGGGTTCCTCCTCGAGGAGGATCCAGGGGCGCGGACCGCATTCGGAGCGAGCGAGCAGACCAACGCGGGCCGACGTCCGTGGCTCACGGTCTGCTACACGGAACCGTAAAGCTCGTCCTGAAGATCACCACGAACCTTCATTCGCGCGATTAGGCGGGCCGCATCAGGGGGTGGCTCGGCCATCAGGATCGACAGCAGCTGGAGCACCGTCGTCACGCGGGCGTTCCTCGGAGGATCGCTGAACTTCGGTGCCACAGCATCGACCGATGCGGGGATCGGAGACAGCACACACCTCGTATTCGACCTGCCCGCTCCGCACCATGCCACATCGCACCACACATGCGCACACGCGCACGTATCACACAATGTATTGACTTTCCATAAAACGCCTGTTGTTCTTATGGTGTAAGGAGGCAGCAATGGTTGAGCAGAATTATACAATCAATCCCCACAACCAAAAGTATCCGGAGATCATCACCGAGACCGAGACCGAGGAGAAGTCCGAGTCGACAGAAGAGCAGAAGCTTGTCTACGAGTCGGGCGCCCCGAGAGGCACGTCGATCATCAAGAAGGTGACGATCACCAAGACCAAAATCCGCACCACCACCCCCTACACTGGAACGGTCTGACGGAAGGGCTGGTCGTGCGATCCGCACACGTCGTTACAGCTCGGACAGATGACGCAGACGAACCTTTCCGACCCGAGCTCGTCGAGCGCATTCGTGCGGCCATCGCCGAACGGCAGTTGACCATTCTGACTGGCGCGGTCGGCCTCGGGCAGGCCGCGTCAGTCCAGCACGCAGCCGCTCCCCTCTCGAGCTGGCACCTGTCCTTCGCCAACGGCAACTGGCTCACCGGTGGATACCTCAGCGGTTTTCACGAGCTGATCGAGCGGGAGCTGACATGGTCAGAGTCACATGCCCCCGACCTCGTCGCGCGTCACGAGCAGACGCTAAAGCGCGTGTTGCCGACGCGACCGTCCACAGCGTACCGTGTACCGAAGGACCTCACGCACAGCTCCGACCGCGAGGAGCGAACGCGATTCTATCATTCGGAGTATCAAAACAAGCTTCTCGTCGGTCTCGCCGAGTTCTTGCTCGATGCGCTCCACGCGCGCGATGCTCGTGTCCTCCTGGTCATCGAAGGCGCGAGTCACCTGTCGCCGACTTCAAGGAGCCTCGTCCGAATCCTCACGAGGCGGGAGGCGAGCGTCGCGCGGTTACGCTTCGTCATGCTGGATGAGGACGCCACCCACATCGACCCGGACGCCGCGGTCATCCCGTTTGGCGCTTACTCACGCCAGGAATTCGAGCGACACCTCGATCTAGCTCGGTTCTCGCAGGTGCAGCGGGAGGTCCTCCACAGGCTGAGCCGGGGCAATCTTCGAGTGGGTCGCGCCATGAAGCACTGCTTCGCGCGGGGCGTGACCGCGACGGGCCACCTCGACGCGCGGGCCGTCGTCGATTTCTACCTCGCCTCTCTCGACGTCGATGAAATAACGACGCTTGCCGCAGGCCACGTCCGCGGCACCTTCTCCGGAGACTTCATCGCTCAGCGGAGCGCCGAGATCACCGACCCCGCGGTCCTCGACCCCGAGAACGAGAGGGCGCACAAGGAGGCCCTGGAGCGATTCCGAAGGGGGGAGGGTCCGTTGGTCGTGGGGCACGGCCTGGCGATCAGCGACAAGCGACGACGGATCGAGTGCCTGGTCGAACCATGCGAAATACTCATGGGGATCGGGCTGTACGATACCTGGTTTTCATTCTTCGCCCCGATGTTCACAGACCACGAGCTGCGCACCCACGGCGACGGCAGCGGACCGGTGAACGGCCTCTTCATCAACGCCGCCTTCGTGCTCTATTCGATGGGCAACGCGCGGGTCTCCGTCCCGTTCCTGGAGGAGTTCCTGGCGCAATTTCCGCGAAGTCGCTTCGTCCCGACGGCCCTGTACGCCCAGTCGATGACGTATGGCCGGTATCAAATTCCGGTGGATCTCGAACGCGCGGAGACGTACGCCAGAAGGAACCTCGGCCTTATCGACGAGGAGTTCCGCGATCACGACAAATATACCTACATCAAGGTATTCGCGGAGAATGCGTACGCTTACATCAGGTCGCGACAGGGATTCCTGGAGGAGGCGCTCGACTACTGCGAGCGCGGCAACGCCGTCATCGTGGCGACTTATGGAGAGAGCGGGTATCGCCTGCACCGCTCGATCCTCATTTACAATACGAGCCAGATCTATGAGATTGTCGGGGATCTGACGCGAGCAGAGGCGCGGCTACGGGAAGCCATCACGTGCGATCCGTACTACGCCGAGTATCACAACGACCTCGGGAATTTGCTCTCCAGGGTCAAAGGACGAGAGCTCGAGGCGCTCGAAGAGTACGACCGAGCGATAGCGCTGTCGCCACCTTACTACGAAGCCCACCTCAACCGGGGAATCCTTCGCTCTCAGCTCGGGCAGGTCGCCGGCGCTCTGGCGGATTTCGAGCGGACGATCGAGATCAAACCCGAAGAATGGCGGGCGCTGCGAGAGCTGGGCAACACCAAGCTACAGCGTGGTGATGCACGGGAGGCGCTCGAAGCCTACGTGCGAGCGCTAGGCTATGAGCACCGCGACGCGGATCTCCATGCCAATGCCGGGCTCGCTCACTCCGAGCTGGGGAACGCCGAGGCCGCCCTGCTCCATTACCGTACGGCCATCGCTCTGAATCCCGCGCACGCAGCAGCCCACAACAACCTGGCAGCGGAGCTCCTCGGGCGGGGGCTGCTCGACGAGGCGCTCGAGCATGCGAGAACGGCCGCAAAACACGGGGACGACCCCGATTTCGCCGCAAACCTAGCGGCGATCGAGGGTCGTCGCAACGCACGAGCTTGACTGTCGAGTCGACGCTGCCGCGCCGTGCAAGGAGGCAGGTGAGGCTGGGCGGGACCGCCCGCTGGGTTTCTGTTTGACAACGCCCTGCGACCACCTAGCCTGAAGTATGCTGGAGACGTCGAGAGATATCCTTTTTCTGCTTCGTCCCGGCTTTGCAGACCCTGGGTATCCGGGACGCCTTTTTTTCTGCTGGCACTGCGCTCTTCTGGAGGGCGTGCTCGCTTCATTCCCGGAGCTCGCAACGACTCTCCACGTCGAAAGGATCGCGTGGGAGCGGCCACGACGAGAGGTCGTGGCCCTGGTGGGCGAAGAGAATCAGTCGCTTCCCTTGCTCATTCTGGCGGACGGGGCGCCGCCGGCGCTCGCGACGGGGTTTCATCGCGGGCGCGCTTTCGTCAGCGGGAAGGACGCCATCCTGCACATCCTGTCGGTGCGCCATGGCATTCCGGAGCCCCACCCATGATGGCCGTCAGCCGCCGTCCTCGCCCGGCTCGCCGCCGGTCCCCGGCGAGCGGCACTTCATCACCATGCGGATCTCGTTGCCCTTCTCGTTGTGCCGCACCTCGTCCATGAACGTGCGGATCAGCATCAGGCCGCGGCCGCTCGGCTTGTCCAGGTTGGCGAGATCGGTCGGATCCGGCAGGTTGCGCGGGTCGAAGCCGGGCCCCTCGTCGCGCACCACGTACGTCGCCTCGGTGCGCGTCTCGCGCGCCACGACGACCACGCGCCGATCCCGGTACGGGCTCTCCGCCCGGCGGCGCTCGACGAGCGCGGAGAAGGCGCTCGGCTGCTCGTCGAGCAGCGTCGAGCTGACCTCGAGGTTGCCGTGCACGATGGCGTTCACGAGCGCCTCGCGCAGCGCCACCGCGACCTGGATCCGGCCCGTCTCGTCGCACAGCCGCATCCGCCCCAGGCTCTGCTCGACGTGGCCCACCAGCGCGGGGACCTTCGCCACGTCGTTGTCGAGCTCGAAATGGGACTCGGTCGCCGTCAGGCACGAGAGGAGCTGCTGCTCCCGCCGATCGAGCCGCGCCACCGCGAGGACGTTCTCGACCGTGTTCACGAGCTCCGCCGCGAGGTTCCGCTTCGCGACGTAGCTCGCGGCGCCGCGCCGCAGCGCCTGCACCGCGATCTCCTCGCTGCCGTGCGCCGTCATCAGGATCACCGGGAGGTACGGGTGCTCGCGGCGGATCGCCTCGACCAGCTCCAGGCCGTCCATCTCCGGCATCTGGAGATCGGTCAGCACGATCTCGGGCATCGACCTGGCGATCGTCTCGAGCGCCTCGACGCCGTTCTCGGCGTACACGGGCTCCATCCCGGCGCGCTTCTTGAGCAAGCTCCCGGAGAGGCGCCGATCCATCGGGGAGTCGTCCACCACGAGCACCCTCACCATCGCGTCACCTCGCTATCAGAGCGCCGCTCGCCCTGCACCGGCGGCGCCGGGTCCGCCGGCGCGCCCTCACGCACGAACGCGGCGAGCTCGGGGAGCAGGCGCTCGATCTGCGCCCGCAGCGCGAACTGCGCCTCGGCCAGGCTGCCGAGCTCGTTCGCGCGCGCCATCTTCTCCAGCGCGAAGGAGGCCTCGAACGCGCCCCGCGCGCCGAAGCTGTCGACCCCGCCCTTCAGGCTGTGCGCGGCCCGCTGGAGCCTGCGGGCGTCGCCGGCGGCCACCGCGTCGTCGATGTCACCCATCCAGCGCGGGCACTCCTCCAGGAAGACCTCGGCGAGCTCGCGCAGGAGGTCGGCGTCGCCGCCCGTCCGCTCCAGCGCCTTCGTGCGATCGAACATCGGCCGGGCCGCGATCGAGGAGGGCGAAGGCAGAAGCCGCTCCTCCGATCGGGTGCTCGGCGGCCCGCTGTCGGACGCCGGCGAAGGCGCCGACGTGTACGAGCTCGGCGCGCCGAGCGACATGCGCGCCGGGTCCTCGATCTCCAGGGCGGAGGGCCCGGCGGCCAGCCGGTCGATCATGTCGTAGAGCTCGTCGACCTGCACCGGCTTCGACAGGTAGCCGTCGAAGCCGGCCCGGAGGCAGCGCTCGCGGTCGCCCTTCATCGCGTACGCGGTCACGACGATGAGCGGCATGTGCCCGCCCTCGCGCCGCTCGCGGGCCCGGACGACCCGCGCGACCTGGAGGCCGTCCATCTCGGGCATCTCCACGTCGAGCAGGGCCACGTCGTACTGCCCGCCCGCGATCTTCTCGACGGCGAGGCGGCCGTTCTCGACGATGTGCACGTGGTGGCCCTGCCGCTCCAGCCAGCGGCGCATCAGCTTCTGGTTGATCGCGTTGTCCTCGGCGACGAGCACGCGCAGGCCGCGCGCGCGCGTCCCGGGCGCGGCGCGGCGCGGGTCGGCCGACCGGAGCGAGGTCCGCGTCGGGACGCCGAAGGCGTGGAACACGGCCTCCTGGAGGTGGGACGTCTTCACGGGCTTCGTGACCATGGCGAAGACGCCGAGATCGCGGCAGCGCGCGACGTCCGCCTGCGCGGACGTCGAGCTGAGCAGCATGAGGACGCGCCCCTTCAAGATCTCGCGCTTCCGGCAGTGCTCGACCACGGCGAAGCCGTCGACCTTCGGCATGCGGGCGTCGACGATGGCGAGGCCGAACGAGCTGCTCGGCCCGACCGCGTTGCCCCCCGGCTTGCCCCAGGGCAGCGCCCACACGCCCGAGTCCTCCGAGAGCGCCGCGATCGCCGCCGCCCCCGAGTCGACGGGGACCGCCTTCATCCCCCAGCCCTCGATGGTCTCGGCGAGGATGCGCCGCGCGGTCGCGTTGTCGTCGGCGATGAGGACCTTCGTGCCGAGGAGGTCCTTCGGGATCTCCAGGCGGCGCGACCGGGCGGCGCCATCGAGCGCGCGGAGCTGGAGGGTGAAGTGGAACGTGCTTCCCTTGCCGACCTCGCTCTCGATCCAGATCTTGCCGCCCATCATCTCGACGAGGCGGGCGCAGATCGTGAGGCCGAGCCCCGTGCCGCCGTACTTGCGGGTGGTCGAGCCGTCGGCCTGAGCGAACGCGTCGAAGACGAGCCGCTGCTTGTCCGGGGCGACCCCGATGCCCGTGTCGATCACGCTCACGCGCAGCACCACGGCGTCGCCGAGCGCCTCGCCCGCGTAGAGGCTCGGCGTGCCCTGGCTGTCCGCGCTGGCCTCCTCCTCGGCGGTGGGGGGCGCGCGCGCGTCGACCTCGGCGCGGACGACGACCTCGCCGGCGTCGGTGAACTTCACCGCGTTGCTCACGAGGTTGACGAGGACCTGGCGCAGGCGCAGCGGATCGCCGACCAGCGCCTCGGGCACGTCGGGGCCGACGTCGTAGGCGAGCTCGAGCCGCTTCTCGTGGGCGCGGAGCGCGAGCGTCTTCACGGCGTCGCCGATGATCTCGCTCGGGTCGAAGACGACGGGCTCGATCTCGAGCTTGCCGGCCTCGATCTTCGAGAAGTCGAGGACGTCGTTGATGATGGAGAGCAGCGCGTCGGCCGAGATCTTGACCATCTCGAGGTACTCGCGCTGCTCCTGGGTGAGCTCGGTCTGGAGCGCGAGCGACGTCATGCCGATGATGCCGTTCATCGGGGTGCGGATCTCGTGGCTCACGCTGGCGAGGAACTCGCTCTTCGCGCGGCTCGCCGCCTCGGCGGCCTCCTTGGCCTGCTGGAGCTCGTCCTCGACCGCCTGGCGCTGCATGAGCAGGGCGCGCAGGCTCGCGGAGTGCTCGCGCTCGTTCTCGAGCGAGGCCTCGCCCATGGCGTCCGCGCGGCGCTTGGCGATGCTCGCCATCACCGCCATGGCGGGGGTGGTGACGGCGTAGACGATGACCCGGAGGAGGTTGTCTTCGTCGTACGATAAAAGGACGCCATCCTTGGAGAAGTAGAGCGCGAAGAAGACGCACGAGATGAGCGCCGTGACGATGCCGCTCCAGAGGCCGCCGCTGAACGCCGCGAAGACGATGATCATCGAGAGGATCGCGGGCGGGTTCGGGACGGTCCAGTCGAGCGCGGCCTCGAGCGTGGCGACGGCGCCGATGACGAGCAGCGCGAGCAGGGGGCCGAGCAGCGGGAGCACGAACTTCTCCCACGAGGGCCGGCTGAGGCGCCGCTGCAGCGCGGTGGGGAGCGGCAGGAACGTGCCGCGGCCGTCGGCGTCGCCGCCCAGCGACGGGCGGGGCTCGCCGCCCAGCGACGGGCGGGGGTCCGCGTGAGCGGTCCCCGGTGCGGCGACTGGCGGGGGATCCTCGGCCTTCGGCATGCCTTCATGGAGATAGCGGGGTCGCGATCGGGCGTCCACGGCCGCGAGGGTGGGCGGCCGTCGGGCGCACCGTGACAGCCGCGGCTCAGTCCGATGCCCCGGCGACCAAGACGACGCGCGCGTGGCGGGGAAAACGCCGCGAGAGATCCGACCCGCCAAGGACGACCGGACGCCCCCGCTGCCACGTTGCCATGGACGGTGCTCCCACCGGCGACATCGATCCGGGGCGGAGACCGCAGCCACAGGCCTCGCGACGCCGGAGGCCCGGAGTGCAGCGGAGAGGTTCTCGGCGAAGCGTCGCGGACTCGACAACTTTATTGGTGAATATCACATTTCCAGCGCAGCGGGTGGCAGCTTCCTCAGACTGCGTACAGGCTGCCACCTCACCGCGATTCCGAGAAAAAGCGCGGGAACAGCTCGGCGGTCACCCGAGCCGACACGAGGATGGCCTCGTGATCCCTCCGATCGCCAATCGAGGAGAACATACGCTGGAGCTCCTCGACGTGGCTGACGTCGTCCTGCGCATGGGACCTCAAAAACCGGAGCGCGCGCTGGATACCCGAGCTGCCGCCGCGCGCCACGAGGCGCTCCAGCGCCCTCGCACCGCTGTGGGCCGCCACGTACTCGAGGACATAACTCGTCCCCAGGATGGCAAGCGGAGAGCCGACGCTGCAGGTCGCCTCGTTGTAGACGACGTACGCCGTGACCGCGCTCGGCAGCGGAGCCTTGCGGACGGCGTCCGCGCGAGCGCCGAGGGTCAAGGCGTCTTGCAGCGCCCACGCCTCGTGCCCCCGCTCTTCGCGCGCCTTCTTCGCGAGGTGCTCGGCGATATCCGGATGCCTCCCCTGGGCCGCGAGACGCACACTGCTGCGCGCGAGCCACGCACTGCTCTCGCTCGTGTAGTGGAAGATCGGAACGAGCACGCACTCCGCGTACACGCCCGGCGCGATGGTCCCATCCATCAGGCTGGCTAGGATCGGGTTCTCTGGGAGCACAGCGTCGCAGGCCGCCGCCGTCTTCTCGACATCCATCATGAAGTCTGACATGACATCTCCTCTTCGTTGATCCGTCGTCCGATCGAAGACGTCAGAGGTGCCACGCGCCGCCCTGCGCGCAGGTACCGCGCCGCCGCCGTCATGACGTCCTGAACAGCGGCAATGAGAGGCTGAGCGAACATCCCGAAGTGTTCGTCCCAGATCGGCTCGCCGATGTAGCGCGCCCCGAGCTTCGCATCGGACGACACCGCCCTCGGGAGCCGCAGCCCCGAGAGGTCGCCAGCGCTTGCCCGGCGGCGCTCCTCGTCCGTGTAGAAGTGGAACCGCGGCGGCGAGCTCGGCCCGTCCGCCGCCCTGCGATGGACCGGGATGTCGCTCCGCATGAGCCCTCGCCGCGTGATCACCTCGTGGATGAGACGCGCCTCGTCTTCCGCGTCGCACTCGAGGTTCGCCGCGGAGATCCAATGCGTGACGCCGTGCCGGCGGCTCTCCGAGCACATCGCGATGCACAGCTCGGGGAGCGCCGCGGTCCTCGCCCGCCACCGCTCAAGCACGCAGAGCCGGCCCACCTCCGCGATCGTGCCCGGCGGGCCGAGGGCCGACAAGTCGATTCGGACCTTCGCTTCCAGGGGCAGCCCGTGTTCCCAGCCGGACGCCCTCACGACACCAGGGTTCGGGAGGACGAGCCTGCCAGCACCGATGCAGATCGCCTTCATTTGCCGTCCTCCTCGCGGATCACCACGATGAAGTGCCTGGTCGTCTCGAGCCCGTCGAACCGGTCGAACTCCATCGAGACCGGGGGCTCGCGGGAGGAGAGATATCCCTCCTCCTTGCCGAAGACAGACCAGCGGACCCGCAGGTGGGCTCGAACGTCGTCCGGCCGGGTGGCCAGCAAAGCGATGACTTCCTTCACGAGAAGATCTCCTTTCCGAGGCGACGCGCATACCGCTCCGGGGGCCGCAGGGACGTGCGGCCCGAGCAGCCATGAAGCGCGTTGACGTCGGACAGGGACGTCGTGTCGACCAGCGCGCCGCGTTGCACCCCCCCTGTCGCCGGAGGCCCTCCAGATCTTACCGACACGATCACGATTCTCGACGAGACCCCGGTGCAGGCCCTCGATCGAGCCGCCCCCTGGACGGACGCAGCCGGAAGGCAGGCGCCGCCTGCGTGGCGTCCGTCGTGGACGCTGCGTCGGAGGTCGCGCCATCACCCACGGACGCCCCCACGGCGCTGGGCGTCTCGTGTACCCCTTCCGGGGTATAGCTTCCGTCCTGCAGCCGTTCTACGCGGGGCTCTTGGCCAAGGGAGGTGCACCCATGGGTGATCGGGTCCGGAGTTGTGCCGACAAGCAGCGGCTCATCATCGATTTCCTGCAGACCTTGCACGGTTCGCTCGACCTCCGAACCGTCATCGATGCGGCCTTCCCCCTGCTCTTGAAGCTCGTGCCTGCCGAGTATGGCGCGCTGTGCGTCTCGAGGCAGGGAGAGCCAGGAGGCTACGATTGGTCCATGGTCGACTTCCCGATCGATTGGTTCAGCGCTTACGCGGACATGGCCCGCCACGACTTCGTACGCCAGGCCGTCCTGCGCCAGCCGAACACCGTGCTGCGTGACTCCGAGATGATCTCGCGGAAGGAGCTCACGGCGAACATGATGTACCGCCGCTCGCTCGATCTCCACATGCCGCTCGAGCATGTCATGTCCGTGCTGCTGGACTTCGGACAGAGCTGGCACGCGGGCGTCACCCTCTACCGCGGGCGCCAGCGCCCCTTCTCGGACGAGGAGCGCGACCTGCTCCAGTATATCGTTCCGTCGCTCGCCAGCGCCGTGCAGAACTGCAAGCAGTTCTCCGAGGCGTCGTGCGCCGGCCCGATGCTCGACGCGATCCTACAGCAGCAGGGCATCGAGGCCGTCATGGTGGGCGCGGGCTGCGCCGAGATCGCGCGCACGCGAGGCGCAGCTGCGCTGCTCTCACGGTGGTTCGCGCCGGTCGAGCTCAACCGGGCCGGGCTGCCTGCCGCCTTGCTCGATCAGCTGTCGGCCCTGATGCGGAACCGGGGTCGGGCGCCGGAGGTGTCCATGAGCCAGAGGAAGGTCGCGCCCTCGGGGCTCGAGCTCCAGATCACCTTCGTGCCGCTCCCCGAGGGGGCCGCAGCGGCCACCTGGGCGATCGTCCTCAAGGAGGATGCGCTCGTGCCCGCCACGTGGCAGGAGAGCCTCACCCCGCAGCAGCGTGAGGTCGCGTCGCGTATCGTGCTCGGCTGGGACAATCAACTGATCGCGGACGAGCTCGGGTGCGCGGTCGGTACGGTCAAGAAGCACGTGCTTCACATCTACGACAGGATCGGCGTGTCGAGCCGCTCGGCGCTCTGCCGGGCAGCGCAGCATGACAGATCGCCGCACGCTGCCGCCGCGACGCGGCTGTCACGCCGGTAGCGCCCGTTGGACTGACGACCTGTCCATGGGCTAGGATCGCCCGCGCATGGAACGCGACGACGATCGCTGGGATGTGCTCGCGCAGAGCGCCGTCCGCCGCGGTGCCGCCGGCGAGGCGCTCAAGCAGGTGTTCATCGCCCTGCGCGCGGGAGAGTGGAGCCTCATCCGCGCCGAGGCCAGGCGGCAAGGGCTGGCGGCGGATCGGGCGTTCTGCGAGGAGATCGCGCAGCGGGTCGTGCTCGACTTGTGGCAGGACTTGAGCAGCGGCCGCATCGAGGAGGTAAACAACCCCGGCGGATTCCTCCGGGTGCTCGTGCGTCGCACCATCATCGACCTGCACAAGAAGGACCGACGCCTCACGCTGTCGCCCCGCGCCGACGAGGACCCGCTCGCGGAGCTGCCAGACCCGGCCGCGAGCCTCGAGGACAGGGCCGCCTTGGCGATGGTGCTCCGGGAGTGCCTCGCGGCCCAGAGCCCGTCGGACCGCCAGGTGCTCTGGTCCCACGTCGTGTCCCCGAGCGCTGTAGATGCGGCTCGGCAGCTCGGGATCCCGGCCGGGACCTTCTACGTCCGGCTACTCAGGACGCGCGGGCGGCTCAAGGACTGCCTGGAGAGCAAAGGATACACCGGGGAGGAGCTGCGTCATGGGAGGAGCTAGGTCGTTCACGGAGGCCTCGCTGAGAGAAGCCCTGCACGACACGCTCTCGCGGATGGCGGACAACACGGATACCGCCCTCTCCGCCTGGGACGGCCTCCGCGCCGCGATCCACGCCGCCGGCCTCCCCGACCCAGGAGTGATGGATGACGCCGAGTACCTCCGGCTCCTCAGCGCCGGGGAGAGCGATGCTCGCGAGGAACGGCCGGCGGGCCCGGAGCTCGAGTTCCTGGCACGAGGCGCCGCGGAGTACGAGCCGTTCCCGGTGTTCGACGTGGTCGCCGGCCAGGCTCCGGCGCACCACGAGGGCTGGCCCGTCGTCGCCGTGGAGGAGAGCGGCGCCATCGCGGTCTCGCTGCCGCGCGCGTTGCTGCCGCACCTCGCCGCGCTGCGGATCCGCGATGGCCAGGACCATTGCCCGCTCGATTTCGTGGACAGCGTTGTTGCCTTGCGCCCTGACATGGGCTCGAGTGCAAACGAGGATGTGCTGCGCGGCGCCACACCCGGCTCTGAAGCGCAATCCATCGGTCCGGCCGCGAAGGGCAATGTCCCCGAGGAGACGGCCCGAAGGCTGCTTGGGCGTCGGCGCTGAGCCTTGGCCACAAGGAAGCTTCGCACGGCGCCGTCGCGGCGCGGTGCCCGGTGTGCTTCCCGGTTTTGCGGTACGATCGAGACCAGGTCGAGCGAGCCATGAGAGAGCATCTTCCCCCGCCCTCAGCAGTGTGGTTTGCCCTGATCGTGGGCATGGTGCCGAGCGCGTGCGGCCCGCCTCGCTCGCCGGAGCAGGCGGAGGCCGAGGCGGCACGGGTGCTCACCTGGGCCGTGGGCAGGTTGAACCGGGATCCCATGCCCGCGACGGGAGATGGGCTGGTGCTGCTCGTTCCAGCAGGCGCTCCACCGACAAGCGGCATGCCCGTGGCAAGGGCATGCGCGGGAGCGACCTCCTTCATGCCAGCGCCCGGCCACCACCGACGGTTCTTCGTCGCCTGCGGCGGGACGATCTTCGTGACACAGGAGGCGACGCTCTCGCCGATGCGCGGACAAGATCGAAGCCTGTACGTCTGGAATCTGCTGGCGTTCCGCGCCGCCGAATCGCCGCTTCAGCTGCTCGTCAGCGCCACGCCCACCGGAGCGTCGGAGACGCAGATTTGGCAGCTGCAGATCGAGGAGCTGTCGACGACAGGAGCAACTCCGGTCCATGGAGCGGCCGAGCTCGCCTCCATGGATGCGTTCTTCGCGACGTTCCATGTACCTCGCTGCCTCGGCGCGGCGCGGCGATGCCTGGTCCTGAACCAGCCGTCGGGTGACGAGCCGCAGGTCCTCGATGTATGGGATGGTCGCCCGGATGCGGCCACACCGGTCCAGGAGTTCAGCAAGGTGCTCGTGCAGGATGTCGCGTGGGCGTCACGGGACGGCAGGTGGCTCTACATGCTGGCCGGCCAGCAGTGAGCCCCCAGAGGTCGCGCGAGCGCCGACCCCGCTCACCTCAGCCCCTGCGCCGCGAGCGCATCCCGGAGGCGGTGAGCGAGCTCGGGGGTCTTTTCGCGGGCCAGGATGTCGTAAATACACGTGCCCATGACCGCGCCGCATACCAGCTCTCGAAAACTCTCGTCGGACGCGTCGGAGAAGACCCGCTGCCCTGGCGGCAGCTGGCTGTAGCGCTCCACGAGCACGTCCGCCTCGGCCGACAGTCCAGGGAGGCCCAGACGCTGCGACGCGATCACGCGCATGAGCGCGTCGTGCACGGCGGTGGTCGGATCGAGGTCGGCATGTTCCAGCCGCCGCAGAGCGTCCGAGATCGGCCGTGCGCTCCCGGGGACGCGGAGCAGCGCCGCCGCGCGGTTGAGCATGTACAGCGGATCTGCGTAGCTCTCCCAGGCCTCGTCGTAACCGGAAGCGGCGGCGTCCCACTGTCCGGCGCGACCACGCCACCACGCCCGGAGCCCAAGCATGCGCCCGCGCAGCACCGGGCTCATGCAGCCGCCCGCGCTCTCCTCGACGAGCCGCTCCAGCCGCGCTCCGTCGACGGGCGACGGCTCCCCGGGGCCGGCGCGCAGCTGCGCCGTCATGATGCAGGCGGCGATCTCGGCTGCCTTCATGCGCACGCAGGGCTCGGGCGAGGCATCCAGCTGCTCAAGCAATCGCGCGGCGTCATCGAGTTGGCCGAGGTCACAGGCGCGGCGGGCGAGCCAGAGCTGCGCGATCGCCTGAAACCGTCCCCCCGGCGCGGCGCTCGTGGCCAGCGCCCGCGCGGCCTCCTGTGCATCGTCGCAGGCGGGACACGCCTCCATGTAGGAGGCCCTGGTCACGGAGCACGCCCAGCCCGAATCACCGCCCACGGCCGAGCCACCGCAGTGCCGCTGGAGGATCCGCCGGTCGGTGCGCGCAGGTCGGCAATCCGGAACAAGCAGGTTCACGAGCCTGGCCAGACTGCTCACCGTGTCGGCCTCTCCAGGGTCGATCTGCGGACACTCCACCCGGCGGGTGGCGATCCCGCGCGCGGAGGCGTCGGCGACGGTGAGGGCGCGCAACGCATGCACCAGGCGCGCGCGCTGCTCGACGCTCCGCAGGTCGATGGGCTCGATGCTGCCGTGGAACACATCGCCTGCCTCGAAGGACCCTAGCGGAACGATGCGGGCTGTCGCGCTTCTCTCCGCGATCACGAGGAACGAAGCTCCGCTCGCCCTCGCGGCCTCTGCGAGCTCGGCATCGGAGCGGCCTGCGGCGCGGACGGGGATGCACCGGGTCTCCTCGGGGCCGTGCTCCTCGAGCGCGCTGCACAGCGCTGCAGCGGTGTCGCGGCCCGCCCCCCACGACAGCCAGGGCGCAGCGACGACGATGCCGGCGTTGGACAGGGGGGATGGGACCAGGAGGGGAGGCCAGAGCGCCGCTGCGGCCCCCGCTGCGGTCGCCCCGGCCGCGAGCCAGCCGGCCAGCCGCTGGCCACGCCCCCGTCGCGCCGCCTGCGCGGCCGGCCTCCTGATGAGCGCCGCGTCCTCGGTGGTCCGCAGGAAGAGCACCGGCAGGGCGAACGCAGGATCCCCCTCGAAGTACAGCGCGTGGCGAGCCGCGGCGACGGCCGCGGCGATCGGCGCCCCAGCGATCAGCCGCTCGTAGAGCGTCTTCGAGAACTGGCGGGCTGCCGCGTCCCGGATGGCGCCCTGCATGGCGATGACGGCGCTGACGCCCGCACCGAGGAGCATGGACGCCACCGACCTGGAGTGACCGGGCTCGGCCCCATGGCATGCGTTGAGCACGACCAGGCGCAGCTCGGGGTGCGCCTCGTAGATGCTCGCGATCTGCGGAGCGCCGAGCGCTCGAGCGCGGCCGCGCTCGTCCGCGACGACAAGAGCGCCTCGGCCGCGGCTGTCCACGACGCCGTGCGCGGCGAGGTGCAGGATGTGGCACCGGCGCTCGTGGAGCACTTCTCGGAGGGACTCTGCCGTCTGTCCTCTAGCCCAGACGAAATCGACCCATGCCGGATCGGACAGGCTATCGAACATCTCCTCGAGCATTCGCCGCTCGGCTTCGACATCGACGGGTGAATGTTCCGCCGGGGCCGCGCCGAAGGCCACGACGCGGAGCGGCGCCTGGTCCGGTCCAGCGCATAGCGGCGCGACGCGGGCCAGCGGATGACGGACGATGGCGATCGACGGCGAGGTGGCGAGAAACGTTCCCTTGTCGGGATCACGCAGGAGCTCCCAAGGCAGCGCGAGCAGCTCATCCTGGCTCATGCGGAGGCGCAGCCGCAGCCCCTCGCCCGCGACGAGGCGGTCTCGGGCCGCTCGGTACAGCGCCGCAACATCGGCCGTGAAGAGCGCGGCGGTGAGCTCCTGCCCGATGGCCTCCAGGCGGTCCATGGTGGCGCTGCCCGAAGCTTCGCGCTGCGAGGCGAGCGCCCCATGGTAGCGCCGGAAGACGTCCTGGAACTCGCGGGCGAGCTCGACCCGGACTCGGGATGCGCCTTCCACCTCCTCGCGGCGAGGACCGTGCGCCCTGGCAACCAGCCGGCGTTGCGGTCCGTCCAGATTGAGATCGATCGCGAGCTCTCGATAGAGCACCGTCATCGCGGCCCATTCAATGAGATGTCCCGAGGCACGTCAAGGCCGGCGATCCCGGCGCGGCGCACGCACGGAAAAATTGCACCATGACAGAGGCCGCCCAAACGACGCGACAGAATCCGCGTGCCAAATGAGAATTCAAATCGGCACAGCGGAAGGCGAGCTTCGCAGGGTCAAAGGCCGTTTGAATCCAAAAAATGGCTGGACACCGACGAGAGTTGTTGAGATGTTCCTAGGTGGCTGGCCTCTCGGGGTTGTTGTGAGGGACCAGCGTCTACACAGCCATGAAGAGGCAGCTCGCGGGGTGGCTCGTCCCGGTGATCATGGGATTGTCTTGTTGCGCTTTCGTAGATACGCCGAAAGAGTACGTTGGCGCTGACCGGGCCCAGAAAAGGGACGTGAGGAACAAAATGATGTGGGCGGGCGACGCGCTCGCCCATGCACGACGCCTTGACAAGGAAGGGAAGTATGCAGAGGCGATCGACAGCGCCAGGCAGGTATGGACCGTGCTCACCGATGCGCTAGGTCCAGAAGACGCCCGTCTCGCCGAGAGCATGCAGGTTCTGGCCACGCTCTACACGAAGGTCGGTCGTTACGCGTCGGCGGAGGGCCTGCTCGACTCGGCCCTCGCGCTGCGGAAGCAGGGCGCGCAGCGGGACGACAAGCTCATCGCCGACACGCTGAGCAGCATGGCCGTGCTGTACCGCGAGAGGGGCAGGGCGCCTGAAGCCGAAGCCCTGTCTGGCCGCGCGGTCACGATGCACGAAGAGCTGGTCGGGGCGTCGAGCCCCGAAGTTGCACGCTCGCTGCATCTCCTCGCCTCGCTCCATCGCGATCGGGGCGACTACGCCGCCGCGCGCCTCATGTGCGAGCGAGCGCTCGCCATCCGGGAGCGAGCGTCGGCGCACGAGGCCGCGGACCTCGCCGAATCCCTCAATCTCCTCGGGAGATTGTACCTGGACGTCGGCGATCACGCGGGTGCCGAGCCCGTGTTGCAGCGGGCCCTGGGGCTCCACGAGCGGGCGCTCGGCGCGGCTCATCCCGAGCTCGCGACCACCCTGAGCGACTTCGCCGATCTGCACCGGCAACGAGGCGAGCCGGCGCGCGCCGAGCAGCTCGCCAGGCGCGCCCTCGCGATCCGAGAGCGCTCCCTCGGGCCTGCTCACCCCGCCGTTGCCGCCTCCTCCGGGCAGCTCGGCAGCCTGTACCGTGAGCGAGGAGATTTCGTGCGCGCCGAGCGGCTCACGCGGCGCGCGCTGGAGGTGCGGAGATCGTCGCTTGGACCTGAGCACCCGGCGATCGCTGCATCCCTGGACGACTACGCGGGCCTGTACCACGACTGGGGCGACTATCCTCGTGCCGAGCGCCTCTACCAGCAGGCCATCGAGCTCAAGGAGCGCGTGCTCGGCGCTGACCATCTCAGCGTGGCCACGTCGCTGGGCCGCATGGCAAGGCTGCAGCGCGATCAGGGCGACTACGGGAGCGCCGAGCGCCTCCAGCACCGGGCGATGACGATCCAGGCGCGCACGCTCGGGCAGCGTCATCCAGAGCTCGCGAGCACGATCGACGACCTCGCTCAGCTCTGCATGGACCAGGGGGAGTATCCGCGAGCCGAAGAGCTCTACCGGCGCGCCATGTGGATCCGCGAGGAGACGTTCGGCGGCGATCACCCGGACATCGCCACATCCCTCACCAACCTGGCGAGGCTCGCGTGGAAGCGGGGGGACGCGGCGCTCGCGGAGCCTCTCCTGGAGCGCGCCCTCACCATCAGGATGCGCGCGCTCGGGCCGGAGCACCCCTCTGTCCCGATGTCCCTGCGCTACCTGGCGCAGGTTTATGCCAGGCGCGGCGACGACGAGCGAGCGGAGCTCACGTACCGGCAGGCGCTGTCCCTGCAGGAGAAGCTGCTCGGCGCATGGCACCCGTCGGTGGTGCCGCTGCTCTACGATCTCTCCGGCATGTACCTCGCGCGAGGTGATGTCACCCGCGCGCTCGACGCCCAGGCACGCGGAGCCGCCGTCCGGGATCGGCACGCAGCGCTCCTCCTCGCCGCCGGGTCCGAGGCGAAGAAGCGCGCGTACATGACGATGCTCGAGAGAGAGACCTCCGAGACGATCTCACTCCACATGAAGCACGCGACGGCGGACAGCAACGCTGCGCGGCTCGCACTGACGACGATCCTCCGGAGAAAGGGGAGCGTCCTCGACGCGATGGCCGACAGTCTCGCCGCGCTGCGGGGCCGACTCGGCCCCGAGGATCGGCGAGTCCTCGACGAGCTGGCCTCGGTGCAGTCGGAGCTCTCCACGTTGACATTGCGCGGCCCGGGCTCGGCCCCCATCGACCGGCATCGTGCGGCGCTCATCGCGCTCGAGCAGAGACGGCAGGCCCTTGAGGCCGACATCAGCCGGCGGAGCGCGGAGTTCCGGGCACAGGCCCCGCTCGTAATCATCGAGGATGTCCTGGCGGCGCTGCCCGATGCGACCGCGCTGGTGGAGATCGTGATGTACGAGCCCTGCGATCCGCGGACGGCGACGTGTGGAGCGCCGCGCTATGCTGCCTACGTCCTCCGCGGCGACGGCGGAGTGCTGTCCACCGACCTGGGCGAGGCATCCGAGATCGACGCCAGCGTGAGGGCGCTTCGCCGCGCGCTCGCGCAACCTTCCCTGGACCCCAGGCCTTCCGCGCGCGCGCTCGACGTCAGGCTCATGGATCCGATCCGCGCGCTCCTCGGCGGCGCACGTTCCGTGCTGGTGAGCGCCGATGGTGCGCTCAACCTCGTTCCGTTCGGAGCCCTCATCGACGAGCGCGGATCGTACCTGGTCGAGTCCTTCACATTCACCTACCTGACGAGTGGCCGAGACCTGCTCCGTCACAGGGGCGCTCGCCCGGCGATCGGGTCGAGGGCGCTGGTGATCGCTGATCCGGACTTCGGATCCGCCGCCGTGCCGTCGGGAGTGCGCGGCGAGAGCAGCGGACCGAGCGCCGCGAACCGGCGCTCGGCCGACATCGGGTCCGTCATCTTCCGCCCGCTGCACGCCACCGTCACGGAGGGGCGAACCGTCGCGAGGACGCTCGGCGAAGCGCGCTTGCTCATCGGGCCCGATGCGACCGAGGAGTCCCTCAAAGCAGCTTCTCGGCCGCACGTGCTCCACCTCGCCACGCATGGGTTCTTCCTGACCGGTAAGGCGCGGCCGCGGCCGACCGCGGACGACGGCCGTCTGGCCCAGAACGCGCCGGCAACGATTGGGGCGATCCCGATGGAAAATCCGCTGCTCCGCTCAGGCATTGCGCTCGCGGGCGCCAACCGGCGCGCAGGAGACGGAGAGGATGGCATCCTGACGGCGCTCGAGGCGGCCGGGCTCGACCTCCAGGGCACTCGCCTGGTCGTCCTGTCCGCGTGCGAGACGGGCGTCGGCGAGACGAGCTCAGGCGAAGGCGTCTACGGGCTACGCCGCGCGCTCGTCATCGCGGGCGCCGAGACGCTGGTCATGAGCCTCTGGAAGATCGATGACGAGGCGACCCGCGAGCTGATGACCGCGTACTACACCGAGCTTCAGGCCGACCGAGGGCGGAGCGACGCGATGCGCGCCGTCCAGCTCTCGATGCTGGCGAGCGGGCGGCGTGCGCACCCGTACTACTGGGCAAGCTTCATCGTGGCCGGGAACGCGACGTCCGCGCTCGGAGAGCCGGACCTCCCCCGCCCCGCTGTCCAGCCGCTGCCGCCATGGTGGTGTGGGTGCGCGGCGCCCGGGGCGGCCGCGAACTCGCGGGGCTCATGGGCCATCCTCGCCCTCGCGTTGGGGCTCGCCAGGCCGGCGGCGAGGCGTTCGTGGGACTGGCGCCGGCGCGGCCGGCCCCGGGTTGCCACTGCCGCGCTGGCCGCTCTCCTCGCGCTGGCGGGGTGCGGTCCGGCCATCACCTGCACCGTCACGAGGACGACGTCGGTGCTCCGGCCGCCCTCGCCGGCGGGGCAGGTCGCCATCAGCTCGATACGTGTCCCGGAAGAGGGGGCCGTGCAGCTCGGCGTGGTGTGGGCCCAGAGCGAGGAACGAACATCGATCGAGGAGCTCATGCAGGAGCTCATCACATCCACCGCCGCGATCGGCGGCAATTTCTTGAAGATCGATCACATCTCCACGCAGTTTACGGTGGAAACGGACGGCGTGGCCGTCTTCATCAGGAAGACCAGGGAGAACATCCAAGCCGAGATCACGCAGATCCTGGGCCGCGTTTACTGGGTCAGCGAGGCGACGCCGTGAGGCTCGCTGCGTTGACGGTCTGCCTCGGCGTGCTCGGGTGCCACACGCCCCTCCGGAGCGAGCTCACGTGGAGCGTGATGGTCACTGGAAAGCGCGCGGAGCCGTACGGGGGCAAGGTCCGGCTCGTGATGGAGGAAGATGAGGAACCTGAAACTTTCACGGATATCGGCCTCATCCAGGTCGTTGGCACACTGGCGAACGCCGAGCCCGAGATCTTGCAGCATCACATGCAGATGCTCGCGGCGCGCCTCGGATGCAACACCGTCATCCGCGTGCGTCAGGACGAGGGCGCAGAGCTCCTCTCGACGACGGGCGTTTGCGGGCGCGCGGAGCGCACCGATGCGCCTCCCGAGACACGCCCCTCCACGCACGACGCGCCCGCAGACGCGCCTGCTGATGGAAACGCTCCGGATTCACGCGTGCCCCGAGCGTCGGAAGCACTGGAGAGCGCGTCGCCCGTCAGCAATGACACCGTGACAACGAAGACCGGCGAGGTCATTCGCGGTACCATCGTCGTCGTGGAGTCGGATCGGAGCGTCGTCCTTATCGACGGGACGAGCGGCGAGCCGACAAGCATCCCCGCGTCCGCGATCGAACGGATCGAGCGGCATTCGACTGAAATCGCAGAGCATGCCGCGCCCGAGACGGCGGTTGCGTCCGTCGCGCCACCGCCACCTCACGAGCCCAGCACGCCAGGCATCGTCCGCGTGTACATCGACACTCCGGATGAGTCCATGCAGCTCCGCCGCAGCCTGCGCACCAGTATCCCCAGGTTGAGGGACACGGTGGTGCTCACCGACGGCAGTGAGTTCATCTGCAAGACGCCGTGCGGCGTGACCGTGGACGCGCGGATGGGACAGGAGTATTTCTTCAAGGGAGACTGGACGCCGCCCTCTGATCGTTTCCAGCTGGTCAACACGACCGGCGATATTCTCATCCCGGTCAAGCCGGGGAACATCTTCGTGTACCCCTGGAGCCCTCGCCTCATCGTCGGAGGATCGGTAGCAACAGGCGTGGGCATCCCCGTCACCGTCTTCGCGTTCGCTTTCGACGCGCCCACGGCGGGAAAGGTCATCTCACTCAGCTTCCTCATCTCCGGCGCCGCGATACTCGCGACCGGCATCGTACTGTACAGGGTTGGCAGCACGGAGTTCTCTTTACCGCACCGCGCATCGACGGCGCGATTCGCTCCCTCCTGGGAGCCCCGGGAGGGACTGACTTGGCACTTCTGACCACACGCGCGCGCGCGCGGGGCTGCGCGCCTGTCTCCTGCGTACTTGCCTTGTACCTGCTCTCGGCGGCCCCCGGAGCGCGCGCCGACGTTCCCGACCCGAGCGCGGCGCAGGACGAGGTGATCCTGAAGCACGGTGGTATGCTGCGCGGCACCGTCATCGAAATTGAGCCCGGCAAGCACGTCGTGATGATCGTGTACCGGACCAACGAGGAGAGGACCGTACCTTGGGATGACGTCGAGCGCGTCGAGCCTGGGAAGCATGCGGTCCGAGCGCGGCGGCCGGAGCAGAGACCTGGGCCAGACCAGCCGGCGCGCCCGGGATTCGTCCGTGTTCGCATCGTGTCACTCGACCCCGGTGCGCCCGCGGTGAGCCTGTACCGCTGGCTCGGGAACACGGCGTGGCTCTCCCCCAGTGATAAGACGAGCGTCCACGACAACGGCACCTTCAGCACCGGCTCCCAGGTGTACGGCCCACCCCTCGGGGCGTTCGAGTGCAGAGCGCCGTGCGATCTGGACGTGGATGGCAGCAGAGGGCATGAGTTCGTGCTGAGCGGCGACGGAATCGTGGACTCCATTCCTTTCAATTTGCTCGACTGGTCTGCCCCGGTGACCTTGCGCGTGGACCCAGGCAGCTTCACCGCCCACAGGTGGGGAAGTCGGATGCTCGATTGGAGGACGTTCGTTCCACCCATGATCGTCGGCGCCGCGCTGTCCACGGCCGGTGTGCTGACCGCTGAGCGCCCACAGCCCGTCAACCTCGAGCTCTTCGTCACGGGGCTCGCTGTGAGCACCCTGGCCGGCTTCATCCCCTTGACGGGCGCTATCCTGATCCTCGCAAGCCGGACCACCTTCACGGTCGCGCTGAGCGAACCAGCCACGGCGCTGGCCCCGCGGCTCGGTCCAGGCGGTCTGGTCTGGCGTTTCTGAGGGAAGCTCGCGAGACCGGCTCGCCTGCGTCGCCCCCACGTACGCAGCGGGACGCAACGCCAGGGCTGCGGCAGCGTCGCCGCAGCCGATTCGGCTCACGGCAGCGCGCCGCGGGAGCGGGATAACGTCATGGCCTCCGGATCGACGAGGAGCACTTGATACTCGCTGCCGGTCATCGCCACATCGAGGATCCTGGCCTCTGGCGAGACCGAGGTCGTCACGGAGCAGCCCGTCACGGTGAGCGATGCGTCGATGGGTGTGAGGTGGGCCTTGCCAGCGCTGAGCCATGCGATCACCCCGCCGGAGGCCGACCATGCGCCGCCCACCGAGGACACGGGCTCCTCCAGGTCTCCCACCAGCGAGAGGTGGTCGATGGGCTGCGCGTAGCGACCAAGGCGCGTCGCGAGGAGCAAGCCACCGGCGTACCCGTCCGACTTCACGTCCGTCCCGACCGGCAGGATCCACTCCTCACCCGTCCAGACTGGCCTGGGTGGCGTGGTGCCCTCGCCCTCGTCGACGATGATCGAGTCCGCCGCCTGGATCCCGTCCGAAGAGAATACGGTGAATTCCTGGGACTTCCAGGGGGCCCCCGGGACCGTGCTCACCTGACCCGCGCCGAAGCTCTCACCGTTCCAGACGAGCCGCGCTCCTAGCCCCAGCCAGCTCCCTGCCCCCCTCACAGCGACCGGGGGCTCGAGGGAGCCGTCAGGGTCAACGAGTGAAAAGTAGGCATTCACGTCGACGCCCTCCTCGATACCCCAGATCACGCCGAACCGCTCGCCCGTCCACGCCAGATCTCCGCCGTGAACCACATCGGGAGTCTCGTTACGGTCCAGCTCGACCGACGCCGAGGCACCTCCACGCGGATCGACGAGCTCAAAAAGCAGCCGCCTTCCGCCGAACGGCATGTCGACCACCCACAGCAGCCCGTACGCACCGCCCGCAGGCTCGATGTCGAGCAGCTTGCCCTGCGGGCTCGAGAGCGGCACCGGTTCGGCGACGGGCGCGCCCGTCGCGTCCAGCTGAAGCACCCAGAGGGCCTCCTCTGTTGTCCAGGCGAGGGCGTATCCGCCCTCGTTCGGCGCGAGCAGCACCGCGTCCGTCACGAGCTCGAGCACCTCGACAGCGTCACCGCTGCGGTCGAAGCACACCTCGTCGTCGCCGCCTCCGCACCCGGCAGCGAGGAGCATGCCGAGGCCGAGCCTCAGCGCGCCCCGGCGAGCCGCCAGTGTCGTTCTGTGCACCCGCATGGAGCTCCCTCGCTCGGAATAAAGGAGAAAGTCGCCTCGAACTGATAAGGTCCGAGAAAGCTGCCGCTGACCTCGTAGTCCCAACTACACCCTATGTTGGCCTGGCTCATGCTCCCCGAGAAATCCAGGCCGCTTCGCGCGCCGTAGAGCCGGGTCGAGGCCCCGTAGCGAGGGCCCTGAAAGCCGAAGGTGAAGTATGACTCGCTCTCCTCGATGAAGATGACATCGAAATCGAGGACTCCTGGCACGGAGGAACAATCGAACTCGACGGGTGGTGATACCGCCCACCTGCCAGTGGGCTCGAGATCGCACCCCTCGTCCCGCACATCGTCGCAGTTGTTGTCGATGCCGTCGCACACCTCGACCGCGCCAGGGAGCACGGTGGGGTCGCCGTCGTGGCAATCCGCCGGAAACGACACGCCGTCATCGTCGGAGTCGGACGTCACCTCCGCGCTCGCTCCGTCACGCGCGAGCTCCTCGACGCACCCCGCCTCGGCCAATCCGACGAACAGGCACAGCAAACACCGCAGGTCATGGGCACGCCGCTGGTCTTCATCTCTAGTCGCCATCGTCATGAGCCTCCGTTGCGTCGCTCGTCAACGCCGTTGAATTTGATAAAAAACGCCAGACGAGCCCGCTCGGGGCGACCAGGGCGCAACCATCAGGCCTATTGTTCTCATGCGATGACGATACAGGCAGCATGAAGCTACGCGTAATACCACCAAGGTAGCATCGACGTACCCCGGGCAGCCGCCCTAGCGAGGAACGGAGGTGGCGCACAGCACATTATCGGTCTCCGTGAGCGCCAGGCCGGCTGGGTTCGACGGCGATGAGCCCGCCGGACGCGCGACGTCCGCGGCCTCCGGGGACACGGCGGCTCGTCCTCGCGACGATCCCTGAAGCGTCGCTCTCGCGACGCGGCCAGGAGGAGCGCCGCGGGGCGCATGCTGCTCGTGTGCCCACTATCCTCGCGATGCGCCACCGGGCGGAATACCACCCGGGTGGTACGCGCGACGGGCACCACCAACGGGGTATTCGTCAGGAAGGCGGCTCATGTCAGGGTGACGCCCGGACAACCCGTGAGAGGGCAGTCACGGCGTCGTCCGTTCGTCTGAACCACAGGAGATAGATCATGCACTCGATCATGAGAGAGCCCCTTCGCCACGCGTTGGTCTTCGCGCTGGCGCTCGGCGCGGCAGCTAGCTGCGCCTTGACACCCAGCGAGGAGAGCGGCGACGAGCAGACCGCGGAGTCCAGGGCCGAGATGAGCCCGCGAGAGCTCTTCTCCGGTACGGTCATCGGCCCGGACGGCGCGCCGCTCGGCGGGGCGGCGGTCTCGGTGAACGATTCTGTCGTGAGCACGGACGCCGGCGGGTACTTCGAACTCTACACCCCCCGGAGCGATCGTTACGTCATCCACACCAGCAAGCACGACCACGTGTCAGCGTCGCTCATCCACACCGGGCTGAGCCTGCTAGATATGGAGATCAAGCTGCGTCAGGCAGAGGTGTTTCCTATCGATCCGACACGTCCCATCGCGGTGACGGACAGCAGGGGCACCCGGATATCGATCGATGCCGGCGCGCTGGTCGACCAGAGCGGGCGCCCGGCCACAGGGCCGCTGACGCTGAACATGCACACCTACAACCTGCGGGAAGAGGCGATGGTAGGAGATATGAGCGGCGTCGACGTGAGCGGCAACATCGTCACATTGTCGAGCGTCGGGGCGTTCTCCGCAGAATTCACGGATTCAGGCGGACGGCTATACAATCTGGCGCCAGGCGAGACGGCGAGCATCGCGATGGTTGTCGATCGAGAGAACCCCTACTTCGGCGACATTCCGATGTGGTATTACAACTACGAGAACGGTCTTTGGATCGAAGAGGGGACAGGCAGCGTCATCAACGGATTGGCGACTGCGCAGGTTTCCCACTTCTCCGCATGGAATTTCGATATCAAATCGTCGTCTCCCGCGTGCATCCGGCTCAATCTGGACAGCGCGTACCTGGACGAGCAGCCGGAGGGCTTCGTTCAGGCCAGGGTCGAAGTCCCGCCTCCTTGGCGCAGGGTGGCAGACGTCGTCTTGAACGACGCCACGAAGGGAAACGTCCTCTACAACCTCCCTCCGAACACTGACGTCAAGGTCTTCATCCCGAAGGACCAGCTCTACGCCGTCGTCAACACGGGAGCCCCCTGGGGAGGTGTCGGTGTTCCGCCTGTCGGCAGGCGTCCCAACTACTACCCTGCGTGCAACAGCTGGCTGGCCGTGAACGGTGTACCGCAGGTGGGCACCGTCAGCGGCACCGTCTCATTGCAGGGCCGTTCGAATCACAGCGGAGCGGCGGTACAGGCATGGAAAGAGGGCCGCCTGGTAGGCACGGCGGTCACCGACGCAGCGGGGCAGTACTCGCTGAGCGTACCGCCTGACACCTACTCGATCAAGTTCAGCAAGTCCGGCTATGTCGGCGCGACGAACGCCGCTGTTTCAGCCGCTCCAGGAGGCACGACGACGCTCGGCCTGGTCACCCTGCTCGCCGGTGACGTCGATGGCAGCAACTGCGTTGACTGGGCCAACGATGTGATGGTCATCGGGAACGCGATGGGCCTGCCAGTCGGACCGGAAGATCCACGAGATCTCGACGGCGACGGCAACATCGACAACGCGGACCTCTCCCTGGCCGTGGCCAACCTCGGCGCATGCGATCCGAGCGCAACGCCGGCATCCAGCCCGGCCCCCCCAAGCGGCATGAGGCTCTGGCTGCGCGCGGACGCGGGGGTCACGTCGAGCGTCGGAAAGGTCTCTCTCTGGGAGGACCAGAGCGGCAACGGGATCAACGGGAGCACGCCGGCCGCTTCAAGGCAGCCGTCGCTGATCGCTGGCGCCCTCAATGGCAAGCCTGTCGTCCGGTTCGAGGGTGCACAGTCGCTCGGCCTCACGAGCCCGATTCAGCCGGCCAGGTTCACGGTCTTCATCGTCGGGAAGAACAGCAAAACGTCGGAGGAGTTCAGCGTCATCCTCGGCCCGGGTGGGAGCACTCCGAACAACCAACTCCGCTGGGAAAACGGAAGTCAGGCGCTGTTCGTGGGGCTGGGCAACAGCATGCCGATCATCAAGACGACGATCGGCGACACCCGCGCTTATCACGCTCTATCGACGCGCTACGACGGCTCGACAATGACGGTCTACCGGAATGGCGGCCTTATCTCGACACACTCGTTCTCAACGACGGGGCCCTGGGTGCTCGGGCAGATCGGCGCATGGTACTCGAGCTACTTCATGGTGGGCGACCTCGCCGAGATCCTCGTCTACGACACCGCGCTCTCGGAGGCTGATCGCAGCTCGGTTAACATGTATCTGAGAGACAAGTACGCGCTCCCGTAGCGCGGCAGCCGAAGGCGTACCGCGCCGCGCCCGGCCCTCACCCCTTCACGCCGCCGGTCGTCAGCCCCGCGATCAGGTGGCGCTGCACCACATAGAACGCCGCCATGACCGGCAGCGACACGAGGAGCGCCCCCGCCGCGAACCGCTCCCACTGCGCGTCGTACTCGCCGATGTACCGCTGCAGCACCACCGGCAGCGTGAACATCTCCTCCTTGCCGAGCAGCGTCGCCGCGAGGATGAACTCGTTGTACGCCGTCATGATCGCGAACAGCGCCGTCACGGCGATCGCCGGCCGCGCCGCCGGGAGCACGACCCGGAGGAACGCCTGGAAGCGCGTCGCCCCGTCGACCATCGCCGCCTCCTCCAGGTCGACCGGGATCGCCTCGAACGCCGCCCGGAGCTGGAAGATCGAGAACGGCACCGCCGTCGACGCGTAGCAGAGCACGAGCCCGGTCCGCGAGTTGAGCAGGCCGAGCGCGTCGAGCAGGAGGTACAGCGGGATCGCGCTCGCCACCGTGGGGAACATCTGCGTCGCGAGCAGCGCGCGCAGGCCGCGGTCCTTGCCGAGGAACCGGAAGCGCGCGAGCGCGTACGCCGCCGGGACCGCGACGGAGACGCCGGCGGCCGCCGTCGCGAGCGCGACGACGATCGAGTTGGCGAGCTGGCGGGGGAAGAGCCAGATCGGCTCGCCGCCGACCTTCTTCGACGTCGTGACCACCGCCACGATGTGCTCGAGCGTCGGCTGGTTCGGGATGGGCAGCACCTCCGGCACCGGCGGGCGCGCCCCGGAGAAGGCGATCGAGGCGACCCAGAGCACCGGGTACAGCGCGAACGCGACCGCCGCGACCAGCGCGGCGTGCACCGCGATCGACTCGACAGGAGAGGGCCTCCGCGTCACGCGACCTCCGTCGCCGCCGCCGGCACGGGCGCCGATCCGGCCTCGGCCCCGCCCTGCGGGATGGCGGAGACGGGCGTCCGCCGCCGGAAGCGCCAGTCGCGCGTCGCGAGCGTCAAGAGCAGGAAGATGAGCACCGAGTACGCCGCCGCGTAGCCGTACTGGGCCTCGCGGGTGAACGCCCACCGGTACGCCTCGGAGACGAGGATGTCCGTGGTGCCGTCCGGGTCGCCGCCGGACACGAGGAACACGACGTTGAACATGTTGAACGTCCAGATCGCGCCCAGCGTCACCGCGGGCGCGAGCACCGGCTTGATCAGGGGCAACGTGATTGTCCGCAGGCGCTGCCACCGCGTGGCGCCGTCGACCTCGGCGGCCTCGAGCACGTCCTCCGGCACGGCGGTGAGCGCGCCCAGCGTGACCACCATCATGAACGGGAACCCGAGCCAGACGTTGGTCGTCACGTTGGCCGTGAACGCCGTCGTGAAGCTCGAGAACCAGGAGATGGGCTCGATGCTCGTCCCGAGCGCGGAGTTCACCGCCTCGATGAGGCCGGTGACGGCCCCGAACTGCCGGTGGAACATGCCCTTCCAGGACAGCGCGGTCACGTAGCTCGGCACGGCCCAGGGCACGATGAGGAGCACCCGGTAGAGCGCCCGGAGGCGCAGCGTCGGGCGGTGAAGGAGCAGCGCCAGCGAGACGCCGAGGACGACGTGGAGGCAGAGGTTCACCGCGGTCCAGAGCACGGTCACCGCGAGCACGAGGTAGAACGAGCCGCTCGCGAAGAGCGGCCCGCCGCGGGCCGTGAGGATGCTGATGAAGTTGGCGAGGCCGACGTACCGGAGGCCCTCGCCCCTGCCGGCGAAGAGCGACGTCGCCGCGCCGATGACGAGCGGGATCACCACGAGCACGCCGATCGCGACGACCGCGTGCGCGACGTACTTGTAGGCAGGAAGCGAGCGCCCGAGCGCGCGCCGGAACGACCGCCAGCGGGCGGTGCCGGGCGCCGCGCCCCTCGCGGCGCGGACCCACCGGAGAGCGAGCAGCAGCGCGAGGGCGCCGAGCGCGACGAGGAGCGGCGCCGGCGAGGCGGGGGGCGGGAGCGGCCGGCGGACGTCGTCGAAGCGGCGCTTGGCCTCGGAGAGCGCGACGTCGGGGGGCGCGTCGCCCCGGAGCACCTTGCGGATCGCGCGCGTGGCCGGCTCCCAGGTCGAGCGCATCGCCGGCGAGGTCGGCATCGGGATGGCCGCCTTGGCCTGCTCGGTGAACGCCGCGATGAAGGCGTCGCCGGCCGGGACGGCCACGTCGCTCCGCACCGGCGGCGTGCGCGCGACCTCGAGCCGCGTGGCCGCGGCCGCGGCGCCCGCGAGGTGGCGCGCGAGAGCCCGCGCCTCGGCGCGCCGCGCGCCCTGGGGCGAGAGCATCACCGCCTCGACGGTCAGGAACGGCCGCATCGGGAGGCCGGTCTCGCGCACCTTGGGGAGCGGGACGACGCGGGCGCGCCGCCGCGCCTCTTCCCCGAGGCCGCCCGCGAACCACGGCCCGCTGATCACGAACGCGGCGCGGCCCGCGTTGAACAGGTCGGTCACCAGCGCGCCGTTCGCGTCCTCCGGGACGACCCGGCGCTGGATCAACGTGCGGACGAGCTCGAGCGAGCGCTCGGGCCCCGGGCCGACGAAGCCGAACTGGTCGTCCTCGCCCAGCATCGCGCCGCCGAACGCCGCGAGGATCGGCATGTGCGCGTAGGCGTTCGACGCCTCGTACGCGAGCGGGTACACGCCCTCGGGGAGCGAGCCGGCCAGCGCCGCGATGTCCTCGAGGGCCGCCGGGGCCTCCTTCACGAGCGCGGTGTTCATGTAGAGCGCCACGCACTTCTGGCTGATCGGCAGGCCGAGGATCTCGCCCCCCTGCCGGACCGCGGCGAGCGCCGGGCCCTGGAACACGGCCTCGCCGCCCGGCTCGAGCGCGTCGCCCACGGGCGTGACGAGGTCGCGCGCGCGGAAGTCGCCGAGCCGCTCGTGGGCGTCGATGAACAGGTCGGGCCCCTCCCCCATGGGGATCGCGGCCTGGAGCTTCGATGCGTAGGCGTCGAACGGGACGGAGAGGACCTCGACCTCGTCGCCCTCGAAGGCCGCGACGATGGCGTCGAGCGCCCTGGCCTCGTCGTCGCGGTAGGCGTGCCATAGCCGGATCGGCGCGGCGGCCGCGAGCGCGGGAAAGAGGAGGATCAGCGCGGGCGCAGCGAGCGCGAGACGACAGCGACGGCTCGGCACGGTCGCCTCACGCTTCTCGCAGGCTCAGCCCGGAGTCCGCGTCGAAGAGGTGCACCTGGCGGAGCGCGACCCGCACGGTGTCCCCCTTCGCGACGCGCGCCGCCGGGTCGAGGCGCGCCACGAACGGCGCCCCCGCGACGGTGCCGTGCGCGTACGACTCGGCCCCGAGGGCCTCGACGATCGCCACCTCGAACGGGGCGCCGCCGTCGCCCGGGGCGAGGTCCACCTCGTGCGGGCGCACGCCGACCGTCACCTGCCGCCCGGACGAGAGCGCGCCCGGGAAGTCGGCCGCGTCGATGTCGATGGTGAGGTCGCCCTGGGCCGCGACCCACCGGCCGCCCCGGCTCTCCAGGCGCGCCTCGACGAAGTTCATGGCCGGGCTGCCGAGGAAGCTCGCCACGAACCGGGTGCGAGGCCGGGCGAAGACCTCGAGGGGCGGCCCCGACTGCTCGACGACGCCCTTGTTGAGCACGAAGATCTCGTCGGCGAGCGTCATGGCCTCGACCTGATCGTGGGTGACGTAGACGCTGGTCGCGCCGAGCCGGTCGTGCAGCTTGCGGATGTCGACCCGCACCTGCGCGCGCAGGGCGGCGTCGAGGTTCGAGAGCGGCTCGTCGAACAGGAAGAGCTGCGCCCGCCGCACGATGGCCCTGCCCATGGCCACGCGCTGCCGCTGGCCGCCGGAGAGCGCCCGGGGGTGCCGGTCGAGGAGCGGGCCGAGCCCGAGCATCTCCGACGCCTCCTTCACGCGCGCCTCGATCTCGGCCGGCGGCGTCTTCCGGAGCTTCAGGCCGAAGGCGAGGTTCTCGCGCACCGTGAGGTGCGGGTAGAGGGCGTACGACTGGAACACCATCGCGATGTCGCGATCGCGCGGCTCCAGCCGCGTGACGTCGCGGTCGCCGAGCGCGATCGTGCCGTCGTCTGCCTCCTCGAGCCCGGCGAGCAGCCTCAGCAGCGTTGACTTGCCACAGCCGCTCGGTCCCACGAGGACGGCGAACGAGCCGTCGGGCACGTCGACCGAGACGCCGCGCAGCACGTGGGTCTGGCCGAATCGCTTGTTGAGTCCGCGCACTTTGACAGACGCCATGTTGGAGACTCTCTTGGAAGGGAGGAGTGCCAGGCAGGATCAGAGACCATGGATGATCTGGTCTTCCGGGATGAGCAGCGCCCCGCTCACCGGAGGCAGCTTGACGGTGACAGCGCCGTTCGCGCCCGCCCTATATGTCTTTTTTTCGGGCGAGAGCACGTCGACGAGCACGGTCCCCCGCGTCAGCCCCGTGGTCATCGCCGCCCCGTTGAAGCTCGTGGCGCTCTGCTTCCGGGGGTGCGTGTTGAGCACCACGAGCGCATAGTCGCCGTCCGGCTCCCCCCGCTCGAACGCGAAGATCCCTGCGTCCTCGTCCCCTTCGCCCGTCCGCTCCGTCGACCAGCGCACCCGCTGCTCGCCGACGGTGAGCGCCTGGTAGCCCCTGCGCAGCGCCGTGAGCCGCTGGACCCACCGGAAGAGCGGGCGCTCCGTGTCATAGCCGCTCTCCCAGAGATCTTCGCGGTTCGCCGGATCGTCGCCGCCGCTGAAGCCCTGCTCCGTGCCGTAGTACAGGCAAGGGATGCCTTCCTCCGTGAAGAGGAACAGGAGCGCATTCTTGAGCGCCGCCTCGGGATCGGCCTTGAAGGGCGAGGCGCCCGGGCCGACATGGAGGAAGCGCGGGACGTCGTGGTTGTCGATGAAGTTGACAAGCGCCTTCAGCGGCGGAACGCCGATGCCGTTCGCGTTCGGCTCGGCGCCGTAGTTGAGCGCCCGCGCGTCCCAGAGCTCCTCGATCCGCCGCGTGGCCCGGGCGTCCCGGAAGACGTCGTGGAAGACCCGATAGAGCTGGGGGAAATACAGCACGGAATCGACAGAGTCCCCCGTGATCGGCGCGGCGCCCGGACAGCCCCCCTCCGCCTCGTCGCTGTTCTCGCGCTCGAGATTGCCGCCGAGCGCTTCGTCGTGCGGATGGGCCGGGACCTGGTGCTTCGTGAAGCTGCCGACGAGGTCGTCCTTGCCGTCGAAGGCCTCTCCGAACATGAAGAAATCGGTCTTGCCCATCGCCGCCAGCTGCAGCCGGACGTTCTGGGTGAAATAGCGCCAGAACGCGTGCTCGACGTGCTTCAGCGTGTCGATGCGGAACCCGTCGATGTCGGTGAGCTCGACCCAGCGCACGAACACGTCGACCATCGCCCGCTTCACGTCGCAGCGGGAGGTGTCGATGTCCTTAAGGCCGCCCGGGAGATCGCCGTGCACGAGCTGGTCGACATCCTCGAAATCGAGGATGCGCCCCTTGCGGTTGTAGACCTCGGGGTCCTGGAAGAGCTCGGGCTGCGGCGGGAGGTGGTTGGTCGCGGGCTCGTGGCGGAAGACGATCGGCGCCGGACCCGACTTGCCGAGCGGCGTCCGCGCCTGGACGCCGCGGGGGTCGAACTCCGGATCGTACTCGTTCACGGCCTCGAGCTGGAGGCGCCCGTCCTCGCCGCCGCCGTGGACGTCCGCGTCGGGCTGACCATTCTCGTTGATATCATAATAGAACAGCTGGCCGACGTGGTTCGTCACGATATCGAGGATGACCCTCATGCCGAGATCGTGGGCCGACGCGACGAGACGGCGCAGCGACGCGAGGTCGCCGAAATGGGGGTTCAGCTCGGTGAAATCCTGCGTCCAGTAACCGTGGTATCCGTCGACGCCGGCGTCGGTGTCGACGTTCTTGACGATCGGCGAGATCCAGAGCGCGGTGACGCCGAGCGCCTCGAGGTAGGGCAGACCCTCCTCGAGCCCCTTCCAGTCGCCGCCGTGCCACCTGCCCGGCGCCGAGGACACCCGGTGGTTGTTCCCCGCGTCGCCGTCGGCGAAGCGGTCTATCAGCACCTGATAGATGATCTCCTCCCGCCAGTCGCCCACGCCCGCGCGCGCGCGGAGCGAGGCCGACCGCGCGGGCTCCTCGTCGAGCTCGGCGCACGCCGCCGCGAGGAGCGCGAGCGAGGCGGCCCCGGCCGCCCGCGCGAGGGCGGCCGCGCGCGCCGTCCGCCAGAGGGAGAGTCTCGATCGCCGCCGGTCCATCGTGATCACCATAGCTCGGCGCGTCGAGCCATCACGCATCCACGCGAGCCGACACACGCGCCGGACGAGAGCCCATCTCGACGGATGAGCCCGATGGGCAGCGGCGCGGCCGGCGCGAGCGCGTCCGGGTCAGGCCGCCCGCGCGCTCCGGCAGGAGCTTCTGGAGTGTCAGGCAAAGCCGTAGTGTCTGCAGGAGCCTTCCGAGCCGCGGAGCGCAATGCACAGACGAGCAGCGGCACGGCGGCCGGCGCGGCCACGACGCGATTCTGCCCCGCCCTCAACGCCCCTCGCACGGCGCGAACGCTACACCAGCAGCGGTGGCCCGGTCCACGATTTCTGGACGTAAAAAGCGGGTTTTCGCGGCGCGACACCACCGACGCACACGCAATCGCGCCGCGCGCAACGCAGACGCGCAGACGCACAGCCGGGGCCGGGGCGCGCGTCGCCAGCGCCTTCGCCGGCGAATCGCGATCGTGTGAGCGCCAGCCCATCCGGTCGACGCGACATTCGCGTGACATTCACCGCGCCGTCGCGAGCCCTGTTGTTTCGCCGCGGACGCCAGCGACACGGGCTGTCGCTCCGTTGACGGTCCTGGCGTCGCATGGCACCGTCAGATTCGTGACCTTCTCGGCGCCTCCCGACCTCGTTCAGGCGAAGGCCAGTGCCGGAGATCACAGGCGCCGGTTCCAGGCGGGCGGGACCGTGGGCGAGGGCGTGATCTATATCGAGCGCCCCGCCGACAGGGAGCTCTTCGAGGCGCTCCTGCGCGGAGAGCTCTGCTATGTGCTCTCGACCCGGCACACCGGGAAGTCCAGCCTGCGACTCCAGGTCTCGACGCGGCTCCGCGCCGAGCAGGTGGAGTGCGCGAGCGTCGATCTCGGGGCGCTCGGCACCGACACCACCTCGCCGGTGAGCTGGTACCTCGGGATCGCGTCGGAGATCGCCGAGCAGCTCGGGCTGGAGCCGCCGGACGAGTTCTGGGACGCCCACTGGCACCTCGGGCCTGTGCACTGCTGGTTGCGCTGGCTCGAGGACGTCGTGCTCGTGGAGATCTCCTCCGCGATCGTCCTGTTCATCGACGAGGTCGACGCCACGCTGGCCCTCCCGTTCTCGCGGGACGATTTCTTCGCCATCCTCCGGGCCTTCGTGAACCGGCGCGCGGAGCGCCCCGCCAACGCCCGGCTGACGTTCTGCCTGCTCGGGGCGGCGGCGCCCTCGGAGCTCGTCCCGGATCCGGCGCGCGCGCCGTTCAACATCGGCCGCCCGATCCGGCTCGACGACTTCACCCGCGCCGAGGCGCGCGGCTTCCGCGCGGGCCTGGAGGGGCTCGCGGCCGACCCCGACGCGCTGCTCGACGCGGTCTTCGCGTGGACCTCGGGGCACCCCTACATGACGCAGCGGCTCTGCGCCGATCTCGCCGGAGAGCGGCGCGATCTCGACGTCGACGAGGCCGTGGCGCGGCGGTTCCTGGACCAGGGCCGGACCGAGGACCCGAACCTGCGCCACGCGGAGCGGTGCCTGGAGGCGCAGGGGCCCCGCTGCGGGCGGGCGCCGGCGCTCCTCCAGCTCTACAAGCAGCTGCTCGACGGCCACCGGGTGGGCGTCGACGCCGGCGACCCGGTCCAGCGGACGCTGCTGCTCTCGGGGCTCTCCGTGGAGCGGACGGCGGCCTCGGGCGCGCCGTACCTCGACGTGCGCAATCGCGTCGTCCGCGAGGTCTTCGACCGGGCGTGGGTCCTGTCGCGGGAGGCGGACCGAGCCACCCGGGAGCCGCTCGCGCGCTGGCTGTCGCACGGGCGGCGAGACGACTACCTCGTGGGCGGCGCGGCGCTCGCGGAGCTCACGTCGTGGTGCGATGGGCGGGCGGACCTCTCGGCGGAGGAGAGGGCGTTCCTCTCCGCCTGCGCGCGGGCGGAGGGCCAGAGGCGGTCGACGCGGCGGCTCATCAGCGTGCTCGCCGTCGCCGTCACGCTGCTCGGCGGCCTGACCCTCGTGCTGCTCTGGCAGATGGGGAAGGAGGAGCGGGCGCTGGTCCGCGCGCAGCAGGAGTCGCGCGAGAACGACGCCCGGCGGCTCGCGGCCCAGTCGGCGAAGGAGCGCGCCGAGGGCCTCTTGCCCCGCGCGCGCCTGCTCGCCGTGGAGGCGGCCCTCGCCGCCAGGGCGAGCGGCCGCCCCGCGGGCCCCGCCGTGGTGCAGGCGCTCGGCGACGCGGTCTGGGGCCCCGCCGTCGACCAGGAGGTGCTCGTCGGGCACGGCGGCGCGGTCCACCACGCGGCCTTCAGCCCCGACGGCCGCCTCGTCGCCACCGCCTCGGCCGACGGGGCCGCGAGGATCTTCCGCCTCGGCGGGCGCGACGAGCCGCTCGTGCTGCGCGCCGCCACCCCCGGCGGCGTCGTCGCCGTCGCCTTCAACCACGACGGGAGCCTCCTGGCGACGGCGTCGACCGACGGCGCGGTGCGCCTGTGGCGCCCCGACGGCCACGAGGTTCGCGCGCTCAGCACGAGGGACGCCGCGCCGACCAGCGTGGCGTTCAGCCCGGATGGCAGCCGCGTGGTCGCGGGGACGACGGGCGGCGCGATCTACGTGTGGCGCCTGGGCATGGAGGGCGAGCCGCCGCTCGTCGTGCCCCTGGGCGAGCGGCTCATCCGGCGCGCGGTGTTCAGCCACGACGGGGCCCGGATCCTCGCCACGGCCATCAGCGGGACGGTCCACGTCGTCCGCGCCGACGGGCACGGCGCCCCCGCGGCGCTGAAGGGGCACGGGCCGGGCGTCGAGAGCGCGGACACGAGCCCGGTGGACGACCGCATCGTCCTCGCGACGGGCGACGGAACGGCGCGCATCCCCGGCGCGGACCGGCGTGAGCCCGTCGTCCTCCGCGGGCACGAGGGCGCGGTGCGCAGCGCCGCGTTCAGCGCCGACGGCGGCGCGGTCGTCACGGCCTCCGCGGATGGGACCGCGCGCGTCTTCCGCGCGGACGGCAAGGGCGCGCCGGTGGTCCTCGAGGGCCACGAGGGGGTCGTGAACAGCGCCGCCTTCAGCCGCGACGGCGCGAGCGTCGTCACCGCGTCGGAGGACGGGACCGCGCGGGTATGGCGGCTCGGCGGGCCGGGCGAGCCGCTGCTCCTGCGCGGCCATGAGGGGCCGCTGACCGGCATCGCCGTCAGCCACGACGGCAGCAGGATCGCCACCGCCGGGACCGACAAGACCGCGCGCGTCTTCCGGGCCGACGGCTCGGGCGAGCCCGTCGTCCTCCGCGGGCACGCGGAGCACCTGCTCAGCGTCGACTTCAGCCCCGACGGGAGCCGCCTCGTCACCGGCTCGGCCGACAAGACGGCGCGGATCTGGCGCGCCGATGGGCGGGGCGAGCCGATCGTGCTCGGGGTCCACGACGACCGGGTGGTGGGCGTCGCCTTCAGCCCGGAGGGCACCCGGATCGTCACGACCTCGTGGAACGGCATCCTGCGCGTGTTCGAGGACGGCGTCCCGGGAGAGCCCGTCGTGCTGCGCGACGAGCGCGCGGGGCTGCTCCGGGCGGCGTTCAGCCCCGATGGCCAGCACATCGTGGCGACGTCGGGGCCCAACGTGAAGGTCTGGCCCGCGGACGGCCGCGGCGTCCCGCGCGTCCTCCCGTCGGGGTACGAGGACCGGGCGATCGCCGCCATCGCGGTGAGCCCGGATGGGAGCCATGTCGCGATCGCCGCGCTCGACGGCGGCGTGCGGCTGCTCCGCGTCGACGGCCAGGGCCAGCCCGTCCTCCTGAACGGCCTCGGCGCGGCGGTCCGGACCGTCGCGTTCAGCAGCGACAGCGCGCGCCTCGTCGCGGTGTCGAGCGACGGCATCGCGCGGGTGCTCCCCGTCGACGGGCAGGGCGAGGCGATCACCCTCCGCGCCGAGGGCGTCACGCTGACGGACGCCGTGTTCAGCCCCGACGCCACCCGCGTCGTGACCGCCGCGAACGACGGCGCGGCGCGCGTCTTCTCGATCGCGTCCGAGTCGCTGATGGCGCGCGCGTGCGCCTACGCCGGGCGCAACTTCACGCGCGAGGAATGGGCGCAGCTCATGCCCGGCATCGACTACCGCGCCACGTGCCCCGAGTGGCCAGGCGCCCCCGAGCAGGACGCCGGCGCGGCGCCGCGGCTGGACGTGCGCTGAAGCAGGGAATCGTCGGTGAGTGTCCGAGCGTGTCGGCGCGCTCCGCGACGGGCCGTGATCGTCTCTATCGACTGCACGCGGAAACGTGAACCAACGTGACCCCACGTGACCCCACGTGAACCGCGCGCTGCGCGCTGCGAAGCGCCTGGCAGCAGCCCCACAGGATGCTTCTCCCACCTTTGTTCCGTAGGGGCGGACGTTCTTGTCATGGTTCGCGCTTCAGCGGGAACCATGTATGCTCGGCCAGGCTTGCTCGCCCTCTGCCGCGCACTGCGCGGCCCCTGATCGCTGCCCGGTCTATGGCCCCGCTCGACCCGCACGCCGAGGAGCCGAACCTCGTGGATACCGCCGCTTCGCGGATCGGGACAGCCCTGAACGCCAAGTGGCGGCTCGACGATCTGCTCGGCGTCGGCGGCATGGGCGCGGTGTTCGCGGCGACCCACCGCAGGGGGACGCGGGCGGCGGTCAAGGTCCTCCACATCGAGTTCGCGCGCAACGCCGAGCTGCGGGACCGCTTCCTGCGCGAGGGCAAGATCGCGAACCGGGTCGATCACCCGGCGCGCGTCGCCGTGGTCGAGGACGACCTCAGCGACCGCGGCGAGCCGTTCCTCGTCATGGAGCTGCTCTCCGGCACCACGCTCCAGCGGCTCGCGAGCAGCGCCGGCGGCACCCTCCCCCTCGCCCAGGTGCTGCCCGTCTTCGACGTGGTGCTCGATCTGCTCGAGAAGTGCCACTCGCTCGGCATCGTCCACCGCGACATCAAGCCGGCGAATATCTTCGTCACGAGCGCCGGCCACGTGAAGGTCCTCGACTTCGGCATCGCCCGGATGCGCGACCCCGAGCGGCAGGCCACGCGCGCGGGGCTCACGTTCGGCACGCCGGCCTTCATGTCGCCCGAGCAGGCGATGGGCGTGTCCGGCATCGACGGCCGGTCCGACCTCTGGTCGGTCGGCGCGAGCCTGTTCACCCTGCTGTCGGGCAAGCGGCTCAACCGCGGCCGGAGCGAGTCGGAGTCGTATTTCCTCGCCGCGACGCAGACCGCGCCGTCGATCGCGACCGAGGTCCACGACCTGCCGGTCGAGATCGTGGCGTTCGTCGACAAGGCGCTCGCCTTCGAGCGCGGGGGCCGCTTCCAGAGCGCCGCCGCGATGCGCGGCGAGCTCCGCCGGCTGACGGCCGCGCACGCCGCCGGCCAGCTGACGCCCTCGCGCGAGAAGAAGGCGCCGCGCGTGCTCGTCCGCGGCAACGACACCATCGACGAGGACCAGGATCCGCCGTCGATCGTCGAGCAGACCTGCCAGCGGCTCGTCGGCGTCTGGAGGCAGCTCGCGCTCGTGCTCAGCAACATCCGCCAGTACGGGTGGAACCACCCCCACGTGAACAAGGGCATCCACTTCGCGTTCGACGAGATCACGCGGACGCTCTCGCAGAACCCCCTCGGCGTCCGCTGGGAGGTCACCCCGAGCGCGTTCACCTCGGGCGGCCAGCCGATCTGGCAGCCCGACAGGCCCCCGTTCGATCGCATCCCCTACCAGCTCTTCGCCGACGGCGTCCGGAAGATCCAGATCAAGGCCGGCATCACCGAGGCCGAGCTCCGCGATTTCGCGGCCATCCTGCTCCGCGACCAGAGCTTCGGCATGGGCGAGGACGACGACGCCGTGACCGCGCTCTGGGACCGGCGCTTCGAGCACATCGCGTACATGGCGATCGACCAGTTCGCCGAGGGCGACGCGGACCTGGAGGATTTCGAGGAGCAGTGCCGGGAAGTCGCGGTGGGGGCGCGCGCCCTCGCGCAGATCGAGAGCCTGTGGGACGAGAGCTCGCTCGCGGGCAGGGCGCTCCAGCGGAACGTCGAGGCCGCGCTCGCGGAGACGGGCGCGGCCGCCTCGGCGCTCGCCATCGACCCGCTGACCCGGAGCACCCTCGGCGCCCAGATCGCGCTGCCGTCGGAGCAGTGGAACGAGCGCTACATGGACGCGTTCGTCGACGGCTACGTGGACGCCGTCCGGCACGGCGACGAGGACCGCATGACGGGGGCGCTCACCGCGTGGACCGCCGACCAGATCGTCCTGCACAGCTACGAGCTCGCGTTCGAGGTGCAGACGATGCTCCGGCGCGCGTTCTTCACGCGGCTCGACGGCATGCAGCGCGGCGCGGCCGGTGCGGCGAGTGCGGCAGGTGCGGCAAGTAGATCAAGCGCCGCGGTGCCGCAGCTCTCGCCGCGCGCCGTCGACCGGACGCTCGCGCAGGCGATGTTCCCGGTCGAGGCGCTCCGGGCGATCCTCAACGATCTCGCGACGGCTCACCCGGAGGAGCCGACGGCCACCGGCGCGGCGGCCACGGGAGCGGCGGCCCCCGGCGCGGCGGGCCACGGCGGGGCGGCCGCAGGCGCTGCCCTCGGCGGCGCGGCGGCCGCAGGCGTGGCGGCGCAGGCCGGCGTGGGCCGGAGCGCGGCGCAGGCCGGCGCAAGCCGGAGCGCGACACAGGTCGACGCAGGCCGGAGCACGGCGCAGGCCGACCCAGGGCGCAGCGCGGCGCAGGCCGGCGCAAGCCGGAACACGTTGCAGGCCGGCGCGAGCCGGGGCGCGGCCCAGTCCGGCGCGAGCCGGAGCGTGGCGCCGCTCGACCCGGCGATCGTCGAGGGGCTGGCCCACGCGCTCGACGCGCTCGAGGACGGCTCGCTCTTCAGCGCCGCATGCCAGTGCCACGGCGCTGTGCAGTCCGAGCGCCTGCGCGAGGTCCTGTTCGCCTACATGCGGCGGTGGGCGCCGGGCCGGGAGGCCGAGCTCGGGGACCTGCTCTCTCGCGCCCCGGCCCCCCTCGCCCTGACGCTCCTCCAGCTGCTCGCGCAGCTCAAGACCCCCGGCGCCCTCGCCGCGCTGGAGGCCGGCTTCGCGAGCCCGCACGTCGAGGTGCGCATCAACGCGCTCGCCGAGCTCCCCGACGCCGCCGCGGGCGAGGGCGGCTCCGCGGGCTCCGCCGCCGACCGCGTCCGGGAGGAGCTCCAGAAGCTCCTCGACGACCCCGCGCCGCTGGTGCGCTGCGAGGCCCTGCGCCTCATCGGCAAGCTCGGCGTCCTCGCCGCGGGCCCGACGCTCGTGCGGCGGATCGTCGCGCCGTCGTTCCACGACCTCTCGGGGGCAGAGCGGCGGCAGTGGCTCGAGACCGTCGCGCAGCTGAACCCCGCGCGGGCCGAGAAGCTCGCGATCGAGCTGCTCGAGAAGCGCCAGCTCATCCCGTCCGAGGCGATCGAGCAGACCCGCGAGCTGGCCGCGCACTTCCTCTGCCAGGCGCGGAGCTACGAGGCGCTCCGCGCGGTCAAGGAGGCGACCAAGCCGCGCTGGTGGAACACCCCGCCGGTGCGCGACGCCGCCGCGCGCGCCGCGGTCGCGATCGCCGCGCGCCTCGTCGCGCCGACCCGCCCGAGCGATCGTCCCCTGGCGCAGGCGCACCCGGACGCGAGCGCTCCGCCCTCCCGCGCGAAGCGCTCGTACTCGCCCGTCCCGGTCCGGCGCGTGAGCCCGGGCGGGCCGCTCAGCCTGCCGGATCAGCTCGAGCCGTGGAGCACCCCGCGCCCCGGATCCATGGCCCCGAACGGCGACGCCGGCCGATCCGCCTACAGGCCGCCGCTGGTCTCGCCGGTGCCCGCCTCGACAAACGCCGCCTCGGCGCCTCCCACCTCCGTGCCGTTCAGCCGGCGTGGGCCGCCGCCTTCCTCCACGTCGTCGTCCACCCCGACGGCCGCGCCGCCGCCGATGCCGCCGTCGATGCCGCGCCCGGCCACACCGCCGAGGTCCCCCGCCCCGCCCTCGAGCGCCAGCGCCGCGCCGTACAGCGCGCGGCAGGGCCCCGCCTCGTTGCCGTTCGGCGCGCCGTCCCGCACGGCCATCGAGCCTGCGCCCGGCAGCGCGGTGCCCTCGACGAAGCCGGGGCCGTCTCCGTCGCCCCGCGGCGGGAGGAAGCCGTGAGCGAGGAGAAAGCCAACCTCCACGAGAGCACCGGCGACACGGCGATCTCGGGCGTGAAGGCCGACGGGCGGCGCCGCGCGGCGCTCGGCCTTGTGCAGATGATCTACCGGCTCGCGAAGGCGTGCCTCCTGCACAGCGACTCGAACCAGGCGGTGCTGTCGCTCGTCCCGTCCGCGATCGACAGCATCGTCCAGTTCTGCGAGCTGTCGGGGAGCGAGGCCGCGACGATCGTGTTCGCGGGCAACACCCTCTTCATCAACGGCCAGATGCTCCGCGCCTCGCGCGAGACGTACGAGGTCGCCCTGGAGCTCGGCAGCTTCTTCGAGGCCTGCGACGTCTCCGAGCTCGTGCTCGACAAGACGGTCCGTCGGGCCGAGCTCGCCGCCTTCGCCCGCCTCCTCGCCGACGCCCAGCGCGACCGCAGCATCGCCGCGCGGCTCCTCCAGTCGAGCCTGCGGGGCGTCCGCGTCCGCAAGCTCACGAACCCGTTCCCTGGCGGGGCCATCGACGGCGACGGCACCCGCATCGGCCGGATCAGCCGCACCTACGCGGCGGCGATCCTCGTGATGCGGTCGTTCTACGCGGCCCTGCGCTCGTCCCCGGTGATCCTGCCGCAGCGGGTGAAGCGCGTCGCGCAGAAGCTCGTCGCCGCGGCCGAGGAGGACGCGCGCCTGCTGCTCTCGGTCGCCGCGGGCAAGATCGCCGACCCGGACGAGGGGGGCCTCAGCGTGTCCACGGCGATCGTCGCGCTGGGCATCGCCCGGCAGCTCACGACCGACAGGAGGATGCTCGGGAGCCTCGTCACCGCGGCGCTGCTCTACGACGTGAGCCGGCTGCGGCTCACGGGGGTGCTCGCCGGCTCGGCCGACGGCGAGGAGCCTGTCGCGCGCTCTCTCCTCGAACGCGGCCTGAGCGACGACGAGAAGGAGCGGCTGCCCGCGAGCGCGGCCGTCATGTTCACGGCGCTCGGCAAGCTGCACGCGCCCTCGATCACACGCACGGTCATCGCCTACGAGGCGCTCGCGCTCCGGCAAGGCGGCCGGCAGGGCCCGCTCTACGGCGGCCGGCGCAGCCCCACGGTGCTCGCGCGGATCCTGGCGGCCGCCCGCCAGTTCACGGAGCTCCGGACGGCGCCGTTCCCGACGATCGAGACCGCGTCGGGCGGCGCCTCGTCGCTCGACGCCGTGCTTCAGCGCATGATCGCGGGCGCCGAGAGCGCGACCGACCGGGCGATCGGCAAGCTGCTCGTCGGCGCGCTCGGCATCATCCCGACGGGGACGTTCGTGCAGCTGAGCACCGGCGAGCTCGGGGTCGTCCTCTCGACGCCGCTGTCGCCCGCGCACTTCGCGCAGCCGCCGGTGCGCGTCCTGTTCGACGAGCAGGGCCACCTCCTCGGCGCGCCGTTCGACGTCGATCTCTCGCAGCGGGCGCCGGGCGCGGAGCCGTGCTTCATCGTCCGGCCCGTCGAGGTCGAGCCTCACCACGAGCGGGCGATCCGCGCCGCGTTCGGCTTCCGTTCCGGGAGGGGCGCCGCGGGGGTGGAGTCGCGCGTGACGGCCGCCGCGCCGGTGCTCTTCGGCGACGAGGTCCCGCCGACGGAGCCGGGCGACACGCTCGCGCCGCGCGCTGTCCGCTCGGAGGAAGGCGCGCGCGCCGCGCAGGCGCGCAAGGAGGCCGCGTGGCTCGGCAGGCCGCTCGCGGGCTCCGCGCAGGCCGGGTCGTCGCCGACCAGCATGCAACCCCGGCAGCCCGCGCCGGCCGAGCGCCCGGCGCCGGCCGAGCGGGGTCGCGACGAGAACCTCATCTCGACGCAGCCGCCCCCCTCGACGGCGGCGGCGCGCGCGGCGATGGCCGTCCCTCCTCCGCCGCGCTTGCCGCGGGATTCGAGGCCCTTCGGGCAGGTCGCGTCGACGAGGTACTCCGTGCCGGCGCCCGAGCCGACGCGCCCGTCGCGGCAGATCGAACGCCGGGACGACGCGCCGGCGCGGGACCCGGGCGTGGGCCAGCTGCCGACGATCGGCCCTCCGGCGGCGTTCCCGGCGTCGCGGAGGTCGGGGGATCTCCGGCTCGGCGCGTCGTCGCGCCGGTCGGATTCCCGAGTTGATCCGGAGGATTGGGACTGGGACGACGAGCTCCCGACCATCGATCCGCCGCCGCCGGGGCCGCCGCCGACCTCGCGGAGCCCTTCCTTCGCGTCCGAGCCTCCGCCCGCCAGCGCGCTCGATCACGCGCCCACGTACACCCCGCCCCGTCCTTCCAGCCACGCGTCGGACCGCGCCCCGGGCTATCCGCCGCCCCATCCTTCCAGCCACGCGTCGGACCGCGCCCCTGCCCCTCGCTATCCATCACCCCATCCTTCCAGCCACGCGTCGGACCGCGCCCCTGCCCCTCGCTATCCATCGCCCCATCCTTCCAGCCACGCGTCGGACCGCGCCCCTGCCCCTCGCTATCCATCACCCCATCCTTCCAGCCACGCGTCGGACCGAGCCCCTGCCCCTCGCTATCCATCGCCCCATCCTTCCAGCCACGCGTCGGACCGCGCCCCTGCCCCTCGCTATCCGTCGCCCCATCCTTCCAGCCACGCGTCGGACCGCGCCCCTGGCTATCCGCCGCCCCGTCCTTCCAGCCACGCGTCGGACCGCGCCCCGGGCTATCCGCCGGCCCGTCCTTCCAGCTACGCGTCGGACCGTGCCCCTGGCTACGCGCCGCCCCGCACCCCTAGCCCCACGCCGGCCCGTGCCTTCAGCCACGCGTCGGACGGCGCCCCTGGCCACGCGCCGCCCCGTACCCCCAGCCCGCCGCCGGCCCGTGCCTCCAGCCATGCGCCGGGCGGTGCCCCAAGCTACGCGCCGGAGCCTGTCCCGACGGAGCGGAACGCGCCGCGCGCGTTCTCCAGCGCCGGGTCCGGCGCGAGCCTGGACGACGCGGATCTGACGTGGACCGACGAGCTGCCGACGCTCGATCCTCCCCCGCCGCCGAGCACGGAAGAGCTCGAGCGCGATCGGCTGCTCGCGGCGTACCTGGCCGAGCGCACGCCCTTCCCGCAGGCTGGTCTTCATGAATGGAGCTCGGCGCCCAGCGAGGCGCCGGGGCGCGCCGAGGCGGACATCGACGGCAGGTGGCGCGGCGACGCGCTGTCCCAGCGGCCGGCGCCCGACTCGCGGGCGATGGCGCCGATCACCATGGCGCCGACCAGCTCCAGCTCCCTGGGCGCCACGAGGCGCCCGCGCGCGCCCATCCCGCGGGAGGAGCCCGAGGACGACGGGGGTGATCCTCCGGCGCCGGAGGGGCGGGACCGCTGATGGCCTGGCCCGCTGCGGCGAGCCGTGGGCTCGCTGCGCTGCTGCTCGCCGCGCCGGCGTGCGCCGACGACGGCGGGGATCCCCCGCCGGTCGAGCACGCCTGCAAGCTCGGGTACCTGGGCGAGGAGGGCGCCGACATCCGCATGGAGGTCATCGCGCTCGACTCGAGCGACGCGGCGCACCCGGTGAGCGACGGCGACGGGATTGACATCATCATGCCGCCGCAGGGCGGGCGGGTGCTCTTCCTGGGCGTCCGCGCGACGAACCTGAGCGCCTGCGGCGTCCAGCTGTCCGGCTCGCTCCGCGATCCCGTGTCCGGGCGCGTGATGTCCGAGTCGAGGACGGTCAACCTCAGACCGACCGGCGAAGGCTGGGGAGCGAGCGTCGACGCCGACATCTCGACCTTCGCGAACGTGGGAGTCTGCCCGAACAACTGGTCGGGCAGCGACATCTTCGATCACGACTACGAGATCGAGGTGCAGGTGAAGGACAGGGAGGGCCGGACGGCGAAGCAGGTGCGGCAGGTCCGGCCGGCGTGCAACGAGCCCGAGTTCGAGGTCGAGTGCCGCTGCATCTGCAAGCACGGGTACGTCCTCGGCGAGGCGTGCGAGTAGGCCGGAGCGCTGCGAGTCCAGCAGCGGAGTGGCTGATCCGAAGCGAGCTCGCTCGCGCCGGCGCGGCCACGCGCCCTACACGTCGAGGTCCTTCCACCGCCTCGAGCGCCGGGAGAAGATCAGCATCCCCACGAGCGAAGCGACCCCGATCGCCGCGAACGAATACCAGATCTCGTAAGGCCGGTAGGTGTCCCAGAGCAGGCGCGTCGCCTCGGCGGCGTCGATGTGCAGCGTCTCCTGCAGCGTCCTGAAGGCCTGCTGGCGCGACACCCCGAGGAGCTCCGAGAGCGACGCCACATCGCCGTCCCAGGCCTTCCCCTTGGCGAGATCGGTCTTCTCGGCGAGGTAGCGCAGGGCCAGCGTGGCCTTCTCGCCCCGGGTCCCATAGAGGATCCCCGCCATCTGCGCGCCGATCGCGGGGCCGATCGCCGCCGGGATGTTGACGTAACCGAGATAAAGCGCCTTCTTTCCCTTCGGCGCGATGAGCGCGAAATACTCGCTCTTCTTCGGGCCGGTCAGCATCTCGCCGAGGGAGAAGAGCAGGATGCCCACGAAGAGGACGTAGAGCGACGTCGTTGTCCCTGCGACGAGGATGCCGAAGATGGCGACGAGGATGCCCAGCGTCATCGCCGAGAGCACCTTCATCCTCGCCACCAGGTACGAGAAGGGCACGAGGAGCAGGACGATGCTCACCGAGTTCAGGTTGATCACGTTCTCCTGCTTGAGCTGGACCCCGCGCGGATCCTTGAGTTCGAGCCACGACGCCGGGAGCCAGGGGTTGTTCTGCACGAAGGAGGTGCTGCTGATCCAGTCCGTGTAGAAGTTCGGCATCAGGTCCCAGAGCTGGTACATCATCAGCCAGAACCCAGAGAGCAGCAGGATCACGGTGATGAGCCGCGCGTCCCAGATGTTCTTGATCGTGTCCTTGAAGACCCTCCACGCCCCGGAGGTCTTGTCAGCGCCGGAGTCGACCTCCTTGTACGTGAACAGCATCAGGAAGTTCAGGGAGATGATGGCGGCGCAGCCATAGAAGACCCACGACCAGCTCTTGCCGTGGAGGTAGCCGGCGAGCGGCGGGCCGATCGCCGCGCCCACGTTCACGAGCCAGTAGAAGAGGCCCCAGCCGACCGATGAGTTCGACTTGTCCATCGACTGGGCCAGGGTGCCCTGGATACCGGGCTTGAAGAGGGCCGTGCCCGTCGCGAGGACGACCACGCCGAGCAGAAAGCCGGTGAAGCTCCGCTGCGTCGCCATCAGCAGATAACCGATGATCTTCAGCCACACCGTGATGAAGATCGTGCGCTTGTAGCCGTACCGGTCGGCGTAACCGCCGCTGATCATCGGGAGCAGCGACTGGATGAGGGCCCAGACCATGTAAATGGTGCCCTTGTCCTGCTGGCTGAAGTGGAGCCCTCCAGGCTCGTCGGCCTGGGCGATGTAAATGGGCATGACGACGCGCACGCCGTAGTAAGCCAGCCGTTCCCACATTTCCATGATGCAGCCCATCCAGAAGGAGCGCGGCAGGCTTTTCAGGGTCTGAGCAAAGGAAAGCTTCGTCGGCGCCTCGACGGCCGGCTCGCTCACGGCGGCGTTGGTCATTTCATGCTCCTCGTGCGCCCGGGCCCCGGGCAAGCCCTCGTACCACACCGAGAGCGGCGTACACACATGGATCACAAGCGCGTCCCGCCGCGGTCCGTCAGGGGCAACTACGATTGAGCAGCTCCTTCGCAGCGAGCGAGCAGGCGTCGGTCTCACGCGCGTCGAAACAGCCGGTCTTCACCGCCGCGCTCTGCAGTCCGATTCACGCTTCGACAGTCGACAGCGCAGCTCATGGATCATCCTGGACAGCAGAACCGGGAGCCAGCGGCGCTCGCGCCATGTCGCCCACCGGGTGGGTGGTTCGCTCGTGATCCGTGAGGGGCGTTTCTTGTCAGGGCATGGCGTGATGCCCCGACCTCCACCTGCCTGCCGCGGGACGTGGCGACCGCGGTCCCGTCCGGCCAGCGCGCCCGCCTCCCCTGCCGTGCAGCGGCCGCCGGCCGAGCGGCGCTGCACCTCGGCCGCCGGCGAGTCTTTGCCTGCGGCGGCGTCCTGATGGTAGGGCAAACCCCGTGATGCACGCGCGGCGGAGCGGCGATCGATCCGGCGGGACCACGCTGGAGCAGGCGATCGCGCGTTTCCTGACCTACCTTACGGCCGAGCGGCGGGCCTCGCGCCACACCGTGGCGGCGTACCGGCGCGACCTCGAGCAGCTCGCGCGCTTCGCCCGCGAGAAGGCGGCCGCGAACGCCGATCACCGCCCTGCGCGAGCGCGCGGCAAGGCCCCGGCCCCCGGCAAGGCCCCGGCCACCGGCGAGGCCCCCTCTCCGGACGAGGCCACGGCCGTGGATGGCCTCGACGTGCTCCTCCTGCGCAGCTGGCTGGGCTCGCTCGCGCGCACCCACGCGCCCGCCTCGATCGCGCGCAAGGTGGGCGCCGCCCGCGCCCTGCTCCGTTACCTGGAGCGGCGCGGCGAGGTCGACAAGAACGCGGCGGCCCAGCTCGCCCTGCCCAAGGTCCGGCGCCCGCTGCCCACCTTCCTGGACGTCGACGCCGCCGCCGAGGTCATGGAGATCCCCGGCGCCGAGACGGCCGAGGGGCTCCGCGACCGCGCCATGCTGGAGACCCTCTACGGCGCGGGCCTGCGCGTCTCCGAGCTCTGCGGGCTCGACCTCACCCACGTCGACCGGCGCCCGGCCGACAGGGCCGCGGTGCGCGTCGTCGGCAAGGGCGACAAGGAGCGGATCGTCCCGCTCGGCTCCCACGCCCTCGCCGCCATCGAGCGCTACCTCGAGCGGCGCGACGAGCTCGCCGATCCGACGACCGGCGCCCGCGACCCCCGCGCCCTCTTCCTGTCCCGCCGCGGCGCGCGCATCGGCGTGCGCCGCGTCCAGGCGCTTGTGCAGCGCTACGGCGCGCTCGGCGCCGGCCGGGCCGACCTGCACCCGCACGCGCTCCGGCACACCTGCGCGACCCACCTGCTCGACGGCGGCGCCGACCTCCGGGCCATCCAGAAGCTGCTCGGGCACGCCTCGCTCGCCACGACGCAGCGGTACACGCACGTCTCGATCGACCACCTGCTCAAGGTCTACGACGCCGCTCACCCCATGGCGCGGAAGCGGGGCCCGGCGTGAAGCGAGCCTCGAGCTCGCCGGGCCCCGCGGTCCCGACGCTGGCCCGCGCGTGGGCGGGGCGGCTCGCCAGGAGCGCGCTCGGCGCCAGCGTCTTCGGCGTCGTGGCCGCGTCGCTCGACGCCGGGTGGGCCACGGCGGGCGCCGGCGACGACGCCGCCTTCCAGCTCGCCACCTACCTCGCCGACACCGGGGTGTTCGCGCCCGTCGCGCTCGTCGTCGGCCTGCTCGCGGGCGCCTCCGCGATCGTGATCGACCCGTCGAGCCCGCCGTCGCCAGCCACGCTCGTGGGCGCGCTGCGGGTGCGGGCGATCGGCCGGCCCGCCGACATCGCGGCGTTCGTGCCGCTCGCGGTGCTCGCGGCCTTCCTCTGGATGACCCTGTGCGCCCACCTCGCCCGCGCCCTGCTCGGCCTCGAGGCCGCGCCCCTCCTGGTGGGCACCGCCGTCGCCGCGGGCGCGCTCGGCCTCGGCCTCATCGCGGGCCTCGCCGTGCTCGCCCTCACGCCGCCGCTCCGGCGCGCGCTCGCCAAGGCCAGCGACGGCCGCCCCGCCTGCGTCGATCCGGCGGTCACGGGCGGCGTCGCGCTCGCGATCGCCGCGGCCCTGTTCGCGTTCGGGGTCGCCACGGGCGGCGTCTCGGGCGAGGGCGGCTTCCTCGGCGTCTACGGCATCTTCAAGCGCCCCGAGCTCGACCTGCGCGCCCCGGCGCTCCTCCTGGTCGTCGCGCTCGCCGCCTTCCTCGCGCCGGTCGCCGTCCGGACGGCGCGCGCGCCGGTCGCGCTCCTGGCCGCGCTCCTGCCGCTCGCGCTCACCGCGCGCGCCGCCTCGGCGCTCAACGCGGAGCCCGCGGTGGCGCAGGCGATCGAGCGCGACGCGCCCGTCGGAGGCAAGAGCCTCGCGGTCCTGCGCCGCCTCACCGATCGCGACGGCGACCGAGCGGCCGCCCTCTTCGGCGGCGGGGACTGCGACGACCGCGACGCGCGCGTCCACCCGCTGGCCGAGGAGATCCTCGACAACGGCGTCGACGACGACTGCTCCGGCGGCGATCTGACGGCCGCCGCGCTCGCCGCGCTCGCCCCCGCCCCCAAGGCGGCCCCGAGCGCCGACTCTCCCGCGGCGCGCCTGCCGGCGGACCTGAACGTCGTCCTGGTCACCGTCGACACGCTCCGCTGGGACCTCGGCTACGCGGGCAACCCGCGGCCCGTGTCGCCCAACCTCGACGGCCTCGCGGCCCGCTCCACGGTGTTCGAGCGCGCGTACTCGCTCGCGTCCTACACGGGCAAGAGCGTCGGCCCGATGCTCATCGGCAAGTACGGGAGCGAGACCCACAGGAACTGGGGGCATTTCAACAAGTTCAGCGAGGAGGACACGTTCGTCGCCGAGCGCCTGAAGCGCGCCGGGGTGCGCACGATGAGCGTGCACGGGCACCGCTACTTCGGCAGCTTCGGCGGGCTCGATCGCGGCTTCGACGTGGTGGACATGTCCGCGGCGCCGCCGGAGGGCGCGCCCTGGGACGTCGACAACAAGGCGACGAGCGCCGCGCTGACCGACGCCGCGCTGCGGCTGATCGGGTCGGCGGACAACACGGGCGGGCGCTTCTTCCTGTGGGTCCACTACCTCGACCCGCACGCGGACTACCTCCGGCACGACGACGTTGCGGGCTTCGGCGCGGCCTCGCAGCGGGATCTCTACGACGGCGAGGTGGCCTTCACGGACCGGCACATCGGCCGGCTGCTCGACGCGATCGCGGCGGCGCCCTTCGGCGGGCGCACGGCGATCGTCGTGACGAGCGATCACGGCGAGGCGTTCGGCGAGCACAAGATGTTCCGCCACGGCTTCGAGCTCTGGGAGGAGCTCGTGCGGGTGCCGCTGGTCGTCCACGTGCCGGGCGCGGCGCCGTCCCGGGTCTCGGCGCGGCGCAGCCTGATCGATATCGCGCCGACGCTGCTCGATCTGATGCGGGTGCCCGGGCCTGCCGAGGGCGCGGCCGCGAGCGACTTCCTGTCGGGCGCGTCGCTCTTGCCCGACGTGTTCCTCGCCCCGGGCGAGCAGGCCCAGGCGCGCGACGTGCTGATCGACATGCCGGCGGGGCCGTACAACGACGCGCGGCGGTCGTTCCTCCGGGGCGACATGAAGCTGACGATCTCGGGCGGCGCCCGGTTCGAGCTCTACGACCTGGCGAGCGACCCGGAGGAGCGGAAGAACCTCTGGGGCACGACCGCGGCGAAGGAGATCGAGCCGTACTACGCGGCGGCGCGGGCGCGCCTCCGCGAGGTCCACGTGACCGGCGCCCGCAAGTGACCGGCGCGCGGAAGTCACCGGCTCGCGGGGGTCACCGGCCCGCGGAACGTCTCGTGATGTCTCGGGTGCAGCTCGCTCACTCCGCGGACGGCGGGTTCCTCGCGCACCGGACCCCCATCCCGGCGTCATAGCGACCCGGGATACGGTAAAGGCCGCGGCTCGTCGTGTACAGAGACGCCTCGGGGTCGAGGGCGCTCCCGCCGCGGACGACCACGTAGTTGCCCATCCACGACGTCTCCAGAAGAGCACAGTCGACGCACGGGACCTGGAGCGGGTCCGAAGAGTCCCGAACGAACTCGCTCACGCCTCCGGCGAGATCCTGGTGGCCCCATCGCCCTGCTCCCATCGGCTTCGACCCGACAGGGGAGAAGTCGTCCAGCGCGCACGCCGGCGCGGCGTCCGCATCCCCGAGGCAACCGTAGCTCGCGCGGCTCAGGTCGAGCCCCTGGCCCCACGGGTATTCCCGCTGCTCGTCCCCGCCGGCTGCGGCGTAGTTCAGCTCCGCCTCCGTCGGGAGGCGCCCTCCGTCCCACGCGCAGAACGCGAAGGCCTCGGGCCACGTGATGCAGTTCATGGGCAGATCCTCGTTCGGCCCGGCGTCATCGGTCCAGGTCGAGCGCGGCGGGTCGCAGTGCAGGGCAGCCTTGAGCGCCGCCGTATCCTCCTCGAGCCAGCCTTTCCAGTCGGCAGACCAGCCGCTCCCCTGGATCTTCGAGTGCTCCCCTGCGCCGGCCTCGGGTGCGCTCGCCCGCGTGCCTCCTCCGGCGTCGACGAACGCGCGAAACCGCCCCACCGTCACCTCGAACGTATCCAGGAGAAAGCCGCTCACCGTCGCGGGGTAGGCGCCGTCGGCTTCGCGCGCACCAGCGAAGTTCCGGTCGAACGTGCCTCCCGGAACCAGCTTGCTGTCACAGCAGCTGATCTCCTCGGGTCCGCACAGCAGCTCCGTCCCCAGCTCTCGTGAGCCGCAGCTCCGAGGAGCAGCCGGCTCGCCGGCGCCCGCGCCGCCGGCCCCGCCGCCGCCCGTCGCATCCCCGCCGGCCCCGCCGCCGCCCGTCGCATCCTCGCCGCCGCCCGTCGCATCCTCGCCTGTCTCGCCCCCGTCAGGCTGACCGCCGCCTGCCCCGCCGCCTCCGCCTCCGCCCTCGCCGGGGGCGTCCTGTTCGGGATCGACCCCGTGGAATTCCACGCAACCACCGGCGAGGACGACCGCCGCGATGATCCAGATCGACGTGCCTCGACCACGACTCTTGCTCTTCGTCATCGCCTGCCTCCGCTCCGTTCCCCGCGCCTCGATCGCGGCCCTTCCGGTGGGGCCCGCGCGAGAATGGTAGGGTCTTCTGGGACAAGAAACGGCGTCAAGCCACGCTCAGGGAAAGCAGGTTATCGGCACCGGTACCGGCTTATCGTCACCGGTGCCGGCCGAGCGTCCGCCGACGGGCTCATGGCGATTGTTGGCGACGAGCAACCACGGCGGCCGGCGCGCGGAAGTGACCGGCGCCCACAGGTAACCGCCCCCCGGACGCGACCGTGACCTGGACGCGACCGCCCCACGAAGCGGCCGGCCCGCGTGGCTGACCGCCCGCGCCGGTCGGTGGCCGGCCGCGCGGCGCGCTTGCCGGCCCTCCGCGGCGGACGGATCTGCGCCGTGATCGCGCGATCGCGCCGACAATTACTTGCGCGTTAGCAACTAATGCGTAATAGATAATATTGTGAGTAAGCAAAAGGTCCTGGGCTCGCCGCTCGAGCGGTTCACGCGGATGATGTTCTCGCGCATCATCGCGGGGCTCGCGCGCGCGCTGCACGAGGAGGACTTCAGCGTGGCGCAGGTGGCCGCGCTGCACCTCGTCGATCAGGACGGCCCGGTGCGCGTCACCGCGCTCGCCACGTCGCTCGGGCTCTCGGCCTCGGCCGGGAGCCGGCTCGTCGATGGCCTGGTCCAGCGGGGGCTCCTGGCGCGGCAGGAGGATCCCGAGGACCGCCGCGCGAAGACGCTCGCGCTCACGCCGCTCGGCCGCCGCTTCGTCGACCAGGCGAGCGCGGAGCGGGTCCGGGTGATCATGGAGACGGCCAGGTCGCTGCCGCCCGAGATCTCGGCGGCGATCCTGTCAGCGATCAGCGCGTTCCAGCGAGAGTGAGCCACGTTCGCGGAACGTGGTGCGTGAAACCCCTTGTCCGAAGAGGAGGTCAGCATGGATATCGTCGTGTTTCTGTCTCATGAGATCCCGGCGGCGCTCGGCGCGCTCCGGGAGGTGGCCCTGGCCGACGGCGCGCTCGCGCGCTTCGACCCAAAGCAGCGCGCCGTCCTGGAGGAGCTCGCGGCCCTGCACGGCGCCCGCGCCGACATCGACGGGCTGCCGCGCGTCGCGCCCGAGGCGGTGGCCAGCGCGATCCCGGATCCGCACCGGCGCAAGCGGCTTGTGCAGCTCGCGATCGTGACCGCGATGGCGGACGGCGAGGTGACGGCGGCCGAGGTCGATGCGGTCGAGGCGCTCGCGAGGGCGCTCGGCGTGCGCGAGCAAGGCGTGGGCGTGCTCCGCCTCGTGGCGCGCGGTCACAGGGGGCTCGCCAGGGCCGCCGTGAGGCGCCGGCTCGTCGGCGCGTTCGCCGGCGAGGTCCTGAGGAAAGAGGGCCTGGCCGGCGTGCGCAGGCTCCTCGGGCCCTTCTTCCGCGCGGGCGCCGAGGATCGCTCGCGGGCCTTCCGCTACAAGCAGCTCGGGCTCCTGCCCGAGGGCACGTTCGGCCGGGTGTTCTGGGAGCACTGCACCGAGCGCGGCTTCCTGTTCCCCGGCGAGAGCCGGGACGCCATCCCGGAGCGCATGGTGTTCCACGATCTCGGCCACGTGCTCGCGGAGTACGACACCGATCCTGCGGGCGAGATCCAGGCCGGCTCCTTCCAGGCGGGGTTCATCCGGCGCGACGGGTTCGCCTTCCTGCTCTTCGTGATGCTGCAGTTCCACCTCGGGATCCAGATCACGCCCGTCGCCGCGCCGCAGACCGGGCTCTTCGACGCGCACAGGGTGCTGCGCGCGGTGGCGCGCGGCGCGGCCTGCAAGGTCGACCTGAGCGATCGCTGGGACTTCTGGGACGTCGTCCACCTGCCGCTCGGCGAGGTGCGCGAGCGGTTCGGGATCCCGCCGCTCGCCGCGATGGCAGCGCGGCAAGAGGCCGCCTGAGCGGCGCGCCGCGGGCGCCGCCTCGCTGGCAAGGCGCCCACGGCGCGTTCACCGCCCAGGCACGGTTGGCTCGATGCCCCAGCTGCGGTAACGACGTCATCGATGAGCCGGGCAGCGAGACTCGAGGCAGCCGCCGCGCCGCCGCTCCTCGACCGCGTCGACCTCCACCGCGTCGAAGCCGCGCGGGCGCTCGATCCCCGCACGCGGTCCGAGCTGGGTCAGTTCCTCACGCCGCCGCCGGTGGCGTCGTTCATGGCGTCGCTGTTCGAGCGGCCCTGCGAGGAGATCCGCGTGCTGGACGCCGGCGCCGGCGTGGGCAGCCTCCTCGCCGCGTTCACGGCCAGCGCATGTGCCCGCCGAAAACGCCCGAGCGCGATCCGCGCGACTGGCTTCGAGATCGACCCGCGGCTCGCGGCGTACCTGCGTCGGACGGCGCGCGCGTGTCGTGACGAGTGCGCCGGCGCCAGGATCGACTTCACTGCCCGCATCATCGAGGCCGACTTCATCCGGTCGGCCGTCGAGCAGCTCGACGGCGGCCGGCCTCGCCCGGGCATGCCGCGCTCGTTCACGCACGCGATCCTGAATCCACCTTACAAGAAGCTCAACTCGGGCACCGAGGCGAGGGCGGCGCTGCGGCGCGTGGGCCTCGAGACCAGCAACCTGTACACGGCCTTTCTTGGTCTCGCGATCCTCCTTCTGGAGCCGGGCGGGGAGCTCGTCGCGATCACCCCCCGGAGCTTCTGCAATGGTCCTTACTTTCGACCGTTCCGGGAGCTGTTCTTCCGAGAGATGTCGCTGCGAAGGGTGCACGTCTTCGAATCGCGCAAAGCGGCGTTCGCGGAGGACGACGTCCTTCAAGAGAACGTCATTCTTCATGCCGTCAGAGGCGGTCGGTGCGAGTCGGTCACCATCTCGTCGTCGCGCGGTCCCGAGGGCGGGCCGCTGTCCGTCCGCTCCATGCCGTTCGAGCACGTCGTCCGGCCCGGAGATCCCGAGCTGTTCGTCCACGTGGTGCCGGACGACGCCGGGGAGAGGGTCGCTGCCACGTTCGCGCGCATGCCCTCCCGATTGACGGACTTGAATGTGGGCGTCTCGACGGGAAAGGTCGTCGACTTCCGAGCGCGCGAGTTCTTGCGGCAGAAGCCCGGCAGGGGCACCGGCCCGCTGATCTACCCGACGCACCTCGCGTCGGGCGTCGTTCGCTGGCCCAAACACGGCAAGAAGCCGAACGCCCTCGTGGACGCCCCGAGGACCGCCGCTCTCTGGATGCCCAGCGGGAACTACGTGCTCGTCAAGCGCTTCTCGTCGAAGGAAGAGCGGCGGCGGGTCGTCGCCGCTCTCTTCACGCCCGAGAGCGCTCCGGGAGACAGGATCGGGTTCGAGAACCACCTCAACGTGCTTCACCGAAGCGGCAAGGGGCTGCCGGCGGTGATGGCGCGCGGCCTCGTGGCCTTCTTGAACTCGACGCTCGTCGATACACACGTTCGGCAGTTCAATGGGCACACCCAGGTGAACGCGACCGACCTGAGGAACCTCAGGTACCCGACCGTCGAGCAGATCGAGCGGCTCGGGCGGCGCGTGCCCGATCCCGGCCTTCCACAGGAGGAGCTCGACCACATCGTCGAGCAGGTGCTGTGATGGCGAGGAGCTCGAAAGCGCTCGCGCCGTTCTCCCCCCCTCTCTCCGCCCCGTTTCGCGGTAACCTCCTGCGCCACCCATGAGCGACCTCCGCCAGCCCGCCGAGACCAAGTACGAACACGAGCTCGCGGCCCTCGCCGCCAACGATACGGCGCCGAGGCCGCCCGGGTGGCGCCTCTCGCCGAAGGCCGTCGAGACCTACATCCTCGGCAGCGACAAGCCCGTCGGCGGCGTCGCGATCACCCCCAAGTACATCGGCGATCGCGCCCTCGTGCAGGTCGCCCTCGCGACCCTCGCGTCCGACCGCGCCCTCATGCTCGTCGGCGAGCCGGGCACCGCCAAGAGCTGGCTCTCCGAGCACCTCTCCGCCGCCATCAGCGGCACGAGCGCCCTCGTCGTCCAGGGCACCGCGGGCACCAGCGAGGAGCACGTCAAATACGGCTGGAACTACGCCCTGCTCCTCGCCGAAGGGCCCTCGCAGAAGGCGCTCGTGCCCTCGCCCATCCTCCGCGCCATGCGCGACGGGCGCTTCGCGCGCTTCGAGGAGATCACCCGCACCTCGTCGGAGATCCAGGACGCGCTCATCTCCATCCTGTCCGAGAAGCAGATCGCCGTCCCCGAGCTCGACCAGGTCGTCCCCGCGCAGCGCGGCTTCAACCTCATCGCCACCGCCAACACCCGCGACCGCGGCGTCAACGAGATGAGCGCCGCGCTCAAGCGCCGCTTCAACTTCATCACCGTCCCCGTCGTCGACGACCTCGAGCAGGAGATCAGCATCGTGCAGAAGCGCGAGGCCGAGCTCCGCGGCGACTACCAGGTCGGCGTCGAGCCGCCCGCCGAGCTCGCAAAGCTGCTCGTCACGCTCTTCCAGGAGCTCCGCGCCGGCGTCACCAAGGACGGCAAGACCAAGGTGAAGACCCCGGGCTCCGTCCTGTCGACAGCGGAGGCCATCAGCGTGCTCTTCAACAGCGGCATCCTCGCGCAGCACTTCGGCACCGGGAAGGTGACCGCCGACGACCTCTCCCGCTCGCTGCTCGGCGCCGTGAGCAAGGAGGGCGGCGACGACCTCAAGGCCGTCCGCGAGTACTGCGAGACCGTGGCCAAGGGCCGCGCAGGGCTCTGGAAGGAGTTCTACGCCTCCGCCAAGAAGCGCCTCGCGATCTGACGGAAGGGACCCGATGGACCTCGACCGGCTCGCCGCCGTCCACCTCTTCCCGGTGCGCCACCACTCGCCGCGCTCCAGCGCGACGCTGCGCGCCTACCTCGACGAGGTGCGCCCGAAGGCGATCTTCGTCGAGGGCCCGAGCGACGCCACCTCGCTCCTCGAGGCGCTCGTCGACCCGAAGACCGTCCCGCCCGTGGCGATCCTCGGCTACCGCACCGACGGGGAGCCCGCGTCGTCCCTGTGGCCGTTCGCCGCCTACTCGCCCGAGTACGTCGCGGTGAAATGGGCCTTCGAGCACGGCGTGCGCGTCGAGCTCATCGACATCCCCGTCGGCACGACGCTCGCGCCCTTCGACGGCGCCCTGGTCGGCCACGCCGACGCCGACGATCCGGGCGGCCACGAGCGCGAGATCGACGAGGACCGCGGCGAGCAACAAGGGGAACACGGCGGACACGGCGAGCCCGGCGAGCACGCGGACGACGGCGGCGCAGGGGACGGCGGGCCGGCCAGCGCGGAGGGGGAGCAGGAGAGCATCTATGCGGCGTGCGCGCGCGCCCGGGGCTTCCGCTCGTTCGAGGAGTTCTGGGAGGCCTCGTTCGAGGCGCCCCGCTACGATCCCGGGCCGTTCCGCGAGGCCCTGCTCGCGTACGCGGACCTCGTGCGCAGCGACGGGGACCGGCTGATCCACCGGGCGCGCGACGCGTACATGGCGCGGAGCATCCTCGAGCGCATGGGGCCGGACCTCGCCCCGAACGAGGTCGCGGCCGTGCTCGGCGCGGCGCACGCGGCAGCGTTCGCGGCGCGCGACGTCGATCCAGCGCTGGAGGCGCGGCTACCGGCGCCGATCCCGTGCGCCGTGACGCTCATCCCGTTCAGCTTTCCGCGGCTCTCCGAGCAGCTCGGCTACGGCGCGGGCAACCGGGCGCCGCAGTACTACCAGCGCGCGCACGACGCGGGCGGCGACTTCCGGCGCGCCACCCTCGAGGTGCTTATCGACTTCACCGAGCACCTCCGCCTCCGCGGCTTCATGGCCTCGCTCGCCGACACCATCGAGGCCTTCCGCCTCGCGGTCTCGCTCGCCGAGCTCCGCGGCAAGGCGGAGCCCGGCCTCGACGAGGTGCGCGAGGCGACGATCGCCACGATGTGCCGCGGCGACGCCACGCACGTCGACGGCTTCCTCTGGCCGGCCGTCATCGGGCGCAACGTGGGCCGCGTCGGGGGCAGCATCGGGAAGAACTCGCTCCAGGAGGAGTTCTGGCGCGAGGTGCGCGAGCGCAGGCTCCCCGCCACCGACGCGCCCGAGTCGTTCCGGCTGTCGCTCACGAACGAGGTCGAGGTCGGGACGAGCGTGCTCCTGCACCGGCTCCGCATCGCGAAGATCCCCTACGCGGCGTACGCCGGCACCCGGGCGGCCGGGCGGGGCGGCGCGGGCGCTCGCGGGCAGCGGCGCGGGCAGGCGGCGAGCGAGGTGCCGCCGGACGAGCTGCTCCGGCAGCTGAGCGAGACGTGGGAGGCGCAGTGGACACCGGCGACCGACGTGGCGCTGGTCGAGAAGATCGTCCTCGGCGACACGCTCGAGCAGGTGGCGACGCGGCTGCTCGAGGAGGACCTCGCGGCGTGCCACACGACCGGCGAGGCCGCCGACGTGCTGCTGAACGCCGTGCTCGCGTCGAGCGCCCGCGCGGCGGCCTCGGCGCTCGACGCGTGCGACCGGTTCGCCGCGGGCGACAGCGATCTGCCGTCGCTCGCCCGGGCGTGCCGCGCCTTCGCGGGGCTCGCGTCGTTCGGGTCGTCGCGCTCGCTGTCGTCGCTCGGCGACGGGGTGATCGCGACGATGCTGGAGAAGACGTTCGCGCGCGCGGTCCTGCGCGTCCACGGCGGCTGCACGGGCAGCGACGAGGCGGTCGCCCCGGCCAAGGAGGCGCTGCGCACGCTGCACGACGTGGCCCTGTCGCAGCCGATCGTCGACCGCGCCGCGTGGTTCGAGGCGGCGCGGGCGCTCGTGGACAGCGACGCGGTGAACCCCACGGCGTCGGGCCTCGCGTGCGGGCTGCTCTACCTGGCGCAGGGGATCGATGACGCCGAGGTGGCGCGGATCGTCGGCCTGCGGCTCGGGAGCGCGGCCCCGCCCGAGGCGGCGGCGTCGTTCCTGGCCGGCTTCCTCGAGGTGAACGCGCTCGTGCTCGTGAAGAGCCGCCCGGTGGTCGAGGCGCTCGACGCGTTCCTCGGGAGTATCCTTCCCGAGCGCTTCAAGGACACGCTCCCGGTCCTGCGGCGCGCGTTCGGGGCGCTCGGCGCGACCGAGCGGCGGTACCTGCTCGAGAACGTGCTCGCCGCGCGGAAGCTCGGGGACAAGGCCCGCGCGGCGCAGGCGGTGCTCCTGGAGAAGGACCGCGAGAAGCTGAAGGAGATGAGCGAGGACCTGTCGCAGGCGATGGACGACCTCGACGACCTGCTCTGACGCCGGGCCGGGACCGCGGCGCCCCGCGCGCCGCCCCCACGCGGCCGGCGGGGCCAGCGGGGCTCGCTCGCTTCACTCCGCCCGGCCGGCCCGCGACCAGCCGCCGACGTTGAGGTCCGGGTGCTCCGCCAGGAAGCTCTGCAAGCCGGGCGGCGGGGACGCCCACGCTGCGAGGCGCTCCGGCGCCTTCCTGGCGGGCACCACCGCCGAGCGCGAGTAGGAGCTCCACGCGCCGTCGCCGCAGGCATAACACGCAGCGCGCGCGAGCTTCGCGGTCACCCGGAGCGCCCCCCGCGCGTCGTAGGCCGGCGCGATCTGCACGAGCTCCGGCGCATCCCGCTCTTGCCGGGCGGCCTCTGGGTCGTCCTCGTCCTCGTCGAGGAGCGCCTCGGCCTCGCCCTGCAGCGCCGGCACGCCGGACACCTCGGCGAGCAGGTTGGCGATCGCCCCCTTGTCGGCGTCCCACACCGTGAACCCCACGCCCACGAAGCCGTGTGCGCCGCACGCGTAGGTGTACGTCCGCTCCTCGATGAACAGGTACGGCCCGACGCTCCCGATCGCCTCCGCCTCGTGCTGGATCACGTTGCTCCCATCCGCGTCCGGCGGCGCGATCACCTGCTGGCGCGCGCCCGTCCCGCGCAGCACGAGCTCCGCGCGGCTCGCGGTGCCCTCGCCCGGCTCGCGCGTCTCGTCGGGCCCGAAGTCGCAGGCCGAGGTCTCCACCTTCACCTCGCGCACCTCCCAGCGCCACTCCCCTCGACCGGTCGCCACGACGATCCCCGGTTCCTCGCGGATCACCGCGCCTTCCTCGGTGAGGTGCCATGTCCGAGGCGGCCCATCGCCCGTGCGGCCCCAGACGAGGAGCTCCCCACCGAGCGCGGCGCCCTCAGCGCCCTTGGACTCGGACGAACGCGGGGCAGGCGGGTGCGGGACGTCGAGGGCAACGGGAAGAGCCGACTGCGGGCGGGCGGCGCAGCCGGAGATCAGCGCAAGCAAAGCGATCGACGTGGCGAGTCGGGGGCGCGGCATGCCGGCCGGAAGAGCACGGCACATGCCGCGAAGCGCCCCCCGGAAAACCCACACCGCGCCGAGGACCGGTGTCGCCGCGGACCCACGCCGCGTGGCAGGCCAGCCCCATCGCGATCCGGCCTCGACCTGCGCCTCGCGGAGGAGCTCCCGCTCCGCGTCAGGAGCTGATCCTCAGCCGCCTTCGCCCAGCCCCGCGACCGGCTCGCACGCGACGGCGCGCTCGATGGCGGCGCGAAGCCAGCTGTGGCCCTCGTCGCCCTCGCAGCGTTCCGGCCAGACGAGCGTCAACGTGTAGCCCCTCGCCTCGAGCGGACACGGCCGCACCACGAGATCGAGCTTCCGGGCCAGCGCCACGGCGACCCGCGCGGACACGGTGAGCAGCAGGTCAGAGCCCGAGAGGATGAACGGAGCGACGAGGAAATGCGACACGGTCAGGGTCACCCGACGGCGCAGCCCCCGCGCCGCCAGCTCCTGATCGATGACGTTGTGGTCCTCTCCGTGCGGCGAGATCATCAGGTGCTCGCAGGCAGCGTAGCGCGCCGCCGTGAGCGCCTTCCGGGAGGCCGGGTGGCCCCGCCGCATCAGGCAGACGAGCTGCTCGGCCGCGAGCTGCGTGGACCGGCATCCGTCGGGCACCGGCCCGCCGCGCCCGAGCTTGGCGTCGAGCTCGCCGCGGCGCAGGAGCTCGGCGAAATCCGGCGGGATGTTGCGGCACCGCAGGTTCATGTGCGGCGCCTCGGCGGCGAGGATCCTGGTCAACGGCGGGAGCACGAGCAGCTCCAGGTTGTCGGTCGCGACGAGCCGGAACGTGCGGGTCGAGCGCCTCGGGTCGAACCGCTCGGCCTGACCGAAGACCTGCTCGAGCCGCTCGACGGCCTCGGCTGTTCTCGGCAAGAGGTCCCGCGCGCGCTCGCTCAACGTCATCTGCCGGCCCACCTGCACGAGCAACGGATCCCCGAAATGGGCGCGCAGCCGAGAAAGCGCGTGGCTCATCGAGGGCTGCGTCACGCCCACCCGACGCGCAGCGCGCGTGACGCTCCTCTCCTGGAGCAGAGCGTGCAAGGCCACGACAAGGTGGGTGTCCACCGACTGCAGACGCATGGTCGATGGATACCACGCCGACCCATAGACATCACCTATGTGTTGGCGCGCCGGCTATCGATTCGACGATCGCTCCGCCGGCGCGTATCTCTGGTCTCCGGGTGGCCCGTACCGCCGCACAGCGCCGGAGTCCCCAGGGTGCCCCCCAACCCAGGAAGCTGCCATGATCATCGAGTACATTCGCTACACGATCCCCGCAGAGCAAGAGCAGGCGTTCCTGTCCGCTTATCGCGCTGCGGCCACGGAGCTGCGCGGCTCCGTGCATTGCCTCGACTACGAGATCTCCCGATGCACCGAGGAGCCGGCGAGCTTCGTCGTCCGCATCCGCTGGGACTCGCTGGAAGGCCACCTCCAGGGGTTTCGCAAGGAGGCGTCGTTCCCGTCATTCTTCGCCAAGGTGAAGCCCTTCTACGGGTGCATCCAGGAGATGAGGCACTATGCCTTGACCGACGTCGCCGGCGCGGGGAGCCACCCTGGCGGCTGAACGATCGCGAACGACGGGGGCTCTCCTGGTTTCGCGCAAGCCATCGTGCGATGCTCGCTCGGTGACGCGAAAAATCGCATTGATCCGGGCGCGCGGGCCCGTCTCGGCGCTCCTCATGCTCCTCGTGGCGGGCGCCGCGCTCGCGGCCTGTTCCAGGGTCACCGGCGCGCCGAAGGGCCGCGAGGCAGCGCCGGAGCGCGACAGCGCCTGCGCGGATCCCGCGAAGCCCAAAGCGTACTTCTATCCAGCGGAGAACCGGACGGACTACGCGCCTGACGACCCCTGGAAAGACGGCTGCGCCATGCTGGTGCCAGATCACCTGTTCTGCTGCCCGGAGAAGGCGCCCGCCGAGCCGCGGTAACGGGTCCTACCGGAGCGGCCAACCAGGCTCCGCAGGGCAGCGCGCTCCGACGGCCCGCGCGGCCCGCGCGCGGGCCATCGCCGGTGCCGCAAAATGCGGCATGTCGTACTTTGCGGCGGCGTCGAGCGGCGTTGGCTCGCCGCGCGCCACCTGCGCTACGACGTCGGGCATGAAGCTGGCGCGCAAGCTGACGCTCGCCCTGGTGTTCGGGGTCTTCCTTGTGCTCGCGCTGAGCGCCTACGTGCAGATCCGCAGAGAGTCCAAGACCTTCGAGAACGACGTCCAGCGGGACCATCACGCGATGGGCCGCGCGCTGGCCGCCGCCATCACGGGGGTGTGGCGCACGGAAGGGCCCGCGCGGGCGCTGCGCCTCGTCGAGGACGCCAACGAGCGCGAGAGACAGGTGGACCTCCGGTGGCCTCGCCGCGGCGAACCGGAAGCTCGAGTCCGAGGCGACCGCGCGGGTCGCCGCGCTCCAGCAGCTCCGCCACGCCGAGCGGCTCGCCACGGTCGGAAAGCTCGCGTCCGGGATCGCACACGAGCTGGGAGCGCCCCTCCAGGTCATCGCGGGGCGCGCGCGCATGCTTGTCGACGGAGACGTCACGGGAGATGAGGTGCCGGCCAACGGGCAGATCATCCTCGAGCAGTCGCAGCGGATGACGCAGATCATCCGCCAGCTGCTCGATTTCGCCCGGCGCCGTAGCGCAGAGAAGCAGGAGACCCCGCTGAGGAGCGTCATTCACAGCACGTTCGTCATGCTGAGGCCGCTGGCCGAGAAGCAGGGCGTCACGATGGTCCAGGAAGAAGGAGACACGCCGGAGCTTGTCGTCCACGCCGACGCCGACCAGCTCCAGCAGGCGCTCACCAACGTGGTGGTCAACGCGATCCAGGCCATGCCGTCCGGCGGCACGCTGACCGTCGGCCTCCGGGCAGAGCGCGCCAGTCCCCCGGCCGATCAGGGAGGGGCCGAGGGGGAGTATGTCGCGCTGTCCGTTCGTGACGAGGGGCAAGGCATACCGGCCGACGTGCTGGAGCACATCTTCGAGCCGTTCTTCACGACCAAGCCCGTGGGCGAAGGGACCGGGCTCGGCCTGTCGGTCGCCTACGGCATCATCAAGGAGCACGGCGGCTGGATCCACGTCGACAGCCGGGCGGGCTCCGGGAGTCGCTTCACGATGATGCTGCCGCGGGGGAACTCATGACAGGGCGCGTCCTGATCGTCGATGACGAGCGCGGCGTCTGCGAGCTCCTCGACGCCGGGCTCAGGAAGCGCGGGTTCCGGACGGCGTGGCGGACATCGGCCGCCGAGGCGTTCGAGCTCCTCGGCGTGGAGGATTTCGACGTCGTGGTCACCGACATGACCATGCGCGGCATGAGCGGCCTCGATCTCTGCGAGCGGATCGTCCAGAACAGGCCCGATCTCCCGGTCATCGTCATCACCGCGTTCGGGAGCCTCGACACCGCCACGTCCGCCATCCGCGCCGGCGCGTACGACTTCGTGACCAAGCCGTTCGAGCTCGACGCGCTCCGGCTCACCGTGGAGCGCGCCCTGCGCCACCGCGCCCTCCGCGAGGAGGTGCGCCGCCTGCGGCGCGCCGTGGCCGACGCCCACGGCTACGAGCAGATCCTCAGCGGCAGCCCGGTGATGAGGAGCGTGTTCGACCTGCTCGATCGCGTCGCCGACTCGGACACGTCGATCCTCATCACGGGCGAGAGCGGGACCGGCAAGGAGCTCGTCGCCCGCGCCGTGCACCAGCGCAGCCGGCGGAGCGAGGGCGCGTTCGTGGCGGTCAATTGCGCCGCGGTCCCGGACGCCCTCCTCGAGAGCGAGCTCTTCGGCCACGCGCGGGGCGCGTTCACCGACGCCAAAGGGGCCAGGAGCGGCCTGTTCGCGCGGGCCCACGGCGGAACCCTGTTCCTCGACGAGATCGGCGAGCTGCCGATCGGGCTCCAGCCGAAGCTCCTGCGCGCCCTCCAGGAGCGCGTCGTCCGGCCCGTCGGCGCCGACGAGGAGCTCCCGGTGGACGTCCGGCTCATCGCCGCGACGAACCGCGACCTCGAGACAGCGATCGAAGAGCGCCGTTTCCGCGAGGATCTCTACTACCGGATCAACGTGGTTCACGTCGACCTGCCGCCGCTCCGCTCCCGCGGCGCCGACGTGCTGCTGCTCGCGCAGCATTTCCTCGAGCACTTCGCGACCGTCAAGGCGAGGCCCATCCAGGGCCTCTCGGCGCCCGCGGCGGAAAACACGCTCCCAGGCGCGCCGCGCGGCCGCGCGCCTCCTGCGTGACTGGCATGCGAGCTGCCTGCGGGCCGGTCGCGCAGATGAGCACCACCACGCCGGAGTCCGCCGCTGCGAACCGGAGCATCCCTGTCGACTGGAACGCCCTCGCGAACGCCTTCGACAACAACACTCAGCACATCCGCTATTTCCTTCACCTCGAGACAGGCGCGGTGATCCGGCTTGTCGACGGGCTCGCCGACCGGGACACGCGCGCGCGCATCGAGGAGGATCCCGGCTGCGTGCGCGTCGATGCCATCGGCGCGCCGGAGCAGTACCGGTGGCTGCAGGCGTTCATCCCGACGGTCGACGACCTCGAGCTCCAGCTGCTGCTCCTGCAGTGCCTCCAGGGGCGGGGATCGTTTCGGCGGTTCAAGGCCGTGCTCTCTGGCAGGCCGGAGCAGCTCCGACGCTGGCGCGTCTTCCGGCTCGCGCAGATCCGTGCCACCATCCTCGCGTGGTTTCACACCCGCGGTCTGATACCGGCTTCGTTCGAGCATGCGTGGCCCAGCGAAAGCGCTGAGCCGAGGAGATCTCACGCCGCCGACCCGGCTCGCCAGCGGCTCCACGCGACGGCGAGCGCCCTCGCGCCCGGCGATCTCCACGCGCTCACGTCGCTCGCAGAGTTCCTGCGCGCGACGCGCTCCGGCCTGCCGATTCCCGCGGTTTCATCGAGGGGCGACGCAGAGCGCCCCGGTGGCCTGGGCCCGTGACAGCGGGCCATGGAGACGCGATCATGAACGATATCGACGATAAACGAGATGTGACGAGCCGCCCGAGCCCCCGCCGCTGGCTCGTCGCGCGGCGAGCCACGGGCCTCGGGCCCTGGGTCGCCGGCGCCGTGCTCACGGCGATGGCCCTGGGCTCGATCGCCTGCGGCGGCGTCACCACGTTCGAAGGAGGGAAGGCGCTCGCCGTCGTGGGCCAGCCGCCCGCGCCGCCCCCGCCGCCTCCGCCGCCCCCGCCGGAGCGCGTGGTCGTGACGGACGACAAGATCATCATCAACGAGAAGATCCAGTTCGAATACGACCAGGCGACGATCCGGACGGAGTCCCACAGCTTGCTGGACGAGGTCGTCAGCACGATCAAGAAGCACACGCACATCAAGAAGATCGCCATCGAGGGCCACGCGAGCGCCGAGGGGTCGGCCGATCACAACCTGAAGCTCTCGGACCGCCGCGCCAAAGCCGTGATGAAGTACCTCGTCGACCACGGGATCGCCGCCGGTATGCTCACCGCCAAGGGCCTCGGCAAATCGAAGCCCATCGCGGACAACGACACGCCCGAGGGGCGGGAGAAGAACCGTCGCGTCGAGTTCAACATCGTCGAGCAGGACACCGCGCAGAAGACCGCGGACGCCGCGAAATGAACGCTGGTCCGAAGCCGCCCGTGAGCGGCGCTCCCCGCAAGGAGGCGAGCATGAAGCAATTGTTTTCGGGTCTCACCATGATGGTTCTGGCGAGCGCGTCCGCGGGCTGCTCCTTCGCCGTGCGGAACGCCGAGATGTACCGCGACGATACGGCCGCGCTGCTCGAGACGAGGCGCGACGAGATCAGCGCTTGTTATGACGCGGAGCTCGCGCGGAACCCCGGCGCGAAGGGCAAGGTCACCGTCGCTTTCACGGTGCTCGAGGACAGCGGCCGCATCACGAACGTCGCCGTCGACCCCGCCGGCACCACCGCGTCGGACGACGTGGCGAGCTGCGTCGTGAAGTCGATCGACGGGCTCGTCCTCACGCCGCCGGACGAGAAGCAAGGCAAGGGGAAGTTCGTCTGGGAGTTCACCGTCGGGGCTCCGAAGGCGTAGCTCCGCCGCGCCGGCGGAGCCCGGCAGCGCCGCCGCGCTCCGCCGCGCCGTCCTCCTTGTGCCAGGCGGCCACGCCCCCTATCCTGCCGCTGTGCGGCAGCGCGCACGGCGCTTGCGGCCGCTCGCCGCGCGCGCCGCGGGGCGGCTCATCGGGCTCCCGCCAAACAGGCTCTCTCAAGAGCTCGCGATCCCTCCGACACCCCACAGCGATGAGCGCCCGCACCCCCAAGAAAGCCCCTCCGCCCCCCTCCCCCGCCGGCGCGACGGACGACCTCACCGACGGCGACCGCGACGCCCTCCTGCGCTGGCGGCTCGCGCTCGGGCCCGAGGCCGAGCGCGTCGATCCTCGGCTCTCCCTCGGGGGGCTCGGCGGCGGGGCGTCCGCTCTTCACGTCGACCCGCGGCGGCTCGGCGACCTCGACAAGGCCCTCTCGTTCATCTACGACGAGCGCGCCGGCAACCTCGGCGGCTCGCGGCCGTACGTCCCCGAGTGGCTCTCCGCGGTGCGCGAGTTCTTCAGCCACGACATCGTCGCGCTCGTCCAGAAGGACGCCATCGAGAAACGAGGGCTGACGCAGCTCCTCTTCGAGCCCGAGACGCTGCCCTTCCTCGAGAAGAACGTCGAGCTCGTCGCCACCCTCATGAGCGCGAAGGGCCTCATCCCCGACGCCGCCCGGGAGGCCGCCCGGCAGATCGTGCGCGAGGTCGTCGAGGAGGTGCGGCGCGCGCTGGAGTCCGAGATCCGCACCGCCGTCCTCGGCGCCCTGCGGCGGAACACGACGAGCCCGCTCCGCGTCCTCAGGAACCTCGACTGGAAGCGTACCATCCGCAAGAACCTCCGAGGATGGGACGCCGAGCGGCGCCGCCTCGTCCCGGACAAGCTCTATTTCTGGGCGAACCAGACGCGGAGACACGAGTGGGACGTCGCGATCCTCGTCGACCAGTCGGGCTCCATGGGCGAGAGCGTCGTCTACAGCTCCATCATGGCCGCGATCTTCGCGTCCCTCGACGTCCTCCGCACTCGGCTCCTCTTCTTCGACACCGAGGTCGTCGACGTGACTCCGATGCTCGTTGATCCGGTCGACGTGCTGTTCACGGCGCAGCTCGGCGGCGGCACCGACATCAACCGCGCCGTGGCCTACGCCCAGGCGAACTTCATCGAGCGCCCCGAGAAGACGCTGTTCATCCTGATCACCGACCTGTTCGAGGGCGGCAACGCCGAGGAGCTCCTCGCCCGCATGCGCCAGCTCGCCGACAGCAAGGTGAAGTCGATCTGCCTGCTCGCGCTGTCCGACAGCGGCAAACCGTCGTACGACCACGACATGGCGCAGAAGCTCGCCGCCCTCGGGACCCCGTGCTTCGGCTGCACCCCGAAGCTCCTCGTCAAGGTGGTAGAGCGGCTCATGCGAGGTCAGGACCTCGGCCCGCTGCTCGACGCCGAGGCGCGCTGAGCGCCCGGCGGGGGCACAAAGACCACGAAGGCACAGAGGACACAGAGGTTCTTTTCCTTCCTCTGCGTCGTCTGTGCCTCCGTGGCCCCCCGCCTCTGGTACACGCGCCGCAGAGCGGCGGTCACCCGCACAGGAGACGGGCCCAGATCGACGTTTTCGGCGCGCAGGCGTACTCACGTACGCCGAGCACCGAAAACGTCGAGATGGGCCCGTATCCGAAGCGGGTGACTGCCGCTCCGGTCACCGCGCGCGGCGGGTCACCTTCGTCGAGCGCTCGTCCGTCCGACGGGCGGCGGCGCGCTTCCGGGACGTGGCGCCCCGGGCAGCGGTCGCAGAGACCCGCCGACGGGCCCCGGCCGCCCGAACCACCTCTTCGAGAGAGGGTGTCTTGACCAGGAGGGGACCCGCGCTGTCCATGGCGCTGATCGAGGGGCCAACTAGGCTGATAGAAAGTTTCACTTGAACTACCGATATGTGTGGTGGACTGATCACGTCGCTCAGCGAGGGCTCATCACCTATAAACCGTTTTGATCTTTTACGCAGCGTCGCAGTGCGGAGATCACGAGCCCTGAGCGCCCGTCCGGACGTGAACTTGTCCACCCGGGAGATCCGCTCGCCTTCCGCCTCTCACGGCGGATGCACGCAGGCACCACGGAGGCACGAAGGCACGGGTCTGGGTTTGCTCCGTGCCTCCGTGTCTCCGTGGTGATCGGCGAGGGACTGCCCCCGGGTGTCGCACCGGGCGCTCTGTCACGAGCTTGTTGCACGATGCAGGCCAACGATGGCCGGATGCCGGCATCGCCGCTTTTCCCAGGGGGACCGTGAGACGCCTTTCACGGTTGAAACCACCGGTTGCAACGGTGGCGCAGCGCGACCGCATCCCTGCCCCGGCGGGCGCCAGGTGAGACGCCAGGTGAGCTCAGGAGAGCGCCTCTCAGCCGGCGGGACCGGTCAACGACGATCCAGGGCGCTCGCCCAGGGGCCCGGACGGACCAGCCGCTCGGGGCGGGAGCGGCAACGCCACCTGAAACCTCGCCCCCATGCCCGGGGCGCTCTCCACCTGGATGGTGCCGCCGTGGGCCCTCAGGATCTGGTCCACGATGTACAGGCCGACGCCCAGCCCGCCATACGAGCTGGTGGGCGCCGCCCGCTCGAAGCGCCCGAAGATCCGGGCAATGTACTCCTGAGCGATCCCGATGCCCTGATCTGCCACCTGGAGCACCGCGGACCGCCCATCCACCGAGATGCGCACCTGGATCGGCTTGCCCCGCCCGTATTTGATGGCGTTCATGAGCAGGTTGGTGATGACCTGATCGATGCGCAGGCGGTCCCACCGGCCGATCGCGGTCACCGGCATGTCCAGGTCGAGCGTACAGCCGGCCCGCTCCAGCTCGGCCTCGAGGCGGCCCGCCACGTCGCGCGCCACGTCGCACAGATCCACGTCATCGAGGCTGAGCTCGAGGTGGCCGCTGTTGATGCGCGCCACGTCGAGCAGCGTGTCGATGAGCCGCGTGAGCCGGTCGATCTGCCCGCCGGCCTGGGAGAGCTTCGCCAGCACCTGCTCCGCCGGCAGCCCGCCGTCCGCGCGGTGGAGGGCGCGGGTGAGGCCCTGGACCTGGAGCACCAGCGCGCTGAGCGGCGTCCTCAGCTCGTGCGAGGCGACCGCCACGAAATCCTCGCGGATCTGCACGGCTTCGCGCGTCATCCGCAGCAGCCGGGCGTTCTCGAGGCAGAGCGCCGCGCGCTGCGCGACGTCGAGGGCGACCGCGAAATCGGGCGGCTCGAAGCGCTCGCCCGGCTCGACCCACACCATGCTGAGCGCGCCGAGCACCTCGCCGCGCGTGACGAGCGGCACGCACAGGTAGCTGCTGGCGCCGATCTCCTGGATCACGGCGGGATCGTCGATGTCGAGCGCCACGGCGACGTCGCGCGGAGCGCACTCGACGCGCAGGTCGGGGCGGCCGGTCGTGAGCACCGCGCCGACGCCGTCCGCGGTCAAGGAGAGCTCCCGCGGGCCGAACCGCGCCATGAACCGCGCCGCGTCGCGGGCCCTGTGCGCGGCCGCGAGCCGGCGCGCGCCGCCCTCCTCCCGCATGTCGAGCACGCACCAGGTGCAGACGCGCTCCGCGGAGATGCGCACGAGGGCCGCCGCGACGCTGTCCTCGTCGAGCGACGCCGAGAACGAGCTCGACGCCTCCGCGAGGATCTCCGAGCGGCGCACCGCGGCCTCGGCCTCGGCGCGGGCCGCCCGCTCGCGCGTCAGGAGGTGCATGCGCTCCTGCTCGTGGCGCTTGCTGTCGTCGATGTCCGTGAAGCTGCCGAGCCAGGCGACCACCCGCTTCCAGACGTCCCGCTCCGGGACCGCCCGGCACAGGTGCCAGCGGTAGGCGCCGTGAATCGACCTGAGGCGACACTCGCCCTGAAAAGGCTCACCCGACTCCAGGCAGCGCCGCCACTTGCTGACGAACTGGTTCAGATCGTTCGGGTGCACGGCGGCCTGCCAGCCCCAGCCGCGGAGCGCCTCGAACGCGAGCCCCGTGTACTCCAGCCAGCGCGAGCTCACGTAATCGATGCCGCCGTCGAGCTTCGCCGTGAAGACGCACTGCGGGATGGCGTCGGCCAGGTTCTGGTACCTCGCCTGCGCGGCGCGCCGGAGGTCCTCGACCTCGGCGTCGCGCCGCCGCTGCTCGGCCTGGCGCAGGAGCTCCGCCTGCTCCTTGATCTGCTCGCCGCGCCGGTGGAGCTCGACGAACACGGCGACCTTCGCCTGGACGACCTCCGGCTCGAGCGGCTTCAGGAGGTAGTCGACGCCGCCCACGGCGTACGCCCTGTAAATGGCCGCGAGATCGTCCGTCGCCGCCGTCAGGAAGATGATCGGCGTGTGGCGCGACCGCTCCCGCTGCTTCACGAGCGAGGCGACCTCGAAGCCGTCGATGTCCGGCAGCCGCACGTCGAGCAGGATGACCGCGAAATCCTCGGACAGGATCCTGAGGAGCGCGTCCTTCCCGCTCGCCGCGGTCACGAGGCGGTAGCTCTCGTCGACAAGGATCGCCCTGAGCGCCGTCAGGTTCTCCGGCTGATCGTCGACAAGGAGAATGCTGGTCGTCTCGGGCGGGGTGGACACGGTACGGCTCCGTGGCTCAATCCGGCCGCACCCAGTGCAGGATGGTCGACATCAGCCGCCCCTCGTCCACCGGCTTGGCCACGAAATCGTTCAGGCCGGCGTCCAGGCACTTCTGTCGATCTTCCGGCATCGCCTTGGCCGTCACCGCGATGATCGGCAGCTCGTTGAAGCGAGGATCGCTCCGGATCTCCCGCGTCGCCTCGTAGCCGTCGAGCTCGGGCATCATGATGTCCATGAGGACAACATCGATCGACGAATCGGCGTCGCGCAAGATCTCGATACCGTGCCTTGCGTTCTCGGCCAGGACCACGTGCGCCCCGCGCCGCTCGAGCAGGCTCGTGATGGCGAAGACGTTGCGCGCGTCATCGTCGATGACAAGCACGCTGCGCCCGGCGAGCGCGACCGAGGAGGAGCCGTTCGTGAGGAGCGGCGCGACCGGCTCGGGCAGCTCGGCGCGCGCCGGCCTCGTCGCCTTCGGCTCCGTCCGCTCCGCCGGCAGGTACAGGGTGAACTTGCTGCCGAGCCCGGGCGTGCTGTTCAGCGAGATCTCCCCGCCGAGCAGGCTGGCCAGCTCCCGGCTGATCGTCAGGCCGAGCCCTGTGCCGCCGTAGGTGCGGCTGGTCGACGCGTCCGCCTGCTGGAACGCGTCGAAGATGAGCGTCTGCTTCTCTGCCGGGATGCCGATCCCCGTGTCCGTGACGGCGAACGCCAGGACGGTCTTCGCCTTGACGAGCGTCTCCCGCTTGAACGTGAGCCCCTTGCTGGCCACCTCGATCTCGAGCGAGATCCGCCCGGACGACGTGAACTTGAACGCGTTGGACAGCAGGTTCTTCAGGATCTGCTGGAGCCGCTGCAGATCCGTCATGATCCCCGCGGGGACGCCGGTCGCGACCCGCACCCAGAACTCGAGCTCCTTCTGCTCGGCGATCTGCCGGAAGCTCCGCTCGACGTACTCGGCCAGCTCGGAGAGCAGCACCCGCTGGGTCTTCACGTCGATCTTGCCGGCCTCGATCTTCGACAGGTCGAGGATCTCGTTGATGAGCTGCAGGAGGTCCTGCCCCGCCGCGGCGATCGTCTTCGCGTACTCGACCTGCTTCGGCGTGAGCGTGTGCTCCTCGTTGTCCGCGAGGATCCTGGCGAGGATGAGCAGGCTGTTCAGCGGGGTGCGCAGCTCGTGCGACATGTTCGCGAGGAACTCGGACTTGTACTTCGAGGTGCGCGACAGCTCCCTCGCCTTCTCCTCCAGGGAGGCGCTGGCGCGCGCGATCTCGCGGTTCTTGATCTCGAGCTCCGACGCCTTCTCCTCCAGCTCCTGCGAGCGCGAGCCGAGCTCGGTGTTGGACCTCTGGAGCTCCTGGAGCAGCTCCTCCGTCCTCATGCTGGCGCCGATCATGTTGAACACGACGCCGATCGACTGCGTGAGCTGCTCGAGGAACGTGAGGTGGATGGGCGTGAAGTTCTGGAAGCTCGCCAGCTCGATGACCGCCTTGAGGCCGCCCTCGAAGAGCACCGGAAGGACGCAGATGTTGCGCGGCGGCGCGTCGCCGAGGCCCGAGCTCACCCGGATGTAGTCGTCCGGGAGATCCGTGACGACGATGCTCTTCTTCTCCAGGCCGCACTGCCCGACGAGCCCCTCGCCCAGCGCGAACCGGTTGGAGATGCCCTTGCGCTTCTGGAACGCGTAGCTCGACGTGAGCTTGAGCGCCGGGTACTTCTCCTCGGACTCGAGCACATAGAAGGCGCCGTGCTGCGCCGACACGAGCGGCGTCACCTCGGACATGATGAGGCGAGAGAGCGCCTCGATCGTCCGCTGCCCGGCCATCATCCCGGAGAAGCGCGCCAGGTTCGTCTTCAGCCAGTCCTGCTCCTGGTTGGCGCGCGTCGTGTCCCGCAGGTTCGAGATCATCTGGTTGATGTTGTCCTTCAGCTGGAGGACCTCGCCCTGCGCCTCGACCGAGATGGCCCGCGTGAGGTCGCCCTTCGTCACGGCGGTGGCGACCTCGGCGATGGCGCGCACCTGCGTGGTGAGGTTGCCCGCGAGCTGGTTCACGTTGTCGGTGAGGTCCCTCCACGTGCCGGCCGCGCCGGGCACCTTGGCCTGGCCGCCGAGCTTGCCCTCGATGCCGACCTCGCGCGCGACCGTTGTCACCTGCTCGGCGAACACGCGGAGCGTGTAGGTCATGTCGTTGATGGTGTCCGCCAGCGACGCGATCTCGCCCTTGGCCTCCAGGGCGAGCTTCTGGCGGAGATCGCCGTTCGCGACCGCGGTCACGACCTTGGCGATGCCGCGCACCTGCGAGGTGAGGTTCGAGGCCATGACGTTGACGTTCTCCGTCAGGTCCTTCCATGTGCCGGAGACCCCGGGCACCTGCGCCTGGCCGCCGAGCTTGCCCTCGGTGCCTACCTCGCGCGCGACGCGCGTCACCTCCGCGGCGAACGCGCGCAGCTGATCGACCATCTTGTTGATGGTGTCCTTCAGCTCGAGGATCTCCCCCTTCGCCTCGACCGTGATCTTCTGGGACAGGTCGCCGCTCGCGACCGCCTTCGTGACGAGGGCGATGTTGCGCACCTGGTTCGTCAGGTTGCCGGCGAGCTGGTTCACGTTGTCGGTGAGGTCCTTCCACGTGCCGGCGACGCCCGGCACCTGCGCCTGGCCGCCCAGCTTGCCGTCCGTGCCTACCTCGCGCGCGACGCGCGTCACCTCCGCGGCGAACGCGCGCAGCTGATCGACCATCTTGTTGATGGTGTCCTTCAGCTCGAGGATCTCCCCCTTCGCCTCGACCGCGATCTTCTGGGACAGGTCGCCGCTCGCGACCGCCTTCGTGACGAGGGCGATGTTGCGCACCTGGTTCGTCAGGTTGCCCGCGAGGACATTCACGTTGTCGGTGAGGTCCTTCCACGTCCCGCTGACGCCGCGCACCTCCGCCTGCGCGCCCAGCTTGCCCTCCGTGCCTACCTCGCGCGCGACGCGCGTCACCTCCGACGCGAACGCGCGCAGCTGCTCCACCATCTTGTTGATGGTGTCCTTCAGCTCGAGGATCTCCCCCTTCGCCTCGGCGGTGATCTTCTGAGAGAGATCGCCCTTGGCGACGGCCGTCGTGACGAGGGCGATGTTGCGCACCTGGTTCGTCAGGTTGCCGGCGAGCTGGTTCACGTTGTCGGTGAGGTCCTTCCACGTGCCGGCGACGCCCGGCACCTGCGCCTGGCCGCCGAGCTTGCCGTCCGTGCCTACCTCGCGCGCGACGCGCGTCACCTCCGCGGCGAACGTCCGGAGCTGCTCCACCATCTTGTTGATGGTGTTCTTCAGCTCGAGGATCTCCCCCTTCGCCTCGACCGTGATCTGCTTCGACAGGTCGCCGTTCGCCACCGCCGTCGTCACGACCGCGATGTTGCGCACCTGGTTGGTCAGGTTCCCCGCGAGGACATTCACGTTGTCCGTGAGGTCCTTCCACGTCCCGCTGACGCCGCGCACCTCCGCCTGCGCGCCCAGCTTGCCCTCCGTGCCTACCTCGCGCGCGACGCGCGTCACCTCCGACGCGAACGCGCGCAGCTGCTCCACCATCTTGTTGATGGTGTTCTTCAGCTCGAGGATCTCCCCCTTCGCCTCGACCGTGATCTGCTTCGACAGGTCGCCGTTCGCCACCGCCGTCGTCACGACCGCGATGTTCCGCACCTGGTTGGTCAGGTTGCCCGCGAGGACATTCACGTTGTCGGTGAGGTCCTTCCACGTCCCGCTGACGCCGCGCACCTCCGCCTGCGCGCCCAGCTTGCCCTCCGTGCCTACCTCGCGCGCGACGCGCGTCACCTCCGACGCGAACGCGCGCAGCTGCTCCACCATCTTGTTGATGGTGTTCTTCAGCTCGAGGATCTCGCCCTTCGCCTCGACCGTGATCTGCTTCGACAGGTCGCCGTTCGCCACCGCCGTCGTCACGACCGCGATGTTCCGCACCTGGTTCGTCAGGTTGCCCGCGAGGACATTCACGTTGTCCGTGAGGTCCTTCCACGTCCCGCTGACGCCCTGCACCTCCGCCTGCGCGCCCAGCTTGCCCTCGGTGCCTACCTCGCGCGCCACGCGCGTGATCTCGGAGCCGACGGTCTGCAGCTGCTGGACGACGTCGTTCACCTCATCGGCGATCTGACCGATCGTCCCAGGCACCTCGCCGATGCCGACGCGCGCGGAGAAGTTGCCGGCCTTCACCGCCTTGAGCACCTCCAGCACGGCCTGGAGCTGCATCTCCCGCACATCCAGGTGGCTGCCGTTGGCGCCGCGCTTGCGGGGCGGCGGCTTCTTCTTGCTCGCTCCGCTCCCGTGCTTGTCCTTCGAGGTCGCCGCGATGTTGTTCGATTGCATGACCACCTTCCTGACGACGATAGCGCGCCTGGAGTGCTAGTTCCCGCTTCAGGTGTTCAGGCCTCGTCGACGCCGGGGGAGCTCGGCGTCATGAGGCCCTGGAGGACCGCCGTCACGACTTGCCGCGGCGCAACACTTCTGCGACTTGCCGCTGGAGACGAGCATGCTCGATATCGCGAGCGCGACGCTCGAGTGCGCGTCGCATGCGAGAGCTTAGCTCATCGGAGCGGAAAGGTTTGGAGAGGTAGTCGGAGGCGCCGACGCGGAGGGCGCGCATCCCGGTCTCGACGGAGCCGAACGCGGTGATCGCGATGATCGCCAGCGACGGGTCCTGCTCCTTGGCCCGCGCGATCAGCTCGATGCCGTCCATCCCCGGCATGCGGATGTCGGTGATCAGCAGGTCGAAGTCCCCCGACGGCAGCAGATCGAGGCCCGACATCGCATCGGCCACGTGCGTCGCCTGGTAGCCGTGGTCCTTGGCGATGTCAACGACGAACCGGCCGAGATCATCGTCGTCCTCGACAACCAACACGCTCGGTGAGCTGAGACTCATGCTTTCTGCCCTTCCTCTCCACCCCCTCGACTGGCCCCTCTACTCGACTCCGAGCTCGCCTCTGAGCTCGCTTCCACGCTCGCCGGTGAACCGGACGCGATCGCGGGTAGCGTGACACGGAAGCGCGCCCCGCCTGTCGACGAAGCGGCGGCCTCCACCGAGCCGCCGGCTTCCTCGACGATCCCACGGACGATCGCGAGCCCGAGCCCGCTCCCGCCGCCGGCCGCCTTCGTCGTGAAGAACGGGTCGAAGATCTGCTGCAGATCCTCGGCGGGGATCCCCGGCCCCGCGTCGGCGACCTCGAAGCACACGATGGCAGAGCCCGCTGGACCTTCACATTCGGCCAGGACGCGCACCGCGAGCTCGCCGCCGCGGCACTGGGCCTCGACGGCGTTCAAGCACAGATTGAACACGACCTGAAACAGACGATCGGAGTCGAGGGCGACGCGCGCCCTCGCGGCGCCCTCGCACACGACGCTCGGCTCGATGCCGCGCCTCCTGCACTCCGGGCCGAGGAAAGCGACCACATCGTCGATGACGCGCCGGAGATCGCTGTCCGCCCGCTGCGGTCTCGGCGGCCGAGCGAGGGAGACGAGGCGAGAGACGACGCGCGTGATCCGCTCGGATTGCCGCGCGATGGTCTCCAGCTCGGCGCGCAGGTGCTCCGGGCAGCCGGGCAGGTCGGCCGCGCGGCGCGCGCGGCCATGGATCACGTTCAGCGGCGATCCGATCTCGTGGCCGAGCGAGGTCGCCACCTGCCCCGCGGCGGCGAGCGCCTGCGCCTGCTGCAGCTTGCGCTCCCCGTTCACGCGCGCCGCCTCCTCCCGCACGGCGCGCTCCCGCGCCTCGCGGAGAGAGCAGGTCATCGTGTTGAAGGTGCTCGCCAGGCGAGAGAGCTCCTCCGCGCCGCGCTCGGGCACGGCCGCGTCCAGATCGCCGCTCGCGACGCGCTCGGCCCCGGCGAGGATGGCCCGCGCCGGGAGCGCGACCGTGAAGCGCCCGACGAGCCCGGCGACGACCGCGCTGACCAGCAGCAGCACGAGGCCGGTCACCGCGAGGCCGTGATTCAACGTCCTCTCGAGCACCTCGACGTAGTGACGATCGCGCACCAGGACGGCGACCAGGGGCTGATTGGCGCTGCTCGGCCGGATGGAGACCGTGCGGAGCAGCACGGATTGCTCGGCCAGGCTGGCGGTCTCCTCGATGTCGCCGCCTTCAAGGAACGCCCGGCGCGCGAGCTGCTCGAGGCGCGCTGCTTCGCGCTCGACTCCCTTCGTGATGAAGATCGCCTCACCTTCCCTGGTGAACGCGGCGATGCCAAGGATGCGCTCGGCGCTCGCGAAATCCTCTGCCCTCCGCCGGACGAGCGCGACGTCCTTGCGCTGCAGCGCGCTCTCGACGAACGCCTGAAGCAGGGTGGCGTAGTTGCGGAGCTCCGCCGTGGCCTCCTCCCGCAGGACCTGCTTGCGGTGCGCCGACGCGAAGATGCCATACAGCAGGATGGCCATCGCGATGGGGAGGACGAGAGACAACCAGAACTGGTGCGCGAGCCTCATCCCCCCCGGTCGGCGCTGGTGCTGCAGTACCATACGGCGATCCACCGCGACCCCCAGGGGACGCCCACGCGTTAACATCCCGCGTCATAGCGCGGGTGCATTTTCCTACTTGGCGCGCACTTGGCGAGCTCATCCGCGTCGTTCGGCTCGCGCCGCGTACCTTCGTACGCCTCACTCGCCTGCCTAACGGCTGAGCTCGTATCCCACGGATCTGTACCCCGTTTTATCAGCCACCGAGATGCGAAGCCCTCGAATTACATCACCATTCCACCTGAGCGGCAAGCGCAACCTCGCGATCGACACGAGCGCTGATCTCGCTACCTCGCCACACGAGCGCTCGGCGTCAGGTATTGCCTGAGCGCTGCTCAGGACCGGGCGGACTCCTTCGTGACATCCGTCACGCGACCTGCGTGGATGCTACGTGGACGCTACGTGGATGACGCCCGCGCGCGCTTCGCCGCCGGCGCGGCCCGTGCCGCCCGTGCGGCGCGCTTCGCCCCCCCGCCGCGCGCCGCGCTCACCGCGAGCCGCTCTCCCCACCGCGAGATCGCCTGCGCCACCTCGCCGAATCCCCGTCCGGCGTCGGTCAGCTCGTACTCCACGCGCACGGGGGGCCCCGGCAGGACGCGCCGCACCACGAGGCCCAGCGCCTCGAGCTCCTTCAGCCGGCTGGAGAGCATCCGATCGCTGATCGCGTCGAGCCGCTCGCCGATCTCGCCGAAGCGCAGCGCCCCCTCCTCGAGCGTCGCAATGATGAGCCCGTTCCAGGGCTTCGCGAGCACGTCCATCGCGACCTGAAACTTCTCGCAGAGGTGCTGGCACGCGTGCTTCATGTGTCGTCCCAGACACCAGAATGACCTATCCACTTCCAAAAGGGAAGTGACTTGACATCGTGCAGTGCAGATTCATGATGCTCGCCGAACGGATGCCACTTCCCTTTCGGAAGCTACATCTTCTTTGCAAGGAGCATCGATCGTGACCACCGCCAAAGACCTGCTCTTCAGCCCCTTCGCGCTCGGCCCCCTCTCGCTGCCGAACCGCCTCGTGATGGCGCCGCTGACGCGCTGCCGCGCGGGAGAGGGCAACGTGCCGACCGAGCTCAACGCGCGGTACTACGAGCAGCGCTCCTCTGCGGGCATCATCATCACCGAGGGGACGCAGGTCACCCCGGAGGGCGTGGGATATCTCCGCACACCCGGCATCCACACGGACGCGCAGGTCGCCGGGTGGCGGCTCGTGACGGACGCGATCCACCGGGCGGGGGGGCGCGGCTTCCTTCAGCTATGGCACGTCGGGCGGGCGTCGCACCCCTCGTTCCAGCCGAACCGGCAGGCGCCCGTCTCGTCCTCGGCCGTCGCCATCCGCAACGGCCACGCGCACACGCCCGAGGGCCCGCAGCCGTACGCCGCCCCGCGCGCCCTGGAGACGGGCGAGATCGCCGGCGTGGTCGCGCAGTTCGAGGACGGCGCGCGCCGGGCCAAGGCCGCCGGCTTCGATGGAGTCGAGATCCACGCGGCGAACGGCTACCTCATCGACCAGTTCCTCCGGAACGGCGTGAACCAGAGGACGGATCGGTACGGCGGCTCGGTCGAGAACCGGGCGCGGTTCCTGCTCGAGATCACCGAGGCCGTGACGGGGGTGTTCGGCGCCGACCGGGTCGGCGTGCGGGTCTCGCCGCTGGGCGAGTTCAACGACATGAGCGACTCCGATCCGAGGGCGATCTTCGGCCACGTCGCCGCCGAGCTCTCGGCGCGCAAGGTCGTCTACCTGCACGTCGTGGAGCCGCTCTCGGGGCAGGCGCTCGACGCCGCGGCGCGGGTGACGCCCCTCCTCCGCGATCGGTTCCGCGGCGCCCTCGTCGTGAACGGCGGCTACACGCTCGAGACCGCGGAGGAAGCGCTGCGGACCGGCGCGGCGGATCTCGTCTCCTTCGGCGCGCCCTTCCTGGCCAACCCCGATCTTCCGGAGCGCCTGTCGCGCCGCGCGCCGCTCAACGCGCCCGACGTCGCGACCTTCTACTCCGAGGGCCCGCGCGGCTACATCGACTACCCGCGCCTCGGCGAGGCCGCGGTGGGGCGCGTCAGCGCCGGCGCACAGCTGGCCTGACGGCCTGACGGCCTGAGGGCCCGAGGGCCTGATCCCACGATCCGATGGCCTGATCCGGCGGAGGCGGGCGGAGGCAGCAAAGAGCTCCCGCGCCATCGCCCGTGATAGCCTTCCAGGCCGATGCCGGCCGCCCATCCGCTGCTCCCGAACGACGAGATCCCCACGGCGCCGCGCCCGGCGCGCTCGCCCGCGGAGGCGCCGTGAGCGCGGCCCCGGGCGACGTGAAGCGCATCGGGGCCGGCGAGCTCCGGGCGTTCATCCAGGACGCGGGAGAGCTCAAGAAGGGCACGCTGCTCTACGACGGCGGGCAGCTCCTGAACCTCGCGCGCTACGAGAACAAGCTGTTCTGCGACGCCAAGGGCTCGGGGGCCTCGCCTTACAAGGTGTCGCTCGTCTACAGCGACGCGCCGGCGCCCGCGTTCAAGGGGCGCTGCTCCTGCCCGGCGCGGACCTTCAACACCGCGTTCTGCAAGCACGCGGCGGCGCTGCTCGTCGCGTGGGCGCGCGCGCCCGAGTCGTTCGCCGTGAGCGAGGCGCCGCCGCCCGGCGCGCCGGGCGGCGACACCGCGCGCAAGAGCGTGAAGAAGGGCAGCGCGAACGCGCAGGCCATGATGAAGTCCGGGGTCGAGCAGGTCGGCACGCTCGTGCGCGAGCTCGGCGTGTCCGGCGTCGCGACGATCGGGGGCGACCGCATCGAGCAGATGGAGAAGCTCGCCGAGGCGCTCCGGGAGAACCGCCTCCGGCGCCTCTCGGCGCGCACGCTCGACCTCGCCGCGCTGCTCCGCGGGCAGGCCGCGGGGGGCCGGCAGGCCCGGGGCGCTCCCCGCGGCGCGCTGTCGGCGGTCGCCTACGCGAACGTGATGGCCGATCTCCTGCTCACCGCCCGCAAGCTCGAGAAGCACCTCGCGGGCGAGCCGCTCGACGACCGCCACGTCGAGGAGCTCGTCGGCAAGACGTGGAAGGCGTCCGACAGGAAGCCCGCGGAGGGCCTCACGCTCATCGAGTACGCCTTCTCGACGCGTACGACGAGCGACGATTTCGTCATCCGGGAGAGCCGCTTCATCGACCTCGAGTCGGGCCGCCACTTCAGCGAGAAGCAGATCCTCCCCGTGTTCCTGGCGAAGCGGACCGACCCGAAGCGAAGCTTCGCCGGCGAGGTGCTCGCCGGGGCGCGGGCGACGACCTACCCGGGCTACCCGCCGCTCCGCGTCGACTTCAGCGATCTCGGCGACAAGCGCCCGCTCGACGCCGGCGCCCTCGAGGCCGTGCTCGCGCGGGCGCTGCCCGACGTCGGCGCGGCGCTCGCGGCGCTCCAGGAGCACCGCAAGGACGTCTTCGCGCCCGACCTCGTGCCCGTGGCGGTGCTCACCGACACGCTCTTCGCGCGCGGCGCGCGGCTCGCGGCGGTCGACGACAAGGGGGAGGCGCTCCACCTGCCCGACGACCCGGCGCTCGAGGAGCGGCTCGCCGGCTCGCTCCGCGACGCGCGGCTCCGCGCGCTGCTCGGGGACATCGGCATCGACGCAGCGCTGCCCACGCTGTGGCCGCTCGCCGCCGTCGTCGAGGGGCCGCTCGGCCTGGAGCTGCGCCCTGTCCTCGATCAGGGCGCCGGGCAGGGGAGCGCGGCGCGTGGCGGGCCGCTAGAGGGCTCCGCGTGGAACGCCGCCGCCCGCGAGGCGGGCGCGTCGCCCGCGGCCATCGCGCTCGGCGAGGTCCGCGAGGAGCTCGCCGAGGCGCTCGTCACGGGCCTGACAGGGCTCAGCGCGCGCGCGACCGATCCGCTGGCCGCGCGGCTGCGCGACCTCCGCCTCGAGAAGCAGGCCGCGCTGCTCCAGGCGCTGCCGCAGCGGCCCGAGCCGGCCGATCGGCTCGACGACTTCATCAAGCTCTACCAGGTGCTCGAGATGGCGCTCGTCCGCCTGGCCGGCGCGACGCAGATCGACCGCGCCTCGACCGAGCGCGTGCCGACCTACGAGAGCGTCGCGGTGGCGCGGCCCGACGAGACGCTCTCCCCGGACGAGGTGGCCCGGCGGCGCGCGGCGGGCGCGATGAACCGCTACGTCGCCGCGGTCCACCACGCGCGCTACTACGCGTCGCTGCCGGCGAGCGAGCTCGTGGCGAACATCTTCCCGATCTGGGCGGACGGCACCGCGACGCCGACCATCGCGAGGACGTTCGCGCCGCTCGGGGCCGAGGCGATCGCCGCCGCGGAGAAGGCGCTCACGGTGAAGGCGGGCCGCGTGGCGAAGCTGACGGCGGTGCGGGTGCTGCAGGCGGTCGTGCTGCACGGCGGCCCGGCCCGCGCCGAGGCCACGGCGATGCTCGGCAAGGTCGCGGAGCACGCGAAGGACGCCGGCCTGCGGGCGCTCGCCCGCGACGCGCTCGACGTGATCGATGCGGCGCCGTCGGGCGGGCCGGGGAACGACGCGGTGCGCGCCCGGCGCGCCGCGCGGCTCGGGCGCGTGCACGAGCTCGCGAAGACGCTGGGCGCCGCGCCGACCAAGGAGGAGCGGCTCGAGGCGCTGAAGGCGCTCTCCGAGCTCGGCGATCTCGCCGCGCTGCCGGCGTTCCGCCGCGCGTTCTACGCGGACGCCTCCCGCGACGTGCGCGAGGAGGCCGCCTACGCGCTCGCGCAGCTCGGCGACGTCGAGATGGTCGAGACCTTCGTGCGGATGCTGGCGAGCCGCGGCGTGGACGAGCGGGAGGCGAAGATCGCCGCGTACGCGCTCGGCTTCCTCGGCGACGTCCGCGGGCTGAGCGAGCTGCTCTCGGCCTACGCCGACGGATACAAGCCCGGCATCGTGGCGGACGCGATCCGCGCGTTCGGCCCCGTGGCGCTCACGCCGCTCGTGGACCTCATCGAGGCGCGGCCGGAGCTCGCGAAGCGCGCGGCGGCGCTCGACGCGCTGAAGAAGATGGACGACACCGCGGTGGCGGCCTGCCTCGTCGAGCGGATCGAGGCGCGGCGCGGCGACGCCGATCTCGCCGACAAGGCGCCGCTCTACCTCAAGCTCGCGGACGTGCACGCGCACAGCCGGCGCGAGGTCGCGGCGGCGCTCATCTCGGCGCTCTCGAGCGCCCCCGGCAAGGAGGCGCAGGCGGCCGTCAAGGCGGCGCAGAAGGCGCTCGGCGTCGTCAAGCGCAGCAAGTAGCGCGGTGTCTCCCGGAGAGCGTGAGTGCGCGCGCCGCGCGGGGCGCCCCTCGCCACGACGAGGACCGGAAAGCCGATGTGTTTCGCTACGGTAGCTCCACAAGTCTCCAGTACTTGTTGAGCGCCGCCATGAGCTCGACGAAGCTGAGGAACGTGACCGGCTTGAGGAGATAGCCAGCCACGTTGAGGTTATAGGCGCCCACCTTGTCGCGGTCGTCGTTCGATGTGGTCAACACGACGACCGACGTGGCCCCGAGCTCTGGATCGGCCCGTAGCTCGCGCAGGAACTCGATCCCGTTCATCTTCGGCATGTTCAGGTCGAGCAGGATGAGCCGTCGTTCGACCGGGACGACACCGCTGCGCAGCATCTCGAGGGCCTCGACGCCGTTCCCGGCGACCCAGAGGGGATTCGAGATGTTGTTCCGCTTGAACGCCCGGCGGACATTCATCACGTCGACGTCGTCGTCTTCGACGAGGAGGATGTTCAAGAGTTTTTCTTCGACGTCCATTGTCTCCTAGGTTCTCATTGGCGAGATGGACGTGAACGTCAACTCCCTGCGAGGCGGCCGCGCCAGTCAGGTGCGATAGGGGCGGAGTCGATGCGCGCTGGTCGGTCAGCTCGCCCGGGGCCGCTGACGCCAGAGCGTCATCAGCACCCGTCCGACCTGGACCACGCGGCCGACCCGCCCTTTCGGCCCGGTGTCCGCAGGACGGAACGGTTCGGTGCGGTAGCTCGCGCTCGGGGGCGGCGCCTCGCGAGGAGCGGCGGCCTCAGCCGGAGCCGCGGAGACGGACGCCGGCCCGAGGCGCTTGTCGAGGTGGACCTCGACCGCCTCGCCGACCAGGTTGCTCATGTCGCGATCGTTTTCGATGCAATGGAGCAGCAGCCGATCCGCGAGCGGATCGGGCAGGTAGACGGTGACCGCGCGCCGGGAGCGGCCGTCGTTCCCGAGGAGCACCGGCGGGCCGGCGTGCGGCTCCGAGGTGGTGGCGAGCGCCTGGGGCCCGGCGGCGGCCTGGGGCCCGGCGGCGGCGCTGGCTGCCTGCGGCGCCGTCGCCGCGAGCGGCTCTGCGCCTGGCCGCGCCTCCGGTGCTGGCTCCTGCGGCGCCTCCTGCGCGCGCTCCTGCCGCGCCTCGACGGGCTTCTCGCCGTCGTGCGCGCGCTGATGGGCGGCGGGCTTCGACCTCACGACGTCGTCTGCCGCTTTGCCGCCTTCGCCGCCTGCGACGAACGCGTCGGCCTTCTCAGGCGACGGCGGCTTTCGTAGCGAGACCGCGACTTGCTTTTTGGCCATGGTGAAGCTTCTCCAGTTCTTCGAGAAGGTGGGTGATCTCTCTGGCCGCGGCGTCCCGCGGTGCGTAGCCCGTCACCCCTTGCCCGCAGGCGAGGGACTCCTGGTAGGCGATGCGATAGCCGAGCTCCGTGGAGAGCACCGGCAAGCCCGACGTCTCGAGCACCGCGCGCGCCGATTTGCCGAGCGCCGTGCGGCCTTGCTTGCGCGTGATGAGGATGCAGCCCTTGAGCGCGCTCCGCAGCGCGGAGGCCTCGCGGAACACCTCGATCGCGGCGGTGAGGGCCCAGGCGTCCGCGGCCGTGGGGCCGCAGGGGTAGACGGCGATGTCGGCGACCATCAGCGCCGATCGCGCGATCTCTCCGTGGCGCGGCGGGCAATCGATGACGGTGAGGTCGTACGCGGCGGCGACTTCCGGCAGCTGTCCCGGCTTGTGCATCGAGGCGCCCATGGCCATGACGGTCGGCGTATCGTGCCCCGCCTCGGCGGCCACGTCGCCCCACGTGCGGACGGTCCCCTGGGGATCGGCGTCGACGAGCAGCACACGCCGGCCGCTCGCCAGCGCGGCCACGGCGAGGCTCACGGCCGTGGTGCTCTTGCCGATCCCACCTTTCTGTCCGGTGAGCGCGATGATCATGATAGACCCCCCTAGCAGAACCTTCGCCGGGCGGTCCACTTTCTTGCAAGCGCGGACAGGGCTTCTACCGAGCCGTCCTGAGGGGAATTCCCGACGAGGACGTTGATTTCTCGGTGCTGTCGACGGGTTGGCCGGCACATCGCAGGAGGTTGTTCAGCTCTCTATCCGGCGGGAGCGTCTCGACGTGGAGGTGTCGTCGATGGGCAGGGTAGGATGCATCGATGTCAATCACCTTCGCCGTGTCCGAGGTCGAGCGGCCGCAGCAGCTCATGCAGGTGCTCGATCGCGCCAAGGCCATCCCGAGCCTGCTCGGCGGGGGTGAGCGCGCCGCGCCGGAGCAGCGGCGAATGCCCTGGGGCAAGCCGCGGCCTCCTTTGGCGCGCATCGAGGCGTTCTCGTCGAGCGACGCGCCGCTGGTCTCCGCGACCGATGCCAACGCGCTCGCGCAGGCGGCGCACGACGCATTTTACCTTCACCACCCGCTGGTTCTGTCGCCGGATGCCGTGTGGCTCTGCCTCGCGCAGGGGTTCGCCCACCATGTCGCGCTGAACGCCGAAGCGCTGCGCGGGCGGTTCGTCCGTCATCAGGGGAAGAAGAAGCTCGTCGTCGTTCGGCCCGACTTCTTCCTGGGCCAGCCCAATCCATGGCCCGAGGCGTTCACGGCATTCTCGGACCAGATCGCCGCGCATATCGGCCGCCTGCGCGACCTGATCGTGGCCGACTTCTCGACGACCGGCGCCGTGGAGCGCGCCGCCTCGGAGGTCGTGCTCATGGACGCGTTCCAGCCTTACTTCGAGTACGAGATGCTGGCTGGTTGCGGCATCCCCTCGGTCACGCTGCTCGGCAGCGTCGACGACTGGAAGAGCGTTCGCCGGCGCGCCGCGATGCTGTCCGAATTCGGCCTGGAGGCCTGGACCGACGCGCTCCTCCCGGTGCTCGACGAGGTCGTCCGCACCGCCGAGGGGCACGTCGACCCAGGCTTCTGGCGCTCGTTCTTCCGCTACCAGAGCGGCTCCGGGCCGAGCGAGCTGACCGGCTGGATCCTCGTCCTCTTTCCGTACCTCAAGACGTTCGATCGGAACGGCGAGCGCGTTGTGCCGAACCCGTATCTCGGCCGGTGGGAGCAGGCGCTGCGCGCCGCGGAGAAGCGCACGGACTGGAGTTTCAACCCCGAGGGACCGAGCCTTCTGCAGATCCCGAGCTCGATCTCCAGCGCCCCCGTCAGGTTCGTCGATGTGCGCGACGGCACGGATCACCCGTTGCGCTTCGTCGCAGGGCTCTTCGGCGTCACGCAGGAAGCCGCGACCGGCGCGCTCGCACCCGAGTTCGGCTGGGCGATCGTCCACGACGACGGCGGATCGAGCGCCCCGGCTACAGGTTCTCTGGCTTGAAGAGCCTCCGGTAGCTCACGTTGCGACCGGACACCATGAACACCCCGTCGCCGCGGTAGTGGACGGTCGTCGGATAGCGCGGCGACGTCGCGACGTGCGCCTTCACCACCTCGAAGACGAACAGGCTGAGGCGCTTGACGGCGCTCGTGTCGACCAGCTTGCACTCGAAGCTCGCATAACACTCGGCGATGAGGGGCGCGCCGACCTTCGTCGCCTCGACGGCGGTGAGCCCGAACTGCTCGAACTTGTCGACCTCGGATCCGTGGCTGTTCCCTATCCCGATGACGGCGCGCACGAGATCGACCGTGGGCACGTTGATCACGCACTCCTTGCTGCGCCGCACCATCTCATGGCTATCGTTCTGGTCCCAGAGGAAGCACCCCACGAGGGACGGCTCCTGCATCATCACCATGTGCCAGCCCATCGTCATGATGTTCCGCCGGCCCTTGTGCGCAGAGCTCACCAGCACCACAGGACCCGGCTCCAGGAAGCGCCTGACGTTCGCGACCGGAAAATCAGCCTTCTTGTAGGTCTTCATGCGATCACCCGTGCTGGTTAGATCAGAGCTTGCGGTACATCCACACGCTGGGGATTTCGATGTCGAACCCCGCCTTCCGGTACGCGCGTCGCGCCGGAGCGTGGCTCGGATCGCCGCTGGTGCCGACGGTGGCGACCTTCATCCCGGCCTGCTTCAGGCGCGCCGCCGCGAACTCGTACATCGCGGTGCCGATCCCCTTGCCGGCCTGCGCGGGGTCGACGGCATTGAGGCCGATCTCCCCGACAAGCGTCTCCGGAGCGAGCCGAAGCGCCACGAAGCCGACGACCTCGTCGCCGGATTGCGCCACGTACAGCTCCCAGCCCGAGTCGGCCGCCATGAGCGACGTCAGCAGCCCCTCCTGCGCCTCGTCGTCTCGCCGCTGCGCCAGCTCGTAGAGCTCGTCGCCGAGGATCGAGCGGAACGAAGCGAACACGGGCGCAAAGGCCGCGCGCCGGATGTCCTGAAGGCGGGCCGCGTCCTCGGGATGGGCACGGCGGAAATGGAGCTCAGTCATTTGGCTTTCCTCCTGTACGGCGCCATGCACGAGCATGGCGCTTGTAAAGCTTCACGCGGACTCACCCTCACGAGAATTCCCCGATCTGAGCGACGCGAAATATTCACGGAGCCACTTCATCCTTGAGCTCTCACCCCATCCCATCGCGGCCATGGCGCGCTCGATGACGTCAAACTGCGCTTGGTCGACCGGGAGATCGAGGTCGCCGACCCAGTCGATGACGTGCTCCATGGCGAGCCCCCACTCCCCGTAGCGGTGAACCCAGTCGTGCGCATCGCGGAAGCGCTCTGGGGGGAGCACGTCCTTGAAGGACTCGAGCGCGACAGCGCACAAGGCTTGGATCTCTTGTTTCGTCACAAGTCGACGATCTCGATAAATAGCCATCTCTCGCAGCGCCTTATGGGGCACACAGGCGCAGATCTGCCAGTCTGGTCGCGACCACCACCATGTACACCAAGGAGGTGACGCTTGGATCATCTGCCGGGTACTGGCTTTCCACGAAGCCCAGCCTCCGGTACAGCCGCATTGCAGGCGTGTTGTCCGCAACGACGAACAAGGAGCATTCGCCGACACCCAGCTCCTGAACACCAAGCTCGACCAGGCCGCCGACGAGCCACCGGCCCAGCCCCGCACCCCGGTGCTCGGGCGATATAACGAGCCGTCCGAGATGACAGCGACCGGCCCTCAGGTAATACTGGCCAAAACCGAGGAGATGGTCATCAGCTCCGAGCAGCACATAGGAGGGCAGCACACCGCTCCGCGTGTCCTCCAGGAAGGTGCTGTCCGTGAACGGGAATCTGAACTGCGGACCACCCCAGATCTGGCAGCTTCGTCGATCGGGGAACCATTTCTCGATCGCCATGACATGACGATCTTCTGCACGTATGAGCTTCATCTGCCTGGCGTCGTCCCCCGCATCAGAGGTCGTAAACGTGCACGGATAGTCCGGCAGCACAGAGCGTTCTCTGGAGAATCGACTCGACCTCTGGCCACTCCCCACCCGCCAGGCCGCAACCGATTCTTGGCATATGGATCGATGCGCTGACGCGCTGCGCGTGCTCGGCGAGCGTGGCGAGACATCGCTCAAGCGCAGCATACCGGATCGGGGGAACGCCATGCTGCGAGCGCACGCCGTGCTGGGCGATCATGTTCGCGACCGAGAGATCGCCTTTCACGCTCACAATCTGTATTTCGCCAAGCTTGAATCCAGCGGCTTCACCCCTGGCATGCCAGGCGCGGTACTGTGCCTCGGGTTCGGGCCACTTCTTCGAGAGCGCGACCACGAACCCACGCCCCCAGCCGCCGATGTCGTTGCAGACGTGGCAGATGATCCTCGCCCCCTCTCCGACGGGATCGGTCGCATCCCCCGTGCGGTAGTCGATCGGTCTCATCGTCGACGCAGCGCCTCCTCGTCCTGTTGAACGTAACCGTTCACGGATGAGCACGCCAGGCTGGGTTCGCGAGGAGGACGGATGGATGGACGTGGGGCGGCTCCTCGTCCCCGACCTCATCCGATGGAAAGGGGCCTTGCCTCGAATGGCTCGACCCCGCAGGGCGGCCCGACGAAGTTCATCTCACAAACTCGGCTTACCCCTCGTCCTCCCTGCCGGCCTCCCGTCGCTCGTCCTCGACACCGACCGCCGGCCCCGTTTACCTTGGACGAAAGATGATGAGCACCGTGACCGCTCCCGGTTCCCCGGGCCTCGCCGCGAGCTACATGAGGGCTGTCCGCAGCGCGCCTTTCGCGGTGATCGAGTGCGCCGGGAAGCTCGACGATCTCGTGGTCGCCGAGTGGAACGCCGAGGCAGAACGCATCTTTGGATATACCGCTGACGAAGCGGTGGGCCGCCGCCTCGCGGACACGATCGTGAGCGAGCCGGACGCCAGGACCTTCGGGCGTTCGCTCGGGCAGGAGAGCGCCCCGCTCCGCTACACCCACGCCCGCAAGGACGGGCGCGCCGTCGTGTGCGAGTGGCGGGTTGCGCCCGTGCTCGACGACGGCGGCGAGCCGATTCGGCTGCTCTGCTTCGGGCAGGATGTCACGGAGCAGGTCGAGGCTGTCGAGAAGTTCAAGGAGGGCGACATGATCCTCCGGGCCATCCTCGGCACCGTGGACACGGCCGTGACCCGGATGGATCGGGAGGGAGTCTGCACCTTCCACGAGGGCAAGACGCTCCCGTCTCTCGGCCTCAGGCCCGGCCAGTTCGTCGGAATGAACGTGTTCGACGAGCCTCCCGCGCCGATGGACATGGAGCCGATGCGAAGGGCGGTCCGGGGCGAGTTCGTCCGCACCCGCGTCGAGGCGTTCGGGATGGCCTGGGAGACGTGGCTCGTCCCGCTGACCGACGAGCGCGGGGAGCGCAACGGCGCGGTCAGCTTCACGCAAGACGCCACGGAGGCGAAGCTCAGGGAAGACGAGCTGAAGGCGCGGCTCGACCTCATCGAGCGCCAGCAACAGGTGATCCGCGATCTGTCGACGCCCATCATCGAGGTCTGGGACAGCGTGCTGACCCTCCCCATGGTGGGCGTCGTCGACAGCAGGAGGGCCGCCGACGTGATGGACGACCTCCTGGCCGCCATCGTGGACAAGCGGGCCCGCTTCGCGATCCTGGACCTCACCGGCGTCGAGGTCGTCGACACGCAGACAGCGAGTTATCTCATCGAGCTCATCCGCGCCATCCGGCTCCTGGGCGCCGAGGGGGTCATCACGGGCATCCGGCCCAACGTGGCGCAGACGATGGTCTCCCTCGGGCTCGATCTGTCGGGCATCGCGACCGTCGGAAACCTCCGCGCGGGCCTGAAGCTCTGCATGCAGCGCGTGGCCGCGGGCGGCGCGGCGCCGAACGGCGCACCGCCGCGCGCCCCCGGGGGCGCAGCGCCGAGGCTCCCGGGGGGCGGCGGGCGCTGAGGTCCAGGACACGAGGCGGGCCTCGGAGGTCGGGTAGATCGCGGTGGCCTGCGGAAGTTCACCTTTGCGTCGGCAATCCCAGGCCCGTAAGGAACGGCGGACAGGCACCGCGCGCGCGGCGCCGTGGAGACGCCGATCGTGACCACCCACCCCCGCAGCCCCAGGAGCGGCGGCCAGCGCCCCGGGAGCCCTCGCCTCGCCGAGCGCCCCCTCGTCGCTCGCCGCCCCCTCCTCGTCGCTCGCCGCGCCGCCCTGGCGCTCCCCCTCGCGCTCGCCGCCGCCGCGCCCGCCGCGTGCGCCCCTCGGGGCGCCGCATCGCCGCTCCCCGCCGACGCGCCGCTCCCCGCCGCGTTCTCCGCCGCGCTCGAGGCCGAGATCACGAGCTCCGCCGCGGCCGCGCCGTACCTCGACGCCCTCGACCGCGCCGTCGAGGCGCCGAGCGACGACGGCGCCCTCGCCACCGTGATCGCGTCGCTCGACGCGCTCGTCTTCGGCGCCGGCACCGCGGGCGGCCCCGATCCCGACGCCGCGGCCATCGCCTTCCGCTCGCGCGAGGCGCTCCCCGAGGTCGCCCGCAGGCTCCAGCGCGCCTGGGCGTTCGCGGACGTCGACGGCCGCGGCGCGCCGGAGATGCCGTTCGTGCGCGGCGCGCTCGCGAGCGCCCTCCACCGCATCGCCCTGTTCGTCGGCGACGAGGCCGCGGCGGCGACCTGGAGCGCGCGCCGCGGCTGCGCGGGTGAGGCCGCCCTCGTCGGCCCGCTCGACGCGGCGCCCCTCCACGGCCTCGCCCGGCCGTCCCCCGTGAGCTCCGCGCCGGGCGCGCCGCTCGCCAGGGCCTACCCGGGGCTCGCGCCGTTCGCGCAGAGCGCCTCGCCCATCGTCGTCCGCGCCGACGCGTGCGCCATCGACATCGACGCGGTGAGCGCCCTCCAGGGGACGCGCGCCGTGGTCGTCGACCTCCACAACCCGATCGCCCAGCGGGTGAGCCTCGCGCTCGCCTCGTCGTCCGCCGCCGTGCTCGAGGTGGGCGGCGTTCCCGCCCTCCACCGCGACTACGCGGCCGGCGGCGCGCAGGTCACGCGCTTCGCGACGGTCGAGGCCCAGCCGGGGACGCTGCGCGTCGTCGTGCGCGTGGCGCAGAAGGGCGACGGCGACGCCATCGAGCTCACCGCGTGGGGCGAGAACGGCCTGCCGCTCCGCGCCCGCGCGCCGCGCCCCGGCGCCGCCGCGACCGCGTCCGCGTCCCGCCCCGCCGCGGTCAGCCTGGCGCCGGCCCCGGCGTCGCGCGGCGCCGCCGGCCAGCGCCCCGGCGCGGCGAACGTCGAGGTCGCGGCCGCGGCCCTGCTCGCGCTCGGCGACGCGCGCGCGGCCGAGCACCTCCTCGATCTGGACGGCGACGGCCGCCTCCACCAGGGCGACGCGCGCCCGCCGGCCGCCGCGCCGCCCCCGGCCACCCCCACGCAGCGCTCGCCGGCCGCCGCGCCGCCTCCGGCCACCGCCGCTCCGCGCTCGCCGCGCCTCGATCTGCTCTACGCGAGGGCCATCCGCCGCGTGGGCGACCTTCCCGAGGCCGAGGTCGTCGAGCGCATCCGCGCCGCCGTCGATCGCGTGCTCGCCGCGTGGCCCGCGTCCTGGGAGGCGCGCCTCTACAAGGCGGAGCTCGCCGAGCGCCGCGGCGGCCGCGGCGAGGGCACCATGGACGCGCTCCGCGAGCTCGGCGTCCGGGTCGCGCCCCCCGGGCTGGCCGGACCGAGCGCGCCCGCCGTCGCCGACGCCGATCGCATGGTCCTCGCGGAGCTCGCGGTGGCCGCCCGCCGCGCGAACGTCACCGACGTCGCCGAGGCCGCCTACGCGAAGCTCGCCGCGGCGGCGCCCGGCTCGACGCTGCTCGCCGTCGTCGACGACCGCATCCACGGCCGCGCCGGCGTCGACGCGGTGAAGGCCGCCTGCGAGGGCGGGCTCGATCGCTCGAGCGCCGCCTGCCTCGGCGCGCTCCTCGACGCGAGCGACCGCGACGCGGTCCTCGCCGAGATCAAGCGGCTGCGCCGGCTCCGCCGCGCGCCGGACGCCCTGCGCGAGGTCGAGCTCCGCGAGCGCGTCGCCCGCGGCGACCTGCGCGGCGCGCTCGCCGTGTACGACGCCATGCCGCCGGGGCAGCGAACGATGCTCGAGGCGCTCGGCCTCGCCGCCGGCCGCGGCGACGCCCGCGCCGTGCGGGGCCGCCTCGCCCGCGACCGCACGACGGCGCGCGACACCCCCGCCGGGATCGGCCCCATCACCCGCGCCCTCGGCCTCGCGCCGGACCCGGCGCCGGCGCTCGAGGCCGAGGGCCGCAAGCTCGTGCTGGAGGACCAGCAGAAGGCGTTCCTCCCCGGCGCCGCGACCGCGGTGCTCCGCCACGTCGAGCGGTTCACGATCTCGCCCGACGGGCTCGTCCACTACGTCACGTACGACCTCCGCCGCGTCTCCGGCACCACGGACGTGGCCCAGGGCGCGGCCACCTACGGCCCGCTCATCGAGGGCCGCGCCATGCCGCGCCTCCTGCGCCGCCGCATCCACAAGCGCGACGGCCGCATCCTCGCGCCCGACGCGGCGTCGAACGCCGCGCAGGACCAGAGCGACCTCTCCCAGCTCGAGCAGGGAGACTACGTCGAGCAGGTCACCGAGGGCCATGCGCTGCCGGGCGACGGCGGCCAGCTTGTCATCGACACGTGGGACCTGCTCCCCGAGCGCACGAGCGTCCGCGAGGCGACGATCGAGGTCAGCCGCCCGACGTCGCTCCCGCTCGCGCTCTGGTCGCACCCGCTGCTCGGCGCCGCGGAGCAGCGCGCCGAGGGCGCCTCCACGGTCAGCGTCTGGCGCATCAAGGACCAGCCGCCGCGGCGCATGGAGGACGGCGTGCCGCGCGTGGAGATGGGCGTCGGCGTCAGCCTGGGGACGCAGACCTGGGGCCACGTGGCCGCGGCGCTCGACGAGAACATCCGCGCGCTCGAGGACCGCGATCCCACCATGACCCGCTGGGCGCGGGAGGCCGCGGGCGCCGACCGCACGCCGTCGCCCGCGCTGCTCGAGCGCGTCGTCGCGGCCGCGGGCAAGGCGGTGAAGGTCGCCGGCGGCGCCGAGCTCTCGGACATGGCGGCGCTCCTCGGCGGCGGCCCGCAGCGCACGACGGCGCGCGCGATGATCGAGCTCGGCCAGGGCAGCCGATCGTGGGTCGTCTACCGCGCGCTGCGCGAGCTCGGCGTGCGCGCCGATCTCGCGATCGCCGAGACCGAGCCGTTCAGCTCGTCGGCGGACTTCCCGCCCCACGCGGGGCGCTTCCGCCACCCGCTCGTGATCGCCCGCCTTCCGGGCGGCGACGTGTGGATCGACGCCGACGTCGAGGGCCCGCCGCTGCCCCCCGGCCGCATCAGCCCCGAGCTGCGCGGCCGCGCCGCCATGCTGCCGAGCGGCGAGCTCGTCACCGTGGCCGGGACGAGCGGCGAGACCGGCGACGAGGTCGACCTGCGCCTGACGGTCGACGCGCAAGGTAACGCCTCGGGAACGTTCACGATTTTGCTGCACGGGCGAGCGGCGCAGGCGCTCTCGGAGGCGTTCGAGACCGTGGTGGGCACGGCGCGGCGCGAGATGCTCCGGGGCGTCGTGCTCGGCTGGCTCCCGTGGGCCGACGTCGAGGACGTTGTCGTCTCGTCGACGGAGGGCTCGTGGGAGGTCGCGCTCCGCGCCACCGTGACGATCCACGGCTTCGCGCAGCCGGCGGGCAAGGACGCCGCGGCGTGGACGCTGCCGGGGCTGGAGCCGGTGCACCTCGTGTTCCCGCGCGCGTACACGAGCACGCTCGGCGCCTCGTACGCCTCGCGGGGGGCGCGCAAGAGCGCGCTCGCGATCGAGACCGCGCTCCAGTACCACGTGCGCCGCAGGATCGAGCTGCCCGAGGGCTACGCGGTCGCGCGCGCGCCCGAGGGCGTGCGCGTCGAGCACGCGGGCCTCGCGGCGTCGCGCAAGGGCAGCTACGGCGCGGCGATCGAGGAGGACTTCGCGCTGAGCTTGCCGACGGGGACGGTGTCGATCGACGAGTACAAGGCGTTCGTCGAGCGGGTGCAGGCGGTCGACAGCGGCTTCATGGCGGGCATCCGGGTGGCGCGGCCGGCGGCGCCGGCGCGGCCCTCTGGCGGCGCGCAGGGGCCGGGCGCTGTCCGCGGCGAGGCGCGGCCGCAGGCGCCGGAGAAGAAGCCGTGAGCCTCGACGTCCGCGAGTCGGTCCCGCTGGCCCCGCTCACGACGCTCGGCGTGGGCGGGCCGGCGCGCTACTTCGCCGAGGCCGCCGATGAGGCCGCGGTGGTCGAGGCGTTCCGCTTCGCCGAGGCCCGCGGCGTGCCGCTCTTGGTGCTGGGCGGCGGATCGAACCTGCTGATCGCGGACCGGGGCGTCGACGCGCTGGTGCTGCGCGTGCGCGTCCGCGGGATCGAGCTGCTGCGCGGGCGCGGCGAGGACGGCGGCGGGGAGGACAGCGGCGGGGAGATCGGCGGCGGCGGAGAAGCCGGCCGCGCCCTCGTGCGCGCGGGGGCGGGCGAGGCGTGGGACGACCTCGTGGCGCGCTCGGTGGCCGAGGGCTGGGCGGGCGTCGAGTGCCTGTCGGGCATCCCGGGCGACGTCGGCGCGACGCCGATCCAGAACGTGGGCGCGTACGGCCAGGAGGTCGCGGAGACGATCGTCGAGGTCCGGGCGATCGATCGCGCGACGGGGGCGGCCGCGGTCCTTTCCGGCGCGGACTGCGGCTTCGGCTACCGTGACAGCCGGTTCAAGCGCGCGTGGCGCGGGCGGTACGTCATCACGGCCGTCACGTTCGCGCTGCGCCCGGGGGGCGCCGCGACGGTGCGCTACCCCGAGCTCCAGCGGGCGCTCGCCGCGCCGGCGGGGGGCGCCGCGCCGCCGCTCGGCGAGGTGCGCAGCGCGGTGATCGCGCTCCGCCGCGCCAAGTCGATGGTGCTCGACCCGGCGGACGAGAACGGCCGGAGCGCGGGGTCGTTCTTCATGAACCCGACGCTCGCCCCCGGCGCCGCCGCGGCCGTCATCGCGCGCATCGAGGCGGCGGGCGTGCTCGCGCCCGGCGAGGCGATCCCGCAATATCCGGCGGAAGGCGGCCGGGTGAAGCTGTCCGCGGCCTGGCTGATCGAGCGCGCCGGCTTCGCGAAGGGGACGCGCCACGGCGCCGCGGGCATCTCGACGCGCCACACGCTCGCGCTGGTGAACCGCGGCGGCGCCACGGCGGAGGAGCTGCTCGGCCTGGCGCGGCGCGTGCGGCGCGGCGTGCTCGATCGGTTCGGCGTGGCGCTCTCGGCCGAGCCCGATCTGGTGGGGTTTGCGCCCGGCGAGATCGACGATCTGGTCAGCGGCGCCCACCTGTAAGAGGGGCCCCGGGCGACCGAGGACCCCTCCTCGACAGCTCACCGCCCGGCGTCGTGGAGCATGCCCTTGATCGCCCAGCCGCTGTCGACCTGGCGCGGGTACAGGTCGCCGACGAAGTGCGCGCCATGCATCAGCCAGATGCCGACCTGGCCGTTCGTGTGCCGCCAGACGATGTCGTCGCGACGATCGTGATCGAAGTCGCCGACGCCCTGCACCTGCCATGCGAGGTCGCCGGGCCCGTGCGCGTTGTTGTACGAGGGCGAGTCGAAGCCCAGCTCGCCGCCGAACCAGATGGCGAGCTGGCCACTTTCGTCCCGCCACAGGATGTCCGAGCGCAGGTTGCCGTCGAAGTCGCCGATGGCCTGCACCTTCCAGAAGAGGCTCGGGTCCTGGCCGCCGGGGTTGGCCTCGCCCACCCGCGTCCCGCCCGACATGAACCAGATGGCGACCTGGCCGTTCGTGTTTCGCCACAGGATGTCCGAGCGCGCATCACCGTCGAAGTCGCCGACGCCCTGCACCTTCCACGCGTTGTCGACCGGCGCCGGCTGGTTGTTGTAGCCGGGGTAGGCGGCCTGGGCGGCGTCGCCCTTGAACCAGATGGCGAGCTGGCCGTTGGCGTCGCGCCACAGGACGTCCGAGCGCCCATCGCCGTCGAAATCGCCGACGCCAGCCACCTTCCAGAAGAGGCTCGGGTCCTGGCCGCCGGGGTAGGCCTGACCGACGACGGCGCCGTCATTCATGAACCAGATGGCGACCTGACCATGGGTGTGTCGCCAGAGCAGGTCGCTCTGGCCGTCGCCGTCGAAGTCTCCGGAGCCCTGGATCTTCCAGGAGAGGCTCGGGTCCTGGCCGCCGGGGTAGGCCTCGCCGACGATGTCGCCGCCGTCCATGAACCAGATGGCGACCTGGCCATTGGTGTGCCGCCACAGCAAGCTGGTGCTGGCCGAGCAGGAGCACGTGTCGCCGTCGCCGCTGCACTGGTTCGAGGGTGACGACGGGCACATGTGTGACTTGATCCAGTCGAACTCGGAGCCCGTCGTGACTCCCTTGCTGACCCAGCCGTGGGTCGCCGTCCACGTGTGCATCGAGTGGACGGCGTAGAGCCGGCTCGCCTCGACGTTCAAGACGGCCCCGCCCGAGTCGCCGCCACAGAAGACCTGGTCGTTGAAGCGCAGGATGTCGTGGCCGTCCTCGTACCCGCCGACCTTGGCGGCGTCGAAGTTCAGGGTGCCGAAGGGGGTGCTGCAATCGGCGCCCGTGCGCCCGAAGCCGGCGATCGTGACCCGCGATCCCTCTGCGGGGTAATCGCTGGCCACGACGAAGGGCTTCACGTGCGCCGGCGCGACGCCGTTCAGCTTGATGACCGCGACGTCATGCTCGATCTGCCTCTCGGTCCATGACGGGTTGTAGTCCGGCTGGATCTTGGCCACGCCGCTCAGCACGCGCGGGCGCGCGCCCGGGGTCGCCGGGTCGGGGCGAAAGGTCACCGTCGCGTCCGTGGAGCAGCCGTTGCCGCCGACGTAGCCGTCCTCGCAGAAGCAATGCGCGGCGGTGAGGACCGTGTCCGCGGCGATGACCATGCCCGAGCAGCTCCCCTGCGAGCTCGACACCTTCACCATCGCGAGCAGATCGCCGGGCCCCGCCGGCGTCGGGTCGACGATCGGCGATGCGACCTGGGCGGTCTCCTCGAAGTCGCCCGCCCCGCCGGCGTCGGCCGCGCAGGCGACGAGCGGCATCGCCAGCAAGGGACACAGCCAGCGCCGTCGACGAACATGCTTTTGATTCATCGGTTCAATCGTCATATTGCTACCCTCCTTTTCGCTTCGCCCGCCGTGGTGGCGCGCGAAGGGGACACGCATCGCTTGCTCTGGCGCGCGCTCGCGCCCTCCGTCGTTGGAGGGCGTTCAGCGGGCCTCTTCAGCAACGCGTCGCTCTTCAGCTCTTCAGCTCTGCAGCCTTCAGCAACACACGTGCCGGGTCGGGGCGGCGCTTGCCCCCGCGGATCGTCGACGCGCAGGAGCGGAAAGCGCGCTTCTTCCGGCCCCTTCGCGAGCCCGTCGCCTCGGGTGAACTGTCGCCCCGGGAGGACCAGGTGTCTCCTTCACAGAGACAGGTTCACAGAGACAGGGCGAGTGAGGCATCACGCCAGGGTCCGGAGCTCCAGCGCGACGGATCCCTGCTCTTCCAGCGCGGACGCGCCCCCGCGCAGGCGAGGTTCGGATCGGGACCTCAGGCCGCCACGCCGAGGGGGGCGGGCGTCAGGGCGTGGTACGAGCGCCCCGTGATCGCGGGGGAGAGCGCGGTCGTTTGCCGGCCGGCGCTGCAAGCGCGGACAGCTCACCGTTCAACCCGCGCTGCACCCGCTGCGGGGCGACGCTCTCGGAGGAGCCGCAAGCACGCTGGATCTCTCGTCCAGAGGCGGGGGCGCGACCCCGGGCTCCCCGGCCGAGCCATCCGCGAGCGCGATCACCTCCGTCAACACCTATGGGCGCCGAGGCGGTCCCGGTTGTAGAGCACCTCGTTGATGCTTAACTTCCGACACATCTCCCCAACACGGTTCCAGGCGAGAACGTTCATGCATTCAAACAAACATTCTTTCTTGGCTGAATTACGCGCCCTGAGCTCCCAGCTTGAAGAGCTTCGCCAGGAAGCCGGCCGTTGCGGCGATTTCGATCCCTTGGAAAAGAAGCTGGGCTCCGTTCGCCAGTTCGTCATGGACGCGGAGAACGCCTCGCACTGGCGGCGTTGGGAAGGCGATCTCGAGCTTCTTCACGACGCCACGACGCTTCGCCATGTCCTGGATCGCGCTCTCTGCGACCTCGAAAAAGACCATTCCCGCCACCTTTGCCAGCGACTGGCAGAGGGAACCTTGCCTTTGGAAGCCTATCTGGATGCGACTTACACGGAGTTTCGGAGGTCGTTCCGGGCGGAGCTGGCGGCTTCCGGGATAGGCCCAGAATCGCGGATTGTTTTCATAGGGGCCGGGGCGCTGCCCGTCACGGCGCTGCTCTTCGCCCGGGAAAGTGAGGCGGAGTTGCTGTGTCACGATATCGATCCTGAAGCGACCCGTCTCGCGAAAAAGCTTGTCATGCATCAGGGTCTGGCGGAGCGGATCCGGTGTAGCTGCCGTCCGCTCGAAACGATCCCTTGTGTCAGACAGGCGAGCCATTTCATCATCGCCGGATTGGTCAAGGAGAAGGCCGCCATTCTTCGGCAACTAGGCGGCCAGATGCAAGGGCAGGCGAAGATCATCCTTCGCTACGGCAATGGCATCAAATCGCTCTGCAATTATCCATTCGAAAAGGAGCTTTCCGGGTCCTGGCGCGTCACCCCGCTTCTCCATACCGGGGCGGTCTATGACGCCGTGCTTCTTGAGCGACACAATCGAAGCGAGGCAGGCATGGTGGCCGCCGTCGACCAGAAGCAGGGTGTGTCGTGAAGCTGCTACTGGCGACCTGCGCGAAGATCCCTCCCGAGGCAATCGGCTGCGATCTGGCGCTCAAGAAGGCCCTGGAACATCGGGGCGTGGAGACCGTCTTGCGTCCCTGGGACCAGATCAAACCGCGGGAGGAGGCAAAAGGCCATGCGGCGGGCGTGGTCGTCCGTTCCGTATGGGACTACACGGAACAGAGCGAGAAATTCTTCCGATGGATCCATGGATTGCGTGACGCTGCGATCCCCGTGATCAATGAAGTCGGCCTGTTACTATGGAACTCGCACAAGCGGTACTTGCTGGACCTCATCGCCCACGGAGTACCCTGCCCGGTCACGCGCATCGTCGATCAAAATACAGATATAGAAACCACGGCGTCCGAAATTCCTGGGGATCGGCTCGTCTTGAAGCCCTGCATCGGGGAGAGCGGCGTGGGCGTGACCCTCGTTGAGCGCCACCAGGTGGCCGCGCAGGCCGAGGCCCTGCGCGCCGAAACGGGCCGGAACGATCTCTTGCTCCAGGAATTCATGCCGGAAATCCGCGAAGGCGAGCTGTCGCTCGTGTTCATCGACGGACATTTCGCTCATGGCGTGCGGAAGCGTCCCAATCCCGACGATTTTCGGGTGAACGCGCGTTACCGCCCGCGTGTTCCGGTGTCCGTCGTTCCCGAGAAGGAGCATGTGGCGGCCGCGGAGGAGGTCTTGCGGCATGTCCCCGGTCGTCCCGTTTACGCGCGGATCGACGGCGTCCTGCGCGGTGGCCAGTTTGTCCTGATGGAGATTGAGGTCCTCGATCCCGCGCTTTATCTCGACATGGTCCCCGCGTCGGCAAATGCGCTGGCGGACGCCATCGTGGCGGCAATACTTCCTAGCTGATCCGCGGCAGGTCCTTGTAGCGCGAATCGATTTCGCCGAGGACTTCGCGGATGACGTCCATGATCATGCGGATGTCCGATTCGACCAGATCGCCCATGACACCGATGCGGAACGTTCCGGAGGCGGTCAGCCGTCCCGGGAAGATGGTGATCCCGCGCCGCTCCAGTGCTTCGTAAAAGGGCCGGAAATCATGCGCGAACGGCTCGGGAACATGGAAGGTCGCGATGATGGGGATGGCCACCTCGTCGGGGATCAAGGTCCGGAATCCCCATTGGCGGAAGCCGTCGATCAGGATGCGCCAGTTGCACCGGTAACGCGCCCCGCGGGCGGCCACGCCGCCTTCCCGCCGGTGTCGTTCGCAGGCCCTGGCCAGGGCCGCGACAACGTGGGTCGGCGGCGTCCAGCGCCAGGTGCCGCTCTTTTCCATCGTGCTCCATTGGGCATGGAGATCGAGCGAGGGCGACATCGACCTGCCCGCCGAGGCGGCCAGGGCGTCTTTGTTGACGAGGACGAGGCCGATGCCCGGGACGCTTTCCAGGCATTTGTTGGGAGAGATGATGAGCGCCTCGAGATCGAGCGTGGCCACGTCGATGGGAAAGCCGCCGAAGGAAGCGACAGCATCGATGATGAGGCGCTTGCCCCTGCACCGGGCCACTTCCGCTACCATCTCAATCGGATTGAGCACGCCGGTGCCGGTCTCCGCGTGGCACATGGCGATGTGCGTGATGGAGGGGTCGGCGTCGAGGGCTCTTTCGAGCTCGTCGCGCGTTGGTAGCGGCAGCATCGGAAGGTCGAGGGTCGTGACCTTGAGGCGAATGCCCTCGGCGATTTCCCTGAGCCGGATTCCGTAGAAGCCATTCTGCACGATCAGGATCGTGCCGGTACGGGGCACCAGGGTCTGCATGGCCGCCTCGATGGCGTAGCTGGCGCTGCCTTGCAGGGGAACGCAGGCATGCGTCTCCGTGCCGTTGGCGATCTCGAGCAGATAGCGGCGGATCGCGGCGGTCATGTTGACGAAGTCGCCCGTGTAGGGGTTCCGGTCGAGCAGCATCGTCTCACGGATTTCCGTCGGGACCGTAAGGGGCCCCGGCGTGAGCAGGTAGTGGTCGTGTCGGCGATTCATTATAATTTCAAGACACCCACCCTCAGCAATGGCAACAGGGCCCCCCGTAGAGAGGGATAGGCCAACGGCTTCGAAAGCCGCCACGCCATTGAGCACCTCATCCATTGGAATGGGATACGGGGCCTCTCCGGAGATGGCATCGGCAAAAGCCTCGATTTCGGCGCGCTCCGTGGAGACAGCCTCAAAGGAAAAGGGACCACCTTTGCCTGCGAGGTCGACAATTTCGAGCGTGTCCGGACCACGGATCTCCGCCGAGCCCTGGGTCCCGAGTACCTGAAGGCGAAATGTCGGCGCCGTGGCCATCATCGTCGTCACCGAGGCCGTGGCTCCGGAGGCCAGGGTGAGAAGGGCGGAGACGGTGTCCTCAAGAGGCCCGAGGGCCGGGATGCGCGAGGAGCCCACCGCGAACACGCCGGTGACGGGACCGCCGAGATGGATGATCGCGTCGATCATATGAATGCCACCTCCGGCGAAGCCGCCCGCCGGATTTTCCTCCGCTGCCAAACGCCATTGCCCGGAAGAAAATCGCCCGACGAGGTTCGCGGTGAAGTTGCTTTCGATGTGACGAACGGTGCCCAGACGGCCCTCCCCGACGACGCTCTTCAGTTTGCGCATCGCGGGAAGAAACCGACGGTTGAACCCCGTGGCCACCACGACTCCCGCCGCCGAGGCCGCAGCGGAAGCCTGCACCGCGCTGGAGGAGGTGAGCGTGAACGGCTTTTCGACGAAGACGGGGCGCCCCGCGCGGACGCAGGCCTCGATCTGCGCGGCATGGAGGGAATGGGGGGTGGCGAGCACGATGCCCGCGATCGTCGGTTGGGCCAGCGCTTCTTCCAGCGAGGCGAGGACCTTGATTCCCCGCGAGGCGGCCGCCTGTTCGATGCGTCCGGGAGCACGGCTGACCGCGGCGGCAAAACGGACTTTGGGGCTGACGCCCTGCACGGCATCGACGAGGAAGGTGCCCCACCGCCCAAGTCCGACGATTGCCAGGTCGATCATCGATGTCTTTCAGGTAGAGGTTCCGTCACGTGGCCGATACCTGCGGCGCTTCGCCGTTCTTGGCCGACACGTAGAACCCGTCATGGGTGTGCAAGCGTTGCAAATTGGGATGGAGGGGACGGCGGTCCCCGGGATGCAACTTGAGCCAGAGCCGCAGGAGGAGCCGGCGCCGCTCGACTTCGGGCCAATCCTCGAAGGTGGAGCGCGAATGAAGGACCGTGTAGTTGCTCATCAGCGAGGCTTCTCCCGGTTCCAGCATGAACTTGTAGGCGAACTCGTCGCTGTCGGCGACTTGCTGAAAATAGTCGAGCGCGTCCCGCTGAAGCTGGGTCATTTCCTTGTTCCTCTCGGCCTGCTCGACGAACGGCTTGACCATGAACACGCTGAGCTGGCCCTCGACGTCGCTGAAGACCGGAACGCGGTAATCGGTTATCAGCGACCGCTCGCCCTTCGCCTCCTCTCCCTGCCAGTGGACGTAGTAACCGGCATAGAGCGGGGCGAGATATTCGGGATGGGTCTCGACGATCTTGTCATGAATGGCGAGGGCGCTCGCTATTGCGCTGTGGCCGCCCAGCTTGGCCTTGCGGATCGCCAGAAGACCGACCAGCGCGGCGAAGTCACTGTGCATGTCCAGGGGAATATTGGAGTTGTAGGCCCGCCCGCCCCCGAGATCGATGACCTGGTTCAGCCGGTCGCCGTGATGGCTCTGCTCGACCGGTACTCCGAGCTGCTTGCCCACGGCCCAGAACAACAATCCCATTTCCTCCGGCGTATAGGTCTCGACCGGCCAGCCGCGGATGATGATGACGCCGCGCTTGTGGAGAACTTCGCCGGCGATCCGGCGGATATCGTCGTGAATCTCGACGAGGGGAAAATCGCTCTCGGAAGCGGTCCGGAGCGTGAGGTCGCGTTTCCGCGCCTCATCCATGACCTTTTCGAACGCTCTCAGGTGCCGGGGCCCGAGATCGAAGGAGATTTTTTCTTTCGTCAGGTCCGAGGCTTTCCAGGCCCCGGGATGGCCAGTGTACCTTGCAAGGCTGTTGGACATGTCGATTTCCCGCGTGAAGGGTTGCAGGGCAAGGAGGCCAATCACCACCAAATCACTTCGCCGGCGGCGGGGAGAAAATTCCAGCCATTGTGTCGTAGAAGCGACGGATGCTCGGATGGACCGGCTGCTTTCCCTGGGAAGTCCTCAGCCACAGCCGCAGGAGAAAGCGGCGGCGTTCCTGTTCCGGCCAGTCCTCAAAGGGAGCGCGGTCGTGCAGAACGGCGTAGTTGTTGACGAACAACGCCTCGCCCGCTTCCAGCATGAAGGTGAATTTCAGTTCATCCCCGACGGCATGAAAGTATTCGAGCGCCTCGCGCTGTAGCTCCGTGAGCGGTTCTTTCCGCTCCGCGACCGCCTGCTCGACGACCCTTTTGTTCATGAAAGAAACGCTGACCTGCCCGTCGAGCTCGCTGAAGAGGGGCACGCGGTAGTCGGGGTTGATTGGACGCTCACCCTTCTTCTCGTTGCCCGTCCAGTGAATATAATAGCCCTCGTACAGAGGCACCAGATATTCCGGATGCGTGGCGGCAATGCGGTTATGAATTTCTATTCCGCTGGCCAGGCCGCTCAATCCCCCGGATTTGGCCCGCCGGATGGCCATCAGCCCCATGATGCCACCGTAATCGGTATGGAGCGTCATCGCGTTCTCGGAGGTGTAGCCTTTGCCCCGCGTCCCCGGTACCAGGTGGGGAACATCGGTCACATAGCCGAGACGATCCCCTTTCCAGCTTTGAACGATGGGTTGGCCCCATTGCTTGCCCAATGCCCAGTAAAGGAGAGCGATCTCCGCTTCCGTACAGCGGTCCATCGGCCATCCGCGAACGATGACCACGCCGCGGCCATTCAGGATTCTGTCGGCGATGAGCTGCACATCGTCCTGGATGTCCTCGAGCTGAAAATCCTCGTTGGAAGCGTTCTCGAGCGTGACGCTGCGTCTCCGGGCTTCCTGGACCACGCGGTCGAAGGCCTCCAGGTGTCTGGGCCCGAGATCGAAGGCAACTTCGTCCTTGGTCAGGTTCTTTCCATCCCAGGCCCGGGGGTGGTTGATCTGTTTCGTCTGGATCTTGGAGGGAGCAAACGATGTTTCCATGGTGGGTCATCCTCTCGGGGGCGTGAAGCCGGCAAAGCTGACGAGATCGTCTTTTCCCGCGTGATCCTCTCGATAGTGCTGCATTGTCGCCGCACAGTATACCGCTTCCCAGGCAATATCATCATGGGATCCTGAGGGGGACCGGCATCGATCGCCTCGGACCAGAGCGCGTCCATGCTGTTGCGGGCCGGTGCAGGCAGCCGTCTTGGCAAGCTCGGCCCGAGAGCTCCGCGGCGCGCACGTGCTGCCGCTGAGGCGACGTCCACGCCGGGCAGCGCTGCCTCCGAGCGGTGCCCGAACACTGGCTTTGCGACCGCGCGCAGCCCCGAGGCGATCAGCCGTCCTATGCCGCGCACGCCGCTCGGTTGACGAACACGCCTACCACTGAACGATGGCCGTGCCGCCACCTCTTCGTACTGAACAACTGTGGGCTCTTCAGTCCGATCGTTGTCGTGTCGTCCGTCCTGAATGTCCAAGCCTATGAACCGTAGATCAGTGCTACCCGCGCCACTCTCGGTGTAGTAGAACCAGAAAGAAGAGTCGCAAAGGAGATAGTGTAATGGTCCATCGTTTCTTCTCGCTTCGCGCCACGTTTCTTGCATTCCTTGCATTTGCTGCGCTTTCGATGTTGGCGTCGGCGCCCGCCAGTGCCCAGGAGCCACTGCCGTGCGAATCCGTCGGTTTGCTGGGTACCGCGTTCCACGATGATCTGCTGGAGCGAGTCGACGCGGTCGCAGCGGGGATACGCATCGAGAATTTGGGCCCGGCCGACAACAAGACGCTCGTCATCCACGGTGCAGAGGACGTGAGCGTGGCCGGTTGCGAGCTGACCGCGCGTCTGGGGGCGACGCTCCACCGCCGTCTGCGGCGCGACGCGCACGGCACGGTCACGGTGCGCATCACGCTCAAGGTGCTGCCCCTCGATGGAGCGAGCTTCGATGTGCGCCTGAGCAATCCGCGCGTGACCGACGTGGATCTCAGCCGCACGACCGCGATCGGTGAAGCCATTTACCGTGCGATAGCCAATCGCATGGGGGAGCGGCTGCTCCCCGTCGACCGACTGATCATCTCGCTCTGACGCGAGCTCCGGCGCCCTCCACGCCGGGCGTCGGCTCGCCGCGCGCGGCTTCACCAGCCCGCGTGTCGCATTCGAGACACTCCCGACGCAAGGTCTGTTGAATTCGCGGCCACCTATGTCCCGCATGACCCGCCGTATCAACACCACCTCGATTGCAACTGATTACAGCGCGCCGCCCTCGCCTCGCCTGCCGCCTCTCCCTCGGTGTCGCGCGAATGGCTCGGCGCAGCAGCATTCAGACGCCTCAGCGCGTCAAACGATGTTGACAGCCACTCTCGATAAACGACCATCCTTCGGCACCTCTCAGCCAGGAGGGGGCTCATTCCCCCGACACGCACCGTGAAGAACACGGCTTGATGCTCACGTCGGCGCAGCGGAGGCTCCGTGACGAGGCCAAGGCACTCGACGCTGAGCCCGGAAGCATCATGTCCCTCGCGGGCGCCATCTTCCCGCTCCCGCGCCCGATCCCCCCACTCCGGCGGCCGATCCTCTCGCTCTCGCGCCAAGAGCTCTCTCTTCTTCTCCTCTGCCCCCTCACCGGGTCTCCCTTACCCATCCGCTCCACGCGTCGAGCCCGCACGGGTGCCGCTTCGCCCCTGACGTTCGTCTCCGTCGCGCGCGTTCCGCGCTGCATTCCCTGCGCCGAGGCGAGCCTTGCGCTGCGGCGCCCCCTGCGCTTTGATGCCCGCCCTTCCCCATCCGAGGTGGAACGAACCATGGCGACCCTGGGCGACCTTCGCGAGCGCATCGACAGCATCGACGACCGGATCCTCGATCTCCTCGCCGAGCGGGCCGAGGTGGCCGTCGAGGTCGCGCACGCGAAGCGCGCCGCGAACGCCACGCAGTTTCACGACCCGGAGCGGGAGCGGCGCGTGCTCACCCGCCTGCAGGCGAAGGGCGCGGGCCGCTTCCCGGGCGACGCCATCCGGGTCGTCTTCCGGGAGGTGATGAGCGCCTGCCTGTCGCTGGAGGAGCCCATGAAGGTGGCCTTTCCGGGGACGGAGGGCGCCTTCGCGGAGGTCGCGGCGCGGCACCTGTTCGGGCTGGCCGCGCGCTACCGGGAGACGGGCACCATCGAGGGCGTCTTCGACGCCGTGCGCGCGGGCGAGGCGGCCTGCGGCGTCGTCCCCGTCGAGAGCTCGACCGACGGCTCGGTGACCCTGACGGCGGACGCCCTGATCGAGAGCGACCTCCAGATCCGGCAGGAGCTCGTGCTCGACGTCGCCTATTGCCTGTTCAGCAAGGCGGAGGGGCTGAGCGGCGTCGCGCGCGTCCACGCGCACCCACACGCGCTCTCGCAGTGCCGCCTCTGGCTCGCGAAGCACCTCCCCGGCGCGCAGATCGTCCAGACCGTCTCCGCGGCCGCGGCGGCGCACGAGGCCCTCGGCGACCCCGCCGCGGCGGCGATCGGCAGCCGCGGGGCGGGCGAGCTCTACGGGCTTCCGCTCCTGCGGGAGCGCATCCACGACCGCGCCGAGAACGCGACCCGCTTCATCGTCATCGCCCCGGCCGACGCGCCCGCCACGGGCGCGGACAAGACCTCGATCGTCTTCTCCGTGCAGGAGGAGCCCGGCGCGCTCCGCCGGGTCCTCGCCATCTTCGACGACGCGGGCATCAACCTGACCCGGATCGAGTCGAGGCCGAGCCGGCAGAAGCACTGGGACTACGTCTTTCTTGTCGATCTGGAGGGCCACCGGAGCGATCCGCGCGTCGCCGACGCGATCGAGCGGCTCCGCGCGCGCTGCGAGATGGTGAAAGTCCTCGGGAGCTACCCGCGATCGACCGGCGCGCGCTGAGGCGCGGAGGCGGGCATCCCGCCGGGCCGCGACGGGGGATGGTGCCCCGCGGGGAAGAATGATAATTTTCCGCGCCCGTGCCGGCCACGTCGCTCGCGCTCGCCCTCCGCGCTGCCCGAACGGCCGCGAGCGCGGTCGCCGGCACCCTGCTGGCCGCCGTCGCCCTGCCCGCCGCAGCGGGCGAGCCTCGCGCCGCAGGCGAACCGGTGCTCGTCCTCGCCGCCTTCCCGGGCGCCGGCGGCATCGACAAGCGCGCCATCGACCTCGTCGTCGCCCATATCCGCCCCATCGGCATCCGCCTTCAGATCGTCCGCCCCGGCACTCCGAGGCCCGTGCTGCAGACGCTCCTCCCCGAAGCCAACGCGCTCGCCGACGCGTGGGACGCGCGGGGAGTGCTCTGGATCGACGCCGGGGCGAGCGACGAGCTCGCCTTGTACGTGGTCGAGCGCGACGGCGAGCAGATCTACGGCCGCCGCATCCCGGTCTTGCCCGGACAGACCGCCACCGCCCTCGAGTCGCTCGCCAACATCGCCGGCGCGGTCGCCGAGGAGCTCCGCGAGGGCCACGTCGCCGGCCTGGCCGAGGTGAAGGTCGCCCCGGTCGGGCCGGCTCCAGCGACTCCGCCCGAGCCCGACGGTGCCCCCGAGCTCGCCACGTCCCCCGCGGCGCCCACGGCCGCGGCGCCCGCGGACGCCGCGCCGGACCTGCAGCCGCCCGCAGGCCCGCCGTCGCCATCCACGGGCGCCCGCCGCGAAGCGAGCCCGCTGCCGACGTTCGCCGTCCTCGCCGGCTACACCGGCGCGAACTTCAGCAGCGCCGCGCCCTGGCAGAGCGCCGCCGCGCTCCGCGCCTCCTGGGCGCCGGTGGACTACGCCGTCCTCGGCCTGGGGTACGAGCTGATCCCCTCGACCTCGCTCGGCGACGAGCAGTCCACGTTCGAGCTCTCGCGCCACCCGGTGATCACGACCGGCCAGGTCCGCCTCAGGCTCCCCCTTGGCCTCGACCTGCAGCTCGGCGCGCGCGCCACCGTCGATATCGTCGAGCGCGTCCCCGAGGAAGGCACGACCCAGCAGGCGCTCTCGGAGCCGCCCCCGTTCCCGCCTCCTCCCGGTCATGTCCCGCCACCGCCGCCGCCGTGGCGGTGGCCGCGGATGTTTCCGCAGCAGCTCCCGCCGCCGGAGGCCCGGACCGACGTGCTCGTGAGCGTCGCGCCGGTCGCGGAGCTCGGGGTCCCGCTCACCGGGTGGCTCCGCCTCAAGACGACGCTGGGTGTGGACGTGCTCCTGACGGAGCCTGACGCCACCGTACACCCGGGCCTCGCGCTTTCGGCCAATCCGGTGCGGATCTTCGCCGGCATCGGGCTGGAGCTCGGCCTCGCCCTGCCGGCCTCGCCAGCCCCCGCGGGCATGGTCAGGAAATGACCACCCGCGCCGCATGACCCGTCACGAAAGGAAAATTGACCCGCTTCGGGCCGTGCGTCGCACCAGGTCGAAGCGATGGACGCTGAGCACGCGCGAGCTCTCTCCAGGAGCCTCGGCCCCCTGCCCGAGCCGCTCCTGGCCAGCGCCATGACGCGCCCCGTCCCCGCCCCGCCGCCTGCCCCGTCACCCGCCGTGTCCTCGCCGTCTGACCTCGAACGGATGCGCCACGCCGGCGCGGGTGACCCGGAGGCCCAGGCCTGGCTCATGACACACGTGATCTCGCGGGTCCGCCGGATCGCGCGGACGTTCCTCCGCAGCGCGGCGGACGCCGACGACGCCGCGCAGCTCGCCCTGCTCGCGATCCTCGAGAGCGCGTCGAGCTACCGCGGCGACGCCGCCGTCGAGGCCTGGGCCAGGCGCGTCGCCGTCCGGACGATCCTCCGGTACGCCCGGCAGCAGCGCAGGGAAGGCGCGCCCGTGGCCCCGGAGAGCGCGATCGACGAGGAGATCGCCCAGGCGCCGCACCAACCCCCGTTCGAGGCCCTCCCGCGCGAGGCGCGCGCGTACCTCGACGAGCTGCCGGAGGCGCAGCGCCATGTGATCCTCCTGCACCACGCGCTCGATTACTCCATCGAGGAGATCGCCGGAATGACCGAGGTCAGCGCCGATACGGTGAAGAGCCGGCTGCGCCTCGGGATCGGCGCGCTCCGCAAGCAGGTGCGACAGGACCTCGCCGTCGGCCGGAAGAGAGCATCATGACAGGGACGCAGAAGTCCGAGATCGATCTGGACCTCCTGCCCGCGATCCTCGCCGCGGAGGCGCGCGGCGAGCCGATCCGCCCCGAGGACGCGGAGCTCCTCCGCCGCGCCGAGCAGGACGACCCCGAGCTCCGCGGCGAGGCGCCGCTCTGGGCCGCCATCGGCAGGCTCGGCGACGCGCGCGGCGACGGCCGCGAGCTCAGCGACGCCGCCATGCTGCAGCAGGTGCTCGCGCGCGCCCGCCTCGGGCCCGGGGGCGCCCGCTTCGAGCCCCGAGCCGCTCGCCTCGACCCGAGGGGCGCCCGCTTCGAGGCCGCGCCCGAGAGCACGGCGCGGCTGCGCGCGGCGCCTCGGCCGATGCTGCGGCGCGGGATCGCCGGGTCGCTCGCGGGCGTCGCCGTCGCGGCGACGCTCCTGGCCGCGCTCGCGGCGGAGCTGTTCGACGGGCCTGCGCAGGCGCCCCCATCGGCGCCCAGCGGGAGCGAGACGCTCGATCCGAGCGGCGCACGGCGCACGGTCCTGAGCCTCCCCACGCTTTCGGTGCCGGAAGCGCCTCCGCCGGGCGCCGGCGCGCCCGCCGGCGAGCCCTCACCAGGCGCCGGTGAACCCTCGCCAGGCGCCGGCGCGCTCGCACCGGGCGCCGGCGCGCCCTCCACCGAGCCGCCGCCCGGCGCGAACGCGCCCGCCGCCGAGCCCTCGCCCGGTGCCGGCGCGCCCACCGGCGAGCCCGCAACCGCCAGCGCCGTCGGGGCCCGGGATCGCGCGCAGCAGCCGCCCAGGCCGCGCGCGGAGGAGCCCGCGGCGGGCCCGCAAGCGCTGCTCCTGCGCGCGCAGACCCAGCTCGGGCAGGGGAAGAGCGCCGAGGCGAACGCCTCCTACCGCGCCCTGCTCGCACAGTACCCGGCGAGCCCCGAGGCGCGGGCGGCCCTGGTGTCGCTCGGCCAGATCGCGCTCCACCAGGGCAAGGCGGCGGAGGCGCTCGGCTATTTCGATCGCTACCTCGCCGGCGGCGGCCCCCTCGCCGCGGAGGCCCGGGTCGGCCGCGTGCAGAGCCTGCGCCGGCTCGGGCGGGCGGCCGACGAGCGCGCGGCCATCGCCGATTTCCTCGCGCGTCACGGCGAGAGCGTCCACGCGCCGCGGCTGCGCGCGCGCCTGTCCGAGCTCGGCGGCGGCTGAGCGCAGGGGCCTGACGCCAGATCGCCGGCGTCCGCGCGGTGGGGCTTCTTCAAAAAAGATTGACCCCTGATCCCGCCGCGTCGCCACCTGGCCATCGAGATGTCGCAAAACCTTTGCCGAATTGAAAAATTCTCCTCACGAGGCGGATGGCGCGCCGGTGTCCTTGGCGGGGTCGTGGCCCTCGTGTCGCTCGCCTGCTCGAGCTCCGGGGATGGTACCAACGACACGTCGGGCTCGGGGGGCTCAGCCGGCGGCTCCGGCGGCTCCGGCGGCTCCACAGGGTCGGGTGAACCGACCGGCGACCCCACGAAGCTCGTCGGCGCCTTCCAGGTGCGCTCGCTGCCTTCTGCCGAGCCGGGCGCGGCGGGCAGCACGGCGGTGATCGGGAAGATCTACGACGGCCCCACGCCCGCGCAGCTCGTCTGGGAGATGCAGGCCGAGGAGGGGGGCTGTCAGCTCCTCACGCCGCGCGTCCCGTTCTGCAACGAGCCCTGCGGGGGCAGCGCCGTCTGCGTGGAGGACGACACGTGCCAACCCTACCCCGCCGCGCACAGCGCCGGCAACGTGACGGTGACCGGCTTGAACCTCGAGTCGGGCGAGGCGTCCCTCGTCATGAGCCCCACGGCGAACAACTACCAGCCTCCCGCCGGCGTGAAGCTCCTCTACCCGCCCGTCGACGAGGGCGGTGTGCTCCGCTTCGAGGCGAGCGGCGATTTCTTCAGCGCATTCACGGTGGAGGCCAAGGGCGTGAGCCCCCTCGATCTCCTGAACGAGACGATAGCGCTCGATCCCGCTCAGCCCCTGCAGCTCGAGTGGACCCCGCCGGGGCAGGCCGGCATCTCCAAGGTCTACGTGAAGCTCGACATCAGCCATCACGGGGGCACGAAGGGGATGATCGAGTGCAACGTCGAGGACACCGGCTCGCTCGATGTCCCGGCATCCCTCGTCAAGCAGCTCCTCGACCTCGGCGTCGCGGGCTTCCCGACGATCATCGTCACGCGCAGGTCCGTGGGCTCCGCGACGATCCCGGCCGGCCGGGTCGATCTGGTCGTCTCGTCCCAGATCGAGCAGGCGGTGGTGATCGCCGGGCTCATGTCGTGCAACGACGACTCGCAGTGCCCCGAGGGCCAGACCTGCCAGAGCGATCTCACCTGCAAGTGAGCCTCGCCGATCCGCGGCGCGGCCGACCGTCTAGCTTAACAAGGAAAAGGACACAGAGACCATGACACGCACTTATCGCCCCTTGCTGCTGCCCCTCACCCTCGCGCTGCTCTCCCCTGTGGTCGGCGTCGGCTGCTCCGGTTCGGACTCGGATGTGGGCGCCTCGGGCGACAGCTCGACCAGCACCTCGTCCAGCTCCGGCGGCAACACCACCTCGTCCAGCTCCGGTGGCAACACCACCTCGTCCAGCTCCGGCGGCAACACCACCTCGTCCAGCTCCGGCGGCAACACCACCTCGTCCAGCTCCGGCGGCAGCGGCAACACCACCGCCTCGTCGTCCAGCGGCGACACCACCTCGTCCAGCTCCGGCGGGACGACCGAGAAATTCAGCTTCTTCGTGACCAGCCTCGTCGCCCTGCAGGAGCTGTCGGGCTCCCAGGACGGCTTCGGCGGCGATCTCCGCTTCGGAGAGACGGGCGCCGGCGCCGGGCTCCGCGGCGCGGACAAGATCTGCGCGACCATCGCCGAGAAGAGCCTCCCCGGCGCGGGGAGCAAGCAGTGGCGCGCCTTCCTGAGCGCCGTCGCCGGGGAGGACGGCAAGCAGGTCGACGCGATCGATCGGATCGGCGAGGGTCCCTGGTACGACCGGCTAGGCCGGCTGCTCGCCAACAACAAAGAGGAGCTGCTCAACGACCGCCCCTCCGCGGCCGACCCTGCGATCATCGACGATTTTCCGAACGAGGACGGCGTCCCCAACCACCAGCCCGATCCGAGCCAGCCCGAGGTCGACAACCACGACATGCTGACGGGGACGAACGACAAGGGACAGCTCTACAGCGCGACCGCGACCTGCAAGGACTGGACGGCCAAGTCGGGCGACACGAGCGAGGGGAGGCCGCGCGTCGGTCACTCGTGGCCCAGGAACTTCGGAGGTGGCGGCTTCCCGACCGGCGGCGGCAGCACCGGCGCCGGCTTCCCGACCGGCGGCGGCAGCACCGGCGCCGGCCCCGGCGGCAACATCAACATGGCCAACTGGATGTCGTCGCTCGACGAGTCGGGGTGCGCGCCGGGCATCAACCTCCTGGAGCAGGGGGGACCGCTACCCGGCGCGGTCACCGTCGGGTCCGGCGGCGGTTACGGCGGGTTCTACTGCTTCGCTCTGACGCCCTGACACCTTGACACCTTGACGCGGGATTGACGCGGGATGACCGGCGCGCGCCGCTGCGCGGTCAGCTTACTTGTCTCAGGAGGAATCATGTACAAAGGCACTCGCATCACGTCGATCGTCACGCTCGCCTTGCTCGCCGCGGCGCTCCCGGGCGCGTGCGGCGGCGGCGGCACGGACGACCCCGGCGTGACCGGAGAGGTCTGCGAACGCAAGAACGCCGATGAATCGACGGAGTTCCTGAAGCGCGTCGGGTGCGCCGCGGACTTCGAGGCGCTCGCTTCGGTGCCCATCGACGCCAGCTTGCCCGGCGCGCGGTCGGTCAAGGTCGTGCTGGATCAAGCCGACAAGAACGAGCTGTATTTCCAGAACAGCGTTCTCTACCTGATCCACTACGACTTCGTGTCATCGCACCTCTCCGGCGACCCGCTGCCCCTCGTCCCGCCCCTCGGCGAGTTCAACGCGACCGAGTACTTCACGCCGGATCGCCGCTTCGTCCTCGGCGCGGTGACGCACTACGAGGGTCCCGACGTGTGGGCCGTCGAGCTCTCCCCCTACGACACCGCGTCCGCGGACATGATCGCCACCCTGTTCAGGGCGGTCAAGGCGGCCTCCTTCTTCGGGTCGAAGCTCGCCTTCCACCCGACGTCGGAGGCCGTCGCGGCCGAGGCGAAGAAGCTCCCCTCCGACATCCCCGTGGTCAGCACCGGCGATCTCTACGCGGGGATCGACTACCAGCCGCTCTCGCTAGGCACGGCGGTGGGCCGGCTCCACTTCGCGAAGGCGGCGGATCTCGACTCGGAGTACCTGTCCCACCAGGACATCGTCGTCCTCGACGAGGCGCCCAACGACATCTCGGTCGTCCAGGGGATCATCACCGAGGAGTTCCAGACGCCGCTCTCGCACGTCAACGTGCTCTCCCAGAACCGGCGCACCCCCAACATGGGGCTGCGCAACGCCATGACCCACCCCGACCTGCTCGCGCTGAAGGACAAGCTCGTCGAGCTCACCGCGGGGTCGTCGTCCTGGAGCGTCCGCGAGGTCACCGAGGCGGAGGCCGAGGCGTTCTGGGAGGCGCACAAACCGACGCCCGTCACGCTCCCCGAGATGGATCTGACGGTCACCGATCTGCGCGACATCGAGGATGTGACCCCCGATCCGCCGGAGGGCGAGCCGCTCCGGGACGCGATCAAGAAGGCCGTGCTCGCCTTCGGCGGCAAGTCGGCCCACTACTCCATCCTGGCCAGGATCCCCGAGGTCCCCATCCTGAAGGCCTTCTCGATCCCGATGTACTACTATGACCAGTTCATGAAAGATAACGGGTTCTACGAGCAGATCGACGCGCTGCTCGCCGACCCGAAGTTCACCACCGACGCCGCGGCCCGCGACGAGCAGCTGAAGGCGCTCCGCGACGCCATGAAGAGCGCGCCCATCGACGCCGAGCTCCAGGAGCTCCTCAAGGCGAAGATCGAGGCGGACTACCCCGGGCACCCGATGCGCTTCCGCACCAGCACGAACAGCGAGGATCTCGACGGGTTCCCGTGCGCCGGCTGCTACGACTCGAACACCGGCGATCCGACGGACTGGGAGGATGTCCTCGACGCCATCCGCAAGACGTACGCGAGCGCCTGGAAGCTCCGCACCTTCGACGAGCGCACCTATTACGGCATCGACCACCGGACCATCGGGATGGCCTTGCTCGTGCACCACAATTTCCCGGCCGAGGAGGCGAACGGCGTGGCCATCACCAACAACCCGTTCGACACGGCAGGGGTCCAGCCCGCCTTCTACGTCAACGTGCAGACCGGCGGTGACGTGGAGGTGGTCGCCCCGCCCGCGGGTGTGACGAACGACGCGTTCCTCTACTTCTTCAACCAGCCGAACCAGCCGGTCACCTACCTGACGCACTCGAGCCTCATGCCGGAGGGCCAGACGGTCCTCTCGACGGCGCAGGTCCATCAGCTCGGCGTGGCGCTCGACGCCATCCACGAGCGGTTCTCCCCCGCGTACGGGCCGGCGAGCGGCAACGACGGGTGGTATGCGATGGACGTGGAGTTCAAGTACGACGACGACGCGAACCCCGACGAGGCGCCGACGCTCTACATCAAGCAAGCGCGCCCCTACCCTGGCCGCGGCGCCGCCTCCGAGGCGCCGTGACGCGGACGCGCGTGGATGGGCATGGGCGCGTGGATGGAGATGGGCGCGCGCCGCGCCCGGCGATCGCCCCGGGAAAGAGCGGCTCGCCGTGATAGACTGGATCGGATGGGTCACCCAGGGGAGCGCCACGGACTTCCGCAGGGCGGTCGTGGCGCTCCTGCTGGCGTTCGGGCTCGGCCAGGCGGTCGCGCTCGTCTACATGGCCACATTTCGCGGGCTCTCCTACTCCCGCTCGTCCGTGCACAGCATGGCGATGGGCAGCGTCATCACCTGCATGCTGATGCTCTCCGTGGGCAGCAGCATCGCCGCGGGCATCGGCGTCGCCGTGGGCCTGAGCGCGGTCCGGTTCCGCACGACCATGCGCGACCCCCGCGACGTCATGTTCATCTTCGCCGCCCTCGGCGTCGGCATCGCCTGCGGGCTCCAGGCGGTCGGCGCGGCCCTCGGCGGGACCGCGATCTTCGCCGCCGGGACCTTGCTCCTCCATTTCACCGGCTGGGGCTCGCGACGACAGCCGGATGGCCTGCTCCGCTTCACCGCGCCCGCCGTGCCCGAGGTGGAGGACGCGCTCGCGAGGGTGCTCCGCGCGCACTGCCGGACCTTCTCGCTGGTGACGCTCAGGGAGGCTGCGCAGGGGACCGTGATGGAGCATGCTTACCAGCTCACCATCCTCGCGCCCGAGCTCCGCTCGGCGCTCGTCACGAAGCTCCAGGCGATCCCGGGCGTGCAGGATGTCTCTCTCATGCTTCAGGAGCCGACGCTGGATCTCTAGCGGCCGAGGTCCATCGCGGAGGATGCCTGTCGTTCACGCCCTCGCGGGCGCTCTCGCTTCGTTGACGCAGCCGCCGCCGTCATCACCGCGCAAGGATCATCGATGTACAGCTACCAGCGACTCCGCGCGGCGCTCCAGGACGCCGCCCCCGCGATCACCTTCGTGCTCACGCTCGGCGCCGCCCTGTGGCTCCACGTGGGCAGCGGCCCGCACGGGCGGGTCTTCGGCTACGCGGAGGCGCTGCCCGAGGTGCTCTCGCCGGTCGAGACCGCCCGGGTGGCCTCCATCGAGGTGGCCGTCGGCGAGGAGGTCGAGGCCGGGCAGATCATCGCGACGCTGGACAGCTCGGTGATCGAGGGCGAGATCGCCGTCGCCAAGGCGGAGAAGGCCCAGGTCGAGGCCGATCTGAACATGGAGCTCGCCGTCCTCGAGCAGGAGCTCGACACGAACCGCGAGACGGTCGAGCGCCACCTCGCCGTCCACCGCGAGGAGCAGCGCCGGGCGGTCGCCGAGGCGAAGGTGCTGGACAGCGAGATCTCGCGGATGAAGCAGCTCATCGAGAACCGGCAGGCGGTGCTCGACGACCTGACGAAGCTCGACCTGCAGCACGCGACGGTCGCGGCGATCGCCAGCGAGAAGCCGCGGACGCTGAGCGTCCTCACGGAGCAGCTCAAGGCGACGGAGCGGCGGCGGAGCGGCCTCCGGGACCGGACGTCGGGGCTGACGGCGAAGCTCGACGCCGACGTGCGCGTCGCGACCGAGAACATCGCGATGCTCGAGCAGCGGCGCGCGAGCTACGTGCTGCGCGCCGCGAACGCGGGGCGCGTCATCTCCATCGACAGGCAGCCCGGCGACGTGGTCCCGGCCGGGATGCCCCTGGTGCAGCTCCTGAGCGCGCGCACGGGCGCGCGCGCGGTCGCCTGCGTCCCCGAGCGCTTCTCCCTCGGCGTCAGCAACGGGGACGCCGCCGAGCTCTACGTCCGGGGCCAGCTCAGCGACCCGATCCCGGGCACGGTCATCGACGTGGGCCCGCTCGTCTCCCAGCTCCCGCTGCGCTGCTGGCTCACGCCGGAGATCCCCGCATGGGGCCGCGTGGTCACCATCTCGCTGGACGCGCCGATGGCGCTCGTCCCCGGCCAGGCCTTCGACATCACGTTCGACGCGCGTCGCGGCGCGGCGGCCGCCCAGCCGCCGCCGCCGAAGCCCACGACGACCGTGCCGAAGGCCGGCGCCGCGCCGAAGGCCGGGGCGGTCGCGTCGCAGTCCCCCATGAAGATGCCCCCGACCCTGGCGAGCCGGACGCGCTTCGAGCCGTCCGGCGTCCTCGCGCGCCCCGGCGAGTCCCGGTACCTCCTCGTCAGCGACGACACGGGCCACGAGCAGAACAACGAGGGCGCGCCGTGGCTCTTCGCGATGTCCCCGGGCGGCGCCGTCGCCGCGGATCCGGTGCCGGTGAGCGGCGTCGACGCGCTGAACGACGTCGAGGGGATCGCGGCCGGCGACGCGGGCGAGATCTACCTCCTGTCGTCGCAGAGCTACAGCAAGAAGGGGAAGCGCAAGTCGGAGCGGACCGCGCTCCTGCGCCTCCGCCAGGACGGCCAGGGCTTCCGCGTCGACGGCGGGATCCACCTGGCCGAGGTCCTCGACGCGGACCCCGCGCGCGCCGCGGCGCTCGGCCTCCCCGACGGGACGCGGGCGCTCGACATCGAGGGCCTCGCCTTCCGGCAGGGCGCCCTGTACCTCGGGCTGAAGGCGCCGCTCGACGCGCAGGGCAACGCGATGATCTGGCGGGTCGGCTCCCCGAGCGCGCTGTTCGGCGGCGAGGGAGCCGCGGCGGTCGAGGCCGCGAGCGCGAAGAAGAAGCATCGGACCGCGGCCGAGGCGATCCGCTTCGACGCGGCCCGCGTCTCGCTATGGGCGCGCGCGCGCGTCGACGTGGAGGTCGCCGGGAAGCCCACGCCGGGCGGCATCTCGGAGCTCGTCTTCATGCCGGACGGCGCGCTCGCCATGACGTCCACGCCCTCGACGGCGGACGGCGACGCCGGCGCGCTGTGGCGGGTGGATCGCCCCGAGGGCGGCGTCCTCTCGCCGCGCCTCGTCCAGCGGTTCCCGGGGCTCAAGCCCGAGGGGATCTCGCCGTCGCTCACGCCGGGCGCGCTGACGATCGTGTTCGACGCCGCCGCGCCCTCGTTCCAGGAGATCTCGTGGGGCCAGTGAGCCAGCGCCGCCGCCGCGCGGCGATCCCCGTCATGGTGCTCTGCGCGGCCCTCTCGGGCTGCTCTTCCCCGCCGAGGCCGGCGGCGTCCGACCGCGCGATCGCCCTCTACCGCGAGGGCCGCGCGTCCGCCGGCACGCCGGCGCTCCGCCGCGCGGGCCCGGGCGCGCGGCCGAGCGCGCCCAGCGCGGGGCCGATCGCGATGACCGTGGAGGACGCCGTCGCCTGGGCGAGGGACCACAGCGCCGAGCTCGCCGCGCAGAGCGCCCGCGCCGAGGCGGCCGCGGCGCAGGTCGACGCGGAGGACCACCTCGACAACCCGGAGCTCCGCATCACGAACATCGAGCTCCAGCGCATCCGCGAGCGCGAGCCGCGCGTGAGCACCGCGCTCCGCTTCCCGGTGACCCGCCCTGGCGAGGTCGACGCGAACGTCGCGGAGGCGCGCGTGGACGAGGCCAAGGCGCTCGCCGAGGCGCGCGAGATCGAGATCGCCCTCGAGGCCGACGTCCGGTTGCTGTTCGACGAGGTGCTCCTCTTCGACGCCGAGATCGCGGCCGCCGACGCGGTGGCCGAGGCGCGCCGGTCGCTCGCCACCTGGATGAAGGGGCAGCTCGCGGCCGCGCGGACGACGGCGGTCGACGAGGCGATGACGGAGCTCACCGCCATCGACGCGGAGCAGGACGGCGTGGATCTGCGCGCGCAGCGGAGCGCGGCGCTCGCCGCGCTCCTGTCGCGCATGGGGCTCGATCCTGCCGCGCCCGTGCGCCTCCTCGGCGCGCCGAAGAGCGCGTGGCCCCCCCCGGAGCTGCCCACGGAGGCGGAGGCCGTCGAGCTCGCGCTCAAGCGCCGGCCCGAGATCGAGCTCGCGGCGGCGCAGGGCGACGCGGCGGACGCGACGCTCCAGGCCGAGCGCGCCGCGCGGTGGCCCTGGCTCTCCTTCGTCGAGGTCGGCTACGACTTCCGGCGAGAGAACGATCTCGGCCTCGGGTGGACGTTCGGGCTCGGCATCGAGCTGCCGGTGTTCGACACGCACCGCGCGGCCACCGTCGCGGCGGACACCGCGCGTAAGGCGGAGCAGCGCTCGCTCGGCGCCGCGGTCGAGCTCGTGACGCGCGAGGTGCGGACGAGCCTGAGCGAGGCGCAGGCCACCCGCGCCCTCGTAACCGAGCTCCGGCGCCGGATGAACCCCGCCGCCGAGCGCGCGGGCGCCGAGGCGCAGCGGGCGATCGAGGGCCGCAACGTCGACGTGGGGCGGGCGCTCGAGGTCGACGAGCGCCGCGTGCGCCTGGAGCTCCGGCTGCTGCGCTTCGTGCGCCGCTACTGGACCGCGGTCGGCGAGCTCCGCCACGCCGTCGGCGGCCGGCTCCCCGCCGAGGCGGGCCACCATGGCGGGAGCACGGAGCCCAGGGGCGATGCGGAGCGGTAGAGCGGGAAGAGCGGGAACGATGAGAGCCCTTCATGCATCCGCGGTCCTCGCGCTCGTCGCGGCGAGCCAGGGTGGCTGTGTGCCCCTCGACCCGGGCAGCGGCGTGGTCTTCGATCGGACGGCGCTGCACGAGATCGCGATCACCATCGACGAGGCCCACCTGGGGCAGCTCCGCACGGACCTCGACAACCGCGTCCCGTGCACCCTCGTGTACGACGGCGACGTCGTCAGCGGCGCTGGCATCCGGCAGAAGGGCAACTCGGCCGTGGATCTGTCCGAGAAGCCGAGCTTCAGCGTCAAGCTCGACGAGTTCGATGAAGAGGCGAACCTGCACGGGCTCAAGAAGCTCCTGCTGAACAACTCCAAGCAGGACCCGACGTTCCTTCGCGAGCAGATCGGCGAGGACCTGCACGACCGCGCCGGCGTGCCCGCGGCGCGCACCGCGCACGCGGTGGTGAGCGTCAACGGCGTGGACAGGGGGATCTACGTCGTCACCGAGGCCATCGACAAGCGGTTCCTGCGGCTGCACTTCGGCGAGGTGAACGACGAGGGCGCGCTCTACGAGGGCCCGTGCTGCGGCGACTTCGCCGAGGACATCGACGCCGTGGAGCTCGACGGCGGCGATGACGGCGGCGGCGCAGAGCTCCGGTCTCTCGCCGCCGCCATCCAGGAGGCGCCGGACGAGCAGCTCGCGGCGGAGGTGAGCAAGCGCCTCGACCTGGATCGGTTCCTCACGAGCTACGCCCTCGAGGCGCTGCTCGGCCACTGGGACGGCTACGCCTACCGGGCGAACAACTATTACCTCTACGAGAACCCGGTCGACGGGCGCTTCGTGTTCATCGCCCACGGGATGGACCGCATCCTGGACGACCCGCATTTCGACACCGAGACGGAGCCGGTCGCCGTGCTCCCGCGCCGGATCCGGGAAATCCCGGCGCTCGACGAGCGGTATCGCGCCGAGCTCGCCCGTATCGTGAACGCGGTGTGGGACGAGGGCGCCGTGCTCGCGGCCATCGATCGGGCGGAGCAGGTGCTCGGCGAGGCTGGCGCCGGCGACGCGACTCGAGGCGACCTGAGCGAGTTCAAGGCGCACGTGGGCGCCCTGCGCAGCGATCTGAAGCTGCGCCGCGCGCTCGTCGATCCCGCGATCGTCTGCGGCGACGGCGACGTCGCGGGGCTCGAGACGTGCGATGACGGCAACACGGCGGCTGGCGACGGGTGCAGCGCGAGGTGCCGCGTCGAGCCTTGATGGGAGCCGGGCTCGGCCCTCAGCGCTGCAACCGCGCTGAACCAGATCCTCGGATTGGCATCCGAGCGCGACAGCGCTCAAACACTGCCGCTCACCTTCGCTGCGCGGGTGCTGCCGTCGACCAATGACTCGATCGTATACAGCGCTCCATGGAAGGAGATGCTCCCGTCCTCGCTCAAGCTTCCGCCGCGCAGCACGTTGGCGGCGCTCTCGTAGAGAAGAAAGGGAGCGAGGCCGACGGGCAGCTCGCTCGCGAGCGTCCAGGTGCCCTCCGCGCCGCCAGAGGCGATCACGAGGTACTGCTGAGCACCGGACGCGTTGACGAGCACGCCGAGCGTCGAGCCGCTCCGGTCGCGGGACGTCGCGCGGAAGTTGAGGTGGGCAGCGGTGGCGAGCAAGGTGGCAGAGGTGACGGGCTTCTGGGAGGTAGACATGGCTGTGTTTGCACGACTCGGTTGCTGGCTCAGCGACAAGTTCACTGTCCCGTGTCCTGCCGGAGCTGGCTGCTGTCCTCGCTCCCGGCCGTCACGGTCCAGGCTCTCACGCGATCGAGCTCTTTGGCTGCCAGAAGAGCCCATCGTACTTCCGGGGAGATCCCGAGCGGTCCAGCCGCTGGAACGTCTCGCCGAACTTGAGGTTCCGCTGGCGGTCGCGATCGAACGGACCATGCTGGCCGTCCGCCGGCTCGTACATGGCCTCGCTCCTCCCGTGCACCTGGAAGCGCCAGCAGAGCCTCTGTTCCACGCCATCCACGACCCGCGATAAACACGCTTTCATGGCGACCACTTTCCTTGCGCTCAGCCGCGGACGCGGAAGGCACGCCGGGCGTGCGCTTCCGCATGTGCATGCAGGAGCTGCCTCGAGCGGCTCTTCGCGGCCTTGCCTGTCGCTCGAGCCCAACGGGTCCAGGCGGCATCGCTATCGACTTCGCAATCAGCTTTCGCTGCGCGAGAGTCATCATGTACCAGAAAACGAGCCGCGGCACCACGAAAGTTGATAAGCGAGGGGTCGATCTCGTCGGTGCGGGGCTTTTTCACGATCCTGCGCTTCAGGGTTCAGCGGCCAGAGACGACCGTGACCCCTCGGCGCGCGCGGCCGCGGGCTCCAGGCGAGCGACCTGATAGCTCGGGTCGACCTGGAACCATCGCACCGCGAAGCTCGGGCCCATTGAAGACTTGTGACGGTTGTTCTGGGAGAGCTCGCCGAGCGTCACGCTATCGAGGGCCAGCGTGTCGCGCGAGCCGTCGTCGTCGTTGAAGCTGCAGTCGCCGTAGCGGTGGCCGCACGAGCTCACGATGGCGCCGTGCAGCGGCCCCAGGGTCCAGTGGCCCTCTCGCCTGGCGCGGCGCGCGCGCGCACCGGCGTGCGGCTCGGGCGTCTCGAAGACAAAATAAATGCGGCGGGCCTTCATGGCCCGCCGCGATGTTACGACTCGACGAAGGAGCGATCAGTAACGACCGCGACCGCCGCCGCCGCCGCCGCCGCCGCCGCCAGCCGGACGCTCCTGGGCCTCGTTCACCTTGAGCGAGCGCCCATCGAGCATCATGCCGTTCAGCTGCGAGATGGCGCTGTTCGCCGCCTGGGCCGAGCCCATCGTGACGAACGCGAACCCGCGCGGCTGGCCGGTCTCGCGATCGGTCGGCATCGAGACCTCGCGGACCTCGCCGCTGCCAGCGAACGCGGCCTCGAGGGACTCGCGGGTGGTGCTGTAGGAGAGATTGCCGACGTAGAGACGATTACCCATGACACGTTACTTTCACGGCTTGCAGCTGCGCTCGTGAGCGCTCTTCGCCTGCCATTCGATGAAGCCGTCGCGGATCGAACGGGGACGTGCCGCGCAGCGAACCCGCGCAGGCACACGGTGCGTCGTCCAGTCATCCGCGCGAGCAACGATCTCCCTCGCGTGGAGGAGAGAGAGAACGCATCGTGTCGAGAGCCAGTGACGTCGTGAGGGGCCCAAGTTACTCCCTTGGGGCACCAACAGCAAGGAGTGTCTCAGCGATCTTGTCTCTTTCTTTCCGCCCGCAGCGGCAACCAGCGCGTGATCGCGCGATCGCGCGCTCGCCGAATGCGTCCGGAGGCGCTCAACAGCGTCTCCCGGCGGACCTGCTGGATGCGCGCCGCACTGCACCGTCAGCGGGCTCTCACACGACCAGGGAGCCGACGTCGACCCTAACCGGGAGCGAGGCACCGGTCACGTCGGCCGATCCCTCCGAGCACAGCCATGGCGCCGAGCCGGCGATCTCGTCCTCGGTGGCCCTGCGCGCCGTCGGATGCTGCGACACCCGCGCATGGGCACGTCGTCGAGCTCGGCCTCGATCTCCTGGAGCACGACGTCAGTCCGCCCGGCGCCGGTGACGGCGGCGACCCGGCGGATCGCCGCCTCGACGTTCACGTCGGAGGATGATCGCGCGGTCCCATCGCCGGGCGCGGAGCCGCCGCCGGGGTGAGGCTCCGCCGCCCCCATGCTATGGGGCCGCCATGCCGAACACAGCCGGCGACATCGACGTGGAGGCGCTGAACGACCGCCTCGCCCGGGAGCACCCGATCGACGACTACTACGAGCGCTCCCCGCTGCCGATCCGGCTCATCGAACGAAAGCGGCTCGCCATCCTCCGCGACATGCTCGGCGACTGCGCCGGCCTCGATCTCGCCGAGGTCGGCTCGGGCGGCGGGCACGTGCTGCGCCTGTTTCCGCGGGCGCGCATCACGGCCATCGACGTCTCCGACGTCTACCTCGACACCGCCCGCAGGAACCTCGCGGGCTACGACGCCCGCTTCCTCAAGGGCGAGGTCGACAAGCTCGACCTGCCGGCCGCGAGCTTCGACCGCATCCTCTGCACCGAGGTCCTGGAGCACACCGTGGACCCCGCCGCCGTCCTCGCGGCGATCGCGCGCCTCCTGCGCCCCGGCGGCGTGGCCGCGATCACGGTGCCGAACGACCCGCTCATCGCGCGGCTGAAGGGCGTCGTGCGGCGCACGCCCGTCGGCTACCTCCTGCGGGATCGCATCCAGTGGGGCGGCGACGCCTACCACCTGCACCAGTGGACGCCCGAGGAGTTCGGCCGCCTGCTGGCGCGCCATCTGCGGGTGACCGAGCGCCGCGCCGCGCCGCACGACGCGCTGCCGATCCGCGCGTGCTTCCGCTGCGTGCCCCTGTGACTCCGGCCCTGTTTCCGGGCCGCGCGGCGCGCCGCGCGCCCGCGAACCGCTGCGCGCTCCGCTACCAGGTAAACTAGGTGAACACGCCATGACCGACGCCCATCATGAGCTTGCTCCGGAGACGCCGATCGAGCTCTCCGTCCTCGTGCCCTGTCTCAACGAGGAGCTGAACATCCCCGAGCTCACCGACCGCATCCTCGGCGTCTTCCGCGCAGGGGCGCTCACGGGCGAGCTCATCCTCGTCGACGACGGCTCGACCGACGGCACCGCCACGACGATCCGCGCGCTCATGGCCGCGCACCCGGGGCTCGTCGTTGGGTGCTTCCACCCGCAGAACCGCGGCATCACGGCGGCGTGGCGCACCGGCGCCGCCGCCGCGCGCGGCAAGCTCGTCGCCACCATCGACGCCGATCTCCAGTACCAGCCCGAGGACCTCCTGCGCCTCCGGCGCGAGCTCTACGAGCACAGCGTCGATGTCGTCCAGGGCTGGCGGAGCGCCGTCGGGCGCCGCAGGGACCGCCGGTACCACCTGAGCCGCGGGCTCAACCACCTCTTGAACACCACCTTCGGCATGTCGCTCCACGACAACAAGAGCGGCTTCGTGATGTGCGCACGGGAGGTGTTCCAGGATCTCTTGACGTACAAGGGCAGCTATTTTTACTGGCAGTCCTTCATCCTGGTCGCCGCCCACGCCAAGGGTTACTCCTACAAAGAGGTCGAGACGCTCTTCGAGCAGCGGCGGCAGGGCGTCTCCTTCCTCGACCAGGCCGCGGCGCGCGCCGTGGTCAAATCGTTCTACGACCTCGGCAAGGCCGCGTGGGAGTACCGCGTGGACCGGATCCCGCCGGACGTGGCCACTCAGTACCTCCGCCGCAACCCGGTGGTCGACCGCTCGCCGGAGCGCGACCCGCTCTCCACGGCGAGGTGGCGCGCGTACCTGGCCGCGTTCAACCACACCCACTGGATGATCACGCGCGACGTCGAGCACTACTACGAGACGCTGCGCAGGACGCAGTGGCTCACGCCGTCGCAGACCCGCGAGCTCCAGGACGAGAAGCTCAGGCGGCTGCTCCGCCACTGCTACCGCAACGTGCCCTACTACCGCGCTCGCATGCAGGAGCTCAAGCTCCGGCCCGAGGACATCCGCGGCCAGGAAGACCTCCACAAGCTGCCGTTCCTCACCAAGGCGGATATCCGGCGCCACCTCTACTTCGACATCATGTCGGAGAACCACGACAAGTCGCAGGTCCTCAAGATCACGACCAGCGGCTCCACCGGCGAGCCCTTCGTCTGCTACGCGGACCGGGCTCAGCTCGAGTTCCGCTGGGCGGCGACGCTCCGGGCGCAGGAGTGGACGGGCTACCGCTTCGGCGACCCCACGGTGCGGCTCTGGCACCAGACGATCGGCATGACGAAGTGGCAGGCTGCCCGCGAGCGCGCGGACGCCGTCCTCTCGAACCGGACGTTCATCCCGATCTTCGAGCTCTCCGACGACAACCTGGGCGAGATGATCGCGAGGATCGCCGGCGCGCGGCCGGTGCTCATGGATGGCTACGCCGAGGCGCTCGATTTCCTGGCCCATTACGTCAAGAGCACCGGAAAGGTCGCGGCCCGGCCGCGCGCGATCATGTCGAGCGCGCAGACGCTGCCGCTGCCGAGCCGCCGGCTCATCGAGGAGGCGTTCGGCTGCAAGGTCTTCGACAAGTACGGCAGCCGCGAGTTCTCGGGCATCGCGTACGAGTGCGACGCGCACGAGGGCCACCACGTGGTGGCCGAGGGGTACATCGTCGAGGTCCTGCGCGACGGGCGCCCCGCCGAGCCGGGGGAGATCGGAGAGGTCGTGATCACCGATCTCAACAACTTCTGCATGCCGTTCGTCCGCTACCGCATCGGTGATCTCGCCGAGGCGATGTCCCCGTCCGCGCCGTGCCCCTGCGGCCGCGGGGCGCCGCGCGTCGGCCGCATCGAGGGGCGCGTCCAGTCCATCATCCGCGGGACGGACGGGCGCTATCTGCCCGGCACGTTCTTCGCGCACTACCTCAAGGAGTTCGATTACGCGATCAAGCGCTTCCAGGTGGTGCAGGAGGAGCGCGACGCCATCACGTTCCGCGTGGTCAAGGGCGGGCGGTTCTCGCAGCAGGTCCTGGACGAGGTGCTCGCGACGTTCCGCCATCACCTCGGCGAGCGGATGCGCATCAACGTCGAGTTCGCCGACGACATCGCGCTCGTCCGCACGGGCAAGCACCTCGCGAGCGTCTCGCGCCTCAACGTCGATTTCCAGCGCGCCGCGCCGGCGGAGATCCTCTCGTCCGGCCTGAGCGGCCCGGGCGCTTGACCGGGGGCTCCTGATGACAGCGACGAGCCGCCGCGTGGTGACGGTCTCTCGGCCGGGCGTGAGCTACGGGGGCAGCGCGCCCTATGGCCCGCCGAGCCCGGTCTACGAGGCCGTCGAGGCGCTCTTCCGCGGGCTCGGCCTCGACGCGGCCCGCGCCGGCACGCCCGCGTGGAACCCGCTCGGCGACCTGATCGCGCCGGGGGACCGCGTCGTCGTCAAGCCGAACCTCGTCTCCTCGAAGAACCTTCACCAGAAGATCACGGGCGAGCGCCTCGCCGCCTCCAGCACGCACGGCTCGCTGCTCCGGCCCGTGCTCGACTACGCGCTCCGCGCCGCCGGCCCGCGCGGGAGCGTGCGCGTCGTCGACTCCCCGGTCGAGGGCTGCGAGATCGAGAAGGTCGCCGGCCCGCTCGGCATCTTCGACGTCATCGATCACCTGAGGGCCCAGGGGCATGACGTCGATTTCATCGACCTGCGGTATTTCCGGGTCGCGCCGGTGTTCGCGCTCGACGACGTTCGCCGCTTCGGCCGCTCCTGGAACCTCGGCCTGCTCCTCCGCCGCCGCCTGCCCGGCGATCCGCGGGGCTACCGGGTCGTCGATCTGGGCTCGAGCAGCTTCTTCGCCGGCGCGGGCGCCCCGCGCAGCGCAGCGCTCCGCTTCCACCGCAGCCATTACGCGACGCCGGTGCCGCACCACGCAGGGCAACGGCACGAGTACAGCATTCCCCAGACGCTCCTCGACGCGGATGTCGTCATCAACCTCCCCAAGCTGAAGACGCACAAGAAGACGGGTATCACGCTGTCGTTGAAGAGCGTGATCGGCCTGACAAACGAGAAGTACTGGCTCCCGCACTTCACCGAGGGTGATCCATCGGTCGGCGGCGACGAGTTCGATCGGCCTCAGGGTCTCGGAGACGCGGTGGAGAACAAGCTCAGCCGGTTCCCGCTCCCCGGCGATCACTCGCTCGTCGCGCGCGCGCCGCGGCTCGGGGCGCCGCCGAAGGTCATCGATGGCAGCTGGGAGGGGAACAACACGCTCTGGCGGACGATCCTGGATCTCAACCGCATCCTGTTCTTCGCGGACCGCGGCGGCGCGCTGCGCGGGGAGCCGCAGCGGCGGTACCTGACGATCGTGGACGGCATCGTCGCGGGGGAGGGCGAAGGGCCGCTCGGGGCGACGCCCGTGCACGCGGGGCTCCTGCTCGGCGGGTTCGATCCGGGCCTCGTCGACGCGATCGCCTCGCAGGTGATGGGCTTCGATCCGGCGCGGATACCGCTCGTGCGGGAGTCGCTGGGCGGGGTGTTGCTCCCTGGCAGTCACCTCGACGAGGTAGAGCACATCGTCGACGGGCCCGCGCCGACCCACCGGTTCAAGCCGCCGCGGAGCTGGCCGTCGCTGCTGCCGGACGCGGCCGGCGCACCGCGCGTCACGGTTGCTCCGCCGCGGGCGCGAGCGTCCGGTGAATCGCGTCGATCGCGAACGTGACGTAGGCCTGGCCCTCGGATCGATCGAACCCCTGGTTCGAGAGGTGCTGGTGGAACGGCCGGAAGTGCAGCGCGCCGAGGAAGAGGTCGGCCGCGTGCTCCGGGCGGACCGGACGCAGGAGGCCGCGGGCGATCGCTCGCGAGAACCACGCGACCACCTCGCGCCGCGCGCGGACCGGCGGCAGGTCCTCGCGCCGGTCGGCCATGGACTCGACGTGCATGCCGGCCGAGCGGAGCACCGCGAGGCACGGCACGATGCGCTCGAGGTAGGCGGAGAGCTCCTCGGCGAGCTCGAGGAGCTGGATCCGCGCGTCGCGGTCGTCCGGGCCCGCCCGCGCCCGCGCCATCCACGGCGGCTCGAACGGCGGCAGCAGCGCGGCGCGCAGGAGCTGCTCCTTGGTGCCGAAGCGCTGGAACAGCACCCCGTGCGAGACGCCGAGCCGCTCCGCGATGAGCGTCGTCGAGACGCCCGCGCCGTGCTCCAGAAAACACGCGCGTGCCTCGTCGAGGATCTGCGCGTCGGTGATGTTACGCGGCCTTGCCATTTATAAGTATCATGATACTTACTTTGTGACGTCACAATGACTTTCAGGTGACGGTCGAGCGGACGCTGTCGGCGCGAGCGAGGCGCTGCCCGGAGGGCGGGCGAGCGCCGGGGAGCGCGCGGCGCGGCGGAAGCAGCCTTTCTTGGCCGAAGGAGATGCCTGATGCTTGTTCATCGCTTGAGCCAGCTGTCCCGAGCCGACCTCGCCAGGGCGGGCGGCAAGGGCGCCAACCTCGGTGAGCTGATCCAGCTCGGGCTGGCCGTGCCGCCCGGGTTCGTTGTGAGCGCTGACGCGTACGCGGAGCAGGCGCGCGCATGGGGGCTCGCCGAGCGCCTCTCGGCGCACCTCGCCGCGAGCCGCTGGGACGCGGCGGCCTCGGAGGCGGCGGAGCTCTTCGAGCGGGGCGCGATGCTGCCCGGGATGGAGAGCGCGGTCCGGGACGCGTACCGCGAGCTCGGCGCGCCGCCGGTCGCGGTTCGCTCCTCGGCGACGGCGGAGGACCTCGCCGACGCCTCGTTCGCGGGCCAGCACGAGACGTACCTCGACGTGGCGGGAGAGGACGGGCTGCTCCTCGCGCTGCGGCGGTGCTGGGCGTCCCTCTGGAGCCCGAGGGCCCTCGGCTACCGGGCGGCGCGGGGCATCGATCACCTGGCGGTCAACATCGCCGTGGTGGTGCAGCGCATGGTCCCGGCCGAGTTCGCCGGCGTCCTGTTCACCGTCGACCCGGTGGCCCAGCGCGCCGACCGCATGCTCCTGGAGGTCGCCCCGGGCCTCGGCGAGGCCGTTGTGTCAGGACACACGACCGGCGACGTGTACCGCCTGCGGCGCGCGCCGTTCGCCGGGGCCGCGGCGCCCGGCCCGGACCAACCGAACGGGGCCGCGGGCCCCGGGACGAACGACCTCGCGATCGACGACCGCGACCGCCGGGAGGCCGGCCGTCCGGCGCCGAGCGATGCGCTGGTGCTCGATCTGGGCCGCATCGGGCTCCGCCTCGAGGCCCACTTCGGCTGCCCGCAGGACGTGGAGTTCGCCTTCGCCGGGGGCTCCATTCACCTCCTCCAGTCGCGCCCGATCACCACGCTCGGCACGGCCGAGATCGAGCCCCTCCCTCCGCCCCCGCGGCTCAACCGCATGCAGCGGAGGATGCTCGAGGCCAACGACAACGACAGGTTCCCCGTCGCCCCCAGGCCGCTCGATCAATGGGGCTTCCGGGCGACGCTCCCCGCGCTCGTGCGCATGGTGCGCTTCCTGGGGCTCGACGTGGACGAGGCCGACGAGCGCGCGTGGGTCGACCAGGTGTGGCGCCCGATCTTCGTCCCACCGCAGGCGCGACCCACCCTCCGGTTGCTCCGGCTGCCGCAGAAGGTCGCGGCCAGCCTGCGCGACGACGCGATGGCGTGGTGGGAGGGCGACGGGTTCAAGCGGATCCAGGAGGCCTGCGCGCCGGTCGATCTCCGCGCGCTGGACGACGCCGCGCTCCTCCGCCGCGCCGACCGGATCACGGAGACAACGACCGCGGTCCTGGGCGAGCGGTTCGAGAGGAGCGCCAGCCAGCTGGCCGCGATCGCCCTCCGCGTCCCGGTCGCCCTCGCCGTGGGACCGAAGCGGGCGGCGACCGTCATGCGCGACCTCGTCTCGGGCCTGCGCACCCGGACGTCCGACGTGAACCTCGCGCTCTTCCACCTCGCGCGCAGGGCGGCGAGCGCAGGGCCGGAGGTCGCCGGCGCGATCCGGGCGGGGCGCCCGGAGGCCCTCCGCGAATCGGAGGCCGGCCGGGCCTACCTGGCCGAGGTCGACGCGTTCCTGGACGAGCATGGGCACCGGGAGAGCACCGGTATGTACCTCTCGGCGCCGACGTGGCGGCAGGATCCCGCGCCGCTGTGGGGGCTCCTTCGCGGCCTGCTCGACGTCGCCGAGCCGCCGTCCGAGGAGGCCGGGCTCGCGCGTTACCGGGCGGCGCTCGAGGAGGTCACCCGCGCGCTTCGCCTCGTGCCCGGTCTGCCCGACGCGTTCCGCCGCAACCTCGAGCGGCTGCGGAGCGCGATCGTGTTCCGGGAGCGCACGCACTTCGATCTGGTGCGCTCGTTCTCCGCGCTGCAGGCGATCGTGGCCGAGATCGCGCGTCGCCTCTGCGAGCGCGGGCGCCTGCCGCGCCCTGACGACGTCTTCTACCTGACGGAAGCCGAGCTCCGGGGGTGGCTGGAGGGGGCGGCGCCGCCGCTCGACGAGGTGGAGCGGCTCGTTCGACGGCGGCGCGCGACGTACGGGGTGGTCAACGCGGAGTGGCAGAAGAGGTCGTTCGGGGCGGGCGCGGGAGGCGCCTCGGGCGACGAGCTCCGCGGCATCGGGGCGTCGTCCGGGGTGGTCCGCGGCAAGGCGCGCATCGTGCGGGACGAGCGGGAGTTCGAGCGGCTGAAGGCGGGGGAGATCCTGGTCTGCCGCTACACGAACCCCGCGTGGACGCCGCTCTTCACGCTGGCCGCGGGCGTCGTGACGAACGTCGGAGGCGCCGTCTCCCACGCGGCCATCGTCGCGCGCGAGTACGGGATCCCGGCGGTCCTGGGGGCTGCCGGGGCGACCGAGCGCATCACGGATGGCCAGGAGATCCTCGTGGACGGGACGGAGGGCCGGGTGGCGCTCCTGCGCCGGGGCGACCGTCAGGACGGCGCGGGCGAGCTCGCCCGTGCCTGAGCCTTCGTCGCGCCTGCCGGTGCGGCTCCTCGCCGCCATCGCCCTGTCGACGGCGCTCGCGCCGCTCAACTCCACGATGGTCGCCGTGGCGCTGCCGGAGATGGCGCGCACGCTTCGAGTCGACTCCGGCGCGCTCCGGCAGGCGCTCGTGACGAGCTACCTGCTCACGAACATCGTCCTGCAGAGCCCCGGTGGGAAGCTCGGAGATCGCCTTGGCCACCGGCGCGCGCTCGGGCTGGGCCAGCTCCTCCTGGCGGTCGGGGCCGCGCTCGCCTACCTCTGGCCGGTGCTCCCGGTGCTCGCGGCGTCGCGCGTCGTGATGGCCGCGGGCGGCGCGATCGTGGTCCCGAGCGCGACGGCCATGCTCCGCACGGAGCTGCCGCCCGAGGTGCGCGGGCGCGCCTTCGGCGCCTTCGGGGCGGTGATGGGGCTGTCGGCGGGCACCGGACCGACGATCGGGGCGCTGCTCGTGGGGACCTTCGGGTGGACCTCGATCTTCCTCGCGAACGTCCCGGTGCTGCTCCTCTCCGCCGCGCTCGCGCACCTCGGCGCGCCGCCGCGCCCCGCGGCCGTGACGCCCGCCGCGCCGCGACCGCGGTTCGACGTCGTGGGCTCGGTGCTGCTGGGTGGGTCGCTCATCGGGCTCGTCCTTGGCCTCGAGGCCGCGCACCTCCGCTGGGCCGCGGTGCTCGGCGCGCTGGGCCTCGTGCCCTTCGTGCTCTGGGAGCGGCGCGCGGCGGACCCCGTCATCGACTTCTCCCTGTTCCGGCGGCGCGCGTTCCTCGGCGGCAGCCTGCTCATCGCGCTCCAGAACTTCGCCATGTACGCGACGATCTTCGAGCTGCCGCAGGTGGCGGGGCGGCTGTTCCACGTCGGGCCACGCGACGTCGGCACGACGCTGCTGGCCATGATGGGGACGATGGTCGTCGTCTCGCCCCTCGCGGGGCGCGGCTCCGATCGCTTCGGGCCGCGCGCGCTGGCGCTCGCCGGCTGCTCGCTCGCCCTGGCCGGCATGCTCCTGCTCGCGGCGCGGCCGCTGGGCGCGCTCACGGACGCGATCCCCGCGCTCGTGATGCTCGGCGCCGGCCTCGGCCTGACGTCCCCGCCGTCGCAGTCCGCGGCGATGAGCGACGTCCCGCGCGAGAAGAGCGGAATGGCCGCAGGCCTCACATCGACGATGCGCTACATGGGGGGCATCGTCGGCCTCACCGTGCTCGGCCTCGTCCTCACCGACCGCCCGGCGGCCGATGTGGTGAACCGCGAGCACACGATGGCCACATCCATCTTCGGCGCGGCGCTGCTCCTGACGATCGGCTGCGCCTTCCTCCTTCCCGGCCGCGCCGCCGCGCCGGTGGCGGCCGCGGGATCACGGTAGTCAGTCCACGGCCTACGGGGCGCCGACGGAGGGCTCCGGCGCTCTCGCTCCGATCAGGATGCGCAAGTCGTCGAGGTACTCCGCGTCGTCACCGCCGCAGAGGTCCGGGTCCCCTCCCATAGAGCGATCCACGCTCGCGCCCACGATCACACGATAGGCCCCGCTCGCGCCCACCTCACCTTCGTGCCCGTCGAGGATCGAGCCGGCTGGCAGCTCGTCGATCCAGAAATCGATCCGGCCTCTGTGGTAGGCCACGCACATCTTTCGAAGTTCTTCGGGACACCCTTCCTCGGGGCTCATCGCCATCCTGATCGGCGCGAAATAAGGTTCAACGTCCGTGTCGGGCCACGGGTTGGAACCTCGGACGCCTCCCGCGAGCAGCGCGCCGGTGATGTCGGAGCCGGCGCGCACCTCGAACCATTGATGGTCGATGACAGGAACGATATCCGTGTAGTGCACAACCCGCAGGAACACGGGACCGCTCTCGGGAACGGCGCCCAGGATGTCGGAATCCTGGACAGCGATCGTCACGCCATGCGCGACGCCGTCCTTGTCCGTGCAGGCAAGGGAGCGTGATGTCGAGCTGGCCGCCTCCACCTGGCATGGCGCGGCCATGTTCACTTCGTAGGAATCGAACCCCTCGTCCGGCCAAGCCTCGACGGTGACCTCGAATTCAGCCGATATCCCGGCCTGCCGGGGCTCGCAGGCGGACGTCTGCTCTGGTCCCGTCGACTCGCCGCTGCTCGTGGTGCCAGGTGACGAGGTCTCTGTGGGACCACACGCGGGCGTCATGCAGAGGGGGACGAGAGACATCACCGAAAGAGCAACCACGGAGGATGTGCGTTTCATGCCGTCACGTACAAGCAACGCGTGCGCCAGTGCGGAGATGCACGAGATCTCTGGACCTCGCGCCTGGCGCACAGGCACAGCGGCACAATTCGTCTCGAATTTGTGCCAAAATGCGCCGCGCACACCGTGCTCCGCGCCGGTGTGCGCGAGCCGCCAGGGGGAGGTTTGCGCGCCGGTTTTTGATTGACGCCGACAATGTGAACGTTCACAATTTGGTCTCCGGGTATCCTTCTGCTTTGCCCTGGGTAGGCCGCCATGCGCCCCGGCTTCTCCTCCTCATGCGCGTTCACCCTGGCGGTCGGGCTCTGAGGAGCTCGCTGGCCCGATTGGGCATCCCTCTGGAGACTAGCATGATCACTCACCTCGATTTGCCCTCCCACGCTCTGGCTCCGTGCCGTTCCCTCCTTCGTCTCTCTGCTCTCGGCTGTGTGCTCGCGGCGCTCGCCGGCTGCAGCAGCGGCACGACCGACGACCAGCCCTCCCCTGATGGGACGGGTGGCTCGGAGAATCCGGTGACGGGCGCCAGCAGCGCCAGCAGTACGACGGGCACCGGCGGGAGCACTGGTACGTCGAGCTCCGTCGGGAGCGGGGGAAGCGGTACGACGGGTACCGGCGGGAGCACGTCGGCCTCGGGGAGCGGCGGCGATCCAGGGGACGGTGGTGGAGGCGCAGGCGGCTCCCCGCCGACCTGCGACTTGCCCACCACGTTCAAGTGGAAGGCGGGGCCTCCGGTGATCAGCCCCAAGCCGCCTGCCGGCCGCAGCTGGGCATCCGTCAAGGACCCGACGATCGTGTTCTTCGAAAACAAGTACCACGTGTTTGCCACCGTGTTCGACACCACGTCGGGCAACGGCGGATGGCAGTCCATGTACTCGAACTTCACGGACATCCCTCAGGCGAACGCCGCTGATCAGCACTACATGGCGAGCTGGCCCACCGGCAGCACGGTCGCCCCCCAGGTCTTCTTTTTCCAGCCGCACAACAAGTGGTACCTCATCTACCAGTGGAACGGCCGGTACTCGACCAACGATGACATCAACAACATGAACGGCTGGAGTCGGCCCCAAGGGCTGCTCCGAGGCGAGCCGAACGGCGCGCTGGACTTCTGGAACATCTGCGACGACAAAAACTGCTACCTCTTCTTCTCGCGGGACGACGGAAAGCTCTACCGCTCCAAGGTCAGCATCGACAAGTTCCCGAATTTCGACGGTTACGAAACCGTCATGTCGGCCCCCAGCGCGAGTCTCCTGTTCGAAGCCAGCAACGTCTACAAGGTGGATGGGTCGAACAAGTACCTGCTCATGGTGGAGGCGTACGACAACAGCCCTCGCTTCTTCAGGTCGTGGACGTCCGAGAGCCTCGACGGCCCCTGGGCTCCCCTGGCGGACACCAAGCAGAACCCTTTCGCCGGCCCTGCCAACGTGACCTACGAAGGCCAGGACTGGAGCGACGACATCAGCCACGGCGAGCTGATCCGCTCCGGGCACGACGAGAAGATGACCATCGACCCGTGCGACCTGCGGTTCCTCTACCAGGGCAGAGATCCGAAAGTCGGGGGTGATTACGGCAAGTTGCCCTACAGGCTCGGGATGTTGACGCTCCAGAAGTAGCTCCGCTCCCCTCCAGTTGTGGTTTTACCACCCCGGTAAGCCTGGCGGCCGCTCGGGCCGCCAGGCGGACGCCACCTGGATTCCACCCTCCCATGACCCCCTTTCGTCGCGACGCAAAGACCGCGCTCGACGCGCTCGCGGCGCACACGTTCCCCGGCGGGCAGGTCTGGCAGGACCGCTCGGAGCGCTCATGAAAATCATCCGCTACCTGGACACGAACGGACGCGCCCGCTACGCGAGCGAGCAGGGCGATGGCACGGCCCTGCGCATCGAAGGCGACCCCTTCGCTCACTACACGGTCACACAAGAACGTGCGGAGGTCGCGCGCAGGCTCGCCCCGATCGCTCCCACGCAGATCCTCGGCATCGGCCTGAACTACCGCCGGCACGCCGAAGAGACCAAGGCCAAGCTCCCCGAGCACCCGATCGTCTTCATGAAGGGACTGAACGCCGTCCAGGATCCTGGCGCGCCGATCGTGATTCCGCGTCAGCTGGCGAGCGAGGAGGTCGATTACGAGTGCGAGCTCGCCGTGGTCATCGGCAAAGCGTGCAAGAACGTGAGCCGCGCGCGCGCGCTCGAGCACGTGCTCGGTTACACGTGCGCGAACGACGTGTCGGCTCGCGACTGGCAGCTCCGGCGCGGCGGCGGGCAGTGGTGTCGCGGCAAGACGTTCGACACGTTCGCCCCGCTCGGCCCCCGCCTCGTCACCGCGGACGAGGTCGGAGATCCAGGAGCGCTCCGCATCGCCACCCTCCTGAACGGCGAGCGCGTGCAAGACTGGACGACCGGCGACATGATCTTCGGCGTGCCCGAGCTCATCGAGTTCTTGAGCGGCAGCACGACGCTGCTGCCGGGCACCGTGATCCTCACGGGGACGCCGCATGGCGTCGGCATGGCCCGAACCCCGCCGCGCTGGCTGCGCCCGGGAGATCGGGTCGAGATCGAGATCGAGAAGATCGGCGTGCTCGAAAACCACGTCGTCTCCGAAGGGGAAGCGTGAATGACGGCGGCCCCGCCGCGCGGGGCGCCGGGCAGCTCGCGGCCCGCTCCTGGGAGCTCCTCGATTTCGTCAGCCAGCCGACCGTCTGGCGCGCGGCGCTCGCGCCCGGAGGTCGGGTCCAGATCCTGCCGGAATGGCTCGCCCCCCGGCGACGTCGCCCCGGTCGCTCGGCGCGTTCGAGCTGGATTCCACGCTCGCGCGCGCTCGAATCGACGCCGATGACTTCGGCATCACGCGCGCCGCCGGCGCGATCGCCGAGACGGGCACCGTCATCCTCGACGACGCGACCACCTCGACGCGCCTCAGCGCGCTCGCCCCCTGGATCCACGTGGCGCTCGTTCGCCGCGCCGACATCCACCGTTCGCTCTGCGCCGAAATCTCCGCGCTCGGCGGCGACCCCTACGTGGTCAGGTGTACGGGGCCATCCAAGACGACCGACGTGGAGGGCATCCTGATTCAGGGCGTGCACGGACCGGGCGAGCCAATCGCCCTGATCGTCGATGCCTGGTAGAGCGACGCCGGGAGCGCGTTCCGAGGAGTTTCCGGCGATCGGCATCGTGGCCGGCGAGTCCCGCGCGCCGGTTTTCAATTGACGCCGTAGATGTGAGCGCTCACAATTTGGCTCGGAGATTCCTCCGCTTTGCCCTGGGTAGGCCGCCATGCGGCACCGGGCCCTTCGTCCTCGTCCTCGTACGCGTCAACCTTGACAGTCGGGCTCTGAGGAGCTCGCTGCCCGATCGGGCATCCCTCTGGAGACCAGCATGATCACTCCCTTCGATTTGCCTCGCCAATCTTTGACTCCGTCCCGTTCCCTCCTTCGTTTGTCTGCCCTCGGCTGTGTGCTCGCCGCGCTCGCCGGTTGCGCCAGCGACACGGGGGACGACCAGCCGTCCAGTGGTGGTACGGGTGGCTCGGAGAACCCGACGACGAGCGCTAGCAGCACGACCGGCGCGGGCGCGAGCACGAGCGCAAGCGGCACGGGTGGATCAGGCCCCGGCACGAGCACGAGCACGAGCAGCGGAAGCGACCCGGGCACGGGCGGCGACCCGACGGGTGGGACCGGGGGGAGCGGCGGCGCTCCGGGGGACGGCGGCGGCGGCGCGGGCGCGGGCGGCTCGCCGCCCGTGACCTGCGACCTGCCCACCACGTTCAAGTGGAAGTCGGGGCCTCCGGTGATCAGCCCCAAGTCGACTGCCGGTCGCAACTTCGTCTCCATCAAGGACCCGACGATCGTGTTCCACGACGGCAAGTACCACGTATTTGCCACCGTGTACGACACGGCGGGCAACGGGGGGTGGAGCTCCGTGTATTTGAACTTCACCGACTTCGCTCAGGCGAGCGCCGCTACGCAGCAGCACATGGCGAGCTGGCCCACCGGCGGCACGGTCGCGCCCCAGGTCTTCTTTTTCCGGCCGCACAACAAGTGGTACCTCATCTTCCAGTGGAACGGCCGGTACTCGACCAACGACGACATCAACAACGTCAACGGCTGGAGCCGGCCCCAGGCGCTGCTCAAGGGCGAGCCAGGCCAGATGGGGAACACCCTTGGCGCGCTGGACTTCTGGAACATCTGCGACGACAAGAACTGCCATCTGTTCTTCTCGCGGGACGACGGGAAGCTCTACCGCTCCAAGGTCAGCATCGATAAATTCCCGGCTTTCGATGGGTACGAAACCGTCATGACGGCCCCCAGCTCGGGGCTCCTGTTCGAGGCCAGCAACGTCTACAAGGTGGATGGCACGAACAAGTACCTGCTCATGGTCGAGGCGTTCGACAACAGCCCTCGCTTCTTCAGGTCGTGGACCTCCGAGAGCCTCGACGGCCCCTGGGCTCCCCTGGCGGACACCAAGCAGAAGCCCTTCGCCGGCCCTGCCAACGTGACGTTCGAAGGCGGGGACTGGAGCGACGACATCAGCCATGGCGAGCTGGTCCGCTCCGGGAGCGACGAGCGAATGACCATCAACGCGTGCAACATGCAGTTCCTCTACCAGGGCAGGGATCCGAACGCCGGAGGGGCTTACGAAAGATTGCCGTACAAGCTGGGTCTGATCACGCTCGAGAAGTGACGCCGCGCCCCTCCTCGAGCTCTCGGTAAGGGACGTCCAGGCAGAAGCGCCGATCTCCCGATCGGCGCCTCCCCGCGAGCCCGGGCCGGCATCGGCCAGGGTCGGAATCGGGGCAAACCATCGATGCGTCCGGGGCGCCGCGCGCGCAGGATCCGCGGCCTGAATCCAGGGGATCGCTGGACGAACGGCATTCTCCGTCTATCCTTGAGCGGTGCGCTCGGGGGAGCTCTTGGGGGGGCGCTTCCGCGTCGAAGCGCTCGCGGAGAGCGGAGGCATGGGCGCGGTCTACCGCGCCTGGGACGTCACCACCGGAAGGCGGGTCGCCGCCAAGGTGCTGCACGATCCGTCGCCGCACCACCTCGCGCGCTTCGCGCGGGAGGCCGAGCTCCTCGCCCGCCTCGCACACCCCGGGATCGTCCGGTACGTCGCCTACAGCGCCGCGCGCGACAGCACGCCCTTCCTGGTCATGGAATGGCTGGAGGGAGAGGACCTCTCCCGGCTCCTCTCGCGCCGGCGGCTCTCGGTCGCCGAGACCGTGGAGCTCGGGGCGCGCGTCGCCGCGGCCCTGGGCGCCGCCCACGCGCTGGGGATCGTCCACCGCGATCTCAAGCCGGCCAACATCTTCCTCGTCGGCGGCCGGATCGAGGAGCCCAGGCTCCTCGATTTCGGGGTCGCCCGCCTCCCGGACCTGGCGCCGATCACCGGCGCCGGGGTGCTGGTCGGCACGCCCGACTACATGGCCCCGGAGCAGGCGCGCAGCGGCGATGAGGTCGGCGCGCCCGCCGACATCTTCTCGCTCGGCTGCGTGCTCTTCCAGTGCGTCACCGGCGCGCCGCCGTTTCAGGCCGATCACCTGGTCGCCCTCCTCGCCAGGATCATCTTCGACGATCCGCCGCGCCTGTCCGAGCGCTGCCCCGGCGCGCCCCCGTGGCTCGACGCGCTCGTCTCGCAGATGCTCGAGAAGGATCCGGCGCGGCGCCCGCGCGACGGGGCCGCGGCCCACGCCGCGCTCGCGGCGCAGGAGGTCCACAGCGGGGCGATCTCGGGACCGACGAGCTCCGCCCTCACCAGCAGCGAGCGCCGCTTCCACGGCGTCGCGGTGATCGGCCGCGCGTCAGCGTCCGCGCAGGACGCCACCCTCTCGATCGGCGAGGCGAACGCGGACGCCGGCGCGCTCCGGGAGGTCGCCGCCCGCTTCGAGGGGCGCCTGGAGCTGCTCGCCGACGGTACGGCGGTGCTCATCGTCGGCCGCCCGCACGTGCCCACCGACGTCGCCGCGCAGCTCGCGCGCTGCGCGCTGGCGCTGCGGGAGCGCGTCCCCGATCGCCCGATCGCGATCACGGTCGGCTGGGGCGAGCTCGGGCGCGGCCTGCCGGTCGGCGACGCGATCCAGCGCGCGGCGGGGCTGCTCCGGAGCGCGGGCCGCGCGGGCGCGCCGCAGATCCTCCTCGACAGGACCACCGCCGGGCTGCTCGAGGCCCGCTTCGAGGCCGCGATCACCGCGTCCGGCGCCGTCGAGCTGCGCGGCGAGCGCAGCGCCGCCGAGCCGTGGCGCCCGCTCCTCGGCAGGCCCACGCCCTGCGTCGGCCGCGATCACGAGCTCCGCCTGCTGGAGCAGACCTTCGCCGCCTGCGCCGGCGAGCCCGCCGCCCGGGCGGTGCTCGTCATCGGCGCCGCGGGCATGGGCAAGTCCCGCCTGCTCCAGGAGCACCTCGCGGCCCTCCGGCGCGCCGGCGCGCCCGCGGAGATCTGGGCGGGGCTCGGGGATCCGCTGCGCGCCGGCTCCATCGGCGGCCTGCTCGCGGAGGTGATCCGGGGCGCGGCGGGGATCAAGGGCGGCGAGCCCATCGACGAGCGGCGCGCGCTCCTCCGGGCCCGCGTCGCCCGCCGCGCGCCCGAGGCGGAGCGGCGCCGGATCGAGGAGTTCCTCGGAGAGCTCGCCGGCGTCCCCTTCCCCGACGAGGACAGCCTCCCGCTCCGCGCCGCCCGGCAGGATCCCGAGCTGCTCGGCGAGCAGATGCAGCGCGCGCTGCGCGATTTTCTGCGCGCCGAGTGCGCGGCCCAGCCGGTGGTGCTCGCGCTGGAGGACGTGCACTGGGCCGATCGCGCCTCGGTCGCGGCCATCGACGCGGCGCTGCGCGAGCTCGCGGACCAGCCGCTCGTCGTGCTCGCCACCGCGCGCCCCGAGATCAAGCAAGCCTACCCCGATCTCTGGGGCGAGCGCGGGCGGCAGGAGATCTGGCTCAGGCAGCTCTCGCCGAGGGCGTGCGCGCAGCTCACGCGGGAGGCGCTGGGCGGCGCGGCCGACGGGGCGCTCGTCGATCGTCTGGTCACCCAGTCCGAGGGCCAGCCCTTCTTCCTCGAGGAGCTGATCCGCGCGACGGCGGAGGGCCGGGTCGAAGCGCTGCCCGACACCGTGGTGGCGATGGTGCAGGTCCGGCTGGAGGCGCTCCCGCCCCCTGCGCGCCGGATCCTGCGCGCCGCCAGCGTGCTCGGCGAGGTGTTCTGGCGAGGCGCCGTCGCCCACCTGCTCGGCGGCGACGCCGCGCTGCTCGCGGATCACCTCGCCGCGCTCGTCACCGGGGAGCTCTGCGTCCGCCGCCGCGAGAGCCGCTTCCCCGGCGAGGAGGAGTACTGCTTCCGCCAGGCGCTCCTGCGCGAGGGCGCTTACGCGCAGCTCACCGAGGACGATCGAGCGCTCGGCCACCGCCTCGCCGCCGAGTGGCTCGGGGGCGCGGGCGAGGCCGATCCGCTGGTGCTCGCGGCGCACTGCGAGCGCGGCGGCCTGACCGCCCGGGCGGCGTCGCTGCTCGTCCGAGGCGCCGAGCTCGCGGCCGCGCGCCGGGCCTACCTCGACGCCGAGGGCTGCTACGGGCGCGCCGAGGCGCTGGTCGGCGCGCTGCTCCCTGCGGCGCGCCACGCGCGGGGCCTCGCTCGCTTCCGGCTCGGGCGGCACACCGAGGCCCTCGCCGACCTCGCCGCGGCGCGCGAGGAGGCGGCCGAGGCGTCGGAGCCGGGGGCGGAGATCGAGCTCCTCCTCGATGAGGCCATGATCCTCGACTGGACAGGCGAGTACCGGGCGGCCGCCGAGCGGGTCGAGGCCGCCGAGCGCCTCGCCGACTGGGTGGACTCACCCCTGCTCGGCGCCCGCCTGCTCCTCGGCGTGGGCCGCTCGCTCCACCGGGACGACCGCGAGGACGAGGCCGCCATGGTGCTGTCGCGCGCCGCGGAGCAAGCCGCGCGGCTCGGGGACGAGGGCTACGAGACGCACATCATCGCCCGGCTGATGCTCGGCTTCGTCCTGGCCAGCCTCGGCCGGGTCGACGAGGCGGCGCGGGACCTCGACGCGGTGATCCTCAGCTGCGAGGAGCGCAGCGATCTCATGCACCTCGGCGCAGCGCTGAACAACCGAGCGCTCGCGCGGGCCCTCCAGGGCGACCGCGCCGGGATGATCGCCGACCTCGAGCGCACCATCGCGCTCGGGCGCGACCTCGGCCAGCCCGCGTTCGAGCTCGTCGGCCGCTACAACCTCGCCGAGTACCTGTATCTGATGGACGATCTCGAGGCCGCGGCGCCCCACGCGCGCGCCGTCCAGGCGATGGGGCCGCGCTGCGACGAGCACCACGCACCGATGGCCGTGGCGCTCCTGACCGCGCGCCTGCGCCTCTACCAGGGCGACGAGGCGGGCGCTCGCGGGATCGCCCTGCGGCTGCGCGCGGCGCAGGAGGAAGCCGGCGGCGACGCGCTGAAGCCCTCGGAGGACGTGCTCTGCTCGATGATCGAGCTCGCGACCCGCGACGACGACGGCGCCGCGTGGGCCGCGCTCGAGGAGCGCTCCGCGCGCTGCTCGGTAGGCCAGGAGCGGGTCGAGGTGCTCGAGGCGCGGGCCCTCGCCGCCTTCCGTCGCGGCCGGTACGTCGATGCCCGGTCGCAGATCGAGCGCGCCCTCGCGGCCGCGTCCACCACGCCGACCGTCATGGGCAGCCGCCTCCGTCGCTGGCACACGGAGCTGACGGCGCTGTCAGCATCGGACGCCCCGGACACCCACCCTCGTCGCCGCTGAATCACCTTGCACGGGCGTGATAATGCGAAAAGATAGAATACTGAACCCATAGTCAACCTATGGGCGATGTTGGTGAGCCCGCGCTCGCGCGCCGCGCGCAGGGAGCCGCCGGGTATGCGCCAGAAATGGGAGGGGAACCCATGTCGCTCAAGGAGACATTCATCGTGCTTGTCTGGGCCGGGGTGCTGTCGGGCTGTGCCGCGGAGGTGGGGGACACCGAGGCGCTGGAGGAGCTCGTGGGGGAATCCCAGGGCGCCCTTCTGGGCGGCAACGCGCTCAGCGCGAACGCCCTGAACCTCAATGCCTTGAACCTCAATGCCTTGAACCTCAACGCCCTGAACCTCAACGGTCTCAGCGCGCAAAACCTCGCCGCGATCCGGGATCCCGGCGCGAACGGCGCGCTGGCGCGCGAATTCATGCGTTATGCGACGAGCTGCGCCCTGAGGAGCACAGAGTACTTCGCCTTCTCGTGGACGGACTCCAGCGGCACCGTCCACAACGAGCGCTACCCCGGGCTGCTCGGCGCCGCGCCGACCTGGGCGAGCGGGCCGCTCGACGAGCTCGGGCAGCGCATAGTCTCCAGCTGCGTGGCGGCGCGCGTGAACTACTATCGAATACCGGTCCTCCTCTCCGCCCGCTCGCTGCGGGATCCGCTGAAGACGCTCTCCTCGAGCCAGGAGCTCGTCGATTATCCGGACGTCGAGGGGGCATTCTGGGGCAACCTGTTCGCGGCGCAGCCCTACCTCAACGCTTGCTACAACAGCGCGACGGTCGACAACTCACGCGCCTACCAGCGCGACTGCGCCGCGGGCCACCTGCTGTCCGACGGCCAGCTCGTTGGGTGCGGCGTGATCCGCATGGTCGGACCCTGCAGCCGGGTCTGCCAGACCCTCAACGGGGCCGGCCAGTACTACCCGTCCTGCGTCGACCGCCCCGGCCAGAGCACCGCGACCGTCAAGGAGGTGATCACCACCGCTTTGCCCTGACTGGCATGTTGTTGAGCTGGCGTCGCTCTTCCAGGAAGGCGAGCGCATCAACCATCTTCTCGATCGTCGGGTGCGTCGAGGACCACTCCAGCACCGGGCCAGCCACCGCGAAGGGTGATGGAGGCAAGGTCGGACGGCTCCGAGATGGGCGAAGATGGGTTAACGGGCAAACCCGTAACATGACTCACAGTCAGTGAGTTGACGCTCGACAATCGGCACGCACTTTACTCGCGTGAAGTGCCCGAGGTAGCCTGCCGGAATGGGGATGTCGCTGACCCCGTGGGAGGCGCCGATGCGGTTCTCGCTGTTTCCTGTTTTGCTCGCGTTCTGTATGGGGGGCTGCTCCTGCGGGAGCGACACTGAGGCGGAGGAGGTGCCTACGGGCAGCACGGGTGTCGTTCCAGGCAGCACAGGCGGTGCAGATGGCGGAGGTGGCGCAGGTAGCACAGGCGGCGCAGGTGGCGGACACGTAGCGTGCATCCCAGGGCTGCAGTCGATCTCCCTGTCGCCTGACAACTCCACGGTGGAGATCGATGGCCGCTCCGCTGCGCCGATCACCTTCACGGCCACGGGGACGCTCTCCGACGGCACCACGAGGGCCCTTGAGCCGGGGGCGCTCACCTGGTCAGCGACGCGCGGCGACGACACGCCTCCGGGGACGATCGCGGGCGGCGTTCTGGCGCCTTTCGCCTCAGCGGGCGGCACGGTGCGAGTCACTGCGAGCGATGGATGCGTGGCGGGAGAGACGACCGTCGTGCTCCACCTGAGCACGGTCCTCGGTACGCCGAGCGATCAAGGCGCCTGGGCGGGGACCCCCGTCACGGGCGCTCCCGCGCCAAGCATTGTTTACCCGAGCGATCAAACGCGCTTTCCGCGGAACGTCTACCGCACGCTGTTCCAGTGGCGGAGCCAGGGGTTCACGGAGTTCCGACTCGTATTCACGGGCGCGAGCTCTACGGTCACCATCTTCACGGACGGCGCGCACGGCCTCTGCGAGGGGGCCAGCCCCGCCGCCGGGTGCTGGGAGGTGGACGAGACGACCTGGAACCACATCGCTGGCTCCAATGCCGGCGGGACCGCGACGTGGACGGTCGACGCGCTCGATACCTCGACGACGCCCGCCACCGTGCGCCGATCGGCCGCCATCGAGATAGGCTTCTCCAGGCAGGACGTGAAAGGCGCGATCTTCTATTGGTCGACGACCTCTGCCGGAGTGCGGCGGGGGAAAATCTCTCGCCAGACTCCGGAGGACTACATCGTGGGCAAGCCCCCGACGACATACTCCGACGGCGACAAGGTCAAGTGCGTCGCATGCCACGTGGTCTCGCGCGATGGCAAGTACATGGCAGCCCCTGTGTCCGCCGACTCCGGGAACAGCCTGTGGATCCTCGGGGTAACGCCGGACGCGCCGCCCGACCCGCTCGTCAAGAGCGTAGAGAACACGGACGGCCACGTCTTTGCGACGATCTCGCCCGACAACGCGCGGGTCGTCGCCGCGTCGAAGGGAGCGATGTGGATGGTCGAGCGGGAGACCGGCGCCTATGTCAACGATCTCCCGACCGGTGCGCTGAAGGGGACGCATCCGGACTGGTCACCCCTCGGGACGGAGGTCATCTTCGCCACGGGCGACGGCGACGCTCCCGGCGGCTCATCGCTCGCGCGTATTCCGTACAGCAACGGCACCTGGGGGCAGTCATCGGTCCTGCTCGCGCCGCCCGCCAAGAAGGCCAACCTCTTCCCGAGCTTCTCTCCGGACGCGGCATGGATAGCGTTCTCGCAGGGGAAGGGCGGCCACGGTGACAACACGGCTCAGCTCATGGTCCTCAGCGCGAGCGGCGGCCAGCCGGTGGAGCTCCTCAACGCGAACCGCGTCACATCGAACCAGATGACCGACGGGCAGTATCAGAACAGCCAGCCGACCTGGGCGCCGCCAGGCGATCTCAACTGGATCGCGTTCAACACGAAGCGGGAGTACGGCGTCGTTCGCCCCGAGGGGACCCAGCAGATCTGGGTGGCCGCGATCGACGTCCAGAAGGCTGGTGCAGGCCAGGATCCGAGCTACCCGGCGTTCCGCGTCCCGTTCCAGGGTCTCGACGAGAACAACCACCGCGCCTACTGGACCCTCGACATCAACGAGGACAACAGCGGCGGGGGCGGGAGCGGCGGCACAGGCGGCGCGGGGGCGGGGGGCGCGGGGGGAAGCCCGACTGAGCCCGTATGCTCGGAGATCCTCGACGTTGGTCAGATCTGCGATGCCGTGAACGACTGTTGCCAGACCGGCTCTTACTGCGACACAGCCGATGATGGCGTGACGTACACCTGCATCGCAGCGATCAGGTAGTCGCGCCGCCGCGCACGGGCGCCGAGACGGCAGCGCCCGCTCGATGATTCAGGGGGCTCTGGGTCGCCTTCGGGGCGCCCCTTGCCCCAAACCCCGAAGCGACAGGCGCCTTGTAAGGTATTTCACAGCGCGCACTGTAAACAGCGATTCTTCGAGGAGCAAGTCGCTGTGATATGCCGGTTCATGTCATGACATGTCGCACGACACATCCACTCGACGCGGTTCCGCGGCGCGCAAGCTGATGACAAGGCCGTCACTCGTGGTGTAAAGTGCATACGCATGACGGCAAGGGGATGGGTGGTGGTGTTCGCGGCGACGATCGTGATCGGATGCGGCGAGAGCAGTGACGGCAGCGGCGGTATCGCGCGGCCCGTCACGACGTTCAACGGTGTTCCCTACGGCGCGACATGTGACGGGGACGCGAGCTGCGGGGGCCAGCAGGACTCCTGCTGCCTGGGTGGCAAGTGCTCGGCCGAAGGCTGGTGCAGCCCCAAATGCGAGAGTGATCAAGACTGCCCCGACGGCTTCTACTGCATCGATCACAGCGGAACCCGCTGCTTCTCCGCGTGCGAGGACGATCGCGACTGCCCGACGGACTTCATCTGCGAGGAGAAGAGCGGACACAGGACCTGCCGCTTCAAGTAGCCGCGCGGGCGGCCTCGCCGGCGCCACCGTGTGCCAGCGCGAAATGCTGAGGATGTCGTCCAGGAAGCGCTGCCGCGGGGGCTGCTGTGTCGACCGCCCCGGCCAGAGCACAGCGACCATCAAGGAGGTGATCACCACCGCCTTGCCCTGACCGGCGCGCCCTCAAAAGGCGCCGACCTCGCCGAGCAGCGTCCCGTTCTCGATCAGGTCCACATGGCCCCGAGGGGTCGACTCGCCCGCCGCCCAGCGCGATTCGACGGAGAGCTCGAATGCGCCGCCGCACCCGGCGCAGCTGTCCCCCGATCCGCGGCCGGCGTACACGTCCGGGAACGGGTTCTCGTCGAAGGAGAAGGACAGGCGAAGGTGCGCGGCCCCGTCGTCGCCCCGATAGAGCGCCCCGCGCTGCTCGTGGTCGAGGATGCCGTCGCTGCTCGATAGGTGCCCGAGCACGAGGATCTGCAGATACGCGTCGGAGCACTCCCTGCTGCGGTCGATGTACGCCACGACCGGTGAGCTCTCGGTGTCGGCGACGAGGGACCAGCTCACGGCGCTCGTCGTCCCGTCGGCCCATGTCACGTCGAAGCTCCCGGCCCCCCCGGTCGCGTCGATGGCCTCCTGGCCGCTCACACCGAGGGGCGTCGGGTCCGAGAGGGCATGCTCCACGGCCTGACCCGTCGACTGCGGGAGGAAGTCGCAGGGATCGGCGGCGACCTCCCCCGTCTGTCCCCCGCGCGTGCACCCCATCAGCAGCCCCGCCAGGAGCCAGCAAGCAAGCCGTACGTTCATCGCAGCCTCCATCAGCATCACTTGCCGCAGCGCAGGAGCCCTCGCAAGCGCCGCGTAGCGCAGTTACGCATTATCTATCGCTCCGATGTGCTAGGTTCGATGCATAGATGCGATACAAGCCATCCGACTTCGGTGTGCTCGAGGAGCGCCGGCGGATAGCGACGGAGCTCCCCTGGTCTCACGCGGTCCTGCGCGTCCTCGAGCTCGCGGGCTACGCGGCCCTCCCCTGTCATGACGACGCGTGGGTCGCCGCTCGCCTCGCGCTCCCGCGCGACGAGGTGCGCGCGTGCCTCGAGGCCCTGTCGCGGGCAGGCCTGATCCGATGGCGCGGAGGGCGGTACGCCGCCACGGCCGAGACGGTCGACATGACCCGCGGCGCGGCCGAGCCGCGACAGCGATTGAAAGCGCACTGGCTCGACGTCGCCGCGGGCCGGCAGCGCCGCGGCGATCCGGGGCTGTACTCCTACAACCTCGTCAGCGTCGCGCGCGGCGACCTCGCGCGGCTGCGGGCCTTGCACGTGCGGTATTTTCACGAGCTCCGGCAGATCGTGTCGGATTCGCGCGAGCCCGATTGCGTCGCGCTGGTCGCGATGCAGCTCTTCGAGCTGGGCGCGTGAGGCCCGAGCCGGGCAGAGAAGGAGGTCCTGTCAACCCGGGGCAGGCCCGCAGCTGGGCATGCGGGCGCCTCGCGGGCAGAGGCCGTACTTCACCGACGCGAAGGCCCCTTGAGCCCGCCCCTCGCGGTCGAGCCGCCTCCGCCCTAGATTCGGTGCGCTGACGGCCAATTCGACTGCCAGGGCAGCCGATCCGCTCGAAGGAGGAGAATCGCGATGCGTCGTACTATGCCGACCCTCACGGGAAGCCTGATCGCAGGGCTCGCGCTCGGCGTCATGACCTGCATTTCGTCGACCGCGCTGGCCGGGCGCCCCGTCGCCCAGGTCCTCGCGGCGGATCGCCTCGCAGCCAAGGAACCCGGCGCCACGGCGGAGAATGACGAGAACCGGACCATCACGATCGGCGGCATCGGCGAGGTCGTGAGGCCTGCGGACTCGATGCGCACGAGCATCGGCGTGGAGGTGCGCGAAAAGACGCTCGGGGCCGCGCGCGACAAGGCCGCGGGCAGGTCGCAGGCCGTGCTCGCCGCCCTGCGTGGCCTCGCCATCCCAGGGCTGGAGATCCGCACTGTCGATATCTCGCTCTCGCCGATCCGGGAGTCGCACGTGCCGCATGAGGAGATCACCGAGCCCAGGATCATCGGCTATTCGGCTTCCATCCAGCTCTCCGTCGCGCTGCGGGGCGCGTCGCCGGCCGAGCTCCAGGCCGCGGGCTCGAGGATCCTCCATGCCGCGCTCGCCTCGGGCGCCAACGACGTCGGCGGGCTCGAGTTCTTCTTGAGCGACCGCACCGACGCGCGCCGCAGCGCCCTCGCGGCCGCCGTGCAGGACGCGCAGGCGAACGCCAAGGCGGTGGCCAAGGCGGCGAACGTCAGGATCGCCGAGCTGCAGTCGATCTCGGTCGTTCAGCAGGAGCGTTTTGCATTTGCGCAGCAGATGAAGGGGCTCGGAGGCGCGGACGGCTTCCCCGTCGAGCCCGGCAGTATCCGTGTCACCTCCGCGGTGACGGTCCGCGTGACGTTTGCCCCGAACCCGTGAGCTCAGGGCGGCAGCCCGGAGGCGGCGCTCGCGATCGCGGCTCGGCGCGTCCTCACGGCATGCCCGTGAAGAAGTCGTACATCGCCTTGATGGCAAAACACGGCACGCCGTGGCTCGTGTTGCTGTACGAGGGATCGTCGTGGGAGCACCAGATCGTGGGCTCCGAACAGCCGCTGTAGGAGATGCAGCCGGGGTTCACCGTCTTGCCGCTGCTCTGGCAGCCCATCACCTGGGAATACGGCGTCGAGCTCATCTCGCACCCGTTGGCGGTGCGGAACCTCGCGACCGTGCTCGCCCCGTCTCCCCCGCGGACCGTGTCGTTCTGGCCCTGGATGTACATCACGGGCGTGGGCACCTGCAGCGCGCCGTAATCGGAGGCCGCGACGGGCGCGACCGCCTTGAAGTTCAGGTGCTCGGCATCGGACTTGTGCGCCAAGATCTGCACGATCATCTGCGCGCCGGAGCTGTGGCCGGTGGCGAACACGCGGTCCATGTCGATGCAGTAGCTGTCCATGAGGTCGTCGTAGATCCGCAGGACCTTGGCGATGTCGCTGTTGTAGTTCCAGCATCCACCCCCGTCCGACGACCTCCCCACGGCGCGCACGTACTCCGTCTCGAAGGCCGACCCTCGCGTGAGGTTGATGAACTGGTCGATCGGGTTGCCGCAGGCGTGGAAGCCCACCAAGAGGGGGAGAGGGGTGTTGCCATCGTAGCTGTCCGGGAACGTGTAGATGTGATCGCCATCGACCGTCACCTTCCCGCCCTCGGGCCGCCCCGACTTGCCGCAGCCTGGGCTCGGGTTGCCCGCCGGTGATTCCGTGCCGCCGGTCCCCATGCCACCGGCCCCGGCCTGCGGTCCGCCCCCGGTCGAGCCACCTGTCGTGCCGCTGCTGGAGGAGCTGGCATCGTTGCTCGTTCCCCCTGTCGAGGTGGTCTCCCCAGCGCTCGTAGACGTGTGGGCCCCGCCTGCGCCGCCCGTGGCCTCACCGGCTCCGCCACCTCCCGTGCCGGACGAGCCGGACGAGCCTGTCTCGGACGAGCAAGCGAGGAACATCAAGGCGACGGCAGGAAAGGAGGAGTAAGCAGCTAATCTCGGCATCGTCTAGACCCTCTCGTGATCGCCCGATTCGTCTATCCGCGCTCGCCGCGCGCCGATCCCGCGATGATCTCGGGCGAGGATGCGACTCACCTGGAGGCACCAGCCCGACCGTCACGGCAGACGCGCAGAAGCGACGAAAGGCCCGGTGCGCACGGCACGCCTGTCCGTGGCAAAGCGGAAGAAGGATCGACGGGTCGACTGTGAACGCTCACATGAACGGCGTCAATCAAATTGGACCGGCGCGACGCCCTCCTTGAGCCCGGCGGGTGCGCGGCGGCGGCAACCGCGGCACCCGCGTGAGCTGTCATCGGAGCTTGGCTCGCGGTCGGGTCAGTTGGCGATGAACGCGCAGCACCCGGCGACACAGATGTAGCCATCGGTGCAGCCGTCGCTGCAAGGATCCGCGCATGTCGAAGCCGACCCGCCTTCGCCACCGCCGGGGTCGGCGCTGCCGCCGGCGCCGTCGGAGCCGCCGCCGCCATCGGTCTCGCCCGTGCTTCCGTCATCGGGGCAATCGTGCCCGCCGTCGTCGCCGCCCGGATCGCCGGAGCTGCTGCTATCCCCGGGGTCGTCGGAGCCGCTGCCGGGGCCGCCGTCGCAATGGCCAGGGCCGGTGCCGCCCTCGTTGAAGTCCGCGAGCGCACCGGAAAGCGCGACGGCATCCTCGGCCGCGCCGCCTCGCTTGACGCCGTACGGGAGCCGGCCATCGGCGTCCTTGTTGTCCTTCATCCACGCCTCGGCGTCCGCGAGCGCCCCGTCCAGGGCCGCGTCGCTCGCGCCGCTACCCACGTTCAGCAGCGCGGCGATCAGCTGGTGGCCCAGGATCAGGCTGGTGTCGCCCCGCGGCGGCGTCCGGAAGAGCTCCAGCAGCTCGGCCTGGGAGTACTCGACTCCTCCGATGGTGAGCTTCGATGTCGGCCAGCTCTCCTCGTGGTTCTTCCAGTAGCCCTGGGTGAGCGTACAGCCGTCGCCCTCGGACGGGGGCGGAGTCCCGACCACGTTGCCTCTCCCCTCGCCCAGGCGATCCGGGTCGCCGTTCCCACAGGCGACGAGAGCGGAGCCAACCAGCGACAGACACCCCACGAGCACGAACCTGCCAAGCGTCATGATTCCTCCTGAAGTTGCGCATCGCGCGATGGGCGCTCCTCGCGAGGAGCGAGCGACATCGCGCGTGTCAGGCGGCGGGCATCGCGCCGTATCGGGGCGCACAGGCGACCCCGAGCCGGCGGGACCATGTTCTCGATCCACCCGCCCCAGCTGCAGCCCATGAGGAGCCGCGCTCTCGGTTCCTTCAGTGCCGGCCTGCGCTCGGCGCGGCTCATGTTTTTGTGGGCGCTTTCCGAGCCCGTGTCGTTCTCGATCGATTGAATTTTTCCTTCACCAACACATGAGTGACCGAGATCACGTCAGGCCGTGAGATCCCGTATCATTCTCGCTCGATCAAAATCTTCCTTCATGAACACACGAGCGACCGCGATCACTTCAGCCCGTGACGATCCATCTTGTTGAACAGCCCCTGCCGCGACAGCCCGAGCCGCGCTGCTGCCTGGCTCCTGTTGCCCTGGGTCGCCCGGAGCGCGGCGGCGATCTCGCGCCGCTCCAGCGCCGCGATCTTCTCTTCGAGCGTCGCCCCCTCGGCCGGCTCGTCGCCTGCCGGCGCCGCGGGCGCGCTGCCTCGCCGCGCCGGCGAGAGGTCCTCCTCGAGGATCTCTCCCCTGCCCCCGGCCATCACGAGCGCGCGCTGCATCTCGTGCCGGAGCTCTCGCAGGTTGCCGGGCCAGTCGCAGGCCTCGAGCCGGCGCATCGCGCCGGGCGAGATCGCGGTCACCGGCGAGCGCGGCACGAGGGCCCGCGACAGGTTCAGGAAGTGCTGCGCGAGGAGCGGCAGATCGCCCACGCGATCCGCGAGGCGCGGCAAGGCGATCTCGATCCCGCGCACGCGCCAGTAGAGGTCGTCGCGAAAGGTCCTGTCCGCCACCATCGACTCGAGCGCTCTGTGGGTGGCCGACACGACACGGACGTCCACGGTCAGCGGGCGCGCCGCGCCCACCGGCAGGATCTCGCCCGTCTCGAGCACGCGCAAGAGCTTCACTTGCAGCGCCGGCTCCATGTCGCCTATCTCGTCGAGGAACAGGGTCCCTCCGTCCGCCTCGACGAACAGGCCGGGAGCGTCCTTGATCGCGCTCGTGAAGGCGCCTTTCCGGTGGCCGAACAGCGTCGATTCCAGCAGGGTCGGCGCGAGCGCGCCGCAGTTGACCGCGATGAAGGCCTTGTCCTTCCGGCGGCTCCTTGCGTGCAGGTAGCGGGCGAACACCTCCTTGCCCGTGCCCGAGTCGCCGGTGATGAGCACCGGCACGTCGGTCGGCGCCGCGCGCTCGCACAGCGTCCTCGCCTCGAGGAAGGCCGGCGACTGACCGAGCATGGCCGAGGCGTCGCCCTCGCGGGCGGCGAGCGAGCGCTCGAGCTCCGCGACGCGATCTTCCAGCGCGAGGCGCGCGGCCGCGCGGGCCACCACGGAGAGCAGCACGTCGGGGTCGACGGGCTTGGCCAGGAAGTCGTACGCGCCGCGCTCGACGAGGCGCAAGGCGAGCGGGGTCTCGCCCGCGCCCGAGACGACGATCACCTTGGCCGCGGGCCGCTCGGCGAGGAGCCTGTCCGCGAGCGCCGCGCCCTCCTCCGCGCGGCCCGTCGGCGGGAGCATCAGGTCGAGCACCACGAGGCGCGCGCTGGTGCGGCGGAGCTCCGAGAGCGCCTTCGGGGCGGCCCCGGCCTCGGCGACGGCGTACCCCTCCAGCGCGAGCAGCTCGCGGTATGCGTCGCGGAACCCCGGATCGTCGTCGATGAGCAGGACGGTCTCGGTCACGGGTGACCGTACCGCGTCACCCGGGCGCGGATCCAGGGGTGCGCGGGGCGGGGGCGGGCGGGGCCGGCGTCAGGCGGATCGAGGCGAGCTGCGAGCTTCATCCACCGTCTTGCTCACCGATCCATTCGCGGGCGCGCCCGGGGGGCGGCCTCTGCCGGGACGCGGGCGGCCGGTGCACGGGTGCGAGCCCTGCGCAACCGCTGCTCGATCCTTTCGCGGAGGACGACGGCCTGGTTGTGGAGCTCGTCCTTTGCTCCGTACACGAGCGTGAGCGTCCCGCGCTTCGCCTGCGCGACGAGCTCGTCCACGCGCCCCGAGGCCGGCTGGCGGCGGAGCTCCTCGCGATAGCGCGCCGCGAACTCCTCCCACCGGGCAGCGTCGTGACCGAACGAGCGGCGGAGCTCCTCGCTCGGCCCGATCTCCTTCATCCAGGCGTCGATCGCGAGCGTGTCCTTGCGCACGCCTCGCGGCCACAGCCGGTCCACGAGCACACGGTACCCGTCGGCCGCTTCGGGCTGCTCGTAAGCCCTCTTGAGGAGCACCGCGTCCGCCGTCTTGGCACCGACGCGCGCAGTCCGCGCCCTCCCCGTCGCCGTTCGTCGCCTCACGCTGGCCATGCCCCCTTCTTCCCTTCTCGCTGCAAACCCTACGAGGCGAGGCGCGCTTTGACCACGACGAGCGTAAGATCCTCCAGGCCCTCGCGCCGCACGACGGTCTCCCGGCCAATCTGCCGGTGATTCGTGGACTCCGCCTTCCCGGTGCTCATGGCCCTCCTCCATCGAACATGGGCCTGGACGCCGGCCTATCGGGCCTGTGGCTCCCCCATCGCGGCGATCGCGATGACCGAGTGCGCGAACGCGCCGCCAGCGCGCATCTCGGCGGCGACCCAGATGGCCTCCATGATCTCCTGCTCACTCGCTCCGTGTCGAAGCGCACCCTGGGTGTGGCCGCGGATGCAATACGGGCACTGCGTGACGTGCGCCACAGCGACGGCGATGAGCTGCTTCACCTTCGCCGGCAGGGCGCCCTCGGCAAACACGCGCTTGCTGAACTCGCGGAAGGCCTCGTCCGGCGCAGGCGCCAGATCGTGCCGTTTCTGCGAGGTCTCCTTCGATTGCAGCGGGTACACCTGGTCTCCCATAGGCTTCTCCTCGTGGCTGGCCCAGGGGCTTTTTCGATGCGGCGGCCGCGCCGCACAAGCAAGGAAGCCTCTCCATTCTGCGTCCGGCGCAACGGGTGCCGGCTACGGCATTCGGCCGACCGCCCGCCCTGGCATTCCCCGACGCACCGATCGCAGAGACGCCCCCGTTCGCCGTCGCTCGCGCCCATTCCCAGCGCGGGGATGCCTATTTCTCGCCGCTGCGCGCTACGGGGCAGAGCGCTCGCACCGGACCGGCATCGATTTCACGCCGCTCACCCAGTTCGAGCGGAGCCGCACCGCCGGCCCGGCGAGCTCGAGATCGGGGAGCCTGCGCAGGAGCTCCTCGAAGGCGACCCGCGCTTCCAGGCGCGCGAGCACGAGGCCCAGGCACACGTGCGGGCCGATGCCGAAGGAGAGGTGCTCGTTGGGCGTCCGGCCGACATCGAATTTGTGCGGATCGCTGAAGACCGCCTCATCGCGGTTGGCCGAGACGTACCACAGCACCACCTTGTCGCCGGCCGCGATCCGCTGCCCGTGGAGCTCGGTGTCCCGCACCGCGGAGCGCCGGAAGTAATAGACCGGCGGCGTGAAGCGCAGCATCTCCTCGATGGCGGTCGGGAGGAGCGAGGGATCGTCGAGAAGGCGCCGGCGCTGGTCGGGGTGCTCGAGGAGCGCGAGCATCCCGTTGGAGATGAGGTTCTTCGTGGTGTCGTGGCCGGCCGTGAGCAGCAGGTTGAAGAAGCCGCCGAACTCCGTGTAGGAGAGCTTCTCGCCGTCCACCTCGGCGGCCATGAGCAAGCTCAGCATGTCGTCCTTGGGCTCCTTCCGCCGCTGCTCGGCGAGCTGGTGCGCATAGGCGTTCATGTTGTGGAGCACGGCGTTCAGCTCCTCGGGCGTGACGCCATAGGCGGGATCGCTGGCCCCGAAGAACCGCGTCGTCCAGTCGAGCATCTGCTCCTGATCCTCGCGGGGGACGCCGATCACCTCGAGGATCACGGAGAGCGGCAGCTTGCCCGCGATGTCGCTGGCGAAGTCGCACCCGCCGCGCTCACAGGCGTCGTCGATGAGCCTCGTCACGAGCTCCCGAACGTGGCCTTCGAGGCGCTGGATGACACGGGGCGTGAACCCCTTGCTGACCAGCGCCCGGAACCGGGCGTGCCGGGGCGGATCCATCATGATCATGACATCGGGGTTGTCGCGCATGTCCCCCGGCGGGAGATCCTCGATGAAGAGGCCGCGCCCCGAGCAGAACGCGGCCGGATCGCGCGAGATGCGGGCGACGTCGGCGTGCCGCGTGATCGCCCAGAAACCCCTGCCCGCCGGCTCGGGGTGCCAGTGGACGGGCGCCTCCCGGCGGAGGATCTCGAAGCGATCGTGCGGCGCGCCCGCGAGGTAGAGGTCCGGATCGAGGATATCGACGGTTTGAGGGGTCATCTGGGGAGGATCGCCTCAGGAGCTTCGCGTGCGCAACCGCTTGCGACGCATTCTGAGCAGCGCGATGAGCGCGAGCGCCGCGGGCCATGGCCAGGGGGGCTCGTCACCGCCAGCGAAGCGGCACCCGCAGCCGCCCGTCGTGTCGCTGCTGGCGGGCGGGTCGCCGTTCGGGCTGGCGCCCGTGCCGCTGCCCGCCGTGGCGGTGCCGGTTCCCGCGCCGCCAGCGCCGCTGGCCGTCGCGGCGCCTTCGCCCGTGGTGCTGCCGCCGCTCGTGCCGGCGCCGCTGGCCGTCGTGGCGCCGCCGGTCCCCGCGCCGCCGGCGCCGCTGCCCGTCGCGCCGCCTTCGCCCGTGGTGCTGCCACCGCTGCCCGCCGCGGCGCCGCCGACCCCTGCGCCGCCGGCGCCGCTGCCCGCCGCGGCGCCGCCGACCCCTGCGCCGCCACCGCCGCTGCCGGTCGCGCCGCCTTCACCCGTGGTGCTTGCGCCGCTCGTGACGGCGCCGCTGGTCGCCGCGGCGCCGCCGGTCCCCGCGCCGCCAGCGCCGCTGCCCTCACCCGTGGTGCTTCCGCCGCCGGTACCGCCGCCTTCGCCCGTGCTACTGCGTGGGCAGCCCAGGACCGACACGTCGTCGATCGCGAGACCGGCAAGCTGGACGCTCGCGTCGCTGTCGAGGTGGAACACCACCTCCACTCGTTTCCCGGCGTATCCGCTGATGTCGGCGTAGTGCGTGCCCCATCCCGCGCTCTCCTGGAGCACCAGGTTGGAGCTACCGACGGTCGTGCTCATCGATGCGTCGAGGAACTCCCAGAGACGCCTGGCGTTCGCACCCCCGACCTCTCGGATCTCCACCCACCCGTGATCCGAGGACGCGTTGTCGAGCTGGTACTTCATCGCCCAGCGGAGCTGGATGGGCCCCTCCACCCCGGACAGGTCGATCGGCGGGGAGACGAGATCCTGATTCGAGCTCGCGTTGTACACGCCCGAGAGGTTCGTCTTCCAGCATTGCGTCCCGCCGTTGCACGTCGCGATCGGCGCGGCGCTCGGCGTGCCGAGCGCCCACGCGTCGGCTGTGCCTGCGTGCGTGAAGCCCTGCGCGCCGCCCTCGAAGTCCGCCGACAGCAGGGTGGACGGGGCGTCGCCGCGCGAGCATGAGAGCGCGGGGATCGGCGCGTCGCAGATCGTGAGGCTCCACGCGGACAACACGCCGAGGTTGTTCGAGTTGTCCGTATCGTCCCGGAGCGTGAGCGTCCACCGGCCCCCGCCGTTCTCCCCATCGAACCAGTGCAAGCGGTAGTCGCGCTCCGGCTGCACCATCATGCCGTTCAGCAGGGTGAAGTGTCCGGCCGGGAACGCAGCCTCGTCGTCGATCGTGATATCGAGGTTCGGGTAGGTCCTATTGCCGATATCGGTGAAGAGACCGTTGGTGTTGCCGGCCGGCGAGACGAGGTACACGTCCACGTCGGGGGGCATGGGATGGCTGAGCCGGACGCTCACGTTCAGGTCACCGATACGGGGCGCGCCCGGGACGTCGATGAACGACGTCGTGGGCGCGCCGAAGAGGATCTCCCTGGGCACGTTCGCGCTGTCGTACGTGGTGCACCCCACGCTCGGCGCCGCCGGATGCACGCTCACGCTGAGCCCGTAATCCCCCGCCGTCACCGAGCCGGTCACGGTCACCCTGTAGGTGCCCGCTGCTTTGACGGTCGCGAAGATGGCGTCCGAGTACGGTGTCTCGACAGGCCCGGATTGGTTGTCCACCTGGATGTCGAACCCGGACCCGAAGGGACCGATCGCGAGCGCGGCGGCGAACTGCGTGAGGTCACGCGTCGGGTCCTGATCGAGGCTCGCGAAGAGGGTGTCGCCGGCGTTGAGGGAGAGCGAGTAGCTGTCGACGTCGCTCGCGTTGGTGTGCGTGCCAGCGATCCAGCCGGTCGCGGGGAGCGGCTGCGGTGTCGTGTCGTTCGGCTCGACCTCCGCCGTGGGCGCGCCGCTCTGCACCTTGAGGTGGAGGTCGTAGGGGCGCAACTGGGCGGCCGCGGAGGGCACGCGCACGCGCGCGTAGTAGGTTCCCGCAGCCGAGAGGGGCGTGCCCGCGATGCTCGGAGAGGAGCCTCCGAACGACCCGTTGAAGACGTCGGTCTCCAGCACGGTCGTGCCATCCTGATCGAGGATGTCGAGGTCGGCGTCCTGCGATGCGGTGGAAGACGCTGTCATCACGGCGGCGTAGACACGGCTCCCGGCGGGCGCCTGGAACGAGAAGAGATCCGTGTCGCCGTCTGGAAAGAGGTTGGCGCGCACGACCGTGTCGCTGGATATGGCGTTCGCCTGCGACGCCGTCCGGTTGGGCTCGGCCTCCGAAGCGAGCTCCTGTCCGACAGCCAAGTGTGCCCTGCCGAGACCGTCGCCTTCGCTTGCGCCGCAGCCGGCGAGGATCAACGCCACCGCCCGCTGCACGACGGGCGAGTTGATGAAATCCCTACGTCTCACTTCATTTCCCTTCCGCTCAGCTGCCCCACAGCGCCCTGGCTCCGTGGCGGGGCAACATCATAGCTGCCATCTCGACTCTGTGGGTGCCGACCTCTGGAGCGAGACGCCTGAGGTACGTCACTGTGCGCCCCGCAGGCTGTGGCGTGAAGGCCGCGTCTTCGATTCATGGATAAGTCGTTGATATAACATCGTTTTTTCAGAGTGAGTCAGGGCGACACCACTTACATCGCCCCGATGCCATCGCCCACCGAGGTGGGCGGGTCGCCATCGCCCCTGTCGTGGGACGCGGCGCCGCCGGAGGGCGCCCAGACCGCTTTCGAGAAGGGTCAGAGCGTCGTGGTCCCGTCCAGCACGCCGTTCGTCGTCAGGAGCCAGGACGACGAGCTCCCGTTCTACGTCGCCGCCTGCATGACGGGAAGCAGGGCGTTCCAGTTGATCGGCGATCCCGAGTTCATCGGCGTGGTCGCGGCGGAATAATACCTGTCGCGCTGCCTCTCCTTCACAGACCCAATCTACTCGGAGACGAACCGAGTAGTTCTCGGTACATACTCTGCCGTCAGCACGCCCTATCGGCACACCTAACGCAATATTGGACTCAGCACCGGATTCCCGCCTCTCAGCACAACCCTGTAATCAACCACCTTTGTCGGGTTTGCCGCCTGAAGACGCCGAGCATGAGCACGAAGCTTCGACGCAAGGGCCTTGAATGTAAAACCGGCGGTAGACTGACCGGCGTCGCGCTTGGCACTTACATAGGCATTATAAATCCGGCGGAGCTGCTCCTCATCGAGAATACCATCGTTGTCGAGCCGCTCGTGCGTGGTCGGTGCGTCGGCACGTCGAAGCTGTTGCCCAGGTCGATTCACAACCTTGGAGCCATCTTCCCCGCCGAGAGAGTCGCCGACCTCGATTCGCCTCTGTCGCGCTTTAGCAGACAACAGATCTTCTTCCGCCTTGCGAGCAAGCCGCTTGGAATATAGAAATCTTTCGAAGAAGTCAGACGCACAGTCGACCAACTGCACCGGAGTATACGAATCAAGATCCAACTGCGCGGCAGAGGCGAGCGCGCTCCTAAGTCGCTCCAGGCTGGAAGCCATGAATCCGCTGCACATTTCCTGGGAATTGCCGAGAACCCGATGTTGCTGCTGACGTTCAACATCGATAAGATGGGGAATGATCGCTGGCCTGACCCTAACATCAACCCGGGCAGCTTCCGCCGAAATCCGCAACGCCTCTTCAAGATCATTTTGCACTCTTTGCAAGCCATGAATTTCAAGCTCGCTAGACACAATGGTGTCCATCATGGCAGACGGCGCAATGCGCGTGGGATCGTCCTTGTCCTCCTCCAACTCAACTGAGAACCTAACTTGCACTCTTTGCAAGCCATGAATTTCAAGCTCGCTAGACACAATGGTGTCCATCATGGCAGACGGTGCAATGCGTGTGGGTTCGTCCTTGTCCTCCTCCAACTCAGCTGAGAGCGCAAGAGAAGCAGAACCCATTTCCACAACCAAATTCCGAATCTCAATCGACGCAGCGCAAAACCGGGCATCCTCGGGCACGCCATTGACGGTGAGCGGCCCACCATCAGCCGGCACTGGCTGAAGATCAAAGAAGGGGAGACCAGTCCACACGCAGGGGCGAATCAAAATGGGAACGATGCGCTGTTTTTGTGCACCGGAACGGCGAACGACGTCAAACAGCGCAGTGTCATAGGTGGCGTTGAAGTCAGCGCTAACGAGAAGAAAATCAAATCCGCAGACGCCAACTTCTGAGCCACGATGACGTCGCACTCGTCGCCGGGACGCAGATGACCACGATGCCATAGATCAAGCAGATTTTCCCGGCAGAGTGAGGCGAGGTGTGCTTCGAGCATCCGCAAATGGATCTCATCGTTTTGATGATAGCAGATGACCGCACTGACCTTAGGCATGATCACTTGCTCGAAAGGCTGACCTGCTGCTGTGAAGTGTATCTGATCCGCCCAGCGGCCAGCCTTCACCTGTGAAGCCCGCGCCGCAAGGTCGCAGCTTACCACAACTCTCTCGACCTCCGCGACCGTGCGATCTTCGCGGCGGGCTTCGTCAAAAGCATATCCCAGCACGAGGCGAAGGACAGGATTCGGTCGCCCCCCCGGCGATACCTCTCTCGCACAACCCAGGGCGAGCCTGAGCGACGCGGCGTCACCTCACCCCGCCGCCTCCGCCGCCCTCTCGGGCCACCGCGCCTCGAAGCGCGCGCCGCCCCCCGGGGCGCGCTCGTAGCGCAGCGCTCCCCCGTGCCGCTCCAGCCAGCGCGTCGCGACGGCCAGGCCGAGGCCCGTGCCCGGGTGCTTCGCGTCTCGCCCCCGCCCCGTCACGAACGGCTGGAACAGCATCGCCTCGATCTCGGCCGGCACCCCCGGGCCGTTGTCCTCCACGCGCACGACAACGAAGCCGCCCTCGCCGCGCGTGACCACCGCCCGGATCCGCCCCTCGGGGCTCCCGTCGAGCGTGATGGCCGCGTTCTGCAGCAGCGCCGTCGCGACGTCGAGGAACGCCCCGCGGTCGGCCTCGACGAAGATCGACCCGCCTGCCTCGGACGCCACCTCGATGGGCGGCGCGCCCTCGCCGACGATCTGCCGGACCTGGCTCGCCGCGAGCCGCAGCGTGGAGAGCACGTCGACCTCGCTCACCTCGAGCGGCCTCGGGCGGCTGTAGCGGAGGAGATCGTCGAGGAAGCGCCTCGCCCGGTCGACCTGGGCGCGCAGCGACGCCACCGTCTCGGGCCTGGCGCCCTGCCGCTCGAGCAGCTTCGCCTGCGCGGCGATGACCCCGAGCGGATTGCGGATCTCGTGCGCGACCGCGCTCGCGAGGCGGCCGAGCTCCGCGAGCCGCTCGGCCTGGTCGGCGCGCACCTCGACGCGCTCGATCTCGTCGGCGAGGTCGCGGACGCCGATGGGCCTCGAGAACAGCCGTCGACCGAGGTGCTCCACGACGAGCATACGCAGCGGATCGGACGGGAGCGCGGCGAGGAAGACGACGAAGGCGAGCCAGCCGAGCGACGCGCCGCCGCCCGGCGCGAGCGCGGGCAGGACCTTGAAGAAGACAACGAGCCCGAGCGTCGAGAGGAGCGCTGTCAGGCCGGCGTAGGCGAGCCCCTGCGCGAAGACGCGGCGGGAGCGGCCCAGCTCGCCGATGAGCACGGCGTAGGCCACGAGCAGGATGGCGAGGAGCAGGAGCGGCGCGCCGAGGAGCACGTCGCCGAGCCGGAGCACGCGCAGCACCACGACGAAGCCGCCGCCGAGCGTGGCGAGCACGCTGCCGAAGAAGAGCGCGGCGATGCGCCGCCGCTGGAGCCCCCGGGCCGCGAGCGCCGCGCGCCCGAGGCGAACGCCGACAACGACCCACGCGACGGCCATGACGGCCGAGAGCGGGAAGAACAGCGGTCCCGGCGAGCGGGCCGCAGGACCGTAGAGGAGGCGCGGGTCGACGGCCCCGAGCAGCGCGACCGCGGCGCTCACGGCGTAGGCCAGGACGACGGGGCGGCGCGAGGCGCCGGCGATGTCGGCGTAGGCGTGGGCGAGGCCCGCGGAGACGATGATCCCGCTCGGGATAACGTGCTCGGCGAGGACGAGCGTGCCGTCGGTCTCGAGCAGGATGAGCCCTGTGACCCAGAAGGCGAGGAAGAAGCAGAGCGCGACGAGGCCGCGGCCCACGTTGCGCCCGAGCCGCAGCGCGGTGACCGCGACGGTCACGGCAGCGGCCCAGAGCGGGTAGTACGCGAGAGCGACCAGGGGTCTCACAAGGCCTCGGCGGGGTAGGAAGCCCCGACGATAGCGCCAGAGGCCCCGGGGGCGCGAGGTGTCCACGGCGTGGACAGCGGCCTGCCCATGGCCTGGGCACCGCGGCCCGCCGCCGCGCCTCGATCCGGTCGATCAGCGCGGATCCCGCGGATGGCACGGGCGCTGCTGAGAGGCCTGTCGAGGAGACGAACCATGGCAGAAGCGGTCGAAAGCTATCTCATCGCGGTGTACGGGGCCTATGCGGTCATCAGCGTCGGACTGACGATCTGGATCGCCCGCACGCTGTTCAAGAATGGATCGGTGTTCCTGGAGGAGGTGTTCGCCGACAACCCGAGGATGGCCGAGGCGGTGAACCGCCTGCTCGTGGTGGGGTTCTACCTGGTGAACCTGGGGTATGCGTCGCTGATCCTGAAGGCGGAAGGCTCGGCGACGATGACGGAGGCGGTCGAGGTGCTGTCGTCGAAGCTGGGCCTGCTCCTGCTGTCGCTCGCCGTGATGCACTTCATGAACCTCCTCGTGTTCCACCGCATCCGCCGCCGCGCGAAGCTCGCGGTGCTGCCGCCTCCGGTCGCCCCGCAGATGCGCATCGATCCGCGCACGGAGCGCGCGGAAGAGGAGATGGCCGCGCAGCGACAGCGCCGGCGGGCCGTCGCGGAGGTCTCGGCGTGACGAGCGCAGGCGCGGGCGTGAGGCGCCGTGGCGCCTCGCGCTGGCGGCGCGGCCAGGCGCCCTGGCCTCCGCGCTGCGAGGAGAGCGGGCCATGATCGAGCGAATCACCGTGCTCTATGACGCCGAGTGCGCGCTGTGCGCGCGGTGCCGCCACTGGATGGAGCACCAGACGGCGCTTGTCGAGATGGAGTTCCTGCCCGCCGGCTCGCCCGAGGCGGCGGAGCGGTACGGGGCCGTGCCCTGGCTCGGCGAGGAGCTCGTCGTGATCAGCGATCGCGGCGAGGTCTGGGCCGGCCCCGCGGCCTTCATCGTGGCGCTCTGGGCGCTCGAGGGGTACCGCGAGTGGTCGTACCGGCTGAGCGGCGACACGCTCTCGAAGATGGCGGAGCGCTTCTTCCACGCGCTCTCGGGCAACAGGAAGTGGCTCGCGGGCTGGTTCGGCCACCCGTCCTGCGCGAGCGGCTCCTGCCGGCTGCCGGGAGCGCCGGCGGCAGGGCCTTATCGGTGAAGAGAAGTAGTTCCGCCCGGTGGCAGCAATTTCCAGCTCGCTCTCATCGGACGTGGCTTCTCTGTCGGGCCCGCCGCAGACCCGCCGTCGCAACGCTCAGCTGAACGCGGCGAGATGGTCCGAGACGGCCGATGCGTCGCCGGCGTCGGAGATCAGCGCGACGTAGCCGTCGGGGCGGATGAGCACGAGGGTGCGCTCCGTCGCGCCGTAGGCGCGGGCGAGATGGCCAGCGGTGTCGGCGACGTCGTCGGGGCCCGCCGGCTGCCCGACGACATGGAGCGTCCTCAGGTCGGAGGCTGAGGCGCCGATCGCAGGCGCGGGCCCGAAGCTCAGCAACGTGAAGCGCCCGCCGCGCGTCAGCTCGAACAGCCGGCGTTCACCTTCCACCGTGGTCAGCTTCGTCGCGTCGGGGGCGCGGTCGCCGGCGCGGAGCAGGGCAGCCTCGTCGCGGTCGTCGCGCGCCAGGGAAGAGCCGCGGTAGTGGATGTCGAGCTGGGTGATGCTCGCATCGCGGCGGAGGGCGACGTCCTTCCGCTCGAGCGCCTGCTGGAGGCGCGTGTTCGAGAGCGCGAGCACGCCGGCTGCGATCGGCCGCCGCTCGGCCTCGTAGCTGTCGAGCAACGCCGGCGAGGCGCCCTTCGCGACCGCCGCCAGCTTCCAGCCGAGGTTGTGCGCGTCCTGGATGCCCGTGTTCATCCCCTGGCCGCCGGCGGGCGAGTGGATGTGCGCCGCGTCGCCGGCGAGGAACACGCGACCCTCGCGATATCTGTCGACGAGGCGGACGTTCGCGCGCCACAGCGACGACCACGCCGGCTCGTGGAGCCGGAGGTCGGTGCGACCGCTCCGCCGCTCGAGGATCGCCCGCAAGTTCGCGAGGCTGAGCTCGGGATCCTGTCGCGGCGCGACGACGGCATGAACTTGAAAGACGTCGGTCGAGGGCAGCGGGCAGAGGCCGACGGCGCCCTCCTCATGCCACCAGATGCGCCAGGCGTCGCGGTCGAGGCCGTCGACGCCGGCGTCGGCGACGATCATCCGCACTTCCTCGCGGGTCTCACCCTCGAACGCGATGCCGGCCTGCCTGCGGACGATGCTGTGGCCGCCGTCGCAGCCGACCAGCCAGCGAGCGGCGACCGTCTCCGCCTCACCGCCCTTGACAACCACCGCCGACACGCCTGCGTCAGACTGCTCGAAGCTCGCGAGCGCAGCACCGAACTCGACCGCGCCGCCGAGCTCCAGGAGCCGCAGCCGCAGCGCTTCCTCGGTGCGCCACTGGGGCGTGATCAGGCTCGCCGGATAGGGGATGTCGGAGCGACCCTTCAACGCCTCGGGGACGGCGCCGCCCAGCGTCTCCCGGCCGTCGGGAGCCGTGGAGAGGATCAGCATCGCCATCCGGCCGTGGGCGATCACGCGATCGACGATGCCGAGATCGTCGAAGACCTCGAGCGTGCGCGGCTGGATGCCCTTGCCGCGCGAGCCGGGCCGCGGGCCTGGGGCGGCCTCGATCAAGCGGAAGGACACGCCGCTGCGGGCGAGCTCGCAGGCCAGCGTCAGCCCGGTCGGGCCGGCGCCGACGATCAGCACTGCGCACGCCTCGGGATCCGCCATCGCCAGCCTCCGGTTGAAGAGAGTGATCCATCTCTTATCATCCGCGGCCTTGATAAGAAATGAAAATCTCTCTAAACGATCGGGGCCATGACGACGGGGACACGAACGCCAGCGCGCCGCAGGCGACGCGGCGCCGAGCTCGAGGCCGATCTGCTCGGCGCGGCCTGGGAGGAGCTGGTCGAGGTCGGCTTCGCGAACCTGACCATGGACTCGGTCGCCGCGCGCGCTCGCACGGGGATCGCGGTCCTGTACCGTCGCTGGGCGAACAAGGACGAGCTGGTGCTGGCCGCCCTCCAGCACCGCCGGGACGAAAGCCCGGTCGCGGTCCCCGACACCGGCGCCCTGCGCAGCGACCTGCTCGCCCACCTGACGGCCCTGAGCGACGCCCTCGCCGGCTTCTTCGCCATCGCCGCAGCCGCCGCCTTCTCGGGGTTGCTGGCCGGCACCGGCCTGACCCCCTCGCAGGTGCGCGACAAGGTCATGGACACCCGGAAGCCGCGTGTCCGCATCCCCTACCAGCGCGCCCACGACCGCGGCGAGATCGACCTCGAGCGCGTCCCCGCCGCCGTGCTCGCCATGCCGTACGACCTCGTGCGGCACGACCTGCTCATGGATCTCAAGCCGCTGAAGCCCGCGCGCATCCAGTCCATCGTGGACGAGCTCTTCCTGCCCCTCGTACACACCTTTGGAGCGCGCGAAGGCCACGCAGCACGTCGCGTCCGGCGTCGACGGCGTGCTGACTGATCCACGAGAGCGCCGCGGGCCGCCTCCGCGCCGCCGACCCGACGTCCTCCAGCTTCCACGCTCCCTACGCGCACGCTACCGGCCGGCGCCGACAGCGCCGACCAGCTTCAGGAACAGAGCTGCATCCAGGTTGACACCCGCGAAGAACCCGGGCGCCGCCTTCCATTTCCGCTCCACATCGAACTGCCCCGCCGGCACACGGTCGTTCTCCTTATGGCCGCCGGTCAGCTCCGGCACGGTTTGCCAATGGGCCCCGGCAAGCAGGCCGAAGCCGGGTACGAACTCGTAGAAAGCGCCCGGATAGATGTGCTCGAGCGGCTCGACCAGGGAGATGCCGACCCCCACGCCGATCCCCTCGAGCGAGAGGGCCCGGCGCTTCCGGTCAATGTTGGTCCCCCAGGGTCGCCAGGCGATGAACGGGATGGGCGGCGCGATCCCCTGGGTCTTCTCGAACCTCCGGATCACGGGGACCGTCTCTCCCTTCATGGATGTAGAGCGGTACTCGACCTTGGTCGACCAATCGGCGATGAGCGCAAGCCCCACCGAGAATTTGTAGATGGGGAGCGTTTCGATCGAGATCTGCGACGACTGCGTCTGCCCCTCCCCTCGCACCGTGAGTTGCATCCTCGGCGATGCGCAGTGCTTCGCGACGAGCATGCGCACGGCGGTGTTCGCCTGAAGCTGCGCCTGAAGGGTACGGACTTCACGCTCCGCGCTCGCGGCGTTCTGCTCGGCCTGCCTCGCCTTCTGCTCGAAGGCATACCGCTCGGCGAGGATGTCCTTCTGGGCGCTCTCTCGCTGGGCATCCAGCTCCTTCTTGTAGGCGTTCTTCTCGTCCGCCGTGATCTGCCCATCGTTCGCGATTCTATCCTTGATGTCTTTGACCTTGGCCTGCTCGTCCTTCAGCGCGTCGCTTACATCCTGATCACGGCTGAGATTATCGAGCTGTTGAGCGAGCGCAGTGGACTCCTCCTTGGGACCGGCCTCTCCCTCTGTCGGAGTCGAGAGCGACGCTGCCCTGGACGCCAGCTCCGCCGCGCGCTCCTGGTTCTTCTTCGCCTCGGCCTTCTGCTCGCTGACCACCTCTCTTGCCTGCTCGATCTTCTCTGCCTGCGCGTCGGCGCTTTGCGCCCCGCGTCCCAGCGCCTCAGTCCCTCGCGCCAGCGCGCCGTTGACGGCGACGACGTTGCCGACGACGCGGGCCTGGTCGGCGTTGCCGCAGGTCGTCAGCGCGAGTTCCTGAATGGGCTTCCCGTTCCGGGGGACCACCACGATGACGACCTCGTCGTCCTCATCGATGCGCTCCATGGCGAACGGCGAAGCGCCCGTCTCGTCGAAGAACAAGATGGCAAAATTACGCGCCGGACAATAGATGTTCTGAGGCGCATCCGTCTTGTTCTTATCGATGCAATCGTCAATCCACCCCTTCGTAATCCTCTTGCTTACCTGTGCATACGCGCTCTGCAGCGCCTGATAATAGTCGTACGAACCGGCCACAAGCGTGGCCCGGATTTGTTCGCCCGCGTCGAGCTCGAAGGCTAACCTCGTGAACGCCCCGGCGCTGGTCGTCGAGAAATCGAGCTGGGTCTTGTAACCGGCGTTCACGCCCGCGAGCATCGGAACATCGAAACACGTGGCCCCATTGCCTTTCTCCTTCGCGCACTTGGCCGGAAAGGCCTGCTCGCCCTCGATGAACACACCGAGCCCCTGGGGCGGCGCGTTGTAGACCGCGACCGCATAGCGCGCGTTCGCCAACTTCTTCGTGAAGGCCGTCGGGTGAACGAGGCGCAGCGAGCCGTCGGGCGCGTAGTCGAGCTCGAGCGCGACGGTCCACGTCGGCTCGCTGATGTCGATCTTAACGGGTGCGTTCGAGAGCGTAAGCGTGAGTGCTGTCTGGGGATCGTTGTCGCGAGAGGAGAACCAGAGGGTGGACGGCCCGCTCGTGAGCCGGGGCACGTCTAGCGCGAGCTTGAAGCACTCGCGTGGGTCCACGTCGGACGGGTCCGTAGCGTCCTTCCTCTTCGCCGCCTCAGGGCAGTCCTGCTGCGCGAGGGGCTCGCGGTTCATGAGCAGATCATCGCCCTGACGGTTGGGGCAATCTCGCCGGACGTAGTAGTTCTCGACGTCGCTCGCCAGCGTTGCGCCCTTCGCGGCAACGAGCTGACCTGTCTTCGCGTCGCACGAAAGATCCAAGATCGCGTAGCCCGGGTCTCCCGCGTCGGCTCTGGGTGTGGCCAACAGTAGGCTTCCGCACGCAGCGATTGAAACAAGAGCTATCCCAAACACTCGCTTCATGATGTTCACCGTCCCTCGGTGTTCGCTTCGCTCACCGGCTAGTTCCCGCCACCGCCCGCCTGGCCACCACCACCATCCCCGGCTCCCCCGCCATCTCCGCCTCCCTCGCCATCTCCACCGCTCCCGCCATCCCCGCCGCCGCCACCGCCACCGCCACCGCCACCAGCTCCGGCGCCGCCCTCGCCGCCGGCGCTCCCCTGAATGCCCCCCTCACCACCTCCGCCCTGGTCGCCGTCATCAGCGCCATCACGCCCGCAGATGCGCTCTATTTCTTGGCGGCCTACCGCGATCGGCCGCAGGTTGAAGCCCTCGCAATCGCCGGGCTTGCCCTCGTGCGAATACGCCGTGGCGTAGATCGAGACGAGGTCTTCCCCCTTGGGCAAATCGATTAGGAACGCGAAATCGCGCGTGCCGGCAGCGTCGTTGACGAGGAGCGCCGCGCTCGGGATCACGAGGTCTGCCCCGCCTGCCCCGCCTGCCCCGCCCGCCCCACCGCCTTCGCCTCCGGGGCCGCTGCCCCCACCATCGCCCGCGTCGCCCGCCGCTCCGGCATCGCCGCCTCCACCGCCCGCCCCGCCGACACCTCCGCCGCCCGCCCCGCCGGCGTCATCGCTCGGCGCGTGGCAGAACGTCGGCCCCGGGAGCATGTCCACCGTCGCGCCGTCGACCCTCAAATAAATGACGACGGGCCTCAAGGGAGCCTCGCCGAGATCGGGCTGGCGCAGCTCCAGGAGCACGTAGACGCGCCGCGCCGCCTCGGACGAGCACGTCACTTCCGGCAGGATCCGGAGCGTCGGTCGTTCCCTCGGCCTCGGAGACTCGCCGTCGGTGCACGAGGAGAGCGACAAGGCGCTCGTGAATAAACAAAGGAGACCGATAGCTCCCGCCCGGAGCTGTCGGCTCGCGCGCAGCATCGCCATGTTCACCTCATGAATATAAAATAGCTGGCCACCCGGTAGGGCGCGCGCAGCGCAATGCCGCTGCGCCGCTCCGACCAACCGCCGATTCGTCGCAAAGAGCCTTTCGGTCCCTCGTAAATCCCGTCCTTGCCAAGGCGAGATTTGGGTTCAGTGTGCTCACACTACACGCATCGTGCGCGCCTTTCAAGCCTTATGGTGAGCCGCCGTTCATCGGTCGCGTCACGCGCGGCGCTGGATCGAGCAGCGCGCACGTCGCCGCGGTCCACACGTCGTCTCGTCCGGCGATAGCAGCAGGAGCGGCAGGGGAAGCGGCGAGGCTCGGACGCCGCTATGACTGGACGGGCCGGCGTTCCGGCATTCCGGGGTCCGCTGTCGTGCTAGTCCCCGATACCGCAGCGCTCGACGAGCGCGTTCGCGAACATTGCCGCGAGCCAGTCGTCGACGCGGGCGCCGAATGTCGCTTGCAGGCGCTCCAGGTCGTAGTCACCGCGGAGGCACTGCCCCCAGTGGAAGGTGTGCGGCATGCGCCGGTCGTCCAGGGCCGTCCATATCCGCTCGAACGCGCGCTGCGTCCGGCTCGATCCGGTCGCGGGCAGCTCGCCGCGTCGAAGAGCCGGTCGTCCCGCAGCAGGGTCGCGCCGAGCCGATTGCAGAGCTCGCGGATAGAGACAGGCCGGGACGCCCGCTCGATCCAGAGCGATTTGCCCCCGCCGACACGAGGTGCAGCCCGAGGATGAAGTCCTGCATGGCGCCGACCCCGGCGGCGGAGTCGTGCGTGCCCGTGGCCATGGCCCCGTAGATCGTCTGGCCGTCGCTCGCGCCCGACGTCGGCAGCGACAGGTCTCGTCGCCCAGTGAGCCTCCCGCGTGACGCCGACGCGGGTCACGACCGCTGCCGTCACGCGGCCGCGCCCGCTCAACCCGGGCAGCAGCGACGGCCTGCTCCAGGGGTGGCATGAACCGGTGGGTCACCGCAGGCGAAGCGGCGGCACAGGGCGCCCCGTTGGGCCACACCGGAGTCACCCTCGGCAGTGAAATAGTGAAAAACCATGAAAATTCTATTGTTTCCAGCGACCGCTCGCCATCGAGCGGTGTTTCTGGCGGAATTTGTGAAACGCAGAGCTAGGGGAGCCATCGGCCCACCTCGGCGATGACACGGGCGACCCCCACGATCGCCGCCGTACCGCCCAACCGCTGCAGGAGCGGAGAGAGCTCGGTGAGGCTGCCGAAGCCTACCAGCATCCGAGGGAGCTCGTCCGTCCAGTCGTTGCCGAACTCGTTGCAGATGACCCTGGCTGCGTCGGCGAGAGCCATCCAGGGCGCGCAAGCCGCCAGGATGCGCAGCGCCTCCCGATCGCCATGGGCCCAGTAGGCGGACATGACCTCTCGTACGGCCTTCTCGCGCATGTCCTCGGGGAGATCGGGTAAGATGCCCGCGAAGCTGACCATGCGCGATTCCCCTTCTCGGCTCTCCGCGAGGCGCCAAGCTTCGTCGGGCGAGAGGTCCGTGGGGCGAATCACCATGTCCCTCGACAGATACTCGTCCACCTCGTCGTATGTCGCGCCCGCGCGGAGCCGGCGGGTTCGCTCGGGGTTCGCCGCGCTCCGGTCCGCCGTCACGTGAGGGATGGGTCGGGGAAGGATCTCATCGAGACCTGCGCAAGCGTCCATAGCCCATCCCTGGACCAGCTGCTGCTCCGAGCCCGTCACCTGGGAGGCGAACGTCACCAGCGCCTCGGCACGCTCACGCATGGCTCCAGTCGGCTTCGTCACATCGACCGTTGGCTCTACATAAGGCGCCGTGCGATAATCTACTTCTTCGATGCTTCCCTCCTTCGCGAACAACGAGGCTTCGACCAGGGCGCACCGAACGACAACGCAGAGAAGCGTTGCCCTCTCTTGCTCGGCCGCTGCAGTGCGCGCCGGACGGCAGGCTTCGATGAGCGCGTCCTCGGCGGCGTAACGCGCGCGACGAGCGTCAGTGGTGAACCCGACCAAGCCTCCGGGATGGCTCATCCAGATTCGGAGCCACTCGGGTGACACGAGCGTCAGCAAGTCAAATATTGATACAGAGCGCCGCTTCATGTGGGCGCCCAGATACTCCACGAGGTAGGATGGCCACGCCTCGGGCAAGATGGCTCCGCGCGTGAGCGCCGCCAGCCCCCTCACGATGAGGGCATCTTCGATGGACGCGACCTTGTTGGTTTCCATCGTCCAACCTGCACGAGTCGCGTCGTCGCGGAAGGAGAATTTGCCGTCGTCGCTCAGCAGGACGAGCCGCTGAGCAGCGTGCGGTCCGTCCTTGAAGGCCTCAACCTCGGTTGCGTCCAAACCCAGTGCCGAGACGAGATCATCGTTCGATACCGGTGCGAGCACCGTCCCGAGTGCATCGAAGAAGCCAATCAACGAGGGGGCCACGTCGCCCGCGCTCTCGACGGTTCGCTGCGCTTGCACCGTTCCTTCCGGAGATTCGCTCTCGCTCGCAATCAGGAAAACACTCGTCTTCTCCGGAGACCAAGCGAGGCGCTCATGCAACCCCAGGCCGCGTGCGGAAGAATCCTCCGGACTGGTGGACACAAGGATGTGTGCCCCATCGCAGGCCTCGCCCAGGAAAGGCATTCGTCGATGAGGCCATCCATCCGCCGCCCTCTCGATCCCGTCCACGATCACGAGCAACTGGGGACATTCCTCGTCTGGAACCGAGGAGACCGAATCGACGCCTCGTAGCGCCATTCGGATCGACAGCATCAGCTCCTCGGGGCTCCGCGGTCGACTGAATACTGCTGTCTCTGAGCTCCGAAACAAGCCAAACAGCAGCTTCAGCACGTCGCGTTCGACCGCTGTTCCCAGGCACGGGCTTACCGGTACGAAGATCACCTCGGCCGACTTGCGCTCCACGATCGACAAGGCCCACCGCGCCAGGAGGGCCGTGCGCGCCGCGGGGTTGGCGCTCACCACCATCCCGCAGGGCGGCCCGCCGACAAGCCAGTCGTCAAGCTGTGTCAGCAACGGAAGGATGTCGGGCGAAGTCGGCCGAGCGCGGATCTCTTCCGCAATGGTCCGCCAGAACGAAGCAAGGCCGCGGTGCGATCGGGCATAGCCTCCCTCCGGGCCGCGCAAGGATTGGAGCGCATCTCGTCTCACGGCGAGCTCCTGACCGCCAGTCGAGTCGTCGAACCCATCGGCCCACGTGCGTCTGCTCATCGAGCTCCCTGGAATACTTTCGCGGTTGCAGGATGATAGGTCGTCGCGCACCCGATGTGGACGCCCACCGCGACCCCGGCGACGCCCATCGAGCCCTGCCGCCCTCCGCCTGGACAGCCCGCGGGCGGTCCCACGACCCGTGCACACCCGGCGGAGCGATGGCCGCGATGGCCGACCGCCAGTTCACTCTCACTGCAATCGCTGGAGGCGTCGCCACGGGACGCATGGCCTCCGGGAGAGCCGCTCGCGGTCCCCAGGAGAGCGCCTCGATGCGCTATTTGTCTAGTGAATGCCCAAGGATGTACCCACCAGCAGGCCAGGCGAGGTCCCGCCCGCGGCGACGACCGAGGAGAAGGCGCCTGTGATCCTGCGCGGCCTGCTGCGGGTGTTCCGTCTGCGCCTCGTTTACTCCGGCGACGACCTCCTGAACCCGCCGGTCGTTTTCACGCCGTCGCGAGGGGCGACGCCCATGGGGCGCGAGGTGCGGAGCGGCATCGCCCTGCCCCGCGACGCTCGCGCATCGCGGCTCCACGCGACGCTCCACACAGACGCGCTCGGCCGGCTGCGGGTCGTCGATGAAAAGAGCCGCAACGGCACGCACGTGAACGGACGGCGCATCGACGAAGCGTTGCTGGACGACGGCGACGTGCTCTCGATTGGCGACTCGTACCTGGTGGTCCGCGCCGAACCGGAGCCCCAGGCCGACGCGCCGGTGCCATCGCTCCTCGGCGACGCTCCATCGATGTGCGCGCTGCGCGCCGCTATCCACCGCGTCGGCCCCACCGAGGTCACGGTGCTGCTCCTCGCCGAGAGCGGCTGCGGCAAGGAGGTGGTGGCGCGCGCCGTGCACGACGCCAGCAAGCGGCGAGGGCCGTTCGTGGCCGTGAACTGCAGCGCCATCCCCGAGAGCCTCGCCGAGAGCCAGCTGTTCGGTCACCTGGCCAACGCGTTCAGCGGGGCTGTGGCCCGCCCCGGGCTGTTCCGCGCCGCCGACGGGGGCACCCTCTTCCTGGATGAGGTCGGCGATCTCCCGCAAGGCGTGCAGCCCAAGCTCCTTCGCGTGCTGCAGGATCGCATGGTGCTCCCCGTCGGGGCGACAGCCCCGGTCGCCTGCGACGTCCGCATCGTCGCCGCGACGAACCGCGACCTCACGGCGGATATCGCGGCGCACCGCTTTCGCGGCGATCTCTTCGCGAGGCTCTCGGAGTTCCCGCTCGGGATCGCGCCGCTCCGCGAGCGGCGCGAGGACGTGCTGCCCCTGCTCGATCACGCGCTGGGCCGGCCCCGCCCGCGCATCAGCTCCGCGCTCGCGGAGGCGCTGCTCCTGCATCCGTGGCCCTTCAACGTTCGCGAGGTGTTCGCCCTCGCCGCGCAGCTCCGCATTCGCGGCGGCGAGGCCGGCGTGCTGGATCTCGAGCTCGTGGCCGACCGGCTCGGGCCTCCGTCCGGCGCAGCGCCCGCAGCTCCACCGACGACCACCTCCGACGCGCACCCTTCGTCGGCCCCCGCGCCCTCCAGCGAAGAAGATCCATCGAACGCAGCCGACGAGCGGGAGCCTCCGCCCGATCGAGCCCAGCTCGAGGAGCTGCTCCGGGCGCACCGCGGCGTGGTGGCGGACATCGCGCGGGCGACGCGCCGGTCGCGCAAGCAGATCTATCGATGGATTGCCCATCACGACCTCGATGTGCAGCGCTTCCGCCGCTGACGTGGCCGCTCACCGCGCGCGCTCCCCGAGCGCGAAGCAAATTACAGCGTGGGCGGCATATCGCATTGGCCCCGCTGCTTCGCGCGGGCCGGGGCATCGATAGGTCGTTTTCCCCCATCGTTCACCGTTATAGGATTCACCCGAGCCGTTCGAGGCCGCCGAGTCTGAACCGAGGCGCAGCGTGGATTCACTCCTCAGATCGAGCATCGGCCAGTACCTCATCACCGAGGAGATCGGCCGTGGGGGGATGGGGGTTGTCTACCGCGCGGTCCATCGGAGCGTTGGACAGCTCGCGGCGGTCAAGGTGCTCTCCAGCCAGCTCGCCCGGGACGCGAGCCAGCTTCGTCGGTTCACCAATGAGGCGCGCGCGCTGAGCCTGGTCGATCATCCGGGGCTGGTGAAGATCTTCGATTTCGGTGAGACGCCCCAGGGCGAGCCGTACATCCTCATGGAGTATCTCCGAGGTGAGCTGCTCCGGAGTCGCCTGATGCGATGCAAGAGGCTCGCCCTCCCGGAGGTGCTTCGTATCGGCCGTCAAGCGGCGTCGGCGCTTTCGGCGGTCCACAAGAACGGGATTGTCCACCGCGACCTGAAGCCCTCGAACATGATGCTCGTCGCCGACGACGAGGCGTCCGGCGGGGAGCGCCTGAAGCTGCTGGATTTCGGCATCGCCCGGTTCACCGAGGACAAGGCCGATCTCACCGCGCCGGGCTCGGTGCTCGGAACGGCGATGTACATGTCGCCCGAGCAGTGTGTCGGCCAATCGCCGGTGGACAGCCGATCCGATGTCTACTCCCTGGGCGTCGTCCTCCACGAGCTGCTCGCCGGGGAGCCGCCGTTCACGGGTGAGCCCGTCGAGGTCCTGCGCATGCACCTCTTCCAGGATCCGCGTCCTCTGAGCGAGGTCGCCCCGGAGGTGCCCCAGGAGATCTCGAGCTTGATCCGGCGCATGCTGGCGAAGGAGCCGTCGCGGCGCCCGGATATCGCCCAGATCGCCGAGGCCATGCGCCGCGACATCGCAGCGACGCCCGCGGTCACGCCGGTGGCGGTCGTGGGATCCGCAGCGGAGTCGACGCCAGCAGCGACACCGGAGGCGGGGTACGCCGGCAGGACGACCGTGAAGAAGCCAGTCGTCCGGGAGACGATCCCGCACGAGAGGGGATCACGACCAGGCGGAACGAAGGTCGCCGAGGCGGCGGAGGTGGCTCGGTCCGAGGCCGCGCCGTCACCCGGCCCCGGGGCCGACAACACACCGGAGCGGATGGAGCTGCGCGTCGAGCGCACCGAGACGCAAGAGGTCACCCCGCCGTCCGCGCGGCCGCGGGGGCGGGGCCTGGTCGGCCTGCTCGCGATCCCTGCGCTGCTCGTGACCGCGTCCTATGGCCTCGTTCGCGCGTGCAGCAACGGCGTCGGCGGCGGCCCCGCGCAGGCTGCGCTGACCAGAAGGCTCCCCCTGAAGGCTGCGCTCGTGGCGAGCGCACCAGCGAGGCCCGCGCCCCCGGAGAGAGCGCCCGTGACGCTGTCCAACATGGTGCGGCTCCAGGGAGGCCAGTTCCGGATGGGGAGCACGCTCGCCGAGATCGACGCCGAGTGCCAGCGCCTCGGGCCCGAGTGCCGCCGGGACCTGCTCGAGCGCGAGCAGCCCGTGCGAGAGGTGACCGTCTCCCCCTTCTACATCGATGCTTACGAGACCACGAACGCGGAGTTCGCCGCGTGGCTCGATGTCACCTCGCCGGCGCTCGACATCAAGGAGGATCCCGAGCACCGCATCCAGCGCTATGTACACGAGCGCGCGCGCGGCTATCTGCTGGTCGATCTCTTCCCCGAGCATTCGGGGATCCTCCTGCGCCCGGAGAGGCGCTTCGTGCCCCGGCCGGGCCACGAGAATAAGCCGGTCATCCAGGTCACCTGGGACGCCGCCTCGCTCTACTGCAAAGCCCGCGGGAAACGCCTCCCCACCGAGGCCGAGTGGGAGTTCGCCGCGCGTGGCGCGACAGCGCGCCGGTTTCCATGGGGCTCGGATCCACCCCGCTGCGATGGGGTCGCCTTTGGCGTGTACGAGAAGGGCCTCTGCGAGAGGTCTCCGAAGGGCGAGCACGACGTGGGCACGTCCCTGCAGGACAGGACGCCGGAGGGGGTCTGGGACCTCGGCGGCAATGCAGCGGAATGGGTGCAGGATCAGTTCTTGCTTCCTCACTACGGCTCATGCGGCGATTGCATCGATCCCGTGACGGAAGGCCCTGGCGTGTCGCGCGAGGAGGACCAGCGCATACGCCGCGGCGGTTCATGGCCGGCGCTGGATGTGATGTCTCGAGGTGTGACGCGCGGCCGCTCGAAGCGCATCGAGGGTCGCTCCGGGCTCGGGTTCCGGTGCGCCTCGCGGTGAGCCCCCTCGCCGACGGAGGGCGGCGAGCAGGGCGCGGCAGCGGCCGCATGACCAGGAACGAACGGAGAGGGCGCTTCACCGCCCGGCGCTTTCGCTCGCGCAGCTTATCGGTCCTCGTGCGCTTCAATCATCCAGACAACACGCCTCCAGGAGAACATGATCATGCCGATCCGGAACACCGCTGCGAGACCCAAGCGGGCAACACAGTCCACGACGGCTCCTGCGAAGTCAGCCAGCAAAAAAGCCAGGAAGAGCGCCCCCTCCACGTCGAGCGACGAGCTCCACCGCCTGCGGTGGGCGCTCTCGGTGCTCGTCGGCGACACGACGAAGAACCTCTCCGCCGCCGCGACCGAGAAGTTCCTGGCTCCCGCGAACACGAAGATCGCCTTCGAGGGGACGGTCGAGCAAGACGCCTACGTGTACCTGGTGCAGGTCGCCGAGATCACTCGGACCATCACGACGTACCCGCTGGATGGCGAAGCCATCCACGCCAAGGCCGGCGAGGCCACGCGCATTCCAGCCACGGGGTGGCTCGTCACCCCCGCCCAGGGGAAGATCCTCGCGTTCAGCTCACCGACACCCCTCCGCCGCAAAGAGATCGCCGCGGCGCTCGCCGGTCGCGATCCGGCGCCTGGACAGGCGGGTCACAAGGACGCCAGGCCCGCCGAGTTCGGCACGTTTACCGACGCCAATGGCATGAAGGCTTCCCAGATCAACCCCTCGGGCCCAGCAGATCCCCTCATCACAAAGCCAAAAGCCGTCACCACGCAGGTCGGGCGATAAAGGCGCTGCGATCGACGTTCTCGCGCGGCACGTCACCGCGCGTGACCTGCGCGGCGGGCGCGCCGGCCGGCCCCCGGTGAGCCGAGGCGCCGTGGGCGTCGAGCCCTCAGGCGCTCCGGTGGCGAAAATCGACGAGGATCATGCTCCCGGTCCCCTCGATCCTCGCCGTGGGGGTCTGCAGGGAGAGCGACTGCTCGCGGCTCCATTGCTGGACGCTGTACGTGACGTAGTGATTCAGATCGTCCACGGTGACGAACCGCTTGCGACCCGTGCTATCGGCGGCGCCACGAAGCCCCTCGAGCACGAACGACGTGAACACACCGAGCTTGGCTTCCGGACGCTCCATCGCGATCTGCTGGGAAGTGCTGCCCGAGAGGACGGCGATGCCCTCGGCGAGCTCGAAGGCCTCGTGGACGAACCCAGGGTCGAGCGAGGAAGCGCCGGGCGCCCGGCCGAGATCGACCCCAGCGTGGCAAGCATCGAGGACGAGGATCTTGCGGCGGGCGGGTGACTCGAGGAGGATCTTCTTGATCCTGTCGACCGAGAGGGACGTCTCGGAGAGCACCTGATTGCCGGTGTCGCGAAAGAGGAGATGCGGTTTGCCGTCGTGGAGGGTGCCATGACAGGAGAAGTGCACAAGGAGCAGGTCATTGGGGCTCAGCCCACTGGCGAAGAGGCTCAGCTCCTGCAAGACGCGGTTGCGCAGGGGCAACATGCGCTCTTCTTCGACGTCGTCGTGCATCGACTTCACGACGGCGTAACCCAGCTCGTTCCTGAGCGCGTTCCCGAGCGCGATGACGTCGTTCACACAAAAACGCAGATTGCCGAGGCTGCGGTCATCGTAGCGGCCCACGCCGACGAGGAACGCATAACGAGCGGCCACTGGACCGAGCACTTGCGCCTCCGCGGCGGCGATGGCGCGTTCCGCCTCGGTATCCGCGATGCGCGCTGCCTCATCACGGCGGTCGGGAGCCCGCTGTGCCCTCGCCGTCGACCCCTGGCCGAGCGCCGGCTGCTGGATCGGCTCTACCGCGCGCATCCACAGGATGCCCTGGTTGTGCGCGGCCCGCGCCGACAGCGGCGGGGGTGGGGGCGGCGCCGAAGACAACGGCGATGAGGCAGCCGGCGCCACACCAGCAGGGTATGGAGCTGCGCTGGCTGTCACAGCTTCGGCGGTGAGCTGCTCCGTGATCAGCCTCCGGAGCTCATCGTGGAAGGGGCGGAACGTGTCCTCGGCGCCCGGGGTCGTGAAGCGCTGGAGAAAGGGGCGCGTGACCCGCAGAAAGGTGGTCGCGTGAAGATGGCTGCTCCAGCCGGTATGCGCGGCGATGGTCGAAAGAGGGAGCGGTGAGGGGGAGGCGCAGAGGACGGCCAGGCTGCGCTTGACCAGCACCTCCGACTCGGCAGGCAGGTGGTTCACGCGGCCCCATAGCTTGATGAAGACGTCACGCAGCGTGCGGGGGAGCGGACTGCCGAGGCGGCCCTCGGGGGGCAACCGCCGCAGCCACTCGGCGAGCTCGACGGAGTAGAGCATGTTGCCCTGGGCGCGCTGCACGGCCTCATCGGCGACGTAGGCCGGGAGGCCGAGCTCCCGGACGACGCCGTCCCAGAAGGCCCGGCACGCCGCGTGATTCGAGGGGAACCACCGCGGGGCGTCGAGGTCGACGTGCGCCGGGGCGTAACGCATGAACCAGCTGAGATCCGTGGTAGGGCGCGAGGAAGCGAGCAGGAGGACGCGCGGCGGGAGCTGGGCGGGGAGCAGGCGGGCGAGCGCGGAGTGACCCCTCTCGTCTTCCGCCTCGTCGAGGTCATCCATGACGAGGAGGAGGCTCATGGACTCCGGCTCCAGGACACGCCTCGATATCCGCTCGACGAGGTCGATGAGGCGGCGCTCGGGGTGCGCATTCCGGTCGCGCATGTCGATGAAGCGGTCCTCGAGCTGCGTTGCGAGCGAGCTCGCGACGATCTCGGGCCGATCGAACGCGGTGGTCCTCAGGAAATGGGAGGCGACCGCCCAGCGCGCGCTCCCCGGGCGCGCTCGCACGTTGCGTTCGACCTGCTCGGCCCAGCGCGCGAGGTGCCGGCTCGCGCCGGCGATCACGCCGCGCACGCGCTCGACCTGGCTGGTCGCGGTGACCCGCTGAAGATAGCTGGCCAGGATCGCGCTCTTGCCGACGCCAGGCGCCCCCGTGACGAGGACCGTGGTCGCGCCCTTCCGGAAGAGCGCGTCGATCTCGTGGAGCACCTCGTCGCGGGCGAGAAGCTGAGGATGGTGCTGGCGCTCGCCGCCGAGATTGACCCGATCGCCAGATGCTCGATCGCCATGATGCGGGGTCATGCTGCTTACGTGATTCGAGTTCTGGACGGCTGTCAAGGGGCTGCTCGCCGGCCTTGGTATCGACCTGTCCTCGAAACATCGCCTCTCGGCGTCGTCTCCTCACACCACCTGGCCAGGACTCGCCTGCGTCGGCTCTGAACGTAAACATGCTGGGCTGTCGAGCGGGTCGTTGCGGTCCGCGTGCGCGTGTCGTCCGACGGCGTTGGCCGGCGAGCGCGCGGTCGCGTGATCGCGCGAGCGCGCGGGCGTCAGCCGCTTCCGGGCGGCCCACGTGCGCGCCCGCGCGCCGTCCCATGGTCACCGCGCGCCGTCCCATGCTCCTCCAGCCTTGGCCAGGTCGCGCCATGTCGGCGCGGGCGTGGAGGACGCCCGCGGGCGACGACGATCCCGCGCCGAAGCACGCGCTCGGCGAGGGCCAGCGTGCCTGGCTCGGGCGGCGTAGTACGCACGCCGGCCCGGCCGTGAGCCCAGCCCCACAGCACATCTGCTTGGCACCTCGTGTGCAATGACAATGACGAGGAGGACACGCGCTGACGGACAGCCCGATCGACAGGTGTTCTGCGATGGGGACATGGGCCGTCATGCCGGCTCCGATTCGAGGACAAGGGCCCATTGGCTTTTTCCGGAGGTGTCATCATGGCATTCTTTCAGCATCTCAAGCGTCAGGACAAGCGCGACGCCGGCTCAGATTTCCTGGCCCCGCGGATGCGTCTCAAGCACGTTGCGCTCATGGCGCTCACGGCCTCGACCGTCCAGCTCGGCTGCGTCGGCGACGGGGACGTCTCGCATGCGGTGTCAGACGAGGAGGACATCGCGAGCGAGGCAGCCGCGCTCTCGCTCTACCAGCAGAACCCCGTCGGCAACCTGTCCGTGCTCTCGCCCGCCGAGGGCGCGCCCTTCGCGATCGCGACCAAGAGCGCATGGACCTCGGCCCCCGGCCTGTCCAGCGCTGTCTACTCGCACGCGGGCGACAACCTGGAGATCAGCTTCAGCGCCGAGATCTACGCCACGAACACGGTGTGGCTGCGTGCGCTCGTCGACGGCGCGCCGGTCTCGCCGAGCGACGTGAAGATCAAGATGGGCAGCGAGAACTTCGACGGCACGCGCTCCTTCACCTTCGTGAAATCGGGCGTCTCGGCCGGTCAGCACATCGTCGAGATCCAGTGGTACGTGGTGAGCGGCGGCGACGCCCAGATGCGCGATCGCTCGCTCGTGGTCAACTCGGCCGCGCCCTTCAGCGGCGACGGCCGGCTCGCCGTGGCCGCCGCGCCCAGCGGCCCGGACCTCATCAAGACCACCACCGCCTGGGAGAACGTCCCGGGCCTCACAACCCAGCTGACCACGAGCGCCCAGCAGGACCTGATCGTCACCTTCTCGGCCGAGGCCGCCTCGAACAGCGGCCGCATGTTCGTGCGCGCGCTCGTCGACGGCGTGGACGTGGGCAACGTGACGCTGCTCCACGCCAACATGTCGAACCGCGGCGGGACGCGCAGCATGACCTTCGTCGCGCCCAACGTGCCCGCCGGCAACCACACAGTGCAGATCCAGTGGTCCGGCGACACCGCCGGCGGCGACATCCGCCTTGGCGACCGCACCATGGCCGTCTCCGCCGCGCCGGCCTCGGCCCCGGGCGGCTCGACCGCTGCGGCCACCATGCAGGGCCCGCCGGTGCCCTTCTCCGGCCTGACCTGGACCAACATCCCCGACCTCTCGGTCAACCTCAACACCCAGGCTCCCGCCGAGAGCGCGGCGATCACCTTCTCCGGCGAGGTCTACTCCTCGAGCGGCCGCCTGTTCCTGCGCGCCCTGGTCGACGGCGTGCCTGCGCAGCCCGGCGACGTCACCCTCATCCAGGGCGAGCCGCTCATGCGCGTCAACTCGCACACCTTCGTGCTCAAGAACCTGCGCCCGGGCAACCACACCGTGACCCTGCAGGCGCGCAGCGACACCGGCACCACCGCCAACATCCGTGACCGCTCCCTCCGCGTGACCGCCAAGCGGCGCTCGGGCTCCGATTTCGCCCAGGCGTTCATGGGCATCGGCCAGGGCTACGGCCACTCGCCGCGCGTGCGCACCCACAAGGCCCTGGTGCTGTGCATCGACCCGGTCCGCCCGGATCACGCCGCGCCCTCGCTCTCGCAGATCCTCAACTACCACGAGGGCGGCGACGGCGGCATGAGCATGAAGGGCTGGCTGGCCGACAACACCGACGGCAAGCTCGCCTTCGACAGCTTCCAGTACGTGAACTGCGGCCCGTTCGCCCAGGCGCCGGCCGCGCACCAGGGCAACTGGTACTGGGACACGCCCGGCGGGCACGCCGAGGCCTGGCGCGACGCCATCCGCGCCGCCGACCCGAGCATCAACTTCCACAACTACGACACCAACGGCGACGGCAAGATCACCCGCGACGAGCTCGTCCTCATCGTTGTGCGCCCGCAGAACTCGGCCTACGGCACCAACCGCAGCGTCGACGTCGCGGTCGACGGCAACTCGACGCCGCTGAACTTCGACCTCCTCGACGTCTATCTATCGCCGTTCGACTCGGATCGTCGCAACGGCGTGGGCCTGCTCGCCCACGAGCTCACCCACCGCATCCTGGACGCGCAGGACATGTACGGCTGCGACTCGTCGAGCACGGCGTCAAAGTACTTCGACGCCATGTACTGGCACTGGCAGGCCACCCACATGGGCCCGTTCGAGAAGCTGAAGAGCGCCCTCGTGACCCCGGACCTCGTCGAGATCGGCTCGTGGACCACCCAGACCGTCCCGCTGGCCTCGATCGAGACCCGCAAGGAGGTCACGCTGCTCTGGGACGCCGCGCGCGGCGACAAGGAGTACTTCCTGCTCGAGAACCGCTGGGGCGCCGGTGACGTCTACGACTCGCCGCTCGGTTCGAGCGTGGTCGTCTGGCACATCGTCGAGGACCCGACGCTGGCCGCCCAGTACCCGCCCTCCGGCGCCGAGAGCTGCAGCATCGTCCACAAGCAGGTGCGCAAGCTCGGCCAGCTGACCTTCGATGGCGAGGCCCGCGAGCTCTTCTGGGCCGACGGCACGAGGACCAACATCACTGTCACCGCGCGGGGCGCGTTCGGCGAGCTCACCAACGTGGAGATCAAGAAGCAGGGCCTGATCGTCCTCCCGTTCCCGCGGCCAACCGTCCCCCCGATCCTCACCAAGTAGTCCGCTACGCGGACAGGAGAGGACGTGGCGCGCGGCTGCGCGGGCCCATCGAGCCCGCGCAGCCGGCAGCCGCCTCAGTGCACCCGCATCCCCGGCTTCGCCCCCGAGTCCGGCGACAGGAGATGCACCGTCTCGTCCCCCGCCGCGAGCACCATGCCCTCGCTGAGGCCGAACTTCATCTTCCGCGGCGCCAGGTTGGCGCACACGATGACGAGCCGCCCGACGAGGTCTTCCGGCTTGTAATACGCCTTGATCCCGGCGAACACCGTCCTCCGCGCCTCCCCGCCGAGCGAGACGGTCAGCTTGAGCAGCTTCTTCGCCTCGGGCACGTGCTCCGCCGCGACGATGCGCGCGACGCGCAGGTCGACCTTGGTGAAATCGTCGATCGTACACTCCGGCGCGAGCGGCTCCTTGGCGAGCGCCGCGCCGTCGTCCTCCGCGGCCGCGCCCCCAGCCGCCGCCTGGCCCGCCTCCGCGTTCGCCCCGGCCGCGCCGCCCGGCGCCGCCGCCTCCTCGGCGGGGCGGCCCTCCGCGATCATCTTCTCGACTGCACCCGGCTCGACCCGCTTCATGAGGTGCTCATACGCGGCCACAGGCGTGCCCACAAGCGGCGTCTTCGCGAGCTCCCACCGGTCCATGGGGCACCCGAGCAGCCGTGCAACGTCGTCGGCCAGCTTCGGGAGCACCGGCGCCAGGTAGAGCACGATCTGCCGGAACAGGTTGAGCGCCACGGTGCAGACGGCCTGCAGCTCCGCCTTCTTCTCCGGCTGCTTCGCCAGCGCCCACGGCTGCATCCGGTCGACATACTCGTTCGCCCGGTCCGCCAGCGCCACGATGCTCCTCGTCGCCCGCGCATAGTCGAACGCCGCGTACGCCGCCCCGATCGCGTCGCCCTCCGCCGCCGCCGCCGCGAACAGCCCCCCGTCCTCGGGGTAAACCGCCGACAGCCCCGTCTGCGCCACGAAGCGCGACGACCGGCTCGCCAGGTTCACGACCTTGTTCACGAGCTCGGCGTTCACCTTGTTCACGAGCTCTTCCAGGTTCAGATCGATGTCATCGACCTTCGAGCTCAGCTTGCTCGCGTAGTAATAACGGAGGTACGCCGGGTCGAGGTGCTTCAGGTACGTCGAGGCCAGCACGAAGGTGCCCTTGCTCTTCGACATCTTCTCTCCGTTCACGGTGAGAAACCCGTGCACCTGCACGCGCGACGGCAGCGAGAACCTCGCGCTCTTCAGCATCGCCGGCCAGAAGAGCGTGTGGAAATACACGATGTCCTTCCCGATGACGTGGACGATCTCCGTCTCCTCGGATCGCCACCAGTCGTCGAACGCCTCGCCTTCCCGGACGCACCACTCCTTGCTCGCAGCCATGTACCCTATCGGCGCGTCGAACCAGACATACCAGTAGTTCCCTGGCGCGTCGGGGATCTCGAACCCGAAGTACGGCGCGGGGCGCGATACGTCCCAGTCGCGGAGCGGCTCCGACAGGAAATGCCCCGCCAGGTAGTTCGCGATCTCCTTCGGCATCCGCCCCTCGCCCTGCGTCCAGGTCGACAGGAACGGCCGCTCCGGCTCGATGGCCACCATGAGGTGCTGCGCGCTCCGCACCTCGGGCCGCGCGCCCGTGAGCGCGCTCCTCGGCTCGACAAGATCGGTCGCGGCGTAGGTCGAGCCGCACCGATCGCAGCTATCGCCGTACTGGTCCGGCGCCGCGCACTTCGGGCAGGTGCCCTTGACGAAGCGATCCGCCAGGAACATGCCCTCCTGCGGATCGAAGAGCTGCGTGACCTCCTTCGTGGTCACCATGCCGCGCTCGCGCAGCGACGCCCAGATCTCCTCGCACAGCGCGCGGTTCGCCGGGGAGTTCGTGCTGCCGTAGTGGTCGAACCGGATCTGGAACGCCGCGAAATCGCGCTGGTGCGCCGCGCTCATGTCCGCGATGACGTCGGCCTCGCTCCGCCCCTCTTGCCGAGCGCGGATCATGATGGCCGTGCCGTGGGTGTCGTCGGCGCACAGGTAAATGCACCTCCGCCCGGTCATCCGCCAATAACGGGCAAAGATGTCGGTCTGGGTGTACTCGACGAGGTGGCCGATGTGGATGTGCCCGTTGGCGTAGGGCAGCGCGCTGGTGAGCAGGAGCCGTTTCATGCTGCGCTGGACTTTGCACGAAATCCCAGCCGGATGCGAGCCGCGCGGTGGCGCGATGCCGCGCGGGCGCGCCTTCCAGCGGAGCGCCGCGCCGGCCCACGTGGACACGACAGCGGACGTGCAGCCATGGACGGAGCGGGCTCGGGCTCTAGATACGTAGTGAACCGATCGACGGGGAGGGGACCATGGCAGTACAGAGGAAGCAACAGAGGAAACAGAGGCGTGGTGGCAAGGAAGGCGGAGCGCAGGCGCTGGAGGCCCAGCCCCTCCTCCGCCAGCGAAGCGAGGAGATCCAGCCTTTCGGGACGGTCGTGGACTATCCGCTGGCGCTCGCCGCGAAGTCGCGCGCGGAGAGCATCCGGGCGCTGAATCAGATCCTGTCGGACACGCTCGTCCTGCGCGACATGTACAAGAAGCACCACTGGCAGGTGTCCGGGGCGACCTTCTTCCAGCTCCACCTGCTCTTCGACAAGCACTTCAAGGAGCAAGCCGCGCTGATCGACATGCTCGCCGAGCGCGTCCAGATGCTGGGCGGCGTCTCGATCGCCATGGCGCACGACGTCGCCGAGACGACGAGGATCGAGCGGGCGCCCCGCGGCCGCGAGCAGGTGCCCGCCCAGCTCTCGCGCCTGCTCGACGCGCACGAGCTCATCCTCGCGGAGACGCGCGAGGCGGTGAAGCTCACCACCGAGAACCGCGACGATGGCACCGCCGACCTGCTCATGAGCGACGTCCTCCGCACGAACGAGATGCAGGTGTGGTTCCTGTCCGAGCACCTCGTCGACACGCCGCTCGTCCGCGCCACCTGAGCGCCGGCACGCCGCTTTCCCCTCCCCGTCCAGCCCTCCGGGCGCGCTCCGAAGATTCGACAGGGCGCGCGTAACCTTTCCGGGCCCCCGATCGTGATACCGCCAGGAAAGGGGTTATGTGATGCGTACTACAAAAGACGTGGTGGTGATCGGCGGCGGGCTCGCGGGCCTGGCCGCGGCGGCGTACCTGGGCCGGGCGGGTCGGTCGGTCGCCCTCGTCGAGAAGGCGCACGCGCCGGGCGGCCGCGCCTCCACGCAGGAGAGCCACGGCTTCTCGCTGAACCTCGGCGCTCACGCGCTCTACCGCGGGGGCGCGGCGCACGAGGTGCTCCGCGAGCTCGGCGTCCGGTTCACCGGCGCGGCGCCGTCCCCGTCGGGCGCGCTCGCGCTCGACCGCGGCGCCCTCCACACCTTGCCGTCCGGCGCCCTGTCGCTCCTCACGACGGGCCTCTTCCCCCTCGCCGCGAAGGTCGAGATGGGGCGCGTCCTTGGCGGCCTCGCCGCGGCGAACCCCGCGCCGCTCGCGGCGGTCCCGGTCTCGGCCTGGCTGCGCGACGCCTTCCGGACGCCCGAGGTGCGCCGCTTCGTCGGCGCGCTCGTCCGGCTGTCGACCTACTGCGCCGACGACGATCGCCAGAGCGCCGGCGCGGCGCTCGCGCAGGTGCAGCTCGCCCTGAGCCACGGCGTGCTCTACCTCGACGGCGGCTGGAGGACCCTCGTCGACGGCCTGCGCGACGCCGCCGTGGCGGCCGGCGTGGAGATCCTCACCGGCGCGCGCGCGGCGCAGATCGCGGCCGAGGGCGGCGCCGTCTCCGCCGTGGAGCTCGCGAACGGCGACCGCCTCGGCGCCGGCGCCGTGCTCGTCGCCGCGAGCCCGCGCGCCGCGGCCGCGCTCGTGCCCGCGAGCGCGGCGCTCGCCGCGTACGCGGAGCGCGCCGTCCCGGTCCGCGCCGCGTGCCTCGACGTCGCCCTGTCGAGGCTCCCTCGCCAGCGCCCGGGCTTCGTGCTCGGCATCGACCGCCCGCTCTACCTGTCGGTCCACACCGACGCCGCGCGCCTCGCCCCCGCGGGCGGCGCCGTGATCCACACCGCCCAGTACAGCCCCGAGCTCGCCGGCCGCGACCCCGAGCGCGAGCTCGAGGATCTGCTCGACCGCGCGCAGCCCGGCTACCGCGGCGCGATCGTCGAGCGCCGCTTCCTGCCCTCGCTCATCGTCTCCAACGCCGTGGTCACGGCGGAGGGCGGCGGCCCCGCAGGGCGCCCTGGCGCCCGCGTCCCGGATCTCGACGGGCTCTTCCTCGCGGGCGACTGGGTCGGGCCGACGGGCATGCTCGCCGATGCGAGCCTCGCCAGCGCGCGGGACGCCGCGCGGGACATCCTCTCGCGCCGCGCCCTCGACCGCGCGGCGTGACGGGGTTACCCGACGCTCCATGAGCAGCTCCACGGCCTCTCCTGCCGCGAGCGCCGGGCTCGCCGCCCCCGGCTTCGTCGCCGCGAGCTACCGCGAGCACGAGCGCTTCCTCTGGGCCATCTCCTACCGGCTCACCGGCAGCGCCGCGGACGCGGACGACATCGTGCAGGAGACGTTCGTCCGCGCGCTGGAGCGCCCGCCCGCGCGCACCGAGGAGCCCGTCCGCCCCTGGCTCGCGCGCGTCGCGCTGAACCTCGGCCGCGACGCCCTCCGGCGCCGCAAGCGCCTCGCCTACGACGGACCGTGGCTCCCCTCCCCGATCGAGGCGGAGCCCGAGCCCCCGTCGTTCGAGATCCCGGGCAGGGAGGGCACCGAGGGCCGCTACGACCTCCTCGAGAGCGCGTCCTTCGCCTTCCTCATCGCGCTCGAGGCGCTGACCCCGCAGCAGCGCGCGGTGCTCCTGCTCCGCGACGTCTTCGACTACTCGGTGCAGGAGACCGCCGCCGCGCTCGACCTGTCGGAGGCCAGCGTGAAGACGACCCACCACCGCGCCCGCCGCGCCTTAGAGCCGTACGATCGCGAGCGCTGCCGCCCCTCACCCGAGCTCGTCGAGCGGTCGGGCGCGGCGCTCGTGCGCTTCCTGCAGACCCTGGCGACGCAGGACGTCGCCGCCATCGAGGCGCTCCTGAGCGAGGGCGTCCGGGTCATCAACGACGCGAACGGTCAGTTCAAGGCGGCGCGCCGGATCGTCGTCGGTCCGAACCGGGTCGCGCGCTTCTACGTCGGCCTGCTGAGGATCGACGACCCCGGAGCGCTCCGCCACGAGCTGCGCCTCATCAACGGCCTCCCGGCGGTCGTCATCGAGCGCACGACCACCGTGGAGAAGCTGGCGCCGCGGTTCGTCATGCGCTGCGAGATCGACGCGGGCGGCCTCATCACCGCGATCCACTCCGTGCTGGCCTCGCACAAGCTGACGGCCGTGAAGGCGCTCGCTCCGTGAGTGCGACGGCGAGACCGGCAGGTGAGCAGCGAGGAGACAGCCCCCTGCCGGCCGAGCACTGGAGTGAGTCGTGTCGCGGGGCGTACTTCGGCCGGCGAAGTAGATACTGTTGGAGCAACATAGCGCCGGCTGGCGCTCATGTCCATAGTGGAACAGCCCGCTCGCTCAGGTGGCTTTGCCGCCTCCCTGGGCCCGTTCGCGGTGCGCCTCTGCGATGAAGTGACGAACCTCCTTGTCGATGGCGGCGATCGCTATCCCCTTGAAGGGGCGCATCAGGAGAGGCACGTCGAGATCCACGTCCACGGCGCCGGGGCGGAGCTCCATGCTGCCTTTCAGCTTGACGCCCTTCACCGAGAAGCCGAGCTCGGCGCGCCGCGGGTCGCGCCACACGAGGAAAGGCTCGTACTCGGCGTACCGCTCTCGGTACTGCGCGATCGCTCGTTCGGTCGCCAGCTTTGCCTCGCTGTCGTTCAGGTCGTGCTCAATCGTGTGCTTCATGATGGGACCTCGCAGTTCGTATCAGGGCACATCGCGAGAATCGGCCAGGGGACCGCGCGCCGTGAGGCGTCGCTCGCGGGCACGTCGCCCGGCCGGGTTCCATCGGTGAGATATCACGGATGCGCGGGGCCTGCGGCCCTCTGGCGCTCTTCCGCATCGCGCATCGCGCAGCGCGCAGGGCGCGCCCGCGCGCTGTGACATTTCGCCACGCGGCGGAACCGCGGGTGTCTGTGGGCGGCCGAACGGGGCCATCGCCGTGAAGGCATCGTCACGCCGGAGGGCGCCTTTCCACGGACCGGACGCCGTCCCTTCGCCGGAGGCCGCCCTTCGCGCGGGGGCGCCCTTGCCCTGCGCCCCTCAGTGGCCAGTGGTCACCGAGCCCGGCCTCGCGTAAAGAGAGCCGCCGCCGTGGACCTCCTGTATTTCGCGCTGCTCTGCTCCGTGCTCATCTTCGTGCACGAGCTCGGCCACTTCGTGTGCGCGAAGATCTTCGGCGTGAAGGTCCTCACCTTCTCGATCGGCTTCGGCCCCCGGGTGCTGCGCCTGCGGGGCCGGGAGACGGAGTACTGCGTCGCGCTCCTGCCCCTCGGCGGCTTCGTGAAGATGCTCGAGGAGAACCGGCAGGAGGCCGTGCTCCCCGAGGATCGCAAGCGCACCTTCGAGTCCCAGGCGCTCTGGAAGCGCGTGATCATCGTCATGGCCGGCCCGGCGATGAACGTGCTCTTCCCGGTGCTGCTCTACTTCGCCGTCTTCATCGGGGAGACCCGCTTCGTCCCGCCGACGGTCGGCGTGGTCCTGCCGGGGCACCCGGCCGAGGGCCGGCTGGTCCCGGGCGATCGCATCCTCGAGGTGGACGGCGAGCGCGTCAGCACCTTCGCCGAGCTGCACCGAATCGTGACGAAGAGCCCCAACCAGGAGCTCCGGCTCAAGGTGTTCCGCAACAAGGAGCACGTCGAGGTCACGGTCGTCCCGGAGGAGAAGGTCGTCCAGAAGCCGCTCGAGATCGTGGACCGGGTGGGCGAGATCGGCATCCGGCCGAGCCGCCCCGCCGCCGTGGTGGGCGTCTCGCGGCCCGACTCGCCCGCGTTCCGGGCCGGGCTGCGCACGTTCGACGTCGTGACGGAGGTGCGCGGCACGCCCGTGAAGACGTTCGCCGACCTGGAGATCGCGCTCGAGGAGAGCCGCGGCGCCACGGTGCCGGTCACGTACCTGCGCCCGGTCACGGTGCCGCGCGCGCTCGGCGGGCTGGCCGAGCTCGCCGTCTACGAGTCGGGCGTCGCCGCGCTGACGCCGGAGAGCGGCAACGGCGACCTGCTCGCGCGCACCGGCATCGAGCCGGCCGACCTCTACGTCGCCGAGGTCCCCGAGGGCTCGGCCGAGTGGGACGCCGAGCTCCGGCCGGGCGATCGCATCACGGAGGTCGACGGCGTCGAGGTCACCGCCTGGTCGACCTTCGTCGAGCGGCTCTTCGCGGCGCCGGACAGACCGCACGTCATCACGTGGCAGCGCTCGGGCCAGCGCAAGAGCGGCACCATCGAGCTCCGCCGCGAGGACTGGATCGACGAGTACGGCCAGCACCGCCCGCGCTTCTATCTGCGCGCGTCGAACTGGTCGCCGATGGTGGCCGAGCCGTTCGTCGACAGCCCATCGGCCTTCCAGTTCGCCCTGGAGAGCGCGGTCGACGAGACGTACGACGTCATCCGGTTCATCGTGGTCGGGATCGTCCGCATCATGGAGGGCAAGGTCAGCATCTCCACGCTGGGCGGCCCCATCACGGTGTACGACGTGATCGGCGAGGAGGGCGCGAAGGGGGTCAGCTACTTCGTCTGGGCGATGGCGGTCATCTCGATCAACCTCGGGCTCATCAACCTGCTGCCCATTCCGGTGCTCGACGGCGGCCACCTCCTGTTCTTCACGTTCGAGGCCGTGCTGCGGCGCCCGCTGCCGCTGCGCGTCCGCGAGATCGCGAGCCTTGTCGGGCTCATGGTGCTCATCGGCCTGATGGGCATCGCCTTCAAGAACGACGTCGAGCGCCGCTGGGACGTGATCCAGGGGCAATTCAAGGAGCTCGTTGGCTGACCGGGGCCAAGGTGACGGGCGTGACGGGCGTGACGCGCGCGACGGCGGCCGCGGCGCGGCGCGCCCGCCGCATCCGCCAGAGAGCGCGCCGCGCGCGGTCGCGGCGCGCGTGCTCGCGCGGGTGTGGGGCTCGGACGCCTTCGCCTCGGCGGCCCTCGACGCCGAGCTGCGCCGCGCGCCGGCGCTCGACCCGCGGGACATAGGCCTCGCGACAGAGCTCGTCTACGGCGTCCTGCGCGTGCAGGCGGCGCTCGAGGCGCGCATCGCCGAGTTCGCCGCGAAGAGCCGCTGGACGGCCGACCCGCTGGTGCGCGCCCACGTGCTGATGGGGGCGTACTCGCTCTGCTTCCTCGACCGCGTCCCCTCGTTCGCCGCGGTCTCGGAGGCGGTGGACGGCGCCCAGGCGGCCGGCGGGCCGCGGGTCGGCGCGTTCGCGAACGCCGTGCTGCGCCGGCTCGCCGCGGCCGTGGAGTCCGGCGGTCGCCCGACGCTCGCGAGCGCGGTGGTCGCCTCCGCGCCGGGGTGGCTGCGGGGCGCCCTGCGCCGCTCGCTCGGCCGGGCCGCGGCCGAGGCGTTCCTGTCGGCCGGCCCGGTGCCGCCGCCGACCGGCCTCTGCCTCGCCCCTGGCGAGGACCGCGGCGCGTGGCTCGAGGCGCTGCGGGCCGCCGCGCCCACCGGGACCTTCGAGGCGGGGCACGTCTCACCGACCGCGATCGTCGCGCGGGGGGCGGGCGATCTCCGCCGGCTCCCAGGCTTCGGCGCCGCGTGGATCGGCCAGGAAGAGGGGGCGCAGGCGCTCGCCTTAGCGCTCGGCGCGCGCCCCGGCGAGGCCGTGCTCGACGCCTGCTCCGGTCGGGGCAACAAGTCGTGGCTCCTGTCGCGCGCGGTGCTGCCTTCCGGCGCGGTGGACGCGGCGGACCTGTACCCCGCGAAGCTCTCGCAGCTCCGCGCGGCGCTCGGCGCGCCTCCCGTGAGCGCGGAGGGCGCAGGCGCAGGCGCGGAGGCCGGCGATGCGCAGGCCGGCGCGCGCGACGGGCTCGGGCGGGCTGCGGCCTCCGTGCGCGAGACCTACGCCGTCGACTGGACGGTGGGCGCGGGCGACGTCCCCGAGGGCTACGACCGGGTGCTCGTCGACGCGCCTTGCTCCGGGGTGGGCACGCTGCGGCGGCGCCCGGAGATCGCGCTCCGGCGCGAGGCGGACGATCTCCCGCGCCTGGCCGACCTCCAGGTCGCGATCGCGCGCCGCGCCGCGACCCGCGCCCGGGACGGCGGCCGGCTCGTGTTCGCTGTGTGCAGCGTGCTGCGCGAGGAGTGCGAGGCCGTGGCGGCGCGGCTCGCGGCCCCGGCGGACGACGGCCTCGCCGTCCGGCTGGAGCCGGCGCCGTTCGACGCGGAGCTCGCGCGCGAGCTCGCGGGCGGCGGCGACGCGTTCCGGCTGCTGCCGCACGTGCACGGCACGGATGGGTATTTCGCCGCGATGTTCGTCGTGCGGCGGTGACGGCGCGTGGAGACGCGTGGCAACGCGCCCTTCCGCCTTCCTTGTACGATGGTAGGCGCATAAGAGCAGCTTGACTTCCGGACAGCGCTTGGACTTCCTAACGACGTTTTCGCGGCAGCTGCCAGCCACGAAGCGCCGCCGCCAGCCGTCGTCCAATGTAAGGAGGTGGGGTTATTGGTGCGATAGCCGCAATTTGTCTCCGCGGTGTTTCTTCTTGCTGGGCACTCGCTTCGTGACGCCGCACACTCGTACGGTCAGGGCACTTAACAAACCTTTCGAGTAGCGTGAATCCTGCGCCGAACCTCCTGCAGAACACCCCGGCCGAGCTCGGGCCCGGGTCCGTGTTGGGTCGTTACGAGCTGCTGCTGCCGATCGCAGCAGGCGGCATGGCCATGGTGTGGGCGGCGCGGCTGAAGGGGACGCGCGGCTTCCAGAAGATCGTCGCAGTAAAGACGATGCTGCCGACGCTGTCGGAGGACGACCAGTTCGAGCGCATGTTCCTCTCGGAGGCGTCGCTCGCGTCCCAGATCCGCCACCCGAACGCCGTCGAGATCCTCGACCTCGGCGAGCAGGACGGCGTGCTGTTCCTGGCGATGGAGTGGATCGACGGCATTCCGCTCAACCAGGTGATGAAGGTCGCGAAGCGGCAGAACGGCATGCCGATCCCGATCGCGGTGCGCATCGTGGCGCAGGCCTGCGCCGGCCTGCACGCCGCGCACGAGCTCAAGGACAAGAGCGGCAAGCTCGTCGGCCTGGTGCACCGCGACATCTCCCCTCAGAACATCCTGGTCACGTACAACGGCCTGGCCAAGGTGGTCGACTTCGGCGTGGCCAAGGCCACAGCGCTCAACGACAGCACGACGCAGGCCGGGCAGCTCAAGGGCAAGGTGAGCTACATGGCGCCGGAGCAGGTGCGCGGCGACGCGATCGACCGGCGCGTCGACGTGTTCGCGATGGGCATCGTGCTCTATACGCTCACCACCGGCAAACACCCGTTCCGCAGGGAATCCGAGGGCGCGACGCTGTTCGCCATCTCGTCCACGGACCCGGTGGAGGCGCCGCACGAGTTCCAGGCCGACTACCCGGCGTCGCTCGAGGCCGTGCTGATGCGCGCGCTCGAAAAGGAGCGCGACCAGCGCTACGCCACGGCCAACGAGCTGATGCGAGCGCTCGACAAGGCGCTTCCGCCGAACCAGCGAGCCACCGACGAGGACGTCGCCAATTTCGTCCGCGAGCTGTTCGAGGACCAGCAGGAGCAAACGCGCGCGGCCCTCACCGAAGCGCTGGAGCGCGCCGACCGCAATCAGCTGCGCAACAGCCTCGGCAGCTCCGACGTGACCGGCGCGAGCCCCTCGTCGGTGAGCGCCTTCAGGACCGTCAACCTCCGCGGCGCGGCCCGGGGCGTGGCCGGAAATAGCGCGCTCGACGACGAGATCCCGCCGTTCGCGCGCTCCAGGAGCCGCGCGCTGCCCGCCGTCGTGATCCTCGGTCTCCTCGCCGCCGGCGTGCTCGCCGTACTGCTCCGGAGCGGCGACGCGCCCGCCCCTCTTCCTTCCGGCGCCGCGCCCGCCGCCCCGGCGTCCGCCGCCCCGGCGCCCGCGCCTCCCAAGGCGGAGGCGCCCCCTGCGACCGAGCTCGACGCGCCCCCGGGCCAGCCCTCTGCCTCCGTCTCGGCCAGCGCAGCGCCGACGCCGGCTCCGCTCCCGGCGTCACCCGCGCGCGCGACGCCCCGCCGTCCGACCAAGCCCGCCGAGCAGAGCAACTCGCCGAGCCCGACGCCAACCCCCACGCCGCCGAAGTCGTGGAAGCATGATCCGGGGTTCTAGCGCCCCGCTCTGGACGAGCTCGACTCCCTCAGAACGTTCCTGAGAGACTCGCGCCGATCTCGGATCCGCCCGCGACGGGCACGAGCTCGAGCGAGGTTTTCTCGGGCTGCTTTGGCTTCCTGTTCTGAAGCAGCAAGATCGCGGTCGCCGTGCCGACCGCGGCGACGCCGACGCCGAGCGCCACCTGCGCGCCATAGTGATAGAATTTCAGGTCGTCGTAGCGCGACTGCATGGACGCCGGGCACGACTTGCCTTCCGAGCCGCAGGCATCTTCCAGATCCTTGAGCGCTCCCTGGCGGAGCCCGAACAACACCCCGGCGCCGATCAGGCTCGCGGCGCCGACGCCCCCGATCACGTACGGCACCACCTTGGACGGCGGCCTCTCCCGCAGGGCGCCCGCCTGGATCAGCAGCTCTTGCGGCAAGGCTTCGAGCGTCACCTCGACGCGCGTCACCCCCTCCTCCTTCAGCTCCACCGTCTGTTGAAACGGCCTGTAATTGGGGGCCTTGGCGGTGAGCGCGTGAGGCCCGGGATCGAGCGGCACCTCGACGCCGATGGACGTCCCGCCGAGGGCGACGCCGTCGAGCGCAATGGCCGCGGAGGCCGCTCCTTTGCCGCGCACGATGACGAGCTTCGGGATCCGCGCGCGCAGCCGGCCGATCGACTGCTCGACCTCGGCCCGAAAATCTGGCCCCACGGTGTCGGCCTCCGCGAGCGCCAGCTCGTAGCCACCGAGCGCGGTCACGAGCCGCCCCAGATTCTCCTCGCACACGGCGATGTGGAAGCGCACCTGAGGCGTCATCCGCACCTGGCCGACCTCGCGGAACCGCTGCAGCGCCGCGGCCCAGTTGCCCGCTTGCTCGAGCTCTGTCGCCTGCTGAAACTGCGCGCGGGCTTGCTTGAGCTCGTCGGTGTCCTGGGCGAGCGCGGGCGCCTCGAGCAGCAGCAGCACCGCTGCGACGCGGAAAATTCGCGGGAAATTCCTCATGCGGCGCCTGCCATGGTGACTTGAGGCCTCCGCTCCTGTCAACGAGGCGGCGCGGCCTTCGCCGCGCGCGTCAACGTGGCGGCGCGGCCTTCGCCGAGCGCGACGCCGCACCGCGTCGTGGTCGGAGGTGCGCGCGCGCCGGCGGAGCTTTCGCGCGCGGATCCTGACGCCGCCTTCTCAATTTGTGGCCGCGAAATCCGCCAGCGAATGATACTTTTGTCGCTGGATGTCGACCCCTAGCTTTGGCTTTCTGCGTCGCTTCGCGCTGCTCCGCGCGTTCTCGGCCGCCGCGCTGACGGCGGGGATCTTCGCCGCCGCCGCTTCGTGCAGCGTGCCGGACTTCGAGTTCGCGTCGGTATCCGGCCCGCCGGCGCACTGTACGGACGACGCGCAGTCCGACGGCGAGACGGACCTGAACTGCGGCGGCGAGTGTGATCCATGCCCGCTCGGCTCCGGCTGCGCCGCGAGCCGCGACTGCGCCGAGGGCGAGTGCATCGACGGCGTCTGCGAGGAAGCGGGTTGCATGAACGGCGCCCGCGACGGCTCGGAGTCGGACATCGATTGCGGCGGCAGCTGCGACAAGAAGTGCGCGACCGACAAGAAGTGCAACCGGGCCAGCGACTGCGAGAGCGGCGTGTGCCAGGACGGCCAATGCGTCGCGCCGACCTGCACCGACGGGGCGCCCAACGGCACCGAGAGCGACGTGGACTGCGGCGCCGACTGTGGGGGCTGCCAGGACGGCAAGAAGTGCCGCTCGAGCGGGGACTGCCTCAGCGACGATTGCATCGACGAGGTGTGCGGCCCCACCTGCCCGGATGGCTACGCCAACTGCGATCGCCTGGCCAAGGGTGAGTGCGAGGTCAACATCCGCACCGACGCGGACAACTGCGGCAGCTGCGGCCAGAAGTGCGCGCTGCCGCACGCGACGGTCGAGTGCCAGGGCGGCGCCTGCAAGGTCAAGGCGTGCGAAGCGCCCTACGCCGACTGCGACGGCGATCCCGAGAACGGCTGTGAGGTGAACACCTCGACGGACTCGAGCCACTGCGGCGGGTGCGACGAGCTCTGCCCGGCCGCGAACGGCGACGCGTATTGCGAGGCGTCGGAGTGCAAGATCGAGTGCGACGCGGGCTTCACCGACTGCAACGGCCAGGTCGTCGACGGTTGTGAGAGGGCGACTACCCGTGACGTGTTGCACTGCGGCGGGTGCGGCATCGAGTGCGTGCCCGAGGCGGGCGGCAGGCCCTGGTGCCGCGACGGCGTGTGCGGCGAGACGACTTGCCCGGCCGGCAGGGGCGACTGCAACGGCGACCCCGAGGACAGCTGCGAGGTGAATCTGGCCGCCGATCCGGAGAACTGCGGCACGTGCGGCGGCCTGTGCACGGTCGCCAACGGCACCGGCAAGTGCACGGCCACCGGCTGCGCCATCGGCAGCTGCGAGCCGGGCTTCGCCGACTGCGACGGCAGCTACGACAACGGCTGCGAGACGAGCACGGACACGAGCCTCAGCCACTGCGGCGCCTGCGGCGAGACCTGCACCATCGCCGGCGGCACCCCCAAGTGCGAGGGCGGCGACTGCAAGGTGCGGACGTGCAACAGCGGGATGGGCGACTGCGACGGCAATCCGGACAACGGCTGCGAGACGAACGTCAACTCGAACCAGACCCACTGCGGCGCCTGCGCGGCCGCCGGCGGCGTCAACTGCAACACGATCTACGCGAACGCCACCGCGACCTGCCAGGGCGGCGCGTGCTCCTTCGCCGGCTGCAAGGCGGACTACGGCAACTGCAACAGCTCGCTGACCGACGGCTGCGAGGCCAACGTCAGGACCGACGAGGGGAACTGCGGCGCCTGCGGCACCCAGTGCAACATAATCCACACCACCAGCAACCTGTGCCTCGACGGCACCTGCAACCCGGTGTGCACGAGCGCGCAGTACGACGACTGCGGGGTACCGAGGAACGGCTGCAACATCGACCTGTGGGACGACGAGAGCAACTGCCTCGGCTGCAACCTCGTGTGCCAGAGCGGGGCCAGCGCCCACGTCTCCAGCAATCAATGCAGCTCGTCGGGCTGCAACCCGGTGTGCAGCGGCCTGTGGCGCAACTGCGACGGCAACGGCATGAACGGCTGCGAGAAGGACGTCTCCAGCGACGTCAACGCCTGCGGCGCCTGCAACACCCAGTGCCTCCAGGCGCACGCGAGCGCCACCGCCTGCACGGCCGGCGCCTGCGTGCCCACCTGCGACCCGGGCTGGAAGGCTTGCGGCGACCCCAGCGGCGGCTGCACGACCCAGCTCGGCACCGCCAGCAACTGCGGCGACTGCGGCCACGTGTGCTCGGGGACGAGGTCCATCTGCTCGAACGGCAACTGCGTCGTCTCGCCGGACATCGTCGTCGTCAACTCGGGCACGACCGGCACCTTGAGCACCATCGGGAATTCGGCGCCCACCATCAACGTGAGCCACGCCCTGCAGACACCGCGGGACAACGATCGCATGGTCCTTGTCGGGATCGTCGCCTCCGAGAACTCGCTCGTGCCGGTGAGCGTCACCTACGACGGCACGCCGATGACGCTCTTCAACACGCGGCAGGCCGACAACAACTCCGCCGCGCACATCTACTACCTCCTGGACAGCCAGCTTCCGGCCGCCACCGGCAACAAGCCCGTGGTGGTGCAGATGGCGAACTCGAACACCTGGGGCGTGTACTTCGCCAACGTGGTGGAGCTGAAGGCCGTGCACCAGTCGAACCCGTTCGCGAGCGCCACCACGACCGGCATCCACACCAACGCGACGGACTGCAGCGGCACGGTGTCCCGAGGGGTCAGCACCAACTTCAGCGCGACCAACTCGTTCGTGTACACGGTGATGGCGGCGCGCAACGCCAACACCGGCGCCACCATCAGCCCCACCGCGGCGACCTCCACCATGAACCGGCGCCTGACCGATCCGACGACCATGGTCGCGCTGGCCGGCTATCTCGTGGCCAACTCCAACACCACCATCTCCTGGACAGTGAGCGGCTGCTACAGCACCGCCGGCGTCGGCGTCGCCGTGCGGCGCGCCAGCGGCGGCTGAGCGCCTCGAGGCGCCACGCTCCTCCCCCACTTCGCAGGCGGCGGCTACCTGACCAGCCGCACCACGACGAGCTCGCGCTCCCCTCGCCCGCGCCGCCGCTCGACGCCAAACCGTTCTCGTCTTCGCCGATCCTCCCCAGGACCCTCCCATCACACGCGACCGTCACGAGCGCCGCCGCGAGGAATCAACTCGCGGACAGCCCCCGTCGGCGCCGAAGCCCGCGCCCGTCGCCACCGCTCCGCCCGATGACCGGTACCACCATGAAGTCAAAACCATCACGGATACCCGAGCGCCCCGACGCTCGACCATCCATATGCCCGGTTAAAAACATTACCGCTCCGGTATCCTTCGGCGCTCACGAGAAATGACCCACCTGCGCTCGTCAGAAATGGTCCGGACGGTCGGGCGAGCCCGATCGCTGCCATGTCGCGCGCCCTCCAGCCGCTGTACCGTGCCGCGCGCGTGTGAGAGGATCGCTCTCGACCATGAAGAGGATCAAGCTCAAGCTCCACAGCGACGAGTACCACCTCAGCGCCGTCGGCTATCTGTTCGAGGACCCGGCGCCCACCGGGGATCCGGCGGGGGTGAGGCCGTTCTCTATCCGCAACACGGTCTTCCCCGAGTTCGATCTGGATCCCGGCAACTACGTGTTCCGCTTCAGGGTCCGGAACGGAAGCGGCAAGTTCCAGATCTTCGCCTTCGATCCCAAGACGAACCAGAGCACCCGCGCCGAATACGACACGTCGAGCGGCGCCGATTGCCTCACCTTCCATTTCACGGTGGCGCCGTGAGGGGCGCCCTGCTGCTCCAGCGCGCCGCAGCGCTGCTCTCGCTCACGCTGGCCGCGCCCGCGCTCGCCCAGGGCGCGGGGCAGCCGTCGGCTCCCGTGCCGCCGGGCGCAGCGCCCCCGGCGCCCGTCCGGCCGGCCGCCTCCGCGCCCGGCGCCCCCACGGCGGCCAGCGCCCCCACGGCGCCGGTCCCGTCTGCCGCGCCGAGCACCCCCGCCGCGCCTGCGCCGGGCGCTGGCGTGGCCGTGGCGCCCGCGCAGCCGGGCCGCGCGATTGCGCCGGTCGCCCCGGCCGCGTCGGGCGCTCCCATCGCCCCGATCGCGCCGCTCGCGCCTGCCGGGGGCGCGGCCATCGCGCCGGCCGCCACGGGCCGCGAGCTCGTCTACATCGTTCCGGTCGGGATCACGGGCAGCTCCGGGGGCGCGGCGCTCGCGCGGGTCGGCTTCGGCGTGCTGGCCGGGTTCGGCGAGGTGACGGATCCGACGGCATGGGATGTGAGCGCCGTGATCGAGGCCGAGGTGGCGGCCGAGGACGGGCTGGCCACGCTGATCGGGTTCTCCGCCACCGACGACGCGGCCCAGACGCCCACCGGCACCCTGCGCCTCTCCGCCTCGTTCGCGCGGCTCGACTTCGAGGGGGAGGGCAGCTCGGCCTATCCCCCGCTGATCCTCTACGTCGGCGGCGCGGTCGGCCGCACCCGGTTCAGCTACCTGGGTCCCGGCCCCGAGCGGCGCGACCAGAGCCTGCCGCCGACCTACGCGCCGCGCGAGCTCACCGCTGTCCCCTGGAGCGTCGGCGCGGCGGCTGTCTACGTCGGCGAGGGCGGGAAGAAGCTCGCGCCCACGCTCGAAGGGCAGATCAAGTTCGACTCGCGCTGGACCGCGTCGACGGACACGCTCGAGTGGTGCGAGCCCGCGGGCGACGTCGTCCACGGCGTGGATCCGATCACCCAGTCCACCTCCTTCGTCCCAGCCACGCGCTGCCGGAAGGAGGTGCTCGGCGCGCCGGTGCAGAGCCAGGAGCTCACGATCGCGGCGCACGCCGGGCTCGTCGACAAGGTGGCGAACGCCACGTTCCGCGCGGCGCTCGGCGCGAAGGTGGCGGTCGCGCTCAACGACGAGGCGCCCGCCGATGTCCGCCTCAGCCTGCGCGCCCCGGTCCACGTGACGCTGGCGCGCGCGCCGGCAGGGACGGAGTACCGCGGGCTCATCCGGCTGATGCCAGCGCTCAACGTGATCCGTAGCTCGACCGGAGGGACGGACGTCAGCGGCACGCTCGAGATCGCCTTCCTCGGCCAGCGCGCGATGTTCGCCGACAACTACACCGACCTCTGACGCCGGGCCACGACACGCCCCTCGCGGCCGCCGCGCCTGCCCGCGCAGCGTTGCCGCGCCCTGCCCGCGCAGCGTTGCCGCGCCCTCTCCCGCGCAGCGTTGCCGCCAGGCGCAGCGCCCCCGGCCTGGGCGCCTGCCCTGCCCGGCACCTTTCTTGGCCCACCGCGCCAGCATCCGCTACCGACGCACGAGAGCAGCGGAGGTGCACCCGGAAGCAGCATCGGGTGGGCCGCCGCGGCTCGCTAGGGAGACAGCGATGGGCCCGAGCGCAGCGTACAAGGTGGAGGGGCTTGGCGACGGCGTGCCGGCGTCGGGCGGCGCGGAGGGGTGCGGGCAGGGGCAGCTGAGCAGCCTCTGCAGCGCCCCCACGATGCCGTTCACGTCGCACGCCGGCGGCGCGGAGGAGGCACCGGCGGAGTCGAAGCCCTGGTGCATCGACCGCGGCGACTTTCTCGAGGCGATGAGCACGGTCACGCTCTGGCGTGCGCTGGAGCTGGGGGAGCTCCCCCACAGCACGCGCGTCTGGCGCGAAGGCCTCGAGTGCTGGACGCCTGCCGGCGAGGTGAAGGCGCTCGGCTGGACCATTTCCCAGCCGCCCCCGCGCGACGAGGCGCCCGCCCTCTCCGCCGCGGGCGAGGCGCCTGAGTCCACCGGCCCGCTCAGCTTCGCGCTGACGCCGGACGACCTCAGCTCCGTGGCGCCCCGCTTCCACCAGGGCGCCCCCGAGAAGGCGCGCGGCGAGCGCGCCGAGGCCTTCACCCTCGGCCGGTTCCCGCTGGCCGAGGCCGTGCTGCGGCGGGACAGCCCCTCGCAGCCGATTTCTCTTGATATTCCGTCCTGTTTCCCCGCAGCCCCCTCGTCCCCGCCCGACACGCTCCCGAGCGCCGGGGCGCCGAGGCCTGGTGCCGCAAAGCCCGGCGCGCGCGACGCGGATCAGACGCCGCGCGGGCGTGTGTCGGGCGCCTGGTCGCGGCTCGCGCGGCGCGCCCGCGTCTCTCGCGGCGCCGCCGGAGCGGCGGCGGGCAGCGCGGCGCTCGTGCTCGTGCTGGGCCTCTCGGTGCTGAGCGTGGTCGCCCCTGCGGCCTCGCCTGCGAGGCCTGCGGCCGCGCAGGCTGCGCACCTCGGCGTGGCCCAGGGCGTCGCGGCCGCCGCCGCGCAGGTCGCCGTGCCTGCCCCGGACCTCGCCGCGAGCGCCGGCGCTGCGGCGCTTGCCGCGGCGGCCCCGGCGCGCGACGGCGCTGCGGCCGAGGCGGCCCCGGCGCGCGACGGCGCTGCGGCCGAAGCGGCCCCGGCGCGCGACGGCGCTGCGGCCGAGGCGGCCCCGGCGCGCGAGGAAGCGGCCGCGACCCCGGGCGAGGACAACGGCGCGCCCGCGCTGCCGCTCCACCGGGCGGAGAAGGCCTCGGCGTCCGGCGCGAAGCCGGCGCCGGCGGGTCGCCGCGAGCGCGGGCAGTTCCGCCTGAGGCGAGGACGATCCGAGGCGGACGCCACGCGCGGCATCAGCTATCCGGCCCGCAGAGCCGACTCATGGATCGGGACGGGTGCCATCCTGCGCGACTCGCGCTAAGGTGCGCGCCGCGCGGCGGTCGGCTCCGTCCCGCAGCACTCCGGCGTCGTTCAAGGGCAGGACGGGGGACTTTGAATCCCCTAATCGTGGTTCGAATCCACGCGCCGGAACCATCGAGCACCCGCGCCCTCTGAAGGGGGTCATGGCGGCCGATGTCCATCGCGTGGGCGGGAGCGCCTCGGGCGAGGTCGCACCGCCTCGCGGGCGCGTCCTGCGCCGTCACTTGCTCGCTATTGTCTGGCGCGGTCGAGCCGGGGTTGTTTACCGTGGTCTCACCGAGGGCTCTGCGCCTGCCGCGCGGCGTGCGCGAGCCCCTGGCTCCTGGAGGACCGGACGGCGTGGCGAGCGATGAAGGGGCCCGCGGACGCGGAGCCCCTACCCATGTAGATACGGACCGCGGAGGCGGCTCTCCGCCCGCTGCGGGCGCGGAGCAGGGGCGCGCGTCGTCGGCGCCGCTCGAGGCGGGCGAGGCGCAGTTCATCGCGCGGCTCGTCGCGCGTGACGAGAGCGCGTTCAACGAGCTCGTGATCATGTACGAGCGCCGCGTGTTCGCGCTCGTCTACCGCATGCTCGGCCGGCGTGACGAGGCCGAGGACGTGTCCCAGGAAGTCTTCGTGCAGGTCTTCAAGGCGATCGATCAGTTCCGCGGCGAATCGAAGCTCTCGACGTGGATCTATCGGATCGCCGTGAATCTGTGCAAAAACCGGACGAAGTACCTCTCGCGGCGGCACGCTGACGCCCAGGACGACGTCGACGCCATGGCCGAGCGGGTGCCGCTGTCCGCGGCCAAGGGCGTGAGCGTCGGCGACGTGAGCCGCCCTGACGAGCTGGTGGAGGGGATGCAGCTCGAGGCGGTCGTGAAGCGCGCCATCGGGCAGCTCGATCCCGAGTTCCGGGAGGCGCTCATCCTTCGCGACGTCGAGGACATGTCGTACGAAGAGATCGCCTCGGTCACGGGTTTGCCGGACGGGACGGTGAAGAGCCGGATCCATCGCGCGCGCGGCCAGCTCCGCGCGCTGGTCGAGAAGATGATGGGCGAGAAGGTGAGAGGCGGGAAATGAGCGGAGCGGACGACCCGAAGCGCACGGGGCGAGCCGATGAGCCGGCCGCTTCGAACGCGGAGAGCGGCAGCCGTCCCTCGGCGCCCCCCGTGGAGCGCTCGCCCGCCGCCGCGCCCCTGCGCGACCTGCCCGAAGACGGCGACTTCCCCGAGGACGGCGACTTGCCGCTCGTCGACGAGCTCGATCTGCGCGAGCTGGTCCGAGGGGCGATGCGTCCGCCGCCTGCGGCGCCGCCGAGCCTTCTCCGCGGCGTGCAGCGCCGGATCCGCGTGCGCTCGCGGGGGAAGTTCTACGGCGACGGCTGGAGCACCGCGCGTTCGCCGCGCTCAACGTACCTGATGACGAGCCTCTTCATGCTCGCCCTCATCGCCTTCGTCTTCCTGGTGCTCATCCCCTGGAGCGGCGGTGCCCTGCCCTGATCACCGCCGCCGAGCGGCGGTCACTGGGTCCAGCGGACGAGGACGCAGGTCACGTTGTCGGGCCCGCCGTTCTCGTTGGCGCGCTCGATCATCTTGGCGGTCGCGACCTGGATGTCCTGATGCTCCGTCAGGATCTGGGTCATCTCCAGGTCGCTCACCGGACCGGAGAGCCCGTCGGAGCAGAGGACGTACGTGTCGTTCAGCTGCGGCACCTCGAAGCGGGTGTCGACCTTGACCGTGTCCTTCATCCCGAGCGCGCGCACGATCACGTTCTTGTGCGGGAAGTTCGCGATCTCCTCGGGCGTGAGCCGCTTCATCTTGATGTAGTCGTTGAGGAGCGAGTGGTCCTCGGTGAGCATCTCGAGCCGGCCCTCGCGGAAGCGGTAGACCCGGCTGTCGCCGACGTGGGCGACGTAGACGCCGTCGTTCGCGGTGAAGATGCCGACGAACGTCGTCCCCATGCCCCGCTTCTTCGCCTCGCGCTGCGCGGTCTCGTAGATCCGCAGGTTGGCGAGCTTGATCCCCGTGATCAGCCGGTTCTCTTCGTAGCCCTTGGACCGGTCCATCTTGTAGGGCCAGGTCCGCTCCGGGTCGTCCTGCGTCTGGGCGAAGAAGTCCTGCATCGCGTCGACCGCCATCTTCGACGCGACCTCGCCCGACGCATGCCCCCCCATTCCATCGGCGACCATGAAGAGGCCGTACTCCACCATGATGCCGAAGTTGTCCTCGTTGTGGTTGCGCTTGCGCCCGACGTTCGTCTCGCCGGCCACTTCGATTCGAAACGTTTGGGACACGGATCACCCGATCGATGGCCCCGCGCGAGGCGCGAGGTTGAATGAGAACCGCGAGCGCGCCCGTCCGAGCCGCTCGAGCCCGATCCTGGAGGTTCGGTTGACGGGGTGTCAACCGGGTCGGGCCCGAGCGCCGAGCTTATAGAATCCGCGCGCGGCCCCGCATCATTTTTTGCTTACTTGCGGTACTCCTCGGTCGCCTTGCCGCTCGAGCTCGGCGGCGGGAGCTCGGCCTCCGGCCGCTTCGCCGCGGGGGCCGACGGATCCGGCGCGGCGCGGAGCACGACCGTGACCTGCCGGTACTTCCCGCGGCTCAGCAAGGTGAGCGGGACCTTCTCCCCGACCGCGTGCGTCCGGATCGCGTCGGAGAGCGCCTCGGGGCTGGTGACGGGCACGCCGTCGACGGCGAGGATCATGTCGCTCTCCGCGCGATCGCCGCCCGTCAAGCGGGCCTCGTCCGCAGGGCTCTCGGGGTGCACCACGGTGACCCGGACCCCCTTCGCGACCGGCGCCGCCTCGCTGACACCCTGGATCCCGAGCCACGCCGCGGGCGGCACGGCCGTCGGGGGCACCGCGCGAAGGAACGCCCTGACCGCGCTGATCGGCACGCCGAACGCGACGGGCGTGCAGGGCTTGCCCTCGTTCGGGGCGCAGCCGCGGCCCAGGATCGCGACCACGCGGCCGTCCTCGTCGATGATGGGCGCGCCCAGATCGAGCGGCGAGACGCGCGAGCCGAGCTCGATCGCGCGATCGAGCGGCCGATCGTCGCCGCCGATCAGCGTCTTGTGCGATCGCAGCACGAGCGCGGTGGCCGCGACCTTGCCGCGCGCCGCCGAGAACGAGCGGATCTGCGCGTCCGGCCGCACCGGATCGCGCGACGAGGCGGTGAGCCCCTCGGCCCACTTGCCGGTCTGCGGCACGAGCAGCGCGAGATCCCACACGCGGTCGTGGTGGCCGAGCTTCACCCGCACGGTGGTCCCGTCGGCGAGGCGCGCCGTGAGGTCGTTGCCCGCGCCGAGCGGCGAGAGCGCGGTCAGGATGCGCCCGTCGCCGGCGAGCGCCGCGCCGAGGCCGAGGACCTGCCCGCTGCGCTCGATGACCACCACGCCGCGCGCGGCGCGCTCCTCCACCGGCAGCTCCGCCTTGTCCTTCTCGGCCGGGCCCCCCTTCGGCTCGGCGGCGGCCGCCTTCTTCTCCTTCCCGCCCGCGCTGGCCCGGGTCGGGAGCACCACCCGCTTGCCGGCCGGCGGGGCTTCACCCTCCCCCTGAGCCTGCGCCTCGCCCTGCGCGAGCGCCGCGGGGGCGGCGAGCGCTGCGGCGGCGGACACGGCAGCGGCGAGCGCCAGCGACCGTCTCCATCCCTTCACACGCGACCTGTCAACGGGATCGCTCGGCGCCGCGCCTCGGGGCGCGGCGACCTTGGTGACACCAGGCGGGCTTGTCTCGTTCATAAGCGCGGCTCCTGAGGCGACGGCAGATTCTGCTGCGGCGGGGATCGCATTGCAAAAGGCAAAGGCCGGACCGCGCTGTACCGTGGGATCGGGCACCGGAGTCCGCCGGGGGCGGGGGGCGAAAAAAATCCGGTCACGAACTCGGGGGACGGGGGCACATGGCCGGCGATGAGGCAGCGATGGCAGCTGGGTTAGCGCTCGTTGGGTCGGAGGGCGACGCGCGGGCCGACGAGGCGCGCGCGATCGAGGGGCTGATCGGGGCAGGCGACTTCCGGGAAGCGCTGTCGCGGTGTGCGAAGGCCTACGCCATGCCGCTGGGCCGGCTGTGCATGGCGTTCACGGGGTCGCAGGCCGAGAGCGAGGAGCTGGTGCAGGAGACGCTGCTCGCGGCGTTCGATGCGTTCCCGCAGTACCGCGCCGAGGGCAGCGTGCGGGCCTGGCTCTTCGGGATCGCGCGGCGCCTCTGCGGGCGGCACACCGAGCTCAGGGCGCGGCGCGAGGCGCGGCTGCGCCTCGTCCACGACACCCGGCCGCGGCCCGACGCGAGCGAGCTCGCGGCGGAGCGCGAGCGGGCCGAGCGCGCCCGCGCCGCGCTCTCGCGGCTCAAGCCGAGCGAGCGCGAGGCGGTGGTGCTGCGCTTCGAGGCGGGCCTCTCCTTCAAGGAGGTGGCCATCGCGTGCGGGATCGATGAGGCGGCGGCGCGGAAGCGGGTGAGCCGCGCGCTTTCGCGGCTCAGGGCCGAGCTGGGCGAGGAGTGAGGGCGATGGGCGCGACAGAGACGGGTTCGGTTGGGCTTTGCGGCGAGGTCGAGGAGCAGCTCGCGGAGGTGCTCGACGGGACGGCGCGGCCAGCGCTGTACGAGCACATCGCCGGCTGCGACGCGTGCCGCGATCTCCGCCACGACGCAGCGCGCGCGGCGGAGGTGACCGCGGCAGCCGGCGCGGACTTCCGGCCGGCGGACGGATTCGCGGACGCGCTGCTCCGGCGGCTCGAGGCGGCGCGCCCTTCGGAGGGCGCGACGAGCGGTGCGGTGCTGAAGGTGGCCGCCGAGGAACAACACGGCGCCGCTGGCGCGGGATCCGGCGTGACGGAGGGGCGATCGGACATCGCCGAAGAGCGATCCGATACCGCCGACGGGCGATCGGACATCGCCGACGTTCGATCGGACATTGCCGAAGAGCGATCGGACATCGCCGACGGGCGATCGGACATCACCGAAGGGCGATCCGACACGGCCGACGTCCGATCCGGCACCACCGAAGAGCGTTCCCCTACGCCCAGGCCGCGTTCCGACACTTCCGGAGCGCGATCCGGCGCGGCCGAGGCGCGCACGGGCGGACCGCGCTCCACGATGCCGGAGCGAACCGCGCCGGCAGCGCGCCGCACGGCCTTCGGGCGGCGCTCGGCCTTCGCCGCCGCCGCCCTGGCCGCGGCGGCGGCGGTAGCGGCGGGGGTCGCCCTGCGGCGCGGCGGCGAAACGACGGCGCCGTCCGTCGCCGCGGCGGCCGGGGCGCCGTGGTCCGGCAAGGTCGCCTCGGTGTCGCGCGCGTCGGCCGACAGGTCGGGCGGCCTCGAGGCGTGCGACGCCTCGGGCGCCTGCGCGCCGCTCGCCGCGGGCGCCACGCTCCCGGAGGGCGCGACCCTGCGCACCGACGCGCGGACGCGCGCCCACCTGTCGCTCGCGGACGGCTCCGCGCTCGCCATCGACCGCGGCTCCCGCGTGTGGATCGCCGGCGACGGCCGCCGCGCGCGCGTCGACGAGGGCGCCGTCGTCCTCGACGTCACCCCGAGCCCCGGCGCGCCGCCCGCGCGCGTCGAGGTGCCGCACGGCCAGATCGAGGTGCTCGGGACCAAGCTCGCGATCACCGCGGGCGCCGCGCGCGCCTCGGTCGAGGTGGCCCGCGGCGCCGTGCGCGTCACCGGCGAGCGCGGCGAGCCCGTCGAGGTGCGCGCCGGCGAGGAGGCGACGCTCGCGAAGGGCGCCGCGCCCGAGGTCGCGAGCGCGACGTCGCTCGCCGACACGCTCGAGTGGAGCGACCGCTCCGCCGAGGAGGCCGACGCCCCGGCGCTCCGCGGCCTCGGCGAGCTCAGGGCGCGCAAGCCGGGCGCGACGCAGGAGAAAGAGCGGGCCGTCCGGCTCGCCAGGCACGCCGTCAAGGTGCGGATCGTCGACGTCGTCGCCAGGACCGAGATCGACGAGACCTTCGCCAACGACACCGACGAGGAGCTCGAGGGCATCTTCCGGTTCCCGCTCCCGCCGGGCGCGCAGATCGAGCGGCTCGCGCTCGAGGTGGACGGCAAGCTCATCGAGGGCGCGTTCGTCGATCGCGATCGCGGGGCCGCGATCTGGCGCGGCGTCCTCCAGAACGCCGCCCCCAAGGCGCCCAAGCCGCGCGAGGAGATCATCTGGGTCCCCGGCCCGTGGCGCGACCCCGCGCTGCTCGAGTGGCAGCGGGGCGGCCGGTTCGAGCTGCGCATCTTCCCCATCCCGAAGCGCGGCTCGCGGCGCGTCGTGCTCACCTACACGCAGCTCGTCGAGCAGGCCGGCGGCGTCCGGCGCTTCACCTACCCGCTCGCGCACGACCAGAGCGGCACGACGAACATCGGCGACTTCTCGCTCGACGTGCAGGTGCTCGGCCACGACCGGGAGTTCGGCGTCGCGACGCGCGGCTACGAGCTCGCCGCCGCGCCCGCGGACGGCGCGGCCGACCGCCGCACGCTGGAGGCCCGCGGGTTCACGCCGGCCGGCGACCTCACGGTCGAGTACGCGCTCCCCGATCGCGACCGGCCCGTCACCGCCTGGGCCTACCGGATGCCCCCCGCCCCGGCCCCGGCCACGCCACCCGCGGCCTCCCAGGCGCGGCGCGGCGCGGCGGGCGCGGCCGGGACGTCAAAGCGCGACGGCGCGGAGCACGAGGCCTCCCTCGCCGCGGCGCAGGCCATCGCGAGCGACACGTCGCCGTACGTCGCGATCGCGATCCGGCCCCGGCTCCCCCGGTGGCAGGAGTCGACCTCGAGGCGCCACGCGATCGTCGTCGACTCGAGCCGCTCCATGGTCGGCGAGCGGTTCGCCCGCGCGACGCGGCTCGCCTCGTCGCTCGTCCGCGAGATGGACCGGCGCGACGAGGTCGTCGTGCTCGCGTGCGACACCCTCTGCCGCTCGCTCGGCGACGCCGGCCAGGGCGGCGCCGCGCGCCCCATGGCCCCCGGCGCCGCCTCGGCGGGCGAGGTCGAGCGCTTCCTCGGCGGCATCGAGCCCGACGGCGGCAGCGATCTCGCCGCGGCGATGATCGCGGCGCGCGCGGCCGCCGGCCCGCTCGACGGCAAGGAGCTCCGGATCATCTACCTCGGCGACGGCACGCCCTCGGTCGGCCCGACGCGCCCCGCCCACATCGAGGCCGCGGTGCGCGGCGCGGTCCCCGCGGACGGCGCCGCCGCGGTGGTCGCGGTCGCGCTCGGGAGCGACGCGGACACCACGTCGCTCAGGGCGCTCGCGCGGGGCGGCGGCGGGGTGATGGTCCCCTACGTGCCCGGCCAGAAGGTCGCGAGCGCCGCGCAGTCGGTCCTCGGCGCGGCGTACGGCCTCGCGCTGCGCGATCCCGAGATCGAGCTCCCGGCCGGCCTGACCCAGGTCACGCCGGCGCGGCTCGACCCGATCCGCGCCGGCGGCGAGGCGCTCGTCGTGGCGCGGATGAGCTCCGGGGCCGACGTCAGCGGCGCGATCCGCCTCCGCGGCCGCGTCTCGGGCGAGCGCTTCGAGCAGACCTACCCCGTCAACATCGTCGCCGCGACCGGCGCGGGCAACGCCTTCGTCCCGCGCCTCTACGCCGCGGCGAAGATCGCGGAGCTCGAGGAGACCGGCGGCGACGCGCAGAAGCCCGCCGTCATCGAGCTGTCGCGGCGCTTCTCGGTGGCGAGCCGGTTCACCTCGCTGCTCGTCCTGGAGAGCGAGGCGATGTTCAAGGCGTTCGGGCTCGAGCGAGACGGCATCACCTCCGCCTTCACGGGCGAGGAGCAGGCCGAGCGCGTGAGCGCGAGCGCCGAGGGGGAGGAGCCCGGCAACGCGGCGGACGAGGGCGCCGAGGAGAAGGGCGACGCGCTCGGGGCGGGCCTCGGCCTGTCGGGCAGCGGCAGGGGCGGCGGCGGCTCCGGCTGGCCGGACGCCGCGCCGGCCGCGAAGGCGGAGTCTCGCACGTCGGCCGGCGCCCGCCCGGCGTCGCCCGCCAAGCGACGATCCCAGGAGCTCGATCCCCTCTCGGGCTCGCTCGACGACATGCCGGCGCCGGCGCCGGCGCCGACGGCCGCCGCCCCCGCGGAGCCGAAGCCGGCGCTCCCGCAGGACGAGCGCGCCCGGAGGTCGCGCGATGACCTCGTCGCCGCCGAGGAGTGGTCGCGCCCGCGCCCGCGGCGGATGATCCCGATGCGCCGGGTGTTCGATCGCAAGGTGAGCTTCGACGCGACGAACACGCTCGCGCCCGAGAGCGCCGCGAAGACCGCGGCCGCCGAGGCGGCGCTCGCGGCGGCCCCGGACAGCCGCGACAGGACGGCGGGGCTCTACGCGCTCTACGCCACGACCGGCCGCCTCGGCGAGGCCCAGGAGCTGACCGCGCGCTGGAGCGGGCGCGACGCGCTCGATCCCGACGCGCTCATCGCCCGCGCCGACCTCGCGGCGCGGCAGGGCCAGCGCGACCGCGCCGCGCGCATCCTGGGCGGCCTCGCCGACGTGCGCCCCGGCGACCGGGCCACCCAGGCGCGGCTCGCCGAGCTCTGGGACGCCGCGGGGCGGCCTGCGTTCGCGTGCCAGCACCGGGTGGCGCTCGCCGACCTCGCGCCCGCCGACGCGAAGCTCGTCGCCGCCGCGATCCGGTGCGCCGGCGAGGGCGGCATGAGCGAGCTCGCGAGCCAGCTCCGCCTCGACGCGACCTCCGCGATCCGCGCGGAGATCGACAGGCGGCTCGCGCAGCCGGACGCGGCGCCGGCCGCCGACCTGCCCGGCGACGTGCGGCTCAGCGCCGAGTGGACCGGCGGCGCCGACCTCGACCTCTCCCTCATCGACGCGCAGGGGCGGCGCGTCTCGTGGATGGGCGCGACCCTCCCGTCGGTGGGTGTGCGCTCGCGCGACGCGACGAGCACGCGTTCGGAGTCCCTGGCGCTGCGGAGCCTCCCCAAGGGGAGCTACGTCGTCGAGATCGCGCGCGCGTCGGCCGAGGAGGGCGCCGGCGCCTCGAGCCCCGGGGCCCGCGCGCCGGGCCCGGTCCGCGGCGAGCTGACCCTCCGCCTCGCCGGAGAGACCCGCAAGGTGCCCTTCACGCTCGACGGCGCGCGCCTCGAGCTCGGCACGGTGCGCGTCTTCTTCACCTCCCGCCTGGTGCCGGTCGACGGCCTGGCGGCCCCGCCGTTCTGACGAAACGGACGAAACTGACGAAACTGACGGAATCGACAAGGACGAACCTGACGGGACCGACCTCCGCCCACGCGCGGAGGCTCTCTCTTGCGCACCCCTCCCTTCACATGTCCTGAACGACCCCCGCAGCGCGCTTCCGTAACAACCGCTTCATCGCCCCCCCGGGCGCGCTCGCCCGGGGCTCGAGCGGCCCTCCCGCCGCGCTCGTGTCGGGCGGAGATACCCGATACAGTTTCGACATGAATCCGCTCGTCCCGGACTTCATCCTCGAACAGGATGCCGAAGGGCAATACGCGGGAGCGATCGACGCGGCTGTCCTGCACGTCTCGCTGCCGGCGATCGTGGAGCTCGCCGAGCAGATGATCGCGCGCCAGGCGCTCGATCCGGACGCGCTGCGATCGTTCTTCGATCCGCTGTTCGAGGCCGTGCACCAGTCGGGCGGGTTCGTCGCGACGCTGTCGCCCGCCGGCGGGTTCACGGCGCTGTTCCCCGATCGGCCAGGGCGCAACGTCACCCGGCACGCCCGCAGCGCGGCGCTCGCGATGCGGCGCAGCCTCCTGGAGCTCGCGGCGCGGCGCGCGCTGGGCGCCGGGGGCGCGCAGACGCCGTTCAGGATCGGGCTCGCCTGGGGCACGGTCCACTGGACGATCGTGCGCATCGCCCCGGATCGCGCGTACTTCCTCATCTACGGCCCCGCGATGGAGGCCTGCCAGGCGACCGACCGCGGGGTGGACGACAGCGAGCTCCACCTCGATCGCAGCTTCCGCGAGCGGCTCCCCGCGGCGAGCGCGCGGGAGAGCGTGGCGGAGCTCGACGAGGCCGATCTCCTGAGCGGGCCCCCCTCGCTGACGATCACGTCGGCCCCGACGGACGCGGACGTCGAGGCGTTCCTGCCGCCGGGCGCGGGCGATCTCGCGCCGGAGGGCGAGATCCGCGAGGTGACGACGGTGTCGGTCTCGCTCGATCGGGTGGAGAGCCCGACGGAGCTCCTCCAGCAGCTGCACGAGATCTCGGCGATGTACGGCGCGACGTTCGCCGGCATGACCGTGACCGAGCGCGGCTTCGGCGCGCAGTTCTACTTCGGCGCGCCCGTCGCGCACGAGAGCGACCACGATCGCGCCCTCGACTTCGCGCTCGAGCTGAAGAGCAACGGCCTCGGCGTGCCCCGGCTCGCGGTGGGCGTCACCCGCGCGCGCTGCCTGGTCGGCTTCTTCGGCGCCGTGGGCCGCCGCGAGTTCGCGTGCGTCGGCCGCGCCATCCACCTCGCCGCGCAGATCGCGCGGAAGGCCGCGCCGTCGTCGATCTGGGCGGACGAGCGGGCGTTCCGCGCGGGCGAGGCGAGCCACCAGTGGTCGACGGAGAACATCTTCCGGTTCGACGGGTTCGATCTGCCGATCCTCGTCTACTCGCTCGAGCGGCGGCGCATCGCGGTGCAGGAGGAGTTCTACGACCTCGGCCCCATCGGCCGCGAGGTCGAGCTCGGGCGGCTCACGCAGGCGCTAGAGCCCCTGTTCACCGGGCGCTCCGCGGGCGTCGTGTACATCCTCGGCGAGGCGGGCATCGGCAAGAGCTACCTCGTGCACAGCTACCGCCACCAGCGCGCGCAGCTCATGGACATGCGCCCGCTCCTGTGGATCGAGGCCCGCTGCGATCAGACGCTGAGGACCCCGCTCTACGCGTTCGAGTTCGCGCTCAAGGAGTACCTCGGGATCTCGTCGGAGCTCGGCCAGCGGGCCAAGGAGGCGGGGCTCGATCTCGCGCTGGAGCTCCTCCTGGAGCGGCTGCCCGAGAGCTGGACCGAGGTGCGGGCCGGGATCGACAGGTCGCGCGGGGCGTTCGCGCGGCTGCTCAGGCTGCGCGCCCACGAGGCGGGGGCCGAGGCCGGGGGGCGCGACGAGGTCCTCGAGGCGCTCGCCGCGCTGCTCGTCGCGGAGAGCTCGCTGCAGCCGGTGGTGGTGCACCTCGACGACGCGCAGTGGGCCGATCGGACCTCGCTCGACGCGGTGCGCGCGATCACGGCCGCCTGCAGGGACCTGCCGCTGGCGGTGATCTGCTCGGCGCGGCCGGCGGCGTCCTCGGGGGAGGGCGTGGACGCCCGCATCCCGCTCGACGCCGGCATCCCGTCGCAGGCGATCGAGCTCGCGCCGCTCCCGGCGGAGCGGCTGCTCGCGCTCGCGGAGCCGTTCTTCGGCGGCCCGCTCCCCACGATGCTCGGGTCGCTGCTCGGCGAGACCGCGGGGGGGAACCCGTTCTTCGCGCAGGAGATCCTCGCGTACTGGCTGGAGGACGGGCGGTACGGGTCGGCCCACGACGCCGCGCGATCGAGCCGGTTCATGCCGCCGCGGACCGTGAACAGCCTGCTCGTCGCGCGGCTCGAGCGGCTCGAGCCGCGCACGCGGCAGACGGTGATCTCCGCCGCGGTGCTGGGGCGCGAGTTCGACACGCGCGTGCTCGCCCGGATGATCCCGGACGCCTCGGCGCTCGTGGATCACCTGCGCTTCGGCGAGGCGCAGCGGATCTGGTCGCGGATGGGGGAGCACCGCTTCGAGTTCTGCACGGTGCTGATCCGCGACGCCGCGTACGGGATGCAGCCGAAGGAGACGGCGGAGCGGCAGCACCGCCTCGCGGCGGAGGCGATCGAGGCCGTCTACGGCGACGATCTCGAGGATCAGCGCGCGGCGCTCGACAGCCACCGGCGGCTCGCGGGCTGAGCGCGCCCGGCCGTTCTGGCCGGCGGGGCGCGAGCGGTACGTGAGGCGAGACGTGGAAGCGCGTGGAACCCCCTCGACGCCGCTTTCGAAGTGCGGCAACTGTCCGCGCATGAGCACGGCCCATCACGAGGCTCACGCGGCCCCGGCGCACGACGTGAGCGATCACCATGGCTTCGACGGGGAGCCCGCCCGCGCGCTGCCGGCGGACGAGCCGCCCACCCCGAACTGGGTCCCTGCGCTGGGGCTCGCGGTCTTCGTGGTGGCTGGCGTCGCGTTTCTCGCGATGAGCAGCGACGACGACGGCGCCGCAGGGCAGGCCGCGCCGGCGGGCGCGCGCCCGGCTGCAGCCGAGGTTCGCCCGGCCGCGGCCGGCGCTCGCCCCGCCCCCGCTGGCGCGCGCCCGGCGACCGCCGAGGCTCGCCCCGCGGCGCAGCCCGGCGCGCGCCCGGCGGCGCCGACCGGGCCCGCGGCAGGGGCGGCCGCGGAGGCTCTGAGCGCCGCCGCGGCCGCGCGCGCGGCGGGCACCGCCGCGCCGGGCCCGGCGAACCTGCGCAAGCTGACGCCGCAGGAGGTGGAGCTGGTGCGCAAGCGCATGGAAGCGCGGCAGAAGGACGGCGCCCCGGCGCCGTCGAAGTGAGCGAGATCGCGGTGGACCCCGCCGCGGCGCGCATGCGCACGGTGCTGGTGCTCGGCGCGGGCACGATGGGCCAGGGGATCGCGCAGGTCACGGCGATCGCCGGCTACGTGACGCGCCTGTACGACGTCGACGCCGCGCGGATCGGCGCGGTGATCGAGGACATCAAGCGCGCGACCGATCGCCTCGTCCAGAAGGGCAAGATGCTCAACGAGGCGCGCAGCGAGATGATCGGGATGCTCGTGGCGTCGCCGGATCTCGAGCGCGCGGCGGCGGACGCCGATCTCGTGATCGAGGCGGTGCCCGAGCGGATGGACCTCAAGGTCGAGGTGCTCGGCCGGGTGAAGGCGGCGGCGCCGGAGCGGGCGCTGCTCGGCACGAACACGTCGAGCCTGAGCGTCACGGAGCTCGGGCGCCGGCTCGGCGCGGGCGGGCGCACGATCGGCCTGCACTTCTTCAACCCGCCGCCGGTGATGGAGCTGCTCGAGGTGGTGCGGGGGCTCGAGACCGACGAGGCGACGGTGACGGCGGCGCTCTCGGTGGCGAGGCGCCTGGGCAAGACGCCGATCGTGGTGAACGACACGCCCGGCTTCGCGACGAGCCGGCTCGGCGTGGCGCTCGGCGCAGAGGCGATGCGGATGCTGGAGGCCGGGGTGGCGTCGGCTGTCGACATCGATCGGGCGATGGAGCTCGGGTACCGGCACCCGATGGGGCCGCTCAAGCTGACGGATCTCGTGGGGCTCGACGTGCGGCTCGCCATCCTGGAGCACCTCCACCGCGAGGTGGGGGAGCAGTTCCGGCCGCCGGTGATCCTGCGGCAGATGGTGCGGGCGGGGAAGCTCGGGAAGAAGACGGGGGAAGGGTTCTATCGGTGGACGGAGGCGGGGGCCCAGCCCAGCGACGGCTGGCGTCGCGGGTAGGGAGCGCGGCGGGCGCCGCGCGCGGCCGGGGGCGCGCTACCGGTTCAGCTTGTCCTTCTTGGCGTTCTCTTCGGCTTCCTTCAGGCGCTCGGCCTCGCGCTGGACGATACGCTCCTTGACCACGGCGTAGTCCTTCTCGTCCTTCATCCGCCGGTCGACCTGCTTCTGGCGCTCCGCCGCGGTCGCCGGATAGCCGGTCGCCTTGGGGTTGCTCGTCAGGTACGCGCTGTAGGCCCCCCACGCCTCCTTCACCGCCTGCCAGTTCTTCTGACGCTCGCGCAGATCGGCGAGGCAGAAGAGCACCTTGGCGTGGAGTTCCTCCGTGCCCTTCTTGCCGGTCGCCGTGGTCCAGGCCGTCTCGGCTTCCGCCATGTTGCCGGACTCCAGCATCGCCTCGCCGAGCAGGTAGAAGCCGAGCATCTTCGAGGAATCCTGCTTGATCGCCTCCTGGAAGGCCGCGATCGCGCCGGGGATGTCGCGCGCAACGAACGACGCCTGGCCCTTCAGGACCTGCTCCGTGTAGGGGCTGATGCCGGTGTGCCCGCTGGGATCTTTGCGCTGCGACGGAGCAGCGTCGGGCGCGGCCGCCGCCGGCTCAGGCGCAGCCGCCTGCGGCTTCTCCTTGCCCGCAGGCGGCTGGGCGGCGACCGGCGCCGCGGAGAAGACGACAGCGAGGGCGAGCGATGCGACGACAGCGAGCGAGCGGTCCTGCATGCCCGCCAAGGTACCGCAGCTCAGGCAGGCCGCGCTACTTCCGCCGCGGCCTGAACGGATCCGGCGGCAACCCGGCATCCGGCGGCTGCCCAGCGTCCGCCGGCGGCCACCCCGCGTCCACCGGCAGCCTCCCCGCGTCCGGCCACCCCGCGTCCACCGGCAGCCTCCCCGCGTCCGGCCACCCGGCGTCCACCGGCGGAAAGCCCCCATCGGGGCCGGCGTCCGGCCAGCCCGCATCCGCCGGTCCCCCGGCGTCCGCAGGCAGCTTGCCCGCATCCCCCGGCGCGCCCCCGTCGAGCGCCACCCCGCCCTGCGCGCCCAGCGCCACCAGGCGGCCGTCCGGCTCCGGCGGCCAGAAGAAGCGCTCCTCCGCGCCCGTCTTCCGGTCCACCAGCTTGACCCAGCTCGCGCGCGGGTTGTCCGCCATCTGCACGCTCAGCCGCGTCTTCACGCCGTTGTCGAACGTCGGACGGCGGGGCAGCACGCCCGGCGACCGCTCCGGCGCGTCCCCCGTCAGCGGCACGTTGAAACGGACCCGATCGAGGAGCTCCTGGCCAACGTACAGCTCGATCGCGAACCGGCCCATCATGCGCGCCGTCGCCAGAGGCCGGTCGAGCGTCACCGGTCGCACCCGCACGATCGCGCCCTTCACCTTCGCGTACTGCACGTCGAAGACCCACTGCTTCGCGCTGGGCCGCGGGGCAGGGTCCGGCGCATACCCCGCGCGGGACGGCGGAGCCTCCGGCTCGGCGACGGCGACCACGCCGGCGGCAGCAAGCGCAAGGCCAGCGAGGAGCCCCAGGGCGGCGCGGGTGAGAGGGCGAGGCGAGGTCATCGGGTACCGGGAGGAGGCCCGAGCGGCAGGGCCACCTCGAGCGTCGCGGAGAGCACCTCTTCCCACGTCGAGCCGTCGCCGTCGAGCGCCCCCCAGAGCTCGCGGAGCTCGTCCGGCACCGGCGCGATCGCCGCGCAGAGCTCGCCGCGCTCGTCCGGCACCGTGACGCGCAAGGCGTGCAGCGCGACGCGCGAGAGCGGGATCACCCGGCCCCTCGCCGTGGTCACCGACCGGGCCCCTCCATGGTCGCGGTCGCCCAGGAGCGGCGCCCCGGCGTGCGCCGCGTGCACCCGGAGCTGGTGCGTGCGGCCCGTCACCGGGTCGAGGCGCAGGAGCGTGGCCGGCGCCGCGCCGCCGCCCGCCGAGGCGACCGCGCGGTACCGCGTCGCCGCGTCTTTCGCGTCCGCGCCGCCTACCGCGGGCAGGCTGCGCCCGCCCCGCGCCCGCGCCGCACCGATGGGCGCATCCCACGTGCCCGCCCCGTCGACGCGACCCCCGGCGATGCCCACGTAGACCCGCGCGATGCGCCCCGCCTCGCGCATCGCGGCCAGGTGCCGCCGGCCCCGCGCGCCCGTCGCACACAGCACCGCGCCGCTCACGCCGACGTCGAGCCGCGAGGCCGCGTGCGGCAGATCGCGCAGCCCGAGCAGCTCCGCGACCTCCGTGACCAGCGACCGCGTGCCCCGGCGCTCCGGCTCCGTCGGCAGCGCCGCGGGCTTCGACGCGACAAGGAGCTCCCCCCAGCGCGCCAGCACCTCCACCGGCGGCGCCCCCGGCGCGTCGCGCCGCGCCGGCCACACCGCGAGCTCGTCGCCGACGGCCACCGCGTCGCCGGGCCGCGCGCGCCGGCCGTTCAGGAACGCGCGCCCCTCCGCCGCCGCGCCCGCGAGGCCCCGCGACGCCCCGCCCGCGCGCTCGAGGAAGTCGGCCACCGTGGGGCCGTCGGAGGGCCCGACGCGGAAGCGCGCGGCCGTCATCCGGGCGGCGCCGCGCGCGGGACAGCGCCGCCGCCGGGAGCTCCCCCGGCGACGACGCCCGGCGACGACGGCGAGGCGCGCTCGTCCAGGCGCTCGACAACGCCGCGATCGCCGTCGATGCGGAGCCGATCGCCCGTCTTGATCGCCAGCGTCACGCCGGGGACGTTCACCACCGCAGGGATGCCGTACTCCCGCGCGACGATCGAGGCGTGCGACATGGGGCCGCCGAGCTCGGTCACGACCGCGGCGGCCACCAGGAACAGGGGCGAGAGGCCGACGTCGGTCGTGCGCGCGACCAGCACCTCCCCCGGCGCCACCGCGTCGAGCGCCGAGGCGCCCGGATCGAGCACGCGGGCCCGCCCCTCGACGACCCCGGGGCTCGCCGGCAGCCCGAGCAGGCGCTCGCCGGACGCGGGCGGCAGCACGACCGGCGGCGGCCGGCCGATGAAGGTGGCCGGCGGATCGGGGCGCGCAGCGTCGCGGAGGTGCTCGGCGCGCCGCAGCCGGACGAGGTGGCCCACGTCGGCGCGACCGCTGGAGAGCGCCGTCGCGAGCTCTTCGTAAGTGCAGAAGAAGACGCTCCCGGGCTCCAGCGAGGGATCGATGCGCCGGAGGCGCCGGTCGATGTCGAGCGCGACCCTGCGCAGCATGCCGAGGACGCGCGTCACCCACGTGCGCATGCGCTCCCGCAGGCGCACGTAGCGCTGCGCGCGGCCGACGAGGGTGCGCAGGAGCGCGAGCTCCAGCCGCGGCACGCGCGTCTCGAGCATCGCCATCTCCCGATCGGCGAGCGCCCGGGCGCGCGCCAGCGCGCGCTCCGGATCGCCCGGCGCCCCGCGCAGCGACGCCGTGAGCATCGCGACGACCGGCGACGGGTCCTCCCGCCAGCGCGGCGTCGCGAGCTCCGCCTCGCGCACCGCGCGATCGCCGTAGGCGTCGAGGAACCGCGCGTACGCGTCGCGCGCCGGCCCCTCGGGCAGGTCGCGCGGCCACAGGACCCCGCCGGCGAGGAGCCGCTCGCGCGCCGTCCGATCCTGCATGACGAGCTCGGCGACCCGCGCGAGCTCGATGCCCGGCCCCGCGCTGTCGAGCTCGCGCACGCCGCCCGCGAGCACCTGCGCCAGGTGCTCGACGTTCGTCTCCGCGCGCCCGGCCGGCGCGTCGAGGTGCGCCTCCCCGGAGGCGGAGCGCGCGGAGGCGCGGCGGCCCGCGATGCGCTCGAGCGCCTTGCACAGCGCGAGGTGGCTCGCGAGCGACGCCGACGCGCAGTGCAGCATCCGCGTGCCGGTCCGCTCGAGCAGCAGGAAGACGCTCCGGAGCGTGGTGCCGATGGCGTCGTCCGGCAGGAGCGTCATGTCGAGCTCGGAGAGGGCGCGCTGCGCCCAGAGCGCCTCGCCCTCGTAGGCCGCCACCTCGCGCTCGAGCCGCGCCTGCCGGAGGAGGAGCCGCGGCCCCGTGAGCGGCAGCCGCGCATAGAAGCCGCGCCGCGAGACGCCCTCGCTCTGCTCGGCGAGCCGCGCGATGAGCGCCTCGCTCGCCCCGCCGCTCATGCCGAGCAGCGCGCGCGGCGAGAGCCCCGGGACCTGCGCCGCGATCCGCATGAAGGCGGTGAGGTTGAGGTAGAAGCGCCCGTGCACGTTGGCCACGAGGCGCGCGCCCCGCGGCACGCGGCAGCCGAGCGCGGAGAACGCCTCGCGGAAGCCCCGGTCGGAGAACGCCCGCGCCACCGACCAGGTGAGCGGCGTCGCCGCGCCGGGGAGCGCCTCGCCCACGTTGGCGCGCGACCAGATCGTGTCGGCGTCGCCGCCCTCGGGGAAGCCGCCGCCGCTCACCGGACGCACCTGGAGCAGCCACACGCGCCGCGCCACCGAGGAGGGCGCGCCTTCGCCGCCCTCCGACGCCGCCGGGGAGGGCGCGCCTTCCCCGGCTTCCCGCGCCACCGGAGCGGACGCGCCCGCCGCGGCGGCGCCCTCCAGCAGGTCGGACGGCGCTTCCCCGTCGACCACGCGCGCCGCGCCGGGCGGGCCCTCACCGCGCTCGTCGACCGCTTCGACCGCCTCGACCGCGAACTCCACGTCGAACGGGCCCTTGCCGCCCTGCTCGAGCCGCTCGGCGAGCTCGGCGAGCTGCCGCAGCGCGGCCTCGCCGAGCGCCGGCTGCTCGGCGCTCGGCTCGGGCACCTGGACCTCCTCGAGCCCGGCCGCGCCCACGACGAGCGCCCGCCGCTTCTGCGCCACCGCCGACGCGACGACCCTGCCGCCGTCGCGCGCGAGCCGGATCGTGTCGGCCGCCGCGGCGCCGTCGACGACCGGCGCGCCGAGCCCGAGCGTGGCGTTCACGAGCCGCTCGCCGGCGTGCCAGTGCTCGCCCTCGAGCCCCGGCGGGGGCGCGGTGAACAGCACGCCCGCGGCCTCGGCGCGCACCATCACCTGCAGCACGACGCCCATCGCGACGTCGCGGACGCCGGCGTGCGCGAGGTACGCGAGCGCGCGCGGCAGGAAGGCGCTCGCCCAGACCTGCCGGATCGCGGCGTCGAGCCCGGCCTCGCCGCGCACGCCGAGCACGGACGTCGCGAGCCCCGCCATCGACGTCTCCTCGCTGTCCTCGCACGTGGCGCTGGACCGCACCGCGAGGCCCCACGGGGCCTCCTGCTCGACGGCCTGCCAGAGCGCCCGCAGCGCGGTCGAGAGCGCCTCGGGCAGCGGCTCGCTCAGGATGCGGTCACGCGCGCGCGCCGCCCGGTCGACGCCCGCCCTCGTGCCCGAGAGCCGGATCAGCGTGGCGAGGTCGTGCCCCGGCGGCAGCTGCCGGTCGACGAGCTCCGTGAAGCACCGCGCGTCGAGCACCCACCCGCGCGGCACCGGGAAGCCGTCGCGGAGCAGGCGGCCGAGCGAGGCCGCCTTGCCGCCGACGCGCTTCGCGCTCGTGTGGCGGCGCAGGCCGGCGCTCTCGAGCGGCTTGAGCCACTCGCGCACGGTGGGCGGGTCGGTCGCGCTGTCGGCGCGGGCGGTGCGTGTGGGGTCGGCCACGTCGATGCCGAGGGAGTAACACGGTTCGGCGGCCTGGGTCAGGGGCATGTGACGGCCGGGCCGCCGCGATCACGGCGGCGGCAAACCGCGCTGGATCCGCTCGTGCCAGAGCACCATTTCAACGCCGCCCGGCCCCCGATTCCAGGCGTAGTCGTGCGGGCCGGGCACGACGAGCAGGGTGTGGGTCACGCCGTCCTGCCGCAGCCGATCGCTGAGCGCCTGGATGGCGGGCAAGAAGGGGTCGGCCTCGCTCGACACGAGCCGGAGCGCGACCGCGCGGCGCTCCATGGCCCGGCGCGCGAGCGCGGAGAACATCTCCGCCTCGCCCGCCCGCACCGCGGGCTGCAGGGCGCCGACCGCGCCGAAGACGTCGGGGAACGACAGGCCGACGAGCAGCGCGAGGCGGCCGCCGAGGCTCACGCCGTCGATGCCGGTGGCCTCGCACGTGGCCTGGCAGCCGCCCTCGGCGCGCGCGCGCGGCAGGAGCCGCTCGACGAGGAAACGGCCGAAGCCCGCGGCCCCCTCGACGGAGCGGTCGCGGAGGTCGGGCGTGAACGGCGTGGCGATGCAGAGCCCGCGGTAGGGGTGCTCCTTCAGCGAGGCGTTGAGCTGCGCGAGCCGCTCGGGCGTCACCATCTGCCCGAGATCGTCCGGCGTGAGCGGTGGCGAGCGGAGCCGCCGGAGGGCCGCGTCGAGGCCGTAGTCGTCGCGCCAGCCGCGCGCGCCGACCTCGAGGCCTCGCACCGCCTCGCCGCGCCCGTGCAGCGCGACGAGGAGCGGCGGCGCCGGCGCGGCCTCGGGCGCGAGCAGCAGCGCGCGCTGCGGGCCTTCGCCCTCGGAAGCGGGCTCGAACCGGAGATCCTTCCAGGCCGAGGGGGCCGCCTCCTCCGGCGCCGGCGGTGAGGAGCCTCGCCGGCACGAGGGCGCGGCGAGCGCGGCGAGGCCGAGCAGCGCGCGCCGGCGCGAGAGCGGGGGGATCGTCGTGGCGGCCATCGGCGGCGAGGGTAGCAGCGGGGCGCGGGCGCAGCCCTGGGCAGGCCCACGTGCCCCCATGTAGGCTGCATGGGTCCGGGCGGAGGCCCTCGAAGGGGGAGCGCTCATCGGCGAGACGCGCCGATCCTGACGAGGCCCGAACGGCTCCGTCGGCCCCGGGCGAGAGACCCGTGACGAAAGGGGACCGCTCATGAGCCGTGAGACGAAGGGGGACGTCGGGCCGCGCGCAGGCGGCGCGCCGGGCAGCGTGGAGGGCGTGATCGCGGACGACGTGAAGACGCTCCACAGCATGGGCTATGCGCAGGAGCTGCTGCGCAGGATGGGGGGCTTCTCCAACTTCGCGATCTCGTTCTCGATCATCTGCATCATCGCGGGCGGCATCACGTCGTTCCAGATGGGCTTTTGCAGCGTCGGCGGCGCCGGCATCGGCATCGGGTGGCCGGTGTGCAGCGCGCTCACGCTCTGTATCGCGCTCACGATGGGCCAGGTCGCGTCGGCGTTCCCGACCGCGGGCGGCCTGTACCACTGGGCCTCGATCCTCGGCGGCCGGGGCTTCGGCTGGGCCACCGCGTGGTTCAACCTGATCGGGCTGATCACCGTCCTCGCGGCCATCAACGTCGGCGCCTACCTGTTCATCATGAGCTCGCTCGGCCCGCTGTTCGGCGTGGATCTCGCCGCGATGCCCCCGGATCGCGCGCTGGTGACGCAGGCCGTCGGGGTCACGCTCATCACGGGGACGCAGGCGCTCTTCAATCACCTCGGCATCCGCGTCACCACGCTGCTCACCGACTTCAGCGGGTACCTCATCCTCGTCGTCTCGGTGATCCTCACCGCCGCGATGCTCTTCTACGCGCCCGCGATCGACGCCAGCCGGCTCGTCACGTTCACGAACTACAGCGGGCCGAAGGGGGGCGACGTGTGGCCGGAGACGGGCAGCATGACAACGCTGTTCCTCCTGAGCTTCCTCCTGCCCGCGTACACGATCACGGGGTACGACGCGTCGGCGCACACGTCGGAGGAGACGATCGGCGCGGCGCAGACGGTCCCGCGGGGCATCGTCCGGGCGGTGCTCGTCTCCGGCGTCTTCGGGGCGCTGATGCTGAGCGCGATCGTGCTCGCGATCCCGGACATGGATGAGGCGGCGTCGAAGGGCGGCGGCGTCTTCTTCTGGGTCATGGAGCGCGTCATTCCGGAGAACCTCCGGATCGCGCTCTACGCCGGCATCTCGGTGGCCCAGTACCTCTGCGGGCTGGCGACGGTGACGTCGGCCTCCCGCATGACCTTCGCGTTCGCCCGCGACGGGGGGCTGCCGCTCTCGGAGCAGCTGCGCAAGGTGAGCCCGAAGTTCCGGACGCCGGCGACGGCGATCTGGGTCGTCAGCGCGCTGACGATAGGCTTCACCGTGTACACGCCCGTCTACTCGACGATCACGGCCGTCTGCGTGATCTTCCTCTACATCTCGTACGTGATGCCCACGATGATGGGCGTGCGCGCCTACGGCCGCACCTGGGTGAAGATGGGCCCGTGGGACCTCGGCCCGCTGTACCGGCCGCTCGCGATCATCAGCGTCCTCGCGTGCCTGATGCTGATCGTGGTGAGCGTCCAGCCGCCGAACGACAAGGCTTTGGGCATCATGCTCATCGTGTTCGCCGTGACGGCCATCGTCTGGTTCGCGCTGGAGCGCCGCCGCTTCCAGGGCCCGCCCCAGGGGGTGATGATCCAGCAGCGAGAGCGGGAGATCGCGGAGGCGGAGCGGGCCGTCGGGCAGATCGCCGCGCGCGGCGAGCCGTAGGCATCCGGCGGAAGAGAGGGACGCAGCGGCCGGCAGAGAGGCTGAGAAGGCGAATCAGCCTCTGGAGGGGTCGAGGCGAGGAATCAGCCGCCAGAGGGGCTGAAAAGGAGGGGATAGGTCACGGTCACGATGCCGGCGTCCGGCGGCGGGAACGACAGCCCGTAGAACGAGCGCACCACGCAAGAGACCACGCCGGCGTCCGGCAGATCGGAGCCGCCGTTGTGGACGCTCGATACCGCCCCGTCGCGGCCGATCACGAAGCCGACCGACACGCGCCCGGTGAGGTTCGGGCTGTTGCGCAGCCCGTTCTCGTAGCAGAGCCGGAAGCGGCCGAAGTTCTGGCGCACGATGCGCTGGATGACCTCCGGCGGGATCCGGCCCGACACCGAGGGCGAGCCGACCCGCATGCGCGGCGCGCTCGCCTTGTGGCCAGGGCCGTTGGCGAAGCGCGACGCGCCGCCGCCAGGGCCGAAGCCCGGCCCATCGCCGACGCCGCTCCCGTGGTTGATGGTGCCGATCGACCCGATCCCGATGCCCGTGAAGCGCCCGTCGCCGCCCTCGCCGACGCCCGTCAACCCGAGCCCGCCCACGCCGCCCGACTCGTCGATCGTCTCACCCCACATGTTGGCGATCACGCTCCTTTCGCCGTTGCCGAGCGTGTCGGCGCCGCCCCAGGGCGCCGAGAGCGCGTTGGGATCGCCGCCGGACCCCGCATGGAGCACGCCGATCATGCCGAAGCGCGCCGCGTCGTCGAGCGCCTGGGCCCGCGAGATCCGCACGTCGCGGTTGTCCTTCGGCCCCTGGATCTCGAAGCGCCCGCCCGTCTTCCGGCTCGTCTCGCTCCCGGCCTTGCCCGACTCGCCCATCGCGGCCGCGCCGGAGCCGCCATCGCGCTCGGTCCGACCGCTCGCGTCGGTGACGTCCTTCACCTCGGGCAGCTCCTTCTCGGCGATCGCGCCGATCGCCTGCGCCATGAGGTAGGCCTGCTCCGCGCTCACGCCGCCGTCGTCGGCCATGGCGAGCGGGGGCATGAACGCGGCCATGGCCCCGAGCAGGCCGACGTGGAGCAGCGTCGAGAGCGCGGTGAACGGCAGGTTGCGGCGGTCCATGCCGGCCTTGCCCGCGACGCGGCGGCCCGCCCTGCCCACCGCCACCTCGAACCCGAAATCGCCGAGCTCGAGCCTCGCGCGAGCGCCGGGCGGCAGCGCGATCCGCCGCGCCCCGTCGAGCTCCGCGCACGGCGCCGCGCGGCCGGCGGCGATCGCCTGCGCGATCGTCATCCTGCAGCTGCCGAAGTCGATGGATCCCGACGCGCCCGGCGGGATGACGGCGCTCACCTCACCACCCTCGCTCACAAGCACGAGCGGCGCCCGCGCCGCGCCGAGCCGCTCCGCAGGTAGGAAGAAATCGCACACGCCCCCGGGGCCCTCCGCCTCGCCGACATGAAAGGCGCGCGGCGGCGTCAGGTGCGCCACGTGAAGCGGGGTGTTCCCCCACCGGATGATCACCTCGAGCGACAGCGCGTCGGTCTCGCACTCGTCGGCGGGGACGTCCGGCGCGCTCTTGACGAGCGCGTACGTATAGGAGCCCTCCGGCGCGTCCGCGGGCACGTCGGCCTCGATGGCCGGATACGGGCTGAAGGGCAGGTTGCTGAGGAACGGATTCGAGGGTGCGATGCCCGGAGCCATCTTGAACGTGTCCATCGGAGAACAGCCCTTTCCCTGCTCGCGCTCGCGCGCATGTCCGCGCGGCGAGCGGTCTGAATGGAGCGAGCCCTCGAGGGCCCGCCTCTCTCGGCGCGCCCCGGCGCACGCGCGGCGAGCTTCACCGCTCTCTGCGTGCGCCGCGGCTCACCGCGTCCACGCCAGGGATCGACAGCGCCGCCCGCCCCAGGTTCCGGAGCCGCGCCGCGATTTTCAGCGGCGCATCCGGGCGCCGGGGGGTTCCAGTTTCTGGACCGCCGCCCGGCGCCTCGAGGTGGTGGTGGCCCGCGCCATCACCCCGCGGGATCGCGCCGCCACCTCGAGCGGAACCGTAGGACGGCCGACGGCAGCCGACGGCGGTCGACGGCGCCCGGGTGGGCGCGATCCCCGCGTATCCCAGGGAGATCGCTGAAGCCTGGGGTGACGCGATGCCCCCGCTGGCGGACGCCAGGCGATGGCACGGAAGCTGCGAACAACGTGGGTGCGTTGGCGACGTCGTCGAGGTCGACGCCGTTGTCGACGTCAACGACGCGCGACCGCGCTGAACGGAGCGCGGCGCGCTGACGCCCGCGCCCGTCGACGCTGCCCGGCGAAGGTCCACGCCCGAGGTCCACGGGCGGCGCGCCCGTGGAGCGCGCGCCGGGCGGCGGGTCGCGGCGAACATCCACCGATCGAGACAACGAAGGAGTCGAGCGTATGAGCAACAGGCGATTGTTCCATGTCCTCGCAGGGGTTCCGGTGCTCGGGTGCCTCCTTGCGATGCCGTCGTCGGCGCGCGCGCAGCACGAGACGCACGTCTACGGGGTCGCGAACTTCGGACACACGGGGGAGTGCGAGGACGACACCAGCCTGTCGCACTCGGTGCACACGAGCACCGCCGCCGCCTTCGCGAGCACGTTCAACCTCCTCAGCATGGTCTCCCTCTGGGACGAGGTCTCGACGCGCAACAACACGAGCGCCCGGGGGAGCTACTGGACCGACTCGAGCCAGGCGGCGTCCTGCGCGTGCTCGGCGAACGACATGGCGTCCGGCTCGGGCGCGGACGAGGCCGATGTCGTCTTCATCCACACGCACGGCTGGCACGACGCCGGGAGCTCGTCGACGCCCGCTTACAGCGGCCTGGTCATGGGCAACGGCAGCTACGACTGCCGCGTCCTGACGAACGAGAACATGCTCTTCGGCAACCCGGGCACGGGCGGGGATCTGGAGATCGCGGTCGTCAAAGCATGCCAGTCGGGCGACTACGACGTGTGGAAGAACGGCGGATACCGGCAGCAGATCACGACCTCGGACAGCACCATGACGATGTGGAATGCGTTCCACGGCGACTCGTCGTGCGGCAATCACGTGAAGGACTACGTGGGCGACTACTCGATCAGCTCCATCTCCAACGGGGTGGGAGAGAACTGGATCGACGAGGCCTACGACGACAGCCAGTTCAGCAACGACGACGACTGCCCCGTCTCGATCGTGTTCGGCTCGTCGTTCGCGTCGCGGGAGCTCATGTACGAGTACGGCGGGTGGCGCGACCGGAAGAACACCGGACTGAAGACCGGCTCGACCATCTACTACGTCGCCGGCTGCGACCCCTCGAACGGGCGCGTGCTGCCCGGCGGATGAACGACGAACGCTGCGTGTTGCCCGAAGGATTCGAACGACAGGAGACATGACGATGACGACGCGAACGATTGGTTTCTGGGCCGCGCTCTCGATGACCCTCATCGCCTGCGGGGCGCCGGAGGTAGCGACCGAAGCGGGCGGCGACGACGGCGAGATCGCCGCGGCCGCGCAGGCGATCGAGGGGTTCACGTTCGACGCGCGGGAGCTCGCCACGGCGCCCGCCGCGAGGCTCCCGGCGGCCCGGCTGACGCTGCGTTCATTCGATGACGCGCTCATCCAGCGCTCGCTCATCGGGGCCGATCAGCAGTTCACGCCGCTCGGCGAGCTGGGGCGCCGGACGGAGCACGAGTCGGCGGACTGGACCTACGAGAAGGACCCGTCGAACGGCCAGGTGCTCGTCCTGCGAAAGACGCCGAGCGGGCCGCGGATCTCGCCGGACGAGGCGCTCCTCCGGCGGAACGCGCTGGCGCGCCTGAACAGCTGGGGCATACCGAACGACGAGATCGGGGCCGTTGTGCAGCGGAGGACGCTGCGCGAGGATCAGGACGGAACGGCGGCTTCCGCCCCGGAGGTCCATCGTTACAAGACGTTCGTGTTCCGGGCCGTGAACGGCGTCCGGGTCCAGGGGCACCGCGCGGTCGTGACCCACACGCTCGATGGGACCTTCAACCGCGCCCTCATCCGCTGGCCCGCCATCGCCTCGACGGGCCACCGGCTCCGCACCGCGCTCACGGCGCCGGAGATCGAGCGGCGCGCCGTGGAGGCGCTCTCGGCAGAGGGGGAGAGAGGCGGCAGCGTGCGGCTGCGCTGGAAGTACGTCGCCACGCCCCTCACGAGCGGAGAGGTGACCCTGACCCTGACCGTGGGCGCGATCCTGGGCGCCGAGGCCACGCCGAGCGGCGTCACCGAGGAGCCGCGCGAGGTCGACATCGACGTCGCCGCGCTGTGACGGGCGCGCCGGAGGAGAGGCGCCCGGCGCTGGACAGCGCGCGGGCGCGGGCCGCGCGAAACCGGATCGCAATGGTTCGGCGCCCGCTGGTTAAACGCGGCGGACCCATGGGACGAGGCCGTCAGGAAAACGTGTCGGCAACTCGCCGCATCGCTCGCGCTCCACCGCCGTACGATCCAAGCCGCATCGTTGATCCAGAGCCGCGCAGTCGGCCAGAACACACGAGTTGCGGTGGCGGTGCGCCCGTCATCGCGCATATAGTAAAGACCATGGGTGCGGCCAGGAGCAACGGTCAAGACCCCCTCATCGGCGCGACGATGGCCGATCGATACCGGATCATCTCGCTCATCGCGCGAGGGGGGATGGGCAAGGTCTACAGGGCAGAGCAGTTCGCGCTGGGCCGGGTCTGCGCCCTCAAGCTGCTCCTCCCCGATGAGCGCCTCGAGCAAGATCCGGAGTTCTTTCGACGCTTTTCGCGCGAGGCCGCGACCGCGGCGAGGCTCACCCACCCGAACTCCGTCACGGTCTTCGATTACGGCCGGGACGATCCGCGCGGGATCTACTTTATCGCCATGGAGTATATCGCCGGACGCACGCTCCACCGCGTGCTCCATGACGAGGGCGCGCTCCCGGAGGCGCGCGCGGGCCGGATCGCGCGGCAGATCTGCCGCGCGCTCGCCGAGGCGCACGGCCTCGGCCTCGTGCACCGGGATCTCAAGCCGGGCAATGTGCTCCTCGTCGACCAGGAGGACGAGAAGGACTTCGTCAAGGTGCTCGACTTCGGCCTGGTCAAGGACGTCTCGGGGCAGCAGCTGGACGAGCTGACGCAGAGGGGCCTGTTCATCGGCTCTCCCAAGTACACCGCTCCGGAGCAGGCGATGGGCCACGAGCTCTCGCCGCGCGCGGACGTCTATGCGCTCGGCGTCCTGCTCTACGAGATGCTCTGCGGCAGGGTGCCGTTCGACAGGAAGGTGGCCTCGGCGACGCTCATGGCGCACGTCCGCGAGCCGCCGCCGCCGCTCGCCGATGGCGCTCAGGGCGCGCTCGTGTCGCCGGCGATGACGGCCATCGTGATGCGGTGTCTCGAGAAGAGCCCTGACAGGCGCTTCCAGTCGATGAGGGAGTGCCTCACCGCGCTGAAGAGCGCGGCGGGCGAGCCGATCGACGTCTCGCACGTCTCGCACGTCTCGCACGCCTCGCGGGCCTCGGTCCCGGACCGCCTGTCCCTGGCGCAGCCCCGGGGCGCGCTGCCCTCCGCATCGTCGATCTCGGAGCTCCGCATCTCGGCCTTCTCGCCCTCTCCCAGCGAGCCGCTCGTGTCGCTTCGCCCGGCGCAGCTCGACTCGCTCTCTCCGCCGCAGGCCCCCGCGACCTTCAGCGGCTCCGTCGCCCCGCCCCGTCACGCGACCGTGTCCCTCTACCTGGTCGCGCTCGTGGCGGCGCTCGTCGGCGGGGGCCTGGTGCTGGCGCTCGGCTGGCGCGGGCCGGACGCCACGAGCACCCCTGCCGCCGTCCAGGCCGCCCCCATGCCCGTCGAGGCGTCAACGTCGACTACGTGTTCTCGCTCGAGCTGGTGCTGCCCTGATCGCTGGCAGCGCGGCCGGCCCTGAGCAAAGACCCTGGCCGAGAGGCAAACGACGACGTGAACGCGCATGGCAGGAAGGGGTCGGTTTGCGCTGGGCTGGTCCTCTGTTTCGCGGCGCTGCTCGGCTGCTCGCGGGAAGAGACCTCCCAGCCGGCCGCTGGGAGCGGGGCCGCGCGGCCGGCGGCGCAGCGGGCCGAGCTCGAGCCGGCGCCGGAGGGCGGCGAGCTTGCCGCGCTGGTGCAGCAGGCGCGGGAGCGCGCGCGGCGGGAGGGCCGCGAGCTCGTCGTCTACGTGGGCGCGCCCTGGTGCGAGCCGTGCACGAGGTTTCACGACGCGGTGAAGGCCGGCCAGCTCGACGCGGTCCTGCCTGCGCTGCGCCTGCTGGAGTTCGACCTCGACCGCGATCGGGAGCGGCTCGCCGAGGCGGGCTACGCGTCGGAGATGATCCCGCTCTTCGTCGTGCCCGGTGAGGACGGCCGAGGAACGCCCCTCCGCGTCGAGGGCTCGGTGAAGGGCGAGCGCGCGGTGGACGAGATCGTGCCCCGGCTCTCGGCCATCCTGAGCCGAGCGCGGGCCTCGGCGCGGTGATCCTCGAGGCGCGCCGGCGTCTCGGTGGACGCGCGGAGGCCGCGGCACCATGGAAGGGACCTCATGAGGACCGCCGCCCTGCTGCTCGCAGCCGCCGCCGTGTCGCTCGCCGGGGGCTGCCGCAACGGCGCCGGCAGCGAGCCTGCCCAGCCCATGCCGAACGTCACGCCGATCGACACGCGCGCCTCCGCCGACCCGGCGGTCGACGACGTGCCGCCCACGCCGCGGCCACCGAAGGAGGCCGATCCCACGAGCACCGACGCGTTCGAGGGCACCGCGGGCGCCACCGATAAGCCGCGCGCCGGCGCGAAGGTCGCGGTCCTGCGCGACGTGCGAACGGCCCGGCACGAGCACTACGACCGCGTCGTGTTCGAGTTCGAGGGGGACGCGGTGCCGGGCTACCACATCGATTACATCGACAAGCCGGTGCGCCAGTGCGGCTCGGGCGAGGCGACGGAGATCGCGGGCGACGGATGGCTCGCGGTGCGGATGACCCCCGCGGCGGCGCACAACGACGCGGGGAACGCCACGGTCCCGTTCCGCGAGCGGAAGCTCGCGCTCGGCGTGGCGCGCGAGATCGAGCGGACGTGCGACTTCGAGGCCGAGGTGACGTGGGTGCTCGGGGTCTCGTCGCCGAACCGGTACCGCGTCCTCGAGCTGACCAAGCCGGCGCGGCTCGTCGTCGACGTGAAGCACTGAGGCCGCGTCCACGGCACCCCTGCGGCTCCCCGCGCCGCGGGCGGGCCGCAGGGCGCGGCGCGCCTCCCGCCGCTCAGCCGTCCAGCGCGGGCCCGGGCTCGCCGTGGCGCGCCGGCGGCGGAGGCGCGTCGGCCGCCTTCGGCGGGGGCAGCCGCCGCGGCGGCACGACGACCTGCTTCGGCGGCGCGGCGGGGCCGCTGGACGGCCGCGGGATGTTGTAGACGCGCTTCGCCTGGATCGCCGTGGATCGAAGGCCGTTGGCCCGCTTGATCGCCTCCACGGTGGTGCCGTACTGCCGGGCCAGCGAGCCCAGGGTCTGCCCCTTCTTCGCGGTGTGGCGCACGTACTGCGACGTGGGCTTGATGGCCCCGCGCTTCACGAGCAGCGGATACGCGCGCGCGGCCGACTCCTGCGCGATCGGGCTGTAGAACCGGACGTGGATGTGGTTCGCGTGCCCGCGGGCGTGGCGGACGAGCGGGCGCATCTTCCTCGACCCGAGCTGGAAGACCTCGTCGAGCCAGTCCTTGTCCTCCCCGATCTTCAGCGCGTGCTCCTTGAGCAGCCGCTGCACGCTGCTGTCGATGAGGATGAGCTCCACGTCGGCCTCGGTGACGAGCGCCCGGACGAAGGCCCAGGTGCGCTCCCGATCGAGGTTCGCCGCCGTGGCCCGCTGGTACCAGCGGTGCCGGGCGTCGAGGAAATAGCTGATGTCGACGTCGCGCCCGGCCTGGTGGCTCTTGTGCGGCGAGAGGCGGCCGCCCTCCCGGGCGCTGATGTGCCCGATGTAGAGCTTCGGGCTCCCCGGGAACTGCCGGTGCACCTCGCCGATCGCCCGGTCGATCGCGTCGATCGTCTCGCGCGTCCCCCAGGCGTGGGCCGGATCGACGAGCTCCCACCGATCGCCCTCGGGCATCCGGACGCCGTTGAACAGCGCGCCCGCGTTGGTGGCGCCCAGCGACATCGGCCCGAGCGCCGCGGGATCCTTCGAGAAAAGCTCCTCGATCTGGGCCTCGGTCATCGCCGAGAGCGGCGAGTGCGCCCGCGCACCGGTGCCCGGATCTGCCGGCAGCTCCAGGCCGTCGTCGACCTCACCGTCGTCGTCGTCGACCTCGGCATCGTGGGCGTCCGCGAGCGCGGCCTCCTCCGCCGCCGTCCCGGGCGCGGGCGAAGGCGAGGCGCCGCGCTGCTCCGAGGACACCCCGGAGGCCACGCGCAGCAGGCCATCCTTGGACCGCGCCGCCTCCGGCGCCCTCCCGGCGCAGCCCGCGAGGAGGAGGGCGCAGAGGACGGAAACCAAGCTGCGGCGCCCCATCGCGGGCCACTATACTGACGCGAGGGAGCGACGCCAACCGCGGCCCCGCGCTCGCGTGCGGCGCGCTCCACGCGACGCGCGTTCAGCGTGAGCCCAGGTTACGGGGCGTTTATGCGGCGTTGCGCGATGTTTTGCAGCGGCGCTCGCGTCCGCGCACGAGGACGTTGCCGCCGCCGCGCCGGCGGCTACATGCTGCCCTCGTGCAACCGTCCCAGCGGAGCGGCCGCCCCGATCGGGCGGCCCGGGGGGCAGCCGCGCCGGCGCCGACGCCGGGGCCGGACAACGCGCCGCGCCACGACGACCGCGGTGAGCGCACGGGCGGGACGGGCGAGCGGCAGCCGGGCGGCGGGGGCCAGCAGAAGCTCTTCTCGGCCCGGGAGGCGGCGGGCAACGGGGCGGCGACGGTCGAGGGAGAGGTCGTCCGCGTCACCTACGAGAGCGAGTCGAGCGGCTTCCGGGTGCTGCGGGTGGAGGTCACCCCCGGCGCCCCGCCGGAGGTCTGGGTCGGCGTGGTCCCGCAGGTCGGGCCGGGCACGCGCGTGCGCGCGACGGGGCGCTACGAGCGCGATCCGAAGCACGGCGAGCAGCTCAAGGTCGAGACCCTCCTGCCGATCGCCCCCGCCACGCTCGATGGGCTCGAGCGCTACCTCGGGTCCGGCATGGTGCAGGGCATCGGCCCGGCGTACGCGAAGCGGATCGTGGAGGCGTTCGGCACGGAGACGCTGGAGATCCTCGACCGGTCGCCGGAGCGGCTCGCCGAGGTCCCCGGGCTCGGCCAGCGGCGCGCGCAGGCCGTCGCGAAGGCGTGGGCGGCGCAGCGGGCGATCGGGGCCATCATGATCTTCCTCCAGGCGCACGGCGCCTCCCCGGCGCTGGCGAGCCGCATCTACAAGCGGTTCGGCCCCCACGCGATCGACATCGTCTCCCGCTCCCCGTACCGGCTCGCGCTCGACGTGTGGGGCATCGGCTTCAAGACCGCCGACCGAATCGCGCGCTCGATCGGCGTCCGGGCCGACTCGCCGGAGCGGGCGCAGGCGGGCGTGCTGCAGACGCTGGTCGATCTGTCGACGCGCGGCCACACGCTCGCGGCGCGGCCGGAGCTCGCGGAGCTCGCCGCGGCGATGCTCGAGCGCGACGCGGCCGAGGTCGACAGCGCGATCGACGCGCTCGTGGCGAGCGGCCATGTGCGGGTCGAGACGCTCGAGACCGGCGAGGTGGCCGTCTACCCGAAGGACCTCCACGAGGCCGAGGTGCGGCTCGCCCGCCGGATGCGCTCCTTGCTGGGCGACGGCGAGGACGGCGCGGCGCCCGAGGCGCGCCTCGTGGAGGGCGTCGACGCGGCGATCGCCGCGTTCGAGGCGAAGACGCAGGTCTCGCTGGCGCCTGCCCAGCGGGACGCCGTGGCGCAGGCGGCGCGGAACAAGGTGCTGGTCATCACGGGCGGCCCGGGCGTTGGCAAGACGACCATCGTCCGGGCCATCCTGGCGCTCTTCGACCGCGCCCGGCTCCCGGTGCGGCTCGCCGCGCCCACGGGCCGCGCCGCGAAGCGGATGAGCGAGGCGACCGGACGCGACGCCGTCACGCTCCACCGCCTGCTGGAGTTCGATCCCAAGCAGCGCAAGTTCGGCCGCCAGCGAAGCCGGCCGATCGAGGCGGGGGCCATCGTGGTCGACGAGGCCTCGATGCTCGATCTGGCGCTCGCCGACGCGCTCCTGCAGGCGACGTCCGACGGCGCGCGCCTCGTGCTGGTGGGCGACGTCGATCAGCTCCCGTCGGTGGGGCCGGGCGCGGTGCTGCGAGACGTGATCGCCTCCGGCGAGGTGCCCACGGCGCGGCTCACGCAGATCTTCCGCCAGGCCGAGGGCAGCCTCATCGTCCGGAACGCGCACCGGATCCACGACGGCGAGCCGCCGGAGGGCGCGCGCGGTCCCGGCGGCGAGTTCTACGTGATCGAGCGCATCGAGGCCGAGGCGGCGGCGGATCTGATCCTCCACCTCGTGACGGAGCGTATCGGCAAGGGGTTCGGGCTGGACCCACGGCGCGACGTCCAGGTCCTGACGCCGATGCACAAGGGCGAGGCGGGGGCGATCACGCTCAACGCGCGGCTGCAGGCGGCGCTGAACCCCGAGGGCCCGAGCGTCACGCGCGGCGCGAGGACGTTACGGCTCGGCGACAAGGTGATGCAGCTCCGCAACGACTACGACCGCGAGGTGTACAACGGCGACGTCGGCTTCATCACGGACGTGAACACCGAGGAGCGGAAGCTCCAGGTGCGCTTCGACGATCGCGAGGTCAGCTACGAGGAAGCGGAGATCGACGAGCTGACGCTCGCCTATGCGACGAGCATCCACAAGAGCCAGGGGAGCGAGTATCCGGCGGTGATCGTGCCGATCCTCACCCAGCATTTCGTGATGCTGTCGCGCAACCTCATCTACACGGCGGTGACGCGCGGCAAGCGGCTCGTGGTGCTCGTGGCGGATCCGCGGGCCGTGTCGCTGGCGCTGGCGGAGACCCGCCGCGAGGAGCGCCGCACGCACCTCGCGGAGCGGCTGCGCGGCGGCGCGCCGGCGCGCGCTGGATCGGCGCGCACGCTCGAGGCACCCCTCGCCGCCGGCCCACGACTCGACTAGGACGGCGCCCGAGAGGGCGAGCGAGATGGGCGTCCGAGACGGCGATAGCGACAGCGAGCACGACAGGGATCACACGAGCGACCGCGAGGCGGCGACGGCGACGCAAACCGCAGCGGCGCAGCCGGCTTCGAGCGCGGGGACCGCGGCGAGGTTCACGGTCGCGACGCGCGGACTCACGGGTGGAGGCGGCGGAAGCGGTGGAAGCGGCGGAAGCGCGTCTGGCCCGAACGCGACGGCCGCGATGAGGCCGCGCGCGCTCCGAGCTCCCCCGTTGCCCGGCTGGGTCCTCCCTGCTAGCGTTCGCGCCCCTTCTACACGAACTACGGCCCCCATCATGACGGCGCGCAGGGTACCGGGGCGAGGCTGGGCGATGCCTGCGCCTCGGCGCGCGTGGGGGAGAGATCTCGGAGCATCGACGATGACGACCAACGGACAGCAGCAGGCGGGTGGGCTCAACATCACCGGAGGGGCGGCGATCGTCGCGCCCGTGAGCGCGTTTCCGAACGGCGTGCCGGGGAACGCGCTCATCGTCATCCCGATGAACAAGCCGACCGACGAGCTGAAGGGCCTGCTCGAGCAGGGTCCCACGGCGGTGACCCTCGAGCAGATGTGGCAGCTCCTCGGCTTCAACGGGCCGGCGGTGCAGGTGCAGGACGATCAGGGGCGCCCGATCGCGATCGGCCTGGAGGACCTGCTCTCGGGGCTCGAGAAGCACTGGACCGAGCAGCCTGACGACCTGAACCGCGGGCGCATCTACGCGCAGGAGCTCCTCAAGCACAACCGGCTGGCGCGCGCCGAGCAGGTGCTCTCGAAGGTGGTCGCGAAGGGCGGTACGGGCGACGACTGGCTCGCGCTCGGCATCGCGCAGCTCTCGCAGGACAAGCATGACAAGGCCGAGGGGACGCTGAAGGGCGCGCAGAACCTGCTCAAGGACAACCCCTACCCCTCGCTGCACCTCGCGAAGCTCTACCAGGCGAAGAAGGACGACGCGAAGGAGCGCGAGTTCATCGAGAAGGCGCTCGCCATCGACGTGGACTGTATCGACGCGTGGGCCTACCTCTTCCAGTACGAGAAGCAGCGCGGCGACGAGGCGAGCGCGGTCGCCGCGATCGAGAAGTTCTCGGCCGACAAGAAGACGGCCGCGCCGTACATCGCGATCCAGGGCTTCTACGCGGCCAACGAGGAGACGCGGGACAAGGCGGTCGAGTACGCCAAGAAGGCGGTCGCGCAGAACCCGGACAACCCGCTGGCGCTGCTCTGCCTGTCGGCGCTCTACGGGCAGAAGAACGACCTCGAGGCGGTGGTCCGCCTGCTCCAGCCGCACGAGGCGAAGATGAGCCGCGACGTGCGCCTGGCGAACAACTACTTCGAGGCGCTGTTCCAGTCGCGCCAGCTCGAGAAGGTGACCAAGCTGCTGAATGCCCTCGCGGGCTCTCCGAACAAGGAGGTCAAGCAGTTCGCCATCGAGCGGTCGCGCGCCGTCGCTCAGTACCTGCAGCAGCAGCAGCAGCAGCTCGCCGCGGCGGCCCAGCCGGCGCAGCAGCGCAAGGCCTGACGCGCACCAAGGCGTGGGGGAGCGCTGAGCGGCGCTCCTCCGCTGCCCCGGCGCTCGCCGCTCCCCGTCTGCCGGCGCTCAGTGACCGAAGGCGCGGCGGATGGCTTCGGCGATGCCGCCGCCCACCAGGCCGTCGGCCTTCAGGCGGTCCGTCGCCGCCTGCTTCACCTGCTCGGGCGCCTGCGCCATCGCGAACGATCGCCCCGCCACCTCGAACATCGGCACGTCGTTGAGCCAGTCGCCGACGACGACCACGTCCGACAGCTCGCAGCCGTGGTGCTCCGCGAGCCACGCGATCGCCGTGCCCTTCGTCGGCCCAGCGGCCCGGACCATCATCGCGAAGAGGCTCGTCTGGTCGTCCCGCATGAGGGGGAACGAGACGACGAAGGCCGCTTCACCGAGCTCGGCTCGGACCTCCTCGACGGCCGCCGCGACCTGGAGCTCGGTCCCGAGCGCGACCAGCGCGAGCAGGCCGTGGTCGTGCTCCCAGTACGGGTGCGACGAGACGCGCTCGACCTCGGCGATGGCGTGCGACCAGCCCCGGACATAGTGGACGTGCGGCGCGCCCGTCGCGTCGTGGACGATGCTGTCCTGCGCGAAGAGGAACGACGCCGTCGCATGCCGCTCGGTGATCGAGCGCAGGAGGGACGCCTCGGCGCCGGAGATCGTGCGCGAGTACAGGTGCGCGTCGCCCTCGGTGTGCACGATGTGGCTGCCGTCGACGCACGCGATGGGGCCGAGCACGCCGATCCGCCGCGCGACCTCGCGCGTCCCCGAGTACAGACGCCCGGTCGCGATCGAGACCGGGACGCCGGCATCCTGGAGCCGCTGGATGGCGCGGAGGTCCTCGTCGTGGATGGACCCATCACGACGGACAAGGGTCCCGTCGACGTCGAGGGCGAGGAGCTTGTAGGTCGTCACCGCGCTTGAGTAGCTCGGAAGCGCGTGGAGCGCAGCAGGCGGGACGGGATGGGACGGATCAGGACGCCCTCCCGGTGAGGAAGGCTCAGGAAGCCGGGTAGACCGACACCTGCTTCTTGGTGTTGGACTTCCACTCGTACGTGACGACGCCGTCGACGAGGGCGAAGAGCGTGAAGTCGCGGCCGGTGCCGACGTTGTGGCCGGCGTGGATCGAGGAGCCGACCTGCCGGACCAGGATGTTGCCAGCGCGCACGGGCGCCCCGGCGTACACCTTGACCCCACGGCGCTGTGCGCTTGAGTCGCGGCCGTTCCTGGAGGAGCCGCCGCCTTTTTTGTGAGCCATCTCTACTTCTCCTGCTAGGCGGTGATGCCGGTGATCTTGAGCTCGGTGTACGGCTGGCGATGGCCGTTCTTGCGGCGGTAGTTCTTCCGCCGCCTGAACTTGAAGACCACGATCTTCTTGCCGCGGTCCTGCCCGGTGATCTCGGCAGCGACGGAGGCGCCGCTCACGAGGGGCTTGCCAATCTTGGGCGAGTCACCGGCGACGAGGAGCACCTCGCTGAAGGTGACCTTGTCACCGGCATTGCCGACAAGCTTCTCAACCCGGAGCTTCTGACCTTCGGCGACTCGATACTGCTTGCCGCCCGTCTTGATGACCGCGTACATGGTGCGTCTTCCTCAACCTGGGGACCGCGATCCCTCGCCATACGTCACGCAAATGGCCCTCGATCGGAGGGCCCGGTGAGCGCGGGAGCGGCAGTATACGGACCTTCTCCGGCTTGGCAAGTGGTTCGCAGCGGCGTCGCCCAGGTTCTTCGCAGGAGCGACGCCCGCGGCCTCCGGGCGTGGGCAAGGCCCTGGAAAGCCCCTGGCAAAGCGCAGCCGGGACCGCGCGCCCGGTCGCGGCGCGGGTCGCGCTCGCCGCTCGTCGCGTACCGCGCGCCTGTTTCGCCCTCACGCCTTGGTGAAGACGAACTTCTCGTCGACCACGTCGACCTGCATCGTCTGGCCGGGCTGGTACCCGCCGGCGAGGATGGTCTCGGCGAGCGGGTTCTGGAGCTCGCGCAGGATCGCCCGCTTCAGCGGGCGAGCGCCGAGGCTCGGCTCGTAGCCGAGCTCGACGAGCCGGGCCTTCGCGGCGTCCGTGAGGGCGAGGCGGATGTCCTTGTCCGTGAGCAGCTGCTCCAGCCGACGGAGCTGGATATCGACGATGCCCCGGAGGTCCTCCTTGCTGAGCGCCTTGAAGACGACGATGTCGTCGACCCGGTTCAGGAACTCGGGGCGGAAGAACCCGCGCAGCTCCTCGAGCAGGACGTCGCGGATCGCCTCGCGCCCGTCCTCCGTGGTCCAGAGCTTGGCGTCGGTCTCGAGCACGCGCTTCGACCCGATGTTCGAGGTCATGATGACGACCGTGTTCGAGAAGTCGGCGAGCCGCCCGCGGCCGTCGGTGAGCCGGCCGTCGTCGAGGATCTGGAGCAGCAGGTTGAACACGTCCGCGTGGGCCTTCTCGACCTCGTCGAACAGGAGCACGCTGTACGGCCGGCGCCGGGCGGCCTCGGTGAGGAAGCCGCCCTGCTCGCTGTCCGCGTAGCCCGGGGGCGCCCCGATCAGGCGCTGGGCCATGTGGCGCTCCATGAACTCGCTCATGTCCATGCGCGTCAGCGCCTGCTCGTCGTCGAACAGGAACTCGGCGAGCGCCTTCGCGAGCTCCGTCTTGCCGACGCCGCTCGGGCCGAGGAACAGGAACGAGCCGATCGGCTTGCCCGGATCGCGCAGGCCGACGCGCCCGCGGCGCACCGCCTTCGCGATCGCGCGCACCGCCTCGTCCTGACCCACCACCCGCTGCGCGAGCCGCGCCTCCATCTTGAGGAGCTTCTCGGCTTCGCCCTCGAGCATCTTGGCCACCGGGATGCCGGTCCAGTCGTTGAGCGTCGCCGCCACGTCCGACTCGCCGACGACGTTCGAGGTCGGCGCGACCCCCTCCCGCTGCGCGGCCTCCTCCGCGGCCTGGAGCCGCCGCCTGATCTCCGGGAGCGTGACGTGCTCGAGCTCGCCGATCCTGGCGAACGCCTTGTCGCGCTGGGCAGCCTTCAAGGCCTCCGTCGCGGCGACGAGCTCCCGGCGGATGGCCTGGCACGCCGCGATGACGCCGCGGCGCGACGCGTTGCGGCTGCGCATCGACGACGCCTTCGGCTCGATCTCCGCGAGCTCCGCCTCCAGGCGCGTTCGGGTCTGGACGCTGAGCTTGTCCTCGTCGTCCGCGAGCGCGGCGATCTGGGCGCGGAGCGCGTCGACACGCCGGGTCAGCGTGTCGAGCTCGGCCGGCACGCCGTCGACCTCCACCCGCTTGCGGGCGGACGTCTCGTCGAGCAGGTCCACCGCCGTGTCGGGGAGCGCGCGATCCGAGATGTACCGCTTGGCCAGCGCGACCGCCGAGGTGATAGCGCTCTCCCCCACCCGGACGCGGTGGTGGGCCTCGTACTTCGTGGCGATCCCGCGCAGGATCTCCGTCGCCTGATCGATGCTCGGCGCCTCCAGCGTGATCGTCGAGAACCGCCGGATGATCCCGGGATCGCGCTCGTTGATCTTGCGCACCCCCTCGGGCGTCGTCGTGGCGATGATCCGGATCTCCCCGCGCGACAGGAGCGGCTTCAGGAGCTCGCCCACGCCGGCGCCCTGCACCCCCTGGCCGAAGAGCGCGTCGAGATCCTCGACGACGAGGATGCTCTCCGCGTCCTGCTCGCCGCGCAGCCGATCGACCAGGACCTTGAGGCGCTGCTCGATCTCCCCGCGGAGCTTCGCGCCGGCGACGAGCGCGCCGGTGTCGAGCTCGTAGAGGTGGGCGCCCGCGAGGTTCGTGGGCACGTCGCCGTGCGCGATCCGGTCGGCCAGGCCCCGGATGAGCGCGGTCTTGCCCACGCCGGGCTCACCGACGATGAGGGGGTGGTTTTTGAACCGCCGCTCGAGGATCTGCAGCAAGCGGCGCGCCTCGACGTCACGGCCGATGACCGGGTCGAACCGCCCTTCGCGCGCGTCGGCGACGAGGTCCCGCGTGTAGGGCGCGGGTTGACCCGGCTCGGCCGCGTTGGCCGGCGCGGGCGAGGGCTCCCGCGAGGCCGCCTCCAGCGCCCCGAGGTGCGGCCGGAACGCGCCCGGACCGATACCGAACGAAGAGAGGATCTCCCCGGCAGGCCCGCGGATCTCCTGGGCGAGCGCGTGCAACAGGTGCTCGATGCCCACGTTCTGCGACTTGTCCCGGGTCGCCTCCCGCTCGGCGCGCCCGAGCAGATCGAGCAGGCGAGGGCTCACGTACGCAACACCGCTGCTGCCCGCCCTGGACAGCTTCTTCAGGGCGTTCTCGGCGAGCTGGAGCACCTCGTTCGGGTCGGCGCCGGCCCGCCGAAAGACCTCGGACACGCCCCGGTCGCGCTCCAGCAACCTCATGAGCAGGTGCAGCGGCGTGACCTCCGCGTGCTGGCGCTCGTCCGCGATCTGCTGTGCGCCGGCGACGACCTGCTTCGCGTCGCCGGTATAGCGATCGAGGTGAATCGTGCCCTCTTTCTCGGCCATGCGCGCAGCCTACCGCAAGGTGGAGCCCTGTGCGCTTGCATCTTTGGCCTGCCCGGGAAAGGAAAGAGGACGAGATGCCCATGCAAGCAGCCGAAGTCACCATCTACGTCACCGACTACTGCCCATACTGCGCCATGGCGAAGCGTCTGCTGACGCAGAAGCAGGCGCGCTTCACGGAGATCAACGTGGAGAACCGCGATGACCTCCGCGCCTGGCTCGTCAAGGCCTCCGGGCAGCGGACGGTTCCTCAGATCTTCATCAATGGAGCCAGCATCGGCGGATTCAGCGACCTCTCGGCCCTGGACAAGGAGGGGGGGCTCGATCCGCGCCTCGGCGAGGCGCCGAGCGCGGACGCACCGCCCATGCCGCGCTGAGGCGGATGAGGGTGGCTGAGGTACGACGGAGAATCCTCGTCGGACGCACCCCTCGAGCCCCGCCGGCGAAGGTGCACCCCGGCGTGAGGAGGTGATAAGCTGCCGCGCGGGGACGGGGCGCAGCTTTCTTTGATGCGGTTCGTCCAAAGGGCTTCACGGGCTTCGTCCGCTTCCCCCCCACGTCGAACCGCCATGCCTAGCAGCACCGACACCACCGCCGCAGCGACCCAGCTGGTCGAGGGGGCGCTCGTCGGAAAGCGGGTTCAGAAGTACGAAATCGTACGGACGATCGGGCGTGGCGGGATGGGCACGGTCTACGAGGCGGTGAATACCGCCATCGGCAAGCGCGTCGCGATGAAGTTCGTCGACGCCGATCTCGCGCAGAACAAGGACGCGGTGGCACGGTTCCACCGCGAGGCGCAGGCGGCGAGCGCCGTCGAGAGCGCGCACATCGTCGAGATCTTCGACGCCGGCTTCGCCGACGACATCCCCTTCCTCGTCATGGAGCTGCTCCGCGGCGAGGATCTGGGCCACCGCATCCGGCGCTGCGGCAGGCTCGATCTCGGCGAGGCGCTCCACGTGACCGCGCAGCTGCTCCGCGGCCTCCACCGCGCCCACGAGGCGGGCATCGTCCACCGCGACCTCAAGCCGGACAACGTCTTCCTTGTCGACCGCGACGACGACCCGAACTTCGCCAAGATCCTGGACTTCGGCATCTCGAAGGTGCGCCGCGCCGACGGCGCTCCGGCCCACACGTTGACCCGGCAGGGCACGGTGCTCGGAACGCCGTTCTACATGTCGCCGGAGCAGGCGCAGGCGATGCCCGACGTGGACGGCAGGACGGATCTCTGGGCCGTCGGCGCGATCCTCTACGAGTGTCTCACGGGACACCCGCCGCACAGCGGCGGCTCGTACGAGCAGGTGATCGTCAACATCTGCATGAAGGACGCCCTCGACGTGCGGATGAGCAACCCGGCCGTCCCCGAGCCGATCGCGCGCGTGATCGCGAAGGCGCTCACGCGGGACAGGGACGCGAGGTTCTCCTCCGCGCGAGATTTCCTGGACGCCCTCGTCGCCGGCGCCGGCGGGCTCCTCGCGTCACGGCGCAGCTCGAGCGACGAGCTCGGAGCGCACACGACGAGCGCTCCTGGCGCCCTCGGGCAGACGCCGGCGAAGCAGACACCGGGTGATCCGAGCATCGGGCTGGATCCGACGCTCGAGGTGCACGGGAGCGGCTCGAAGGTGGGCTGGTCGAGCAGCGGGCCCACGGGCGCGCGCGGCCCGCGGCGACTCGCGTTCGCCGCGGTGGCGCTTGTCGCGCTGGTTGGCGGGCTCGCCGGCGCGGTCCTTCACGCGCGCCGCTCGCCGGAGGCGGGCACGGTGGCCACCGCGCCTGCGCTGCCCACCCAGGTCTCCGTCGAGCTCCGGACGAACGCCGAAGGCGCCCTCTTCACCGTCGACGGCGCGGCGCTGGCCGACCGCACGCTGCGCGGCCGCACGGGCGAGACGAAGCGTGTGCGCATCGAGGCCTCCGGCTACACGCCCGTGGACAAGGAGGTGACGCTCCAGGACGGCAACTCCCCGATCGACGTCCTGCTCCACCCGCTGCCGGCGGCCGTGACACCGGCGCCGCCTCCGGCCGAGGCCACGACCGCGGCGCCCGTCGCGCTCGCTCCGGCGCCCAAGGCCGAGCCCAGCCCGAAGAAGGCGACGGCGCTCCCCTTCGCGGCCCGCCCCAGGGGCGCTGGCGCCGGGGCGAAGGCCGCCGGTCCGGCGCAGGCCGCCCCGGCGGTCGCGACGCAGAAGCCGGCGGGGGTCGCGGCTGGTTTGCAGCTCAAGGTCGACTGAGGCGGGATTGGGCAGATCACACGGACGACTCACGCTGGCGCTCTGCGCCGCGACGCTCGGCCTGGCCGTGCAGCTCTCGCCGGCGCTCGCGCAGGTCGAGCCGTACCGGCAGCACATGGAGAACGGCATCAAGCTGTTCCAGGACAGGAACTACCGGGCCGCGGTCGTCGAGTTCGAGGCGGCCTACAAGGAGAAGCCGAAGGCCAGCCCGCTGTTCAACATCGCGCTCGCCGAGAAGGCCCTCTTCAACTACCCGAGGGCCATCGCGGCGCTCGAGCGCGCGCTCGCGCAGCACCGCGACACGATGGATGAGGGCGACGAGAAGACGGCGCGCAGCGCCATCGAGGAGATGCGCGCGCTCCTCGCCCATCTCACGATCGAGCTCAGCCCACAGACCGCCACGCTGATCATCGACGGCGAGGAACAGCCCCCCTCGTCCTCGGGGACGCGGGTCGTGGAGCTCGGGCCGGGGGTGCACCGCATCGGCGCGCGCGCCGAGGGGCACGCGAGCGCCGACGAGAGCGTCACCGTCGTGAGCGGCGAGCGCGACAAGAAGGTGAAGCTCGCGCTGGTCCCGGACAGAGCCCCCGCGCCGCCGGCGGCGCAGCCGTTCACGCCGCCCCTGCCCCCTCCGCCGAAGCCGGTGCCCCTCTCGCTCCCGCCGCAGGGCTACTATGTGATCGGCGCCGCGTCGTTGCTCTGGCCGCTCGGCCACCCGAGAGCCTTCCCGGCGCCGGAGGCGAACAGCGGCGGGGCTGGCTCGATCCGGGTGGGATACCGCGTGAACACCCCCGCGGCGTTCGACGTGATGCTCCAGTACGCGAACATCGCGACCGGCTCGGACGACCCCGCTTACCCGAACGCCAGTTACACGCTCGGCTCGACGCGCCTCGGGCTGAACGTCCGCCTGATGACCCCTGGGCAGACCTGGCGGTTCGTGGGCTCGATCGGGGGCGGTCTCACCTACGATTCCGTGAAGTTCGACAGCATCAAGACGCAGGACGGAGACATCTGCAAAGGCCTGTGTCAGAAGGCCGCCGGGGTGAACGCGTTCGTGTTCTCCGAGGTGGGCGTCGAGCTGGACCTCGGGGGCGTGCTCCTCGGGTTCTCGCTCGACAGCTACTTCCAGTCGTCGCGCGGCATCAGCTACAAGAACCGCGACGAGGACGACGTCACGCTCTACTCGGCCGTGCTGCTGCAGCTGGGAGGCAGCTTGCACGCCGGCTATGCGTTCTGGTGATCGGCCTCTGCCGATCCCGACCGCTCGTTCCATCCTTGTTCTGCCGCTTGACGGATGTATCCTCGCACGCCCTCGCGGTGAGCCGTAGAGGTTCGCCGCGCTCTCCAGCGGAGAGCATGGGCCGGGGATCGGCTGCTGCCGTCCTCTGCAATCGTGTCAGCCGGGGATCGGCTGCCGCCGTCCCCTTCAACGTCGGCCGGGGATCGGCTGCCGCCGTCCCCTTCAACGTCAGCCGGGGATCGGCTGCCGCCGTCCCCTCAAGGGGTGACCATGTCGCAGGATGCCATCACGTCGTTGCTCAAGGAGACGCGCCGGTTCGAGCCGCCGGCCGAGTTCTCGCGTCGTGCGCGCGTCGGCGCGCAGGCGACCTACGAGGCGCTCTACCGCGAGAGCATCGAGCAGCCGGACGCGTTCTGGCGCCGGGAGACGAGCGACCTCGTGTTCCGCACGCCGTGGACCACGACCAGCGACTGGTCCTTGCCGCACGCCAAATGGTTCCTCGGCGCCACCCTCAACGTCACGGAGAGCTGCCTCGATCGACACCTGACGACGGCCACCAAGAACAAGGCCGCCATCATCTGGGAAGGTGAGCACGGCGCCACGCGCACGTTGACCTACGCCCAGCTCCATCGCGAGACGCTGCTGCTCGCCAACGCGCTCAAGCGGCTCGGCATCGAGAAGGGGGACCGGGTCGCGATCTACATGGGCATGGTCCCCGAGGTCGCCGTGGCGATGCTCGCCTGCGCGCGCCTCGGCGCGGTGCACACCGTCGTGTTCGGCGGCTTCGCCGCGGACGCGCTCCGCGACCGCATCCACGACAGCCAGGCCAAGCTCGTCATCACGCAGGACGGCGCGTACCGGCGCGGGCAGGTCGTGCCGCTGAAGGCGACCGTCGACAAGGCGCTCGCGCAGCCGGAGGCGAAGAGCGCGACGCGCGTCGTCGTGTACCAGCACCTCGGCAAGGAGCGCTGCGAGGTGCAGATGACGGAGGGCCGCGACGTCTTCTGGCACGATCTGCTCGCCGGGGCCGCCCCCGCCTGCGAGCCGGCGATCGTCGACGCCGAGCACCCGCTCTTCATCCTCTACACGAGCGGCTCGACCGGGAAGCCCAAGGGGGTGCTCCACACGACCGCCGGCTACCTGGTCGGCGCGTACGTCACGACGAAGTACGTCTTCGATCTGCGTGAGGACGACGTCTACTGGTGCACCGCCGACGTCGGCTGGGTGACGGGCCACAGCTACATCGTGTACGGCCCGCTCTCGAACGGCGCGACGTGCCTCATGTACGAAGGCGCCCCGAACTTCCCCGACTGGGGCCGCTTCTGGCGGCTGATCGAGAAGCACGGAGTCACCATCCTCTACACCGCCCCCACGGCCATCCGCGCCTTCATGCGGCAGGGCGACGAGTGGCCCGCGAAGAGCGATCTGTCGAGCCTCAGGCTCCTCGGCTCGGTCGGCGAGCCGATCAACCCCGAGGCGTGGGTCTGGTACCACCGGACCATCGGCGGCGGCCGCTGCCCGATCGTGGACACCTGGTGGCAGACGGAGACGGGCTCGATCATGATGACCACGCTGCCCGGCGCGTCGTCCTCGAAGCCGGGGTCGACCGGGCTGCCGATGTTCGGCGTCGTGCCCGAGGTCGTGACGAAGGACGGCAAGCCCGTCGCGGCGGGCGAGGGCGGGCTGCTCGTCCTGAAGCAGGCGTGGCCGTCGATGCTGCGCACGGTGTGGGGCGACGACGAGCGCTTCCGCAAAACATACTTCAGCGACGTCGAGGGCTGCTACTTCACCGGCGACGGCGCGCGCCGCGACGAGGACGGCTACTTCTGGGTCGTCGGTCGCATCGACGACGTGCTGAACGTGGCCGGCCACCGCATCGGGACGGCCGAGATCGAGAGCGCGCTCGTGTCTCACCCCTCCGTCGCAGAGGCGGCCGCGGTCGGTCGCCCGGACGACCTCAAGGGACAGGCGCTCGTGGTGTTCGTCTCGCTCCGGCCGGGGGTGAAGGCCGGGCCGGAGCTCCAGGCAAAGCTCGGCGAGCACGTCGCCAAGGAGATCGGCAAGTTCGCGCGCCCCGACGCCATCCGCTTCGCGGACGCCCTGCCGAAGACCCGCAGCGGCAAGATCATGCGCCGGCTCCTGAAGGACGTCGCCGCTGGTCGAGAGCTGACCGGCGATACCTCGACGCTCGAGGACCTGAGCGTCATGGCGAAGCTCCGCCAGCAAGAAGAGGAGTGAGCCCCGCGGCGGCGCAGGGGCGCGGCCGTGCCCCTGCGACCGACGCGAAGGCGCCGCGCGCGACGGCGCAGCGCCTGCTCCTCGGCGGAGGGGAGGAGAACCTACGGAAGAGCTCGATCCTGCGGCTCTTCTGCCGCGCTCGGCCCTGGGAAGAGCGACGGCGGCCCACGACCGGCATCCCGCGGCTTACGGTCGGATCTCCTCGTTCGCGCCGGAGAATTTGATCCTCTGCATCGTCGCGGAGGATACTCTGGGGCGAGGGCGCGCTTGGAGCTCGAAGCTGGAACCGTCGTTGCGAACCGGTATCGCATCATCCGCCAGCTCGGCCGCGGCGGCATGGGTGAGGTGTTCGCCGCGGAGAACATCCGCACCGGCCGTCAGGTGGCGATCAAGCTCCTGCGCGCCGAGTCGAAGGCCAAGTCGTCCGCGGCCGAGCGGTTCCGGCGCGAGGCGCGCGCCGCGGGATCCATCAACAGCGATCACGTCACCGAGATCCTCGACGTCGAGGAGGACCCCGATCACGGCATCGTCCTCGTGTTCGAGCTGCTCGAGGGCGAGTCGCTGATCGATCGGCTGAAGCGGACGGGACCGATCGATTTCGAGGAGCTTCACCCGATCATCGAGCAGGTCTGGATGGGGCTCGCCGACGCGCACCGCGCCGGGATCATCCACCGCGATCTGAAGCCGTCGAACGTGTACATCGAGGCGCGCCCCGACGGGTCGAAGCGGGTCAAGATCCTCGACTTCGGCATCTCCAAGCTGCCGAAGGAGATGGGAGCGGAGACCCTGACCGAGATGGGCCAGAGCCTGGGCACGTTCTCGTTCATGCCGCCCGAGCAGATCGGCAAGGCGAAGACGGTCGACCACCGCGCGGACATCTACGCCTGCGCCACGATGATCTACCAGTCGATGAGCGGCCAGCTGCCTTACCAGGCGCGCAACCTGCTCATCATGGTCGAGATGAAGCAGAAGACCGACGCGCGGACGCTGGCCGAGGCGATGGACGGGCCCGTCGACCCGCGCCTCGAGGCGTTCCTCGCGAAGGGGCTGGCGCGGGAGCCCGCGGACCGCTTCCAGAGCGCGCTCGAGGGGCTCACCGCCTGGCGGGAGCTGCGGCCGGCGAGGAGCTCCAGCCATCCGGTCAGCGGCTCACCCGTCTCTACGCTGCCGGCAAGCAGCGCCTCCGGCCATGCGCTCAGCTCGCCCATCCCGCCAGCGCACCCGAGCTACAAGCCCCCGTCGTCCGGCGCGGTCAAGCTCCCGGTGCCGCCGATCGACCCCATCTTGATCCGCACGGCGACCGACCCGGGGGCGCAACCGCGGGTCGAGACCGGGGTGCGCCCGCACGGCGAGCCTGAGCGGCCGGCCCACCCCCTCGGGCAGCCGCCGCTCACGCAGAACGAGGGCCAGCTCCCGCCGTACATGCCCGGCGGGCGCGCGCCGGGCGTACAGACGGCGGTGGCGCCCGTCCAATGGACCGGCCCGAACGGCACCATGGTGCTCAACAACGCGGCCCGAGAGCTCGTGCCCCCGCTCGTGTCCCACCCCGTGACGCCGCGGACGCTCCCGGATTTCTCCGAGGACAGCTCGGGCGGGTCGACGACCAGCCAGGGTCCGACGCTCGTCTACAGACCCGTGCGGCCAAGCATGGGCTCGGCGAGCCTGGGGCCTGCCACCGCCGGTGAGCCAGAGCCGATCGAGCAGCGGCCTCCGGCGCCGCCTCCAGCGCGGACGCTTCGAACCATCGTCTATGTGCTCGCGGCGATCCTGTTCGCCGTCGTGGGCTTCCTCCTCATGGGGTATGCCCTCGAGTACCTGGACATGCCGAAATAGGCCGCGCGCAGCGGCTCCGCGTCAGACGTGCCGCTCTCCGCCGCGCGAGCGCGCCGCGGCCGGCGCGGCTCACGGCACCGCGTCCGCGGCGCGGCCCTGGGCCGGTGAGCGCCCGGCGGGCAGCGCGATCCGGAACCGCGTTCCCCCCGCCGCGCGCGGCTCGCACGAGATCGTGCCGCCGTGCGCCTCGATGATGTCCCGCGTGACCGCGAGCCCGAGCCCCGTGCCGCGCTGCTTCGTCGTGAAGAAGGGGTCGAAGATCGACGCGCGCAGCTCCTCCGGTACGCCGGGGCCCGTGTCGTCGACCGCGATGGTCGCGGCGCCGCTCGAGAAGCTGACGCTCACGACGATCTCGCCGCCCTTCGGCATCGCCTCGCGCGCGTTGCGGAGCAAATTCAGGAGCGCCTGACGGATCTGCGACTCGTCGAGGAGGATCTCGGGCCCCGCCTCCTCCACCTCGACACGAACCGCGACGCCGGCGCGGTCGAGCTCGGGCCTCACGAACGCCACCAGCTCCTGCACCAGGTCGTCCACCCGCTCTGGCTCCACGCGCGGGCGGGGGCGGCGGGCGACGCTGAGGTACTGCTCCGCGATGCGAGACAGGCGATCCACCTCGGCCCGGATGGCGGTGACGAGCTGCGCCGACTCCTTCATCACCGGCCTGAGCTCCGCGTCAGGGGTGTCCGCGGCGGAGGCGCGCGCCACCTCCTCCTCGAGCAGCTCCAGGTTCAGCCCGATCGACGACAGCGGGTTCCTGATCTCGTGCGTGACGTGCGCGGCCATCTTCCCGATCGCCGCCAGCCGCTCGGCGTTCACGAGCTCGGCGCGCGCGCGGCGGATCGCGGCGACCATGTCCTCGAACGTCGTCGCGAGCTCGCCGATCTCGTCGTTCGTCGCGAGCGCCTGCTTCGGGGTGAGGTCGCCGCGCGCGACGGCGTTGGCCCGCTCGGTGACCGCGGTCAACGGGGCGAGCACACGCCGCGCGTACAGCGACATCATCACGCCGACGAGGAGCGTCAGTACGCCCAGCCCGAGGAGCAGGTGCATCGAGCGCTCCTCGCGCAGCTCCGCCTCGTCGGTGAGGCTCGCCATTTGCCCCTCGACGCGGCTCCTGATCGCCCGCAACCGCTGCGCGCCCTCGACCTCTCGCTTGACCAGCTCGTCGCGCGTGCGCTCGGCGAGGTCGCGGTCGCCGACGGCGAGCGCCTGGAAGAGCTGGGCGAACCGCTCCGGGCTGGCGCCGACGAGCCGCTCGATCGCCGCCACCTCGGCCGCGACCTCGTCGCTGAACCGGCGGACGCCGGACGACGCGGCCGCCTGCCCGACGCGGGCGTCCCCGCCGGTCGCCTTCTCATCGGCGCCGGCGAGCGCCCGGGCGGCGTCCTTGACGATCGAGAACGCGAGCGGGCGGGTCCGCCTCGCGGTCTCGATCCACTCGCGCACGTCCCCCGGGTTCTTCGCGGCGGTGATGTGGTTGAGCTGGGCGTTGAAGACGTTCTGCTCGGCCAGGACCTCGCCGATGCGGAGCAGCAGCGGGACGTACCCGGCGCGCAGCAGCTGGGCGTCGCGCGAGGCTGCCCGCAGCGCCTGGACGCTCCAGCCGACGGTCAGCGCGAAGGCGGCGAGCACCACGAGGTAGCTCGCGAGGAGCCTCCCCGCGACCGTGCGCCGCTTCTGGGGCGCGCGCTCCTCCGGCCCCGCGGCGCCGCCACGCGCCTCGTCCGCGGCTGGCGGCGGCGCGGTCATCGCGGCGCGACGGCCCGCGCGACGAGGCTCGCGAGGTCCTCCGCCGGCTCGCCCCGCGTCCTGAACCGCTGGAGGCTCTGCGCGCAGTGCGTCACGAGCAGCCCGCCACCGAGCGCGCGGTGCTCCGCGATCCTGGCGTCGGCGATGGCGGCGGACGACGCGGGACGCGTGGCGGGCAGGAGACCGCCGCCGCCGCTGCAGTCGGCGTGCTCGCGGCGGTGGATGAACTCCTCCGGCGGGCGCCCCGTGATGCGGGCGAGGATCTCCCGGGGCGCGTCATAGCGATCGAGGCCGCGCCCGAGCTGGCAGGGATCGTGGTAGCGCACCCGCCGCTCCGACGCCGATCGCTGCAGCCTGTCGAGCGACGAGCGCGCGAGATCGACGAACAGCTCCGGGGCCTTCACGCTCACCCCCGCGCGCGGGTACTCGACGCGCACGGCGCGCGCGCACCCGGGATCGACGGCGACGAAGCGCCCCCCGGGCGCGACCTCCGCGGCGAGCCGCCGCGCGGCGGCCTCGAAGCCCGGGCGATCGCCGGCGTACAGCAGCGGCAACCCGCAGCAGGCGCGCACCGGGCGGGCCGGGGCGCCCGTCAGCGCCTCTGTCGCGTCGAGCGCGTCGCGGGCGACGTCCGGCGCGTGACGCTCGTAGCCGCAGCCGAGCAGCACGTGGACCGCGTCGGGCGCGGCCGCGGCCGATCGAGAGCGCGCGTCGAGCTCACCGGCGCGGCCCTCCTCGCGGGCCGAGAAGCGCTCCGCCACGCGCCTGGCCCCCTCCGGCGCGAGATCGCGCGCGAAGAGCTCCGCGCGCGCGTCCGTCAGCACCGTGGCCACCTCGTTCTTGTGATCGCAGCGCTCGCGGCACCCGAAGCACGCGGAGCACGCCCAGGCCGGATCCGCGTGACCTGCGTCGAGCGGCACGTCGCCGCGCGCGGCGAAGTACGCCATCGACATCTTCCCCCACGGCGTCACCGTCTCGTTCGCCTCGACGTTCGACACGGGGCAGGCGGCGCGGGAGAGCTTGGGGCAGTAGACGCACTTCTCGAGCGACGTCCGGTGCGGCTCGAGGAGCTTCAGGCGGAGCTGGGACACCGTTCGAGTCTCTCCATCGGGTGCGCCTCGCGCAAGCGGCGGGAGCGCGTCAGGCGCCCGAGCCGTTGCTGGACGAGCGTCGGCCCCGCTCGTTCACGGGGGTGACGGGAGCTGAGCCCGCCGGCCTGCGGCGGGGGATGCCCTCGTGAACGACCGGCGCGACGCTCGCGCCCGCCTTGGTCGCCGAGCCGCCGTCCGTCGACACCAGCTGGGGCTGCCCCCCTGCGGTCCCGGGAGACCGCGACGGCGCGCTCTCCTGGGGCAGGCGGATGGTGAACTTCGCGCCCTTGTCGGACGACGCGACCGTGATCGTCCCGGCGTGCTCGTCGACGATCTTCTTCACGATCGCGAGCCCGAGGCCGGTGCCGCCGCGCTTGCCGGAGGTGACGAACGACTGGAAGAGGCGGCCCTGGATCTCCTTGGGGATCCCCTTCCCGGTGTCCGCGACGCAGATCGCGAGGTCGCCCCCGTCGCGGTAGGCGCGGATCGTCACTGTGCCCCCGCCTGGCCGCATCGCCTCGACCGCGTTGCGGACCAGGTTGTGCAGGAGCCGCGTCATCTTCGCCTCGTCGAACCGAGCGGTCCCTCGGTCCTCGAGCTCCAGGGACAGCGAGATGCCGGTCCCGGCGAGCTCGTGCTCCAGCTGCTTCTCGATGTCGCCGAAGAACTTGGTCAAGTACACCTTGCGCACGAGGATGCTCCGCTCGCCGCGCGCGAACTCCAGCACCTCGCGCTGCATCGCGCTGATGACGTCGAACTGCTTGAGGATCAGCCGCGCGTGGTCCTCCCTCGTCGCCGCGTCGGGAGCGCCGGCCATGAGCTGGACGTAACCGCTGATCACCGTGAGCGGCGTGCGCATGTCGTGCATCACGCCCGAGAGCAGGCGCCCGATCGTGGTGAGCCGCTCGCTCTGCTCCCGCTCAAGGCGCGACCGGAACAGGCGCAGCGCGGTCGACGCGTTCGCCGACACGAGCCGCAGCAGCGCGCGATCGTCCTTCGAGAAGCCGTGGGGGTTCCTGGAGTTGTAGAGGGCCATGGAGCCGATCGGCACCGCGTCCTCGCCCTCGAGCGGCACGGCGATCGCCGTCCTGAGCTCCGCGCCGACGAGCTGGGCGAGCCGCGGCGACACGAGCGTGTCGTCCGGCTCCCGGCCCCCGCCCTCGCGCGAGAAGAACACCGCCTCGTTGTTCACCATGGCGCGCCCGACCACCCCTTCGCCGCGGCGCATCGCGATGCGCTTCACCGCCGGCCCCGGGGGGGCCACGCCCACGACGCCCTCCGGCTCCTCTCCGAGGGCGGGCGCGCGGGGCGGCTCGCTGCCCCCGTCGAACGCCGCGAGATCGAAGAAGTAGAGGAACAGCCCGCCCTCGATCTCGTCGACGAGCATCCCCCCCGCCCGCGCCTCGCACGCCCTGCCGGCCTCCGTGATGACCGCGCGCGCGAGGTCCTCCATCGTGGTCGCGCGACCCATCGCGCTCTCGAGGTCGAAGAGCAGCTTGAGGTCGCTCACGCGGTGCTCGAGCTGCTCCTTCGTCTCCACGAGTTGCGTGTTCTTCTGGATCACCGAGAGGAACAGCCGCGAGTTGTCGATCGAGACGGCCGCCTGCGTCGCCAGCGCGCTCAGCAGCTCCTCGTCATGGACCGAGAACTCCCCTTCCCCGTGCTTGTTCAGGACCTGGATGACCCCGATGGTCCGGCCGACGTGGTTCTTCATCGGCGCGGCGAGGATCGAGCGGGTGCGGTACCCCGTGACCTCGTCCCAGTCGCGCTGGAACCGGCGATCCCGGTAGGCGTCCTTCACGCGGACGGTGCGCCCCATCTTGGCGACATGGCCCGCGATCCCCGCGCCGACGGGCAGCTCGATCGCGCGCGCCTCCTCGCCGATGATGATGCGCGACAAGAGCCGCTGCCGCTGCTCGTCGAGCAGGTAGAGGGTGGCTCGGTCCGCGTCGAGCAGCTCGGTGATCTTGTTCAGGATCAGCGCGAGGAGCTGGTCGAGATCCAGGGTGCTGCCAAGGGCTAGCCCGACATCCCGGAGCGCCCGCACCGTCTTGTCGGCGTGGGCGAGGCGCGCCTCGAGCTCCTGTACGCGAGCCTGCAGCGCCTTCGTGCGTTGTTCCGCCTTCGCGGTCACCAGGAGACGCTAACACGACTTCGCCCGGAGGAGCGCGCGCGCGGGCCCCTGCGCGGACCGTTCGCGTGACAGAGAGCGCTCCCGACGACCGCCGGGAGCGCCCCTAGGACGTGCCGTTACTGGTTCATGCTCTCGAGGAATTCCTGATTGGTCTCGGTGCGGCTCACCTTGTCCAGGAGGAATTCCATCGAGTCGATGACGTTGAGGGGGTGCAGCAGCTGGCGGAGCAGCCACACGCGCTGGAGGATCCACTCCGGCAGCAGCAGCTCTTCCTTGCGGGTCGCGCTCTTGTTGATGTCGAGGCAGGGGAAGATCCGCTTCTCCATCAGCTTGCGATCCAGGTGGATCTCGCTGTTACCCGTGCCCTTGAACTCCTCGAAGATGACCTCGTCCATGCGCGAGCCCGTGTCGACGAGCGCGGTGGCGACGATCGTCAGCGAGCCGCCCTCCTCGACGTTGCGCGCGGCGCCGAAGAACCGCTTCGGCTTGTGCAGCGCGTTCGAGTCGACGCCGCCGGAGAGGATCTTGCCGCTCGGCGGGACGACCGTGTTGTACGCGCGCGCCAGGCGGGTGATCGAGTCCAGCAAGATCACGACGTCGTGCTTGTGCTCGACGAGGCGCTTCGCCTTCTCGATCACCATCTCGGCGACCTGCACGTGCCGCGTCGGGGGCTCGTCGAAGGTCGAGCTGATCACCTCGCCCTTCACGGTGCGCTGCATGTCGGTCACCTCCTCCGGGCGCTCGTCGATGAGCAGCACGATCAGCGTCGTGTCCGGGTGGTTCGCGGAGATCGCGTTGGCGATCTGCTGGAGCAGCACCGTCTTGCCCGCGCGGGGCGGCGAGACGATGAGGCAGCGCTGCCCCTTCCCGATGGGGCAGAGCATGTCGATGATGCGGGTCGAGAAGCTCTTCGTCCCGTTCTCGATGTTGAACTTCTGCTGCGGGTAGAGGGGCGTGAGGTTGTCGAACAGGATCTTGTCGCGCGCGACCTCGGGGGGCTCGCCGTTGATCTTGTCGACCTTGAGCAGCGCGAAGTACGCCTCGCGCTCCTTCGGCGGCCGGATGGAGCCGCTCACGCTGTCGCCGGTGCGGAGGTTGAAGCGCCGGATCTGGGACGGCGAGACGTAGATGTCGTCCGGACCCGGCAGGTAGTTGTAGTCCGGCGCCCGGAGGAAGCCGAAGCCGTCGGGCAGGCATTCGAGCACGCCCTCGCCGTAGACCGGCTGGTCCTGCGCCGCGTGGGCCTGCAGGAGAGCGAAGATGACCTCCTGCTTGCGCAGCCCGGCAGCGCCCTCGATGTTGAGCCCCTTCGCCATCTGGACGAGCTCGGCCATCGGTTTCTGCTTCAGTTCCCTGAGGTGCATGAGTCGGAAAGCTCCAGGATGCGACGGCGCGTGCCCTGTCAAGGGCGTGGAGGCCGCCGGTCGTTGGTTTTTGTTGGGGGGGGTCTAGCGGGTCGGACCCGAGGCGGGGCCGAGCATGTCGTCGATGTCGGCGGGTCGCCAGAGGGAAGAGGGCTCGCCTCGCAACCGGCGCCCCTCACGTTCATGTCGCTCGATCGGCGGGCTGTGCTTGCCGATCGGGCGGCGACTCTATCAAGCGCGTCTGCTCTGTCAATGCGCGGCGGGGGGCACGGACGATGCGCGCGCGTCGTGGGGCGCGGCACGGACACAGGTCGCCCGCGCCGTCCGTACGAAGAACGGCGCGGGCGAACTGCCCGTGGCTCCCAGGTGCTGCCTGAAGTTGCCTCCCCCGGAACGCGCGGCTAAGTCAAGCTGGTTCCATGGGGCTCAAACAGGTTCAGCTGTTCGTCCGCGGTCGCGTCCAGGGCGTCTTCTTTCGTGCCTCCACGCAGCGCGAGGCCAAGCGGCTCGGCCTCACCGGCTGGGTGAAAAACCGCTCCGACGGCAGCGTCGAGGTCCTCGCCGAGGGGGAGGAAGACGAGCTGAAGGAGCTCATCGCCTGGGCGAACCGCGGCCCGAGCGCGGCGCGGGTCGAGCGCGTCGACGTCCGGTGGCGGGGCTTCTCCGGCGATTTCTTCGACTTTCGCATCACGGATTGAGGCGCTTGGCACGTCACACGTCGGATCCGAGGGGCGCAGGCGCGCGATCGGCGCGGCGACGCACGCCGGCGTGCGCGTGGCTCGTCCTGATCGGCCTGCTCGCAGGGGCGCCGCTCGCGACGCCTCCGGCGCGCGCCGCCGGCGAGCGCGACGCGGGCACTTCCGCGCCGGCCTCCTCCGCGCTCCCCGAGCTCCCGCGCCTCGCCCCGATCGTCCGCCCGGAGCCTGACATCTCCGCGGTCCGTGAGCTCGACCGGATACTCGACCAGATCACGTCGGAGGACGCGCGCTCGCGGGAGAACGCCCGCGCGGCCCTCGATGAGCCGATCCCCGGCATCGTCGATGCGGTGCGGCTGCGCATTCAGGACATCCGCGGCTCGCTCGATCGGAACGCGGCGCCTCGCGTGCTCGCGGACGCGCGCAGAGAAGCCCGCAAGGCGATGAAGGGGGAGGACGAGCGCGACGGCAACAAGAAGAAGACTGCAGACGCGAAGGCCGACAAGGGCGCGAAGAAGGGCGCCGGCGACGCGAAGAAGGGCGCCGGTGACGCAAAGAAGAGCGCCGGTGACACGAAGAAGGACGCGAAGGCCGAGCAGGGCGCAAAGAAGGACGCCGGCGACGCGAAGGGCGCAAAGAAGGACACCAAGGCCGACCAGAGCGCCAAGAAGGGCGCTGACGACGAGAAGGACGAGGGGGACTGGCTGGATTTCATGCTGGCCGCGGCGCGGCCGCGGGACAGCGCGTGGCGCGATGTCGTCAAGCTGCTCGCGATGGAGCGGATGCTCGCCGCTGCAGGCTCGACGCCTGCGGTCCGCGAGCTCATCGCGCTGCACGCCTATTTCGGCGAGCTGCTCCGCATCGATCTCCAGCGGCAGGTGGCCAAGCTGCGCGACAAGGCGGTCCCCGCGCTGATCGAGGCGCGCCAGCACGACGCCAAGATCGTACAGCGGTGGGCCAACAAGCAGCTCGACCTGCTCGGCCGGGCGATCCCCGGCGAGGCGATCGCGTCGAATGACACGCAGATCCTGGCCGACGTCCTCCGCGCCTACGGCCGCGTCCGGGACGTGGACGCCGTGCGCGTGATCCTGAGCTTCTGCAACAGCGACCGCGCGCGGCTGCGCGACGCCGCGCGGGAGGCGATCTCCGCGATCGGCGAGCCCGGCATCTGGCAGCTCCGCGACGCCTACCTGGACCTCACCGGCGCGAAGCCGCCGCGCGAGTGGTCGTGGGACCGTGTCGCGCGCGAGCTCTTCGGGACGTACGATCGCGCGCGCCTCGCGGAGGTGTACAAGCTGATGGACGAGGGCGTCGCCGCGGCGAGCGCGGGCAAGCCCGCCGAGGCGACCGACGCGTTCGACAAGGTGCTCGCCCGCGCGCCGCTCTTCGAGCGCCGCAAGGAGATGGTGGACGCCTACGTGGAGCGGGCGCGATCGCTGTCTGCCGACCGGCGCGACGACGCGCTCGCCATGCTGCGCAAGGCGCTGCGCCTCGACGCGGCAGGCGAGCGCGCGAAGAAGATCGAAGCGGAGATCGCCTACCTCGAGGGCGCGCTCCTCATCGAGCGCGGCACACCGGACAAGTTCGTGCTGGAGCGTGCGATCGAGCTCGATCCATCCCACGCCGGCGCGAGGGCGGCGCTCGCCTCGCTCGGGGACAAGATCGCGGAGCGGAAGAGCCAGACGAACCGCCACATCGCCGCGGGAGCGGTAGGCCTCGCCGCGGTGCTCTCGATGTTCTTCATCGCCCGGCGACGGAGCGCGCCGTCGCCCGCTCGAGCGCAACCCGGCACCGTTCCTCCGCCCCCGCCGGCGTCTCCTGCCTCGGCGCCATCCCCTCCGCAGCCGACCGCATCACCGGCCTCGGCGCCGCCCCCGCCGGCGTCTCCTGCATCGGCGCCGCCCCCTCCGCAGCCGACCGAATCACCAGCTTCGGCGCCGCCCCGAAGGCAGGACAGCGCCGTTCCTTCGCAGCCCCAGATGTCTCCCGAGCCGGCCCCATCCGCCGCCTCGAAGGCGGACCCCGACCTGCCAGCACAGCCTGTCGAGGAGGCGGAGCCGCGGAGCGACGACGCCCCTGAAGCCGGCGCGCGCGACCGCTGAGCCGTCGCGAGCGCCAGGCCCACGCAGCGGCCGGCCCCTGAGCGCCGGGCTCACAACGCAGAAACGCCGGGCGAGCTGAGCGCTCTCCCGGCGTTCTGTCTGCGGCTGTGCCGGCGCCGCACGGCGCCGGCCTGGTTCCGGCTCAGCCGGCGGTCGTCGCCGGGGTGGCCGGCTCCGCCGCGGCGACCGGCTCGGCGGCCTGCGCAGGCGCGTCCGCGACCGGCGGCGCGTCGATGAACTCGATGAGGCTCATCTGCGCGCAGTCACCGCGGCGCGGACCGAGCTTGATGATCCGCGTGTAGCCGCCCGGCCGCCCCTCGAAGCGCTTCGAGAGATCGATCATCACCTTCGCGATGATGTCGACCTTCTTGCCGTCGGTCGCGACCCCCCAGCGAGGGATGTAGCTGCCCACGAGCCGCTCGGCGTGGAGCCGGCGCGCTCTGTCGCCGGGGCTGAGCTCCCCGTGCGCGGTGTACGCGACCTTGCCGAGCCGCGTCGCCTTGGTGATGAGCCGCTCGGCCACGCGCCGCAGCTCCTTCGCCTTGGCGTCGGTCGTCTCGATCCGCTCGTGGGTGATCAGGTTCGCCGTCAGGTTGCGAAGCATCGCCCTGCGGCTGGAGGTATCCCGACCAAACTGCCTGCCCGCTTTCTTGTGACGCATGACGTTCCCTCAGTACCGACTCACGCCTGCGCCTGCTGCGCTTTCCAGCGCTCGAGGAGCTGCGGCCAGTTGTCGATCTTCATCCCGAGCGAGAGCCCCATGTTCGCGAGGATCTCTTTGATTTCCTTCAGCGACTTGCGACCGAAGTTCTTGGTCTTGAGCATGTCCTGCTCGGTCCGCTGCACGAGCTCGCCGATGAGCGTGATGTTCGCGTTCTGCAAGCAGTTCGCGGAGCGGACGCTCAGCTCGAGCTCCTCGACGGAGCGGAACAGGTTCTCGTTGAGCGGCTCGTCGTCGCTCATCACCGCCTGGTAGCTCGTCTCCTCGCTCTCCTCGAAGTTGACCCAGATGGAGAGCTGCTCCTTGAGGATCTTCGCGGCGAAGGCGACCGCGTCCGCCGGCGAGACGGACCCGTTGGTCCAGACCTCGAGCGTGAGCTTGTCGTAATCGGTCACCTGCCCGACGCGGGCGTTCTGCACGGTGTAGTTCACCTTGCGGATCGGAGAGAACAGCGCGTCGATCGGGATCGTCCCGATGGGCATCGTCGGCGTCTTGTTACGCTCGGCGGGCACATAGCCGCGACCCACGTTGACGGTGAGCTCCATCGAGAGCGGGCCCTTCTTGTCGAGCACGGCGACGAGGTGGTCGGGGTTGAGCACCGACAGGCCCTCGACAAGCTGGATGTCGCGCGCGTACACGGGCCCGGGCCCCTCGCGGTCGATCCGCACCGAGTACGTCTTCGGGGTGGCCGCCTTGAAGACGACCTCCTTCACGTTGAGGATGATGTCGCTCACGTCCTCGACCACGTCCGGCACGGTGGTGAACTCGTGCAGCGCGCCCTCGATGCGGATGGCCGTCGCGGCCGCCCCCTGGAGGGAGGAGAGCAGCACGCGGCGCAGCGAGTTGCCGATCGTGATCCCGAAGCCGCGCTCCAGGGGCTCACACGTGAACTTGGCGTAGAACTGGGTCCCGCTGTCCGCGTCGATCGAGATGCCCTTGGGCCGGATCAGATCGCGCCAGTTACGGGCGATCATCGTGAGGTTCGGGTTGTTCATCGTCATGGCGATCTCCTTCCTTCATGAGGTTTGCGCGGAGGTCTCACGCCGCGGCCGCACTCGACCGGTCGGCGCCGCCTCCTGCCCGCATCCTAGGCTCCATGCCCCCGCGCGCGAGCGCGGGACGGCGGCGCCGAGGGGAGCCCGCAGCGAGCGAGCGCACCCTGCAAGGTGCGCTCGCGACGCCGCCCTCCTCCGCGCCGCCCTCGCGCTATCAGCGCGAGTAGTACTCGACGACGAGCTGCTCGCGGATCTCCGGCTCGTTGAGATCCTCGCGGATCGGCGCGCCCTTGACCGCACCGGTGAACGCCGCGCGATCCACGTCGATCCAGCTCGCGACCGGCCGCTTGTCCGCGCCGCCGATGGAAGCGAGGACGCTCTTGAACTTGCGCGCCCCCTCGGTGAGCTCGACCCGGTCACCCGCCCGCACGACGTAGCTCGGGATGTCCAGCCGCTTGCCGTTCACGTTCACGTGCCCGTGCCGGACGAGCTGGCGCGCCTCGGCGCGGGACGAGCCGAAGCCCATCCGGTGCACCACGTTGTCGAGCCGCCGCTCCAGCAGCCCGAGCATCTCCTCGCCCGTCCGGCCCTTGCGCCGGTTGGCCTCCTGGAAATACCCGCTGAACTGCCGCTCGAGCACGCCGTAGATGCGACGCACCTTTTGCTTCTCGCGCAGGCGCACCGCGTACTCGCTCAGCTTGATGCGCCCCTGCCCGTGCTGGCCGGGGGGATACGGGCGCCGCGTGTACGCGCACTTCTCGGAGTAGCACCGCTCGCCCTTGAGGTAGAGCTTCATCCCCTCGCGGCGGCAGAGCTTGCAGACCGGACCAATGTAGCGAGCCATCGTGAATTACCTCAAACCCTGCGCCGCTTGGGCGGCCTGCAACCGTTGTGGGGGATCGGCGTGACGTCGCGGATCAGCGTCACCTTGAAGCCAGCGGTCTGGAGCGCACGGAGCGCGCTCTCACGCCCGGCCCCCGGCCCCTTCACGAACACGGCGACCGAGCGCATCCCGTGCTCCTGCGCCCGGCGCGCCGCCTCTTCCGCCGCGAGCTGCGCGGCGAACGGCGTCGACTTGCGCGATCCCTTGAAGCCGCGAGCGCCAGCGGACGACCACGCAATCGCGTTGCCGTTGATGTCCGTGATCGTCACGACCGTGTTGTTGAAGGTCGACTGAATGTGCGCGATACCCGCGGAGACATTCTTCCTGACCTTCTTCTTCTGCTTGGCCTTCGTGGTAGTGGCAGCCGTCTTCGCTTGCGCCATGGCGTCCTAATCCCCGCTCGTCACTTGGTCGCGGCAGGACGCCGCTGCAACATGCCCTTGCGCGGTCCCTTCCGGGTGCGCGCGTTCGTATGCGTCCTCTGCCCGTTCGCCGGGAGCCCGCGCCGGTGGCGGAGCCCTCGGTAGCAGCCGAGGTCCATGAGCCGCTTGATGTTGAGCTGCACCTCGCGCCGCAGGTCGCCCTCGACCTTGTACTCGGCGTCCAGGAGGTCGCGGATCGCCTTCACCTCAGCGTCGCTGAGCTCCTCGACCCGCTTGTTCTGCGGAATGTTGGTCTTCTCGCAGATTTTCAAGGCGAGGGTCCGCCCGATGCCGAACAGGTACGGCAGGGCGTAGGCGACATGCTTCCGACGCGGGAGATCGACACCAGCGATACGAGCCATGGTTACTCCAAACCGAAACGAGGGCGGGCTTCCGCCGAAAGAGCTAGTTCCCCTGGCGCTGCTTGTGGCGGGGGTTCTCGCAGATGATCCGAACGACACCACGCCGCCGGACCACCTTGCACTTGTCGCAGATCTTCTTGACGCTCGGGCGCACCTTCACGGGGAGCCTCCAGATTCCTCAAAAAACTACGTTACTTATGCCGGTACGTGATCCGGCCTCGGCTCGGGTCATACGGCGAGACCTCGACGGTCACGCGGTCGCCCGGCAGGATCTTGATGTAGTACTGCCGCATCCGGCCGCTGATGGTCGCGAGGACGCCGAGGCCGTTGTCCGCCTTCACGCGAAACATGGCGTTCGGCAGGGCCTCTTGAACCACGCCGTCGAACTCGAGCTTGTCGCCCTTCGGTTCCTTCGGCGGTCTGGTCTGATTCTTACGCCTCATTCTCCACCCGAGCCCGGCCGGCCAATGGCCGACAGCACCCTGTGTGTCACTTCTTCAGGCTTCCCGACTCCATCGACGCGATGCAGCAGCTTCTTCTGCTCGTAGAACGGAAGAAGGGCGGCCGTCATCGCCTCGTAGGCGTCGAGACGCTTTGCAACAGCCTCGGGCCGATCATCGGCCCGATGCTCTAGCTCCGCACCGAGGGGCGGCGGATTATAGACGAGATGATATATCTGTCCACTGAGTTTGTCAGTTCGGCGATGGATCAGCCGCTCCTCGAGCAGGGGGCGCGCCACGTCCAGCTGGATCACCGCATCAATCCGCGCACCGCCCTGGCTGGCGAGCAGCTCGTCGAGCGCGTCTGCCTGGGGCACCGTCCTGGGGAATCCGTCCAGGAGGAAGCCATTGCTGCAGTCGGGCTCGACCGTCCTGCGAGCGATGAGGCCGATGACGGCCTCATCCGGCAGGAGTCCGCCAGAGTCCATGATGTCCAGATAGCGCTTCTCCAAGGTCCCCGACCGCTTTGCCTCGCGCAGCATGTCGCCGGTCGAGATTTGCGGGATGCCGAAGCGGGCGCACAGCAGCTTCGCCTGCGTACCCTTTCCAGCTCCAGGAGGCCCCACCAGAACCAAGATCATTTGCCCTCCATCACGCTTCCGGGAGCCTGCGGCCCCGGATGCGGGTGGCACCGGGGCCCGTCAGCCCCTCGTAGCTCCGCGTGATCAGGTGCGCCTCCAGCTGGTTCACGGTGTCGAGCGCGACGCCGACGACGATCATGAGCGACGTGCCTCCGAAGCCGAAGGGGACACGCAGCAGGTTGCCGACGATCGAGGGCACCACGCACACCGCGGCGACATAGAGCGCGCCGCCCACGGTGATCCGCTGGATCACGCGGTGAATGTAGTCCGCCGTCTGCTTGCCTGGCCTGATCCCGGGAATGTTTGCCTGTTGCTTCTTCAGGTTCTCCGCGACGTCCACCGGCTGGAACGTGACGTTCGTGTAGAAGAAGCAGAAGAAGATGATGAGCAGCGCGTAGCCGGTGTTGAAGACCCAGTCCCCCCGGTTGATGATCGCCTGAATCTGCTCGGCCCCGGGGACGTTCATGTTCGCGAGCGTCTGCGGGAACATCAGCAGCGACGACGCGAAGATGGGGGGGATGGTCCCGGACGTGTTCACCTTCAGCGGCAGGTGCGCCGTCTGCCCGCCGTAGACGCGGCGACCGACCTGGCGCCGCGAGTACACGATCGGGATCTGACGCCTGCCGTTCTCGAAGAACGCGATCACCGCGATGACGAACACGATGAACGCGACGATCGCGGCCATCGTCAGGGGCTGGAGATCGCCGGCGTTCTGGGCGAAGTAGTTGCCGATCTCCTCCGGGATGCGCGTGACGATGCTCGCGAAGATCAGGAGCGAGACGCCGTTCGAGACGCCGCGCTCCGTGATCTGCTCGCCGATCCACATCAGGAACGCGGTCCCGGTCGTCAGCGTGATGACCGTCATCAGCTGAAAGCCGATGCCGGGATGGTTCACGATCCCGGCCCCGGTCTCGCTGCTCGACAGGCCCTCGAGCATCTTCGCGATCGAGAAGGCCTGGAACAGCGAGAGCGCGACCGTGCCGTACCGCGTGTACTGATCGATCCGCCGGCGACCCTGCTCGCCCTCTTTCCGCAGCTCGTCGATGGGCTTGTAGACCATGCCCATGAGCTGCATGATGATCGAGGCCGAGATGTACGGCATGATCCCGAGCGCGAAGATCGACAGGTTCTCCAGCGCGCCGCCCGAGAACATGTTGAAGAAGCTCAGGAGCCCGCCGGACTGCTTCGCGACGTACTGCCGCATCGCGTTCCGGTCGACGCCGGGCGTCGTCACGAAGACGCCGACCCGGTAGACCGCGAGCATCACCAGGGTGAAGATCACGCGTCGCCGGAGCTCGGGGATCTTGTGGAAGTTGGTGATTCCCGCGAGGCTGGCCATAGGCGATCCTGGACTCCGGCTTGGTGGGTGCGCGTGCGCGCTGACTACGAGGACGAGGAGTCCGTCGAGTTGCCCTGGGGTGCAGGCGCCGCGAGCACGACCGCCTTGCCCCCCGCCTTCTCGATCTTCTCGACCGCTCCCTTGGAGAAGCGGTGCGCCGTCACCGTGAGCTTCTTCGTGAGCTCACCGTCGCCGAGGATCTTCAGCACGTCGAACCGCCCCTGCACGAGGCGGCGCTCGTGGAGCGCGATCAGATCGACTTGGGCGCCATTGTCGAACGCCTCGAGGTCGCCGACGTTGACGTTGACGACGATGTCCGCGAGCGGATTGCGGAAGCCACGCTTCGGGAGGCGACGCTGGATCGGCGTCTGCCCGCCCTGAAAGTGCTTCTTGTTGATGTTGCCGCCGGCCCGCGCCTTCTGCCCTTTTTGTCCGCGGCCAGACGTCTTGCCGACGCCCGACCCCACGCCACGCCCAACGCGGAGCCTCTTGGTTACGGCGCCCTCAGGGGCTTGGAGCTTAGAAAGAATGTCCATGTTTCACACTTCCGTACGCGGCGACTCCGCTCGAATGACGATCTCGCTTCTCAGGCCTTCGACGAGGTCGCTCCGTCGGCGACCTCCTCGACCTCGACGAGGTGGAGGACCTTCTTCACCATGCCACGGAACGAGGGCGTGTTCGCGACGACCACCACGGACCCCGGCCCACGCAGGCCGAGCCCCTTGATGATCTTGCGGGTGTGCTCGACCTGGCCGATGTTGCTGGCCTTCTGACGTACCCGGAGCTTCACTGCGAGCCTCCTTCACCGCCGCCGCTCGGTGCGCCACCGCCGCCGGCCGGCTTCCCGGGGGGCGGCGCCACGCTCGCGCGCCGTCGACCCGCGGTGTTCGTGCTTCCGCGGCGCTGGTAGTCGAGCGAGTCGAGCTGCATCGACCGCTTCCCGGCGACGCTCTCCGGGCTCTTCAGCCCACGGAGTGCCGCGACGGTCGCGTGCACGACGTTGTGCGGGTTGCTCGTGCCGAGCGACTTCGACAGCACGTCGTGAATCCCCGCCGACTCGACGACGGCGCGCACCGCGCCGCCGGCGATGACGCCCGTCCCAGGGCTGGCCGGCTTCAGCAGGACCTTGCCCGCCCCGACGTGGCCGAACGAGTCGTGCGGGATGGTCACGCCGTCCAGGGGAATGCGGAACAGGTTCTTGCGAGCCTGATCGTTCCCCTTGCGGATGGCCTCCGGCACCTCGTTGGCCTTGCCCAGGCCGATGCCCACGTGCCCCGCTTCGTCGCCCACCACGACCAGCGCCGAGAAGCTGAAGCGCCGGCCGCCCTTGACGACCTTGGCGACGCGGTTGATGTGGATGACTCGCTCTTTCAGCTTCTCTTCGTCGACATGATCGAACGCCATAACCGTCCTCTATCACGTTCTCCGCCGCGGCAGTTGACCGCGCCCGCCGCCCTCACCATCAGGGCAGCGGCTGTGGGAGTCAGAAATCGAGACCTGCCTCGCGCGCCGCCTGGGCGAGGGCGCTGACGCGCCCGTGATACAGATAGCCGTTGCGGTCGAAGACGACCTTGCCGATCTGCCTCTCCTTGCAGATCCTCGCGATCAGAGCCCCGACCTTCTTCGCCGCCTCGACCTTGTTGTCCTCGTCGAGGGAGCCCTTGAGGTCCTTCGACAGAGTCGAAGCGTGGGCGAGGGTCTTGCCGCTCACGTCGTCGATGACCTGAGCGTAAATGTGCTTCGAGCTGCGGAAGACGCTGAGGCGCGGGCGCTCCGGCGTCCCCTCGACCTTCTTGCGGATACGGAGCTTCCGGCGCTCCCGACCGACGATTTTCATGCCCATGACCGTCTCGTCCCTCGGTGCAGCGGCGTACACGCCGCCGCTCGCCTTTACTTCTTGCCGCCCTTGCCGGCCTTGCCAGCCTTCTCCCGCACGCGCTCGCCGCGGTAACGGACGCCCTTGCCGCCGTACGGCTCCGGCGGCCTGAAGCCACGGATCGTCGCGGCCGTCTGCCCGATGAGCTCCTTGTCCGCGCCCGTCAGGACCAGGACGGTGCCCTTCGAGTCCGCCGGGATCGTCGCCGTGAGCCCCGTCGGCACCGGGAACGTCACCGGGTGGGAGAAGCCGAGGGCGAAGTTCAGCGTCGTGCCCTTGAGCTCGACGCGATAGCCGGTCCCCTTGAGCTCGAGCGTCCGCTCGTAGCCCTCGGCGACGCCCTTCACCATCGCGGCCACGAGCGCCCGCGTGAGGCCCTGGAGGCGCGATCCGTCGCGCCCCGGCGCCACCGAGCTCACGTGCAGCTTGCTGCCCTCGAGCTTGATGTCCACCTTGTCGGTGATCGCGCGGGAGAGCTGGCCCTTCGGGCCCTTGACGTCGATCTTCCGGCCGTTGACGGTCGCGGTGACCCCCTTCGGCAGGTCGATCGGGCGCTTGCCAACGCGCGACGTCTTCGGAGCGAGCCGGCTGTCACCGTTCGCGGGCTGGGCTGCGTTCGCCTGAGCTTCCATCACCACACCTCGCAGATCAGCTCGCCACCCATCTTGAGACGGCGCGCATCCCTGTCGCTCATGAGCCCGCGGGACGTGCTCAGGATCGAGATCCCGAGCCCGCTGAACACACGCGGGATCCTGTCGTGACGCACGTACACGCGGCGCCCGGGGCGGGAGACGCGGCGCACGCCGTCGATCGCGCTCTGTCGATCGCGCCCGTACTTCAGCACGATCGTGAGCTTCTTGGGACCCTCGCCCTCGGTCTCGCGCACGTCGGCGATGAAGCCCTCGGACTTGAGGATCTCCGCGACCGCGGCCTTGATGCGGCTCGCGGGGACCTCGGTCCGGTCGTGCCGCGCGAGCGCCGCGTTGCGAATGCGGGTCAGCATGTCGGCGATGGGATCGGTCATCATAGAATCACCAGCTGGCCTTGATCACACCAGGGAGCTCACCACGCAGCGCGAACAACCGAAGGCAGACGCGGCAGAGCTCGAAGTCGCGGTAGTAAGCGCGCGCGCGCCCGCACACCTTGCAACGGTTCTTTTGCCGCGTAGAAAACTTCGGCGGACGGTTCAGCTTCGCAAACTCTTTTGCACGGGCCATCGAAAATCCCTCAATGCCGGAACGGGATGCCAAGCTCGGTCAGGAGCGCGCGTCCTTCTTCGTCCGTCTTCGCCGTGGTCACGAACGAGATGTTGAGCCCCTTCACGACATCGATCTTGTCGTAGTCGATCTCGGGGAAGATGATCTGCTCGCGCAGGCCCATCGTGAAGTTACCCTTGCCGTCGAACCCCTTCGGGCTCACGCCCTTGAAGTCGCGAACACGCGGGAGAGAGAACGCGATCAGGCGATCCACGAACTCCCACATCCGCTCGGCACGCAGGGTCACCATCACCCCGATGGGCAGGTTCTCGCGCAGCTTGAAGGTTGCGATCGACTTCCGGGCACGGGTAACCACCGGCTTCTGGCCGGAGATCGCCCGCATGTCCTCGACGGCGGAGTCGATGATCTTCGGGTTCTGCACCGCGGCGCCGAGCCCCATGTTGATGACCACCTTCTGCAGGCGGGGCACCATCATCGGGTTCTTGTAGCCGAACTTCTTCGCAAGCGCGGCCGTCACGCTCTTCCTGTAGTGCGTGCGGAGCCGCGGCGCGTAGTTCGGGTCGCGCGGGCGCTCCTCGGTCGGCCCGGAGGCCTCGGTCTCGGCGCCCTTGGCCTTCGCGCCCTTGGCTTCCTTGCTCTTGGCGGGCGCCTGCGGCTTGGCCTGCTGCGGCTTGGGCTTGTCCTTGCCCTTGCCGGCGTCCTTGGCCGCCTTGTCCTTGTCCTTCTTGTCCGCCATGGCTAGCCCACACCGATCGCGCTGCCGCTCTTGCCGACGCGCGTCTTCTTGCCGTCCTCACCGACGCGGACCTTTACGCGCGTCGGCTTGCCCGTCGCCGGATCGACCGGCATGACATTCGAGGCGTGAATCGGCGCCTCCTTGGTGATCTTCCCACCCTCCTGGTTGCGAGGCGTGGGCCGCTGGTGGCGGGTCACCGTGTTCAGGCCTTCCACGACCACGCGATCCTCGTCAGCGAGGATCTTGGTGATCCGGCCCTGCTTCCCCTCCTCCTTGCCGCTGATGACCTGCACGAGGTCACCGACCCTGAGGCGCTTCATCAGAGGACCTCCGGAGCGAGAGAGATGATCTTCATGAACTTCTTCGCGCGGAGCTCACGAGCGACCGGCCCGAAGATACGGGTACCGATCGGCTCCTTCTCCTTGTTGATAAGGACCGCGCTGTTCCCGTCGAACTTGATGTAGCTGCCATCCGAGCGCTGGTACTCCCGGGCGGTGCGGACGACGACGGCGCGCGCCGTCTCGCCCTTCTTCACCTTGGTGCCCGGCAACGCCTCCTTGATCGAGACGACGATGACGTCGCCGAGGGCGGCGTACTTGCGGCGCGAGCCGCCGAGCACCTTGATGCACTTCACGATTCGGGCGCCGGAGTTGTCCGCGACCTCGAGATGCGTCGACACCTGGATCATGGCGCTACTCCTCCACCGGGCGGGCAACGAGCTTGGTCACGAGCCACCGCTTGTCGCGGGAGATCGGCCTGTGCTCCGTGATCTCGACGCGATCGCCCACCTTGTACTGGTTCGTCTCGTCGTGCGCCTTGTAGCGCTCCCGCTGACGGACGTACTTCTTGTACACAGGGTCGAGCGCGTTCCGGATGACCTCGACGGTGACCGTCTTGTTCATCTTGTTGCTGGTCACCTTGCCGACCAGCTTGCGCCGGAAGCCGTGCGCCTTCGCCTCGGTCTCGGCCTGCGCAGGCGCCGCGGCTGCCAGCTCGGGCGCCGCAGCGGCCGGCTGCTGGGTCTCTGCCTTCTTCTTCGCCATGGCTACGCCTTCTCCTCGGCACGCGCGCGCTGCGTGAGGATCGTCTTCACCCGCGCGAGATCCCGCTTCGCCTTGCGGATCGTCGCCGTGTCGTTCAGCCGATTCGTGAAATTCTTGAACCGCGCCTCGAACAGGCCCGCCGCCAGAGACTTCTCGAGCTCGCGCAGGTGCTCGGTGGTGCGTTCACGCAAATCCTTCGCCTTCATCGCCTACCTCACGTCAGCCCGCGGGCGAGGAACTTGCACTGCATCGGGAGCTTGTGCGACGCGAGGCGGAACGCCTCCTTCGCAGTCTCCTCGCTCACGCCGCTGATCTCGTACATCACGCGGCCCGGCTGCACGAGCGCGCACCACTCCTCGGGCGCGCCCTTGCCCCCACCCATGCGGACCTCGAGCGGCTTCTTCGTCACCGGGCGGTCCGGGAAGATGCGGATCCAGAGCTTGCCCGCGCGCTTCACGTGCCGCTGGATCGCCATACGAGCCGCCTCGATCTGCCGCGAGGTGACGCGGGCAGGCTCGACGCACTGGAGCGCAAAGTCGCCGAAGGAGACGTCGCTGCCCGTCATGGCGAGGCCGCGGTTGTTCCCCTTCTGCATCTTGCGGAACTTGGTTCGCTTCGGAGACAGCATTCTGCAATCCCTCTACTGGATCCGGCGCGCCTTACGCTGCAGGACCTCGCCCTTGAACATCCAGACCTTCACGCCGATGATGCCGACCTTCGTCTTCGCCTCGGCCAGGCCGAACTCGATGTCGGCGCGGAGCGTGTGCAGCGGCACCCGGCCCTCGCGGTAGGTCTCGACGCGGCTCATCTCGCTGCCACCGAGCCTGCCGGCGCAGCGCACGCGGATGCCCTTCGCGCCGAACTTCATCGCGGTGGCGACCGCCTTCTTCATCGCCCGGCGGAACGCGATCCGGCGCTCGAGCTGCGTCGCGATGTTCTCGGCGACGAGCTGCGCGTTGGTCTCGGCCTTCCGGACCTCCTGCACGTCGATGAACACCTCGTTGTCGGTGAACGACGACACGCCGGGGAAGAGCGTCTCACCCTTCGACGCGGTGCCGACGTTCCCGCTCTTCAGCGTCTCGATGCCCTTGCCGCCCTTGCCGATCACCATGCCGGGGCGGGCGGTGAAGACGATCACCTTCGCGCGGTTCGCGGCGCGCTCGATCTCCACGCCGGCGATGTTGGCGTTGTAGAGGTACTGCTTGATCGCGCGCTTGATGCGGATGTCCTGGTGGAGCCACTTCTGATACGCAGCGCCGTCCTCGTACCACTTGCTGCTCCACGTCTTGATGACACCGACGCGGAAGCCATACGGATGGGTCTTTTGTCCCATATCGGCAGGTCCTCTACTTACTTTCTCTCGTCGACTTCGATGACGATGTGCGACACGCCCTTGGTGATCCGGGTCGCACGGCCCATCGCGCGCGGCCGCCAGCGGCGGTTGAACTTGTTCGGCCCCTTGTCGACGGTGGCCTTGCTGATGAAGAGCGCGTCGATGTCGGCGCCCGCCTGCTGGGCGTTCGCGACCGCGCTCTCGATGATCTTCCGCAGGACGGGGGCTCCGCTCTTCTGCGTGAACGAGAGCAGCTGGATCGCCTCGTCCGCGTCGCGACCTCGAACGAGATCGGCGATCATGCGAGCCTTGCGCGGGGCGATCCGCGAAAACATCGCACTGGCTTTGCTTACCATTCGAGACACCTCGCGACACCGGCGGGCGGAGTGACTCCGTACCGGGTTTCGGTTCACTGCGAACCGGTTGCACCGTCGTACGCTTCCGGTCCCAGCCCGACGTCCATCGACGTGGGCCCCCTTCGCGTCACCGGGGGGGTTCCCGCGGCGGCCGAAGGGGCGGAGCTGGGGTCGAAGCGCCGTTACGGCTCTTCTACTGGGAGACCGGGAGGACACCCGATCGCCCGGGAAAACGGAGCGCGGTGATTACCAGCGGGAGGCGCGGTACGCAAGCACGATCCTTCCGCTCCCTTTCAGTTTGTTTCGCGCGTCCCCGCGGGCTGAGCGCCTTTTCAGATGCTCCTGAACGGACGTCGGGGGCACCGGGCACGCCGAGCCCGGTGCCCGGGCAGGCGGGCGGACGAACACGAAGCTGAAGTCCGTTCTTGACATGGACGAAATGCAGCTGAAACAAGCGGTCGACGGCGGCCTGAGCCGTCGACGGCGGAGGTGCCCCCCCGGAGCGTCGGCATCGACGGCTGGACCAGGCCGAAGAGCAGGATTGCGAGGGGAATAGGGGAGCCCCAGGTTCAGTCGAACGCACCAGGCCGTGGAACTCTTCCCTGACATTGTAGGAGGCAACGTGACCATGCTTGCTCGCCATCGCCATTCTTTCCTCGCTCTTACCTTCATCTTGCCCGCCATCTACACCGGCTGCGTCGTGACCACGGAGGACACCGACAACGACGTGGACCAGACGGTCGGCCCCGGCGTCACCCACGGGTCCACGAGCAGCGGCGGCGACGGCGGCCAGGGCGGCGACGGCGGCCAGGGCGGCGACGGCGGCACCGGCGGCGACGGCGGCGACGGCGGCGACGGCGGCGACGGCGGCACCGGTGGCAGCGACGCCTGCGTCGAGGCGTCGGACGGCAACCTCACGGTCGCGGCCTGTGACGAGATCAACATCTCGCCTGCGCAGGGGGCGACGAGCCAGTGCGGCGCGAACCGCGACGAGGACCCGATCGGCTACGGGCTCTGCAAGCACGGCTTCGCCGTCTTCTCCCCGGGTCACGCCGCGGACCTCGTGGACTGCCTGAGCGACATCGGCGTGGAGCGGGCGTGCGATGTGGATCCCGTTCAAGCGTGCATGAACCGCACGTACGCCAACGCGTGCCCGCACCAGGCCGACGAGATCTGCGACACCATCTCCGAGTTCTGCGACGCCGGCACGTTCGACACCGCCAAGTGCGCGGCTCAGATGAACCCCCTCAACCGAGATGCAGCGGACGATCTCGTCGCTTGCATGAACGACAACCCCGATGTCTCCTGCCAGGAGGCTTACGACGCATGCTACGAGGAGATCATGGCCTTCGAGTGACCGGGCGCCGCCACGGGTGCACGGCCTGCGCGCCCACCGTGCGCGCTCTGCTCTCGCCGTTCTTTTCCCCTGGCATTCGACGCACACCAGATGACCTCTGGGCCTCTCACCAGCTCACACCCACCTTAGCGCCCCGGCGCGCGCACCCTCTCATGTAGGCCCGTTCGGGGAGCCCCCGAGCGCGGTATTCGGTTGCAAAAAAGATCGCGGGAAGGGATCCTCGGCTCCTCCGTGGCCAAGGACTCCTCCCGCCCGCGCCTGGCAGCCTCCGTTCCGCGACCGCCGGGGGCGCGTCCATTCCGCGGTGGAGCGCTGCTCGGCGTGCTCGTCGCGTCGGCCGGCTGTGCTCCGGGGTCGACGACAGCGGAGCAGATCACGCCGCGCCTGATGGTGCGCGCCTCGCTCGAGGGGACCGCCGCCGTCCCGACGGAAAGGCGCATCAAGGCCAAGGAGAGCGCGCTCGCTGCCGTCAAGGACAGCGCAACGCTCGCCTCGGGGATGGAGTCCGAGATCGGCGCCATCCCGATGTCCTCCTCGACGGCCAGCGCGCGCTGCCCCGCGGAGATGGCCCTCGTCGACGATCGCGTGTGCGTCGACCGCTGGGAGGGCGCTCTGGTCGAGGTGACGCCCAGCGGTGAGCGCCCCTGGTCGCCCTACGATCCGATTGACGGGAACGAGCGCCGCGTCCGCGCCGTGTCCTGGCAGGGGGTCATCCCCCAGGGCTACATCAGCGGGCGGCAGGCCAAGATGGCGTGCGCGGCCTCGGGCAAGCGCCTGTGCACCTCGGAGGAGTGGGTGACCGCCTGCCGAGGGCCGGACGACATGACGTTTCCTTACGGCGCGCTCCGCCAGCAGGGCGTGTGCAACGATGACGAGCGACGGGTTCACCCCGTCGCCGAGATCGCCGCGCTGCTCGACATCAAGCCCGAGGAGCGCTGGACGACGGCGATGAACAACCCGCTCATCAACCAGCTGTCCCAGGCGCTGCTCCCGACGGGCGACCGCGCGGGATGCACCAACGCCTACGGCGTGTTCGACATGGTAGGCAACCTCCACGAGTGGGTCGATGATCCGAGCGGCACCTTCCGTGGCGGCTATTTCATGGACACGACGCGCAACGGCGAGGGCTGCAAATATGCCACGACCGCCCACTCCTTCGGCTACCACGACTACTCGACGGGCTTCCGGTGCTGCATGGATCCGGAGCAGGCCGACTAGTGCTGGCCGCGCGGCGTGCGGCCGGCGATAGCGGGGTGCAGGTTGGTGTGATACGGGCTCAGCCGCTAGGCAGACGAGTGAGGCGTACGAAGGTACGCCGCAGCGAGCCGAACGACGCAGATGAGCCTGGAGCGCACGAACCCGCACCCCGCTATGGGGCAGACGCGAATCGAACGCGGAGCTCGGGGCGATGCAGCGGGGAGACAGGGCGGTCGCCGCGCGCGCATCTTGCCGTGACGCCACGGGCGCTCCGACAAGACGGCTCGGGCGCGGCGCGAGCGAGCGTGCGAGTCGTGGAGGAGCCGGGGCCGACGCGCAGCAAGCCAGGGCGACACCAGCGAAGAGATTGCCGATGCTCGACTCCATAGTGAGCGCGCCCACGCGGCGCCGCGCCGCCGCGACCGCCCTTGCCGCCCTGACGGCCCTCCTGGCGCTCGGTTGCGGGAAGAAGGAAAAGGCAGCGCCCATCACCGTCCCGCCGCCCCCGGGCGCGGCGTCCTCGGATGAGCTCACCACCGCCATTGGCCAGGCGCGTGGCATCGATTCGGCGCTCGCGCCGTCGTCGACCCGATGGCGACGGGCGTTCGTGCTCGATGAGCGGCGAGCCGTGGTGACAGGAGAGGTCGAGAACGAGGCGATCGCGCTCGTGACCGAGAACGCCGGCCGGACCTGGCGATCTCTGCGGCGCGTCCGCGAGGGGTGGTCGACCTGGTCGGTCGGCGGAGACGGCGCCACGGTGCTCACCACCGGTCCGCGTGGCCCGGCTCTCCCGACGGCGACACGCGGGAATCGAGGGACGCCGTCCGCGCTAGAGCCGCCGAGTCTCTTCTTCGCTCCGTTCGAGGCGACCGACCTCTCGGCGCCTTCACCGGTCACGCTTCCCGCGCTGAGCCGCGGGGCGCGGCCGCTGGTGAACGCTGTGCCCGCGGTGCTCTCCGCCGAGAGCGCCGCGCTGCTCGTGGAGCCCAAGCCTCGGCACGCGACCCTCGTCTATGCGGGGCCGGCCGGCACAGAGCCGGTGCCTCCCGTCCCGCTCCCCACGCAGGAACAAGCGCTGCCCGTGCCCTATGGCCGCCCACCGATGCTCCTGTCGGTGCGCGGGCGCAGCCTCCTCGTGCGGCCCGTCCCCGCGCCGGGGAAGCCGCTCGACGCACCGAAGAGCGTCGAGGGACTCGCGATGAACCCAGCGGCCATCGCCGCGCTCTCGACGACACCAGCATGCGACTTCGCCGGCTGGTCGATCCAGCTCGTTCCTCAGGCGCCCGACAAGACCGCCGTGGTCGCCGTCTCCGCTGCCCAGACAGCCGTGCTGAAGCTCCCGGCGAAAGCCCCGCCCGGAGCGTCGGTCGGCTGCGCAGCCGACCGGATCATGGTCGAAGTCGTGACGCCCACAACCGGAGAGCCCACGCTCGCGACGTGCACCCTCCAAGGCACCTGCGTCATCGCCGAGAAACCGCCCTTTCGACCCTGGCTGGAGCCGCATGAACGGTCTGTCGCCCTGGCGCCCACACGCGAAGGCGTCACCGCAGTGCTGACCTCCCGCGCGGCAGCGCGATGGGGGCTCCATATCGCGATCGCGCAACCGCCGGAGGTGGGCAAGATCTACGACGTCCCCAGGGTAATCGGCGAAGCCACGGGCGAGCGCGGCCGTATCGAGCTAGGAGCCCTCCTCTCGTTCGGAAATCGACTCTTGATGCTCCTCCAAGCGGATGTCACCGGGACATCGCGCCGCGGCTGGTACGTCGCGGCCTCCGATGATGGCGGGCTCACCTGGAGCCCGCCCTGAGCTCCGTCTCGAACGGGATAGTCATTCCAAACGCAGCGCGTCAGCACAGCTTGCATCCCATCTGATGCTGACGTGCGCGGTGGTCCCCAGACCTACTTCGGAGGAGCGGCAGCCGGAGCGACGCGCTTGCGCCCCTTGACGCTCGGCTTCTTCACGACAGGCGCAGGCCCAGCCGCGGTCTTGCGCGCGTTCGCGCTCGCCTGCTCGGCGGTCTTCGCGTCGCCTGCATAGCGGGCGAAGCGACGGTCGCCACCTTGGAAAATCCGCTTCTCCAGCTTCAGCTCCTTCAGCGCGGCGGCGGCGCGGGTCTGCGGGATACCCGCCTGCTTCGCCACCTCGCTCGCGCTGACGCCAGAGCTCGCTTTGACGACGCGCTCGACGGCATCCAGCGTCTCCTGACGCTCCGCCGAGGCGGCCGGCGACTTGCGCGGGCGACCAGGCCGACGCTTCGGCGCGGCGCCGCGCTTGGCCGCGACGGAAGACGTTTTGGACTGGACCGCTCCAGCAGCGCGGGCGCGCGCGCGGCCGCGGCGCGGCGCCGCAGGAGGAACCAACGGCGCTTCCCCTGTCACGGCGCCCAGCTGATTCTTGACGAGCGCGAGGATCGCCTCGTCCGGCATTTTCCGCACGAGGTTTACAATCTGCTGTGAAAAGGCGTCCGTTGCCATGTGCTCTCCCTCGTCGCCGAATCCAGCTCGGCGGTTGGATACGACTATGCCGTTGCCACTTGCCTGGTCAAGCGAATTGAGGATAGCGGGCCGTCTTTTCTTTCAATAGGCGCTGCGGGCGGGCTCAATCGGAGAGCTCATTGGACGGGACGGCCCCGAACGGCTGGGCTGCTTTGCTCGACAGGCGCCGAGCGATGAAACCCACGCCAGCGTCGATTGATGGCCGAGACCCCTCCCCCGCGCGGGACGGCCCCTGGGCCGCGCCAATCCTCACTCGGCCCCCTTGACGATGCACCGCGGCATTGCGTGTCTCGGGTGCTCAGGTCTGGGCAGGTAAGCACCGTCCGAGAACCGAGCAACCCCGCGCCGCGGGGCCGCGCCCGTCACGGGCGGCAATGCGGGCGCGCGCACATCCGCGAGGTGCAGCGACCCGACGCGAGCCTCCCCAGCCCCAATCATTGAAGCGCCTCACGCAGGGTGCGACCGCCTGGCGACCACACACAGGCGGCCGGCGCGTGTCTACATTGCACGCCCCGGGCGCATGACTGACCTATGCGGAGGCCTGATAGGATGCCCCGCTCGACAGGTAGGGCGCAGCACGGACGCTTCGCTATGAGCGCCGGCGGGCCGGGACTCCGGGTCGAGCTCTCTGCCCGACATCCGCTCATCACGCCGGGGATTGCGCGGACCCACGCTGACCGCCCGATCGCGCGCCAACCCGCCGAGCTCTTCGAAATGACGACTCTGCGCCGGTCCCGTCGCCGGAGGCGCCGCTCGGGCCGCGCAGCGCCGCTCTCAACATCACGCGCGCGGCCGGAGCCCGCGGCTCCAGCTGGGTAGGCGCCTGAAGGCCGTCGTGTCCGGCGGACCGGTGTGCGCGCGCGGCCGGAGCCGGCCCGCTCCGCCTCGACCTCTTCAAACGCCTTCCTGTCCATATCTACATCGACGACGCCCAGGACCCACCCCGCCCCCGCTCGACCTCCGTCCGACCGGCTGCCGAGATTGACCAGCCGCCGACAATCGGTTGACACGCGCGTCGGCCGCGGAGAAGGATGCGCGCATGTCGCTGGTGCGCGTGCTCGAGCCAGAGGTCATGGATACCGACGAGGACGCGCGGGCCTACGACAGCATGGATCACGCCGCCGTGAACACGGCGTTCTGCGACGCGCTCCTCTCCCACAACCCCGGTCTCGCATACGCCCTCGACGTCGGCACAGGGACGTGCCTGTTGCCCATCGAGCTTTGCAGGCGCGCCCCCGCCGCGCGGATCAAGGCGATCGACCTCTCCGCGGCGATGCTCGAACTCGGGCGCCGCCATGTCGAGCAGGCCGGGCTCACCGAGGCCATCGCGCTCGCGCTCGTGGATGCCAAGGCGCTGCCTGAACCGGATGAGACGTTTTCAGCCGTGCTCTCGAACAGCATCGTCCACCACGTCCCGGAGCCAGCGCAGGTGCTGCGCGAGATGCTCCGCGTCCTCCAGCCCGGGGGGCTCCTGTTCGTGCGGGACCTGGTCCGTCCGGAAGACGAGGCGTCGATCGCCGCCCTCGTCGACACGTACGCAGCGAACGACACCGCGTACCAGCGAGCCCTCTTCGACGCGTCGCTGCGCGCGGCGCTCTCGCTCGACGAGGTGCGTGATGTGCTGCGCTCGCTCCGGATTCCCCCCGAATGCGCGCAGATGACGAGCGACCGGCACTGGACCCTCGCGTTCCGCAGGGCCTCCTGAGCCGAAGGCGCCGCGCGCTGGTCCGGGCCGCGGCGCGGGCACGTCAAATCGACGCGACGGCCAGCCCGGCTCGTAATAAAAGCGTCCACGTGAACGCCACCCGAACACGAGCTCGCCGGGCGCGCGGCGTTGCCCCCGCGCTCTTCCTGTCCTTTGCCGTCGTCCTCGCGGCATGCGAGGAGGGCCCGCCTCGCCCGAGCGAGCCGGAGCGGCCCGCGCCCCCGCCGCCTCAGCCGAGCGCGCAGCTCGCGCCGCCCGCGGCCAGCTCGGCCGCAGCAGAGCCCCCGAGCGCAGGCGCGCCGGGAGACGCGGGCGAGCCGAAGGGCACACCCGCATGGCAAGGGACATGGGAGGGGCGCTACGACGCCAAGAAAGGCAGCGTCGTGATGCCCCCGAAGGTCAAGGACGCAGCGCGCCAGAAGGACGACGGGAAGCAGGTCACCGGCCCTGGGACGGTGACGCTGACCATCGAGCCGAGCGGTGAGCTGAAGGGCACCGCGAAGGGAGCGCTCGGCGACGCGACGCTCGTGGGAAAGGTCGAGGACGGCATGGTCCGCGCATCGGTCTTCCCCGACGATCCGCGCGCGCCGAACGCGATGACCGGCGTCCTGGTCGGCGAGCTGAAGGAGAACGCCATCCACGGCAGGATCCGGGTGACCGGGCCCGATGCCCTCCTGGTGCGCGAGTCCCCGATCGAGCTGAAGAAGAAATGATCAGCGCAGCCGGGCGAGACGCCGACGCCGGCGTCTCGCCCGGCTGCGTCGCGCGTCAGCTCGCCGCGCCGGCTCCTCCCGGCTCGCCTGCTGGCGCGCGGCCCTGCGGCTCCTGCGGTGCAGCCCCGGCCTCTCCCGCTGCGCCGCCGCGCGCGCCGCCGCGACCCGCCTCCGCCCGCCGCTCCTCGCGCTGGCGCGCCACCTCGGCGTCCCGTTGCTCGTACGCCACGATGATCCGCTGCACGAGCGGGTGGCGCACGACGTCGACCTCGGTGAACGAGCAGATCGCAATCCCCTCGATCCCCGAGAGCAGCTCGCGCGCCTCCGCGAGGCCGCTGCGCGCGCCGTGCGGGAGATCGACCTGCGTGACGTCGCCCGTCACCACGGCGCGGGAGGCGTAGCCGAGGCGGGTGAGGAACATGCGCATCTGGTCGCTCGTCGCGTTCTGCGCCTCGTCGAGGATGACGAAGCAATCGTTGAGCGTGCGGCCGCGCATGAAGGCCAGCGGCGCGACCTCGATCTGACCGCGCGTCACGAGGCCTTGCGCCTTGTCCGCATCCATCATGTCATGGAGCGCGTCGTAGAGCGGGCGCAGGTAAGGATTCACCTTCTCGGCGAGATCGCCGGGGAGGAAGCCGAGCCGCTCTCCCGCCTCGACGGCAGGACGGGTCAGGATGATCCGCTTCACGCGGCGCTCGAGCAGCGCGTGCACCGCCATGGCCATCGCGAGGTAGGTCTTGCCCGTCCCCGCCGGCCCGATGCCGAACGTCATGTCGTGCGATCGGATCGCCTGGATGTAGCGCTTCTGCGCCAGCCCCTTCGCCGAGATGGGCCGGCGGCGCGCCGAGATGAGGACGACGTCCTCGAACAGATCCCGCAAGGTCATCCCCGGGTCGTCCCGGAGCGCCTGCACTCCGCGCACGTAGTCCTGGGGATCGAGGACCACGCCGCTCCTCAACATCTGCGCGGCCTCTGCCAGGCACCGCTCGGCGAGCGCGACCTTGTCCGCGTCCCCGGCGAGCCGGATCGTGTTGCCTCGAACGCCCGACTCGATGCCAAGAGTGCGCGCGATGAGCTTGAGATGCTCGTTCCCCGGCCCGGCGAGGGCCACCAAGGTGCTGTTGTCGAGCACCTCGACATCCGCCGTGATCCGCACGCTGGTCGTCATCCCGTGATCCTTCCCCGCCTCTGCCCCGGCGCTCCGTCGCCGGCACGTGCCACAACTCCATGAGCAGGACCTTGACGCGGCCCACATCTCGCTCGAACGTCGCGCTCGCTCGCCGTATGGCCTACACAGAATCGTAACGTCCTGGTCATAATTTCGCGTCGCAGTGCATGCGAGATCCGGCGAGCGGGCGAGCCGCACACAGGGAGAACTGCATGAGGTTAGCTACATCGGCGCTGCTGGGCATGACTGTTACGCTGTCGGGCCTTTCGGCGCTAGCACAGCCTGGACCCCAGGGCCCAGCGCAACCTGCCCCGCCGCCGCCTCCGGCCGCTGCCCCGGCGGCTCCTGCCGGCGCGGTTCCGCCCGCTGCCGCTCCGACGCCCGCACCGCCGCCCGACGCGGCGCCGCCCGCAGAGCAGCTGCCGCCGCCCCCGCCCCCTGGAGCGGCACCGACCGCCGCGCCGCCGCCTCCTCCGCCTGCGCAGGTGTTCGCGCCGACCGCCGATGCCGCCATCGTGAAAGAAGAGCAGCAGCCGCTCGCCGGCTGGCACGGCGGCTTCTTCCTCCGGGACGCGAACGACAACTTCCGGCTCTACCCGAAGGGCAGGCTGAACTTCGACTTCGCCAGCAGCTTCGGCGCCGGCGTGTCGGACGTGTCGGCGGCGGGCGGTGGGAGCGCGCTCAAGCCGCGCCTCTTCATCCGCCGCGCGCGGCTCGAGGTGGCCGGCGAGTTCCTGAAGAGGTTTTCCTTCGATGTCGACGTCGACTTCGGCGGCCAGGGGCTCGCGAACGCCAACGGCCGGACCGAGAACGCCGCCGCTGCGGCCGGGCAAACGCCGACGGCCGAGAGCGCGCGCTTCGCGCCCGTCGAGAGCACGACCGCGAACGCCGTGCTCGCCGACGCCTGGATCAACTACTCGGTCATGCCCGCGCTCAACTTCCTGTTCGGGCAGCACCAGGCGTTCTTCTCGATGGATAACCAGTCGAGCGACAACGGCACGACGTTCATGGAGCGCAACATCGCGACCCGGAGCTTCGCCTACCCCGAGGGCAAGGACATCGGCCTGACGATCTGGGGCGACGTCGCCGACAGGATGGTCGTCTACGGCGTCAGCATGGTCGGCGGCGACGGGCAGAACCGGCCGGGCGTCGACAGCCAGTTCGATTTCATCGGCCGCGTGGTCGCGCGCCCGTTCGCCAGCGACAAGAAGGGGTTGCTCGCGAAGGCGCAGATCGGCGTCAGCGCGCGCTACGGCGACCGCGACCAAGAGTACGTGGGCTACGACTATGCGGCCATCAGGACGGCGCAGGGCTATACGCTCTGGGGCGCCGGCTACACGGACTCGCTGAAGCGCCCGATCCACGTCATCCCGTCGGCCTCGCAGGCCGCGATCGGCGGCGAGCTCCGGCTGCCCATCAAGATGGTCGAGCTCCGGGCCGAGGCGTATTACGTCGCGAACGAGACGCGCGAGGCCGTGGAGGGCTTTCAGCTCACCAACACCGAACGGCTCGGGCAGGTGAAGGGGCTCGGCTGGTACGTGCAGCTCTCGGCGTGGCCGGTCGGCGACGCCTTCGTCAGCGGCGATCCAGGGTTCAGCCCGCGCCCCACGAAGGTCGATCTGTCGAAGGAGATCGAGAAGCCGAAGTCGGGGCTCGAGGTGGCGGCGCTCCTCGCGGGGATCAACGCGACGTACGACGGCGCGTCGCGCGGGGGTGCGTACGACGAGAAGACGCCGGGCGCCGAGGGGGGGCCGGGCACCGACCTCAACGTCATGCAGATCGGCCTCGCCGCGAACTACTGGTATACGAAAAACATACGGCTCGGCGTGAATTACAGCGCCTACCTGACGCCCGGCAGCGGCTCCAGCGAGAACCTCCTCCGGGTGCCCGGCAATACGGTGACGCCCGCCGATCCGGACGCGCACGCGCTGCACGAGCTCGGCGCCAGGCTCAGCATGTCGTTCTGACGCGCCTCCGCCCCGCCGCGGCCGGCGTCCCGGCCGCGCCCCTCATCCTTTTGCCCTCCAACGATCCGCGCCGCGGGCGCCCCGCGCGGCGCGCCGGCGGCGCGGGAGCCGCGCCGGCGAGGTCGCGCGCCTCAATTTTGGCCCAGGACAGCGCGGCGGGGTACCCGTCGGGCCATGCGCGACATGCGTCAGTGGATCGCCGTCGGTGCAGCCGTGGGGCTCGTGGCCGTGACCCTCCCCATGCTGCGCGAGCACGACGTCCAGCTCGGGGGGCTGCTCGCCAAGAAGACGACCGCCGGGGGCCCGACGATCACGCGGACCGTGACGCCGCCGCCGCTCACGGATCTCGATCTGACGCGCATCGACGACCGGAAGACCCCTCCCACGGCGCCGGCGCACGCCGACCGCGTCGCGGAGCTGACCATCGACCCGATGTACCAGCGGGCGGCGCTCGGCTTCCTGCGGGCAGGCCAGGTCCCGGAGGGCGCGGTCGTCATGACCGATATCCGCACCGGGAAGGTGCTGGTCTGGGCGAGCTATGTGAACGAGGGGGCGATGCACGACGTCGCTGCAGAGGCCACCGCGCCGTCGGCGAGCGTCTTCAAGGTCGTGACCGGCACCGCCCTCGTCGAGGCGGGCCTGAGCCCGAACACCAAGCAGTGTTATTCGGGCGGCGAGCACTCGATCCGGCCGGCGGACATGGTCGACAACAAGCGCCGCGACAAGTACTGCGCGACGCTCGCGCAGGCGATGGGCCGGAGCATCAACACGGTGTTCGCGCGGCTCGCCGCGAAGAACCTCGACCGCGAGAAGCTCGGCGCCGTGGCCGAGAAGCTCGGCTGGGGTCAGGACACGCCGTTCGACGTGAAGGTCGCGGCGAGCACGATCTCGCTCCCGGAAGACGATCTCGGCTTCGCGCGGACCGCCGCGGGCTTCTGGAACACGACGCTGTCGCCGTTCCAGGGGGCGAACCTGGCGACCACGCTCGCCAATGGCGGCGAGATGATCCGGCTCCACGTCGTGTCGAGCGTCAAGGACGAGATCGGCGACATCTATCAGGGCCCGAGCGAGCGCCAGGTGCTCAAGCGGGTGATGGACGAGAGCACGGCCAACGCGGTGACCGCGATGATGGAGGCGACGGTCGATAACGGCACGAGCTACCGCTCGTTCCATGATCGCAACGGCCGCCCCTACCTCCCGGATATCCGCGTCGCGGGCAAGACGGGGACGCTCACGAAGCCGACGCCCGAGGGGCCCTTCTACACCTGGTTCGTCGGGTTCGCGCCGAGCCGCAAGCCCGAGGTCGCCATCTCCGTGATGGTCGCCAACGGCGCGAAATGGCGGGTGAAGGCGACGAACGTCGCATGCGACATGCTCCGCACCTACTTCGCTGACAAGGGCGCGCCCGGCGTGAGCGATCCGAACAACCGGACAGGCGCGACAGCACTTCGCCGCTGACGCGGAGCCGACGAGCCGCAGCGCGCCAGGCCGATCGGCGCCGCGCTGCGCAGATGCACCTGAACGCGGCGCCGTGCCCCCGGTGAGGTCCCCTCGACCGACGCGCCAGCGCATTGTCGGCCCGTCAGGAAGACCACCGAGCAGCCTTCACGAGGCCTCCGCAAGGCCGAAATCGTTCGTCGTGATTTCCGCCCTCACCAGGATCCGGCGATGACGGTGCGTCACGGACCGGTGTGCCTGCCTGGTGGCCGGCAGGTGTGCAGGCTCAACGTACACGCCGCGACGCGCGATCGATTCATGGAAACTTTCCGCCCGGGAAGCGACCCCTCCCGCCGGCTCGCCGTCCGCGGCGCGAAGGTCCGGACCGCTCCGATGCAGCCGGACACCCTGGGCCAGGGTGGGACCTAGTTGCGAGAGGCGCTGCTTGTGCAGCTTGTGCTCGGCCGAGATCCGCGTGCTAGCATCTCTGTTGTGCAGGTTGTGCTCCGCAAGCTCGGCCGGGGATCACGCGCAGTCGTTGGCCGGCTCGTCCGTGCACCACGGAAAGGCTCGGTCATCGTCATCGAGTTCTCCGACGGAATGCATGAATATGTCACGACGCCGGTCAAGCGCGTGTTGCGCCTCGCCGGGCGCGAAGTCTTCTACATAGAGACCGTGAACTCCCGGTACCGCCTCGAGGTGCGCGGCCGCGAGGTCGCGCTGGACGGCGCGGTCGGCGGCTGAGCGCTGCCAGATGCGGCCCAGGCGGCGCAGATCCTTCGGATCCTTCAGAACGAGCGCGCGCCTCTGATGTGACCGGGCGGCCGGAGGCAGCGAGGCGGAGGTCAACGCCTCACGGCGGCGCGATGCACTGCACACTCGTCTAGCACGAGAACTGCATCTCCGCGCGCATTGCCCCTTGCGCTTCCATTCGCTCTTGGGCAGAGTCCCGCTCCCTTTGAGGGGCCCCGCGGTAGGCCATCCACCGGTGCAGGATGGGGCTCGCCTGGCGAGCTGTCGTCATGATGCCGCGCCCCCGACCGTGAGGAGATTGAAGCAGATGGGCAAGCGCGATCGCCGCCAGTCGATGAAGATGAGGCGCCGCAAGGCGCAGGCTGCCAAGAAGGAGCGCGCCAAGCGCAGCAAGCTGGCGAAGGCCCCGGCGGAGGTCGCTGGCAAGGCCAAGAAGCCCCGCGCTCCCAAGAGCGCCGCTCCTGCGAGCCCTTCGCCGGCTGCTTGATGGGGCGCGAGGCGCGGTCGTTCCACCGCGCACCACGCGCCACCCGTCGCATCGCCGCGCTGTTGCGATCCCGTCGCTCACCCAGGCCTCGCACGCCGGCGTTGTGCTCGGCCCGGCGCGCCCCCCGGCGCGCGGCCGCAGACCTCGTCAGCGGCGGCGCTCACTCGTCGCGAATCACTCGCGTGTGGAGGCTCAGGCCGGGCTGCCGACCCATGTCGGTCGCGCTCGCCGAATCGCCAGCCCCATTCTGCGTGGGCTGGGGCTCCTTGGGCGGGGGCTCGCCGAGGAGCCCAGTGTCGCCCTCCCTTCGCTCCTCGCCGATAAGCTCCCAATGGCCCCGTTCGTCGCGCCAGCGCTGCGCCACCCGGGTGCTGCGGACGGTGGCCTCGTCGTTCCGCAGCCAGAGGACGTCGAGGTAGACCTCGGCCTCCTCGCGCTGGGTCATCTCGAAGCCGCCGAACTCCACGTCGACGACCCGGAGGCGGGTGCCCCACCCGGCGTGACGATTCATGAAATCCTGGCGCGCGTTCGAGCCGACGCGCTCGAGCGCGACATCCATGCGGCCGAACCGGGCAGCCGTGTTCATCTCGAGCGCCGCTTCGGTGAGGCGCTGGGACGTGCTCGGGGCGATGCCGCAGCTGGCGAGGGGCAAGAGGCTCAGGGCGAGGAGGACGCGGCGCATGCCGAGCACCCTGGGCGAACGGGTCGGCGCGGGCAAAATTTCCAGCAGGCGCGCGGCGCTCAGAACGAGTTCGTCGCGACGAAGTAGAACTGACCGCCGGGGATCGCGAGATCGCTCAGGCCATAGGCGTACCCGAAGCGCAGCTGCGAGGAGAGGACGTACCCGATGCTCAAGCTCAGCCACAGCTCGCCGCCGACCGATGCGTGCAGCTGGGGCGAGAGCAGGCTCTTCCGCGTGAAGAGGGCGAGGTCGCCCATCTCGAAGCGGTTGAATGCGCCGCCGTGGTCGAGGAAGAGGCTCGCGTCGATGCGGCGCAGGTAGATCGGCAGCGTCACGAGGCCGCGGTCAGGTTGCAGGACGGGCACGCGGTACTCGAACGTCTGCGCGAAATAGGAGCGGCCGAACATCGCGCCCGGCGCGTAGCCACGGAGCGTGAACGAGCTATTCGTGACCCCGGTGAGCAATGTGTCGACGAGGGTGAGGTTCTCGAGATCGTACCCGCCCACGCCATAGCTGGCGCCCCGGGGGAAGTTGCCGCCAGACACCGCCCCGGCGACGCGAAACGCGAGGGTGTGATCGCCTGACCAGGGCATGGCGACGTAGGCGGTGAGGCCCGTCGAGAAAGCGTAGGTCGTGTAGCTGCTGCCCGTCTCCGGGCCGGCGTAATCGAGGCCAGCGCTCAGCGATACCCCGCGCGGCGCGCCGGCGGCGTCGAGCGAGCCCTCGGCGTTCGAGAATGCGTAGCCGAGGTGCGCGAGGTTCAGGGTGCCCCGCGGCGGGAGGATGGTCCGGGGCGCGTACGGGTCGAGCTTGTCGCCGATGGGGAGCTGCCCCTTGAACGCGGCGCTGCCGAACGACGCGCTCAGGGTATGCCGCGAGAACTCGCCGCGGATCGGATAGCTGATGCCCGAGGAGACCCCGATCGTTCGCTCGTCGTAGACGACGTTGCGGCCGTTGAGGCGATAGCCGCCGCGCGGCGAGATGTTGTGGTACGCGCGGACGCCGAGGTCGACAGGCAGCCGGCCGTAGTTGTACCCGAGCAGGACGTTCGGGGCCGGCGCGTCCGGCTGCACGGTGAGCTCGCCGAAGATCGTGTGGCGACCGACGATGTCGGTGCCGGTCACGCTCACCGTGAGCGCGTTCGAGCCATAGCTCCCGGGCGCGTAGTCGAGCGTGATCGCGCGCGGCGCGAGCGTGGGAAGCGGGTTGTAAGGGACGCGCTCGAGCCGCGCCGCCGAAGGCTCGGTGGCGGGATCGGGGCGATCGCCCGGGGGCGGCGGCGCCGGGAGGAAGCGCGCCGGATCGAGCGGCATGGCGAAGAGGTCATGGCCCCGAGAGGTATATCCGACATAGACAAGCGTCTTGCCATCGGGGCTGATCGCCGGGTGCAAGGCCCCGAGTCTCACGTTCGTGACCTGGCGCAAGACGCCGGACGAGACGCCGTAGGCGTAGACGTTGTGGATGCCGGTGCGATCGGAGGTGAAATAGAGCGTCTCGCCGTCGGGCGACCAGACGGGGTTCATGTCGGTCGCGCGATCGCGGGTCACCTGTCGGAAGCTGCCGGTGGCGACGTCCACCACGCGGATGTCGCGATAGCCGCCGGCGGTCCAGACGCTGTACGCGAGGCGCTTTCCGTCGGGCGAGAACGACGGGGAGTAGGCCTGCTCGAAGCGGGCGCTCGGGACGAGATCGCGCCGGTCGGACAGGGCGCCATCCCTGGAGAGCCGCGCGATCTCCAGGTAGCGGGTGCCCTTGCTGTTGAGGGAGAAGGCGACGAGATCTCCGGTCGGGCTCACGTCCGGGGCCGAGGATCGGAGGCCGTGCGTCAACCGGCGCCGCCAGGGCTCGTCGCCGTCGGGCGCCGCCTCGCCGCGCGGGAGCAAGACCAGATCGTTTCGGTAGTAGTGGTTGCGCCACGGCAGGAGCGCCGTGAAGATCAGGTCACCTGCCGGCGTGAACGCCGGTCGCGAGGGCGCGTTGGTGCGCGCGACCAGCGCTTCGTGGCGCTCGCTCCCGGGCGCGGGCGCGGCGAGGGAGACGCGGTAGATACCGGGGCGCTCCCCGCCGTCGTCGCGGAAGTAGACGATCTCGTCTGCAGCGGTCCGGCGCGCGGCGGGCGGAACGAACCGCGGGTAGAGCACGTTGCGCCCGTGGTAGGTGAGCCGCGCGCCCTCGCGGAGCCCGCGCGCCTCGACGGCCGCCATCTGCTCCCGGTAGAGCCGGCGGAGGTGGTCCTTCCAGCCGTCGTACAGCTCGACGTAGGTCCTGCCGGTCACGCGGCGGATGGCGCGGTTGATCCCCCACGGGAGGAGCGACGCCCCGTAGTCGGCGGAGACGGCGCGCATCGTGTTGGGCCCGTAGACGTCGATGATCCAGCCCAGGAACCGCGATCCGTAGAGATACCAGAGGTTGCCCTGCGGCCAGCGGAACGCGGAGCTCGAGATCTGATCGAGCCCCGCGATGTTGTCCTCGAGCACGTCGGCGCGCAGGTACATGTCGAACATGCTCGAGCGCATCCGACCACCACTCGAGTGGTGGCTCTCGCTCACCACGGCGAGCCCCTCGATGATCCACCGCGGCTGCACCTGGTTCGGCGAGAACGTCTTGCCCACGATCGCGTTCAGGATCGCCGGGATCCCCGAGGTGTTATCGATGTGCGCGATGTGCGTGAACTCGTGCGTGAGGAGATCGAGGTACCAGTCGTCATAGTCGCCGAGCGTCGACAGGTCGTCCGGACCGGATGCGAGGAGGTGGATCGAGTTGTAGGGGAGCGTGCCGGCCGACCCGTTCGCTATCTCGGAGTCGTCGGTGATCAGGATCTCCGTGCGGCCCTTCGGGGCGTAGCCGAGCGCATCCTCGACGCGCCCGTAGATCGTCTCGGCGAGCGAGGCGATGCGCGCCGCGATGGGCTCGAGGCCCTGCGGATGGTGCACGCGGAAGTGGGCGGTCTCGAGCGTCCAGAAGGCGAGATCGGGGTCGCCCGTCGCCCAGGCCGGCCGCGGCGCGAGGAGCAGCAGCGCCGCGAGGGCGACGGCAGAGAGGACGGACGCTGCGCGGTGGAGCGGCCGGCTCGCTCGCGAGCCGGCGCGCGCGGGAGAAGAGTTCACCACGATCGAGGCGGCGTTGCGACCTCAGAGGTCGTCGTAGAAGAGCGGCTCCCTGTTGCGCGTGAACCGGGACACGAGCTGCCGGCCCTCCGCCGAGATCTGCGTGATCCGGGCGCCGAAGCCTGGCTCGGCCGAGTCCCTCGAGCCGCCTGCCTCGCGCGTCCACCGGACCGCGGCCTGCGCGGTGAACTCGTAATTGCCCGGCAGGCGGACACGCAGGGTCACGACGGAGCCCGTCGGCGGGATCTTGTAGGTCGCGACGAAGATGCCCCCGTGCTCGATGACGTCGTTGCCAGCCAGCCCCTTGTAAAAATTCGACGGTGTCAGAGCGCCGAGCTCGACATCGACGACCGCCGCGTGGGTGCGGTGGTCGACGGGCTGCGGCATGGCCTGGGGCGGCGGAGCGCCGCGTGGGTCCGCGACCGGGTGCGACGCGGCGGGGTAAGCGGGCGAGGCGGGCGCCGGCGCACGCCGCGGCTGCTGCGGCTGCTGCGGCGAGGGTAGCGTGTGCTGGAGGGGCGCAGACACGGCCACCGCGGGCACAGACGCGGCCTGCGCAGGCGCGGCCACCGCTGCAGGTGCTGGCGCGAACGGCGCGGGTGCGGCCACCGCTGCAGGCGCTGGCGCTACCGGCGCTGGCGCGGCGACAGCTACAGGTGCGAACGGCGCTGGCGCGGCCACCGCTACAGGCGCTGGCGCTACCGGTGCTGGCGCAGCCACCGCCACGACGGGCGCAGGCGCGACCACCGCTACAGGCGCTACCGGCGCTGGCGCGGCCACCGCTACAGGCGCTGGCGCGACCGGCGCTGGCGCGGCCGCCGCCACGGGCGCACGCGCCTGCGCGGAGGCGCCGGCGGCCTGCGCCCTGCTCAGCGCGTTGACCTTGCTCAGCGAGGAGGCGACGTGCTCCATCAGCACGTCCACCACCGGCTCGGCCGCGGTGATCCTCTGCAGACGGTTCAGGACGTCGCGCACATGGCCGAGCGCGATCTCGCTGCCGTCGAGGGCCTGACCCCCGGAGCGCTCGATGCGGTGCATGATGCCCATCGCCTGCGCTATCGGCTCGGCGAGCGCCTCGATCTCAGGCGACACCCCCCCGTTCGACTGGAGCGCATTGAGCGCCGCGGCGAGCAGTTCGCGGGCGCTTTTCGCAAGCTGCGCGGGTTCCGACATGAATCCTCCGAAGGGCGCATCCTACGCGGTCGCGCGCGCATAGGTTCAGGATTCGATGGTCGCGAGCCGACCAGGCGACCCCGCCGGCGACGCGGCCGAGCGCCAAGCGCCCCCCTGCCGGCGGTCACCCGCGCGTCGCGCCCGACGCCACGAGGGCCGCGAGCTCACCCACCGACGCCGGCTCTCCGTCGATCTCCCCCTCCAGCAGCGCGACGGCCGTGTCGCCGGTCCGCACCAGGACCGCCCCGCCCTCGACAACCGCCTCGCCGGGCGCAAGCGCTTCGGGGAAGCTCGCCGCCGGCGCGGCCCGCAGGACGATGACGCAGGCGCCCTCGATCTCGGTCCACGCGCCCGGAGCCGGCGCGAGGGCGCGGACGTGCCGGAGGACGCGCTCCGTCGGCCAGGACCAGCAGATGGCGCACGCCTCGTCGTCCGGCGCAGGTGCTTCCGTCGCGAGCGCCGGATCCTGGGCGACGCCCGCCACCTCCTCGCCGCGCGCGAACCGGGCAACGGTGCGCCGCAGGACCCGGAGGCTCGGCCGGTCGAGCGCCCGGGCGAGCTGCCACGCGGTCCACCCCGGATCGATGGGGAGCCTCTCCTGTTCCAGGATCTCGCCGGTGTCGTACTCCGCCTCGATCCGGTGCGCCGTGACGCCGCTCTCGGCGTCCCCCGAGGCGATCGCCCAGTACGTGGGGTCCGGCCCGCGATGACGGGGGAGCAGCGAGGGGTGCACGCCGATCCCGCCGAGCCGCGCCGCCCTCACGAGCGACATCGGCAGGCGCGTGGTCCAGAACCAGCTCACCAGGAGATCGGGCGCGAGCGCCTCGACGCGCGACGCGAGCTCCGGGCGCTCGACGTCGGGACGCAGCAGGAGGCGCGAGCCGAAGATCCGGCGGGCCCGGCGGAGCCCCACGGCGTCGGCGCGGCTGATCGCGGCGAGGGCGATCTCGTGACCGTCGCCGTGGAGCAGCAACGCCGCCAGCGGGAGACCAAAAAAGGCGACCCGCAGAGGGCGCTCGCCCGGGCGTCGGCCGAAAAGTTTTCCGTGTGCGAGCAGGCTGATAGGTGAAGGCTCCGATGGCGGCGCCCCCTCTGCAAGGCTCATTTCGTCCGGCGCTCCGGCCCGGCCACCGCTACGACGCGTCCGCCGCGCGCCGGCCGATCCTCGTCTTCGAGGACGTCTACAAGTCGTACCGCGCCGATCAGCCGGTGCTGCGCGGGATGTCGCTCTCGATCGAGCGCGGCGAGTTCGTGTTCATCACGGGCCCGAGCGGCTCGGGCAAGAGCACGCTCCTCCGCCTCGTGCACCGCACCGAGCGCGTCGACGATGGCCGGATCCTCTTCCTCGGCCGGGACATCGCGCGCCTGACCGACGCCTCGATCCCCGCGCTCCGGCGCAACATCGGCTTCGTCTTCCAGGATTTCAAGCTGGTCCCGAGCTGGACCGTGTTCGACAACGTGGCCATCACGCTGGAGGTGCTCGGCCTCCCGTCGCGCCTGCTCCGGACCCGGGTCGGCGAGGCGCTCGAGCGCGTCGGCCTGGCGGGGCGCGGCGGCGACCGAGCGCAGGTGCTGAGCGGCGGCGAGCAGCAGCGCGTCTCGATCGCGCGGGCGATCGTCGGAGAGCCGACGCTGATCCTCGCGGACGAGCCAACGGGCAACCTCGACCCTCAGCTCGCGATCGATCTGCTCGGGCTGTTCGAGGACATCCACGAGACTGGCACGACCGTCCTGTTCGCGACGCACGATCGGACGCTGCTCGACGTGCGCCCCCGGCGCGTGGTCGTGCTCGACGACGGGAAGGCGACCGACGTACCGCACGGCCTCGGGTCCGGCGGCGAGCTCGCGGACGGCGACGAGGACGAGATGGATAGCGGCGTGCGCGGCGCGGCGTAGCGCCGAGGGCTCCGCCTCACGAGACGGATAGAGGGAACCGGATGCAGACCAGCGAGCGTGACGATCGGCGGAGATGGCTTCGCACCTGGCGGGCAGGGAGGAGCGATTGGCGGCTGCAGGCGCTGTCGATCTTCTCGCTCGCGGTCGCGTTCGTCTGCCTCGCGTCGGCCCTCCTCGTGGTCACGAACCTCGTGGCGGTGCGCGATCGCTGGTCGCGCGCCGGCCGCGCCACGGTCTACCTGCGCGACAGCGCGACCGATGCGCAGACCGCGGAGCTCACCCGGGCGCTCGAGGGCACCGAGGGCGTCAAGAAGGTGCGGCTCGTGACGAGCGCCGAGGCGCGCCGCGAGGTGGTGCACGACGACGGCGACAAGGCGCTCGCCGCGCTCCCGCCGAGCGCGTTCCCCGCGTCGCTCGAGGTCGGTTTCACCGAGGAGGTCTCCGACGAGGCGCTCGCCTCGATGACGGTGAAGCTGCGCGCCCTGCCGGCCGTGGACACGGTGGAGACGTACCAGCGCTGGACGGAGCGGCTGTCGTCCCTCCTCAGCGGCGGCGTCGCCGCGAGCGCGTGCCTCGCCGCGATCGTCCTCTGCGCCGTCGTGAGCGTCATCGGCTCGACGATGCGCCTGCTCTTGCATCGCCGGAAGATCGAGGTCGAGGTGCTGAAGCTGGTCGGCGCGACCGACGGCTTCGTGCGCCGGCCGTTCATCGTCGAGGGCGCGACGCAGGGCGCCGCCGGCGCGGCAGGCGCGCTGCTCCTGCTGGGCGCCCTGTTCATGATGGTGCGCGGCCGCTTCGATCACGAGCTCGCCAACCTGCTCGGCGTCTCGCCGTCGTTCCTGCCGTGGGAGGTCGCGTTCGGGATGGTCACCCTCGGGGCCGCGCTCGGCGCCACGACCGCGCTGCTCACGCTGCGCAAGATGGTGGCCGTGTGAGGCGCCGCGCCCGGCTCGCGCCGCTCGCGCTGGCGCTCCTCACCGGCGCCGCGACGAGCGGCGCCGAGGTGCCGGCGCCGGGCGCCCCGGCGCCCACGTCCGCCTGGACGGCCAGGGCCCCGGCCCCGGCGGCGCGCCCGGGCTCCGCGCTGGCCGAGAACGATCTCGATCGCTTGCTCGCGAAGCTCGACGCCGAGGAGAAGGCGCTGCGCGCCGAGCTCGACGCGATCGGCCCCGCGCTGGAGCTCACCCGCCGCCGGATGATCGCGCGCGGGCGCGCGTACTACCGCCACGTCCGCGCCGGCTTCCTCCCGGTGGGCGGCGGGTTCGACGCGCTGGTGGACCACGCCGCCCGCGTTGAGCGCACCCGGCTCGCCCTCGAGCGCGACCTCGCCCGCGAGGCGGAGCTGACCCGGCGCAGCGCCGAGCTCGCGGACCGGCTCACGCACCTCGGAGCGGAGCGCGCGCCCCTCGAGGTGCACCGCGAGGCGATGAACCGCGCCCGGGTCGCGCTGGCCCAGGAGGAGGAGCGCCGCGCCGCGTTCTCGCGCGCGTTCGAGACGAGCGTGCGCCCCGACTACCTCGCGATCTACGGCGCGGACACCGGGCCCGCCGAGCTCGATCGCCGCGCCGGCTTTCGCTCGCTCATGGGGCGGCTCCCCTTCCCGATCGCCGGCCGCGCGGAGGTGCGCAAGGTGTCGCGCCGCGGCGCCGGCGGCCCCGGCGTCGAGCTCACCGCGCTGGACGGCGCGCCGGTCCGCAGCGTGGCCGCGGGGCGGGTGGCCTTCGCCGACACGTACGCGGACTACGGGCTCACCGTGATCGTCGATCACGGCGAGCGGCTCTACTCGGTGTACGCGAACCTCGGCGCCGCGGACGTGCGCGCCGGCGATCAGCTCCCGGGCGGGGCGCGGGTGGGCACGGTCGCGAGCGGACCGAACGGCGCGAAGCTCTACTTCGAGCTGAGGCGCGGCGCCGAGGTGATCGACCCGGGTCCCTGGTTCGGGATGTAGCGGCGCGAGCCCGCAGCGCGCCGCCGCGAGGCGAGCCCGCGCGACGCGCGAAGTGTGCTAAGGCGGCCCCGTGAATCGCCCTGACGGCCGCGCCCTCGATGTCCACCGCCCCGTGGAGATGATCCTCGGGTTCCACCGCAACGCAGAGGGATCCGTCCTCTACCGCGCCGGGAGGACGGTCGTGCTCTGCACGGCGTCGGTCGAGCCCACGGTGCCCGCCTGGATGATGGGGAAGGGCGCGGGCTGGCTCACGGCCGAGTACCAGATGCACCCGCGATCGAGCCCGGCCCGCAGGGAGCCGCGCGACGGGCGGGGCAAGGCCCCGAGCGGGCGCACGCAGGAGATCCAGCGGCTCATCGGCCGCGCGCTCCGGGCGGCGATCGATCTCAAGCAGCTCGGCGAGCGGACGATCGCGATCGACTGCGACGTCCTCGAGGCGGACGGGGGCACGCGGACCGCGTCGATCACCGCCGGCTTCGTGGCGCTCGCGCTGGCGCTCGACCGGATGCGCGCGGCCGGATCGCTCGAGGCGCCGGTGCTCCGCGATCAGGTGGCGGCGATCAGCGTGGGCCACCTCCCGGGCGGTCTCGCGCTCGACCTCGTCTACACCGAGGACAGCTCGGCGCGCGTCGACATGAACGTCGTGGCGACGGCGGTCGGCTCGATCGTCGAGGTCCAGGCGACGGCCGAGGACGAGGCCATCCCCCGGGCGGAGCTCGATCGCATGACCGACCTCGCGCTCGCGGGCGTGGCGTCGCTCGCGAGCGCGCAGCACCGGGCGCTGTCGAGCGCCGGCGTCGACCTCTCCGCCCTCTTCCAGACGGATCGCTGGAGGGTCGCGTGAGCCGAGAGCCGCTGCGCCTGCTCGCCGCAACCTCCAACCGAGGAAAGCTCGTGGAGCTGCGCTCGTTGCTCTCCGACCTCCCGATCGAGGTGCTCTCGCTGGCGGATGTGCTGCCGGGCGCGCCGCCGGTGGTCGAGGACGGCGCGACGTTCCTGGACAACGCGCTCCTCAAGGTGCGCGCCGGGGCGCTCCGGTCGGCGATGGTGACGCTCGCCGAGGACTCGGGGCTCGAGGTGGACGCGCTCGACGGACGACCGGGCGTCCGGTCCGCTCGCTTCGCGAGGGAGGGCGCGACCGACACGGAGAACAACGAGGCCCTGCTCGCGGCGCTCGTCGACGTCGCGGACGACCGGCGCCGAGCGCGCTTCCGCTGCGTGATGGTGCTGCTCGATCCGCGGTCCGAGGCGCAGCCCGTCGTGACCGAAGGGCGCTGCGAGGGGTGGATCGGCAGGCAGCCCAGGGGCGCGGGCGGCTTCGGATATGATCCGCTGTTCGTCGTGGAGGGCTACGGACGGACGATGGCCGAGCTCGGCGAGGCCGAGAAGAACCTCGTGAGCCACCGCGGCAAGGCCGCGCGGGAGATGCGTTCCTCGCTCGAGGCGCTGGTCGCGCGACGGTAGGACGACAGGCGGTGCGCGGGGTGGATGCCGTGCCGATCGAGCGGCGACGCCGGACGGCGGTTGACCCCGTCCGGGACCGCTTGTAATCGCGACCGGAGGCACCCACGTACTGCCCGGTGATCGGATCCCCTGATGAAGCAGGACTGGAAGGCCGTCGGAAGCTACGGGACTGTCGGTCTCGAGGTGGTGCTGTGCATCCTGGTCGGCCTGTTCATCGGCCGCTGGCTCGACGGGAAGCTCGGGACCGATCCGTACCTCTCGGTGCTCTGGTTCTTCTTCGGGCTCGGCGCCGCCGGCAAGGCGGTCTACCGGGCGTGGAAGGAAATGCAGGCCGTGGCCGAGCGCGAGGAGCGCGAGCAGGGGAACCCTGCGCCGAGGTTCGACGACCGGAAGGCCCGGCAGGACGAGCGCGCGCTGGACGACGACCGCCGGACAGGCTCGAGCGACGAGGTCCGCGATCCCGGCGGGCTGCAGGACGCGAAGGGGAACGATGAGCGCTGAACGAAGGCCGGGGGCGCCCGGCAGCGATCCGCCGCACGAGGAGCCCGACGCGGAGGAGCGGCCCGGCGTCGGGGACGCCACCATGCGGTCTGTGCTCCGCTGGGTCGCCGGCACGGCCGCGGTCCTGTCCGTGGCCGCGCTGCTCGCGTACGGCGCGCGCGCGGCGCTCGGCGTGTGCATCGGCGGCGCCATCGCGACGGTGAACCTGTACGTCTTCGCGCGCATCGTCGACGCGTTCCTCTCGCGCCGGGGCCACACGGTGTCGTGGACGCTGATCGCGATGATCAAGCTGCTCGGACTGATGGGCGGCGTGTGGCTCCTCCTGAAGAGCGACCTGGTCTCGGGCATCGCCTTGATGGTCGGCTACGCCTCGCTCGTCGTCGGCATCACCCTGGGGACGCTGTTCGGACCGAAGCCCCCGGCGGACGGAAGCCCGCCGGGCGCTCACGGCTGAGCTCCTGCCGGAACCGGCCTCCGGGAGCGACCCGCGCGGCGTGAGGAGACTTGGCGCGCTCCAGGGTGCCCACCGTAAACGAGTTGTGGTAGAGGCGAGGCCCCTCGCTCGAGGGCGAACTCCCACAAGGCGCGCCAGCGCTCGCGGCCGTGCCGGCACAGCCGCGCGGCTACCGGCGCGGCGCATCGACGACGAAAGCCATGCCTGAGCACACAGGGTTCCTCACGTACCTCCTGGCGCAGCTCCCCGGACTCCGGGAGAACGCTCGCAACATCGGCAAGACGTTCATCGGTCACCACACCGTGGACTACCGCGGGACCGAGCCGATCTTCATGAGCCTTCTGATCATGGTGCTGTTCGTGCTCCTCGCCAGCGAGGTCCGCGGCCAGTACCGGCGCCTGAACGAGTCCGTGATCCCGGAGGACAAGCTCACGCTGCGCACGTTCTTCGAGGCGTTCTTCGGCTACTTCTACGGGATGGCCCGGGACGTGATGGGGCCCGCGAACGCGAAGCGGTACTTCCCGCTCATCGGGGGCTCGGCCGCGTTCATCTTCTTCTCGAACGCGTCGGCGCTCATCCCGGGAGTGAACCCGCCGACCTCGAACCTGAACATCACGATCGGGTGCGCGGTCGTGGTGTTCGTCCTGTTCAATTACTACGGGCTGAAGGAGAACGGCTGGAGCTACGTCGCTCACCTCGCCGGGCCGAAATGGTACCTCGCGCCGCTCATCTTCCCCATCGAGGTCATCTCCACCTGCGTCCGCCCGGTCACGCTCTCGATCCGGCTCATGCTCAACATCGGCGTCGATCACCTCGTGGCGAGCATCTTCCTGGGGCTCGTCGCGCTGTTCGTCCCGGTGCCGCTGATGTTCCTGGCGATCATCGTCATCGTCGTGCAGACGCTGGTGTTTTGCCTGCTGAGCTGCATCTACATCGGGCTCGCGACCGAGAAGGCAGACCACCACTGACCGCTTCGCCTGACCGCCTGGTCAGCCGCCCACCGGCGCCGCGGAGAATGGCGCTGGAGGTGAAGAGAAGGCTAGCCAGCCCTCGAAAATCGGATTAGAGGGGCCCCGCTGTCGATGGGTTGCCCCACAACGGTGGTGGATCGCGGAAGCGCGGCCCCTGCCGAGCAGTAGCAGAGGTCCCTGGAGCGATCCCCGGATCTCGATGGGGGACCGCCCCGCGGCCCCCGACCCAAGCAGATGTTTCGCATGCAGCCCCGCGGGCTGTGTGGCTTGAAAGGAGCAGATTCGGATGTCGCTGAAGAGCAAGCTGTCGCTGTCCGCCGTTGTCGGCACTGCGCTGGTACTGGTTCCCGCTATGGCGCTGGCGCAGGATGGCGCGGCGTCGAACAAGTACGACGCGAACTCGTGGCTCGCCGTCGCTGCCGGATTCGCGATCGGCATCGCTGCCCTCGGCGGCACCATGGGCCAGGGGCGCGCGGCAGCCGCCGCCCTGGAGGGCATCTCCCGGAACCCGGGCGCCGCTGCCCGGATCCAGACCCCGATGATCCTCGGCCTGGCGCTCATCGAGTCGCTCGTGCTCCTCTCCTGGGTCATCGCGTTCTTCCTCCAGGGCAAGATCGCCCCCTGAGCCAGCGCTCGCCGCGCCTACCGGGCCCGGCTCCGCTGCTCCTTCCCGCCCCCTCCCCTCACTGCTACCCCGACGGGCCTCGCGCCTGCCGCTACCTCACGCGCACGACGGTGCCCGGCTCGTGCGCCGTGGGGAGGACGGCCGTCCAGCCGGCGGGGAGCCGGGGCGACGTCCACCAGAACAGCCGCTGCGCATCGAGCGGAGCCAGGTTCACGCAGCCGTGGCTCCGCACCTGGCCGAACGAGCGATGCCAGAACGCGCCGTGCAGCCCGATGCCCTTCGAGAAGTACTGGACGTAGGGGACGTCCTCCATCCGGTAGTACCGCTCGGCGGCCTCGTCCTCGAGGTTGTCCATGTCCGAGGTGAGCAGCTTGGCCCAGATCCGGAAGGTGCCGGCGGGCGTGGCGCGCTGCGACCCGGGCGCGCCCTTGCCGGTCGAGACGAGCGTCGCGAACACGGGGCGAGGCCCCTCGTAGGCCACAAGCGTCTGCGTCGAGCGATCGACGTCGATCCAGCGCTCACCCGCCTCGACGTCGACCTCGGGCGGCGGCGCCACCGACGGGCGCCGGAGATCGCGGGTCGAGATCCACGCCGCGACGTCGCCCTCCGCGATGCGCGCGAGCTTCCCCGAGGCGCCTTGCGCCTCCTCCAGGTAAGGGACCACCTCGAACCGCACCTTGCTCTCCTCGGTCCGCGTGAAGCCCGCCCCCGTCCGCGTGTAGAGCGGAGCCCGCTCCGACACGACCCACGCGGCCGCGATCTGCGCGGCGCCCGGCGCGACGTCCACCCCGTGGAACGCGAACGCGCGCACTGGACCGAGATCTCGCATCGGCAACCAGAAGCCGCTGTTCGTGCGGCCGTACCGGGCGCCTCCCTCGATCCGCTCCTCGACGATCGCCACCGCGAAGCCGGGCTCGAGCTGCGCGTCCGGCGCGTCGATGTCGGCCGCCTCGGCGCGCCGATAGCCGAAGGTCCCGTCGGGGCCGACGAAGTAGTAGCGGTACGGGAGCCCATCGGGCATCTCGCGCCACGTCCGCACCAGCGGGCTGATCGGACCCGCGGCGGACAGCTCGACAGCGTCGTCGCAGACCCAGGCCGCGGCGCCCACCTCGAGCCAGCGCCCGAGGCATCCGCCGGCGCGCCTGGCCGCAAAGAGGGGCAGCTGCACGTTGCGATCGACAGAGCCGCGCCGGCGCGCGCCCTCGCCGGGGGCGTCGAACAGCGGCTGGTCGCGCTTGAGCACGCGCGCGCTCCTGACCCACGCCGGCAGCGGGGTGTCGCCCGCGGAGACCCACGGCGGCAGCTGCGAAGCGAGGACCGCTCCGCTCCAGATCGCCGCGCCAAGGGCTATCGCCGCGGCGCCGCCGCGACGCGCTCGTCGCAGCGCCCCGCGGCGCCGTTCCTGCGAGCCGGCCTCGGCGCCTCCACGCTTCGTCATCCTGCAGCGGGATCCTAAGCGTTCGCCTGCGCTCCAGCCAAACTCCCGCCTGCGCGCCCGCGGTCGGCGGGTTCAGCGGTAGGAGAAGCGCACTTCGTGATCGCAGATCCGGAAGAGATCGCCCTCGACGATGGCCTTCCGGGCGATGCGCTGCCCGTTGTACTCGACGCCGTTCGTCGAGCCCATGTCGACCATGTAGTACTGGCCGTTCAGGAACTCGACCATGGCGTGCTGGCGCGACACGTTCGGGTCCTTGATCGTCAGATCGCTCGACTGCTTGCCGCGCCCGATGATGAACCGATCCTTGTTCACCACGAACCGCTGCCCCGCGTAGAACGCGGCGAGCGTCGGGCCGACGGGGACCTGATTCGGCATCCCCATGGCCATCGGCGGCGGACCCGGCACGCTGCTGGAGGCCTGCGGCGCAGCGACGTACGGCGGCGGCGACAGCGGGGGCGCGAGGGGCGGCGCCACCGGCGGCCCCATCGGCGAGGCGTAACCGGCGGCGTTGCTCAGCGGCGGCGGCGGCGGACCCGAGCGGCTCGCCGCGGCGCCCGGGAGGCTCTGGCGCCCGCCGGGGTTCGTGACCTGCGACGGGAGCGGCGGCGGCGCGCCGAGGCGCGTCACGCTGGTCGGCGGAGGCGGCGGGCCGCCGACGCGACCCGGAACGGGCGGCGGCACGGGCAGGCTGGGCCGCTTGCCGCCCGCGTTGCTGCTGCCGGGGGGCGGCGGCGGCGGCGGCGGCGCGCCCGGACGGACCTGCCCTGGAGGCGGAGGAGGCGGCGTGATCGCCGGGATCGGCGTCGGCCCTGGCCCGACGGACGCCACGCCGTACTGCGGCGACGGCGCGCCATACGCAGGCGCCGAGGCGCCGTAGGGCATCCCGGCTGCAGGCTGCTGCTGCAAGCCTCCCAGGGGCGGCGCCGAGCCGGACGTCGCCAGCCCGGGCGGCTGGGGCGTCGCGAGGGGAGGTGGCGCGCTGGCCTGATGAGCGTGCGGGACCGCCATGTGCCCGGAGGGGGGCACCCCGTCACCCCTGGCGGGCGGCGGGAACGGCGTGCGCGGGCTGTAGCTTCGCTGCCGCGCGTACTGCTTCATCGACTCGTTGATGAGGTAGTCGATGGAGCACTCGAGCTCGCGCGCCATCTGCTCGAACGTCTCCCAAAGGACATCGCGACACTGGAACGTCCGTGCGCTTTTCTTGTTCGGATCCGCGCTCATCTCTACCCAACGATAATGGAGGATGAATTGCGCTGGGAAGCCTCCTCCCGGCCTCTTCCCTGCAAGCAGCTGACGGCTCTGGGCCGCGCGTGACGCGCGCGGCGGACGAAGAAGCGCGTCACTTCTTCTCGCCCTTCTCGAGCTCCGGCTTCCTGTCCTGCATGGCCGGCTCGACGCAGTACTGAACGAACTCGCCGACGGTCTTCACGTCCCTGAGCTCGCGCTCGGTCGATCCCTCTTTCTGCACCTCGCACGCCCACTTGCAGTCCGGGTCGGCCTCGCAGACCGGCACGCGCGTTGTGTCGCCCTCGAGCGGCTTGACCGCCGGGAGTTCGGCCACCGTGCCGAACGTGAAGTAGTAGGCGATCGCGCTCGTCCGCACCGCCGCCGAGCCCGCGGTGAAGTGCTTCTTCAGCGCCTCGACGGGCGAGCCCTCCTTCAGGTCGCCGAGCGCCGCGCCGTACGTGAGCGCCTCCGGCATGGCGAACCCCTTGCTCTCCTTGCTGTCGGGGAGCCTGCTCATGAACTCGTCGATGTGCTTCACCGTCGACATCTTCAGGATGGTCGCGGCGGCGGCGCGGCGGATCTTCCACTTGTCGGTCTTGAAGAGGCCGTAGAGCTTCTCGACGACGAGCTCGCGCGGCATCTCGCCGACGCGGCGGAAGGCCTGGTCGAGCACCGCGTCGGGCGCGTCCGCGGTCGCGATCTCGAGGATGCGCTGGATGTCGCTCGGGTTGTTGCGATCGAGCCGGCCTTCGAGCGCGGCGAGGGCGGCCTGGCGTCGCTTCTCGGGCTGCTCCTTGTTGGCCGCGAACCCGAGGAGGAAGTCCACCGACGGCCGGCCGCCGAGCTTCTTCATCGACCCGAAGACCCGGAACAGCTCCTCCTCCTGGTACTGCGCGAGCTGCGCCTCGAACTGCTTCTCGGTCGGCGCGAGCTTCGACGCGGCGTTCGCCGCCTGGAGCTCGGGCTTCTTGACGGCGGTCCACTCGCCGGAGGTGACGAACCTGGCGATGGCGACCAGGTTCGCCGAGGCGGCCTCCTTCGTCGGCGGGTCGCCGTACTCGGCCACGAGCGACGCCAGCTGGTCGAGCCGCTTCGCCTCGCGGGTCATCAGCTTCGGCAGGCCGGCCACCGCGGCGGGGCCGATGAAGCGCAGGAGCTGCTCCATCCCGTAGGCCTGCGAGCGGTCCTCGAGCCGGTGCTCGAAGTCCGCCATCGCCCAGTCGATGAGGGCGGCCTTGAGCCCCTCCTTCAGCCCCTCGTCCGCGATGATCACGGTCCGATCCGACGTGAGCATCGCGTACGCCGCGTCCTTGTAAGGGAACGACGTGTCCTGCGGGAGCGGCTGCCCTGGCTGCGCGACGGGCGGCGGCTTCCTCAGCTCGGCGATGATCGACGGCACGAGCGCCGCCACGATCGATTGCCGGGCCTCCGGCGCCATGGTCGCGAGGGTCTCGACCATGATGCCGATGCCCACGCGCCGGCCCTGCCGCGGCTTCATGCGGATGAGCGAGGTGGCCGCCTCGACGCGGAGCGAGCTGTCGTACTTATCGTGAAACAGCACCGCCCTGAGCTTGTCCGGGCCGTGCGCCGTGGTCTCCCACCGGTGGATGTCGTTCTCGTTGACGCGGCACCCGCTCGTCGCGAGCCCTGCGCCCGCGGTCGCGAGGCACAGCAAAAGAAGGCCCGCAGCGCCGACGCGCCGCCCTGCTCGTTCGACAGTTTCCATGCACGTCCCAGGAGGGTCGGGATGGTACCGCCCGCAGCGCTCTGTTTGAAAGAATTTCAAGGCCGGAATAGAGAGGAGCCTTTTCAAAGTCTGCGCGAAATCTGGCCAGAACTCCAGCGCGCCGGTGGCCGGCGATCCCCCGCCCTCCCGGCTCCCTCCCCCTCGCCCACGCTGCCCGGAAGCGGCTGCTTTCGCCCTCCCCGGCGAGCTCAGGCGCGCGCACATGGCAGCGCTCACGCCGTCTCGCCCCTTCCTTGTCCGTCCCGCCTCTTCCGGTCTCTTCCACTTCTTGCAGCCCTCCCATACTTCTTGCCCCCGGAGCGTAGTGCGCATATGTGAGCAAAGTAGGTACAGGTAGGTATGCACGTCCCCTTGTTCGCTCCTCGCCGCGCCCAGCCCGCCGCCGGCCTTGGCGAGCCCTTGCGGTCCGGGGCGCGCGGCGCCGCGCGGACCAGCCCAGCAGGGATCGCGGGTCCTGCTGCGCCGCCGGGCCATAGCTACACCCGGGATGCGGCGGCGCTGGTTCTGCTGGTCTCCGCCCTGTACAGCGCGCTGGCGCTCGCGTCCTTTCGCGGGGATCCGATGCGGCCGGAGGTCTCCGGCGACGACTGGGTGGGGCCCGTAGGCGCTGCGCTCGCGGGGACGTCGATCGAGGCGATCGGCGTCATCGCGTGGTTCGTCCCGCTCGAGCTCGCGCTGCTGGCGATGCCGCTCCTGGGGGCGAAGCGCTCGATCGCCAGCTTGTTCCGGCTGAGCGGCGACATCGTGGTGGTCATCGTGCTCGCGGCGCTCGCGCATGTCGCGTTCCCGCGCGCTGTCGCTTTCGGCGCGATGCCGCTCGGCGGGGCCGTGGGCGAGCTGTTCGGGGAGGTGCTGCGCGCGCTCTTCTCGAACATCGGGTCCTACATCATCGGGCTCACCGTCGTCGCGCTCATCCTGATGGGCCGCGCGACGTTCTCGTTCATCGAGCTCGCGCACCGGGCCGAGCAGCTCGCGATCGCCATCGCCGTGCGCGTCGCCGGCTGGGCGCGCGCGCTCTTCGGGGCGTGGGCCGCGGCGCGCGACCTGGAGCGGCAGACCGAGGCCAAGACGCAGAACGCGCCGCCGATCATCGCGCGCAACTCGAGCCCGGACGCGATCATCGCCGCGCTGGCCGACGACACCGACGAGCGGCCCTCCGATCCCGCCGCCAGGGCAACGCCCGTCGAGCCGGCGCCCGTCGCGGCGCCGGCGCTCGATCTCTGGAAGAGCGCGCCGTTCGAGGCACCGCCCGAGGAGCCGGCCGCCCCGGCGAAGCCGCGGCGCGGGCGGAAGGCGCAGGCGAAGGAGCCGCGCGAAGCGGCGCAGCAGGGCGCAGCGCCGCGCGGGGCAGAGCCGCACGACGCCGAGCCGCGCGAGGTGGAGATCCACGGCGGGGAGGCGCACGAGGTGGTGACCCACGGCGCCGAGCCGCACGAGCTGGTGATCCACGGCGGTGAGACGCACGAGGTGGTGACCCGCGGCGCCGAGCCCAGCGAGGCAGCGGAGCGGGACGACGAGCCGCGCGTGGCGGTGTCGCACGGCGCCGAGCCGCGCGGCCGGGCGCAGCGCGCTGCCGAGCCGCGCGAGGGAACGCAGCGCCGAGCAGCACAGCGTCGCGCCGCGTCTCCCGCGGCGCCGCGCGGCGCCGCCGCCCAGGAGGACAGCGAAGAGCCGTCGTTCGTAGGCGAGGCGCACATCGACGAGGAGCAGGGCGACCTCGATGAGGTGCAGGGCGACCTCGACGAGGTGCAGGGCGACCTCGACGAGGTGCAGGGCGACCTCGACGAGGACGAGCCGGAGGCGCTCGCGGCGCCCGACCCGGGCGACGACGAGATGGTGACCGCTCTCGGAGAACCGGACGAGGTCGACGTGCCGACACCGTCGCCCATCCTGCCCGTGCGCCAGCGGCGCGAGCTGCCGGTGCGCGAGCTGCCGGTGCGCGAGCCGCACGCCGCGGCGGCTCATCGCGAGCTGCCGGTGCGCGCGCCGGACGCCGCGGCTCACCGCGAGCCCTCGCCCGCCATCGGCCCGGAGCGGGCTCGCGGGGCCGCGCCGCGCGACCCGACGATCGTCGATACGAGCCGCGAGCTCGTCAGCGAGAAGCCGGCCGTCGTGAAGGTCGTCCCGGCGGCCGGAGCGGGCTTCCGCCTGCCGCTGACGGACATGCTCGAGGCGGCCGCGGGCGGGCGCCTGCAGCTCGACGCGGATCAGCTGAAGGCGACCGCGCAGCTCCTCGAGAAGACGCTCGCCGACTACGGCGTCAGCGGGAAGGTCGAGGAGATCCACCCGGGGCCGACCGTCACGACGTTCGAAGTCTCTCCCGCCGCCGGCACCAAGGTGTCGAAGGTCGCAGGCCTCGCGGACGACCTCGCGCTCGGCCTCTCGCGCAAGGTCCGCATCGTCGCCCCCATCCCCGGCAAGAACCGGATCGGCTTCGAGATCCCGAACGAGCACCGCCTGCCCGTCAACCTGCGCGAGCTCGTCGAGGATCGCCGCTTCCTCGAGATGAAGGCGCCGCTGCCGTGCGTGCTCGGCCGCGACATCATCGGGACGCCGTACTTCGCCGACCTCGCGTCGATGCCGCACGTCATCGTGGCGGGCGCGACCGGCGCGGGCAAGAGCGTGGGCCTCAACGTGATGCTGGTGAGCCTGCTCTTCCGCAAGACGCCGGAGGAGCTCAGGCTGCTGATGATCGATCCCAAGGTCGTCGAGCTCGCGCCCTTCGACCGCATCCCGCACCTGCTCCTGCCGGTCGTGACGGACATGAAGCAGGCGGCGAACGCGCTCAAGTGGGCCGTCGACGAGATGGAGCGCCGGTACCAGCTCTTCGCGAACGCGGGGACGAAGAACATCACGACCTACAACGCCTGGGTCGAGCGCGTGCAGCGCGGCGAGGCGCGCCCGCCGAAGCCCCCGGCCAAGGTGAGCGCCGTCGGCGCCGACGGGCTCGAGGTGGAGATCGACGCGGCGAAGGACGGATCGGACGCGGCGCTGCCGGAGAAGATCCCGTTCATCGTGATCGTGGTCGACGAGTTCGCCGACCTCATGATGCAGCAAGGCAAGGACGTGGAGGCGAGCGTGGCCCGCCTCGCGCAGAAGGCGCGCGCCGCCGGCATGCACGTGATCCTCGCGACGCAGCGGCCGAGCGTCGACGTGATCACCGGCATGATCAAGGCGAACTTCCCGACGCGCATCGCCTTCCGTGTCGCGCAGAAGGTGGATAGCCGGACGATCCTCGACGAGCAGGGCGCGGAGCACCTGCTCGGCCGCGGCGACATGCTGATCAAGATGAACGGCTCGAACGATACGCGCCGCGTCCAGTGCCCGTTCTGCTCGGAGGAGGAGGTCCAGAAGATCACCGACTTCCTCCGGCTCCAGGGCGAGCCCGTCTACGACGAGGCGATCCTCCGGCCCCGAGACGACGAGGGCGAGGAGCCCGACACGTCCGACGCGGAGGCCGATCCGATGTACGATGCCGCGGTTCGCATCGTGGCCGACACCCGGCGCTGCTCGACCTCGTGGCTGCAGCGCAAGCTCGGCGTCGGCTACAACCGCGCGGCCAAGCTGGTCGAGGCGATGGAGAAGCGCGGGCTCGTCGGGCCCGCGAACGGCGCCAAGGATCGCGAGGTGCTGATCGCGCCGATTTGACCCTGTGTGATTTATCTTGACGCCACTGCACAGAGGGTATTGGCACGCCGCCGACCCAGGCAAGCGGGACAGACGGGATGTCGAGGAGCACACAGCGTCGAGGTGCCCGCCGACGGGGCTGCGCGCCGGCATGGCGGTTCTTTTGACTTTCCCGTTCGAATGCTTCATGGAGCACCCAGGATGGCGCCCGAGGAAACGCGCACGCGTCTGATCGCCCAGATCGCGAGCCTCCTGAACGACGGGACGATGCCCGCAGACGCCCGCGCAGCGGGGCTGACGCTCATCGGCTGGCTCGCGAGACGCATGCCCGGAGAGGCCGCATCGCGGGATGGTGTCGAGGAGATGTGCCGCCGCGCGGCGGTCCTGAGCTGCCGGCCGCGGCGCATCGGTGGACGGCGCTCCACCTGACCCGGCGTCATTGCACAGGCCGCGGACGCACCCGCGCGTGCCCCGTGCTCAACCAGAATCCGCCGGGCCCCCTGGCCGGGCGCTTTGCGGGCGCACGCGGCGTTCGCTCCTTATACGTCGGATACGTCAGGCCACCTCGAATTCACCTCGGAGCGTCGCCCCGGATCCGCGTTCGCGTCGCGAATGTGTGCCAGCACCGGGTTTTAACGGGCATCTGACGGGGAGCTGGCGGGCAACGATGGCGAGGCGAGCGCTAAAAGCGACATCCGTACCGTAATTTGTACGTGCCGTGGCGAGCGCGGCTAAGCTCCTGGGTGGCGCGGCTTTCCGCGCCGCGGGGCTCGCGCGACGCCCGATCCGGGACGTCGGCTCGCTCGGTACCATGGGGTAAACGGCCGCAGTGGGGCCTGTGATAGGTGGTGTTGCTCATGGCGAACCGCGTGGTCGCCCTCCCCGAACCTCACCCGAATGACGATGAAGATGTCGTGTGGGGGATCTCCACGGCAAGCGCGCTGTGGGCGCGCGGCGAGCGGCGCGACGCTATCGTGTGGCTGCGACGCGCGGCCGACGCCGCCGGGGCGGCCGGGCAGCCGTTCCGCGCCTCGGAGCTCGGGCTGTGCGTGACGGCGCTCGAGGAGGTCATGGCCTCGGAGGTCGGGCAGCCGAGCGATCCCGATCTCCTGGAGACCATCGACAGCGAAGGCGACGCGCCGCCCCCGTCCTCTGACGAGGCGCCGCCGTCGGACGAGCAGACCTGGCGCCGCCGCATGTCGCTCACCCAGGAGCTGCGCGCCTCGATGCCCTCGATCGAGATCGACATGTTCGAACCGCTCTCGCAGCCGGAGCTGGCGGCCGAAGCAGAGCGACTGGCGGGATCGTCCCGGCCGTCGCCGCCGCTCAGCCCGGGCGCAGAGGGCGGGCAGGGCGCCGGAGCACGACCGATCGCGCCGTTCCCCCCCGCGCCGCCCGGCCATGCGCAAGGCAGCACGTCGCCCCCCACGCCGCCGATGGCGCAGCGGCCGACGCAGCAGCCTCCCGACGGTGCCTTCCCGCAGGCTGCGCCGCCCGTTCAGCCGCAGCCGCCGCCCTTCGCGCCGGCGGCTCCGCCTGGCGTGTCGCGCTCGCAGCCGCCGCCCTTCGCGCCGGCGGCTCCGCCTGGCGTGTCGCGCTCGCAGCCGCCGCCCTTCGCGCCGGCGGCTCCGCCTGGCGTGTCGCGCTCGCAGCCGCCCCCCGCCGCGTACCCGCAGCGGCTCGACCCACCGCACGCGCAACCGCTGGCGCCGTCGGCCGCGCCCTCCGCACCGCCGACGGCTGCGCCCAACGTCCAGGCCGGCGCGATGTACCGGAGTCAGCCACCGCCGGCGCCTCCGCTGCCTGCCCCCATGGCGAACGCCATTCCGCCGCTGCCTCCCGCGCCGGGGGTTCCGTCGTTCCGGCAGCAGCTCACCACGGACCCGCTTCTGGTGACAGCGCAGGCGAAGACACCGAGCGCGCGACCGCCCGCCCCGATACCACCGCCGGCCGTACCGCGGGGAGGATCGCGGCGGCCGTCATCGATCCCCCCTCGCCCTGCCTCCATGCCCACGCCGCAGGAGCTGCAGTCGGCCCTACCTCCATCGCCGGAGCGCGGCCGGTCCGACCCCGCGATGAGCCCCCTGCAGCCCCCGCGCCCCGCCGGGACACGCTCCATGAGCGAGCCACCGCCGGCGGCACCGCGGCCTCCGTCGGCGCTTCCGGCGGTACCTGTACCTCCTCCACCGCTGCCGAGCCTCATCGCGGAGCCGCAGCCGCCGGCGACAAGAGGCGCCGCGCCCGCGTCGCGCCCGCCGTCGTTCAGACCTCCGCCAGCGCCGCCTCCCGCGTCTCTCGGACTTCCGCCAGCGCCGCATCCGGCGTCCCTCGGACTTCCGCCAGCGCCGCCCCCGCCGTCATTCGGGCCTCCACCCGCGTCGCACCCGCCGTCGTTCGGACCTCCGCCAGCGCCGCCTCCGCCGTCGTTCGGGCCTCCACCCGCGCCGCCTCCGCCCACGTTCGGCTCTCCATCCGCGTCGCACCCGCCGCCTTTTGCGCCCCCACGCCCGCAGCCGGCGCCAGCACCGCATCCGCCGTCTTTTCAACCTCCGCGCCCGCAACCTCCGCCTCCGCCCGCCGGGCCGACCCCCGCTGCACCGTCAGCTGGCGTGCTTGCCCACCCGCAGGTGTTGCCCCCACCGGTGTCGCCGCCATCTTTCGCGCCGCCGCAGCCGCCGATCAGCACGCCGCCACACCCGCAGGCTCTGCCTCCCCCGACGCCGCCGCCGCCCACGCTGGCCTCCGCGCTTCCGCCGCCCGGCGCGCTTCCGACGCCCGGCGCGCTTCCGCCGCCCGGCGCGCTTCCGACGCCCGGTGCGCTTCCGCCGCCGGCCGCACCTCCGGCACCAGCCACGCGTCCACCGGCACTCTCGACCACCGCCGCGCCGCCGCCGCCCCTCGCGCCGCCGCTGGCCTCGTCGATGCCGGTCGCACCGCCTGCTGCGCCTCCCGATGCGCCCCCGGGGGCCGCCGCGCCACCGCAATCACCTCCGGTGCCACCGCTCGCCGCGCCGCCGCCATCGCCTGCTGCGCCACCGCTGTCCGTCTCGGCGTCCGCCGCGCCATCGCCGGCGTCCGTCCCGCCGCCCGCGCAGCCCGCCGCGCCATCGTTGCCGGTATCCGCCGCACCGCTGACCGCAGCGGCCTCGCTCCAGACATCGGCGTCGCACCAGGCCCCGAGCCCTCCAGCCCCCGCCGAAGAGCACGCGCCGAGCGACGACATCGGCGAGATCGTCGTCGAGGCTGAGGCCCCCACGCCCACCCCGGCCCGCACAGGCACGGCCGCGCCCGCACAGGGAGCGATCAGCTCCAAACGAAGGCCGCGCGAGCCGATCCTCGATCCCTGGTCCGAGGACGCGGAGCCAGCCGCGCCGCCGCGGCCTCCCCAGGAGATCATCACGTCGAACGGCGACACGTACCTCGTGGCCCGCAGGCATCCCTCGACGCCACAGCCGGGCGACGAAGAGGAAGACGAGGTCATCACCTCGGCCGCGCCGCTCGATCTGACGCTCAAGCGGAAGCCGATCTCCGCGCGACCTCCCGCGCCCCCGACGCCTGCGGCAGCGCGCACCCGCCCGGCGACGCCCACCGGAAACGAACCCCCAGGACACCTCGGGGTCTCGGCCGACAACATCCCCGCGAAGGGCACCGCCAATTCCGCGAGCGACAGCGCAAAGATCGAGCCCCCTGCGAGCGCAGACGCGTCGCCCGCGGAGTCGACGATCGAGGGGACGGTCGTCATCGAGCTCTCTGACAGCGACCTCGAAGCGCCGATGTCGAGCCGGCTCGCCACCCCTCCGCCTTCGCCACAGGCAGCGGAGCAGGACGACGACCGGCAGACGAAGGCCACCCCGTCCCGCGGCGAGCCCGCGCCCCTCGGCGCCGAGGTCGAGGCGCCGCGCCCGCGCGCGCTCGATGAAGCCTCGGGCGAGCCCGCGCCGGAGCCCGTGGAAGAGCTGCTCGACGACGCGGACCTCGCGCTCGTCGAAGAGCCCCCGGCCCAGGCGGCCGCCGCCGCGCCGCGGCCTGCGTCCGCCGCCGACGCCCGCGCGCCGGCCTCGGTCGAGGCCCTCCCCGATCTCGCCGCGGCGCCGCGCGTGGATGCGCCCGCGGTCGAGGGGCGGCGGCCGGCCGCAGGCGAGAGCGCCGACCTCGCCGCGATGGCGCTCGACGCGCCGCCCAGCGCGCCGCCGGAGACGGAGGCGCTCGCGGCCCTCGACCTCGCACCGGAGATCGCGCCGGATCTTCCGCGGCCCGGCGCGGCCAGCGCCGCGCCAGCCGCCGACGCGGCGGCCCTCACCGGCCGCGATCTGGAGCAGATCGAGGCGTTCGCGGACCTGCCCGAGGAGATGCACGACGAGCTCGCGCTCGCAGCGCGCGTGGAAGACCTCTCGTCCGACGAGGAGCTCGCCGTCGACGGGGCCGCGCTGGTCCTGCGCGGGGACGCCGCCGTGTGCGCGAACATCGTCGATATCCCCGCCGAGCGCGCCGCGACGAGGACGCTCGTGCCGTCCCGAGGGACGCTCGAGGAAGGCATCCCCCTGCGCGTCGTCGCCGGCGCGGACGGCGCGCGGGTGGCGATCTGGGGCCAGGCGACCATCGATCACGCGCTCCGCAGCTGCCCCTGGGTGCTCGACGAGCTGCGCACCGTCGCAGACCGGATCCAGTCGCTCGCAGGCGCCACGATGGGGCCGCTGGGCGAGCTCGAAGATACGCTGCTGCGCCGCGTCCTCGGCCGGCTCCGGCTGCGCGGCCTGGCGCCCGGCGAGCATTTCATCCACGCAGGCAACCCCATCCCCGGGCTCGTGATCATCGGCGCCGGCGCGCTGGAGCTGGTCGCGGAGCGATCGCAGACGATCGCAGGCACCGCGAGGCCCGGCGAGCTCCTGTTCGCCTCGGAGCTGCTCGGAGGCCAGCCGGCGCCGTCGATCGCTCGCGCCGCCGGGGGTGGCGCGCTCGTGCTCCTCGCCGACCACCCCACGCTGCGCGAGCTGTTCGAGAGCACGCCCGAGCTGCTCTCCATCCTGGCGCAGTCGGTCTCGACGAACGCTCAGCGCGGCTGAGGCGGCGCGCGGGGCCAGAGCCGCGCGGGGCTCGGCTGGCTCCGCGCGTCAGCGAGCCCTGGCGGGATATGCCCGGCGCGCGGAGCTAGAGCTGGCCGCTCTTCGGCCGCAGCGGCCGCGCGGCCCCCTGCTCCAGCTCGGCGGGATCGACGGGCTCCGCTTCCTCGTTGACCTGCCAGACGAGCTCGCTGTTGCCCTGCGCCCCGGCGAAGCGGAGCCCGAACCACCTCGCGCTCGGCGAGATCGTCGGCTTCCCGTCCGCGGTCGCGCGCGGGAAGCGGATGCGGAACGCCTGGCGCCACACCGTGTTGTACGGGAAGTAGGTCCGCTCGAGCGCGTTCGGCTTGGCGATCGCGACGATCTCCTCGGGCGCCGTCTCGTTCCCTGTGTCGTCGATCAGCCGCACGATCCACGCGCTGTTCGGCGTCGAGAGGTCGTTGTACTTGCGCTCGCCCCCGAAGATCGCGACGAAGAACTGATGGCGCTGGCGCGTCTCCTCGAGCGTCTTCTCGAGCAGCTTCTGCCGCTGCTCGATCGTGAGCCGGTAGTCCTGCGCGTAGCGGACCACGTAGGCCCAGCGGAAGTCCCACGACTCGAAGGTCGCGGTGGCGGTGAGGAAGTTGTCGAGCTCGGAGAGCGCGAACAGGTGCTCCGTGCGCGTCCAGCTGCGCAGCACGTTCTCGTAGTCCGTCGCGACGTACTCGCGGGGCCCCTCGTTCAGGCTCACGAGCTGGGTCGAGCAGCCGGCCGGGCCGAGTAGCGCCGCGAGAACCAGACCGCGCCGGAGCCATCCTGCGTTGACCACGCGGCCAGGGTACCGAGCGCCCGCGCTGGATGCACGCACACTCGAAGCCGATCCCGCGCCTTCGGCGCGCCTTCAGCCAGGAGCGCGCCCGGCGAGCGCGCCCGCCGCGCTCACGGGGGCGCCCGTGGAGCGCCTGTCGGGAAGGTGAATCCGACGCTGAACCGCGCGGCATAATACGAGGCGACGTCGCCGCGCAGCGGGGTCGTGACCGGCAAGAGCACGCTCAGCGCCGGCTGCACGTTCGACAGGATGAAGCGGACGCTCGGCGAGACCGCGAACGTCGCGCGCCGGTCGTCCGGCAGGTCCTGGGTCAGCTGGTAGACCTCCCACAGCTCCAGACCCACCCCGACCGGCCTCGCGAGCCGGTAGCCGAAGTAGAACGCCGTGTGCGCCGTGATGTCGGTGCGGCGCTCCCCGGACCGCCGGCCGCGCACGACCAGCGACCAGTCGAGGCCCTGCCTGAGCTGGAAGATGAACGGCCCGGTGATGTGCCGCATGTCGAACCAGGGGCGGAACGTGAGCGTGAGCTCCCGGAAGCGCGTCTCGTCCCACGGCCGCACCACGCGCGCCGTCCGGAGCACCTCGGCCTGGTCGCGCGAGACGTCGCGCGGGACCGGGAGCACGACGCCGAAGCCTCCGCCGGAGGCGAGCCCGCGCACGCTCGACCAGACGCCGCGCCCGTACAGCTCGGGGCTCCCGAGCAGGATCGACCGCTCGACCCCCGGGACGCTCGCCGCGGCGCTGTCATGCACCGCGCCGACGAACCACTTGCGCGGGACGAGCGGCACCTCCATCTCGCCGTGCGAGTACCAGGCGAAGGCGAGCTTGCCGCCCGCCCGGCTCGCCGCGTCGGGCTCGATCACGGCCGCCGTGTACTCGAAGGTGAAGGTCGGATCGCGCAGCGTGAGCCCGGGGAGCGTCGGGGGCGCGGGGACGTCGAAGACGGCCTCGTCTTCCTCGTCGGACCACGCGCCCGGCGCCGCGGCCAGCGCGGACGCCGGCCGCGCGCACGGCCAGAGCAAGAGCAGCGGCAGGCAGCGCAGCAGGAGCCGCATCACCGCGCGGGCGAGGCGCCCGCCGGGCGCCGGAACCCGCGCGGGCGGCCTCGTCGCCACGCAGGGAGGGCTACTTCGACCCGAGGCCGAAGTCGTTCGCGGTGACGTAGAGCATCAGCCCGAGCAGCATGAACACGCCGACCAGGTGGATGTGCGCCTCGACGCGCGCGTTCGGCCGGCGCCGCGTGGCGGCCTCGTAAAACAGGAACATCAGGCGGCCGCCGTCCAGGGCGGGGAACGGGATCAGGTTGAACGCGCCGAGGTAGGCCGAGAGCACCCCGAGGAACTCGAGCCCGTGCGGCAAGCCGCGCTTGGCCGCCTGCGCGGTCTGCCCGATCATCGCCGCCGGGCCCCCGAGCTCGCCCTCGATCTTGCCCGTGAGGACCTGGCCGAGCCCGACGACCAGGTCCTGCACGACCTTCGGCGGCATCTTCAGCGCGAGCAGCGCGGCCTCACTCGCGGTCACCGGCACCCGCTGGACTGGCCCGACGGGGATCACGCCGATCTTGCCCGAGCCGCTCTCGTTCGCAGGCGTGACCTTGGCCGAGACGCGCTCGCCCGCGCGCTCCACCACGAGGTCGAGCGGACGGCCGGGGCTCTTGGAGATGATCTCCGCCATCTTCTCCCAGTCGTGGACCGGGGTCCCGTCGATCTCGACGATGCGATCGCCGTCCTTCAGGCTGGCCGCCGCCGGCATCCCGGCGACCACGCCGATGTCGGTCAGGCGGTGGGGCTTGCCGCCCACCATCAGGCTCGCGAAGAAGAGGACCGACGCGAACAGGTAATTGGCGAGCGGACCGGCGAAGATCGCGGCGATCCGGCCCATCAGGCTCGCGTTCGCGTAGCTGCCCTTGTCCTCGGGATCGACCTCCTCGAGGGGGTTCATCCCCGCGATCTGCACGTACGCCAGGAAGGGGATCATGGCGACCTGGAACACGGTGGGGCCGTGCTTCAACGGGTCGTGGCGAAAGAGCCGCACGCGGACCTTGTCCGCGGCGGTCGTGAACCAGTAGTACCCGTCCTTCGGGACAACCTTGAAGAAGGTGGGGCCGAAGCCGATCGAGAACTTCAAGACGCGCATGCCGTAAGCGCGCGCGGCGAAGAAGTGCCCTCCCTCGTGGACCACCATCAGCAGGGCGAGACCGAGGATGCCTACGAAATACCAGCCGACCATCTCCGGCTAGTCTAACCAGGGCGGGCCCTGTCCGCACGCGCCCGATGTCCGCGCCGTACGCTCGCGCCGGCGAGATGCCGCCCGCGGCGGAGTCCGTGCGCTCCCGCCGGCCCCGGATGCGCCAGGAGAGCGCGACCGCAGGGCGGCGCCCGGGGCGGCTCAGCCCGCCAGAGGGCCAGAGCCGGCGGGGAGCGGCTCAGCCGACGAAGAACGAGACGCCGACGCTGAAGAAGGGATACCCGATCCGCATCGTGAGCGACATGTTGTCGTTGAAGTGGTAGCGGCCGCCGACCATGGTGACGAAGTCGAGCCACACGTCGTTGTAGAACCCGTCGGTACGGACGACAGCGCCGAGATCGGCGAACGCGCTCCACTGATCGGTGAAGAAGAAGTTCCACTGCATGGTGACCGGACTCCAGATGGTGAAGTCGCGGCGGCAGTACCTGCAGTTGGTGAGATCCAACCCGAACGAGATGGCGACAGTGTTGTTGAGCTTCGGGATGAACGCCGGGTCGGCGAGCTCGATGCTCGCCCTGAAGCCGAGGCCGAACTCGGGGTCCCCGAAGCCGTTGTAGCGCCCGGGCCCGTACCGCCGCAGGCCGTAGTCGCGGTGCATGAAGACGAAGTCCCCGTGCGGCTCGAGCTCGGCGAAGTAGCGGGGGTGATCGTTCGGATTCTTGATGTTCGCCTGCGCTTCGGGCGCGAGCGTGAGGAGGGTGGCGCCGGCAAGAGCGACGCTCACGAGCGAGGGCAGCGCTTTCATGAGCTCTTCGTACCAAAGGAAGGGCAGCGACGGAAGCAAACGGGCACGTGTCGGCTGCATGACGGCCGCCGCTGGAAGGCGATGTCGCACCTCGCGCGGCGCGCGGCGCGCGGCGCGGGCCCTGGCTGAAGGGCGCGCTTTGGGGTAAGCCGGGGTAGCCAGAGCCGAGCGCCGCACGCGCGGCGCACCTCGGAGGGGCGGCCTTCCCCGGAGCGTCGAGATGAGAGGATCGACAAGCGTCATCCAGCTGGCCCGTGGCTGCGCGCGCATCGGCGGCGGGCTCGTCGCGGTCGCCGCGCTCGCGTGCAGCGGCACGATCCAGGTCGCGGGGCCGCCGCCCGAGGAAGCGGCGCCCTCGCCGGCGCAGGCGCAGAAACGGCCCCCGCCGGCGAAGGCCCCCGAGGCGCCGGCGCCGCAAGCGCCCGCGGCAGCCGAGCCTTTCGTGACCACGCGGGACTCCGACGAGTGGGTGCGCCAGACGCTGAAGCTGCAGGCGCGCTACGAGCGCGTCCTCGTCGTCGGCGCGCCGGCCCCCGCCACGATCCGCGTGGCCGCGCTCGATCTGAACGCGCGCGGCGCTGCGGCCGAGCCGCGGGAGCTCCCTGTCACACGCGCGTTCGCGACGCTCCAGGAGGCGGCGGACGCGGCGCGCGGCGGCGATCTCATCGCCGTGTTGCCCGGGACGTACGCGGGGTTCTCGGTTGGCGACAAGCCGAGCGCCGGCCAGGAGCGGTACATCCATTTCAAGGCGATGGGGAGCCCGGGCGAGGTCGTGATCAACCGGGCGTGCGCCGCTGACCCGAGCTGGATGATCTACCTGAAGACGGCGCACCACGTCGTGATCGATGGCTTCCGTCTCGCTGGCAGCAGCGCGCCTGGCAGGCAGAGCGCGGCTGAGCCGAGGGCGGGGATCATGGTCGACGGCGCCTTCGGCGAGACCAGCAGGCTCGCGCACCACATCGCCATCGTCGGCAACTTCGCTCATCACCATCGGACGTGGGGGGTTCACTCCACCGACAGCCACACGGTCCTCCTGCAGGACAACCTGTTCGCCTTCTCGGCGGGCGAGCACGGCGCCTACATATCCGACGGATCGGACAACTACGTGGTCCGTCGCAACGTGTTCTTCGGCAACAACGCGAGCGGGTTCCAGGCGAACCTCGATCCGGAGGCCTCGCTCGACGCGGTGCTGGAGCACCCGTCGTTCCGGGATCATCCACGGAGGGAGCCGACCCGCGCCTGGGCCGCGGAGCTGATGAAGCGCGCGACGGAGCGGTTCGGCGAGCACGGGTTTCCGGACGGCCGCGGCGTGAACTTCATCATCGAGCAGAACGTCATCAACGGCAACGGGCGCAGCGGCGGGGGGGCGATCAACCTCGCAGGGGTGTCTGACTCGGTCGTGCAGAACAACCTCATCTATGGCAACCTCGCCAGCGGGATCGCGCAGTGGGACAACGCGAACCCGTTCGACCGGGCCTATGTGGAGCCCGGCCCGCGCGCTCCGGAGCAGGTGACCGGGCCTGACGCGCTGCCGCTCTGGGGCTGCCGCAACAACCTGATCCGCAACAACACCGTGGTGCTGAGCGCGAGGGGCCGGCCCGCGCTCCAGTGCGGCAACGGGAGCTGGGGTTGCCGCCTGCGGAACAACATCCTCGTGAGCGACGCCTCGCCGTCGATCGAGGTGCTGAGCACGAGCATCTACCGGTTCGACGCCGGCCACAACGTGGTGACCCAGGTGAGCTACGGCGGCATGCCGGAGGGGCTGAAGCGCCTCGCGGCAGCGCTGCCGGAGACGCGGGCGATCACGGGCATCACGCGCGCGCGGTTCGCGACGGAGGTGGTGCGCGCGAGCGAGGAGCCGTGGGTGATCCTCGAGGGGGGCTGGTGGAAGCTCAACCCGAACCGGCCGGATTTCAGGCCGAAGCGGTCGTCGAAGATGCTGATCGGGCAGGGCGACGCGCGCGAGGTGCCCGCGCGGGATCTGCTCGGCGTGGAGCGCAGCGGCGCGGATCTCGGGGCCCTGTCGCCGGGGCCGGGCTGACGGGAGGCGGCGGAGGTGTCAGGCGCCGGGCGCGGCAGCCGGGGCGATGACGAGCTGGCGGGGCGCATCGGCGAGGCAGGGAAGGCAGGCGTCGGCGAGCGCCGCGAAGCCGCGGCTCTGCCAGGCGCAGGCGCCCGCGGGCACGACCACGACGGCTATGCCCGGGCGCGCTGAGATGCCAACGGACGCTGGAATGGTGGCGACGCCCCCGCGAGCGTGAGCGCTTGCGAGCGAAAAATGTTGCCGGGGGTGAGAAACAGGCGAACGATCCCGCCGCGTTGGGGCAATGACGTGGAGAATGGCCGCGGCGTGCCCAAGGAGAATAGCGATGCGCAGCAAGACTTCTTCTTTGGTTATCGTGTTCAGTATCGCGGCGTTCGCGGCGTGCTCCGGGGAAACGACGGAGAACCCCGGCGGGGGCGGCGGGAGCGGCGGGGGGACGACCAGCACTACGACGTCGAGCACCACGACGACGACCACTGACTCGGCCACGAGCTCGACCACCGCGTCGACGACGGCGGCATCGAGCGGTTCAGGCGGAGGGGCGGGACTGACCGAGTGCGAGGAGGCGTGCGCGAAGGTCGAGGAATGCAGCGATCTCAGCTGCGAATCCGTTTCCATCAACTGCTCTGAGCCGGGCTACGAGTGCGCTTCACAGTGCATCCTCGACACAGCGTGCGAAGACCTGAACGTCACGAACACCGACCTGCTGATCTGCCTCGGCAACTGCGACGCCGGCGCTGGGGGCGGAAACGCTGACGCTGCGGCGTGCCGGTCCTGCGCCATCGCGAACAGCTGTCTGACCCTCTGCGCACTCAGCGATACATGCCAGAGCTGGTTCGCCTGCGCTCAGGGGTGCTTCCAGGACGACGCGCAGCCCGCGTGCTTCGACGCATGCGACGCACAGTTCCCCGGCGCCGAGAGCCAGTTCACCGCGGTGTATACCTGCGCGTGCACGAGCTGCGAGGAGAGCTGCGGCGCGATCGCCGATCCGTGCAACTGAGCACCCCGCAGGGGGCGCGAGGGCGGCTCTGCGCACGAGAACGCCCTCATCGGCCTCCCCGATCGCAAGGAAGCTCGAAAAGCGGACGGCGATAGCCTCCAGTCAGCCCGCCTGCCGCGTGTGCACTCCCCGCGTGCCGAGCACGCAGCCCCGCGAATCCCCTCCGAACTCTCCTGCCACACAGCCATCCACGCTCGCGACGCCTTGCACTGCCTTGGAAATCGCGAGCCAAGTGCTCGAATTTTCATAGGTGGTGGTGCGCCGCAGGCGCATCGCATCTACTGCGGGAAGTCGGACAATGGCGGGAACCGCCATGACGCTCAGGGCGCCAAGGAATAAGGGGAACAGGAGAATATCGGAACGACACTTCCTCTTCTCCCCTTGGCGACATGGGCGGTTTTTCTGCCGATCCAGGGCAACGTCCTGCAGCAGTGCTACCAGCTCGCGTTACAAACTGCCCGAGACACGCCCAATCCCGAGCTCCCCGATGCTCGTGTGACACCGGGGACACCTACCTTGTTCGTGCATCCCTGCCAGGACTCTGGGAGCTCGTTGGATTCACACTCTGGATAGTCTCCACCAACCTAACTCGCTGTGCGGACCTGCGACCGCCGATCACACGAACAGCGCTTTCACGGAACAAGCTTCGCAAGAAATGCGTCCATTCCTCCGTTCGTCGTCAGAGTGCCGGTACCAAGCTCGATCGTTCCTGAGAACGACCCTACGAGCATCGGCTCCCCTAAAGAAGTAAGAGCCATACCGGCCAATCGGATATCAGAGAACCCATCGATCTTCCTGGACCAGGACAGCTGACCAACCCTCGAAATCTTGGCAAAAAACACGGAGCGGGACTCGCTCTCGGAAGAAAGCTCGGCGCCTCCGAAGCGAACTACCGTTTCAAAACCACCTTGTACGTATATATCGCCATCACGATCGATTGCCACATGGCTCCCCAGCTGCTCCCCCTCGCCGCTCAGCCACAGGCTCCACTGATACCGGTTACCTGAGTCCAGCTTGAGCAAAAATCCATCTCGGCCGACGGCCTCAAAGTCGCCGTCACCCATATCATTAAGAACCCCGTCGAAGCTGCCGGACAACAAGACACCCCCCACGTCATCCAAGGCCATGCCGTTCACATAATCATTACCGGTTCCGCCGACACGTCGCTGCGAGGAGACCGCTCCGTCAGGCTCAAATCGAACGACAAATATATCTTGCCCATCAGCCGCGCGCAACGCACCTAAACCAAAATCCACACTACCATAGTACTCACCGACAAACACAACAGATCCATCATCCTCCACAGCGAGACGACGACCATACTGAGGCTCGGAATCGCCAAACACTTTTACCCAGGCACCGTCCGCGACCGCACCCGATCCATCCGAAGCACGAATCCTCGCAAGAAACACGTCAGTACTCGCTCCATCCGCAAACAGAATAGAGTCTCCAAAACTAACGTACTGACAAAATTCCCCCGCAACGATCAAACCATCGGACCCCACAGCAACGATCGAATGCACAGCCGGGAAGGGCAGAGAACACAAGCCAGAAATATGCTTTGACCAAACAGGCTCACCCAACGGATCAACCTTGGCAAGGAACACGCCACGATCAATCGACACTCCATTCAGCTCAAATGGACCCCAAGTGATACCCGAGAAGAAGACATTCTCTTCCGCATCAACACTGATCGCAGTTGGCCACTGCATATCAGAATTCCCAAATGCTTTAACCCAAACAACAGATCCATCCGCAGCAAACTTAATCAAGAATATATCATCTGCCCCCGACGAAGAAGCCATGACTGTCCCCCCGAGAACAATGTCTCCTTCAAAAGTTCCGATGACGTAGCTGTTGCCGGAGGAATCAACCGCCACCGCAGTCGCGCTCTGCGGCGCCTCGTTCCCGAAGCTCGTCGCCCACTGGGCGCAATCCTTCCCGTCGCAGTCCTCGTCGTCCGTGCTCGCGCACGTCTCTGCCGCCGGCGTCACCTCGCCCTCGCACGCCTCGTACCCGGAGCCGTCCTGCTTGCACGCCTGCGTCCCGGCCTCGCAGATCCCGACGCCCTTCGTCCCGGGGGGGCCGGAGTAGCACTCGATCGCGTGCTCGGGCTCGCACGTGGCGCCTCCGCCTGTACCCGTCGCCGTCGCCGTCGCCGTCGTGCCGTCGGCAGGCGCGATGTCCTCGAAGTCGTCTAGGCCGAGCAGCAGCCCGCAGCCGGATGCCGCCATGATGCCGACACCAGCGAGGCATCGGAGCGATGTGCGCATTCTCATGCGCGCCATCGTAGAGCGAGAAGGGCGGGGCGTCAGCCTGAGCGCTTCGCTCGAACCGTTGCGTCGAGGCGAGACCACCGCTCCGCCGATCGCGTGCGACAGGCTCCTTGACTTCGAGGCTTCGCCTCTACCCTCAGCGTGTCCTCACTTACCACGACGTGAGCCACGGGAGCGGCGCTGGCGCGCGTGGCGGAAGAGCGTGCCGCAATCCCGCGCAGCCGGGCGCGGGGCGCGTGTACACTCCGCCTCGTGCCGTCTGCGCCGTCCCGCGATCGCCTCCAGGCTCGCTTGTCGAAGAGATCCTCGCTGCCCCGACGCCGCCCGTCACGCCCCGCAGGTTCAGCCTTGCTCGCCGCGCTGGGATGGCTCACGGCGTGCTCCGTTCCGAACGACGGCGGCGCCAGCCCGGGGAAGAAAGCGGGCGCTCCCGGAGAACCCCACATGACGCCCGCCGCCGAGAGGATGGCTCCCGCCGCGGCGTCCGCGCTCACGGCGCCAGCGTCTGCCGGCAGCGGGCACGCCGGCGCCGCCATCTCGGGCGCCTCAGCCGCCGATCCCACGCCGATCACCGTCAGCCCGAGCGCCCTCCCCACAGAGGCGCGCTCGCTCGGCTCGACCGGCGCCCCGCCGCTCGCCCCTCCCGCCCCGCCACCCGGCCCCTGCCCCGCCGACATGGCCCTCGTCAGCGGCTTCTGCATCGATCGCTACGAGGCGCACCTGGTCGTCGACGCTGGCGGTGAGCTCGCCGTTTACCCGCACTTCAAGCGCCCCGAGCCGGGCGTCCGCTACCTCGCCCGCAGCGCGGCCGGCGTCTTTCCGCAGGCGTACATCAGCCGCGTCGAGGCCAAGGCCGCCTGCGTCGCCGCCGGCAAGCGCCTCTGCACGCGGCGGGAATGGCAGCGCGCCTGTCGCGGCAACGGCGCCCACCGCTACCCCTACGGCCCGCGCGGCGAGCGCGGGCGGTGCAATACCGGCAAACCCCACCTCCTGCGGGAGGTCTTCGGCGAGCACCCGCCGGGCGGGTGGAGCTACGAGCGACACTTCAACAGCCCCGACCTCGACCAGAAACCAGGCTTCCTCGCGAGGAGCGGCGAACACGCCGGCTGCGCCAGCGAGCTCGGCGTCCATGACATGGTCGGGAACCTGCACGAGTGGGTCGGCGACATGGTCGATGGCGAGCTCGTCATACGGATGAGCACCGAAGGCGTCGAGCGCCGCGATCAGCCGTGGCACGAGGGAAACGGCGTGTTCATGGGCGGCTTCTTCAGCACGACAAGCGAGCTCGGCCCCGGCTGCTACTTCACCACCATCGCCCACGAGCCGACCTATCACGACTACTCCACGGGATTCCGCTGCTGCGACAGCGTCGAGCCGCCCGCCGCTCCGGGGGCGATCAACGTGAGCCAGCGAGACGGCGGCGGCTGACAGCGCGGCCAGCCGCGACGCGCGGCTCGGCGCCGAGATCCCCGGCGCCCACAGGCCCCGGCGAGCTCGCCCGCGGCGGCGCCCCCAGCGACGCTGCGCCCAGGGACGGCTGCGGCGTGCTAATCGCGGACAGCCCTCTCGGAGGATCGCCCGTCGATTCCTGCCCGCGCCAGGAACAGAGCACCTCCGCCAGATGTCCTGCCCTCTCGATGACCACGAGCGCAGCGACGCCCCTGGAAGACGCTCGTGCGATCACAAGGCTTCGCCCCCGCTACGGCCGGTGGGCCGCGGCAGCCGCGGCGCTGCTCCTCTCCGGCCTCGCGGCCATCGGAGCCTGCGTCAGCCAGCCCCTCGTGGCGGCGCTCCCGCCGCCAGCTCCGGCGCTCGTCGCGGACCCCGGTCGCGTGGAGCGCGACGTTCGGATGCTCGTGGAGGAGTTCCGCCCGCGGGGCTACCGGCAGATCGCTCAGCTGGACCGCGCGGCGGCGTACCTCCGCGACGAGCTCAGGGCCGCTGGAGGACGCGTGACCGAGCAGCTGTACGATGTCGAGGGGCGGACGTACCGCAACGTGCTCGCCCGGTTCGGCCCGGACTCGTCGACGCGCGTCGTGGTCGGCGCCCACTACGACGCGGCGGACGACTTGCCCGGCGCCGACGACAACGCGAGCGGCGTGGCAGGGCTGCTCGAGCTGGGGCGGATGCTCGGCCGGACGCCCCTCCGCGGCGACGTCGAGCTCGTGGCGTTCACGCTGGAGGAGCCGCCCTATTTCCGGTCTGCGCACATGGGCAGCGCCCATCACGCAAATGCGATGCAAGCAGCAGGCGTGAAGGTCCGGGCGATGATCAGCCTGGAGATGATCGGATATTTCTCCGACGAAGAGGACAGTCAGGCGTTCCCGCTGGCGCCGCTATCCATGCTCTATCCCACGAAGGGGAACTTCGTGGCCGTGGTCGGTAACCTGGAGGGGCTCTCGCTCGTTCGCACCGTCAAGGGGGCGATGCGCGGCGCGACCGATCTGCCCGCCTATTCCCTGAGCGCTCCGGCGCTCGTTCAGGGCGTGGACTGGTCCGACCACCGGAGCTACTGGGAAGCGGGTTATCCAGCGGTCATGATCACGGACACGGCGTTCCTGCGCAACCGGCGTTACCACACCGACAAGGACACGCCGGATACGCTCGACTACGGACGCGCGGCAAAGGTCGTCACCGGCGTGGCCCAGGCCGTCCTCGCGCTCGCGAACGAGTGAGCGCGCCGCCGTCGCCGTGCCTCACGCCGCGAACATCCGATCGAGCACCGCCCTCGGCGCGCCGCCCTTCAGGGTCGCCTCGAGCGCCTCGAACACCCCCGCATCCACCTTCCGCGACTTCGCGAACGCCACGACGCGTGGGATCAGCGGGATCGCCTCCACCCGCAGCCTGGCCTCCGCGACCGCCTCGTCGAGCGTCCGCCCGCGCGCGAGCGCCTTGCCGAGCACCACCTCGGGGCGGCCCTCGAGCCGGATCGAGGCGAGCAGGTCGCCGTAGCCGCCGAGCCCCAGCATCGTCCGCTCCTCCGCGCCCGCCGCGGCCGCGACGCGGGCCGCGCTGTCGACCGCCCTCGAGATGAGCGCGGCGAGCAACCCCGGCCCGGCGCCCGCCTGCTCGGCGAAGCCGACGCCGACGGCGAGGCAGCCGACCAGCGCCGACGCCCACTCCAGGCCCTGGAGATCGGGCGTCGTGTAGACGTGGAGCGCGTCCGACTGGAACGCCGCGGTCACCGCGGCGTGGACCTCCGGGAAGCGCGAGCCGCACACCATCGCCGAGGGGCGGCCCTCCCGGAGCTCGTCCTCCTGCACCGGGCCGCCCAGCGCGCCCACCCGGCGCGCCGGGGTCTCCTCGCGCACCAGGTCCGAGACGGTCTTCAGCGCCTCACCCTCGAGGCCGCGCACGCCGTGGATCACGAGGTGCGAGCCGTCCATGTGATCGCCGAGCGAGCGCAGCGCCGTCCGGGCCGCGTTCGACGGCACCGCGATCACGAGCAGCCGCGCCCGGGCGACCTCCGCGTGGTCCCGCACGATCCGCGGGCCGCCTTTGATCTGCGGCTGCTCGCGGCGGGAGTACAGGAGGACCTCCGCGCCGGTGCGGCTGGCCGCGAGCGCCAGCGCCACGCCCCAGAAACCGCCGCCGATGACCCCCACCGAAGGCGCCGGAAGCGCGCTCCCCGGGGCGCTCACTGGCCACCCCCGGCGCCGTTCATCGAGCCCACGTGCGCGTCCGCCTCGCCCGCGCGGGACGACGACGACGAAGCGGACGAGGCCGAGCCCCGCGGCTCCTCCAAGGGCGGCGGCGACGAGACGGGATCGAGCGGCGGGAGCGGCGGCTGGACCTGCAGGCCGGAAGGGACGCCGGGCGGGGCGATGACGTCCCACGCCACCCCGTGGGCGGCGAGGCGGTTCTGGTAGTAAAAGAGCAGGTTGGTGTCACATATCGCGATGCCGTCGGGCCGCGAGTCGAGCACCGGCGACGAGTGGTAGCCCGCGAAGGAGCGCAGCGCGCGCTCGACGATGTCCCCGCCCGAGCCGAGCCGGACGTCCTCCCCCAGCACGATGCACCCCCGCTGCTCGAGCGCGCGCAGCCGATCGCAGAGGGCCACCACGTCGGCCGCGAGGTCGTCGCGCGGCACCGTGAGCACGTCGCGCTGCCGGAGCACCGTGAAGAGATCCGCGGCGGGCGCCTGGCTGCGGAGCCGGGCGAAGCTCGCCGCCGCGACGACGTGCGTCGCCATCACGACCGTGTCGCGCGCGTACGCCCGGCAGATCTCTTCGCCGAGCTCGCGGGCATACTGGGCGTCGCGCGCGGCGTCGATGACCGCCCTGCCGCCCTGATCCTTCACGTAGCTCGCCGGATCGACCTCGCGACCGCGGGCGTCGAACGAGCGGCCCAGCTCGTCGACCCGGTTGCCGAATGGATCGAGCGGCTCGGAGAAGCGGATGACCACCGCGGCGTTCATCGCGAGGAGCTTGCGCAGGAACGAGGCGATCCGGCCGATGCGGCTCGACTCGTCGTCCTCGATGATGAAGCGACCCTTGCCGGCCTCGGAGAGGAAATCGGCGATCAGCGTCTCGGCCTCGAGCGTGATGAGGTAGTTGATCGTGGCCGGGACGAAGAAGACGCGGCGCTCGCGGCCGCTCTGCAGCGTCCGCGTGTAGGCCTCGAACGCGCTGCCGACCAGGCCCAGCTTGAGCTTCCGCTCCACGCCGCCCGAGCGGGACCGCGTGCCTCCCGGGAAGAACAGCGAGTGGTAGCCGCGCTCCAGGAGCACGCCCGAGTACGTCTTCAGCACGTCCTTGTAGAGGTTGTGCCGGATGCGCCGGTCGACGCGGTAGGCGCCGAGGTTGTGCATGAAGAACGAGAGGACCGGGTTCGTGAACAGGTTCTTGCCGGCGCCGTACGTGGCGGGCGGCAGGCCGGCGCGCTCGAGGGCATAGCCGAACACGATCGAGTCCATGTTCGACATGTGGGTCGGGACGTAGACGGCCGTGCCGCGCTGCACGAGCGAGCGGAGCTTCGCGAGCGGGCCCTCCACGAGCACCCGGTCGGCCAGGAGCTCGAGGCTGACGAGCTTGAGCGGGTCGCGGACCACGGTCATGAGCTTCCGCGGCGCGAGCAGCGCGCTCACGACCGGCGGCAGGAGCCGCGACGACAGCTGGTAGACGCGCCGGTCGAAGTTCCCCGCGATGTCCCACGCGTATTCCTCCGACAGCTCCCGCAGGCGGCGGCGGCGCTCGGCGTCGTGCATGCGGCCAAGCGAGCGGGCGAGCCGCTGCCACTCGGCGAGCTCGCGGATGTCCTGCGGCTTCCGGGACCCCTCGAGCCGCTTCGACTCCTGATACGCCGCCTCGTTCATGGCGAGCAGCGGATCCCTCGTGGAGCCGACGACCCGGTCGACCACGGTGCGCACGATCTCGTCGCGCGCGTCGTTGAACCCGAAGATGGGAGCGCGGGAGTCCATGGGCCTAGTCGTATAGAAATCGGACCGCGGGCGCGAGCGGAATACGGCCGCGCGCGACGCCGAAAGTCAGCGGTAATCGTCCTTCGCGCGACGCACGGCGGCGAACACGTCGGACGGCGCAGCCCCCGGGAAGCGCGCCCTCAAACTCGGCTCGCCACAGCGCAGGAACGGGTTCGTCGCGAGCTCGTCGGCCATCGTGCTCCCGACCGTGGGCTCGCCGCGCTCCCGGGCCGCGCGGGCGGCCGCGAGCTTCTTGCGGACAGCCTCGTTCTCGGGCTCGACCGCCTCGGCGAAACGGAGGTTGTTCACGGTGTACTCGTGACCGCAGAAGACGCGCGTATGCGCCGGGAACGCGGCGAGCTTGGAGAGCGAGGCGTGCATCACCTCCGGCGTCCCCTCGAACATGCGGCCACATCCGGCGATGAAGAGCGTGTCTCCGGTGAACACAACGTCCTCGACACAATACGAGACGGCGCCGAGCGTGTGGCCGGGGACGTGCAACGGCTGGAGCGTGAGGCCGGCGACCTGGACCGGCGTGCCCTCCTCGACCCGCTCCGTCTGCGCGGGAACGCGCCCGACGTCGCTCGAGTGCGCATAGACCGGGAGGTCGCCGTAACGCTCGCGGAGCGCCTCGTTGCCACCGACGTGATCGTGGTGGTGGTGCGTGTTGACGATGGCGACCAGACTGAGCTTCTCGCGCTCGAGCGCCGCGATGATCGGCTGGGCCTCCGAGGGGTCGATGACGATCGCCTCGCGCCGCCCGTCCGCGGCCACGAGGTACGCGTAGTTGTCGCTGAGGCAGGGCACGGGGAGGATGCGCATGAGGCGTCGACTATAGCGGCGCCCCCGGCCAGAGCCGGGGAAAAGGTGCGTGCGGCGCGCGTGGATCGCGCATGAGCTCGCGAAAGTTTGAGAATTTTGCGACCGAACCGGCAAGTGATCCCGAGCGGGACGGCGGGCGGCCTGGCGGAGATCCTCGCGGTGACGCGGGCGCCATGGTGTGGCAGAGGGGCCGGCATGACGTCCGCCGAGCCCTCCGTCCGCTACCGCATCGGCGTCGATGAGAACGGGCTGGGCCCGCGGCTCGGTCCGATGGTGGTGACGGCGGTCCTCGCGCGCGTCACGGAGGCGGGCTGGCAGGTCGCCGGCCGCGCCCCTCGCGGCGCCCTCGCCCAGCGGCTCGGCGACTCGAAGCAGCTCGTGGCGCACGGGGATGTCTCGCTCGGCGAGGCCTGGGCTCGCGCGCTGGTCGCGCGCGGCTGCGGCAGCGGCCGCGACGGGACGGCCAGCGGCGCGTCGTCGGTGGACGAGCTGCTCCACGCCGTCGCGCTCGAGGATCGCCCCGCGCTCCGCGCGCTCTGCCCGGGCCACGTCGAGGAGCAGTGCTGGTCGGCGGAGGGCGAGGCGTTCACCGCGTCCGACGAGCTGCTCGGCGCGATCGGCAAGGACCTCGACAAGCTCTCGGAGAAGGGGGTCGAGGTCGTCGCCGTGCGCTCGGTGGTGCTCTGCGCGAAGCGGATGAACGACGGGGCGCGCGCCGGGAAGAACAGGTTCGTGCTCGATCTCCACGCGATGGAGCGCCTCGTCCTGGAGCTCCGCGGCCTCGCCGGCGCGGAGGTCTTCGCGGTGTGCGGAAAGGTCGGCGGCTTCGGCAAGTACGGCTCCGTGTTCGGCCCGCTCGCGGGGAGGATGCACGCCGTGATCGAGGAGGGCCGCGCCCGCAGCGCCTACCGCTTCCCCGGCCTCGGCGAGATCGCGTTCGTCCGCGATAGCGACGCCTCGGATCTGTGCGTCGCGATGGCGTCGATGGTGGGCAAGTACGTCCGCGAGGCGCTCATGGAGCGGGTCGCGCGCCATTACCAGCGCGCGGTCCCGGGCCTGCACGGGGCGAGCGGCTACTACGATCCGGTCACGTCGGCGTTCATCGGGGCGACCCGCCTCGTCCGCCGCGCGCGCGAGATCCCCGCCGAATGCTTCGAGCGGGGCGCCGGTGAGAGCGCCGGCGAGAGCGACGCCTCGCTCGAGAGCGGCGGCCCGTAGCGCCGGGGCCGGCGCTGCGCGGGCCGCGCTCGCCGGGCGAAACCAGCGGCGCCGCGGGGCGTAGGAGGGTTAGGTGCGCTACCCTCGACAGGCCAGGTGGATGATGAAACGGCTCCGCGCTGCTGGTCTTCTCTTCGCGCTCGTCCTCATTGCGTGCGCCGCCGTGTTCGCGTGCTTTCGCGCTGGCGATGCAGGGAGGGCGAGCAAGGTGATTCCGGGGTCCAAGGAGGCTGTGACGATGTCGGACAGAAGCTATCGCAAACCGTCGGATGAGGAGCTGCGCAAGCAGCTCACGCCGCTCGCATACGAGGTCACCCAGCGCGACGCGACCGAGCCCCCGTTCCGCAACGCCTTCTGGGACAACCACGAGGCGGGCCTCTACGTGGATGTCGCGAGCGGCGAGCCGCTCTTCACGTCGCTCGACAAGTTCGACTCGGGCACCGGCTGGCCGAGCTTCACGCGCCCCGTCGAGCCGGAGCGGGTCGTGGAGCGCTCGGACAGGGGCCACGGGATGGTCCGAACGGAGGTGCGCTCCAAGGCCGGCAACTCGCACCTCGGGCACGTCTTCGAGGACGGGCCCGGGCCCGACGGGCTGCGCTATTGCATCAACTCGGCGTCCCTCCGGTTCATCCCGCTGGCTCGCCTCGAGGCGGAGGGTTACGGCGCCTATCGGGCGCTGTTCGAGGGCCGCGGCGGCGCGCCTCGGGAGCAAGCGAGCGCGAACGCCTGCGCCGTGCCGGCGCCGGGGGAGGCGCCTGGGTGCCAGACGACGCTGGAGACGGCCGTCCTGGCGGGCGGCTGCTTCTGGGGGATGGAAGAGCTCCTCCGGCAGATCCCCGGTGTCCTCGAGACGGAGGTCGGTTATGCCGGCGGCCGGACGAAGGCGCCGACCTATCAGGACGTGAAGACCGGATCGACGGGCCACGCCGAGTCCGTGCGCATCGTCTTCGATCCCGCGAAGCTGTCCTATGCCGAGCTGCTCGAGAAGTGGTTCTTCCGCATGCACGATCCCACGACGCGGAACCGCCAGGGCAACGACGTCGGGACGCAGTACCGCTCAGCGATCTTCGTCACGACGCCCGAGCAGCGCCGCATCGCCGAGGAGGTGAAGGCGCGCGTCGACAAGAGCGGCAAGTGGCGCGCCCCGCTCGTCACCGAGATCGTGGAGGCCGGGCCGTTCACGCGCGCGGAGGAGTACCACCAGAAGTACCTGGAGAAGTACCCCGCCGGGTACACGTGCCATTTCATGCGCGATTGATGAGGGCGGTGGCCCGCGCCGTCGACTCGATGGTTTCGTCGACGGCGCAGGCTGGTGATGATCGAGAGCGGGCGGGTCAGCGATTGGCGATGTGGATCGCGGCGCCCATGGCGTGGGCGGCGGCTTCCATCAGCGACTCGCCGAGGGTCGGGTGGGGGTGGATCGTGAGCGAGATATCCTCGAGGAAGGCCGCCATCTCGAGCGAGAGGGACGCCTCGCTGATCATGGTGCTGGCCTCCGGCCCGACGATGTGGACGCCGAGCACCTGCTTCGTCTTCTTGTCGGCGACGATCTTCACGAAGCCCTCGGTCTCGTTCATGGCCATGGCCTTGCCGAGCACCGAGAACGGGAACTTGCCGATGCTAACCTCGAGGCCCTTCGCCTTCGCCTCCGCCTCGGTGAGCCCCACCGTGGCGATCTCCGGATCGGTGAAGATCGCGCCCGGGATCGCGACCCAGTCCTTCTCGGCCTTGTGCCCCGCGATGACCTCGGCGGCGATCTCGCCCTCCTTCGTCGCCTTGTGCGCGAGCAGGGGCGGCCCGCTGACGTCGCCGATGGCGTAGATCGACGGCACGTTGGTGCGGCAGAACTTGTCCGTGGGGACGAACCCGCGCTGATCGACCGTCACGCCGACCTTCTCGAGGCCGAGCCCCTTGCTGCTGGGCCGCATGCCGACGGCGACGAGCACGGTGTCGACGACGATCGTCTGCTCCTTGCCGTCGGACTGGATCTTCACCCCGACCGAGCCGTCCTTCTGCTTCTCGTACCCGAGCGCCTTGGCGTTCTTGTGGATCGTGCCGCCGCGCTTCAGGATCTTGCGCTCGACGATCTTGGTGCAGTCGGGGTCGACGCCCGTGAGCAGCTCCGGCAGCGCCTCGACGACGATGAGCTCGGCGCCGAACGCCTGGTAGACCATGCCGAGCTCGAGGCCGATGACGCCGCCGCCGATCACCATCAGCCGCTTCGGGACGCGGCGCAGGCTGACCGCCTCCTTCGCGCCGATGATCGTGTCGCCGTCGAACTTGAACGTCGGGATCTCGATGGTCGTCGAGCCGGTCGCGATCACGATCGCCTTGGTCGCCTCGAACTGCTCCACCGAGCCGTCCGCCCGCGTCACGTCCACGCGCTTCGGCCCCACGACCGTGGCGGTGCCGTTCACCACGTCGGCGCCGTTGCCCTTGAGCAGCGATCCGACGCCGCCGGTGAGCTTCTTGACGATGCCTTCCTTCCAGTCCTGCATCTTGTTGGCGTCGAGCTCGACGCCGCTGACCTTGATGCCCATCGCGGCGCCGGCCTGCGACTTCTCGTAGAGGTGGGCGGCGGAGATCAGCGCCTTGGAGGGGATACACCCCCAGTTGAGGCAGACGCCGCCGACGGTCTCCTTCTCGATGCAGAGCACCTTCAGCTTGAGCTGAGCGAGCCGGATGGCGCAGGGGTAACCGCCGGGGCCGGCTCCGATCACGATTGCGTCGTAGGTCTTCATCCTTGTCCTTTTGTGCGCTTCGAAGACTGGAACTAGGGGCGCCGGGGTTCGTCAGGCAAGCCCCTCGCCGACAGCCCTGAGGCCGCGCCCGCAAACGCGAGCCGTCCCTGGGTGCCCGGGGCTTACACGACCTCGCAGCGAGGGGAAATCCCTCCCCGAGGTCAGCGCCCGCCGCCGTGCGGCGGCGCTTTCGGGGAGCGCAGGAGCTCTACGCGCTGGTCGCGCAGGTGCCAGGGCAGCTCCGCGTAGACGTCGTCGAACAGCGTCTCTCGGGCAGGCGGGCCCATCGCCTCGACCTCGGCGACGGCGGCGGCGATCTCGGCGTTGAGCTCCGCCTCGAGGGAGGACTCCGCCGCGTCGTCGAGGAGCCCGCGGCCGGCGAGGTGGCGCGCGAGGCGCAGCAGCGGGTCGCGCTGCGTCCAGCGATCGACCTCCTCCTGCGACCGGTAGCGGCTCGGGTCGTCGCTCGAGGAGTGCGCGCCGACGCGGTAGGTGAGCGCCTCGATGAAGCTGGGGCCGCCGCCGCCACGAGCCCGCGCGACCGCCTCCGAGACGGCGCGGTAGACGGCGATGACGTCGTTGCCGTCGACCCGCACCGACGGCACGCCGTAGGCGCGCCCCTTGACGGCGATCGTCCTCGAGGCCGTCTGCCGGTCCGTCGGCACGCTGATGGCCCAGTGGTTGTTCTGGCAGATCATGACGCACGGCGCCTTGAAGACCGCCGCGAAGTTCATCGCGCTGTGGAAATCGGGCTCGCTCGTCGCGCCGTCGCCCATGAACCCCACCACGACGGTGCTGTCGCGCCGCAGCTTGGCGGCCCACGCGGCGCCGACCGCCTGCGGGAGCTGCGGGCCGATGCAGCTCGACCAGGACACCTGGTTCACCTGCCGCCCGCTCATGTGCGACGGCATCTGGCGCCCCTGGAGGAGGTCGCCGGAGTTGCCGAACACTTGGGCCACATAGGTGCGGAGCGGGAAGCCGCGCACCAGCATCATCACGCTCTCGCGCAGCGCGGGGAAGATCCAGTCCGTGGGCTCGACCGCGAGCGCCGTGGCGATGGGCGTCGCCTCCTGGCCGGTGCACGCGCCGTAGAAGCCGACCCGCCCCTGCCGCTGGAGCAGGAGCATGCGCGCGTCGAGCAGCCTGAGGCGCTTGATCTCGCGGTACGCGCGCAGCAGCAGCGCGTCGCTGAGGCAGGGGTCGGTCGCGGGATCCAGGGATCCATCGTCCCGGAGGACGCTGAGCAAGCCCTCATCGGCCCCCTCCCCTGGTCGGGACGTGGGCGCGTGAGGTGGAGGGGCGTCGGCGGCGGACCTCGCGGAGGCGCCGGGCGGCGTGGCTTCCAGCTCGCTCATGACCGGACCATACCGCGAAATGACAGCGCTCGCGGCCCCTTCGGCCCGCGGAGACGCCCCTCCCGCCCCCGCGGCGCGCCGGAGCGAAGCGGCTCACATGGCTCGCGCACGAGCTCAGCCGAGCAGGACGCGGAACATCCGCTTGCTGTCCGAGAGGTAGTAGTAAGCGGCGCGGTCCGCGTCGCCCATCAGATCGAGGATGGCGCGCTCCATCTGATCGGGGCTCAGCGTGTTGGACACTTCCCACGTGTCGGGCGTGACCTCGTCGCCCTGCCACGGTCCGGCGCAGAGCGCGACGAGGCGCGACCGGTTCGCCTCGTCGGCGATCGAGAAGGTGAGGATGTAATCGTGGTTGACGAAGCCGCTATAGAGCTTGTTGTCACGCGGCATCGGATCCCTCCGTGTCGTGGGCGCGATGCGCGGCGTCCTTACCGCGGGCCGGGCGGCAGCGGGGCGGCCGCTTCCTCGTCGTCGTCCTGCTCGGGGCGGCGCGCGCCGAGCGTGAAGACGTGCAGGAGGACCAGGCTCGCGCCGAGGAACACCTCCGACTTGCTCACGAGCTCGGCGCGGCGGTGGACGCGCTCGAGCTCCATGCCGAGCTCCCCCTCGCCGCGCCGGACGCCCTCGCGGTGGAGCGCCGCGATGCGGGGGGTGAGCGCCAGGCCGACGTACGCGGCGCACCCGGCCAGCACCATGGCGACGACCCGGCGCACGCGCGCCGCGCGGCCGGCGCCCAGGCGGTACGCGGCCCAGGTGCGCGCCACCTCGGCGCCGAGGAGGATCACCGCGGCGCCGAGCGCGAATTGATCGAAGCGCGCGAACGCCGCGCTCATCGCGTCACCGGAGAAGGGGGCCGGGGCGAGCCGGAAGACGAACGGGGCAGCGCAGGCGCCCAGCGCCACGATGCCGCCGACCCAGGCCCCCGCCGCGAGCGCGGCCACGCTCGCGGCCACGCGATCGATGAGGGAGCGGCGCGACGCGGCGCGCTCTTCGGGGCTCGGGGCGAGGTCCGCCTCGCTGAACTGGGCTTCATCGTTCATGCATCCACCTCGGCAGCGAGGACGGCGAGCGCCTCCTCGACGGCCCCCTGATCGGCCTTCCGCTCGTCTCCCCGCATCGCCGCGATCGCGGGGCGGGCGGCCGAGAGGCGGGCGCGACCGGCGGCCGCGACGGCGAGCGTGCGCTTGTGGCGGTCCCACGCGCCGAGCTCGCTGAGGATGTCGCGGATGGCCCGCTCGTGGCCCATCCGCGCGAGCGCGACGCGCGCGTGCCAGCGCAGCGGATCGCGGCCGAAGCCGAGCCTGAGCCCGAACGCGCGCCGCTCCAGGGCGCTCCGCGAAGCAGCGAGGCCGAGCTCGCCGCAGAGCTCGATGGCCGCGGCCTCGTCCTCGTGATCGACGCCGTGGAGCTTTCCTCCCACGATCTCGGCGAGCACGGGGTGGCCCACCGGATCGCCGAAGCGCGCGGTGACGACCGCCGCCGCTGCCCGGACGAGCGGGGACGCGTGGCCGAGCAGCGCACGGGCCCGATCCATGCCAAGCGGTGGCAGCTCGCCGCTGGACTCCCCCAGCTCCTCGAACATCCGCAGCGCGATGTGGCAGACGAGCGGATCGTCGTCGTGGGTGGCCTGCATGATGGCCTCGATCGCGTCGGCCTGCTGGGCGCAGACGCGCGGGAACGCGATCACCGCCTGGAACCGCACCTCGGGCCGCTCGTCCGAGAGGGCGCGCTGGAGCCGGCCCGTGGCCCGCATGTCGCCGATTTCACCGAGCGCCGTGATCGCCATCTGCCGGACGTAGGGATCCACGTCCTCGACGGCGAGGAGCAGGGCCGGGAGCGCCTCGACGGCCTTCGTGTCGGCGAGGGCGATGGCCGCCGCCGCGCGGACCGCCGCGTGCTCATCGACGCGGAGCGCGCCCTCGATCGCGCGCACGACCTGCTCCCGTGCCGTCGCGGCATATGGGACGAGGTCGCTCACGGCCTCCGCGCGCACGGCGGGCTTCTGCGAAGCGACGTCGCGCAGCGCAGCCTCGAGCGTCCTTTTCGCGGGGGCCGGTCCGAACACGCGGCCAACGCTAGCACGGTCGATGCGCAAAGCCGGGCCGCACCGAGCGGCGCTCAGCCGCCGCCCGAGCCGCCAGCGCCACCCGAACCGCCACCTTCGCCGCCCGAGCCGCCGCCGCCTTCGCCACCCGAACCGCCGCCAGCGCCGCCCGAGCCGCCACCTTCGCCACCCGCGCCGCCACCACCACCCGCGCCGCCGCCGCCTCCCGCGCCCGAGGCCGTGTACGTGGGCCATTCCTCCGGAACTCCCGACTGTTCAGGAGCGGCCCTGCACACGCCAGGCCCGCTCTCGGCGTCGCCCGGCGGCTCGCTCGACGCAGACGGCGGGTTCGGCAGGCAGGCCCTCGAGCCGTCCGGCCTAGCGTCGACGATCGCGGCGTTGCGTTCGCCCGGCGCTATCCCCGCAGCCCCCTGGATGTTGCCCAGAGCGACGCACGAGTAGCCGCGTCGGCAGTCGTCGTCCTCATCGCAGGTGGCCATGCAGAAGGTCCGCTCGAAGCGCGGCCAGCGGACGTTCTCGAGCTCGCTGCACGCCGGATCGATCACCGGGTTGAACGCGACACAGACGCTGCTGCCGGAGCAGCTGTCCGGCTCGCAGTTGAAGACCGTGCAGTAGCCGCCAGGCTGCGTGCCATCGCAGAGGAGCTGCTGCTCTGCCTGCACGCAATCGAGCGACGAGGTGCACGGATCGCCGATCTGGGGGCCACATCCGGCGAGCAGCGAGGATGCGCCAAGGAGGGCGAGCAGGAGGGCGGGCTCGGTGAGGCGGAGCATCGAGGAGGCCGCTTAGTACCGGCAGGGGCGCCCGCGCGCAAGCGCAGGCCCACGACGCCCACGACGCCGTCCCGGAACCGGCGCTGGCTTCCGCCCGAATTGACACCTTGCGGTCAGGCCTCTACAAACGAGCGGACCGGGGTGACCCCGGAGAACGAAGCGAAGGCCATGGCGACTTACATCACCGAAGACTGCATCAACTGCGGCGCCTGCGAGCCCGAATGCCCGAACGAAGCCATCAGCGAGGGCGACGAGATCTATGTGATCGATCCGGAGCTCTGCACCGAGTGCGTCGGCTTCTATGATCACGAAGCGTGCCAGGCCGTGTGCCCGGTCGAGTGCTGCCTGCCCAACCCGCAGATCGTGGAGACCGAGGAAGTCCTCATCGCGCGCGCCGTCAGGCTGCACCCCGACGATGGGGAGCTGAAGAAGCGGGCCGCCGCCAACGATTACCCCTCGCGCTTCCGCAAGTAGCGCGCCTCTTCGCGCACCATCGCGTCGCCTCATCTGGCCGCGCTTCCCATGCCTCCGCCGGCACCGTCGGTTCAATGCGGCGCCCGGGTCACACGGTGATCCGGCGCTGGGCCGCAGTGGTTCTCGCTGGTGCCTGCGCGGGCTGCCATGGCAGCGGTCCGCTGCTCCACCCGGCCCACGTCCTCCGTCCCGGCGCCGTGCGCCTCGGCGGCGGCCTGTCGGGTGACATGGTCGTCGCCGGAGCGACGGACGCAGGGGCGAGCACCACAGGCCCGGCGGCGGCGGCGGAGGGCGCCGCGCGGCGAAAGCTCTCCGAGATCACCGTGTCGCCCGGCGTCGCGCCCTGGGCCAGCGCCCGCGTCGGGATCGAGGGCGAGAACGAAGCGGGGCTGACGTACACGGGGCGAGCCATCCGGCTCGACGGGCGCCACGCATTCCCGCTCGGCGACGCGGCCCTGTCGATCGGCCTCGGCGCCTCGGCGCTGCTCGCGGGCGGGCCGGGCCCCAGCGCAGAGGGGATCGACGTCCACGGCGCAGGGCTCGACGTCCCTCTCCTGCTCGGCTTCCGGTCGGACGCGGATCTCTACGCGCTCTGGTTCGGTCCCCGGCTCGGCTTCGAGCTCCTCGGCGGCGCGGTGCGGCTGCCCGCCGCCGGAGCGGCGCTCCGAGGACCGCCCGTCGACGCGTCGGGCCAGCATCTCCAGCTCGGGTTCGTGCTGGGCGTCCGCGCGGGGTTCCGCCATGTGCACGTCGCGATCGAGGCCACCGCGACCTACCACCACGCCGAGGGCGAGATCGCCGGCGATCCGGTCGCGATCGATCAGGGCACCGTCGCCCCGGGCGGCGGCCTCACGGTCACCTTCTGACACGGTCGAAATAAACGCAACGACGTTGCAACGTCGGCCTACGCCACGTTCGGAGCGTTCCCAGACGTAACAAAGCGTGACAAGCCGCGGTAAAGCGCAACAAAACGTAGCAAAACGTAATCATACGGATTCCCCGCCATTTTCGGTGGCAAGCACAGGCGCTTGCCCGGCCGGAGGACCCGTCTTAGACTCGGATCTATGCGTCCCCACGGCGCCCTCGCCACCTCATGCCTGCTCGCAGGTGCGGCTCTCGTCGGCTGTTCGGCGCCTGTCGCGGGCGACGCGACGGAGGTCAACGGGGTGGTCACCCAGGGGGTCGTGCGCGTCGAGCGCGCGATCAACCTGAGCCGGGACGCCGCCGCGACCACAGCCCCCGGTGAGCTCGACGAGGCCGCGCTTCCGAGCGCGGGCGCCGAGGGTGCGGGGGCGGTCACGAACGTGCTGGCGAAGTTCATGCGGCTCTCGTCCGCGATGGATCCCGAGCTCGCCGAGGGGGCCGTCGGGAAGCCGTTCGTCCTCCCCTCCGCCGGCAGCTGCATGGTCCTCTCGCCCGCCGCCGACGACGAGGCGAGCAGCTTCAGCTCGCTCAGCCCCATCGAGCTCCTCGACGCGGGCGACGTGACGATGAAGACCGAGAGCACCGAGATGCCGCTCGCCGCCCGCGCGTTCCCGGACGTGGGCGCCCTGGTCTTCGGCGTGTTCTACACGTCGCGCGACGCCACCAGCGATCTGCCTGCGCCGGCGCGGTACGTGTTCGAGAGCTCCGGCTCGGGGCAGCTCGACCGGTTCGCGTTCGAGGCCGATGCCCCCGCGGGTCCCGAGGAGGTGCGCATCGGCGACGCCGAGCTGGCCGACGGCGTCGATCTCGACGCAGGGGTCGGCGCGGTCGTGCAGTGGCGCGCGGGCGAGAGCGGCGAGGCCAACCGGGCGCGGGACATCATCTACATCGACGTGACCTCGGCGCACGGCGCGACCGTGCGGTGCGCGTTCAAGGACACCGGGAGGGGCGTGATCCCAGGCTCCTTGCTGGATCCCTCGACGCTCGGGCCTCTGCCGGCGAACGCGACGCTCGCCGTGCACCGGACGCGGCAGGTGCCGTTCAACACCTCGGGGATCGACCTCGGCGAGGTGCGCTTCGACCTCTCCGTGAACGGCCGAGCGCGCATCGCCGCGCGCTGACGGCGCTCCGACCGACATCGGCGTGGCGTACGAGGATCTGCGACGTCGCGCGGCCGAGCTCGCTGCGATCGGGCAACGCGACCGCGGCACCGCGCTCCTCGCGGCGGCCGGCGATCACGCGGGCGCCTCCGAGCTGCTCGAGCGCGTCTGCGACTTCGCCGGCGCGGCCCGGGAGGCGCTGGCAGCCGGGGACCCGGCCCGCGCGGCGCTGATGGCCGCGCTCGGCGGCGACGAGGCGCTCGCGCGCGAGGCGCTCGAGCGGATCGCCGCCACGTCGCCCCGCGACGCCGCGCTGCGCGCCGCCGCCGACCTCGCGGCGCGCGGGTTCTCGCGCCACGCGGGCGCGCTGTTCGCGGCGCTCGGCGCTCACGCGGCGGCCGCGGAGGCGTTCACCGCGGCCCACGACGCGTGCCGCGCCGCCGAGAGCTTCGAGCTCGCCGGCCGCCCAGCCGACGGCGCGCGGGTGCTCGAGGCCGCGCTCCGCCGCCGCCCGGGCGACGCAGCGGCGTGGCTCGCGCTGGGCGAGCTGCTCGCGCGCCACGGCCGCACCGAGGCCGCCGTGCGGGCGCTCCAGCAGCTGCCGCCCGCCGCCGCCGAGCGGGCGCGCGCGCTGCCGCTGCTCGGCCGCTGCCTGAGCGAGCTCGGGCTCGAGGACGCCGCGCGGACCGTCCGCGAGGAGCTCGCGCGGCTCGAGCCGCCCGGCCAGGAGGCGCTCTCGTCGCGAGGCGCCGCTCCCGGCAGCGCCGCCGCGGGACCTCCTCCCGCGGGCCCCGCGCCCGTCGGGCCGCTCCTCTTCGGGCGCTACGAGACCCTGCGCGAGGTCACGGCCACGCCCCACGCGCGCGTGGTGGAGGCGCGCGACCGGATCACGGCGGAGCGCGTCGCCGTGAAGATCTTCGCGGGCGCGGCGTTCGGAGCGGGCCGCGACGCGCTCCTCCGGTTCGAGCGCGAGGCGCGCGCCCTCGCCCAGCTCCGGCACCCGAACGTCGTCGCGCTCCGCGCGTACCACCCCGAAGGGCCAGCGATGGTGCTCGCCTGGATGACGGGCGGGTCCCTGATCGAGCGGCTGCGGGGGGATCCGGTCACGCCCGCGCGCGCCGTCGAGATCGCGGGCGCGCTCCTGTCCGCGCTCGGCGAGGCGCACCGCCTCGGCATCCTCCACCGCGACGTGAAGCCGAGCAACGTGCTCTTCGACGAGATCGGGACGGCTCACCTCGCGGATTTCGGCGCGGCGCACCTCGGGGATCTCTCGTCCACCGCCACGGCGGGCGCGATCGGGACGTTCGCGTACATGTCGCCGGAGCAGCGCATGGGCCGGCCGGCAACGCTGGCGAGCGATCTGTACGGCGTCGGCGCGGTGCTCGCCGAGCTGCTCACCGGAGAGCCGCCCGCCCCCGCCGTGCGCGGGCGGCTCGATCCCGCGCCGAGCGAGGTCCATCCGGACCTCACGGCGGCCCATGACGCGGCCGTGGCGGCGCTGCTCGCGGAGGACCCCGCCGCGCGGCCGGCCGACGCGTTCGAGGCGCGGCGCGCGATCACCGCGATGGCCTGGCCAGAGCGCCCGCGGCCGCGGCGGTCGCGCGGGAGCGGCCGGCCCCGATCGAGCGACGCGCCGCCCGCCATGGCGGCCCGGCTCGCGGCGACCCTGGAGGTCGGCGACGGCCGGGACACGGAGGGGCGCTGGCACGACGCCTGGCTCGATCGCGACGTCCTCGTGCTGCAGCTCGACGACGCGACCCTCGCCCGGGCCCGAGCCTTCGCGCGCGCCGGCCACGCGGCCTTGACGTCCGTCCTCCGGGTCGATCTCGCGAGCGGTGAGGTCTGGGTGGCGCTGCCCCAGGGCCGCGCGCTCGCCGACGAGGCGCGCGCGCTGACCAGGGCCCAGCGCGCGCGCCTCGGCGAGGCCATCGCGGCGCTCCACGCGGCCGGAGGCGCGCACGGGTGCATCGACAGCCAGCACCTTTACGTCCACGACGGCGAGCTCACGCTGGCCTACCCGCGCGAGGCTCCCGGCGACGTGGAGGAGCTCGCGGCGCGGGATCTCGCGGCGCTCCAGGAGCTCGACAGGAACGCGCTGGACGAGCTGTAAACGCGCTGGACGAGCTCTAGAGGAGCTCGACAGGAACGCGCTGGACGAGCTCTGGCTCGATGAACCAGGGCGGAGGCAGCGCCACACGCGAGGCCCGCGATGCGCGGGCGCGGGGTGTCCGGCGCGCCGGCTCAGTTCGGCGGAGACGGGGCGGGCGGCGGCGCCGGCTGCGTCGGCGAGATGCGCCCGCCAGGCGAGGTGCAGGTGCCCCCGTACTCGTCGCGCTTTGTGATGTCGTAGCAGCAGTAATCGCCGTCGTACTCGGCCTCGCTGTCGACCGACTCGACCTCGCCGCCGCACGAGTCGCTTCCGAAATAGGCGAGCGCCTCTTCCTGGGAGGGGCATGCCCCCCCGTTCTCGGTCCACTCGATCTCGGTGTAGTCGAAGCACCCGACCTTGCCGCACCCCGCGGTCGCGAGGGTGAGCGCCAGGGCTGCGAGCTGGAGGGCCCGGACCGGACAACACGCGAGGGCCGAACGGATCGTCGAGATCATGGATTCTCCCGGACACACGGGCGCTGCGCGCGCCCCGAGCAAGCATACTCCGGTTCGGACGAAGCCGGCTGCCCCGGAGAGGATCGAGCAGGCTCGCGTCGCGAGGCGGCGTGCGCCTCGCCTCGCCGCGCGGCGCGGCGGACGCCTCGCCTTCTGGTCGATCCGGACCGGGTGGAGTACACGACAGCATGACGACCGGAGAGCAGGGGGCCCGGGTGGTGCGCGCGCCGCGGGGAAGCGAGCGGAGCTGCAAGGGGTGGATCCAGGAGGCCGCGCTCCGGATGCTCCACAACAACCTCGATCCGGACGTCGCGGAGCGCCCCGACGATCTCGTCGTGTACGGCGGCACCGGGAAGGCGGCGCGATCGTGGGAGGCGTTCGACGTGATCGTCCGCGAGCTCCGGGAGCTCGCGGACGACGAGACGCTCCTCGTGCAGTCGGGCAAGGCGGTGGGCCGCTTCCGCACGCACCCGGACGCCCCCCGCGTGCTCCTCGCGAACTCGAACCTCGTGGGCCGGTGGGCGACGTGGGACGAGTTCCGCCGGCTCGAGGCGCTCGGCCTGACCATGTACGGGCAGATGACCGCGGGCTCCTGGATCTACATCGGCTCGCAAGGGATCGTTCAGGGCACCTACGAGACGTTCGTCGCCGCGCGGAAGGCGCACACGACGCGCGCCCCGGGCGGCGGGCGCTGGGTGCTCACCGCGGGGCTCGGCGGCATGGGCGGCGCGCAGCCGCTCGCCGCGACCATGGCGGGCATGGCCTGCCTCGGCGTCGAGATCGACCCGGCGCGCATCGAGAAGCGGCTCCGCACCCGCTACGTCGACGAGCGCATCGACGATCTCGACCGCGCCCTCGACGCCGTCCTCGAGAGCGTCCAGCGCGGGGCGCCGCGCTCGATCGCGCTCTGCGGCAACGCCGCCGACGTCTACCCGGAGCTCGTGCGCCGCGGCGTCACGCCCGACCTCGTCACCGAGCAGACCGCGGCGCACGATCCGCTCGTCGGCTACGTCCCGCCGGGGCTCACGCTCGAGCAGGCGGCGGAGCTCCGCGCCCGCGATCCCGGGGAGTACGTCGCGCGCGCGAAGGCGGGGATGCGCATGGAGGTCGAGGCGATGCTCGCGATGCAGCGGCGCGGGGCCGAGGTCTTCGACTACGGCAACAACATCCGCACCTGCGCGATGGAGGCGGGCGCCGAGGACGCGTTCGCGATCCCCGGCTTCGTGCCGGCGTACGTGCGCGAGCTGTTCTGCCAGGGCAAGGGCCCGTTCCGGTGGGTCGCGCTCTCGGGCGATCCCGAGGACATCCTCGCCACCGACCGCGCGGTGCTCGAGGCGGTCCCGGGCGACGCCGATCTCCGCCGCTGGATCGAGCTCGCGGAGCAGAAGATCGCGTTCCAGGGGCTCCCGTCGCGGATCTGCTGGCTCGGCTACGGCGATCGCGCGAAGGTCGGGCTCGCCTTCAACGAGCTCGTCCGCGCCGGCCGGGTGAAGGCGCCGATCGTGATCGGGCGCGACCACCTCGACTGCGGGTCGGTCGCGTCGCCGTTCCGGGAGACGGAGGCGATGAAGGACGGCTCGGACGCGATCGCCGACTGGGCGATCCTCAACGCGCTCGCGAACACGGCGGGCGGCGCGTCGTGGGTGAGCTTCCACCACGGCGGCGGCGTCGGGATCGGCAACTCGCTGCACGCCGGGATGGTGATCGTCGCCGACGGCACCGAGGCCGCTCGGCAGAGGCTCGAGCGAGTGCTCACCATCGATCCGGGGATGGGGATCATCCGGCACGCCGACGCGGGCTACGAGACGGCGATCCACGTCGCGGAGGAGAAGGGCGTCCGGGTGCCGCACCGGGCGGGGTGACCGGCTCCGCCGCGCCCTCGAGGGCGCGCAGCCGCGCGATCTCCTCCAGGTAGCCGCGCCGCTCCTTCGCGAGCGGCGGCAGCTCGATCACCGCCGGCACGCGCGCGAGCCGCGCGTCGTTCGCGAGGCGCCAGAACGGCGCGAGCCCCATCTCCCCGTCGCCGACGCGCTCGTGCCGATCGACCCGCTGGCCGAGCGCCGCCTTCGAGTCGTTCACGTGCATGCACCGCAGCCGATCCAGCCCGAGCAGCCGGCCGAAGTCGCTCCAGAACCGCTCGTAGCCGGCCTCGCTCCGGAGGTCGTGCCCCGCCGCGAAGGCGTGCTGCGTGTCGATGCAGACCCCGAGCCGCGACCCCTCCGGCCCGGCGCGCTCGATCATCGCGGCGATCTGATCGACGCGGTCGCCGAGGGTCGACCCCTGCCCGGCCGTGTTCTCGATGCACAGCTGCGCGCGGAGCCCCTTCCCGCGAGAGAGCACGATCGACAGGCTCTCGCCGATGCGGTCGAGGCCGACCTCCTCGCCGAGGCCGCGGTGCGCGCCCGGATGGAACACGACGAAGTCGATCCCGAGCGCGTCGCACCGCGCGAGCTCCTGGAACAGCGCTTCCCGCGAGCGCTCGAGGATCGCGGCGTCGTCAGCGCACAGGTTGATGAGGTAGCTCGCGTGGGCGAGCGTTCGACCCGCGCCCGCGCCGGCCCAGGCCGCGCGCGCGGCGCGAAACGCGGCGATCTGCTCCGCGCTCAGCGCCGGCTCCCGCCACTGGCCCGAGACCTTGGTGAAGATCTGCACCGCCTCGCAGCGGTCCTCCCCCGCCAGCGCGATCGCGCGGTGAAGGCCGCCAGCCACGGACTCGTGCGCGCCGAAGATCATGGGCCGCACTGCTTGGGGCGATTCCCCGCCGCCGGCAAGGCATTGCCCCGAGCCCACCGGATCTGCCACGGCCCCCGCCATCCGCGCGCCCCCACGCGCTCCGACGCGCTCGCACGCGCTTCCACGTAGGAGAGCAACGCCCGAGCCACCTCGTCCGTCCTCGGCGATGACCCCGATTTCGCGAGCAAATCGAGCAAACCGTATGCCGGGAGGGCGCGAACCCCGGTTCGCGGCACCTCACCCTTGACGCGTTCCTGCCCAGGCGCGAATTGAGCGGCCTTCCTGGAGTCTCGATGAGCCATATGGGTGTTACGAACGGGGCCGGCGCCGGAGAGGCAGTGCCGGGGTCGCCGGGTGCGGCCAAGGGCGAGCAAACCGCGGCGGCCCCGCCGCTGGTGCCGTCGCATGTGCTCTCGGGCAAGCGGCTCGTGGTGGTCGGAGGGACCGGCTTCCTCGGCAAGGTCTGGCTGGCCATGCTGCTCGCGAGGTTCCCGGAGATCGCCCACATCTACCTGCTCGTCCGGGCCAAGGAGAACCAGTCGCCGGAGGAGCGCTTCTGGTCGCAGATCGTGACCTCGCCGGTCTTCGACCCGATCCGCGAGCAGTACCCCGGGCCGGCCTTCGAGGAGTACCTGCGGCAGAAGATCACGCCCATGAACGGCAACGTCGGCCAGCCGCTGCTCGGGCTGGGCGACCGCGTCGGGGAGCTCACGGGCAACATCGCCGCGGTCGTGAACGTGGCCGGCGTCGTCGACTTCAACCCCCCGCTCGACGAGGCGCTCGAGGTCAACGCGTTCGGCATCAGCAACCTCGTCGAGCTCGCGCGGACCCTCGGGGCCAAGGTGATGCACACGAGCACCTGCTTCGTCGCGGGCTACCGCTCCGGGCTCATCGAGGAGAACCACCCGGCCGAGATCCCCTTCCCCCGCGCCGCGGGCGAGACGTGGTTCGGCGCCGCCTGCCCGAAGCGGACGCTCGATCGGTCGCACTGGGATCCGCAGCGCGAGATCAGCGAGTGCCTCGACCTCGTGCAGCAGGCGCGCCAGCGATGCGAGGACGCCTTCCGGCAGAGCGCCTTCCTCGACGAGGCCAAGGCCAACCTGGCCGCGCGCAGCGAGCCGTGCCGGGGCAGCGCGCTCGAGAACGAGCTCGCCAGGGTGAAGCGCAAGTTCATCAAGGACCGGCTCATCGAGGCCGGCAAGGAGCGCGCGCTCTTCTGGGGGTGGACCAACATCTACACCTACACGAAGAGCATCGGCGAGCAGGTCCTCGCGAGCTCCGGGCTGCCCTTCACCATCGTCCGCCCCGCCGTCGTGGAGACCGCGGTCGAGTTCCCGTTCACCGGCTGGAACGAGGGGATCAACACCTCGGCGCCGTACCTCTACCTCGCCTCGAAGGGGCAGGTGCAGTTCCCGGGCGACCACGACGTGCGGCTCGACCTCATCCCGGTCGACATGACCGCGAGCGGCATGATCGCCTCGCTCTGCGAGCTCATCGAGGGCCGCGCGCCCGCGGTGTACCAGTACGGATCGACCGACACGAACGGCTGCCGCGTGACGCGCTACCTGGAGCTCGCCGGGCTCTACAAGCGGCGGCAGGTGTTCGAGGGGAAGAAGACCTCGCTCTTCGACGTCGTGTCGTCCCGCTTCGAGCCGCGCGGGCTGACCCGGCAGCAGTACGGCGCGCACGGCGCGCGCGCCATCGAGGGCGCCCTCCGCGGCCTGGGCGGCCTGCTCAAGACGGCGAGCGTCGGCCCCGCCGCGGCCCTCCTCAAGCCGGCGGCGGCCGCGCTGGAGAACGCCGCCAGGACCGAGCAGAAGACGGCCGCGCTCCTCGAGGTCTTCATGCCGTTCGTCGCGGAGGGCGACTGGGTCTACTCCTGCGCCAACACGCGCGCGGCGATGGCCCGCATGCCCCCCGAGGAGCGGGCGCGCTTCGTCTGGGCGCCCGAGAAGATCGACTGGCGTGACTACATCTGGAACGTCCACCTCCCCGGCCTGGAGAAGTGGGCCTTCCCGCTCATGGAAGAGATGCTCCGCCGGGAGATCAAGCCGCTCCGGCCCTACGACAGCCTGGTCGACCTGCTCGATGAGGTCGCGGAGCGCTTCGATCACGCGCTCTCGGTGCAGCGGTTCGAGCAGGACGGGCTCTCGCGCACGAGCTACCGCGAGCTCCGCGACGCGGCCTGCATGACCGCCGCGCGCCTCGCCGCGCTCGGCGTCCGCCGCGGCGATCGCGTGGCGCTCTCCGGCGCGAACCAGCCGGCGTGGCCCGTCGCCTACTTCGGCATCCTCCGCGCAGGCGCCGTCGCCGTCCCGATCGATCCCGGGCTCGACGCGAAGGCGTTCGCGGACGTCCTCCGCTCGTCGACGGCGAAGGTCGTCCTCTGGGACAGCGTCGTGGCGGAGAAGCTCGGCGCCGACGTGCGCGCGGCGCTGCCGAACCTTGTCGCCTTCGACATGGTCGGGTTCGCCGAGGGCCAGGTGCCCGACCTGGGCCCGGCGTCCGGCGACGGGCTCGCGCCCCCGGACGTGCGCGTGGGCAGCCAGGACGTCGCGAGCGTCGTCTACACGAGCGGCACGACCGGGGAGCCGAAGGGCGTGCTGCTCACGCACGGCAACTTCACGGCGCTGCTGGCCTCGCTGGCGCCGCTGTTCCCGCTCAAGGCGAGCGACCGCGTGCTCAGCGTGCTGCCGCTCCACCAGACCTTCGAGGTCACCTGCGGCCTGCTCCTGCCGCTGTCGCAGGGCGCGCGGATCATCTACCTCGACGAGGTCTCGGCCGATCGGGTGAGCGACGGGCTGAAGAAGGCGCGCGTCACGGCGATGGTCGGCGTGCCCGCGCTCTGGCAGATGCTGGAGCGCCAGATCGTCGCGAGGGTGAAGGAGCAAGGGCCCGCCGCGGCCACCGCGTTCAGCTGGGCCATGGAGCTGAACCGCATGCTCGGCAAGAGCCTGGGCCTGAACGCTGGGCGCCTGTTCTTCGGCAGCGTCCACGACGCGCTCGGCGGCAACGTCCGCTTCCTCATCTCGGGCGGCGCGGCGCTCCCCAGGGACACGGCCGCCGTGTTCAAGGGGCTCGGGCTGCCGCTCGCCGAGGGCTACGGCCTGACCGAGGCGGCGCCGCTCCTGACCGTCACCAAGCCCTCGCCGGCGGCGAGCCCGGGGAACGTCGGCAAGCCGATCCCCGGGGTGAAGATCAAGATCGCGAACCCGGACGCGAACGGCGTCGGCGAGGTGCTCGCGCGCGGCCCCAACGTCATGAAGGGCTACGCCGACGATCCGGAGGCGACCCAGGCGGCGCTCGACGCGGACGGGTGGCTCCGGACCGGCGATCTCGGCAAGCTCGACAAGCAAGGGCGGCTCGTCCTCGTCGGCCGGCAAAGCGAGGTCATCAGCGCGGCGAAGGGCGAGAACCTGTACCCGGCCGACATCGAGCGAATGCTCGGCAAGGTCGAGCACGTCAAGGAGCTCGCCATCGTCGGGATCGACAACGGCCGCGGCGGCGAGCAGGTCGCCTGCCTCGCCGTCCCCACGGCGCCGGGCGCGAAGGACGGCGAGGACGACGAGGCGCTCGCGCGGGCCAAGCAGCACGAGCGCGCGCTCGACGCGCTCCGGACGGCGATCCAGGCGCTGCCCAAGCCGTGCCACCCCATGGCCGTCCACCTCGACGACGCCGACCTGCCCCGCACCGCGTCCGGTCAGGTGAAGCGCTCCGAGGTGAAGGCGATCGTCACGCGCCTCGCCGCCGAGGCCGCCGCGACCGGCGCGGGCACGGCGGCCGTCGCGCAGGACGCCGGCGCGGCGACCGCAGAGCCGAACGCGCACGGCGTGGGTGACGAGCCGATCCACATCCCCCGCCCGGTGGCCGACTTCGCCAAGCACTGGATGAACAAGGTCCAGTCCGGCTTCTACGGGAACGTCATGCGCCCGAAGGTCTACGGGCGCGCGTTCATCCCGCACAACCGCAACACGATCGTCGTCTCGAACCACGCGAGCCACCTCGACATGGGCCTCGTGAAGTTCGCGCTGGGCAGCTACGGGGACGGCCTCGTGTCGCTGGCCGCGCAGGACTACTTCTTCGAGGGCAACCGCTGGCGGCGCGCCTACTTCGAGAACCTCACGAACCTCGCGCCCTTCGACCGCAAGGGCGGCCTCCGCACGGCGCTGCGCCAGACCGGCGACATCCTGGATCGCGGGCGGACCGTGCTCCTCTTCCCGGAGGGCACGCGCAGCCCCGACGGCGGCATCCTCGAGTTCAAGCCGGCGATCGGGCACCTCGCGCTCACGCACAACGTCGACATCCTGCCCCTCTACCTGGGCGGCACCTTCGAGGCGCTCCCCAAGGGGCGCACCGTCCCGATCCGCCGCGACCTCGTCGCGCGCATCGGGCCGCCGCTCGCGATCGGCGACCTCCGGCGGCTCACCGCCGGGATGAAGTACGCGGTGGCCTGCCGCAAGGTCGCGGAGCTCACGCAGCTCGCCGTCATCAAGCTCAAGGACGGCGGCGCCCTCGATCTGAGCCGGGTCGAGAGCATCGATCAGGCCGCCACCACCACCAAGGAGCACCCGCTCACGCTCCTGTTCCGCGAGCTCGAGTCGAAATACGTGGCGGGGCGGGTCACCCAGCCGATCACCTACTACGTGACGCTCGGCACGGAGGACGAGGCGAAGTGGACGCTGCGGATCGACCCGGCCAGCTGCGAGGCGCGGATCGGTAAGCCAAGCCAGCAAGCGGACTGTGTCCTCAAGACCACGCCCGAGATATTCACCAAGATCGTCCGCGAGGCCTACACACCGAGCCCGATGGAGTTCATGACGGGCCTCGTGAAATCGAACGACATCTCCCTCCTGCAGACCTTCCAGAAGGTTTTCGACCTCGCATGAGCCGCTATCTCGTCACCGGCGCGACCGGCTTCCTGGGATCGCACCTCGTCACGGCGCTCCGTGGGGGTGGCCATGACGTGGTGGCGCTCTGCCGAGCCGAGGCGCCCGCGCTCGCCGCGCAGGGCGTGGAGCTTCGCCGCGGAGACATCCTCGACGCGGCGTCGGTGCGCGGCGCCGCCGAGGGCTGCGACGGGGTGTTCCACTGCGCCGGGCGCGTCTCGCGGCGGCGCGAGGACGCCGAGGCGCTCTACCGGACGCACGTCGAGGGGACCAAGATCACCCTCGACGCCTGCCGGGACGCGGGGGTGAAGCGCGCGGTGATCGCGAGCACGAGCGGCGTCGTCGCGGTCAGCAAGGATCCGAACGACGTCCGCGACGAGACGGCGGCGACGCCGATCGACCTCATCGCCGGCTGGCCCTACTACCGCTCGAAGCTGTACGCCGAGCGCGCGGCGTTCGATCGCAGCGGGCCCGGCTTCGAGGTCCTCGCCGTCAACCCGAGCATCCTGCTCGGCCCGGGCGACGTCCACGGCGCCTCGACCGGGGACATCGTGAGCTTCCTCGAGCGCCGGCTCCCCTTCACCCCCGCGGGCGGCCTCTCCTTCGTCGACGCCCGCGACGCGGCCCAGGGCATGGCGCTGGCGATGGACAAGGGCCGCCCGGGCGAGCGCTACCTGCTCGGCGCCGCCAACATGAGCCTGGAGGTCTTCTTCCGCCGCCTCGCGCGCATCTCGGGCGTCCCGGCCCCCGCCCTGCGGCTGCCGCGGAGCATCGCGCTCGCGAAGGCGGGCGCGCACCTCATCGAGCAGGCGCGGAAGCGGCTGCCGTTCGATCTGCCGGTCGATCCGGTGTCGGCCGAGATGGGCCAGCACTTCTGGTATCTCGACGCGACCAAGGCCCGGCGCGAGCTCGGCTGGACGCCGCGCGACCCGCTCGAGACCCTCGCGGACACGGTCGCCGATCTGCGCGCCCGCGGCGTGGTCTGGCCGCAAGCGTAGGTGGAGCGCGGCGCGCGGCCTCGTCGCGCCGGGCCGATCCCCGCTCAGATGGCCCGGCGGAGCGGGGTCGGCGGGAACAGGTCCTTCATGTCGAGCGGGAGCTGACCTCGGAACCCCTCGATCTCCCCCGCGGACACGCTGTCCGCGACGGCCTCGCAGATCGCCTGCAGCACGAAGCCGGCGGCCTCGCGGTCCATGCGCAGCTCGCGCGCGACGTCGGCCTCGATGGTCGCCGTCGTGATGCGCTTGTCCGGCCCGTCGAGGAACGGCTCGAGCGACGGGTGGAGCTTCGAGGGCAGCTGCGCGACGAGGTGCCGCGCCTCCTGGGGCGTCACCCTGCGGCAGAGGCAGCCGAGGACGATCTGGAGCGCGAGCTCGGCGCGGTCGCGCTGCTGGAGGCCGCTGTGGCGCTCGACGGCGTGGATCAGCCGGCCATAAGCGCTGTCAGCGCGCGCCTTGCGCCGGGTGAGGGCGCGCACGCGGCCGTGCGAGCGCTCCGGGCGCGCGGTCCCCTCGGGGTGCAGCGCGCCTTCCGGCTTGAAGCGGGCGGCCACCTCGAGCTGCGCCTTCACGACGGAGCCGGCGGCCTCCGCGTCGATGATCCCATCGGCGAGCAGATCGTCGAGGGTCACGAGGCCGACGGGCCGCCCTTGCTCGGTCACCGGCACGCGCCGACACGCATGATCGCGCATGGTGCGCACGGCGTCGTCGATCGACGCGTCGAGCTCGAGCGTCGCGATCTCGTCGGACATGATGTCGCGCAGCATCGTGCTGCGCGCGTCGAGGTCGCCTGCCACGATCTCCAGCGCGATATCGCGGTCGGTCACGATGCCGGCGAGGCGCTGGCCGTCGTGGACCAGGACCGCGCCGACGTGGTTGTCCATCATCGCCCTCACGGCGTCATAAGCGGTCGAGCGCGGGCTAAGAACGATCATTCGCGGGCGTCGGTACTCTTCGAGCGACATGGCGAGTCCCTCCCCTGGGCAACGCATTCGGGGTTGTGCGTGCGTACGCCAGGGCGCGGCTAGCCAGAACGGTACCAACCGCGATGGCGCGCGTGGCCGGCGGGTGGACGCGGCGCTCCGGGATCGCCGCCGCGAGCGGGCGAGCAAGAGCCTTACGCGCCGCCAGCGCGAGGGGCGAAGCCGCTCGTCAGCGGATCGCGCCGCGCGCCTGCGGCGTCGCGTTGGCGCCGCCGCCCGCCTCGGTGCCCAGCGCGCTGCGCGCCTGCTTGGTCGCGGGCGCGACAGGCGTGAGCCGCACCATCCGGTGCAGGAGCCCGTCGACCCGCTGCAGCCAGCCGCGCCAGGCGGCGTACTGCGCCACCGGGATGGTCGACTGATCGAGGATCACGCGCTCCTTCACCACCACGGCGTTCTTGCCGGGCACCTTCGCGAAGGAGATCGTCGCCCGCCCGAACGCGCCGCCGTTCTCGTCGCCGCCCGGCGGGAGCTCGGCGAACGCGTACCCGGGCGGGGCGGTGATCGTGATCGTCCGGCTGTGGTGCCGCGGCGCGAAGCTCGGCGGCAGGACCACCGGCAGCGTGCGCTTCACGAGCGGCGCGAGCTGCGACGTCATCGTGGACGCGCCCGAGAGCGGCACGGAGAGCTCGGCGCCCTCGCGGCGGGCGAGCCCCTCGGAGCGCGCCTCGTACTCGAGCGTCGCCGCCCCGTGCGGGAGATCGGCCTGGAACGCGACCTTGGGCTTCACGTCGACCGTCGGGAACCAGCCGTACGCGAGGTACTGCTCGACCCACTGCGCGCGCGCGTCGGCCTCCGCCAGGTTCGACCGGAGCTCGAACGCCGCGTCGCCGATGTGCCGCTCCTTCGCCGCGAGCTCGCCCGCGCCGGAGGGGAGCAGCGCGATCGTCCACTCGGCGTCGACGCCGTGATCGGCGGGCGAGCTCGCCGGCGTCTCCACGATCTTCGGCGGCCCCTCGTCGACGAACAGCGCCAGCGTGCGCGCGTCCATCGCCGGCAGCGGCCCAAGGCGGCTCTGCGGGCTCGTCGCGTCGAGCCACAGGCCCGGCGCGCCGCCCGCGCCCGGGAGGTAGGCGATGCCGTGATCGAACACCGGGATCGCCGCCACCTCGCTCCGGAGCAGCGAGGGCTGGCCCGTGTAGCGCGTCTGCACCAGCACCTCCGTCGCCTCGATGCCGATCGACTTGAGCAGCGTGATGAGCAGCATCGCCTTGTCGTCGCAGTCGCCCTGGCGCCGCGCCAGGAGCTCCTGGGGGCGGTTCGGCAGCCACCACTCGCCCGACACGAAGTTCACGTACCGGATGTCGTCCGCCACGAAATCGAAGAGCGCCCGCAGCTTTGCCTCGCGCGTGGCCTTGCCCTTGGTGAGCTCCGCGGCGAGCCGGCGGACCTGATCGTCGGGCTCCATGAAGCCGGCGACCGCGCCCCGGTACCACTCCCGGAAGTCGTGCCAACCGTGGAACGTCGAGCCCACGACGACCGGCAGCACCTCCGCGAGGTGCGGGGCGAGCGGCTCCTCGGGCACCTCGGGCGGGTCGTCCCAGATGTACCGCGTCACCTGGCGGCCGTCCTTCTCGGACCTGAGCACCCGCTCGGCCTTGCCGTTCAGCACGTCGATCGCCAGGGGGTCGCTCGCCGGCGAGTCGACGACGACCTCGTTGTAGAGGATCGGCCGCGTGTCGGTCGAGCCGACGTAGTCGATGAAGTAGAACGGCGCGTCGCCACGGCGGCCGACGGGGCCCCGGGTCCACGAGCGCACCGCGACCTCCACCACGTCCCCCGCCTTGAGCTCGGGCCAGCGCACGAACGGCTTCTGCCCGCCCGCGCCCTGCTCGTCCGGCTGCGCCACCGTGCCGTCCTTGCGGTGGACCCGCGCGAGCAGGAGCTCCGTGTCCTCCCCCTCGGCGGGGATGTCGCGCTCGTAGAGATCCTGATCGGTGCGCGGCTCGATGACGATCTCGCGCGCGTAGTGCATGAGCTGCGAGACGCGCTTGTCCGGGTGGTACGTCACGACGCGCACCCAGTGGAGCTGCCGGTCGGCCACCTCCCCCTTCTTCGCCGGGGTCTGCCGCCCGCGCGCGAGGAAGACGCCGGGCGCGACGAGGTGCTGCTCGTCGCGCATGCGCTGCCGGCCCGGCGCGCCGGCCGAGCCCTCGCCGAGGCGGAGCGCGAGCTCGGCCTTGAGGTACGGATCGCCGGGCGTGAGGTCGCGCGCCCGCGCGAGCGCGGACGTGGCAACGCGCGACGCGGCGGCCGTCGGCCGCGCGCCCGCGCCGCCCGCGCCACCCTCTCGCACCGCGGCGAGCGCCTGGAACGCGGCCGGCTGGTTCGGCGCGACCTGCGTCGCGTACGACAGCACCTCGCGCGCCCACGCGACGCGGCCCGCGTCGTGGAGCGCGCGGCCGATCCGGATGACGTCCTCGGCCGACGTCTGCTGCGCGAGCGCCCCGGCGGCCGCCACCTCCAGCGCGGCGCCGCCGTCGGGCTCGAACGCGAGCACGTAGGGCGCGCCCCGCGACTCGGGCGCGATCTCGGCGAGCCTGCGCGCGGCCCGCAGCTCGAGCGCCGGGTCCAGCCGGGCCGCGGCCGCGATCTCCTGCCAGACGACGACCGGCGTCCGGTCCTTCTGCTCGCGCTCGACCGCGAGCAGCTCCTCGAGCCCGGCCCGCGTGAGCCCCGCCGTCGCGAGCTTCTTCTTGACGAGCGCCCTGAGGACGCGCGCCTCGGGATCGCGCGCCGAGCGCAGCGGCTCCTCGCGCAGCGCGGCCGCGGCCCAGTCGACCCGCTCCGAGGCGAGGTGGGCGGCGACCAGCCGGCGCTGCGCGAACGCCGCGGTGGCCCGGTCCTTCTCGGCGAGGCCCCGGGCGCGCGCGGCCTCGAGCCAGCCGCTGCGGTTCGCGCCGAAGGGCGACACCCACCCCGCCAGCGCGAGCGCGTCGGCGGAGATCCCGGGCGACCGCGTCACGCGGTCGAGCAGCCCGGGCGCGCGGGGCGACCGCTGGTCGTCGGCGCCCCCGAGCGTGCGCGCCACGACGGCCGTGAGGGTCTGATCGAGCGACTGCGACGCGCCCGCGTCGAGCGCCCTGTCGAGCGCCGTCGCGACGGCGGTCGCGGCGCGCGCGCCCGGGGGCGGGGCCGGCGGCGGCTTGAGCGGCGTGAGGTTCGACGAGGTCGCGAGCGCCACGGGCCGGCGGTCCTCGTCGGTGAAGCGCACGCGGACGCGCCCCTCGTCGGCGATGGCCCCGGTGCACACCTTGAGGGCGAGCAGGTGATCGCCGGCGGGCGCCTCGATGCGCGCGGCGATGCGGTCGAGCACGAGGCGCTCGTGCGCCGCCTCGCTCGCGGCGACGTCGGCGCCGTCCCACAGGAGCCGCACGGCGCCGGTCGCGGCGACGTGGGCGAGCATCGGCTTGCGATCGAGCGCGGCCGGGACGGTCACGCGCGAGGCGAGGTACGTGCAGGTCTCGGTGCGCGGATGGATGTAAAGATCGAGCGGCACGCCGCGCGCCGTCGACGCGGCGGGCAGCACCCTGCGCCACGCGACGTCGTACACCCCCCAGGCGTAGCGGGCGCTCATGTCCGAGAAGCGCTGGCCTTCGGCCTCGGGCCCCTCGCGGAGCGCGAGCCCGCCGCCCGAGTTGTCCTGGAACGGGCCGAGGACGGCGAACGCCTTGACGAGCCCGGACGGGTCCGGTGGCGCGTCGTACGAGACGGCGCGCGCGCCCGGCCAGGTCGCCGCCGGCGGCTCCGGGGCGAGCGAGGCGGCGAGCCAGCGCGCCTCATCGGCGAGCGGCGAGGAGGACGCCCCGATCTGCGCGAGGCCTTCCCGGGCGCGGCCCTGCGCGGCGCGGTCCGCGAGCGACGCCGCGATCACGAGCCCGGCGAACGCGTCGTCGCCGCCCCGCCGCGCCCGGGCCAGCGCCGCGCCGAGCATCTCGTCGGGCGTCGCGGCGGTCCACCGCCGCGGCAGCACGATGGGCGACCGCTTCTCGGACGCCGGCGCGCTGCCCGCCGCGGGAGCGCCCGCGCCCGCCTTCGCGCCCCCGGCTCGCGGCGCCGGCGCGCTGCCCGCCGCGGGAGCGCCCGCGCCCGCCTTCGCGCCCCCGACTCGCGGCGCCGGCGCGCTGCCCGCCGTCGCGCCTCCCGGACGCGGCGACTGTGCGTTGCCCGCCGCGGGCGCGGCGGCGATCGCGAGCAGCGCAACGAGCCACCCGCCCCCGCGGAGCGCGCGGGCGCGCGCGCGTCGATCTCGTCCTCGTCGATCCCGTCGATCTCCCCCCGGCGAGCTGCGCTCCATCGAACCTCGCTTCCCGGCCACGGCATAGCGCGGGCCCGATCGCGGCGCGAGCGCGGCGATCACGCGCGGGTGCGGCCGCGCCGCGCGCGCCGCACCCGCGCGCCGTGCGCGAACTTGGCCGGCGAGCCCGCGGCCCCCTACCCTGCTCGCATGCGCCGCGCGTCACGATGGCTGCTCTCGGCGGTGATGGCCCTGACCACGCTCACGGCCTCGCCAGCATCGACCTTCGCCCGCGACACCAAGGTCGAATGGAAGAGCGTCGACGTCCCCGCGGGCGAGGGCCAGGCGCAGCGGGCCCGCGCGCTGCGCGGCATGCTCTCCAGCGCCGCGAAGAAGGCGGACTTCGGCAAGGCGAAATCGGTCGTGCTGAGCGCGCGTGTCGTCGAGTTCACCTCGTCCACGCGCGGCGACGTCCACCGCGTGAGCTGCACCGTCGTCGGCCGCGTCGTCGGCGGCCCCACCGCCCGCTCGCACATCTCGTTCGGCGGCAGGCCGAGCGAGCGACAGGCGCTCGAGAAGCAGGTGCTCGCCATGGTCGCGAGCGGCGTCGTCGGCCGGCTCGCCGCGATCGTCCGTGCCCGCGCGCACGACTGACGCGCACGACGCAGTCGACCTGCTCCGCCGCGGGATCGCGCCGCGCCCCGCTCGACCCTCCACGGGATCTGGACTACGACGGCCCGCACCTCATGGAACTGGACCGGATGGTGAGCGAGCTCTTCCAGGAGGAAGAGCTCGCTCGCGACACGGCGAAGAAGCTGATCGAGCTGGCGCAGCGCTCCGCGGACGAGGCGCGCGCAGAGCGCGCGAGCCTGCTCGCGTTCCTGCGTGGGCCGATGGAGCGGCACATGCGCTACGAAGAGACCGCCATATTCCCGCATTTTCAGGCGCGCGGGCTCGCCGAGGAGGTCCAGGTGGCGCTGAAGCAGCACGCCGCCGTGCGTGAAGCGACCGACGCCCTGGCGGGCGTTGCGCAGGGCGGCGACGTCGCGCGGGCCATCGTCGATGTCGCCCGGTTGCTCCTGCACCATACAAATTTCGAGGGCGACTACATTTATCCAGAGCTCACCCACGACGAATGGCGCGAGCTGATGAAGGAAACCGTTCCGCAGGGCATCTGAGGTGGCACGCATGAACTCGACACGGATGTTGTCCTCGACGTAGGCTTTTGCCGCCGTGTCTATTGCAGCTGGTCAGGTGCTGAGCGAGCGCTACCGCCTCATCCGACCCGTGGGGCAGGGCGCGCAAGCGGCGGTGTGGGTCGCCGAGCACCTGGCGCTCGGCACCCATGTCGCGGTCAAGCTCATCGATCCGGAGCTCGCGAAGCAGGAGGACGCGCGCGAGCGGTTCCGCCGCGAGGCGACGGCCGCCGCGCAGCTGCGCAGCGCGCACGTCGTGCAGATCATCGATCACGGCATCGACGGGGAGCAGCCGTTCATCGTGATGGAGCTGCTCGAGGGCGAGGACCTCTTCGATCGGCTCGCGCGCCGGCGCCGCCTCTCGCTCCAGGAGACGTCGAAGATCGTGACGCAGGTCGCGCGCGCGCTCACCCGCGCGCACGGGGCCGGCATCGTGCACCGCGACCTCAAGCCGGAGAATTTTTTCCTCTGCGCGAACGAGGACGACGAGATCGTCAAGATCCTCGACTTCGGCATCGCCAAGGTGAAGGGGCAGGGGAAGCGGGTCGCCCAGCGCACCAGCGTCGGCACGCTCATGGGCACGCCGCACTACATGAGCCCGGAGCAGGTGAAGGGGCTCCGGGAGGTCGACTACCGCGCGGATCTCTGGGCGCTCGGCGTGATCGCTTACCAGTGCGTGACGGGCGAGCTTCCGTTCGACAGCGAGGGGGTCGGCGACCTGCTGATCAAGATCTCGCTCGGCGAGATCCCGGTCCCGTCGAGGGTGAACCCGGAGCTGCCGCCGAGCTTCGACGGGTGGTTCGCGCGCGCCTGCGACCGCGATCCGTCGCGGCGCTTCAGCAGCGCGCGCGATCTCGCGGAGTCGCTCGCCCGCACCGCCGACCTGTCGACCGAGGCCCCGAGCAGCATGAGATCGCCGCAGTCGCCGCAGCCGCCGCCGCTGCCGCCCCGGGCTTCGCCCACGCGCCCGCCGGCGGCCCCGCCGCGGCCGGCGACAGGCTCGGTGATCCCGAAGGCGCCGCCGCTCCCCCGGGTGGCCGACCCCACGGGCGCCGCCTCGACGCGATCGCCCGAGCGAGGATCGGGCGAGCCGCCGGCGGACATGGCGGCCGCTCCGCCGTCGGCCAGGCCGAGCGCGAGGATCCCTGCGGTGCCAAGCGAGCGGCCGCAGACGCCGCCGCGGCTCACCGAGCGGCCTCCGCTCAGCGAGCGCCCGCCGCTGTCTTCTCGGATCGGCGAGCGGCCTCTCGCACCGCCGCGGGCCACCGAGCGACCTCCGGCGCCGCCTCGGCCCACGGCGCGGCCTCAGACACCGTCGCTGGCGCAGATCAGCGAGCAATCACCGGGCTCGTCCGAGCTCGGCGAACGGCCGCCGCTCTCGGCTCGGCCTGGCGATCGACCTCCGGCGCCGCCGCAGCACAGCGACAGCGCATCGCAGAAGCCGCCGGTCGCTGCCGAGACGCTGGTCGCCACCGGGACGCCGGTCGCTGCCGGGACACCGGTCGCCACCGGGACACCGGTCGCCGCCGGGACACCGGTCGCTGCCGGAACACCGGTCGCCACGGGGACACCGGTCGCTGCCGGAACACCGGTCGCCGCCGGGACACCGGTCTCCGCGCAGCCGAGCGGTGCATCGTCCGCGACGACAGACGGCGTGGACGCCCAACCAGACGCGCCTGCACCGGCGCCGGCGCCCAGCGACACGTTCCGGAAGGCTGCCGACAGCGCGTCCTCGCTCGTCGACGTCGACATCGACGAGTTCGAAGAGGACGCGATCGACACCGACGTGGACGAGCCCTGGACGGCGCCGGCCGCATCCGCGGCGCTCGCTCCGCGCGCAAACGCAACGCCGGCCGAGCCCGCGGCCGCAGCCCAGGCGCCGGCCGAGCCCGCAGCCCAGGCGCCGGCCGAGCCCGCAGCCCAGGCACCGGCCGAGCCCGCAGCCCAGGCGCCGGCCGAGCCCGCGGCCCAGGCGCCGGCCGAGCCCGCGGCCCAGGCGCCGGCCGAGCCCGCGATGGCTGCGCCCCAGAGCGGCGTACCCGTCGCGCCAGACGCCACGGCCGAGCCGCCGCTCTCCTCGCAAACGCCACACGTGCTCTCGCCGCAACAGGCCGATCCGCACGCGATCGCCCCCGAGCGCGAGGCCCCGCCGAGCCAGGACCCGTCGTCGGAGAGGCTCCGCGACAACGTCAGGCGAGCGGTCGTCGGGGCGGTCACGGCTGCCGCACCCCCCGCCTCGCTGCGCGAGCCGCCCCCGCTCGATCCGCCGCTCGCCCCTCGGGCTCGCGCGTTGCCCTCCGGCCAGTCGCCGGACCAATGGATGAAGGGGTCCAGCGTGAGCGGGGTGGCGCACGAGGCGCGCGAGAGCGTGCTTCCGGAGTTCGACCCCGGCTCACGTCGGCGCCGACGCGCCGGCTTGGCAGCCCTCGCGCTGGTGGCCCTGGCCGGCGTCGCCGCGTGGCAGATGGTCGTCCGCTCGCAGCGCCTGCCGCAGAGCACGCCGGCGGCCGAGAGCGAGGCCCCGCCGCCGCCCGCCCTCACGGCAGAGCCCGCACCGCCGCAGGAGCCCGCGCCCCAGCCGACCGTCACGGCGAAGGCCGTGGAGGCGGCCACGGCCACGTCCGCGCAGCCGTCGGCGAGGGCCGTCACGACGACGCCGCCGCGGAAGCGGCGCCCGCCGCCGCCACCGCCGAAGAAGTCGCGGAAAGAGCCGGGCAAGGTGGACGACCTGACGATCGAGATCCCGACCCCCCCGGAGCCGGCCGAGGCGGAACCGACCTCACCAGCAGAGTCGCCGCCCCCGACCGGATCGCCCCAGGGCGATCCAGCCCCGCATGCAGAGTGAAGCGTGGAAACGACTGCCTATCAGCAATACTCCGAAGAATCCGGCGACTGGTTGAGGAAGGGGAGGGCCCGGCTGCTGGCGCATCTGGTGCGCGAGTTCGGCCCGGAACGGCGGCCGCTCGAGCTGCTGGAGGTCGGCGCCGGGGTCGGCCAGAACCTGAGTGTCCTCGCGGAGTTCGGGGCCGTCGACGCCAACGAGGTGAGCCCTCTCGGACAGGAGGCCATCGCGAAGGCCGGCGCGGCGAGGACGCTCTACGGCACATCCATCCCGTTCCAGCTCGACCGACGCTATGACGTGATCTGCGCGCTCGATGTCATCGAGCACATCGAGGACGACCGCGCCGCTCTCCGGTGGATCCATGACCACCTGAGCCCCGGCGGAATCTTCGTCGCCACGGTGCCCGCGTATCCGTGGCTGTTCAGCGACCACGACCGCGCATTGCAGCATTTTCGCCGGTACACGGCTGGCAGCTTCCGCGCCGCGCTGCCGGCCGAGCTCCACGTGGAAGCTTGTGCCTACTTCAACCAGCTCCTCTTCCCTGCCGCGGTCGGCTCGCGCGCCGTCTGGAGCGCCGCGCGCAAGCTGCGCCCTCGCAAGACCAGCATGAAGCAGCCCTCGCCGAAGTCGGGCCTCGCTTCCTCCGCGCTCGAAGCCGTCCTCGGTGCCGAGGTCGACCTCATCGCGCGCGGCTACCGGCCGAGCTTCGGCCTGTCGGTCTTCTGCGTGGCGAAGCGCTGGGCCGCATGAAGGACAGATCCGCGTCGCTCGCCGATCTCCCCAGCACCCCGCCCACCGGCGCCCCGCCCGCCCCCCCGAGGATCTCGGCGGATCCGCCCGAGCCCGCGCCCGGCCCGCCGCAGCGGATCGGAGGCCCGCTCGCCAGGGTGCGCACGGCGCTGCGCCCGATCATGGTCGTCGTCGCAGCCCTGTTCATCGGGCTCGCCGCGCGGGACCTCGCTCGCAGGTGGGAGAGCGGCGCGCCGATCGACATCCGTCCCGCGTTCGTGGCGCTCTCGGTGCTGCCCCTCGCGCTCGGCCTCGTCGTGCTGGGGCTCGCCTGGGCCTTCATCCTGGAAGAGCTGACCGGCCGGCCCATCCCTCGCTGGCCGGCGATCGCGCTGCACATCGAGTCGCAGGCGGCGCGGTACATCCCCGGCAAGGTCGGCGTACCGCTGTTCCGCATGCTGGGCGCGTCGCGCATCGGGACGACCAGCGCGGAGGTGGGGTCGTCCTTCGCGATCGAGTTCACCAGCTTCATCGCGGTCGGCGCCATGGTGGGGTTCGGCCTGCTCGCGGCGGGCGGCGAGCAGTTCGCGGGCGCGAACGCGCTCATCGGTCCATGGAGGCTGCCCGTGCTCCTCGCCCTGGGCGCGGTCCTCGTCGCGCTCATGACCGTGGATCGTACCCGCGCGCCCGAGCGCGTGCGCAAGCTCCTCGCGCCCGAGGGGCGCGGGCCGCTCATGCCGGCGCGATTGCCGCTCGTGCACGCTGTGTACTCGCTGACCTGGGCCGCGCACGGCGCGTGCGCCGCGCTCGCCGTCGGCGCGACGCCGGGCGCGGCGCTCGGCGGCTCGGGCCTGTTCGTGCTGGCGCCCATCGCCGGCTTCCTCGCGATGGCCACGCCGGGCGGCATCGGCGTGCGCGAGGCGCTGCTCTCCGTGGGCCTCGCCCCCGCCGTCGGACCGGCCGCGGCGCTGGGCGCCGCGCTCATCTCGCGCGCCACCTCGCTCGCCGTGGACGTCGGCGGCTTGCTCATCGCGCGGCTGCTTTGCCGACGCGCCGCGCCTCGCTAGGATGCGCCCCCTCTCATGCTGGCCCGCCTGCGTGTTGCCCTGAACTCCGACTCCCCCCTGGCCCGCTTCTGTGCCGCCCTGACCTCCGGCTCACCCCGGGAAAGGCTGCTGCGCAACGTCTTCGCGGCCGTCGCGTGCCTCGTGGGCCTCGTCGGCTACGCGCTCGTGGTCCACAGGCACATTCCAGTCCAGCACTGGCTCCTGTGGCGGCTCGCGCCGCTCTGGGGCTATTCGCTGCTGTTCCTGCTCTCCAGCCTCGGCATCGGCCTCGTGCTGTTGCGCCGGGTGCTCCGCCTCGCGCACTTGCCGCCGGTCGAAGAGGGCCTGTTCGGCGTGACGCTCGGCTCCATCGCCTTCGTGTTCGGCATGTACCTCGCGGGCGTGGTCGGCTGGATCCGCCCCTGGTACGGGCTCGTGATGCCGGCGGCCCTCTTCGCGGGCGGCCTCCTCGAGCTGCCACGCTGGCTATCGCGGCTGAAGCACGATCTCGACGCCTCGACGACGCCGAAAGGGACGATGCGCTGGCTGTGGCTCACGGCCACGGGCGTCGGCGCCATGTGCATCGTGCTCCTCTACCTGCTGTCGCTGACCCCGGATTCCATCAGCTTCGACGCGACCTGGTATCACCTGCCGATCGGGCAGGACTATGCGCGCGCCGGCCGCATCGTGCCGTTCTACGGCGACGTGAACCGCTCGTTCCCCCACTTCGGGAGCATGCTCTACGCGTGGGGTTTCAGCGTCCCCGGGATGCTCGTGGAGCAACGGTGGATGATGGCGCTCCACCTCGAGTTCGTGTTCGTCCTCGGGAAGGTGGTCGGCGTCGCGGCGCTGGCGCGGTACCTGCTCCAGGGCGAACGCGTCCCTGGCCTCTGGGCGGCTTTCTTCCTGTTCCCGTCGCTGTTCGTCCAGGACCAGAACCCCGGCGGTTCGGCCGACCATTTCCTGGGCTTCTTCGCGGCGCCGGTCCTGCTCGCGTCCATGCGCTTCGCGGAGCGCTTCGACAGGCGGTATGCCGTGCTGCTCGGCGCGTCGCTCGGGGGCGCGATGCTGGTGAAGTACCAGGCGGTCTATCACCTGGCCATGGCGGCGGCGGTCGTCGTTCCGCGCGCCGCGTACCTGCTCGCGCGCGCGGCCTCCCGCGCCCTGAAGAAGCGCAGGCGGCCGCTGCTCTCGGCGCGCCGCGTCCTCGTGGCGGGGCTCATCGCGTCGGGCGTGGCGCTCGGCACGGCCTCGCCGCACCTGATCAAGAACACCATCTACCATAACAACCCGGTTTATCCGTTGGCCCAGCGCGTGTTCACGCGGTCGTACCCGCAGCACGCGCGCTCCGCGGAGTTCATGGAGAAGGCGTATCCCAACGCGCCTTATCTGCCCAAGGGGAAGGGGCTCGAGCGGCAGCTCATCGCGGCCGGCAACTTCTTCACGTTCTCGTTCTCCCCGCACTACTCGTTCACTCGCTACGTCCCCTCGATGGGCTCGCTCTTCACGCTGCTCCTGCCGATGCTGCTGGTCATCCGCGGCCGTCGCAGGCCGGCGCTCGCGGCCTGGGCGACGTTCGCCGGCGTCTGGATGTGGAGCAACACGTACACCGCGGACCGGTACCTGCAGGGCATGCTCGCGGTGCCGATCGCCGCCGCCGCGGCGCTGCTCGTCCGCACATGGCAGCTCGGGACCGTCGCGCGGCTCGGCCTCGTGCCGCTCGTGGTGTTCCAGATCGTGTGGAGCGGCGATGTGCCCTTCTACTCCGGCCCCCGCCGGCTGGAGAGCGCGCTCTCGCTGATCCGCTCCACCTACGAGAAGCGATGGACCGACGCGCAGCGGTTCAAGTTCCGCCAGGATCACCGAGCGATCAACGGGGCTACCCCGCCCGACGCGCGCATCCTCGCGCGCAACTACCGCACGACGCTCGGTATCGAGCGCGAGATCATCTTCGATATCCAGGCCTGGCAATCGCTCATTTTCTACGAGCCCGTGCGAGGGCCGGCCGAGCTCTACGCGCATTACCGGAGCGTCGGCATCACCCACATCCTGTATCCGCCGAACCAGCGCCCGCCGGACACGCTCCAGGCCGCCGTGCTGTTCAACGAGCTCGTGCACCGCTATGCGACCGAGAAGCGCCGCTTCGGCAGCCTTCAGCTCGTGACCATGCCGAAGGAGCCGCCGCCGGCCGACGAGCTGCCTTATGAGGTGCTCGCGCTCGGAGCGCCGGGCTACAGGGACGGGCTCTACCCGGTCGAGGCGCTCCACATCCTCCCCAAGCTCCAGCCGCCCAAGGGCCAGGAGCCCAAGCCCGCGCGGGCGTGGCCCAAGGATACGAACGCGCAGGCCGCGCTCCTCGACGCCGCAGAGGCGGTGGTGCTCGGCAAGAACGCCGCGCGGGGTAGCCGGAACGTGAAGCTGGACGGCGTGTTCTTCGCGGCGGAGCGCTTCAAGAACTACACGGTCTACCTGCGGCAGCAGCGCGACACTTCCCGCGCGGAGCCGCCGCCCGAGCCCCCGGCCGCGGGCGCGCCGCCCGAGCCCCCGGCCGCGGGCACGCCGCCCGAGCCGGAGCCGAGCGACCCTGTGGCTCCCCCGGAGGACGACGATCTGGAGGACCCGGACGGCTGAGCTCCCGGCCCGGGGCTACGAGCGCTGTTCGACCAGCAGCCCGGTCCAGGGGACCGGGCTCTTCGTCACCTCGCGCTCACTCGCGCCGGTTGCACCTGCTGGTTGTGCCACGGCTTCGCGCCCGTGGACTGGATCCCCTCCAGCCTGAGGGCCGGCTCCCGCTCCGCGAGCTCGGTCTCGATCCGGCGCACGCGCATCAGCACCTCCTCGACGAGGCGGCGGTTCGTCGCGATGAGCTCCGCGAGCAGCGCCACGGCCACCAGGATGCACGCCATCACAACGGCGCCCGTGCCGACGATGAGCGACTGGATATAACCGCTGTAGTCCGGATTCCGCAGGTAGAAGTAGAGGAACCGGACGCCGATCGCGACGCCGAACACGAGCAGGACCGTCGCGACCCAGCCCACGAGCTGCACAGGGCGGTACATCGCATAAGCCCGGAACATGACGGGACCGGCGCGGCGCAGGTAGTCGGGGATCGAACGGAAGAGCCGCGACTCGCGCGTCTTCGGGTTGGTCGTGATCTTCACGTTCGCGACGGCGAGGCCGCGGCGGCCTGCCTGGATCACCGTCTCCAGCGTGTAGGTAAAGCGGTTGTGCACGAAGAGCTGCAGCGCCGCCTTCCGGCTCACCGCGCGGAAGCCGCTCGGTGAGTCGGCCACCTCCGTGGCGGACAGGCGCCGGATGAGCCGCGAGCCCCACCGCTGCAAGACCTTCTTGAGCGGCGAGAAGTGCTCGATCCTATCTGTCTGCCGATCGCCGATCACCAGGTCGGCCCGGCCTTCGAGGATGGGAGCGACGAGCTGCGGGATCTCCGCGCCGCGATACTGGTTGTCCGCGTCGGTGTTCACGATGATGTCGGCGCCGAGCCGCAGGCACGCGTCGATGCCGGCCATGAACCCGGCGGCGAGGCCTCGATTCTTGGCGAAGCGGACGATGTGGTGGATCCCGAGCTGCTCGGCGAGCGAGCTCGTCCCGTCCGTGCTGCCGTCGTCGATGATGAGGACCTCGATCTCGTCCACACCGTCGATCGACCGCGGCAGGTCCGCGAATGTCTGGGCGAGCGTGTCGCGCTCGTTCAAGCAAGGGATTTGGATGATGAGCTTCACGGGCGATTTCGCGGCGCAGCGTAGCACGACGTGCGTCGAGAAATTCACCTCGGAGCGCAGCGGGCTCCCCCGCGACGCGAGGCTCCGGCGCGGGCCGGAAGGCCGCCCCGCTCGCGCTGAGCGCCGGGCGGCCAGCAGAAACCTGTCCACGCCGCTCCGCCGGTGCCCCGGGGCACCGACATCGCGGAACTTCACGGAACATCGCGGAGACGCTGGCCTGCAGCGATGCGCCGGGCCAGCGGGACCATCGCTCCGCTCTAGTTGAGCAGCTTCTTCGAGAGGTGCTTGACCGCCTCCTGCGCCGCGTTTCGCAGCGCGACCTCGACCGCCTTCGAGGACGTGTCGCCTCGCACGAGGATGGCGCAATTGTCCCCTTCAGCCTCGAAGGATGCGAGCGGTAGCTCTGTCGCCGCCGCTGCGGCGCGGATCGGCACCTGCACAGCAAGCGAACCGACCTCGAGCTCCACGAACCCCACCAGCTCCGTCTTGGATAGGTTCTGCATACCTTCGAACGTGGGTCGCCCGCTGGGCCTTAGCAAGGTCAGGTTTTTCCTGCTTGTCGCTGGGATTGAGCTCCACGTGAAGAGGAAGAGCGCGGGAGCGTCGAGCGCATCGCCTGGTCGACGGTCGACGGTCGACGGTCGACGATCGGCATCGGCATCGGCGCGCGGCGTGCGACGCGGCGGCCGCCGGTCCGAACGTCGCGCCCATCCCGCGCGTCACGCGCGTCACGCGCGTCATGCGCGTCACGCCGACCCCGCGCTTCCGCACGGATGACCGCTCTCGCGTCAGTGCTTCAGGGATGTCAGCTGGTCGGCCATGATGCTCCGGTGATTGCGGTAGACCTGAAGCACGATGGCCAGCGCGATCGCCGCCTCGCTCGCCGCGAGGACGATGATGAAGACCGTGAACACCTGGCCAGCCACGCCGCCGGCGACGAAGTGGTCGAACGCGATGAAGTTGAGCGCGGCGGCGTTGAGGATGAGCTCGACGCCGAGGAGGATGCCCACCGCGTTCTTCCGCGTCATGACGGTGAACAGCCCGAGCCCGAAGAGCACCGCGGCGACGGTGAGGTAATGGATGAGACCGACCTCCATCGCCTACTCCCTCTCCCAGGCGCGCCTGACGGCTCGACGCGCGAGCACGACCGCGCCGATCATCGCGGCGAGCAGCACGACCGAGCCGAGCTCGAACGGGAGCAGGTACTCTCCGAGGAACGCGTGCCCGAGCTTGGCGGTGGACGGCATCGCCGGCTTGGCCTCGGCGGGCCAAGGGGTCTGGGTCGCCACCCTGCCGAGCAGGAGCAGCACCGCCGTGACCAGACCGAACGCCACGGCCGGCCCGCCGCGCGGGTTCGAGATCTTCATCTCCGCGATGCGGCTCGTGAGCATCACGGCGAAGAGGATGAGCACGAGCGTGCCGCCGACATAGACGAGCACCTGCGTCGCCGCGATGAAATCGGCCGAGAGCGAGACGTACAGCCCGGCGATGCCGAGGAACGTGCCGAGCAAGGCCAGCGCGGAGTGGATGATGTTCCTGGAGAACGCCACGAGCCCGGCCGAGCCGAGCGTCAGCGCGGCAAGCCCGAGGAAGACGAGTGCGCTCAGGGAGGGCATGGGGTGAGGGCCGCGACGTTAGACCGCTGCCCACCGCCCATCAAGGGCGGCCCCCGCTCCTACCCCACCTCCGGCCCCCCGCCCGCGGGCTCTGCGCCCTCGGCGCCTTGCTGCTTCTCGCGCTCCTTGCGCCAGATGGCGCGCAGCTCCTCCAGCGCGGCCGGGTTGTCGCGCATGGCGCGCTCGCGGGCCTCCCGGGCGTGCGGCCCGTACTCGCCGACGGGCACCTCGCCGAGGTCCTTCGGCGCCTTGTAGAGCGGGACGAGGCCCTCCGGGATGAAGCGGAACGTGAGGTGGTCGAGCGTCGGCGCCGCCCCCTCGAACTCGCGGGTATGGCGGATCGCGCCTGTCGACTCCGTCTTGCACGCCTCGACGCACAGGCCGCAGTACATGCACTTGCCCATGTCGATGTCGAAGCGGCTCATCGCCTGCTTCTTCGTCGCCGGGTCCTTCTCCAGATCGATGGCGATGCACTCGATGGGGCACGCGCGCTCGCAGCGCTTGCAGCCGGTGCAGATGTCCATCTGCACCTCCAGGAAGCCTCGGTACCGCGGGGGGAGCATCTCGCTGACGGGGCGGTCCGTCTTGTCGGGGTACTGGACGGTGATGGGCTCCCGGAACAGATGGGAGAACGTGACCGCCATCCCCTCCAGGATGGTATTGGCCGCGCTGGAGATGCTCTTGATGTACTGGGCGAGATCCATGGCCGGTGCCTCTCAGGGACCTGACGCGCTCGGGCAAATCCCCCGAAGGAGCGACGCGCTACACCGCGGACGATAGCAGACGCGGACCTGCCCTGGAGCGTCCGGCCCGCTCCCCGCAGGCCCCGCGGGTCCCGCCAGGCCGCGCCGTACAAGCCACGCGGGCTCCCGCCAGCCCGCCCCAAGGCCGCGTCCGTTCGGCTTCGCCCCGCGCAGGAACCGGCGGAGAGCGGGGAGTCCGCGGCGAACCCGTCCTCTCCTGTTGACGCGCACCCGGGGTGGCGATCATGGTCGTCTGATGTCGCAGCTCCCCTTGTCGGGAACGTTCACCGCCCTCGTCACGCCATTCACGTCCGATGGCGAAGCCGTCGACTTCGACGCGCTCGACGCGCTCGTCGAGGCGCAGATCGCGGGCGGCGTCAGCGGGCTCGTGCCGTGCGGGACCACGGGCGAGTCGCCGACCCTCAGCGAAGCCGAGACGACCGCGGTCATCCGGCGCGTCGTCGAGGCGGCGCGCGGCCGCGTGCCGGTGATCGCGGGGACGGGCTCGTTCTCCACGAAGAAGACGATCGAGGCCTCGCGCGCCGCGCTCGCCGCTGGCGCGGCGGGCGTGATGATCGTGATGCCGTACTACAGCAAGCCCTCGCAGGACGGGCTCCGCGAGCACACGCTGGCCGTGGCCAGGGCCGTCCCGGCGCCGATCGTGCTCTACAACATCCCGGGGCGGACGGTGGTCGACCTCTCCGCCGAGACGACCGAGCGCATCTGCGCCGCCGCGCCGAACGTCGTCGCCATCAAGGACGCCTCGGGCAACGTGTTCCGCTGCCAGGAGCTCGTGCGGCGCCTCGGCGACCGGCTCACGATCCTGAGCGGCGACGACGCGCTGACGCTCGCGATGATGGCGCTCGGCGCGCAGGGCGTCATCAGCGTCACGTCGAACGTGCTGCCGCGCGAGACCAGCGCGGTGACCCGGCGGTTCCTGGCCGGCGACCTCGCGGGCGCGCGCGCAGCCCACCTCGCGCTCCTCGAGCTGCACGGGCTCCTGTTCGTCGAGCCGAACCCCGCCCCCGCGAAGGCCGCGCTCGCCGCTCTGGGCCGCATGAGCGCCGCCGTCCGGCTGCCCCTCGTGCCGGCCGGAGAGGCGACCCGGCAGCAGATCGCCGAGGCGATGAGGCGGCTCGAGGCGAGGCGCGAGGCATCGTGAAATCGAACGGAGATCATCGAGGCGTGCCGATGAGCGCGCTCCTGGGGGCCGCCCAGGGGGACGACGCCGGGCTGCTGAAGGTCGCGATCCACGGCGCGAGCGGCAAGATGGGGCAAGCCATCGTCCGGCTCGCGGCGAACGAGCGAGCCCAGGTCGTGGGCGCGATCGTGTCGCGCGGCTCCTCCCGCATCGGCCGTGACGTCGGCGAGCTCGCGGGGACAGGCACCATCGGCGTCGCGATGAGCGACGACACCAGCGCCGGGCTGCTCGGCGCGGACGTGGTCATCGACTTCTCGCGGCCCGAGGCGCTCCCCCGCCTCCTGCACCTCGCGATGCGCGCCAAGGTCGCCGTGGTCAGCGGCACGACGCGCCTCGACGGCACGTGCGAGCGGCTGCTCGACGAGACGGCGCAGCACGTCCCGGTCCTCTGGTCGCCGAACACGAGCATCGGCATCCACGTGCTCGCGGAGATCGCGGCGAGCGCGGCGCGGCGGCTCGGGCCCGGCTACGACGTCGAGATCGTGGAGGTGCACCACCGCGCCAAGGTGGACGCGCCGAGCGGCACGGCCGTGCGGCTCGCCGACGCCGTGCGCGCGGCCCGCGAGCCGACCGCGACGCTCGACGACGTGCACGGCCGCGAAGGCAACGTCGGCCCGCGCAAGGCGAACGAGCTCGGGATCTTCGCCGTGCGCGGCGGCGACGTCATCGGCGACCACACCGTCCACCTGCTCGGCCCCGGCGAGCGCCTCGAGCTCACGCACCGCGCGACCAGCCGAGATCTCTTCGCGCGCGGGGCGCTGCGCGCGGCGTGGCACCTGCATGGGAAGCCGCCCGGCCGATACACGATGGCCGACGTGATCGGCGGCTGACCCGGGGCGCTCCAGAGCCAGACGCGGGCGATCCGCGCCTGGCGTGCCGCGAGAGAGCCACAATGTGGTCAGCGGCGGTTCGCCGCACTACGCTGCGGCGCTCGTATGGAGACGCTCGCTGCGAGGATCGCACGCGCCGGTCCGTTGCCGGACAGGGACGCGGTCGGCTGGGTCGTCCGCCTGGCGAAGCGCGTCGAGAGCCTGCACGCGCGCGGGACGGTGCACGGCCGCCTGTCGGCCGCGTGCGTGGTCATGGAGGGCGAGCCGTGCACGTCGACGGGGTGGCTCTCGGACCCGCTCGCCACGCCCGCCTTCGTGGGTTACCGCTCGCCGGAGCGGGCCGCGGGTGAGGGGCCGTCGCGCCGGGACGACACCTGGGCGCTCGCGGTCACCCTGTACACGGCGCTCTCGGGAGCGGTCCCGTTCCCTGCCGAGAGCGACCAGGAGCTCCGCCGCAAGCAAGGCGCCGGCGCCGCGCCGCGGGTAACGCCGCCCGGCGCGGCGGGCGACGCGCTGTGGCGCGTGCTGGACCAGGCGCTCGCGCGCGGCGCCGAGCAGCGGATCACCGAGGTCGCGGCGCTCCGTCGCGCGCTGGAGGCCGCGCGGCCGGGCGAAGGCTTGGAGGATCTGCCGCCGCTCGATGAGCACGCGCTCGCGGCGCCGGCGAGGACGATTCCAGCGCCGCGCCCGTCGAGCAGCGGGGTGCGGGGTGCGTCGAGCTCGCAGCCGCCCCGCAAGAGCGCGCCGCCGCGCGAGAGCACCGGCTCGCAGCCGCCCCGCAAGAGCGCGCCGCCGCGCGAGGGCACCGGCTCGCAGCCGCCCCGCAAGAGCGCGCCGCCGCATGGCCACTCGAGCTCGCAGCCGCCGCCCCTCGCGGGCGCCTCGGCCCGCCGGACGCCGTTGCCCCTCCACGGGCTCGCGAGCCTGGGGCTCCGGTCGACGATCGGCGTGCCGACCACCCCGCCTCCGGAGGCGCCGGACCGTGCCTCTAAGGCGCAGACCGCGTTGCCTGCCGCATCGCCGCGGCTCGCCGGCGCAGCGACGGAGGACCGCTCGCGCGCGGGCGCAGTGGCTGCCCCGACCGCGCACGTGCAGCCACCGCCGCGGCCGCCCGTAGCGCCCGCAGCGACGGCGCTGCCGCCCGTCGTGCCCGCAGCGACGGCGCTGCCGCCCGTCGTGCCCGCAGCGACGGCGCTGCCGCCCGTCGCGCCCGCAGCGACCGCACGACCGCCCATCGCGCCCGCAGCGATAGCGCAGCTGCCCGTCGCGCCCGCAGCGATAGCGCATCCGCCCGTCGCGCCCGCAGCGACAGCGCAGCTGCCCGTCGCGCCCGCAGCAACGGCGCAACCGCCCTTCTCGCCCACCGCGGTGCCCCTCTTCGACGCGGATGCCCCAGCGAGCCCGCGAACGATCGACGATCTCCCCTGGCTGGGCGAAGACGACACGCGCGAGCCGTCGCACCCCTTCCCGATGGCGCCCGGCAGCGTCGCCGCGCGCCTCGGAACACCCGGGCTCGGCGCGCCGACTCCCCACGTCCCGACCGTCGATCTCCCCTGGCTGGGCGAAGACGACACGCACGAGCCGTCGCACCCCTTCCCGATGGCGCCCGGCAGCGTCGCCGCGCGCCTCGGAACACCCGGGCTCGGCGCGCCGACTCCCCACGTCCCGGCCGTCGATCTCCCCTGGCTGGGCGAAGACGACCCGCATCGGCCGTCGCACCCGTTCCCGATGGCGCCCGGCGGCGTCGCCGTGCGCGGCGGCGCGTCCGGGCTCGGCGCGCCGCCGCTTCGCGCACCGGCGCCGGCGCCCGGAGCGAGCCGCGAGACGCCGTCCGCGGCGCGCCGGTGGGTCACGCTCGCGCTGGGGGTCGTGGCCATCGCGGGCGCCGCGGGGGCAGCCTGGTTCTGGCTTCGCCACCGTGACGCCGCGCCGCCGTTCCTCCCGGCGCCGCCGTCCGCGGACGCTGCGCCCGCCGCATGCGCCGCGCCCGTAGAGCCGAGCGCGCCGGCGCTCGGTGACGCGGGCGCGGAACAGGCAGGCACCGCGGCGCCGGCAGACGCAGGCACCGCAAGCACAGCGCCGGACCCTGCGGCCACGGCGGACTTCGCCGCGTGCGCGATGCCTCTCTTTCCCGGCAAGAGCGTCGACGCCGCCATCGCGGGCCAGCTGTCGTTCGCCTGCGCTGAGACCGACCCGATGAAGGGCGTCTCGGCGCTCAAGAGCCAGCTCGCCCAGGCAGCTGGGCCCAAGGGCGTCTCGGACGCCACGAAAGAATGGGCTGTGCTCGGCTGGCACGACATGGCGACCCTCGCGACCCTGCGCGCCCGCTGCTGCCACGCCCCGCCCGCCCTCCAGCTGCCCCCCACGCCCGAGGGCTGCACGCCGCTCGACGAGGCCCTGAACGAACTCGGCGCGGCCGTCGCGTCAGCGTCTGCTCCGGGCGATCGGGCTGTCGCGAAGGCGGCGCGGCGGTACATGCGCGCAGCCCAGTGCGTCGCCCGGGTCGGCGCGGCGACCCGTTACGGGCGCAAGAACAAGCCGAACGGAGGCGAGGCCAGCGCCTTCAAGAAGGTGCTCTCGCGCGCGCTCCGGAGCGCGGCACAGGCGCGCTGAGCCGCCCGAACGTCACGTCGCGCGTGGCGCGCGCCCGTGGTGCGCGCCGTGCCACGGCGTGACGTGGCGAGCGACGCGGACGGCGCGGCCGGCGTGGACGGGGGTGAACGGGCGTGATCAGCGCGGATCGATCGCTCGACCACCTCGCCGAACGAGCGGTTCTGGGGTAGCGTCCGCGGTCCCATGTCCAACGAAGCGAGCGATCTCCTGCTCGAAATCGGCGTCGAGGAGCTCCCCTCGTCGTTTGTCGAGGCCGCGCTCCGCGCGCTCCCGGATCTCGCAACGAAGCGCCTCGCGGAGCTCAGGCTCCGCCACGGCGCAGTGCGCGCGCTCGGCACCCCGCGTCGGCTCGCGCTGCTCGTCTCCGGGGTCGCAGCGCGCCAGCCGGACCTCGAGGAGGAGGTCACCGGCCCGCCGGTCAAGGCGGCCTTCAAGGACGGCGCGCCGACGAAGGCGGCCGAGGCGTTCGCGCAGAAGCTCGGCTGTACCGTCGCGGACCTGCGCCGCGTCGAGGGGCCGAAGGGCGAGTACCTCGCGGGCACCCGCCGCGAGGCCGGCAAGCCCGCGGCCGAGCTCCTCCCGGAGGTCCTGGCGTCGCTCGTCGCGGCCATCCCCTTCCGCAAGTCGATGCGCTGGGGGCAGGGAGATTTCGCGTTCGGCCGCCCCATCCAGTGGCTGGTCGCGCTCTCCGGCGGCGAGGTCATCCCCGTCGAGATCGCCGGCATCCGCAGCGGGCGCACGAGCCGCGGCCACCGCTTCCTCGGGTCGGGCGAGATCGCGATCGGCGCCGCGAAGGACTACGTCGAGGCGATGCGCGCGGCGCACGTGCTCGTCGACCCCGAGGCGCGCGCGAAGCTCATGCGCGAGCGCCTGCTCGCCGCGGCGCGGGACGCGGGCGGCGTGCTGATCGAGGACGACTTCCTGATCGGCGAGAACCTCTCCCTGGTGGAGGAGCCGCACGTCATCGTCGGCAGCTTCGAGGAGCGGTTCCTCGAGCTGCCGGAGCGGGTGATCCTCGAGGTCGCGCGCGGCCACCAGCGCTACTTCGGCGTCCGCGACGCGAGGACGGGGGCGCTGCTCCCGAGGTACCTGGCGGTCGTGAACACCGCGGAGGCGCCCGAGAAGATCAAGCGCGGCAACGACAACACGATGCGCTCGCGCCTGTCGGACGCGCAGTTCTTCTACCGGGAGGACGTCAAGATCCCGCTCGCGAACCGCCGCGAGAAGCTCGGCGGGATCGTGTTCCAGAAGCGGCTCGGCAGCGTGCTGGCGAAGGCCGAGCGCGTCGAGCGGCTCGCCCGCGAGCTCGGCCTGCTCCTGATGCTGCCCGAGCAGACGCTGGTGGCGGCGGCCTCGGGGGCGCACCTCGCGAAGTGCGATCTCGTCGCGCTGATGGTGGGCGAGTTCCCCGAGCTCCAGGGCGAGATGGGGCGGGCGTACGCGCTCGCCCAGGGGGTCAGCCCGGAGGTGGCCGACGTCATCCGCGATCACTACCTGCCCAAGGGCGCCGCGGACGCCACGGCGCCGACGAACGCCGGCGCGCTGGTCGCGATGGCCGATCGGCTCGACACGCTGGTCGGCTGCTTCGCTATCGGGCTCGTCCCCACGAGCACCGCCGACCCGTACGGGCTGCGCCGCGCGTGCCTCGGCGTGCTGCGCACGCTCCTGGATCGCGATCTCGATCTGCGCCTCGGCGCCGCGTTCGGCGCCGCCTACGACGGCTACGCCGGGGTGGAGCTCAACGTCGCGCGCGAGGAGCTCGCGACCCGCCTCGGCGAGTTCTTCTCCGAGCGGCTGCGGGGCCTGCTCTCCGACCGGCTCCCGCAGGACGCGGTCCTCGCGTGCCTGCGCGTCGCCGCGGATCGCCCGCTCGATCTCAGGGCCCGCGTGCGCGCGATCGACGCGCTGAGCCCGGAGGTCCGCGCGCGGGTAGGCGAGGTCTTCAAGCGGGCCACGAACATCGCCGACAAGGCGCCTGCCGGCGAGCCGGTGGCGCCGTTCGGACAGGACGTGCACCCGAGCGAGACGGCGCTCTTCGCGGGGTACCTCAAGCTGCGCGACCAGATCGCGTCGGACGTCCGGAGCGGCTCGTACGACACCGCGTTCAGGGCGGTGGCGGACTTCGCCCCGCTCTTGCACCAGTACTTCATCGACGTGTTCGTGATGACCGACGACGCGGCCGTGCGGGACAACCGCCTGCGGCTGATGCGCGCCCTGTCGGAGACCTGCGGGAGCCTGGCCAGGCTGGAGCTCCTCGGCGAGGCGCCGCGCGCGGCGTCGTAGCGGGGCGGGCGCGGCGGCTCGGCGGCGCGCCCGACGCCACCTTTTCAGCTCAGAGTGGCGTTCCCGCGGGCGCCTCGGCCGGCGGCTCTCGTCGAGCTGGCTTTGCGGGCGAGCCGAGCGACGATGCGCTCTCCGCATGACGAGGAGGGTGTGTAGCGATGTCTTCAATCGAGGAGAACAAATCGATCGCGCGACGGTTTCTCGATCTCGTGAGGGAACAATGGTCGATCGAGGAGGTGATCGCCGAAGGGGACAAGGTGGTCGTGCGCGCGAAGAACACGTGCGCACAAGCGAGCTTCCTCGGCATCCCGAGCCACGGACGGCAGCAGACGTTCACGGCGATGTTCATTCACCACATCGTCGACGGGAAGATCGTCGAGACCTGGCGGAATGCCGATGATCTCGGCCGGCTCCTGCAGCTCGGCGCGCGGTTCGAACCGGGGGCAACCCAGGCTCCGACGTAAGCAGGCTGGCCGCGTCTGACGTCCGTCTTCGCCTGGCCAGCGCTGCTGTCGAGTTGAACAGGATTCCAGCCGGGCCACCTCGATGGATCAAGAAACGGCGACTCCGAAAGCGCCGTGAAGCGACGTCCATGTACGTCGCTTCGCGGAACCGATAAGCCCACTGTGGACGATGAGCAGCGCATCTGGCGCCTCGCCAGGCCGTCGGGCGTCTGGACCTGCACGCTCGCCAGGAGCTGCGGTACCGTTCGCCCCCATGCCGGGATCTCAGCCCTATCCGTTTGCGTTCTTCGGGGCAGCGCCGAGCGACTGGTTCGACCTCGAAGGGGACCTGTTCTCCTATGAGCTCTGCTTCGTGGCGCCCCCGGACGCGGCCGCGCGGCGCGCCGCCGGCGAGGCGTGGGAGCGGGCGCTCGACGCGCGCGCGGTGGAGCACTGCGAGCCCTTCCAGTGGGCCGATCGCTGGGCGCTCGTGCGGGTGCGGCCGGCGGGGTGGAGCAAGGCGTGCGTCGCCGACATGGCGCGCGCGGTCCAGCAGGCCCTCACCGCGGTGCACGGCGCGCACCCGATCGAGGTGGCCTCCCTGGCCGAGGCGATCGAGAGCGACAGCGACTGGGACGCCTGGTCCGCCGAGCAACGACCCGAGCCCCCGACGGGCCCGAGGTGGCCCGTCGAGCTGCCCCGCTTCGGCGGTGGCAGGCGCTTCGAGGCTGCATGCGCGGTGGATCCGGCGGTCGAAGCCGCACGCGCCGCGGCGCGCGCCGCGCCCCCCGAGGAGGAGCGCTCATCGGCGAGCACGGCGGGCGACGACCGCGACGCGGACGAGACGGACGAGGCGGAAGCCAGCGACGACGACGACAAGCCCAGGGTCATCTCCGGTGGGCTCCGGCTGGAGCGCGTGCCGGGGTACAAGGCGCCCGAGCCTCCCGACGAGCAACGGAAGCTCTTCGGGCGGAGCGGCGAGGTGCAGATTGCGCCGAACGGCCTCGTCTTCGGCGTCGCCAAGCCGAAGCGAAAGCCGCCTGTCGCCGCGTGGATCGAGCACGGCGAGCTCCGCACCGCTCAGGGCGATCCGCTTGCCACCACGACCGGCGCTCACGTCGCCGCGCGCGACGACGGCGGCGCGGCGCTGATCGGGGAGGATTCGGAGGCCGTATGGGAGGTCGTGTTCGCGGAGGGCTCCGTGCGGCGCCTCTTCAAGCACGACGAGCCCTTCTCCGACGTCGCCTACGGCCCGGAGGGCCGGGTGCTCGTGCTCGCGGGCTCGATCGACGCCTACCGGCGGGAGGGTTCGGACGTCGCGCTTGAGGGGCGCTGGGACCTCGACGGCTACGGGATGCAGTCGGTGTTCGGCGGACGCCTGCTCCTCGTGAAGTGCTTCGACGACGAGGACGAGAGCGCGGACGGCGTCACCCTCCTCGGCTACGACGGCTCCACGATGCGCCGGCTGGCCCGCGTGCGCATCTCGATCGGCGACATCGTGATCGACGGCGCCCGCGTCATCGTGGAGGACGGCAGCGAGTACTACGCGCTGCTCGGCCTGGAGGAGCTCGCAGCGCGCTTCGCCGCGCAGCCGGACGCCTTCCCCGAGCTGAGGAAGAGCGAACCCGGCGACGAGGACGAGGACGGAGACGAGGACGAGAGCGCGTCCAGCGAGGGCGACGAGGACGAGGACTCCCGGCCAGAGGTGCTGGAGGGCGCGCTCCGCCTGGAGCGGCGGAGGTCGCGCGAGGTGCCACCCGAGCGCGAGATCGAGCGCGCGGAGCGCGATCTGTTCGGGTCGAGCTCCTGTGTCTCGGTCGCGCCCGGCGAACGCGTTTACGGCATCGCGAAGCTCCGGCGCAAGCCGGCGACGGCCGCCTGGATCGAGGGCGGAGAGCTCAAGCGCGCCGAGGGCGAGGCGCTGCCCAGCCCCCACGGCTACATCGCGGCGCGGGAGGACGGCGGCGCGGTGCTGTACGGCTTCGACTACAAGCTCGTCGCCGAGCTCTCCTTCGCGGACGGCAAGCTGCGCCGCCTCTTCGAGCACGAGGCGTCGATCTCCGAGATCGCCTACGGCCCGGAGGGCCGCGTCATCCTCGCCGCGGACGAGTCCCTCGACGTCTACCGCCGCGAGGGAGAGGGCGCCGTGCTCGAGCAGCGCTGGGGCGTGAGCGGTTACGGCCTGACCCCCGCCCTCGGCGGCCGGCTGCTCCTCGTCAAGAGCTACGAGGGCGAGGACTCCGAGGACGGGCTGACCCTCGTCGGCTTCGACGGGAGCAAGCTGCGCCGCGTGGGCCGCGTGAAGGCCTCGGTGGGCGACGTCCGGATCGCCGAGGGCCAGGCCTTCATGGATCACATCGGCGACACCTACGAGCTGCTCGGCCTCGACGCGCTGGTCGAGCGGCTGGCCACGAACCCCGACGCGTTCCCCGAGCTCGCCGTGTACACGCCGTCCGAGGAGGACGATGACGACGACGAGGCGCCGGAGTCAGGCCCGAGGAAGGCGCCCGAGGAGTACGCCATCGAGCCCGCCCCGGGCCGCGTCGGCGTGCGCTACCTGGGCAAGCAGCGCCCGCTGCCGGAGGACGAGGAGGACGTCCCGAAGGACGTGCGCGCGCGTTTCGGAGCGGGCGCGCGGGAGCTCGAGCGCTACCGCCCCGCCGACGTGTACATCGGGTGGAAGAAGGAAGCCCGGCGCTCCTTCGTCTTCGCCGTGCTGAAGGATGGGGAGCTCATCGAGACCGCGGTGAAGGCGAGCTCCCCCTCGTCGACGGGCCTCGTGAACGCGGATCGGAGCGCCGCGCTCGTGGCGACCGACGGCGACGCCAAGCTCTGGTGGGTGGACCTCCCGCACGGCAAGCCGATCCTCGTGCACGACTTCAGCAAGGAGGAGAGCGAGGACGAGATCTACACGCTCGAGGCGCTCGCCTCCGGGCGGGTGATCGTGGGCACCTCGTCGGAGACCTGGATCTTCTCGGTCAGCGGCGGCGCCTCCAGGCTGGAGGCGCGCGGCGACCTGGATCTGCGCGTCGTGGAGAGCGCCGCGGGGGGCCGCGTGGCCGTGCTGGAGGCCTCCGAAGGCATGCCTATCCGGGTCTGGGGCGTCTACGACGATGGCGTCCGCACGCTCGCCGAGCTCGAGCCGGAGCCGCTCAGCTTCGAGCCGAGCGCAGACGGCAAGTTCTTCTTCGAGGCCGTGAATCGCCTTGGCTGGTATGAGCTCGTCAACCTCGAGGACGCCTGGGAGGCCGGGCGCCGTGACACCTCTGGCGAGCGCTACCCGCGCGTGGCGCTCGCGCCGAAGCCCCCCGAGCAGGACGAGGACGGCGACAGCGACAGCGACGACGAGGACGGCGACAGCGACGACGACGAGGATCCGCAATCTGTGGAGTGAAGGCGGCCGCTGCCCGCCGTCAGGCCATCACGCTCGAAAAGCCCCGCGCCGTCCGGCCGCTCGACGCCATCGAGAGCAGCCGGCTCACGCGCTCCTCGGTCGTCGGGTGCGTCGAGAACCACTTCAGCACCGAGCCAGCCCCGGCGAGCGGGTTGACGATGAAGAGGCTGGCCGTCGCCGGGCGCGCCGCCTCGGGGGGCACGAGCGCCACGCCGTGCTCCAGCTTGGACAGGGCGCTGGCGAGCGCCTCCGGGTCCCCGGACAGCCTGGCGCCGAGCTCGTCCGCCATGTACTCGCGCGACCGCGAGATGCCGAGCTGCACGAGGGTCGCCGCGATCGGCGCCACGATCGCGAGGGCCAGCCCGCCGAGCGGGCTCGCGCCGTCCTCGTCGTCCGACGATCCGCCGAATATCCCGGCGAAGCTCACGGCATGAGCCACCCACGTGATGCCCGAGGCGAACGCCGCCGCGATCGTCGATACCAGGATATCGCGGTTCTTGATGTGCGCGATCTCGTGCGCCAGCACGCCGCGCAGCTCACGCTCGCTCAGGAGCTGCATGATGCCCTCGGTCACCGCCACGACGCCGTGCTCCGGGTTCCGCCCCGTGGCGAAGGCGTTCGGCTGCGCGTCCGGGATGACATAGACGCGGGGCTTCGGGATCCCCGCCCGACTCGAGAGCTCCTCCACCATCCGGTGCAGCCCCGGGGCCTCGAAGGGCGAGACCTCGGCGGCCCGGTGCACCGCGAGCACGATGCGGTCGGACATGAAATACGCACCCAGGTTCATCGCGAGCGCGAGCACGCCGAACAAGACGAGGTACCCGGGCCCCAGCGCCCCGCCGATGGACACCAGGATTGCCGACATGACACCGAGCAACAGGATCGTCTTGATCTGATTCTTCATGAACTTCGTTCGCTCCTCGGAACGGAGCGCTGCAAGAGCCGCTCCCCCGAGATCGATGTGTCGCGCGCGTCTCATTGCAATACCGTGCGCCCCTCGATCAGCAGGTGGCGGGTTCGCTGGATTCCCTCTTGTGGATTCGCTGTCCCAGCTGACCCGACCCATTTCGCCCCAGCGACCCATTTCACCCCTGCGGGGGGATGCTCTCGCAGCGCGCCTTGGCCTGCCCGATTGCCAGCAGCTGCACCGTGACTCCCGCCGCGGCGCGTCGTCACGCGCGAGCGCCGCAAGGTGCTCCTGGGGGCCGGAGCGGCGCGATCGGTGGCCCATGCGCCTGGAAGTGTGTAGAATTTCCTCGTGAGCACCGAGGCCGCGCTCCGCGAGATTGCAGCCAGGTACGTGTGGTGGCAGCCCCCTGAGGTCACCCTCGCTCGCCGGCATCACTTCCTCTGCCAGGTGATGGCCCTCGGAACGGAGGAAGACGTGACGACCGTGCGGCGCGCGATGGGCGATCCGGCGTTGCTGGACGCGCTGGAGCACGCGCCTCCGGGCGTGATGGATCCGAAATCCTGGAACTTCTGGCATCTCTTCTTTGGCCGACGTCCGCCGCCCCTGCCCGAGCGACCGCTGCCGTGACGCACCTTCTGCCGCGACTCGACATCCTTCCTCCCGCCCAGCGAGCCCTCTGGCCAGAGCTCGCTCACATCCCCAAGCGCTTCGTTCTCTATGGCGGTACGGCCTTGGCGTTGCGCCTCGGGCATCGTGAATCGATCGACTTTGATTTCTTCGCGCACGATCCGCTAGACCATCGCGTGCTCGAGCGCGAGATCCCATGGCTACGTGACAGCGACGCATTACAGGAGGAAGCCAACGCGAGGACGGTGCTCGTGCGGTGTCCAGGCGGGAGCGTGAAGGTGTCGCTCTTCGGCGAGATAAGGTTCGGACGCGTGGGGGAGCCGACGCTGACGGAAGATGGCATCATCCGAGTGGCGTCCATGCTGGACCTGGCGGGAACCAAGGTGAAGGCGCTGCTCCAGCGCGTCGAGTCCAAGGACTATCTCGACATCGCAGCGCTCATCAGCGCCGGTGTCGCGATCGAGCGAGTCCTGGGGTCAGCGCGCTCGCTCTTCGGCCCCGCGTTCAACCCGCTGATCGCGCGGAAGACGCTCGCCTATTTCGAAGGCGGGGATCTCGCGAGCTTGCCGGAAGCCGTGAAGGGGCTGCTCGTAGAGCACGCGACAAGCGATGTCGAAGTGTTGCCGCTGCCCAAGCTGTCTGAACGGATTGATTGAGGGTGCTTGTTCCGCAGCCGAGCCATTACGCCGCAGCGACTTCAAACAACGCACGGAGGAGGGACGTGAGCTGGGCGAGGAGCGGTGCATGAGCGTCCGCGCGCCTTCCACCTGCCCGCCGGCGCGCCTCACGCCTGCCAGATCGCCAGGAGCCACACCGCGACGCCCGCCGCGCACACCGCGAGCCCCGGCGCCGCCTTCGGCCACACCCACTGCCCCGTCACGGTGACCCCGCGCCGCACCACCCAGACGGCGCCCGCGACCCACGCCGCGAACGCCCCGACGAGGGCGACCACCCAGCCGACCCGCGGCGCGTCGTCGCGCGCGAGCGCCGCGAGGTGCTGCCGCTCGACCGTCGCGGCAGGCTCGGTCCGCGTGCCCGGCGGGCGCGGCGCGGCCGCCGAGAGGCGGGCGATGGCCGCGTTGGCCAGCTCGAGATCCTCCGCGTGCGGCGTCGTGAGCCACCGCGTCTCCAGGGCGGCCGTGCGCACCGCGCGCCACGCGAAGAGCGCCGTGTCGGCCCGACCGAGGCCCTCCGCGGCCGTCGCGAGCGCGATCAGCCGCTCGTACGCCACGCGGACGTGCGGCGCCCCGGGGGCGTACCAGCCCGCCGCCCGCCGCGCGTGGAGCGCCGCCGCGTGCGCGTCGCCGGCGCGCAGGGCGTCCGTGCTCTCCGCGATCTCCCGCTCGCCCGCGGCCACCACCCGCAGCGACGCCGCGCCGACGAGGAAGCCGGCGACCGCGAGGCCGCGCAGCACGCCGAGCACGACCGAGAGCCTCACAGAAAGTCGCGTCTCTTGAAGACGAACGCCGCCACCGACAGGAGAACCAGCGCCCACCCGGCGCACGTGATCGCCGCCCAGCCCAGGTACACGAGCAGGTTCGCGTCAGCGACCTCGCCCGCGAGCAACGGGCGCGGCGGCACGTAGATCTGAAGGTTCGGGACCACCTTGGAGAAGGCGCGCGCCGCGGCGCTGATCTGGGGGCCGAAGTACTTCACCGGCAGCCGGGCGAGCGAGTCGGCGTTGCGCCCGATGAGGAAGACGCCGAGCGTGAGCAGCGACGACAGGAACGGCGTCGAGAACGACGAGAACAGCGTCGCCACCGCGGCCACGATGCCGACCTCGAGGAACGCGAGCGCGCTGCCCGCGAGCACGACGCGCCGCTCCGTCGGCGCGCCGTCCGCGAAGAGCGCGCCGAGCACGAGGAAGACCGCCGCCCAGGGGATGAACCCGTACGTGCGCGCCATCGGCGAGCGCCACGCCACGAGCCCGAGCGCCGCGAGCGAGGCGGCCCCGGCGCCCGCCACGAGGGCCAGCGAGCGGCCGGCCAGCACGGCGCTGATCTGCAGCACGAGCCCGGCGTCGGCCAGGATGAACACCCCGAGCGTGAGCAACGTGCCGAGGTACTTGCCGACGAGGTACTCGCCGCGGCGCACCGGGCGGGCCAGGATCGGGAAGATCGTCTTCTGCTCGAGCTCGCGGTACAGCGACGTCGCGCCGATGATGACCGCGACCGCGATGCTGAAGAGCGAGATCGACGCGACGCCGAGATCGCTGACGACCCGCGCCCCGTTGCGGAGCGTGTAGGCGCCGACGATGATCGAGTAGAACGCGACCGCGAAGGCGACGCCCGCGAGGCCGATGAGGATGCGCGCCCGAAGCGACTCCCGGTAGGTGTTGAGGGCGATCGCAGAGATGCGGCCGAACATCGGGGCGACGTTAGCAAGGGACGGGGGGAGCTTGAAAGGGCCGCGGGTCAGGGGCCGGCGCCGTCCCCGGGGTCGACGACCCGCACGTCCAGGAACCAGAGGCCGTGCGCGAGCGCGTGGCCGTCGATCTGGAGGTGATAGACGCCAGGATCGAGCACGAGATCGAGGAAGCTCCGCTGGGGATCCGTACCGATCGTGCAGGAAAGCGGCATTTCGACGCCGGGGCAGCCCGGGCCGCGGCGGACCGAGAGCAGCGTGTCGTAGCTCGAGCCGGCCATGTCGAGCACGACCCGCCTGCGCGCGGTGAGCGTGAGCCGGAGGAGCTGGTCCCGGGCGCCGCCCTCCTCCGTGCCGGCGCGGTCGCAGCCGGCGTCGAAGTCCGCGGCGGCGTTGGCCGTGTTGCCCTGGAAGAAGCCGCCGCTCTCCGGGATCTCCAGCGCCCCCTCGCACGCGTCGGAGAAGGGCACCAGCGTGGGCGGCACCGCCGGCCGGACGAACGCCGTCACGCTCACGGGCTGGCCGCGCTGCGCCTCGGCCAAGACCCGGTACGACCCCGGCGCGACGTTGCGCCGCGCGCTCCGGAGCGGCGTGACCTCGCCCTCGGCGCACGCGAGCCGATCGCCCTCGCCGCCGCACGCCGGCGCGGACAGGGCGATCGCGCCGGTGTCGCCGGCCGACAGCTTCTCGACGAGCAGCACGTCGGACGCGACCGGCAGCTCGAGCGCGTACACGGCGTCGACGGCCGGCGGGCCGCAGCCGAGATCCACGTCGTCCTGGTGGCCGAGCAGCGACACGGAGACCGTCCGGTTCGGCGCGAGCTCGGCCGCCCCTTCGCACGCCTCGTCCGGCGGCGGCTCGGTCGGCGGCGAGAGCTCCAGCGTGACGAGCACCGAGGTCGGCGCCGTCGCGGAGACCGCCACGACGTACACCCCCGCGGGCAGCGCGCGCCGGAAGAGGTGCGGCGCCGCCGCCGTCTGGCAGGCGAGCTCGTCCTCCGGCAGCGCGCACGCGGCGCTCCGCAGCGAGAGCGAGGGATCGCCGTCGCCGTCGGTCGAGATCGCGTAGAGGTCGACGTCCTGGGGCTCGGCGAGCTCGAACGTGTACACGAGCTCCCCGAGCCCGGTCTCGCACGCGGTCCCGAGATCCAGCGCGGCGTCGAGGATCGTCGCCAGCGCCGGCGCCCCCGGCGAGAGGGGCGCCGCCGTGCCGCACGTCTCGTTCTCCGGCGCCGGCGCCGGCGGCAGGAACGCCACGTCGACGATGACCGGCGCGCCCACCTTCGTCGTCACGTAGAGCGGCAGCGCCGTCGCCCGCTCCGGATCGCCGAGGCCGCGGGCCCGGAGCTTCGCGAGCTTGCCGCCGTCCGCCGTCTCGTGGGGCCCCCCGCACGCGATCTCGGTCGCGGCGTCGCCGCACTGGCCGGCGAGCGTCACGGCGACGTCGGTGGCCTCCGTCTCCTCGTCGGGGGCCTCCGTCCGCACGGTCACCTCCACGTCGACAGGCGGCCCCGGCGGGAAGATCACCGCGGCCACGACGTCGTGCGTGCTCGCAGGGCGAGGCAGGCCGCACGAGCTCGCGTAGTGGAAGCCCGCGCCCGCCGTCGTCATCGCGTACGAGCCCGGCGCGGAGATCTCCAGCGCGTCCAGGCACGTGTCGTGCTCCGGAGACACACAGCCGCCCTCGTCGGCGCGCCCGTTGCAGTCGTCGTCCCGATCGTTGCCGCAGACCTCGGGCTGCGCCGATGACACCGTGGGATCGGCGTCGTCGCAGTCGCCCCCGCCGCAGTGCTCGTCGGGATCGCCGTCGAGATCGGCGTCGCGCGGCGCGCTCGAGCACGTCTTTGTCGCCTCGTCGCACGCGTCGATCGTGCAGGTGCTCTGATCGTCGCACGCGACCGGCGCGCCGGGCACGCAGCCGAGCCGCGGGTTGCAGCGCTCGACGCCGTCGCAGTAGACGTCGTTCTGGCAGGCGCTGTCGTCCGGCGTGAAACGGCACCGCCCGAGGGCGGTGTCGCACGCATCGAAGGTGCAGGGAAATCCGTCCTCGCACTGATCGTCGTCGACGCACGGGCCGCCCAGCGTCGGGTCCGCTGGAGCCTGCTCGCCGCCGGCGCCGCCCTCACCGCCCTCGCCGCCCGCTCCGCCGGCCGACGGGAAGGGGCTCGGGGCGCTCGAGGCGCAGGCGGCGCCGGAGAGCGCCGCCGCGGCGACCGCTCCGCAGAGGAGAGCGAGACGCGTCAAGGAGGAAGGCGGCAAGAAGGAGGAAGTGTGAGTCCGCATCGAACGAGGTGAGCGGCAATGAGCGTAGCAGGGCACCGCCACGTCTGGCATCATGGCGCGCGATTCCGCAGAGCGTCGCGGATAGAGGGAAAAACAGGGTGACCAGCGACAGATTGACCCGACCCGAGCTGACGTGGCTGCTGGCGCAGGAGGCGCGGAGCGCCGCTCAGAAGCTCCGCCAGGGCGTGGGGATGATCGCGACCGAGAGCGCGCCGCCGCCGACGCCATCGCCGGACGACGCCTCGGGCGGCGTCGAGAGCACGCTCAACCGGCTCGACGAGGCGGTGAGCATGCTCGCCTCGCTCCACGGCCGCCCCCTGCCGCGCGGGCGGCGCGGCCGCGTCGACCTGACGGCGCTCCTCTGGGAGGTCGCGCCCGAGGCGCGGGTGCAGATCGAGATGGGCGAAGGCACCACCGTGTTCGGCGACGAGACCGAGCTCCGGCGGATGCTCCAGGTGCTCATCGCGCAAGGCGGCGATCCCACGAGCCTGACCGGGGCGCCCGAGGTGAGCATCCATCGCGTCGGCGCCGAGGTCAGCGTCCGGGTCAACCTCGGCCCGGAGACGCCCGTGAACTTCGAGACCGAGCGGGTGTGGCTGTCGCGCATGGCGCTGCGCTACGGCGGCCGGCTCGAGCTCGACGGCCAGATGCAGACGCTGACGCTGCCCGCCGAGGTCGATCTCCAGCGCCTCGAGGTCGAGAGCCTCAGGAAGGAGCTCGCCGCGGCGCAGGCCCAGGGCGAGGCGTACGCGCGCGAGCTCGCCGCGGTCTTCTCGCGGGCCGAGGGCGAGCGCGAGCGCGGATCGCTGTCCGGCGTCATCTCGCGGCTCGGCGGCAGCGAGCCGGTGTCGCACCTGCCGCCGAGCGGCGACAGCCTCGCGGTGCTCGTCGCCGCGGTGCGCGTGCTCGGCACGCAGCTGCGCGGCATCCTGTCGGCGATCGGCCGCGACATCGCGCCGCTCCGGACCCACGGCGGCGACGCGGGCGAGACGGCCTCGTCGGTGGGGCGCCACGTGACGGCGGCGTCAGAAATCGTCAGTGATCTCGCCAGGTTGGGTGCGTGTCCGCTCCACGAGTTCCCGCGCCACTGCGACGTCGCCGACGTGCTGCGCGACGTCGTGAAGGACGATCTCGCGCGCGCGGCCCGCCACGACGTGCGCGTGGTGGTGGAGGCGCCGGAGACCACGCAGGAGGTGGTGCCGCAGGGCGCGCTGACGGTGCTGCTGCACGCGCTGCTCGATCACGCCATCAGCGCGTCGCCGCCGGGCAGCGAGGTGCTCGTCTCCCTCTCCGAGGGCCCGAGCGGGGTCGAGGTCACCTTCGACGACGCCGGTCCGCCCCTCCCGGCCGCCGCGCGGAGCGTCGTGCTGAGCCGCGACTTCGAGGCCGTCGCGCAGGGCCGCCCGCCGGCGCTGCCGCTCATCGCGGCGCACGCGATCGCCGCGCACACGAACTACGGTATTGCCATCGAGGACGGTCCGCGGGGCGAGACGCGGGTGCGGCTCACGATCCCGCGATCGGGGTAGCGCCGCGTGGCAGAAATCCCGCCAGCGCTCTGCCTCGCGAGCGGAGAGATCCAACGCAAAGGCGCAAAGACGCCAAGGCGCAAAAAGGCATGAACATTTGTTCTTTTTTGCGCCTTTGCGCCTTTGCGTTGAACTCTCGCCTGCTATCGCAGGAACGAGCTCGGCGGGAAATCGACGTCGAGGTTGAGCGTCGCGCCGCGCACGATATTGATGTCCTCCACCTGCAGCGTCGTAGTGACGGGGCGGTCGTTGCCACGCTCCACGAGCGTCGCCGTGGCCGTGTACTCATCGGGCGGGAGATCCACGGTGATGCTGAAGTCGTCGCAGCGCGCGTAGTCTCTCGCCACCTCGCGGCTGCCCCGGTAAACGATCAGCTCGAAATCCGCTCCTCCGCGGCTGTGCTGGGAGCACGCCCGCGAATCGATCCGGTTGGCCACGGTCCACTCCATCGTCAGGCTCCCGACGGCCTGCATGGGCCGCGGCCGGCGCTGGGGGCTGGGCTCCACGTCGACGATGCACCCCAGGGCCAGGAAGCTCGATAACGCGAGGCCGCAGAGGGGAAAGACGCTCTTCTCCTGATTCATCCTCGTACCCGTCCTTTCGCTGCTGCCCCGCTGTCAACGCGGTGTGTAGTAACGGCGCCCCCGCTCGCGCGGATAGCTCAGCTCGCGCTCCGGCACGTACCTCGGCGACGTCCGGTACGTCTGCCTGTAGCGCTCGAGCTCCATGGGCTCCTCCGCGAAGACGACCCAGCCCCGGTTCGTCGGGTAATACCAGCGGCCGTCGACCAGGTACGCATACGTCCCGCGGAAGTAGACGCGCGGATACGCGGCGATCTCCACCGGGACGATCTCGGCGCGCACCGCCGGAACGCCGGACACGACGAACCCCCCCTCGGTCCCGACCGTGCCCATACACCCCATGAGCAGCGAGGCGCCGACCACGAGCGCAGCCGCGGCGAGCGAGGCCCTCGTCACACCGAGAGATCTGGACCGCCCTCGCACGGGCGGAGTCACGTTGTTGCTCTGCTTCACGTCATTGCTCCTCCGAGCGCAACTCAGCAACGCGAGTGCCAGCGCGGCGCGACTCGAGATCTCCGCCGGCGCGGCGCTCAGCGGGCCGCGCGGAGCGCGCCGGCGAGCGCGAGCGCGCGCTGGATCTCCGCCGACGTCACCAGGCCGATCACGCGCTCGCCCTCGTCGAGCACCGCGATCACGCTCGCCTCGCCGCTCGCCAGCGCGTCGAACGAGCGGGACGCGTCGTCGTCCGCGTGCGCCCTCGGCACATCCACGGGCATCACCGCGCCGACCGTCGCCGGCGCAGCGCCGCCCTGCAGCTGGCGCGCGAGATCCCAGACCGTGACGACGCCGATCTCGCGGCGCCCCTCGCCATCCCGGGGATCGTCGATGACCCGCGCGCCGACCAGGTTGTGGCGCAGGAGCCGCTCGGCCACCGCCCGAGGGCTCTCGTCCGCATACGCCTCGCCGAGCCGATCGGTCATGAACCGCGCGACCGGGATGCCGCGGAGCAGCTCGTTCGTGCTGGAGCGCGCCTGCTCGGCCGACGCCCCCATGTAGACGAACACCGCGATGAGCACCAGGATGAGGTTCCACGAGAGCAAGCCGAAGAGCCCGAAGGCCACCGCCATCACCTTGCCTGTCGCCGTGGCGATGCGCGTCGCGCGGGTCCGCCCGAGACGGCGCAGGAGCAGCCCGCGCAGCACCCGGCCGCCGTCCATCGGGAAGGCCGGCAGCAGGTTGAACGCGCCGAGGAGAGCGTTCGTGATCGCGAAGGCCACGAGCGCGGCGCCGATCTCCGCCGGCGCCGGGAGCAGCCGATACGCGACGTAGCTGACGAGCGCGATAACGAAGCTCATGAGCGGGCCGGCGAACGCCATCCACGCCTCGTGCTCGGGATCGTCGCGCTCCATCTGCGAGACGCCGCCCAGCATCATCAGCGTGATCGCGCGCACCCGGATCCCGTTCTTGAGCGCGACGAACGAGTGGGCCAGCTCGTGCACGAGCACCGCCACGAACAGCCCGACAGCCAGGATCGCCCCCCAGGCGAGCGGCGGCAGGCGCATCTCCTCGCGCGGAATCCCGAGCGACGACGCGATCACCGAGAACTGCGACGACGCCACATAGGCCACGTACGGCAGGAAAATCAGCAATGTGATGTGCAGCCGTATCGGGATTCCACGGATCCGCAGGACTGTCAGCCCCTGGTCGAACATGTGCCTCCTGATCCACAGGTACAGATGGGGCCGACAAGCACCTTCGCAAGCCGCCGAGACAGCGCCAGTGCGCGGAAGACCAGGGCAGCCGCGCGGCGCCGCCACGCAATGCAGCGAGGCGCGCGGCGCTGCGAGGGCGCCAGCGCGCGTCCGTCCCAGGCGGGAATCACGGGGAGGGGAGCGTGTTCGGAGGCGCGCGGCGCAGCGCGGCGCCCACGCGACGCGCGGATTGGCGTAGCTTGGTGTGACCGAGGTCGTCATGCGCCAGCGCGTCCCCGATGCATTGATGGCAGCGAGCACGGAAGAGCTGACGAAGGTCGAGCTCGCGGTCCTTGAGTCATCCCACCCGAGCGGCGTGCCGAGGGACCTCACGGGCCACGTGTTCGCGATCGGGCCCGTCGGCTCGGTGGACGGCGACCTACCCAGAGCGGACGGCGCGCCGATCCTCAATGGCAATGGGATGATCTACCGGCTCGACTTCGGCCGCGGCGGGGCGGTCCGGCTGACCTCGAAGATCGCGCGCACGCCCTGCTATCACGCGGACGCCGCCTCGCGCCCCGGCACGCGCTTCGAGGCGCTGGGCTTCCGTGACGCAGGGCTGCTCCGCTTCTCGCCGCACCTCGGCCTGCGGAACCACCTCAACACCGCGTTCGTGCCCATGCACGCGCCGCGCGCGCCCGCGCGCCTGCTCGTCACGAGCGACACGGGCAGGCCCTACGAGATCGACCCGGCCACGCTGGAGCTCGTCACGCCGGTCGGGCGCAACAGCACGTGGTACCCGGCCGCGCCCGTCGATCACCCCTTTCCGATGACGCTCTCGAGCGCGCACCCGTGCTTCGACGCGGAGCGGGGCGAGCTCCTCACCGTCAACTACGGCCGCTCGCTCCTCCACCTGTTCGTCGCGTCGCTGCCGCGGCTCGACGAGCTCGGCGCGCTCCCGCGCTCGTGGGATCGGCTCGCCGCGGCGGCCGCGTCGATGATCGAGCAACAGCTCGTCCGCCCGAGGGCGGACCGGATCGAGGCGTTCGCCAAGCGGGCGCTCGATCTCCTGCCCGCGCGCCTCCGCCCGAGCGCGCCGCCTGGGCCGGGCGACCTCCTCGCGCGGCAGGCGGCGCGGTTCGGCGGCGTGGCGCTCGACGAGCCGGCGGGCGACTTCGTGTTTCTCCTGCGATGGGACGGCCACAACGAGCCCGAGCGGCACCCGCTGGTCCTGCCGAGCGGCGCGCCGGTGCGCATCGAGCAGAGCGTGCACCAGATCGGCCTGACGCGGCGCTGGGTCGTGCTCGCGGACACGGCGTTCAGGATCGGCCTGGAGAGCGTGGCGTTCCGGGGCTCCAAGGAGAGCCCCGGGATCGAGCGCCTCGTCCGGTCGCTCCTTACGATGCCCCACGAGCCGAGCACGACGTTTTACCTGGTCCGGCGGGACGCGCTGCGGCCGGGCGGCGGGCCGGTCGTGGTGAAGCGGGTCGTCGTCCCGCTGGAGACTCTCCACTTCCTCGTCGACTACGAGGACGCGGGGGACCGCATCACCGTGCACGCGGCGCACAACTGCGCGACGGATCATGGGGAGTGGCTCCGGCCCTGCGATCGGCACGCCGCCGACAAGACGCCGGCGCCGCCGCGCCTGCGCGGCCTGTTCCCGCTCGGGCAGGCGGACGTGAACCGGATCGGCCGGTATACCCTCGACGCGGCGGCCGAGCGCGTCGTGGACCAGGCGGTGTTCGCCGACGCCGCGCGGGCGCTCGGCGTCGGCCTCTATGCGTACCGGGAGACGGGCGCGTCGTGGATGCCGCCCGATCGCCTCGAGAACGTCTACTGGCGCGGCGGCGGGATATGGGATGAGCTGTCGACCGAGTTCATCGACCGGCTCTATGCGGCGCACCCGCACAGGTCGCTCCCCCTCCCGGCGCTCCGCCGGATGCGCGCGGAGGGCGGCCACCCCGACAGCCTGTTCCGGTTCAACCACCGCGCGATGCGGATCGAGGATCGCTACGAGTTCCCGCGGCGCGCCGTGGGGTCCTGGCTCAGCTCGCTGCAGTTCGTCCCGCGGCGCGGCGGCAGCGGGGCCGACACGGACGGTTACGTCGTGGCGATCGTCGCGACGCCGTGCCGCGCGGAGGTCTGGATCTTCGACGCGACGAACCTGGCGCGAGGGCCGCTCTGCAAGCTGGGACACCCGTCGTTCCGGCCGGGGCTGACCCTCCACACGGCGTGGCTCAACTCGGTCGCGCCGTGGAGGGGTGGATACAGGGTGCCGGTGCGGGAGGATTACGAGGAGTTCGTGGCAGAGGCCCCCGGGGAGCAGGTGAAGGCGCTCTTCGAGGAGGAGGTCTATCCGCGGTTCGCGTGAGCCGCGGAGAGGAAAGGCTGGGAGCCGCGAGACGAGGGCGGCTCGGCGCAGCGCGGGGGGACCTCGGCCCCGGGGCCGTCGACCCGCTCGAGCAGCACGCCCGTGGCGCCGTCTCCCAGGATCTCCGTGATCTGGTGGTTGCCCCACGGCTGCCCCTCGCGCAGGCGCCGCGACCGCACGTCGCTCGCCACGATGAGCACGCGCCGACACCCCCTGTCGAGGTGCCGATTCGCCAGCTCGACGGCCGCGGAAAAACCGCCCTGAGCGGGCGTGAGATCGATCGTCAGCGCGGGCACGAGGCCGGCCATGCACGCGGCGAAGGCCGCCGCGCCCGCGTCCCCTCCCCCGCCGTCGTCGCCCGTCATGATGAGGACATCGACGAAGGGATCGCGGAGCCGCCCCACCTCGATGAGCTCCCGCAGCACCGAGGCGGCCATGGAAAGCGTGGTCTCCGTCGCGCCGGCGAAGCGCCGCTCCGCGACCCCCGTCGCCTCGTGCAGCCAGTCCGCAGCGTGAGGGAGACCGTAGCTGGTGATGAGCTCCTGGTTCGTGACGACGCGCTCCGGCAGATAGGCGGCGACGGCCGCGATGCGACGCTGGACCATGTTTCTGCTCTGTTACGGCGCCGCGACCGACGCGCGCCGATCCTGCAAACCTTGGCCAGGGCAGCTCGATCCGGCGCTCCACCACCGCCGTTCGGCCAACGCCGAGCACGCTGGAGAGCCAGCGTCCCGGACGACATGAGACAACCCACCACCGAGTCGTCGAGAGCCGTGGGGCAAACTACACAATCAGATGCTCCCTCCCCGTCACCGACATCCTCCACTGGACCATTTACAGAACGTCCTGCGCAAGTGGGAATAACAGTCGATTCGACTCCGTCCGCCGCCGGAGCAGGAAAGCGCCGCACGAGGAAGCGCGCCCTGTTGCGACGCGGGCGGTATCGTCGCCCCGCTCGCCGCGTCGCGTCGCGCGCCGGCGGCCGATTCCGACCGGAGCTGACAATTCCGCTATCACGAGCAGTGGAGCACAAACGTGTCGGAACGCGAGGCGCTGAGCAGGCAGGGCGCAGCGCGTGTGTCTCGCTCGGACGGCGCCATCGGATGCGCCCGATCACGTCCGTTTGCGTTCGATCCCATCCGCCTGCGTCCGATCACGTCCAGTTGCGTCCGATCACGTCCAGTTGCGTCCGATCACGTCCAGTTGCGTCCGTTGGTGTCGACGCTGCGTGAGCCCGCTCTGTTCTGGGTCCGCAGGGAGGTTCTACCTGTTTGAGAACACCTCCGCGCGCCACGACCACCGCGCGTACGCGCGCGAGCCGCTCCGCAGGGCGCGCGGGGCGTCGCGCTCGCGTCTTCCTTCTTCCCGCGCCGGCCCGCGGCGCGCGGCGGGGCTCCTTCTATCCTATCCATCGTGAGCGCGACGCCGCTCCGACGCGCGCCGCGCTCGCCCGGATCCACCGCGATTGAATCGCGGAGAAATCCCAAGGGAGCGCAGATGCGAGGAGTGCCTGATTCGCGGACGCCATCCCGCGAATCCATGCTGCCAGGAGCGGCAGCCTCTGCACAGAAGAGCGAGGCACACAGCCTGCTCTGGGGTGCACCAAGGTGTTCGGGGGCCGCAAGGCTCATCAGGAACACCGGGGAGGACCAATGATCTCGATTCACAAGACGATCGGTCTCGCGATGGTGCTGGCGCTCGGTGCCGGGTGCGCAGCCGGCGCGGACGACGACTTCGATATGGATGACGAGAGCGTCGACTCCGCGACCAGCGCGCTGGAGGCGGACGAGCGCGGCGGGTACGCGACCCAGTCGCAGGCTCAGGCTCAGGTCGGCCAGATGGGGCCCAGCAAGCTCGGTCTGCCCCCCAGCAAGGGCCTGCCTTCGAAGGGCGCTCCGATGCTCCCCAGCAAGGGCGAGCTGCCCAGCAAGGGCGAGTTTCCGAGCAAGGGTGGCCTCCCGACCAAGGGCGGATACCCGACCAAGGGCGGATATGCGCAGCAAGGCCCGGCGCAGCTCGGCCAGGCGTCCGACCTCTCGCAGGCGCAGATCGGCCAGGCTGGCACGGCGCAGCTCGGCGCGCCGGCGCAGATCGGCCAGGCGGGCCCGGCGCAGATCGGCCAGGCCGGCGTCGGGCAGGTGGGCGCTGTCGGGCAGGAGACCGGGCAGCGTGAGGGCGAGCGCTTCTTCGGCGGCGGCCTCGGCCTCGGCCTCGGCGGCCTCGGCCTCGGCGGCCTCGGCTTCGGCGGCCTCGGCTTCGGCGGCCTCGGCTGCGGCTTCGGCGGCGGCGCCATTGTCTCGTCGTTCACGAACTGCACGACAGCCATCGTCCCGATCGGTGGCTTCGGCGGCTGCGGCGGCTTCGGCGGCTGCGGCGGCTGGGGGTGGTGATCTGACCCCACCATGCTGGCCGGCGCCAGGGACTCCGCGTCGCAGGATCCCTCGGCGCCGCGCCAGCCTCCCTCCTTCTACCTACGGGGCTCGCGAGCGCCGGCCGCCTGGGGTTGGATATCCCGGGCTGCCGGTAGCCACTCTCCAATGCACCCGATCACGTCCGTTTGCGTTCGATCACGTCCGATCACGCCCAGTTGCGTCCGATCACACCCAGTTGCGTCCGTTGGTCGACGCTGCGTGAGCCCGCTCTGTTCTGGGTCCGCGGGGAGGTTCTACCTGTTTGAGAACACCTCCGCGCGCCACGACCACCGCGCGTACGCGCGCGAGCCGCTCTGCAGGGCGCGCGGGGCGCCGCGCTCGCGTCTTCCTTCTTCCCGCGCCGGCCCGCGGCGCGCGGCGGGGCTCCTTCTATCCTATCCATCGTGAGCGCGACGCCGCTCCGGCGCGCGCCGCGCTCGCCCGAATCCACCGCGATTGAATCGCGGAGACATCCCAAGGGAGCACAGATGCGAGGAGCGCCTGATTCGCGGACGCCATCCCGCGAATCCATGCTGCCAGGAGCGGCAACCTCTGCACAGAAGAGCGAGGCACACAGCCTGCTCTGGGTGCACCAAGGTGTTCGGGGGCCGCAAGGCTCATCTGGGACACCGGGGAGGATCAATGATCTCTATTCACAAGACGATGGGTCTCGCGATGGTGCTGGCGCTCGGTGCCGGGTGCGCAGCCGGCGCGGATGACGACTTCGATATGGATGACCAGAGCGTCGACTCCGCGACCAGCGCGCTGGAGGCGGACGAGCGCGGCGGGTACGCGACCCAGTCGCAGGCTCAGGCTCAGATCGGCCAGATGGGGCCCTCCAAGCTCGGTTTGCCTCCGAGCAAGGGTCTGCCCTCGAAGGGTGTTCCGATGCTCCCCAGCAAGGGCGAGCTGCCCAGCAAGGGCGAGTTTCCGAGCAAGGGTGGCCTCCCGACCAAGGGCGGATACCCGACCAAGGGCGGATACGCGCAGCAAGGCCCGGCGCAGCTCGGCCAGGCGTCCGACCTCTCGCAGGCGCAGATCGGCCAGGCTGGCACGGCGCAGCTCGGCGCGCCGGCGCAGATCGGCTCGCAGGCGCAGATCGGCCAAGCCGGCGTCGGGCAGGAGACCGGCCAGCGGGAAGGCGCGCGGTGCGGCGGCTTCGGCGGCTTCGGCGGCTGCGGCGGCTTCGGCGGCTGCGGCTTCGGCGGCGGCGCCCTCGTCTCGACGTTCACGAACTGCACGACAGCCATCGTCCCGATCGGCGGCTTCGGCGGCTGCGGCGGCTTCGGCGGCTGCGGCGGCTTCGGCGGCTGCGGCGGCGGCTGGGGGTGGTGATCTGACCCCGCCATGCTGGCCGGCGCCAGGGGCTCCACGTCGCAGGATCCCTCGGCGCCGCGCCAGCCCCCTCCTCTGACGAGGCTCGCGAGCGCCGGCCGCCCAGGGTTGGAGTTCCTGGGCTGTCGGTAGCTGCTCTCTCCCTTCCACCGCTCGCGCATGAGCCACGCCCCGCCGCTCGCCGGCGGGGGCGCGCGAGGACCCAGATCCGATCTTCAGCCGCCCTGACCGAGCGCGCGATCCAGGTAGAACGCCGCGCTGACCAGCCCGAGGTGGGTGAACGCCTGGGGGAAGTTGCCGAGCAGCTCTCCGCTCGGCCCGATCTGCTCGGAGTAGAGCCCGAGGTGGTTGGCGTACGTCAGCATCTTCTCGAAGATGAAGCGCGCGTCGTCGAGGCGGCCAGCGCGCGCGAGGGCCTCGACGAGCCAGAAGGTGCAGATGCTGAACGTGCCCTCCTTGCCGGTCAGGCCGTCGCCCGCGCCCTTGCCGAGCTCGTAGCGGTGGACGAGCGTGTCGCTCGCGAGCTCCTCGAGCGTGCGGTCGAGCGTGCCGAGGATGCGCGGATCGGTCGGGGAGATGAAGCGCATGAGCGGCATGAGCAGGTTGCTCGCGTCGAGCGCGCTCGAGCCGAAGGCCTGCACGAACGTCCTCCGCTGCGCGTCCCAGCCGCGCGCCATGATCGCCTCGTAGATGTCGTCGCGCGCGCGCGCGACCCGCTGCCGGTCGAGCGGCAGAGAGCGCTTGTGGCTGAGCCGCAGCGTCCGGTCGAGCGCGACCCAGCACTGGAGCTTCGAGTAGACGAACTGCTGCTTGCCGCCGCGCACCTCCCAGATGCTCTCGTCCGCCTGCTCCCAGCTCTGACACACCCAGGTCGCCATGCGCCGGAGCTCGCGCCAGAAATCATAAGAGATGGGAGATCCGTATTTGTCGAAGAGATATACCGAGTCGATGAGCTCGCCGTAGATGTCGAGCTGGAGCTGCGTCGTCGCCCCGTTGCCGACGCGGACCGGCCGCGACCCGCGGTAGCCGTCGAGGTGGGTGAGCGCGACCTCGGGCAGCTCGTGGCGTCCGTCGATGCCGTACATGAGCTGCAGCGGCCCGGTGGGGCCATCCTCCTCGGAGACGCGGGCGCTCAACCATTCCATGAAGCGCGCGGCCTCCTCCGTGTAACCGAGCCGGAGGAAGCCGTAGAGCGTGAACGCGGCGTCGCGCACCCAGACGTAGCGATAATCCCAGTTGCGGACCCCGCCGATCTCCTCGGGCAGGCTGGTCGTCGCCGCGGCGACGATCGCGCCGGTCGGCTCGAACGTGAGCAGCTTGAGGACGAGCGCCGAGCGGTCGACCATCTCGCGCCAGCGCCCCTTGTAGCGCGAGCGGGCGAGCCACGACCGCCAGAAGGCGACCGTGCGCCGGAGCGCGTCCTCGCCGTCGATCGGCGTGGCGAGCAGATCGGCGCTGGCCGTCCAGTCCTCGACCTGGCGCAGCGAGAACGTGGCCGACTCGCCGGGCTGGAGCACGAAGTCCGCGGTGACGCCGCCGGCGCCGTCGCTCGACAGGGGGACCGGGCTGATGAGCGCCAGGTCGACTCCATCGGAGTCGAAGACGGCGCCGCGCGGGTCGTCGAGGATCAGGCGGTGGGGGCGGCGGGCGAAGTCGATCGCGGGGCGGCAGGCGAGCCGGAAGCGCATCGCGCCGCGGACGGCGCGCGCGACGCGGACGATCTGGTGCATCCCGCGGCGGTAGGCGCCGTACGTGTCCCGGTGGATCGGCATGAAATCGCAGACCTCGCCGACGCCGTCCACGTCGAGGAAGCGCGTGAGCAGGACGTTGGTGTCGGGCATGTACATCTGCTTGTTGCGCGACGCTCCGTTCGCCGCGGAGAGCGCGAAGCGGCCGCCGCGCTCGTCGTCCAGGATGGCCGCGAACACGCTCGGGGAGTCGAAATGGGGGAGGCAGCACCAGTCGATGGATCCATCGATCCCGACCAGCGCGACGGAGTGCATGTCGCCGATGACGCCGTAGGACTCGATCGGTTTGTAGGGCATGGCCTCTCCATAGGGCCCGCTCGACCGAGCGGAACCGCCTCTCGTGGATCCTCCCCGCTACCCCCTCACGCCCCTCACGATCTCGGCGGCAAGCGCGAGAGCTTCCGCTGGAGCGAGCGGCGGTGCATCCTGAGCTTGCGCGCCGCCTCCGAGATGTTCCCCTCGCAGTCCGCGAGCACGCGCTGGAGGTACTCCCACTCCACCCGATCGAGCGACGGAAGGTCCTCGTCGTCCTCGCCGCGCGCGGCCGGGGCGACGCCGAGCAGCGACCGCGCGCACTGGGCGGCGTCCACCGGCTTGGTCAGGTAATCGACCGCCCCGGCCCGGATCGCCGCCACCGCGTTCGCGATGGTGCCGTATCCGGTGAACACCACGATACGGATGCCGTCATCCATGCTCCGCAGCGTCCCCACGAGGTCGATCCCGCTCTGCCCCGGCATCCGGACGTCCACGAGCGCGTACTCGAACACGTGCCCTCGCGCCATCGCCGCGGCCTCCTCGGCGCTGGCGGCGAGGGACACCGCGAACCCGCTCTTGCCGAGCGCCTGCCCGAGCGCGGTCCGGAAGGTCGCGTCGTCGTCGACGATGAGCAGCGTCGGCTCGCCGGCGGCCTCGGAGCTCATGAGTCCACCGGCGCGAGGCGCAGGGCGACGCGCGTGCCGCGCGCGCCGCGCTCGTCAGGCCCCTGCCTCGGCGACACGGTGAGGCAGCCGCCGACCTGCTCGATGAGCGTCCGCACAAGGTAGAGCCCGAGGCCCATGCCCTCGCCGGGCGCCTTGGTGGTCACGAACGGCTCGCCGAGCCGCCCTTCCAGGCCGGGCGCGACGCCCGCGCCGCTGTCCTCGACGCTGATCACCGGCGCGCCGCCCTCGTCCCCGATGGTGACCACGATCGGCTCCGCGACCGCGGGGCTCGGCCCGAGCGCCTCGAGCGCGTTGTCGAGCAGCGCGAACAGGGCCGCCTCGACGTCGGCCGCGTCGAGCGGCACCGTGCGGCGCGGCGCGAGATCGCCGCGCACCTCGACCGCGACGCCGGGGTGCGCCGCCTGCCAGGCCTGCACGCCGCGCCGGGCCGCCTCGCCGACCTCGACCCCGGCGCGCAGGTCGTTCGCCCGGACGTCCGCCCGCATGCGCGCGATCACCACGCGGCAGCGCTCGACCTGCTCCGCGATCGTCCGGGCGCGGCGCCGCGCGGCGTCGCTCGATCCGGCGTCGCCGAGGCTCTCCCCGGCGAGCACCGCGATCGTGCCGAGCGGGGTGCCGAGCTCGTGGGCGGTGCCGGCCGCGAGCGCGCCGAGCGCCTGGAAGCGGGACGCCTCCTCCGCGCGCCGGCGCAGCGCCGCGTTCTCGGCCGCGCTCTCGTCGAGCGCGCGGCGGACCTTCAGGAGGACGTGGGCGACCAGCGCCGCGCTCAGCACGAAGGCGAGGAGCATCCCGTAGAGGTGGGTGGAGAACGCGCCGTGCTCCGGGTGGCTCGGGCAACACGCGCCGGCGGGGAGCGCAAAGAGCGCGGCGAAGAGGCAGGCCGCGAGCGCCGCGAGCGCGAAGGTCGTCCGCGGCGGCAGGAGCGCCGCGGCGAGGGCGACGTGCACGAAGAAGAGGGCGCTGAACGGGTTGCCCGCGCCGCCCGACGCGGCGAGGACCCCGGCGATCGCGACGAGATCGAGCGCCACGACGCCGGCGACGAGCGCCGTCTGCGCGCCCCGCTCCGAGCGCACCCGCCGGTCGAGGGCGAGGTTGAGCCCGGCGGCCAGCGCCAGGATGGGCACGGCGATGGCGTACCGGACGTGATAGCCGAACAGCGCCTCGTCGACGGCCAGGGTCGCCGCGAGCAGCGCGAACACCGCCCAGCGCAGCCCGACGAGCCACCGGAGGACGATCCCGCCCGCCGGCGCCCGCTCCAGGGAAGCTTCGTGCGTCACGGCGGGATCATAGCGCGAACGCCGAGGGGGCCGCGCTCACCGCGGCGAGGACACGGCACGAACACGGGCGATCCTCCCGTGCGACGGCGCGCCGTCCGGCCCGCGCCGGTCCGCGCCGAGCGGCGGATTGCGATGCCGAGCCCCGCGTCATCGTATAGGAAAGGGAGCCCATGGCGACGTGTCCCCACCTCCGCCACCTCCGCTACCTCCGCCACGTCCGACGCGCGCGCGCGTTCGCGCTGCCGGCGCTCCTTGGCCTCAGCCTGCTCCCCGCGGCCGCCGCGGCGCAGCCGGCGGCGTCCGGAGAGACGCCCGCCGCCGACCCGCTGTTCGCGCCCAGACCAGCCGTGCGGCGCGGCGGGCTCGCCGCGGGCATCGCCGGAGGCCTGGCGCTCGGGAGCGCCGCCGGCTTCCAGAACGACGTCCAGAAGATCGGATTCCAGCGCCATTACACCGAGACCGGCGTCGGGATCGGCGGGGGAGGCTACGTCTGGATCGGCGGCGCGCTCGCGGACTGGCTCACGTTCGGCGCGGCCTTCGGCGGACACGGCCTGAGCGCGGCGGACCACGCCTCCCTCGCCGGCGGGTTCATGCTCCACACCGAGGTCTTCCCGCTCTTCTCGCTCGAGGATCGGTGGAGGGACGTCGGCGTCACCTTCGACGCCGGCACGGGCGTCGCGTACACGACCGCCGACACAGGCGGCGCCGAGGTCATCGACGGCGCCCTGCCGGCCCGCATCGGAGGCGGCGTGTTCTACGAGGGGATCCGGCTCTGGAAGGTGGCGATGGGCCCGTGGCTCTACGCCGACTACACATGGAGCACGTCCGTCCGCCAGCCAGGGTTCTACCTGGGGTGGCGCACCGCCCTCTACACCGGGCCCTGACCGGACGGCGGCCTGGTCCTCGACGCCGCTGCGCTGAGCTCGAGCGGGCTCCGCCGCGCCTGCGCGTCCCCCTCCGGGAGCGCCAGCGTGAGCCGGACGCCGCGCCGGATGAGCTGCATCGCCACGTACGACGCCATGCCCACCAGGATCCTCCGGCCGATCTCGCGGGACACGCTCGGCTTGCCGCGCGGCGCCACCCGCTCCGGGTGCCGCCAGAAGCGCACGAGCGCGCGGAGGCGCTCGCCGCCCGGCCGCTCGCTGCGCGCGCGCGCCCCCTTGATCAGCGCGATCGCCGCCGCGCCGCTCGCGATCGCGAGCAGGAGCCCGCCGGCGAGCACCTCGGGGCCGTGCCGGCGCACCCGCGATCGCACGTCGACGAGCGCGTGGCGCCGCCGATCGAGCGCCTCGATCGTGTGCATCAGCCGGTCGCGCAGCTCGTCCGCCCTGCGCTCGAAGTCCGCGCGTTGACCGTTCAGCCCCTTCATACGAGCTCCCGGACCAGCCGGACGTCCGCCCCGAGGCGGCCGCGGGTCCTCTCGAGCGGCCTCCTCGGCGCGCGCTGGTAGCCGACCACGCCCACCACGATCGCCAGCGCGATGAACGCGAGCCCGATCAGCAGCGCCGGCAGCGGCTCCGGCGCGATCGCCAGCGCGATCGCGACGAGCACCAGCGCGACCCCGAGGAGCGCCGCGGCCGCCGCGGCGCCGAGAGCGACGCACGACGCCTTCGCCCGCGAGATCTCCTCGTTCATCTCGTCGCGCGCCAGCGCGACCTCCACCTGCATCAGCTCCCTGGCCTCGGCGATCGCCTCCTTCACGAGATCTGCCGTCGAGCTCTCCGGCCTGGGATCCACCTGCCTCATGGGACACCTCTTCGCCTCGCGGCGTGAACGCGCTCGGGGGCGGCGCAGGCAGCCGGCGGCGCGCGGGTCACCGCCGAGCCCCCCGCCACCGACTGCGCCACGCCACCCTCGCCGTGCGTCGCGGTGCATACAGCGCGCCAGCCCCATCCTCGCGGAGGCGTGCGCGCCGCGCGGCCCTCGCGGAGGCGCGCTATGCGGCCGCCGCGCCCGCTCTCGCCCTCTCTGGGCGGCGGGCGATCAGGGCAGGACGCCGGAGACCACGCGCTCGTGCCCGCCGTAGTCGAGGTGCCTCGAGACGCCGCCGAACCCCGCCGCGGCGAAGAGCTCTGCCACCGCGCCCGCCTTGCCGGCCTCGACCTCCATGGCCAGCACCCCGCCGGCGGCGAGCAAGGCCGGGGCGGCCGCGACGATCCGGCGCGTGAAGACGAGGCCGTCCGGGCCCCCCGCGAGCGCGAGGTGGGGCTCGTAGCCGCGGATGTCGATCTGCAGCGCGGCGACGTCCTCGTCCGGAATGTACGGTGGGTTCGCGGTGATCAGGTCGAAGCGAAGGCCGGACGGCACGCCGGCGAAGAGATCCGAGCGCAGGAACCCCGCGTTGACCGCGCCGAGGCGGAGCGCGTTCTCGCGGGCGACGGCGAGCGCGCCGTCCGAGATGTCGACGCCGAGGACGCGGCTGGTCGGCCGCTCGCACGCGAGGCTGATGGCGACGCAGCCCGACCCGGTGCACAGGTCGAGCACGCGCGCGGAGAGGGCGAGGTGCCTCGTCCGGGCGAGGCCGACCTCGACGAGGATCTCGGTGTCGGGGCGGGGGATGAGCACGCGCGGATCGACGCGGAACGGGCGGCCGTAGAACTCCCGCACACCGAGGAGATAGGCGACCGGCTCGCCGGCGCGGCGGCGCTGGTGCAGATCGCGGTAGGCGGCGAGCTCGGCCCGGTCGAGCGGCCGCTCGGCGTCGATGAGCAGCCCGACGCGATCGATGCCCAGCACCTTGCCGAGCAGGAGCTCGGCGTCGAGGCGCGCCGAGGACGCGCCGCGCTTCTTCAGGTCGCCCGTGGCCCAGGTGATCACGCGCCGGATCGTCCAGGCCTCGCTCTGCTGCTCGCCTTCGGACATGGTCACGGGAGCGGGGCGGCGGCGACGGCGTCGCGGACGGCGGCGGTGACGACGGCCTCGACCTCGGCGCGGGCCGCGTCGCGGTCCGCGGCGGACCGCCCCTCGAACCGCAGCACCAGGATCGGGCCGGTGTTGGAGGCGCGGCAGAGGCCCCAGGCCCCGCCGCCGAAGTCGATGCGCGCGCCGTCGATGTCCACGACCGGACGGGCGCGGCGGAAGTGCTCGGTCACGCGGCGGACGACCTCGAACTTCACCGCGTCGGGGCAGTCGACGCGGATCTCGGGGGTGGCGAACGTCTCCGGCACGTCGGCGAGCAGCTCGCCGAGGGGCCGCCGCGCCCGGGCGACGATCTCGAGCAGGCGGACCGTCGCGTAGATCGCGTCGTCGAACCCGAACCACCGATCGGCGAAGAACATGTGCCCGCTCATCTCGCCGGCGAGCAGGGCGCCCTCCTCTTTCATCTTGGTCTTGATGAGCGAGTGGCCCGTCTTCCAGAGGATGGGGCGCCCGCCGCGCGCGGCGATGTCGGCGTAGAGCGTCTCGGAGCACTTCACCTCCCCGAGCACGGCCGAGCCGGGGCGCTCCGCGAGGAGCGAGCGCGCGAACAGGAGCAGCAGCTTGTCCCCCCAGAGCACCTCGCCGCGCTCGTCGACAACGCCGATCCGATCGCCGTCGCCGTCCCACGCGACGCCGAGCGCGGCGCCGGTCGCGAGCACGCGGGCGCGGAGCGCCTCGAGGTTCTCGGGCACGGTCGGGTCCGGGTGGTGGTTCGGGAAGAGGCCGTCGATGTCGCAGAAGAGCGCGTCCGGCGCGAAGCCGAGCGCCTCGAGCGTCCGGACGCCGAGCGGGCCGGCCGCGCCGTTGCCGGCGTCGATCACGAAGCGGACGTCGGTGCCGGGCAGGCGGGACGCTGCGCGCACCGCCGCGATGTAGTCCTCCGCGAGATCGACCTCGGTGAGCGCGCACCGCGCCGCCGCGCCGCCGCGGCCATCGGCGCCCCCCTGCTCGATGAGGTCGGCGAGCGCCTGGATGTCCTCGCCGAAGAACGAGGCCTTGCCGCGCATGAGCTTGAACCCGTTGTCCGGCGCCGGGTTGTGGCTCGCCGTGATCATGATCGCGCCGTCGGCGTGGAGGTGGTGCGCCGCGAAGTAGAGCAGCTGCGTCGGCCCGACCCCCGCCGAGATCACGTCGGCGCCGCCCGCGAGCAGGCCGTCCGTGAGGGCGGAGAACAGCCGGTCGCTCGAGAGGCGGCCGTCCCGGCATACCGCCACCTCCGGCCGAGCCCGGCGAGGAGGCGCCCCCGCGGCGAGCTCGCGGCCGAGGAGCCTGGCGAACGCGGCGCCGAGCTCGCGCGCGAGCTCGCTCGTGAGGTCGCGCTCGGCGGCGCCGCGGATGTCGTACTCGCGGAAGATGTGTCGGGGGACCTTCATGGACCAGGCAGAGGAGCGCCCGGCGCCCGCGCTGCACGGCGGGCCGGCGCCCAGGACGCTCTGACACGGCGCAATCGTGGGCGAAACGAAAAACGCCGCCCGCGCAGCGTGGGCTCGCCGGCTCGTCGTCGCGCTCGCCGCCGCCTCGCCGCGCCGTCATCAGCGATCGCGCCGCCTCGCCTCGCCGACATCGCGATCGCGCTGCCGCGCCGCCTCGCTGGCTCACGGATTGCGTTCCTGGCCGCCGGGCGGGTAACTTGGGCGCGTGGAGCCCAGGACCACATGATGACGCGCGCACAGAGGACCGGTCTCGCTGCCGTGGTGGCCCTCCTCGCCTGCAGCAACGCCGCCCATGCGGCGGAGCCGTCGCCCACCGCCCTGCCGATCACCGTCGTCGTCCTCCGGACAGACGACGCCTACGACCAGGCCGGCGCGCTGACCCAGGCGCTCCGCTCCGCGATCAAGGAGGCCCCGGGGTGGTCGGTCCGCGAGGAGGATTTCTCGCTCGAGGTCCTGACGCTCTCCCTCCAGTGCGACGATCGGCCCGACGCGGGCTGCCAGGCCCGCATCGCCGACCAGATCAAGAGCGACCGCTACATCTGGGGCATGCTCCGCAAGAGCGACACCGAGGTCGAGGGCGAGCTGCACCTCTGGACCCGCGGCAAGCCCGAATCGAGCGTGCCGGTGAAGTACAGCGCGAACCTCACCGAGGCCAACGACGAGCCGCTGCGCAAGATCGCCGCGGACGCGATCGCGAAGCTGACCGGCGGGCCGCCGAGCGGGGCTCTCCGCGTGAGGACGGGCGCCGCGCAGGCGAGCGTCTTCATCGACGGAAAGCCCGCCGGCAACGTGCATAACGGCGAGGCGACCTTCACGGTCACGGCCGGGCCGCACGACGTGCGCGTGAAGTCGGCCGGCTTCCTCGACTCCCAGGCGTCGGTCGTGGTCCTGCCCGTCGCCACGACGGACGTCGCGCTCAGCCAGATGCCAGCCGAATCGACGCAGACCAACTGGAAGCGCATGGGCGGGTTCATCGGCCTCGGCGCGGGCGCGGTGTTCGGCTCCGTCGCCGTCATCAGCTCCGTCCAGGTCGCGAGCATCCAGAGCGACGCGCGGTACGTGGCCTATCGAGGGCTGTTCACGGAGAACGTCGAGGACGTCTGCGCGCTCGACAACCGCAGGGCCATCCAGGACGACTTCACCGCCGACGCGAAGACCGCCCGCAAGGGCATCGAGCTCTGCGAGAAGGCCGACACGTTCATGGCGCTCCAGTACGTCTTCTACCCGCTGGCGGTGGCGTCCGCGGGTGTCGGCGCGTACCTGCTCGTGACGAGCGACGGCCAGACCGCGGAGCGCGCCGGCTGGAGCGTGCAGCCCAGCGTCGGCCTCGGCGGCGGCGGCGTCGACGTGACGTACCGCTGGTGAGCTCTGCCTCGCTGCCCGCGGTGACGGGGGGACGACCGTGCGGGTGATCGCCGGCCGGCTCGGCGGGCGGAGGCTCGCGGCGCCGCGCGGCGAGGGCACGCGGCCGACGGCGGACCGCGTGCGCGAGGCGCTCTTCTCCTCGCTCGGCGACGTCACCGGCGCGCTCGTCTGCGACCTGTACGCCGGCACCGGCGCGCTCGGCATCGAGGCGCTCTCGCGCGGCGCGCGGCGCGCGGTCTTCGTCGAGAGCGGCCGCCCCGCGCTCGCCGTGCTCCGCGAGAACCTCGCCGCGCTCGGCCTCGACGAGGCGGCGCGGGTCGTCCCGCTCCCCGTCGAGCGCGCGCTCGATCTGCTCCGCGACGAGGGCCCCTTCGACCTCGCCCTGCTCGATCCGCCCTACGCCGTCCTGGCCAAGGCCGCCGCCGCGGCCGCGCGCCTCGCCGGCCCGCTCGGCTTGCTCGCCCCGGAAGGGCGCCTCGTCCTCGAGCACGCGCGCCGCGATCCCTCCCCGGAGATCGCCGGGCTCACCTGCGCCGCGAGCCGCGCCTACGGTGACACCGCGGTGTCGTTCTACACGCGCTGAGCCGCCTGCTCGCGGCGCTGTCGCGTTCATCCGGGGCGCATCCAGTTTCCTGGCGCGCTTCCCTGCCCGCCCTTGTAGACTCGCCCCCGCCGGACGCGCCCGCGTCTCGGCTCCGGCGCACGACGGTCCCACCGAAGCGGCCGGACCTCGCGCGTCTCTCCGGGAGGACTTCTCAACGTGTCCGCATCGATGCCTCCGTCGTCCCAGCAGATCCCGGGAAAATCCGGCGGCCCTGGGCCTTACATCGCAGGAATGGTCGTCCTTGCTGCGCTCATGGCGGGCCTGCTCTACTGGAAGCTTCGCCCGGAGCCGGCCGCGCCGCCTGCCGCGCCGACCGCCGCTGTCCCCGCCGAGACGAAGCCCGCGGAGCCTCCGCCGCTGTTCGCGCCCCCGCCGCCGCCGCCCGTCGAGGAGGTCGAGGACGCCGGCGTGGACGCCGGCAAGGTCGCGTCGGGGCAGGGCCCGGCCACCACCGGCAAGTCGCCTTGCTCCGGCAAGTGCGGCGACGGCGCGACCTCGCCCGCGCTCGACTCCGCCGTCCTGGGGCTCGCTCGCTCGGCGCAGGGTTGTTATAACCGCGCGCTGCGCACCTCGGAGGTCTCCGGCAAGCTGACGGTGAGCGTGCAGGTGGCCTCCAACGGCGCGGTGTGCAGCGCCTCGATCCTCAACGACACGGTGGGCTCGGGCGAGATTGCGTCTTGCGTCCTGGGACGTTTCCGCGGCAAATCACTGCCTCCGCCGCAGAGCGGATGCGTCGTGGTGAACGTTCCGATCAACTTCACCATCAAGCAATAGGAAGCAGCCGATGCGAACGCTCCCCCCCCGGATGGCCAGCTTGCTCCTCCTCGCGCTCGCGCTCGCGCCGCTCGTCCTGCAGAGCGCCGCGTGCCACGTCGATGAAGGGACCACGGCGCTCTGCGACAACAACCTCAACGCCGACCAGGGAATCGAGAACGATCCGGCCGGTTGTTATCAGCTCCCGTCCTGCGTGGTGAACGGCCAGCTGGCGACCCCTGAGGAGTGCTGCAAGAACGCGGAGGGCCTCGTCAACCTGGAGTGCGTCAAGGGGTATGCGTCGCGGACCTCCTCGGCCAGCACGGGCGGCGACGGCGGCTCGGACGGCGACGGCGGCTCGGACGGCGACGGCGGCTCGGACGGCGACGGGGGAAGCGGCGGCTCGGGTGGTGCAGGCGGCTCGGGTGGCGCGGGCGGCGCCGGGGGGAGCGGCGGCTAGGCCGCGCGCGTCGATCGCGCCGTGGCGAGGAGCGCCGCTTCGAGCCGGGGGATCCTGCTCTCGGTCGCCTACGATGGGCGCCCGTTCGCGGGCTTCGCTCGCCAGCGCGACCAGCGCACGGTCTCGGGAGAGCTGCTCGGCGCGCTGCGCGTCATCGACCCCAGCATCCGCGAGATCCGCGGCGCGAGCCGCACCGACGCGGGCGTCCACGCGCGCGACCAGCGGGTCGCCTTCGACACGACGGCGCCGCTGCCACCGCGCGGCTGGGTCCTCGCGACCGCGCGCCACCTCCCGGACGAGATCGTGATCCGGCGCGCGGCCGTGGTGCGCCTCGGGTTCTCGCCGCGCTTCGAGAGCCTCCGCAAGCGCTACCGCTACCTGGTCCTCCGGGATCTGGTCCGAGACCCTTTCCTCAGCCGTCGCGCCTGGCGGGTTGAGGGCATCACGGACGAGGCGATCGAGCGGGCGCGCGCCGAGGCGCTCGCCGCGAAGGGCACCCACGACTTCGCCGCGTTCCGGACGAGCGCGGACGAGCGGACGACCACGGTGCGGACGCTGTACGGCGTCGAGCTGTCGCTCGATCCCGCGGACCCGCGCGTCGTGCGGATCGACGTCGAGGGGAACGCGTTCCTGCACAACATGGTGCGCATCCTGGTCGGCACCTTGATGGACGTGGCGCGCGGCCACCTCGCGCCCGGCGCGATCGCGCGCGCGCTCTCGTCGCTGGACCGGCGCGACGCGGGGATCACGGCGCCGCCGGACGGGCTCTACCTCGAGCGCATCCACCTGCGCGACGACGGGCAGGAGGCCTGGCCGGCGGGGCCTTCCGACGGAAGCTCGGGGGACGGGGACGACGCCGAACCGACGGACCCCGGCGCGCCGGCGGACAGCGCCCCCGAGGAGTGACGCCGCCCGTCGCCGCGCGCGCGTCACACAGAATCCACCGCGGACGCATGGACGGCCCGCGCTGGCCTTGGTAGCACAGCGACGTGCACGTCGGACTGGACCGCCTCCCGGATCTTCCGCAGCTCCAGCGCCTCCGTTCGACTCGCCTGGGGGTGCTTGCGCACCCGGCGAGCGTCGATCGCGAGCTGACCCACATCGCCTTCGTCCTCGAGCGCCTCCGCCTGCGCCCGCGCCTCTTCTTCGGCCCGGAGCACGGCTATGGCGGCGAGGCGCAGGACATGGCGACGGTGATGAGCAGCGTCGACGCGCGCTCCGGCGCGGGCATCGTCAGCCTGTACGGCGAGAGCTTCGACGATCTCTCGCCTTCCGCGGCGGATCTCGCGCAGATCGACGTGCTCCTCATCGATCTCGCCGACGTCGGCGCGCGGTACTACACGTTCGTCTGGACGGCGCTCCTCGCGCTGCGGGCGGCCCACGCGGCGGGCGTGCACGTCGTGCTGCTCGACCGGCCGAACCCCCTCGGGGGCGCGGCGGAGAGCGTCGAGGGCGCGACGCAGGCGCCGGGGTTCCTGTCGTTCGTGGGCCTGGAGCCGGTGCCCATCCGCCACTCGCTCACGGTGGGCGAGCTGGTCGCGCTCTTCGCGCGGCGCGAGGGCATCCCGCTCGGCGACGTCGCCTGCGGGCTGCAGGTCGTGGCGGTCGAGGGTCATCGCCGGGAGGCGCTCGCGTTCGGGTGGGATCGCCCGTTCGTCTTGCCGTCGCCCAACATGCCGACGGCGGACACCGCGCTCGTCTACCCGGGCGGCTGCCTGCTGGAGGGGACGAACCTGTCGGAGGGCCGCGGCACGACGCGCCCGTTCGAGATCGTGGGCGCCCCCTGGCTCGACGGCCGCGATCTCGCCGCGCGCCTCGCGTCCACGGCGCTGCCGGGCTTCGTCGCGCGGCCGCTCACCTTCCGGCCCACCTTCCAGAAGCACGCCGGCAAGATCTGCGGCGGCGTCCAGATCCACGTCACCGATCCGCGCGCCTTCCTCCCGGTCGCGACGTACGTCGCGCTCATCGCGTTCGCCTGCAGGCAGCAGCCCGAGCAGTTCCGCTTCCGCACCGAGCGGTACGAGTACGTCGACACGATCCCGGCCTTCGATCTGCTCACCGGCTCCGCTGCCGCGCGCCTCGCCATCGAGGCCGGCGAGGATCCGCTGGCGATCGCCATGGAGGTGTCGCGCGCGGATCCGGCCTGGCCCGAGGTGATGCGGGAGGCGCAGGCGGCCGTCTCCGCCTGCTGAGCGCCGCCCGCGCGGCTCAGCGATCGTAGCGGTCGTACGGCTCCTGCCGGGAGGCGGCGCCGGTCGAGTACCTCGTGGTGAGGGCGACAAGCACGAGCGCGAGCCCGGTGACCACGAAGAAGGTCCGCGCCGGGAGATCGGCGGAGAACCCGAACAGCCAGGGCGACGCGAGGAGCGCGGCGGCGAGGGAGGTCTCCAGCGCGCCGTGCACCGAAAACGGGATCATCCTGGCCGCGCCGAGCGGCTGATCGGACAGCAGCGTCACCACGAGGTGCGCCACGGCGGCGACGTAGCAGACCGCCGTGGGCACCGGATCGAGGCGGAGCGCGAGCGGCGCGAGCGCGAGCAGGACGACGACCGCGTAATCGACGTATCCATGGTGGCGGGGAGATAGAAGCTTCATCGGTGCCTCCTTGGAGGAGCTCCCCTCACCCGGTGCATCGCATGTGCCGGCGAGCGGCTGTCGACGCGCGCGCCCCGGCCGCTCCGGAACGCAGCGCCGGCCAGGATCAGCGTGGTTGTCGCTCGCCCGGGACGGGCAGGAGGGGTGCTCGTCGTGCTCACATGAAGGGAGCGGAGGGCGCGAGTGAACCCGATCCGGCACGGAGCGGGGCAGGGTGGCTCACGGGAGCTCTGGGCCCTTCACGCTTGCTCTCGCCGAGCGCGCAGCCCCGAGAGGGCCTCTCCGGAGTCCGGCGCGCGTCGCCGTCACCTCGTGCACGTTCGAGACACACCGTGCCTCCGAGGCCTCGGTCTCCAGGATCTCCTGGCCGCGGGCGGAGCTCCGCTCGCCGCCGAGCCCGAGGCCCCGGAGCGCGTCGCCGAGCCCCCCCGCGGATCCGGCGCTCAGCTCGTCGACAGGAGCTCGTCGAGCACGGCCCCGTACTCGTCGAGCAGCGGGTGCGGCGGCAGGCCGCGGCACATCGCGCGCAGCGCTTCGAACCTCGCGATCTGCATGTCCCTGCCGCGCTTGAACATCGACCACGGATCGCCGTGCTCGCGCGCGCAGACGATGATCGACTGGAAGTTGTCTATCTTGTCAGCCAGCGTGATCGCCTGCGCTTCCCAGGGCTTCTTCGGGAACGCCTCGAGATAGAGCCGCTTGCGGTCTTCCCAGGGCAGCGCCCTGTCCTGCTCGGTCACGTGGCGGACGAGCGTGGCGACGCGATCGCCGAAGCGCTGGCTCAGCTCGTCGAACGTGACGCCCTGGTCCTCCATGGCGTCGTGCAGCGCGCCGGCCGCGACGACCTCGTCGTCGAAGCCGTGGCGCGCGAGCAGGACCGCCACGCCGGCGAGGTGGCTGATGTAGGGGACGTCGGCGTTCGGATACTTGCGCTTCTGGGCTCGATGCCAGACCGCCGCCTGGTCGAGCGCGCGCTTGAGGAGGGTGCCCATCGCGATGTCCCGCCACCATAGCCGCTCGGCGTCCAGAGCGCAGGCGCCCGAGCGCCCCCTGTGCCGTCCAGCAGGTCCTCCGTCCGGATCGGACCCCGCGCCGTTCGAGGCGCGCCCTCGAAGGCCGCGCCGGTTCGAGCGCCCGGCGTGCCACGAGCTCGGTGAGCGGCGTGCGCCGAGCGCGCTCGCTGCGCGGCGGGCAGGCGCCACGAGGGGCGCGCCGGGCGAGGTGTGCGGCGCGCCGCCGCGACGACAGGGGCTCTCCCGGCCCTCTCTGCGGCTCGACGGTCCTTCTCTTTGAGTCGTCCGGCGGGCAGCGCGGGATATCCGCTCTTCGACGAGGTCGACTTCGCCCGCGCGGCACGGCCCGCTCGCGGCGGCGTCGCTGCGATGAAGCGCGCGCCGCCTGCGCGCGATCGCCTCTCGTTCGTTCAGCGGATCGGGGAATGCGCTGGGGGTGGCGCGGAATGGTCGGGGAATGGCCGGGGAATGGTCCGGGGAGGTGCGCGCAAGTCCTACGAACATGCGGACGACGTCGCTCGTTGCTCAAGACTCCGCACTTGCCGACCTGTATACTCGTCCGCGACAGCGTCTTATATCGTCATGCGAAACCCGCCGATGCAGGGTGCCACCTCATGAGACTTTGGCCTCTCCGTTCGCTTGCCGCCGCGCTGGCCGCCCTCGTCGTTGCCTCTCTCCTCCCCGCGCCCGCGTACGGGCAGGACGCGCCGGTCAACCCCGGGGGCATGGCCCTGAGCCGCTTCGTGCCGGCGCCGGCCGGGGACCGCATGTTCAGCGTGCCGTCGCCGTTCGTGGCAGGGCACCTCACACCGCATGTGATGCTGCTCGCCGATTACGCGAGCAACCCGCTGGTGCTGCGGCGCGAGCGCGACGGCGCCGAGATCGGCGCGGTCGTCAGCGATCAGCTCACGTTCCACCTGGGCGCGTCGCTCCCGCTCTGGAACAAGCTGAGCGTCGACCTCGATGCGCCGCTCACCGCGCTGCAGTCCGGGGACAGCCCGAGCGGCGGCGGCCAGCAGTTCCCGTCGCCGAGCGGCGCGGCGCTCGGCGACGTGCGGCTCGGCGCGCGCTTTCAGATCCATGGCGCGTACCATGACCCGTTCCAGCTCGCCGTCGGCGCCTACCTCTGGTTGCCGACCGGCGCGGACGACTCGTTCGTGAGCGACGGGAGCGTCCGGGCGATGCCGTACGTCGCGGCCGGCGGCCGCATGGATCGGCTCGTCTGGTCGACCGCGCTGGGCACCGAGGTCCGGCGCTCCCAGTCGTTCGGCGGCGTGGCGCAGGGGACGATGCTCACGCTGGGCGGCGGCGTCGGGTTCCTCGCGCTGGACGGCCGGCTCCAGGTCGGGCCGGAGCTCAGCGCCGCGATGGTGCTCGAGGACGTCAGCAGTCGCTCGACCAACGCGGAGCTCCTCCTCGACGCGAGGTATCGATTCCTGCCCTTCATGGAGGCGGGCATCGGCGTCGGGCCGGGGATCACCTCGGGGATCGGGACGCCGGACGTGCGCGCCGTCGCGATGGCCGCCTTCACGCCGGAGCAACCGACCGACCTGGACAGGGACGGCATCGGCGACCCTGAAGACGCGTGCCCGAGCGTGCCGGGCGTGCGCAGCGGCGACCCGAAGAAGAACGGCTGCCCGCCGCCGCCGGACCGCGACGCCGACGGCATCGTCGACGCCGAGGACGCCTGCCCCGTCGTCGCCGGCGTGCGCAGCGACGACCCGAAGAAGAACGGCTGCCCGCCGCCGCCGGACCGCGACGCCGACGGCATCGTCGACGGCGAGGACGCGTGCCCCGCCGTCGCCGGCGTGCGCAGCGACGACCCGAAGAAGAACGGCTGCCCGCCGGACCGGGACGACGACGGCGTGGCCGACGCCGAGGACGCGTGCCCCGACGTCAAGGGGCTCCGCTCGAAGGACCCGGCGAAGAACGGCTGCCCGCGCGACACCGACGGCGACACGTTCCGCGACGACACGGACGCCTGCCCGAGGGAGAAGGGCTTCGCGGATCCGGACCCGGAGAAGCACGGCTGCCCGAAGGCGGTGCGCGTGACCGAGAAGCACGTGGTGATCCTCCAGCAGGTGCAGTTCGACACGAACAAGGCCACCATCAAGCCGGTGAGCGATCCGCTGCTCGACGAGGTCGCCGAGGTGCTGAAGGAGCACCCGGAGATCGAGCTCATCGAGATCCAGGGTCACACCGACAACCGGGGCACGGTGGAGCACAACAGGATCCTGTCGCAGAACCGCGCCAACTCCGTCATGGCAGCGCTGGTCCGCCGCGGCATCGACTCGACGCGGCTGACGGCCCAGGGCTACGGCCGGGAGCAGCCCATCGACGACAACGCGACGGAGGCCGGGAGGCAGCGGAACCGACGAGTCCAGTTCAACATCATCAAGAAGGCCGCGTACAAGCCGCAGGCTGATGAGACCGGAGAGGATCGATGAGAAAGCAGTTGAGCATCACGGGGCTCGCGTCCCTCACGCTGATCGGGCTCACGACCGCCAGCGCGACGGCCGAGCCCAAGCTGCGTATACAGGTCGATCAGCAGGGCGACTTCGCCCTCATCGGGAGCTCGATCGGGCAGGAGTGCCGCTCCGCGACGCCGAGGCCCACGGAGGGCACGATGGGCGCATGCGGCCAGTCGACCGTCGAGTCGGGGCCCGATCTCTTCTGGAGGTCCGACTCGCCAGCTGACGGCAGGGCGGAGGCGAGCCTCGATATCACCCCGGAGATGGCGCGCACGACCGCCGTGCTGACGCTGCCCGAGGGGGCGACGGTGACCCACGCGTTCCTGTACTGGGCCGCGCGCAACACCGCCGGCGCCGATCCGGACGTGGATCTCCACCACGAGGGCGGCTACGACGGCACGGTGACCGCCATCGACTCGGTCGAGACGGTGATCAACCAGGGGAAGCCCAACGAGTCGCACAACTACCAGTCCGTCGCCGACATCACCTCGATCGTGAAGGAGAGCGGCGCCGGGGCCTACCGGGTGGGGGGCGTGGACGTCGTCGACGTGAGGGACAGCGACGACGACGTTGTCTTCGTGGCGTGGTGGATGGTGGTGTTCTACGAGGCGCCGAGATCGCCCATGCGCAACCTCGCGCTGTTCGACGGGCTCGACCGGGTCTCCGACGTGGGATGGCAGCAGGTCGAGCTCTCGGGCTTCAAGGTGCCCGACGCCGGCTTCGTGGCGAAGCTGGGCATCGTCGCGTTCGAGGGCGACAACTCGAACACCGGTGACAGCGTGTTCTTCAACCCCAAGAACCCGGGGAAGCCCGATCTGGCCGAGGCGCTGAGCGACGAGCTGAACCCCGCCGACAACTTCTTCAACAGCACCCGTTCGGCGCTCGGAAAGGCGGTGTCGGTGGAGGGCGATCTCCCGAGGATCCCGGGCACGCCTCAGAGCATGTCGGGGGTCGACATCGACATCGTGGATGTCAGCGCGAAGCTCAAGCCGGGGGACGATCGGGCCACGCTCGTCGCCACGAGCAGGGACGAGCTCTATTTCCTCGCGGGGTGGGTGACGTCGATCTCCAACTATGGCCCTGATTTCAGCAAATCGAGCAAGGTGGCCACGGATCTCGGCGGGCTGCCGACCTACCGCGGGGACGCCGTCGAATACCGCATCACGGCGACGAACACGGGCAATGACGAGGCCGTGGGCGCGGTGCTGACGGACGCGCTGCCTGCCGGGGTGACGTTCGTCCCCGGCTCGCTGTCGATCGTCGATGGGCCGAACGCCGGTCCCCAGACGGACGCGCCTGGCGACGACCTCGGGGAGTACGATCCCGCGACGCGGACCATCAGGTTCTGGCTCGGGGATGGGGCGGACGGCGCGCAGGGCGGGAGCATCCCTGTCGACGGCAGCGTCACGGTGCGCTTCGAGGTGACGGTCGACGCGGACGCGCCGGACCTCATCAAGAACCAGGCGAAGATCGCCGCGGCCGGCGCGTTTGGCGCGCCGGTCAGCGACGATCCGACGGACGGCAACGGCGACGCCCCGGGCGCGCCGCCGACCGAGGTCGCCGTGGTGCCGGAGTCGTTCTACGCGGCCGGCAGCGGCATGCTCGGCCCCTGCGCGGCCAGCCCGCGAGGCCGGGATGGGAGCGCCGGCTGGCTCGCGGGGCTCGCGCTGGCCGGTCTGCTCTGCCGGCGGCGCAGGGGGTAGACGATCACCGCCGCGTCAGCGCTCGGCCAGCGCGTCGTCGAGCGTGGGCGCGGTGAGCACACGCTCGGTCCAGCCTTCGATCTGCGCGGCGTCGGCGGCGCGGATGCGCGCCTCGATCGGCTCCGGCAGCTCGCCGAAGCGCAGCCGGAGCAGCTTCAGCAACGTGCTCCGCTGCCCCTCGAGCCGGCCCTCTCGCTCGCCCGCCAGCCGGCCCTCTCGCTCGCCTGCCAGCCGGCCCTCTCGCTCGCCTGCCAGCCGGCCCTCCTCGCGAAGGTAATCTGCGATGGTCACGATCTCCTCCTCGGCATCCGGTCCCGCCGCCACGAGCAGCCTCGGCAGCAGCTTGTCGGGCTGCCGCGGGTCGGCGATGCTCAAGATATACCGCCACACGCGCACGAGCGCAGCCCCTCCGTCAGGCGCCCGACGCACCTCCTGGACCACGTCGCGCCACGCCGACAGGCGCTCCACCAGATCCTCGGGATTGCGCGCATGCCGGAAGCACCACAGCACCAGCCGCCCCAGCGCCGTCATTGCCCGCGCGCGCAGCGCCGCGTCCGTCTCCTGGCTGATGTCGTCCAGCACGAACCGGAACTGCGGCACATACTCGGCCATCAGCGCCAGCGTTTCCGGCGGCACCTCCAGCAGATCCTGGAACGAAACCGCCGCGCTCCAGCCACCCTCGCTGTGATGCAGCACCACGGGCAGGATCGCCGGGAGGAGCGTCGCCCTCGGGTGGCGCTCCAGGTAACCCTGCCAGATCCGCACCATGTACGTGAGCAGCCGAAACGCCATCAGCGGGTGCGTCGTGCTCTGGTGCTCGAAGAGCACGTGGATGAACAGCGACGCTCGCTTCAGCCTGGCGGTGAAGAGCAGATCGCTATGGCTCGCGGCGAGCGCCTCATCGATGAAGCTGCCAGGTTGCAACGCCAGCGACGCGAAGTCGATGCGGGCCGCCAGGGCGGCAGGCAGCGCCTGGCGCAGCGCCTCGGCCGCGTGCTCCGGCTGTCCAAACGTGGACTTGAACAGAGCGTCATGAGGGGTGGGCGTCACCGATCACCACCGCCGCCGGCGCGCACCTTGGCAGCGAGCTCGCCGAACTCACGCATCTCCCGCTCGTCACGGCCGATGGCGATCGCGTAGGCCCGGAGCTCCGCGTTCTCGAGAAAGGCACGGCAGACCTGCGACGCGTGCAGCTCGCTGGCGCGCATGCTGACGAGCGCGACCCACCACGCGATGACGTCCGCCTTGCTCTCTGCGAGGACACCATCCCACGCGTCCTCGGTGAGCACCGGCGATCCCTCGGCCAGCATCCGTACGAGCAGACGCTTCCCCTGCGCCGCGTCGTCGAGGGCCTCCGCGATCTTCGGCTCCCCGCCACGAAGGCCCGCGAGCACCGTCATCACGCTCCACGCCATCGCCCGCACCCACGTTCGCTGGTTCGGGCCCATCGCGTCTGCGGAGCGGAGCACTGCGAGCGCTTCTGTATCGTCGCCGGCGAGGTCGCCCGCCTCCGCGACGAAGGCGTTCATGTCGTCCGCGAGTCCGCGGAGCTGCGCCTCGATCGCCGCGCTCTTATCGCGCAGCTGCGCGGCAAGCGCAGGACCTCGATCACCGAAGACCTCCGAAAGATCGGCGGCGATCGCCCTTGGCTCGATGCCGATCCGAAGGTGCCGTCCTGCAGCCGCCTTGTCGAGGAAGAAAGCGCCGAGCAGCGACGCGACCGTGTGCGGCGCCCCCGGCGGCTTGCACAACGCGCTCAGCGGCTCGCACGCAGGAGGCGGCACCGCGACCCACGTCGATGCGAGGGTCGCGATGAAATCCTCCGGTGGGAAGCGCGGACCTTCCGGCGCGAGGCAAGCGATACGGCACGCATCACGCAGACCGCGCCCTGCGTTGAGCCAGGCGATCACCAGGCGGACTGCACCGAGCGAAGCGGGCGACTTGCACTCGGCGAGCGCACGCTGCCATTCACGTGCGCCGTCTTCGCCCGGGAACGCGCGCAGCATGGCCTCACGCTGCTCGCTCTCCTCCCCGAGGAACACACGCTTGAGCGCGCCCGGCAACGCGCCGGCAGCGTAGCGAGCACGCAAGCGCTCGATAAGCCGCGAGGCATCGACGCGCACAGGCAGCGGCAGCTCGCGACCGAGGAGGGGCGCAGCCAGCCGCCTGGCTTCCTCGGCCTGCCCACGATCGATGTCGCCCCACACCATCGCGTGCCGCGGGAAACGCTCTTCGACGAGCATCGCCGCCGCGAGCACGGCAAAATGGTACGGACAGCCCTGCGTCTTGTCGCCGAAGACGCGCGCGGGGCCGCCGGTGTCGCCTTTGTCCGGCATGGCGGCGGTGACCACGATATCGCCGTCGGGGCCTTGATCCCGGCGCGCCGTGTAACGGCCAAGGTCGCGGTAGAGCGACTGGCACTCGGCCGTTTGCAGGGTGTCGCGGTCGCCGACCACGGACCAACACGCCCTCCTGGGGTCATCGACATCACGACGGAGCGAGCGCATGTACATCGCCACGCGCACCCCCTCGATCGAGCGCCAGCCCCAACCCAGGAGGCGCGGCTGCCACGCCGAAAGGAGCGCGAGCGTCGCGTCGTACGTGGCCGCCCACTCGGCCTCGTCGATGCCTCGCGGATCGATGTCGAGAATCACATGCACGCCCATGGGTCGATCCTCCTAACCGGCGTGTGCAGCCGGCCGTCGTAATGGGGAGAGCGCCTCCGCGGCGCGTAGGAACAAACGTCGGTCCGGCAGCGCCGGACACGGGCTCGGCGGCGCGCCGTCTCCGAGGCCGATTCGCTAGCAAGTCGCAGACAGATTGGCCATGAAAAAAGAAATCTATTTCTGGATACGATTCATGAGATGACATCGAGCGGTGTCGCCCAATTACGACAATACAAGCCATCTCGTCTCACAATCGTCTTTCGCACGCGCGAACGCTGCGAACCCAGCCTGGTACTGGCCGCCTCGGACCGGTTCGCCTCAGACGGCGAGCGGCTCGATCCGCGCGAGCGCGACATCGCGCGCCGCTTTCGCCTGGCGGCGCGCGACTATCCCTTTCCAGCGAGGCTCGGCCGGCGCCTTCCGGAAGGCGCCGGCCTCGTCGAGCCCTATCGCCATCGGGCGGTTGCTGCCCTCCGACGCCTCGATCGCGGCGCCGCCCCGGCGCCCGCGGCCCACGCCGCGCCGTCGGCGCCCGCAACGGTCATCTCGAGCGGTGGCGCGTCGATCAGGCCCGCCGCGAACACCCGCGCTTTGCCGTCAACGCCGAGCCACATCGCCCGGCCGCGCTCGCCTCGGTAGCCACCCGCCACGAAGAAGCTCGTCGCGGGCTGGCCCGCTGAGGAGGGCGAGCTCCTCGGCGAAATTCGCGTCCAGCTCCACGGCGAAAGCTCCGGGCGCGCGACGGAGCCTTCCCGCCGCCGACAGGGACCCTCGCGCGCGCAACGGGAGCTGCCCGCCAGCAACGGGAGCTCCGCACGCGCCCGAAGGAGGCCCTGCGGCCCGCGAGGGCCTCTCACGGGCGCGCCCGCGCCCGTGCCGCGATCAGTTGATCAGTTGATGGTGAAGGACTTGCTGACGGAGACCGAGCCCCCGCCGAAGGCAGGCACCCGCGCGCTGCGGAACAGCCTGGCGACGCAGCCGCCAACGCTGGTCCCGGCGAAGGGCGCCCCCTGGACTTCGGCCGACGTGACGCTGCCGCTCGGCGCGAAGGTGACCTTGACCCTGCCGGTCCCGGTCGGTCCGCCGGCCTTCTTGCAGCTCTTGGCAGAGCCAGCGGCCGCGCCGAGCGCCGAGCTCGCGGCGCCACGGTTGAACTCGGCGCCTCCGGACGCCGCCGGCTCCGGCTTCGATGCCGCCGGCTTCTCCGCCGCGGCAGCGGGCGCGGACGCCGGCTTCTCCGCGGCAGCGGGCGTCGCCGCGGCGGGCGTCGCGGCGGCAGGCGTCGCGGCGCTCGGGGCCTCGGCGCTGGCGGTGGGCTCCGCGGACGGCGCCGCCGTCTCCGCCGTGGACGGCGTTGCGGCCGCAGCGGTCTCGGCAGGCGTCGGCGCCGGCGCCGCCGTCTGCGCAGGGCTCGGCACCTCGGCGGGGGCGGTGTTCGCCTGCTCCGGCGTGGCCGTCGACGCCTCCGGCGTCGGCGACTGCATGAAGAAGAAGGCGACGCCGCCAATCAGCACGACCGCGGCGATCGCGGCCGCGATCAGACCGGTGCGGCCCTTCTTGGTCGAGGCCTCCGGCGCCGTGAGCGGAGAGAGCGACGAGAGCGACGAAAGCGACGCGGGCGGCACCGACGCCTTGGACGGAAGCGACATCGAGGGAGGCGGCCGCGAGTCCGTCACCGGCGCCAGCAACGGCGGCGGCGCGAGCATCGGCGCGGAGGCGATGGCGCCGCCGCCGAGGTTCAGCAGGTCGTCATAGCCGGCTCGACCGTTGTTCTTCGAGGGGCGGTTCGAGGGACGCCGGCCCGACGGGAGCTCGTCTTCTTCCTTCTGCTTGGCCGCCGCCGCGTTCTCGGTCGCGGTGAGCGCCGAGAGCGAGAAGAGGACCGAGTTCTCGTTGCGCTCGCCCACCTGGCGATCGAGGCCTGGCGGCGGGGCGGACGGGGCGGATGCGGCGGGGTCCTCGGCGCGCTCCGCGGCGCTGAAGACGTCGACCGCGGCCCCCCGGGCCGCGCGACGCGCGGCCGCTGGCGCCGGTGCGCCGCCTGGGGCCGGAGCCGCGGCCGCTGCGCTCGCCGGCGCCGCAGCCGCTGGACTCGCCGCGGCCGCTGGACTCGCCGGCGCCGCAGCTTCCGGGGCCTTCGCCGATGCGACGGCTGCAGGCGCCGGGGTCGCGGCCCCCGCTTGGTTCAGGGCGCGCCGCGAGTCCTTCATGACCACGGTCCCCTCGGGCCCGAACCTGAGCCCAGCAGGCGCCGGAGCCGTGGGGACCGGCGCAGCTGCAGCCGCAGGCGCCGGAGCGGCGGCCGGCGCGGAGACCGCTGCGGGCGGAGGCGCCGCTGCAGCCACCGGCGCAGCTGCAGCAGGGACGGCAGCAGCAGCGGGCATGGGCGTCGCGATCGCGGGCGCCGCGGCAGCGGGCACCGCCGCGGCGACGGCTGCTGCGGGCGCGGGCGCCGCGTCTTCCTGCGAGGAGAATCGCTCCTTGAGCTCCGGGACGCTGGCGATCGGCAGCCAGTCGCCCATCCCGTCCTTCCACACGTACGTGTCGTTGCTCAGGCCTCCGCGCGCGTACTCGGCCACGAGCTCGGCGGTCGTCATGGTCCGCTCGTCGCCCTCGGCGACGTTGACGGTCCACGTGTCGGGCGCCGCCGCCGCGGGCGCGCCGCCCACGTCGAGCTTCGCTTCGGCGTCATCCGACAGGTCGCCCTGCTGCTCCGCGGTCGCGTCCTGCGGTGCGGCCGGGGCAGCCTCATTCGCGCCGTGGACCACCATCGAGTGGTTGCACTTCTTGCATTTGATCTTGACCGTCTTGCCGGCGACTTTCTCGTCGGCAATCGTGTACTTGGCCTGGCAGGACTCACACGTAATCTTCATGCGACTGTCGCCCTTCCCGTTCCGGCATGCGGGCATGGGTTCAACGACCACACACGCGCACGATCACGCGGCCCGGTCGGTCGACGCAGAATAGCGGGACGGCGCGAGGCCGATCAAGGCGGCGACTTCTTTTATGATCGCCGCCGGCGCAGCGCCGCGTGATGACGCAGCGCGCGTCCACGTCCTCGCGCGGCGCGCGCAGTGTGGCGCGATCAATTGAGCAGCAGCAGCTGGGTGCCGTCCTTCCCGCAGAACATCGCCTCGCTGGGATAGCGGTCGCCGCAGGTTGGGCAGATCTTTCCACGAGCCCGCAGCGTCGGCCGGGCCGGCGCCGCGGCTGGCCCTGCGGCGCCCGCGAGCGAGGCCCCCGAGGGCGCCGGCGCGCCCTCGGCGCCTTCGCTGTCGCGCTCGCCGGCGGCGCCGGCCGTGGAGGCGGGGCCTTCCACTTCGCCTCCTGTCCGCCGGCGGCCTCGGCGGAGCAGGATCAACCCGGCAAATCCGAGGCAGGCCGCGACCCCGCCCACGATGGCCACGAACAGGTTCTTGCGCTGGCGTCCCAGGTCCTCGCCCGAGGTCGTGCGCCCGCCGATGGTGCCGGCCGCGATCACCACGACGGCGGCCTGCTCGCTCTCGCCGGCCGCGTTGAGCCCGCTCGCCGCGAGGAGCGCGTCGTAACGATCGGGGCTCGTCACCTCGATCGCGACGGTCACCCCCTTGCCGGCGACGGACGCGACGAGGCCGAGCGCCCCCTCGCCCGCGCCGGCGCCGAGCGAGAGGGCGCCTGTCGCGTCGACCGTCGCGGCGGACGCGAGCGGCCCCGGCGCGATCGACCACGTGGGCCTCGTCGGGAGCGCGCACCCCTCCGCATCCATGACAAGCGCGCGGAACTGAAAGCGTTCGCCCGGCCGCATGAGCTTGCGCGACGGCGTGACCTCGAGGCGCGCCGGCTCGCCGGGGGCGTCGCAGGAGCGCGAGGCCGCGGGCTTCTTCTCGGCTGCGGCGGGCGCCGCGGGCGGAGCGCTCACGACCGGCGGCGGAGCGCTCGCCACCGGCGGCGGGGCGCTCGCCGCGGGGGGCGCTTCGCCCTCGCGCCGGACGAGCGTGTAGGACCGCGTCCTCGTGACGGACGCGCTGCAGGTCGTGTCCTGGATGATGAACTGGTACTGCCCTGTCTCCACCATGTTGATGCTGGCGTCGGTCGCCTGGGTCGTGGTGGTGACCACGGCGCGGCGGGGATCGCTGGCCGGCGTCGTGCAGCGGGTCTGCCAGGAGCGCGCGTTGCCGGACGCCGAGTGCTTGCTCCGCGCGAGCCCGGGCATCTGCTCCCAGCATTCGGCGGTGCTCCACGACCGTCCGCCGCCCGAGATCGAGAGCTCCGAGCCGTGCTGCTGGATCTGCACGGCGCCGCCCGGGGCGCCCTGCGGGCGAGGCCTGGGCCCGCACGCCTGCCCCCAGGCGGAGACCGACCACTGTTCCGTGAGGGCGCTCGCGGTCCAGGACCCGCTCAGCGTCGGCAGGTCCTGCGCGGCGCCCGCGCGGGGGATGGCGACGGCGAGGGCAATGGACGCGAGCGACGCGAGCGACGCAAGGCGAAGCGCGTGGAGCGGGGCCGACGAGGCGAGCAGCTGGCGTCGCACAGGCGAACCGTAGCAGCGCCCGCGCGCGGGCGGCAGCCGGCAGGCTCGGAGCGCCGCCCGCGCGGTGCCGTGCGGCGCGAGGTGCGCGAGGTGCGCGAGGTGCGCGAGGTGCCAGACCGCAGCGAGCGGCGGCGCGGCCCGCTCGTTCCGCCACCGCGTCGCGCGCCTCACCACTGACCAACCACCGCGTCCAGGGCGGCGGGGCCCCCGCGGGCCCGAGGCGCAGGTCCCGGGCGGGCGTGAGCGACGTGCAGGCGAGCAACGCGTGACACGCAAGCCGCCCGGGCCGCCCTCACCAGCGCCCGAGAGCAAGAGCCGTACAAAATGCTCACGCAGCGAAAAAGGATCTAGACAGGCAAAATAAAGATTCGTTACATTGAAAAATGGTCCCGTGCGCATTCTGCATCAAATCTCGTCAGGCACTCCCGCGTACCTGATCCGATCCTGCTCGTCCCTCGACCCCTGCGAAGGGTCGGAGAGGGCTGCTGCGCGTCGCCGCACGCCGCCGAACGCCCAGCGCGCCCCCAGCGAACCGCGAGCTGCGCACGCGCACCGACCATCGAGCTGGCGAGTGATCTGGCCATCGAACTCGATGCGCCAGACTGCGCTCGTCTCCGCGAACCGTAAGCAGACCGTAAGCCGACGCGAGCAGACGCGAGCAGACGCAAGCCGACGCGAGCAGCCCAAAAGCGTCACCGCACGACCCAAAATTGTCACCGTGCAAATCAATACTTTTCTCGCGCCTGCCGCCAAAAAGATCTGGACATCTCCATCTCTGAGTTGCTAACTTACACACTGTTACCTTGCGCATCCGCTCTCCGATCGAAGCACAAGCACCCGCGTACTTGATCCGATCCTGATCAGCCCGCGGGGGCTCATTCCGACCGGAGCCCGCGAAACCGACCTCGCCTGACCCGTGAGTCATGGTGCCTGCTATCCGGATGACGCTCCAGCAATGGTTCACCCGTGAGGACCTCGAGGAGCTACCAATGAAGCAGTTTGCAATCGCATCTTCTGTCGCGCTCGCCACGCTGTTCATCACCGCCACCAGCCTCGCCAACACGACCGCTCCGTCTCCCACCTGCACCGTGATCAAGCGGGGTGTCCTCGGCGACATCTACAACGCCGAGATCTGGAGCCTCGCCCCGAGCTACCACGTCCCGACCCCGTTCGAGGTCAACACCGGGTACTCCAGCTCGGTCGGAGAGAAGCGCGCCCTGTTCCGCTTCGATCTCAGCCCCATCCCCGCCGGCTCTCTCGTCACGTCGGCCACGTTCTACGCCCAGACGTACACGAGCACCGCCCAGACCGTGTACGTCCACCAGGTGCTCGCCCCCTGGAGCGAGTCGCTCGTCACCTGGAACAACTTCGGCGGCATGGACCCCGCCGCGTTCACCTCGTTCGTGCCCAACGTCACCGGGTGGAGCTCGGTCGATCTCACCGGGATCGTGCAGGACTGGGTGGACGGGACGGCGCCGAGCCACGGGATCCTCCTCGAGGAGGGCGCCAGCGGGAAGACGTCGTACAAGGGCAGCGCCCACACCGATGTGTCTTACCGGCCTCTCCTCGAGGTCTGTTACACCGCGCCGAAGGGCTCGATCGGCGACAAGGTGTGGTTCGACGCCAACGCGGACGGCATCGAGGACACCTCCGAGCTCGGCATCTCTGACGTCGTCGTCGACCTCTTCGGCGACGCGAACTGCGATGGCGTCGCCGACGGCGCCGCGCTCCAGAGTACCGTGACCGGCGCGAACGGCGTCTACCGCTTCACCGAGCTCGAGGCGGGCTGTTACGTCGTCGATGTCGACGACGCGACGCTCCCGCTCGGCCACATCCTGACCAGCGACGACGAGCCGCTCGGCGTGTCCCTCGACGCGGGTGAGAACGTCGCCAACGCCGATTTCGGCTACGTGACGTACTCGTCGATCGGCGACACGGTCTGGCTCGACAGCGACGCCGACGGGCTCTACGAGCCGGAGACCGGCGAGCTCGGCGTCAACGGCGTCCGTGTCGAGCTGTTCCAGGGGGCCCAGCTTGTCGACTTCACGATCACCGGCACGAGCCCCTACACCGGCCAGCCCGGCTTCTACCTCTTCGACACGCTCCCGGCGGGCACCTACTCGGTGGTCGTCACGCCCGACAACTTCATGACGAGCGGTCCGCTCGCCGGACAGGAGCCGACGGCCGACCCCGACGGCGGGCTCGACAACGTGGGCGTTGTCTCGCTCGGCTGGGCACAGGACCTCCTCGACGCGGACTTCGGTTACCAGCTCTCCTGCGGCAACGGCGTTTGCGGCGGTGACGAGAGCTGTTCCAGCTGCGCCGTCGACTGCGGCACCTGCCCGCCGGTCTGCGGCAACGGCACCTGCGAGGCCGGCGAGGACTGCGGGAGCTGCAGCGCCGACTGCGACGTCTGCCCGCCGGTCTGCGGCGACGGCACCTGCGACGCCAGCGAGAGCTGCAGCACCTGCTCGGACGACTGCGGCGCCTGCCCGCCGGTCTGCGGCAACGGCACCTGCGAGGCCGGCGAGGACTGCGGCACCTGCTCGGACGACTGCGGCGCCTGCCCCGCGGTCTGCGGCAACAACGTCTGCGAGAACGGCGAGGACTGCTCGAACTGCACCGGCGACTGCGGCGCTTGCCCCGCGGTCTGCGGCAACGGCGTCATCGAGGCCGGCGAGAACTGCCTCGAGTGCCCGAGCGACGTCGGCGTCTGCCCGCCGGTCTGCGGCAGCGGCGTCTGCGAGGCCGGTGAGACCTGCTCGAGCTGCGCGGCCGACTGCGGCGCCTGCCCGCCGGTCTGCGGCGACGGGGTCTGCAAGGCGGGCGTCGAGAACTGCTCGAGCTGCGCGGCCGACTGCGGCGTCTGCAAGTGCTCCTCCCCCGGCACCGGCTCCCCCGGCTACTGGAAGAACCACGCGAGCGCCTGGAAGATCACGAAGCTGACCATCGGCGGCAAGACCTATACGAAGTCCCAGCTCCTCGACATCATCAGCCGTCCGACCAAGGGTGACGTCACCTACATCATCGCGAAGCACCTCATCGTCGCCAAGCTCAACGTCGGTATCGGCAACCGGTCGAGCTGCATCGAGGACACCATCGCCAAGGCCGACGCCTGGCTCAAGAAGTACCCGCTCGGCAGCAACGTGAAGGACAATTGCAGCAGGAACGCGCCGTGGGTGGCCGGCAAGCCCCTGTCCGAGATGCTCGACAAGTACAACAACGGCTATCTCTGCGCCCCCCACCGCGACGACCTTGACTGCGAGGACAACCGCAACGATCGCGACCATCACCGCGGCTGCGGCCGCTGAGATGTAGACGCGAGCGCCCCCGGGCCAGCGCCCGCTCCAGGCGACCAGCCTGGAGAGCCGCGGTAGCTGGCCCAGCCCCTCCCCGCCTCCCCCCTCCCCTCCGCCGTCGCCCTCCTCACCCCTAGCAGGGGGGCCGCCTCGTACTCAGGACGGAACGTCTCTCGACGCCCGCGGACACCCCCACACCCCCGCATGGGCGTGTTCTGCCCCTCGCGCGACAAATTGCCCCTGCCGTCCCGAAGGGGGGCCCCTGCAGGCGCCGCCTACGCCTCGAACAGCGCCCCGACAACGAGCGGGGTCGAGCCCGTCGAGACCGCTCCACCGCAAGACAGGACAGCATGGCACGGGCGCTGCAAATCCTGCGGGGCTGAGCTCCGAGGACCGCGCTAGACGGTCCAACGACGCAGCGTTGGCGGGCCAGAAGAAGGAGAAGTTGCCATGAACCTGACGGAAAGCTGGATTGGCGATAAGCCCTTGGTCCCGCCTTGCGGCTTGTTCGGCAAAGGTCAGCATATCGTCCTGGCTGAAGACGACGAGGATTTCCGGTCCACCATTGCCATGGCGCTCCGCAGCGACGGGTTCGAGGTGTCCGAGGCGCGAAACGGCCTCGAGCTGCTCGACAAGGTGGCGCCCTGCCTCGGTGGGAACGAGCCCCCGAAGCCGATCGACGCGATCGTCAGCGATATCCAGATGCCCTGCTTCTCGGGGATGGAGATCCTGGAGGGCCTCGCCGAGGTGAGGCGGCGGCCGCCGGTCATCCTGATCACGGCGTTCGGCCACCCGCACCTCCACGCGACCGCGCGCAGCCTGGGCGCCTCGGCCGTCTTCGAGAAGCCGTTCGATCTGGACGATCTCCGCAGCGTGCTGTTCAACCTGAAGGACGCGCCCGGCTTCGACGGCGGTTACTGACGACGACCGACGAGGACTGACGAGGGAGCGCTCCTTCGCGCTCCTCGGCCGCCGCTCAGCCGTCCGGCCGCGGGAGGGGGGTCGCCGCCGCCCAGCGCGCGACACAGCCCCGCTCCTCCTCGGTCATCTCCAGCATGTCCGCCACCATCCCGTCCAGGTGGCGCCGGGCTTCGGCCGGCAGGCCCGCGTTCGCCGGGCCGAGCTCCCGTCCGAGCGCGTCCAGCGCCGCGATCAGGGCGGCTCCCGCCGGCGGGGGCGCAGGGATCGCACGCAGGTGCGCAATCTTCACCTGCGGCATGCCCTCGCGCGCGTCCCGGTGACGCGTGTAATGCCACCAGCGGACGGGAGAGGAGTTGAGGTAACAGAGCAGCGCGAACTCGCTCCAGGTGGCGTCGGAGAAGCCGGCCAGGATCGAGTTGCGGAACGGGAGGCCGTCGCTCAGCGCGGCGATCGGATAGCGGGCGGTCTGACGGATGAGCAGCCGCACCGCCTTCCAGTCCTCGTCCTTCCGGAAGCGGCCCTTCACGCCGGCGCGATCGACGTGGTGGCGCGGCGCGCGCGCGATCAGCTCGCCCACGTCGGTGCCCTCCCGGATGGGGCAGGTGTACGGCGGCTCCGGGGCGTTCGCGCGCCGGATGCGCTCGGCGTCCTCGGCCGTCGTCTGAAACCCGCGCTCGCCGAACAGGGCCGCCGGCAGCGGGGGCAGCGCGCCGAGCCGCTCGAGGAGCCGGCGGGACACGACGTCGAGATCCGAACGCGCGAGCGGCCACGGGGCGGCCTCCGCCGCCCGCGGGGCGGCGGGGGCGAGGCGGGTCGAGAGGAGGCCCATGCAGGGCTGGAACACGCCGTCGAAGGCGTCGCTGCCGAAGCTCGGAAGATCGGAGTCCACGGCGCAGAGCGCGTCGTGCGCGCGCCGCGTCGGGCCGTATCCATCGAGATCCGAGACCGACGTCGGGATGACGAGGCCGAGCCGCCCGCCCGGCCGCAGCAGCGACGCGGCCCGGTGCACGAACAGGCCGTGCAGCGAGCGGTAGCCGTGGAACGCCGGGTTCCTCCGGAGGTGGAGGTGGAAGACCTCGGGCGCGATCGGCTGCGCCGCGCGGCCGACGTACGCGACCCAGGGCGGATTGCCGATCACGGCGTCGAAGCCCGGCTCGGGGCGATCGAAGACGCCGGGGAACGCGAGCTCCCAGTGCAGGAACCGGCGCTCCTCGGCGATGCGCCGCGACAGCGCCGCCCGCGGATCGGCCGGCTCGCGCGCGGCGGCCATGTAGCGCGCGAACGTGGCCGGCGCCGGCGCCAGGGCCGCCAGCTCGCCCGCCGGCGGCCAGAACCACAGGGCCATCCAGGCGTCGAGCGCCGCCTGATCCGCTCCCTCGGCGCCCCCGGGCCCGTCGCGGGGCGCTCTTTCGGCGGCCTCCGGCGGAGCGGCCTCCGGCGGCGCGGCCTCCTGCGGCGCGGCCTCCGGCGGCGCGCCCTCCGGCGGCGGGGGCGCAGGAGCCTGCCGCAGCAGGGCCCGCCGCGTTTGCCGCTCCCCGGGGCCGCGGGGCAGCCTCGCGGCGGACGGGAAGCCGCCGACCTCCGCGCGCTCGGCGCCGATGAGGCTATCGCCGCAGCAAAGCTTGCCGTCGAGGAAGCTCAGCGGGAGGCGCGCGTCCTGCACGACGAGCCACAGCGATAGCCTGGCGAGGTCGACCGCGAGCGGGTCGAGGTCGACGCCGTGCAGACAGCGCTCCGCCACGAGCGCCATGGCGCGAGGGAGCGGCGGCTCGCCGGGGGCGAGGGGCGGCGCCGCGCCGGCGCGCTGCCATGCGTCGACGAGGCGCGCGGCGAGCTGGCGGCATGCCTCCACCAGGAACGCGCCGGACCCCATCGCGGGATCACACACGGCGAGCGCGAGGACATCCGCGGGCGCCGCCGGCCGGCCGTCCCTGTCGAGCAGCGGCGACAGCGTGCGCTCGACGACATGCGACGTGATCTCCCGCGGCGTGTAGTACGAGCCCGCGCGCCGCCGGAGCTGCCCCCGCTGGAGGTAGAGCGCGCCCCGCGCGATCTGGTCCGGCTGCCGCGGGGACGCGCGGCGCGCGAGCGCCTGCGACAGCTCGGCCACGCTGCCAGCCGCGGCGACGCGCGCGGCCGGCCGCGCGCCGAGCTTCAGGTCCGCCACCTCCTCGAGCCGCGCGAGCCGGTCACGGCCGGGGAGGGCGAGGAGCGCCTCCAGATCCACGACGACGTGCGACGGCAAGAGCGCCATCGACTCGCCCTCGGCGATCTCGAGGTCAAAAGCCAGGAGGCCCTCGTAAAGCGTGCCGAGGTGCTCGACCTCGAGCTCGCCGTAGCGCAACGGCACGCCGTCGTGCACGAGGAGCGCCGAGAGCACCCGGTGGAGCGCGCCGTCGCTGAGCCACGGTCTCCCCTCCAGGAAGGGGTGGGCGTCCGGATCGCAGAGGCCGCCGCGCGCGCCCCCGGGGCCGCGATCGCGGAGCGCGCAGAAGAGCGCCGCGATCCTCGCCCACGCGCCGTGGCGGCGCTCGAGGTCGTCTCCCTGCCGTCGCCGTTCTTCCTCGAGATCCTCGAAGAGCCGGGCGAGCGGCGCGCCGCCGCCTTCCACGGCGGCGAGCAGGCCGCGCGCCTCGGCGTAGAGGAGGAAGATGAGCCGCATCAACGCGGACACGAGGCCGGCGCGGAGGCGCCGCCGCCCTTCGGCGGAGCCGGCGCACGCGACGTCGCTGCCCTGCGGATCCGCCGCCTGAAAGCCGCGGAGGACCTCGCCGAGCGCGCCCTGCGCCTGATCGCGGAGCTGCCGCGCCACGCCGTCGGCGGACGGCGCGGATCCATCGAAAGACGCGCCCGTTCGCTTCGCGGCGCCGCGCTGGGCGAAGGCGCCGCCTCGTTCACGGTCGCGGCCCAGGAGGGCGGCGCTGAGCTGAGGGCATTCCGAGGACACGCAGGTTCCGCAACAGCATTGCGGATGGGACCGGGTGCAGGCAAGCGCCCCGGCGCGGCGTCGCGCCGGCCCGCGGCCGGGCGCGCCGCCGCGCGAACGCCGCGCCGGGAGGAACGCCGAGAGAAGACCTCCATGTCCTGCCCCCTTGCGGCGATCTCGGCGCTTGCCGGTGTCGCTCCTCGCGCCGCGCGGCGCCCTGGAGAGGAGTCCTTCCTCGCCTGGAGGTCCTCACCCAGCACGGTTTACCGAGATCCTCGTGAAAGCATCTCTCACACCCGACCACATCGGGGTACGGTTCGTGCCGCATGCTCAAGAATGAATCCTGAGCTGTTCGAACGATACGCACTCGCTCATTCACGCAATTCGCGCTCTGGCTCCGTGGCGCGGCGCGGCGCCCTGCTCGCCGCGCTCCTGCTCGGGATCTCGGCGTGCCACGACGCCGGCGAGACGCCGGTGCAGGAGCCCACCGGCGCGGTCACCGGCGGGATTGACCTCTATTCCGGCATTCCCCAGGACGGCATCGTCCTCGGGGACCCGAGCGCGCCGATAACGCTTGTCGAGTTCTCCGATCTGCGTTGCTCGCATTGCCGGGATTACGGGCTCGAGATCTTGCCGGTGGTCCTCGAACGCCATGTGAGGACGAAGCAGGTGAAGCTCGTATTCCGGAATCTCGCGTTCCTCGGTCCGAGTTCCGTGCAGGCCGCGCGCATGGCTGCCGCGGTCGGGATGCAGGATCGGCTCTTTGATTTCGTCGACCGCTTCTTCCGGCTCCAGGCGCGCGAGCGCCCGATGATCACGGACGAGCTCCTGCTGCGCGTCGCCTCCGAGGTGCCGGGCCTGGACGCAGAGCAGGCGATGGCGCAGCGCGACAGCCCGGAGGTCCTGCAGCAGCTCGAGGCCGCGCGGACCGAGGCGGCGGCTCTCCAGGTCCGGGGCGTGCCGGCGCTGTTCCTGATCCGGGAGGGGCAGGAGCCCCTCCGGCTCCGCCTCACCTCGATGTCGCCGGAGCCGATCTCCCGCGCGATAGAGCAGATCATGCTCGATCCGCAACCGCCCGGGTGAGCCGCCGCGACCGCCGCAACCGCCCGGGTGAGCCGCCGCGACCGCCGCAACCGCCCGGGTGAGCCGCCGCGACCGCCGCGAGCGCCGCGACGAGCGCCGGCGCCTCGCGCGCTTTTTGGTACGCTCGCGCGGGGATGACCGCATCGCCGCTCGTGTTCCCTCCCCGCCCCCCCTCGCTGCGCGGCCGTCGCCGCGAGCTCGCGACGCTCCTGGCGACGGTCCGCGCGTCGCGCCCGACCCGCGTCGCGCTCGTCGGCACCGGCGGCAGCGGCAAGTCCACGCTCGCGTGCGCGCTCGGGCACAAGCTCGCGCGCGAGCTCCCCGGCGGGATCCACTGGTTCCGGGTCGGCGCATGGGACGCGCGCACGCTGCGCGGCATGCTGTCGCTCCGCTTCGGGGCAGGGCCGTCGCCGTCGCTGCCTGCGCTGCGGAGCCGCCTGCGGGCGCTCGGGGAGATGCTGATCGTGCTCGACAACCACGAGCACGACCGCGCCGTCGCCGAGCTGCTCGACGACCTCCGCGACGAGGCGGTGACCTGGGTCATCACGGCGCGGCGCTGCCTCGTCGCCGGCGTCTCCATCTTTCCGGTCATCGCGCCGCTCGTGACCTCGGGGCGGAGCCCCTTCCCCGCGGTCGCCTCGCTGACCCGCCTGCTCCGCTGGAACCCGGTCTCCCTGGAGCTTGCCGACGCGATCGTCGGGAGCGGCGCGGCCGACGTCGCCGAGCTCCACCGGTGGCTCGTGGCGGGCGGCGTCGACCGCGTGCGGGTCATCGATCACGAGGACGACCTCCCCGAGGTCGGCCTGCTCGTCGCGTGGGCTTTCCGCGGGCTCTCGCCGCCGGCGCGGCGGATGCTCGCGGTGCTGGCGCACTCGAACGGCGACCACATCGACGAGGGCTCCCTCGCCGAGCTCGCGCGGGCCGGGCGGCGCGCCGGCGACGCGCTGGCCTCGCTGCGCCGCTTCCGGCTGGTGCAGGAGCCGTTCGCGGGCCGCTTCGCGCTGCACGCGACGGTGCGCCACGCCGTGCTGAAGCGCACGCAGATGGATCAGCGCCGCTTCTTCGAGCATTACATGGCGCTCCTCGAGCGCTCTCCGGAGCGGCTCGACCTCGAGCAGACCCACCTGTTCGCTGCCATGGACTTCGCGCACGACGCCGGGAGCGTCGCGGCCGCGCTCCGCGTGAACGATCTGCTGTCGCGTCTCTCGCTCTGAAGCCCGCGCCGGCTCCGGGAGCCCGGTGCGGGCGCGAGCGTGGATGGGCGATGGGCGATGGGCGATGGGCGATGGGCGATGGGCGATGGGCGATGGGCGATGGGCGATGGGCGCGCGCTCGCCGCTCCTCCCTGCTCGACCCCGCTCGACGTCAGGTCACCGCGGCGCGTCCGGGCCCCCCACCTTCCGGGCCCCCCACGTGCTGGCGGCAGAGATCGACGAGGCGCTTCAGCACCCACTGCCCCGCGGGCCCCTGCACGAGGCCCGGCCTGTGGACCACGGCGAGCGGCAGGACGTGCTCGTCGTCCCCCCACGCCGCCGGCCAGATCCGGACCAGGCGCCCGGCGTTGAGGTCGTCGCGGATCATGTGCTCTGGCAGGTTTCCCCAGCCGAGCCCCGCGCACAGGAGCTCTCGCTTGGTCTGGAGATCCACGACGCGCCAGGTGCGGGGGGACAGGACGGCCTGCTCCGGCGAGCGCCCTCCGCCGCGCTCGCTCAGCACGATCTGCACGTGCTCGCGCAGCTGCTCGGTCGCGACGCGCGCGCCGCGCGGATCTGCGGCGGCGAGCGGGTGTGTCTCGCCGACGACAGGCACCATGCGCACCGAGGTGAGGTGCTGGCGCTCGAGCCCCTGGGCCGTCGCCGTCGGCCCCACGACCCCGAGCTGGCATGTCCCGTCGAGGACGCGATCGGCGACGGCGGCCATGGTCTCGGTGTGGACGACGAGCTCCACGGTGGGGTAGGCGCGCGCGAACTCGACGCAGAGATCGACGAGCGCGGACAGCGGAAAAATGGCGTCGACGCACAGCGAGACGAGCGGGTCGAGGCCGCCCGCGAGCCGCTGCGCTGCGCTGCTGAGCGCGTCCGCGTCGGCGCACACCCGCCGCGCGGCGCCGAGCAGGACGCGGCCGTGCTCCGTGAGCGCCGGGATCCTCGTCGACCGGTCCCAGAGGGCGATCCCGAGCTGGCTCTCCAGGTTGGCCATCGCGTGGCTCACGGCCGACTGGACGCGCCGGAGCTTCCTGGCCGCGGCGGAGAAGCTGCCCTCGTCGGCGACCGCGATGAACGTGCGCAGCTGTTCGAGCGTGATGGAGTCGTGCACCGCGCTTCACCATGCCACGGCGCGGCGCGGCGCGGTTCGGTCGCAGGGTGCGTGCGCGCGTGCGCGCGCATGTCAAAGGTCGCGGGCCCTCTGCGCTGCTGATGTCCCTGAAAGCGGCGCGGCGGCCAGGACAGGCGAGGAGCGTTTTCCCAAGGGGTCTACCCTCCAGCGGGCCCGCGTCGTCCGCGGGAAGGTAGACCCCTTTTTCTCACGCTCCTCGCCTGCCCCGGCCGCCGGCCGCGCGCTCAGCCGAGCGCGCTCGTCACAGCTTGAAGCAGGCCGACCCGCCCGTCAAAGCGCCGGCTTCGCGTTCTTCACGCACTCCACGAAGTAGTCGTGGAACCACTGCCCCGCCTGCGGCGCGCGCGTGTCCGCGTTCTCCTTGCCGCAGAACAGGTCGTAGCGCGGCTGACCCTCCTGGCCCACGCCGTCGGAGTCACCCGGCGGCTTGACCCACACGAAGGCGTCGAGGTTCGTCGCGCCGCCCGGGCTGGCCTTCGGCCGCTCGCCCATGCCCGCGCCCTTGTTGTTGCACCAGTAGCCCCAGTCCGCCCGGATGTTACCGACGCCGTTGCGGCTCGTATCGATGATGAAGTGCTTGTCGCCGAGGCCCTCGGCCGAGAGCGCCGAGGCCATGGCATCGACGTAGTCGAACTCACCGAAGCAGGGATTGTCCTGCTGATCGTAGCTCTCCGCGCTGTAGCTGAGCTGCGTGTAGTTCGCGACGTTGGTCGCGAAGCCGCGGACGCTGGCCGGGCTGCCGGCGGCCTTGATGACCTCGGCGAAGATCTTGGCGCCCTTCTTCTGGTTGTCAGGCCACCCGAGCCAGCCCGAGTGCGCCGCGTCGATGTACTGGTACACGTGCGGCATGTTGAGCTCCTTGAGCGTGTGCGCGACGTTGTCCCGGTAGGACTGCGCCGTCGTCTCGTCGCACCGCTTCCCGCCCAGGTTCGTCGCGATGTTGGGGAGCGAGTCGGGCTCGATGACCGCGGCGATGCGCTGCCCCGAGTGAGCGGCGAGGATCTGCTTGATCGGGGCGATGTACTCTTCTTTGTACCGCTGGGTGCCGTTCTGAGCGAGCTGGAGCTCGCCGTTCGACGCCTCGGCGAAGCAATCGCGGTTCGGAAGGTCGTAGATGACGATGAGCGCAGTGACCGGCTCGCACATCTCGTTCTGGAGCTTGAGCGCCGCGTCGAGGTAGGCCGGGAGCTCCTTGATCGCCTCGATCCGGTCGAGCCAGAACGCCGTCTGGATCTGCTTGACCTTCTCCATCTTCGCCTTCAGGGCCGTATCGGTCACCTGCGCGATCGACGAGTCGACCTTCTTGATGTAACCGGGGTCCACGAACAGGTGCGCGCCCGTGAAGGGGTTGCCGTTCGGAGCCGCGATGTCGACCGCGGGGGAGCAGTTGCCGCCGCCCGCAGCCGCGCTGGTCGTCGGATCGACGGTGCCGCTGCTCGTCGTCGTCGGGTCGACGTTGCCGGTGCTCGTCGTCGTCGGGTCGACGGTGCCGCTGCCCGTCGGGGTGCCCGCGCCCACGCCGCTGCCCGTCGGGGTGCCCGCGCCCACGCCGCTGCCCGTCGGGGTGCCCGCGCCCACGCCGCTGCCCGTCGGGGTGCCCGCGCCCACGCCGCTGCTGCCCCCGCCCGTCCCGCTGGTGTCACCGCCCCCGCCGTCCCCGCACGCCGTGAGCGCGAGGATGACCGCAACCGACGTTGCCAACCCCAGCTGATGCGTCTTCCTTCTCAGCATATTAAGCCTCTCATCACTTCAATGAAGAAACCAGGCCAATTCAACGCGTCAAATAGCGGGCCGAATTTAGACCAATGGCCTCTCTCGGGCAAGGACAAACGACGGCTATTCCACGCCAACGCGGCTGCGTCGCAGTACGCCATGTAGGTATTTTTCCACAAACGCTAGAACGATCGACACCTCTCGACGCGCGTCACGCGTGCGTTTTGCTGCCCTTACCCTGCCCTTCCCGCACGCGATCGCGATCGCGATCGCGTGCGGGTGCGGCGGTTCTGCACGGGGAGAACGCACCGGCCACGGGTTACGGGGGCGTACGCCGTCCATCCAACGCAACGCGCAATCATCACGACTCCACAGCTTGGGTTGGGAGCACGGCTGGGTCCGGATGTGACACGGCAGACGAATAGAAGGGTTTCAGTTCTATTTCCAAGCTTGTCAGTGGCGACAAACTCCGCCTCTCCGAGCGATAACACACACCAGGGCTTCTGCTCGGAGCTCTGCGCCCGGCGTCATGCGAGGTGGCGACGCACAGCGCCATGGAGCGTCCGATGTCGAGGTGCGGAGTGCGCCGCTCGCCGGCGTCGTGCGCCCGGACCTTCCCCCGGCCGAGACGCATGACGTGACAGCAGGCGAGATCGCAAGCCGCCTCCGGCGCGCGTCGCGGGGCGCCGTCGCGGCGCGTTGCCGCCATCGGCCCGTCACGGAGGGCTTTCTGGCCGACCGTCGCCGATCGGTTAGGCTTCCGTCCCCCTTCGTGCAGAGCTGCCCATGCGCTTCGCGGTCTTCTCGCTGATCCTCGCCCTCGTCCTCGGCGTCCTGGGCCTGTACGTGCACCGGCGCGCCTCCAGGCTGCTCGGCCTGGGTGTGCGCGCCCGGCGCGCGCTGGCGTGCCTGTTGGCGGCCGGCATCATCGCCATGATCTCCGCGCGGTTCGGGCGCGGCGCGCTCCCGGACGGCGTGCTCCGCGGCATGGGGCTCGGCGGAAGCACGCTCTCGCTGGGCGTCTTGATCTCCGCGGTCCTGCTCGCCGTCGTGGACCTCGGCCGGCTGATCGCGCGGCTCGGGCGCGCCGCGCTCGGGCGCGCGACGGCGGCCGCGCCCGCGGACCGCGGGACGGCCCGCGCCGCCGGCGCCGCGCCCAGCCCCGCGGAGCGAGGGGCGCAGGAGGACGGCGGCCCCGCGGCCCTGCCGCTCCCGCCGCCGGTCGAGCTGCCGACGCTCGCCCGCCGCGACTTCCTCGCGACCGGGGCCGCTGGCTCCGCCTTCCTCATCGGCGGCGGAAGCGCTGTGTATGGCGCGCTGCTCGGGCGACACGACTACACAATCGAAGAGGTCGCCATCCCGATACCGGGCCTGCCGCGGAGCCTGGACGGGTTCACCATCGTGCAGCTGTCCGACATCCACCTCGGGCTGTTCGTCGGCGAGCCGGAGATGCGCGCCGCCGAGGATCTCGTGCGCGAGGCCCGCGGCGATCTCGTCGTGATGACGGGTGATCTCGTCGATTTCGATCCGAGGTACGCCGAGCACCTCGGGCGCCTCACGCGGAGGCTCGGCCCGCTCGCCCGGCATGGCGTCGCGGCGATCCCGGGCAACCACGACCACTTCGCCGGCATCGACGCGGCGCTGGGCGCGCTGGAGCGCGGCGGCGCCCGGGTGCTGAGCAACCGCGGGTGCGTCGTGGGTGGGCCCGGCGGCGCCTTCGCGCTGCTCGGCGTCGACGATGTGTGGGCGCGAGGGCGAGTCCCCGGCGGCGGTCCGGACCTCGGCCGGGCGCTCGCGGACGTGCCCCGCGATCTGCCGCGCGTGCTGCTCTGCCACAACCCGGTGTTCTTCCCGGACGCGGCCGGAGAGGTGGCCCTGCAGCTCAGCGGCCACACCCACGGAGGCCAGATCAACCTCCTCGTGCGGCCCGCCGATCTGGTGCTCCCCCACGGCTACGTCGCCGGGCTCTACCAGCGTGGCGGTTCGCATCTCTACATCAACCGCGGCTTCGGCACCGCCGGGCCGCCCGCCCGCGTCGGCGCGCCGCCCGAGGTGAGCCGTATCGTCCTCGTCGCCGCCTGACGTCACGCCCGACGCCGTCCGCGTCGAGCTCGCGTGGCGCCGGCGAGCGGGCGGTCGAGCCCGGCGTCGATCTGCGGAGAGCCGCCGCGATCTCCCGGGCGCTCGAAGGTCTCCGGGAGTGGCGTGTTCTCCGGTTCTTGATTCCCGTGCTGAGGGTGTTCACCCTCCGACGTGCGATGAGCGCAACACGTGCGGCCCGTACGACACGCGCGAACCGTGAGGCGCGCGCGCCTCGCGCGATGCGTGCGGCACGTCGACACGCGCTGAGCGCCCCGGGCCCCCGGCGGGCGCTCCTCCTCGGGATCGCGCTCGCGATCGGCGCCGAGGGGTGCGCGCGAGCGCCGCTCGCCGCGCCTCTCGGCCGTGTCGGCCGCAGCGATCCGCCCGCCGCCCGGCAGGAGCGCGGGCGCGGGTTGGAGAGCGCGCCCCAGCCTGCGCCGGAGCCGCCGCCGGCCGCGGACGAGCCCGAGCTCATCGCGCTCGAGGTCCCGGACTTCGGCCCCGCGGTGGTCGTGACGCCGCGAGGCAAGGGGCCGCGTCCCCTGCTCGTGGTCGCGCACGGCGCGGGCGATCGGCCCGAATGGCACTGCGACATCTGGCGCGGGATCGTGAGGGGGGCCGGCTTCGTGCTCTGCCCGCGCGGCAAGCCGATCGACGTCCGGGCGCCGGACGCCGGGCGGATCTTCTACTACCCGGACCATCACGCGCTGAGCCGCGAGGTCGCCGCGGCGGTCTCGGCGCTGTCGGCGCGCTTCGGCGATCGGGTGGATCTCCGCGACCCGATCTATGCGGGGTACTCGCAGGGGGCGATCATGGGCGCGCTGCTCCTGCCCGGGCATCCCGCCCGCTTCGCGCGGGCGGCGCTGATCGAGGGTGGATACGGCAGCTTCGACGAGTGGACGCCCGGCGCCGCCCGGCGCTTTCGCGGCGGCGGCGGGGCGCGGGTGCTCCTCGCGTGCGGGCGGGCCGACTGCGCGGCGCAGGCGCGCAAGACGCGGGAGGTCCTCGAGCGCGGCGGCGTCACGGCGCGCGTCGTCCACGCCGTGGGCGCCGGCCACAGCTACGGCGGCCTGATGGAACGCGCGCTCCACGAGGCGTACCCGTGGGTCGTCGAGGGCGATCCCCGCTGGCTCGACGGCGAGGCCGCGCCGACCGGCGAGGCCTCGACGCCCGCGGACGCTGCCGCGCCGACCGGCGGGGCCGGCGCCCGCTCAGCAGGACGCGGCGGCGATGCTGCGCGCGCGCTCGGCCAGCCCCTGGACGACGGAGTGGAAGCTCCGCAGCTGCCTCACCTTGCCCTCGCCGAAGCGCCGCTCGATGCCGCGCCGGAGCGCCGGCACCCTGGCGGTCCCGCCCGTGCAGCACACGACGTCGATGCCGTCGAACGACAGGCCCGCGTCCGCCACCGTCCGGTCGAGCGCTCCGAGGACGGCGTCGATCTGCCGCTCGCTCCCGGCCTCGAACTCCTCCCGGGCGATGCGCTCGCGGATGTGCATCGACGGGTAATCGAAGCGGAACTCCGTGGCCGCCTCGCCGGACAGCGCGCACTTGCTGCGCTCGATCTCCTCGAAGAGCCGGAAGGCCAGCGAGTCCTCCACGAGGCAGAGCAGGTGGTCCATGCGCTGCCGATCCTCGGGCCCGAGCGACCACGCCTTCACGTCGCGGAGGAAGGTGAGGACGTCGCGGTGCTGGAGCACCGTCATGTCGGCCGGTGAGCAGAGCTTCTCGGCGATGGATCGCGGCATGGTCAGCTGGTTCGAGCCGAGCGGGACGCGGTAGGTGACCTCCGCGCCGAAGTGGCGGGCGATCTTGTGGCGCATGAGGCTGCCGTCGAGCGCGTCTCCCGCGACCGAGACGCCGCCGAGCGACAGCACGTCGGACGGCGAGAACCCCTCCGGCCGCATCCGGACGATCGTGTAATCGGAGGTGCCGCCGCCGAAGTCGGCGACGAGGACGACGGCCCCGCGATCGAGCTCCAGGTGGAAGTCGTGCGCGGCGGCGACCGGCTCGGGGCAGAACGAGACCTCGCGGAAGCCCGCGATGCGCGCCGCCCGCTCGAGGCGCTCCTCGGCGAGGCGATCGTCGGCCGGCTCGGCCGAGAACTTCGCCGGCCTGCCCAGCACGACGCGCGCGACGTCGGCGTCGAAGTGGCGGTTCGCCTGCTCGCGCATCTCCCGGAGGAAGCGGCCGATCAGGTCCTCGATGGTCACGACCCGGTGCCCGATCTGCGTGCCGGAGAAGCTGCGATCGGGGAGGTATTTCTTGATCGAGCGGATGAAGCGGCCCTGCATGCCGTTCGCGACGAAGTCGCTGATCGCCGCCGCGCCGCAGGAGAACCGCTCCTGCCCGAAGAACAAGAGGCTCCGGAGGACGGTCGGATCGGCCGCCGCGGCGTCGAGCGGGATGGGCGGGCAGGTCGCCTCCGCGCTGGCTGCCGAGAGCAGCGAGTTGGAGGTACCGAAATCGACGGCATACACCTCGGGCCTGAATCGTGCGGACATGATCTCGCCTCCTCGTGGGGTGCTTCGCGGGCACGCGGATCTGGCCGAGAGAGCCACCTATTTACAAGCTATCGAATGCATGAAAGAATGGTGACGGGCTCGCGGGATGACCAGAATTTGCGAGCCCCGCCCGCGTTGCTACGACACGCGGGTCACGCGCCGCAGCGCCACGGTGAGCGCGACGAGCGCGATCAGGGTCGGCACGGCGATCACCCCGACGTCGACCCAGCCGAGCCACTCGGCCGGGTCGAGGCCCAGGGTGGGGATCGGCAGCGCGAACGCGTTGTAGGCGGCGGCGCCGAGCGCGAGGACGCCGCACGAGACGAACAGCCACACGAGCGCGCCCAGCAGGCCGTGGCCGAGGCGCTCCATGGCCGGCGCGCTCCGCCAGCGGCCGACGAGCACCCGGAGGGTGGCGACGAAGGCGATGAGGGCCAGCGCTCCCGCGGCGCCCGCGGCGAGGAGGACCTCGCTCTGGCTGAGCGCCCGCCGCTCGGTGATGCCGTAGACCCTGCGGAGGACCATCGCGGCGCTGGTGAAGACGGCCGCGCCCGCGGCGAGGCTCACGGCGATGGACAGCAGCGACGCGACGGGGCGAGCGCGCCGCGCCTTGCGCGTCACGTCGTCCGCGGTCTGGCCCTGGGCGTTCGGGATGACGACCGTGGCCCGCTCGTCGTTCGGGGCGCCTTCGGTCACGGCGACGCCCACGCCGAGCGCGCGGGAAGGCGCGAGCGGATCCTGCAGATCGAAGTCCGCGAGCAGGCGATCGAGCTCCTGAGCGGACGGCGGCCGGTCCTCGCGCGCCCGGGCCATGGCGCGCTGGATCAGCGCCTCGAGCCCCTCGGGGATGGTCTTGTCGATGTCGCGCGGGCGCCGAGGGTCCTCGGTGAGCAGGCGGAGCATGGTCCGCGTCGGCTCCTCCTCGGGGAAGGGCCGCTCGCCGGTCAGCATGCGGTACAGCACGGCGCCGACCGCGTAGATGTCCGCGCGCGAGTCGACGTCGGCCGAGCCGCGCGCCTGCTCCGGCGCCATGTACTGGGGCGTGCCGACCACCGAGCCGGTGCGCGTGAGGTCGGCGCCGTCGAGCACCTTGGCGACCCCGAAATCGAGGATCTTCACGTGGACGCTGCCCCCTTCGCGCCGGACGAGGAACAGGTTCGACGGCTTGAGGTCGCGGTGGACGACGCCGGTCGCGTGGGCCGCGGCCAGGCCGCGGCAGACCTGGCGCGAGATCGTGATGGCGGTGGGGAGCGGCAGCTTGCCGACCTGGTCGAGGAAGGCGCCGAGGTCCTCGCCCTTGAGCAGCTCGGTCACCATGCACGGGCGCCCGTCCTTGAGGCGGACGATGTCGACGACGTCGATCACGTGCTCGTTGCCCACGCGCGCGATCGTCTGCGCCTCGCGCTCGAAGCGCGCCATCGCCTCCCGGTGGCTGGCGAAGTGCTCGTGCGGCACCTTGACGGCGAAGCGCTTCGGCAGGCGGATGTGCTCGGCGACGTACACGCGGCCCATGCCGCCCGCGCCGATCACGCCGGTGATGCAGAAGCTCCCCGCGAGCAGCTCGCCGACCATCGGGTCGGTCGCGGTCACGCCCTGGAGCTCCAGGGCCGTCGCGTCGATGGGGCAGACGAGGAAGTCGAGCGGGTACCGGACGCCGCACACGGGACAGCGTCGGGTGGGCCTCTCCGGGGGTACCTGTTGCCGTGCCTGGTCCGGGGCGGCTTGCCTGGCTAGGTCGGCCATCGACGGCGAGTCTAGTCGAGAAGCGGGTTCCGAGCGCGACGGATCGGCCCCCGGGCTGGCGCAGGGCGACGCCGGAGAGGTCCGCCGGCTGCCGCGCGGCGGCCTGGCGGCGTCCGCGGCGCGTCCCGGTGTCACGCGGGCATGGGCTGGAGGCCCACCTGGCCGGGCCTCATCATGTCGATGCCCACCCGTGGGGAGCTGTCGCTTTCGCTGGCTGCGCCGATGGGCGGGTGGTCCCGGACCAGCGAGCGACAGCGGAGCTCCGTGCCCACACGACACGCGCCGCGATCTGCGCGTGATCCGAGCGGGCCTGATCGCCGTGAAGGTGGAAGTCTTCAATTCGGCATTCTTGGAGAAATATTGAACAGGGAGGCGGGGAGACGGGGAGATTGATGGGATTAACTTCTTCTTCTCCCCGACTCCCCGACTCCCCGACTCCCTGTGAATTTTCCCGGACTATTCGAGGGGATGCTTCAGGAGCAGGCCACCTCGGCGCTCAGGCAGGGCCCGAGCCCTCTGCGGGCGCGGCTTCAGCTCGCGCATAACGTGACGAGCGCGACGAAGGAAGCTTGAGGCGCGAGCGTTGTGCTGATGGGCCCGCTGGGTTATAGCGAGCTTCGATGGCATCTTATCACGGCGCCCCGACCGACGTCGCCTCGGTCCTTCGCCAGGTTCGCAGGCCCAGGCGGGCGGTCGTCACCGCAGGCATGCCCTACGCCAACGGGATGTTGCACCTTGGGCACCTCGCGGGGGCGCACGTCCCTGCGGACATCCACGCGCGGTGGCTGGGCCTCGTCATCGGCCGCGAGAACGTCCTCTTCGTCTGCGGCACCGATGATCACGGCTCCGCCAGCCAGATCGCGGCGCGCCAGGCCGGGGTGCCGATACGCGAGTTCATCGACGGCATCCACGAGAAGCAGCGCTCGAGCCTCCGGCGGTATGACATCGATCTCGATATCTACTCGGGGACCTCGCGGCCGGAGTGCTTCCCGATTCAGCAGGAGCTCGCGCACCGCTTCCTCCGGCGCCTGCACGACAACGGCCTGCTGGAGAAGCGCACGAGCAGCCAGTGGTTCGATCCGGAGCTCCAGTGCTTCCTCCCCGACCGCTTCGTGCGCGGGCGCTGCCCCAACCCGAAGTGCGACAACGGAGACGCGTACAGCGACGAGTGCGATCGCTGCGGTCACCAGCACTCGCCCTCGGAGCTCGGCAGTCCGCGCAGCGCGCTCAGCAACGCCACGCCGGTGATGCGCGACACCGCGCACTGGTGGCTCGACATGTGGGCCGTGTCCGAGACGCTCCGGGGCTGGATCCAGGGCAAGCAGGGCGCGTGGCGCCCGGCGGTGCTCGCGGACGTGCTGAACACCGTGATGCCTTCGCTCCGCTTCGAGGCCGAGCTCACCCCGACGTACAAGGAGATCAAGGCGTCGCTGCCGAAGCACAAGGCGAAGTTCACGCAGGATCGCAAGGTCCTGCTGCAGCTCGGCAGCAAGCCGGAGATGGAGGAGGCGCGCGCCGCCCTGGCGCGCCATGGCGTCCCCAGCGAGCCCGTCGAGGACTGGGCTCACCGCGCCATCACCCGCGACGTCGCCTGGGGGCTCTCCTTGCCGGTGGATCTCGATCCGGAGCTCTGCGGCAAGACGCTCTATGTCTGGCCCGACTCGTTGATAGCGCCCATCGCCTTCTCGCAGGTCGCGCTCGCCCGGAGGGGCGTCGATCCGGCGCGGTACGTGGACTTCTGGTGCGATCCGGAGGCCAGGATCTACCAGTTCCTCGGCCAGGACAACGTCTTCTTCTACGTGCTCATGCAGGGCGCGATGTGGCTCGGTGCGCAGCCCGATCCGCGCCGGCTGCCGGCGCCCGGCGAGCTGCAGCTCACCGACGTCCTCGGGTGCTTCCACCTGCTCGTCGGGGGCGACAAGATGAGCAAGTCGCGCGGTAACTTCTTCACCGCCGATCAGCTCCTCGACGAGAAGGGGTATTCAGCGGACCAGATCCGTTATTACCTGGCGCTGCTCGGCCTCGCGGAGAAGCCGTCGAACTTCGATTTCGCCAAGCTCGACGAGCGCAACCGGTTCCTCGCCGGGCCGCTCAACGCGGCGTTCGAGCGGCCCATCTCGGCGGCGCACTCGAAGTTCGATGGGCGCGTGCCCCACGGCGCGCTGCTCGACAAGGTCGCCTCGGACACCCTGCGCATCGTCCAGCGCTACGTGCGCGCGATGGATCGCGCCGACTACCCGACGCTGCTCTTCGAGATCGAGAACTACGCGCGCGTCATCAACAGCCTCTTCGCGCAGTTCAAGCCGCACGACGATCGGCACCCGGAGGAGGGCCGCCGCGACGCCCTCTTCTCCTCGTTCTACGTGCTCAAGAACCTGATGATCATGCTCTACCCGTTCGTCCCGACCACGATGGATCGCCTGCGGGAGTCGCTCCGGCTCCCGCCGGAGGTCTTCCGCCTCGAGGAGCTCGGCACCCCCATCCCCGCCGGGCACGCCATCGGTCCCAAGCAGGTCTACTTCCCGCCGGTGCCGGAGGAATAGCTCCGCGTGTCAGAAGTCCCGCCAGAAACGCCGGTCGATGGCGAGTGGCCGCTGGAACCCAGCACCCACCGGAGCGGGCAGGGCACCCGGAGCAGGGTGGGCTGCCGGTGCCGGCGCTCGATCAGCGCGAGGCCTCGCTCCGTTCGATGCTCAGCTCAGGATGGTTCGCCTGGATCCATGCGAGCGCCTGCTCGATCACCGCAAGTTCGTCCGCGTAGAGGATGCAGGGGGACACGCAGAACTCGAGGTAGGCGGGCGTCGACCAGATCACCAGGTCATCGCTCGTCCAGAACGACTGCGTCCGGTCGCTGAGCTCGGGCGCGCGCGGGACGCCGAGAGCCCGCGCCAGCGCCTCGCCCACGTCCTCGGAGAGGCTCGCGCGATGGCGGGCCGGCCACCCCGGGATCACGTCCGGAGCCTCGTGCCCCAGGGCGAACCGCTCCAGGAAGATGCGCCACGAATCGGCGAAGACGAAGCGCTCCACCGCCCCGTCGTCGGCGACGATCGCTCCGTCGGCGGCCATGAAGTACAGGCCCTTGGAGAAGGCGCCGATCGGCACCAGCCCGTCGCGGGGCAGGACGCCGCCCTCGAGCTCGAGCGCAGGGCCCAGCCAGTAGAGCTCGCCCTGGTCGCGGGAGACACAGAGGCCGCCCGCGTGCTGCTCGAACGCGAGCAGCGGCTCGCTGGCTGCGACGCCGTGAGGCGCGAGCAGCTCCGCGAGGCGGGCGCGCGAGGCGGTGCGCTGCGGATCCCGGAGCACCCCCCGCGCGCGCAGGGCGTTCACCGCGCGGTCCGTGAGCACGCCCCGGAACCCCTCGGCGGCGAGCATCCATCGCGTGTGCGCGAGGCGGTCGCCCGCCGGCGGGAGTTCGTGGCGCTCGAGCACACGCCCGCCGAAGTCGCGCTCCTGGACGAGCGATACGCCTGATGCGGTGCGCTCGATGCGCAGCGCTCCCCGTTGCTCGGGCCTGTCCAGGCCGACGGGCACGAGCCCGCTGCTCGCCGGCGCGGGGGCTTCGCCCGGATCGCGGAGAGTTACGGTGACCTCGTCGCAGGCGATCGCCGCGACCGCCGGCGAGCCCGCGAGCGCTTCGACCGCCCGGGCGAGCCGCTCGACCGACCTGGCGAAGACGAGCGTCCGGTCCGGCGCGGCGCCCGAGGGATGCCCGTCGAGGAGGACCAGATCCTCGGCGTCCCAGACCGTGTGGTAGGCGTCACTCGCGGCCGCCACGAGCCGGGCGCCGAGCGCCTCCGCGAGCCGAGCGCCAGCGCGGGGGCGGGCTTCGAGGCGCAGGTGGTGGAGGCCGCGCTGCGCGATGTCGAGGAAGCGCGCGAGCTTCTCGACCAGGATCACGGGGGACCCCGCATAGGGCAGCAGCAAATCGCCCGCCTTCCTCGAGAAGTCTCGGACCGAGATGGTGCCGTCCTCGGCCACGAAGAAATCGACCATGCCCTGGGCGCGTTCCGCGCGGTCGTGAGAGACGTCCAGGTACGGATCGAGCCCCGCGAATGCTGCGAAAGGCGTGCTGATCCCGATGGGCCAACAGCCGGCGCGAGACAGCGCCCTCATCATATTGCGTTCCAGCAGCGCCGCTGGGCCGAGGAGGATCTCCCACCAATCTCGCGAGGGGGGACCGAAGGAACCGCCGCTCGCGAGCTCCAGCGGGTCCCGCGCGCGATCCGAGCCGGCGAAGCCGCCGATCGCAGCCTCGGCGGCGAACAGCGCCTCGTGGGTGGGAAGCCCGCGAAGGCGCAGCAACTTTTCCAGCTGTTCGCGTCCGGCACGACGCGCCTCGCTGCGGACGATGCCACGACGGGCGAGGGTCTCGATGGCAAAGGGGGAAATCTCCATGGTGGGCCCTCAGCGCGGCATCTGCACCCGCATGTTCGCTGCATTGCGTGGGTTCATGAGGCTCCTCGCGCTCCTCGTCGGTGCGCCCTGGTTCATCGCTTGTTGCCATCCGGGGCTCGGATTGTCGATGCCCGGCGTGGTGCGGCCCACCAGATCCACGAGCTCGTTCGGCGGTGCGCCCTGGTTTGCCTGATTCTGGAGGTTGCGGAAAAGCACGCCGCAGTTCGGACAGGCATTTCGCGCTCCGCCGCCCTGCTGCGTCGAGCTGATCCCATCGATCTCTCGGAGCGCGCCGCGGAGATGCTGGTTGTTCGGATCGCTGGCCGAGCCGCATGTCCCGCGCGGCAAGTTGTTGCGTCGCTCATAATCATGGAGATGCTCGCTCAGCGCCGCCGGCTCGGAGCAGTTCGCCGGGTGGCGCGTCGCCTGGGGGAATTGCCCGTTGGTCGAGCCGTTTGCGGCCTGAACGGGCACCTGCGGCGCCATGTTGTTCCAGACCGCGGGGTGGATATCGACCGGATTGTCGGGATCGCGCCCGCCTTGGCTCACACCGCTCGCGTTTGGCAACGGCGTGCGGCTGCCGTCCGGGTTGATCTGCGAGCGCTGGATGTTCGTGGTCATCGCTTGCAAGCCGTCGAGGTCCACCGTGTTGAGCGGCGAGTTGTCGGCGAAGCCGTAGCGGCGGACGATTTCGACGGGATCCGGGCTGATGTAGCGGCCAATGTCGGGGTCGTAATAGCGATGCCTGTTGTAACAAAGGCCGGTCTCTTCATCCGCGTACTGGCCAGGAAACCGCAGCGGCGTGAAGGCCTCTCCCTGCACCGCGCCGAACGCGCGCGCCCGCTGCTCGGCCGCGATCTGCCCCGATGACGTCACGAGAAGATCGGGGAATCCATTCGGCGCGCTCACGTAGAACCGGGGCGCGCCGCCGTCATCGATGTGCGCCAGCGGGGCGAAGCTCCCATCCGGGAAAACGTACGTTCGCGTCTCGGTCACCGGGACGTCCAGGGACGCGTCGCGCACACGCACCTCGTGAAGCAGGCGCTGATCGTCCCAAACGAAGCGAGTCAGGGCAAGGAGCTGCCCTTGGCTCGAGCGAACCCGCTTTGCCAGCCGCCGGCAGAACGCGTCGTAAATGAACTCCACGAGGCGCCCATCGGGCGCGACGACCGAGGCCAGGCGCCCGCGTCCATCCCAGGTGTACTTCCAGCGGCTTCCGTCGGAGAGGCGCTTTTCCACGAGGCGCGCGCGCTCGTCGTAGGTGTAGGCCGTCTCCCCCCGCCGCAACAGGGCACCACCGCGATCGTACGCGTGCTCGCCGGCCTCGGTGGCGTTAAGGTTGCCGACCTCGTCGAAGCCGAAGAGCTCCGCCCTCCCGTGGGCAGGGATCTTGGCGAGGAGCTGTCCCATGGGATCGTACCGGTATCCCGTCGCGCCGAGGCGCGCGTCGAGCTCCTCTTCGAGAAGACCTACAGGGGAGTAACGATACTGCGCGTCTGAAACGACCCCGTGTGCAATGGGTCCAACCCATTCCGGCTCGCCCGGTCCAACCGCGGCGCGCGCTGTCGCGGAGAAGACGCGCCGCTGAGCGAGGCGACCGGCCGGATCGAAGTCGTACTGAATGCGCCCGCCGCCCGGAAGGACGGCCTGCCGCTCGCGGCCCAGCGCGTCGTAGTGGAAGTCCACAACCTCCCGGCCGAGCGCCATCCGCGCGATCTTGCCCATGATGTCTCGATGCATGTGCTCGACGTACCCGAGCGAGCTGACGCGCCGCGTCCTCCGCCCCATGGAGTCGTAGACCGCTTCAATCGTGTGGCGGACGCCGAGCGTGATCTGCTCCTCCTTCACAAGACAGCCCCGCTCATCATAGGTCAGGTAGCACTCCGTGTCAGGTGTTCGCGCATCGATCAGCCGCCCCACCTCGTCATAGGTAAACTCCTCCGCCCCGTCGTCGTAGATCCGCTTGATCAACTGCCCGGCTGCGTCGTACTCGTATTCGACCAGCTCGCCGGTGCTGCTCCGCCACTGCGTCAGCCGGCCGAACAGATCGCGCCGGAAGTCGTGCGTGCGTCCGTCCATCAGCTCCTCGCGGATCACGTGCCCTGCGAGGCTCCGCACGAAGCGATGAACCTGCCCGCGCTCGTTGTGCACCTCGATGAGGTGGCCTTCGCGGTTGTAGCGGTACCGGATGGGCCCCGCACCGTCGTGCTGCACCTCGCAGAGCACGTTGAGCCCGCCCCAGGTGAGTCTGCCGACGCGCCTGGCCGCATCGACAATCCGCGCCAGCCGTCCCTCGGCGTCGAACTCGAACGTGGTGACCCCGCCCGCAGGATCGGAAACGGTGCGCAGCAGGCCGCGCGCATCATACGCGTAGCGCGTCACGGCGCCGAGCGCATCGATGGTTGCTACGGCGCGGCCGAGGTCGTCGTAATAGATCGTCTTCTTCGCGCCGTTCGGCTCGATCACGGCCGTGCGGTTGCCGTGCGCGTCGTGCTCGAAGCGGGTCACTCCCCCGTTCGGAAGCGTTGCCACGCTCACGAGCCCACGCTCGTCGTAATCGTACATGACGATGGCGCCGCGGCGGTCCTCGACCGCGAGAAGATTACCCAGATCGTCGCGCGTATACCGGAGCGCGCTCCCATCCGCGCGCACGAGTTCGGTCAGCGCGCCTCGATCGTCGAAGGCATACTGCGTCCGACGGCCGAGCGGATCGACGACCGCCGCGACCCGCCCTGCCGCGTCGCGCTCGAAGCGCGTCGTCGCGCCCATGGCGTCCCGAAAAGCGACGATGTTCCCGAGGGAGTCATACTCGTGCGAGAGCACGCCCGCGCCCCATGTCGACCGGTCCACCTTGCCGTGCTCGTTGCCGAAAAAGCGCCGGACACGGAGCGCGTCCGCAACTTCGGAGTAGCCGTCTCCCGAGAACTCCAGCTTGCAATGAAATATGCCACGCGCTCGCGTCACGCCGTCCGCGAGGAACACAGGCACCCCGGCCGCGAGGCTTGGGTCCTCCTGAGCGGGGTATTCACCCCAGGTCTCGATGCAGCGTCCCTCACGGTCGTACCGGTAGTGGACCACGAGCCCGCTGCGGTATGCGTGGGTGACGAGGCGGTGCTCCTCGTCATAGGCGTACCGGCACACATGTCCCTCGGCGTCCGTAGCCTCGACAAGATCCCCGCGCTCGTCATAGCGGTACGTGAAGAAGGCGTGCCAGCCGGAGGGGCTCGTGGCCGTGCGCACCTCAAAGGCGGCGATTCGGCCCGAGCGCTCCCGCCGGACGCGCACGAAGCGCTGAACGCCATCGCGGATCCACGCGAGGCCAGAGACATCGTAACCCAGCTCGATGCAGTTCTCGTTGCGGTCGAGGAGCGCGGTCAGACGGTAGCGCGACCCCAGCTGATGGCGCTCGTTGAACAACAGCGTGAGCCCGTCCTCGGTCGTGAGCGCGAATCCCCAGGCCGCGCGACGCAGCACGATCCGCCCCACCAGCGGGCGCGTCTCGCCCTCTTCCAGCAGCGGGGCCGTCACCACGGTGCCGTCGTCCTGCGTGATCCGCACGGCGCGCCTGGAGAGCTCGATTTCCCAGGCGAGCGAGTGGCTCCACCCGAAGCCAAGGCCCATGTCGCGATCGCGCGCAGAGGACGAGTAGCGCCGCTGCATTACGAGCGGCAGCGGACCGGGCAGACCGAGGTCGAGCGTCGGCAGCGTGAAGACGCGGCCGGTGACCACGTCGACCGGATCGCCGGCGGAGGTGCCGCCGGAGCCGCCGTGGACCGGGTTGGAGCAAGCGCCGGCCCCCTGTCCATTTCCGCACCCGTTGGCCCCCTTGCCGCCGCCGTCAGGGTTGTTGCCGCCATGGTTAGCGCTCCCGCCCTGACCGTCTCCATTCCCGCTGCCGCCCCTGCCGCCCTTGCCACCACCGCCGCCTCCACCGCCCATGATCCAGACGCCAGGGTTCATTCCAGGGATCGCCGGGATGTTCGGGACCGGAGCCGTGCGCGCCATTCAGGCATGGTCCCCAGCGATTCTCACCCCTGTCAAGACGAGAACTTGGGTGCCCTGGCGAGCAAGGCGACCGCCGTGGCCCGACGCGACGTCACGGTCACGGCGAGCTCCCCAAGCCCGCGGCTTGGCCGCTGGGCCCGGGTTGGGTCCGTGCCTCCCAAGGGGGTGCGCTCCGTCGTCACGCTCCCCCAGATCCCCGGGGAAGTGACGGATCGCGACGGTTCGCCCCGCGGAATCGTCCCGCCAGAAACACCGGTCGATGGCGAGTGGCCGCAGGAAACAGTAGCTATTTCATAGCTTTCGCCTGTTTCGCCGCCGAGGGCGGTCCCGGTGCGGCCCCACGGGGCGCCCTGCGCCGCCGCATCGCGCGCGGCCAAGGGAGTCGCGCCATCACCGTCCCACCGTACAGCAACGCTGCACGCGCTGGTGAACATGGAGAACCTTGCGCGATCCGCCTACCTCCGTATCAGCGACTTATCCATGCATCGACGAAATACTTCTCCTGTACGCTCGCGATGCGCCGGGCGCGCGCCCGCCGTTTCCTGGATCAAGGAGGTCGCTCGGATGAGATGCAGGGTTCTGCTTCGGATCGTGCTCATCGCTTCTTTCTCACTCGTGCTCTTGCTCGCCGGTATCCGCCCGAGCGCCGCTCAGTCGAATTTGCCCTACTGGACCGAGATTCCGCAGGGCGGCGCCATCCCCGACGCCATCTGGGACGGCGCGAGCGCCTATCACCAGGGCATCTTCTACATCTTCGGCGGGTTGAACGGGACCTACCCGGATGACGAGCCCGTGGCCGATTTCAGCGCCTTCGACGTCGACACGCTGACCTGGTACGACCTCGGCCAGTACCCAGGCGGGCCGTCCGCCAGGGCCGAGTCGATGATGTGGTGCGTCGCCGAGGAGGACGCGCTGATCGTCTCCGGCGGGAGAGGTCCTTTCCGGCGCGGGCTCGATCTCACGCACCAGGACACGTTCCGGTTCGATCCGGTGCACGGGTGGACGCAGATCGCGCAGAGCGCGGCCGAGATCGGGCGCGCCAACCGCTCCACGGAGGCGGTCGCCGTGCGAAAGAAGGGGAAACACAAGACCGTCGCGTACGCCTTCTCGGGCTCGTCGTCGACGCTGCCAGCCTTCATCAACCGCCCTGACGGCCTCCAGCACAACCTGGTCCGCTACAAGAACGGCTGGAAGCAGGTCGCGACCGGCTCACCCGCCCCGCGCGCTCGAGCCCACCATCCGCTCGTCTACTCCCAGGGCTGGAACGCCCTGCTCGTCTATGGGGGATACACGAACGACGCCGTGAACGGGACCGGCCTGTTCACGCCGGAGAACTACCTCGGCGACCTCTGGTGGTTCGACGTCGACACGGAGACCTGGGATCAGCTCGTCTTCGACGAGGCCGCCGGACCGGGCCACCGCGACAACGCGAAGCTGATCGCCGATGAGCACAACGACCGCATCTGGCTGTTCGGGGGCAGCCAGTTCGACGGTACCACCCTGTCCGATGTCTGGTACTTCGATCTCCACACCGGGACCTGGACCCGCGTGGACACCGCGATGACGGGACCCGCGCCGGCCCCGAGGTTCGGCCAGTTCTACTTCACTCGGAGGACCGCCACGGCCTACGAGCTCTACATCTTCGGGGGAGCGACCGCGGAGTTCGCGCCAGTGCTGCTCAACGACATGTGGAGATTGACGATCCCCCTCGGCTGCGGCGGCTGAGTCTCCCCAAAAGCTTCGAATACGCCGGTCTCAGGCGAATTCTCCGACCTCGCCCTGGTCACGATTTCCTGAACTCGACAGGCCGGACTGCCGGGCTGGACATCTTCCCTGACGTAGAGGGCCTGCGCCCCGGTAGCCATGCGAGAGAACACAACCATGCGGCCAAGCAGCCGCACGACGCCGAGCACGCTCCGCAGCATGGTGACGTGAACGGCGAGTTGTCAGGTCAGCAGGCTCGTGCCTTGGCGCAGCTCTCGTGTTACGAGGTTGGTGTCCATGGGGGATGCTGGAACGCCGGGCGCCACGGTCGCGAAAGAACGGTTCCGCAAGTGGAACGACTTCGTCCGCGAGCTGAATCTCGCCGACCCGCTGCGCCGCGTCGTACTCGACTCATGGGAGCGCAGTCGGGCGGCGGCGGTCGACCCTGTTCGTCCGCCCTTACGGCAGATCAACGACGAGGAGCTCGCGAGGAGGCTGGAATGGAGCGCCGACCTGGTCCGGGCCGCCATCCCTCACCTGCACTGGGCCGCCGCGCTCCTGCGGGCGTCGGAGCCGGCCGTCTACGTCGTCGATGGGGACGGCATCGTCCTTTACTCGGTCGGCACGTCTCCTTCGATGATGCAGACATTCGGCCTCCTGCCCGGATTCGACTGGTCGGAGCGGGCGATGGGGACCAACGGCGCCGGCACCGCCATTGCCGCCAATCGCCCGGTCGCGATCGTCGGGCCGGAGCACTTCGCGAGCGCATTCGACGACTGCACGTGCACCGGCGCGCCGATCCACGCGCCCGACGGTACGATCATCGGCGCGATCGACGTCAGCACGTCCGTCGCGACCGGCAGCCCCGAGCGGCTCGCGCTGGTGGCGCACATCGCCTACACCATCGAGCGCGAGCTGCAGGCGGCATGGGAAAGTCGCCGCCGCGAGGCCGAGGAGGCAAGCCGGATCCAGGCAGAGGAGGCGCGCGAGCAGCTCGCTCACCTGCAGGCCGTCACGGCCGCGCTCGCCCGCACGAGCACCGCCGGAGAGTCCGCCTGCGTCGCGATCGGCGCGATCGGCGCGATCCTGCGGGCCCAGGGCGCGCGGGCCTACCTGCGAACGGACGACCCACGAGGGCTGCGCCTCGTGGCCTCGACCGGCGACAACGGGACGTCGCCCTTTTCGGCGATCCCGTCCGATCCGGAGCAGTCGATCGTCCTGGCCCTGTACCGCGGCGAGCTGGTCATCCTGCCGGACCCCGACGAGGCCGAGGGGGCCGCCACGCGCTTCGCCCCGAGCCCCACCCTGTCCGCGATGGCCTCGCCACGCCTCGTGGCGCTGCCGCTCCGGATCCACGGTCGGGATCTCGGCGGCCTGGTATTCGTCATCGAGGGGCCGTGCCGCCTCGATCCGGCGATGCGCCAGCTGGTCGCCACGATGGCGGATCAGTGCGCTCAGGCGGTCGAGCGCAATTGCCTCTTCGAGTCGGAGATGCGCGCCCGCGCCGAGGCACAGGATGCGGTCCGGCAGCGCGAGCAGATGCTCGGCATCGTGGCCCACGATCTCCGCAACCCCCTCAGCACGATCATGCTCCGGGCGGCCCTGCTGAAGCGGGAGCTCGGGTCCCGCGCCGACGAGGAGAAGTGGCGGGACGGCGTACGGACGATCGAGCGCGCAGCGCTCCACAGCAACCGCCTCATCGCCGACCTGCTCGACGTGGCGAGCATCGACGCTCGCCGATTGTCGATCCTGCCCGCCCCTCACGAGGTCTCCGACCTCGTGGCGGATGCGACGGAAGCGGTGCGCCTCGGCGCGTCCAGCCGCTCGTTGTCGGTGCACGTAGAGGTTCCGGCGGATCTGCCGCGGGTGCTCGCCGATCGCGACCGGGTAGTCCAGGTCCTCTCCAACCTGCTCGGGAATGCGCACAAGTTCACGCCCGACGGCGGGGCGATCGGCGTGCGTGCCGAGGCGCTCGACGGCGATGTGGGGATCCACGTCCGGGACTCCGGTGTCGGAATCGCGGCCGAACACCTCCCACGCATCTTCGACCCGTACTGGACGCGCCCGAACAACGGGCAGCGCGGCACGGGCCTCGGTCTGGCGATCGCGCGGGGGATCGTCCAGGCGCACGGTGGGCGAATCTGGGTGGAGAGCCGGGTCGGCGACGGGAGCACCTTCTCGTTTACCTTGCCGCTCGCCGATCGCTGAAGCGCGCTGGAGGAAAATTACCAACATGCCGGAACGGCCTTGAGCGGGCTATCCTTCGCAGTCTGTTGACCGTCACGCCATTTGGTTAAAGTAAGGGCTTCGACGCCGAGTCATGCGCAGCCGACGAATTTCGAATGTGATTGGGTTCGACGACGCGCCGTTCGAGCGGGGGATGGGTGGGAAGGTCGCGCTCGTGGGGACGGTTTGTTCGGGGACGCGGCTGGACATCGTGGTGCGTGGGCACGTCGAGCAAGATGGCAGCGACGCCACCGGGGTGATGGCAGAGCTCGTGAAAGAGCACGAGCTGGTTCACGTGCGCGGCGTGCTGATGCAGGGCATCACGGTGGCGGGGTTCAATGTCGTCGACATCAACGCCCTGGCGGAGGAGCTCGGGGTGCCGGTGATGGTCGTGATGCGCAAGCGGCCAAAGATGCAGAAGTTCCTCGAAGCGCTCGAACAGGTGAAGAGCGCGGGTGAGAAGCGGAGCGTGCTCGAGCGAGCCGGACCGATCGAGCCTTGCGCTGGCCTGTGGGTGCACCGCGCCGGCTTGTCGCTCGAGGAGGGGCGCGAGCTCATCGCACGGACCACGTTGCACGGCGCCATCCCCGAGCCGCTGCGCCTCGCGCACATCATCGCGGGAGGGACGACGCGCGGAGTGAGCCGTGGTCGAGCTTGAACGCCCACTCGGTCGGAAGGCTTACTTCAAGATTCCGCACCTGCCCGGCTCCCGCACTGGCTCGTCCGACCGCACCGCTCCGCGCGAGCTTGCCGAGCGCTGTCTGGTCGCGCCGCGCCCCGGAGAAGAGGTGCTCGTGCAAGAGAAGCTCGACGGCTCCTGCGTCGCGGTCGCGCGCCTCGGCGACGCCGTGCTGGCGCTGGGCCGTGAAGGCACGCTCGCCGCGCGCTCCGAGAACCCCGGGCGCCAGATGTTCGCGGCCTGGGTCGAGCAGCGCGCGACCTCGTTTCGCGAGCTGCTCCACCCCGGTGGGTGGCTCGTCGGCGAATGGCTCGCGCTTGCGCATTCGACCCGCTACGAGCTCCCCCACGAGCCATTCGTGGTCTTCGACGCCTTTCATGAGGGCCGACAATGGACGTTGGACGAGCTCGACGCTCGTTTGCAATTGCAAGGCGCATTCCCTCGTCCGGCGCTCCTGCATCGAGGTGGCGCGCTCGGCATCTCGGCCATGCTCGAACGGCTGGGCAGAGGCGGCCACGGCGCCATCGAGCCGCCGGAAGGCGCTGTTTGGCGGGTCGAGCGCGCCGGGCGCGTGGTCGGCATGGCCAAATACGTGCGCAATGACAAGATCGACGGCGCGCTCCTCCCCGAGAATTCAGGGCATGAAGCGGTCTGGAACTGGAAGCCATGAAGACGGTCACCTTCGTCACCGGTAACGGCTGGCGGCACGACGAGGCCAAGCGCCTGCTGTCGGGGCTGCACGTCGAACGCGCCCGCATCACGCTCGCCAAAGGCGACTCCGAGAAGCTCGAAGAGATCGCCACGGCGCGCGTGCTCGACGCCTACAGGCAGCTCGAGACACCTTGCTTCATCGAGAATACGGGCATGTACCTGGAGTCGAGCGAGGCCTTCGCGGGGGCGAAGGTGAAGCAGCTGCTGCAAGAGCTCGGGCCCGCCGCTTTCTGCGCTCGCTTCGGTGGGCTGCGCGGCGTGACCCGCGTGGTGGTGGCGTACACGGCGGACGGCCGCAGCGTGAAGCTCTTCGCAGGTGAAAACTCCGGGAGCGTCGCGAAGGGACCGCGCGGCGAGCAGGGCTACGGCTGGGACCCTGTGTGGATCCCGGACGGCTTCGAGCGCACGTTGGCCGAGCTCCGGAGCTCGAAATATGTCGTCAATATGCGACTCTTGCCTTTCCTCGAGCTCGCCGCCGAGCTGCGTGGCACGGGCTTCGAAGGCGTGTTCGAGTCTCACGTGACCGTCGCCGCCTGCGACGAAGCCGCGTTCGCCAGGACCTGCGACGCGCTCGGCGTAAGGGCGCTGCTTATCTCGCTACCGCGCGGCCGGACGCCGCGTCAGCCGATGACGGGAGCGCACCACCGCGGCTCGCTGCAGGAGGTCCTGCTGGTCGTACATCAGCTGGCTCGCGATCTCGCGCAAGCTGGCTTCGAGGTCATCCGCACCAAGGTGGAGGCCGTCGGCCCGCATCGCGATCTGCCGCTCACGGACGATGTGGCCGCGCGGGCGCCGCGCACCAACTATTTCGAGCACCACGCCAAGGTCGTGCTGCCTTCGCCCGATAGCGAGGCCGAGGTGTCGCGCGCGTTCGCCGAGCTGGGGGCCTACCTGTCGCGCGGCGCGCCGCGCGCGGACGGCGTCGAGCTCCGCTTCGTCACGCTGCGCTCGTGGGGCCTGGGGCAGGCCTCGGCCGACGCGCGCTTCGATCAGGTGCTGGCGCTCGCAGCGCGGCTCGGTCTGCCGCTGCGCAATCGTACGCGTGAGTACACAGTCTATGATTCGGCGCTCGATGTGGACACGGGGTGGATGGCTTGAGCCTGATCCGTTCGTGGCTCGAGCTCATGCCGCGCACCGAGCTCGGCGCCGACGCCGTGCTGCGAGGCAGCCAGCTCACGGCGAGCTGGGTCCCCGGGCGCGTCGCGGCGGATCTCGACTTCGTCCTCATGGGCGACTGGAGCCTCGATCGCGCCACGCGCGTCGTGAATCAGCTCCTGGGTTCGAGCGAGCTGCCGGCTGAAGGCGTCGTCGCTGACCTCTGCGTCAAAGCGTGGGGCATCTGGCTCGAAACGCCCTGGCCTGGCCTGCGGCTCGAGCTTTCACGCGGCGAACGGAAGCTACAGGTCGACTTCGGTTGGGGCGAGGTGCTCGGCGTCGCTCCGCGCCCTTTCGAGCTGGAAGGTTTCACGCTGCCGGCCGTCGCGCCCGAGGTGATGTTCGCCTGGAAGGTTCACTCGCTGGTGGAGCTCGGTCCGCGTGGTCGCTGGCACCCGAAGACGCTCATCGATCTGGTGCTCCTGGCCCGGCACTGCACGCTCGATCCCGTGGCCACCAAGCGTTGCGTCGAGAGCGCCTTCGCCAGCCGCGAAATGAGCCTCAGCGCGCTCGACGCGTTCTTCACGGCCGAGGATTGGGGGTCCGGCCGCAGCAGCCGTCACAAGTGGAAGAAGTACGTGGCGACGGCGCCGTGGGTCACCTTCTCGCGCACCGACGCCATCCGCGAAGCGCGCGAGGTGGTGCGGTCGTTCCTGCACCCCGTCAGCTGACGAAGCCGCGCCGAACACGGGCGCCGGGTCAGGGAGCCGTCGTCACGCCATCACCTGCACGATCCGGTCTCGATCGAGCGAGGGCGAACCGAGGTGTTCTGGATGCTGTTCGGGTCGGTCACCGCGACCTCGCGACCCCAGCCGGTGAGCCCCGCGAAGGTCCCGTTGGTCGTCATGTCGAACGGCCCGTCGCTCTGACAGTCGCTGTTCTTGACGGCGCCCCACGACCAGGCGAGCCACCCCACCTCGAGCTCGACGCTCCTGGCCAGGAGCGTCTTGTAATCGAACGGGTGCTTGCCGCACTCGTACACGGCGTGCTGCGCGAACTCGCCGACCATCAAAGGCAGGTTCAACGCCACGGACTCCTGCAGCTCTTTCGTGATCGTGGCCCCGCTGCCGTCCGTCCACCACATGTGGACGCTGAGCAGGATGTTCGGGTCGTGCTTGACGAGCGCGGGGCCGACGGCCTGGAGCTGGTCGATGTTCTGCCCCCACTTGGAGGCGTCGATCACGAGCGGGACCGTGATGCCGGCGCCGCGCATCCGGGTGATGGCCTGCTTGTAGCCCGCCTCCCACGCCGCGTTGTCCACCTGGTCACCGACCTCGTTGCCGATGTTGACGAGCAAGCTCTGCTCGTGCTTCTTGATCACGGCGACGACATCCGCTCTCGTCCAGTAGTCGACGAGGCTCGGCAGGAGATCCCATTTCCCCGTGGCGTCGTGGAGCTCGACGATCGGAATGAGCTTCTGCGCGAGCGCGTTCGTGATGGCCTGATCGAGGCCCGCCGCGGACTCGGTGGCGAGCCAGACGATCCGCACCGCGTTGGCGCCCGTCTTCGCGATCTCCGCGAACTCCGGCAGGCCGTCGGGCCCCGACGACAACCACACGACCATCTCGTTGATGCCCCGGAGCAGCACCTTCTCTCCGCAGCGATCGTAAAGAAAGCGGCCGCGCACCGAGAACCCCGTCGACTCCTGGTCACCCCCGCCGGCGCCCGCGCCCGAGGTGGCGCCGCCAGCGCCGGACGTGGCGCCGCTGCTCGACGTGGCGCCGCCGGCGCCGGACGTGGCGCCGCTGCTCGACGTGGCGCCGCCGGCGCCAGACGTGGCGCCGCTGCTCGACGTGGTGCCATCGGCGCCGGACGTGGCTCCGGTGGCCCCCCCGCCCGCGCCCGATGCGCCGCCGCCCGCTCCGGTCGTCTCCTGCCCCGAGCCCTGCTGGTCGTCCGAGTCGTCTCCGCATCCCGCGGAGAGGCCCAGCGCCATGAGGGCTGCTCCGGTCCAACCAGCCACCGACCCGTGAAGAACGCGCATCGTGATCTCCTTCTGCCTCTCCCCTGATTGCACCTGGCGACGTCCGGCTTCGACCCTGCGTGACCGCACGGTGAACCCTTCTCGTTCTGCAGGTCGACCAGGTCCTGCACGCCGCGCAGCGGCGCGGGCAGCGCGCCAGTGACGCCCTGCATGGACAGGCCTGGGAGGAACCCACGGCGAGGAGAGGACCTATTCCGTCCGCGGGCCCACGAGAATGAAGAAACCAAGAAACCGCGGACCGGGGCTCACAAACGACGCCTGCGACATGGCCCGAGGCCCGCGGGAAGCGCGGACAGCAAACCACTTAATCGGTTCATTGTCCAGCGCCTCGATGGGCGCCGCGGGGCCGGGATGTCCGAGGGGACGAGCGCGCTTCGGAGCTCGCGGAGACGGCCACATGTGTGAGACGGCCCCCGCTTGAATCAATCGGTAAAGTTTTCACCGCATCGTCGAGCGCGGCGTGGGAGATCTCATGGCGCGATGCGCGGTCATGAGATCACGCGCCGCGGGCGCTGCGTGCTTTCAGGCCGCGCGCGGGCGCACGCCGTAACCGGCCCCGCGCACGGCCTCGACGAGGGCGGTAACGGGCGCGCTCGCCGGATCGTGCTGCACCACGACGGTGCCCTCGCGCAGGCGCACGTCGACGTTGGCCACGCCGCCGAGCTCGCGGAGCGCGCTGTCGATGTGGCGGACGCAGGACGGGCAGCTCATCCCGTCCACCTGGAGCATGGTCTCTTTCATGGCGTCTTCCTTTCGGCGACCCGCGGGCCGCTCACCTTCGGAGACGAAGCCATCGGGGTTCATTACACCCGAGCAGCGGCGGGTCTGCTATGTCCAGGACCTGGAAGGGTTGGCCACCTGGGCAGGAACAGGAGAACAGGCGTCCCCCGCCACGCCAGAGCGGCCAGCCGCCACGGCAGCGGGTCGAGAGACGCTCGACATCCCGGCCGAACCCGTTCACAATGGGTTCAGATTTGAAATTGATTTTCAAAATCTGGCAGGACCCATGGTTTCCAGCGTTCCTCCCCAACTTGACGTGACCTTCCCCGACGTGGACTCGACCGGCAGCGTGGCCGGCGCGGATGTCCCGGCGCACGCCGGCGCCGCAGCTCCTGCGGGTCCGCTCTCGGAGGTGCGCGCCGGTGAGCGCGTGATCGTGGTCGAGATCGACCTCGACGCCGAGCTCGCCGGGTGGCTCGGGGCGATGGGGCTCGGCCCCGGCCAGACGCTCACGTCGATCCGGCGCGCGGCGTTCGGCGGGCCGCTCCACGTGCGCACCGGATCGGGCGGGGAGCTCGCGATCAACGCGACGCTCGCGCGCTCGATCCTGGTGGCGCCCCTGCCCTCGCAGAGGCGGGTCGGATGACCGCCTGCCATGCAGGCACGGAGCGCCTCCCGACGTCGACAGAGCGGCCGCTCATCGCGCTGCTCGGGCGACCGAACTCCGGCAAATCGTCCCTGTTCAACCGGCTGACAGGCGGCAGCGCGCACGTCGGCAACTTCCCAGGGATCACCGTCGACATCCTCACGGCCGACGTCCGCATCGCGGGCGGGGCCGTCGCGACGATCGCGGATCTCCCCGGGCTTTACTCGATCGAGGCCGTCGTCGATCCGGCGACGGACGAGGGCGTCGCGCGCCGCTTCCTCGACCGCACCGGCGAGGGCGAGCGGCCGCGCCTCGTCGTCCAGGTGGTGGACGCCACGCAGCTCGGGCTCGGCCTGCGGCTCACGCGTGAGCTCGTGCGGCGCGGGCTCGCCCCGCTCGTCGTCGCCACGCAGCGCGACGTGCTCGAGGGCGAGGGGCGCGGGCTCGACCTCGGCGCCCTCGAGCGCGCCATCGGCCTGCCCGTGCTGCTCGTGAGCGCGAGGGACCCGGCCGCCCGGGGCGTGGTGCTCGACGCGGCGGCCGCGCGGCTCGACGCGATCGCGTCGGGCGCCGTGAAGCCCCCCGGCGCCGCGGCGTGGGATCCGGATGAGGTGGCGCGCGCCGTGTACGTCGAGCCGCCGCGCCGCGACGCCGCCGCGGAGCGACGGAGGACGTTCACCGCGCGCGCGGACGCCGTGCTGCTCCACCCGGCGGCCGGCCCGGTGCTGTTCCTCGGGCTCATGGCGCTGCTGTTCGCCGCCGTGTTCCTCGTGGCCACCCCGGTCACCGAGGTGCTCGACGCGGCGATCGGTGAGCTCGGCAGCCTCGTGTCCCGCGCCCTCGGCGGGGGGCTCGCCGCCTCGTTCGTCGTCGACGGCCTGCTCGGCGGGGCGGGGACGGTGCTCGCCTTCATGCCGCAGATCGTGATCCTCACGATCGCCATGGAGCTGCTCGAGGCGAGCGGGTACCTCGCGCGCGGCGCCTTCCTCGTCGACCGCCTGCTCCAGCTGATGGGGCTCAGCGGCCGGGCGTTCCTCCCGCTGCTGATGGGGCACGCGTGCGCGGTGCCCGCCGTGCACGCCACGCGCATCCTGCGCGATCCGCGCGAGCGGCTCACGGCGATCCTCGTCCTGCCGCTCATGGCCTGCTCGGCGCGGATCCCGACCTACGCGCTCCTCCTGACGACCTTCTTCGCGGCCCACGGCGCCTGGGTGCAGGCGCTGCTCTTCGTCGCGCTCTACGTCTCCGGCATCTTCTCCGGGCTCGTCGCCTCGCTCGTGCTGCGGCGCACGGCGACCCGCGGGCGCTCGCTCCCGATGGTGCTCGAGATGCCGGCGTACCGCAGCCCCGAGCCGCGGCTCGTGGTCCGCAAGGCGGGCCAGGCGGCGTGGCGATTCACGCGCGACGTCGGGACCGTGATCCTGGCCGTCTCGGCCGTGCTGTGGGTGCTCTTGAAGGTCCCCATGCCGGGCGCCGCGCAGCACGAGCCTCCGGCCGCCGCGGCCGAGAGCGAGGCGACGTCGCTCGAGGCGAGCATCGCCGGCAGCGTGGGGCGCGCGCTCGAGCCGGTGACGGCGCCGCTCGGGTTCGACTGGCGCATCAACGTCGGCCTCATCGGCTCGTTCGGCGCGCGCGAGGTCATGGTCGGGACGATGGGGGTCATCTTCGGCGTCGAGGACGCCGACGACGAGCCCGCGCCGCTCGCCGAGCAGATCCGCGAGGCGAGGCGCCCGGACGGGGAGCTCGCGTACTCGTCGCGCACCGGGCTCGCGCTGCTCGCGTTCTTCGTCCTGGCGTGCCAGTGCATGAGCACCGTGGCGGCGATCCGGCGCGAGACGAAGTCGTGGCGCTGGCCCGCGTTCGTCCTCGCCTACACCTACGTGGCGGCGTACGTCGCGGCGCTCGTCGTCTACCAGGGGAGCGGGCTGCTCGGGATGCCGTGAGGCGGCGCCGCTCAGGGAGCGGCGCGCGCCGGCGATCCTGGCCCTGGCGAGCAGGAACAGATCGGCATCCGAGGAAGTCATGCCGAGGAACCTGATCGCGTCGACCCTTCAGGCGGCGCGGCTCTCGTGCAACAATCGGTCAATTCCGGTGGGGGCCACGTTATCGGCAGAAGAGATCGAGGCGTCGATCGGCCGCGACGAGGAGGTCGCCTGCACGGCCTCTCTCAGCCCATGCGCTCGCCGCGAGCACTACCCGGCGCCGGGCGAGCTCATGGCGCGCGCGGCGCCCCGCATCGCGCGCGTGGCCGATCTCGACGAGCTCGCTGCGCTCCTGCTCGACCAGGCGATGGAGCTCGGCGCTCGCGCTGCCTACTTGCTCCTGACCTCCGAGGACACCGGCGAGCTCGGGCTCCATTCCCACCGCCACGTGCCCGCCGACATCTGCCTCTGCCTCGCGCGGGTTGCGCGAGGCGCGCCGCTGCTCGATGAATGGGCGGCGAGCTCGGGTCGGGTTCAGGTGATGAGCGATGCGCGCTCGCTCGATCCGGGTCCGTCCATGACGCGAGAGCTCTGCGCGCGGACCGACGCACAGAGCGCGGTCTCGATGCCCCTCTGCGTCCGCGATCGCTGCCTTGGCGTCCTCTCGTTTTGCCTGCCCCGCCCTCACCCCCGCGCCGGCGTCGATCTCGGCGCGCTCGCCGCGCTCTTCGCCATCGGCCTGGACAGCGCCCTCGCGCGCCAGGGGAGGGCGCGGACCTCAGACCGCATGGCCCAGGAGCTCCAGCGCGCAAGTCACCTGGAGACGGCGCTCCGGGAGAGAGAGCAGCGCTTTCGGGCCATCTTCGACGAGGCCCTCCAGTTTGTCGGCCTGCTCTCGCCGGAGGGCATCGTCCTGGAGAACAACCGCACCGCTCTCGAGTTCTGCAGGGCCACGGAGGCAGAGACGATCGGCCGTCCGTTCTGGGAGCTGTCGGGGTGGAGCCCCGAGCACAGGGAGCACGTCCGCGCCGCCGTCGCCGAGGCCGCGGCGGGCCGGCTCGTGCGAGACGAGATCTACGTGATCGGAGCGACCGGGCGGCGCTTCATCGATTTCTCCATCAAGCCCATCACCGACGACCGTGGCAGGGTCGTGATGCTCCTCCCCGAGGGGCGCGACATCACCGAGCGCAGGCAGATGGAGCAGGCGCTCCGCGAGAGCGAGGAGGGCTTCCGGCTCACCTTCGAGAACGCGCCCATCGGCATGGCCATCGTCGGGCTCGATGGAGGGTTCATCCGCGTCAACCGCGCCTACTGCGAGATCGTGGGCTACTCGGCGGAAGCGCTCTCGAAGCTCCGCTTCCAGGACATCACCCACCCCGACGACGTGGACACCGACGTTGGCCTGGTCGAGCAGCTGAGGCGCGGCGAGATCTCGCGGTATCAGCTCTCCAAACGTTATATCCACGAGGACGGAAGGGTCATCCCCGTCATCCTGCACGTGTCCGTCGTGCACGGCGCGGACGGCGAGCCCATTCACTACATCGCCCAGGTGGAGGACGTGACGGCGCGCAAGCAGGCCGAGGAGGAGCGGGAGCGCTTGCTCGCGCAGCTGGACGCCGAGCGGAGGACGCTGCAAACGGTCTTCGACAGCGCGCCCATCCCGCTCCTGCTCATCAATCGAAACGGCGCAGAGCGCCTGATCGCCAACCCGCACGGGCGAGATCTCACCGGGGGCGCGGAGGAGCGGGAGCAGTGCGTCGGTCGCGTGATGCGCCCGGACGGCACCGCCCTCCTGCTGGACGAGCTGCCGTCGAGCCGGGCGATGCGCGGCGAGACGATCCTCGGCGAAGAGCTCCTCGTCTCCAAGGCGGACGGCTCGTCCGGAACCTTCCTTATCGCCGCCGCGCCGCTCCGCGACAGCGCGGGGGAGATCACGGGCGCCATCGTCGCCGGCGAGGACATCAGCGCGCTGAAGGAGCTCGCGCGCATGCGCGAGGAGTGGACAAGCATCATCGCTCATGATCTGCGTCAGCCGATCACCACGATCCTCCTCAAGGCCTCTCGGCTCGCGACGGAGCCGCAGTGGAGCGAAAGAGCGCAGCACATCCGGGCCAGCGCGATGCAGCTCAACCGGATGATCGACGATCTGCTCGATGTCTCCCGCCTCGAGTCGCATCGGCTGGATCTCAGGCATGTCGAGGTGGATCTGCCGGCGCTCATCCGCGCGACGGTGGAGCGGACGGCCGACGCGACGAGGGGACATCGGGTCGACGTCGAGGTGCAGGACGGGGTCCCGCCGCTCCTGGCCGATCCCGGGCGCCTGGAGCAGGTGCTCACCAACCTGCTGTCCAACGCGGCCAAGTACGGCGCGCCCGAGACGCCGATCAGGATCGCCGTGGAACGGCGGAGCGGCGAGGTGCTCGTGGCGGTCGAGAACGAGGGGAAGGGCATCGCGCCGGACGAGGTGCGGAGGCTCTTCACCCGCTATTACCGGACGCGCGAGGCGAAGGCAGGAGGCGCCGCCGGGCTGGGCCTCGGGCTCTACATCGTGCGGGGGCTCGTCGAGGCCCACGGGGGGCGGATCTGGGCGGAGAGCGCGCCCGGCAAGACGACCTTCCAGTTCACGCTGCCGCTGCCGTAGCGACGAAGCGCGGACCTGACGCTCCGCCGTACCGCTCGAGACATCCGTCAGGAGAGAGCGCGACGGCCTGGTGCCCCTCCTTGACAAATGCCACTGAGGCGCACATTCTTTTCCTGCCGCGGCTCCCCGCCGGTTGGAGCGATCTCGGGCGGAGGAGCGCGCCTTCACAGGTACGGAGTTCATCCATCGGCCGTTGTCCGCCGGTGGATGCGGGGAGACGGCCCTCACCGGATCCACGAGGAACACCATGGAACACGACAAGGTCGCGCTCATCACGGGCGCAAACCACGGTATTGGGCTCGAGCTCACGCGTCGTCTGCTGTCGGAGGGCTTTCAGGTCATCGCGCTGAACCGCTCGGGGTTCCCCGAGGACGATGCGCTGATCCGGGAGGGCATCGAGCGCCGGAGGCTCCGTGTCCACAAGGCGGATCTGTCCGATTTCGAGGGCCTCAGGCGGGTGCTCGACGCGATCAAGGCGAGCGAAGAGAAGATCGACGTGCTGTTCAACAACGCTGGCGGCAGCGCCCCGGAGCTGACCTTCTCCAGGCAAGGCCGCGAGCTGCACTTCGAGCTCCAGACGGTGGTGCCGTATGTCATCGCGATGGAGCTCAGAGGGCTGCTGCGGAAGGGGGACTTGAAGACGGTCGTGAACACGTCCTCCAATGCGTTCGAGATGACGAGGCGCTTCGACCCGGACGCCCTGGAGCGCCCGGCATCGTTCAAGCAGCTTTTCGGCCCTTACGCGACCTCCAAGCTCGCGCTCTCCCTCTGGACGCGTGAGGTGGCGCCGCTGCTCGCGGGGGACGGGATCAAGATCCGGAGCGTGGATCCTGGGCCCAACAACACGCTGAGGAAGGGAAAGCGGTCGGGGCTGCCGTTCTACGTGGAGCCGCTGATGAGGTTCCTGTTCCCGCCCCCGAGCCAGGGGGCTTCGCGGCTCTACGAGGCGGCGTTCGGCGCGAGCCGGGACCTCTCAGGCGTCTATTTGAAGAAGGACCGCGCGAGGGATCTCCCGTTCCGGGAGCATGGCCCGAGGGTGCTGGAGAAGGTGCGATCCATCCACGAGCGGGAGTTCGCCGCCCTCTGAGGTTCTCGAGACAGCCGCGCCTCGCTGACACACATCTCCTCTCGCCACGCGGGCGCACATCACATCTCCTCGAGCTCCTTGCCCTTCGTCTCGGGGATGAAGGCGACGACGAACACCAGCGAGGCCGCCGCGGCGGCGGTGTAGAGCCCGTAGGCGATGCCCAGGCCGGCCGCCTTGAGCGGCGGGAAGGTCGCGCTCACGAGGAAGTTCGCCACCCATTGCGCGGCGGCCGCGATCGAGAGGGCGAGGGCGCGGATGCGGTTCTCGAACATCTCGCCGAGCAGGACCCAGGTCACCGGGCCCCAGGACGCCCCGAAGCAGAAGACATACAGGTTGGCGGCGAGCAGCGCGGCGGGGCCGGCGGCGCCCGTCAGGACGGGGTTGCCCGCGGCGTCCTCGCCCGCGGCGCCGAACACGGCCGCCATGGCGCCGAGCGTCAGCGTCATGCCGATGGATCCCGCGATGAGCAGCGGCCTGCGCCCGACGCGGTCGACGGTCGCGATGGCGACGAGGGTGGTCACGATGTTCGTGACGCCGGTGATGACCGTGATGGCGAGCGAGCTTCGCTCGGAGAACCCGACCGCCTGCCAGAGGACGCTCGAGTAATAGAAGATGACGTTGATGCCCACGAGCTGCTGGAACGCCGAGAGGCCGATGCCGATCCAGACGATGCGGAGCAGCCCGGCGCGCCCGCGCAGATCCGCGAGCCTGGGCCGGCGCTCGGACGAGAGCGTCCTCTGGATCTCGACGAGCTTCGCCTTTGCGGACGCGCCGAGGAGGCCACGGAGCACGACGAGCGCCTCGTCCACACGCCCCCTCGCCACGAGGTGGCGCGGGGACTCGGGGATCAGCAGCGCGCCGAGCCCGTAGAGGAGCGCCGGTGGGACGGCGCTCCAGAACATCCATCGCCAGGCCTGTGCCCCGAGCCAGAACGGGCTCGTCGCCGAGCCCGCGGACGTCGCGATGGCATAATCGCCGAGCAGGGCGACGAAGATGCCGAGCACGATCGCGAGCTGCTGGAGCGATCCGAGGCGGCCGCGCAGGTGGGCCGGCGCGATCTCCGCGATGTAGGCGGGAGCGACGACGCTGGCCGCGCCGATGGCCATGCCGCCGAGCACCCTCCACGCGCTGAAGTCCCAGGGCGAGATCGCCGCCCCCGAGCCCGCCGCGCTGACGACGAACAGCAGGGAGGTCGCGATCATCGTCCGCGTCCGGCCGTAACGGTCGGCCAGCCTGCCCGCGAGCATCGCGCCGGCAGCCGCGCCGAGCAGCGCCGAGGACACGGACAGGCCCACGGTCCCCGGATGCGCTGTGAATACCCGCTCCAGCGCGCCGACGGCGCCGTTGATCACGGCGGTGTCGAACCCGAACAGGAAGCCGCCCAGCGCGGCGACGGACGCGATCAGGGCGATCCGTACCGTCGAGAGGGGCTCCCCGCCGCGTTCATCCCCCTGCTGCGCCGCGGGCTCTGCCATGCCCCCGGTGAACCACGAACCGTGCCGCCGGCCGCCCCGGCGCGTCGGCGAGCACGGGCATGATTAGCTACGACGCCGCCGTCGGCGCCGCCACGATCGCTTCGAGGCGGCCGAGCACCACCTCGAGCCGCTCGATCATCGCTTTCAGGTCCGCCCGGTACGCTCGATCGTCGGTGTGGACCAGCTCGTCTCGCATCCCCACGAGCCGGGTCGAGAGGGCTGTCCTTGTGTCATCCGCTTCGCGCTCGCTGAGCTCGAGATGCAGCATGTTCATATCTCCTCCTGACGCGGGGCATGTACCTCGGACGAGCGTTCGTTCACGGGCGCTCCCGCGCGGCTGTTCGCGCCGCCGGTCGGCGCCTCTCGTCTGCTCGCTCGCCTGGCGTTCGCCGCTGCTCCTTTCGACAGTGCATGAGGTCTGCGCTGCCCGAAAGCCGCGAGAGAACATGGTGACGCGACGCCTCGCTGTCATCGGCCGCGGCGATCGAGCAGCGCTCCGGCCCGTTCGACACGCGGCGAGAGACCGATGAGCCCGTGGACCCGGATCGCCTCGACGACCTCCGGCGGGGGCGCAGAACATGCAAGCCAGAGGCGCGTAGCCGCGGCGAGGCCACGCCTCAGGACGGGGGAATCATGCAGACGCCAGGACCCGAGGAACGTGAACGGTTTACACAGCAGGAGAGCCCGATCGCGCCGATATCGGGCGCGCGGCGCAGGCTGGAGGAGGAGAGGGAGGCGCCGCGGATCGTGCTCGGCGGCTCGCTCGCCGAGGTGGTGTGCGGCGCGGGGACGATCGTCCTCGCCATCCTCGGGCTGACGGGGTTCATGCCGGGAGAGCTCACCTCGATCGCCACGATCGTCTTCGGCGCCGGGCTGATCGCGCACGGGGGCGCGATCGCCTCGCGCTTCGGCGCCTTGGCGCGCACCACGGCGCCCGTCGAGTGGGACACGCGCGCCGAGCTCGGCGGCGGCATGGGCGCGGAGCTCGTCTGCGGCGCGGCGGGCATCGTGCTCGGCATCCTCGCGCTCCTCGGGCTCGCCCCCGGGGCGCTGACGTCGGTCGCGGTGATCGTCTTTGGCGGCGCGCTGCTGCTCAGCGGCGGTACGACCGCGGACCTCGGCGCGCTCGACGTGCGCGGCGCGCACCAGCACCTCGCCCACGTCGCTCGTCAGGCGGCGATGGCCGCCGCCGGCTTGCAGTCGCTCGTCGGCGCCGGAGCGGTCGTGCTCGGCATCCTGGCGCTGGTCGGCATCCATCCCCTGGTGCTCACGCTCGTCTCCCTGCTCGCGCTGGGCTCGGCGATCGTCACGAGCGGCTCGGCCGTCTCGGGCCGCGCGGCGGCGGCGCTTCGGCGCTGAGCCCGGGCCTCGCAGAGGGGAAGGCCGTCAGGCAGGGGGCTGGGGCTGCTGGCTACCCGACCGATGTCGGCCCGATGACGGCGGCAGACGATGGGGATCGAGGGCTGCTCTGCTTCTCGACGGTGATGAGCAGCTCGAACTCGGCGTGCGGCACGGTCATCCCGGCCAGCTTGCCTCGCCGGCTTCCAGCATTGTAGTCGAGCACTCCGACCCGTCGCCACGGGGACTCGGAGCTCGGCCGCTGCCAGACGACGAAATGCGTGCTGCCGGCCTCGATCCGCTCGGGCGGCGAGAGGTGAACGACGTTCACCAGCAGCCGTGTGGTCGCGGCGTCAGAGTCGATGTCGGCGGTGATGTGCGCATCGGCGCCGGGCGCGAGCCGCGTGCCCTGAATGGTTTGCTCGCTGGGGCCGCCGCACCCCGCGAGCGCCATGCTCGCGAGAAGAGCGAGCGTGAGCCCTAGCCGGCCGCCGATCCGTCGTCCCATGTCAACGTGCTTCATATCGCCACCTCGATCGCCTCTCTGCTTCACGGCGGACCCGCTGTCCCCGTCGGGCGTCGCGTCCGGGCTGGCCGGTGCCACAGCCTCTCGGCCGCATCGTGGCAATTCGAGCAAGCGTCGTGCCGAGGTGGGATGTGCATCGGCGGATGGCGGAGAGGCGAGCACATCCACGACAGCGCCACCGCGCTGTTCCAGGAGGATGTCCGGCGGCCCGGACGCGCGGCCCGACGGCGCTGGAGGTCGCTCGGCGCCTGAACAGCTGATATAGCTCCGCCCAGGACATCGCAATGAGTGCCACCACGACGGCTCAGCCTCCCATCGTCTTCATCACCGGTGCCTCCTCCGGCTTCGGCGCCGCCATCGCCCGACGCTTCGCCGGCCTGGGCGCGCGCCTGGTCCTCGCCGCCCGCCGCTACGAGCGCCTGGAAGCGCTCGCGGCGGAGCTCTCGGACAGCCGCATCGCCGGCCCGGCTGGCGCGCGCGCGCCGGCGATCCACCTGATCCGGCTGGACGTCCGCGACCGCGGCGCGGTCGACAGGGCCATCGCCGAGCTCCCGCCTGAGTTCTCCGAGGTGACCGTGCTTGTCAACAACGCAGGCGGCGCGCTCGGGCTGTCGCCGGCGCACCAGGCGAATCTGGACGACTGGGAGGAGATGATCGACACCAACGTCAAAGGCTTGCTTTACTGCACCCGGGCGCTGCTGCCCGGCATGGTGGCGCGCGACCGCGGGCACATCATCAACATCGGCTCGGTCGCCGCGGAGACGCCGTACCCCGGGAGCAACGTCTACGGCGCGTGCAAGGCGTTCGTCGCGCAGTTCTCGCTGAACCTGCGCTCCGACATCCTCGGCAGTCGGGTGCGCGTCACGGACATCGAGCCCGGCATGGCGGAGACGGAGTTCTCGGTTGTGCGCTTCAAGGGAGATCAGGAGAAGGCCGCCGCCGTGTACCGCGGCGTGAAGCCGCTCTCGGCCGAGGACATCGCCGAGTCCGTCGTGTGGTGCGCGATGCTCCCGGAGCACGTCAACGTGAACCGGCTGGAGCTGATGCCCGTGATGCAGGCGTTCGCCGGCTTCGCCGTCAAGAGGAGCTGAGGCGCGCGGCGCACAGGCTCACGCCGGCTCGATATCCCCGCACACGCCTGGCTAGGCTCGCCGCTGTCGCCACCCGATAGCCACTCGCCGTGCCCCTGTCTGCAAACTGAGCGGGGCTGACCCCGTGCAAGCGCAGGGCAGCCCCGCGGCCAGGGCGGCCCGGCTGCTGGGACAAGCCGGCCTGGCTGCTGGGACAATGGTCATCGTGAGACGCCTCGTATCTCACGCTGCATCCGTCAACTCGACGGGGCAGTACAATCGTTCACGAGAGGCACTGTTTCCAGTGCCGAGAAGCATCTTCGCGAGCATGAGAAGCTGCGGTTGAATTCACAGCGTTCTTGTTATGTTCTTCGTCAGAGGGCCGCCGAGCCATTCGGCCCGGGTTCCCACGAAGAGCCAGAAATCCAAGGCGTACCTCGACGGCTTCCGGGAGAAGTCGACGAAGACGGGCCCAGGCGCGCCGGTTCTCGATCGAGCCGAAGCCGCTCCCGCTCCTGCGGGTGATGCACGCCAAAGCTGGCGGGAAGGGGCGCGTCGTCGAGGACATGCCGGAGGTGACGAACCTCCCCCGGCGCCTCCGCGAGCACCTCGAGCGTGCCGGCGTTACGCGGCCCGACCTGTTCGCGAACGACAGGACGCAAAAGCCGATCACGCGCTACGACCTGTGCGCGACCGGCGTCCCCTGGATGGCCGTGCGCGGGGACGGCCCGCTCAAGCTCAAGAGCCGGGCCGGCCACACGTCGTTCGCGACGACGGAGGGCTACCTCCGCAAGGCCGAGCAGGTACGCGACGGCTTCGGCGAGGTGCTTTTCAGATCACCGACAGGGCTGGTGCATCCGCTCGGCGATTCGTCCACGAATCGTCCAGCGGAGCAGCTCGGTCTTGATGAGGATCGCGAAATCCTCAACGTTTCATTGGTGGGCCATGAAGGACTTGAACCTTCAGCCAATGGATTAAGAGTCCACTGCTCTACCAATTGAGCTAATGGCCCGAGTGAATTGTCAAACTAACTGAACCTGAGACGGCTCCCGGGATCTCGCCGGAACGCTAGGGTCGCCCGTTGAGCCCGGCACGCCCGGCCTGATTCGAACAGGCGACTTTCGGATTCGAAGTCCGACGCTCTATCCAGCTGAGCTACGGGCGCTCCTGCGCGCCCCTCGGCGGGGCTCGCGGAACGCTTCTAACCGCACCGGCGGCGATATGTCAAGGCGTTGTAGCGACATGATGCGCAATTTTTAGGCCGCCCCACTCCGCGAAGCCCGGACGGACGTGCGCGCCGGGTACATCCGGGCTCCTCCCCCGTGAGGCGCACCGTCGTCCACCGGCGCCTGCCGCGCGGCCACGGCCAGCGGCACGCCCTCCCCGGGCGCGCCTGGGCCGACAGGGCGGCGCCGAGCCCGGGGCGGCTGCCTCCTGTTCTCCTGCTCCCGGCGCGGCTGCGCCTTGCCCGGCCGGCTGTGAAAGAAGTTCTCTGTCCGCGGCGCCGCAAGGTAGGGTCCGCTCCGTCATGCCGCTGCTCCGCCCGCTCTCTCGGCGCTGCCTCGCGTCACGAGGCCCCATCGCCGCGCTCCTCCTCGCCCTCTCGCTCGCCGCGCCGGCCCAGGGCGCTCCCGCCGCGGGCGCGCAGCCGGCCGCGGCCGAGCAGCAGCCGGGCAAGAGCCCGCAGAACAAGCGCCCCGCCGTACGGCGGAGCTCGGCCGACGGCAAAGGTGAAACGCGGGCGGCGCGCAGCGCCCGATCCAAGGAGAAGGCCCAGGAGCGCGACGGCAAGAAGCGCGCGGCGAGGCGGGACGACGCGTCCCGCGCGGAGCGCGGCGGCACCGACGCCGACGCCGACGAGCGGAAGCTGCTGTCGAAGGGCGCTCCCAACCGCGGGCGGCTGACCGGCGCCGTGCGGCTCCGATCGTCGAGGCACCTCAAGACGCGCGAGGGCGCCAGGACATGGGGGCTGCCCGTGCTCGTGAAGACCCTGCGGCGCGCCTCCTTCCAGGTGGCCAAGAAGCACGGCGATTCCGCGCTGCTCGTCGGCGACCTCTCGGCCAGGACGGGCGGCGCGCTCGACGGGCACAACTCCCACCAGACGGGGCGCGACGCCGACGTCGGTTTCTACGTCGTCAACTCGAAGGGCAAGACCCTCCGCACGGACCGGTTCGTCGCGTTCGACGATGAGGGCAACGCCATCGGCCTCCCCGGCGCGCGGTTCGACGACGCGCGCAACTGGGCGCTCGTCCAGGCGCTGCTCGAGGATCGGCAGGCGGGCGTCAAATACCTCTTCGTGACCGACGCGCTGCGGGCGCGGCTGCTCGCCCACGCCGCGAAGAAGCGCGTCCCGGCAGACCTCCGGGCCCGGGCCGCGGCCGCGATGATGAGCCCGAGGGACGCCGACCTGCACAACGACCACTTCCACATCCGCGTGATGTGCCCCCCGTCGATGCGCGGGGCCTGCATCGAGGAGTCGCTGGCCCGCCCCGCGTGCGCCGCCGACGAACCGAAGAAGGCCCTCGACTCCGCGGCGCCCGCGGCGACGGAACAGGACATCTACGGCATGCCTTCCCGCTGACGTCCGCCCGCGCTCAGGCCCCCGGCGCGACCCCGGCCGGCGCGTCGCCGTCCGCGATCTCCACAACGACCGGCGCGTGATCCGACGGGCGCTGGAGTTCGCGCGGGCGCGTGTCGATCGACACATCGGTGCACCGCGCGGCGAGCGGGCGCGTCACCAGCGCGAGATCGATGCGGAGGCCCTTGTTGCGCCTGAACGCGCCCATCCGGTAATCCCACCAGCTGTACGCCTCCTTGGCGGGGTGGCAGGCGCGGAACGCGTCCACGAGCCCCCACTCCATCAGGCGGCCCAGCGCGGCCCGCTCGTCCGGATGGCAGAGCACCTGCCCCTCCCACTTCTTCGGCTCGGCGACGTCGATCGCCTCGGGCGCGACGTTGAAATCGCCGCAGATCACGATCGGCTGATCCGGGCGGTGGCGGGCCTCGAGCTCGCTCCGCAGCCGCGCAAGCCACGCGAGCTTGTAGGCGAAGGCTGGCGTGCCCACCGCCTGGCCGTTGGGCACGTAGACGTTGATGACCCGGATCCCCTCGATCGTCGCCGCCAGCATCCGCCGGGCGACGTCCTGCTCGTCGCCGTCGAGGCCCTTCTTCACGTCGTCGACCGAGAGGCCGAAGCGCGTGGCGATCGCGACCCCGTTGTAGGACTTCTGGCCGAAGATGACCGAGCGATAGCCCACCTCGGAGAGCGCGGCCTCGGGGAAGCTGCCGTCCTCGACCTTCGTCTCCTGCATGCAAACGACGTCGGGCGCGGCGCGGACCAGCCAGCTCGTGAGCTGCTCGAGCCGCGTGCGGATGGAGTTCACGTTCCAGGACGCGATGCGCATAGGTCCTCCGGGCGATAGCGGATGAAGAGCCGGGCGGGAAGCCTGGGTTCGGGGCACGCGCGGGGTCCACGGCGCCCGATCACAGGGCCGCCCGGATCACGTCGAAGAGGCCCTCCGGATCATCGACGTGGAGCCAGTGGCCGGCGCGCGGGAGGACCTGGACCGAGAGCCAGGGCGCGCGCGCCGCGAGCGCCTCGAAGCGGTCGCGCGAGGCCGGCGAGATCGACGCGGACCGGCCGCCGAGCACGACGTGGATGCGCCGCTGCTCCACGCCCGGCACGCCCGGGCCGGCGGGCGGGTCCTCCAGAACGTGCCACAGATCGCGGGCGAAATAGTCGGTGAGCAGCGCGTCCAGGATGTCGAGGTCGAGCCGGATGCGAAAGCCGTCGCCCTCGCGGCGGACGTTCATCGCCAGCCAGTCCGCGATGCCGCGGCTGAACCCGGCGGCGTGCACCGCCTCGAGGAACGCCTCGCGCGACGCCATCGGCTGCGGGATCGCGCGGAGCATCGCGAGCACGCCGGGGCTCTCCGATCCGCTCTCGCCGGCGGGCCTCGCGCTCGGATCCGCGTCGAGGATGAAGCCGCGCTCGATCCCCGTCGGCCGGCGCTCGAGGTAGGCGAGCGCCACCTTGCCGCCGAACGAATGGCCCATCACGCCGCGGATATCGAGGCCGAGGCGGTCGCCCAGCCGGAGCAGATCGTCCGCGGCCGCCGCGATCGTGTGGGGCGCAGGCGGGCTCTGCGACATGCCGTGGGCCCGCAGGTCGACAAGGATGAAGCCCCACGGCCGGGCGGCCGCACCTGGCGCGCCCTCGGCGGCCTGCGCCTCGACGAGGCGTCGGATGAAGGTGCGCCAGTTGGCGCCCGAGCCGAAGATGCCGTGCAGCACGAGCATCCAGCGGACAGGCGCGGCGGAGGGGGCGGAGACGAGGGCGTGGTGGGGCACGAAGCCGTCGTGTGCGTTCATGGCTCTCCGGACCGCGCGAGCGCGCGGCCTGCGCCTAGCGCTAGCATGGACCCATGGCCAAGAAGCCCCCCATCGCGCCGCCGAGCGCGGACGCCACGGAAGACGAGGGCATCCAGCCGGCGAAGCCCGCGCGGTTTCACGGCGCGGCGCTCGCAGGGGCCAGCTTCGACGACGTCGACCTACGCGACGCGCGCCTGCACAACGCCTCGCTCGCGGGGGCCGAGCTCGACGACGTCGACCTGCGCGACGCGCGCCTGCACAACGTCTCGCTCGCGGAGGCCGAGCTCGACGACGTCGACCTGCGCAACGCGCGCCTGCACAACGCGACCCTCGCCGGCGCCTCGCTCGACGACATCTCGCTCGCCGGCGCGCATTTCAACGACGCCGACGCCGCCGCGACCCGCTGGTCCGACGCGAGCCTGCGCCGCGCTCGCTTCGAGGGGTCGGACCTCCGCGAGGTCGAGATCGTCGGCTGCGCGATCGACGGGCTCACCATCGACGGCGTGCGAATCGATCGCCTGCTCGAGGAGGCGAAGGATCGATCACGCGCGAGCCAGGCCCCGAAGAAGGCCACCCAGAAGGAAGCGCCGCTGAAGAAGCCGAGAAAGGGGCGGAAACCGTAGCGCCCCACCCGCGGAGCGAGCGGGCAGCGCCCCGCGCGACCACGGGCGGTTACGCCTCGATGAGCCCGGTGCGGACCGCGATGCGGGTCAGCTCGACCGCGCTCTTGCACCCGAGCTTCGCGTAGATGCGCACGCGGTGGGTCTCCACCGTCTTCGGGCTGATCGTCAGCCGCGCGGCCGTCTCGCGCGTCGACACGCCGGCCGCGAGCAGCCGCAGGACCTGGCGCTCGCGCGGCGTCAGCGCGTCGAGACCACCGGAGCCCTCGCTCGCCGGCTTGCGCATCGCGCGCACCACGGCCCCCGCGATGCTCGAGGAGAGCGGCGCTCCCCCGGTCGCGATCCGGCGGATGCCCTCGATGACCTCCTCGAGCTTCGAGGTCTTCACGAGATACCCCTGCGCGCCCGCGCGGAGCGCCTCGGCGACGCGGAACTCGTCGTCATAGCCGCTCAACACGAGGAGCTTCGCCTGCGGCAGCTGCGCTCTCAGCGCCCCGAGGAGCTCGATGCCGTCCCGGTCGGGGATGTTGAGATCGACGAGCACGACGTCTGGCTTGCAGCTCGCCGTCTCGCGCAAGGCGTCGGCCGCCGTCCCGGCCTGGCCCACGACGACCATGTCGGGCTCGTCCGAGAGCGCTCGAGCGAAGCCTTCGCGAACGACGGGGTGATCGTCGATCAGATAGATGTGCAGCTTGCTAGCAGGGGTTTCCGCCATGGTGACCGCAGGGGGATTGGAGTGTCCTTCAGACCACAATTCGATACCCATGAGCAGTTCAAGTCAAGCTGCTCGGGTCGTCCTGGGAGGAACCTTACAGGGGTATCAGGTGCTCAACGATCTGCAAGCAGCGGCGCGGCGGCAAGCCCAATTGGTGAGGAAAACTCCGTCCTGAGCGAGTTTCGGAGCTCGACGGAGATCCGCGCGACGTGGAATGCGCAACGGAGGACGTGACGGACGGTGCAACGATGCGCCCAGAGCGGCCTGCGCATGCGGTCGCGGCAACCGTCTGGTATCCTTCGCGCGCCTCATGCGCCGGAATGGCCAGCGATCCAGGGAAATACGATGAGCTCGCCGGTCCCCGCTCCCGGCCCGGCCGCCACCTCGCCCTCGCCGCGCGCGGCCGCGGAGATCTTCGTCGTCGATGACGACCCCGCGCTCGTCGAGTCGCTGCTCGACCTGCTCTCCGACGAGGGCTACCGCGTTCAGGGCTTCACGCGGCCGCTGGAAGCGCTCGATCGCCTCACCCGCGGCGCGCGGCCGCGGGCGGTCCTGCTCGACTACGTGATGCCCGAGATGACCGGCGAGGAGTTCCTCGCCGCGCTCGCCGCCGCGGGCGTCGAGGTGCCCGTCCTCCTGCTCTCCGGCGTGAACGAGCCCAACATCCGCGGCGCCGTGGCCGGCGTGCTGGCGAAGCCGTTCGACGTCGACCGGCTCCTCGTCGTGATCGAGCGCCTGACCGGCGCCGTGCAACGCTAGCGCACCGGCGCCGCCGCCCCCCGATCCCGGCTCGCACAGGCGCGGCGGCACGCTCCTCGCGTCCCCTGGCCCCCAGGAGAAGCCGAGGATGTCGTCGCTGCTCGAAGACAGCGCCACCGGGCCGACCGTCCTCGCGCGAGGCGGATCGGGCAGCCCCACCATCGCGAACGCGCCGGCAGCCGCGGTCAAGCTGCCGGCCGAGCTGCACCACCGCTTCCGCTTCATCGCTATCGACGCGCGCCTCCTCGCCGAGGCGGCCGACGGCGCCGCGGCGCTGCTCGACGTGCTGCTCGCGATGGGGGTGCGCGTGGCGCTCTTCGCCGGCGAGGCCGTGCCCCACCTCGCGCGGCGGCTCGAGCGCGGCGTGCGCGCCGAGAACCGCAGGCGGCTCTTCCTCGGCGCGCTCGACGGCGCGGAGCTCCACGGCTTCGATCGCCGCGGCGCCGCGGTCGCGCTCGTCGCCCGCGCGGAGCCGGACGGGCGCTCCGCCATCGCCGCGCTGCTCGATCAGGTGATCGCGCCGCTCCGCATCGAGCCGCACGATCGGCTCGCGATCTCGCCGGAATCGAGGGAATCGAGGGAATCGCTCGACGGCGCGCCGGCCGGAGGGGCGCGCGGGCTCCGCGACGCGCCGGAGCTCGCGGGCGCCGTCCACGCGACGGCCGGCGCGCAGCGGCTGTCCGAGATCCTCGCGCTCCAGCGGGATCTCGACCGTGAGCTCGGCCCGCTCGCGGCGCCCCGCGACGCCGCGTGGATCATCGAGGAGCCGGGGTTCGACGTCGCGCGCGAGCACGAGATCGAGTCGCTGCTCGCGATCGCCAACGGCTACCTCGGCTCGCGCGCGTCGCTGCCGGAGGGGTCGAGGGTGTCGCGGCCGGCCACGTTCATCGCGGGCGCGTTCGAGCCCTCGGCCGACGTGAGCCGCGTGCCGGAGCTCGTCATCGCCCCCGACTGGGGCCGGCTGAACGTCGCCATCGAGGGCGAGCCGTTCTCCGCGGAGACGGGCGGCGTGCTGCACCACCACCGCGCCCTCGACATGCGGCGCGGCGTGCTGCTGCGCGAGGTCCTGCGGCGCGACGAGGGAGGCCACCTCATCCACCTGCACACGCTCCACGCGGCGTCCCTCGCGAACCGCCACGTCCTCATGGAGGCGCTCAGCATCGCCCCCCTCAACTTCACCGGGACGATCCGCGTCGACGCGATCCTGAGCGGCGACGTGAAGAGCGCGAGCGGCGCGGCGCACTGGGCCGGCTTCGCGGCGGACGCGAGCGCGAAGAGCCTGCTCCTCGTCGGGCACACGCACGGCGGGCTCGTGACCGCGATGACCTCGCACCTGCGGGAGCTCCCGGAGCAGGCCGCGGAGTGCTCGTCCCCGCCCGAGCTCCTCGAGGGCGCGCGCTGCGAGCGCACCACAGGCGCGCGATCGATCGCCGAGCGCTGCGACGTCGGCGTCCGCGTCGCCGAGCCGCGCCGCCTCTTCCGGACGACGACGCTGCACACGTCGCGCGACACGCCCACGCCGCGCGAGGCGGGAGAGGCGCTCCAGGCCGAGCTGTCGAGCCGCACCACGGCCGGCCTGCTCGGCGAGCACACGCGGGCGTGGGCGGAGCGCTGGCGCCACGCCGACGTCGAGATCGACGGCGCTCCCAGGATCGAGCGGGCGCTCCGGTTCGCCCTGTACCACCTCATCGGCGCGGCGAACCCGGACGACCCGCGCTGCTCCATCGGCGCGCGCGGGCTCAGCGGGGAGGCGTACCGCGGCCACGTCTTCTGGGATACCGAGACCTTCCTCGTCCCGTTCTACACGCACTGTTACCCCGAGGCCGCCCGCGCGCTGCTGCTCTACAGGCACCGCACCCTCGCCGGCGCGCGCCGCAAGGCGAAGGCGCTCGGCTACGAGGGCGCGCTCTACGCGTGGGAGTCGGCGGACACGGGCGACGAGACGACGCCGCCGCTGGTCGTCACGCCGTTCGGCGAGGTGGTCCGGGTGCTCTCCGGCGAGCAGGAGCACCACATCAGCGCCGACATCGCGTACGCCGTGCACGCGTACGTCCGCGCGACCGGCGATCTCGACTTCCAGCGCGGCGAGGGGGCCGAGATCCTGATCGAGACGGCGCGCTTCTGGGCGAGCCGCGCCGAGCTCGGACCGGATGGCCACGCCCACATCCGGCGGGTGATCGGGCCGGACGAGTACCACGAGACGGTGGACGACAACGCGTTCACGAACTGGATGGCGCGGTACAACCTCCGCGTCGCCGCCGCGATCGTCCGGCGCAACGTCGCGCGCGCGGACGTGCTCGCGCGGCTCGACCTCCGGCCCGACGAGCCCGACCGCTGGTGCGACGTCGCCGACCGCCTGCTCCTCGGGATCGACCCGCAGACCGGCCTGATCGAGCAGTTCGCGGGCTACTTCGGCCTCGCGCCGTTCTCCATCGCCGACTATGCCGTGCGCAGCGCGCCGGTCGACGTCTTGCTCGGGCGCGAGCGGACGCAGGCCTGCCAGGTGGTGAAGCAAGCGGACGTCGTGCAGCTCATCGCGCTGCTCTGGAGCGCGGTGCCCGCGAGCGCCCGGCGCGACAACTTCCTCTACTACGAGCCGCGCACCGCCCACGGCAGCTCGCTGAGCCCCAGCGCCCACGCGCTCGTCGCCGCCCGGCTCGATCTCCACGCCCACGCCGAGCGCTACTTCGAGCAGACCGCCGACATCGACCTCGGCAACACGATGGGCAACTCCGCGGGGGGCGTGCACATCGCCGCCATGGGCGGCCTCTGGCAAGCCGTCGCGTTCGGCGTGGCCGGCGTCACGCGCGTGCCGCGGAGCGCGCTCTCGGAGGCGCTCCCCCACGCGCCGCCGTGCCCCGACGAGGACGAGGCGATCGGGATCGAGCCACACCTCCTGCCGGGCTGGCGCCACCTCAAGATCCCGATCACCTGGCGAGGCCGCGCGCTCGAGATCCACGTGGAGGATGGGGCGGTCGAGGTCGCGCTGGAGGGGAGCGCGCCGCTGCCGATCTGCCTGCTCGACGCGGGCACGCCCGCCTGCGCTGTGCTGGCGGAGCCGGGCCGCCGCTATGCGACGCGGCGGCTGGGTGATCGCGTCACGCCATGGGAGGAGGTCACGACATGCTGAGCGCTGCGCGCGATGGGATCCTCGGCGAACGCGGAGCGATGTCCGAGCCGGCCTCGACGGCCGAGCCGCCCCTCGGAGCGCACGGGGGGGCGCGCGACGAGCGCGACGAGCCCGCGCCGGAGAGCGGCGCGCGGAGCAGGAACGTGCTCGTCACGCTCCACGGCCGCCACGGCCACCTCGGCGCCCTCGAGCTCGGGCGGCTCATCGCGGGCGCGTTCCGGGCGCCGCTGCACGGGCTCATCGTCGGCGCAGGCCCGATCGAGGCGAGCGAGGTGCCTGCCCACCTCGGGATCGCCGCGGAGGCGCTGCGGGGCGTGGTGCTGCACGTCGAGGCGAGCGAGGATCCCCCGGGCGCGCTCGCGTCGGCGACGAAGAGCCGCGGCGCCGCAGTCCTGGTCGTGGCGCCCGAGCCGGAGGAGCTCATGGACGAGCGCCTGGGCGTCGGCCGGCTCGCCGCGGGCGCGCTGGAGGCCGTCATGAGCGGCGTCGTCGTCGTCATCGCCCCGACGAACCGACCGTCGACTCGGCTACGGCGCATCCTGCTTCCGCTCGACGGCACCCCCAGCACGGCCGCCTCGATCACCCCCGCCGGAGAGCTCGCCCGCAGGCTCGGCGCGGAGCTCGACATCGTGATGGTCGGCTGCGCCTCGCCGCGGAAGGAGGCGACGAACGACGGACCGCCCGTCTCGACGCCGGTGCCCATCGAGCCGGGCACGATGGTGGCGCCCCTCTACGTCGACCAGCCTCAGCACGAGTGGGCCGCGTTCACCGAGGAGTTCCTGGCCCGATTCCTGAGCGCGATCGGTCATTGCCCTCACGACGTCGCAACGCGCTTCTTCCTCGGCAAGGGCGAGCCGGCGGCGGAGATCCTGCGGTTCGCCGAGCAGCTGGCGAGCGATCTCGTGGTGCTGGTCTGGCACGGGCACCTCGAGGATCACCACGGCAGCGTCTTCCGCGACGTGCTGAGCGGCGCCCCGTGCCCGGTGATGGTCCTGCGCCGATAGAGCGCGCTCACCGACGTGAATCGACGTGAATCGACGTGAATCGGCGCAAATCCGCCCGTAGGCGAGCGCGCCGGCGAGCGGGCTCCACGCCAACGACCGGCGAAAGGCGCTATGGTGCGCCGCCATGGTCTCCCGGAAGCTGCCCCCCAGCGAGTGTCGCAAGATCGTAGAGCCGCAGAGCTTCCGCTTCTCCACGACGGAGGAGGTCGCGCCGCTGTCGGCGGGCATCGGCTCGCAGGAGCGCGCCCTCGCCGCGCTCGCCTTCGGCCTCGACATCCGCCAGCCCCGCTTCCACGTCGTCGTCGTCGGCGCGCCCGGCACGGGCCGCACGTTCTGCGCGCGCGCCGTCGCGAAGCGCATCGCGGCGAGCCGCCCCACGCCCGACGACATCCTCCTCCTGCCGAACCCGCACCGCCCGAGCGAGCCGACGGTCTTGTCGCTGCCGCCGGGCGAGGGGCGCCCCTTCGTCGAGGCGATGGAGGAGCTCCACGAGAAGCTGGTCGACGCCCTGCGCGGCGCGACCGAGGGCGAGCGCTTCAAGCAGGCGCGCGGCAAGATCCAGCGCCGGGTGAACGCGGAGGAGCGACGGCTCGAGGAGCAGCTCAAGTCCGCGGCGCGCGAGCTCGGCCTCGACCTCGTGCGCGGCGAGGACGAGGTGCAGATCACCTCGATCGAGGACGCCGCCAACGCGCCGGACGGCGAGGCCCTGCTCGCCATCGCCGGATCCATCGAGGAGTTCGAGATGCGGCTCGCCACCGTGCAGGACGAGGCCGACGTCGAGCTGCGCGGCGTCGTGAAGCAGCTGCTCAGCGACGGGGTGAAGGCCTGCTTCCAGCCCGTGCGCGCGCGCTTCGAGGGGCGCAACGACATCAGCGCCTTCCTCGCGGACGTCGAGACGGTCGTGTCGAAGGAGTTCCGCCTGCTCGTCGACGAGGCGCGCGGCGAGGAGGGCGGCGCCACCCTCCCGCGCGGCGTCGTCGTCCCGACGCTCCTCACGGAGCACACGCCCGACTCCGGCGCCCCGGTCGTCGATGTCCCCTACCCCACGCTGACCGCCCTGTTCGGCCGCACCCACGCGCCGCCCGACTCCGGCTTCCCGCCGGAGCCCGGCTTCGCCGTCGCGGGCGCCCTCCACGAGGCGGCCGGCGGCTTCCTCATCCTGCCCGCGGGCGCGCTCCTCAAGAACGAGGCGCTCTACGAGCAGCTCAAGGCCTGCCTCCTCGCGGGCAAGTTCATCGTGCCCGAGCACAACCCGTCGTACTTCCGCGGCACCGCGGAGGAGCTCCTCTTCCCGCCGATCCCCATCGACGTGAAGGTCGTCCTCGTCACGAACCCGCAGCTCTACCAGGACCTGCACGACGCCGATCCGGAGTTCTCGCAGCTCTTCAAGGTGCAGGCGCGCTTCGAGACGACGATCTCGCTCGATCAGGCGCTCCTCACGTACCCCGCGTTCCTCGCCGGCTTCGCGCACGATCGCGGCCTCCCGCCGATCACGGCCGACGGCGTGACCGCGCTCCTCTTCCACGGCGGCCGCCTCGCGGAGAGCCAGACCAAGGTGAGCGCCCAGGTCGGGCTCATCGCCGAGGTCGCGACCGAGGCCGGCTACCGGGCCCAGCGCCGCGGCCGCAAGGTGGTCGACGGCCCCGAGGTCAACGAGGCGCTCGAGGCGGCGCGGCGCCGCGGGAGCCATTTCCGCGACCACGTGCACGAGCTGCTCTCGGACGGGACGATCCGCATCGACGTGACGGGCCGGCGCGTCGGGCAGGTCAACGCCATCTCGGTCCTGTCCGACGGCCCGCAGACGTTCGGCCGCCCCTGCCGGGTGACGGCGGTCGTCTACCCGGGCCGCGAGGGCCCGGTGAACATCGCGCGCGAGGTCGAGATGTCCGGCCCGCTCCACAGCAAGGGCGTGATGGTCCTCACGGGCTTCCTCGCGGCCCGGTTCGCCCAGCACCGCCCGCTCTCGTTCGGCGCCTCGCTCGTCTTCGAGCAGACCTACGAGCCCATCGAGGGCGACAGCGCCTCGTCGAGCGAGCTGTACGCGCTCCTGTCCGCGCTCTCCGGCGTCCCGATTCGGCAGGAGTTCGCCGTGACGGGCAGCATCGATCAGCAGGGGAGCATCCAGCCCGTGGGCGGCATCAACGAGAAAATCGAGGCCTTCTTCGATCTGTGCGCCGCCAAGGGCCTGACGGGCGAGCAGGGCGTGCTGATCCCGAGCGCGAACCGCGACGCGCTCATGCTGCGGGGCGACGTCGTGACGTCGATCGAGGCTGGCCGCTTCCACGTGTTCGAGGTGAGCTCCGTCGAGGAGGGCATCGAGATCATCACCGGCGTCCCCGCGGGCGTCGCCGACGCGGACGGAAGGTACCCGGAGGGGACCGTGTTCCACGCGGCGGACCAGCGGCTCGAGCGCTTCCACCAGGCGATCGCCGACACGCCGAAGGGCGCGACGAGCGCGGATCCTCGAAGAATGCTCAGGGAGCGCTGAAGAGGACCGATGGCGGCGAAGCGCACGGCCGAACCCGCGCCGATCGGCGCCGGAGCCCGCCGATGACGCGGCGGCTTGTCCTGCTCGCGGCGGCCGGCGCCGCGGCGCCGCTGCTGGCGTGGGGCGCGCTCACGCGGTGGGGTGATGCGTCGCTCTCGCTCGGCGCCGCCTGCGCGGCCGCCGCAGCGATCGCGCTTCTGGTCCTCCTCGGCGGCGTCGTCCGGCGGCGCTTCGCCGCGAGGCCCGGTCTTTCCTTGCGCCAGACGCCCGCGGCGCCTCGGCTCCCGCGGACGGGGCGGCCGGCCGCGCGCCCGGCGGAGCGCGCCTTGACGCCGCCGACCGAGCTCGACGATCCGCGGATCATCTACGCCTTTGCAGCCCAGGCCGTCGGTCAGTCGCTCGCCTGGGAGGGGAGCTACAAGGCGGCGGCCGCCTCGCTGCGCGACGTGCCTCGCGACTGGATACCTCCGCAGGTTCGGGTGCTCGTCATGAGCAACCTCGCCCAATGGCAGCTCTGCGCCGGCGACATCGAGTCCGCCCGGCGGCTCCTCCCGGACCTGGACGAGGAGCGCGCGTCGGCGTCGGTGCGGCCGCTCGTGCGGGGAGCGCGCGCCGCGGTGCTCGTGCGCACCGGCGACGTCGAGGCCGCGCTCTCCCTGATCGGCCTCCGCGATGGCGAGCGGGGAGAGCCGACCGAGGTGCGCCAGCGCTACCGCATCACCCGCGCGCACGCGCTCACCGCGCTCGGCGAGCCCGCCGCGGCGCGCGCGGAGCTCCGCCGGGTGGTCGATGACGTCGGCGTCGACGAGCTCTGCCGCTGGATCCCCGCGGGCGGGCCCGCCCGGGCCACGATGATCGAGCTCATCGACGAGGGCTGACGGATCCGCGCGTCTCCGATCTTCCGCGCCGCCCAGGCCTGGCTCCGCCGAGGAGCCAGAGCGGTGATGAGCTCCGGTCCTCGCCGCGCGCTCACGCCCTCCTCGACACAGGCGCGCCGCCGCGAGGCCGCGATTCGCCAGGCGCGGATCGCGCGTCGCTCGAGTCACGCGCAACTCGGATCGTCACGCCGCTTGTCAAGCGTCATTTCCCTGGTTTGTCGCGCGGGAAGCTCCCCTCTGCCGGCTCCGGGCGCTCGAAGCCCACAGCGCGCATCGTGTGCGCTTCCCCGGGGATTCCGGTTCGCGGTGGGGGAAGCCACGTTGCGAGCGCCTGACGGCTGGTAGAAAAAGGATGCTGTACGCAAAGTGCATCGGGCCAGGTAGCCTTTTCGCGTCGACCGGGGGAGAACGCATGCCAACCTGTATGGGTGGCCAATGAGGGTGGAGGCGCCACGGGGGGTGATCGGCGGGTGTTGCACCGGTTCAACCAGCCCCACGCGCCCCGTCCTGGCGACTCCCCTCGCTCACAGGAGCCCGCCCCGGAGGCTCCCGTGAACCGCCCAGCGGATACGCCGTCCCATCGCATCCTCATCGTGGACGACAGCCCCACGTACCTGAACCAGGTCGCGGCGGCGATGCGCGATGAAGGCTACTTGCCGGTGCTCGCCCACTCGGGGGAGGAGGCGCTCGCGCGGCTCACGGTGGCGCGCGTCGACGGCATTCTGCTCGACATGGTGATGCCGGGTCTGTCGGGCCCGGCCACGTGCCTCCGCATCAAGGCGAACGCCTCGTGGCGGCCGATCCCGCTGCTGATGCTCACCGGCCGCGACGACCACAAGGCGATCCTCGACGCCCTCTCGGCCGGCGCCGACGATTTCGTGACGAAGACGGGCGAGCTCACGGTGCTGAAGGCGCGCCTGCGCGCCCAGCTGCGCAGGAAGCATTACGAGGACGAGAACCGCAGGATGCGCGAGCTCCTCCTGCGCCGGGAGATGGAGGCGGCGGAGGCGCGCGCCGACCGGCGCCTCAAGCAGAGCGAGGAGCGGTTCCGCCTCATCGTGGAGGGCGTCCAGGACTACGCCATCTTCATGCTCGACCCCGCCGGCCGCATCGCCAGCTGGAACCCGGGCGCCGAGCGCATCAACGGCTACCGCGCCGACGAGATCATCGGCTGCCACTGCTCGGTCCTCTTCCCGCCGGAGGACGTCGAGCTCGGCAGGCCCGCCGCGGAGCTCGAGTCCACCGTGGAGACCGGCCGCTCGATCCAGGAGGGCTACCGCGTCCGCAAGGACGGCACCCGCTACTGGGCGAACGAGGTGATCAGCGTGCTCTTCGACGAGGCCGGGCAGCTGCGCGGCTTCGCGAAGGTCACCCGCGACGTGACGGAGCGCCGCCGCGTCCACGAGGCGCAGCGCATCCTCGTCTCCGCCGGGCAGATCCTCGGCGAGTCGCTCGATTTCGAGGAGACGCTGCGGCGCGTGGTCCGCGTCGCGCTCCCCGACTTCGCGTCGATCTGCGTGCTCCTGCTGCAGGACGAGTCCGGCGCGATCGATCGGCAGGTGACCGCCCACGCGGATCCCTCGATGGCGATGGCGACCGAGCTGCTCGGCAGGATCACGGCCGACTCTGCCGGGCGAGGGATCGGCAGGGTCCTGCGCACGGCGCAGCCGGAGCTCATCCCCAAGGTGACCGACTCCTTCGTCCGCGCGATCTCGTTCGATCAGGCGCACTACGAGGCGCTGCGCTCGCTCTCGCTCGCCTCGCACCTCACGGTCCCGCTGACGGCGCGCGGCCGCACGCTGGGCACGCTCTCGTTCGCCTCGACGCACCGGCGCTACGACGCGGTCGATCTCGACCTCGCGCAGGATCTCGCGCGGCGCGCGGCGCTGGCCGTCGACAACGCCCGGCTCTACCGGGAGGCGCAGCTCGCGGTGCGCGCGCGCGACGATTTCCTCACGATCGCCTCGCACGAGCTCCGCACGCCGCTCACGCCCATGCAGCTGCAGGTCGACGGCCTCCTGCGCGCCGGCAAGCGCGGCGGCCTCACCGCCGAGCGCGCCACGCCGCGGCTCGAGATGATCAAGCGGCAGGTCGAGCGGCTCGCCCGGCTCATCACGAACCTGCTCGACATCTCGCGCATCTCCGCGGGCCGCCTGCAGATCGAGCTCGAGGACGTCGATCTCGCGGCCACGGTGAACGAGGCGCTGGAGCGGTTCCGCGAGGAGCTCTGCGCGGCCGGCTGCCCCGTCAACCTGTCGGCCCCCGCCTCGATCGTCGGCCGGTGGGATCGCCTCCGGCTCGATCAGATCGTCACGAACCTCCTTTCGAACGCCGTCAAATACGGCGCCGGAAAGCCCATCGACGTCACGCTGGAGGACCTCGCGGACCGCGCCCGCCTGACGGTGCGGGATCGCGGCATCGGCATCGCCCCGGAGCAGCAGGCCCGCATCTTCGAGCGCTTCGAGCGCGCCGTCTCCAGCGAGAACTACAGCGGCTTCGGCATGGGGCTGTGGATCGTGCGGCAGATCGCCGACGCGCTCGGGGCGACGATCCAGGTCGACAGCCGGCCGGGCGAGGGGGCGACCTTCACCGTCGACCTGCCGAAGGAGCCTGCCTGACGCCCTCCACGCCGCGCGGCTAGAGCGCCCGCCGCACCCGGCGTCGCTGCTCGATCATGTGCTGGGTGATCTGCTGCCTGCCCTCGGCGCGCTCCACCAGCGTCCACACGTTGTCGCCGCGCTCCCTGCCCGCGCAGTCGAGGAGCGCGTCGGCCGCTTGCTCGGCGGGGATGAGCCCGTCGTGCCGTCCCGGGAGCTCCACCACGGCCGCGCGCGTGCAGAGCCCGCCCATCGTGGCCAGCATCCGGCGCACGATCTCGCGGAAGACCGCCTCGTCGAACGCGTCGCGCTCGCCGGCGCCGAACAGGACGAGCTTGTCGAACGCCATGCGCGGCTTGCACGGGATCATGACGACCTCGCCGAGCTCGCCGGTGATCAGGCCCTGCCGCCTCAGCTCGGAGATCCGGCCGCCGAGCCGCCAGTCGCAGAGGCCGGCCACGCCGTGGGCCGGCCGCGCGTCGCTGAACGGGGCGCACGCGAGCACCTCCGAGTCGAGCTCGTCGAGGCTCTGCAGGTCGGGGGAGATGAACCGTAATTCCACGTGGATCAGACGCTGATGGCGCCCTTGCGGAAGTCGCTCTTCGCGATCTTCACGTTGACGCAAGCGGGCCTGCCGCACCGGAACGCCTCGTCCAGCGCGGGCCCGAGCTCCTCGACGCGCTCCACGCAGGCCCCGAAGCCGCCGAGCGCCTCGACCACGCGGTCGTACCGGGTGAAGTCGAGCGACGTCGCCGGCGCGCGGCCCTCGCCGTAGAGCTCCACCTGCCCCCGGCGGATCTGCGTCCAGGCCGCGTCGTTCCCGATCACGCTCACGACGGGGATGCCCTGGCGCACCATCGCCTCGAACTCGAGCGCGTGGAAGCCGAACGATCCATCGCCGTACACGAGGACCACGTTGGCCTCTGGCCGCGCCAGCTTGGCCGCCATCGCGTAACCCGGTCCCACCCCGAGGGTCCCGAGCGGGCCGGGGTCCATCCAGAGCTGCGGCCACTCGAGCTTCAGCACGTTCGCGGCCGTGGCCACGAAGTCCCCTCCGTCGCCGATGACGATGTCGTCCTTGCCGAGGCGCTTGCCGATCTCCGCGCAGACGCGCAGCGGGTTCGGCGGGTCGCCGTCGCTCGCGATCTCCGCCAGCATCTTCGCGCGCGATCGCTCCTCGGCCTCGCGCACGGCCGAGAGCCACGCCGCGGCCGTCTTGTCGGGCACCTCCGCGAGCAGCTGCTCCAGGACGACGCCGCTGTCCCCGTCGATCCCGACGTCGACGCGGCGGTTCTTGCCGAGCTCGCTCCCGTCGAGATCGATCTGGACGACCTTGGCCGCCGGGCTGACGGCGCGGCCGTACTCGAGGCGGAAGTCGAAGGGGGTCCCGAGCACCACGCAGAGGTCGGTCTGCGAGAGCGCGAAGCGGCGCGAGCGGCTCATGAGCCCCGGGTGCGCGTGGGGCAGGGCGCCGCGGGCCATGCCGTTCAGGTAGAAGGGCGCCTTCACCGCGTCGGCGAAGCGGCGCAGCGCGTCGCGCCGCGGCGACCACCGGAGCTGGCTCCCGACGATGAACATGGGCCGCTCGGCGTCCCTCAGCAGGGCCGCGGCCCGCGCGACGGCGGCCGGGTCGCCCCCGGGACGAGGCGGGGCCGCGGGCGCGGTGGCGGGCGCCTCGTCGCCGGCGTAGTTCATCAGCAGGTCGAGCGGCATCTCGAGGAAGACCGGGCCTGGCACGTTCGCCTGGGCGATGCGGAAGGCCGAGTCCACGTACTCCTGGATGCGATCGGTCGAGGGGACGGAGACGCTCCACTTCGAGATGGGGCGCATCAGCTCGACGTGGTTCATGTCCTGCAGCGAGCCCATGTCGGCGAGGGCGCGCGGGCCGGCGCCCCCGAGGACGACCATCGGGACGCCCGCGCGCTGGGCGTTGGCGACGGCCGTCACCACGTCCGTCACGCCCGGCCCCGCGGTGACGGCGCACACCCCCGGCCTCCCGGTCACCCGCGCGTACCCGTCGGCGGCGTGTCCGGCGGTCTGCTCGTGTCGCACGTCGACCACCCGGATGCCGTCATCCAGGCACCCGTCGTAGATCGCCTGGATGTGCCCGCCGCACAGGGTGAAGAGGTGCGTCACCCCGTGTCTCGCGAGGGCCTTCGAGACAAGCCTGCCGCCGTGCACCTGCGCCATGGGGCCGGCATATACCATGTGCGACCCAGCGTCCTGCCGGCGAGCGGTCGGCTCGCGCCGCCGCCCGTGCGCGGGCGCGCGCCGCCCCGGCCACGTCGCCGGCCCGGGCCGCTCGGCGCCCCGAGCCGGCGCTCAGGGGACGAGCCCCGTGCCACGCGTCGACGGCCGCACGACCCTCGCGCTGCGGCGGCGCGTCGAGGAGTCCACTCGTCAAAACATCACCGGAGCTCGGGGGTCGTGTCCGCCTGAAACCCCCATTGTCCGGGTGGTAGGCAAGTGTTCTTCCTAACCTCCCGACCTCGTCGGAGCTCTCTCGGGATCAGAGCACCACCCGCTTGCTGGCGCGCGCGCCGCCTCCCTGACGGGTGATCCACGCTATCGCCCGATCAGGTCGGCTATCCGACCGCCGAGAAGGATAACCCCCCTTCCCGGGGTGTTACTGTAAAAATACAGCTCCGCCACAGCGACGACTCCGACCTTGGATGCGAGGTCGTCGCCCCACCGCGACGGCCGACGCCTTTGGGATCACAACCCCGACGCTGTTCTCTTCTATCCGGGCCACGAGATGATATAGTTGGAACCTTATTGCAGGTGCCAGCTCGACACCGCCACCTCTCTCGACCTCTCCCCGGTGCTCCTTCCCTGCAGCCACCGGCCTCGGAGAGGGTCCGGTTCTCTGCCGGCGGGGCCATCTCGCCGCCGGCGGTCGCCTCCGGCGTCGGCGCTCCCCGTAACCTGGCGGAAACATTTCGGAGGGGGCTGGGTGGGTGGCGCCCCCGAGCTTCTGTGAGGAGCGTAACCGGTTCAGGGCCATCGCGGCGATCGGCGGGCGCTGGGTGGTTGGCAACACAGGGCGTGTCGAGCTCACCGAGCCCTCGCGGGGCGCGCGCGGCGCGGCCTGCCGCGATGCATGGCGCGCGGCGAGGGAGCGCCGCGGCGACCGGGCAGCGGGTCCGGCCGATGGCGGCGCTGGCGCGGCTCGCCTGCCGCGTGGCGATGACACACGATCTCCATTACGTGTGCTCGCCAACTCCTTTGCCGCGCGCCGACCTCGACAGGCTGGAGGCGTGGAGCCGCTGCGGCGATCTGGGCAGCGTCAGGGGTGAACACGAGCCATCTTGTGCGACGCTCTCGTGGACGCTGCCTTCACAACCTACGTCCCGAGCGGCGTCTACCACGTGTGCGCCGACTTCACCCGTCCGGGCGTTCCCGACACCGGATCGCCATGTTGCTTTCACTGGTATGCGCCGGGACCTTCTCCGTCCATGGTGCATCATTTCATCAACGCGCGATCGCTCAGGGCATCACGCGCTCCTGTTGAAGCGCAAGGAGGGCCGAATTCTCGGCGATTTTGCGCGCGGTCCCGCGGGGACTCTCGTGCGCTGGCGCCTCCCCCTCTCGCAGCGTTCATTTCAAATATCCTGCGCTCACAGAACGTTACCCAATACACCAAAATCACGCGTGACTGCTTACATGAGCTGGCGAGCTTGTTGTTTTCTATTTCGGGAAGGCTCTGTATCGGTTATGCGGGATAAGAGGACGCGCAATCGCGCTTCGCTGGAGTAGCATCTTCCTATGTCGGAGCCCCCTAGTAGCAGTCAGTTGATCCGGATACCCATGGTGCTGGCGCTCGACTGCAGCCCCCATTTTCTGGCTCGTTGCCGGAGGGTTGCAGCGCGGGCTCGTTTCCTCGTCCGCTCCTGCGATGCAGGCTCGGCGTGGGGGGTGGCCGTCCGCCTCCGCCCGCTGGCCATCGTCTTGCCGAGCCACTTGCACGATCGTGCGCCGAAGACCTTCGAGCTGCTCGCGGAGGACGCGGGAGCACGCCTCGTCGTCGTGGAGTCCGAGCAGCTGCCCGCGGGCGAGCTGGAGGGGCACATCACCTACGCGATCGGCGAAGCAAGCCGCGCGCGCGGCGCCTAGGCTGGAGCGGGGGTGCAGGTTCGTGCGCTGCGAGCTCGGCCGCCGGGCAGGCGCGGTCCGTCGCCAGGCAGGCGGCCCGCCGCCGGGCGCTTCGGCCGCGGGCCTCAGTCGGTGCGGACGCCCGCGGTGAAGTGGAAGCCCCACGTGTGGTCGAGCGGCGGGCCGAGCTCCTCGTCGAAGGGCAGCATCAGGCCCGTTCGGAGGAACGCGAGGTTGCGCTCGATCGCGAGGAAAGGCTCGATGGCCAGGACGTAGAGATTGCGGGCGACGGCGTGCCGGATGCTCACGTTGTCGAACGTGGGCAGCGCCATCCCTTGCACGCGCACGCCGCCGCCGATCCCGTGGCCGATCTGGAGCTCGGCGGCGTGCTGGATCGCGACCTCGTACTCCTTGTTGCGGCCGAGCGGGATGTAGAGCACCGGCTCGAGCTGGAAGCGCCCGATCAACCGTGAGCCGACGTGGACCTCGGCGCCGAGGCGCGCGTGGATCGGGAGGATGCTCGGGAAGTACTCGTGGAGATCCCAGTACGCCCGGCTGGCGCTGACGGGCTCGTAGCTGGCGTGGTGGTGGGTCTTGCCCGAGAGCGTCGCCAGCCCGACGTCGCCGCCCACCGTGAGCCAGAACGTCCGGCCGACGCGGGCGACGTGATGGGCGCCGAGCATCACGTTGCCGAGCACGGCGTCGGTGCGCTCGGCCATCGCGAGCCCGAACGGGAGTCGGACATCGAGGAACGTGTGCTGGGCGAACGGCATGCGGGCGAAGAGGGCGACCGCGAGCCCGGAGACCTCGCCGTCGCCGCCGGTGAACGAGGAGGTCTCCAGGCCGATCGCGCCACGCTGGCTCAGCGGGACGGTCCCCTCGTCGATGGTTCTGCCGCCCGACCCGCGCGCGGGCGGCGGCCCCAGCTCGGTGTCCGAGAGGGACAGCGCCCAGGGCGCCGGCGTGCTGCCCTTGCGGCCCGCCTCCGCCCCACCCGGCTTCCGGTCGGGCGACGCCGAGTCCGAGGGCGGCCCGGCGGCTCCCGGCGCCGTTCGCGCCTCTTCCGGCGCGAGCGGCGAGGCGTCTGGCTCAGGTGCGCCCGCTTCGGGCGCGCCGAGCGCCGGGGGCTGCGGCGGCCCGCCGGGCAACGGCGTCGCGGGCGGCTGCGGTGTGCCTGAGGCCGGCGGCTGCGGCGTGCCGGGTGCCGATGTCGCGGGCGACGGCGGTGTGCCCGGCGCCGGCGTCGCGGGCGGCTGCGGTGTGCCTGAAGCCGGCGGCTGCGGTGTGCCCGGCGCCGGCGTTGCGGGCGGCTGCCGTGCACCAGGTGCCGGAGGCGCTCCCGCCGACGCGGAGGGCGCAGGGCCAGCTGCCGGCCGAGGCGCCGCGGGCTGCGCAGCGGAGGGCGCGGCCGCGAGGGTCGCCGCCAGCCAGGAAAGCGAGGACAAGACCAGGATTCGACGTGGCATCGTGTCTCCTTGGAGCGCGCATCCTATCGTCTCGGCGGGCGCGCGCGGTCTGCTCCGGCGAGCGCTGAACGCGCCTCCGGTGGCGCGACCGCCGTCCCGCAGCGCCAGCGCCATCCCGCAGCGACACGGGCACGGGGCGGCCCGGAGGCAGAGGCGAGCGCCGCGCGGCGCCCCGCCGCGGAGCAGCGGCGCGGGGCCGGGCCCTCCCGCGCGCCGCTACAGCAGCGCGGCGAGGGCGGCCGCGAGCCGCTCGTAGTGCGGCCTGTCGTTGTAGATCTGGGCCGAGATCCGGAGGTGCCGCCGGGGCGACGCGGGCCAGGCGAACACCGGCACCTCGATCCCCCACCGCTCGAGCAGCGCGTCCTGGAGCGGATCGAGGCGCAGCCGGGGTGACGGCGCGCCGGGGAGCGGCACCGTCGCGAGCGCGCCGATCATCGCGTCGGGGCTCGGCGGCATGCAGCCGAGCGCCTCGCACAGGAGGTCGCGCGCGGCGAGCGCCGTCGCCCGGTTGTGCGCCTGGAGCGCGGGCCAGCCGCCGGGCACGAGCGCGGCCATGGCGCGGAGCGCGTCCGCGACGCAGAGCGCCGCGCTGGGGTCGGCCGTGCCGGTCCAGTCGAACTCGAGCAAGAAGCGCGACCTGTCGGTGCGCGGCGAGTTGGCGCCGTGGCTGATGGAGAGAGGGCGGACCGCGCCCTGCTTGTCCCGCCGCACGTGGAGGAACGCCGCGCCCTTCGGCGAACAGAGCCATTTGTGGCAGTTGCCGGTGTAATAGGCCGCCCCGAGGGCGCGGAGATCGAGCGGCACCATGCCGGGCGCGTGCGCGCCGTCGACCAGCACGTCGACGCCGCGCTCCGCGAGCGCGGCGATCAGCGAGGCGACAGGGAACACGAGCCCCGTCGGGCTCGTCACGTGGTCGACGAGGACGAGCCGCGTCCGCGGCCCCACGCGCGCGAGCACCGCCTCGACCACCTGCTCGGGCGCCTCGATGGGGAACGGCACCGGCGCGACAACCACGCGCGCACCAGCGCGGGCCGCGACCGCCTCGGCCGCGTTGTTGCAGGCGTTGTACCCGTGATCGGTGATGCAGAGCTCGTCGTCGGGTCGCAGCGAGAGCGACCGCAGCACCGTGTTGACCCCGACGGTCGCGTTGGGGACGAACACGAGGTCGTCGAGGTCAGCGCCGACGAAGGAGGCGAGCGCGCCTCGGGCCGCGTCGAGCAGCGGCTCCAGCTCGCGAAGGAAGAACCGGACGGGCTCGCGCTCGAGCTGCTCGCGGTAGCGCTGCTGCGCCTCGAGCACCGCGCGCGGGCAGGCGCCGTACGAGCCGTGGTTCAGGAAGGTGACGGCCGGGTCGAGCGACCAGAGCTCGCGCACGGCGGCGGCGCGCGACTCCGGGAAGGCGTTCGGGTTCATGGCGAGGAGCGGGCCCCGAGGAGGCGACGTGCCGGAGGGCCCGGAACAATGTCGCGCGGGCCCCGACCCCTGTCGAGGGCCACGCGAGGAGCAGCTCCCAGTCCATGATGGATTGTATCGTCAATGTTGAATCATGGATCAACCATGACCGGATGCCCCCGGTCATGCAGAGCCGGTCAACCCGTCCATGATGGACATCGCGTCCGGTCGTCCCATGACGGACATCGCATCTGCCCTCTCATGATGGACACCGCACCTGCCATCCCACGATGGACACCCCATCTTCGGTCCCATGACGGACACCGGGATCAGCGGCCCGACCAGACCGGGGAGGCGCTGTTCATCTCGAGCGCATCCATGCGCCGCGCCGCGGGTGAGGGCGGAGCCGCCGCGGCCGCGCGCGCGGTCTTCCGCGCGCTCGCCACCGCCGAGGCCGCCTGGACGGCGCGCTCCTTCTCCTTGTCCGACCGGGCGCGCGCCGCCTGCTGCCGGAGCCGGTCCTCCGCCGCGGCGAGCTTCGCCTCGGCCACGCCGAAGTTGCCCGCGCTTACCTCCTGAGCCGCGTCGAGCTGCATCATGCCCGCCTCCATCACCGCGGCGATCGTCTGGGTCTTCTCGTTCTGGTGCGCGGCGACGAGGGCCGGATCGCTCGTCACATCGTAGCGGGCGACCACCTCCTGCACGCGCGGGAGATTGCCGCTCTCGGCGTCGCGGAAGTGGAGCCGCACGCTCGCCAGCGGGTGAGAGCCGGCCGCCGGCGCGGTGACCCGCGCCCGCACGAGCATCTCGCGGTGCTGCCCGCCGAACATCGTGCCGAGCAGCACCCGGAGCGCGTCCCCGGAGCGCTCGGTGCGCTCGTTGGGGACGTCGAGCAGCTCCACGCCGGGCGCCGGGACGATCTCGACGAACGCGCCCGTCGCCGCCGTCGTCTGGAGCAGGGCGAGCTCGCGCTCGAGGACGGAGGACATCTCCCGCGCCTCGGTGAGGTGGTACAGCCGGCCGCTGGAGCCGATGGCGAGCGCGTTGAGCGTGCGCTCGTCGTAGTCGGCCCCCACCCCGATCGACGTGATCTGCACCCCGTGCGCGGCGCCGCGCTGGGCGAGCGCCCCGAGGATGTCGGGAGAGGAAGGCCCGATGTTCGCCTGGCCGTCCGAGATGAGCACCACGCGCCGGACGGCGTGCGTCGACGGCGCCGCGAGCGCGTGCTGCTCCGCGAGCTGGAGGCCACCGAAGAGGTTGGTGCTGCCGTCGGGGCCGAGCGCGGCGATGGCGCGCGCCACCGCGGGCCGCGTCGACCGGCCGAGCACCGTCGGCGAGACGCGCGCCTGCGCGGTGTCGGCGAACGACGCGACCGAGACGAGATCGCCGTCGGGGAGCCTGTCGACGAACGCCTGCGCCGCCGCGCGGGCGTTCTCCATCTTGGGGCCTTGCATCGAGCCGGAGGCGTCCACGAGCAGCACGACCGCCGCCGGCGCGCGCGGCTGTCCGCGGGCCGCGCGCGCCGCCGGGACATCGATCCACACGCCGAGCTGCGTCTCGCGCGTCCCCGGCAGCGCGAAGGCGCTCGCGCCCGCGGCGCCGATCCAGACGCCCTGGTTCCCCGCGGGCGCCGGCTCCGGCCGGGACGACGGCACGTCGGCCGCCGCCGCAGAGGGCTCGGCCGGCTCCGTCGGGGCCGCGGCCACGGCGACCGGCTTCGCCGCCTCCTCCCGCGCCGCCGCGCCCGGCGCGGCCGCCACCGCCGCGGCGGTCGTGCCCGGAGGCGCCGCCGCGCTGGCCGTGCAGCCCAGAGCCGCCCATCCCATCAGCAATCCAGCGAGCATCGTCCGCATCGAGAAGCTCCTTCCGCCGCAAGCCATGGCGCGGCCCAGGGAGGGACCCGCGTCCCTCCGCCGCGATCTCCCGGTCCCCGCAGCGCGCGGCTTGTACGGACCGGGCCGAAAAAAGATCTCCGGAAGAGCCGGCGTCGGCATCACCGCCGCCGGCCCTCGCACCGGCGAAAGGCCGCCGCTCCGCGCCCGCGCCCGGAGCCCCCTCCGAGCACACATCCATGGGTCGTCCCTGCCTGACTCCAGGGCACATCTCGAGATCTCACGAGATCTGCGACTCCCGACGTCCCTCTGTCGGTGGTTCAGGTCTTGCTCATTCACGACCGTCGACGGGCGATCGCCGGAGCGCGGCGCCCGGACACGATGCGCCGCACGGAGCGGCGATGCCGGAGGAGGTCGATCCGATGCAACTCGCGCGAAGCAAATCTCCAGCTCTTCTCGCCGCGTTCGCGGCGGTCTTCCTCGCTGTCGGGAGCCTCCTTGCTTTGCCGGGCTACACGCTCACCGGCACGGGCGTCCGCGTGAGGACCATCGGCGTGCTCAACATCGATGTCTATCGGATCAGCCATTACATGGAGCAGCTCCCTGCCACGAGGTCCAAGGACGCCGTCATCGACATGGACACGGCGAAGAAGTTCGTCTGGACGATGCTTCGCGACGTCGACCGCGCGAGCATCGTCAAGGCGCTGCGGGAGGCGTATGCGTTGAACCGATACACGGACACGCCGAAGATCGAGAGGTTCGTGGCGGCGTTCGAGGGAGACCTCAAGTCGGGAGCGGAGGTCACCATCGCGTACGACCCGCGCGCGAAGACGACCACCGTCACGGTCGCCGGCGGCGGGACGGCGACCGTGGCAGGCCTTGATTTCATGAAGGCCACCTGGCGGATCTGGCTGGGCAAGATCGATCAGCCCACGTTGAGCGAAGAGCTCATCGCCAGGCTCCGCTGAGGCAGGCGAGCCGCTGTCAGTCCGACGGCTTGTCGCGCACCACGAGCACCGACCGGTTCGTGTGGTTCACGACCTTCGCCGCCGTCGTGCCGAGCACCTTGTCGATGCCCGAGTAGCCGTGCGACCCGATGACGATGAGATCCGCGTTCTCCTCGTCGGCCGTCCGGCAGATGACCTCCCAGGCGACGCCGACGTGGATCACGACCTTCGCGAGGAGCTCGGGCGGCACGTCGCGCGCGAGCTGCAAGAGCTCCTCGCGGTCGCTCCGCTCCAGGATCTCGGGGACGCGGGTGGGCGACTCGTTCAACGCTTCCGCGGGCAGGCTGTGGTGCAGCCCGATCCCGCGCACGAGCACGAGCTTACCGCCGAGCTTCTGCGCGAGATCGACGCCCTCCGCGAGGACGAGCGACGCCTTGGGGGAGCTGTCCAGTGCAACGAGGATGGTCCGGGGGTGCTTGAGACTCATGGCGTCCGCCTTTCGTGCGGTGACGTACCGCACCTTCTTTAGCCGACCTGGCGCCGGACGCGCATCGCATCTCTCGGCGGCGGCGCCCCGCTCCTTCGCGCCGGCCCGGCCGCCCGCGCCGAGCCCCGCGGACCGTGCGTCCAGCGTGGATCAGGCGCGGATCATCACGCCATGGCCTCGGTCGTCCGTGAGGATCTCGAACGCCGCGCGCCGCGCCGTGGTCAGGGTCTCGATCCCGACCTCGCGGCCCAGGCTCTTCCGCCGCAGCGTGACGGTGCAAGCCCCGATCTTGGTGTTCAGACAATGCTTCACGCCGCCAGGAGGGTTCCTGTAGGCAAGACCCACGAAATCGCCGGCGGACGCGGAGATCTCCCCCTCGACGCTCAGCCGATCGGTCTCCGTCCGGAAGCGCCAGGTGAAGTAGTCGAACGAGGCATCGGCGCGGACCGACTGGACGAGCGAGCTGAGCGCGATCTCCTCGCCACGGTGCCGGAGGACCAGCGGCGTCATGTTCGGCGTCCAGAACGGTCCGACCTTCAGTCGAGCCGTGGCGACCTCGAGGAAGCTGTCCGGGTGGCTGTCGAACCCGGCGACCTGCCCCCAGGCGTACAGGTCCGTGTGCTTCGTCCCCCAGTTGTGGTTCTGGCTGCCCACCCAGCCCGAGACGTCCACTTCGCGCCCAGCGACGCGGAGGAGGCCGCTGTAGACGGCCATCGGCGCGCCGACCAGCGCCTTCGCCTTCGGCAGCGGGGCGCCGTAGAGGGCCGCCGGGAGCAGCAGGAGGGGCTCTCCACCGCCCTCGTAGGCGAGGTCCCAGGTGATGGCGTCCTCCCCCTCGCCCGCCGCGCCGGTGAGCCTGCCGAGGCTCAGCCGGGCGCCGTCGATGGCGACCGCCAGGCTGTCGCGGGCGAACGAGCAGCGCCCGGCGAACGGGACCTCGCGCTTGGCGACCGCGTGGCGCCCCGACTCGCCGTCGAAGTAGACCGCCCAGAGCTCACCCTCCGCGGCCTCGGGCCGACCGGCCGGGCTGAACAGCGTGTACCGGATCCAGAAGGCGAGCGGCCGCGTCGGGTGGTTCGCGCGCTGGAAGAAGCTCTCGTAGAACCCGCCCCGCTGCCCCGGCCGGTAACGCGCGTGGTTCGCCCGCTCCCGGATCGTCCTCGCCTTCGCGACCGCCATCGAGCCCCCCGCTCCTCCAGCCTAGTGCCCCCGCTTCGACCCGCCGCTGAGAAGATCGCCGATCACCCGCTCCAGATCGTCGAGCGAGATCGGCTTCGCGATCTTCGGGTTGTCCACCCGCTCCACGAACTCCCGCGCGCTCGGCGTGAAGGCGCCGCCCGACATGAAGGCCATCTTCGGCAAGAGCTGCGGGAACCGCTCGGCGATCTCGTCGTACAGGGCCATCCCGCTCATCTGCGGCATCAGGAGATCGCAGACGATCGCGTCGATCCGGCCGCCGCGGTCCCGCAGGAGGTCGAGCGCCTCGTGGCCGCTCTTCGCCACGAGCACCTCGTGCCGCTCCTCGAACGCGCGCGCGAAGGCGTTGAGCAGCATCGGCTCGTCGTCGACGAACAGGATCGTCCCGCGCGACGACGCGCGCGGCGGCTCCGGCGGCGGCCGCGGCGCGGGCAGATCCGTGGGGTTGAGGCCGGTCAGGCGGATCGTGAAGACGGTCCCGACGCCGGGCGTGCTCGACACCGTCATCGTGCCGTGCTGCTCCTCGACGATGTTGCGCGACACCCAGAGCCCGATGCCCGGGCGCGCGCTCTCTTCCTTCGTCGTGAAGAACGGGTCGAAGATCCGCTCGACGACCTCCGGGGTCATCCCGCGCGCGTTGTCCTCCACCTCGACGTGGTGGACGCCGGCGTCGAAGCGCGTCGTCACGCGCACCATGTTCTCGTCGCGGGAGCGGTTCGGCATCGCCTGCGCCGCGTTGATGAACAGGTTCACGAACACCTGCGAGAGCTTGCCCGGATAGCCGACGAACGGCGGCATCTCGCCGTAGCTGCGCTCGATGCGGCAGAGCTGGCTGAGCTGCGGGCCCGTCATGCGCAGCGCGAGCTCGATCACGTCGACGAGATCGACCCGCTCGGGCTTGCGCTCGCTGCTGCTCGAGAAGAGGTTGAGGTCCGTCACGATGTCCCGCATCCGCTCGACGCCGGCGAGCGCCTCGTGGCACGAGCGATCGATGAGGTCGATGGCGCGCAGCAGGTCCTCGTACGAGCCCGAGGCGACCGGGCGCGCCGCCGAGACGAGCTTGTGCGCCCCGCTCCGGATCTGCTCCAGGTTCGCCATCACCCACGCCATGGGGTTGTTGAGCTCGTGCGCGACGCTCGCCGCGACCTGGCCGATCGAGGAGAGCTTCTCGCTGTGGAGGATCTGCGCGCGGCGCGCGACCTCCTCGGTGACGTCGCGCATGAGCGCGAGCGAGGCGTCCTCGCCGTAAAGCCGCGTGATCCGGACCGTCATCACCTTGGTCAGGCCGGCGCGCGTCCCGCAACGGATGGTGGCCTCCCGCGGCGCCTCGGCCCGCGACGCGGACAGCACGAGCGTGCGCAGGGCCGGCACGTCCGCCGCGACCGCGAGCGCGGTGATCGGCCGGCCGATCCACGCCTGCCGCGAGTGCCCGAAGAGCGCCTCGAAGCGCACGTTCAGCCGCGTCAGCATGCCCTCCTGGTCGATCGTCGCGAGGACGTCGGACGAGAGCTCGACGATCTCTCGGTAGCGCTCCTCGGAGGCGAACAGCGAGCGCTGGGCGTACGCCTCGGCGAAGCGGTGCTCGAACTGGAGCAGCAGCGCGTCGACGGCGCGGAGCACGTCGATCGAGGACGAGCCGTCCGCCTCGGCGTTGTCATGCGTCGTGTCGAGGACGCCCGCGACCGCGGTGCGGAACTCGGACGCGGCGATCAGCGGAGCGCTGATGGAGTACCCGGTCGCGTAGCGCTGCTCGACCAGGTGCGTGATAAACTCGTCGAGCAGCGTCTCGCTGCCGTCCTCGAGGATCCTGGTGAACGCGGCGAGCCAGGAGCGCACGTTCTCCGTGACCTCGCCCACGGGCCGATCGGTGTACCGGCCCCGCTCCGGCGGCAGCGCCAGCACGTTCTCGATCCAGTCATCGATGAGCTCGTCCTTGTGCCGCTTGCAGAGGTCGAGGAGCCGCCGGCGCGCGAGCGCCATCGACGTCTCCGCGTTGGTCGGCGGCCCGTGGACCTGCGAGCGCCGCTCGCCGTCCCCCCCGCCGCGCGCGCCCCGCGACTCCGGGACCTGCGAGCGCCGCTCGCCGTCCCCCCCGTTGTGCGCGCTCTTCGCTTCCGGAAGCTCACGCTTGGCTTCCTCGTCCGCTGCCATCGCTGTTACCTGCCGCGGAGGACCTCGCAGCCCATGAACGCCCGGAGCGGCTCCGGCACGACCACCGTGCCGTCCGCCTGCTGGTACTGCTCGAGGATCGCGATGACCGTCCGCCCCACCGCGAGCGCGGACCCGTTCATCGTGTGGACCAGCCGCGGCTTCGCCTTCGGCTCCGGCCGGTAGCGGATCTGGGCGCGGCGCGCCTGGAAGTCGCCGAAGTTCGAGCAGCTAGAGATCTCGCGGTACACCCCCTGGCCGGGCAGCCACACCTCGAGATCGTACGTCTTCCGCGAGCCGAAGCCGAGATCGCCGGTGCAGAGCGCCGACACCCGGTAGTGCAGGCCGAGCCGCTTCAGGACCTCCTCCGCGTGCGCGGTGAGCAGCTCGTGCTGGCGGGCGGAGTCCTCCGGCGCCGAGAACCGCACGAGCTCGACCTTGTCGAACTGGTGCTGCCGGATGAGCCCGCGGACGTCGCGCCCGTGGCTGCCCGCCTCGCTGCGGAAGCACGGCGTGTAGGCCGCGTAGGCGATCGGGAGCGAGGCGCCGTCCAGGATCTCGTCGGCGTGAAGGTTCGTGACCGGGACCTCGGCCGTCGGGATGAGGTACAGGTCGTAGGCCCTCTCCGGGTCGCTCTTCTGCGTCTTGAACAGGTCCTCGGCGAACTTGGGCAGGTTGCCCGTGCCGAAGAGCGCCGTGTCCTTGACGAGGAAGGGCGGCAGCACCTCGAGGTAGCCCTGCTCGCGCGTGTGCAGGTCGAGCATGAACGAGATGAGCGCCCGCTCGAGGCGGGCGGCGGCGCCCATCAGCACGGTGAAGCGCGCCCCCGAGAGCTTCGCCGCGCGCTCGAAGTCGAGGAGGCCGAGGGCCGTGCCGATGTCCCAGTGCGACTTCGGCGCGAACGAGAAGCTCGGCTTCTCGCCCCACGCCCGGACGACCACGTTGCCCTCCTCCCCCGCGCCCACGGGCACCGACGGGTCCGGCAGGTTGGGCACGACGGAGAGCAGCTCGGTCATCCGCTTCTCCAGCTCGGAGACGACCTGCTCGGCCTCCTTGATCCGCGTCGACAGGGCCTTCAGCTCGTCGCGCTTCTGCGCGAACTCGGGCGATTTCTTGTCGAGGCGCGCCATCGCGTCGTTCGCCGCGTTGCGCTCCGCCTGCCACCGCTCGAGCTCCTGGATGTTGGACCGCCTCGCGCTCACCGTGGAGGCGAAGTCGTCTCCGAGGCTGGCGGCGGCGGCGGGCGAGCGAAGAGCGAGCGCCGCGCGCACCTCATCAAGGTGCTCCGCGACGTAGCGAGGATCGAGCATACCCCAGGGTTTAGCTGAAGCCCGCACGCGCGTCAGCAGCCGCGACGCGCCGCTCCGCTCCGAGGATGGGCCCGCTCCCCGCCAGACGCCCGGCGGGGAGCGGCGCGCAGGGGGCGCTAGGCGCTGGCGCCGAGGCTGCGCAGCACGAACTGGAGGATGCCGCCGTGCTGGTAGTAGTCGACCTCGTTCGGCGTATCGATGCGCGCGGTGACGGTGAAGGTCTTCTTCGCCCCGCCTTCTCCGGTCGCGACGACGTTGAGCTTCTTGCCCGGCGTGAGGTTGTCCGAGATGCCGTCGATCTCGAACACCTCGCGCCCGGTGAGGCCGAGGGTGGACGCGTCCTCGCCCGGCGCGAACTCGAGCGGGAGCACGCCCATGCCGACCAGGTTCGACCGGTGGATGCGCTCGAAGCTCTTCGCGATGACCGCGCGGACGCCGAGCAGCTTGGTCCCCTTGGCCGCCCAGTCGCGCGACGACCCGGTGCCGTACTCGGCGCCGGCGATCACGACCAGCGGCACGCCCTCGGCCTTGTACTGCATGGCCGCGTCGTAGATCGTGGTCTTCTCGCCGTCGGGCAGGTGCACCGTGATCCCGCCTTCCTCGCCGGGGCGAAGGGCGTTCTTGAGGCGGATGTTCGCGAACGTGCCGCGCATCATCACCTCGTGGTTGCCGCGGCGGGCGCCGTACGAGTTGAAGTCCGCGGGCGCGACGCCGTGCTCGACCAGGTACTTCGCGGCGGGGCTGTTCTTGGCGATGTTGCCGGCCGGGGAGATGTGGTCGGTCGTCACCGAGTCGCCGAGCAGCGCGAGCACGCGCGCGGCCCGGATGTCGGTGAGCGGCGCCGGCTCCTTCGACAGCCCCTCGAAGAACGGCGGCCTGCGCACGTAGGTCGAGCCCTCGTCCCACACGAACGTCTGGCCGCCCGGGACCGCGAGCTTCTGCCACTCCTCGTCGCCGGCGAAGACGTTCTCGTACTGCACCTGGAACTGCTCGGGCCGCACGGCCGTCCGGATGGCCTCGTTGACCTCGGCCGAGCTCGGCCAGATGTCCTTGAGGTACACCGGCTCGCCGTTGCGATCCGTGCCGACCGGCTCCTTGAAGAGGTCGGCGTCGACGTCGCCGCGCAGCGCGTACGCGACGACGAGCGGCGGAGAGGCGAGGAAGTTCATCCGCACGTGCTGGTTGATGCGGCCCTCGAAGTTGCGGTTGCCCGAGAGGACGCTCGCCACGACGAGATCGTTGTTGCGGATCGTGTCGCCGATCACGTCCGGCAGCGGCCCGGAGTTGCCGATGCAGGTCGTGCAACCGTAGCCGACCATGTGGAAGCCGAGCGCCTCGAGGTACGGCAGGAGCCCCGCCTGGCGCAGGTAGTCGGTGACGACCTTCGACCCGGGGGCGAGCGACGTCTTCACCCACGGCTTCACCGTGAGCCCGCGCTCGACGGCCTTCTTCGCGAGCAGGCCCGCGCCCAGCATGACCGCCGGGTTCGACGTGTTGGTGCAGGACGTGATCGCGGCGATCACGACCGAGCCGTGGCGCAGCGTGTAGCGCGTGTCGCCCTCGGTGATCTCCGCCGGGCGCATGACCTTCTCGAGCGCGGGGACGCGCGCGGCGGCGTTGCCGGCCCCCTCCTCGAGGAACGCCTTGACCGCGGGCGCGTCGGCCGCGGCGAACTCCTTCTCGAGCATGCCCTGGAGCGAGGCGCGGAAGGCGCGCTTCGCGTCGCGCAGCGGGACGCGGTCCTGCGGCCGCTTCGGGCCGGCGATCGACGGCACCACGTCGCCGAGGTCGAGCGAGAGGGTGTCGCTGAAGACCGGGTCCGGGGTGCTGTCCGTGCGGAACAGCCCCTGCTCCTTGTAGTAGGCCTCGACGAGCGCGACGAGCTGCGCGGGCCGGCCGGTGAAGCGCAGGTACGCGATCGTCTCGTCGTCGACGGGGAAGAAGCCGATCGTGGCGCCGTACTCGGGCGCCATGTTGGCGATCGTGGCGCGGTCCGGGAGCGAGAGCGCGCTCAGGCCGGGGCCGTAGAACTCCACGAATTTCCCGACCACCTTCTTCTGCCGCAGCAGCTGCGTCACCGTGAGGACGAGATCGGTCGCGGTCGCGCCCTCGGGCAGGCTGCCGTGGAGCTTGAAGCCCACGACCTCGGGGATGAGCATCGAGAGCGGCTGGCCGAGCATCGCCGCCTCGGCCTCGATGCCGCCGACGCCCCAGCCGACGACCCCGAGCCCGTTGATCATCGTGGTGTGCGAGTCGGTGCCGACGAGCGTATCCGGGTAGACCAGCGTGCCCTGCCGCATGACGGCGCCCGCGAGGTACTCCAGGTTGATCTGGTGGCAGATGCCCTGGTCGGGCGGCACCACGCGGAAGTTCGTGAACGCCTGCGCTCCCCAGCGGAGGAACGCATAGCGCTCCTCGTTGCGCTCGAACTCGAGCGCCGCGTTCACCTTCACGGCCGTCGAGGACGCAAACTTGTCGACCTGGACCGAGTGGTCGATCACGAGGTCGACGGGCTGGAGCGGGTTGATCTTGAGCGAGTCGCCGCCGAGCTTCGCGAGCGCCTCGCGCATGGCGGCGAGATCGACCACGGCGGGAACGCCGGTGAAGTCCTGGAGCAGCACGCGCGCCGGGTGGAAGGCGATCTCCTGCGAGGGGCGGGCCTTCGGGTCCCAGTTGAGGACGGCCTCCACGTGGTCCTTGCGCACGACGCGCCCGTCCTCGTGGCGGAGGAGGTTCTCCAGGAGGATGCGCAGCGAGAAGGGGAGCTTGTCGATCGACGCGCCGCCTCGCGCCAGCGAGGTGAGCTTGTAATAGGTGTATGTTTCGGCTTGAACCGTCAGCGTGCTCTTGGTGCCAAAGCTGTCGACCATGCGGCCTCCTCCAACGTCCGGAGCGCCCTTGTAGGCGCCCCGAAGCCGCTAATCTAGTCCTATGTGCGCGCGCTTCACCCTCGCCGTTCCGGACTTTGCGACCCTCATCGCGCTGCTCGAGTCCTCCTCTGGCGCGGGCCGGGCAGGTAGCGGCTCGGCTCGGTCGATTGCCGCTGATCCGGAGATAGCGGCAAGGTTTCGGCCTCGTTTCAACATCGCACCTGCGACCGTCCACCCGGTGCTGCGCGCGCGGGACGGCCGGCGCGCGCTGGTGGCTGCGACCTGGGGCTTCGTGGGGCGTTTCGCCAGGGGCGGCGCCGGGCCTTCGCTCCTGGCCAACGCGCGTGCCGAGAGCGCGCGGGCGAAGCCGACGTTCCGCGAGGCGTTCGCGGCGCGCCGCTGTGTGGTGCCGGCGGACGGATTCTACGAGTGGACCGGGCCCAAGGGCGCGCGGCGGCCCACCTGGTTCCACCCCGCGGAGGGCGGGCTGCTCCGCCTGGCAGGGCTGTACCAGCCGGCGAAGGACCCCGACACGGGGGAGCCCGACGTCCGCTTCACGATCCTGACCACCGACGCGAACGCCGACGTCGCGCCGATCCACGACCGCATGCCGGTCCTGCTGGGCCCCGGGGACGTGGACCTCTGGCTCGGCCTCGGCGACGGCGCGGACGCGGATCGGGCCGAGGCGCTGCTCCGGCCGGCGCCTCGCGGCGCCCTCGCGGCGCGCGCCGTCTCGCCGCGGGTCAACTCGGTCGCCCACGACGACCCCGCCCTGCTGCAGGAGCTCGCGGCGGAGGCCGCCGCTCCGAAGGCCGCAGCCCCGAAGGCCGGCGGCACGCTTCCGCTGTTCGATCTCGATGGCGGCGCGAGGCCCGCCGTCCCCTCCGGCCGGACCTCGCGCCGCTGACTGTGGCACGTGCGTTGATGTGCGCTGGCTAGCGTGCGACGGTCAGCGCGCGGAGGCGCTGCTCGCGCGACCGCCCTTGCGGCCTGTGCGGCTGGTCTTCGCCGGTCGGCTCGCCTTGCGCGCGGGCGCGGCTCGCCCGGTCTTCGCGGGCGCCGTGGCCGCTGTCTTCTTCCGTCCGGTCGCGGCAGTGCGGCGCCCCTTCTGCGCGCCCCGCGCCGGTTCGGCGCGCTGCGTCGACGCGCGCTTCGACGCGCGCTTCGCGGGTGGACGCTTGGCCGCCGCCTTGCGCGCCGACGGCTTCGCCGCGCGCGCGCGGCGGCCGGCGGTGGCGGCGGGCATGCTCTTCGCGACGTTCCGAGCGAGGAGCGCCTCCACGTCGCTCTCGCGCACCTGGCCGAAGCGCGCCTCCAGGCGGCTGCCGAGCTCCTCGAGGCGCGCGGCGCCCATGGCGCTCTCGATCTGGGGGAAGAGCTCCTTCTCCTCCTCCTCGACGTGGTGCTGCACGAGCTCCTTCAGCACGCCGAGCCTGGCGTGAAAGGTTTCGTCACCCGGCTCGGTGCTGAGCAATTTCTGCAACATGACGTCGACGAGCGCGTGCTCCTCGTACGAGGTCGGGATCAGGGGGGAGGCGCCGAGCGCCTCCCGGCTCTCGGGGTAGAAGAGCTCCTCCTCGATGGCCGAGTGGCTCACGAGGGTCGCCACGAGCTCGTCGCGGAGCGCGCCGATCTCGTCGCTGTCGGCCTGCGACATGCGCTCGAAGAGCTCTTCGACTTCCTGGTGATGCTCCTTCAATAGGTCGGTCGCCTTCATGCGGGGACTCCTCTCACGGAAAGATGAAGCGCCGTCGAGGCGCTTGGCCTGTGCGGCCTGCGGGTTTGCGCGAAGCATGCCAGGCGAAATGGGCGCGCGAAGCGAGCGCACGACGCGCACGCGCGGGCGCGGGCGTACGTCGTTCGGCCAACCCGCGCGGGGGCATCGCGGCGCGCGCGACGCGGGGCGTGCTGCCCCGCAGCGAGGCGTCATGGCACCGCTGGAGCGTGATCGCGCGCGGCCTGCGCGATGTCGCGGACGCCTTTGCCCGCGCAGGGCGCCGGCGCGCCGCCGGGCGCCGTCAGCGGGCTTTCCTCGGCTCGCAGGCGCGGGCGCAGGTCGATCGCGCGGGCCTCAGTTCGCGCCCCATACGTTGAGCACGGCCGCCGTTTCCGCGTCGATCGTGGCCGGCTCCCGTTGCGCCGCGGGCGCGCGCACGGACAGGTCGAACGTCACGGTACGCCGGAAGAGCGACACGGTGGCGAGGGGCATCACCTCGCGACGGTTGAAGGCGCAGGTCGGGTCCACGTCGAGGTCGCAGAGGTAGGGGGGAACGCCGAGTCGACCCGAAAGCACGAGGTTGCCCCAGCGGGTGGAGTAACGATCGCCGAGGGCGGCGATCTGGGGGCCGCGCTCGACGCCCTCGAGGCCGGAGGCGACCGCCGCCAGATCCTTCCCGAGCGGTTTGCGGGCGAACGAGAGGCCGAGGGCGGCGATCGCCGTGCGCGCGACGTCGATGATCTCGGTCGGGGCAGCGACGCGCTGGCCGGCGTACAGATCACCGGGAAAGTGGACATAAAGCGGGAGCGTCAGGACGGGCTCCTGGAGGTCCATGCCCTCGCCGTAGAGCACGGCGTCGGAGCGCCCGCTGGCCAGATCGCCGGTCACGATGAAGAGGGTCTCGTCCCACAGGCCGGCGGCCTTGAGGGTCCCGATGAGGTTGCCGAGGGCGCGGTCCTGGCCGGCGAGGGCGATGGAGAAGAGGTCGCGGATCCGGTCGCGATCCTCGGGGCTGAGCACATCGCGGCGCCGGCCCCTCAGCCTGGCCAGCACCTGGGCGGCGCGGCGCGGCTCGACGGGGCCGGCGTACTCGGCGGGCTTGAGGGCGTTCAGCTCCTTCGGGCTGACCTCCCAGGGCGGATGGCCGCCGCGCGCGTGGACGAACGCGAGGAGGCGGTTGGAAGCGTCCTGGCGGACGGTCTCGCTGATCCAGGTGGCGGCGGCGTCGATCGGGGTGGTGGCCGGCTCGCCGCTCGTCGGGGGGTGCTCGAGGACCCGGGACCAGCCGGGTCCGAAGCCGAACGCCCGGAACGTGGTGGGGACCCCGGTGAAGAACCCGGTGCGGATGCTGCTGTCGCTCGCGATGGCGCCGATGGTGGTGACGCGGGCGGGGAGGCGGGCCCCGGTGTCGGCGACGGTATGAGCCGGCGGCGGAAGACCGGTGAGCAGCGACGCGGCCACGGCGGACACGACCGTGCTCGGCCCGCGGTGGTGATCGAACGTCGTCGCTGACGTCGCGAGCTCCGAGAGCGTGGCGAGGTGCGGCTCCGGACGACCGCTCCACGGGGGCAGATCGGGCCGCTCGACCCCGTTCAGGGCGACGATCACGACGGCGCGCGCCGCGGGCACGGACGGCGGCGGCTCCGGCGATCCGGCGAGGACGGGGTCGCCGAAGAGGATGCGTCCGCCGCGGGCCGCGGCGGCGGCGCGGAGCTCGAGGGAGATGAGGGATCCGGCGAAGGGCGCGAGCGGCAGCTCGACGTCGGTCCAGGTCGCCTTGTCGCCGCCCTCGACGTGGACGCGATGGATCACGAGGGGCTCCTGTCCGTCGCGGAGGACGCGGATCTCGGCGTCGCCGTCTCCCGAGCCCAGCGCGCCGATGGAGGTGTGGAGGCGGGTCACCCTGGAGGGGCGAAAGGCGCAGCGGACCGCGCCCGGCGCGCGCAGCGCGATGGACCGGTGGGGGACGCCCGACAGCGCGGCGGCGGGCGCGACGACGTCGCGCAGGGTCGGGGGGCCGTAGGTGGCCGGGTCCTCGTCCGGGATGCCCACGCGCACCCAGTCGACGTCGGCGAACGACTCCCCCTCGCGGAGCCGGCCGGAGAACTGGAGCGTGAGGGTGTGCAGGCCGGGGTCGGCGGGGAGCGTGGTGGTCGGGGTCGAGGCGATGCGGATCTGGTCGCGCTGGAGGCGGAGCGTTCCGAGCAGCTGGTCGTCCAGGGAGACGGTGGCGTACTTGGAGGTGAGCCCGACGGCCCGGGCGGACACGAAGATGGGGCTCGCGGACGGCAGGACGAACGTGAGCTTGATCTGCCGCTCCGAGATCCGCGCCCAGGTGGATCCATCGTGCTCGACCGCCTGGATGCCGGTGGGCACGGTCCCTTGCCACGCGAAGCGGCCGAGGAGCGAGCCCGCGCCGGTATCGAACAGGAGCCCTCGGTGCTCGAGATCGCAGCTCGGCAGCTCGTCGATGAGGTGCACGACGTCACGCGCCGACGGCGGAGGCGTCGCCCGCGGGCTCGCGGACGCTGCGGCCGGGGCGCCGGAAGGCAGATCGCGGGTCGACGTCTCGCACCCGGTGCAACCGGAGAGGAGCGCGGCCGCGGCGGAGGCGAGCGTGAGCGCGAAAGAGGGACGGCGGGTTCGGATCACGCGGGCGCGCACGGGGCGTCCTCTACCACGAGCGGGGCACCCTGCCTGCGGCTGGGCACCCCGGGGCGAGCGCGGGCTCCTCGATTACCTGGGGGAGCGCTCGTGGCGCGCTCAGCGGCGCCACGGCGGCGCGACGCGGAGCCGGGTGAGGCGGCCGGCCTTGACGACAGCGAAGCGCACGCGCTCCTCGTCCCGGAGCTTCGCCCGGATCTCGTAGGCGCCGTCCTTGGGCGCGAGCGGCAGCTTGACGCTGCCGGTGCCGACCTTCCGCCCGTCCACGAAGAGCTTGTCGCCCGCGCCGGCGATCACCTCCAGCATGCCCTGCCCCTCGGGCACCTTGTGCTCGGCGGCCAGCGGCAGATCCTCGGGGAGCACGGGGTTCGACGTCGTCTCGCCGATCGGCCCGGCGGCAGCCGGGGCCGGCGTGGCGGCGACCGCCGCCGCGACCACGCTCGACGAGCCGGCGGCGGCAGGCACAGCGCCGGGCGGGGCAGCGGTCGCGGGCTCCGCTTCTGGCGGGCTCGGCTGGTCGGAGGGCGACGAGGCGCCCTGCAGCTCGTGATCGCGCGACAACCGCGCGGCGACCGCGAAGACGAACGCCGCCACCGCGAAGAGGACCCACATCGTCATGCGGTTGTCGCGGGCGGGCGGCTGCGGCGTCGGCACGTAGGCCGACGGCCGACGCACGCGGCGCGGCGTGGGCGACTCGTCGATGGCGGGCGCCGGGGCGGGGGCCGCGAGCCGCGCGACGGGCGGCGCCGAGGGGACCTTGAGCGCCGCGGGCGCCGGCGCCTCGACGACGGGCGGCGGCGGGAGCGAGCCCAGCGTCAGCAGCCGCTCGGGCTTCGGGTACTCCAGCGCGGGCAGCGTGGCCTCCGGCCTGCGGGGCGCGGGCGCCACGCCGGGCACGGCCGGCGTCACGCCCGCCAGCAGAGCGGCGTCCATCTGGGGGCTCCGCGCCGCGCGCACGCTGACCACATCGCCTTGAAGCTCGGCGAGATCGCTCGGAACCCGTGCGTTGACCAGCGCGCCGGAGAGCGCCGTCGCCTCCTCCTCGTGCGCGCTCGCGAACGCCGTGTCCTCATCCTCGCCGTCCACGGACAGCACGGGGATAGACATGGCCGAGCCCGGCCCCGACACCGCCGAGCTCGGCGCAGCCGAGCCGCGCGCCGGCATGGCCGATCGCGGCGCCACCGAGCCGGGCACCACCGTGAGCTGATCGTCGGTGAGCTCGACCGAGGCCGACGACGCGGCGGCGGCGTCACCGGCGAGCTCCGACGGCAGCGCCGCGACCGGGGCGGCCCGCTCCGGGAGGCGTCGCACGCCGCGGAGCGTCTCCTCCTCGTAGGCCACGGCGGGGGCGAGCAGGTCCTCTCCCTCGCGGCTGATCACCCGGCGCACGCCGCCGCGGGCCGCGACGTCGTTCAGCACGTCCTCGACGAGGCCCGCGGCGAACTCCCCCGAGGTGATGACCGATCGCGGCGACGTCCCCCGGGCGAGCGCCCTCAGGAGCGAGCGCGCCGGCTCGGGCGTCGCGTCCGCGGTCGCGCCCATCCCCTCCAGGTCGAGGACGACGCGCTCGACCTGCATCAACGGCGGCCCGTGGAACAGCCGCTGGGCGGCCCGGGCCGCCGCGATCGCGGGCAGGAGCTGCTCCGCGAGCGTCCCCTCGAACCCGGGGCGCGGCGGCGCCGCGAGCTCGCTCTCCGGCAGAGGCGCCACCACGAAGCGGCCGGAGCCGACGCCGAGGAGCGCCGCGAGCACGGAGGGGCCGCGGTGGAACGTCCCGTCCTGCGCCGTCCGGGTCGCGCCGGCGGGGCGGCCGTCCTTGAGCAGCACCTCGTACAGGAACGCGGCGTCCCGGACCGACACGAGCGCGTCGGGCCGGCGCGCGCACGAGAGTGACAGCAGCGTCCGCGTCGTCATGCCGTCGAGCCGCCCGCGGACCTCGCCGCCCGTCGCGATGCGCTCCGCGACGCGCCGCCTACCCCGCAGGACCTCGTGCACCCGCTGCACGAAGGCCGCGGCGCTCTCCTCCTTGCGGAGGTAGCCGTCGGCCTGGGCGCCGAGCTCGCGGAGCCGCTGGAGCAGGTCCTCCTTCCAGGAGAGCAGGATGACCGGCACGTCGCGCAGCGCGACGTCGCGCTTGAGCGCGCGGCAGAGGGCGAAGCCGTCGAGCCGCGGCATCAGCACGTCGCTCACCACCAGGTCGGGCGTCGTCTGGTACGCGAGGTCGAGCGCCCGCGCGCCGTCGTGCGCCTCGTGCACGTTCGCGCCCGCGGCCCGGAGCACGCCGGCGAGGAACCACGTCACCGCGGGATCGTCGTCCGCCACCACGATGTCGATCGCGTCGAGCGCCGCGTCGCCCGGCGCCGCGCTCGACGCGCTGATCGTGCGCGCCGGCGACTTCGCGCGGATCTCGCTGTGCAGCCGCGAGCGCTCGCCCTCGGGCGCGCTCGGCGCGATCATCCACGGGGCGAGCGGCAGCGCGCCCTCCGGCCCGTTCGGCGAGAACCGCACGCCGCCCTGCGAACGGATCGTCACGAGATCGCGGATGCGCGCCACCGCGCCCCAGAGCGCCGCGAGGACCTCGGCGCCATCGCCGAGATCGACGTGCTCCCCGCGGCTCCTCGGCTCGGCGGCGTCGCAGAGGCCGCGGCGAAGCTCCTCGGCGAGGCGCGCCCCGAGCTCGTCGAGGTTGACGGCCCCGAGCGGCCCGCGCGCCGCGCGGGCGGTCTCAGCGCGCACGCAGGCCACCGCTGCCTCCGCGGCGGCGCGCCGGAGCGCGTCCGGCGAAACGGGCTTCGGCAGCGCGCGCGCGGCGCCGAGCGCCACGTAGGGGGCCGCGTCCTCGGGCCGCGTGAAGCGGCCGACGGCGACGACGGGGACCAGGTCGGTCAGCGGATCGGCGGCCAGCGCCTCCGCCAGCCCGCGCGCGCCCGGCATGTCCGCGTCGAGCAGGACCAGATCCGGCGCGAAGGCCCGCGCGAGATCGATCGCCGTCTCCACGTCGTCGGTCCGCTCGACCTCGAACGACGGCCCGACGTCGGCGCTCGCCGAGTCGAGCGCCTCGGCGAGCGGCGTGGCGCCCACGACGAGGACCGTGATCGGCGCGTCGATCGACGCGGCCGACGCAGCCTCCGGCGCCTCGGCGGGGGCCGCCTGCTCCACGCCGCGCGTCGAGGAAGCGCGCGCTTCCTCTTCATCGTCGAGCGAGAGCGGCTCGGCGGCGAGCGCGCGGCCGTTGCTCACGCCTGCGATCCACGTCGTGGCCTGGCCCTTGGCCGCCCCCGCGCCTTCTGGCCGCGCGCTGGCGCCGCGTGCGTTCGGCTGATCCGCGGCGGCGCGCGCGCGGGGCGGCGCCGGCGCCTGCTCGAGCGGCGCGGCGCTCGCGCGTGGCGGCGCCTGCTCACCCATGGCCGACTGCCCCCAGGCCAGGGCGGGCAGCTCCTCGAGCAGCTTCCGCAGGGCCGCCGCGGCCTCGCCGCTGAGCCGCGCGCCGTTCGCGGCGGCGAGCTGCGACTCCCCTTCGACGAGCCGCTCGGCGACGCGCACGAAGCGCAGGAGGCGCGCCCCCGCGCCGAGCGAGTGCATGCGCCGCTTCAGCTCCTCGACGAGCCGCGGCGCATCGCCCTCTGCCTCGATCCGCCGGACCATCTCGCGGAGCTCCGCCACGCGGCGACCCAGGTTCGCCACGAACTCGGCGCGCGCTCCGCCCAGCCGCTCTTGCCGAGCCTCGCTCGCTGGATTGCTGCGCGGCCCCGCGTGCTCCACTGCCGTCGATCCTACGCCCATTGGCGGTCCCGTATCACAGGAGGATCGGACACCCGAACTTCTCGGCGATCGCGCCCCCGCGCCCGTGGCTCCCGGCCGCGCGCCGGCGCCCCCGGGTCACCTCACGGCGGCCCCAGCTCGGCGGCGATCTGCTCCCGGACCCATGCGCCGGCGGCGCGCGTGCCGAGCGTCCCGCCCACATCGACCGTGCACATCCCCTGGTCGAGCGCCAGGGAGACCCAGCGCTCGATGCGGCGCTCTTCCTCGGGCCACCCGAGGTGAGCGAGCAGCAGCCCCGCGGTGAGCATCGCCGCGAACGGGTTGGCGATGTCCTTGCCGGCGAGCGGCGGCGCCGACCCGTGCACCGGCTCGAACAGCGCGACCCGCGCCGGATCGGACGCATGCACGTTCGCGCTCGCCGCCATGCCGAGCCCCCCCTGCAGCGCCGCGCCGAGATCGGTCACGATGTCGCCGAACAGGTTGTTCGTCACGATCACCTGGAATTGCGCGGGATCCTGGATGACGTACAGGCAGAGGGCGTCCACGTAGACGTGGTTCGACTGGATCTCCGGGTACTGGGCGCGCACCTCGTGGAAGACACGCAGCCAGAGCTCGTGCGCGTGCCGCATCGCGTTCGACTTGTCCGCCATCGTGACCCGCGTCCGACCGTTGGCGCGTGCGTAGTCGAAGGCCGCGCGGATGATCCGCTCGACGCCCTTCCTCGTATTTACGTCCTCATTGATCGCGACCTCGTCGGGGGTGCCGCGTTTGAACTGCCCGCCCATCCCGACGTAGATCCCCTCGGTGTTCTCGCGGAACACCACGAAGTCGATGTCCTTCGCCGTGCGGCCTTTGAGCGGCACCAGCCGGTCCGACAGCGCGCGGACGGGCCTCACATTGGCGTAGAGGTCGTAGCCGAAGCGCATGCCGAAGAGGATGTCGCGCGCGTGCTCCAGGTTGGGTACGCGGGGATCACCCAGGGCGCCGAGCAGCACCGCCGAGCACTCGCGCTGGATGGCGATCTGGATCTGGTTCGGGAAGGTCGTCCCGTCGCGCAGGTACCGGTCGGCGCCGAGATCGAGCTCCCAGAGGTCGATCGGCAACCCTGCTCGCTCCTGATAGAGCTCGAGCAGGAGCTTCGCCTCGGCGATGACGGACGGGCCGATGCCGTCACCGCCGATGATCGCGATTTTCTTCTTCTTTTTGGCTGCCACGAGGTCGCGCTCCCGGTCAGCCGAGCGCGCGTTCGACCGGCACGTACTCCAGCCGGTGGGCCGCCGCGACGGGGCCGTACGTCACGTGGCCGCCGTGGGTGTTGATGCCGAGGGCGACGGACCTGTCGGCCTTGGCCGCGGCGACGATGCCCTGGTTGGCGATCGCCACCGCGTAGCCGATCGTCGTGTTCGTGAGCGCCCAGGTGCTCGTGTGCGAGACCGCGCCCGGCATGTTGGTGACGCAGTAATGGACGACCCCGTGCACCTCGTAGGTCGGGTTGTCGTGGGTCGTCGGGCGGCACGTCGCGATGCACCCGCCCTGATCCACGGCGACGTCGACGACGACCGTCCCTCTCTCCATGCGGCGGATGTGCTCCTCGGTCACGAGCTGGGGCGCCTTGGCGCCGGGCACGAGCACCGCGCCGACCACGAGATCGGCGCGCTCGCACACCATCTCGATGTTCTCCGCGTTGGAGTAGAGCGTCTCGATCGCGCCCCCGAACACGTCTTCGAGGTAGCTCATCGTCTCGGCGCGGACGTCGAGCACGGTGACCTGCGCCCCCATCCCGACCGCGATGGTCGCTGCGTTCCGGCCGACCACGCCGCCGCCGAGGATCGCCACGCGGCCGCGCCGCGTCCCCGGCACGCCGCCGAGGAGCACGCCCTTGCCGCCCCGCTCTTTCTCCAGGCACGAGGCGCCGACCTGAACGGCCATCCTGCCGGCCACCTCGCTCATGGGCCGCAGCAGCGGCAGCGAGCCGTCCTCGTGCTGGATGGTCTCGTACGCGACGCCGGTCACGCCTCGCCTGGCGAGCTCCCGGGTGAGATCCGGCTCGGCGGCCAGGTGCAGGTAGGTATAGAGGAGGAGACCCTGGCGAAAGTGGCCGTACTCGGCGGGGAGCGGCTCCTTCACCTTCACGACCATGTCGGCGCTCCACGCTTCCGCTGCCGATCTCGCGATGAGGGCGCCCGCGCGTCCGTAGGCTTCGTCGGAGATCCCGCTGCCTTCGCCGGCGCCGGACTCCACGAGGACCTTGTGCCCGTGCCCGACCAGGGCCCGGACTCCCGCGGGCGTCATGCCGACGCGGTACTCACGTGTCTTGATCTCCTTGGGGACTCCGATAAGCACGATCGCGCTCCTCTCCTCGCCGAACTGCTGAAGCGAGGCGTGTGCGACGATAGCAGAAACCTGCCCTCGCAACGCCGTGAGCCACCGAGTCAAACGCCGGTTTCCGAGGCGAGAAACCCGGAAGATCCGTTCTGAAGCTACGTTTTCGTCGGCCGGTCACACGCCCGCGGCGGCCTCGAGCGCGGCGCGGACGAGCAGCGTGATCTGTCCTGGCGAGGCGAGATCGAGCGGCCCCATCATGGCCTCTGCGTCGAGCAGCAGGAGCTCCAGGGCCTCGCAGTGCGCCGCCAGCGCGTCCTCACCGCCGTCACCGAGCCGGACGACCGCGGCCGCGCCGTGCAGGGCAAGCGGCCAGGCTGGCGCGAAGCTCTCCTCGATGGGGAGGCCGACCAGCGCGAGCTCCACGCCGTCGCCGAGCCGGATCACGCCGAGCGGCCTCGGGATCGCCGCCTGCGGCGGAGGCTCGGCGGGGACGATGGCGTCTCCGATGCGGCGCACCGCATGAGACAGCGTCGCCATGCGGCGCGTGCTCGCGGCGATGACGAGGTGGGGCGGCGGGGCGAAGCCGGGCCGGGCCAGGCGGGTCACCAGGGACCGGAGGACGGGAAGGTGCTCCGACGGCGCGAACGGCGTCGTGAGATCGGCGAGCGAGATGCGGCGGATCTTCCCGGAGGCCGTGAGCTCCATCAGGACCTCGAGGATCAGGAGATCCGGCCCGCTGATCTCGTCGAGCAGCTCGTCGAGGTTGTGCGGCATCTGGAGCAGCGCCGCCAGCTTCTCGGCCACGGCCGCGCGCTCCGCCGGCTCCCCGAGGGGCGCCGGCGGTGACGTCGTCGGGGTGCGCAGCGCCTCGAGCCTGAACGCGGCCGGCTCCGCCGCGCGGAGCGTGGGCGGCGGCGGCATCGACCCGCCGCGGCTGCCCTTCACGTCGCTGGCCGGCGTCGGCGCGGCGGTGAGGTCGGGCAGCGAGGCCATGGCGCTCGCCAGGGGCGCGGCGCCGTCGCCGAAGGTCGCGTCGACGCTGAACGTCTCGTGGTCCGGGAGCGGGGACAGGTCGAGATCGTCGCTCGCGGGCTCGGTCACCAGGAAGGCCTCACCGGCCGGCGCCAGCTCGGATCGCCGGCGCTGGACCTCGTCGACCTGGCGGAGCGCTTCCATCAGGAGACGCGAGGTCGGCGCCATGATGCGGCGCACGCTCGCCGGTTCGCCGGGTGAGAACGCGAAGTGTCCGTCCCGCTCGCCGAGCAGCCGGTAAAGCGCCTTCTCCCCTTCGAGGCGGCGGTAGACGGCATCGATCACCTCCCCTGCCAGGAGCCGCAGCTCCCCTGCCCCGGTCGGCGTCGTGATGCCGAGGGTGCCGCTCCGGCGGTTCATCGCGAGCAGCTGGAGCAGGTCGACGAGCGGGACCTGCTGGAGGTCTCCGCGGATCTCCTGCGGCACCGTCGGCTTGGAGCCGCGCGGCGACGCCTCGGTGATCCGCGAGACGATGTGATCGACATCGCCCCGCAGGACCTCGTCGAAGCCCAGATCGCCCTCGGCGCCGTCGACGAGGAAGAGGATCGGGGTATCGGCGAGGTCGGGGACGGCGGCGAACGCGTCCGCGAGCGCGTTGTCCTCGTCGAGCGCCCTGGCGGCGAGCACGACGTCGGGCCGGCGCTTGAACGCCTGCTCCACGGCTTCGAACGCGCCGTTCGCGTTGGTCACGGTGAGACCACGCGCCCTGAGCGCCGACGCGAGCGCGCCGAGCGCGTCCACGTCCGAATCAACCAACAGCACCCTGCGAGACACTGGATCGGCGCCCTCCGAGTCAGCCGAAGACCCGCAGCCCGGCCGCGCGGCCGAGCCGCTCGGCGAGGAAGTCCGCGAGCAGCGGATCGGCGGCGTGGATACCCTTCACGAACCCCCCCTGATTGCGCCCTACCAGGGCATACGCGCCGTGCTCCGCGAGGACACAGAGCGCCTCGATGTCCTCGCACCCTGGCGAGGAGCGGAGGTCGACGGTGTGCACAACCACGTCGTCGCGCGGCGAGGCCAGCTGCGCCTTGACCTGCGCTCCCAGGCTCAGCCCGTCGTGGTGAGCGACCAACAGGAACACGGCGCCTCCGCGGAGCGCGTTCCTGACGACCGACGTCGCGAGCAGGATCGTATCGGACACCGACAGATCGAGCGCGCGGGGCGCCGAGATCGCGGAAGCTTCGCCGGCCGCGGGGGACTCCCGGACGAGGAGGCTGACGATCTCGCCGATGCTCCGCCGGTCCTGAGGGACGCGGTGGACGATCGAGGACTTGGTGGCGTCGGCGCGCCGCCGGGCGATGCGGAGCAGCTGAGCGAGGCTCTGGCCGTCATGGGGGAAGGTGGCGACCCCGACGAGCAGGCCCTTCGGCAGGTACCCGGCCCGCTTCTCGCTCTCGGCGACGTGGGAGAGCATCCGTCGATGGCAGGCGTGGGCCTCCAGCGCGGCCGTCTCGGGCATGAGCAGGTGGAACTCGTTCTCGTCGACGCGGGCCAGGATGTCGGTGTCGCGCACGGCGCGGAGCAGGTGCTCGACGACCTGACCCGGGTTGTGCGTGTTCGCAGGGGGCGCCGGCGTGGTCCTCCAGAAGGCGAGGTCGCCTGGGCGCTCCGGTGCGGCCGCTGCATCCGGCTCGATCACGATGGTCGCGATCGTGAACCGGCGGCCGTGCCGCCTGGCCTTGTCGATCTCCCGGCCGGCGACGTCGACGTAGTAGGCGAACGAGTAGGCGCTCGACGCCGGATCCTTCATCGCGGCGCCGCCCGCCGAGCGTTCGCGTTCGCCGAGGAGGGCGAGCGCCGTCGTCGCCTGCGTGGCGAGCAGCTTGACGAGGCCGTCGAGGAGCGGGGCGCGCCGCGGGGTCGAGGCCGCGCTGTCCGGGCGCCTGACCGAAGGGAACGCGGAGCTGCGGCCGGGCTCCTTTTGCAGAAGGAGATGCCCCGCGGCGAGCTTGCGGAGCGCCAGCGGGACGACGATGAGCTGCTCGCGCCGAGCGAAATCGAGGATGTCGGTCTCGGTCCCGTAGGCGGGCGCGCGGTCGAGCGGCCCCATCGCCGCGGAGCGGACCAGCTCGCTGGAGCGCTCTCCGGCGGCCAGGTAGACGGCGGCTGCCGCCGCGCCCGTCGCCTCGACGAACACCTCGGCGAGCTGCTGAGCCGCCGCGTTGCGGTCGCGCGCATCCGCGAGCTCGGCCACGCGGGCGATCCACCCGGCAGCGCGCGCGCTGCGCGCGGCTTCCTGCTCGAGCTGCATCCGGAGAGCCCGCTCGGCGAAGCGCAGGCGCACCGAGCCGACGGCGTTCAGCACCTCATCCCCGCCGAGCGGCAGCAGGAAGAGCCCGGCGCCGCCGAGCGCGACCGCATGGGCGCCCGCCTCGAGCTCCGCCCTCGTCGCCAGCGCGAAGACGGTGGCCTCGGACGCGAGGGCCTTCAGGTGGTGGACCATGGCGAGGCCGGCCCCCTCCCCGAGCCCGACATCGATGAAGGCGACGTCGGGCGCGGCGGTCTCGGCAAGGACGATCCCCTCGGCGAGATCGCCGGCGAGCATCAGCTCATCGGACGTGAGGACCCGCGAGAACAGCGTGCGGGTCGCCTCGTCGGCGATGACGGCGAGCACCTTGAGCGAGAACTCGTGGGCCGGCGCCCGGCCAGGACCCCAGACCCCCTCGAGCGAGGCGGTCACGCGATCACCACCTCGCCCGAGAACGCCCGGCGCGCCGGGCCTTGCATGAGCAGCTCCAGGGATCCGGGGGCGACGGTGATGCGCAGCGAGCCGCCCGGCAGCGCCACGCGGAGAGGCGCCCCGTACGGCGCGCGGCCCTGCGCGCAGGCCGCGGCCGCCACGGCGCAGGCGCCCGTGCCGCACGCCAGCGTGCGGCCCACCCCGCGCTCCCAGACGGTCACGTCGATGCGCGCGGCCTCGCCCTGGTCGGCCGGCCGAACACGGCAGAACTCGACGTTGATGCCCTCGGCCGGCGTTGTCGCGACGATCGGTCCGAGCTCATCGATCGCGTCCTCCGTGTAGGGATCGAACGTCACCGCGTGCGGGTTGCCGACGTCGACGCAGGCGAACCGGTGCTCCGCGCCGAGCGCTGTGACGACGAGCGTCTCGCCCATGCGGGCCCGGCCCATGCCGACGAGCACGTCGAAGCGATCGCCCGCCCGTGTGACCTCGCACCGCTTGTCGCCGGCGTCGGTCGCGATGGTGAGCGCCTTCTGGGGGGTCCCGCGGGAGACGAGGTAGGCCGCGACGCAGCGGATCCCGTTGCCGCACATCTCGGGGCGGCTCCCGTCGGCGTTCCAGACCTGCATGCGCGGCTGCTCGCGCTCGATCACGAGCACGCCGTCGGCGCCGATGCCGAACCGCCTGTCGCAGAGGCGCCGCGCCGCCTCGGCGGTCATCGGGACCGCCTCGACCAGGATGAAGTCGTTGCCAAGACCTTCCCACTTCTCGAACCGGACGACGTTTTCCTTCATCGCTTCGCCCCGGCGAGCCGCTTTCGCGCCTCGGCTTCCTTGAGCCCGCGGACGGCGACGACCTTGCTCCTGCCGCTCGCGCCGAGGGCGATCTGGACATCGCTCTGGCGCACGTCGAGCGCGCGCGAGAGCAGCTTGACGAGCTCCGCGTTGGCGGCGCCCTCGACGGGCGGCGCGGTCAACGACACGTCGAGCGCGCCCTCGCGCACCCCGACGATGGCCGAGCGCGACGACTTCGGGCGCACCTGGACCGAGATGCGGACGCCTTCGGCGCGCTCGGTGATCGCGAGGCGACTCCACTCGCCGACGGCGCCGCTCTCCTCGGGTTTGCTCATCTGGCCGGCGGCATCGTAGCGTATCTGGAGCTCACGCGTGGTTCCCGCGAGGCGCGGTGATGTCGCTCTTCGGACGGCGACGACCATCGCGAATTTGCCGGTCGGCGGCCTGACCCGCTACTCTTTTCGCCCCGGCCGTGGGTCGGCTCGCGCAGTACGATCCGGCAGGTCGACTTGCATCAGCGGCTCTCGTTGTTCGCTGCTGATGTTCATTTCCGCGGTGGAGGCGTTGGACATGACTGATGAAGGAGAAGGGTCCGTGAACGCAACGCCCAGCCTCGCGAGGAGGTTGTGCGCGCTCGCGCTGCTCGCGACGTCGGGTGGCCTGCTCGGGTCTGCATGCGCCGACAACGAGAGCAGCCTGTTCATCCGCATGCGGATGGCGGAGACGGGGGACTGCACCGTGAGCTGCGGCCCCAGTGAACCGTTCTGGACCGAGGATGCGGTGGACTCGGCCTATGTGGGCAGCCACAGCGCGATGCTCCTGGTGGGCAACCAGATCGTGGAGCGCGGCGACCCCGACGTCCTCCGGACGGAGACATCCCGCGTCCAGCTCTACGAGGCCGAGGTTCGTGTCGCCGACATCGAGGGCAACGACGTGACGCCGGGCTACGTCGTTCCGATCACCGGCACGGTCGACCCGGGCTCGTCCGGCGACCCCGGCTACAACTGCAGCGAGGTCCTCCTGATCGACGGCGCCACGATGGACACCTTGCGCGGGCAGGCCGCGCAGCTCCGGCGTGATATCCAGGTGTGGGCGACGGTGGTGTTGCGCGGCAGGACGCTGGGCGGCCAGGAGGTCGAGACCACGGAGTGGACCTACCCCATCAGGGTCTGCTTCGCCTGCAGCCGGTGCGTCGACACGTCTCCGCCGGACTGCTGCTACAGCTCCGCGAACGAGGAGTGCGAGGACGCCAAGGAGCTCGAGGGCGCCTGCCCTGGCGCCCGGGGCCCTCAGGACTGTCGTGACCTCGGTCAGCCCTGCGCCGATCACATCGCAAGCTTCGGCCTGTAGAGCGCTCCCCGCAGGCCCCGGCCCGAGCCCCCGTCACCGCGCCGGTCTGGCGCGGCGCACTGGGGCTGCTTCGGGCGACGGCCCTTTTGCAGCCTCGAAGAGATAGACGAACGGAAGGGCGAGCAGCGCGAGATCGAGCTGCGCCGCGAGGACGACCGCGGTCTCCTTCGAGCCGCCGAGCCCGAGCCTCCCCTGGGCGAGCAGCCCTGAGCTCATCCCGTAGCGCGAGTGGAAGTTGTAGCTGCGTCCGCCCCAGAAGATGGCGGCGGCGATCCCTGGCTCCACGCCGCGGGCGTCGTCGCTCCACCGGCCGTAGGCGCCCGCGGAGAGGACCAGTGGGAACGAGTCGTGGATGGGCGCGAGCACGGAGACGCCCGCGCCGGTCTGGACCTCATCGAACGCGTGGGTGAGCACCTCGGCGTAGGGACCGACGCCGAAGTCGTCGTTGGCAGCGCGGCCGAACAGGACGTCCCCGCGCAGCCCGAGGTGGAAGACCGTGGAGTCCCACAGCTGCCGGTCGAGGCCGACGCCGGCAAGGCCAACGGTGACGCCGGCGCTCGCCTGGGGCTCGGCACGGGCTGCGCCGTGGAGGAGAACGGCTCCGAGGAGCGTGGCAACCAAGGCAGCTGGGCGGCCCGCGGTGGCCATGATGAAGCGATGCTACAGGGCGCTGGCGGGGAGCGCGCCTGAATTCGGCTGCACGGAGCCCCGCGCTGCGTGAGGCTCTCCGGAGTTCGTCTTCGATGCGTCCCGTCCGTCGCCGGTGGGTCCCTCCGTTCGCACCGCGCAGCCCGCCCTGCGCGCCTGCTAGCGTTCATGGTAGCGTCCGGGGGCAATGGCGCGACGCACAGTGCAGCTACGGGTAGGAGGTCAGACCTACCGCGTGGTGACGTCCGCGAGCGACGAAGAGCTCCAGCGGCTCGCCGCGGTCGTCGATCAGAAGCTCGCTACCGTTGTGCCCGCCGGCCGCGCCGTGACCCCCCAGGCCATGTTGCTCGCCGCCATCGCGCTCGCGCACGATCTCGAGCAGGAGCGGACCCGGGCGTCGGTCATCGCGGGGCGCGCGCGGGACGCATTTGGCCGTATTCTGCAGCGGGTCGACGCGGTCCTCGGCGCCGGTCCCGAGTCGCCCTCGTCCAGCGGAGCGAACGACAGCACGCGCTGAGCTGGAGTGCCCTACCTGGCGGGGTCCCGCTGAGCGGCCCTGCCGCTGACTGGAGATGGCATGCCTGCACCCATGGATGAAGCTTTCCAGGCCGTCGACCCCACGCCTGGAGGCGTGAACGCCCTTCGCCATCTTCAGGACGAGCTCTCCGAGATGGAGCGTGCGGGCTTGCTGCGCACGCCTCCTGATGCCCCGGCTTCCGACCGGCTGCTGGTCCTGTGCTCCAACGACTACCTCGGCTACGCCGGGCTCGCCTTGCCTTCCGAGGTCGGGACCGCGAGCGGTGCGGGGGCGTCCCGGCTGGTGAGCGGGACCCACGAGGCCCACCTGCTGGCCGAGAGGGAGATCGCCGCATGGCTGAGCGTGGAGGCGACGCTGCTGTTCTCCTCGGGGTATGCGGCGAACGTCGGCGCCGTCGCTGCGCTGGCCAGGCCGGGGGATGTCGTCGTGTCGGACGCGCTGAACCACGCGTCGCTCATCGACGGATGTCGTCTCTCGGGGGCGACGGTCGAGGTGGTGGGCCATGTCGACGTGGAGGCGGTGGAGAGCGCCCTCGTGCGGGCCAGGGGCGCGCGCCGCCGGTGGGTGGTGACAGAATCGCTCTTCAGCATGGATGGCGACACGCCCGACCTCCGCCGCCTCCGTGAGCTCTGCGATCGTCACGATGCCGCGTTGATCGTGGACGAGGCGCACGCCCTCGGTGTCTTCGGACCGCGCGGAGCTGGCCTCTGCGCCGAGGCCGGGGTGCGCCCCGACGTTCTCATCGGCACGCTCGGCAAGTCGCTCGGGCTCCACGGCGCCTTCGTCGCGGGCTCCTCGACGTTGCGCACCTACCTGTGGAACCGCGCCAGGAGCTTCGTTTACTCGACCGGCATCAGTCCCGTGGTGGCGCTCGCTACGGTGGAGCGGGTCCACCGCGCGGCGGCGGACGACCCGTCTCGGGCTCGCCTGGCGATGATCACCCGCCGGCTTCGCTCCGGTCTGCAGGCGCTGGGAGCCGAGCTGCTTGCCGGCTCCTTGGGCCCGATCCTCCCCTGGATCCTGAAGTCGCCGGGGGCCGCGGTGGAGATGTCTCGGCGCCTCGCGAGCGAGGGCGTCCTCGTCCAGGCGATCCGGCCGCCGACGGTGCCGGCGGGCACGTCGCGGCTCCGCATCGTGGCGAACGCGTCGCTCTCCGAGTCGGACGTGGAGCGTGCGCTCGCAGGGTTCCGGGAGGCAATGCGATGAGGGGACATCCTGTTTCACGTGAAACAGGACGGATCCGGGTCGCCGTGGTCGGAACCGGGACCGGGGTGGGCAAGACGCACGTGTCGGTCGCGCTGGTCGCAGCGCTGGCAGCTCGCGGCGACAAGGTCTGCGGCTTGAAGCCCATCGAATCGGGCATCGACGGCATCTCGACGACCGACGCCGAGCAGCTGGCGCTCGTCAGCTCGGTCCAGCCCGAGCCAGCACCCTACCGCTTCGCTGAACCGATCTCCCCTCACCTGGCAGCGCGCCGTTGCGGACGCACCATCTCGCTGGATGTAGCCACCGCGTGGGTCGACAGACAGTCCGCTCCCCTCGCGATCGTGGAGAGCGCCGGCGCGCTCCTCTCCCCGCTCGGACCGGAACTGACGAACGCAGACCTCGTGCGCGCACTCTCGCCCGATGCCGTCGTCCTGGTCGGCCTCGATCGGCTGGGCATCCTTCACGAGGTCGCTTGCTGCACGCTCGCCCTCCGTGCGCTCGCCCCTGGTCTTCCGCCAGCCTTGATCGTGCTGAACCCGCCGACAGTGCCCGATGCATCCACCGGCACGAACGCGGGGGAGCTCGCCGCGCTCGGCATTGCGTCCGGCGCTGTCGTGATGCCGCGCGCCGCTCCAACAGCGCCGGCATCGCTCGCCGCGGCGAAGGTCGCCCTGGCGTGTCTCGCGCTGTCGTAGCGAGACATCGTCACGTTAAAGGGGTGAGCAGCCCCGAGGTCGTGAGAAATCAAGCCGAGCCACCGGACCCGAGTAGCCGGTTCTGAGCTCCGGTCCGAGGCCCCACTCGGCGGGTCCGCGGGACTTCCGAAGGACCGGCCCGCCTCGTCAGGAAGCGCCAGTGACGACGCGACCCCGCTCCAGCACGAGACGGGCGGCCGCCCGCTCCCGGAAGACCTCCGGTTCGTGGGACACCACGACCACCGCGGCGCCCCGCGCCACCTCCGCGTCCACGACCGCGAGCAGCCGCGCCACCCCTGCGCGGTCGAGGCCCGTGGTCGGCTCATCCAGCAGCACCAGCGAAGGCTGGTGCACCAGGGCTCTCGCGAGCGCGATTCTTTGTCGCTGGCCACGCGAACACGTGCGAAGCGGCCTCAGCGCGAAGCTCCCGAGCTCGAAGCGCTCCTCCACATGACGCCACGCCTCGTGCGCGTCCAGCCCGTGGAAGCCGGCCGCCAGCTCGACGTTCTGCCGACCGGAGAGGTCCGGGTACGCCAGCGACTCGTGGGACAGCCAGCCGATGGTCCCGCGCGCCGTCCCGACATCGTCGCCGAGCGGCTCGTAGTCCACCGCGCCCGACGTGGGACGGATCACGGTTCCGAGGATCCCGAGCAGCGTCGACTTGCCCGACCCGTTCGCCCCCTCGATGAGCGTCAATCGCGCTGCCTCGATCGTCGCGTTCACCCCACGCAACGCCGCCGTCGCTCCGTAGGTCTTCACGACGCCACGGGCCACCACGCGCTCGATCGTCCTCACAGCGCTCACCTCGCTCCTGCGCTTGCGTTCCCGTCAGCTCTTGTCGCCGCCTCGAGCGCGACCTTCGCCCTGAACGACCGTGGTGATGTCCTCCGGGAACGCTGGCGGATCAACGATGGTCGCCTCGGAATCGTCGGAGAGCTCCGCTTCCGCTTCGAGCGGGCTCAACGACGGAATCGTCGGTCGATCTTCCGACTCATCGTCTCGAGACTGCCCGTCATTCGTCTCCGCGACCGGCTCGCTCGGTCTGCGCAGAGCGCCACCGCCGGACTGTTCGTCGACGACATTCTGAACGGCAACACGCTCCAGCCGGCGCTTCTGTGACACCGGCACCTGGTTCTTGAACCGCCGCAGCCCTTCCAGGAACTCCCGCGCGCTCTGGAATCGTTCATCCCGCGCCTTCGCCAGGGCGCGATCCACAAGGCGCGAGAGGCCGGGCGGAATCGTCGGATCGAGCTCCGTCACCGGCCGGTGCCACAGCGTGACGATCTGGACGAGCAACGCATTGTAGTTGCGGGCCACGAACGGGCGCCGGCCTGTCAGCGCCTCGTACAGGATCACGCCCGCAGCCCACAGATCGAGCCGGCGGTCAAGCTCCACGTCCCCCCGTGCCTGCTCGGGCGCCATGTAATACGGCGTGCCCATCACCATGCCGGTGCGGGTCAGATCCGTCATCACCCCATCCATGCCTGAGGCCTGGGAGATGCCGAAATCGAGCAGCTTGGCCACCGGCAACATGCCGGTGCGCTCCGAGAGGAAGATGTTCTCCGGCTTCAGATCACGGTGGACGATCCCGCGATCATGTGCCGTCACCAACGCCGAGAGCACCTGGAGCATGACGTCGACGAGCTCGTTCGGCGGAACGACACCACAGCGCTCGATCCGCTGCGCCAGCGTCTCTCCGTGGAGACGTTCCATCACGAGGTAGGGGCTGCCGTCAGGGAGCCACCCCATATCGTACACTTCACAGATGTTGGGATGACCGATCCGCCCGGCGACCCGCGCCTCGTGCTCCAGCCTCGAGATGGCCTCGCGCTTCTCCGTCTCCCGCGGATGCATCACCTTGACAGCGACCAGCCGCCCGATCTGGAGGTGCTCCGCCTCGTACACCGCGCCCATGCCGCCCTCCCCGATGATGGCGGTGACCGCGTACTTGTCGCCGATCACGTGGCCGAGCAGCGAGCGACCGGAAGAGGTCGGGCTCACGCCGCGGCTCCCGGGCCACGCCGGCTTCCGCGAGCCCGCCACGGCAGACGACGGACCGCGTGACGCGAAAGCCCGCTGCTCCGCACCTGGCGCCAGCGCGCCACGCAACGATGAGCTCGGCGCCACGCCCGCCGGCCACCTCAGCAACGGCGGCGCCACCCTCGACGAAGGATGCGCTGATGGCCGATGGATCGGCTGCGACGGAGCCGCGCCAGCGCGAGCGCCCGCGCGCGTGGGCGGCGGATCGGTCGGAGCGACGACCAGCCCGGTCGCCGGACACACGACCACCGCGAGATCGTGGTGGCTACCGCAGTGGATGCACCGCACCGAACTCAAGTCTGTACAATTTAAAATACTCCATCCAGGTGCCGCTCGGAACTGCACAGCGATCGGGGCAGAGCACGCAAGCAGCGCTCGGTTCCACATCACCCCGCACGCCCCCTGGGGGATCCTTGGGGATAACCCCGCCGGCAACCCTGGGGGCAAAACGGGGGAGATCGGCCATCCGCCAGCTCTCCCCTGTCCACCTACCCCTGAGGACGGTCCATTTACCCCAGGGCGTTCGCTTCTAACTCGTTGTATTTGTTGCGCATTCTGAGTTATCCCCGCCCTCCACAGCGCCTACGACGAAGACGATGTCTTTATCTATCTATTTCATGGAAAGAAGAGGCGTTGCGCAAGGTCACGCGAGCGCTCATTTCCAGCGCACCCCCGGGCGATAACCCTGCTAAAGGGAGCGGCTCCGGAGTCGGCTATGGACCTTGTGATCCCCAAGAAAGATCTGCTTCGCCTCGTCGCGCGCTGCCAAGGCGTGGCGGACAAAAAGAGCGCGATGCCCGCGCTCGCCAACGTCCTGCTCGCCGCCGAGGGCAACGCGGTCCGCGTCGCCGCGACCGACCTGTACATCGGCGTCACCGGCCAGACCCACGCGGACATCAAGACCGGCGGCACCGTCGCCGTCCCGGCCAGGGACCTGCTGGAGCGCGTGAAGGCCATGCCCGATGGTCCGATCCAGATCACCACCACCGAGGGCGCGCACACGTCGCTCAAGGCCGTGGGATCGCCCCGGCGCTACACGCTCCCCGGGCTCCCCGGCTCGGAGTTCCCGCAGCTGCCCGCCCCGGCGGTGGACGCGCCCTCGCTGGAGCTCCCCGTCGAGCAGCTCGCGCTCCTGATCACCCGGACCCACTTCTCGATCTCCACCGACGAGACCCGCGCCCACGTGAACAGCGCCCTGTTCGAGTGGGCCGGCGATCGCGTCAGGATGGTGACCACCGACGGCCATCGCCTCTCCAAGATGGAGGCGACCGTGTCGGGCAGCTCCGCGACGGCCACCATGCTCATCCCGCTCAAGGCGATCACGGAGCTCCGCCGCCTCGCCGAGGAGGCGCGCGCCGAGAAGGAGACCCCGATGGTCGCCATCACCCAGAGCGGGCCGAACGCCTTCTTCAACATCGCCGGGATGCAGTTCTCGGTGAAGCTCGTCGACGCGCAGTTCCCGCCCTACCAGCAGGTCATCCCGTCGGTCACCGAGCGCTCGGTCCGCGCCCCCCGCGTCGCGTTCGCCGAGGCCCTCCGCGCCATCGCGCTCGCCGCCAACGACCGCACCGGCGGCGTCAAGCTGTCGATCGCGCCGGGGACGCTCCGGATCACCAGCGAGAGCCCCGACACCGGCGCCGGCTTCGACGAGGTGGCCGTCGACTACAGCGGACCCGAGGTCACCATCGGCTTCAACGCGAAGTACTTCCTCGACGTGCTCGCCTCGATCGACGACGAGGAGGTCATCCTCGGCATCTCCGGCGAGCTCGACCCCGCCGTGATCCGGCCCGGCAGCGAGTCGAACCAGCAGAGCTACGTCGCCGTCATCATGCCGATGCGGATTTGAGCGCGCCCTCCGACGAGCCCGAGGGGCCCTCCCCGAGCCTCCTCCTCGAGCGGCTCCACATCCGCGAGTTCCGGAACCTCGGCCGCGTCGACGTCGAGCCCGCGCCGCGCATCAACGTGATCGCCGGCAACAACGGGCAGGGCAAGACGAGCCTGCTCGAGGCGATCTACTTCGCCGCGACCTCGAGGAGCTTCCGCACCCACCGGCTGGCCGAGCTGGTCCGCCACGGCGCCCCCATCGCGAGCGCGCGGGCGCGCTTCGTCGAGCGCCGGGACGCGCTGCAGCCGCTCGCGCGCGAGCAGACGGCCGCCGTGGAGAACAAGCGGTGCGTCGTGCGCATCGACGGCAACCGGCCCCCGAGCCTGGCGAGCTTCGCGACGCGATCGCCGGTCGTCGCCTTCCACGCGGAGGAGCTCGCGCTGTCCACCGGGCCCGCGAGCGCGCGGCGCACGCTGCTCGATCGCCTGGCGCTCTTCATGGACCCGCAGAGCGCCGACCACCGGGCGCGCTATGCGCAGGCGCTCCGCGCGCGCCACGAGCTGCTCCACCGCGGCGGGGGCGCGCAGACCCAGGTGAGCGCCGAGCTCGACGCGTTCGAGGCGCTCTGCGCCCTCCATGGCGCGGCGCTGACCCGCGCCCGCGAGGCCGCCGTCCAGGCGCTGGCGCCGGAGCTCACGCACGCCTTCGCCCGCATCGCCGCGCCCGACCTGACGCTGGCCGCGCGGTACGCGCCGGGCGGCAGCGGCGACGCCGAGCAGGCCCGCGACGCGCTGCGCGAGCACCGCCGCCGTGACGCGCACCGGCCGAGCGCGGGCTACGGCCCCCACCGAGACGACCTGCTGCTCGAGCTCGATGGCCACCCCGCCCGCGTTGTCGCCTCCCAGGGCCAGCATAGGGCCCTCACGCTCGCGCTCAAGGCAGCAGAGACCGCTGCCATCGCTTCCGTCCGGGGCGTAGAACCGATCCTCTTGCTCGACGACGTGTCGAGCGAGCTCGATCCGGACCGGACCGCCGCGCTGTTCATGTTCCTCGGAATGGCGCGCGGACAGGTATTCCTGACGACCACGCGGCGCGAGCTCATCGTCACGCCGGGCGTACCTTCCTCGGAGCGGCGCGATTTCCACGTCGAAGGCGGTGCGGTCGGCTGACGTTCGTCGCGGGCGCGCCGGCTGCCGGACGCCGCGGCGCGCCGCGCGATGGACGAACGTCAGCCGACCGCGCCGCGACCGCCGTCAAACGCGTTGATCCTGGCCCCGGAGCGCGCGAGTTGGGATGCTCCGGACGCGCCCGCGACGGGCACCGAAAATACGGTGTTACGAGCCTTCCGGACCCGGCGAAACGCTTGCCCGAGCCCCTGATTTCGGCTACATTTCCGCAGTCTTTACGGGGCATCGACGGGCGGTCCGCACATGAACGCTCGTGGCCCCGGAATCGATCCGGCGCCGCGGCCGCGGCGCCCGGGTCTCACCAGACGAGCTGCCATCGAGCCGGCCCCTCCACTGCAAGAACTCCGGCAATCCGAGCGGCCTCCGCCGCTCTGCGCCCCCGGTGAGAGGCGGCGGGCGCGCCACCAGGACCGAGATGACGGAACCCACCCTGAGCCAGCCGACCGACCTCACCAAGGCGTCGTATGACGCCCACAGCATCACGGCGCTCGAAGGCCTTGAAGCGGTGCGAAAGCGACCCGGCATGTACATCGGCGATGTGCACGACGGATCGGGGCTCCACCACCTTGTCTGGGAGGCCATCGACAACGCTGTCGACGAGCACCTCGCCGGCGCCTGCACGGAGATCAGGGTCACCGTCCACTTCGACGGCTCGGTGTCGATCGAGGACAACGGCCGCGGGATCCCGGTCGGGATGCACGCCAAGGGCATGAGCGCGGCAGAGGTCGTCATGACCGTCCTCCACGCCGGCGGCAAGTTCGACAACTCCAGCTACAAGGTCTCTGCGGGCTTGCACGGCGTCGGCGTGAGCGCCGTGAACGCCGTCTCCGAGTGGCTGAAGCTCGAGATCAAGCGCGAAGGAAAGCTCTGGTTTCAGGAGTACGCCCGGGGCGTGCCGAAGGCGCCGCTCAAGGGGATCGGCGTGACGGACAAGACGGGGACGAAGCTCACCTTCAAGCCCGATCCGCTCGTCTTCAGCACGGTCGAGTTCAGCTTCGACATCCTCGCGAGCCGCCTGCGCGAGCTCGCGTTCCTGAACGCCGGGCTCATCATCCACCTCCACGACCAGCGCCCCGACGGGAGAGCGGAGATCTACGAGTACAAGGGGGGCATCTCCGAGTTCGTGTCGCTGCTCAACAAGACCAAGGAGCCGATTCACGACGACGTGATCAGCTTCGTGTCGCAGCATGAGGTCGGCGCCACGGGCGACGGCGCGAACGGCCGCGGCAGCTCCGCGGCTCCGCCGGTCGGCGTGGAGGTCGCGCTGCAGTGGAATGGCTCCTATACGGAAGCCATCTTCTGTTACACGAACAACGTCCACAACAGGGATGGCGGCACCCACCTCACCGGGCTCCGCGCCGCGCTCACGAAGACGATCAACAACTACGGGAGCGCGCACAACCTCTTCAAGGAGCTGAAGCAGGGCCTGCAGGGCGAGGACGCGCGTGAGGGCCTGACGTGCGTGCTCAGCATCAAGCACCCGGACCCGTCGTTCGACTCGCAGACGAAATCCAAGCTCGTGTCGAGCGAGGTCAAGGGCATCGTCGAGGCCGCCGTCAGCGACAAGCTCGGGCAGTACTTCGAAGAGAACCCCCAGAGCGCGAAGAAGATCATCGAGAAGGCGGTCGTCGCGGCGAAGGCGCGCGAGGCGGCCCGCAAGGCGCGCGAGGTGATCCGCAAGGGCTCGCTCGACGTGACCTCGCTCTCGGGCAAGCTCGCCGACTGCCAGTCCAAGGACCCGGAGAAGAGCGAGATCTACATCGTCGAGGGCGAGAGCGCCGGCGGCAGCGCCAAGATGGGGCGCGACCGGCACTTCCAGGCGATCCTCCCGCTGAAGGGGAAGATCCTGAACGTCGAGCGCGCGCGGCTCGACCGCATGCTGAGCTCCGCCGAGGTCGGCACGCTGATCACCGCGCTCGGTTGCGGGATCAACGACGCCGGCGGCTTCGAGATCGACAAGCTCCGTTACCAGAAGATCATCCTGATGACGGACGCCGACGTCGACGGCTCCCACATCCGCACGTTGCTGCTGACCTTCTTCTTCCGGCAGATGCCGGAGATCATGGAGAAGGGGTACCTGTTCATCGCGCAGCCGCCGCTCTACCGCGTGCGCAAGGGCAAGCGGGACCTGTACCTGAAGGACCAGGGCGCCCTCGACGAGTTCCTCGTGGGCAACGCCGTGGACGGGCTCGAGATCGTCGCCAGCGGCGCCCAGACGGGCATCGCGGGCCAGCCGCTCTACCGGCTGGCGCAGCGGCTGAAGCGGTTCCGCGCCGTGCTCTCCAACATCGACAAGCGCTGTGACGCGCGGATCGTGGCGGCGCTGCTGCGGTCCAGCGGGCTCGGGCGCGACGACCTGCGCGAGACCAAGAAGGTCGCCGCGGCCGCCGACGAGCTCCGCGCCTACCTGAAGCAGCGCTATCCGGACCTGTTCCCGCTCACGCTGTCGACGCCCCGGGACACGGAGCACGGGACGAGCCGGATCGAGGTCGTGCCGCGCCCGGGCGCGAGCGCGCGAAAGAGCGTCATCGACTGGGATCTGGTGAACTCGCCGGAGTACCAGGAAGCCTGGTCGATCGAGCAGGACCTCCGGTCCATCGGCGCGGCCCCGTACCGGGCGCGCACCTCGAGCGGCGAGGAGACCATCGAGAACGGAGAGTCGCTCGTCGACTTCATCGAGGAGCGCGGCAAGAAGGGCATCTCGATCAGCCGTTACAAGGGCCTCGGCGAGATGAACGCCGACGAGCTCTGGGAAACGACGATGAACCCGGACGCTCGGACTCTCCTCCAGGTCCGCATCGACGATGCGGTGAAGACGGACGAGCTCTTCACGATCCTGATGGGGGATCAGGTCGAGCCGCGGCGCAACTTCATCGAGCAGAACGCGCTCAACGTGAAGAACCTCGATATCTGAGCCCGCGTCGCCGGGGCGCGGCTCCTGCGCGCCCCGCGCGGCGCCTGCGCCCGGGGGCGCGGCGACCCGGCTCCGCGCCCGGGCGTGCGGTGCGTCGAGCCCCCGCTCGAGGCGCACGGTCGGGGGTTGACAGGGCGCTGCCGCTGCATCGCTCACCTGCCCTGTTCGCTCGGCACCCCTTCAGCGCCTCTTCGGCGTCCCGTCAGCGCCCTTCAAACGCCCGTCAGCGCCCTTCAGCGCCCGTCAGCATTTTTGGCAAGCCGCTTGCCTGGCTGTCCCCTTGCTAGGCGGGGCACCCGCCTTAGCTTCGAGGGGCCATGAAAATCGAGCGAATGACGACGAAGGCCCAAGAGGCCATACGAGACGCTGTCGATTTCGGCAGCCGTCGGGGAAACCCCGAGCTCTATCCCGAGCACCTTGTGCGGGCGATCGTCAGCCAGGACGGCGGCGTCGGCGCGCCCCTGGTGCAGAAGGCAGGCGCCGATCCGGCAGGCGTGCTGCGCCTCCTCGACGCGAAGATCGACACCTACCCTCGCGTCAGCGGCGGCGCCGAACCGAACCTGTCGAGGCGCGCGCTCACGGTCCTGCAGAAGGCCGAAGACGAGGCGAAGGCGCTCAAGGACGAGTACATCTCGACAGAGCACGTCCTGCTCGCCGGCATCAAGGCCGACAAGGAGATCCAATCGATCTTCGAGCGAGCGGGGCTCTCGTACGACAAGCTCCTCTCGTCGCTCGCGGCCGTGCGCGGCAATCAGCGCGTGACGGACCGGGACCCCGAGGGGAAGTTCCAGGCGCTCGAGAAGTACACACGCGATCTCACGAAGCTCGCTCGACAGGGCAAGATCGATCCGGTGATCGGCCGAGACGAGGAGATCCGGCGCGTCATCCAGGTGCTCTCGCGGCGCACCAAGAACAACCCGGTGCTCATCGGCGAGCCCGGCGTCGGCAAGACGGCGATCGTCGAGGGCATCGCGCAGCGCATCGTCGCGGGCGATGTGCCGGAGTCGCTCAAGGACAAGACCATCGCGGCGCTCGATCTCGCGGCCATGGTCGCAGGCTCGAAGTTCCGAGGGGAGTTCGAGGACCGGCTGAAGGCCGTGCTCAAGGAGATCGAGGGCTCGAACGGCCGCATCATCCTGTTCATCGACGAGCTCCACACGCTGGTGGGCGCCGGCGCGGCCGAGGGCGCCATGGACGCGGCCAACATGCTGAAGCCGGCGCTCGCGCGCGGCGAGCTCCGGTGCATCGGCGCGACCACCCTCGACGAGTACCGCAAGCGGATCGAGAAGGACGCGGCGCTGGAGCGGCGGTTCCAGCAGGTGCTCGTCACGCAGCCCAGCGTCGAGGACACGATCGCCATCCTGCGAGGCCTCAAGGAGAAGTACGAGGTCCACCACGGGATCCGCATCCAGGACGCGGCGCTCGTCGGGGCCGCCGTCCTGTCGAACCGGTACATCACCGAGCGCTTCTTGCCCGACAAGGCGATCGATCTGGTCGACGAGGCGGCGTCGAAGATCCGTATGGAGATCGACAGCCTGCCCACGCCGATCGATCAGGTCGAGCGCGATCTGCTCAAGCTGCAGATGGAAGAACAGGCGCTCAAGCGCGAGAGCGACAAGGCGAGCAAGGTCCGCCTCGACGAGGTGCGGCGCGAGATCGCCGACCTCCAGGGGCAGCGCGACGCGATGCGGGCGCAGTGGATGCGCGAGAAGGAGCTCATCTCCGAGCTGCGCCGGCTCAAGCCGCAGATCGAGGAGCTCCGGCTCGAGGAGGAGCGGCTGAAGCGCGCCGGCGACCTCGGGCGCGCCGCGGAGATCCATTACGGCAAGATCCCGGAGATCGAGAAGAAGCTCGAGTCGATCCGCGCCACCCTCTCCCAGGTGCAGTCGAAGCAGAGCTACCTGAAGGAGGAGGTCACCGACGAGGACATCGCCGCGGTCGTCTCGAAATGGACCGGGATCCCCGTCTCCAAGATGCTCGAGAGCGAGATGCAGAAGCTGCTGCGCCTCGAGGAGGAGCTGCGCCGGCGCGTCGTCGGGCAGGAGGACGCGCTCCGCGCGGTGTCGAACGCCATCCGGCGCTCGAGGGCCGGGCTCGGCGACGAGCGCCGGCCGATCGGATCGTTCCTGTTCCTCGGGCCGACCGGCGTCGGCAAGACCGAGCTCGCGCGCGCGCTCGCCGAGGTCCTCTTCGACGACGAGCGGGCCATGGTGCGGCTCGATATGAGCGAGTACGGGGAGCGCCACGCGGTGGCCAGGCTGATCGGCGCGCCGCCCGGGTACGTCGGCTACGAGGAGGGAGGCCAGCTCACGGAGCCGGTGCGCCGGCGGCCCTACAGCGTGGTGCTGTTCGACGAGATCGAGAAGGCCCACCCGGACATCTGGAACACGCTCCTCCAGGTGCTCGACGATGGACGCCTGACCGACGGCCAGGGGCACACGGTCGATTTCAAGAACACGATCATCATCCTGACATCGAACCTCGGGACGCCGGCGGCCGCGGCGATCGAGGAGCGAGCGAACCTGCCGGCGGACGAGAAGGCCGAGCTCGTGAGGACGGCCGTCATCGAGGAGGTGCGGAAGCACTTCCGCCCGGAGTTCTTGAATCGCCTCGACGATCTCATCGTGTTCCGGCGGCTGGCGCGCGAGCAGATGGAGCAGATCGTCGATATCCAGCTCGATCTGCTGCGAAAGCGCCTGGATCGACGCGGGCTGCTCTTCACCATCTCGCCGGAGGCGAAGGGCTACCTCATCGAGCAGGGGTGGGATCCGCAGTACGGCGCGAGGCCGCTGAAGCGCGCCATCCAGCGGAGCATCGAGGACGAGCTCGCGAAGCGGATCCTCGGCGGCGAGTTCAAGCAGGGAGACACGGTGCGGATCGAGCGCGGGGCCGGAGGGCTCACCTTCACGCGCGCAGCGCCGAACTGACGCTCGCCAGCCCGCCCGCGGCAGCGCTCGACCTGCGCCAGCGCTCGGCCTGCGGCCTGCGTCAGCGCTCAGGAAGATTGCCGGCGATGCGGCGGAGGAGGTCCAGGACGGCGTAGGCGGCGCCAAGCTGGACCTCCTCGCGATCCCCCGAGAACACGCGGTCGCGCACGACGAGGCCGCCGGGGTGCGACACAGCCCAGTAGCAGAGGCCCACCGGCTTGGTCGCCGTGCCGCCCGTCGGGCCGGCGATGCCCGTCACGGAGATGGCGACGTCGACCTCGCAGAGGCGGCGGACGCCCTGCGCCATCTCGGCGGCGACCTCGGCCGACACCGCGCCGTGGCCGCGCAGCGTGTCCTCCGCGACGCCGAGCAGCCGCGTCTTGGCGCTGTTCGCGTAGGTGACCGCGGCGCCAACCAGGTAGTCGCTCGCCGGATAACTGGTGAGCAGGTGAGAGATCAGGCCGCCGGTGCACGACTCCGACACGGCGAGCCTCCAGCCACGGGCGCGCACGGAACGCCCGACCATCTCCGGGAAGGCGTCGCCCCCCTCCCCGTACACGGCGGTGCCGAGCCGCCCGCGGACATCGGCCGTCGCCTTCAAGGCCAGCTCGTGCGCCATCGACTGCGTTGCGGCGCGGGCGTGGACCTTCACGTCGACCTCCGGGTAGTGCACCCGGTAGCCGAGCGTGATGCCGGGATGGGCCTCCTCCACGCCCTTCAGGAGCTCGCCCAGCGTGGACTCGGGAAGGCCGTAGGTGCGGAGGCGGACCTGAAAGGTGTTGTTCGGCGCGGCCGGCCGCACGCGCGGCAGCACCTGCTCGGCGAACATGCTCTTCATCTCCCGCGGTACACCCGGGAGGAAGAACACGGTGGACTCGCCAAGGTGGATGCCGAAGCCGGGCGCGCTGCCGGAGGAGTTCGGGAGGATCTCCGACCCGGCGGGGACCTCGGCCTGCTTCTCGTGGCCCGCGTTCATCGTCTTGCCCCGGCTCTCGACGCGCCGGCGAATGGCGAGCAGCGTGCTCTCGTCGCGCACGAGGTCGGTGCCCATCGCACGGGCCGCGGCCTTCGCGGTGAGGTCGTCGGTCGTGGGACCGAGGCCGCCGGTGGCGATCACCAGCCGGTGCGCGCTCGCGAGCTGGCGGACCGCGGCGACGATGCGATCGATGTCATCGTCGACGGTGCTGGATTCGCTGACCGTGAAGCCCGCTGCGGTGAGCTCGGCAGCGAGCCAGGCCTCGTTGGTGTTGATGATCTCGCCCCGGGTGAGCTCGGTCCCGATCGAGAGAAGCGCGACAGTCATTGGGACTTGGGACTCTAACTCCATCCGGCGCCGCCGGAGCGCGTTTCCGGATTGTTTTGCGGTCGGAATACGAGGTGGTTTTGTCGTCCTACGCCATTTGTCCCCCCACCCCGTTTGTCCCCCTACCCCGTTTGTCCCCCTACCCCGTTTGTCCCCCCACCCCGTTTGTCCCCCTACCCCGTTTGTCCCCCTACCCCGTCCCCTCCCCCACCCGCCCGCCGCCGAGCGGGGCGCGCCTGCGAGCGCTACGGTGGATAGACACACCGGAAGCCGAGATCCGGCGCTCGGGTGGATACCGGGACAAGGCGACGATTCCAGGTGCGGAGCGCCGCCGCGGCTCCATCCGTCCATGATCCGCCGTGGGTTCCCGAGAACTCGCCCTCGAGCGGATCAGGGGCCGCCCACTCGGCAACATTGCCGGCCAGATCGAACACCCGACCGCCCGCGTGCACGGCGGCGCCGTCGGGGCGCGAGCCGGCGAGCTCGGGGCCCGTCGCGCCCCAGCCGCACGGGCCCGCTCGCAGGCCAAAGGCGGCGCGCCGGCAGACCGCGCCGGTGTCGCCCCACGGGTACCGCCGGCCCGAGTCGCCCGCCGCGGCAAAGGCGAGCTGATCCCGCGAAGGGAGCGCCCCGCCCGCGAAGACGCAATAACGAGCCGACTCGGCCAGGGTGACGCCCGTGACGGGGATCCCGGGCTCGCCGCGCAGCGGGAGCGGGGCGCACGCGCCGGCGTCGACGCAAGCGGCGTAGCGCTGCTCGGTGATCTCGAACGCGTCGAGCGAGAACGCCGGGACGAACACCGCGCGCGGCTCGACGATGCCCTGCGCCTCCCAGTCGCTCGGCCCGAGGCGCAGCGTCCCGGAGGCGATGCGGACGGCCGCGCCCGGCGCGACGCAGCCAGCGGCGGTCACCGTGAGGCCCGCGCCGCATCGCCCCGGCGCGCCTGCGCAGCGGCCGGCGTCATCGAGGCGCTGGCCTTCGCCGCAACACCGCGGGCCGAGCGCGACCATCCCCGGCGCGCAGCGCGCCGGCGGCTCCGCGCGATGGAGCGCGAGCGCGACGATGGCGCCGATCAGGAGGGCCGCGCCCGCGGCGAGGCCGGCCTTCCTCCCCGGCATCCGCCCGACGTCCGGTGCTGCCCCCACCCCTCAGGAGCGCGGCGATCCAGCGGCGTCGGCCTTGAGCGCGCCGGCCGCCTCGCGCGCGCCAGCGGCCTTCCCGCGCGCCGGCCTGGCCTCGATCATGGCCACGATGCGCGCGAGCGCGTCGAGGAGCGCCGCACGGACGCGATCGTACGTCTTCGGGCCGACGTCGCCCCGCTTCCGCGCGCGCTCGAGCTCGACGAACTCGTCGAGGAGCGCGTTCCGCGCCTCGAGCAGCTCCCGCCGCTCCTCGTCGTCGGGCCCGCGGTCCTGGTCGCGCCGCCGGACCAGGTTCAGCGCGGCCCCGCCGATCACGGTCGCGCCGGCCAGCACCAGCGCGATCCACCGGCCCACGCCCGGCGTCGGCAGCCCGCCGAGCGTGATCTCGATGACCTTCATCCCGCCCTCCATGCGGGTGCCCTGCATCTCGGTGATCAGGATCTTCTTCCCGTCCCGGTTCTGGGTGCGCTGGGCCGCGGGGAAGCCGGCGACGTTCAGCGTCATCGACTTCGACGCCTCGGCCATCACCCGCATCTGGGCGATGCGCGGCGGCAGCTCGATGCGGATCGTCTGGCGCTCTTCGTTATGGAGCGGGACCTGCCAGCGGAACTGCCCTTCGTGCCGGCCAGGGCTCACGGTGCCGCGCAGCGCCACGCCGGTGCCCTTGACCTCGTCGAAGCGCATCTCCTCGCCCATGCCTTCGGTCTTGTTGAAGGCCTTGTAGTCGCGCGGGAGCGCGAACGTCTCGTTCGGCAGCCAGGCGACGCGGCCGAGGTTGAAGACCTGGAACAGCTGCTCCACCGAGATCGAGTCTTGCCGGAGCTGGAGGTAGACGATGCCCTGCGTCCCGACCATCAGGCCGCTCACGTTCGGCGTGGCGTCGTAGATGTGGAGCACAGCCCGCTTTCCTGCCTCGGCGCTGAGTCCGAAATGCGGGATCGAGAACGTTCCGCCGTCGCGCGTGATCGAGATGCCGTAGCTCGTGCCGCCGGCGATCGCGAGGTTCTCGAGCCGGACGGTGCCCGCGTCGTCCGTCTCGCGGCTGATGCGCTCGCGCGAGTCGCCCTTCGTCACCGAGCTCTGCAAGATGTCGACGTCGACGGAGATGCGAGGGACGGGGTTCCCATCCGCGTCCTGCACGGTGAGCACGAGGACGCCGGGCGGGAGCCCTGTGTCTTCCTGGACGGTGTCATCGGGCGCATCGAACATGCCCGTCAGCTGCTCCGAGGCGCGCCGGGAAGCCGCATTTGCCGCGGGAGGCTTCCCCACCGGCGGATGGCCCGAAGGCAGCGCCTGCCCCACCTCGGGATGCCCCGGCGGGAGCTCGCTCGCCGCGTCGGGCGCGCCCGCGTCCGCCGCTACGGCCGTCGAGGTCGCAGCAGGACCGCCGGCGCCGGCAGGCGTCGCCGCCGGCTTCTCACCCGGCTTCGCCGCTGCGGATTGCGCCGGCGCGGCCTTGTCCGCCGTGGGCTGCGCCGACGCCGCCGGCTGCGCCTGCACCGCCTGCGCGGCGGTGATGCTCAGCGAGGCGATCGCGGCGAGCGCGGTACACCCGGTCCAGCGCATCACGAGGCCCTCCTGCGGTCGTTCTCATCCTCATCGACGCTGGCCGCGGCGTCGTCCGTCGCAGCCGGGTCGTCCTGAGGCGCGCCGAGCGCGCGCTTCGTCCCGCACTTCTTGCAAAACACCGCGTCTTCGTCGTTCAGCGTGCCGCACTCCCCGCACGCCACGCCCTGCGTCGCCGCGGGCTCCGCCGTCGCCGCGGGCTCCGCCGTCGCCGCGGCCTCGTCCGGCTCCTTGGGCGCGCCGTCGTCCTGGAGCCCGGCGCGCCGGAGGTGCCTCTCCACGAGCGCCGCGACCTGCTCGCGCCGCGGCTGCGCGTCGGCGTCCAGCAGGCGGAGGAGCCGCTTCGCCTCGGCGCGGTACCTCGCGACGAGCTCGGCGTAGTCCTCGTCGCTGATCTTCCCGACGCTCCGCTCGAACTCGAGGTCCTTGAGCGCGCGCAGGACGGCCTGCTTCTGCTCCTCCTCCGCGCGCGGCGCGCCGATCGCGTACGCGTCGGCGCCGCTCAGCGGCGTCTCCCCGATCAGCACGCGGAGGCTCGCCCAGAAGATGGCGATGACGGCGACGAGCGCGCCGCCCGCGAGCACGAGGATCGCCGCGGGCGGCCCGGCGACGAGCCCCGCGACGCCGGCGCCGACGAGCGCCGCGAGCGGCGCCCCGAAGCGGGCGTAGTGCACGATCTGCCGCTCCAGCGGCGAGTCAGTACCCCGGGTCACGGTTTCGTCGGCCGTGGCCGAGGTGGCGCTTTTGGCGGGCTGTTCGGCGCTCATTCGCGGTCTTCGCGGTCCAGGCTCTTGAGCTCCTCGTCGAGCTTGTCGTCGTAATCGTCACGGGCGCCGGGGACAACGCCCTTCGCGGATCGCTGCTGGCCGGCGGCGCCCGCCTCGTCGCTGCGCCGCTTCCATCGGCGGAGCGTCGCGACGACGATGCCCGCGCCGACCACGATGGCGCCGAGCGGGAGGAGGTAGAGCAGCCGCTGGCTCCCCTTGTTGGGCGGCACGGCCAGCGCCTCCGCCCCGTAGCGCTCGGCGTAGGCGGCCTGGATGGCCTCGATCGACAGCCCCGACGCGAGCGCCGCGCGGAGCTGGTCGCGGCGCTCGTGCGCGGTGCCGCACGTGCACGTCCCGAGGGTCTCGCGCGGGCAGCCGCACGTGCAGATCAGGCTCCAGAAGAGCTTGCGCTCGATGTCGTTCGCGATGCCGACGACGCCCGAGCGCTGCATCCCCTCGCCGAGCTGCTGGCTGTGGGCGAACTCCGGCGAGCGCAGCAGGACGACGAGGGCGAGGGCGCCCGCGACGAGGAGGGTGATGCCTTGGATGAGTCTTCGCGTGCGGCTCATTCGAACGCCGGCTGCCTCGGTTCGGCAGCGGTCGGGAGGATGGCACCGATCGCGGGCGACCGCCCGGGATCAAGCGACGCGCCGGAGCCCGGGGCGCGGACGTCGCCGTCCGCCGCGCCGGGCGCGACCAAGACAGGCCGCCCGAGCCCCTCCTGGACGGGGTGCCCGTAGGCCTGCGACGGGCCGCCGGCGAGCAGGAAGGCGAACACGACCGACGCGGTGACGGACCCCGCCGCCCGCACATAACCGAACGCGCCGGCCTCCTCGAGCGCGATGTCAGGCCACATCGCGACGAGGGCCCCCAGGATGAGGATGCCCGCGCCGAACCACATGAACGAGATCAGGTTGTTCACGTGGATCTGGAACGAAGCGACCTTCGTCTGGGGGTTCGCCATCCCGATGATCACGTAGAGGTCGTTCTTGACGGTGATGTGCCGCGCGACCTCGGTCGACGGCGCCTCCGGGGACGCCTTGTAGATGAACTTCGCGGGGCTGATCCGGCCGATCGGCGCGCCGTGGCGCTCGACGTCGAGGTCGGCGAAGACCATCCGCTTCTCGCTGTCGACCTCCATGCGCGGGCCGGCGTAGGTGAGGCGGTACTCCTCGATCTGCACGGACTCGCCCGGGTGGAGGCTGATCTCCTTGTCGACGCCCCACGCGCGGCCGGCGAACCCGAGGAACATCACCGAGATGCCGACGTGCACGATGTAGCCGCCGTAGCGGCGCCGCGACCTGGCGACGAGGTTGTAGAAGGAGGTGAAGAGCGGCTCTTTCCCGCGCTTCTGCCGCGCCGCGATGCCGCGGGCGAACTCCTGCGCGACCACGGCGATGTTGAACGCGGCGATGGCCACCGTGAAGAACGGGTAGGTCGACGCGAGCTTCGCGAGCGCGTCGCCGAACTGGCCGGGGTAGATCGGGTCCACGGCGACGAACGGGGCGAATCCCACCCGCTTCCCGAGCGTCAGGTGGAGCGCCACCGTGACGACCGTGGCCAGCACCGGCCAGCGGAAGCTCTTCCGGAAGAGCTCCGGCGACGTCTTCCGCCACCCGAGCAGCGGCGCGACGCCCATGAGCAGGAAGACCACGAGCGCGATCGGGGGCAGCCACATGTTGTAGAACGTCGGCCCGAGCGTCGACTTCTGGTCGAGCAGCCACTCGCTGATGCGCGGCCACACCGTCGCGACCGCGATGAAGATCATGATGCTGAAGAAGCCCCAGTTGTTGAAGAGGAACGCGGCCTCGCGCGACAGCATCGACTCGAACTGCCCGTCGCTGCGCAGCCGCGGCAGGCGGTAGACGATCAGCGCGGTGCACGTGGCCAGGATCACGGCCATGAAGCCGACGAACCAGATGCCGATGCCGGACTGGGCGAACGAGTGGACGCTCGCGATGAGGCCGGACCGCGTGAGCCAGGTGCCGAAGATGGTGAGGAAGAACGTCCCGCAGATGAGCGAGATGTTCCACACCTTCAGCATGCCGCGGCGCTCCTGGATCATCGTCGAGTGGACGTAGGCGCTCGCGGTGAGCCACGGGAGGAACGCGGCGTTCTCGACCGGATCCCAGGCCCACGGGCCGCCCCAGCCGAGCTCCTCGTAAGCCCACAGCATGCCGAGCACGTTGCCGATGGAGAGGAACAGCCAGGAGAAGAGCATCCACTTGCGCGTCGCCACGATCCACTCGCTGTCGAGCCGGCCCGTGGCGAGCGCGGCGATCGCGAACGCGAACGGGACCGCCGCGCTCGTGAAGCCGATGTAGAGGCTCGGCGGGTGGATGATCATGTAGAAGTTGCGCAGCTGGAAGTTCAGCCCGTTGCCGTCGAGCGGGGCGCCCGCCACGCTCGTCCGGAACGGGTTCACCGCGAAGATCATCAGCGCCGCGAAGAAGATCAGGACGCTCATCAGCGTCGCGATGACGTAAGGCTGGAGCTCCAGATACCGGCGCTGCAGCCAGACGACGCAGGTGCCCGAGAAGAGCGCGGTCAGGAACATCCACCAGAGCAGCGAGCCGTCCTGCCCGCCCCAGAGCGCGGCGATGAGGTACGGCGTGCTCATGGCTCGGTCGCTGTACTGCGCGACGTAGGCGATCCGGAAATCGTGGCTGACGAAGGCGTACGCCAGCACGAGCACCGCGAGGCCGACCAGCGCGATCGTGCCGTACGCGCCGAGCCGCGCGGCCTGGAGCAGCCGCGGCCGCCCGCGCGCCGACGCGAGACCGACGGCGAAGGTATACGCCGCGGTGACCAGAATGGCGTAAAGGACGCCGGTCCCGAACTCAGGTAGGGATTGCCACATCGTCGTGGGCGCAAGCTTAGGCTTGCCGGGCGCGCAGGGCCAGCGCACCGCAGCGCGCGACCGATCACCCGCCTTCACCTGCGCCGTGCGTCATGTCGAGCGCCCCGGAAAAGCTTCGCTTCAGGCCCGGCGTCGAGCGCGGCGCACTATAATAGTGCATGGCGATCGCTGCCTCCGGTAACCGCCCGACCGAGCTGATCTACGACTGGAACGAGGTGGGTCGCGTCGGGCGGGTCATCCCGGAGAACATCGGCTTCTTCGACGAGACCCTGCGCGACGGCCTGCAGAACCCCTCGGTCGCCGATCCGAACATCGAGAGCAAGCTCAAGCTGCTCCACCTGATGGCCAAGATCGGTATCCAGATCGCCGACGTCGGCCTGCCCGGCAGCTCGCAGCGGGCGTTCGAGGACGTGCTCCGGATGTGCAGGGAGGTGGCCGACAACAACCTGCCGCTCCGCATCGCCTGCGCAGGCCGCACGGTCGTCTCGGACATCACACCGATGATCGAGATCTCCCAGCGCGCAGGGATCCCTGTGGAGATCTACGCCTTCATCGGATCGAGCCCGATCCGCCAGCTCGCGGAGGCGTGGGACGTCGACCTCATCGCGCAGCGGAGCGCCGCGGCGATCGACGCGGGCGTGAAGGCCGGGCTCCCGGTCGCCTACGTCACGGAGGACACGACGCGCTCGCGCCCCGAGGTGCTGGCGACGCTCTTCAAGGTCGCCATCGACCACGGCGCGTCCCGGCTATGCCTGTGCGATACCGTCGGGCACGCGACGCCGGACGGGGTTCGCAACGTCATCAACTTCACGCGGGCCATCGTCGCGGGGGCCGGGGCGTCGGTCGGCATCGACTGGCACGGCCACAACGATCGCGGCCTCGCGCTCGAGAACGCGATCTGGGCGCTCCAGTTCGGCGCGGACCGGGTGCACGGCACCGCACTCGGGATCGGCGAGCGGGTCGGCAACGCCGCGATGGAGCTCATCCTGCTCAACATGAAGCTCCTCGGCCTCCTCGAGCACCAGGACCTCACCCACCTCCTCGAGTACTGCACGACGGCCGCGCAGGCGGTCGGCTGGGAGGTGCCCATCAATTATCCCCTGGTCGGACGGGACGCCTTCCGCACGGCGACCGGCGTGCACGCGGCGGCCATCATCAAGGCCGAGTCGAAGGGCGACTCCTGGATGGCCGACCGGATCTACTCCGGCGTGCCCGCCGGCATGTTCGGGCGAAAGCAGGAGATCTGCGTGGGCTACATGTCCGGGGCCTCCAACGTGAACTACTGGCTCCGGCAGCGGAAGATCGAGCCCTCCAAGGAGCTCGTCGACGCCATCCTGGCGAAGGCCAAGGCGACGGATCACATCCTGTCCGAGGAGGAGATCCAGGCCGTGATCGAGCTGCACCGCGGCCGCCAGGCCTGATCTCGGGACGCCGGCGCGGCGCCGCGGGATCCGGGAACGGCGGCGGGACGTTCGGCGTTTTCGCGGATCCGGAGTAGAAATCCAGGCCGTGGCCGAGCAGGACAAGCAACCCGCAGCGGAACAGGACAAGCAACTCGCAGCGGAAGCCGACCGGGCCGATCGCCGGTCGCGGCTCGATACCGTCCTGGCCGCGATCGCCGCGCTGGTCTGCTTCTTCGCCGCGACCACGCTGCGCGATCTGGGGCCGCGGTACCTGCCGCGGGCGCCGATCCCGGCGCCGCCGGTGCCCGCGTGGGTGGAAGGGCGCTCGGCAGAGCTCACCGCCACCGTGCGCGACGAGCAGGGGCGCCCGCTGAAGGACGCCACCGTGCGCGTCTTCGCCATGCGCGAGGACCGCGCCTACTTCGCGGGCGAGCTGAAGACCGATCCCTCGGGCGAGGCTCGCTTCGCCGGGCTGCCGTCCGGGGAGGCCTGGATCATGGCGTACGGCGCGGAGCGGGCCCGCGCCTCGACCCGCGTCGCGCTCGAGCCAGGCCCCCGCGCCGTCGACCTCGTGCTGCGGCCCGCGAAGGTGCTGGACGTGCTGGTCGTCGACGAGGCCGAGCGCCCGATCGACGGCGCCGAGGTGACGGTCGCGACCGCCGATCCCCTCCCCTTCGTGGCGACCACCGCCGAAGGCGGCCGCGCGCGGTTCGATCGGCTCGGGGCGGCCCCCTACGTCGTCCGCGCGTCGGCGCTCGGCTTCGAGGACACCGTGCGGACGGGCATCGTGCCCGGGCCGGCGCCGCTCAGGCTCCGCATGGATCGGCTCGGCGCCCTCACGGTCCGCGTGGTGGACGCGGAGGGGCAGCCGGCCGGCGGCGCGACCGTGCTCGCCGCCGGTACCGGGCTGTGGCCAGCGCGCAGCACGACCGCCGACGCGACGGGCGTCGCGAGGATCGCCGGGCTCCGCGACGGGGTGTACGACCTCAAGGCCCGGCGCGGCGCCGCCGTGAGCGCGACCGCGCTGGCCGTGCCCGTGAGGCGCGGCGAGGGCAAGGAGGTGAAGCTCGTCCTCGGGCCGGGCCGCCACGTACGGCTCCTCGTGACCGACGGCGACGGCGAGGACGCGCCGGCCGTGAAGGGCGCGAACGTCGTGCTCGTCGAGCAGGGGCTGTCGGCGTTCCCGCTGCACGGCCGCACGGGCGACGACGGGTCGGTGACGCTCGGGCCCATCGCGCCGGGGTACGCGAGCGCCTCGGCGCTGGCGGCCGGCTTCGTGCCGAGGAACGCCGTGCAGGTCGACGCGGGCGCCACCGAGGTGCGCATCCCCCTGCTCCGCGGCGGCGCGCTCGTGGGTGAGGTCGTCGACGACCGCGGCTACCCGGTCCCGGGCGCGACGATCGAGGTCGTGGGCGCCGACGCCGAGGGGATGCCCATCGACGAGACCACCGCGATGTCCGAGTTCAGGGACGAGCACTTCGAGCGCGCCCTGCCCGGCCCGGCGCCGCTGATCCCCGCGGGCGAGCTCGGGGTCATGCCGGGCCCCATCCCGGACCTGCCGCGTGGCGACGCCGTCCTGCCGGCCGCCTCGGTGCGGTCGGGCGAGCCGTGGGTCACGCGCGCCGACGGCACGTTCCGGGCCGAGCCCGTCACCCCCGGGCGCGTCCACGCCATCGTCCGGCACCCGGAGTACGTCGAGACGCCCAGCGAGATCGTGACCCTGCAGCCGGGCGGCGAGGCCCGCGTGCGCGTTGTGATGCGCCAGGGCGGCCTGCTCGAGGGCCGCGTCCTCGAGGAGGACCGCAAGCCGGTCGCCGGCGCGCGCGTGGAGCTGGCCGCGACCGCCGGCTCGCTCGAGCGGGTGACGTACTCCGCGGACGACGGCACGTTCGCCTTCGCCGCGGTCCCCGACGAGGTGCTCGTCTCGGTCTCCCGGGCCGAGTCGCCAGGCGACGTCGTGGCGCGGCTCGTCGTCGAGGTGCCGGAGCGCGATCGCAAGGAGATCGAGGTCGTCCTCCCGAAGGTGCGCGAGGCGGTGGCCATCCACGTCGCCGACGATCGCGGCTACCCGCTCGATCGCGTGGAGGTGCGCGTGCTCTCGCTCGACGTGGCCGTCCCGCTCCGCAAGACGCTGTTCACGGACGACGACGGCGACGCGCTGCTGCCCGACGCCGCCGGCCTGCCGCTCCGGGTAAGCCTCGTGCGCTCCGGCAAGTCCCCGCGCGTCGAGCAGGTCGACGCCGCGCCGAAGGAGCTGCGGCTCGAGATGGGCGCCGCCCTCAAGGCGACCGGCACCGTGACCGGGCGCGGCGGGCGGGAGCGGCTCGAGGGCGCGCGGATCACGCTGTTCTCGACGACCGGGCCGCGCCGCGCCACGAGCGACGCGGAGGGGGCCTTCACGCTCGCCGACCTCGCGCAGGGCCAGTTCCGCGTGACGGTGAGCCGCGACGGGTACGCGCCGGCGACGCTGCGGGTGACGATCGCCGGCGATCCCGATCGCCCGACGGACCTCGGGCGCATCGACCTGTCCGAGGCGGGAGAGGTCGCCGGCCAGGTCGTCGATCAGCGCGGGGACGCGGTGGCGGGGGCCCGCGTCGCGCGCGACCGCGTGCCGACGTACCTGCCGCTCGGCCCGCTGCCGCCGGGCGTGGCGACCACCGACCGCGACGGGCGGTTCCAGCTCGGCGGGCTGCCCGAGGGCACGGCGATCCTCGAGGCGTACAGCGCGGATCTCGGGCGCGCCGAGTCGCAGCCGGTGCAGGTCCGGGCCGGCAGGACGACCGAGCGCGTGAGGATCGCGCTGCCAGGAGACGGCGCGCGGCAGGATCCGAAGGGCGCAGGGAGCCTGGCGGTGACGCTCGGCGAGGAGCGAAAGACCGTGACCGTGGTGTCGGTGCCCCCGGCGAGCGAGGCCGAGGAGGCCGGCATCGAGCCCGGCGATCGGCTCCTGTCCGTGAACGGCGTCGAGGTGCGCTCCATCGAGGAAGCGCGGCGGCGCCTCACCGGGCCGCTCTCGGAGGATGTCGTGGTTCTGCTCGCGCGCGACGGCGATCGCGGCGAGGCGCGGTGGCTCACGCGGGTGCGGAGGGAGCGGGTGCGGCGATAGCCGCCGAGCTCAGTTCTTCGCCTTCGTCAGCACGATGGCGCGGCCGTCGCCGATCTCCCAGCGCAGCGTCTGATCCGTGGTGAAGCGGAACGCCGCTTCATCGAGCCCTCCCTCGGGGCGGAGGAACGCGACGGTCACCTGATCGCCGTCCGCCTTCGTCACCTTGAAGGTGCCGCTGCGCGGCGTCTCCGCGGGCACGGTCACCGTCACCTTGCTGCCGTTGAACTCGAGCGCCGTTCCCTTCACCCATCCGGTCGCCTTGGTGAGCTGTTCCACAGGGGCGTTCTCGATGGCATCGCCATACCAGCGCCCCTGCAGACGATCGCGAGGGGTCTTCGAGCAGCCCACCACGGCGGTCAGCGCCATCGCCAGGGCCAGAGCGGTCTTGATGCGGTTCTGCATGGGCCTTCCTTCGGAGCCTCGACGGGTCCCGATTTGGAAAATCCTACGAAGAACGGAATGATTAGGCCAACAATGTAGGATATTTCTGCACACTTACGCAGACCCGCAGGGCCCGGCGAAGGGGTGGGGCGCCGCCGCTTCTGGGGAGGGCGAGTTCGCGCTAGGGTTCCGGCCCGAGGAGCCGCGCGGACGGTGCGCGTTTCCACGGCGCGACGACCTTGAGCACGCTGTTTCACGAGAAGCGCCTCGTCCCTCTCGAGCGGACGCGGCTCCTGAGATCCATCGTCGAGCGCGCGGCCGATCGGTCGGAGGGGCCCCCCGTGATCGTCTTCGATCTGGACGGCACCCTCATGGACAACCGGCCGCGGGTGGCCGCGATCCTCCATGAGCTGGCGGAGGAGTGGCGCCGCAAGCACCCGCACGCCGCCGCCCTCCTCGAGCGCGCGTCGCCCGACGGCATCGTGTACGGGTTCCAGGACAACCTGCGGCGGCTCGGCGTCGACGACGAGGCGCTCCACCTGCACGCGTTCGATTTCTGGAGGGCCCGCTTCTTCAACGATCCGCACATCCGGCACGACGTCGAGGTGCCGGGCGCGAGCCAGTACGCGCGCGACTGCCACGCGGCGGGGGCGACCCTCGTGTACCTCACCGGCCGCGACCTGCCGAAGATGGCGCTCGGCTCGTTCGCGAGCCTGCGCGACCTCGGCTTCCCCATCGGGGTCATCGGCACGGAGCTCGTCGTGAAGCCGAGGTTCGAGATGCCCGACACCGAGTTCAAGCGGAGCGTCGCGCCGCAGCTCTCGCGGCTCGGGCGGGTCATCGCGGTGTTCGACAACGAGGCGGCCAACTGCAACCTGCTCCTGGGCTGCCATCCCCGCTGCACCGCGGTCTTCCTGGACACGCAGTGCGCGCCCGACCCGCCGCCGCTCGACGCGCGCGTGCGCGTCATCCACACGTTCGAGCTGGAGCCGTGATCGCCGCGCGCGTCGCCGCGGCCTTCCTGCTGCTCGCCGCCGCCGGGTGCGAGCCGTCGCGCCACGCGCCCGTCGATCCCCTGGACGCCGGCGCGAGCCCGAACGCGAAAATCCTCCCCGCGCCGCTCGCGAACGAGACGCCGGACCTGCTCGACGCGTCCGCCGCCGAGGCGACCGCGAAGATCATCGCCGACGACTACGGCCGGCTCATCATGTCCGAGGCGAGCCCGCAGTCGCCGCTGCCGCTCTCGCCCGCCACCCCCCTGCCGGACGACGCGCTCTCGCCCCGCGAGCTCCCCGGCGTGATGCTCGAGGCGGCGTTCCGCTTCCGTGACGTGCCGCAGCCCCCCAAGGCGCCCGAGGTGGCGGCCTCCGGGATCCACGCGGCGCAGAAGCTCACCGAGCTGACGTGGAAGGTCGAGCTCGCGGAGACGGGCCGGATGCGGGTCCAGTTCACGTCGCGCGCGCTCCCGCTGCCCGCGGGCTCCGAGCTCCGCGCGCGCCACGACGTGTACGGCGAGGTGCTGCTCTGGCCGTCCCTGACCCAGTACCGGGTCGTGCCGCCGGGGGCGCTCCGCACGCTCCTCGGCGAGCGGCGCGTCGACGTGACGCCGCTGTCGACGGGCTCGGCGCGTCCTGTGGGCGACGGCAAGCGGATCGAGATCGACGTCCGCAAGGTCGAGGTGCACGGGAGCCTCGGCGCGCTGTACGTCGAGCTCGGCAGGGTCCCCGAGGCCGGCGACGGGGGGCCGCTGCTCTGCCGGGCGCTGCTGGAGATCGTCGGCGTGGATCCGAAGTCGCCCGAGTGCGTGGCCGGCGAGGTGCCGCTCTACGCGAGTTATGCCTGGCAAGGCGGCGGCGGCGTCGCGTTCGAGGTCACGTCGATCGCCCGGCGAACGGACCTGATCTCGACCGACATGCTCATGCCGCCCCCGAGCGCCGCGTACGCCGCCGCCGGGCTCCCGTCGGCGCAGGGCGGCGTCTTCCTGACGCGCGACGAGCTCGCGGCCATCCGATCAGAGCCGCTCCAGCTGCCCGCGAGCGTCGACCCGGGCGCGCCCGGCGAGGGGTTCGTCGCGGTCAACCAGACGGACGCGCTGCTCTACCTGCTCGTCGACGGGATCCCCGCGGTCGCCGTGCCTCCGGCGAGCGAGCGCTACGTGATCGGGCCCCTGCGCGGGCGCTACGTCGTCCAGTGGCGCACGTTCCTCGGCGAGCGCATCGAGCCGCCGCAGACGGTCGAGATGCCGGCGCGCATCGTGCACAGCGGGGCCGAGGCCGGGGCGGCGGACGGCGGCTGAAGCGGGGCGGCGGACGGCGGCTGTAGCGGGGCGGCGTCCCCTGCCCTAGCGCTCGGCCGTCGTCTCGGGGCTCGCCAGGAGCTGGACGATGTCGTCCGGGATCCGCGTCAGCGTCAGGTTCGATCCCAGGCACGCAAGGAGGATGTCGCCGTCGCAGATCACGTCCTCGCCCCGGAGGATCCGGTAGCTGAAGCGCGCGGTGACGCGCTGGACCTCGCGGCAGGTCGTCTCGACGACGAGGTCGTCGCCGAACCGCGCGGCCTGGCGGTACTTGATCCGCAGCTCCGCGACGGCGAGGTGAAGGTCGCGCCGCACCATCTCCTCGTAGGAGAGGCCGCGGCGCTTCAGCCAGTCGATGCGGCCAGCCTCCAGGTAGATGACGTAGTTCGCGTGGTGGACGATGCCCATGAGATCCGTCTCGCAGAAGCGGACGGCCAGGGGCGTGCGCGAGGTGAGGTGCGGGGGCGCGTCGGGCGGAGAAGGGAGCGGCATCGCGGGAGGCGCAGAGACTAACCCAGTTTCGACCCGGGCAGCAGCAGAGCGACCACGCGACATCAGCGGCGCGACATGGGATCGCCGCGCGCGGCGACGGAGGGTCCGCCTGGGCGCTGGTGGCGCGGGCGCCGCGATGTTAGCGGGCACCATGGCGAATGTCCGGACGCTCCTGTCCGCCGAACAGATCGGCGCTCGCGTGCGCGACCTCGGCGCGCAGATCACCCGGGACTACGCGGAGCGCCGGCTCGTGCTCGTCTCCGTGCTCAAGGGGAGCTTCGTGTTCACCGCTGACATCGCGCGCCACGTCGACCTGCCGGTGCGCATCGAGTTCCTCGGCGTGCGCAGCTACGGCGAGGGCACGGCCTCGACGGGCGTCGTCCAGATCACGCAGGACCTCACCCGCCCGATCGAGGGCGAGGACATCCTCCTCATCGAGGACATCGTGGATACGGGCCTCACGATCTCGCACCTGCTCCAGCTCTTCCGCACGAGGATGCCGAACAGCGTGAAGGTCTGCGCGCTCCTGCACAAGCCGGCGCGCGCGCGGGTCGAGGTGCCCATCGACTACCTGGGCTTCACGATCGAGGACAAATTCGTGGTCGGCTACGGGCTCGACTGGGCCGAGCGCTATCGGAACCTGCCGTTCATCGGGGTTGTGGAGGCGACGTGAGCAAGCGGCTGCTGATGCTCGAGAAGATGACCCGGGATGGGTCGAAGGATCCGTTTCACTGGTACGCGCTCGCGCTGGAGTACGCGGGCCAGGGCCGCCACGACGACGCGCTCGCCACGTTCGTCGCGCTCCGGGCGATGGATCCGGCGTATGTGCCGATGTACCTCATGTGCGGGACGACGCTGGTGAAGGCGGGCCGCCTCGACGAGGGGCGCGCCTGGCTGGCCGACGGCATCGTGGTCGCGCGCAGCAAGGGAGATCAGCACGCGCTGAGCGAGCTCCAGCAGGCCCTCGCCGGCGCGGGCGGCGACGACGACGACGACGCGTGACGCCGTGACGGATGGGCCGGCCGGCGCCGCGCCTCAGCCGCCCTCACCCTCCCCCTCGCCGCGGATCCGGCGGAGGCGCTCGCCGATGGTCCGCTCGTAGCCGCGATCGGTCGGCTCGTAGAACCGGCTGCCCGCGAGCGGCTCGGGCAGGTAGGCCTCGCCCCGCGCGACGCCGCCCGGCTCGTCGTGCGCGTAGCGGTAGCCCTCGCCGTAGCCCTCGTCGCGCATCAGCGGCGTGACCGCGTTGCGCAGCGTGAGCGGGACCGGGAGCGCGCCGTGCTCGCGCACGGCGGCCTGCGCCGCGTGCCAGGCGGTCTTGCAGGCGTTCGATTTCGGGGCCGTGGCGAGGTAGAGCGCCGCCTGCGTGATCGGGTAGAGCCCCTCGGGCATCCCCATGCGCCGGAACGCGGCGTCCGCGGCGACGGCGATCTCCAGCGCGCGCGGGTCGGCGTTGCCGATGTCCTCGGAGGCGAAGATCATCATCCGGCGCAGCAGGAAGAGCGGGTCGTCGCCGGACTCGATCATGCGCATCAGCCAGTAGATGGCGGCGTCGGGATCGGAGCCGCGCATCGACTTGATGAAGGCGCTGATGACGTTGTAGTGCTCCTCGCCGGCCTTGTCGTAGAGCAGCGTCTTGTGCTCGCTCGCGCCAGCGATGAGCTCGCGCGTGATCGTGGAGGCGCCCGCGCGCCCCGCCTCGTCCGCGGCGATCTCCAGCGTGGTGAGCGCCCTGCGCGCGTCGCCCTGCGCGAGCGCCGCGATCGCCGAGAGCGCGTCGTCGTCGGCGCCGATCGCGCCGGCGAGCCCGGCGGGCGACTCGAGGGCGCGGCGCAGCAGCTCGACGAGCTCCGAGGCGCCGAGGCCCTGGAGCCGGAAGACCTTGCACCGGGAGAGCAGCGGCGCGTTGACCGCGAACGAGGGGTTCTCGGTGGTCGCCCCGATGAGCGTGATCGTCCCGTCCTCGACGTGCGGGAGGAAGGCGTCCTGCTGGGCCTTGTTGAAGCGGTGGATCTCGTCGACGAACAGGATCGTCCGCTTGCCCTCGTAGGAGCGCGCGGTGCGCGCCTGGGCGAGGATCTCGCGGAGCTCCGGCACGCCGCCCAGCACGGCGTTGAAGGGGACGAAGCGGGCGTTCGTCGTGTGCGCGACGACGCGCGCGAGCGTGGTCTTTCCGGCGCCCGGCGGGCCCCACAGGATCATGGAGGGGATCCGGTCGGCGGCGATCGCGCGCGCGAGCAGCTTGCCCTCGCCGAGGAGGTGGCCCTGGCCGATCATGTCCTCGAGCGAGCGCGGGCGCATGCGCTCGGCGAGGGGGACCGTGGCCTTGAGCTCCGGCTCGCGCTGCCGGGCGGCGTCGAAGAGCGTCGGGTCGTCGCCCGCGGGCCGCCGTCGCGCGCCGCCGCCGCCCCGGGGCGCGCTCATTCGAAGACCGACCGCGCGCCCGCGGGGCGCTCCGAGAGGAGGACCTCGACGGCGCGGCGCGCGCTCGCCGGATCGTGCCCGACCCAGCGCACGGTGCCCGCGCCGTCGACAACGAACGTGAGGGGGACCTGCGCGACGCCGTAGGTCCCGGAGAGCCGCTGATCGAGATCCGCGACGATGGGGAACGTCGCGCCGAGCTCGTAGGCGGCGGCCGCCGCGGCGGCCTCCGAGTCGTCGACGTTCACGCCGATCACGGCCACCCCGTCCGCCTTGCGGTCGCGCCAGAGCCGGTCGAGCGCCGGCATGGTCCGGCTGCACGACGCGCACCAGGACGCCCAGAAGTCGATCACGGTGACCCGCGTCCTGCGCGTGCCGGGCACGCCGACGGTGACCGCCGCGGTGGACTCTGCGTGGAACTCCGGCGCGGCGCTGCCGACGAGCGGATGGCGCACCGACGCGGGCATCGCGCCCGGCCCGCACCCGAGCGCGAGCAGCGCGCACGTAGCAAGCGTGGCGGCGCGCGCGCCGCGCGCGACGCCACCGCCAGGGAGGGCCGCGCCGAGGCGCGACGCGGCGGACGTGGCCGTCATCCGCGGGCTCCGAAGATGGCGGTGCCGACGCGGACCCAGGTCGCGCCTTCCGCGATGGCTGCCTCGAAATCGTGCGACATGCCCATCGAGAGCTCGGGCAGCACGGCCCGGCCGCCGTGCGCGTCGCGCAGGGCGCGCAGCTGCGCGAAGAACGGCACGACGTCGCTCGGGTCCTCGAGGAACGGCGCGATGGTCATGAGGCCGATCGGCCGGAGGTGCGCGCACCGGGCGATCGCGGCGAGGAGCGGCGCGAAATCGCCGGGGGCGCAGCCGCCCTTCGAGGCTTCGTCGCCGACGTTCACCTCGATCAGGACGTCGAGGGTGCGGTTGAGCGCGGCCGCGCGCCGATCGAGCTCCACGGCGAGCTCGTCCCGGTCGACCGACTGCACGACGTGCGCGACGCGCGCGACGAGCTTCGCCTTGTTCCTCTGGAGCTGGCCGATGGCGTGCCACACGAGCCCGTCGAGATCGGCGAGCGCCTCGGCCTTTTCGACGAGCTCCTGCGCGTAGTTCTCTCCGAAATCGCGCTGCCCGGCGGCGTAGGCGGCGCGGATGGCCTCCGCGGGCTTCCCCTTGGACACGGCGATGAGCCGGACCTCCTCCGGCCCGCGCCCTGCCCGCGCGGCGGCGCTCGTTATCCGGCGCCGCACCTCGTCGAGCCGCGACGCGACGTTCCCCAGGTCTTCCGAAATCACGCCGCACGATACCGCGAGCTGCCGCCGTGGACACCAGGGGGACCACCCGCAGCGGACGGTCCGCGCAGGTCGTGGCGCGGAGGGAAGTGCCGGATCCAGCCGCCCGAGCGGCGTGCCAGAGTGTGCCTGAGCACCGCGTCAATAGCGGACCGATCGAGGTACTTTCCGGCTATTTTCATGTGGCATGTTGATTGCCATACTCGGCGTACCCGCCATGCGAAGCCTGCTGTTCCTCACCCTGCTCCTCGCGGTTGGATGCTCGTTCAACCCGCAGCCTGAACCGCCGTTCGATGACAGGGATCCCTATCCCTCGTCGTCGTCGACCGGTGCGGCGGTCGGCAGCTCAGGTTCGGGTGGCAACGGCGCCGGCAACACAGCGGCAGGGACCAGCGCTGGCAGCGGGGAGACCACGGGCGCGGGCGGCAGCGGCAATGGGGGCGCGGCGGGCGGCCACGGCGGCGAGGGCGCTCAGGGCGGTGCTGGAGGCGGCGAGGGCGGTCAGGGCGGCGCGGGCGGTCAGGGCGGCGCGGGCGGCCAGGGCGGCGCGGGCGGCCAGGGCGGCGCGGGTGGCCAGGGCGGCGCGGGCGGCGCGGGCGGCGAGCCCTGCGGTGTGGGGGGCGCTGGAGGCGCTGGAGGCGCTGGAGCGGTGGAGTGCGGCTGAAGGAGCACGCGGGCCGGGTCTGACGGCGGCGTCGACCCGGCGGTAAGAGCGAGCGAGAAGCAGCCGACGGATCGCGCTCGACGCAGCATTCCCGGGGACGAGGGCGCCGCACAAGCGGGCAGGGAGATGCGCAGGGTGCTATGAGGAGGGAGCTTATGCGCCAGCTTGTCGTCCTTGTGTTCGGGGTCGTCCTTGCGGGCTGTGTGTTCAATCCACAACCGGAGCCTCCCGCCGAGGGAGGCATCGGGTGCGGTGATTGCGAAGACCTCGGCGCGACCGGCGCAGGAGGGGGCGTCGCCGCCGGCGATCCCGGCGAAGACGACGGCGCGGGCGGCGGTGGCCTCCTGCCGCCAGACGCGGGCGCTAACAGCGCCGGTTCGACTGGGGCCAGTTCGACTGGGGCCGCTAGCACCGGCGGAACCGGCACGGGGGGCGAACCGGCCAACCCAGTCGGCGCCGGTGGTGCGGGCGGCGCGGGTGGCAAAGCGGGCGACGGTGGCGCGGGCGGCGCAGGCGGCGAAGCCGGTGCTGGTGGTGTGGGCGGCGAAGCCGGCGACAGTGGCGACGCCGGCGGCGGTGGTGCAGGCGGCGCGGGCGGCGAAGCCGGCGCCGGTGGAGCGATCGGTCCAGAGGGCGGATGAGGCGACCGGTGGGCCCGGCGCCCTCGGGCAGAGCGCTCGGCGCCGACTGACGCGGCGGCGCCGGCTCAGATCGCGGGTCGCCGCGGCCGCGCGTACTCGTCGAGCATGTTCGCTACCAGCTCGGCGAGCAGGCTGTCCGCCACGCGAAGGCGGCGCGACATCTCGCGCGCGATGTTCAGCACCAGCAGCGTGTACGACTTGAGATCGCGCCGGTAGAGGGCGTCGAGATCGTGCGCGGTGACGCGCAGCAAGCGCGACGGGGCGATCGCCCGGACGGTCGCCGAGCGAGGCATCACGTCGAGGATCGACATCTCGCCGAACCAGTCGTTCGGCCCGAGGATCGCGACCCGCGCCTCGACGTCGCGCTTCGACCGCTTGAGCACTTCCATCTCCCCCGAGAGCAGCACGAACATCTCGCGGCCGTTGTCGCCCTCGCGAAAGGCGACGGCGCCCGGCTCCAGATCGAGCAGCTCCAGCGTGTCGGCGAGGGCCTGGAGGACGTGATCGCCCAGGCCTCCGAACAGCCCGATCTCGCGCAGCTGTGTGATCGGCGAAGGGTTATGGCTCACCTGGATGCACCGAGGGCGCCCGCGGCGACCGTCCTGTCGGCTGGCCCGACAACGCCTACCACCACGTCGCGAACATGCCCGCCTTCTCGCATCGCTTCACCTCGCGGTCCCGAGCAGATGTACCCCGTCGAGAGCGTACGCCGCAACACGCGCGTGCTCCGCGTGATCCGCACCTAGAGGTCCTTGGTGAACACGATCCGCGGACGCCCAGGTCCGGCGTAGTCCTCGACCTCGGCCGCCGACCAGCCGACCGCGGCGTGGAAGCGCACCGAGCCCTCGTTGCCCAGCGTCGTGATCGCCTTGAGCTGCCGGCAGCCCTCGCGGCGGCAGTCCTCCTCGAACGCCGCATAGAGCATCCTGCCGACGCCGCGGCGGCGATAGTCCGGGTGAATGCCGACGAGGTGCACGTACCCGATCGCCGCGTCCGGGCACCTGAACCCGAGCAGGAAGCCGACGAGCAGCCCGCGATCCTCGACGACGCGCGCGAGCCTGCCGAGCTCGTAGAAGAAGATCGGGTGCGCGAGCGCGCTGGTTGGGCCCGCCCACCACCGATCGATCTCGCCCACGATCCGGTCGTAGTCGGGCTTCGTCAGCGGCCGTGTCTCCATGCATCACCTCACTCGAACGGTTCGGATCCCCAGCCTTCAATCTGCAGCGTCCGCGCGCACGACACGAACGCTTCGCGAAGACCTGCGCAGCCTAGCAGCCGCGCCGGCCTCCCCGTAAGCGCGCTCGTGGATGCTCGGCTAGCCGCCGCGCGTCACGCCTGCTAGCGCTACCCTGTGCGTCACGAGAAAATCATCGTCGCTCCGTCGATCCTGTCGGCTGACTTCGGTCGTCTCGCGGAGGAAGTACGGGCCGCTGAGGCCGCTGGCGCCGACTGGATCCACGTCGACGTGATGGATGGCCGGTTTGTGCCAAACATCACGATCGGGCCGCTCGTTGTTCGCGCGGTTCGCGCCGCGACGCGTCTTCCCCTCGATGTCCACCTGATGATCGTCGAGCCCGAGCGCTACGTCGCGGAGTTCGCGGCCGCCGGCGCCGATCGCATCTCGGTCCACGTCGAGGCGTCGCCCCACCTGCACCGGACGCTCCAGCAGATCAGGGACGCAGGCGCGAGCCCCGGCGTCGTGCTGAACCCCCACACGCCGGAGGAGTCGATCCGGCACGTGATGGCGGATATCGATCTGGTGCTTGTGATGAGCGTCAACCCCGGGTTCGGCGGCCAGCAGTTCATCCCGGGGGCGCTCACCAAGCTGCAGAGCCTGCGCCAGACGATCGACCAGGCAGGCCTGGACATCGCGCTCGAGGTCGACGGCGGCGTCGCTCCGTCGACCGCCGGGCAGGTCATCGCCGCCGGAGCGCGGGCGCTCGTCGCGGGCTCGGCGGTGTTCGGCGCGGTGGCGCGGGGCGAGGATCTGCCGTTCGACGTGCGCGTCGCGCGGTATGCCGAGGCGATCCGCGCGCTCCGCACGCCCGCCGGGGAGCCGTCGTGACCCGGCGCGTCGAGGACGCTGCCGCGGCGGGTCAGGCGTGCTGCGCGATCGGGTTGGTCGGGGCGGTTGTGCTCGCGGGGTGCGCGCCGACGGCCGCGCCTGCGGCGCCGCCGCGAGCGCAGGCCTCGGCTGCGGCGCTCCCTGCGGCGTCGGTTGCGGCTGGACCGGCTGGGGGCGCAAGCCCGGTGGATGCGGGCGAGCTCGACGAGGACGCAGCTCGCCTGACCGACGGCGAGATCGCGCGCGTGCTCGCACGCGTGGCGAAGGCGCGGGGCCTGCCGGTCCGCCGCGAGGTGCGGAGCCGCGTGCTCGCCCGCGGGCAGATCCTGGAGCGGGTCCGCGCGCACGTGGAGCGAGAGATCCCCGAGGGCGTGCTCGATCACCAGCGCGAGGTGCTCGCGGCGCTCGAGCTCATCCCGGCCGACTACGACTTCACCGCCGGGATGTACCGCCTGCTCGAGGGCCGCATCGCGGGCTTCTACGAGCCGGAGGACGCGACGATGTACCTCGTCGATGACCTCAGCGAGGCCGAGGCCGAGGAGACGCTGGCGCACGAGCTCGTCCACGCGCTCCAGGACCAGAGCTTCTCGCTGGGGAGGCTGCTCGACTTCAAGCTCGGCGACAGCGATCGCCTGGCGGCCACACACGCGCTCGTCGAGGGCGAGGCGATGAGCGCGATGTTCGATGTGCTGGTCGGCTCGGCGTTCCAGGTCGACGAGTCGATGCTCCGCAGGCTCGTGGCGATGTCGACGGCGCTGTCGTCCGTGGGCGACACGCCGCTCGTGCTGCAGGAGTCGCTGGGCGCCCCGTACACCGACGGCTTCGCGTTCGTGCAGGCGCTGCGCCGGGACGGCGGGTGGGCTTCGGTGGATGCGGTCTGGCGCGCGCTGCCGGAGACCACCGAGCAGCTGCTCCATCCGGAGAAGCTCGCGGCGCGGGAGCCCGCCGTCGCGGTGGCGGTCCCGACGGCCGCGGCGCTCGGCCCGGGGTTTCGTGTGGTCTTCGATGACGTGATGGGTGAGCAGGCGCTGCGCATCGCGTTCGCGGCGTATGCCCACCGCGATGCGGCGATTGGCGCAGCGGCAGGGTGGGGCGGGGATCGGTTCGCGGTGGTGCGGCGAGACGACCCGGAGGACCCGTCGCGGAGAGAGGTCGCGCTCGCGTGGCGGCTGCGGTTCGACAGCGCGGCCGACGCGGCAGAGGCGGGGAAGGTGATCGAGCGGCGCTTCGGGAAGGCGTGCAGGCAGCGGGCGGCGCTCGGGCCGATCGCGTGGACGGCGCGAGGGAGCGACGTGGCGATCGTCGCGGGGCCGTACGCGCGGCGCGGGGGAGGCGGAGGAGGGGAGGTCAGCGCGGCGGGGACGTGCGCGGGGGCGGGGAAATGGCTGGCGGAGGTGATGAAGGGCGGGGCGGGGGGGCAGGGCGCCGGGGCGGTGGCGGCGGGGAGGGAGAAGTGAGGGCAGGGGGCGAAGGACGCTCGATGCAGCGGGAGATGCCGGTGAGGGCGGAAGCGGCGGAGCCGGGGCTGGAGAGCTCAGGGGCTGCCCGGAGCAGGGTAGGGTAGAGGTGCGGGTCTCAGGGCGGCGTTGACAGGGGGCGGTAGAAGAGGCAGAAAAGCGAGTCGTTCTGGATGTTTGGAGGAGTGGCCGAGCGGTCGAAGGCAGCGGTTTTGAAAACCGCCGTTGGGGCAACTCAACCAGGGGTTCGAATCCCTTCTCCTCCGCTGGTTTCTGCAAGGATGTCGGGTAGTTCGCGCGGTCTGGGACGTGGACGGGAGTGGACAGGCGCGGACAGGTCTGGACGCAGGTTCTGGCAAATTTCTGGCACGGCAGGTCCCTCCCTGCTTCCGGCACCGGATCAGGGAGGGTATCTGTGCCCGAGGTGCTCCGCCTGTACCCCTGCGAGCTCGACGGCGGAACGTAGGCGACACTCCTGTCCGTCGGTCCCCTTCTCGCCTGCCGCTCCGGTAACCCGTGCCCGAGCGTCGGGGGATGAGATCGGCGCTCCAGCTTCCCACCATGTTCGGCCGTGTTGTCCGCCCGGGAAAGCAGACGGCGTGGACGTTCTCGCCGAGGTCGCTTCCCTCGCTCGAACCGGCCATCCGAGCCTCAGTACCAGCGAACGCTCTCATTCCACTCGGCACCCTTTGACCCCAGCTTGGAGAGCAGTGCAGCCATAAGCCCGACCGCCATCCCTCCGGCGAGCAGCGCTCCGAGGCTAAGGTCCGACCCTGCGCTTGCGGGAGCCGTGGCCGAGGCGGCCGGCACGTTGGTGGAAGCTGATCGAGCGGCAGCCACCGCGGGCTGGACGGCGTGCGGTGGTGCGGCAGCCTGCTCGAGAACCGCCACGGGCGCGGGCGGTGCCTCCACCTGAACGGGGCCGAGGCGAAGCCGACCTACGTCGAACGTGGGAGCAAGGAGACGATGCGCTCGGGTAGGTTCATCACGGAACCGAGCGAGCCCTCAGCGCGGCAGGCGAACGTCGCGCGAAGTTTCGGTGAGCGTCCACTCAGCTGGTGTAATGAGCAGGAAGCTGGCGAGTTGATAAGGAAGCACCTGCTCCGGCCAAGAGCGTTCGTGGCGTTCTCGTTCGCTGCGCAGCAAGAGGCACACATCCATGCCGACGGCCATCCGATTGGCCGTAAACTTCATCAGCTCGCGCTCCTCGGCGACTGTCACCCGGCAGCGGTCAATGAGGCATGCAGCCACATGCCCCGCATGGATGTTCTCGATCGGGCCGTTGCGCCAGGCTACGTTCACGAGAGCATTGGCGAACACGCGACTGGGGTGCTCGCTCACGACTGCGCGAGCTCGGGCGAGACGCTCGGCGCCCGTGATGTCGACAGCTCGCTTCGCAATCTCGGGCAGTGCGAGCGGTCCGAAGGTCAGTTTTCGTTCCGGTTTGGACGTCTTTTTTGGCATGGGCAGGTAGCAGACTGCGCGATTGACAAGCTGACTATAGAGCGATCGATCGGCATTGAAGAGATCCACCCAATGAGCGAGAGCCGCGGAGGCCTCTATGTTGATCCGAGCCATCTCGTCATCCGAGATTCGGCTCGTCTCAGGCGAAGCGACCTCGCTCCATGGTGGCTTGTTGCGGTCGGCGAGTACGGAGAAGTAGGAGCCCCACCGAACGCAGACCGCCGCCGCGGCGACGCCCTCCCTGCCAATCCCCGTGCCGGACGGTAGCTTGGCTGGATCCGGCTTGGTCATGAGATAATCGAGCACCTGCCGGAACATGGGTTGCCCCGGTGGTCGGATGATCTTATCCGGACCAACTAGGCCAGCATCGAGCGTCAGCTCGTCATTCACGCGAACGCGAAGCGGGGCGGCTGGAAGAATCTGATCAGGGAGCATTCCCGTCTCCTCCTGTCCGCTGCGGCCCGCGCGCATCTACCTTGGCTACACACCTGGTCACCGTGGGCCATTCTGGTGAACCATCGCCTTCGAGATACACGCACGGAGCTGGGTGCGCAAGCGACCGTCGCGAGATCTCTCTCCACCATGGATCCGAGCACGCGTGCCTCGCCGCCTCATGCAGCCCAGCGCGAGCGTGACCTCGCGGCGGTCGCGGCAAGCCTCGCCGCCCCTCGATTTGACCTCGGCATTCGCCCTGAAGGTCGGCATTCTCGGCACCGCATTGTCCGGCGCGCCACGATGGAGCTCATCTCCGGTCTCCACCGCCTCGAGGCGTTCCGTGCCCGCGGTCGGGAGGAGATCCTTGCATGCCTCATCGATGTCACCGACCTCCAGGCCGCGATGGTCGAGATCGACGAGAAGCTGATGCGAACCGAGCCGATCGCGTTCCAACGCTCCGAAGCGGAACTGAGCACGGAGCCTCGACATGCTGACGAAGTCCTGGCTCCCCTCAGGGCGCCACATGCAGCGCCAGCGCTAGCCCGTGCAGACGATGGCAGCGTTGGGCGCCACGACGGGGCTTCACGTTCATAGGGAAGACTGCTACCGTCGCGTCATCGCACGGCAAAGAGTAGCGCGGACCGGGGGCCACATGAAGTTCTTTCACGCAGCGGACATCCACCTCGATAGCCCCCTGCGGGGCCTCGATCGGTACGACGGGGCGCCGGTGGACAAACTTCGTGGTGCGACACGACGTGCACTCGAGAATCTTGTGGCACAGTGCATCGAGGAAAAGGTGGCGTTCCTGCTCATCGCCGGCGATCTCTACGACGGCGACTGGACGGATTACAACACAGGGCTCTTCTTCGCGAAGCAGATGTCACGCCTGCGCGAAGCGCGCATCCGAGTGTTCATCGTACGTGGCAATCACGATGCTCGGAGCAAGATCCTGCGATTGCCAGATGGCGTGCGCGAGCTGTCGGCGAAGAAGCCGGAGACGATCATGCTGGATGATCTCGGCGTGGCCGTGCACGGCCGGAGCTATGAGAAAGCCGATACCACCGAGGACCTCTCCGTCGCCTATCCCGCGCCGCGGGAAGGGTATTTTAATGTGGGCTTGTTGCATACATGCGCGAGCGGTCGTGAAGGTCATCAATCGTATGCCCCATGTTCGGTGAGTGACCTGGTGGCGAGGAGATACGATTATTGGGCTCTCGGGCATGTGCACGCGCGCGAGGTGCTCCACGAGTCACCGTGGATCGTGTTCCCCGGGAACCTGCAGGGCAGGCATGCGCGCGAGACGGGGGAGAAGGGGGCGACGCTGGTGACCGTGGACGAGGGGCGGATCGTGGGGGTCGAGCCCCGGACCCTGGACGCACTGCGCTGGGTGCGGTGCGAGGTGGATGCGCGCATGGCTTCGTCGGTCGATGATGTGATCGAGCTGTGCCGCGAGGCCTTGGCACGCGAGGCAGACGCGGCGGAGGAGAGGATCGTGGCCGCGCGGATCGAGGTGACGGGGGCGACACGGGCGCATGGGGCGCTCGCGCGTGAGCCCGAGAAGTACCGGAGCGAGGTGCGCAGCGTGGCGAGCGACGCGGGCGAGATCTGGGTCGAGAAGATCAGCTTTCGCACTCGGAACCCGCTCGATGCCGAAGCGAGCCTCGGGGACGAGGCCGTAGGCGGGCTTTACCGGCAGCTCCGCACCATCTGCGAGGACGACGCCGAGATCGACAGGCTGCTGAGCGGGCTCGAGCCCTTGCGCAAGAAGCTTCCGGTGGAGCTAGATCACCTCGAAGGCGGAGGGAAGCTGGATCGGACGGCGCTCCGGCAGCTCGTCCGAGCGCTGCCCGAGACCCTGCTGCCGCTGCTCTTTGCAGGTGAGGACGCGTCGTGAAGATCCTCTCGCTCGATCTCCTTAGGTACGGGCCTTTCACCGGGCTGTCGCTGGATTTCTCGGCGAATCCGCGCGCGTTGCACGTGATCTTCGGCTCGAACGCGGTCGGCAAGAGCACGACGCTGCGGGCGGTGCTGGGATTTCTCTTCGAAATGCCCAAGGACACCCAGGACGCGCACGATCGGGACTACAAGAAGCTCCGGGTCGGCGCGCTCCTCGCGGCCGAGGACGGGCGGACCTTACAGCTCGTCCGACGCAAGGGGCTCAAGCAGACATTGCTGGATACCGCCGAGCAGCCGATGGACGAGAGGCAGCTGCAGGCGTTGCTCGGCGGGGTGACGGAGGAGCAGTACAAGGTGATGTTCGGCCTCTCCCACGAGGCGCTCGTGGACGGCGGTGTGGCGCTGCTCAAGGGAGGCGGCGATCTCGGAGAGAGCTTGTTCGCGGCCGGGCTCGGGGGCACGCGCGTGCATGCGGTGCTGGAGAAGCTCGATGCGGAAGCGGAGGAGATCTTCACGCCCCTCGGGAAGCACAAGAAGAAGCTCAATGCGGCGCTCGAGAGCTACAAGAGCGCGAAGAAGGGAGCCGCAGATCGATCTCAGCCGGCGAAGGAGTGGGAGCAGCTCCAGAAGGACCTCGCTGATGGGCAGGCGCACGCCGCGACCCTGGCCAGGGAGCTCTCCGAGCTTCAGGCGAAGCAACGGCGTCTGTCACGCATGGAGCAGGCGCTGGTGCCCATCGCCGAACGGGACAGGATCCTCGGGATGCTGAAGGAGCATGAGGGCGCGGTGTTCTTGTCCGAGACGGCGCCCGAGGCGCGGCGGAAGGCCGAGAGCACGCTCGCAGAGACGGAGCCGCGCGAGGAGCGGCTCGGCCGCGAGATCGCGGATCTGACCGCGCAGATGGAGCGGTTGCCGGTGCCGGAGGCGCTGCTCGCGCAGGGGGCCTCGATCACGGCGATCCAGGACGGGCTCGGCAACCACAAGAAGGCGGCGGGGGTGGATTTGCCGCGGCTCCGCGGCGAGCTGCGCCAGATCGAAGACACGATCGAGTCGCTCCTGGGGCGGCTCGGGCGGCGCGTGCCCGTGGAGGAGGTGGGAAGCCTCGCCGTCGCGCCGGGCGTGGAGGCGCGTGTCCGGGCGCTCCTCAAGCAGCGCATCGGACTCGAGCGCGACCTCGCCGGGGCGACGAAGGCGCTCACCGAGGCTGAGAACAAGCTCGGGGGCGAGCGAATCAAGCTCGCGGCCCAGCCCGCTCCGGTGGATGTGACGGCGCTCGTGCGCACGCACGAGATCGTGCAGCGGGACGGGGATCTGGAGAAGGTCCTCGGTGAGCTGCGCGGCGAGGCGAAGACGATGGCGGCGCGGCTTGAGGCCGAGCTCTCGGCGCTCGGCGTGACGCACCTCTCGCTCGAGAAGGTGGGCGCGCTGCCGGTGCCACTGCCAGAGACGGTGGAGATGTTTGCTCGCGACTTCGCCGCTCGGGACACCGAGCGGAAGTCGCTTGCTAACTCGCTGGCGGAGCGCAAGAAGCGTTTCGGGGAACTGGAGCGCGAGATCGAGGCGTTGCGGCGCGGCGAGGAGGTGCCCACGGAGGGGGACCTGGCGACGGCGCGGCGCGAGCGCGACGGGCACTGGAAGCGGGTGCGGCAGGCGTGGCTCGGGGAGCCGGCGGAGGAGGGGGCGGCAGGGGCGGGGCTCTCGGCGCACGAGATCGCGGATCATCACGAGACGAGCGGGCGGCGGGCGGATGAGCTGTCGGACCGGCTCAGGAGAGAGGCAGATCGGGTGGCGAAGTTCGCGACGCTCTCAGCCGATCGCGATCAGGCGGCGCGTGGCATCAAGGAGTCCGTGACCGCGGCGGAGCAGGCGCGGACGGCGGAGGAAGCAGAGCAGGGGCGGTGGCAAGCCGCCTGGACAGCGGCGGGGATCGTGCCGCGCTCGCCGGGCGAGATGCTGGCCTTCCTGGGGCGCTACCAGAAGCTCGTGGAGGAGAAGGCGAGGCTCGAGGAGGTGCGGCGGCGGGAGCAGGCCCAGAGGGAGCGCATCGAGGGGCATCGGGAGGCACTCGCTGGGGCGCTAGAGGCGCTCGGCGTGGCAGCTGGGCCGCGGCACGGGTTGCTCGCGCTGGTTGCGCATGCGCGTGAGGTGGCGGAGCGGGAGGGGAAAGCGCAGCGGGAGCGGGAAGCGGTCGCGAAAGAGGTGCGCCGGTGGGAGATCGAAGTCGAGGGGCTCTCCGGCGCACTCGCGGGGCGGCAGCGGGAGCAAATGGCGTGGGCCGAGCAGTGGTCGGCGGTGATGCTGGCGCTCGGGGGGTCGGCGGCGACCGGGATCGAGGAAGCCGAGGAGGTGCTGACGTTGCGCGCGGATCTCGCCCAACAAGGGAAGGGAGCCCGGGAGCTGCGGCGGCGCATCGCGGGGATCGAGCGCGATGCGGCCGATTTCAAGGTGCAGGTCGAGGGGCTGGCGCGGCTCACGGCACCGGATCTTGCGGGCATTCCGCTGGAGCAGGCGGCGGCGGCGCTGCTGGAGCGGTCCAAGGATGGGGAGACGAACCGGCAGCTCAAGCAGGCGCTCGAGAAGGACCTCAAGGAGAAGCAGCAGGACCTGCTCGCCACGCGGGAGAAGCGGCGAGGGGCGGAGCGTGCGCTCAAACAGCTCATGGAGGAAGCCCGGGCCCAGGATGTGTCCGAGCTCGTGGCCGCTGAGGATCGATCGGCCGTAGCGCGGAAGCTCCGGCAGGATCGGGAGATCGTCGAGATGCGGCTCTCGACGACCGGCGGGGGGCTCAGCGTGGAGGCGCTCCTGGAGGAGTGCCGCGGGACGAACGCGGATACGCTTGCGCAGCGTCTGGCGGAGGTGGAGCGGCAGATCGCGGACGTGGATCGGGAGCGGACGCGGGTGAACGAGGAGGTGGGGCAGCTCCGGCAGCGGCTGCTCTCGATGGATGGGAGCGACCTGGCGGCGGAGGAGCTGACGCGGGCGGAGCAGCACCTGGCGTCGATCAGCGCGCTGGTCGACGACTATGCGCGGGCGAAGCTCGCGGCGGATCTGCTACGGCGGGCGATGGAGCAATACCGCGAGAAGAACCAGGGGCCGTTGGTACGACGGGCGAGCGAGCTGTTTGCGAGGCTATCGCTGGGTACATTCTCGGGGCTGCGGGGGGATCGCGACGATCAAGATCGGCCCATGCTCCGCTGCGTGCCGAGGGCCGGGGATCCGGTGGAGGTTAGGGCGCTGTCCGATGGGACGCGCGATCAGCTTTTCCTGGCGCTCCGGGTGGCGAGCCTGGAGCAGTATTTCACGAAGAGCGAGCCATTGCCGCTGGTGCTCGACGATGTGCTCATCCATTTCGACGACGCGCGCGCACGCGCCGCACTCGACGTACTCGGGGAGCTGTCGCAGCGGACGCAGATCCTCTTCTTTACCCATCATGCGCGGCTCGTCGAGCTGGCCGAGGCGACGTTGCCAGCGAGCACGCTCTGCCGGCATGACCTCGATGATCTCGTGGCGAAGGCGGCGGTGAACGTCACGGCGCCATGACGCATCCCGCTCCGCAGCGATTGCGCTGCCCTGCGCCACCGAATTTGAAACCGCGAACGCTTCAATGACCACATATTGGAATCGCGCAGATCATGCTTCGACGGCTTGCCTCAAGGCAGCGATGCAGCCCTTGGACGTCAAGCATGCCGCTCGCGTAAATGGCACGCCACGCGCGTGGTGTTCGACAGCAGCGGGTCGCGGTGCATCGAGGCGGTGGCGATCTTCTTGCCCGTGTGACGATCAAGCGTGTCATCGACCGCAGCCACAAGCGGCTGGTCGCGCGCTACAAGCGCGTCGATCATGTGCTGCGGCAAGATCGACGGCGCCCCTCAGGACTGCGATGGATGGTGCGTGGGTGATGACGCGACAGTCGTCGATGCCTCCGGCACGCCCACGATGATTGCTAGCATCCGTTCGCGCGCGGGAGGTATCATCTCGACACCGTCGAACACGCGCCGGAGATCCTCTGTCGGAATCGGCTCCTGGATCAACATCGGTTCGAGATCGTTCAGCGTCCAGGGCTTGCGTGTGCGCGAGCGGTCGCGGAGCGCCCGCTCGCGGTACGGCCGGAGCAGACGGATCCACGCATCCGCCACGGATCGCGGGTCGGGGTGCTTCTCCCGCACGTTCGGCCGGACGGCGGTCAGGAGCGGCTGCAGCGCCTCACCCCGTTCCTCATCATCGTGTTCCCAGGATTGTTGGCTGTAGCGCCCGAGCACGTGCTCGGCGAGAGCGAGTGCCCGGCGGCGTCGGACGGGGAGCAGCTCTCTTTCCGTATCTTCCAGGCGTCGCGTGAACGACTCAACGAGAGCGCTGGCGGGCTCTTCGAGCACCGAGGCGGCGGGCGGATCGGATGCGAGGCGGTCCCGGAGGAGGTCCGCGACCGCAGCGAGATCCGACACAGGGGAGTGGACGACGGACTCGAAGAAGACCCAGCGCGGCGCATCCCGCTCGCGGCCGCCAACCGCGCAGAAGGCCCAGGGGCTCGCGGACCGCACGATGCTCACGCCGCTGCCCACCTTGGCTTGGCTCGTGCGGATCTTCGCATAGATGTCCTCTGGCACCAGCCCGTGCTCTCCGATGAGACCCCGCACCGGCCTGAAGGCGTCGGAGATCGGAACCACGGCGGGTTTGTCGATCCTCGCCGTATTAGCGAGTTCCTCGACGTCGAGCTGCCGATCGCCCTCGGTGTCGCCGGGAAGCTCCAAGTTTGAGCCGATGAGGTCGGTGACCATGACGTGCCGCTCGCGGAGGCGGTCGCGATGCCGCGGTGCGAAGCTCGGCTGGTCCCGTGGCCACCATATCTCGACGTCGTCGTGTCGGCTGTTCATCCGATCGACGCGGCCGGCCCGCTGCTCGGCGGTGCGGATCACCGTCGGCGTATCGAGGTGGACGACGCACGAAGCCCCCTGCAAGTTGAGCCGTTCGCTGAGCGCATCCGAGCACAACGCGACGAGCCTCTGCGCGGGGGCATCCCGTCCGAGCTGTGCCTGAGCCCTCCGTTTCCCGGCCGCCCCGCTCTGGCCCGTGAACAGCCCGACGGAAGCTCCGCGCGCCTCCAGATCCCGCTTGAACATGGCCAGCGAGATAAGGTGTGAGTCGAACGCGAGGACGAGGCCCTTCTCGTTCTGCAGGCGCAACAGGCGATCGATCTTCGCACACTCGCGCGCGCCAGAGAGCCTGGTGGCGAGCGCGGCGATCTTTGCGTAGAGATCCGCGTCGGCTGCGCACGCCTCGGCGTGCGCGCCTGGGTCCCAGAGCCACTTCGGTGCGTCGGCCTTCAGGGCAGGCGAGAGGCGCCATCGCGGAGGTCTGCCACCGATTGCCCGGAGCTGACCCAGCACGTTGCCCGTTGCATCCTTCGGTATCGTCTTCGCGTTGATCTCGAACTTCTCCGCCGCCTTCTCGGTGCCGTGGATGTGCTCGTAGAGGGCGGCGGGCGACGACCGGAGGCAATCGCGGACGAAGTACATCGCGAGCCCGCGCGCGGCGCGGACGATGCGTTTCACGTAGTCCTCCTCCGTCATGCCTCGGCAGGAGAGGGAGCGGGGCAGCTCGATCTTTGAGCCGATGCGGGCGATGCCCGTGAGCCTGGCCGCGAGCTCGTTCATCTCCTCGGCAATCGGCGCATCCGTCTCCGCCGTGTCGCACGGATAGTAACGCGCGTGGTGGCGGGGGTATCGCGCGCTCCGGCCGTCCGGGAGCCGGTACGCGTCCGCTTGCTCCTCGGCGAGCTGGTTCAGCTCGCTGCGAGTCCGTCGCACCATGAATTTCTCGATCTCGCGACGGATGAGCTTGAGATCCTCGGCCGGCGGCGGCCCCTTTCTTCCACGCACGAAGCGCTTCAGCTTGCCGAACGCGTCGAGCGCGTCATCGTCGAGGTTGTCCGCACCGAGCAGCTCGATGAGCGACACGAGGTCGGTCACCTCGCGGTTGATGGGTGTCGCCGTGAACAGCAGCGCATGATCGGCATAGTGGAGGAGAAGCCGATCCGTTCGATCGGACGGGTTCAGGAAGTTGTGGGCCTCGTCGACGACGAGCAGCTCCGTCTCGTTGATCCAGCTGAGCAGCGCCTTATGGCGGGCCGCCGCGCGGTGCTCAGCGGTCCATGGGATTCCGCGCCGAACGGCAACTTCGACTCGCGGAGGGCCTCCTGCCAGCTGTCAACCACTGGGGGTGGCACGATGATCAGCGGATTCGCGTGGCGCAGGCCGCCGAGGCGCAACTGCCGGTCATAGGCGCCGCGGATGATCCAGGCGCCCATGCGCGTCTTCCCTGAACCGGTGGCGTCGGCGATGACGACGCTCCCCACGTTCTCGAGGATCCACAGCGCTTGCGAGAGCCCCTGCCGTTGGTGCGGCCACAGCGGCCGCTCGAGCGCGTGGGGATCCTCCGAGGGAACGTAGCGCCTCGCCCGCTCGCCCTCGAGGACCGACGCGCAGGCCCGCGCCAGCGCTTCCTGCCACGTGGTGGGCTTCAGCAATTCGTCCAGGAGCTCGACGAACCCCTCGCGGAAGTCGGCGCCTCCCGCCCAGAAACCTTCGGCGAGCGCGCGGCCCTCCGAGAAGCGCTCGGGCTCCGCCGAGGCTTCGAAGCGCACGTTCGCCTCCGACTGGTTGCTGAAGCCAGCGTGCGTGAAGTTGCTCGACCCGATGGTCACGGCGCCGTCGGCCAGAAATATCTTCGAATGCAGCGGTCGCCGCGACCGCGGCAAGCGTACGTTGACAAGCCCTTGCTCCACGAGGGCCCGCGTCCGGAGGATCGCGGCGCACAGCACGATCGAGATCCCCCGATGAAGCCAGTAGTCGCGAAGCTCGTCCTCCAGGTCCTGCGATCCGGCGACGAAGCGCTCCCGGCGTGCGGGGAAGGGCTCGTTCCCGAAGAGCAGCCGCACGGACTGTGGCCCGGGCCGATCGGCGCGGCATGCGAGGAAGGGGATGATCCGGTCGAGCGACGCGTACCCGGCCACGACGAGGATATCGCGGGAGGGCATGAGATCGCCCTCTTCGACGACGACGCTCACCCGCTTGCTCGCCTCGTTGTGCGGGAATCGCCGCGCGTCCGGCCAGGCGACGTCCGGCGCGGCACGCGGCTCGGGTCCTTGGCTGCGGGACTGCCCGAGCGGGAGCTGCTCGCCTCTCTTCGCCTTGCCCTTTCCGCCTCCATTCCGGGGTCGACGCTGCATGTCGGCGTACGGCGCAGGGGGACGCGGCTCGGGACCCTCGCCGTGTAGCTCCCCGAGCGGGAGCTGCACGCTTGTCTCTGCGTTGCCTCTGCCGCCTCTCCGGGGCTGCCGTTGTGGTCGAAGGCTCCCTGCCCGAAAGCACTCGATCCAACGCCGAAGCGTGCTGGCACGCCGCGCTCGCAGCTTCACGCCGAAGTCGCTGCGCGCCACGAGGAACGCGGCCGCGGTGCCCGGATCGAGCATGGCGAGCGAGTCGACGCCGGCCCAGGCGAGCCAGGCCGTCCCGCACCGGGTAGCGGAGAACAGCTCCGCGAGCCGGCTGCACTGGTCGCTTCCGGACAGTCCGAGCACGTCGCGGCCGGCATCCGTCACAGCATAGTCGGCGTCGACGAGGCCCAGGATGCGCGCTGCCTGCGTGTAGTAGTCAATGTCTCGCCCGTCGTCGAAGCCAGGAGCGGCGTGCCGGCCTCCGTGACGTTCGAGGTGCTGCACGAGGTGGAGCACGCGCGCAAGGACGTTTGCCTGCGGCACTTCGCTCGACGCCAGGCGTGTGGGCTGCGCCGTGGTCATCCCGGGGTCCCTTGGTCGAGGGCGAGGCTCCCGCGACCGGATCCGCCGCTGGCCAGGTGACGAAGAGGTCGATAACGACGGTTCATCAGCATCTCCTCGCTCGTTCATCAACGGTGCGTCGCATCATGTCGGCGAGTTCGACGGTTTATAGCTCTCGTCCGCGCGCCTGGGGCCCAGTTCACCGAACGGGAAGCCGCGTGCGCGGTGCTCCACGCCCCTCGCCCTCCCAGCTCAACATGCTCGACCACGGCCACTCTCCCGTCACGCGCAGGCCGAACGTTTTCGGGTTCCGGCCCATTGCTGACAGCCGTTCGAGCTGGAATTCGTTGTGCTCGATCACGGCCCGCAGTCTCGGCCGCCGCAGCTTCACCTCGTCCTCTACCCACGCGAGCTCGCCCTGCTCTTCGGCCGGCGTTGTCCCCGGAAACCCCGTGATGTAGTTGATCACGAGGCCCACGCCGGCATCTCGGGCCGCATCGAGCGTTCGCTTGAACAGGGCGACGGACTGCCGCTTTCCGATGAGCCTCTGGCTCTCGATGTCGATCGTCTCGAGCCCGATCTCTAGCGTGTCGCACCCACCGACCGCGAGGCGCCGCAGAGACGCCTCGTCGAGCGCGGGGCTCAGCTTCGTACACGCGCTCCACCGCACGCGTGCTCGGATGCGCGCCGCCAGTGCCGTCAGGCGTTGCGGCACGATGAGGCTGTCCTTGAAGGCGACGGTCGCACCACGGTCGAACCCGAGCTGCACGACGGGCTCCACGATCGCCTCGTCGATGGCTCGGTAGGTGCCTTCGATGGTCGGGTAGGTGCAGAACCCACATCGACCGTAGCTGCACCCCCGCGACGCTTGCGCCGGCAGCGTGAGGCGCGGCAGCCCGTAGAGCTCGAGGTCCTGGAACACCGGCGCGTGCCCCGGGTCGTCCGCGGCGCGGTGAAGCTCTCCTTGCCCCGCGCGTACACAGCCCGGCGGCAGCGGCGCCCGGCGCGCAACGGCGTCGAGCAGCTCGACGAAGGTACACTCGGCGTAGCCGAAGATGAACGCGTCCACCATGCGCCCGAAGCGCGGGTCGCGCACGATCCGGTCCTGGAGCGCGGTGACGTGCGGGCCGCCCCAGACGACGCGGACGCCAGGCCAGAGCGCTCTGGCGACGATCCCAACCGCGAGGCCGAAGAGCACCTGCCCGCTGAACAGCACGCTGACGCCGAGCACGTGGGGGCGCTCGCGCTCGGCGAGGACGCTCCGGATCCACGCGCCGTGCGCTGACGCCGCGAGGCGCTCGGCGGCGGTTTCTAGGGCGCCGTGGGAGCACGTCAGGGTGAGGTGGGGATCGGCGCCGTCGAGGTGCTCCACCTCGGACAGGTGCGCACGGAGCAACGGCACGAAGACGTCGCGCTGGAGGTCCGAGAGGAGTGAGCCCGGCTTGTCGTGATCACCGACGACGGTCGACGGCGGCGCAGCAACGCGCGGCGGCAGGTGGGCCCGGATCCAGCGGATGCTCAGATCCAGGACGTCGGCCTCGTGGCCGGAGGCGCGAGCAGCCGCGACGAGGAGGGCCGGCCCCAGGAGAGGACCGGCGCTGTACTTGAGCAGCGGGGGTACGACGACGAGCGCGCGGGTGGCGGTGGGCATGAGACGCTCCGGGATGGTGTCGGGATGCGCCGCCGTCTGTGCAACGCGCGAGCCGCGCCGCAGGGCCCGCCGATCACCACTTCCGCGGCGCCTCGCGAGACTCCGGTCGGTGATCGCCATCGATCGGAGGGTCTGCCTGATCGATCGCGATCAGGCGCGGGATGCCGCAGGCGCCGCGATTTGCCGCGTTGTCAGCCTGGTACGCGGACTGCGTGGGACGGCAACCAAGGAGGCCGACCACCATGAGCGTCTGCGATCTGATCAAGAAGAACGAGGTGAAGGACCTACTTGACCGCATCATCCCACCGTACCAGCGCATGCTGCGCGTGCCCATCCGAGTCGCCCCGCGTGGTGGCCGGTCCACTCTCACCGGCACCGCCTTCGACTACGCGCTTCGTTTCGAGCTCCAGCGCCGCTGCCCGATCGCACGCGACCGCAGCTGGGTCGCGGAGAGCGCGCTGCTCGTACTGAACGCAGGGCGCTCGAGCGCGCCCGTCGATCCCGCTCTCATGGGCAGGATCACCCGGCGCGCCCGCCGCCGCGTGGACAACGCACGCGTCTTCGTGCGCAAGCACCTCCGCAAGAAGAACCCCGATCACGCATGGATGGTCCGGCTCGCGGAGCACGCTCTGCGACTTGCCCGGCTCGACCCCATCTACCGCGTCGGGTACATCGGGAATGAGCTGTTCGCCGAGAACAGCCCGCAGCAGATCGACGAATTGATCGATCTGCTCGCATGCGTGCCCTTCGATGGCCTCATAGGCAGCACCGAAGTCCTTCTGAACCCGACTTTCGGCCGGTACTCGTTGCTGGTCGGGGGAGCGGACGCGGACCTCGTTGCAGACCACCGCCTGATCGACATCAAAGTCACCGCGGAGCCGAACGTCGAACGCCAGATGGTCCGCCAGCTGGTCGTCTATCTCATCCTCGCCCACTGCGCTCGGAACGACGGCGAGCCGCTGCCGTCAATACACGTAATGCAGCTGTACTTCGCGCGACATCGGCACCTCTGGAGCATGCCAGTTGAGCCGATCTTCACGCATCCGGCGTACGCCGAGGTCCAGCGAGGGGTCCTCCGACTCGCCAGAGGGATATCGTGACAACAGGGCTGACCCGAGGCGTGAAGCCGGTGGGCGCCTTCGCTCAAGAAATACCGTATTCCTCAAGGAGCCGGATCAACTTGCCGCGCGAGATCCGGAGCCGTCTCGCGGCCTCGGACTTGTTTCCACCGCAGGCGGCAAGCGTGCTCACGACCACGTCCTTCCATGGACGCTGAGCTTCAGCAGAGGCTTGTGTACCAAGCACCTGCTGCACGATCGAGGCCTTCAAGCCGACGTCCGGGTCTACGGACAACACGAGCCGCTCAAGCTCGCGGACGTTCTCAGGCCACTCGTGGCGCATCATCGCGACGACCGCATCGGCATCCACGCGTATGCGGGTGCGATCGAGCGGACCGCGCAACGCACGCCAGCACGCCTCGAAGATCGCGTAAATGTCCTCTGGCCGGTCCTTGAGGCTCGGCAGGCGCAGCCGGACATTGAAGCGTGCGGAGAGGTCGCGACGGAAGGCATTTTGTCCGACCATCTCGGACAGCGGTTGGTTGGTCGCGGCGATGACGGCGACGTCGACGTGCGTCGGCCGGCTGGCACCAAGAGAGAACACCTCGCGTGACTGGAGGAAGCGCAGCAGCTTTGGCTGAATCTCAAGTGGCAGAGCCTCGAGCTCGTCGAAGAAGACCACGCCGCCGACGTTCGCACGCAGCACCCCGACGTTCGCGTGGACGCTTCCCGAGAAGGCACCCCGCTCCCAGCCGAACAGATGGCCATCGAAGAGCTCGCGTGGGATGGTGGCAACGTTGACCGGAACGAAGCGCGCGTCGCGCCCGAGCTGCCGGGCAATCTCCTTGGCGAGCAGCTCCTTGCCCGTCCCCGTCTCGCCTTCGATGAGCACGTTCAGCACCGAGGGCTTCGGCAGCGAGCGCAAGCCATGACGCACGCTGCCGAGGCCCCATGGGCCGACCAGCTCGCCCAGCGCTGGCTCGGGCTTGGAGTCTCCTACGAGGAGCTCGCGAAATAGGAGAACCGTGTTCCCGATCTCGAGGATCGCTCCGTCCGTGAGCGGCGCCGGTGAGTAGGGTGCGAGACGAATGCCGTTGAGGCTCGTTCCGTTGCGCGAGCCCACGTCCTGTACATCCAGACTACTTCCCCGGCGTAGAAAGCTTACATGGCTACCAGAGACTTTGGGGTCGACGAGACCCGAATTCGCTAGCCAAGTGCGACCGACTGACTCTCCTGGTCGAGGGAGTTCGACGGCCACCTGCTCTGGGAAGGTCGCGAGCAGGAGTGGTCGGCCGCCCTGCGCGGGCTGCCCTGTCGGCGGCCTTTGCTCTTCGGTGGTGGGCAGCGTCGGTGGTCGATTATGCATGGCCCCCTCAGCCGTCGTCCAGGTACGCGAAGACCCGTGCGAGGGCAGTGTCTCTGGGGCCGGCATAGAGCGACATTCCGCGGCAGAGTGCGCTTGTCGAGATCCCTTTCTCGTTGGACGCGCTGATTCCACGGGTCAGCTCCGCCCCGTCATCTTCGACCCAGATCTCGAGACCGCCGGACACGAGGTCTGACGTGCGTACGCGCAGCCGGTTTTCCCAGTCCCCATCGTTCGTGCGCGCAGCCTGCGGGAGCGAAGTGCAGACCGTCGAACTTGACGATGTGATGCGCCGCATGCAAACGCGGCTGTGCGGGTGGGTTCTCGCCAGATCCATGGGGAAGGAGTCCGCGAGGCCCGACCGGGGCTGCTCGGGCGAGCGCGTTGCCACACCGGTAACCCGTAGATACCACCACCGATCGGGCAGAAGCGCCGTGCATGTGCCCGCCGTGCACGGGCGTCCCGACCTGCACCTCGCCCCATCGCCACAGCACGGGATTGGCGCAGCAGGCTCTACGTCGGGCATGGGACTTGCGGGCGTGGTCGGGGCCGGCGACTGTGGCAGCGGTGCTGGCGCGCGAGCTGCGAGGGTCGCGGTGGCCACGACATAGGACACGGTGCCAGCGAGCAACACGGCACCAGTGACTCCCGCGACGATCCACCGAGCCGTGGCGCGTTGCCGTCGAGGCTCGTGCGTAGCGCTGGGCCTGGCGCCCGAGGCCGTGTCGACCGCGGGCATCGGGGTCACGTGCGAAGACGGGACCGAGAGCGCTGGAAGCCGCCGTATCGGCATCGTCATCGGGGCCGTAGATGTAGGCACACCTCGCCCCGCGACCCCGGCCGTCGGTACGAAGGTGCTGGGGGCTGGCATGAAGGCGCGTCGTGCGGTGTCGATCTCCGTCCGCGTGTCCTTGGTCTCCGTGGGCGCCGCGAGCACGGAGCCGGCGATCGGCGCGGCCGACACGCTCGAAACGTGGCCTGTTTTCAAGGCCGCGACCAGCGCAGCGCCGTCCGCCAGACGACGAGCTGGGTCGAGCGCCACGCATGCGCCGATGACCCAGGCTGCCGGGGATACAAGGCCGTGAGGGGGCCAGGGGCGGCGACCTTCAGCGGCGTCCCTGTACGCCGCCGCGTACCTCTCGATCGGGGCGTCGAACGGCAAACCTGTAGGGTGCACGCCGGCAAGCAGCTCCCAGGCGAGCACGCCGAACGCGAAGATGTCGCGCGTGAAGCCGTCGGACGACGGACCCCAGCGGCCTGGAAGTAACAGATCGGGTCCCAGGTATGGCCGGGTCCCGATGAACGCGCCGGTTGCGGTGACGCCTTGCGGGTTGCCGATAGCGGCGGCGATGCCGAAGTCCACGAGCTTCATGCCGCCGGGCGCATGCGGCGCCTCCCAGAAAGCATCAGCCACCAGGATGTTTTCCGGCTTCAGATCCCGGTGGACGATCCCGCGGGCGTGCACATGCTCAAGTGCGTCGGCGAGGTGAACGAGCAGCGCTTCGCGGTGGTGTGGCGTCATGTGCGCGTCGCGCGTCACATCAGCAAGGGGACGGCCACGTACGAGATCGAAGACGAGCCCAAGGCGCTCCTCCGCGGGCAGCTCGAACAGAGCGTGGCAGGTAACGATCGCGGGGTGCTTCAGCTTGGCGACTGCTTGGGCCTCGCGCCGGGCACGCTCGGCGCCATGCTTCGGCAGGGCGGCGAGATCGAAAAGCTTCAGCGCCTTCTCGGCGCCATCGAGCAGATCGCGGACCCTCCAGACCGATCCCTGGGCTCCCCTCCCGAGCGGATCGAGCAGGACGTATCGATCAACGCGGACCCCCGAGCGCAGCTCCACGATGCTCTGTCGTACATCACTTCGGGCGATGACTAAAAGAAGGTTCGGGCGACACGCCCTTCTACCCCCGGATCCCTTCGGAAAGGTGCCCCCGCCGATCGGCAAAGGCCCGAAATCGCCGGCTGTACGCCGGTGCTCGCTCCGGGTGCGTTCCGACTGCACCCGATGCCTCCCGCGCGTGCCGCGGCGGCATGTCAGTTCCGGTTGTAACCAGCGGAGCGCGTGCAGAGCCGCTCCTTCCAGCGCACCTCCAGCCGGTCGAGAACGATCTTGGCGGACGCGCCCCTCGGCACGACGTCGAGGATCGACAGCGTGGTGCTCTCCGGGCGCAGCTCGCCCGCGTCGAACGCGGGGTCGATCGCGATGTTTCCCGTGCGCTGCTCAGCATACGCCCGCCAGCGACCCCAGAAGCCCGTCTCGCCGCCGGCCTGCCCGACGTAGAGCCGATCGCGAGGCCGGTCAGTCAGCAAATAGATGCCCCCGACGGCCGAGAGCTTGTCCCGCCACGATGGGTTCGCCTCCTCATGGCGGCTCAAGAACGCGAGCTTCGCGAGCGACAGGTCGATGGCCCGGTAGTCAGGGCAGGGCCCGAGGCTGTTCGGATCCCTGAGCTCGACGACGGGCTTGTCGAGGGCCCACTGGTGCCACGACAACGCGCCGGGGCCCCAGTCGACGACCACGCGCATCTCCAGCGCGGCGAAGCGAGGATCCCGGAGGAGGTCGTAATAGTAGCGCAACGCGGCAGGCTCATCGCGATGCGCGGCCGCGTACATTCCCCGCAGGGCTACGGGCACGGTCGAGGGATCGAGCACGGACGCCGCTCTCGAGCCTCGCGCCTGATAGGCGCCGACGAAGAGCGCGCGACGCCCGGGAAGCCCCAGGAAAGAGAAGATGCCGTCGCACGCGCCGAAGACGTCCTTGGTCTGGTCGGCCTGGTAGAACTCCAGCGCCGAGCGGTCGAGGTGGAAGAGCTCGACGAGATCGGGAACGCCGGGACGGTTGTCGAGGTGGCGGACGGCCTTCCACTTGTTGATGCCCTCGAACGCGGGGCACACGCGTGCGACGAGATCGGCGAAGGTGAAGAGGGGCTCGGGCATGCGCTTTCCGATGCAGCAGCGTGCGGCGTGCCGCGCGATGGTACTGCATCCCCGTCCGACGCGCTGACATGTCGTTGGCCGCTCCTCCCATGGTGATGGCCCACCGCGGCCGGCCGGCGGCACGACAGATCGCCTGCATGCGTGCAGCGGGCTTGGCCTACCATGGCCGGATGGACGTCCTCCCCAGCTTCATCGAGATCCTTGATGCTGCCGCTCGTCCCTTCGAGCCGCGGCGCCGCCTACGGCGGGTCGAACCCGGCGGCCGTTTGGAGGCCGAGTGGGACCGCATCCTCATCGAGAACGTCGACCTGCTCGCGGATGCGCTCCGTGAGGCAGAGATGATCGCCGAGGACTCCGCGCTGATGTTCCTCGGCGCGCAGGTGGACAATATCGACCTCGTGTTCGCCGAGGTGCGCAGCGACAACGGCGAGCTGCGCCGGCTCGTGCTCCTGGAGGATAAGCTCCTCAAGAACCCCGAGGCGCGGCGGCAGGTCCTCGCGCAGATCCTGGACTACGCGAGGGTTGTGCAGCAGAGCTGGGCGAGCGCCAGGCTACCCGAGCTGGAATACAAGCTGCGCGGACATGCGCAGTTGGTAAGGGAGAACGAGGAGGCACTACGCCAGAGCTGTCGGCATGCCGACTTCTTGCTCGTCATCGCGGGCGACGGCATCGACGAAGGCCTCGCGAAGCTCGCGCCTCGGTTCGCGGGCAGAGATGATCCGCTCAGCCTTACCGAGCTGGCGCTGGTATCGCTGGCCATGTATGCGCTCGACAACGAGTACCTGCTCGTGCCTCATGTCGTGAGCGCAGTGCTGCGGAGCGAGCGGGAGATAACGGTGCGCGTGCTCGTGCAGGACGCGCAAGGACGCGCGGTCCCCGCCGACGTCTTGCGCGATGTGCAGGACGAGGCGGCGCAGGCCAACCGTGGACGCCTCCCCGTGCGTGAAGAGGTGATCGAGTTCTTGCGCAAGGCGCGCGAGCCTCTGGATGCCGCGCACCTCCCCGCGTATCCCGACCTGGAGCGGACAGCCAAACCGCGCAAGTCGCTCGAGTACGGGCTGACGCTTGATGACGGCTCCGGCGTCGTGTTCAAGGTCCACTTCGGGGGGTACGAGAAGGACGTCTGGTCCCCTATCCAGGTCGGCCTCATGCTCGGCACCGACGACACCGCGGGCCGCGACGCCTGGCGGCGGCGCATCGAGGCCGTGCTCCCTCGGCTCCCCGCCGGCACACGGGTCGACAACGGTGGCCCGCGTACGGTCAACGCGCTGACGACGTTCGAGTGGTCGACCGGCGAGGACTTGAACGACATGCTGGTCTCGAAGATCACCGAGACCCTGATTCAGTTCGCGTCGGTGCTGATGCCCGTCCTGCGTGCCACGCGCACATGACGTGGTTCGACCCGCCGCACGCACCCCGGGCAGCTCTATGTGGCCGGGGCTGTGATGAGCGGCGGCATCTCCGCAGCGCCTGACGATCGAGTGCACGGAGGCGCAACCGCGAGCTTACAGATCCGGCTCAGGCTCCGCCTCCGCGGCGACGAGCGTCGGCAGGTGCTGGATGAACAGCCTGAGCAGCTCCTGCCGCAGGACGACCCGCACGGGGAGCCCGAGCTCCTTCTGGAGTTTTGCACGCTCCGCCTCGAACGCCGGCGTGACACGCTCCGAGGTCGAGAGGATCACGCCCGACGTGATCCCCTCGTACGATTGGCATGCCTTTTTGATCTGCTCGAGCGGCCGCGTCCAGTCGGCGTCCCACGTCCACATTTTGATCTGCACGGCGACGCGGTGGGGCACGCCCAGGGGATCGCGGTAGGTGCAGATCGCGTCGGCGCCGTTCTCGCTCCGGCCTCCCGTGTGCTCGACGTTGGCCTCACCGTAGAGCATTTTGAGCAGGCGCACGCAGGGCGCCTCGAACTCGGCACCTTGGAAGTGAAACTTGAAACGCTCTAAGCCGGCGAGCTCGAGCTCCCGGAGGAGCGCTTCGAGCCGGTCTTCCTCGACGTCGGTCGTCTGCGCGGATCTCCCAAGGTTCCCCACGATCTGCTGAATCTGCGCTCCCAGGTGGTCGACGTTCCAGAGCCGCGACAGATTGCGCATCGTCTGGCGCAATCCGGCCGCGACGCCCTTCGCCTTGAAGCCGACGGGACGATCGCCCGAGAGCAGTGCGACGGGCAGGATGTGGCCGTAGTCCTTGGGCTTCTTGGGGATATCGAAGCGGTACGGCCCCAGCACCCGCGCGATCGACCAGTGCCGGTCCTCGGGGAGGTGCGGCACGAGGATGAGGTCACCTTCCTGGATGCTGTCGGGTTCGGATCCAAGCATCCGACGGTTACCACGCCAGGCATCTTGCTGCTCGTCCGTGATGATCGCGCCCTTCTTCCTGCGGGCCGCGATCGTTTCGAGTTTCTGATCCTCGCGGTAGCCCCAGCCCTGCCGGAGTCGTCCGGCCTTCAGCTCGCTCCAGAGGAAGTTCTTCGCCTCGCGGTGGTCCACCCGCATGATCCAGTAGCGCGGCATCCTGCGAGCGTACGGTGCCCGTGAACCCACTTGGAAGCCTGCGTCGCTGGGCGGCGTGCGCTTGACGTCAACGAGCTCGGCCAGTCCGCCTTCTTCGTCGCGGGACCCCTGCCTCCGTTTCGTTCGCAAGCCGGAAGGGACGCGGCCATGGCTCGGAGCGGATCGGAGCGAAGCCGAGGCGAGGTCGAGGGTTCGCAGATCATCGCTGCGCATCCGGTGGTAGGCTCGCGGGCCAACGACAGCGACAGCGAGCCGGTGCCATGGGATATCTGCTGCTCCTCATCTTGGTGGGCGTGGCCGTCTACTTCCTGCGGCGGTCGAAAGCTGCGCCGCCCGCCACGCTCCAGGGGAGCGCCCGCCTCGACGCACCGTCCACCTCGCAGGGCGCTGCAAGGGCGCTGGCCTCCAGAGCGACGCTTGCCGTCTGGATCCCGCCGGGACATCGGGTCGACGTGCAGGGCATCCCGGTAACGGGCGGGATGATCTACGTCGGCGGCCAGCTCCCGTCAGCGAGCGGCCTCCGCAGCGTCGACCCGGCGCTGATCAACCCATCGCTTCCCGTCGCCACAGCGCACCCGAGCTACTCCGCAGGGATGGGCTACTGGCCCTCATACAGCGACGTCGGTGCGCACAACCGCGGCGCGTACCTGAGGTGGCTCTCGGGCGGGCGGATCGAGCCAAGCGCGTACATCGGTTACGTCTTCCTGTTCTTCTACGGCCTCGAGCGTCGCGCTCTCGTCGAACGCGCTGACATCCCGGCGATCCGCACCGAGGTGGGCCGGCTCCTCTCCATCTACTCGGGGAACAATTCGTTCCGCGGCTACGCGACCGACTTCCTGGCCTTCACGCTCCTGGATCACCTCGCGTCCGTGGACGAAGCCACAGTGCGCTCCGAGCTCGGCGAGCTCGTGACCACGAACGCGACCGCCATGGCTTCGTTCCTCGCGTGGTACCACACGCACCGCCGGCCTCTGCCCGCCGACTTCGCCGCTGCCGTCGCCTCCTCGATGGAGGAGGCAAAGCGGAGCGTCGTCGCGAAGCGTTCGCGGCAGGAGCTCCTCGACCTCTTCGCGCTACGCTACCGCGAGAAGTACGGCGAGGGCATCGTCCTCGATGCCGCCGCGCGGCCGAAGATCATCCCGTACCGCCCGGCGAGCGCCGGCCTCCTGTCGACGGCCCACGGATACGCGGCGCGCGTTCCTGACGTGCTCGGCAAGCCCAAACAGCTCAAGCCGCTCGTGGCGATCTGGAACGCGTGCCTCGAGGACCTGAAGCGGTTCGCATCCGCTCAACGCAAGGCCGGCGCTGAGGCGAGCGTCGTGCTTACCGCAGAGATGTGGGAGGCGATGCCGCCCGACCTGCGGGCGCAGCACGATCACCCGGACAAGGACCGCTGGGATGAGGTCATCCTCTCCGCCCCGCGCGCGGGCGAGCGCCCCCTGGTGACGGCGAAGACGCTCGCCGGGCTCGGGCGGCTGCCGCAGCGTGACCGCTACACCGTGGCGCAGATGCGGAAGCTCGCCGACACCGCCGCCCTGCTCGGGTTTGCGATCGAGCCGGATCCTCGCGCCGCTCCCTCGAGCACGGCGGAGGACGTGCGCTTCGCCGTCTGGCGCTCGTCGAACACGTCGGCACCGGATCCGCACCTCTATGGTCCGGTGTCCACGGTCCTCAAGCTCGCGGTCCACATCGCGGCCGCCGACAAACACATCAGTGAGGAGGAACTCGCCGTCATGACCACGCTCCTCGAGACCCTGTTCCTCCTCGACGACGCTATGCGCGAGCGCGTCGAGGCGCTGCGCGACGTTTTGGCCCTCCAGCCTGCGAAGATCGGTCCGCTCACGAAGAAGCTCGCCGAGACACGCACGCCGGAGCAGCGAGCCGTCATCGGTCGGCTGCTCGTCGCGATCGCGGGTGCCGACGGCACGATCGGAGCTCCGGAGCACAAGGCGCTCCGCGGGCTCTACAAGAGCCTCGATCTCGCGCCGTCGGCCCTCGATGCGGCGATCGCATCGAGCGGCGCGCGATTGGCCACGGATCAGCCGGTGACAGTCGTCGATGGCAAGCCGGCGGCGAAGGGCAGCGCGGTAACGCCGCCGCCGGACGTCGCCGGGCACCGCGTCCAGCTCGATCAGCGCGCGATTGACGCGATCCTCGCGGACACGCGCGAGGTCGCGGCGCTCCTCGCCGACGTGCTCGACTCGGCAGACGACGACGGGGGCGTCGAGGCGCCGCCGGCCTCGCGCGAGCGAGCCAGCGAGGGCACGGCAGCGGTGCCCCCGCCCGTGACATCGACCGGCAACGGAGGGCCGCCGGCCGCCGCCAGCGGCGCATGGACGGCGCTGACGGCCTCTCTTGATCCGCGGTATCGCCCCGCGCTCGATGAGCTCATCACGCGTGAGACCTGGTCGGCCTCAGACGCGCAGGCGCTCGCCGCGAGGCTTCGCCTCATGCCCGGCGCGATCATCGACGCGATCAACGGCTGGTCCGATGAGGCGCTGGGCGACTATTTGATCGTTGACGAAGGGCACTGGACCATCCGCACCGACCTCCTTCCCAAGGACGCGCAATGACAATGACGCCGGCCGCGCCTCGCCTGAAAGACCGCGAGCGAACCGCCATCCTCCAGTCGCTTCGCGCCGGCGTCGTGCCGCGCATCGGACTGCAGCACATCCAGGTAGGCCGGAAGGCGGAGGTCGCTGCACTGCTGCGAGATCTCGACCTGGCGAAGGAGGGAGGCGCCGCGGTCCGCTTCATCACCGGCCGCTACGGCGCCGGGAAGAGCTTCTTCCTCAACCTGGTCAGCACCGTCGCGCTCGAGAAGGGCTTCCTGGTCGCGCGAGCCGACGTGACGCTCGACCGCAGGCTGCACGGGGCGGGCGGGCAGGCGCGTGCGCTGTTCGCTGAGCTGATGCGCAATCTTGCTTCGAAGGCGCGCCCCGACGGCAACGCGCTCGGCGGTGTCGTCGAGCGCTGGATCTCCGGCGTTCTCCAGGAGGTGACAGCTGCCGGTGGGGACGACGCGAGGGTCGAGTCCGAGATCGCGACGAGGCTGCGGCCGCTGCAGGATCTCGTGAGCGGCTTCGACTTCGCCGCGGTGCTCGCTCGCTATTTCCGGGCTCACCAGGCAGGCGACTCGACGACCCAGCAGAACGCGACGCGCTGGCTCCGGGCCGAGTACGGTACCAAGACCGAGGCCCGCACCGACCTCGGGGTGCGCTCGATCATCGACGATGCCAGCGTGTACGACTACCTGAAGTTATTCGCGAAGTTCGCGAGGATCGCAGGGTACTCGGGCCTCGTCGTCTGCATCGACGAGCTCGCCGTGCTGTCGCACCGCCTGCCGAGCGCGCGGGCTCGCAGTGTTAACTACGAGCAGATCCTCCGGATCCTTAACGACGCGCTGCAGGGCAGCGTCGAGGGCACCGTCTTCCTGTTCGGTGCGACCGACGAGGCGCTCGAGGATCGACGGCGCGGCCTCTATTCCTACGAGGCCCTGGCGACGCGGCTCGCTCCCAACGAGTTCGCCAAGGGCGACGTGCGCGATCTCGCCGGGCCCGTGATCCGGCTGCAGAACCTCACGCCGGAAGACCTCTACGTGCTGCTCCACCGGATCCGCGACGTGTTCGCGTACGGCGATCCTGCGAAATACCTGCTCCCGGACGACGGCCTGAAGCTCTACATCGACTACTGCGCGCGCACACTCGGCGACGGCTACTTCAAGACGCCTCGCGACACGGTGACGCGCTTCGTCGGCTTGATGAACCTCATCGAGCAAGATCCGTCGCACAACTGGCGCGCCTCGCTCGGGCACGTGAACCAGGTTCAGGTCGCGCCAGCGACCTCGGCGGAAGCCCCCGGCGCACCCGTCGAGGAGGAAGGCGATCTCGTGAGCTTCAAGCTCTGATGGCGTCCGCGTACGACCTCCTGCACGAGGGCGTGAGGCGCCGGTTGTGGGAGATGGGGTGGACCGCGCTCAGGCCGATCCAGGATCGGGCCATCGAGCACCTGCTCACCGACCGCGGGGACTGCGTGATTGCAGCGCCGACCGCGGGGGGAAAGACCGAGGCGGCCTTTCTCCCCATCCTGTCGCGCATCGCGGACGACGCGGCTGGTGGCGTGCGCGCGATGTACATCGGACCCCTGAAGGCGCTCATCAACGACCAGTTCGTGCGCCTGGCAGATCTCTGCGCGCGGCTGGCGATCCCCGTGCATCGCTGGCATGGCGACGTCGGCGCCGCGCAGCGACGCGCGCTCCTTGCTCGCCCGTCGGGCGTGCTCCTCATCACGCCCGAGTCGCTCGAAGCCATGTTCGTCCTGCGACCGACGCAGATGCCCTCGATCTTCGGGCGCCTAGCCTACGTCGTCATCGACGAAATGCACGCGTTCATCGGCTCGGTTCGCGGCGCGCAGCTCAAGAGCCAGCTCTATCGGCTCCGCGAGCGCTGCGGCTGCGATCCTGTGCGGGTCGGCCTGTCGGCGACCCTCGGCGACCCTGATGCCGCCTGTGCGTGGCTCCGACCCGGCGGCGCGGCGGCTACCTACATCACGGATCCGGATGCGGAGCGCTCGCTCAAGATCCTCGTGCGAGGCTATCAGCGTCAGACGCCTGGAGGCGGCGCCGACGAGGGCGCCGCCCGGGACGAGGGCGCCGCCCGCGATGATGACCCGACGCTGCGCCTCGTCGCGCGGTCGATCCTTCGTGCATGCCAGGGCTCGACGAGCCTGGCCTTCGCGAACGCAAAGAGCCGGATCGAGGAGCTCGCCGACTGCCTTCAGAGCGAGGCAACGGAGATGGGCCTCCGCCATGAGGTTGTCGTGCATCACGGCTCGCTCTCCAAGGAGCAGCGCGAGCATGCGGAAGAACGGCTGCGCGCCGAGACGCCCTGCACCGCCGTCTGCTCGAACACGCTCGAGATGGGCATCGACATCGGCGAGGTTGACAGCGTGATCCAGGTCGCTGCGCCGTGGTCGGTCGCTTCGCTCGCTCAGCGCGTCGGGCGCAGCGGCCGGCGCGAAGGTGCGGCCGCGGTGCTCCGTGCGTTCTTCATCGAAGACGCACCCACCCCGGAGGACACCCTCTGGGATGGCCTACACCTCGATTTTCTGCGGGGTATCGCGGCGATTGAGCTCATGCTCGAGAAGTTCTCCGAGCCGCCGGAGGTCCATCGACCTCACCTCTCGACCCTCGTGCACCAGCTCCTGTCCACGCTCGCAGAGACCGGCGGCATGAGCGTTCAACGCCTCTACCGGCGGCTCATCGATAGCCGCGCCTTCGGCCAGCTCACGCCGGGCGACTTCGCCGTCCTCCTGCGCGGGCTCGCCGAGCATGGCCTCGTCGCTCAGATGGCCGAAGGCGACATCATCCTTGGGCTGCGCGGCCAGAAGCTCTGCGATCACTTTTCGTTCTACGCCGCGTTCACCACGCCGGAGGAGTTCCGCGTCGTGCACCTCGCGCGCGAGATCGGCTCGCTCCCCGCGACGCTACTGCCTCCGCCGGGCGAGTTCGTGTTGCTCGCCGGTCGCCGGTGGCGCGTGGAGGCCATCGACGGCGACCGCCGCGAAGTACACGTGATCCCCGGCAAGGGTCGCAGGATACCGAAGTTCACGTCCCTCGCTGCGGACATCCACCCGCGTGTACACGCGAAAATGCGCGAGCTGGCCTGCACGAGCGACACCCCGACCTATCTCGACGATGGTGCCAAGGAGCTCCTCGCCCTCGTGCGGGGCACGGCTTGCCTTGCCGGGCGCTTCCAGCCTGCGCTGCAGCCCGTGCCCCCAGCAGGACGGTCACGCATCTTCTTGTGGGCGGGCACGAGGGTTCAGCGCACTGTGTTCCTCGCGCTGCGCGAGGCCGGTCTCGAGGTTCAGGACGAGCAAGTTGGCCTGGACGTGAAGGCGCCTGTCGAACAGACACGGGAAGTACTGCGCGGTTTGCAGGAACGGACGCCGGACCCTCGGCTCCTTGCGGCACGCGCCGACCGCGAGCTCGCTGCGCGACAGTGCGGCGCCGACAAGTTCGATTGGGCGCTGCCGGACCCGCTATGGGCCGCCGCCTACGCGGAAGATCGCTTGGCCATCTCGCGTGGGGCGTTTGAGGTCGGGTAGCCAGCTGAAAGCGGCGCCTCGATGTCCGGCTCGCACCTGGGTTCCCGGCCTGGGCGAGGCGCCGCGTCCTGCGCTCCCTGGACGTGTCGGAGATGCCCGCGTGACGGTCTTCCGAGTGCAGCCAATTACATGAAATTACATTACAATGTGACCACGGGGTGCGCTCGTTGCCCGTGGCAACGCCCCTGGCAACGCGACCCCCCTTGTGCCGTTGCCATGGTGGTCGTACCTTCGTCCCGTGGATGTTCCTCCCCCCAGCTCGCCGCCGGAGCCCATTGGCCACCGTATCAAGTTTCAGCTCGACGGCCTCGGGCAATCACCGGCGTGGCTCGCGGACAAGGCAGGGGTGCCGCGCTCGACGGTCCACCGCATCCTGACAGGCGACCGGAACCCCACGCCCGACACGCTCCAGCTGCTCGCACCGGTGCTCGGCGTGACCCTCGATCAACTCGTAGCGGGCACCGATGCGGTAGAGCGCGTCAAGGAGGCGCAGGGCCTCGTCTCTCGGGAGCACTACAACGCGGCAATTCGTCAAGTGATTGAGTTCGAGCGCAACGCGAACAATCTCGCCGCGCGCTTGCGCGAGACGGAGGAAGCACTCCGCGGCGAGCGAGAGCGTCGGCAGAGGGCAGAAGGGGCGCTCGGCTCCGTCGAACGGGAGCGCGACGATGCGCGCCACGCCGCCGAGCGCAACGAGCACGATGCACGGCGCTACCGGGAGGCCCTTGAACGCGCCGTGGCCGACGTCGCGCGGCTCCAGACCCAGGTGCGAGAGCTCGTCGGAGCCGTGGGAGAGGGAAAACGCACCGGCCACATCGCCGCCATGCTCGCGGGCGTCGCCGCCGTCGCATCGGTGGCGACATACCTCGTGAGCGACCCTGGCGCTGGTGGACAAAGCTCCGGCGCGAGGACGCCGAGCACCTCGCAGAAGAAGGCTGCGAAAGGCGGGCCCAGCACACGAAGGAGAAAACAGGGGCACGCAGGATAAAGCGAGCTCCCACAGCTTTCCGAATCGAAGAAGCGCGCGCACGCGACCTCCATTGCCCTCAGCATCGGGGCATGGACGCTAGCGCCTATCTCAACCCGCCGGGCGGTAGAGACGCCGCGCGGTCCTGCACCTCCAGGAGGCTCTGATGTACTACGTCCTGTCCATCGGTGTGAACTACGGTCCCGGCGCAGACCTCCTCCGCTTCGCGGAGAAGGATGCCATCGACATCTTCCGCGTCCTCTCCGGGGCGCTCGGCCCTCCGCGAGTGGGCGGTAAGTGCCTTCTCGGCGCGAGGGCAACCCGCGCCGAGATGATCGCTGCGCTGAATGCGCTCGCATGGCAGCCGCCGGAGCACCTCCTTCTCTACTTCTCCGGCCATGGAAGCGAGGAAGGGATTCTCCTGGCCGACGGCCTGTTGCACTACGATGAGCTCGCCGACTACGTCCGAATCATTCGGGCGCGCGCGATGATGACCATCCTCGACACCTGTCACGCGGCGGCATATGGGCGCTTCGTGTCGCCGGCCGACGTCGCCGGCCTTGGAGGCATAGACGAAGACCTCACCTGGCTCCGGGTGCTATCGGAAGCGCATCCCGGGATGCGGATGCTCTTCGCCACCAGCGCCGAGACGCTCTCGCGCGAGAGCCCCAACGCGAAGAACGGCTTCTTTACGGCGGCGCTCCTGCACGCGTTCCACCATGCCGAGGCGGACCTCCCTGCTGGCTCTCCGAAGCTCATTTCCGACCTCCAGGCCTTCGTGAACGCATGCGCCTTCATGCAGGAGCAGCAGACGAAAAACTGGAAGCGCCCGGGATCGGGCATCGTGCCGCTTCACATCCAGCAGCCGCAGTTCCTGGGCCACCTCGGCGACTTCCCCCTCGTCCGCAGCCAAGTGGAGCGTGCAGTGGGCACCGCGACGATCACCAACTTCGCATTCCTGCCCGGGCTGTCGATGCGCGTCGACTTTGTGGTGAACGGGCGGAGGAACGTCCCAACTCGCTGGCGCGTCAGGCTCTCTCACCCGGATGGATCCCTGATCGACGGTCGCTCGCACCGCTTCGTCCCGGCGAAGGACGAGCACGCCGACGGGGGCCAGATCCGCTTTCCGGTGAGCGTTCTGGACGACGATTTCGCCTCATCCTTCGTGCTCGATTCCGGCCGGCAGCTGCCCGTCCGCTGGACGTTCGAGCTTCTGGACGACCACGGACACCAACTGGCCCGGCGCTCGCTGATGGGGAGCTATTTCAAGGGAGCGCCTATGTCGCAACTCGGGTGGTAAGCCGAGCTACGGCGGCGCCCAGGCCGCCGCGCGTCCTCGCCATCGGGGCGACGCCATGTCCAGGGGCGTATCTGCCTGCTGACCCTCGCGATGACCAGCAACCATCCTGCGTGATCGAGCAGCAACCATCATGAGCGTCAACCCTGTCCCAAGGCGAAGGGCGGGTTCTTCTCGGCATGGACCGCAGCAGCGGCTCCCCCGCTCAAGCTCAAGAGCCGGGCCGGCCACAAGTCGTTCACGACGACGGAGGGCTACATCCGCGAGGCCACGCAGGTGCGCGATGGCTTCGCGCCACAGCGTTTCCGACATTGCCGACCGAGCTGCTCCGCTTGACGAATCGTCGAGCGGAGCAGCTCGGTCTTGATGAGGATCACGAGACCCTCAATGTTTCATTGGTGGGCCGTGAAGGACTTGAACCTTCAGCCAATGGATTAAGAGTCCGGGTCGGCGCCGGCGGGCAAGCGCCCCCAATTACTCGTTTTTTGCCAGTTCCGCGGGCAGCCAGCCCGGGACGCCGTGTATTGACGCTCAGGTTAGCTGATGGTTCGCCGAGCAGGCCCCTTGACAGCCATCGCGGGTGCGGTCGGCTGCGATCAAGGAGCGCGCTGGCCATCCCTCAGGCGCGCGCCGCACGCCGCCTCGTGATGGTCATCGGCGTCTTGGAGGTTGTTGTCGGCGCCGGCGAGGAGCTTGTTGGCACATAACGACGGTGGATGCCTAACAATGGATCGGGCGGCCCGCATGCTCAAGATGACCGAGCATGTCATCCGCAGGGTGAAACGCGAGCGGCTCGGCGAGGTCGACGAGCCGTTCGGCATTGTTCGGCGGCAGCTGTTTCCCGCGATCCTGCTTGCCACCAAGCGCTTGCAGCCGTCGAGCGACCCCCCTCCGGGAGGCGGAGTCGGGTGAGCTCGGAAGGACCCTCCACGTCGATATGCACGGGCGCCAGCGTAGCCACGATCGAACTCCTCGGGAAGTTGCACGTGACGGCGACCAGAAGACACCTCGCGCCCGCTCCTGAAGTACCATCGGCCCACCGGTGACTTCCCCGTTCCTCGAGGCCCCCGAGTCCGCATGGGTGGCGAGTAACGCGCTCGCGTTCGCGCTGCGCGACCGCTTCCCGGTCAGCCCCGGCCACACGCTCGTCGTCCCACGCCGCCTCATCCCGACCTGGTTCGACGCCACCACCGAGGAGCGCGCCGCGATCTTCGAGCTGGTCGACACGGTCAAGCGGGACCTCGACGCCGAGCTCCACCCGGATGGCTACAACGTCGGGATCAACGCCGGCGAGGCCGCAGGGCAGACCGTGATGCACCTGCACGTCCACGTGATCCCGCGCTTCCGCGGCGACGTGGACGACCCGCGCGGCGGCGTGCGCCACGTCATCCCGGGCCGGGGGAACTACCTCGCCGGACGAGCCCCGCCCCTCGCGACTGGCGGCGCCGAGGACCCCTTCCTGCGCCACCTCGCGCCGGTCTTCGCGCGCGCAACCGACGTGGCCATCCTCTCGGCCTTCGTCCAGGAGAGCGGTCTCGACGTCCTGGAGAGCCACGTGTTCGCGGCCCTCGCGCGCGGCGCTCGCGTCCGGCTCGTCACCGGCGATTACCTCCACATCACCCAGGCCACGGCGCTCGCCGAGCTGCTCGACTGGGCCGGCGGCAACGCCGCGCTGGCGGGCGCCGAAGGCACCCGGGGCAGCTTCGAGGCGCGCGTGGTCGAGGTCGACGCGCTCACCGGCAAGATCCGCTCGTTCCACCCCAAGTCGTGGCGCTTCGAGGGCCCGGGCTTCGGCGCCGCGTTCGTCGGATCGAGCAACATCTCCCGCGCCGCGCTCGGTCACGGCATCGAGTGGAACCTCCGCGTCGACCGCCACCGCGATCCGGACGCCTACCGTGCCGCCGCCAGCGCCTTCGAGCGCTGGTGGTCCCGCGCCCGGCCGCTCACGGCCGACTGGGTCGAGAGCTACGCTCGTCGCGCGCGGCAGGTCGCGGTGGGCCTGCCGCCGGGTGAGGAGGACGCCGAGCCCATCGATCCCCCGCCTCCTCCGCACCCCATCCAGCGCGAGGCGCTCGCCGCATTGCAGCGGAGCCGCGCGGAGGAGGGGCGCCGCCGCGCGCTCGTGGTGCTCGCCACCGGCCTCGGCAAGACGTACCTCGCCGCGCTCGACGTCGAGGCCTGGGCCGAGCACCACGGCCGCCGTCCGCGCGTCCTCGTGCTCGCCCACCGCGAGGAGCTCCTCGTCCAGGCCGCCCGGACCTTCCGCCGCCTCCTGCGAGAGCACACCGCGCGCTTCGGCTGGTGCGCCGGGAGCGCCGGTGAGCTGGCCGGCGATGTGGTCTTCGCCTCGGTGCAGAAGCTGTCCCGCCCCGACCACCTCGCGCGCCTCGCCCCGGGGAGCTTCGACTACGCCATCGTCGACGAGGTCCATCACGGCACCGCACCGAGCTACCGCGCCATCCTGGACCGGATCGAGCCGGGCTTCTTGCTCGGCCTGACCGCCACGCCCGAGCGCGCCGACGGCGCGGATGTCGTCGGGCTCTTCGACGATCACGTCGCCTACCGGGCGGACATCGGCGCCGGCATCGAGCGGAGCTTGCTCGTCCCCTTTGCGTATTTCGGCCTCAGGGACGAGACCGATTACAGCGCTGTCACCTTCCAGAACCGGAGATTCGATACAGGAGAGCTGGAGAAAGCTATCGACACGGATGGGCGCCTCGAGCAGATGTGGCGCGCGTGGCAGGAGCACCCGGGGGAGCGCACGCTCGTGTTCTGCTGCTCGATCCGGCACGCGCACCATGCGTGCGACTTCCTCGCCACACGAGGTGTTCGCATCGCCGCGGTCCATTCTGGTCCGGAGTCGGCGCCGCGCGAGGAGGCGCTGGCGGACCTCGTTGATGGCAAGCTCGACGCGCTGTGCGCTGTCGACCTCTTCAACGAGGGCATCGATCTGCCGAACGTCGATCGCGTGGTGATGCTCCGTCCCACGGAGTCTCCTGTCGTCTTCTTGCAGCAGCTCGGCCGCGGCCTGCGCGTCGCGGACGGGAAGGCGCGCCTCACCGTGCTCGACTTCGTGGGCAATCACCGCGTGTTCCTCGACCGCGTGCGGACGCTGGTCTCGCTCGGCTCCGAGCCGTCCGATCTGCGCGATTTCCTCGGCGGAATCCGCGCGGCGCGCCTGCCGCCGGGCTGCACGGTGGACCTCGATCTCGAGGCCAAAGATCTCTTGCTCAGCCTGCTTCCTGCCCGCGGGAAGAGCGAGGTAGAGCGCGCGTACCGGGATCGCCGCGACGCGCGCGGCGAGCGCCCGACGGCCGGCGAGCTGTTCCGGATGGGCTATCGGCCTGCCACGCTGCGACCGGCTCACCAGGGCTGGTTCGATTTCGTGGCTTCCGAAGGCGATCTGAGCCCGCCGGAGCTCAGGGTCCTTCGCGCCGCCGGCGCGTGGCTCCGGGAGCTCGAGATCACCGCGATGAGCAAGTGTTATAAGATGGTCACGCTCGAAGCGCTGCTCGAGGCGGGTGCGCTCTTCGACGGGATCTCGATCGTCGAGCTCGCGCGCAGGAGCCAATCCATCCTCGCTCGCTCTCCGGAGCTCTGGCGAGATCTCGACGGCGTGGCCGAGCTGGGCGGTGGCCAGCGGTTCGACGAGCCGCGCTTCGTCAGCTACTGGAAGGAGAACCCCATCGCCGCGTGGACGGGCGCGCGAGGCCGCCGCTGGTTCGTGCTCGATGGGGACCGCTTCGTCTCGAAGATCTCCAGTCCTCCAGGCGACGAGGAGGCCTTCGCCGCGATGACGCGGGAGCTCGTCGATTGCCGCCTCGCCATGTACCGCGCGCGTCGCCGCGAGGACGGCTCAGGCGCGTCGTTCTCGGCCAAGGTGCTGTGGAACAAGCGCGACCCCATCCTCAAGCTGCCCTCGCGCGCAGCCCGCCCCGACCGCCCTTCAGGGAACGTCGACGTCCGCCTTCCGGACGGCGAGGTGTGGCGTTTCCGCTTCATGAAGGAGTTCTGCAACGTCGCGCACCGCGTGGGCTCGCAGCGCAACGAGCTCCCGGATCTGTTGCGCCGCTGGTTCGGCCTCGCTGCTGGCCGGCCTGGAACGGCGTTCCACGTCCGCTTCGTCCGCTCACCCGATGGGCTATGGGTCGAGCCGGAGAGCCCCGAAGGGGTGTCCACGGCGCCGCGCGGCGCGCTGGTCGCTTTCCCCGATCTGCGCGCGGCGGCGGGCGCCGCCGGCTTGCCGACGGAGCTCTCTCCCGAGGCCGAGACGGTGCGGCTCCCGATCGCGGCTGCACACGGCGATGGGCTCTTTGCGGCGCGCGCTGCGGGCGACTCGATGGATGGCGGGAAGCGTCCGATCCGCGATGGGGACTGGCTGATCATGAAGTTTGCGCGCGGCGCCTCGTACGATGCGCTGGACGGCAAGGTGGCGCTGCTTCAGATACCCGATCGCGATCTGGGGTTTGCCTACCAGATCAAGCGGATCGTGCGCGATCGGTCGGGCTGGCGGCTCCGCTCGGACAATCCGGATGCACCTTCGTACGAGGCCACGGCCGCGACGGTGCCTATCGCGCTCCTGGTCGAGGTGGTCCGCCCCGAGGACATCGGCCCGAGCGCCGGTGAGCGCTTCGAGGACGACGAGGCCGTAGCCCGCGCGTTCGGGCTGGAGGAGCCGCCGCGGACCGGCCGTGTCGGCGGTCACCTCTTCTTCTGTCTGGAGACACCAGGAGCGCTGGTCGCGCCCGATCGCGTTCGCTCGCCGGTGCCAGCCCAGGACCGCCGCCCTGGGGAGACGGCCTTCGTGCTCGCGCGGTCGCCCGGCGAGCCCGGCTGGCGATACCTTGGCGTGGCCCGTTACCTCGATGAGGAGGGGCTGTGGGCCTGTCCGGAGATCGACCATGCCGCGTACCGCGCCCTGGGATCAGGCCGCGCGGTGTCCCGATCGCTGCCGGCGGGGAGCCGCGAGCGCGCGCGGGTGCTCGTGGAGGAGCTACTCCGGCGGCCCGGCGCGGGCGCATTCGTGGAGCGGGACGGCAGGCGCTGCCGGATCGTCGGCCAGGCCGACGGCGGCGGGCTGCGCATCGACGGTGGGCCGGACGGCTTTGCAGAGCGAACGGTGTCGCTGACCGATCTCGCGTGGGTGATCGTCGCGAGCGACGACGTCAGGAAGAATGGCGGACTGCTGGACGAGCAGCGGGTCAACCGGCTGCGCTATCTCGAGGGGACGCCGCGGGCGGCGACGCGGTGGATCGACACGGGGTGGGCGCTCGTGCTTGCGGCAGCGGTTGACACGGCGGGCGAGGGGTGACGGCCTGGAGGGCGGCGCCGGGAAGGTTGGTCCTAGCGGTCAGCCACCCGTGGATCCGCCGCGTGAGGCGGTTCTCGCGGTCCGCCGGTGGCTTGCGCGCCGGCCGTAGCAGTGAGTGCATGGGGCGCGCGTCCCTGTGCCTTGCCAAAAACCGATCGCACGAGCGTTCCTCGAGATCGAGACGGTTCACCGCGCGGGCGCGCCTCGCCTGGCGAAATGCGCGTAGTAGCGCTGGACCAAGTCCTGCCACCTCGCGTACTCCGCCGGGGACCCGCGAAGCCGCTCTTTCCATGCCGCATCGACCACTGACCGGACCTCGCCGGAACCCAGGCCGTAGCGCTGGAAGATCGACTTGGCCATGGCGGGGGACAGGGCCAGCTCCGCGCAGAGCGCGGCGTACTGCGCGAGCGGCAGGATTGTCTCCAGCGACCCTGGGAGGGGCGCCATACCGCCCTCCCCGGCCGTGCTCGACGGCGTGGAAGGCGGCGATGCCTTGGAGGTCTGGGCGGCCGCTCCGGTCACAGCGGCCGGCGAGGACGCGGTTTGCGCCAGCAGCTCACGGGGGATCGCGACGTGCAGCGACGTCTCCCGGAGGTCTGCTGCCGCGTGAGGAGCGGGCCTCGATGCCGCCAGAGCGCCGGTACGCCTCGTGGATGCTCCGGTCGTGAACGGGAGCGCGGGGCCGCGGGGAATGTCCGAGAGCGGTGCGGTTTCCGCGATCACAGGAGGCGGACGCTTCACCGTCATCGCCGCACCGGGTTGAGGGAACGGCAGCTCCGGCCCTCGCGGAATGTCGGGCACGGCGGCGGTGCCGGTGGGCGACTCCGCAGCGCGAGGAGGCTTCGGCTCGGCCGTCGCGGTCGCGAGCTCGCCTTGCACGGGCACGAAGGGGAGCACCGCGTCTCGGGGGACATCCAGCAGGGGCCCCGTGCCCTGGAGCGCCGCCAGGGTCATGGCCGACGCCGCAGGACCGACGAGCGCCTCGTCGGACGGCGCGGCAGGCGCAACTGAGGCGGCGGTAGATGCTGGCGAGCGCTCGACATGGCCAGCCTCCCGCGCTCGGGCGAGGAGCATCTCCAGCCGACGCGCGTGATGCGCCTGGAGCCGCTCGAAGTCCTTCGCCAGCGCCGCGTCACGCTGGAGCGCTGCCTGCCACCGCCGATCCAGACCGGCACGCTGCTCCTCATCGGCCAGGCCGTGGCGCCGCAGCACCCGTTCGCGTTGCTCCGGCAGCGCATCGAGCTCCGCGCAGAGCGCAGCGTACTCGGCCAGGCCCAGCCCGGGCTCTCCGAGCGGTGCCGCAGCAGAATGTTCGTCGGCAGGCCCCTTCGCCGATCTCCGCGCCTCGGCTACCCTCGACGGTCGCAGCACCCGAGGGGCGATCCGGAGCGGCCCTAGCTTCCCGGGCTTCGCGTGCAGCTCCTCGAGGAGTTCGCCGACCTTCGCGTTCTCTGCCGCGCGCCGCGCCCATCGGCGGCGGAGCCGCGCAACGTCGTTCATGCCCAGGTCGTGCTCCTGCAGCAGATCGAACGGAGCCGGGTGCGCCGCGAAGGCCGCAAGAAAGCTCACCCAGGCGGTCGGGTCCTCCGTGAGCGGCTGGACCTGCCGATCCAGCCAGTCCTCCGCCTGCGCCAGCTCCTGCTCGTACGCCGCGAGCAGCTCCAGCTCCGCGGCCAGCCGCTGCTTCCAGGCGAGATCGGCCCGCGCGAACGTACGTGGCTTGAGCCCCTCGACCGTGAGCACGTCTGCGAGCGGGAACCCCTCCGCCACCGCCGCCCTGACGGCCGCATACTGCGCCAGCGAGATCCCTTCGCTCGCTTCCTGCGCCCCCGCTGCTGGCCTCGTGGCTGTCGCCATCCTCTTGGTCCCTAGTCGCCGACCAGCACCGTCCCGGCGGCGATCACGCTCCCATTCGGGGCATCCGCCGGGTCGTTGCAGGTCAGCGCCGGATCTCCGAGGTGCGCGGCGGGCTTGTTGTTGATGAGCACCGTCTTGCTGCCCGTATGCACCCTGGCCTGGTTTGACGGAGGACGCTGGAAGGTGCCCCCTGCGGGCACATGCGCGGGCGTGTTCGTCGCGGTGCTGCCCTGGATCGCTGCTGGCTTGCCCTCGACGAGAACGTCTGCGCTCAGATCGCCGGACAGGTTCCCGCTGAACGGCATCGGCGTCGGCGTGGGCACAGGCCCTCCCGGCGACGGGACCATCAGCACATGCGTGTCGATGCCGACGATCCTGTCGCCCTGCTTCGCCGCTGGCTTTCCTGGCCTGGGGGATCGTGATCGCATGTTCCTCCGTGCTCTCCTGCGCTGGTTACCGGGGCGATGTACCGCGCGTGTCTCCTGCTCGAGTGGACTCGGTCGGACCGACGGCACTCCGGCAGCTGTCTGCGTCCTTCAGGACAGGTGAAGGCGCCACGCTCGTCGTGCTGCTCGGGCCATCGGGCGATGTTGCTCCTGTCGGGCGCGCGGGCGTCGATCGGCGTCAGCCGCTCCCCTCGTCACCCGGCTTCGGTGCGTCCACCCCGAGGGGTGGATCGAGGGGCTTGCCCGTCTGCGGGTCGAACCGCTGGAGCCGCTTTCCCTCCGGTACGCTCTGCCCGCCGGCCCGCGCCTGGCCGGGCTGGAACGGCATGTCGCGTCGCGGAACGAACTCCTTGATGTCGGCCGTGCCCTGCGGGATGGCCGCCCCTTCCAGTGGGCTCGGCGGGCCGCCGCGCCGGAGGGGCGCTGGTGGACCTGGCGGCGTTGCGACCCCCTCGGAGCGGGGTGGCGCCGGGGGGCGGCTACCGTCGCTGGCGGGCCGGGCGTGCGCGTTGGCAGCCCAGGGCGAGACCTCGTTGCGTTCGGTTGGCGAACGAGGCGAGACGAACGCCGGCCCCTGAGGGGGCGCGAGCGCCGGCGGCGCTGGAGCTGGAGGCGGTGGGGCGGGCACCGGCGCGGCGCCCTCCGCACCCGGGCGCTGCATCGGCCCGAGCGACGCGAGCGACGGCCGCTTCGCCTCGAGGCTGCGCCGGGTCCTCGCGAAGGCCGAGCTGAAGCGGAGCGCCTGGATGCCCTGATTGCGCTTCGCCGAGAGCGCGAGCTCCGCCGTATGCTCGGCGTCGGCCCGCTCCCAGTCCGCCGGCGCGACGCCGAGGCGCGCGAGCACCTCGTAGAGGTCCGCGCCGCGGAAATAGACCACATGGGCCAGGACCTCGGCATACCGCTCAAGCCGCATGACGCTCCCGTCCTTTTCGCTCACGTTGGCTCTCCTCGTCACGGCGCGTCCGCGTCGGGCGGGACGGGCCTCTTCAGGCGGCGCAGGTTGTCGCACGACTCTTCTCGATAGGGGCACACCGCCGTGAAGAGCTCCACCGCCTTCTCGACGTCCTTCTGCGTCCCGCGGCCGGTCTCGTACATCTCCGCGAGCCGCTCGCAGCTCATCAGCCAACCGACGTCGCGGTTGTCGATGCGGCAGCCCAGCTTCGTGACCTCGAAGAGCTTCTTGTCGACCTCGGGTCCACTCCCCTGCTTCCGGATACGCCCCGCCATGCGAACGCACGCCAGGTCGCGGCCGTGCTGGCAGGCGGCCATGTCGAAGAAGCTCGCCTTCTCCGGGTCCTTGGGCACGCCCTTGCCGCGCTCGAACAACTCCGCGAGCTCCTCGCACCGCTTGAAGTCGCGGCTGACGGCGCACGCACGGTAGGTGAACTCCGCCACGGCTTCCGGTCCTTGCGGTTCAAAGCCGTCTTCATCGACACAGCCCATCGCGAGCGAGCAGGCTCCCCGGCCGGCGCGGCACTCGGCCTGGGAGAACCTGCAGAGTTTGCGGCCGAGCTCCTTCGTGTAGCTCTTCCGCTCGGCCGGCGTCCTGTCCGACCAGGGGTAGCGAAGCACGGGCCAGCACGCGCCCATCTCGCCCGCGCCGCACATCGTGCGGAGCGTCATCGCCAAGGTCTCCGCGCGGGCTTTGTCTCCGCTCCGCTGGGCCACTTCCATCAGCGTCGAGCACGCGGCGATGTGGGACGCCGCGCAGGCGTCCTCCGCGGTCTTCTGTGCAGTCTTGCCCACGGTGCCCTGAAAAATGCTCAGCTCCTCCGGATGACGGAGCACATCCAGGGCGAGGGCCAGGCAGCCCTGCTGTTCGCCGTGATCACAGGCCATCTTGTGGTGAACAGCCTCCACCAGCTTTGCCGTCGCTTTGATCGGCCAGTCGTGAACATGGTAGTACTCCACGGCGAACTGCATGCACGCATTGGTGTTCTTGCCTTTGCATGCTTTCGTATAGAGATCATCCGCGCGCGACGCATCCTCCGCCACGCCGAAGCCGTGGAGGAATAGCCAGCCCGCAGCGCGGCAACCCTCCATGTCCCCCCGCTCGCAGCGCAGAAGGTCCGCCGAGGGATCCTCCGCCGGCGGCAAGGAGAAGAGCACGATGTCCGGACCCTTCGCCGGCTCGAGCGGCGCAGCGCTCTGGGCCGGCGGCGGCAGCGCGACGACCTGCCGCGCCCCGGGGTCCCTCGACGGCGCGCTCGATGCGCCGCATCCGGTCAGCAGCACCGAGAGAGCCGCCGCGACGAAGGCCGAACCGTCAGGCAGACGCTTGAGCATCGCCGTCTCCTGTGAGCGAGGGCGCCCCGTCCAGGAACATCGAGGGCGTGAGCGCGTCGATTCGCTCCCTGGCCGCTGCCCCGGTGCCGAACCTTGGATGCCAATAGATGCCATTCCAGGCGGTCTCCTTGAGCTTGTTCTCGATCGCCTTGGGCCAGGCGGCGCTCTGTTCTGGCCCGCCTGAGCCACCTGACATGTACTTCCATCGGCATTGGAAGTGCGCCTTGCCCGCGTAGTCCGCTTGCTGCCGCCCGCTGTTCGTGAGCACCACGGCGGGGAAGTAGTGCTTGTACAATATCAGGTTTGCAGGATCGCCGAGCTGATTCTTGTACTTGGGTGCGACTTCAGACATGAACATGCTCAGCGTCATCTCGCGCCCGCCGTGTGCCCACATCGACCGGGCGAGGACCCCGTGCGGCATGAAGAAGATGACCCACGGCTGCAGGTTCGTGAAGCCGGGGGTGTTCCTGATCCCCCAGAGCATCTGCGCGATGGTGTAGTTCTGCTCCAGGGAGCCGCCGTACATGCGTGCGAGCCGGCTCACGTAGAGCACGTCGTCCGGTATCATCACCGCCTTGCTGGGCCGCAGCGTCAGGACAAGGCGGAACAGGCCGATCGGACGCGCCTTCTTGATGAAGGCGGCCATCTCGCCGAGATCTTCGGGAGGAGGCGGCGTGACGCCCATGCCGCAGAAGCCGAGCATCTGCCCTGGGCCGACCTTGTTCTGTGCGCCTCCGTCGACGATGCCGACCTGCATGAACTCGACGAGCGCTCCCCGCCCCGGGCTCTCCCGGCTCTCCCCCTTGATCTTCGCCCAGAAATTGGAGCCGTTGCCGGTGTCCATGAGCTGCACGAGCGGTTTGTCCTTGTGCACCCGGAGCACGTAGTGGATATGCGAACCGTCGAGCTGCTTCTTGAGATCGATGACGATGGCCTTCGTTCTGGTGTCGAGCGCCAGCGCCTTCTGATGCTCCCATTCGGCGAGGCCTTTGTTCAGCTTCTCTTGCATCTGAGCGCGCTTTTGCTCCGCAAGCACCGTCTGTCCAGCTTTCTCGAGGATCCGGATGTCCCTGAGAAGCCCGGGATCTTCCTTCGGCCTGGCGAGATCCAGCTCTTGCTGGTAGTCGGGGGCGACCCTGTCTTTCTGCGAATATGCGCTCTCGACCTGCTGTGCTCCGGGCGTCTTGCGTGCTGCGAAGTGCTTCAGGAGGATCTTTTCACGAATGCATTCATCCTCGTACCTGCTCAGATAGAGCGTGACCTTCTGAGCTCCGGCGTCGGGATCGAACACGAAGATGGTCCCTGGAGCGAGCGGCGGCGAGAGCTGCCTGGCGCGCTCGACCGTGAGCAGGTCCTCGTATGCGACGGGCGGAGACGATGCTCCTGCATCCGGCCCCGCGCTCGCCTTGTCCGTAGCAGCGGAATGGAGGGTGTACCAGCGCCCGCCCTGCGGGGGCGGCTCATCGGCGGGGCCCGCAGGCTTTCCTGAGAAGATGGCGAAGCTTCCGGTCGCGAACTGGGCTGCGTAGCCGATGCTGTCCAGGTGCTCGATGCGAAAGCCACGCGTCAGCGCTCCGTAGGTCGCAAGGTGCTGGCAGGCGACGACGATCGGCACGGCCGGATCATCGTTCTTCTGCTCTTTCCAACGAGGCGCCATCGGGTCCTCGAGCAGCCTGCCGTCCTTCATCGGGCCCACGACCGGCGCCTCCTCGTCTTTGACCCGCAGCGAGTCGTCGGGGGGCGCTGAGCCGTCGGGGGGGCTCGATGCTTCTCCCTGCGGCTGAGCGGTCTCCAGGTCGTCGCGAATCGGTTCTGGTGTCAACCAGGACTCGATGTTGTAATGCCCATACGTGACCTTGTACCTCTTCGACTCCCGCGTGAGCGTGCTCCGGTACCGCCGCTGGATCCGGCTGAAGATGTACGTCTCCCAGTTCTCCGAAACGGGGAACCCCGCCACGCCCTTCCTCGTCCCCATGTCGTAGGAGCCTCCGAGGTTGCCATACGTGGCGCCGAAGAGGATCTCCGTGACCGCCTGGGCCCACTGCTCCTCCTTCGGGTCAGCGCACCAGTTCATCAGCGGCCCTGCCTGCGTGAGCCACACCTGATCCATCGGAAAGACGCGGATCCGCTGGTCGATCCACGCGAGGACATCGCCGATCGTCTCCGGCCGGGAGAGCGCGCCCTCCGGCACCTCGTGGCTCACCGGTCGTACCCCGTCGTCGCCGAACACGGTGCCGTCCGGCGCCCCCGCGGCCATGTCGTTGATCGCGACCGTCAGCCGCGGCGGCTCGTCCCCGTAGGGGTACGCCTCGGAGAGCTTCGTCAGGAAATCCCCAGCCGGCGCTTGCGCCGGCCCACCACCGCCCTGGTTCCCGTCGGCCATCTCGATCTCCTCAGCTGCCGTGTACGCGCGCGAGCTCGCCCGCCGTCTGCGCGTCGAGCTCCCCTGATTCTCCGAGCTCGTGGTCCTTCTGGAACCACGCGAGCGCCGCCCGGAACCCCTTGTCCGCCGGAGGATCCTCCTTGATCGCCCCCTCATAGTAGCCGAGGTTCTTCAGCCGTCGCAGCGCCCCTTCCACCGTCGTCGCCTCGGGCAGCGCGGCGACGCGCACGGTCCACTTCTTCCGTGGGCCCGTCGGGTACTTCCCTGGCCACATCGTGATCTCGACGAGCTCCGCCGTCTCCGGGATCTCCACCGCGATCGCCCCGTCCACGTCCGTCTCGCCCTCGAACAGCCGGCCCTCGGCGACGAGCTGGTAGCGCTTGCCCGCATACGGCTCGAGCTCCTCGTCCGTGAGCTGCACCTTGAACGGCTTCGTCTTCTCCTCGTCCTCGTCGCCGCCGAGCGGCGGTTCGTCGCGCGAGCAGTTCAGCTTCACCAGCTTGCCCCACAGCGCGGCGTCCTCGTCGAGCTCCAGGGCCGCGTCGGTGGAGAGCATGCGGATCTTCTTGGCGGCGAGCTCCGCCTCTTCCCCGAGCGACAGGGTCGGTCCCTTGCCCGCCAGCGAAAGCGCCTGCGTGCCGGCGATCTCCACCCGGCCGGCCATGATCCGGATCCCCTCCGGGCTGATCTCGAGGGAGCTCTCGCCCGCGGAGAGGGTGAGGCTCCCCTGCGTCATGAGGCGCAGCGACTTCGAGCCGCCGAGCACCAGCGAGCCCGAGACGTTGATCTGCGCCGCGCCCGCTTCGTCGCCCGTGCCGACATCGATGCTGTACTCGCCCGTGACGCGGAGGATGGACGGACCCTCGACGGTGAGCACCGAGCCGCCGAGGAGGCTCGTCTTGTCGATCCCCTCGACGCGCAGCGCGCGGCTCCCGAGCACGTGCTCCTCGCTCTCGCCGAAGACGCGGACGCTCCTCCGGCCCTCGACCTCGAGGTCGTCGTCGCGACGAACCTTCGTGAGCCGATCGCCCGTGTCGAGCGCGTCGCGGCTGGCCACCATGACGGAGCGGTCGCCGCCGACACCGACCCGCTGATCGGTCCCGACGCGGACGTCGAGCTCGCGCTCGGCGCGCAGGTGGACGAGCTCGCCGCCCTTCCGGTCCTCGAAGCTGAGCTCGTTGTGGCCGCCGCCGTTGGGGCTGCTCCGCGTCTTCACGCCGCTCCGGGTCCTGGCCTCCGGGAGCTGGAATGGCGCGCGGTTCACCGCGTTGGCGACACAGCCGGTGACGATCGGGCGATCGACATCGCCCCCGAGGAACGAGACGACCACCTCCATGCCGACGCGCGGGACGAACTGGGTGCCGAAGCCGCGCCCGGCCCAGAGCTCGGCGTGGCGGATCCAGCACGAGCTCCGGTCGTCCCCCTGACCCTCGCGATCCCAGTGAAACTGGACCTTGATGCGCCCGATGGCGTCAGTGTGCACCTCCTCGCCCGGCGGGCCCACGACGGTCGCGGTCTCGACGACCTGCTGGATGCGCCGCGGCGCGGGGCGCGGCCTTACGCAAACCGTGTCCGGCGCGCAGGCGAAGCGCGCGCGGTAGGTGGGCGAAGCGCCCGAGACCTGCGGCGCCTCGCCCTCGTGGTCGACGCGCGTCACGACCCAGCCCCGGTCGTACGCCGCCACGTCGTGCTCTTCCAGGAAGAAGCGGTGGCCGGGCACGAGCCGCCGGCAAGCGCTCTCCCCGCGGGCGACAACGGCCTTCCGGCGCAGCTGTTCCAGCCGGATTGCGGCGTCCTCGCGAGCGACCTCCACCTTCTCGTAGTCGCCATGGTGCTCGTAGTGCTCGTACCGGCCATCCTCCGCGCCGCCGTCGAGCTGCGCCGTCCTCGCCGACGAGGAGGGGTGGAACAGCGGACGTTCGAAGTCGTAGTCGCGGACGACGGCTGACGTCGGCCGGACGGAGCGCGCCGCGACGAACCGCTGGACGTGGTCCTCGCCGGGCGTGAGGGCGCCGGTCCCTGCCGGCGCGCTCCTGTGAAGGAGCCGCGGGGCGCCGGGGATCGGCGGATAGATGCTCGCGTCGTCGCCGATCACCATCCGCTCGGCGCCTTCGCCGGGGTCGTGCTCGAAGTAGTAGAAGAGCCCTTCCTCCGCGAGCAGGCGCGTCACGAAGTCGCGGTCGGTCTCGCGGTACTGCACGCAATAGGCGCGCTTCGGAGCGGCGCGGACCCGCGCGAAGCGGCGGGGGATGCGCCATTCCTCCAGGACGAGGTCGACGATCTCGTCGACGGTCCTGTCCTGGAAGATGCGGCTCGCGCGGCGCCTGCCGAGCAGCGACAGGCGCGAGGCGAGGCGGAGCCGGTACGCGCTCCGGCCGTCGTCGAGCGCGGCGCTCCACGCCACGTGGGTGCAGACGCCATGAAAGACGCGGAGCGGAGCGCCCTCGCCCTGCAGCGCGAGATGCATCGGCTGCTCGAGGATCTGCGGCTCGAAGGCCGCCGGATCGGCGAACGGCACGGCAACGTCGATGTCGACCCGGTAGCCGCGCGAGATGGACTCGCGACCGCGAAACGCGAGCACTGTGAGGTCTCGCGCTGCGAGAGAGCCAGCGCGAAGCTCGAAGGTGGATGGATGAGGCGCCCCGTTCGACATGGAGCGATCCCTATATCACGGCCGAGAGTCGTTCTCCCGGCTCTCAGCATCTTTCTCACGCGCCTGCCTCCGACGGCAGACCGCATCGGCGAAGGTGAGGGAAGAAACAAGTTCTCATTACGAGCGATTTGTTCTGGTCTCGACTGCAAAAAATCGCGGAGGATTCATCCCGTGCGGGGCCTTGCCCCTGCGCGGCGGCCCGCATCGCTTGCCCTGTAGGCAAAGAAGAATGACTCGCCGGCAAGCAACAGTTCCGGTGTGACGTCATCGGTGGGTTTCGGCTTGCACCTTATCGTGAACTCAAGAGGTGCTACGGTGAGACGAGAGTGGACCTCCGCAATGAGTAATAGAGGCTAAAAGGAGAACGGCGGAAGCCTCCGCCCGGCCTCCTCTCCCCCTCTCCTTGCACTTGGCGAGCGTGTCGCTGTACCTGACTCCTCCAGCCGAAGCACGCTCTCGAACGCGTCGTCCTCAACCGAGATCGGCTTCCAACACACGCGCTGATCGCCGGCCCCCGCCGTCGCCACAGCCACGATGACCGCACGGACGTATTGTCTTGGCAGCGTCGACCTTGCTCGACGGACACGCCGCCCTGCGATAGCAATTGAACTACCCCGGGGGATCACGTCGCCCGGGCGGCGCGACATGAGCGTGAGGGCGCGCACGCAGGGCACGGCTCTCGGGCACGAGGCCGCGCTCCGCGCGTGCGGGGGAGGTGAGAGCCTATGTTGAGCGGAGCCGATGTTTCGGTCCACCAGGGAAGTATCCAGTGGGACGCGTTCGCCTCACGGCTCGATTTCGTCTTCATCCGGGCGACGTTCGGGACGGAGGGGGTCGACAGGAAGTTCGCGACCAACCGGGCCGAGGCCGCGCGCTGCGGGCTCCTCCGGGGGTACTATCATTACGCGTTGCCGCGCCTCGACGCGGCCGAGCAGGCGGAGAAGCTCTGCAGCGTGGTCGGCGATCTTGAGCCCGGGGAGCTCGACATCGTGCTCGACCTCGAGGAGACGCAGCACGCGGGCAACAACGGCCATGTCTGGACGTCGCAGGACACCCTGGCTCTTCAGGTGTGGACCCGCCGCTTCGTCCAGGAGGTGAAGTCGCGCTACCCGGGCCGCTCGGTCATCCTCTATACCCGCCACGACTTCTGGCGCGATCACCTCGGCGGCAGCTCCGAGTTCGTCGACTGCCCGCTCTGGATCGCGAACTATACCTATGGCCTCGACTCGGTGCGGGCGAGGCCGCCGGCCAACCCGAAGGAATGGGCGGACTGGGCGCACAGGAAGCCGCTCAGGGCCTGGGACCCCTGGTCTGCGTGGTCGTTCTGGCAGATCACCGCCAAGGCCGTGATGCCGGGCGTCCGGACCAACACCGTGGACGCCAACCTGTTCAATGGAACGGTGAGCGATCTGCGGCGCCTCGCCCGGCTCGAGGCCGGGTCCGTGACGTCCGAGCCGCTGCCCACGGCCGACGCGCTCTGTCAGAAGCTGCTCTCGCAGGCGGATGACAGATACATCTTCGGGCACGAGGTGCGCCTGACCGATCCCAACCCCTCCGCGTTCGATTGCTCCGAGCTCATCGAGTGGGGCTGCGCCCAGCTCGCCGTCGAGCCTGCGATGCCTGACGGCTCCTGGATGCAGGCGCGCCACGTGAAGGCGGCGCGGCTGCTCATGCCGGTGGACACGGCGATCGCGACCCGCGGCGCCCTCCTGTTCCGCTTCTCGACAGACCCGTTCACGGGCGGGCGCCCCGAGCACGCCCACGTGGCCATGAGCCTGGGCGACGGCCGCACCATCGAGGCGCGCGACACCGCGCATGGCGTCGGCGTGTTCCCGGCGCTGGACCGCGGCTGGACGCACGCGGGCCGGATCCCGGGCCTCGACTACAGCGCCGCGCCGCCCGGCGGCGGGCTCGCGCGCGGCGCCAAGGGGCCCGAGGTGAAGGCCTGGCAACAGCACCTGTTGATGTGGCGCGCCGGGCTCCTGCCGCAGTCCGGCGCGGACGGCGACTTCGGCGAGGAGACCGAGGCGGCCACGCGGATCTTCCAGCAGGAGATGGGGTTGCCCGTGACCGGCGCGGTCGGGCCCGAGACGCGCGACGCCATGCAGCGCGCGCTGCCGCGCCCGCCCTGCGCGCTCGAGCTGCCGCGCGCGCTGGGCCGCGCGCTCCTGGGCATCGTCGGCCAGGGGGCGGCCGCGGGAGGCGCGGCGCGCGCAGCAGGGCCGCAGGCAGAGCTCCAGGGAGCGGCGAGCGGGTCGACGGCGATGGCGACCCCGGGCCACGACGCGGCCGGCGTTCGCAGCTACACGTTCGCGCAGAGCGGCTTCCGGTTCACGGTGACCGCCACCCCCGAGCCGGTCGCGGCGGCTCGGGCGAACGACGCCGGGGGCGCCGTGGCGTTCTTCGCGTCGAGCCAGGCGCAGCCCGGGTCCGCGCGTCTGGCGCCCGTGTTCGACGGGACGGGCCTCGACGGGCTGCCGCCGCGCGATCCGGGCGCGCTCACGGGCACGAGGTTCTACGAGCAGGTCCGGGGCCTGTCGCTCGCGGCGCGGGAGGAGCTCTTCCTCCAGGAGGTGCTGCGGGGGAACGTGCCCAGCTTCCTGCGCCGCTTCCATCGCGTCACTGTCGAGGCGCCCGACGGAAAGCGGGGCGTCGCGTACGTGTGCGCCGACTACCTGGCGATCGGCCCGGACACCGATTTCCTGCGCATGCCGCTCACCGGCGTCACCGCCCAGCGCGTCGCGGATGCGTGCGGCTGCGTGCTGCCGACGAAGAAGCTCGTGAAGGACATCTATGCCGCCTCGCGGAAGCAGACGGCCATCCCGTTCGATCCCGAGGACGGCACCAAGGTGGAGCGCTTTCGTGACCACCAGCTGGCCATCGAGCAGCACCGGGCCGGCGAGCTCGGCGAGCTGCTCGCTGGACACAAGAAGGACGTCGTGGTGACCAACCGGCTGCACCACCACGCGCGCCGGCTGGCGATCTTCGGCTTCTACAAGGCGGACGGCAAGCCGTGGCAGCCGCTGGACACGTCGCTCCGGCGGCGGCTGCCGCACGAGGACACCTACGCCGACTACAGCCACGGGGTGCGGCTGGTCGGCGGCCTGATGGCCCTCGGGTCGGATCAGCGCTGCGTGGCCGACGTCCTGCTCGACCCGGCGCTGTGCGGCCTCGTGAGCGACGAGGGGATCATCAGCGTTCCGAGGTACGAAGTGCACCCGCTCGGGTGACCGATGAGGTCGTTTTGCCGCGGCCGAGCCTCGGGGTGAGGGGAGGGATGAGGGGAGGGGTAGGGCTCGGCTACACTCCGCCGGTAGCAGGAGGAGACCCCGCGATGGAGCTGAGACGCACGAAGGCCATGGGCGATCACGGCAGCCTCATCGATGCGCTCGCGTCGGTCAGCGAGGCGGAGCTGCTCGACGCGATCGTCGCGCTCGCGAGGCCGCGGCACATGTTCCGCCAGCGCGCGGAGAACCGCCGCGCGGCGCAGTACGTCGCCGCCGCGCTGGAGGAGCGGGGCTACGCCGTCGAGATCGAGGGCGAGCTCGGGAACGTGGTCGCGACGCCCCGGGCCGCGGTCGATCGCCCGATGATCCTCGTCGGGGCGCACTACGACAGCGTGCCCGACACGCCCGGCGCCGACGACAACGCGAGCGGGATCGCCGCGATGCTCGCCTGCGCCAGGGCGCTCTCGCGCTTCGAGCCGGCCCAGCCGGTCGGCTTCGTGGCCTGGAACGGCGAGGAGGACGGGCTGCTCGGCAGCGTCGAGTTCGTGGCGCGCCATCGATCGCAGGGCGGGGCGCCGATCGCCGCCGTGCACGTGCTGGAGATGGTCGGCTACGCGAGCCACGAGCCGGGATCCCAGCGGATGCCGGTCCCAGTCGCCGGGGCGCCGGACGTCGGCGACTTCATCGGGCTGCTCACGAACCACCGGTCGAACCACCTCGTGGAGCTCGCCGCGAAGCAGGCAGAGGCGCTGGTGCCCGAGCTGCCGGTCGTGGGCCTCAAGGTCTACCTCGGCCTCGAGGAGTGGCTCCCGGTGCTCCACCGGAGCGATCACTCGCCGTTCTGGAAGGCGAAGATCCCTGCCATGCTCTGGACCGACACGGCGGAGTTCCGCAACCCGAACTACCACCGCCCGACGGACACCCCCGAGACGCTCGACTATGGCTTCATGCGCCGCGTGACGCAGCTCGTCCTCGCGACGGTGACGCGGCAGGTCCGGACCGGATAGAAGGAGAACCCGATGGTCATCGAACTGACCCCGAGCTTCGAGGTGATCGACGCGCGCTTCCGCAAGCTCGCGTTCCCGCACGTGCACGTCGAGGAGCTGTACACGGGCTGCCGCTGGGCGGAGGGGCCGGCGTGGTTCCCGGCGGGGCGCTACCTCGTCTGGTCGGACATCCCGAACGACCGCGTGATGCGCTGGGACGAGACCGACGGCTCGGTCTCGGTGTTCCGCCAGCCCGCGATGAACGCCAACGGCCACACGGTCGACCTGCAGGGCCGCCTCGTGTCCTGCGAGCACCGCGGCCGCTGCGTCTCGCGCACCGAGCACGACGGCTCGCGCACGGTGCTCGCGTCGCACTTCGAGGGCAAGCGGCTGAACTCGCCGAACGACGTGATCGTGAAGTCCGACGGCAGCGTCTGGTTCAGCGACCCGAGCTACGGCATCGACAGCGACTACGAAGGCGACGCGTCGCCGAGCGAGCAGGGCGCGCAGCGCGTCTACCGCCTCGACCCGGCCTCCGGTGCGCTGACGGTCGTCGCGGACGACTTCGTGCAGCCCAACGGCCTCGCCTTCTCGCCGGACGAGTCGCTGCTGTACATCGCCGACACCGGCGCGACCCACGTGAAGGACGGCCCGCACCACGTGCGCAAGTTCCGCGTCGACGCGAAGGGCACGCTGACCGGCGGCGAGGTGTTCGCGACCTGCCCCGTCGGCGTATACGACGGCTTCCGCGTCGACGTGCACGGCAACCTGTGGCTGTCGGCCGGCGACGGCGTGCACTGCCACGCGAGCGACGGCGCGCTCCTAGGAAAGGTGCTGATCCCGGAGGCGGTGTCCAACGTCTGCTTCGGCGGCGCCAAGCGCAACCGCCTGTTCATCTGCGGCACGACCTCGCTGTACGCGGTCTACCTGAACACCCGCGGCGCCGGGCGCTAGTCAGCGTCCCTCCTGATGCTGTCGGCCGTAGACCAGCAGCATGGCGATGATCACGGCGCCGTAGATGATCTGGCGGCCGGCCTCGGGCATCTGCAGCACGCTGAGCATGCTCTGGAGCAGCACGATCAGGATGGTGCCGAGGACGGTGCCGAGGTACGTCCCGCGCCCGCCCATGATGTTGGTCCCGCCGATCACCACCGCGGCGATGGCCGGCATGAGGTAATCGTTCCCCATGGCCTGGTAGGCCTTGTGCGAGAAACCGGCCAGCAGCATCCCGGTCATGGCGGAGCACACACCGCACATCACGAACGCGCCGATCAGCACCAGGTGGGTTCTGACGCCCGAGAGGTAGACGGCCTGCTCTTGGTTGCCCACGGCATAGATGTAGCGGCCGAGCGCGGTCCTCTTCAGCACGAAGGTGGCGACGCCGCCGACCAGGATCCAGACGAACAGCGAGTTCGGGATGGAGAGCGTCTTGCCCACGGCCAGGACCTCCATCCACGCCGGTGCCTCGCTGCGCGGAGCGAAGCCGCCCGTGTAGAGCACCATCAGCCCCTGAAGCACGGTGTTCGTGCCCAGCGTGAAGATCATCGAGGGCACGCGCAGGTAGGCGACGCCGAGACCGTTCAAGAGACCCGCGGCGGCGCCGACGGCCAGGCCGCAGGGCAACGCGGCCCAGCCGCCCATCCCCGCGGCCAGCATGGCGCTCGAGGTGAGCACCCACGGCAGCGAGAGATCGATGTGACCGAGCAGGATCACGATCATCATGCCCGTGGCGGCCACGCCCAGGAAGGCCGCGATCTGCAGCTGTTGCAGGATGTAGTACGGGCTCAGGAAGCTCAGCGTGCCCTGGGTGACCAGCGTGCCGATCGAGCCGCACACGAGCACGACGCCGATCGACAGCAGCGCGTACCAGGTCGGCTTGTCGATCTCGCCGAGTCGGCTCTTGAGGGAGAGGGGCTGTTGCATCGAGCTCACCTGAAGACGTGCAGCCGGTTCTTGACGCGGATGACCCAGAGCGCGCCGAGGCAGACGGCCGCGAGCAGGATGAGACCCTCGAACAACGGCTGGTAGAGCGGGTTGGCGAGGAGGCCGAGCGCCGAGCCCTCGTCGAAGACGCGGAAGTTGAAGGCGACGGAGCGGAGCACCAGCGCGCCGAAGAGCGATCCGATGGCGCCGCCGATCCCCCCGTACAGCGAGGTGCCCCCGATCACGACGCTGGCGATGGAGTTCAGCGTGTAGGAGCCGGCTTGTGGGATGTCGGCGTTGCCCGACGTCGTTTGCAGCGCGAGGTAGAGGCCGCCGACGCTGGCGAAGAACCCCGACAGCGTGTACGCGGCCAGCTTGACGCGCTTGATGCGGACGCCCGACATGTACGCCGCCTCCTGCGACGAGCCGACGGCGTAAGCGCCGAGGCCGTAGCGGGTGCGGCGGTAGTAGGTCCAGAGCAGCGCGAGCAGCGCCATCCAGATCGCGGGCGACGGGATCTGGCCGACGAAGCCCAGCGCGCCGTCGAGGGGGGCGGCGCCCGCGACCTGCAGCATCTCGTTGAGATCGAAGGTGGCCGCGAACGCCAGATCACCGTCGACCTGGCCGCCGGGCGTCGGTCTCAGGAACAGCGCGACGCCGAGGAAGATCGTGCCCGAGGCCAGCGTGGCGATGATCGGTTGCAGGCGGCCATAGACGACGAGGCAGCCGTTGAGCAGGCCCGCCGCCATGCCCACGGCCAGGCACAGCAGGATGCCCAGGAACATCGTGAGCGCGCTGCCCGCAAGGACGTGCGAGGCCACGCAGTTGACGAGCGTGATCACCGCGCCCACCGACAGATCCAGGCCGCCGGTCAGCACGGGGATCGTCTGGGCCATGGCCGCCGCCACCAGCACGAACGACTCGTTGGCGTTCTGCCCGACCAGCGGCGCGCTGAAGCCCTTGGGATGCGACAGCGAGTAGAGCCCGTAGAACAAGATGCACAGACCGACGGCCACGAGCAGGCCCTGGTTCTGGCGCAGGCGGAGCTTCCAGTCCTTCATCGTGCCTCCGATGGCGCGCGTTCGTCTCCGCGCTTCGCGGGCTCAGGCCCGCCGCGCAGACCGAGGGCCAGGTCCAGGATGTTCTTTTCGGTGATGTCGGGCCCCACGAGCTCGCCCTGCACGCGGTTCCGGTAAAGGATGAGCACGCGATCACAGCAGCCGATCAGCTCGTCGTAGTCCGTGCTGTAGAAGAGGATGGACGTGCCGGCGTCCGCCAGCTCGCGGAGCAGCTGGTAGATCTCCTGCTTCGTGCCGACGTCGATGCCGCGGGTGGGATCGTTGAGCATCAGCAGCCGCGGCTCCGTCATGAGCCACTTGGCCAGCACGACCTTCTGCTGGTTGCCCCCGGACAGCGACGACACCGGGTGGTCGGGCGAGCCGATCTTGATCTGGATGCGGCGCACCATCTCGTCGACGCGCGCGGCCTCGCGCCGGCGGTCGAGCACCACGCCGCTCGTGAACCTGTCGAGCGACGCCAGCGACAGGTTCGTGGCGATGGACATCGGCAACATCAGGCCTTCGGTCTTCCTGTCCTCGGGCACGAGGGCGATGCCGTGCGCGCGGTCCTTGGCCTGGCGCGGGCTCGTCAGCTTGACCGGCTTGCCGTCGATCTTGATCTCGCCGCGCACATCCCTGAGCACGCCGAACAAGCCGAGCAAGAGCTCGCGCTGGCCCTGGCCGTCGAGCCCGCCGATGCCGAGGATCTCGCCCTTGCCGAGCTTGAACGACACATCCTCGAGCTGCCGCTCCCAGCTCAGGCCGCTCACCTCGAGCAGCGTCGCCGGGAAGCTTCGGGCCGCCGGCTTCTGCGGGAAGACGTGGCCCATGTCACGGCCGATCATGAGCTCCACGATCTGGTCGTCGCTGCGCTGGCCCTTCGCGAAGGTCTCGATGTGCCGACCGTTGCGGAAGACCGACATCACGTCCGCGAGCTCCTTGATCTCGTGCATGCGGTGCGAGATGTAGAGCATGCCGACGCCTTGAGCCTTGAGCTCGGCCAGGAGCTCGTAGACCTTCTTGACGTCGGTGTTGGTCAGCGCGGAGGTGGCCTCGTCCAGGATCAGCAGCCGCGGGTCCTTGCCGAGCGCCTTCGCGATCTCGACCATCTGGCGGCGCGAGAGCGGCAGGTCGCTCACCCAGGCGTTCGGGTTCACGCCCTCGCAGCCGACGCGCGCCAGGAGCTCCTCCGCCCTGCGGACCTGCGCCTTGCGATCGAAGAGCCCCAGGCGGCTCGTCGGCATGGTGATGCCGATGTTCTCGGCCACGGTCAGCGTCGGCATCAGGGACAGCTCCTGAAAGACGCAGACGATGCCGGCGGCGTTCGCCTCGATCGGGTGGTCGAACCGGACCGGCTTGCCCTGGAGCAAGAGCTCCCCGGCGCTCGGCTTGACCACGCCGCCGATGATCTTGATGAGGGTGCTCTTGCCCGCGCCGTTCTCGCCGAGGATGGCGTGCACCTTCCCCGGCTCGCAGGCGAAGTCGACGCCGCTCAGGGCGGTGACCCCGCCATAGTGCTTGGAGACGGCCCGGAGCTCGAGAAGCGGAGGGCTCACCGGTTCGATCATGATGCTGGGGCGCTACTTCACGTCTACACGTCTAGTTGACGTCTACTTCACGTCGGATTCCGACTCGTTCATGATCTTCACGCCCGAGATGTTGACCCCGCAGGGCGGGAACTCGTTGGGCGTGAAGAAGTTGTCGGAGAGCTGGGAGAAGAAGCTCTCGCCGTCCTTCAGCGTCGTGTGATCGGCGGCGGGGATCGGCACGGAGATCATCTGCGGCATCACCTTGCCTTGCAGGCCCTCGAGCGCCGCCTTCATCGCGATGGCCGCGAGCCCCGGCGACTGGCCGAGCGACAGCCCCTTCATGCCCTTTTCGTGGTGCTTCGCGATCAGCTTGCGCACGCCGTTCTCGGCCTCCGTGGCGACCGGGATCGGCTTGTGTCCGGCGTCGAGCAGCGCGCGGACGGCGCCCGTCGAGCCGCCCTGCGCGAAGAGCGCGTCGAACTGGCGGTGCACGGCCAGCGCGTCGGCCACCGCCTTCTGCGCCTTGCCGTCGTCCCAGCTGCCCACCACCTCGACGATGGTGTAGCTCTTCCCCGGCGCTTCCATGACCTGGCGGAAGCCGAGGTGGCGGTCGCGATCGACGGAGTTGCCCTGCAGGCCGCGGACCTCGAGCACCTTGCCCTTCCCGCCGAGCTGCTTGTCGAGGAACTCGCCCCACTGGCGCCCCATCGCCAGCTGGTCCTCGTTGACCTGCATCACCTTGTCCGTGTCGAGCACGTTGTCGAACGGAACCAGGATGACGTCCTTCTTGTCAGCGAGCCGGATCACGCGATCGAAGCCGTCGGGGCTGACGGCGAGCGTGACGATGCCGTCGAAGCCCTGGTTGATGAAGTCCTCGATCGCGCCGAGCTGGGCCGCGACGTCGGTGCCTGTCGACACCACCTTGAACTCCTTGATCAGCGGCGCGATGGCCGGATCCTTGGCGAAGGCCTTGGCCGTCTTGACCATCTGGATGCGCCAGGCGTTCCCGACGTAGCCGTTGACGAGCGCGAGGCGGAACGGCGGCTTTCGCGCCGTCCACTGCAGATACTTGGTGTCCTGCTTCCACGGCGCGAAGCACTCGGGGTTATAGCCGGGCCCCGGCACGACCTTGGGCCCTTGCCCGCTCGGCGTCTGCGCGGCCGCGGCCGCGGCGCTCGGCGCCTGCGCGGCCGCGGCGCTGGCGGAGCCCCCTGCGGCCGGAGCGCTGTCGGGCTTGTCTTTGCAAGCAGACAGACCAGAGAGACCCCAGAGCCCGAGCGCACAGCTCAACACCGCCGCTGCGCGCCGCGCCGATCCACGTGACTTCAACTGGCCAATCGACATCGTGCCGCTACCTTTCGAGCAAAGAGACGTGGTCGGATGGAGACCTCTGCGGCCCATCCCACGTCGTCACGTTCTCGCCCTCACGAAAGACGAGGGCAATGTCTGCGTGCCGCCGTATCGCTCACGGCAAAAACACTGGGGTACAACGATTCGCATCTGGCGAGCGACGGTGTCGCGCGTCATCCCCGGGACACCACGCGGGTTTCGCGGGCGCCCTCACAATTCAATGACGTGATCGTCGACGCTCGTGGGGCCCACCACGAGAGATCTTCTGGTTTCGGGGCTTAGGAAATCCAAACGCGATCCGGAAGTCAAGCTTCTCGTTGTGATCGTTCACATCGTACAGCCACGCTGCACGCGCTGGCTGAATGATGGAACCTCACGTGATCCGCCTTTCCTCTGGAAAAATAACGCTACATCAAAAGCTCATGTGCCAGAGGAGCTCCGCTCCGCGGCGACGGCGCGACCGAGGAGCCCGATGATGCGCTCCGCATCATAGACGCAACCACCCCAGCTGCCGCCGCTGGCATCCTGAAGCGCAGCCCACAACCGCGTATCCGGGTTCACTCGGCCGTCCGGTTGAAGGGCTGGATTGGGCGAACGGGCGGCGAGACCGCCGTCCTCCACGCCCACGACGTCCACCGTCCCCTCCAGCCTGCGCGTGTCGATCCGCAGCCTGACGCGATCGCCGTCGCGCACGCGGCCGATCGGTCCACCCGCCCACGCCTCCGGGCTGACGTGGCCGATGCACGCCCCGGTGGAGACGCCGGAGAAACGACCGTCCGTGACCAGGGCGATACGGTGCCCGTCCTTCACGTGCTTGAGGGCAGAGGTGATCTGGTACGTCTCCGGCATCCCGATACCGGGACCGATGCCGATCAGCACCATCACGTCACCCGGTTGCACGGCGCCCGTCTTGATCGCCTCGATCGCCGCGTCCTCGCTGCCGAACACGCGCGCGGGCCCTTCGTGAAGATAAACGCCGTCCGGTCCGATCACCTGGGGAGCGATCGCGGTGCTCTTCACGAGCGCTCCCTCGGGCGTGAGGTTGCCGCGCAGGAAGGTCACCGTGCTGGTGAGGCCGCGCTCGCGTGCCTTTCCGGCGGACATGATCACGTCGTCCGGGTCGATGCCGTCCAGCTGCCGTAGCTTGTCGCGCAGGCGCCGGCGCCGTTCGCTGCGCTCCCACCACTCGAGGTTCTCGCCCAGGGTCAGGCCGCTGACGGTGCGCGCCCCGAGCCGCAGCAGGCCGAGCTCGCGCAGGTGGAGCATGACCTCCGGGACGCCTCCCGCGAGGAAGACCTGAACCGTGGCGTGGTGTTTCGGCCCGTTGGGCAGCACGTCCACGAGCCGCGGAACGAGGGCGTTGACGCGCGCCCAGTCGTCCACCGTGGGGCGCCGGAGCCCGGCCGCGTGGGCGATCGCCGGCACATGGAGCACCAGGTTGGTCGACCCGCCGACGGCGGCATGCAGCACCATGGCGTTGTGGACCGAGTCGTCGGTGACGATGTCCCGCGTTGTCACGCCGCGTCGCTCGAGGGCCATGAGCGCGTGCGCGGAGCGGCGGGCGAGGTCGCGCCAGATCTCGGCGCCCGACGGGCTGAGCGCGCCGTGCGGGAGGGCGAGGCCGAGCGCCTCCGCCACCACCTGGCTCGTCGCGGCCGTGCCCATGAACTGGCAGCCGCCGCCGGGGGAACCGCAGGCGCGGCAGCCCATCTCGGCGGCGTAATCGAGGCTCACCTCCCCGCGCGCATAACGCGCCGCGAGCGTCTGGACCTTGGCGGTGTCCTCGGCCTCCTCCGCGAGGAGCGTGACGCCTCCCGGCACGAGCACCGTGGGGAGGTCGGGGGTGCCGGCGAGCGCCATCAACATGGCCGGCAGGCCCTTGTCGCAGGTGGCGACGCCGAGCACGCCTCGGCGGGTGGGCAGCGAGCGTATCAGCCGTCGAAAGACGATGGCGGCGTCGTTGCGGTAAGCGAGGCTGTCGAGCATGCCGACGGTGCCATTGGTCCGCCCGTCGCACGGATCGCTGACATAGCCGGCGAACGGGATGGCCCCGCCGGCCGTGAAGGTGCGGGCTGCCTCCTCCATGAGCAGCCCCACCTCCCAGTGCCCCGTGTGGTACCCGAGCGCGATCGGCGTGCCGTCGGGCGCGCGGATCCCCCCCTGCGTGCTGAGCACGAGGAACTGCTTCCCGTTCAGGCGCGCAGGATCCCACCCCATCCCGGCATTCTGGGTCCAGCCGAACAGCTCGCCGCTCGACATGGCGCGCAGCTGCTCGGCCCCGAGCGGGAGGCGCCCCGACGGTCCGGGCGCGGTCGTGCGCAGGGTGTAGATCGCCTCGCTGCCGGACTCGAATACCGGGTCGTGGCTCATGTGCGGGGGGCGATGGGGTCGCGGGTGGCCCGGCCGTCGACGAGGCGCGATATTCCGAGCGGATTCTCGTCGCGCAGCTCCGCCGGGAGCAGCGCGGGTGGACACGACTGGTAGCAAACGGGGCGCGCGAAGCGGAGGATGGCCGCGGTGCCAACCGACGTGAAGCGCACGTCGCTGCTCGCTGGATACGGTCCACCGTGGTGCATGGCGGGCGACACCTCCACGCCGGTGGGGTAGCCGTCGAAGACGAGGCGGCCCGCGACCCGGCCGAGGACATCGACGAGGTCCTGGGCGGCGGCGAGGTCGTCGGCGGTCCCGTGAAGCGTGGCGGTGAGCTGGCCGTCGAGCGCGCCGAGGAGCTGGAGCAGCTCGCCCCGGCTCGAAGCGGTGACGAGCAGCGTGTACGGCCCGAAGATCTCGTGCGCGAGGTGCGGCTCCCGCGCGAAGTCGGCGGCGGAGACGCGAGCGACGCGCGCGCCGGCGTCGGTCAGCCACTCCACGCCTCTCAGCTCCCGCACGGAGCGGTCGAACGACGCCTGGATACCGGCGTGCAGCATCACACCGGGCGTGACGGCGCGGGCCCGGTCGGCGACCGACCGCGCGAACGCATCCCACTCGGGGGAGGCCAGCCCCAGGACGAGGCCGGGCTTGGTGCAGAACTGGCCGACGCCGAGCGTGCACGAGTTGATGAGCCCCTCGGCGATCGCGTCGCGGCGCTCGCGCAGCGCCCCGGGCAGCACGACAAGCGGGTTGATGCTGCTCATCTCGGCGAAGACGGGGATGGGCCGCGGGCGGGCCGCGGCGGCATCACAGAGGGCGCGGCCCGCGCGGGTGGACCCGGTGAAGCCCACCGCCTGGATGGCCTCGTGGCGTACCAGCGCGAGCGAGACCTCGGGCGAGGCGCCGTGCACCATGCCGAACACGCCCGCGGGCAGGCTCGCCTTCTGCACGGCGGAGCGCAGGGCCGAGGCCGCGAGCTCGGAGGTACCCGGGTGCGCCGGGTGGGCCTTGACCACGACCGGGTTGCCCGCGGCGATGGCAGAGGCGGTGTCGCCGCCGGCGACAGAGAACGCGAGGGGGAAATTGCTCGCGCCGAAGACGGCGACCGGACCGAGCGGCCGCAGCATGCGGCGCACATCGGGGCGCGGGAGCGGCTTGCGGTCCGGCAGCGCGGGATCGATCCGGGCATCGACCCAGGAGCCCTCGCGCGCGACGGCGGCGAAGAGGCGCAGCTGGCCGGTGGTGCGGGCGCGTTCACCTTCGAGGCGGGCGACGGGCAGCCCGGTCTCCCGGTGCGCGGTCTGGATCAGGGGGTCGCCGAGCGCCATGAGCTCGTCGGCGGCGGTCTCCAGGAGCCGGGCGCGCAGCTCCGGCGCGAGGCCGGCGAAGGCCGGCGCCGCAGCCGCGGCGGCGCGGGCGGCGGCGTCGATCTCGACGGCGGTGGCGTCACGGTAGGCGCCGAGTTTTTCCCCGGTCGCGGCGTTGTAGGCGAGAAATTCCATGGGGCGCCTCGTCAACCTCGAGATACCGGGTTCGTCAGCGTGCCGACGCCGTGGATCGTGATCTCCACGAGGTCGTCGGGCTCCAGGGTGAACGAGTCCGGCGGGACGATGCCGGTCCCGGTCATGAGGATGACGCCCGCGGGGAAGCTCAGCTCGCGCGTGAGGTAGGCGACGAGCTCCTCGGGCGAGCGCCGCATGCTCGCGGTCGAGGTCTTCCCCGTGAACACCGCCTCGCCCCGGCGCCGGATCGCGAGATCGATGGAGAGCGCGCGCAGGTTCAGCCCGGGCTCGTCCGCGAGCACGATGGCGGGGCCGAGCGCGCAGCAGCCGTCGTAGACCTTCGCCTGCGGCAGGTAGAGGGGGTTGTCGCCCTCGATGGAGCGCGACGAGACGTCGTTGCCGGCCGTGTAACCGACGATGTGGCCCGCCGCGGAAACCACGAGCGAGAGCTCCGGCTCGGGCACGTTCCAGCTCGAGTCGCGGCGGATGCGCACCGGCGCGCCCGGGCCGACGACCAGGCGGGGCGTCGCCTTGAAGAACAGCTCGGGGCGCTCGGCCTCGTACACGAGGTCGTAGAAGTCGCCGCCGCCGGCGCTCTCCTCTTTGCGCGCGGCGCGCGAGCGCTCGTAGGTGACGCCCGCCGCCCAGACCTCCTGCCCGTCGATCGGGGCGAGCAGCGGGACGTCGGGCGGGAGGGGGTGGGCCGCGGCGCGCGCGCGCGCGTCGCGCACCGCGCCGAGGGGATCCGGCAAGGCGAGCCACGAGGCGACGGACGCGAACGCCTCCGGGGACGCCGCCGTGAGGTCGTGGCGCGCGCCACGCTCGTCCTCGAGCCCGAGCCGAGGACCACCACCGCTCGCAAACCGAAACAGCTTCATGTTCGCACCTCCCTGCAGGGCCGCCCTGTCCATCGCGATGCCAGGAGCGCGCCGCCCTGCGCGTCCACCCACGCACTCTCGATGCAATCCTGGAATCGCGTCAACACTTCTCTCGTCGCTGCCTCGGCGGGAACGCCCCGGGGCACCGCGGGTGCCGTGTTGAAGGCCATCCCGCAGTCGCGCAGCGTCGACCGCATGATTCACCATTCGCCCGCTCTGTAAAGCCACTATCCGCTCCATGATGCGCCGCGTGGCGCAGCGCGTCCTAGCGACGGTGATGCGGCAGGCTCGCGCCGGCTGAGCCCGGGCCGTACGATCGGGCCGCTCGATGCGCTACGGCTCCTTGTTCATCGCGCTGAGCGCGTCGCTCCTGTGGCTCGCCGTCGTGGCCGGCGGCGCCGGGCTCGCCCTGCTCTGGCCGGCGCTGAGCTTCGCCCTCGTCGGCGCTGCCTACCTGGCGCGCCAGCCCGCCCTGCTAGGAAAGCGGGTCGACGGCACGCTGGCGTGGTGGGCCTGCCCGCTGTTCGCGCCGTACTTCTTGCTCACGTGGTCGATATGGCACGGCGAGCGCCTGCTCGGGCGTGAGGACTGCGCGAACGAGGTCGTGCCGGGGCTCTGGGTCGGTCGGCGCCCGTGCGGCCAGGAGCTACCGGAGGGCGTGCGGATGATCGTGGACCTCACGGCGGAGTTTCCCGCCGCCGCCGCGATGCGCCGCCATCCAGGTTACCTGTGCGTGCCGGTGCTCGACGGCACAGCTCCCGAAGCGGGCGCGCTGCGTGAGCTCATCCATCGACTGCACGGCAAGGAAGCGATCTACCTGCATTGCGCGTCCGGCCATGGTCGCTCGGCGACGATCGCGGCAGCCCTGCTGTTGAACCGGGGGCTCGCCGCGAACGTGAGCGAGGCGGAGGCCCAGCTCCGGCTCCGGCGGCCGGGGATCCGGCTGAACGCCGCGCAGCGGCGATCTCTGGACGGAATGCTGGCTCGACGTGAGGGCGGGTAACCCTGTTCGCAGGGTCGCCTCGCTCGGGGGAGCCCGGTGCACGCGAAGCGCTGCCGCGACGAAGACTCATGGAACGAGATGCCACGAGTCTTCGTCGTTGATGCAATCTGTTTGCATCAGCGGTGAGGCCGAAGTAATGGTGTTGCATCCAGCAGGTCAGGCGATCCGCCGCCGCTGCCGCGGAGCGCGACCTGACGCCGAACGGCGACAAGGAGGGCACCTCATGCGCGATGTCATCAAGCTCGTCTCGTCTGCGGGGACGGGTCACTGCTACTACACGACGAAGAACAAAAGGACGATGACGGAAAAGATGCAGATGAAGAAGTACGATCCGATCGCCCGCAAACATGTGATCTTCACGGAAGGGAAGATCTCGAAGGGAGGAGGCAAGTAATCGCGACTCCAGCGTTCGCGGTCGTGCAGCCAGCGTGGATGCGCTGCGCTGCATGACCGCGCCGCCGAGGCCGCGTCAGCCGGCCTGCAGGAGCGCCTCAGGCCCGCAGCTGCTCCGGCCCGGCCTCGCGCTCCTGTTCATCCGGCTCACTCGCGTCCTCCCACGCCGGGAAGGGATCCTCGAACCGGCTCCAGGTGGAAGGCCCCGCAGCCATCTCGTCCGGCGTGAGCAAGCAGGCGTCGAGCCCGTGCGTGAGCTCCTCTCGGACCATGTCGACGCCGATGAAGACGATCTCCTGTCGCCGGTCGCCCCAGACCGGATGCCACGCGGCGCACGGCCGGTCGTCCTCCGTTCGCTCCTCCTCCGGCAAGGCGGCGTACCAGAGCCCAGCCGCCTCGAACGAAGCGGCGCCGCCCGCCTGCGACCAGGCGCCTGTGATGTCCATGCGCGTCGCCAGCCAGAAGAACCCCTTGGAGCGGAGCACTCCATCCCAGGCGGCCGCCCCGTGGAGGAAGGCCCAGAGCCGCTCCGGGTGCATCGGGCGCTCCGCGGAGTAGACGAAGCTCTCGATCCCGTACTCCTCGGTCTCGGGGACGTGCTCCCCGCGCAGCTCCCGCATCCAGCCGGGCGAGCGCGCCGCCTCCTCGAAATCGAAGCGCCCGGTGCCGAGGATCTCGCGAGGATCGACCCGGCCGCGGCAAGCCCTGACGATCCGGGCGCCGGGGTTCAGATGCAGCAGCATCGCCGTGAGGCGCTCGACCTCGTCATCGCTCACGAGATCCGTCTTGTTGAGGACGAGCACGTTCGCGAACTCGATCTGCTCGACCAGCAGGTCCGCGACCGTGCGCTCGTCGTCGCCGTCCAGCGCGGCCTCGCGCGCGCGCAGGTCGTCGGCGCTCGTCCAGTCGGCGAGGAACCGCTGCGCGTCGACGACGGTGACCAGCGTGTCGAGCCGGGCGACCTCCGAGAGGCTCTTGCCCGTCGCCGGATCGTCGAAGGTGAACGTCTCGGCGACCGGGAGCGGCTCCGAGATGCCCGTCGACTCGATCAGCAGGTAGTCGAAGCGCCCCTCGGCCGCCAGGCGGGCCACCTCGACCAGAAGATCCTCCCGGAGCGTGCAGCAGATGCAGCCGTTCGACATCTCGACGAGCCGCTCCTCCACGCGGCGCAGCGCCGCGCGCCCGCCTCGTACGAGCGCGGCGTCGACGTTGACCTCGCTCATGTCGTTGACGATCACCGCGACGCGCAGCGAATCGCGGCTCGCGAGGACATGGTTCAGCAGCGTGGTCTTGCCGGCGCCCAGGAAGCCGGACAGCACGGTCACAGGAAGCTTTTGCGTCACGTCGAGATCCTCTCTCGCCAGCGCCGGCGCGCTCCAGCGCGGGCGGGTGCGCCTGCCGCACGCGCGGCGTGCGGTGAACGAGGTGCATCCGCGGCCGCGGCACGATCCGCAGGGCCCCGGTCTGGCGTGGGCTCGATGTAATGCAATCAAGATACATTTGCAATTAAATAGCTTCTGTTGCGCGGACCTACGCCGGACACCTCGCGCGCGCCGGCGCGCCACGGACCCGCGCGCCGAGGCCTCGGCGATCGCCGCGCCTGGCGTCGGTCGCCGCGCCCCCGCGGCTCAGGCCCGCTTACGGCTGTCGGGGCGCAGCACGCCCTGGAGGATCACGTCGACGACGTGAGCGAGCTGGGCCTCGTCCACGATCGTGCGATCCGCGAGCATCCGGTGCCGGAGGTAGGCCGCGAGCAGCTCGCACGGCAGCAGCGGATCCGCGCTCGGCGCGAGCTCGCCGCGCGCGACCGCGGCCTCGATGATGGCCCGCAGCCCCGCCTCCTGGACCGCGCGCAGCGAGCGGGCGATGGTCATGAGCTCCGAGTCGAGCCCCTCGGACAGGCACACGTGAAAGAGGCTCTGCCCCACCGGTGACGTCTGGATCTCGATGATCGCGCGCCCGAGCGCGACGAGGTCCCCGCGGAGCGAGCCCGTGTTCGGCGGGATGATCTTCTCGTCCGTGACCGACAGGAGCGCGGCCCGCACGAGATCCTCCTTCGTCGGCCAGCGCCGGTAGACGGTGGTCTTGTTGACCCCCGCGCGCGTGGCCACGTCCTCGATCCGGAGCGCGCGGTACCCCGCGCTGGCGAGCTCCTCCAGCGTGGCGGCGAGGATGCCCCGCACGACAGGCTCGCCGCGCACGAGCGCGCGCGCCTTCGCGGAGCCTCGCTTCGCCGTGCGCTTCGCCGTCGTCGCCTGCATCAACCGCCATTGAAGTTCCGCCGCGCCGCACACGCCAGCCCAATTTCACGGCGTGGCCGGCTATCGCACCCTTTCGTTGCGATCATCGCAACCAGCGGTTGCGGTCGGCTTCGGCCGTGTTATACCCATCGCAACTGTCGGTTGCGATCGCCTGGGCGCCAGCGCGCCCGAGCGGTGGGGCCGGAGGCTGGGCGACGGGGAACGAGAACGAGCGGACGGCGCAGCGCACCGGCGCGTGCGCCGCCGCGCGTGGCGCCGTGCTCCGCCGAGGGCCGTGCTCCGCCCGCATCAGGCCGCTCCGCGACCGACGCTGCCCCGAGGGACCCTTGAGCCACACAACGACGAAAGGCCGCGCCCGAAGCCTCCTCCTGCTCCTCGCGCTCGCCGCCGCAGCGGCGGGCTGCGGGACCAGGGCCAGCGCCTCCACCGCCGCCGAGACGAACGGGCCCAGGGTCCGCGTCGAGACCGCGGAGGTGCGCGAGCAGCCCATGCCGCGCAGCATCGCGCTCACCGGCACGCTGCGCGGGGATCGGGAGACCGATCTCGCCGCCAACGCGGCCGGCCGCGTGGTGGAGACGTTCGTCGAGCGCGGCGCCGAGGTGAAGAAGGGCGAATTGCTCGCGCGCCTCGACGTCCGCGCCGCCGCGCTCTCCGCCGCGGAGGCGCAGGCGAACGCCGCGCTGACCCGCGCCCAGGAAGAGACGGCGAAGCGCGAGTGCGAGCGCTACGGGGCGCTGCTCGAGAGCGGCGCGATCTCCCGGGTCGAGCACGACCGGATCGCCGACCAGTGCCGGAGCGCCCCGCTCTCGGTCGCGGCCGCCTCCGCCCGCGCCCGCGCCGCCGCGCAGGGCGTCGGCGACGGCCAGATCCGCGCGCCGTTCGACGGGGTGGTCGCCGAGCGCTTCGTCGACGTCGGCGAGTACGTCCGCCAGGACTCCCGGGTCGTCGCGCTCGTCTCGAAGGGCGCGCCGCGCCTCCGGTTCACCGTGCCCGAGGCGAGCCTCGCGGCCGTAAAGACAGGCGGCGCGCTGACGTTCACCGTGCCGGCGTACCCGGGGCGGTCGTTCGCGGGCACGGTGCGCTGGGTAGGCGCCGCGGTCCGCGAGACAACGCGCGATCTCGTCGCCGAGGCCGAGGTGCAGGACCCCGACGGCGCGCTGCGGCCGGGCATGTTCGCGTCCGTCGCGCTCGCCACGGCCGATACGCCGAGCCCGGTGGTGCCGAGATCCGCCCTCGTCCCGCGGGACGGGCGCGCGCACCTGTTCGCCGTCGTCGACCACCGGCTCGAGGAGCGCGTCGTGCAGACCGGCGTGGAGAAGGGCGACGCCGTGGCCGTCCTCCGCGGCGTCCGAGCAGGGGAAGCGATCGTCATCAACCCGTCCGAGGCGCTCCAGAACGGCCAAGCCGTGGAGTGAGGTCGTCATGCAGTGGCTCGCTCGCGTCTGCGTCAAGAGGCCCGTCTTCGCGTCGGTCCTCATGCTCGTCATCGTGGTCCTCGGCGTCGCCGGCTACACCCGGCTCGGCCTCGACCAGTTCCCCGACATCGACGTCCCGTACGTCGTCGTCACGACGCGCCTCGACGGCGCCGCGCCCGAGGAGGTCGAGGCCGAGATCTCCGACCGGATCGAGGGCGCGGTGAACACCATCAGCGGCATCGAGGAGCTGCGCTCGACGTCGACCCAGGGCGTGAGCCAGGTCGTGGTCGGCTTCGTGCTGGAGAAGGACGCCGACGTCGCGGCCCAGGAGGTGCGCGACAAGATAAGCGTCGTCCTGCCCAGCCTGCCGAAGGGCATCGATCCGCCGATCGTGAGCAGGATCGACCTTGGCGCGGCCCCGGTGCTGCTCGTCTCCGTGGCGTCGGATCAGCCGATCCGCGAGCTCAGCGAGATCGTCGACAAGCGGGTGCGCCGGCAGATCGAGAGCATCTCCGGCGTCGGCCAGGTCAGCCTGATCGGCGCGCAGAGCCGGCAGATCAACGTCTGGCTCGACCCGATCGCCCTGCGGGCGCAGGGGATCACCGCGGCCGAGGTGCAGCGGGCGATCGCGGCGCAGAACCTGATGACGCCGGGCGGCAGCGTCGAGACCGGCCCCGAGGACCTCACGCTCCGCGTGATGGGGCGCGTCGAGTCGCCCGAGGCCCTCGGCCGCATCGTCCTCCGGGAGCAGGACGGCCACGCCGTGCGCCTCTCGGACGTCGCCCGCGTCGAGGACGGCCGCGCGGAGGAGAAGACGTGGGCCCAGCTCGACGAGCGGCGCACCGTCCTCCTGTCGGTGGTCAAGCAGTCGGGCCAGAACACCGTGGCCGTCGTCGACGCCGTGAAGGCGCGCCTCGACGAGGTGCAGCGCTCGCTGCCCGAGGGGACGAAGATCGAGGTCGTGCGCGACGGCTCGCGCGTGATCCGCACGGGCATCGCCGCCGTGAAGGAGCACCTCGTCCTCGGCGCCCTCCTCGCCGCGGCGGTGGTGCTCCTCTTCCTCGGCAACGCCCGCAGCACGCTCATCGCGGCGCTCGCGATCCCGATCTCGGTCGTCGGCACGTTCGCGGTGATGTGGATCGCCGGGTTCACGCTGAATTTCCTCACGCTGCTCGCGCTGGCGCTCGCCGTGGGCATCGTCATCGACGACGCCATCGTCGTGCTCGAGAACATCGTCCGCTACATCGACGAGAAGGGCATGAAGCCGTTCCCGGCCGCCGTGCTCGCGACGAAGGAGATCGGCCTCGCGGTGCTCGCGACCACGCTGTCGCTCATGGCGGTCTTCATCCCTGTCGCGTTCATGCCCGGGATCGTGGGGCGCTTCCTCAAGAGCTTCGGCCTCACGATGGCGTTCGCGATCGGGGTCTCGCTGATCGTCAGCTTCTCCCTCACGCCGTCGCTCGCCGCGCGGTGGCTCTCGGGGCACGCGCGGCACGGCGCCCCCGCGAAGCCGTCGGTCCTCGAGCGCGCTGTCGACGTCTTCTACCGGCCGATCGAGCGCGCCTACATGGCCGCGCTCTCGTGGGTGATGAAGCGCCGCTGGGTGATCGTCGTCGCCTCGGCGGTCGCGCTCGGCTCGTGCGCGCCCATCGCGAAGACGCTGCCCGCCGGCTTCCTCCCGGAGGACGATCAGGCGCAGTTCGAGATCAACATGCGCGCGCCCGAGGGGACGAGCCTCACCTCGACCCGCCTCATCGCCGAGCGGATCGCCGGCGACGTGCGCCGGCTCCCGGGCGTCACCCGGACGCTCCTGACCGTGGGGGAGGGCGAGCAGCAGGCCGCGAACGTCGCCAAGGTCTACGTGATGCTCGTCGACCCGGAGCAGCGCGCGCTCGGGCAGCTCGCGATCATGCAGCGGGTGCGCGAGGAGATCCTCGCGAAGCTGCCGAACGAGCTGCGCGTCACGGCCGGCGAGGTGCAGGCGGTCTCGTCCGGCGGCCAGTCGTCGGCGAGGATCCAGGTGGCGATCCAGGGGCCGGATCTCGACAGGCTGGGCGAGTACGCGGCGCGCATCACCGAGGAGCTGCGGAAGGTCCCCGGCGCCGTGGACGTCGACAACAGCCTGGTCGTGGGCAAGCCCGAGCTCCGCGCGACCATCGATCGCGATCGCGCCGCGGATCTCGGCGTCCAGGTGGCCGACGTGGCCGGCGCGCTCCAGCTCTTCGTCGGCGGGCTCAAGGTGTCGACGTACTCGGAGGCGGGCGAGCAGTACGACGTCCGCGTGCGCGCGGACGCGAAGCACCGCGCCGACGCCGAGAGCCTCGCGTTCCTCACGGTGCCCTCGTCCAAGCACGGCGCCGTCCCGCTCCACAGCGTGGTCACGATGGAGCCCGACAGCGGCCCCTCGTCGATCGGCCGCCTCGGCCGGCGCCGGCAGATCACGATCAGCGCGAACGCCGCTCCCGGCGTCGGGGACTCGGCGGTGCAGGCGGCGCTCGACAGGATCGTCGCCGAGCAGCGGATGCCGGCGGGCTACTCCGCGCAGCCGGTGGGCAGCTCGAAGAACACGGCGAGCACGGCGGCGAGCTTCGTCGTCGTCATCGGGCTCGCGTTCGTGTTCATGTACCTCATCCTCGCGGCGCAGTTCGAGTCGTGGCTCCACCCGATCACGATCCTGCTCTCGCTGCCGCTCACGGTGCCGTTCGCGCTGCTGTCGCTCAAGCTCTTTGGCCAGTCGCTGAACCTCTTCTCGGGGCTCGGGCTGCTCGTCCTCTTCGGCGTGGTGAAGAAGAACGCGATCCTCCAGATCGATCACACGAACCACCTGCGCGCGGAGGGGATGCCGCGGCTCCAGGCGATCCTGCAGGCGAACAAGGACCGGCTCCGCCCGATCCTCATGACGACGATCGCCTTCGTGGCCGGCATGATCCCGCTCGTGCTCTCGCACGGGGTCGGCTCGGGCCAGAACCGGACGACGGGGGCCATCGTGCTCGGCGGCCAGTCGCTCTCCCTCGTCCTCACGCTGCTCGCGGTGCCGGTGGCGTACTCGCTCTTCGACGACGCGGCCGAGTGGATCCGCCGCCGCCGGCGCAGGGCGGCGGAGGACAAGGGCGAGGCCGAGCTGGACGCGCTGCTCGGCGGGCCGGAAGCGAGCGCGCCGGCGGGGGGAGAGTAATTGAGCAGGGGCGTAGGAGCGTAGGAGCGCAGGGGCGCAGGGGCGCAGGGGGCCGCGCGGCCGAGGCCCTCACGGCCGCGCGCGCGGCGCGTGACTGGCCGCCTCAGAGGATCGGATCGATGCGGTAGACCCGGCTCGTCAGCATGTCGACGAGGTAGATCTTGCCGTCCGGCCCGAAGGTGATCCCCGCGAGCGAGCCCGCGGGCAGGCCCGTGTCCAGGGTGCGGACCACCTGCCCCGCCGTGTCGAAGGCGTAGATCCGGCTGGTCGCGTGATCCGTGACGTAGACGAGGCCCTCGTGGACCTCGAGGCCGCTCGGGGCCTCGAGCGTCCCCGGGGGGACGAACTCGGTGAGCGTGGCGCCGTCCATGTACCTGCGCACCTTGACCGGCTCTTGCCCGTCGAAGCTCGCGCCGGGCACGCCGCTCGTCGGATCCAGCTTGAGCAGCCGCTTGTGGCCCGTGTCGGCGACGTAGAGGCGCTCTTCCTTGGCGCTGTAGAAGATATGGCTCGACGTGGCCTCGACCCCGAGCACCTCCCCGGCGGCATAGCGGTAGATCTCGCCGTCGGCGTGGTCGTCGTGGCCGGGGCCGTGATCGTGCGCGAAGTCGTACCGGTCGAGCGCCTTGTCGTTGCCGTTGAAGACCCAGTAGACGTTGGCCTGCTCGTGCGCGATGCCCTTGCAGAAGGAGCTCGAGTGGAGCATGTCGAGGTGCGACCCGAGGCCGTCGGGCGTCTCCGTGGCGAAGATCGAGAGATCCGAGGAGAAGAGCGACGGGCCCATGAAGTAGTTGCCGCCGTTGTCGTTGTCGCCGCAGACCCCGAACGTGCCTGCGTGGCCGAAGGCGATCGCGGGCGGCTGGTCCATGAAGTGCGCCGCGGCGGGGTCGCGGAGGCGGACCCACGAGCCGTCGGGCGCGCCGGGCTTCGTGATGATGATCACGCTGTCGTCCTTGCGGTTGACGACCCAGAGCTCCTCGGGCCGCTCCGGGTTGAAGGCGAGGTCGGTCGGCTCGCGCTGCCGGTTCGGCTCGAAGACGGACACGAGCGCGACCGAGGACGGACTGCCATCCTTCACGCCGATCGCAGATCCCGGCGGCAGCTCGACGCACGCGCCGAGCGCCTGGTCGCACAGCGGCGTGTCGGGCGTGGCGGCGCACTCCGGCGATGCACTGCAGCGCGGCGTGGACGACAGCGGGGCATCGGCGTCTGCCCCTGAGCAGGCCGGCAGGAGCCCCACGCTGGCCAGGACGAGCACCCTCTGAAGCGTCATTCAAGCCTCCCGGTGAAGAGGAGGACATTCTGACCCGACCGGTCACGCCGGCCATCGCTTTGTGCCGTGGCGCGGTGGCGGAGGGCGGCCCTCGTGGGTAGCCTGGTGCGTCATGAGCGAGAGCGAGCCAGAGCGACGCCCGGAGGGCGCGGAGCAGGCGAGGGGAGGCGCCGAGGACGCGCGGGCGGCGGGGGCGGTCGCGGCTCTCGTCGAGAGTCACCGCGAGTTTCTGCGCTTCCTGGAACGGAAGGTGGGCAATCGCGCCATCGCCGAGGACATCCTGCAGGACGCCTTCGTGCGGGGCATAGGGCGCATCGACAGCCTGCGCGACGAGGAGTCGGCCACGGCGTGGTTCTATCGGACGCTCCGGAACGCCGTGGTCGACCATTTCCGGCGAAAGGGCGCGTCGGAGCGGGCGATGGCCGCGCTGGCCGCCGAGCTCGACGAGGCGGCCCAGCCCGAGGTGGAGCACCGCGCGGTCTGCCAGTGCGTCCGGGCGCTGGCCGGCACGCTGAAGCCCGAGTACGCCGCCGCGATCCAGCGTGTGGAGGTCGACGGCCTCTCGGTGCAGGCCTTCGCCGAGGAGGCGTCGATCACCGCGAACAACGCGGCGGTGCGCCTCTTCCGCGCCCGCGAGGCCCTCCGCAAGCAGGTGGTCGCGTCGTGCGGGAGCTGCGCGGAGCACGGGTGCCTCGACTGCACGTGCGGCCCGGTGCCCGCGCCGCAGGCGAAGGGCGAGCCCGAGCCGAAGCGAGGCTGCGGGCACGGGAACGGCGGAGCGGGCTGACGGGTTACGGGTTACGGGTTACGGGGCGGGGGAGGGGAGCGGCCCGCATGGCGATCGTCGTCCACGTGTTCTCATCCGCGAGGTGTTCCCCATGATCGAGGTGCTGGCGCCGCGGCCGTTCGACGGATTGGCGGGTCCGAAGCTGTTCCTCGCCGGCTCCATCGACAACGGCCAGGCCGAGCTGTGGCAGGCGCGCGTCGCGGAAGAGCTCGCGGATCTCGAGGTGGTGATCCTCAACCCGAGGCGGGAGCGGTGGGAGCCGGGCTGGGCGCAGAGCCTCGAGAACCCGAGCTTCGTGGAGCAGGTGCAATGGGAGCTCCGCGGGCTCGAGGAGGCGGACGTCATCTTGATGTACTTCGCGCCGGGCTCGAAGGCGCCGATCAGCTTGCTGGAGCTCGGCCTGTTCGGCCGCTCCGGCAAGATGCATGTCGTCTGTCCGGAGGGGTTCTGGCGCAAGGGCAACGTCGATGTCGTGTGCGAGCGGTACGCGATCCCGCGCCATGCGAGCTTGACTGAGGGGCTGCGCGCGGTGCGAGGGGCGCTCGTGCGCAGCAGCGGTGGCTAGGTTCGCGTCGCCCAGCGATGGGCCGCTTCCGGAGCAAGCGCATCAGGCTTCTTCTCCCGGCATCCGGCTTCTTTCCGAGCTCGGCGATTCGCTGACGTCGTCGAGAATCTCGGATTTTAACGCCAAGGCGCAAAGGCGCCAAGGCGCAAAAAGGCGGAGAGAATGACCGAGAATGAGATAGCCAAGGTCGTCGTCGAGTGCAAGGCGGCGGCCGCCTACAACAGAGTGTTCGAGGCGCAGGCTCTCACCTGCCTGCGGCTCTCCAATCTCAAGCTCGCGATTGTCGTCAACTTCGGCGAAGCGAAGGTGAGGTAGGGCATCCATCGCGTCGTCAATGGATTGCAAGAATGACCTCCCTCTCTCTTGCTTTGTCGCGCCTTGGCGCCTTTGCGCCTTGGGTGCGCCGGTAAAACCGGCATCAGGAAGTAGGTGAGCATGCAGCAGTACAGAAGCAAGTCCTACCCCGGGAGGTGCCCACCCCCGGGAAGTCAACCTTGCGGCGGCGTGGGCGACCACGACGGCGAAGCGTAGGAAGACGAGCGGACGGGCCGGGCGATGGAGCCTCGAAAACAAATCAGTCAGTGGGAGCCGACGCGTTCCAAGACCGCGGAAGGCCACGGTGCAGCGGCCGCAAAGACAGCGGTGGGCGATGGCACTGCACTCCCCTCGGGGTCGGAGAGTTCGGCACGTCAGCACTTGCCTGATGAACGGGAACCGGGAGGCCTCGGAGGCGCCTCTTCGCCAGTGGTGGGCGGGAGGCAGGCGCGGGAAGGCGACAAGCCGCAAGCCGCAGGGGCGAAAGCCCCGGAGCCGCATGCCCCGATGGAGTCGGACGAGCCCATAGTACCGAAGAAGTCGGCGAACTCGCGGGTAACGCCCGAGGAGTCGATGGAGGGAAGGGGCGAGGCCAACGGGAATCTCGACCAGCGAAACGCGTCCCGGGCTCAGGATCGGCAAGACGCGCTCACGCACCTGGATCGAGTCGGAAAGCGAGCGACGAAGGAGAAAGGGACGCGGTTCGATAACCTGCTGAGCTACATCAAGGCGCCGCTGCTGAAGGAGGCGTACGAGCGCCTGCGGAAAGACGCGGCACCTGGCGTCGACGGTGAGACGTGGAGCAGCTACGGCGAGAGGCTGGACGCACGGCTGCTCGACCTTCAGGACCGCGTACAACGCGGAAGCTACCATCCGCAACCGGTACGGCGCGTGCACATCCCGAAAGGCGATGGCCGCACGAGGCCGCTCGGGATCCCCGCGCTGGAAGACAAGATCGTCCAGCTGGCGGCGCGGATGCTCCTGGAACCGATCTACGAGCGAAGCGAGTTCCTGGGGTTCTCGTACGGCTATCGGCCAGGCCGGTCGGCGCACGGGGCTCTGGACGCGCTGAGCGTAGCGATCGTCAGCAGAAAGACGAACTGGGTGCTCGACGCAGACATCCGGGCGTTCTTCGACACCATCGATCACGGGTGGATGCAGAAATTCGTCGAGCACCGGATCGTGGATCGACGCATGGTGCGGCTGCTGATGAAGTGGCTGCACGCGGGCGTCATGGAGGACGGCCAGCTCCACGACGTGGAGGAGGGAACGCCGCAGGGGGGGATCATCAGCCCCCTGCTGGCAAACATCTACCTCCACTTCGTGCTCGATCTGTGGGCGCATCGATGGCGGAAGCGGCACGCGCGCGGGGAGATGTACATCGTGCGCTACGCCGACGATGTCGTGATGACCTTCCAGTACGAGCGGGACGCACGGGCGATGCAGGAAGCGCTTGCGGAGCGCCTCGCTCAGTTCGGACTGGAGTTGCATTCTGAGAAGACGCGGGTGCTCCGGTTTGGGCGGTACGCATCGGAGCACTGCGGCAAGGAAGGACACGAGCGGCCAGAGACGTTTGATTTCCTCGGCTTTACGCACATCAGCGCGAAGCGCGTGGATGGACGTTTCGCGCTCGTGCGCCGGACCTCCCGGAAGAAGAGGGCAGCAAAGCTGCGGGATCTCCGTAGGAAAATGAGGCGCAAGGCGCACGACCCAGCCAGGGAGCAACACCGATGGCTGAGCGCCGTGCTCCGAGGGCACTACAACTACTACGGGGTACCTGGAAACGCGCGAGCCCTGGGCTCGTTTCGCCACCAAGTGCGCGAGGCGTGGCACAGGGGCATGCAACGTCGCAGCCAGCGGGCTCGTTGGACGAACGACCAACGGACCCGTTTCGACGAGCGTTTCCCGCTTCCTCCGCCGCGCATCACACACCCCTATCCCACCGTGCGCTTCTCATCCGTAGACCGGAGGTGGGAGCCCGGTGCGGGAAAACCGCACGCCGGGTTCTGTACGGGGGGCGGCCCGAAAGGGCCGTCCCTACCGTGACCGTTAAATTCTCCGGTCTCTCGCTGCGAGTAGACACGCCCATGCTCCGCCTCTGTGACCACGGTCCGGGAGCGGGCGACGCATCCCACGGATGCCCTCGATGCATCGTCCAGCCGTGCGATCCGGCAGGGCTCCCCGCGGATGCCCGCAAGTCGTTCTGCCCTTGCTCGCCCCATGCGCCCACAGATCCTGCGGAGGAGCCATGTAAACGAGTCGACTATCTCGTCCCATTGCGCCGCCCCTGCCCTGCGAACCGTGCCCTCGAGATCTCTCCCCCGAGCGACAGCTACAGGCAGGCCGCCGCCAGCGCCTGACCGAAGATCCTCGCCGCCTCGTCGATCTGCGCCGCCGTGATGACGAGCGGCGGCAGGAAGCGCACCACGCTGCCGTGGCGGCCGCCGAGCTCCACGATCATCCCCCGCCGCAGGCACTCGCGCTGCACGCGCCCGGCGAGGTCGCGGTGGGCAGGGCGCGCCCCGAGCGCGTCGGGCGCGGCCGACGCGTCCACGAGCTCCACGCCGACCATCAGGCCGCGCCCGCGCACGTCGCCGATGCACGCGTGCTCCTTGGCGAGCGCGGCGAGCTGCGCCGTGAGTCGCGCGCCGAGCTCCGCGGCCGCCGCGTCCAGGCGCTCCGCGCGCAGCACCGACATCGTGACCGAGCCCGCCGCCATCGCGAGCTGGTTGCCGCGGAACGTGCCGGCGTGGGCGCCCGGACGCCAGGTGTCGAAGCGCTCGTGATACACCACCACCGAGAGCGGCAGTCCGCCGCCGAGCGCCTTCGAGAGGACCAGCACGTCCGGCTCGATGCCGGCGTGCTCGAACGCGAACATGCGCCCGGTGCGGCCAAAGCCCGTCTGCACCTCGTCGAGGATCAGCGGGATATCATGGCGCGTCGCCAGCTCCCGCAGCCCCTTCAGCCAGGCGACCGGCGCCGGGATCATGCCCCCCTCGCCCTGCACCGCCTCGATGATGATGGCAGCGGGCTTGGGCACGCCGCCCTCCGGATCGGACAGCAGGTTGTCGATGTACGCGAGCGAGGCCGCGATGCCGGCGGCGCCGCCGAGCCCGAACGGGCAGCGGTACTCGTACGGATACGGCAGGAACTGCACACCGTTCAGGCTGGTGCCGAGCGCCGCCTTGGGCCCGAGATTGCCCATCAGGGTGAGCGCGCCCTGCGTCATGCCGTGGTACGCGCCCTGAAAGGCCAGCACCGTGCCGCGCCCGGTCGCGAGCTTGACCAGCTTCAGCGCGGCTTCCACGGCGTCCGCCCCCGTGGGGCCGCAGAACTGGATGCGCGCATGGCGGGCAAAGGCCGCAGGCAACACGCCGAGCACGTCCTGCGTGAAGCGATCTTTGACAGGTGTGGTGAGGTCCAGCGTGTGGAGCGGTAGACCGGAGTGCAGCGTCCGCACCAGGACGTCGGTGACCGCGGGGTGGTTGTGCCCGAGCGCCAGGGTGCCGGCCCCGGCCAGACAATCGAGGAACACGCGCCCCTCGACGTCTTCCACGTACACGCCCTGCGCGCGCGAGAGCGCCAGCGGCAGCCGCCGTGGGTACGAGCGGGCGTTCGACTCGCGCTGCCGCTGCCGCTCGAGCAAGGGGTGATCCCCGAGCTCGTACAGCGCGCGCCGCCGGTGGCGCTCGCCGAGCTCCGCGGCGAGGCCCGCGTGAAGGGGGGATCTGGAGGCCGCCGGCACCTGGTCCGACAAAGGCAAACTGGAAGCTGCGGATAGAGTCATGGTGTACTCCCTAGTGAGAGGGGTTGTTCCGCTCCGGGCGCTCCAGGGCGCGCTCATCGAGGTCCAGGACCTCCAGGGCCGCGCGCACGTGCACATGCACGTCGGGCCCCTGCACGGCGGCGATGTGATCGCCGGGAAGAATTGCCGAGCGCGCTGCTCCCGCCGTGTACTGCTGCCAGTCCATGGGCGGGCCGCCGTGGAGCTCGATCGTCTCGGTGCTCCACCACGCGTGGATCGGCGCGGCGACGGATCGCGACGGCAGATCCCTCGCGAGCAGGGCCGCGCCTCGGAGCAGCGCGTACCGGTGGTGATAGGCGGCGGGCGGGATGTCGCTCGACGCAAAGCCGCGGGTCTGCGCCCAGCGCACGGCCTCCGCCACGCGCTCGCCGTCGCTCAGCCCCTCGAGCCGCTCCCGCAGCGCGTCGAGCTCCGCCGGCGCGAGCGCGAGCAGCTCCGCGCTCCGGCCCTGATCGATGTACGCCGCCAGCTCCTCGACGACATCCGGCTCGCCCGCCGCGTAGAGCTGCGTGCGCGGCTGCGCGTCCAGCATGCCGAGGAAGGCGACCCGCTCGCCCTGCTCCTCCAGCGCCCGGGCGACGGCGAGCGCCAGCACGCCGCCCACGGACCACCCGAGGAGGCGGTACGGGCCGCGCGGCTGCCGCTCCCGGATCTCGCGCGACAGCCGCTCGACGATCCGAGGGAGCGAGAGCGCGGCGGCCTCACCCGCGAGCGACGGGCCCAGATCGAGCCCGAGCACCGGCTGCTCCTCGCTCATGGCCGCGGCGAGGCCGCGGTACGCCATGACGTGCAGGCCCGAGGGATCCACGCAGAAGAGCGGCGGGCGCGACCCGCCGGCGCGGAGCTCGACGACGCTCGACGCCGGACCCCCGGCGTCGAGGAGCCGGGCCAGCCCCGCCACGGTCGGCGCCTCGAAGATCGCCATCAACGACAGCGCGCCGCCGAGCGCCTGCTGGATCCGGTGCATCAGCGGGATCGCCATCAGCGAGTGCCCGCCGAGGTCGAAGAAGTTGTCCTCGACGCCGACCTGCGGGCGCCCCAGGACGTCGGCCCAGATCGCCGCGAGCGCCTCCTCGACCGGCGTCCGCGGCGCGACGTACTCGCGCCGCCGGCGCGCGGCAGGGCTGGGCAGCGCCTTGCGATCCACCTTCCCGTTCGCGGTGAGCGGCAGCGCGTGCAGCACCACGACGTCGCTCGGGTGCATGTACTCGGGTAGCCGGTCCTTGAGGAACCCGCGCAGCGCCGCCTCGTCGACCGCGCCTTCCCGGGGGACGACGTAGGCGACGATGCTCGGCCCGACCGCGCCGTCCTGGCGCGCGGCGACGACGACGGCCTGCCCGACCGCGGGGTGCTCGCGGACACGCGCCTCGATCTCCCCGAGCTCCACGCGGAAGCCGCGGATCTTCACCTGGTGATCGCGCCGGCCCATGAACTCGATGGCGCCGTCGGGCCGGTACCGCGCCCGATCGCCCGTCCGGTAGAGCCGCGCGCCCACGCCGAAGGGGTGCGGCACGAACCGCTCCGCGGTCAGATCCGGCTGGCCGAGGTAGCCGCGCGCGAGGCCGGCCCCGCCCAGGTACAGCTCGCCCACCGTGCCCGCGGGCGCCGGCTCCAGGCGCTCGTCGAGGACGTACGCCTCCGCGCTGGCGAGCGGACGGCCGATCGGCACCGACGCGCACCCGCGCCGGTCGCGCAGCGCGCGCAGCGGCAAGACCAGCGCGCCCACCGTCGTCTCGGTCGGCCCGTAGTGGTTCGCCACGGCGCAGCCGCTCGAGAGCGCCGCGATCCGCTCGACGAGCGCGAGCGGCAGCGCCTCTCCGCCGAGCACCAGGAGCCGCCGCGGCAGCACCGCCGCGCCCTCGCCCGTGTCGAGCAGCGCGCTCAGGTGCGACGGCACGATCTTCAGCACGTCGATCGGCCAGCGCCTGTAGTACTCCGAGAAGAGCCGGCCGTCGGTCGCCGTCTCGTAGCCGATCACGTGGAGGCACCCGCCCGAGGCGAGCGCGCCGAAGATGCTCGTGTTGCCGAGATCGGCGCTCAGCGTCGAGACGGTCGCGAAGTGCAGGCCGGCCTCGATGATCCCGAGCGCATCGCACACCGAGCGGGTGTAACTGGCGATGCCGCGGTGGGTGACGCCGACGCCCTTGGGCTCACCGGTCGAGCCCGACGTGAAGACGACGGACGCGAGATCGTCGGGCAGCACCGGCACGGCCGGGTCGCCTTCGGGCTCGCCGTCGAGCAGCGCCGCGTCGTCCAGGGAGAGGACGGCGCAATCGGTGTCCGACAGGTCCGGTAGCCGGGCGCGGACGGGCGCGTTCGTGAGCAGGACGGAGAAGCCCGGGCGCTGGATCTGCTGGGTGAGACGCTGCACCGGGGCGTGCGGGTCGAGCGGCACGTAGGCGCCGCCGGCCTTCAGGATGCCGAGGAGGCCCGCGATCATGTCCACGGATCGCTCGCCGCAGAGGCCGACAGGGCTGCCGCCGCCGACGCCGCGGCGGCGGAGGTGGTGGGCGAGCCGGTTGGCCTGCTGGTTGAGCTCGCGGTAGGTCAGCCGCCGGTCGCCCGCGACCACCGCCAGCGCGTCCGGCTGCCGCGCCGCGTGCTCCTCGAACGCCTCGTGCAGGCACCGCGGGGGCGCGGCGTCGTGCGCCGCCCCCCGGCCCTCGGAGAGCCGCCGCGCCCGCTCCGCGGGGCCGAGCAGGCCGAGGCGCGAGGTCGGCTCCGACCAGGCCTCGGCCGCGCTGCCGAGCAGCGCCCGGTACTGCTCGGCCATCGCGAGGACGCCCTCCGCCCCGCAGCGGCGCGCGTCGTGCCAGAGCGAGAGGCGCACGCGGCCCCGCCCGCGCTGGGCCGAGAGCGCGAGCTTGAGCCCGCCCGCGCCCGTGCACTGGCGCTCGACGTGCCACGCGACGCCGCCCGCCACCCTGGGCTCGGGGAGCGACGAGAACTCGAAGCCGACGGTGCTCCCGGGCCCCCCGCCGTCCGCCGGCAGGTCGGGGTTCCAGTGCTCCTCCTCCTCGGTCGCCTCCTCGACGCCGGCCTGCGCCCGGCGCACCAGCTCGGCGAACCGCTGCGCCTCGTCCACGCGGCACGGGACCGGGAGCCACTTGGCCACCGGGCCCATGACCTCCTGGACGTCCTCGAGCCGCCGCATGGCCGAGGCCACCGCGACGACGAGCTCCCGCGAGCCGGTGAGGCGCGCGAGGTGGAGCTGGAAGGCCGCGAGCAGGACCGACGAGAGCGAGGCCCCCTCGCCGCGGGCCAGCGACTCGAGCCGGCCGAGCAGCGCCGCGTCGACCTCGATCTCGACCACCTCGCCGGAGGCGCCGCCCTCCCCGGCGGCGCCCTCGAACGGGAGGACGACGGGCACCCCCGAGGGGGCCGGCGCGCTCTCCGCCGAGTCGACGAGCTCGTTCTGCCACTCGGCGAACTGGGCGTACTGCACGGGCTCCGCCCCGGCCTCCCGCCGATCGTCGGCGCCGGCGTAGGCCTCGGCCAGCTCGCGGAACAGGAGGTCCAGCGTCCACGCGTCGGCAGAGAGCGCGGGCGCCGCGACGAGCAGGTCGTGCAGCCGCTCGGCGCGGCGCACCAGCCACACGTGGAGCAGCGGCCCGCGCTCGAGGTCGACCTCGATCCGCGCGGCCTCGCGCCAGAGCGCCTCGACGTGCGCCTCCTGCTCGCCGGCCGCGCGGCCGCCCAGATCCACCCGGCGCCACGCGGGCGCCGCCCCGCTGACGGCCTGCAGCGGGAACTTGAGGCGCGGATCCCGGCGGAACGTCGTCCTCGGCATCTCGTGGCGCGCGACGACCTGGCCGAGGGCGCTGGCCAGCCGCGCGGCGTCGAGGTCTCCCTCCAGGCGGATCAACCCGCGCGCGAACACCGTGGTTCCGCTCCGGTGGAGCGCCCACAGGCGCCGCTGCTGCGGCGACAGGCGCACGCCCTGCACGCTCGGCCCGAGCTCGCTGACCTGCGTCGTCATGACGCCACCGCGCCATCCGACGTTCGCGACGCCCGCGACGCCTGCATCGCCCGCTCGGCCGTGATCATCTCGCCCATGGCCACCACGATCTTCCGCGGGCCCGAGAACGGATCGCGGCCGTGGGCCACGAGCATGTTGTCGAGCAGGATGATGTCGCCCTCCTGCCACGGGAACCGCACGGCGCAGCGCTCGTACGCCTCGCCGAGCGCGCGCGTCGTCTCGACCTCGATCGGCGCGCCGTCGCCGTAGGTCACGTTGCGCGGCAGCCACTGCTCGCCGACCATGGCCAGGAGCGACTCGCGCACCGGCGCCTCCAGGTACGCCGGGTGGTGCAGCTGGATCTGGTTGAAGAACACCTGCTCTCCCGTCTTCGGGTGCGAGAGCACAGCCGGCCCGCGCTGGCTGATCCGCAGCCGGCCGCCCGCGAGCCACTCGCACCGCATGCCGCCGGCGCGGCAGCGCTCCTCCACGACCGCGGGATCCGTGGTGTGGAAGAAGTCCTGCCAGCCCACGTCGAAGCCCGGCGTGAAATTCCGCACGTAGAGCAGCCCCGACCGCCGGAAGCGCTCGCGGACGTCGGGCGCGAGGGCCTCGTAGAGCCTCCGGCAGTCCACGATCGGCGTCGCGCCGCCCTCCGGCGCGGCCTGCACGCAGAAGAACCACTGCTTGAGCGGCCAGCGCGGCAGGTGCGAGCTCTCGTTGTGGAACAGGATGGCCTTGTCGGCCGGGTAGGGCGTCGAGCTGTAGATGTGCTGTCCGGTCTTCTCCCGGGGAAGATCGCCGTACTCGCCGAACAGCTCGCCGCAGATGGCCTGCGCGACCTGCTCGAACTCGGGGGCCGACTTGATCGGGAAGCCGCGGAACAGCACGGCCCCGTGCCGGAGCAGCTGCGCCTCGACGAACGCCCGCTCCTCGCGGGCCCAGGCCGCGAGATCCACGTCGGCCACCGCCGGCCTCACGACGAGCGGCAGCGGCCCGTCGCCCAGCGTGCTGGTCGCGACCAGCGCGCTCGGGCCCACGTCCACCTTGCGGGGGGTGATGCGCTTGAGGCTCCGGAGCCGGCCCTCGTCGCGCGCGCGTCCTTCCACGGTGCGTTCCTTCCTCTCCGCTGCCGCGAGCGCCGTCACGCGGCGGTCGGGGTCGTCCACGATGGCCCGCAGCACGGCCATGAAGTGGGCCGCCATCACCTCGATGGTGGGCGGCTCGAACAGATCGGCGCGGTACTTCCACGTGCACGCGAGCCCCTCGTCCGTCTCCTCGACGAACACGCCGAGGTCGAACCGCGACACCTCGCGGTCGAGATCCATGGCGCTGAAGCGCACGCCGGGCAGCGAGATCTCCGACGCCGGCACGTTCTGCAGGACGAACAGCGTCTGCACGAGGGGGTGGCGGCCGGGCTCGCGGGCCGGCCGCACGGCGTCGACCACCTGCTCGAACGGCAGATCCTGGTGCGCGTACGCGTCGAGCGTGACCTCCCGGACCCGCTGAAGGAGCTCCCGGAACGTGGGCAGGCCGCCGAGATCCGTGCGCAGGACGAGCAGGTTGACGAAGAACCCGATGAGCCCCTCGGTCTCCGCGCGGTTGCGGCCCGCGACGTCGGTCCCGACGAGGACGTCGCTCTGGCCCGTGCGCCCGAGGAGCACGACCTTGAACGCCGCGAGCAGCGTCATGAAGAGCGTGGCGCCCTCGCGCCGGCCGAGCGCGCGCAGCGCCTCGGAGAGCGCGCGGTCCACCGCGATCGTGCGGCGCCCGCCGCGGTAGGTCGACGCGGCGGACCGGGGATGATCCGGGCGCAGATCGAGCGCCGGCGGAGGCCCGGCGAGCCGCTCGCGCCAGGCGCCGAGCAGCGCCTCGCGGACCGGCCCTTGGATCCACTGCCGCTGCCAGACGGCGAAGTCCGCGTACTGGACCGGCAGCGGCCGGAGCGCCGGCGGCCGCCCGGCCCTCGCCGCGGCGTACAGCTCGGCCAGGTCCGCGACCAGCACGTTCATGGTCCAGCCGTCCGCCACGATGTGGTGGACGACGACGACCAGCACGAGCTCGTCGTGGCGCAGCTGGATCGCGGTCAGCCGCAGGAGCGGCCCGCGACCGAGATCGAAGGGCCGCTCCGCGCGGTCCGTCGCCAGGCGCTGGACCGCCGCGCCGCGCTCCGCCTCGGGCGTCGCCGACAGGTCCACCACCTCGAACCCCGGCGCGCCCTCGGGGGCGATCACCTGCACCGGCTCGCCCGAGACCACGCCGAACGTGGTCCTCAGCGACTCGTGGCGCCGGACGAGCGCCGCGAGGCTCTCCTGGAGCACCGCGAGGTCGAGCTCCCCCTCGACGCGCACGGCCGCGGTCATGTTGTACCCGGCGCTGTCGGGCTCGAGCTGGGCCAGGAACCACAGGCGCTGCTGCGCGAACGAGAGCGGCAGCGGCCCCTGCCGCGGCGCCGCGACGAGCGGCGGCGGCGCCCCGGCCGCGGGCGCGCCGCCGCCCGCATCGCGCCGTCGATCGACGTCGCGGGCGAGCTCGGCCACCGTGGGGTGGTCGAACACGCTCCGGAGCGGCAGCTCGACGCCGAGCGCCTTGCGCACGCGCGACACCACCTGCGTGGCCAGCAGCGAGTGCCCGCCGAGCTCGAAGAAGCCCGCGTGGACAGGCGCCCGCTCGATCCCCAGCACCTCCGCCCAGATGCCCGCGAGGGCCTCCTCGGTCGGCGTCGTCGGGGCGCCGGCCGTCGCGCCGTCCGGATCGGCCGCGGGCGCGTCCGGCGCCGGCAGCGCCTTGCGGTCCACCTTGCCGTTCGGGGTGAGCGGCAGCGCGGGCAGGGCGACGAAGACGGGCGGCACCATGTAGTCGGGCAGCGCCTCCTTCAGGAACTCGCGCAGGCGCTCGGGCGCAGGGGTCGCGCCGCCCTCGCCGACGACATAGGCCACGAGCCGCTTGCCCGAGGTGCGCTCCTCCCGGACCGTGACCACGGCCTCCCGGACCTCCGGGTGCCGCGCGAGGCGCGCCTCGATCTCCCCGAGCTCGATGCGGAAGCCGCGGATCTTCACCTGGTGATCCCGCCGCCCCGAGAACTCGAGGGTGCCGTCCGCGAGGCGCCGGCCGAGATCGCCGGTGCGGTACATGCGCGCGCCGGGCGCGCCGCCGAACGGGTCGGGCACGAAGACCTCCGCGGTCCGCGCGGGGTCGTTCAGGTAGCCGCGCCCCACGCCGATGCCAGCGACGCAGATCTCGCCGGTCACGCCGACGGGCGCGAGGTCGCCGCCCGTCACGACGTGGAGCCTCACGTTGGGCACGGGCCGGCCGATGGGCATGTGGACGACCTCGGGCCCCGGGGCCGCCGTGATCGTGTGCAGCGCCACGTCGTCGGCGCACTCGGCCGGGCCGTAGGCGTTCATCAGGGGGACGCCGGGGTACCGCGCGAACCACCGGCGGGAGAGGTCGGGCGTCAGCGCCTCACCGGTGGGCAGCATCCACCGGAGGCGCGGGAGGCGCGGCGCGTCGGCGTCCGCCGAGACGAGCTCCGCGAGCAGCGACGGGACCAGCTCGAGGACCGTGATCCCCTGCGCCTCGGCCTCCTCCAGCAGGCGCCGCGGATCGCCCACGATCTCCTCGGGGACGATGTGGACGCGGCCGCCGCAGAGCAGCGCCGAGAGGAGCTGCCAGACCGAGATGTCGAAGCACTGGGACGCGGTCTGGCCGATCACGTCCGAGGGGCCGAGCTCCAGCGCGGGGATCTTCCCCCGCACGTTGTTGAGCATCCCCGCGTGCTCGACCATCGCGCCCTTCGGCACGCCGGTCGATCCGCTCGTATAGATCACGTACGCGAGGTGGCCCGGGCCGGCGAGCCGCGGCGGGTCGCCTTCGGGCGCGGGCCCGTGCTGCGCGGCGAGGCGCTCGCGCGTCACGAACCGCGGCCGCGCCGGCTCCGGCAGGTGCGCGAGCGCCTTCCCGAGCCGCGGGACCCACGCCTCCGAGGTCACGACCACCGGCGCGCGGCTGGCCTCGACGACGCTGGCGATGCGCTGCTCCGGCTGGTGAGGATCGAGCGGGAGGTACGCGCCGCCGGCCTTGAGCACGCCGAGCACCGCGACGACCAGCTCGATGTCGCGCGACTCCAGCACGGCGACGATCGTGTCCGGGCCGACCCCCTGCGCCCGCAGCGCGTGGGCGACGTGGTTCGCGGCGCGGTTCAGGGCTGCATAGGTGATCCGGCGACCGCGGCACGTGACGGCGTCCGCGTCCGGCGTTTTGCGCGCCTGGGCCTCGAAGAGCGCCACATAGCCCGGCGCGGCGGGCTCCGCGCTCCCGGTGTCGTTCCACTCCAGGAGCAGCTGCCGGCGCTCGCGCTCGCTCAGGGGCGAGAGGTCGCCCAGCCGGGCCTCCGGACGACGGGCCATCTCCGAGAGCAGCTGGACCAGGTGGCCCAGCATCCGCTCGACCGCGTCGTGATCGAACAGGCGCCGGTCGTACGAGAGCCGGATCCCGAGCCCCGCGCTCGGGTAGGCCACGACCGTCATCGGGTAGTTCGTGTGGACGCGGTCCTGCTCGTAGGAGAGGTGGACGTCGCCCACCTGCTCCCCGAGGCGGGGGTCCTTCGGCGCGTTCTCGAAGACGACGAGGCTGCCGAACAGCGCCTGTCCCTTGGGGAGCTCGCTCCACCGCTGGATCTCGACGAGCGGCGGATGCTCGACCTCGCGGATACGGTAGTTGTGGGCCAGGAGCCCCTTGAGCCACGGCACGAGCGGCTGCTCGGGCGACACGCGGACCCGCAGCGGCAGGCTGTTGATGAAGAGGCCGACGATCGTCTCCACGCCGGGCAGATCGGTCGGGCGGCCCGCCACGGTCACGCCCAACACGACGTCGCGCCGGCCGCTGTAGCGGCTCAGGAGGAGCGCCCAGGCCCCTTGCACGAAGGTGTTGGGTGTCAGCCCGTGCTGGTGCGCGAGGCCGAGGAGCGTCTCGGTCAACGCCGGGGGCAGCTCGACGAACGCATCGCTGACCCCGGCCCCCGCGGGCGGCGCCGCTCCTTCGGAGAGGATCCGGTCCACGCCGAGGGGCGTCGGCTCCGTGAAGCCGCGGAGCTCCTCGCGCCAGAACCGTTCGGCCGCCGGGAGATCCTGCTGCGCGAGCCACGCGATGTAGTCGCGGTACGGGCGCGGCTCGGGCAGCTCCAGCGAGCGGCCCTCGCGGAGCGCCGCGTAGTACGAGAGGCACTCCATCATCAGCACGGAGAAGCACCAGTCGTCCGTGAGGATGTGGTGGAAGCTCCGGACGATGCGGTAGGCGTCGTCCCGCACGCGGATCAGCCGGATCCGCATGAGCGGCGCCCGGGTCATGTCGAGCCCCTCGGCGAGCTCGGCCTCGAGCGTCTCGGCGAGGCGCCTCTCCTGCTCGGCCTCGGTCTGGTCGCGCCAGTCGAGGAACCGGATGACGTCGGAGAGGTCGACCTCCCGGTGGACGATCTGGAGCGGTCGCTCGAGATCCTTCCAGACGAAGGACGTCCTCAGGATCGGGTGCCGCGCCGCCACCCGCCGCCAGGCCTCGACGACGAGGTCGGCATCGAGCGCGCCGTGCCACACGTAGTGCTGCTGCATCAGGTAGATGCCCGAGCCAGGGTTCAGCAGGGTGTGGAAGAGCATCCCCTCCTGCATCGGCGAGAGCGGGTAGACGTCATCGAGCCCCGACGGATCCGGCAGGTGGCGCGCGATCTCGTCGTCGGTGAGGCCGCTCAGCGAGAACCGGGACGGCGTCGCCTCGGGCCGATCTCCTTGCGGCGCTCCGGCCTGGTCTGGGGCTGCACCCGGGGCGACGGGGGCAGAGCCCGCGGCCGAGGCCGCCGCGGAGGAGACCGCGACCGCCGCGGCGGCGGCCACCGTCGGGTGGTCGAACAGGTCCTTCGGGCTCAGCTTGACGCCGCGCTGGTTGGCGCGCGCGATGACCTGGAGGCTCCGGATGGAGTCGCCGCCGAGGGCGAAGAAGTTGTCGTGGATGCCGACCCGCTCCACGCGCAGGATGTCGGCCCAGATCTGGGCGAGCGTGGCCTCGACCTCGTTCCGGGGCGCGACGAAGCCTCCGGCGTCCGGCGCGCCCGCCCGCTCGGGCTCCGGCAGCGCCGCGCGGTCGATCTTGCCGTTCGGGGTGAGCGGCAGCGCCGGCAGCGGCACGATCACGGCGGGCACCATGTAGTCGGGCAGCTGCTGGGCGAGCCGCGCGCGGAGCGCCGCCGCGTCGAGCGCCGCCTCGCGGGCCACCACGTAGGCCACGAGGCGCACGGCCCCGCCGCTGTCCCGCGCCGCCACGACCGCCTCGCGCACCTCGGGCTGCTCGCGCAGCCGCGCCTCGATCTCGCCCAGCTCCACGCGGTGGCCGCGCAGCTTGATCTGGTGATCGGTGCGCCCGAGGAACTCGATCGCCCCGTTCGCAAGGAGGCGCACCCGATCCCCGGTGCGGTACAGCCGACCCCCCGGGACGCCCCCGAACGGATCCGGGACGAAGCGCTCCGCCGTCAGCTCAGGGCGAGCGTGGTAGCCGCGCGTCACGCCAGCCCCGCCCAGGTAGAGCTCCCCGGGTACGCCCACCGGCACGGGCTCAAAATTTACACCAAGGACATACGCATGGGTGTTCGGTAGCGGCCGGCCGATGGGCACCGTCGCTCCGGAGCGGCCACGCGCTGGGTCGACCTGCCATGTGAGCGAGCCAACGGTCGTCTCGGTGGGGCCGTAGTGGTTCACCACGGTGCAGCCCGGCGCGAGCGTCCGGATCCGCTCGATGAGCTCCCAGCTCGAGGCCTCTCCGCCGACCACGAGGCAGCGCGTCGGCAGGACGCGCTCGGGGTGCGCCGCTTCGAGGAGCGCGGCGAGGTGGCTGGGGACGATCTTGAGGGCGTCGACCCCGTGGCGGCTCATGTACTCGGCGGTCGCGTCGGGATCGAAGATCCGCGCCTCGGACAGGACGTGCAGCGCGCGGCCCGAGCAGAGCGCGCCGAAGAGCGACGTGTGCCCGAGATCCGCGGCCACGGTCGAGACGAGCGCCATGCCGCCGCCCTCGGCGAGCGGCAGCCGCGCGAGCGCGCCGCGCACGTAGTTCACGAGGTGGCGGTGCTCGACGGCCACGCCCTTCGGGCGCCCCGTCGAGCCCGAGGTGTAGATGAGGTAGGCGATGTTCTCGGGCCGGGCCGTCGCGCCGAGCGGCGCGTCGGACTCGGCCGCGAGGGCGCCCGCGTCGCGGTCCAGGAAGAGCAGCGCGGGCCCCGGCTCGTCGAACGCGCCGGCCCATCGCTCCTGCGTGAGCACGACGCGCGCGCCGCTGTCCTCGACCACCGCGCGGAGCCGCTCGCGCGGGAACTTCGGATCGACGGGCACGTACGCGGCGCCGGCCTTGAGCACGCCGAGCAGCGCGAGGACCATCTCCGCCGAGCGCTCGATGCACAGGACGACCCGGTCCTCGGGCCCCACGCCGAGCGCCTGCAGCCTCCGCGCGAGCTGGTTCGTCCTCCGGTCGAGCTCCCCGTAGGTCAGCGCCGTCTCCTCGCAGACGACCGCGAGCGCGTCGGGCCGCGCGGCGGCGTGCGCCTCGAAGAGCTCGTGGACGCAGGCCGCCGGCGGGGAGGCCGTGGCCGTCGCGTTCAGGTCGGTGAGCAGGCGCCGCCGCTCGGCCGCGCCCACGAGGGGCAGCTCGGCCAGGCGGGCTTGCGGCCGCGCCGCCATCGCCTCGAGCAGCGCGCGGCACTGGCCGAGCAGGCTGGCCGCGGCCTCGTGCGTGAGGCGGCGGCGCTCGTACGAGAGGATGAGTCCGAGCTCGCTCGATGGCTCGACGATGAGCGACACCGGGTAGTTGTTGCGCCCGCCGGTGAGCAGGGCGTCGCCGACGCGCCCGCCGCCGGGCCGGGGCAGGGCGCGGACGCGCACGTCGCGCGCGTCGGATTGAGCATCGGGCACCTCCTCCTCGGGGTAGCTGTCGAACACCACCAGGCTGTCGAAGAGCGACCTCCCGCCCGGCACGTCGCTCCAGCGCTGGACGAGCGAGAGGGGAGCCCACTCGTGCTGGCGCAGCTCGCTGTTGCGGTCTTGCAGCCGTGAGAGCCAGGCGGCGAGCGGCTCGTGCTCGTCCACGCGGACCCGCACCGGCAGGGTGTTGATCAGCACGCCGACGATCGCCTCGGAGCCGGGGAGCTCCGGGGGACGGCCCGAGACCGTGGCGCCGAAGACCACGTCGGGCTCTCCGCTGTGCCGGGAGAGCAGGAGGGCCCACGCGCCCTGCACGAGGGTGTTCAGCGTGATGCGCATGCGGCGCGCGCAGGCCGCGAGCGCCTCCGTCTCGGCCCGCGAGAAGCGCAGCGCCTGCTCGGCGCAGGGGAACGCGTCGTCGCCCGCCGTGGCCTCCGCCGGGCCGGCCTCCATCGGGAGCGGCGTCGGCGTCCGGAAGCCGGCCAGCGCGCCGCGAAAGAACCGCTCGGCCGTGCCTTCGTCCTGGGCCTGCACCCAGCTCAGGTACTCCCGGTACGGGCGCGCCCGCGGCAGCTCGGGCACCGTGCTCCGCGCGAGCGCCTGGTAAACGAACAGCGCCTCTCTCAGCAAGAGGGCGAAGCTCCACCCGTCCAGCAAGAGGTGGTGATGGCTGTTGATGAAATAAAAGGCATTGTCCGCGGCCTGGACCACCGTGAGCCGCATGAGTGGGGCTTTCAGCAGGTCGAAGCCGGCGCGCCGGTCCGCGTCCATGAGCGCGGAGAGGGCCTCGTCGCGCTCGCCGGCCGCGAGCCCGCGGAGGTCGTGGCGCGCCACCGGGATCGTCACCCGCGGTCGGACGACCTGCACGGGCTTCGCGACGCCCTCCCAGACGAAGGCGGTGCGCAGGATGGGGTGCCGCTCCGCGAGCGCCTGCCAGGCGCGCTCGAAGGCGTCCAGATCGAGGCGCCCCTCCAGCAGGAAGGCCGTTTGGACGAAGTACGGGTCGGCGGACCGGTCCGAGACCGCGTGAAAGAGCAATCCCTGCTGGAGCGGGGAGAGGTAGTGAATCGACTCGATGTCTTTCTTCTTGTTCGTCATGGCGTCAGTCCAAGGCTTCCAGGATGGAGTCCAGCTCGTCCGACGCGAGCGTGACGTCGGTGAAGTCCGATGGCGTGTAGCCGCCGGCCTCGGGGGACAGGCAGTGCGCGATCAGCTCTCTCAGCGCGTCGCGCCACAGCGCGCTGACCGCCGCGACCGTCTCCTGCCGGTACCGCGCGGCGCTGTAACGGAAGGTCGCCTCGAGCCGGCCGTCGTACACGGCCGCGTCGATCTCGATCTCGTACGGGAGCGGGCTGCGCGGGTCGTGCTCGGCGCCGGGCGACTCCGCGGCCAGGGAGAACCGCGCGCCGGCGCCGACCACCTGATCCCACTGGCCCAGGTAGTTGAACGCGATGCCCGGCGTCGGCAGGCGGCGCAGCCGGTCGGCGATCGCCCCCGTGCCCAGCTCCCGCACCGCGCCGTAGGGGAGGCCGCGCCGCGGGACGCGGCGGAGCTGCTCCTTCACCGCCTTGAGCACGTCGCCCGGCGCCGCGTCCTTCGCGACCTCGAGCAGCACCGGGTAGGCGCTCGTGAACCAGCCGACGGTGCGCGACAGGTCCAGCTCTTCGCCGTCGAGCGCCTCGCGCCCGTGGCCTTCGACCTCGATCGCCGCCACGCCCTGCCCGGTCCACCGCGCGAGCGCGAGGGCCAGCCCGGCCAGCAAGACCTCGTCGACGCGCGTCCGGTACGCGTCCGACACGGCCTCCAGCAGCGACCGCGTCTCGGCCGCGCTCAGACCCGCCTTGACCGTGGCCATGGCCGTCTCCGCGCGATCTCCGGCCGGCGTGTCGACAGGCAGCGGCGCCGCCCGGTCCCAGGGAAGCCCGAGCCAGAAGGCCGCTTCTTCCTGGAGGGCGTCGCCCTGCGCCGCGGCCTCGAGGCGCTCCGCCCACCGCTTGAACGAGGTGGTCCGGTCGGGCAGCTGCGTCGGTGCCCCGCGGCGGGCCTGGTCGTAGGCGGTCTGGAGATCGTCGAGGAGGATCCGCCACGACACGCCGTCGACGACGAGGTGGTGCGCGGCCAGCAAGAGCCGCCCCGGCCGGCCGGCGCCGAGATCGAAGCCGACAACGCGGAGCACCGGCCCCGCCGTCAGGTCGAGGCTCGCCTGCCACCGGGACGCGTGCGCCTCGATCGCCCGCGGCAGGTCGGCCTCGGGCACCCTGGAGAGGTCTGCCCGGTGCGCGACCGCCTCGGGCTCGCCGGGCGCGTGCGTCTGGCGAAAGCCGCCTCCCTCCGGCACGTAGCGCAGCCGCAGGGCGTCGTGGTGGCGCAGGAGCGCCTGCACCGCCGCCTGCAGGGCCGGCCAGTCGAGGGGCTCGGCGACCGTGAGCAAGAGCGCCTGGTTCCAGTGATGGGGGTTCGGCAGATCGCGCGCGAAGAACCGCCGCTGGATCGGGATCAAGGGGACATCGCCCGTCGCCGGCTCCTCCCCGGCCGACACCGCGGCCGAGGCGACGCCCGCGGCGGCCGCGAGCTCCGCGAGGGTCTGGTGCTGGAACATCTGGCGCGCCGTCAGGCGGAGGCCCGCCTGCTTCGCGCGGGAGACGACCTGGAGGCTCAGGATCGAGTCGCCGCCCAGCTCGAAGAAGTTGTCGTCGCGGCCGACGCGCCCGCGGCCCAGCACCGCGGCCCAGATCTGCGCGAGCTCTGCCTCGATGTCGGTGGCCGGGGCGGCGTCCTGCGCCGCGCCCCGGGGCGCTCCTCCGGCGCCGAGCGACGGCGCCGCCGCGAGGGCCGCGTCCGCAGCCGTCGCCGCGAGGGCCGCGTCCGCAGGCAGCGCTGCCTCGGGCGGCTCGGGCAGCGCCGGGGCCGGCGCCTCGGGCAGCGGCAGCTCGCCGAGCCGCGCGGTCGGCCGCGCCACGATCGCCTCCAGCAGCGCGCGGAGGTCGCCTGCCATGCGGCGGATCGTGCGCTCCTCGAAGAGCTCCGTGCTGTACTCGAACGAGCCGCTCAGCCCCTCCGGCCCGGTCGCCATGTGGAGCGAGAGGTCGAACTGGGCGCTGCCCGGATCCACCTCGACGGGCCGGAGCTCGAGGTCGGCGAGCGGGAGCGCGCGCCGCGAGGCCTCCTGGAGCGAGAACATCACCTGGAACAGCGGGGTGCTCCCGAGATCTCGCGCCGGCCGGAGCGCCTTCACGAGCTGCTCGAACGGCAGGTCCTGGTGCGCCTGCGCGGCCAGCACCTCTTCCCGCGTCCGCGAGAGCAGATCCGTGAAGCGCGGGTCCCCCGCGAGGTCGGCCCGCAGCACGAGCGTGTTGACGAAGAGCCCGATGAGCCCCTCGACCTCGACGCGCGTGCGGCCCGCGATCGGCGTCCCGATGCACAGGTCCGTCTGTCCGCTCCGCTGCGCGACCAGCGCTTGGAACGCGGTAAGGAGCAGCATGTACGTGGTGACGCCCTGGCCGCGGGCGAGCGCGCCGAGCTCGGCGGAGAGCTCGCGCGGGAGCTCGAAGTTGTGGCGGGCGCCCCGGTACGACCGCGCGGCGGGGCGCGGCTTGTCGGTGGGCAGCCGCAGGACGGGCGGCTCTGCGGAGAGCCGCTGCCGGAAGTGCGCGAGCTGCTGGTCGAGCGCCGCCCCCGCGAGCCACGCGCGCTGCCAGCTGGCGTAGTCGCCGTACTGGATCGGGAGCGCCGGGAGCGCCGGGGCGCGCCCCTCCGCGTCGGCGGCGTAGAGCTCCGCCACCTCGCGGACGAGGACGTTCATCGACCACCCGTCCGACACGATGTGGTGGAGGACGACGAGCAGGAGGTGCTCGCGCTCGCCGAGCCGCAAGAGTGAGACCCGGAGCAGCGGCCCGCGGCGGAGGTCGAAGGGCCGGCTGGCCTGCTCCTCGAGCAGCCGCAGCGCCTCGGCCTCGCGCGTGTCCTCGGGCGCGGCGCGGAGGTCCCCGGTGGAGAGCGCCGCCGGCTGCTCGGCGTGGATGATCGCGACCGCGCGGCCGTCGCGCTCCTCGAACGTGGCGCGCAGGGACTCGTGGCGGCGGATCAGCGCGGCGAAGCTGCGCTCGAGGCGGGCGACGTCGAGCGGCCCGAGCAGGCGCACGGCCGCGGGGACGTTGTACGACGCTGCGGTCTCCTCGAGCTGCGAGAGGAACCACAGCCGCTCCTGCGCGAAAGAGAGCGGCGGCGGGCCGCTCCGCGGCTCGGCGAGGAGCGGCGGCGCCGGTGGGGCCAGCGGGCCGCGCCGCGCCGCCAGGGCGGCGCGCGCCTGGGCGGCTACCGTCGGCGTCTCGAACAGCGCGCGGAGCGGGAGCTCGACGTCGAGCACGCGGCGCACGCGCGAGAGGACCTGCGTCAGCAGCAGCGAGTGGCCGCCGAGGTCGAAGAACGAGTCCTCGACGGAGACCCGCTCCACGCCCAGCACCTCGGCCCAGATCCCGGCGAGCAGCTCCTCGGTCGCGGTGCGCGGCGCGATGTGGCTCCGCGCGTCGCCGGCCTCGGGGGCGGGTAGCTCGCGCCGGTCCACCTTGCCGTTCGGCGTGCGGGGGAGCGCCGGCAGGAACACGAAGGCCGGCGGCACCATGTACTCCGGCACGCGCTCCGCGAGCCATGCGCGCAGCGCCTCCGCGGCCGGCACCGGCTCCGAGGCGGCCGCGTAGGCGACGAGCCGCCGCACCCCCGGCCGGTCCTCGCGGACGAGCACCGCGGCCTCCTGCACGGCGGGGTGCTCGGCGAGCCGCGCCTCGATCTCGCCGAGCTCGATGCGGTAGCCGCGCAGCTTGACCTGGTGGTCCCGCCGGCCGACGAACTCGATCGTGCCGTCGTCGCGGTAGCGACCGAGATCTCCGGTCCGGTAGAGCCGACGCCCCGGCGCCGAGCTGAAGGGGTCGGGGAGGAACGCGGCGGCGGTCCGGTCCGGCTCACCCAGGTAGCCGCGCCCGACGCCGATGCCGCCCACGTAGAGCTCGCCGGTCACGCCGACCGGCGACGGGACGAGCAGGTGATCCAGCACGTAGAGCCTGAAGCCGTCCACCGGCCGCCCGATCGGGACCTGCGCCTCGTGTGCCGCGGGCGGCGCGGTGATCGCGTGCAGCGCCACGTCGTCCGAGCACTCCGCGGGCCCGTAGGCGTTCATGAGGGGCACCGCCGGGTAGCGGTCGAGCCATGCCCGGGCGAGCGCTGCAGGGAGCGCCTCGCCGGTCGGCAGGATCCAGCGCAGCCGCGCGAGGGCCGGCGGCGCGGCGTGCTCCAGGGCCGCGTCCAGCATGCCCTGGAGCACGGCGGGGACGAGCTCGGCGACGGCGATCCCCCGGCGCTCGACGTGCTCGATCAGGCGGGCCGGATCGCGCGTGATCTCGTCGGGCACGATGTCGACCGTGCCGCCGAAGAGCAGGGCGGTGAGGAACTGCCAGACCGAGATGTCGAAGCACGGCGAGGCCGTCTGCGCGATGACGTCGCCCGCTGCGAGGCCGAGCCGCGGGATCTTGCTCAGCATGTTGTTGAGCATCCCGCGCCGCTCGACCATCGCGCCCTTGGGCACCCCGGTGGAGCCGCTCGTGTAGATGACGTAGGCGAGGTGCCCCGGCCCGCCGCGCTCCTCCGGGTTCTCATCGGACGAGGCCTCGTCGAGGGCGCCCTCGATGGTCGCGATCGCCGGCCGGCGCGCCTCGGGCAGCAAAGCAATGGCTCTTTCCAAAGCCGCGCGGTGCCGATCGCGCGTCAGCACGACGCGGGGCTCGCTCGACGCGAGGATCTGCGCCGCGCGCTCGGCCGGGTAGGCGGGATCGATCGGCACGTACGCCCCGCCGGCCTTGAACACGGCGAGGATCATGGTGAGCAGCGGGATGCCCCGGTCGTCGAGCAGCGCGACCCGCTCTTCGGGGCCGACGCCGCGCGCGAGCAGCGCGTGTGCCGCGCGGTTGGCGTCGCGGTTCAGCGCGGCATAGGTCAGCCGCCGATCCGCGCAGGACACGGCGACGGCGTCGGGCGTCCGCGCGACCTGGGCGTGGAAGCGCGCGGCGTAGGACGAGAGATCTTCCTCGACCGCGGGCGTCGTGTTCCATGCGACGAGCGCCTGTTGCCGCTCGGCTGGCGTGAGGAGCGGCAGCTCGCCGAGGCGCGCATCGGGGCGCGCGGCCATGCCCTCGAGGAGGGCGCGCAGGTGCCCGAGCAGCCGCGCGGCGAGCTCGGGCCTGACGCGCGACCGGTCGTAGGAGAGCTTGAGGGGCTGCTCGGTCTCGGGCCACGACATGAGCGTGAGCGGGTAGTTCGTGTGGACGCGGTCGCGGACGTCCCCGACCCGGAAGACGATCCGCCCTTCGCGGAGCGCGGGGTCGACCGGCGCGTTCTCGAACACGAAGAGGCTCTGGAACAGCGGCTGTCCGCGCTCGATCTCGCTCCAGCGCTGGATGTCCACGAGCGGCGTGTGCTCGTGCTGCCGCAGCCCGAGGTTCTGATCGAGGAGCGCGGCGAGCCACGGCAAGAGCGGCTTGTCCGCGGGGACCGGGACGCGCAGCGGCAGCGTGTTGATGAAGAGGCCCAGGATGGACTCGACCCCTGGCAGCTCCGGGGGACGCCCGGCGACGGTGACGCCGAAGAGCACCTCGGGCTCGCCGCTGTAATGGCTGAGGAGCAGGGCCCAGGCGCCCTGCACGATCGTGTTGAGCGTGAGGCGATGGCGCTGGGCGAGCACGCGCAGCGCGGCCGTGGGCTCCGCGCCGAGCCGGACCGTGACCTCGTCGATCTCGGCATGATCCGCGGCCGCCGCGCCTTCGTAGCGCTCCTCGAACCCGAGCGGCGTCGGGGCCCCGAAGCCCTTGAGGGCGCCCCGCCAGAACGCCTCTGCGGCCTGGACGTCTCGCCGCCCGATCCAGTCGATATAATCGCGGTAGGGGCGCGGGGGCGGAGGGCGGGAAGCGTCGCCCCGGACCAGCGCCTCGTAGTGAGCGAGGAAGTCCATCATCAGGAGCGACGTGCACCACTCGTCGAGGAGGATGTGATGGAAGCTGTGAATGAGCTCGTGAGTCCGGTCGCCCAGCCGGACGAGGCGGAGGCGCATCACAGGCGCCTTGCCGAAGTCGAGCCCTCGGTCGAGCTCGTCGCGGAGCTCCTTGGAGATGCGCGCCTCCTGGGCTTCTCCGGAGAGGCCCCGGTAGTCGAGCACCTCGAACGGCAGCTCCACCGTCTTGTGGACGACCTGGAGCGGGCGCTTCTGGCTCCTCCAGACGAAGGAGGTGCGCAGGATCGCGTGCCGCGCCACCACCTCTCGCCAGCCCCGCTCGAACGCGTCGATCTGTAGATCGCCCTCGATGCGATAGCGGTTCTGCATGAGGTAGACGCCCGAGGACGGACGCAGGAGCGTGTGGAACAGCATCCCCTCCTGCATGGGCGAGAGGGGATAGACGCTTTCGATGTTGGCAGAGGGATCAGGCTTGGTAGACACGGTTCACCTTTGAAGCTCGTCCAGGAGAGCGCTCCACTCTTCCGCGGAGAGGCCGGCATCAGGGGCCTCGGGGGCGGGCGGCGGCGCGGGCGGCGCCTCGATCGGCTCGGGCGCCACGGTCAGCTGCGCCGCGGCCTCGGCCACGGTCGGGTGCTCGAAGAGCAGCTTGGGCGAGAGCCGCAGCCCCCGCTGGGCGGCGCGCGCGATGACCTGCAAGGTGACGATCGAGTCGCCGCCCAGCTCGAAGAAGTTGTCCTCGACGCCGACCTGCGGGCGGTGCAGCACCTCCGCCCAGACCTCCGCGAGGATCCGCTCCGCCTCGGTCCGGGGCGCGACGTAGGGACGATGGCCGAGCGCCGCCGCCTCGGGCGCTGGCAGGGCGCGGCGGTCGACCTTGCCATTCGGGGAGAGCGGCAGTCGCTCCAGGACGACGATCGGCGCAGGCACCATGTAGGCCGGGAGCGTCTCGCCGACCCACGCGCGCAGCGCCTCCGGCTCGGGCGCCGACCCGTCGCGTCCTGCCACATAAGCGACGAGGCGCTTTCCGCCGTGGGCCTCGTCGCGCGCGACGACGACGGCCTCCTGGACCTCCGGGTGCTGGAGCAGGCGCGCCTCGATCTCGCCGAGCTCGACGCGCAGGCCGCGGATCTTCACCTGGTGATCGAGGCGGCCGAGGAACTCGATGGCTCCGTCGGGCCTGTGGCGGGCCAGATCGCCAGTCCTGTAGAGCCGCCCGCCGGGCGCGGAGCCGAACGGATCGGGTACGAAGCGCTCCGCGGTGAGGGCGGGCCGCCGGTGATAGCCGCGGGCGAGGCCGACGCCGCCGATGTGGAGCTCTCCGGCGACGCCGACCGGCACGGGCTGTCCGTGGCGGTCGAGCAGGTAGATCTGGGTGTTGGCGATGGGATGTCCGATGGGCACCGAAGTCGAGGCGTCGCCTCGCGAGCAGGCCCAGGAGGTGACATCGATGGCTGCCTCGGTCGGCCCGTAGAGGTTGTGGAGCTCGGCGTGCTCGAGCCGCTCGAAGAGCCGGCGCGCGAGCTCGGCGGGCAGCGCCTCGCCGCTGCAGACGACGCGCCGTAGCGATCGGCACGACGACGCGCCGGGGGTCTCCAGGAAGGCCTGGAGCATGGGCGGGACGAAGTGGAGCGTGGTGACGCCGTGGCGGGTGATCAGCTCCACGAGCCGCTCGCCGTCGCGGTGGTCGCCGGGCCTGGCGACGACGAGGCCTGCGCCGGTCATCAAGGGCCAGAAGAACTCCCAGACGGAGACATCGAAGCTGAACGGGGTCTTCTGGAGCACGCGGTCTTCCGCGGTGAGCCCGTAGCGCTCCTGCATCCACTGAAGCCGGTTGAGCAGGCCACGGTGGCTGTTGCCGGCGCCCTTGGGCCGCCCTGTCGAGCCCGAGGTGTAGATGGTGTAAGCGAGGCTGTCCGGCGACACCGGCGTGGCGAGATTGCCAGTCGGCTCCCTGTCGATCTCGGCGCGATCGGCGTCCAGGCAGAGCACCTCGGCGCCGTGCGCGGGCAGGCGGGAGGCGACGGGCCACTGGCTCAGGAGCACCGGCGCTCCCGCGTCCTCGAGCATGAACGCGATGCGGTCCGCGGGGTACTCCGGGTCGATCGGCACGTACGCCCCGCCCGCCTTCAGGATGCCGAACAGCCCGACGACCATCTCGATCGAGCGCTCGGCCGCGATGGCCACGAGCACGTCCGGCCCCACCCCGCGCCGCCTGAGCGCGTGCGCGACCTGGTTGGCGCGGGCGTTGAGCTCTCGATAGCTCAGCCGCTTCTCGTCGAAGATCACCGCCACGGCGTCCGGCGTCCGCTCCGCCTGCGCCTCGAAGAGCTCGTGGACGCGCCGCCCGTCCGGATACACGCGCTCGGTCGCGTTCCACTCCGTCACGACACGCCGGGACTCCAGCTCGCCAGGGAGCGACAGCTCGCCGACGGGCGCCTCGGGGCGGCCGGTGAGCTGCCGGAGCGCCCCCTCCACGAGGCCGAGCAGGCGGGAAGCGGCCTCCTCGTCGAAGCGCCGCCGGTCATAGGACAGGCGGAGCTGGAGCTCGGCTCCCGGCAGCACGGCCAGCGTGAGCGGGTAGTTGGTCTGGTCCGCGAACGCGACCTCGCGGACGTCGAGCCCGGGCAATCCCTGCTGGGTCCGAGGATCGGTGGGATAGTTCTCGAAGACGAGCAAGCTCTCGAACAGCGGCTGTCCCGCCGGGATCGCGCTGTACGTCCGCGTCTGCGCGAGCGGCGTGTGCTCGTGGGCGCCGAGCTCGGTGATCGTCTCCTGGAGATCGCGCAGCCAGCTCGCGACCGTGGCGGCCCGTGGCACGGCCACGCGCAGGGGCAGCGTGTTGATGAAGAGCCCCGCCATGGCCTCGATCCCGGCCAGCGGGGCCGACCGCCCGGCCACCGTGATCCCGAAGAGCACGTCGTCGCTCCGGGCAGCCCGGCTGAGCAAGAGCGCCCAGGCGGCCTGGACGAGCGTGCTCGCCGTCACGCGGTGCTGCTGCGCGAAGCGCTGGAGCCGCGCCGTCGCCGACTCCGACAGCGCGACGATCTTCGCCCCGTACCCGCGCGCCCCGTCGGCCGACGCCTCGCGCGTCACGTTGTCGAGGGGCAGCGGCGTCGCCGCGCTGAAGCCCGAGAGCGCGCCTCGCCAGAACGGCTCCTCCGCGCTCGCGTCCCGCTCGCGCAGCCAGGCGATGTACTCGCGGTAGCGTCGGCGAGTCGACAGCGCGACCGGGCGGCCGCTGCGCAGGGCGTCGTACGCGACGAAGGCGTCCTGCAGCACGAGGGACGCCGCCCACCCGTCGAGGAGCAGGTGATGGTGGCTCCAGAGCACGTGGTACGCTTCGTCGCCGAGGCGCAGGAGCGAGACGCGCATCAGCGGGCCCCGCGCCAGATCGAAGCCCCTCGCGCGATCCGCGTCGATGCGGGCGGAAAGCCGCGCCCGCTGCTCCTCGGCACCGGCGCCGCGGAGGTCCTCGAGCTCGATCTCCACCGCCTCGACAGCGCCCCCGCGACGCACGACCTGGAGCGGCTCGTCGGCGCCTTCCCACACGAAGGTCGTGCGCAGGACGCCGTGGTGCTGGATCACGGCCTCCCAGGCCCTGCGGAACGCGTCGACGTCGAGCGCCCCCTCCAGCCTGCACGTCACCTGTTCGACGTAGACGCCGGAGCCGGGCTCCCACAGGCTGTGGAAGAGCAGCCCCTGCTGGAGCGGGCTCAGGGGATAGACGTCCTCGACGTCGCGGCCGGCTCCCAGCAGGCGGTCCAGCCGGGCCTGGTCGAGCCGCGCGAGGGGGAAGTCCGAGGGCGTAGTTCCGCCGCTGTCCGGAGCGAGGCAGTGCGCGACGAGGGCGCGCAGACGCGCCGTGAAGTCCTCGCTGAGCCGCGCCATCGTCTCGGGCCGGTACCGGGCGCCGCTGTAATTCCACATCACCCGGAGACGCCCGCCGACGATGGCCGCGTCGACCTCCAGCTCGTAGCCCCGCGGCGTGCGTGGATCTTGGCTGCGTCCAACGTCGCCTTCGGCGTGCGCGAACAGCGGGCTCGACGCGAAGAGGTCGTCCCACTGCCCGAGGTAGTTGAAGCTCAGCTGCGCCGCGGCCCGCTCCCGGAGCTGCGCCGCCCGCTCGTCCTCGCTCAGGTACCGGAGCATCCCGTACGAGGCGCCGCCTCGCGGGACCGCGCGGAGCTGCTCCTTCAGCGCCTTGAGCACGCCGTCAGGCGCCTCGCCGGCCGGGATCTTCAGCCGGACGGGGTTGATGCTCGTGAACCATCCGACGGTCCGGGAGACATCCACGTCGTCGAGCGCGTCGCGCCCGTGCCCCTCCAGGTCGATGAGCACGGCCGGATCGCCCGTCCACCGCGCCAGCGCCCCGGCGAACGCCGCGAGCAGGAGCTCGTCCACGCGCATCCGGTACGCAGGCGTCGCCTGCAGCAGCGCGCGTGTGTCCTCGGCGCCGAGGAACTGGGTCAGATAGAGGGTCTCCGCTTCGAGGGACGCGCCGGCCGGATCGTCCGCGGGCAGCGCCGCCGTGGGGCGGCTCGCGGCGAGCCACGCCTCTGCCTGTCGCGTCACGTCCTCGGACCGGGCGTGCGCGCACAGGCGTCGGGCCCACGCGCCGAAGGAGAGCGTCTCGTCCTGCAGCCGGATCGCCTCGCCCCCGTCGTGCTGCCGGTAGGCGGTCTGGAGATCCTCGATCAGGATCCGCCAGGAGACCGCGTCGACCACGAGGTGATGCGCGATGAGCAGGAGCCGGCCGGGGCGGTCCGGGCCCAGATCGAACAGGACCGCGCGAAGGAGCGGCCCCTCGGCCAGGTGGAGCCGCGCCTGGTGCTCGCCTGCGGCGCGGGCCAGCGCCGCGGGTTGCGCCTCGGCGGCGAGGTCCGACAGGTCGACCCGCGTGACCGCCGCGGCGGCCGTGGCGGTCGCGCGCTGGTGCCATCCGTCCGCCTCGCGTGTGAACCGCAGCCGCAGCGCGCTGTGATGGTCGGCCGTCGCCTGGACCGCGGCTGTGAGCGCCTCGACGGAGAGCCGCTGCCGCAGCTCGAGCAGCACCGTCTGGTTCCAGTGGTGCGGGCTCGGCCCGCCCAGATCGAAGAACCAGCGCTGGATCGGCGTGAGCGGCGCGTCGCCGGTGAGCTCCACCTCCGCGACCGGCGCTGACGCCGGCGCCGCCACCGCGGCCAGATCGGCGATCGTCTGGTGCTGGAAGATCTGCCGGGGCGTGAGCGAGAGGCCCGCGGCCCGCGCGCGGGAGACGACCTGCAGCGCGAGGATCGAGTCGCCGCCCAGCTCGAAGAAGTTCTCCTGGACCCCGACCGCTGGCCGCCCGAGGAGCTCCGCCCAGATCCCCGCGAGCGCCGCCTCGGCCTCCGTGCGCGGCGACAGGGCCTCGCTGCTCGGCTCGTCCGGCGCCGGCAGCGCGCGTCGATCGATCTTCCCGTAGGGCGTGTGCGGCAGCTCCTCCAGCACCACGAACGCCGAGGGCACCATGTAGTCCGGCACCTGCTCCTTGAGCGCGCGCCGCAGCGCCTCCGGCGCCACGTCCGTGCCGGCCGCGACATACGCCACGAGCCGCCGCTCCTCCGGCCGGTCCTGCCGCACGATCACGACCGCCTCGCGCACCCCGGGCTGCTCGCCGAGCCGCGCCTCGATCTCGCCGGGCTCGATCCGGAAGCCGCGAAGCTTCACCTGATGATCCACGCGGCCGGCGAACTCGAGCTGCCCGTCCGCCCGCCACCGCGCCCGATCGCCCGTCCGGTAGAGCCGCTCTCCCGGCTGCTCCGCGAACGGATCGGGGACGAAGCGCTCCGCCGTCAGATCCGGGCGCGCCCAGTACCCGCGCGCGAGCCCCTGGCCGCCGAGGTACAGCTCTCCGACGACGCCGGCCGGCACCGGCCGACCCGCGGGGTCGAGCACGTAGGCCCGCGTGTTCGCGATCGGCCGGCCGATGGGGACGGCCCACGCATCGCGCGGGTCCGCGGCGGCCGTCAGGTTGCTGACCGTCGCGGTCACGGTGGTCTCGGTCGGACCGTAGGCGTTCAAGAGGCGCACGCGCCCGGCCGCGGGCGACGCCCGCCACGCGCTCACGCGCTCGGGCAAGGCCGCCTCGCCGGTGATGACGATCTGCCGGAGGCACGCCGGCAGGGTCACGCCCTCGGCGAGCCCCGCGACGATGCGGTGCCAGTACATGGTCGGCAGCACCGCCGCGGTCACGCCCCACGCGCTGCACGCCGCGAGGAACCCGGCGACGGACTCGAGCATGGCGTCGGTGCGCAGCACGAGCGTCGCGCCTCGCGCGAGGCACGGGAAGATCTCCTCGGCGCTCGCGTCGAAGCTCAGCGACGCGAACTGCAGCACCCGGTCTCTCGAGGAGATCTCGTAGACCCCCGCCGCGACGTCGACGAAGCTCGCGATCGCCCGGTGCGGGACCACGACGCCCTTGGGCGCCCCCGTCGAGCCGGACGTGTAGAGGATGTAGGCCGCCTGCTCGGGCGCCGGCTCGGCCTCGACGTCGCGCGGTGCCGAGGGCTCGCTGCGCACGCACGTGAAGGAGGCGTCGAGATCGATCACGTCCACGCCGGCGGGCTGGCCGGCCGCCGCGTCGCCGTGGGCGATCACCACGCGGATCCCGGCGCCGGCGATCAGCGCGGCGAGCCGTTCCCGCGGCAGGTTGGGATCGAGCGGGACGTAGGCGCCGCCCGCCTTCAGCACGCCGAGCACGGCGGCGATCATCCCGATCGAGCGCGGAAGGCAGATGCCCACGCGGACCTCCGGCCCCACGCCTCGCCGCCGGAGGAGCCGCGCCAGCTGGTTGGCCCTCCGATCGAGCTCGCCGTACGTGATCTGCCGCTCCTCGTGGACGACGGCCGTCGCCTCGGGCGCGCTCGCTGCGTGCTCCTCGAACATCCGGTGCACGTCGCGCGGGGTCCGGCGGAGCGCCCCGGTCGTCCTCCACCCGAGCACCTGTCGTTGCTCCTCGGCCTGGAGCATCGGCAGCTCCGACAGGCGCGTCCCCGGGCTCGCCGCCGCGCCGGCGAACAAGCGCAGCAGGTGGTCCGCCATCCGCGCGATCGTGGCCTCGTCGAACAGGTCGGTGTCGTATTCGAGCGCGCCGGCCAGCCCGTCCTCGTCGGGCGCGATGTCGAGCGAGAGATCGAACTGGGCGCCGCCCACGTCCAGATCGAGGAGGCGCACCCCGAGTCCCGGGACCTGGAGCGGCTGCCGGAGCACCGGCTGGAGCGCGAACATCACCTGGCAGAGCGGCGCGTGGCTCAGGTCCCGGACCGGGCTCACGGCCTCCACGACCTGATCGAACGGCGCGTCCTGGTGCGCCTGCGCCTCGCGCACGGTCTCCGTGACCCGCGCGAGCAGCTGCGTGAACGGCGGATCCCCTTCGAGCGCGGTGCGGAGCACGACGGTGTTGGCGAAGCACCCGACGACCCCTTCGAGCTCGGCTCGGCTCCGGTTCGTCACCGGCGTGCCTACGCTGATATCGAACGTCCCCGCGTGGCGGGCGAGGAGGGCCTGAAACGCCGCCGTCAGCACCGAGAACAGGGTCGTCCCCTCGCGCCGCGCGAGGGCGCCGAGCGCCTCGGCGAGCGCGCTGGGCACGCGGAAGAAGTGCCGCGCGCCCCGGTACCGCTGGGTCGCCGGCCGCGGGCGATCCGTGGGCAGCTCCAGCACCCCCGGCTGTCCCGAGAGCCTCTTTGTCCAGTAGGCGAGCTGCGCCTCGAGCAATCCGCCCTCGACGCGCTGGCGCTGCCAGTGCGCGAAGTCCGCGTACTGGAGCGTCGGCTCGGCGAGCGGGGTGGGCCGGCCCGCGGCGAACGCCGTGTACAGCGCGGCGAACTCCCCGAGGACCAGGCTCGTGGACCACCCGTCGAAGACGATGTGGTGAACCACCCAGAGGAGGACGTGTTCTTCCGATCCGAGCCGCAGGAGCGTGAGCCGGAGCAGCGGGCCGTTCACCAGATCGAACGGCCGCCGCGTCTCGCGCTCGATCAGGCGCCGGACCTCGGCGTCGCGCTGCCCGGGCGGCAGGGCGCCGAGGTCCCGCCGCTCGATCTGCAGCGCTGCTTCCGGCTGGACGACCTGGGAGGGCTGGCCGTCGACGACGGCGAACGTCGTGCGCAGGATCTCGTGCCGGCGCACGATCTCGGAGAGGCACCGCTCCACCACGGCGACGTCGAGCGATCCGGTGAGTCGCACGGCCGTTGCCAGGTTGTACGAAGCGCTCTCCGGCTCGAGCTGGGCGAGAAACCACAGCCGCTCCTGGGCGGAGCTCATCGGAAAAACGAAGACATCCTCACGCATGAAAGAACCTCAGGAGGCTTTGGCCCGGTACGGCTCGGCCATGGCTACAAGCACCTTGCGCGGGCCGCGGAAGGGCGCGCGCCCGTGGGCGACCAGCATGTTGTCCGCGAGGAGCACGTCGCCCTCTTGCCAGGGGAACTCCACGGCGAGCTGCCTGTACACCTCGCGGATCTCGTCGAGCGCGGCGCTCTCGATGGGTGATCCGTCGCCGTAGAGGGCGTTGCGGGGCAGGTCTTCCTCGGCGAAGATCGAGAGGAGCGCCTCTCGCGCGGCCGGCTCCAGGTTGGAGACGTGGAACAGGTGAGCCTGGTTGAACCACACGTGCTCGCCGGTGCTCGGGTGGGTGGCCACGGCCTGGCACACCTGCCGTGTGCGCAGCTCGCCGTCGGGCTTCCACACGTACTCGATGCCTGCCGCCCGGCAGAAGCGCTCGACCTCGGCCCGGTCGCTCGTGCCGAAGACCTGCTGCCACGGCAGGTCCAGGCCGTTTCCGTAGTTGCGCACGTACATCACCCGCTTTGCCGCGAAGCGCTCCCGCAGCCGGGCAGGGATGCGCCGGAAGACCTCGCGGCTGTCCGCGAGCGGGGTGCTGCCCCCCTCGGGCGCGGCCTGCGCGCAGTGAAACCAGATCTTGAGAGGCCAATCGAGCGTGTACGACTGCTCGTTGTGAAGCGGGATGTGCTGGTGAGCGGGGTACTCCGTCGACGTGTAGATGCGGTCCTGCACGTGGGAGCGCGGCGTCGACCCGAACGTGTAGTCGAGGAGCTCCGGCGTCACGAGCCGGACGAAGGCGTGGAAGTCGGCGAGCGATCGGACCGGAAAGCCGCGGAACAGCACCGCTCCGTGCCGGGAGAGCTCCTCTTCCGCGCACGCCCGGATCTCCGCGGCGAGCGGCGAGACGTCGACGACATCGTCGACGTCGCCGCGCTCGACCGGGCTCGCGATGAGCGGCAGCGCGCCGCCGGGGAAGCAGGTCCGCGAGAGGCCCGCCGCCCTCCGGAGCGCGGCGCCCTCGGGCGCCTCTCGCGACGCCGCTGACGTAGCTGACGTAACTGACGTTGACGAAGCGCTCGAGTCGGTCACGACGACCGGCCCTCCTCCATCCGCTTGCGGAGGCTGAGCGGCCGCATGTCGGTCCAGACCTCCTTGATGTGCTCGAGGCACTCCGCCTTGGTGCCGGCCTTGCCCGCGTCGCGCCAGCCGACGGGGTTCTCCCGGTACTCGGGCCATATCGAGTACTGCTCCTCGTGGTTCACGACGACTTTGTAAACGGTGTTGTCTTCGTGCTCTTCGTTCGCCATTGGGCTCCTCCGTTCGAGATGCGTTGCGAGATGGGGTGGGGTGAAAGGCGTTATGGGCGCTCGGGGACGAGCGTGAGCGTGTGCGCGGCCGGGCCTGCCAGGAGCGGCAGCGGGCGCCCGTCGACCCAGGCGCGCTGCTGATCGCGGTAGTGGGGCGACAGCGGGTCGCCCGATTGCCCGGCCGGCATATGCAGGATTCCTTCCTGCTCGTGTCCCGGCGAGACCACGAGCCGCTCGCTCGCGGCGAGCGTGTCGCTCACCAGGCGCACGCAGACGTCGCACCCCGGCAGCGGCTCGTCGGGCATGTTGAGGCGCGCGGCGAGCTCCGGCGTCACGCCGAGCGGGTGCGCGATCTGCACCCGGCTCACCGCGCCCCATGCGATCTGGTCGACGGGCTGTCCGCCGTGTTCCTGCTTGACCGCGGTCATGGCCTTCTCCAGCGCCGCGAGGACGAAGGCGTCCCAGCCGCCCTCCGGCGCCGGCACGAGATCGGCTGAGCGCTCGTCGAGCGCGCGCTGCAAGGGCGTGTCGATGTCGGGCAGCTCGAGCTCCAGCGTCGGCTCCGCGGCGCGGCTCGCGCCGAGCCACGCGGCGAACACCTCGCGGGCCAGGACGCTGCGGAACCGATCGAGGAGCGGCAGGCCGACGCTCGACGCGTCCGCCCGGCCGTCCCATGCCGCCACCGCGCGCTGCGCCTCGGCGAGCGAAGGCCGCCTCGACACCGCCTCTCCGGTGAGCGCGCGCAGCGCGAGGTCGCGGTAGAAGCCGTAGAACTCGGCCCGCGTATCGAGCTGCAGCGAGAGCAGGTCCGCCTCGGTGACCTTCCGCGCCTCGCGCAGGCGCTCGGTGATGCGGTAGGCGCGGTAGCCGTTCGCGTAGTCCCGCCCGAGCGCCGGCGCGCCCCCGACGAGCGGCATGCGGTGGTTGGCGTTGACGACGAACCCCGACGGAGGATCCACGACGCGCGGCAGCGCGGCGGGGGGCAGGTAACCTTCCCAGCCCGCGCGTCCGTCCGCCCACGAGACGCTGACCGCGCCGTCGAAGCCTCGGCGCCGGGGCATGCGCCCGGTCACCGTCCACGCGACGCGGCCGCTCCGGTCGGCGAGCAGCACGTTGCACCCGGGCCCGCCGGCGGCGTTCATCACGAGGGTTGCCTCATCGACGCTCCGGGCCCGATCCATCTCGAGGAGACCGAGGTCGACCCCCTCGGGATCGAGCGCCGTCCAGCGGATCGCGACCTTCGCTCCCAGGAGCGGCCGCGGCGCGACGGGTCCCCAGATCGTCCTTTGGGCCGTGACGGTGACGTCGGGCTCGCCGCGGACCTTGATCGTCTCCTCTGCGACCTCGAACCGCTTCCACCCCGAGGGCGTCCGGTACTCGTCGGGGCGCGCGGGGTGGACCTCGAGCTGGACGAGATCCATCACGTCGCCGTCGAGGCTGGTCATCCCCCAGGCGACATGGCGGTTCGTCCCCACGATGACCAAGGGCACGCCGGGCAGCACGACGCCCGCGACCTCGCTGTCGCCATAACGGAGCTCCGCGCGATACCAGATGTTGGGAACGCCGAGCTCCAGGTGCATGTCGTTCGCGAGCAGGGCGCGGCCGTCGCTCGTCCTCTGGCCGGCCACCGCCCAGCCGTTCGAGCCGACCGGCGCCTCGCCGGAGGCCGCGCTGAGCACCCCGCCGTTCCACGCGTGCGCCCTCCGGCCCTGGGCCACCAGCGCCCGCAGCTCCTCGGCGGGCAGTGGCGGCGTCGCGGGCGCCGCCGCGCCGAGCAGCACCCTCGTGTAAGGATCGATGTCTTCGAGCAGGAAGGACGTCACGCCCTTCGGGAGGCTGCGCGAAAGGACGGTGCGCGTCCGCTCCAGATCCTCGCTGACGCTGAGCGCGTTGAACATCCCCAGCACGACGAGGACGCTGTCCTCCGGGCGCCACGGCTCGGGCCGATAGCCCAGCTTCTGGAACTCGACAGGCAGCGTCTCCGCGCTCCGGAGAACCGCATTGACGCCCTCGGTGTACGCGTCGAGCGCGGCGCGCTGGCGCTCCGGAAGGCGCGCAAGGATCGCCGACGCGGCATGCGGCACGCCGTACAGCCGCTGCCGGGTATCGGCCGCCAGCAGATCGCGCCCGAGGACTTCCGCGAGCCGCCCTCCGCTGCTCCGGCGGAGCAGGTCGAGCTGGAACAGCCGGTCGCGCGCCGTGACGACGCCGAGGGCCCGGAGGGCGTCCTGCCGCGAGGCGGCGCGGATCGTGGGGATCCCCAGGCGATCGGTCGTGACCGTCACCGCGCTCTCCAGGCCCGGCAGGGCCATCGCGCTGCCGGCGCGCGGCGCCGGGGCGCGGGCGCCGCCCTGGGGCCCGTCCGCGCAGCCGGCGATTGCCAGCGAGGCGAGCGCCGAGAGGAGGAGCGGGTGGACTCTGCGGCTCATATCTCCTGCTCCGCCGCCTTGAAGGCCTCGTGGCCGCGGACGCCGGCGTGCTCGTCCCGCGTCGATCGCCGATCCACGCCGCTCGCGGGCAGTTGCGTCAGCCGGCCGAAATCGAGCCGCAGGCAGCGATCCGCGAGCGCGAAGTACTGGTCGTCATGGGTGATGACGAGGGCGGTCTTGCCCCTCGCCCGGAGCTCCGGGAGGAGCTCCGTGTAGAAGATCTTCCGGAACTGCGGGTCCTGGTCGGACGCCCACTCGTCGAAGACGTAGAACGGCCGGTCTTCGAGGTAGGCGGTGACCAGGGCGAGGCGCTTGCGCTGCCCCTGCGACAGCCCGCTCACGCGGAGGGCGCCCTCCTCGACGTGCACCCGGCGATCGAGCTGCAGCCGCTCGATATAGCGCCGCGCGCGCTCGTCGAGATCGGGGCCGTTCAGGCCGAGCAGGTGCTCGAAGAGGTGGTATTCCCCGAAGATGACCGAGAAGAGCTGTCGATACTGGTCGCGGTTCGAGTCGTCGACGGGCACGCCATCGAGCCGTATCTCGCCGGACTCCGGCGCGTAGAGCCCGAGGAGCAGGAGGGACAGCGTCGTCTTGCCGCTGCCGTTGCCGCCCACGAGGAACACGAGCTCGCCGGGCTTGAAGGTCAGATCGATGGGCCCGAGCTGGAAGCTCCCTTCTTCCTTCTCGCGGTAATAACGGTGCGTGACGCCGGAGAGCGTGATGCGCTGCCATGCGCGCGCGCCCTCCGTGCCGCCTCCGCGCGGCGGCGCCTCGTGTGGCTCGGTCGCCGCCTCCGGCGTCAGCGCGAGCCCGAGCTCGCTCGCCTTTGCGAGCGCGACGCTGGCGCGCCCGACCGCCGGCAGGAACTCGACCGTCTGCGCGAACGGCGTCAGCAGGAAGAGCATCGCCAGCACCACGCCGGACACCGCCGGCGGCGTCAGCCCTGCCCAGCCCGGCAGGACGAACAGGGCGAGCCCGAGGACGGCGTAGAAGAGCAGCGTGCCCCAGCCCATCGCGATGGAGTACTCGGTGGTGCCCGCCACGAACTCCCGCCCGTAGGTCGTGACGCTGCCGCGGAGGACGTCGGACAGGAACGCGCGGCTGCGCCCGCGGTGCATCTTGAGCTCCTTGATCCCGCTCGTCAGCCCGCGGAAGTGCTGGAACAGGGCGTCGCTCGTCTCGCGGGCGCGCCTGAAGGCGCCGATCGCGCGCGTCTCGTGCGCCCGGAAGAGCACCGCGCCGACCGCCATGGCGCCCAGCACGGTCGCGAGCGCCCACCACGAGATCCGCCCGATATACGCCAGGCAGCCGAGGACGGTGGCCACGTTGACGCACAGCAGGGGCAGGTTGACGTACGCCTGCGTGATGACGGCCGGATCGTCGTTGAGCGCCGCCAGGAGCCGGTGGGGGCCGAGCTGCTCGATGTGGCGCAGCGGCGCCTCGAGGATGCGCTGGCTGAGCTGCATCCGGAGCTCCGCGATCATGGCCTGTCCCAGGTGGGTCAGGAGCACCTGGGACACGGCCCTGCTCAGCACGGCGAGGGCGGCGAGCCCCGCGAAGGCCCATGCGAGCCGCGCCGCGGGGCGGCCGTCCGCGGAGAGCGCCTCCTGGACGAGCGCGATGAGGCCGGCGCTCGAGAGCCCGCTGACCACGCCGGCGGCGATGGCGAGGACCAGGGGCCGGAGCGAGCGGCGCACGAGGAAGGCGAGCACCCTCATCGTCCCTTCTCCTTCGAGGGGGCCGGCTCGCCCTTCGGGGGGGCCGGCTCGCCGTCCTCTCGCGCCGGCGCGCGCGAGCTTCCGGCGCCGGGGAGTCGCCTCGCGGTCCGTGGCAGCGCGACCAGGGCCGGCTCGGGGCTCGCGGGCGCGTGTTGCCCTCGCGCCTTGTGGATGCGCTCCGCGAGCGCGGCCACGGTCGGCCGCTCGAAGAACTCACGGAGCGGCACCTCCACCTGGAACGTCTCCCGGACGCGGTTGAGGATCTGCAGGGCGAGGAGCGACTCGCCGCCGAGGGAGAAGAAGTCCTTCTTTGGGTCGATGGGATCGAGGCCGAATGCCCGCGCCCAGATTGCGGTCACCTGCGCTGTGATCGCCTCGGGTGAAAGGCTCTCTGCGCCGGCGGCCGCTGTCTCGTCGCGCCTGCGCGGCGCATCGCTGCCGGCGGTCGCCGCGGCGTCGCCGGCGCCGAGCCGCCGCGCCAGGGCGGCGCCCTCATCGTCCCTGGGCAGGCCGTGGAGCGGGCGGACCGAGACGATCACCTGCGGCAGGGCCGCCTGGCTCAGGACGCGGTGGAAGACCTGCTGGCCTTCTTCCGGGCTCATCCCGTCGAGGATCACGTCGTCGAGCCCGAGGGCCAGGAGGCGCGCCTCGGCGCGGGCCGCCATGCCGACGTTGCGCCAGCGATCGAGGTTGACGGCGACCGTGTACGGACCTCCCCTGCGCGCGCAGGCCTGCGCGTACGCGTCGAGGAACGCGTTGGCGGCCGCGTAGCCTGCGCGGGCGAGGCCGCCGCTCAGCGCGGTGATCGAGGAGCAGAGCAGGACGAAATCCGGCTCGTGGGCGCGGGCGATCTCGTCGATCGACAGCGCGCCGAGCGCCTTGGGGCCGAGCTCCGCGTCCAGCGCGTCCGCGGTCAGCCGGTCGATGAGCCCGCCAGCGGCGACCCCGGCCGCGTGGATCACGCCGTGCAGGGCGCCGAACCGGTCGAGCGCCTCCCGCGCGGCGGCGCGCATCTGCGAGGCGTCGGCGACGTCGGCGCGCAGCGCGACCACCTCGGCGCCGGCCTGCTCGAGCGAGAGGAGCCGTGCGCGTTGCTCGTCGGTCGGCGCGGAGCGACCCGTGAGGATGAGCCGCGCGCGCACCGTGCGGGCGAGGTGGTCCGCGAGCCGGAGGCCGATGCCTCCCAGCCCGCCGGTGATGAGGTAGACGCCGCGCTCTCGCAGCAAGGGGTGCGCCCCCTGGGCTGGCCTCAGCGCGACCGGTTCGACGGCGGGTGCCCAGCGGTGGTGGCCGCGGTAGGCGACGACGGTGTCGGCGGCGTCGGAGCGCGCCTCCGCGAGGATCCGCTCGACGACGCGATCGGCCTCGGAGGCGTCCGGGACGGGGGCCTCGAGGTCGATCACGCGGCAGCGCACGTGGGGGTACTCCAGCGGGACGCTCCTGCAGATGCCGAGTAGCGGGGCGTGCTCGGGGCGCAGGGATTCCCGGCCGGTCAGGTCGTGCAGGCCGCTGGCGAGGGCGACGAGGTGGGCGGCTCCGGGCTGCTGGCCCAGCGCCCGTGCCAGCCAGAGAAGGCTGGCGGAGCCGCGGCGCTGCGCTTCGCGGAACGCGCCCGGGTCGAGCTGCGTCTCTCGTGCGGCGTCGTGGTGGCCGCGCGGGTCGCCGAGGCTGAAGGCGTGCACGACGCGCGTGGGCGGCCCCGCGCTTGCGCCGAGGTCGCGGATGAGCGCGGCGTAGTCCTCGGGTTGGTCCAGGCGGAGCGTGAAGGAGCGCTCCGCGACGCGCTCGAAGCGCTCGCCGCTCCGGACACGGGTGACCTGCCGGCCGGCGCGCTCGAGCCGCTCCACGAGCCGGTGGCCAATCGCCTCCTCGTCCGTGAAGACGAGCCAGCGCGCCTCGTCGGCGTCCGCCGCGGGTGCGAGCGGTTCCAGGGGGGAGCGCTTCCACGACGGGACGTAGAAAAATCCATCCAGATCGGACGACGACGCTCGCACCGAGGTTGAGGTCGAGCAGCCGACCGAGGTTGAGGTCGCCTCCCTCGCGTCGGGCCGCTCCAGCCAGTACCGCTTTCGCTCGAACGGGGTCGCCGGCAGCGCGACGCGCCGCCGGTGTCGCCCCGCCTGCAGGCCTGCCCAGTCCACCGCAGCGCCGGCCGTCCAGACCTGCCCGACCGCGTCGAGCAGCGCCGCCCCCGCCGCGCCCTGGTTTCCAGGCTCGCGCCCCATGGGCATCGACGCGAGCGCCAGCGACTCCCCCGCGAGCTGCCGGCTCAGCGCCGTGAGCGTCTGCCCCGGCCCGACCTCCAGAAAGATCCGCTCCGACTGCTCCCGCAGCGTCTTCACGCCCTCAGCGAAGCGCACCGTGCTGCGGAGGTGCCGGACCCAGTACGCGGGGTCCTGCGCCTCGGCCGCGGTGATCCAGTTCCCGCTGACGTTCGAGATCCACGGGATGCGCGGCGTCCGCAGCGTGACCCTGCCCACCGCCTCACGGAACGCCGCGAGGGCGCCCTCCATCAGGTGCGAGTGGAACGCGCGCGCCGTGCGCAGCCGGCGCGCCTCGATCCCCCGGCCCGCGAGCTCCTGCTCGACCCGCTGGATCGCCGCCGCCCTTCCGGACAGCACGCACTGCCGCGGCCCGTTGACGGCGGCCAGCGCGACCTCGTCGCCGAGCCAGCCCGCGACGTCCGCCTCGGCCGCGGACACCGCGAGCATCGCCCCGTCCGGCGTCGCCTCCATCAGCCGCCCCCGCGCCGCCACCAGCGCCACGGCGTCCTCGAGCGACAGGCACCCCGCGAGGCAGGCGGCCACGTACTCGCCCACGCTGTGCCCGAGCATCGCGTCGGGCGTCACGCCCCAGGCCATCCACAGCCGGGCGAGCGCGTACTCCACGACGAACAGCGCCGGCTGCGTCATCGACGTCCGATCGAGCCGCCTCGCCGCGTCCTCGACGTCCGCGGGCGCCGGGAACAGCAGCGCCCGGAGGTCCGTGCCCAGGTGGCGCTGGAGCAGCGCAGCGCAGGCGTCGACCTCGGCCCGGAACACGGGCTCGGTCTCGTAGAGATCGCGGCCCATGTTGGGCCGCTGGGTGCCCTGCCCGGGGAACAGGAACGCGACCGGCCGCGGCCCGGCCGCGGGCCCGCCGGTGCGCACCGCGTCGCTGCGATCGCGCAGCGCGCGCGCCGCCTCCTCCCGCGAGCGGCACACCACGGCGCGGCGGTGGCCGAACGCCCGGCGCCCGAGCTGCTGCGTGAACGCCACGTCGCCGACCTCGAGATCGCCGTGGGTCTCCAGGTGCTCCGCGAGCGCGTCGCTCAGGCGCTCGAGCGACGCGCTCGACCGGGCCGACAGCACGAGCAGCTCGCACGGCCTGGGCGGGTCCGCCTCCGGCGCGGGCGGCGCCTCTTCGAGGACGACGTGCGCGTTCGTGCCGCCGATGCCGAAGGAGCTCACGCCGGCGCGGCGCGGCGCGCCGGGGGTCGACCAGGCCGCGAGCTCGGCGGCCACGCGGAAGGGGCTGTTCTCGAGGTCGAGCGCCGGGTTCGGCGCGCGGAAGTGCAGGCTCGGCGGGATGTTCCCGTGGGCCACGGCGAGCGCCGCCTTGATCAGCCCGGCGACCCCCGCGGCCGCGTCCAGGTGCCCGACGTTGGTCTTCACCGAGCCGATCGCGCAGAAGCCCTTCCGTTCGGTCGTCGCGCGGAACACCTGGGTCAGCGCGGCGATCTCGATCGGATCGCCGAGCGGCGTCCCGGTGCCGTGCGCCTCCACGTACGTGATGGAGTCCGCGTCCACGCCCGCGGCCGCGTGGGCCGCGCGGATCGCGCGCGCCTGGCCGTCGACGCGCGGCGCGGTGTACCCGACCTTGGCCCGGCCGTCGTTGTTGATGGCCGATCCCTTGATGACCGCGATGATCGCGTCCCGATCCGCGATGGCGTCGTCGAGCCGCTTCAGGAGGACCACGCCGACGCCGCTGCCGCCGACGGTGCCGCGGGCGCCTGCGTCGAACGCGCGGCAGTGCCCGTCGGGCGACGCGATCGCGCCTTCCTGGTAGAGGTACCCGCTCTTCTGCGGGACGCTCACGGAGGCGCCGCCTGCAAGCGCCAGATCGCACTCGCCGGTGAGCAGCCCCTGGCAGGCCAGGTGCACGGCGACGAGCGACGTGGAGCACGCCGTCTGCACGGCGATGCTCGGCCCTTCCAGGTTCAGCTTGTACGACACGCGGGTCGTGAGGAAGTCCTTGTCGAGCGCGAGGAGCGCCGCGACGTCCGCCGCCGATTGCAGGCGCGGCCCGTCCGGGAAGAGGTGGGCCAGGTACCCGCTCAGGCTCGATCCGGCGTACACGCCGACCGGGCCGCCCGCGCGCTCGGGATCGATCCCGGCGCTCTCGAACGCCTCCCACGCGCACTCCAGGAACAGCCGGTGCTGCGGATCCAGCGCCGCGGCCTCGCGCGGCGTGAACCCGAAGAGCTCCGCGTCGAACATCTCGATGTCGTCGAGCACCGCGCGCGCCCGCACGTACTCGGGCCGCGCGATCAGCGCGGGGTCCACGCCCGCGCCGCGGAGCTCCTCGTCGGTGAGGATCGCGACGGACTCGACGCCCGCGCAGAGGTTTCGCCAGAACGCCGTCACGTCCGGCGCGCCCGGGAAGCGCCCGGCCATGCCGATGATCGCGATGTCCAGGCCCGGGCGGGGCTCGCCGCTTGTCGGTGTGGTCATTTCTTGGTCTCCAGTCCGCCGCGCCGGCGCGCGAAGATCTCTCCGCGCCGCTGCTGCGCGGCCCTCGCCCGCTCGCCCTCCGGCGCTCCGCCCTGCGGCGCCGTCTCGGCGCCGGGATCCCGGCTCAACGCCGCCGCGAGCGAGGCGATGGTGGGGTGCTGGAACAGGACAAGCAGCCGCAGATCACGGTCCACCGTGTCGCGCAGCCGGCTGTGGACCTTGGCCAGCGAGAGCGAGTGTCCGCCCAGATCGAAGAAGTTGTCGTGAATGCCGACCTGCGGGACCGACAGCACCTCTCGCCAGAGCGCCGCGATGGTGCGCTCCAGGTCGGTTCGCGGCGGCGTCACGGCCCTGGCGGGCGCGTCGAGCTGCTCGGGCGCGGGCAGGGCGCGGCGGTCGACCTTGCCGTTGGGCGACAGCGGCAGCCCCTCGAGCACGACGATGGGCGCTGGCACCATGTAGGCCGGCAGGGCCTCGGCGAGCCAGGCGCGCAGCGCTCCGGGCTCCAGCTCCGCGCCGTCGCGGCCGGCGACGTAGGCGACGAGGCGCTTTCCGTCGTGGGCCTCGTCGCGGGCGAGGACGACGGCCTCGCCGACGCCGGGGTGCTGGAGCAGGCGCGCCTCGATCTCGCCGAGCTCGACGCGCAGGCCGCGGATCTTGACCTGGAAGTCGAGGCGGCCGAGGAACTCGATGGCTCCATCGGGCCTGCGGCGCGCCAGATCGCCAGTCCTGTACAGCCGCCCTCCCGGAGCGGAGCCGAACGGATCGGGCACGAAGCGCTCCGCGGTCAGGTCGGGCCGCCGGTGATAGCCGCGGGCGAGGCCGACGCCGCCGATGTGGAGCTCGCCGGCGACGCCGGCGGGCACGGGCTGGCCGTGGCGATCGAGCAGGTAGATCTGCGTGTTGGCGATGGGGTACCCGATGGGCACCGAGGCGGAGGTGTCCCCTCGCTGGCAGGCCCAGGACGTCACATCGATGGATGCCTCGGTCGGACCATAGAGGTTGTGCAGCTCTGCCTGCTCGAGCCGCTCGAAGCACCGCCGCGCGAGCTCCGCCGGCAGCGCCTCGCCGCTGCAGATGATCCGGCGCAGCGACCGGCACGAGGCCGCGCCCGGCGTCTCCAGGAAGGCCTGGAGCATGGGCGGGACGAAGTGCAGCGTGGTGACGCCGTGCCGCGTGATCAGCTCGACGAGCCGCTCGCCGTCGCGGTGGTCGCCGGGCCTGGCGACGACGAGGCCGGCGCCGATCATCAAGGGCCAGAAGAACTCCCAGACCGAGACATCGAAGCTGAAGGGTGTCTTCTGCAACACCCGGTCATCCGGGGTGAGGCCGTAACGCTCCTGCATCCATTGCAGGCGGTTGAGCAGGCCATGGTGGCTGTTGCCGGCGCCCTTGGGACGCCCGGTCGAGCCGGAGGTGTAGATCGTATAAGCGAGGTTGTCCGGCGACAGCGGGGTCGCGAGGTTGCCAGTCGGCTCCCTGTCGATCTCGGCGCGATCCGCGTCCAGGCACAGCACCTCAGCGCCGCGCGCCGGCAGGCGCGACGCCACGGGCCGCTGGCTCAGCAGGACCGGCGCTCCCGCGTCCTCGAGCATGAACGCGATGCGGTCCGCGGGATACTCCGGGTCGATGGGCACGTAGGCGCCGCCGGCCTTGAGGATGCCGAGCAGCCCGACGACGAGCTCGACGGAGCGCTCTGCCGCGATGGCCACGAGCACGTCCGGCCTCACGCCGCGCTTCCTGAGCGCGTGAGCCACCTGGTTGGCGCGCTCGTTGAGCTCTCGATAGCTCAGCCGCTCCTCATCGAAGATCACCGCCGCGGCGTCCGGCGCCCGCTCCGCCTGCGCCTCGAAGAGCTCGTGGACGCGCCGCTCGTCCGGAGTCGCGCGCTCGGTCGCGTTCCAGCCGGCGAGGACCTGCCTTCGCTCGGCCGCATCCATCATCGGCAGATCGGCCAGCCGGATCTCTGGAGCGGCGACGAAGCCCTCGAGGAGGGCGAGGAGGTGCCGTGTCATCCGCGCGACCGTCGCGCCGTCGAAGAGATCGGTGTTGTATTCCCAGGCGCCGCGCGCTCCCTGCCCGTTGGGGACCAGGTTGAGCGCCAGATCGAACTGGGCCGTCCCCGTGTCCACCCGCTGCACGCCGATCGAGAGGCCGGGGATCTCCGGCGCCTGCTCGGGCGCGGGATCCATGGTGATCATCACGTTGAACAGGGGTGTGTGGCTGAGGTTCCGCTCGAGGGACAGCGCCTCGAGGACGCGCTCGAACGGCACCTCCTGGTGCGCCTGCCCCTCGAGGATCGCCGCGCGGACGCGGGCGAGGAGCTCGGTGACGCTGGGATTCCCCGAGAGGTCGACGCGCAGCGCCAGGGTGTTGAGCAGGCACCCGACGACGCCCTCCAGCGCCGCCCGCGGCCGCGCGGTCACCGGCGTCCCGATGCAGACATCGCCCTGGCCCGTGTACCGGTGCAGCAGCGAGAAGAGCCCCGCCGCCACGATCGTGAACAGCGTGGCGCCCGTCCGCCGCCCGAGCGCGCTCAGCCGCGCCACGAGCTCCGGCGGCAGCGCGAGCTCCTCGCGCGCCCCTGCGTAGGTCTGGACCGCGGGCCGCGGCCGATCCGTCGGGAGCTCGAGGGGAGGCACAGGCCCCTTCAGCCGGTCGCGCCAGTACGAGAGCTCCCGTTCGCGCGCCGCCGCCTGCTCGTTCTGGCGCTGCCACAGCGCGTGATCCGCCTGCTGCAGCGCGAGCGGCGCGAGCGCCGGGGGCCGCCCCGCGGCGAAGGCGCCGTAGAGCAGCGAGAGCTCCCGCAGGAGCACGTTCATCGACCAGCCGTCCGCGATGAGGTGATGGCAAGTGACCGAGAGCACGTGCTCTCGCTCGCTCGCGCGGAGGAGCGTCCAGCGCACGGGCGGCGCCTCGGCGAGGTCGAACGCGCGCCGCGCCTCCTCGCGCAGGCGCGCTTGCAGCGCCGGCTCCCGGTCCTCCTCGGCGAGGGCGCTCAGGTCCTTGATTGGCAGCGCGACCGGCGCAGCCTGCGCGATCCTCTGGAGCGGCTGCCCCTCGACGGAGGGAAAGCTGGTGCGCAGCGCCTCGTGGCGGGCCGCGAGCGCCGTCACCGCCTGCTCCAGGGCGCTTGTATCGAGGGCTCCGGAGAGCCGCACCGCCGCCGCGATGTGGTAGACGGGCGCGCCTGCGACCAGCTGTTCGAGGAACCACAGGCGCTCTTGCACGAAGGACAGCGGCAGTCGCTCCGGCCGCTCCACCGGCGTCATCGGCGCGGCCCCACCCGCCGCGCCGCCCGCGGGCGCGCCGGCCTGCCTCGCCTCGATCCAGGCCGCGAGCGCCGCGACCGTCGTCGACTCGAAGAGCTGCGCCGCCCCCACGTCGATGCCGAGGGCCTCGCTCACCCGGCCGCTCACCTGCATGGCCCGCAGCGAATCGCCGCCCAGGCTCAGGAACTCCTCGCTGCGGCCGACCCGCCCGCGCCCCAGCACCTCGGCCCAGATGCCTGCCAGCGTGCTCTCCAGCGCCGTCTGCGGCGGCTCCGCGCTCTCGGCCTCGGCGCCCGCGCGCGGCGAGTGGTCGGCGCTCGCCGACTGCCACACCGCGTCCAGCTTCCCGTCCAGGAACCGGGCGCGGCACGCCCTCCGCTGCACCTTGCCGCTCGTGGTCCGCGGCAGGTTCCCCGGCTTGATGAGCACGACCGCGTGGACCGCGACCTCGTGCCGGTCGGCCACGGCGCGCTCGATCGCCGCCCCGAGCTCCGCCGGCTCCGACGCGGGCGCGCGCCGCCCGAGCTCCTGGACGATGACGATCCGCTCCTCGCCGTCGACGTCCACCGAGAACGCCGCGCCGCCGCCGGCGCGGAGGCCCGGGTGGCTCTCCTCCGAGGTGAGCTCGATGTCCTGCGGGTAAATGTTGCGCCCGCGGACGATGATCAGGTCCTTGAGCCGGCCCGTCACATACAGCTCGCCGCGCGAGGAGAACCCCAGATCGCCGGTCCGCAGGAACGGCCCTTCTCCCGTGGACAGCCGGGCCTCGAACGTCAGCGCCGTCTCCTCCGGCCGCTCCCAGTAGCCCTGGGCCACGCTCGCTCCGGCGACCCAGATCTCCCCGACGCGCTCGTCCTTGCAGGGCCTGAGCGTCTCTGGATCGACGATCCGCACCTCGTCGCCTGCGGGTGATCCCCCGCAGCCCACGAGGGAGACACCGTCCTCTGGCCTGCGCGGCTCGAACACCGCATCTCCCTGGGCCAGCCCCACGCGGTCGACGGCGCGCACGACGGGCGGCGCGTCGGCCGCTCCGCCGGTCACGAGCAGCGTCGCCTCGGCCAGCCCGTAGCAGGGATAGAACGCGTCGCGCCGGAACCCCGCAGGCGCGAACGCCTCGGCGAAGCGGTCGAGCGTCGCCGCCCGGATCGGCTCGGCCCCGTTGAAGGCCACCTTCCATGAGCCGAGATCGAGCCCTTCCCGCTGCTCCGGGGGGATCTTGCGGATGCACAGCTCGTAGGCGAAGTTCGGCCCGCCGCTCGTCGTGGCCCGGTAGCGAGAGATCGCCTCCAGCCAGCGCCGCGGCCTCATCAGGAAGTGCTCGGGCGCGAGCTGGATGCACGGCACGCCCACGTAGAGCGGCTGGAGGATGTTGCCGATGAGCCCCATGTCGTGGTGCGGCGGCAGCCACCCGACGATCACGCTCTCCGCGGTGTGCGCGAACGCGCGCTGGATCATGAGCTCGTTGCGCAGCAGGTTGCCGTGCGTGAGCACCACGCCCTTGGGCGTCCCGGTCGAGCCCGACGTGTACTGGAGGAACGCCACGGTCTCGGCGGTCACGCGCGGCGCTCGCCACGCGTCTTCCTGGCCGTCCCGGATCGTGTCGACGGCCATGCAGCGCAGGTGGCTCAGCTCGGCGAAGCTCGGGTCGTCGCGGAGCATCGTCACCGCGCCCAGGAACGCCTCGGTGGTGAGCACGACGCTCGGCCGGCAGTCGCGCACGATGGCCAGCACGCGCATCAGCCCGCTCTTGCGCTGCGGCAGAGGGACGGGCACCGCGACGAGCCCCGCGTAGAGGCAGCCGAAGAAAGCGGCGATGAAGTCGAGCCCCGGCGGCACCAGCAGGAGCGCGCGGTCACCCGCCTGCGCGCCGGCCTGGAGCTCCGCCGCGAGCGCGCGCGCCCGCCGATCGAGCTCGCCGTACGTCATCGCGCGGGCGTCCGCCTCCCCGTCGAGCAGGAAGGTGTAGGCGTGCCCGGCCGGGCGCTGCTCCGCGCTGCGCCTCAGCAGCGCGACCAGCGTCGCGGGCTCGGCCGCGCCGCGATCGCTGATCGCATGCCCATGGGATCGGTTCGACGTCATCGCCACCTCAGCTCCGATCGAAAAAGAAAGCCCGACGACGAGGCCGGTTCGCACCCCAAGGCTCTCGGGCTCCGCACCTCGCGATGCACTGCGCCGTGATCGATCGCGAGGCGCCAAGAAGCAGTTTACCTACATGTCGCAGATCCTGCGCCATGCGTGAAAATGAACATTACTTTCAATATCGTCTTGGTCGTCATGTGAATCACTTACCCGAGTCAGTCAAGGGAAATGAGCGGCATCGCTCAAAAGAGCTCCTGTCACGAACGAATGGCGCGGCGATGGCGGCGCGTCCGGGACCGGTGCGCAGCGCACGACGGAGACCTCGAATCCGTCCGCCGCCTGGGCCGCGGACGCTCATGACTCACGCCTTGGTCCAGGCAGCAGGAATGTCATTCAGGGCGCGATGCCCATCCATCCGACGGATGAGAGCATCGCAAAAATCCGCATCGGAGCTCGACGCCTCGACGGATCCGCGATCGACGCCGATCTGAAGTCGTGTGGGGCGATCCGATAGGCTTCATCCCTCGGTGTCGTACCCAAGACGCTGAAGGGTGGGATTCGCCTTGCGGCCGAGCGTGCTCAACAATGCCTTGGGCCACTTGCGCCATGGCTCTTCTGCGGCGAGGACCTTGCCCCCTGTGGCGAAGATCTTGTTGTCTCCCATGCCATGAAGCTGTTGCTTGCCCAATTTCTTGTTGACGAGCTCGTCTGTCCATGGCTCGTGCAAAAACTCGAACAGCTTCTTGCCCGTCGACAGCGGATCCCTCGTGAACTCCTCGTATCGGACGAGGAAACATCGATCCGTGTTCCTCTCGTAGAAGTCCATCGTCGACTCATTGTTCGAGACCCATTCGTTGAGGTATGTTTCGACGTCCAGGCTCGTGCCGCCGTTCAGCGGCAATCCGTCGCGCATCGGGAATCTCGATGCGCACGAGTGCGCCACGCTGAACCCGTGTCGTACCGCGTAGATGAACTGAGCGCGGTAGTCGAATATCGCGTCCAGGAGATCCAGCTTGTGAGGGATGAACAGCTCCTTCGAGGCCCATCGCCGCTTGCCCTTGCTCGCCGCATACTCGCTGTAGATGGCGTCGACGAGGCGGCCCATTCTCAGAAGGAAATGCGTGAACGGCTCGTTGAGCAATTTCATCGCGCGATGGCCGGTGGTGAACAACCGGTCCATCGCGACGATCTCGCCCGCGACGAAGGCCTCCGGGACGGCTGACAGACCGTCCGCCGCGTTGAGCAGGTACGACAGCAGCGTCGTCCCAGACCTCCTATTTCCAACGATGAAGATTGGAGTGCAAGAGAACTCCTTGTCCGAATGGATGGGTTTTCGCACGATCTCCGCGTCCGGAGATCGGGCAAGACAGCTGTCTTTCTCCTCGTCGATAAAGAAGTACCTCAAGACGCCGGGTAATTGGCCTAAGACGTCGAGTTGACCTTGGGCCTCTTGACGAAGCGTCGCATCCCCGGATTTCTCCTTGACCCGAGAGGTGAACTCCGTGAGGCGCTCGATGACTTGTTGGAGCTCATTGATGTGCCGAAGATCCATGCGTTGCCCTGTGTTGTGGTCTTGTTTGCGGTTCGTTGCCTGCGTGAGCGCGTGCGTGTTGCCCCGCGTGCGATTCGCAGATTCGCTACCCGGCACCGCCGTCGGCGAACTGCGCGACGACGGCTTGCTCGCCGGGAGCTAGACGGCCCGCGTCGTGGAGTCCCCCGCGCCGCTGACGCCGTGGGCCGTCACGGTGCTGTATCACACATCGAAAATGAATATCGTTTTCAATTTCATGAAGGCCAATTACTTGCCGGCGCCGGTCCTGTCAAGGGGAACGTGCGTCCTGGGCGGGCGCCGAGCCCGCGGGCGTGTGCGGTGGGATTTCCCAGTCCCGAGCCGCGACGAACCTGCGGTGGTCGCGGTGGCGTCGGCGTCGCCGGGCGATCGCACGCAGCCGCCAGCATCGCCGCAGAGGTCCGATATTCCAGTAATGATGAAATGTTGCCTGTGGCAGCAAAAATTGGAAGCGGAATGAAATTGATTTCTGTTTTCATCTTGACTACTGGCAAACTCGTCCATGGACGTCAGCTCGGTTTCCCGGCCCCCGCGTCCCGAACCGCGGGCCAGGTCAAAGGTCGATGGGGTGGCGCGAGCTCCTTTTGCGCTTCGAGGCCCGCTCGTAGGGGTGTTGACCTTCCTGCTGCCCAGCGTGCAGGCGCCCGCGTACGCTCAGCCCGAGCGCGCCGCGGCTGATCGGGAGCCGACCGTGAGCGCGCCTGCCGCTGGCTCGCCGGGCGCCGATCGCTCACCGCCCGGCGCCGAAGGCCCCCGGCTCGAGCCGCCGCAGCTGCTCGAGCTCGCCGAGGCCGAGTACCCCCAGGAGGCCCGAGCGGCGCGACGGGAGGGCACGGTCGTGCTGAAGCTCCTGGTCGACGCGGCGGGGCGCGTGACCGAGGCCGAGGTCACGAGTCCAATCGGTGACGGGTTCGACGAGGCCGCCCGCGCCGCGCTGCTCCGGTCCCGCTTCACGCCGGCGCGTCGGGACGGCTCCCCGGTCGCTGCGCGGATCCTCTACAGCTACGAGTTCCGGCTCCCCGAGGAGCCGAAAGCCGAGCCCTCCCCGTCGGCTGGGGGAAGCGGGGTCGCGGCCACGGGCGCGGCAGCGACCACTCCCCCGCCGGCGAAGGGGTCCGACCCGGCGAACAACGCAGCGCCAGCCGAGGTGACCGTGCGCGGCGCCGCGATGGCCGAGCGCCTCCGGCAATCCGCGCAGGCGATCACGGTCATCGAGACCGAGGAGGCGCAGCGGAGGACCGCCGACCTGGGCGAGGTGCTCGCCCGCACCCAGGGCGTCGGCGTGAGGAAGAGCGCGGGGCTCGGCTCCTGGTCGCGCTTCTCGCTGAACGGCCTCACGGACGAACAGCTCCGCTTCTTCGTCGACGGCGTGCCGCTCGATCTCGCGGGGTACCCGTTCGGCGTCTCGAACGTGCCTGTGAACCTGGTCGAGCGCGTCGAGATCTACCGCGGCGTGGTCCCGGTGCGCTTCGGCGCCGACGCGCTGGGCGGGGCCGTCAACCTGGTCACGGATCGGGACGTCCGCGGCACCCATGGCGCAGCGTCGTACGAGATCGGCTCCTACGACACCCACCGGCTCACGCTCTCGGCGCGGCACCTGCACGAGCCGAGCGGCTTCTTCACCCGCGTGAGCGGCTTCTTCGATTACGCAAAGAACGACTATCCGGTGGATGTCCTGGCGGTGGACTTCAAGACCGGGCGCAAGGACACAGAGCCCACCCGCGTCCGCCGCTTTCACGACGCCTACCGGGCGGCGGGCGGGAGCGCCGAGGTCGGCTTCGTGAATCGGCCCTGGGCGCGGCGCCTGCTCCTGCGCGCCTTCGTCACCGATTACGACAAGGAACATCAGCACAAATTCGGCGTCATGGAGTTGCCCTATGGCGAGGTCACGAACGGCGAGACCGCGCCGGGCGCGACGCTCCAGTACGAGCAAGGGCTCGGCCGAGGCGTCGCCCTCGAAGCGCTCGTCGGGTACACGTACGGGCGCGCCACCTTCCTCGATGTCAGCGAGTGCAACTACGACTGGTTCGGTCGCTGCCGCAGCAAGCGCCCCAAGCCAGGCGAGGACGAGACGCCCCCCCGGGATCGGGTGTTCCGGGAGCACAGCGGCCTCGGCCGCCTGAACCTCCGTTACCGGCCCCACCCGGAGCACGCGCTGCAGCTCTCCGTGTCTCCGACGTTCATCACCCGCACGGCAGAAGAGCGCAGGCAGGACAACCCCCAGGCCCGCGAGCAGCTCAGGGGCACACACAGCCTGTTCACCTGGGTGCACGGCCTCGAGTATCAGCTCAACCTGCTCGACGATCGCCTGGAGAACAGCTGCTTCGTGAAAGACTACGTGCAGCTGCTCCGCATGAAGGGGCGCCTCCCGGGGCTCCACGGGTTCTTCGACCAGCGGGAGCGCGACACCCATCAACTCGGCTTCGGCGATGGCCTCCGCTATCGCTTCTTCGAGTGGCTCTACGCCAAGGCGTCGTACGAGTGGACGACGCGGCTCCCGCGGCCCGTCGAGGTGTTCGGCGACGGGGCGATGATCGTCGCCAACCTCGCGCTCAAGCCCGAGACGAGCCACAACGGGAACCTCGGCTTCACGATCGACGCGCGCGACACCGCGCCGGGCGCGTGGCGGCTCGACGCGAACGGCTTCGTCCGCGCGGTCGAGCGGCTCATCGTGCTGAACAACCGCACGGACTCGATCCAGTACATCCACGTCTCGGGGGCACGGTCGCTGGGCATCGAGGCCGCCGCCGGCTGGACGTCGCCGGGGGAGCACCTCGCCCTCGACGGCAACATCACCTATGAGGATTTTCGCAAGACGTCCGACGAAGGGAACTTTGCTCGCTCCCAGGGCGAACGGATGCCGAACCGGCCGTGGCTCTTCGCGAACGGCTCGGCGCGCGTGCAGCTCCAGGAGGTCGTCGCGCCGCGCGACGCGCTCTCGCTCACCTGGGATACGCGCTACGTGCACGAGTTCTACCTCGGCTTCGAGAACTGGGGGCAGGTCGAGTCCAAGGCCAAGGTGGACTCGCAGCTCCTGCACTCGCTCGCGCTCACCTACGTCGCGCGCGACGAGCCGCGCACGGTGAGCTTCACCATCGAGGCTCACAACATCACCAACGAGCGGGCCTCCGATTTCTACGGTGTCCAGCGACCCGGGCGGACGTTGTTCTCCAAGGCGACGCTGGAGATGTGATGACGACGATGTCGAGGTGAGCCGTCTCGCTCGCACGACAGAAGGAGGCACAGATGAGTGTGAATCAGCGGAAGCAGCGGTCATCGACCCGAACGAGCGCGACGGCCTTTGCTCTCGTGCTCCTGGCCGGCGTGCTCGGTAGCGGGTGCGGCGACGACGAGACGTCGAACCCCGCCGGCCCGAGCGGCAGCGGCGGGCAGGGCGGCGGCGGGCAGGGCGGCGGTGGCGGCGGGCAGGGCGGCGGCGGGCAGAACGGCGGCGACGCGTTCATCGTCGCCACGCGCGTCTGGGACGACACCGCGACCAACTCTTACTTTCACGTGCTGCCGTCGATCGATCCAGGAACGGAGGTCGACCCGTCCCAGGCGCTCGAGATCCCCGGATCGGCACGGCTGTTCGCGTTCGAGGGGCTGGGCTGGTTCGGCATCGGTGAGGCCCAGGCGCCGACGATCTCGCGTTACACGCTCGACGGCGGCACGCTCGTCAAGGGAGATTCGATCAGCTTCCAGCCCTTCGGCGTGAAGAGCCTCTGGCCCACGAATTACATCATTTCTTCGACGAAGGTCTATCATCCCGATCGCGCGGGCGAGCAGATCGTCGTGTGGAACCCCACGACGATGGAGGTCGAAGGGACGATTCCGCTGCCGGACACGCACCGCGAGGGCTATCTGGCGCTGTACGGATACGGGTCTGTCCTGCGCGGCAAGACGCTGCTCGTCTCGGTGGGGTGGGTCGACTGGACGACGACCGACACCATCCTCCCGGAGACCGGGCTCATCGCGATCGACACCGAGACGGACACCGTCGTGCGGTTCGACGTCGACGACCGGTGCGGCGGGATCACGCAGCCCATCGAGACGGCCTCTGGCGACGCCTACTTCGTGAGCTCGGCGCTCGCTGCGGCGACCTATCACCTCGATCGCCTGGAGACCGAGCCTTGCGCGCTGCGCATCCTGAAGGACGCGGACGCCTTCGATCCGGACTTCGCCTTGCACCTGAGCGAGCTGACGGACGGCGCGATCGCGGGCGATCCCATCCCTGCGGGCAGGGACGGCATCTTCCTCCGGGTGTTCGACGAGGAGCTCGCCACGATCGACGAGGAGACCAAGATGTCCGGGCTCACGGGCCAGCCGGCGTGGCACTGGTGGCGGTGGGACACCGCGGCGAACGAGGTCGAGGCGATCGCGGACCTGGCTCCCTCGCCCGCGAACGTCTCCTTCTTCGAGATCGACGGCAAGGTCTTCACGATCGATGAGGGGAGCGACTCCACGGAGAGCACGCTGATCGAGCTCACGGCCGAGGGCGGCCCGAAGCTCGGCCTGAAGACGCCGGGGTACCTGCACGGGTTGGCGAAGGTGAGATAAGCTCGCGCGGCGCGCGGCGCTCCGCGCGAGGGACAGGTTGACTCGCGATGGCCAAGAAGCTCTCCCGCCATGCCTTCACGACCTTCTGGGACGTGCACGCCTGGACAGGTGTGATCGGTGGGCTCTTGCTCTACGTGATGTTCCTGTCGGGGGGGATCACGCTCTTCCGGCGACAGCTCGCGGTGTGGGAGGAGCCCCTGACCCAACAGCGCTCCTCCGTCGAGCAGGTAGGGCTGCAGGCCACGCTCGATCAGGGGCTCGCCGCTGCGGGGACGACACCGGAGCAGCTCTGGTTCGACGTGCCGGAAGGCGGGCTGGGCGCCGCGCGGCTACTCTACTTCTCGCAGGGCAAGGCGGTCACGTCGTGGGTCCACGGGGGGCTCGTGCCCGAGCGAGAGCGGCTGTCCGATTTCCTCTACGACCTGCACTACCTCTGGCACCGAGCGACCGGCGAGTGGCTGTTCTATGTGGCCGGTCTCCTGTGCGTCGCGCTCCTGCTCGCGCTGGGGACCGGCGTTCTCATCCACCTGAAGGACATCGTCCGGCAGTTTCATCAGTTCCGGCCGGACAAGACGCGCCGTGTCCTGTGGTCGGACATGCACAAGGTGCTCGGCGTGATAGGCCTGCCGTTTCAGCTCCTGTACGCGTACACCGGCGCGTTCATCGTGTTCCTGGGGGTGCTCGTCGGGGTGTTCACGGGCCCCGTGTTCGGCGGCGACGCCGCGCGGGCGGACCTCTCCGCCTGGGGGGCGTCCTTCGCGGACGAGCCGGCGCAGGGGACGCCCGCTCGCGGCCTGACGCTGGACGAGCTCATGGCCCGCGCGCGCGCCGCGGAGCCCCGGCTCGTGCCCGAGAGATTGCGTATCTGGCACCTCGGCCTCGACAGCGGGACCGTCGATATCCGCGGCTCGCTCGAGGGCGTCCCGTTCACGCGTGGCAGCGTGCGCATGCGGCTGCGGGCGATCGACGGAGCGGTCCTATCGCTCGACGCGCCGGGCGCCGAGGGCGCGCGCAGCGACGTGTTTCGCTGGATCTATGGCCTCCACTACGCCGATTTCGGCGGCATTACGCTTCGCATCCTGTTCTTCGTGCTCGCCCTGGCGACGTGCGCGACGATCCTCACCGGCAACTGGATCTGGCTCGCTCGACGGGAGGCGCGGCAAGAGCGCCTCGGCAACCGCCTCCTCGCGCGGCTCACCGTGGGCTTCGGCGCGGGGACCGTCGTCGCGACCGCGGCGCTGTTCCTGGTGAGCCGGGCGTTCCCCTTCGACTGGGGCGCGCGCGCGGCGGCCGAGGAAATGACGTTCCTGGGGGTGCTCGTGCTCTGCATCGCCTGGGCGCTCGCCGCGCGTGACGGCGGGCGCCTCTGGTCGCGGCAACTCGGGCTCGCGGGGCTCTTGCTGCTGCCGGTCCCCGCGCTCGCGGCGCGCTGGTCGGGGGCGGGGCTCTTCGGCGCGGGGCCGAAGCTCGGAGCCGTCGTCGCCGTCGACGTCGCGCTCCTGCTGGCGGCCGCGGCGCTCTGCGCCTCTGCGTGGGCGCTTCGCCGGGCGACCTCGCGACCTGCGGCGCGGCTGCTGGTGACGCGCCACGCGCCGCAGCCTTCGTTGGCCCACGGCGGGGCAGGGCTCGTGGCCAGGCGGCAGACGGCGTCCCATGGTTGAGGCCGCATCGGTCCTCTCGGCGTATCTCGCGTTCGCGTTGCTCCACGGGGCGCGGCCGGAGCGCCTGCCGTTCGGCGTCGCGGCGCGGCTGCGCGCGAGGCGCGAATGGCGCGCCTCGGCCCGGGTCCTGGCCGCCGCCTTCTTCTCGCTGTCGGTGTGGCTGTGGAGCCGGGCCGAGGCCGGCGCGGCGGCGTTCCTCGTCCCCTTCGCGACGCTCCTCTGCGCCGCGAGCGCGTTCGTCCTGCTCGCGCCCGTCTGGCCGCGCGCCGTCTGGGGCCTCGCCCTCCTGTGTCCGCCGGCCATCGCCGCGCTCTCGCTCCTCGGAGCGCGCCATGGCTAGCCGACGCCTCGCCCACCTCGACTCCGCGCTGCGTGTGCTCGCGGCGCTGGTCGGGACTCTCCCGCTCGCCGTCCTGGCGAGCGTGTGTCTCGCGCGATTCGCGCCGCTCGCCGAGGAAACGCGGTCCGCGCTCGGCTTTTCGCTCGTGGTACCGCTCTGGCTCGCGGCGATGTGCTTCGCCTTCCTGGCCCGCAGCGCGGCCCGCGCGTGGGGGGTCTGCGCGGCGCTCGGCGCCGTGTTGCTCGCCCTCGCCTACGTGGTGCCGTGATGACGGGCGCGCGCCCCTGGCGACCGGAGCTGGCCCGGCGCCTCCGGCGCTCCTCGTCCGTTCGACGGTGATCGGCCGATCCGAGCGCCAAAGGACGAGCCTGGCGGGCCGCTTTCCGCGCCGTCCGTCCCGCCCACTCGGAATCCGTCGCCGCCGGCATCCCCCTGCACGATCTTTTGTGCACGGCGACAACCTCTTTGGTATGTTGCCGCTCCCTCGCCGCCGCGATGAGCGTCGGACGAGCCAGCGTTCTTTCTATCGTCATGCATCGAGGTCCGCGCTGCTCCTGCGCTGAGCACGGGGCGGGTGGACCATCCTGGGTACCAGGAGAGGTGGCCGAGTGGCTGAAGGCACACGCTTGCTAAGCGTGCGATCGGGAAACTGATCCGCGGGTTCGAATCCCGCCCTCTCCGCCGCGAGAACGCTCAGCGCTACGCCCATCGTGCGGCGGCCTGAGCTCCGCGAACACGCGAACACGCGAACAGACGAGCCCCGTGCGATACGGGCCGCGATCGAGCGCGCCGCTGCGCGCGAGCAACGCGTGGGTGGTCATCGCGCCGTCGCGGTCTCACGCGGCCTCATGCGGGACCGCGTGGCCCTCGCGGCCGCGGCGCTCAGGCCGCCCTGGTCCTCAGCACCCGCGACTGGAGGAACTGGTAGATCGTCTTGATCGCGTCGAACGAGCCGACCGCGCTCTCCTTGATCACCTCGTTCACCGTGCGCGAGCCGTTGACCGCGCCGAGCACGAGCTGCTCCATGCGCGTCAGCTTGCCGGAGCCCACGCTGTCGAGCGCGACCTGGTCGACGACCACCACCTGGTCGAAGTTGATCGTCCCCTCCATGAGCCGCCACTCGTCGACGCGCCGGAACCCCTCGAGGACCAGCGCGGACACCGGGAGGCCGAGGTGCGCCTGCTCGACCTCGGGGCGGAACGGCTCGCGCGTGAACGAGAAGCGCCCGTAGGGCCAGCGCAGCACCTCGTAGATGAGCTCGCTCGACTGCCGCTCCAGCACGGCGATGAGGTCGTCGTTCGTCGCGACGCCGGCCTCCACGAGCACCTGCCCGAGCAGGGCGTGCGGCCGCTTCGCGCGGAGCAGCGCCTCGAGCCGCTCCCGCGTCAGGAGCCCGCGCTCGATGAAGTAGCGCCCCAGCTTGAACTCGTCCGACGAGTTGCGCGCCTGCACCAGATCGATGAGCCCCTGGCGGAGCGAGATGGTGACCGACGCGCGGTTCGTGGTCACCCGCATCACGCCCGTCTGCCGCTGCATCTGGAGCAGCTGGAGGATCTCGGCGAGCGGGATCGCGGAGACGTCGCCGCTCATCACCTCCTTCGCGTCCGCGGGCGTATCGTCGAGGTCGCGGAGCGTCAGGGTCAGCTTGGAGACGACCTCGCTCGTCATCACGCGGGCGACCGCCTGCATCACCGCGGCCTCGTTGGTCCGCGCCTCGGGCGAGAGGCCCATGATCGCCGGCGTCATCACCGTCGACAGCTGCTGCGCGAACTCCGCGCCGGCGCGCTGGCGCATGTTCCTGGCGAGGAGGCTCGGCCGCACGCTCTCGGCGATCGTGTCCTCGTCGGGCATCTTCGCGCCCTCGGGCACGGGCCGCGCGCGCCCCTCCGCCGCCTTCGAGAGCGCGCCCTCGATCACGGCGACGAGCGCGCGCGCGTCGAACGGCTTGGTGATCGCGTCGACGGCGCCGGTCTGCTGGACGAACTGCCCCCTGAGCTTGTCGCCCTTGGCGCTCATCAGGACCACGGGCACGTTGCGGTGCGACGGGTTCGAGCGGAGCTCCCGGCAGAAGGCGTAGCCGTTCATCCTCGGCATCACGAAATCGAGGAGGACGAGATCGTACTTCGGCCCCTTCTTGACCAGCTCGATCCCCGCGAGCCCGTCGCGCGCCACGGTCGGGTCGAACCCATTGCGAGCGAGGATGGCGCTGACGACCTTCAGGATGGTCGGGCTGTCATCGACAACGAGGACTCGCGCCGGGGAGGCCATGGCGAAGGATACAGGCCCTACCCTACCAGAAGTGCGCGGCCTGCAAACATAAAGGCCAACGCGGACGGCCGCGCGCGGCGAGGCAGAGCACAGCGAGCGCGGTCGCGGCGGCGCGCGCGACCGGCGAGAGGCCCGCCGCGCCGCCGCCGCCGGAGGTGCATCATGCCATCCCGCGCGCGCCCCCCGACTGGCATCAGGCGCCGGCGCTGCCGGTGCCCGTCGCGCCTTGCCGGGTGTCCGCCCGGGGGTCCCCGGCCGCGACCGCCGTCTTCACGTGAAGCTCGGCGAGCTGCGCGGCGTCGACGATCACGGGCGCGCCCGTCATCTGATCCGTGCCCTGGTTGGTCTTCGGGAACGGGATGACGTCCCTGAGCGTCGGCGCGCCGCTGAGCAGCATCGCGAGCCGGTCCATGCCGAGCGCGATGCCGCCGTGCGGGGGCGCCCCGCTGCGGAGCGCGTCCAGGAGGAACCCGAACTTGTCGCGCGCGTCGTTCTCGTCGATGCCCAGCGTCTTGAAGACGCGCGCCTGCACCTCGGGATCGTGCAGCCGGATCGAGCCGCCGCCGATCTCGAACCCGTTCAGCACGAGATCGTAGCGGTAACACTCCACGCGCGCCGGATCGCTCTCGAGGAGCGGGACGTGCTCGTCGATCGGCCGCGTGAACGCGTGGTGCGCGGCGGCCCAGCGCCCCGTGTCCTCGTCGAACTCGAACAGAGGTGGGTTCGTCACCCAGAGGAACCTCCACTGGTCCCCATGCCCGTACTCCGGGATGAGCCCCATCTTCTTGGCGACGTCGATGCGGAGCTTCGCCATCACGGTGTGCACGACGGCTTCCTTGCCGAACTGGAAGCAGAGGACGTCGCCCGGCTTGGCGCCGAGCACCTCGTTCAGCTTCTGCCGGAGCTCCGGCGTGATCGACTTCGTGAGGGGCGATTGCGTCCACGAGCCGTCCTCGGCGAGCTTGGCGCGCGCGAGGCCGCGGAAGCCCTTCACGTCGCGGAGCCCGCGCTCGAGGTCCTCGGTCTGCTGGCGGGACAGGTTGGCGCTCGCCGGGATCACGAGCCCCTTCACGATCTCGGCGGGCAGGTCGCGCCGCAGCTTGCCCGACTTGAACTTCTCGGCGAGCTCGACCCAGAACGGCACCCCGCCGCCGTTGTGCTCGATGATGAGCTCCGTGAGATCGGTGTGCTCGATCCCGAAGCGGAGGTCGGGCTTGTCGTTGCCGAAGCGGCGCATCGACTCGGCGTACGGCATGCGCGGGAAGCGGCCCGTCGGGTAGAGCTCGGTGAGGTCCTTGCCGAGGGCGGCCTTGAACACCGCGAAGACGAGCCCCTCCATCAGCCCGAAGACGTCGTCCTGGTTCACGAACGACAGCTCGACGTCGATCTGGGTGAACTCCGGCTGCCGGTCGATGCGCAGGTCCTCGTCCCGGAAGCACTTCACGATCTGGAAGTAGCGGTCGAAGCCGGCGACCATGAAGAGCTGCTTGTAGAGCTGCGGGCTCTCGGCGAGCGCGTAGAACTTGCCGGCCGAGATCCTCGACGGGACGAGGAAGTTGCGCGCCCCGCCCGGCGTGTACTTCACGAGGAAGGGCGTCTCGAGCTCGAGGCAGCCCTTGTCCGACAGGTAATTCCGCGTCGTCCGGTTGATCTCGTGGCGCATCCGCAGCGCCCGCTGGAGCGGGGCGCGGCGCAGGTCGAGGTACCGGTGCTGCAGGCGGATCTCCTCGCGCGTCTCGATCTCGTCCGCGATCTCGAACGGCGGCGTCTCCGCCCTGTTGAAGATCGTCGCCTCGGCGACCCAGACCTCGATGGCCCCCGTGTCGATCTTGTCGTTCACGTTGCCTTCGCGGCTGACCACGACGCCCCGGACGCCGATGACCCACTCGGACCGGGCCTTCTCGGCGGCGGCGTGCGCGTCGACGAGGTCCTTCTCCTCCGCCTTCAGGCCGTGCTTCCTGATCGCCGCGAGGTAGCTGCGATCGAAGACGATCTGCGTCACGCCGGTGCGGTCGCGGAGGTCGATGAAGATGCAGCCGCCGTGATCGCGGCGCCGCGCGATCCAGCCGAACAGCACGACCTCCTTGCCAATGTCTGCCTGGCGCAGATCGCCGCAGCGGTGCGTCCTCTTGAGCTCATCGATGAAACGGGACACGAGCCGACCTCCGATTTTCCGTGGGAGGGGCGACTCTAGCCCAGGTCGCCGCTCACCGCCTCTCCGTATCCTCCGCGCCCCGCGCGCGGTTCGGCGGCGGATCGGCGCCGCGCGCGCCGCGCCGCCGCCGCCGAACCGCGCGCGGCGCCGGGGTGCGCCGGAACTTGGCCCGGCCGCGGCCGATCTGGCATGGCCGCTCGGTGGGCTCCGGAGAGAAACGCTGCTGGCTCGATCGGTCGCTCGCCTTGCTGTCGGCCGCGCTGCCCTTCGGGCTGTCGCTGGCCCGCGCCGCCTCTTCCGGGCAATGGCGGGAAGATCTCACGGCCGTCCGGGATCTCGGCCTCGTCGCGGTCGGCGTTGGCGGCGGCCTGTCGACGGCGCTCTCGCAGGCGCTGAGCCTGATCCCGCTGGGCTCCCGCACCTTCCGCACCGCCCTCGGATCGGCGCTCGCGCTCGCGCTCGCGTCGCGCCTGCTCTACGGGATGGTCCGCCGCCTCCTCCTGGAGTCCGCGCGGCCGGCGCCCCTCCCGGGGCTCTCGCTCTGGCGCAAGCTCCGTGGCGGCGCGGCCGAGCCGACCCCCGCCGGCGCGCGATCCACGCCCGCCGCGCCCGCCGCGCCGGACGCGCCCGGCGGCGCCGTGAGCCCGCGGCTCGCCTCGGTGCTCTCCGCGATCGCCGTCCTCACGGCGGCCCTGTCGCCGACCTGGCAGCGCGAGGCGACGGTCGGCGGCGGCGCCATGATCGCCACCTGCTGCGCGCTCGTGACGCTCGCGCTCGCGTCGACCTGCGCCGAGCAGGCGCGGCACGCCGGGCGCGCGTGGATCGCGCTCGGCGCGCTCCTCGGGGCCACGTTCGCCGAGAGCCCCCCCGCCGGCCTCGCCGCTCTTGCGGCGTCGTACGCGATGTTCCTCGCGCGCGGCGGCGCCCAGCGCGCGGGCGGGCGCCCCGAGGAGGCCTCGGCCGGCGGCCCGCCCCGGCGCATGCTGGGCGCCGCCGCCGGCGCGGGGGCGCTCACGGCCGCGCTCCTGCTCGCGCCGCTCGTCCTCAGGCCGCTCGCGCCGCGCGCCTGGGCCGACATCGGCCGCGCGCTCACGGCCGGCAGCCTCGCCGCCCTCGACGTCGCGAGCGCCCGCACCACGGCGCTCGCCGCGTGGAGCCGCGAGATCGGCGTCGTCTCCCTGCTCGTCGCCGCGGCCGGGCTCTCGCTCTCGCTCCTGCGCCCGCGCGCGCGGTGGCTCGTCGCGCCCTTCCTCGTCCTGCTCGCGCTCGACACCCTCCTGCCCGCGCGGGCCGCCGGCGTGCTCTCCGCGGATCCGCTCACCCCCCTGCGCTCGCTCGCGGTCGCCGCGATCGCCGTCGGCTCGGCGCTCGGGGCGCACGCCGCGGTGCGGGCGCTGCTCCACACGCGCGTGCCGTTCTCGCGGAGCGGCGCGGCGCTGCTCGTCGTCTTCCAGCTGACGCTCGTCGCGCTGACGAGCGAGGAGGCAGGCTTCGCCGCCGATCGGAGCGAGCAGACGGCCGCCGAGGTCTGGACGGACGAGGCGTACGGCAGCCTCGATCCCGGGTCCGCGATCCTCGTGCGATCCCCGGCGATCACGTGGCGGGTGTGGGCGGCGCGGATCACGCGCGGCGAGCGGCCGGATGTCCTCGTGGTCCCGATCCCGCTGCTCGATCGCGGCCACGTCGCCGGGAGCCTGCTCGCCGACGAGCGCAAGCTCGCGCCGCTCCTGCGCGATTTCGCGCTCGCGGGCGAGCCCGGCGAGTTCGCCCTCTCCACGCTGGCCGACGTCCGGCCGCTCCACGTGGAGCTCGATCCGCGCTGGTCGAAGAAGCTGCTCGGCCACCTGAACGTCGCCGGCATCTGGCTCGAGTACGCCCCGCAGCCGCTCGGCGCCTCGGATCGCAAGCTGGCGACGGCGCAGTCGATCGTGCCGCTCCGGCGCGTGCTGGAGTCGCTCTCGATCGCCGCGGTGCCGGACACGTCGACCGCGGCCGTCCTCGCGTCCACGATGCGAAGCCAGTCGGACGTCGTGAGCCTGCTCGGCGAGCGCGTCGTGGCGCAGTCGTTCGTCGACCGGCTGGGCGAGCTCGCGCCCCAGGATCCGTTCATCTCCGGCGGCCCGAGCCGCCGCGCCGTCGCCGGCATCCGGCAGGCGTTCATCGCGAAGCGACCCTTGCGCCGCCGTTGATGCGGTCCGCGCGTCTTCCGCGCGCCTTCCCGGTTCCCGGCCGCGATCAGGACGACGCGGCCAGCGCGCTCTCGCCCGCGGCGCGCGCCCGCCGCTCCGCCCCGCGCAGCGCCTTGACCCGCCGCTCGAAGTCGCGGCTGTCGTCCTCCGAGAGCGTCGCCCCGCCGAAGCGGGCGCGCAGGTAGACCTGCGTGAGCGTCAGGATCTCGCGCGCCAGCGGGTGCTCCGCGACCTCCAGCGCCTCGGCGTGGCGCAGCGGCGGCAGGCTGGGTGGGCGCGGCACGCCCTGGACGAGCATGGCGGCCTCCAGGCTCTCGTAGAGCGCCGTCGCCAGGATCGCGCTCGGGGTGCGCCCGGCGTCCGCGCGGCGCTCCTCGCGCCCGCGGCGCGTGCGGCGGAGGCGCCAGTAGAGCACGCCGCCGCCCAGCGCGAGCGCGACGGCGGCGACGGCGAGGATCCGCGGCCGCGACAGCGAAAGATCGCTGCTCGATCCGGACCTCCGGTAGCGCGACGTCAGCGTCTGGAGCAGGCCCACCTGCTGGTTCAGGTCGTAGCCGACGACGTGCCTGTCCCAGCGCTGGCTCGTCGCCTCGATGAAATCGCGGAGGTACGCCCAGGCCCCGACCAGCTCGCTCTTCGGCGCCGCGTCGGCCGGCGGCGTCGGGTCGAACGTCATCCACCCCTCGCCGTCGAGGTACACCTCGACCCACGAGTGGGCGTCGCCCTGGCGCACCGCATAGAACCGGCCGAAGCGGTTGTAGGTGCCGCCGACGAAGCCGGTCACGTTGCGCGTCGGGACGTCCACCGCGCGCAGCAGGATGGCCATCGCGGTCGAGTAGAACTCGCAGTGCCCGCGCTTCGACTCGAACAGGAAGTGATCGAGCGGCTGCGGGTCCGCGCCCGACGGCGACGCAAGGTCGTACCGGTACTCCGTGCGCAGGTGCTCCTGGATCGCCCGCGCCCGATCGGCCGGACGATCCACGCCTTGCGTCCACTGTTGCGCGAGATCGACGACGCGCGACGGCAGATCCCTCGGGACCTCCAGGTAGCGCCTCCGCTCGGCGCCCGGGAGGCGCTGGAAGGTCGGCGCCCGCTTCCGCGACAGGAAGACGTCGTAGACCAGCCCGCGATCGTCCGTGGGCTGGTACCTGAGCTCCCCCTCCGGCCCGCGGTAGGCCATCGTGCTCGCGTCGATCCCGAGCTGCCCGCGGTGCTTGAGCCGGAGCCCCGTCGCGTTCGGCGGGAGGAAGATCACGGGCGGATCGATGGGCTCGAGATCGATGCGCATCACCGGGTCGAGCGCCGGGTCCGGGTACCGCTCGATCGGCACGAGCCCCCCGTCGCTCTCCGTGGGGCGCTTGAACGTCTCGCTCTGGGTCCAGGTGCGGCCGTCGTACGCGTCGAGCGCGGTGCCGCGCAGGTGCATGGTCAGGCGCGGGGGCGGCGGCTCCGGGAGCTCGGGGATCTCGACCCGCATCGCCAGCTTGGGGTCGCTGCGCAGCACGCCGACCGCGCCGAGGTCGACCTTGCCCGAGAAGCCGATCATCCGCCCGGTGTGGCCGCGGTTGAGCAGGAGCAGCGAGAGGCCGACGCGCGGGAAGATCACGAACAGCAGCGCGGTGAAGGCGAAGATCGGGACCGAGAGCAGGCAGGTGACGGCCAGGAACGAGCGCCCCACGACCCGCCTCGATCGCAGGATGCGCGGCACGTCCACGGGCAGCCCCGTCCGGTCGCGCGCCCCCTGCCGGTAGTTGCCCTCGACCTCGCGCCGCAGGTGGCTGAGCACGAGCGCGCCTGGCGCGACGACGAGCACCCCCAGGAAGCACAGCCCGTAGCCGATGCCGCCGCCGAGGACGGTCCCGGCGATGAGGTGCAGCAGCGCGAGCACGATGACCTGCTGGTCGTGCGCCGCCCCTTTGCGCGTCGCGAGCCGGATGATCTGCAGCGCGGCGGCGAACTCCACGAGCACGTCGAGCACGCTCGCGTCGGTGGCGACGATGCGGACCACCTGGACGGCGATGACGGCCAGCAGGATGCCCGTGTCGAGGTGGCGGAGCGCCGGGTGCCGCTGCCACGACTCGCGCACGACGAGCGCGAGCCCGAGGCAGATGAGGAGCGCCCAGCTCACGTAGCGGTTGAACTGCCCGCTCGCGACGAGGGCGATGACGCCGAGCGCCGCGAGCGCGTCGGTCATCACCCGGTGCACCATCCCGAACCTCATGACGCGCCCCTCGGCGCGCCGGCGCGGCGCTCACCGCTGCTCGGGCTCGGGCTCGGGCTCGATCCCTGGCGCAGCGGCGCGCGGGCGTTGCGCTCGGGCGCCCGGCCGTCGTCGACCGCGTCGAGCAGCGCCAGGAAGCGGAGGATCGCGTCGGAGCCGATGTTGCGATCGCCGCGCACCCGCTCGCCCAGCGTCGTCGCGACGACCACGGCGTCGCCGCGCTTGATGTGGGCGACGGCGCGCGACGCCGCCTCGCGGATCCTGCGCTCGAAGGTCGGCGCGAACGCGTCGCCCTCCCCGGCGGGGCGCACCGTGTCGACGACGATCTGCACGTCCGGCCGCGTCTCGCGGGTGCGCTCGCGCAGCACCAGCTGATCGCGCATCGTGCTCTTCTTCCAGTAGATGTCGCGCGGATCGTCCCCCTCGCGCATCGGCCGGAGGCCGAAGGTCTCGTCGCCGCCCCCGCGCCCGCTGAGGCTCGCGCCGCCCTCGCGCCGGCCCGCGTCCTCGACGGGGAGCCGGACCGGATCGACCGCGGGGTAGATGATGAGGTCGCCCTCGGCCTCGACCTCCCTCGATTTCTCGAACAGCCCGAAGGGAAAGCGGGTCGCGATGCGGAACCCTGTGTGCCTGTCGCGGCCGCGCCTCGCCGGCGTCCGCCGGTACGCGGCCACCTGCGCGCTGGAGGGGCTGATCTTCAGGAAGAAGCAGCGCTTGTCGGCCGGCTGGCCGGCGCGCAGATCCTCGACCTCGATCGCGTACGACGGCACGCGCTTCTTGTGGTTGTAGACCTCGATCTCGACGAGGTGAGCCCGGCCCACCTGGGCGCGGGCCGGGAGCCGCCGGGTCACCGTGAGGTGCTGCAGCGACAGGTCGCTCATCACGCCGGAGACGACGATCAGCGACAGCAGCATCCCGAGCAGCAGGTAGAGGAGATTGTTGCCCGTGTTGATCGCCGCGAAGCCGACGCCCAGCGTGATACCGAGGTAGTACTTTCCTTCCCGGGTGAACTTGAGCTTCCGGGGCGGCCTCAGGAAGAGCAGGACCCACGTCCACAACGACGCCTTGTCCCCGCGCGGGGGCAGCAGCGGGCGCTGCTCGACGAGCGGCCTGTCACGCCTCGGCTTGCTCGGCCGGACGGCGCTCCGCCCCGCTGCGCCGGCGCGCTCGGCGCCGCGGGAGCTGCCGCTGAGAGATCCCCGCTCCCTGTCCTCTGCGCCCATCGCCCACCCCTCAGAGGGGGACCGGCACCCGCGCCACGAGGTCGCGCACCGCCGCCTCGCACTCGTCGCGGGTCGGCATGTAGCCCTCCGCGTGGGCCGAGAGCCGGACCCGGTGCGCCAGCACGGCCACCGCAAGGTTGTGGATGTCGTCCGCGATACAGTACGAGCGTCCGTAGAGGACCGCGCGCCCCCGGGCCGCGCGCGCCAGGTTCATGCCGGCGCGCGGCGATGCGCCCAGCGAGAGGGTCGGGCTCGACCGCGTGGCCGTGAGCACCGCCTGCAGGTAGGTCGCGAGCGACGAGTCGAGCTCGACGCGATCGACCTCGCGCTGCAGGGCGACGAGCTGGGCCGGATCGATGATCTGCGGCACGTTCCGCGCCCGGTCGGGCTCGCCGCCCTGGAGGAGCAGCCGCATCTCGACCTGCGGCGGCGGGTACCCGATCCGGATCCGCACCATGAACCGGTCGAGCTGCGACTCCGGCAGCGGGAACGTGCCCGCGAAATCCTGCGGGTTCTGGGTCGCGAGCACGAAGAAGGGGTACGGCAGCGGCGTCGCCGTCCCCTCGATGGACACCTGCCCCTCGTTCATCGCCTCGAGCAGCGCCGACTGGGTCCGGGGGCTCGCCCGGTTGATCTCGTCGGCGAGCAGCACATTCGCGAAGATCGGCCCCTGCCGGAAGACGAATTGCCCGAGCCGCTGGTCGAAGACGCTGACCCCGAGCACGTCGCTCGGCAGCAGATCGCTTGTGAACTGAACGCGACGGAGCTCGCCCCCCACGGCCTTGGCCAGCGCTCGGGCCAGCGTCGTCTTGCCGACGCCGGGGACGTCCTCGATGAGGACATGGCCCCGGGCGAGCAGCGCGATGAGCGCCAGCTCGACCGCCTCTGGCTTCCCTTCGAGGGCCTGCTCGACGGCAGAGCGAAGCTTCAGGAGAATAGGCGAAGCTTCACGCGCGACCGAGAGCGCTGATGTCATCGGGGGCGATGGTAGCACGAGGTCACGGCGCGCCTGCGGGGATGCGCATTTTGCGTTCCACGAGCCGGGCTGGCGGGTGCGAACCCGGATTCGCGACCTCACCGCGAGGCCGCCGGACCGGGTGCGCTGCGCCACGTTCTTCCCGGTTCGTGGCCTGGAGGGGCATCGGCGCTGCCGCTGGCGCTCGGTTTCGTCGGTTTCGTCGGTCTCGGGCGCCGCGCCCCCTGTGCTTTTAACTTGCCGCGGAATGGCCGGGGCCAGGGCGCCCGAGTATGCTCCGCGCGCCGTGACCGCCTCGGGGCCCCTTTTTCGCAACAGTGCCGCAGGCTTCCCTGATCAGGAGGCGCCCGGCGCCGAGGCTCGCCCGGATGCGGGCGCGCCGGACGCGCCGGCGCCTGCCGAGCAGGGCGGCTCGCCCGCTCCGGTGAGCTCCGTCCCCGCCGGCAAGCCTCCGTCGTCGCCTCCGCGGAGCGCCGGCGCGCCGAGCTCCGGTCCGCCGGAGAGCGGGCCCCCCTCGGGCGGCTTGATAGCGCAGCCGCCCCTGTTGCCCGACTCGCCGAGGGGGACGCTGCTCTGGCGTGTGCGCGGGATGATCCGCGCGATGCGGCCCCACCAGTGGGTGAAGAACCTCTTCGTCCTCGCCCCCGTGGTGTTCGCCAAGCACCTGACCCACCCCTCGATCATCATGAGCGCGATCGGGGCCTTCGCGATCTTCTGCCTGCTCGCCGGCGCCGTCTACATCCTGAACGACATCGTCGACGTCGAGGCCGATCGGGTCCACCCGGTCAAGCGCTTCCGGCCGATCGCCTCGGGCCGCGTGCCCATCCCGGTCGCCAAGGCGATGGCGGTCGGCCTCGCGGTCATCGCGCTCGGCGCGAGCCTGCTCGGCCCGCCGCTCTTCGCGGTCGTCGCCGCCAGCTACTACGTCCTCAACGTCGCCTACTCGTTCCGGCTCAAGAAGATCGCCTACCTCGACGTCGGCTGCATCGCGATCTTCTTCGTGCTGCGCGTGCTCGCAGGCGGCTTCGCGACGAGGACGCCGCTCTCCGGCTTCATGATCGCCTGCACCGCGCTGCTCGCGCTCTTCCTCGGCTTCGGCAAGCGTCGCCACGAGCTCGCCTCCGTCAACGCCTCGAAGCAGCGCGCGGCGCTCGACGGCTACTCGCCTGCCGCCCTGACGGCGGCGCTCGCCGTGACGGGCCTCGCCACCTTCGCCACCTACCTGGCGTACACGCTCGACCACGACACGCAGCGGTTCTTCCAGAACCCGTACCTCTGGCTCACGGCGATCCACCCGCTCTTCGGCGGGATCCGGTTTCTCCAGCTCGTGGCCGGCAGCGCGAGGTCGGAGAGCCCCACCCAGGAGATCCTCCGGGACACGCCCTTCGTGCTGAACGTCGTCATGTGGTCGGCCGAGGTGCTGGTGATCGTGTACCGCCTGAGGCCGTCCTGATGCTCGGCGCCGGACCGGAGCTCGCCCGGCCGGGGGCGGCCCCTGCCGGCGACAAGCCCACTGCGAAGAGCGATGCGCTGACCGATCTCGCGCTGACGATGCCGATCTTCGTCCTCTATCACCTCGGCGTCGCCTTCCTCCCCATCCGCAACGCGGCGGATCCGGTCACCGCCGAGCTCCGCGCGCTGGCCAAGCACAGCCTCCCGCTCTACGCGGGCCTCACCGTCGCCGTCGGGGCCGCGTTCGTCCTCGTCCTTTCCATCCTCGGCCGAGGCCACGCCCTCCAGACGAGGCGCTTCGCGCTGCTCGCCGTCGAGGGCGCGCTCTACGCCATCCTGATGCGCTTCGCCGGCGCCTATGTGGTCGGCTCCCTCCGGCTCGGGCCGCCCGCCGCGTCGAACGACATCTTCACCGGGGTCGTGATGTCGCTCGGCGCGGGCTTCTACGAGGAGATCGCCTTCCGCGCCGGCCTCTACGGGCTGGGCGCGCTCGGGATCAAGTTCTTCTTCGGCAAGGGGGTCCAGGGGGTGGTCCTGATGGTCGGCTGGGCGGTCGTGGCCGCCGCCGTCTTCTCCGGCTGGCACTATGTCGGGTCGCTGGGCGATCCCTGGAACCTCCCCTCCTTCGTGTTCCGCATGGTGTGCGGGCTCGTTCTGACGGCGATCTACGTCTTCCGCGGCTTCGCGCCGGCCGTCTGGACCCACGCGCTCTACGACGTCTGGGTCCTCGTGCTCCGCTGAGCCCGAGGCCGCCCCGAGCGCGGGGGCGAGGCGCGCGCCGGGCGCGGGAACGAGGCTCATCGCGATCCGCTGCCATTTGGCGCTATGCTTCGCGCCTCGACGCATGCGGCTACCTCCCTTCCCGAAGCTCGCGCTCAAGCTGGTCCGGACGATCCCCTCGCTCGACGGCCCTGGTTTCCTCAACGTGCGACGCCAGGTGTTCCGCGTCGAGTTCCCGGACGGCTCGCTGAGCGACCCGTTCACCTACGACAGCGTCGATCGCGGGCGCCTCGACGCGGTGGTGATCGCCCCGCACTACCGCGGCGCGGACGGGCGCCGTCGCGTCTTCCTCCGCTCGGCGTTCCGGCCTCCGGCCGCGACCCGCCCGCCCGAGGCGTGGCCCATCCCCGAGGCGCCGACGCTCGGCGCGATCTGGGAGCTGCCCGCCGGGCTCGTCGAGCTCGACGAGCGGAGCCCGGAGGGCCTGAAGCGCTCCGCCGCGCGCGAGCTGCTCGAGGAGGTCGGCTTCGACGTGCCTCCGTCGGACCTCCACCCGCTCGGCCCGTCGACGTTCCCGGCGCCGGGCATGGTGGGCGAGCGGCACTTCTTCTTTCATGTCGAGGTCGACCCGGCTCGCCAGGGGACGCCGCTCGAGGACGGCTCTCCCCTCGAGCGGTTCGCGGCCATCGCGGCGGTCCCGCTCGACGAGGCGATCGAGCTCACCCGGCGCGGCGTGATCGAGGACGCGAAGACCGAGGTGGCGCTCCGGCGCCTCGCGGAGCTCTGATGGCGGAACGATCCCCCGCGCCCGCGCCGCGGCGTCCGCCCCGCGTCGCGCTCGTCGTGAAGCGCTCCGCCTGGAAGATCTACCGCGAGGAGCGGAAGGACCCGCGCATCACGCGGCTCATCGAGGCCGGCGACTCCGCGGTCGCGCGCCTCAAGGCGTCGCACGACGCGCACGAGCAGACCGTGCGCGAGGTCAAGGCGGCGCTCGACGACCTCGGGGTCCAGATCGATGTCGTCGCCAGCGCGGCGCAGTCCTTCGACGCGGGCGAGCTCGACCTCGTGATCACGGTCGGCGGCGACGGGACGCTCCTCAGCGCGTCCCACAACGTCGGCGACGTGCCGATCCTCGGCATCAACAGCGCGCCGGGCCACTCCGTCGGCTTCTTCTGCGGTGCGACGAGCCGCGACGCGGCCGACGCGATCGCGGGGGCGCTGAGCGGCTCGCTCCGCAGCACCGTGCTCACCCGCATGCAGGTCACGGTGAACGACAAGCTCGCCACGGGGCGCGTCCTGAACGACGCGCTCTTCTGCCACGTCTCCCCCGCGGCCACGTCGCGCTACGTGCTCCGGCTCGGCCGGGCCGAGGAGGAGCAGAAGTCGAGCGGCTTCTGGATCGGTCCCGCGGCCGGGTCCACGGCCGCGCAGCGCTCCGCGGGCGGGCGCGTCCTGCCGCTCACGTCGAAGCGGCTCCAGCTCGTCGTCCGCGAGCCCTACACCCCCCACGGCGAGGAGTACCGCCTCCGTCACGCCCTGATCCAGCCGGGCGCCTCGCTCGTCGTGCGCAGCAAGACGCACGACGCGAAGCTCTTCTTCGACGGGCCGATCCACTCGGTCAGCGTCGGCTTCGGCGACGTCATCGAGTTCACGCAGGCGCCCCAGTCGCTGACGATCCTCGGCCTCTCCGCCAAGAGGAAGTGGGGCGCGGGCTCGGCGGTGAGCCGCCGCTAGGCCGCCCGGGCGACCAGGATCGCCTTCAACGGAAGGGGTTCGGGCGATCTCCTACGTCGAGCGCCCGGCATGCGACCTCCCTCGCGGCGGGCGCGTGAGGCCTGAAGAAGGGTCGATTTGGGCTGCTTTCCTGCGGTTTTGACGGCCCGCGCCAGGGCCCCCCGGCCGCCCTCCCGGCGGAGCGGCGCGCCCCCCGGGGCATGAAACCCCTTCTTTTGTAGCTCCGATCGACGATTCGACACTGGATCTGCGGCGGCCGTTGTGGTTCCTTTGGCCCGCAAGAGGGCACAAACCTCAGGAGGAATGAACATGGCGGCCAAGAAGGCGGATGGGAAGAAGAGCACGTCGCTCAGCAAGAGCGCGCTGATCAACGCGGTGGTCGAGGCCAACGAGAACGAGATCTCGCGCAAGCAGGTCAAGGCGATCCTCGAGTCGCTGACCGACATCGCGTACAAGGAGCTCAAGAAGAACGGCATCTTCACGATGCCCGGCTTCGCGAAGTTCCGCGTCGTCAAGAAGCCCGCGACCAAGGCGCGCGAGGGGGTCAACCCCTTCACGAAGCAGCCGATGACGTTCGCGGCCAAGCCGGCCAGCAAGTCGGTCCGCGCCCGCCCCATCAAGGCGATCAAGGACTCGCTCTCCTGAGCCTGCTCGGCTCGCGGGAGGGCTCCGCCGCGCGGCGGAGGCCCGCGGCGGCCCCCTCGCCGGGATTCACCGATCGCCGGAGGGCGAGGGCGAGCACCGCTGGCCCCGCGCGGCCCCTGCGGTAGCATGGTGCGGCTGCTTTGCCGCACATGACGCTCGCCGTCCGACTCTTCCGCGCGCTGCTCGCGTTCTCGGTCATCCTGACGAGCTACCTCATTCAGCTGGGGCTCGTGCGGGTGTTCGCGAGGCGCCTCGGGCGCGGCTCGCCCGCGGGTGAGCCGCCTCGCTGGCTCGTCGCGCGCCGCGACCGCGTCGATCAGAACAACGCCCGGCGCCTGCTGCGCGCCATGCTCCAGCTGCGGGGCGTCTTCATCAAGCTCGGCCAGGTGCTGTCCATCATGGGCGGCTTCTTGCCTCGTGCTTACGGCAAGGAGCTCGAGCAGCTCCAGGACCAGGTGCCGCCGCACCCGTTCAGCGATCTCGAGGCCGCGCTGCGCGCGAGCTTCGGCCGCTCCGCGGGCGAGCTGTTCGCGTCGATCGAGCGCGCGCCGCTCGCGGCCGCGTCGCTGGGGCAGGTCCACGTCGCGCGCCTCCGCGACGGCCGCAAGGTCGCGGTCAAGTTCCTCTACCCCGGCATCCGCGGGATCATCGCCGTCGACCTGCGCGTCCTGCGCCTCGCGATCCTCGTCTACAAGCGGTTCGTCCCGGTGGGGCACATCGAGCGAGTGCACGAGTCGCTGGTCGATCTGCTCCGCCGGGAGACCGACTACCTGCACGAGGCCGCGTGCATGGAGCGGATGGCGCAGAACTTCGAGGGGGACGCGGGCATCGCGTTCCCGGAGGTCATCCACGAGCTCACGACGCGCGACGTGCTCACGATGACCTTCATGGAAGGAATCAAGATCACCCGCCTCGACGCGCTCCGGAGCGCGGGCGTCGATCCCTCCGACGTGGCGCTCCGGCTCGTGCAGGCCTTCTACAAGATGCTCTTCGCGGATCGCTTCTTCCACGCCGATCCGCACCCGGGGAACTTCCTTGTCGCCGCGCGGCCCACGGAGGAGGGCGGCGGCTTTCGCCTCGTCGTCCTCGACTTCGGCGCCAGCTGCGAGGCCCAGGACGAGCTCATCGACGGGCTGCTCGACATCCTGAAGGGCATCTTCGCGCAGGACGACGCGGCTGTCGTGCGCGGCTTCCGGAGGATGGGCTTCGTCGCGCCCGGGGGCAACGACGCGCTCCTCGAGAGGACCGTGAAGACCTACTTCGCGAAGCTGCTCAAGATCCGGGATCGCACGCCGGCGGCGCTGATGCGCGCCCGCCCCGAGCAGCTGGAGCGGCTCGCGGACCCCGAGCTGGAGCGCGGTGAGCTCCAGGAGCTGATGCGGTCGTTCGAGTACCCGGAGGACTGGTTCTATGTCGAGCGCGCTTGCGTGCTCCTCTTCTGGCTGGCCGCCCAGATCGATCCCCACCTCGATACGATGGCGGCCGGCTTCCCGTACCTGATGCCGTTGATGGCGCAGCGCGAGGCCAAGGCCGGCTCCGGCTCCGGCGGCTCGGACCCGGCGCCGCGTCGCTCGCCTGCGGAGTGAGCCGAGGGCCATCACCGCGCTCAACACGCGTTTCGCGCGCGTTTCGCGGGTGTTTCGTTTGCGCTCTTCGCCCGTGCGCTACCGTGTTGGGAGCGGGCTGAAGCGCGGGCCGGGGCGGGTGAGCCCGAGCTGCGCGAGGAAGGGCGCATAACTCGAGTCCCGATCAGCCATGATCTCCGCGAGCCTCATCTTGACTGCGGCGATCCCTGCCCCTTCAAGGCGTCGGTAATTGTCCTCGGCGGGGTCGACCGCAGGCTCGACGCCTGCCCCCGCGAGGACGGTCCCAGTATGGTTCAGCCCCTCTGGAATCGTTTGTACAAACGGATCTGGCGCGTGTCGGAGGAGACCGACGAGCCGGTGCGAGTTCGTCTCGTCCCCCGCCATCTCGGGGTGGAACGCGGCCAGCACCGGCGCGGGGCTCAAGCGCCGCCGCAGCTGTTCACCCAGGCGCGACGCGAAGCGCTCGAACTGGGGCGACGGAGCATGGATGCACGGGAAAACCAGGTGCACCACGGCGGAGTCGGCCTCCTCCATGACCGCCAGCGCCGTCTCCAGGACGGGCTCGCGATCGAGCAGGACGTAAAAGCGTCCGAATCCGGTTGCGGCGTCGCGCATGAACGGGCAGAGCCGGTAGCGAGCGACAACCTCGTCGGCGTAACGCCCGTGGACTCGCCGCACCTCGGCCGCAAACCGAGGCGCCTCCGGGTGGTGGGCCAGCTCCCCCCGCACGACCGGCTCGCTCAAGTGCATCACCTCATTTTCTCGGGGAAGCATTCTTCCCTCGGCCCGTGATAGCTTACGCCGCGCTGCGGCGGAAGGAGGAGGCGTGCAGGAGACCGCGAAGTTAACGCTGAAGAAGAACGGTGGGGAGCAGACGATCGAGTTGCCTGTCATCACGGGCACCGAGGGGGAGAAGGCGATCGACGTCGCGTCCCTTCGTTCGAAGACCGGGTACGTGTGCATCGACCCGGCCTTCGTCAATACGGCCTCGACCACGAGCTCCATCACGTTCCTCGATGGGGAGAAGGGCATCCTCCGCTACCGCGGCATCCCGATCGAGCAGCTCGGCGAGAAGTCGACCTTCGTGGAGACCTCGTACCTCCTGATCTACGGCAAGCTGCCGAGCAAGAGCGAGCTGTCCCGGTTCTCCACGCTGCTCACCCGGCACTCGCTGATCCACGAGGACATGAAGCGCTTCTTCGACGGCTACCCGTCGACGGCGCACCCCATGGCGATCCTGTCCGCGATGGTGCTCTCCCTGTCGAGCTACTACCCGGAAGCGATCGACGTGAAGAACACCGAGCACCTCGACATCACCATCGCGAGGCTGCTCTCCAAGGTGCGCACCATCGCGGCGTTCTCGTACAAGAAGTCGATCGGCCAGCCGTTCGTCTACCCGCACAACTCGCTCTCGTACTGTGCGAACTTCCTCAACATGATGTTCTCGGTCCCGGCGGAGCCGTACGAGATCGACGAGGACATCGTGAAGGTGCTGAACCTGCTCCTGATCCTGCACGCCGATCACGAGCAGAACTGCTCGACGTCGACGGTGCGCCTCGTCGGGAGCTCGAAGGCGAACCTCTTCGCCTCGGTCGCCGCCGGCATCTGCGCGCTCTGGGGCCCGCTCCACGGCGGCGCGAACCAGGAGGTCGTGACGATGCTCGAGGCCATCCGCGCGGACGGCGGCGACGTCTCGAAGTTCGTCAAGCTCGCGAAGGACAAGACCTCGAACTTCCGCCTGATGGGCTTCGGCCACCGCGTGTACAAGAACTACGATCCGCGCGCCGTCCTCATCAAGGCGGCCGCCGACAAGATCCTGGCGAAGCTCGGCATCAAGGATCCGCTGCTCGACATCGCGCAGCGCCTCGAGGAGACCGCGCTGAAGGATCCGTACTTCGTCGAGCGGAAGCTCTACCCGAACGTCGACTTCTACAGCGGCATCATCTACCGAGCGCTCGGCTTCCCCACGAACATGTTCACCGTCATGTTCGCGCTCGGGCGCCTCCCCGGCTGGATCGCCCACTGGAAGGAGATGAACGACGACCCGACCGGCAAGATCGGCCGTCCGCGGCAGATCTACACCGGCGAGAACGCCGTCGACTACACGCCGCTCGACGAGCGCGAGTGACCGCGGCGGGGCCCAGCGGCCCCGCCGGCACCTTCCACCGACGATCCCTTCCACCTGACGAGCGCGCCCCTGGCGGCGCGCTCGCGGCCCCTCAGCGGCTGAACACCAGCAGGACGACGATCATCGCCACGATGACGCCCGTGATGAGCGAGGCGCCGCCGACGAGCAGGAGCAGCTTGCCCGTCGACAGCTGCGAGAGCGACGCGCCGGCGCGGGAGCGCGCTGACGGGTCGTCGTCGAGCGTTCGCTCCGGTCGGCTCATCGAGTGCGAATGGCGAGGGGCCGCGGCCGGCTCCACCACGGTCGGCTGCGGGCGCGCGCTCGGCGATCCGCCGCCGTGCAGCGGAGGCGCCGGCTGAGAGATCGGCTGGCCCGCGCGGATCCGCCCCTCGATGACGGCCTGCGCGTAGGGAGGCAGCGCGCCTGCGCGTACAGCGCGGACGTCCGCGCGCATGGTCTCGGCGTTCGGGTAGCGATGGAACTTGATGAACGCCAGCGAGCGATCGACCACGGCCGCGACGGAGGGCGAGATTCCGGGCGCGATCGACGCGAGCGGCGGCGCGGCCTCGGTCGCGGCGGCGATGACCTCCATGGCCTCTGTCACCTCACCGTGCACCTGGCGGCCCGCGAGCAGCCGGAACATCGTCGCTCCGAGCCCGAAGAGGTCGGTGCGCCCGTCGATGTCGTGGATGAGCCCCGTCGCTTGCTCCGGCGCCATGTACGTCGCCGTGCCCATGATCATGCCCGTCTTGGTCGCGGTCTTCTCCGGCAGGCCGGTGAGCCCGTCGACGACGCGCGCGATGCCGAAGTCGAGCATGCGCACGCGCCCGTCATTGCCAAGGTGGATGTTCTCGGGCTTGAGATCGCGGTGCACGACGCCGCGCGCGTGCGCGATCGCCAGCGTCTCGAGCACCTGGTCCGCGAGCGCGAGCACCTCGCCGGCCGGCATCGTCCCGGTGCGCGCCATCCGATCGAAGAGCGTCTCTCCCTGGAGCGCCTCCATCGTCAGGTAGGCGAGGCCCTCCTGCGTCTCGCCGGAGGCGAGCACGCGCACCACGCCGGGCACCGCGTCCGCCCCGCCCAGCGTGTTGCCGATGAACCCCTCGCGCAGGAAGCGCTTCCGCACCTCCGTGATCGCGTTGAGCTCCGGGTGCAGCACCTTGAGCGCGACCTGAGAGCCGTCCGCCGCGCGCCCGAGCAGCACGCTCCCCATACCGCCGGTGCCGAGCACGCGCTCGATCCACCACGTCCCGGCGAACGTCTTGCCGACCCAGTGCTCCGCGTCGTCGTCGTACACGAGAGGCGCCCTCTTTCGACCAGCGGCCATCCGAGGAGAGAGATCTCAGCGGCGAAGCCACTGGTAGGCCGCTCCGCTGCGGGCGCGCAAGCTAATTGATGGAGGTCGTGCCGAAACGGGGGTCGTCGTCAAGCCGCTCGGCCGCTGCCTTGAGCCCGGAGGCGACGCCCCGGAACGCGTCCGCTGGCATGCGAAGCGTCACGCCAGGGCCGATGAGTGTCACGTGCACGGTGCCACACCCGCACCGGGTGATGCGCGTCGCCTCGTTCGAGGCGAGCTCGGTGTGTGGACCGCATTTCTTGGGCGCCGCCATGGTTGAACCTCTCCCACATCCTAGCAGCGCCGGCCAGCGCTCGGCCACGACGCCCCGGAGCCCGACGGAACCCTGCCCGCCGCGTGACACGAATGCCCTGAAATTGTGCAGCCGTGTATATCTCTTCTCCTCATCGCTACGCGATTGCCTGGAGGGACTCATGGCGGTTCGATGCCTGACGCTTGGTTTGCTTCCCGTCGTGCTGGGGGCCGTGGCCTGCGTTGACGGGGGCGGGGGTGGGGGTGGGGGCGAGGCGCCCGCGCCGGTCGACGAGTCGCTGCTCGATGTGCCGCCGGTCGGCCAGGGCTTCCAGATGCAGACCGAGGAGACCGAGGTGCCGGCGGGGGTCGAGCAGCAAGACTGCTACTTCTTCAAGGTCAGCGAGCTCGCCGCGTCGAACGGGCTGGACCCGGCCGCGCCCGTGAACCTCCACCGCGTGCAGATCGCGCAGCGCGACGGCTCGCACCACATGAACATCTTCCGCGTGAAGACCGTGAAGGGGCTGGGGCCGGAGGGCGGGCTAATCCAGAAGAACCAGAACGGGGTCGGGGAGTGCTTCAAGAGCCCCAACTGGGCGGACTGGCCGCTCATCGCGAACTCGCAGCAGAACGGCCAGGTCGACTGGGAGTTCCCCGAGGGCGTCGCGAACGTCCTCGCGCCCGACGAGTGGCTGATGCTGCAGACGCATTACGTGAATGCGACGTCGCAGAAGACCCCCGAGGCGGTCGGCCGCGTCCGGGTGAACTTCTGGGCGCTGCCCGCCGCCGAGGTCAAGGCCGAGATGGGCACCGTCTTCGCGACCAAGCAGTCGATCCGTGTCTGTCAGTCGAACCCGACGCCCACGTTCGAGGGCTCGTGCCAGATCAACAGCCCCTCTCCCGTGAGGATCATCGGCGCCAACGGCCATTTCCACAGCCGAGGCACGCGGTTCGATATGTATGCATGGGACGGCAAGACCATCGGCACGCCTCCGGCCGCGGAGCGCTTCTACACATCGAACGCGTGGGACGACCCGCCGATGCTCATCTCGCCGGAGCTCGACAGGGAGCTCCCGACGAACGGCGGCGTCTGGTACGGATGCACCTACGAGTGGCAGCAGCCGGACCCGTCCGTAGGGTGCAAGGGCCTCGACGAGTACGACGTGTCCAAGAACGGGACCGCCGACGAGTCGCTCGATTGCTGCTACACGTTCGGGCCGATCGTCGAGAAGAACGAGCACTGCAACATCTTCGTCTATTACTATCCGAAGCAGGACGACGTGTTCTGCAACTGAGCCCTCCATGGCGGCGCGCCGGCAGGACCTCTCCAGGCGGGTCTTCACTCCCATGCGCACCTGCTTTCACTCCATGGCTGTGGCGGCGCTCGGCGCGGTCGCCCTCACCGGCTGCCCCGGCGATCCTGCGAGGCCGCCCGAGCAGGAGCCGCCGGCGTGGCGCGTGCTGCTCGACGAGGGCGATCTCGACCGCGCGGTCCTCTCGATCTGGGGGACGGCGCCCGACGACGTGTTCGCCGTCGGGGGGCCGCTCGGCAACACGGGCCTCCAGGCGCTCGCGCTGCACTACGACGGCGCGAGGTGGCGCGAGCTCCCGGCGGGCGGGGAGACGACCTTCTGGTGGGTGGCCGGCTCCGGTCCGCAGGACGTCTGGATGGTCGGCGAGCGCGGTCGCGCCGCGCGGTGGGACGGCGCGACGTTCACCGAGCACGCGACGGGGACGGAGGCGACGCTGTGGGGCGTGATCGCGTTTTCACCCGACGATGCCTGGGCGGTCGGCGGCATGCCCGGCAGCGGCGCGGACGCGGAGAAGGACATCGTCCTCCGCTGGGACGGCAGCGCATGGTCGCGAGAGCCGCTGCCGGCGGCGACCGGCCGGGCGCTCTACAAGGTGTGGGGCGAATCGTCCGAGGATCTCTACGCCGTGGGCGAGTTCGGCGTGATCTGGCACCGCTCGGGCTCGACCTGGGAAGTGCAATCCGATCCGCCGATCGCGCAGGGCACCCTGTTCACGGCCGCCGGCTGCAGCCGTGAAGAGGTATACGCGGTCGGCGGGAGAGACGTGCTCCGCTCGGACGGCGCGTCGTGGCGCAGGCTCGAGATAGAGCTCACGAACGACGTGAACGGCGTCGCGTGCGGCCGCCCCGGGGAGGTCGCGATCGTCGGGTATGGAGGGCTCAAGCAGCGCCTCGTCGACGGGGCCTGGATCGATGAGTTCACCGAGGAGCCCTACGCCGATCTCCACGCTGTCTGGGCCGACGGGCAAGGGGCCTTCTGGGCCGTCGGCGGGGACTTCCTTAGCCAGCCAACTCCCGGCAGAGCCCGCAAGGGCGTGGTGGCGCGCTACGGAACAGGGCAAATCGCCGACACTGTGAGCCGCTGATCACCCCGTCGCAGGTATCCTCACCTGCTCGGACATGCCCTTGGTGTGGCATGGCGCATCATGGGACCGTGAACTCGGAGATACGCTGTGGCCGAGCGGTCACGACCAGCGAGACTTTTTTCTTGGGAAATGCTTCAAAGGGTGGCGCTGGTCGTCCGATTGCAACACCTGCGGAGACCACACGCGGATCCCGCGCTCTGAACCCAGGAGAATTGGCATGCGACGGACCATTGCTCAGCTTTTTGTGAGTGCGTTTACTTTTGCGATCCCTCTGGCCATCGCCTCGTCGGCGTCGGCGGCGCCCGGCCCGGAGGCATGTGGAAATATCCAGCTAGCAGCGAGCGCAAACTGCGAGTTCCGCACCTCGGGCGGCTGCGAGGTGAGCTGCAAGCCGGTCAACCTCACGGCGGCGTGCGCCGGGAAATGCGAGGGCCAGTGCAACGCCAGCGCGAGCGCCGACTGCAACGTCGACTGCTCCGCGGATTGCTCTGCCAAGTGCAATGTCAATCCCGGGAGCTTCGACTGCAGGGCGAGCTGCTCGGCGAGCTGCTCGGCGGATTGCAGCGGCAAGTGTTCGGCGAGCGCCAGCCCCGGCCAGTCGCAGGCGGAGTGCGAGGGCGCCTGCAAGGCGAGCTGCGACGGCGAGTGCAGCGCGAGCTGCGAGGTGACGCCGCCGAGCGCGGATTGCCAGGCAAAATGCGACGCGAGCTGCGAGGGCGAGTGCAAGGCGGAGGCGAACTTCGACTGCGACGTCGACTGCAATGCGGAGTGCACGGTCGATCTCCAGGGCGGATGTGAGACGAAGTGCTCCGAGCCGGAAGGCGCCCTGTTCTGCAACGGTCAGTATGTCGACGTCGTCGGGAGCCTGGAGGACTGCCTCGATTACCTGAGCACGCTCGAGATCGAGGTGAACGCCCACGCCGAGGCCGAGGCCAGCGTCTCCTGCGCCGCCGCGCCGGGGTCCTCCTCCGCGCCGTTCGCGGGCACGGGGCTCGCGGCGCTCGTCGCCGGCGTGGGCGTGGCCGCCGCGCGCCGCCGCAAGCGGTCCTGAGCGAGGTCCGACGTTCCTGACGGCGCGCGCCGGAGGCGGATCCGGCGCGCGCCGGCTGCGCCCCCTCGCGTCCTGAACGAATCCTCCAGGCCGGGTCGCCCCGCGCGGCCCGGCCCGGCTCTCTCCGGCACCGTAGTAGATTCGCGCGCACCCTGATGACCCTGCTCCGTCGTTCGAAGCCGCGCTGGGCGCTCGCCCTGGCGCTGCTCGCAGGCTGCGAGGCCCGCACGCCGCCCGCGCCGCACCCGGCGGCGCCCGCGACCTCGGGCGCGCCGGCCGTCGCCAGCGCGAGCGCCGGGGCGTCGGCCGCGAGCGCCGCGGCGGCGCCCACGGCCGACGCCCCGGCGCCGGAGCCGATGCCGCCGGTGCCGCCGATCGCGCTCGCCTCGGGCGGCCCGCGGGCGGTGCGCGGCGACGCCGGGCTCGTGACCTCGGTCGAGGAGCACGCGACGCGCGCGGGCGCGGACGTGCTGCGGCGCGGCGGCAACGCGGTCGACGCAGCGGTCGCCGTGGCGTTCGCGCTGGCGGTGACCCACCCGAGCGCGGGCAACATCGGCGGCGGCGGCTTCATGCTGGTCCGCCTCGCGAACGGCGAGACGCAGGCGATCGACTTCCGAGAGGCCGCGCCCGCGTCGGTGACCACCGAGTCGAACATGGCGATGCTGCGCGCCGGCGGACACGGCTATGCATCCGCCGGCGTCCCGGGCTCGGTCGCCGGCCTCGCCCTGGCCCACGAGCGGTTCGGCTCCCGCCCGTTCGCCGAGCTCCTGGCCCCGGCGATCTCCCTCGCGCGCAAGGGGCACCGCCTCGGCGCGCGGCAGGCGCTGACGCTGCGCTGGGCGTGGCCGCGGCTGAAGGCCGATCGGGCCGCGAGCGCCATCTGGGGGCGGGGCAAGGCGCCGGTCGCCCAGGGCGAGCTGGTGCGGCAGCTCGATCTCGCCCGCACCCTCGAGACGCTCGCCGCGGAGGGGCCGCGCGCTTTCTACGAGGGCGCCATCGCCCGGCAGATCGCCGGCGCGATGCGCGAGCGCGGCGGCCACATCAGCGAGAGCGACCTGCGCGCCTACCAGGCGAAGTGGCGCGCGCCCCTCCGGTTCTCGTACCGCGGCTTCACCGTCGACACGATGCCGCCCCCCTCGATGGGCGGCGTCGCGCTCGCGGAGATGATGCTCACGCTCGAGCGGCTCAAGGCGCACGAGGCGCCCGCCGACTCGGGGCTGTCGCTGCACCTGTTCGTCGAGGCGGCGAAGCGGGCGTACGCCGATCGGCGCAAGGTGAGCGCCGACCCCGATTTCGTGGCGCCCGAGACGGCGCAGCTGCTCGCGCAGCTCCTCGACGGGGCCTACCTGATGCGCCGCAGGCCGCCCGTCGACCCGGAGCGGGCCACGCCGGCGGGCGACATCGCGGCGCCGCCGGGCGCCGTCGCGCTGGAGTCCCCGCAGACGACGCACTTCTCGGTGATCGACGCGCAGGGCAACGCGGTCTCGTGCACGACCACCCTGTCGGCGAGCTTCGGCGCGAGGATCGTGATCCCCGGCACGGGCATCCTGCTCGCCAACGCGATGGGCGCGTTCTCCGAGACGGGGATCAACGCGGTGGCGCCGGGCAAACGCATGGCGAGCTCGATGACCCCCACCCTCGTGAGCCGCGACGGCAAGGTTGCGCTCGTCCTCGGATCTCCCGGCGGCGACACGATCCCGAACACCGTCGCGCAGGTCCTCCGCAACCTGGTTGATCACGGGATGACCATCGACGAGGCGGTCCGCCACGCGCGCGTCCACCACCAGTGGATGCCGGATCGCGTGCGCGTCGAGCGGCTGACGCCTCCGCCGCAGGCCGCCCTCGACGACCTCGCGCGGCGAGGGCACGTCCTCGTGATGGACCCGATGCCGATCGGCGACGCGAACAACCTCCTCGTCGACGCGGCCGGCGTCGCGTGGGGCTACGCGGACACGCGGGAAGGGGGCAAGGCCGAGGGCGTCAGCGCGCCGGACAAGCTCGACCCGGCGGCGCAGGCCGACGCGCAGTCGTCGAGCGCGCGGTAGCCCGCGCGCGGGCATCGAGCGGGTAGTGCTCACATTTGCCTGGAGAGAGCTCACATGAAGGCGAGAAGGCGGGAAGATCATTCAGGTTTTCTTCCCGCCTTCCCGCCTTCATGTTGAAATTTGAGCACTACCCCGCCGCGCGCCTCCGCGTCAGCGCCGTCAGCGCAGCCTGGGGTCGTAGTTGGCCGCGTCGGCGTCGTCGTCCTCCTTGGGGCGCACGACGACGACCGGGCACGGCGCATTCCGCGCGATCCGGTCGGCCGTCGAGCCGCCGAAGAGCCGCTGCAGGGGTGACTGCGGGTGCGTGGCCACGACGATGAGATCGGCGCTGAGCTCCCGGGCGAGCGAGACGATGGCCCGGTCCGGCCGGCCCGTGCGGAAGTGCATCGCCATCAGCCGGGCCTGGCCGTCCGCGAACCGGTGCTGGAGCACGCGGAGCGACGGCGGCGACGACGCGCCCGGCGTCGTCACGTCGCGCACTGCAGGGGCGACCTGCCGCGGGCCGATGACCACCGCGTGGATCTCCGTCTCGCCGCGGAGCGCCGCCAGATCGAAGGCGAAGCGCCACGCCCGCCCGCCCGGCTCGGACAGGTCCATCGCGACCACCACGATGTACGACTTCACCCGGCGACCCCCGCGCACGCTCGCGCGGGTCTCGCTCACGGGCGCCGGCTCGTTCACGACAGCCGGCGCGCTCGCAGCGGCGGCCGCGCCGCCAGCGCGCCCCGCCGGCTCGCGGCGCCCAGGCTCGGCCCGCGGGGGGAGCGGCGCCTGGCTGACAGCGTCCGGCTCGCTCGCCCCTGCGGGCAGCGTCTCTGGCGGCGCGTCGCCCGCCGCGTGGGGCGTGCGGGCGAACGACCTGCCCTGATCGGCGCGCGCAGGCGCCGGTGCTTCGGTTGGCATCGCGCCAACGTTTGCCGCGCGCCGCGCGTCCGCAAGCGCCCCGCCCGACGGCACGGGCGCGCGCGGCGTGGCCCCCCGCGCGGGCGAGCAGCGCGAGCCGGCCCTCGCGCGCCCGGACCTCCCGGGGCCACTCCATCCTTGACGCACCCTCCAGACCTTCGCAGCGTCCCGCCCATGATCCCCCGCTACACTCCCGCTGAATTCGAAGAGCTCTGGTCGCCCGCCACCCGATTCTCGACCTGGCTCGAGGTGGAGCTCGCCGCCTGCGAGGCGATGGAGGCCGAAGGGCTCGTGCCCGCCGGCATCGCGAAGGGGATCCGCGCGAAGCAGCTGACGCTCGATCCCGAGCGGATCGAGTCGATCGAGCGCACGGTCAAGCACGACGTCATCGCCTTCCTGACGCACGTCGAGGAGCTCGCGGGCGAGGGCGCGCGGTGGCTGCACCGGGGGATGACCTCGAGCGACGTGCTCGACACGAGCCTCGCGGTGCTGCTCGTCCGCGCGACGGACCTGCTCTCGGCGCGGCTCGACAAGCTCTGCAGCGCGCTCGCGCGGCGCGCGGACGAGCACCGGCGCACCCCGATGATCGGCAGGAGCCACGGCATCGCCGCCGAGCCGATCACGTTCGGCCTGGCGATCGCCGGCCACCTCGCGGAGATGAAGCGCGGCAGGGCGCGCCTGCTCGCGGCGCGCCAGGCGATCGCGGTGGGGAAGATCGCGGGCGCGGTCGGGACGTACGCGCACCTGTCGCCGCGCATCGAGGAGCGCGCGCTCGCCGCCCTGGGCCTGCGCCCCGAGACGGTCTCGACGCAGGTCGTCGCGCGCGACCGCCACGCCGAGCTCTTCACCGCGCTCTCGCTCATCGCGGCGGGCATCGAGCGGCTCGCGACCAACGTGCGGCACTGGCAGCGCACCGAGGTCCGCGAGGCGGAGGAGCGCTTCACCGTGGGCCAGAAGGGATCGAGCGCGATGCCCCACAAGCGCAACCCCATCCTCAGCGAGAACCTGTGCGGCCTCGCGCGCATCGTGCGCGCGGCCGTGATCCCGGCGCTCGAGAACGTGCCGCTGTGGCACGAGCGCGACATCTCGCACTCGTCGGTCGAGCGGATGATCGCGCCCGACGCGACCTCGACGCTCGGGTTCATGCTCGACCGCGCCGCCGGGCTCGTGGAGGGGCTGGTCGTCTACCCGGAGAAGCTGCGCCAGAACCTCGACAGCACGGGCGAGCTCTTCTTCAGCGAAGCGGTGCTCCTGGCGCTCGTCCAGAAGGGCAGGCCGCGGCAGGCGGCCTACGAGCTGGTGCAGCGCTGCGCGATGCGCGCGATCGCGGGCGAGGGGCGCTTCCGCGACAACCTCGCCGCCGACGCCGACGTCGCGGCGCTGCTCGCCCCGGACGAAATCGCGCGCTGCTTCGACCTCGACCACGCGCTCTCGCACGTGGACACGATCATCGATCGCGCGCTCCGCGACTGACCTGCGGCGTTGACCTGCGCGGGCCGGTTTGACAGGCTCGCCCCGTCATGGCCGCACCCACACCTGTCCGCTCGCGCTGGCGCCGGCTCGCGGTGCTCGCGCCGCTCGCGGCGCTCGCCGCCTGCAGCGGGAGCGCCTCGGCGCCGCCTCCGTCTCTCGGCGCGGCGCCTCCTCAGGCCGTGGCGAGCGCCGAGCCCGCGCGGCCGGCGGAAGCGCCGCGCGAGCCGTTCACCGCGCTGCGCGATCGGATCCTGCGCGAGTGGGTCGCGGACGAGCCGGCCTTCGCGCGCTCGCGCGGGCTGCACGAGCAGGACGGCAAGGTCTCCGACTACGGCGCCGCGGCGATAGAGCGGCGGCTCGCGCGCCTCGAGCGCGACCGCGCGGCGCTCGCCGCCGTCGACGCCGCGGCGCTCTCCCCGGACGAGGCGCTCGACCGCGCGCTGCTCCTCCAGCAGATCGACCTCAAGATCTTCACCGGGAGGGACATCGAGGAGTGGCGCCGGCGGCCGCAGTTCTATGGCGATCTGTTCGGCGTGAACCACTACCTCGATCGCGCGTACGCGCCGCTGTCCGAGCGCGCGCGGCGCCTCCTCGAGCACGAGAAGGCGGCGCTGGCCCAGGCGCCGCGCGTCCTCGAGAACCTCGTGAGCCCGATGCCGAAGCCGGTGATCGAGGTCGCCGTGAAGATCTTCCGGGGCTACGCCGAGTACCTGCGCGGCGACGTCGTCACGCTGCTCAAGGGCGTGGGCGACCCCGCGTTCCAGGCCGATTTCGAGAAGACGAACGCCGCGCTCGCCGACGCGGCGGAGAAGCTCGCCGAGCACCTCGCGAAGGTCGAGCTGCCGAAGGGCGACGCGAGCCATGTGCTCGGGGAGGCGCGGTACCGGAAGCTCCTCCTCGCGCAGGAGGGGCTCGCGATGCCGCTCGCCGAGTTCAAGAAGATGGGCGAGGACGACCTCGCGGCGAACAAGGCGGCGTACCAGGAGCTCGCCAGGAAGGTGAAGACCTCCCGGCCGAAGGCGGAGCAGCTCCTCGCCGAGGCGACGCGGATGATGGAGTCGGCGCGCAAGTTCCTCGTCGACAAGGAGATCGTGAGCCTCCCGTCCGACGAGCGGGCGATCGTGAAGGAGACGCCGCCCTACATGCGCTGGAACGCCGCCTTCCTCGACGCGCCGGGGCCGTTCGAGCGGAAGGGGCTCGAGGCGTTCTACTACATCACGAAGCCGGACCCCTCGTGGCCCCGGAAGGAGCAGGAGGAGTACGTGATGCCGCGGGGCACGCTGCTCTCGACGACCGTGCACGAGGTCTACCCGGGGCACTTCGTCCAGGGCCTGTGGGGGAACCGGGCGCCGACGGAGACGCAGAAGATGTTCGGGAGCTACTCGTTCGTGGAGGGCTGGGCCCACTACGTCGAGCAGATGATGATCGAGCAGGGGTTCGGCAAGGAGGACCCGCAGAGCCGCCTCGGCCAGCTCGCGGACGCGCTGCTGCGCAACTGCCGGGTGGTCGTGTCGCTCGGGGTGCACGCGGAGGGCATGGGCCTCGACGAGGCCGAGCGCCGCTTCGTCGACGACTGCTTCCAGGACCGCGCGACGGCGCGGGAGCAGGCGGTGCGCGCGACCTTCGACCCCGGCTACTTCGCCTACACGCTCGGCAAGCTCCAGATCCTGAAGCTCCGCGAGGAGGCGAAGGCGACCCTGGGCCCGGCGTTCTCGCTGCGCCGCTTCCACGACGCGCTCCTCTCGCACGGCTCGCCGCCGCTGCCGCTCGTCCGCGAGCGCGTGCTCGCCGAGATCGAGGCGCCGGCGAGGCCCTCGACGAACTAGCGCGCCGCGGAAGCCGTCATTTTCTTCCTGTTCCAGAGGAGTCAGCGATCGCTCGGTCGGAGCGGAACGTCGACCGGTGGCGATGCCACGCACCCGCGGGACCAGGCTCGCCCGAAGCGAAGGCCTGAGGCGGGTATACTTGTCGTGTACGAACGCGCTACCGATCGGAAGAGCCCGCTGGAGCACGCATGATCAACCACCTGACCGTCTCGAACTACCGGAGCCTCGGCGAGAACGTCCGGATCCATTTCGGAAAGCTCACCGTGCTGGTCGGACCGAACGGATCCGGGAAGAGCAACGTCATGGACGCGTTGCGCTTCGTCGCGGATGCGATGCACATGGGCCTCTCGGGAGCGATCACCATGCGCCACGGGATCGGGGCGGTCCGTCGCTGGAGCGGCGGGCACCCGTTCAACGTTGTCCTCCGCGTGGGCCTCACGCTCCCGTCTGGATACGCTGAGTACGGCTTCGAGCTAACCGGATCGAGCGCCGAGGAGTACGAGGTCAAGTCGGAGGACGCGGAGGTCATCCGCAGCGACGAACGCTTCCGTTTCCGGGTCAGCGGCGGCAAGTGGCAGGACGGGCCGGAGGGGCTCCGGCCGCCGCTCGACAAGAAGAACCTGGCGTTGCAGCTGATCGGAGGCGACGAGCGCTTCGAGGAGCTCGTCCACGCGCTCCAGAACATCGCCGTGTACGCCATCTTCCCCGACACGCTGCGAGCTCCGCAGAAGTACAGCCCCAGCAAGCCGATGAGCCGACACGGCGACAACTGGGTCTCCGTCCTGAAGGACCAACCCGCCGCCACATGGAAGCCGGAGCTCATCGCGGCGCTCCACAAGCTCACCGGCGACACGCTCGACATCAAGGTGGCGCAGGCCGCAAGCTACCTTGTCGTCCAGTTCCAGCACGTCTCGCCGAACAAGAAGCCCAAGTGGTTCGATGCCACGCAGGAGTCGGACGGGACGCTGCGCGTCGCGGGCATCATCACGGCGCTCCTCCAGGAGCCGTCCGTGCCGGTGATCGGCGTGGAAGAGCCCGAACTCACCGTGCACCCGGGCGCCATCCCGCTCCTCTACGATCACCTGAAGCAGGCGACGAAGCGGAGCCAGGTCATCGTGACCACGCACAGCCCGGAGCTCCTCGACCTCGTCGATCCCGAAGAGGTGCGCGTGGTGATGCGCGCCGAGGGGGAGACGGTGGTCGCGCCCATGCGCGCGAGCCAGCGGGAGGTGGTCAAGAGCGGGCTCATGACCCTCGGCGAGGTCATGCGCATGGAAGGGCTGCAGCAGGAGCTGCCCTTCGCGGCCGCGGAATGAAGCGATGAAGGGCTACATCCTCGTTGAGGGAGAAGGCGAGCTGGGAGCCGCGGAGAACCTGATCACGCGGCTCTGGCAAGAAGCCGGTCACTGGCAGCCCTGGGCGCGCGCCATCACGTGCAAGAACACGCACCAGCGCAGGGGGATCGAGAAGGGGATTGGCCTCGTTCGCGCCAAGGGGGACGCTGGTGCTCTGCTCATCCTTCGAGATGAAGACGACGCCTGTCCCAGAGAACGAGGGCCGCAGTTAGCTTCGTGGGCGCGCGAGCTCGATCCGCCCTTCCCCGTGGCGGTCGTGCTGATGCACCGCGAGTACGAGGTGCTCTTCTTGCCCTGCGTGGATCTCATGGCTGGTCGCGCCCTCATCGGCCCGGACGGCCAGGAGCGACCAGGCCTCGTGCCGGGAACGCGCTGGGAGCACGGCGACAGCTGGGAGAGGACGCGCGACATCAAGGGGTGGCTCAGCGCTCACTTCCCGCCCGGACGCGTCTACAAACCCACGTTCGATCAATGGCCCATGACGCGGATGATCGACGTGCCGACGCTACGGGCCGCCGGGGTGCCGTGCTTCGGAACGCTGGAGCGAGCGCTCGCCTTCCTCGCCTCCTCGTTCGGACAAGCAGGCGTTTACCCGCCGCCCGGCGGCTGACCGCACGGCGCACGCCGCGGGCGCGGCGCGCCCCGCTCGGCTCACCGGCGGCTCACGCCCAGCGCGCCGGCCGCGCCTTCAGCGTGCGCAACTCCATCGCGTCGCACCACGCCTCGAAGCGGTCGCGCGGCACGCCGCGGAAGCGCAGGTCGTCGAGGCCCTCCGCGAGCGGCACGTCGGTCCGGAGCGTCGCCAGCGTCCGGTAGAGCAGCGCGTCCTCCCGGTGCTCGATCAGCGCGCGCGCGACCCGATCCGCGCCGCGCACCGCCACCGACCACGCGGCCGGGTCGTCCGGGATCTGCTCGATGTGGCCGTAGGCGCCGAGCAGCGCGGCCGCCGTCCGCTCGCCGATGCCCGCCAGGCCAGGGATGCCGTCGGCGTCGTCCCCCGTGAGCGCGAGGAAGTCCGGGATGCTCGCCGGCGCCACGCCCCGCGCGGCGCGCATCGCCGCCTCGTCGATGACCTTCTCCTTCCGGCGGTCGACCTGCACGACCCGATCGCCGGCAAGGCACTGCCCGAAGTCCTTGTCCGGGCTGAGGATGCGCACCTGCTCCACCGCGCCCCGGAACCGCGCCGCCGCCGTCGCGAGCGCGTCGTCCGCCTCGAACGCGTCCATCGACCAGACGACGATCCCGAGCGCGCGCACCGCCTCCTCGACCGGATCGAACTGCCGGCGGAGCGCGGGATCCATCCCCTCGTCGCTTTTGTAACCGTCGAACAGGTCGTTCCTGAACGAGCGGATCGGGTTGTCGAAGGCGACGGCGAGATGCGTGACCTCCTCGTCCGCGTGGTGCAGGAGCGCGAGGAGCGAGGCGACGACGCCCACCGTCGCCTTCGCGTCCCAGCCGCCGGGCGCGCGGTGATCGGGCCGCTTGGAGTAGTGGGCGCGGAAGAGCTCGTAGGTGCCGTCGAGGAGGTGCAGCCGCACGGTGGCTCCTCCCGCGGGCGCGCTAGACCGTCACGTCGGCCATGAAGATCGGCGGGGTGTGCAGGGCCAGGATCTCCGGCGCGGGCGGGGCCGACTGCTTCGCCATCCGCAGCGCCTCGTCCATCGTGCGCGCCGTCTCCCAGCCGAGCAGCTGCGGGATGTACTCGTTGTCGGCGCCGACCACGATCATCCGGCCGATGTGCTGCCGCCCCGCCTCGCCCCAGTACCACATGAAGAACGGGTGGGTCGGGTGGTACGCGTGCCCGAAGCGGTACATCTCGATGTACGCGGGGTTCTCGGAGAACTTCTTCTCGTACCGCTTGTGCAGCTCCATCGCGTCCCGCGTCTCCGGCAGGAGCCGGTGCACGAACTCGATGTACGGGGCGTGGTGCTCGTTGTCGAACAGGTCGGTGCAGGGGTGGAGGATGATCATCGTCCCCCCCTTCTTGAGCATCGGCGCGCCGCGGTAGAGGTTGAACAGGTAGCCGTTCGCCATCACCTGCACGAGCAGCGGGTTCAGGAACGAGTTCACGTTGTACGGGCTGATGTACGGGATGCCCGTGATCAGGATGTCGGCCTGGCCCGAGACCGGGACGAGGTACTGGTCGAAGCTGCGCTTCAGCGTGTGCTCGTGGACGGCCTCGGTCTCGCCGGCGAACACCCCGGTCACCCCGAACGGCGAGGGGACGCGCTGAAAGATCGCCTGGCGCGCGGGCTGCGGCACCTTGGAGAGCGTGAAGCGGAGGGCGCGCAGCGCGCTCTTCTCGCCCGCGCTCAGGTCGTCCTCGTTCTTCGCGAGGAACTCGAGCGGGCGATCGAACATGCGATTGTTGATCGTCGTCTCGATCGTGAAGACGTTGAGCTTCTTGTTGGCCAGCCGGCCCATGCGCTCGACGCTCGTGTGCAGCGCGGAGCTCTTCGGATCCATGTACGAGTAGCAGTCGCGCATCACCCGCGGGTTGTGGTGCGCGCGCAGGCTCCGGTACCCGCACAGGCCGACGGCGACCGACTTGTGCCCGCCGTCCATCGGCACGAGGTTGAGGTTCACGTAGATCACGAGGTCGCTGTCGACCGCGCGCTTGTTGAGCTCGACCTCCTCGCCGACGTCGGTCGTGCCGAGGTACTTCATGTTGGCGGCGTTCTCGGCGTCGTGGTTGTAGAGCCGCTTCGGCCAGTAGGCGTTGAAGATCCGGTCGCCGACGATGTGGCGGACCTCCCAGTCCTTCATCCGCCGGTGGACGCTCGTGGCGATGATGATCTCCACGTCGTCGACGCCGTAGTCGGCGAGCAGGTCGAGCACGATCGTGAGCACCCGCTCGCGGATGTCGGGGCGCTTCATCTGCGGCAGCGGCAGCGAGATGTCGTCCACCGCGATCGTGACCTTCATCCCCGGGCGGAGCTTCGCGTAGAGCGGCTCCGAGTTGTACGGGTGGTTGATCGCGTAGCGGATCGCGGCGTCGACGTCCTTCAGCGGCTCGATGGGCGGCTTCGCGTAGAGCACCCGGGTGCCGGTGGGCAGGTCGACCTCGACCAGCTGGTCGCCTGAGAAGAGCACCCGGGGGGCGCTGCGGCTGTCTAGCGTGACGACGCAAGGATGGCTCATGGGACCTTCAGAGCAGGGGGTGCGACGTGTTGGGCTGGATGGTGGCCTCCCGCCGCCGGCGGGGAGGCAGGGGTCATGCGGCGAGGTGGAGGATCGGCCAGTGGTACGCCTGCGCCAGCATCTTGAGCTTGCGGTCCGGGTTCACCGCCGCCGGGTAGCCGACGACCGAGAGCATCGGGACGTCCGAGTAGCTGTCCGAGTAGGCGAAGCACTCGTCGAGGTCGTGCCCGTTCGCGTGGGCGTGCTCGCGGATGAGCCGCGCCTTCTCGGGCCCGGCCACCACCGGGCGCAGGAGCTTGCCCGTCGCGAACCGATCCTTCACCTCGAGGCGGTTCGCGATGATGCCCGTCGCGCCGAGGTGTTCGGCGAGCAGCTGCATCAGGAAATCCAGCGCGCCGGAGATGAGGATGACGTCGTGCCCCTTGTCGAGGCTGCACTTCACGAGGTCCCGCGCCTTGGCGTAGATCGCCGGCTTGAGCACCTTCGCGAACGCCTCCTCCGCGAGCGCCACGAGGCGATCCTCGGAGACGCCCTCGAACGAGCTGAAGAGCAGCTCGTTGAAGAGGCGTCGATCCTGGAGCTCCGCCATCGCCATCCACGGCGCCTTCACGAGGGCACGGCCGAGCTTCGCGAGGCTGTGCATCGGCGTTGGCTGGTTCAGCATGTAGAACACCGTCGGGTGCACGAGGTTCGTCGTGACCAGGGTGCCGTCTACGTCGAAGTAGCTCGCCGGCATGCGGGGCAAATCTCCCTGCATGCCCTTTGAGTCAAGATCGAGCTGCCGCGAATCGGTGTTCGCAGGCGATCGTCACGCCGCGTCGAGGTGCCACGCCGCGTCGATGGGCTCGTGCAGGTCGTCGCGCCGTCACGCGGCGAACAGGCGCTCGTACCGGTCGTCGAGGTCGACGCCGCCGTCGGTGTCTCCCCGGTCCACCGGGTTGATGCCGCAGTACTCGACGCTCGCCAGGTGGCGCCAGCGCCCGGCGCGCTCGGGCTCGTCGGGCAGCACCGGCGTCGTGCAGGGGAAGCAGCCGATGGTGCGGAAGCCCATCCCGTGCAGCGGGTTCTCGAGCGCGTCGTTGTGGGCGGCGAAGTACGCGTCGAGCTCCTCGCCGGTCAGCGACGCGAAGGGGTGGACGCGGAGCGTGTTGTTCGCGGGGTCGAGGCCGAACGGCGCGACCTTGGCGCGGGCGCCGCCCTCGCCCCGCCGCAGCGCCGCGACGAGCGCGTCGTAGCGGCCCCGGATGGCGCTCAGCGGGGCCGATTTGCGGAGGTCGCAGCAGCGCTCCTGGCCCTCCTTCGAGAGGTAGAGCAGCCCTTCCTCGCGCGTCTGCTGCGCGAAGCTGCGCTCGGGCGACAGCGTGACGACGCGCAGGTTCGGGTGGGTCCGCGCGAGCTCGTCGCGCGTGGCGAGCGTCTCGGCGTGGAGCACGCCGGTGTCGACGAAGACCACGTCGAAGGAGAGCCCGGCGCGGTCGGCCATGTGGCAGAGCGCGGTCCCGGCGCGCTGCATGCTGCTCATGATGGCCGCGCGCGGGCCGAAGGACTCGCGGACGAAGCGGAGGAGCTCGACGGGTGACGCGCCCTGGAAGCGTCGGTTCAGCGGTTCGAGGTGTCGCTCGGTGATGCGCATGAGCGATGCATAGCAGAGCCCGTTTCCTTGATCCGGGTTGCCTTCGCCTGAGCTTGCGCGTAACTCCGCTGGCGAGGAATGACCAGCGTCTATCAAGCCTCAAAAGCGGGCGGGCTCGGCCAGGACCTGCCGGAGCTCGAGCGCCGGCGCTTCCTGTTCGTGACCGGCAAGGGAGGGGTCGGGAAGACGACGATCTCCGGCGCCCTCGCCCTCGCCTTCGCCGCCCGCGGCAAGCGCGTCCTCGTCGCGATGTGCCACACGAAGGAGCGGCTCTCCGCCATCCTCGGCTCGAAGCCGATCGGCCCGGAGGTCATCCAGGTCGCCGAGCGCGTGTCGGCGGTGAACATCGCGCCGGACAGGGCCCTCCGGGAGTACGGCGAGATGGTCCTGAAGATGCGGGCCGCGGCCGATCTCGTCTTCGACAACAAGTACACGCGCACCTTCTTCCGCGCGGTGCCCGGGCTGTTCGAGTGGGCGATGCTCGGCAAGGCGTGGTTCCACACGACGGAGCTGCTCCCGGACGGCTCGAACCGCTTCGACGTGGTCCTGCTCGACGCGCCCGCGACGGGGCACGGGGTGGACATGCTGCGGGTGCCGAAGGTGATCCTCGACGTGGCGCCGCCGGGCATCCTGCGCCGGGACGCCGAGGCGGCGTGGGCGATGTTCAGGGATCCCGCGCGGAGCGGGGTCGTGGTCGTGACGCTCCCGGAGGAGATGCCGGCGACCGAGACCGTCGAGCTCGTGGCGGAGGTCCGGGGCGACCTTGGCCTGCCCGTCCACCGGGTGATCATCAACGGCGTGCTGCCTGCGCTGTTCTCGCCCGAGGAGCAGCGGGCCCTCCTTGTCGACCCGGCGCGCCTCGACATCCAGGCGCCGGCGCGCGCCGCGGACACCGTCGAGAGCGCCTTCGTGGCCGGCGCGCGGCGGGCGATGCGCGAGTCGGTGCAGCGCGAGAGCCTGGCCCGCCTGCGCCGCGATCTCGACCTGCCCACCGTGATGCTGCCGTTCCTCTTCGACGAGGCCTCGACGGTCGCCGGCACGCGGATGCTGGCCGAGCGGCTCTGAGCGGGGGCGGATGCCGGCGGCCCTGCTGCGAGCGAGCCCGCTGCTCCGCGACGGACGCGCGCTGCTCGACGCCGATCGCCTCGTCCACGCGGGGCTCGCCGACCGGCGCGCGAGCTTCGAGCTCGCCTTCGCCGCGATGCCGCCCCACACGGGCTTCCTCGTGGTCGCCGGCGTCGAGGCGGCGCTCGAGGCGCTCGCGGCGGACGGCGCGCGCTTCGACGCGGCGGCGGTCTCCGCGGCGCGCGCGGCGTGCGGCCTGAGCGACGCGCTCGAGGAGCGGCTCGCCGGCGCGACGCTGTCGGTCGACATCGACGCGATGCCCGACGGCACGATCGCCTTCCCGGGGACGCCCGTCGCCTCGGTGGAGGGGCCGTTCGTCGAGGCGCTGCTCGTGGGCGCGCTGCTCGCACCGGCGCTCCGCCGAGGCGCGGCCGCGGCGACGCGGGCCGCGCGGCTCCACATCGCGGCCGGCGGCGGCGACATCGTCGACGGGTCGTCGGCGAGCGTGCCGTTCGCCGACGAGGCGCTCGCGCTCGCCCGCGCGGCGCACGTGGGCGGCGCCGTTGCGACGACGAGCGCGCTCGCGGCCACGGCGCTCGGCATCCCGTTCCGCGGTGAGGCGGGGATCGACCTCGGCGAGCTCGCGCCGCCGCCGTCCCCGCTCGAGGGCAGCTGGCCCTGGTACGCCGATCGGATGGTCGACCTCGGGGGCGACGACGAGGAGGCGCTGCTCCTCGAGGCGAGGCGCGTGGGCGCGAGCGCGGGCGGCTGGGTCGCGTCGGGGCTCGGGGAGGCCGTCGAGGGGCTGCCGGCGGCGCGCTGCGAGCTCGTGGCGCTCGAGGAGGCGGGCGCGTGGGCGCTCCGGCAGGGCACGAGCGATCACGGGGACGTGATCGCGGGGCGGAAGATGGTGGCGCGCTACTACGACGAGGCGGGGCGCGCGGCCTTCGACGTGATCCACCTCGCGCACGAGCGGATGCTGGCGCCGCGCGCGCTCGGGGTCGCGAGGCTCGCCCCGCTCGCGCGCGCGGCGATGCGCGGCGGGCGCGCGCTCGAGTCGCCCGAGCCGGCGAGCGCCGGGCGCGAGCGCTCCCTGGCGGCGCGCCAGCTGCTGCCGGACGCGGTGGCGCTCCTGCGCGCGCCGGCGAGGTACCCGGTGCAGTTCTCGCCGGCGCTGATCGCGCTGCGGGAGCCGGAGCCGCCGGGGGTGCTGCGGTAGCTTCCTGGTGAGCTCGAGATCTCGCTGAACTTACCGGCCTGGCCGAGACTAGTCGGAGACCTTGATCAGCAGCTTTCCGATCTTGTTCGGCTGGAAGAGCATCGCGAGCGCATCCGGGGTGTTCTCGATCCCTTCCACCACGCGCTCGCGCCAGGTGATCCGGCCCTCCTTGATCCAGCCGTGGATCTTCTCGAAGGCCTCGGGGAAGCGCGCTTGATGATCGCTGACGACGAAGCCCTGCACCCGGAGACGCTGCATCAGGATGAGCGGGAAGCGCACAGGGCCCGGGCGGGGCTGTTTGTCGTTGTACGTCGCGATGAGGCCGCAGATCGTGACCCTGCCAAAGAGGTTCATCTTGTCGAGCACGGTGTCGAGGATGTCGCCGCCTGCGTTCTCGAAATCGATGTCGACACCCTTCGGACAGGCGCGGTCGAGCGCCGCCGCGACATCCTCGGTGCGGTAATTGATGCAGGCGTCGAAGCCGAGCTCCTCGGTCACATAGCGGCACCCGGCGTCGCTGCCGGCGATGCCCACCACGCGACAGCCCGCGATCTTGCCCATCTGGCCGACCAGGGAGCCCACGGAGCCGGCGGCGCCGGACACGACGATGGTCTCGCCGGGCCTCGGCTGCGCGATATCGAAGAGGCCGACGTAGGCGGTGAAGCCGCCGGTCACGTGAAGTGGGCAGAGGAAGGCGCCGAGCGGGAGGTCCAGCGCGGGCAAGCGCGTGAGGGCGAGGTCGCCGGGAGCCGCGACGTTGTAGTCCTGCCAGCCGAGGAGGCCGGAGACGAGGTCTCCTGCGCCATAGTCGGGGTGGCGTGATCGCTCGACGACGCCGACGCCGAGCGCGCGCATCACCTCGCCCTGGTTCACGGGCGGCATGTACTGCTTCGTGTCGCTCATCCAGATCCGGTTCGTCGGATCGACGGACAGGTAGCGCGTGCGGACGAGGACTTCGCCGTCGCCAGGCTCCCGGACCGGCGCCTCGCGGAGCTCGAAATGGCTGCGGTCCGGCGGGCCCTCGGGGCGCGCCTTCAGGACGTAGTGGCGGTTGGAGAGGGACGAGGTGCTCATGAAGCGAAGCTAGACGCCCGGGGGCCGCACCGGAAGGTGCAACCCGACGCTGTGGAAGAGGTGTCGGCCGAGGACGTGTGGGTGCTGGTGGCGAGTTGAACTCGCATACCAGCGGTTCAATCGATGTACTCCAGAGCGGATACCGGGCGCGTCATGCCCCCTTGCAGCGGCGAGGACAGGCGGCAGGGCCCCGGCGAGGGCGCCTCAAGCGCCGGCACGCACGCCGACCGTCATGGTCTGCGCGCCGAGCGGGAACCACGCGAGCCAGGGCTCGAGCGGACGCAAGGGCGCGAGCGGCCGCGGGAAGAACAGCACGTAGTCCTGCCGCACCGAGGCAAGCGCGCCAGCGAGCAGCGCGCGCACCTCGCGTGGCGGAAGCAGGATGGCGTCGTCGTCGAACGGACACAGGCGCACCGCCCGCCGCGTGAGCGGGTTGTATGGATTGTGCTCGAAGACGAACAGGCGCCCACCCGGCTTGAGCTTGGTCGCCACCGCCTGCACCAGCCTGGAGCGCTCGGGCGGCGGGACGTGGTGCAGCACGCCCGACAGCACGGCCGCGTCGAACCGCTCGCTCGGGATGGCGGCCTCCTCGCCGTACACGGTCGCGCTCGGAGCGTGCTCGCGCGCAAGCTTGGCGCTCTCCGCCGACGGGTCGAAGGCGCCGACGAAGGCGAAGCGACCGCAGAGCAAGCGCGTGAGGCTGCCGGTGCCGCAGCCGTAGTCGAGCACGCTGTGCGCGCTGGACACGCCGGCCCGCCCCAGGCACCCGAGCTTGTGCTCGGCGAAGTACTCGGGCCCTTCCCCGCTCAGGCGCACGCTCCGCTGGTGCGCCTCGCGGTAGGTGGGGGCGTAGTGATCGAACTTTTCGACTTCGGAGGCGCGATCGAGCGACACGCCGGCTACCGTAACATCCGGGCCGCCGCCCCGCAGCATCGCGGCAAGTGCTCGCGGCCCAGGTAGAGCCGGGAGAACGCCGCTGCGGCTCACATGTCGAGCAAGAGCTGCGTCAGGATGTAGTTCGTGACGAGCACGGTGACGCAGCTCTCGACGACCGCGCGCGTGGTCGCGACGCCGACGCCGCGCGCGCCGCCGGAGGCGTAGAAGCCGTGGCGGCACGAGACCGACGAGACGATGAAGCCGAAGACGCACGCCTTGATGAGCCCCATGGAGATGTCCTTGGGGAGGGCGAAGTCGCGGATGCTCTGGAAGAACGCGCCCGCGTCGCCGCCGAGCCAGAGCACGGCGACGAGGTACGAGCCGCACATGCCGACGCTCGTGTACAGGATGCAGAGCAGCGGCAGCATCACCGTCGCGGCGAACAGCCGGGGCGAGAGCAGGTACTGCACGGGGCTCACGCCCATCGTCGCGATCGCGTCGATCTGCTCGGTGACGCGCATGTTGCCGAGCTCCGCGGCCATCGCGCTGCCGGCGCGGGCGGTGACCATGATCGCGGAGAAGACCGGCGCGAGCTCGCGGGCCAGCGAGACCGCGACGAGGCCGCCGACGCGGCCCTCGGCGCTGAACGCGCGCAGCGCGTAGGACGTCTGCAGGGTGACGACCATGCCGCTGAAGACGCCGGTCAGGCCGACGATGAAGACCGACTGCGCGCCCATGAAGTCCATCGCCGCGAGGAACTGGGCGGGGCGGAACGGCGGGCGCACGAGCCAGACGATCGTCTGGAAGGTGAGCGTGACGATGTTGCCGATGTTGTCGAGGAACGCGAGGACCGGCTCCAGCGCCCTGTCGAGCAGCTGGCCGTGGCTGGTCTCAGCGCCTTCCTTCACGGTGCGCTCTTGTACCACGCAACGCCGCCGCGCACGGGGCCAGGCTCGCGACGACCCCGCGCGCCCGCTCGCCGGCGCTGCGGCGTGCGCTTCGCGCCGGCACGTGGATCGCGCCGCCGGTCGAGCCCGCCCGAGGGCGCAGCGATCCCCCGCTCGCCCTCGCCAGGCTCCGGCCGCTCGACGCGCTTCACGCAGCGCCCGGCCCGGCTCCGCGCGATCCGACGGAGCCGCGCCGCAGCTCGTCCTCCAGCGCCGCGAGCACCTCGCCGCTCCGCGCGCCGGTCGCCCTGATCTCGGCGGCGCGGCCGAGCGCGGCCGGGTCCTCGGGGGCGGCGAGGTGGATCAGGAGCGCGTCGCCCCCGAGCGCCTCGATGAACGGCTCGCCCCACTCCACGACGACGAGCGCGCCCTCCGCGCGGAGCTCGCGCAGCCCGAGCTGGGCGAGCTCCGCGGCCGCGCCGTCGCGCGCGCCCTCCGCGGAGGACGCGCCCCCGAGGCGGTAGGCGTCGGCGTGCGCGATGGGGACCCGGCCCTCGTGCTCGTGGACCAGCGTGAACGTCGGGCTGGTGATCGGGAGCGCCGGTGGGACGCCGAGCGCCCGGCAGAGGGCCCGGGCGAAGAACGTCTTCCCGGCGCCGAGATCGCCGGCGAGGACGACCAGATCGCCGCCCGCGAGGCGCGCGGCGAGCGCCCGTGCCAGGCGGATGGTGCTGCGGCGGCTCGGCAGCTCGATGCGCATGCGTCAGAACCGGGCCCCGGCGCCGAGCGTCGCGCCGACCAGCAACAGGGAGCCGTCCCCCGTGGGGACCCACCGGAGGTTGCCGAGCTGGGCCTCGAGCTGCACCGCGCGGCTCAGCGCGAGCGCGACGTCGAGCGACGCCCCGAGCACCGGGTGGACCTCGAGATCGCCGTGGTACGTCGTGAGATCAGGGCCCACGGCGCCGGGGGCGGACCTGAAGAACGCGCCCGCGCGGAGCGACGGGCCGAGGTGGAGCGGGAACGCGCGCCAGGCCCCGTCGTGCGGCGTCAGGCTGGGCGTCAGCAGCAGGCGCGCGCCGCCCTCGATCCAGCCGGCGAAGGGGCCGGCCAGGTTGCCGCCGCCGACGACGAACAGCTCGAGCCCGCGGTCGCCGGGCGCATAGGCCACGCGCGCCTCCCCGACCAGCGAGGCCGCGCTGCCGCTCGCGCCCGGCAGGCGCGCCGCCGCGACGGCCAGCCCGAGCGACGCGGACAGGGCGACCCGGCGCCCGCCCGAGTACGCCGGCCATACGCGCTCCTGCCCGAGGGGATACGCCATCAGCACCTCCTTCGCGGGCGGCGCGGGCGGCGGCGCGGGCACCGGGGGCAGCACGATCGCCCCTCCCGTGGACGGAGGCGGGGGCGCGCTCGCCGGAGCGGAGCGCGCGGCGCGCTCCCAGGGGAGCTCGCCGGCGCCGACGCCCTCCGGGCGGAGCAGGACGGCCAGCATCTCCTGCGTCTGCCGGGCCTCTTTACCCCGGTCGACCTCCCTGGCGACCGACTCGACCCGGCCCGTCGAGGCGAGGTACGCGGTGAGCTCGATCCGGGTGGTCGTGACCGCAGGATCGACGGTGCCGGTCAGGACCCAGTCCACGCCCGTCCGCGCGCTCACCGCGCGGTACTCGTCCGCGCTGTCGGCGACGCCGTCGGCGACGTCTTTGAGCGCGGCCGCGACCGCGCCGTCCGGCGCCGCGGTGTGGCCGAGGGCGGCGAGCCCGCGCGCGACCTCGGCCTGGGCGGCGCTCCGGGCGGCCTCATCGGTGCCCCCTCGCGCCGGCAGGAGCGCCACCCGATCGGCGAGCGCGGCAGGGGCGATCGCCAGGAGCGCGGCGGCGGCGGCACAGGAGAGGGCTCGGCGGATCATGCGGCGCCATGGTACGCCCGCCGGCAGGCCGGAGCAGCCCCGGGGCGACGCGCCGGCACGGTCTCCACGCGCGGCCTCGCGCGTCGTGCCGTGCGCTGACGGGGCGCCGGCCCGGTGAGCCGCGTCATTCACCGCGCTTTCGCCCCGCTCATCGCGCCTTCCCGCTCTCGCGGTAGCCGATCACCCGCGGCAGCACGCGCCGCCCGCCGAAGCCGTTCGCCGCCGTCGTCCAGAGCTCTGCCGTCGCGGTGCTCATGGCGCTCGCCGCGGCGAGGCGCCGCGCCTTCACCTCCGCCGGGTCCTCGGTGCCCGTCTTCGGCAGCCGCTGCACGCCGGCCCAGGCGAGCACGCCGGCGTCGCGCCCGAGCGCTGCCCAGAAGCTCGGCGGCGACGGATGGGTGGCGAGCCACGCCGCGAGCGCGGCCGCCGCGCCCGAGGCAGGCGCCGCCCTGGGATCGCCCGCGCCCGGCGGAGGCTGCGCGCCGGAGGGCGCCGCGAGGAGCGGGAAGAGCCCCGCCGTCGCGACGAGCGATCCCGGCGGCGGCGCGATGGCCGTCTCGAAGGCGAGCGCGATCGTCACCGAGCGGGGAGCCGCGCGGAGCGCCTGGTCCGCGCAGCGCGCGTCGCCGGCGAGGACCATCCCGCGGATGGCCGGCGGCCGGAGAGCGCGCGCGTCGAAGGTCCCGTCGCAGGGGAGCGCCAGCGCGATGCCATGCTCGGCCAGCGGCGCGGCCCCGGCGGCGCCCGCCGGTGCGGTCCCGGCAGCGCCCGCCGGCGCGGGGGCCGCGTCCTTCCGGACATCGGCATCGCCGCCCACGAGCGCCACCGGCTTCGCGCCCCGCTCCGCGAGCGCGGCGGCGAGCACCTCGATGCTCCTCGCGGGCTCCTCGCCCACGACGAAGACGAACGCGCCGTCCAGCGCCGCCGGCTCCGGCGGATGGACGAGCAGCACCGGGATCGCGTGCGTCCGCGCGAACTTCGCCGCCTCGGTCGCCTGCTCCCGATCGGAGCCGGCGATGAGCACCGCGGCGCCCTCGGCGGTGAGGCTGTTCAGCGCCTCGTCCACGCTGCCCTCGCCGCCGTCGTCGCGGCTCACGAGCCGCGCGTCCGAGCCCGGCCGGAGCAGCCCGAGCCCGTGCGCCACGCCGGCGGCGATCTCGACGCCCCGGCGGCGCGACGCGGCCGTGCGCGTCGACAGCAGCAGGCCGACCGTGGGCGGCTCGACGCGCGCGGCCCCCGCGCCGGCCGCGAGCTCGAAGATCGCGTCGCGCTGGGTGCCGAGCGCCGCGTCGGCCCGGTCGAGCAGCTCCTTCGCGAGCGCCACGTCGCGGCGCTCGCGGGCGACGATCGCGAGGCGCTCGGCGACCAGCGAGCGCAGGTCGACCTCCGGGCTCACGACCTCGCCGGTCGCCCGCCCGGCGCGGAGCGCCCGGACGAGGTGATCGATCGGCACCTCGCGCAGCTGCGCCCCGATCTGCGCCCGGACGGCGGCGCGCCGGTCGTCGTCGGCCTCGCGCAGCCAGACGCTCATCAGCTCGATCGCCTGCGTCCACGCGCCCGCCTCCATCGCGGCGGCGGTGACCTCCTCGTTGAGGAGCGCGCGCACGTACGCGTCGATCATCTTGCTCACCAGCGGGCGCAGCACCCCGAAGGCGGGCCTCGGCTTGCCGGCTCGCCGGAGCGCCGCGCCGCGGATCACGCGCGCGAGATCGCCGACCGCGCTCCGCCCCGCCGCCTCGACCTCGGCCGCGAGCGCCTCGGCGCGGGGCAGGTCCCCGCGCTCCAGGGCGATCCACGCGAGGTGGACGGTCGCGACGCGCGCGAGGTCGTCGGAGGCGTGGCGCCCCCGGAAGGCGAGGAGCTCCGGCTCGAGCGCGATGCGCTCGGCGCGCGCGCCGTTCGCGAAGCGCGAGAGGAGGGGGCGCAGCTCGGCCTGGGCCGCGGGCGACCCGGCCAGCGCCGGGCTCACCGGCGCTCCGCCGTCCTGCGCGCCGCAGCCGGCGCCGGCGGTCGCGGCGGCGAGCGCGAGCAGGGCCGCGGCCGCGATCGCGGCCACGCGGGCGTGACGTGGCCGACGTCGCCGGGCGGCGCATCTGCGCGGGCGAGCCGCCCCGCCGCCGCTCGACGCGCCAAAGGCAGCGGAAAACCGGCCGGAACTGTTGACTGCGTTCACCTTGACGTCACCCGGGGCATCCCATACACCCGCCGCGCCCGCCTTCCATCGAGGTCAGCGTGTCCGAGGCAACCCCCGCGAGATCGCTCTTTCACGAGAGCCGCCGGTCCTTTCTCCTGCGCAAGCTGCATTCTCTCACCGGCGCCCTCCCCGTGGGCGGTTTCCTGCTCTTCCACTTCTGGACGAACGCGAAGGCGCTCCAGGGGCAGGAGCGGTTCGACGCCGCCGTCGGCGAGATCTCGCACATGCCGTACCTGCCCGTGCTCGAGATCGGGCTCGTCGTGCTGCCGCTCGCGTTCCACGCCCTCTACGGGGTCAAGCTGGTGCTCGAGGGCAAGCCGAACGTCGGCAGCTACACGTTCTCGCGCAACTGGATGTACACGCTGCAGCGGGTCACGGGGGTGCTCGCCTTCGCGTTCATCGGCTTCCACCTCTGGTCGTACTGGGCGCAGAAGTGGCTGGGCCGGATGGCGCCCGAGGAGTTCTACCCGCGGCTGTGCGCCGACATGGCGTCGACCGTCGGCGGCGTCCCGGTGATCGCGCTCGTCTACCTCTTCGGCATCGCGGCGAGCGTGTTCCACTTCGCCAACGGCCTCTGGGGCTTCTGCTTCTCGTGGGGGATCACCGTGTCGCGCCGCGCGCAGCGGATGGCCGCGGTGGTCTTCGGCGCGGTGGGCCTCGTGGTCTTCCTGTTCGGCGCCAACACGGTGATCTATTTCGCCACCGGCGCGCCGTTCCCCGGGACGCCGGGCCCGTCCGCGGAGGGGGGCCGCACCTGCGCGGACATCGCGTCGTCCTCGACCGGTTCCACCGGCGCCCCCGCGCGCGCGGCTGTCGGCGCCGGCGTCGACGTGGGCGCGCCGGCCTCGCACTGACCATCGTATCGGCCGCGCCCTTCCGGGGAGCGGCGCGGGAGCATCGGGATCGAACATGGCCGCGAAGAGCACGACGAGGAGCGAGGGGGGGAAGGTTCGGCGCGTGATCGTCGTCGGGGGCGGGCTCGCCGGCCTGATGACGGTGATCAAGCTGTGCGAGGCGAAGGTCCCTGTCGACCTGATCTCCCTCGTGCCGGTGAAGCGCTCGCACTCGGTGTGCGCGCAGGGCGGCATCAACGCCTCGGTGAACACGAAGGGCGAGGGCGACAGCCCCCAGGTGCACCTCGAGGAGACGGCGTACGGCGGCGATTTCCTCGCGAACCAGCCGCCCGTCAAGGGGATGGCCGAGGCCGCGCCGGGCATCGTGAACATGCTCGATCGCATGGGCGTGCCGTTCAACCGGACGCCCGAGGGCCTGCTCGACTTCCGCCGCTTCGGCGGCACGCTCTACCACCGCACGGCGTTCGCCGGCGCCACGACGGGGCAGCAGCTGCTCTACGCGCTCGACGAGCAGGTGCGGCGGTACGAGCTCGCCGACGTGACCGACGAGCACGGCGTGGCGATCCCGGGCGAGAAGATGGTCCGGAAGTTCGAGTTCTGGGACTTCCTCGAGGCCATCCTCGACGACTCCGGCACGTGCGTGGGCTGCGTCGCGCAGGACCTGAAATCGATGCAGATCCGCGCCTTCACGGGCGACGCGGTCGTGCTCGCGACGGGCGGCTGCGGCATCGTCTTCGGCCGCTCCACGCTGAGCGTCATCTGCACGGGGACGGCGGCGTCGGCGGTCTACCAGCAGGGCGCGGTGTACGCGAACGGCGAGTTCATCCAGGTGCACCCGACGGCGATCCCGGGCGCCGACAAGCTGCGGCTCATCTCGGAGAGCGCGCGCGGCGAGGGCGGCCGCGTCTGGGTGCCGAAGGACAAGACCGACGCGCGGAGCCCGCGGGACATCCCCGAGAAGGAGCGCGACTACCTGCTCGAGCGGATGTACCCCGGCTACGGCAACCTCGTCCCCCGCGACATCGCCGCGCGCGCGATCTTCAAGACGTGCTTCCACGAGGGGCGCGGCATCTGGAGCGCCGCGACGGGCCGCAACGAGAACGAGGTCTACCTCGACCTGACCCACAAGGACGAGAAGTTCCTCCGGTCGAAGCTCGCGGGCATCCTCGAGATCTACGAGAAGTTCGCGGGCACCGACCCGTACAAGAACCCGATGAAGGTCTTCCCGGCGGTCCATTATTCGATGGGCGGCCTGTGGGTCGACTACGAGGCGGACGCGCGGGGCTCGCTCAAGGCCGGGTCGCCGCGCAACCACGCGACGAGCATCCCGGGCCTCTACGCGGTGGGCGAGGTGGACTACCAGTACCACGGGGCCAACCGGCTCGGCGCCAACTCGCTGCTCTCGTGCATCTACGCCGGCATGGTGTGCGGGCCGGCGGTGGCGACCTATCAGCGGAGCATCAAGCGGAGCGCGCTCGACCTGCCGCGCTCGATCTTCGACAAGGCCGAGAAGCGCGCGGAGTCGAGCTACCAGCGCATCCTGACGCAGAACCAGGACGCGAAGCAGCCGGAGAACGCGTACCGGCTGCACCAGGAGCTCGGCGAGACGATGCTGCGCGACTGCACGATCGAGCGCGACAACGCCACGCTCGACCGCGTGCTCGAGAAGCTCGGCGAGCTCGAGGAGCGTGCGGAGCGGATCAAGTGCACGGACACGGCCCCGCGGGTGAACCAGGGGGCGCAGTTCGTGCGCCACCTCGAGAACATGCTGGTGCTCGCGCGGGTCATCGCGCAGGGCGCGAGGAACCGCGACGAGTCGCGCGGGGCGCACTACAAGCCGGAGTTCCCGGCGCGGAACGACGCCGCGTGGATGCGCACGACGCTGGCGCGCCACGAGGAGAAGGGCGCGGTGAAGTTCGTCCGCGAGTTCGACTACGCGTGCGCCGGCCAGTCGATCCACGTGACGGACGCGGTGGACACGTCGCTCGTGACGCCGCGGGAGCGCAAGTACGAGCAGGCGGGCGCGGCGAGCGCGGCGAGCGCGCAAGCGACAGGGAAGCTGTCGCAGAAGAGCGTGTAGGATGGCCAAGGCGAGCGGAGACGAGGCGAACGGGGCGGCGGCGCCGGCGCAGCCGAAGGGCGAGGGCCGGCTTGTGCACCTGCGCGTGCGGCGGCAGGACACCGCGGATCGGACGGAGTCGCGGCGCTGGGAGGAGTTCAAGGTCCCCTACCTGCCGCAGATGAACGTGATCAGCGCGCTGCAGCAGGTCCAGAAGGATCCGCGGACCGTGGACGGCAAGGAGGTGGCTCCTGTCGTCTGGGAGGCGGTGTGTCTGGAGGAGGTGTGCGGCTCGTGCACGATGGTGATCAACGGTCGGGTCCGACAGGCCTGCTCGGCGCTCATCGACCAGATCGCGCCGAAGGGCGAGGTGATCACGCTGGAGCCGATGTCCAAGTTCCCGCTCGTGCGCGACCTGCTCGTCGACCGGAGCCGGATGTTCGAGGACATGAAGCGCGTGCGGGCGTGGATTGACATCGACGGCACGCACGAGCTCGGCCCGGGCCCGCGCGAGTCGCCGGAGCGGCAGCAGGAGCGATATCCGCTCTCCCGCTGCATGACGTGCGGCTGCTGCGTCGAGGCGTGCCCGCAGTACAGCGACGGGACGAAGTTCGTCGGCGCCTTCGCCATCAACCTTGTGCGGCTCTACAACATGCACCCTTCGGGGGCGATGCACGAGGGCGAGCGCCTCGAGTCGGTGATGAGCGAGGGTGGGATCACCGATTGCGGCAAGTCGCAGAACTGCGTCGAGGTGTGCCCGAAGGAGATCCCGCTCGTCGACTCGCTCGCGGCCGTCTCCCGCGACACGACGAAGCGGATGCTGTTCGGCTGGCTGCTGAAGTAGGAGGGGGGGGCGGTACGGCCATGCCCATCCCGAAGGATGTCTGGAGCCGAACCGGCCGAGATAGAATCCTCCCACCGTTCCTGAAGTCACCGACGCGACGCGACGGCCTTTCACCTTACCTCGCCACACCGGCCGAGCTCGTCGAGCGCTACGCGACGTCGAAGCAGCGCATCCGTATTCTTGAGGGTCTGCTCGAATACCGCTCCGAGCTTCGGCGGGTCGGCCTCGCCTCCGGGATTCAGTGGATTGACGGGAGCTTCGTGGAAAGCGTGGGCCGAGAGCCGAACGACGTGGACGTCGTGACCCTCGCTCCGTTGCCGTCGGCCTGGAGCCCCGGCGACGAGGCGCTGTTCGACGCAGAGAAAGCGAGGACGCGCTTCCTGTGCGACGCTTGGTTCGTGGATCTTGCCACCGCTGACCTTGCCGGCCTCATCTCCGAGGTGACGTACTGGTTCGGCCTGTTTTCGCACCAGAAGCAGAGCCGGCAGTGGAAAGGCATGATCCAGCTCGAGCTCGTCACGACCGACGCCGATGCCGCGGCGAAGGCGCGGCTCGCGACCCTGAAGGAGGAGAGCCATGAGCGTCGCGGATGACCTCGCCTATCTCCAGGCACAGCGGGCGTTCATTCAGGAGCGGCTGGATCGCCTTGGCCCGGAGAAGGGGCTCTTGGGGATCAACCTGGAGAGCCGTCTCCGCCGGCTCGATGAGGAGATCGCCGCGCATGAAACGATCGAGGCTCTCGACCGCCGCGCGAAGGCGACGCTCGTGTTCGGCGGGAAGCCAGTGGCCGACGCAGGCGCGATCGAGGCGACGTTCGGGGCGGACGCGCTCAAGGCTTTTCAACGACTCGTCTCGACCACGGCTTCGGCCCTCGACGGACGCGAGCTCAGCGTGCGCGGTCGCATTCCCGACGAGAAGAGCTACCGCCTCTTCGTCACGGGCACGTTCCCAGGCTCGTTCGGATTCGAGCTCGAGGAGGTTGTCTCAGAACCCGAGCAGCAGCCTGGCGTGCTCCGTGGAGCGGTGGACGAGGCGAGCCGCCTGCTCCAAGCGACGCAACTGGAGGAAGAGATCTACGCCGACGCGGTGGCACAGTCCAACCCTCGCGTGATGAACGCGCTCGCGAGCTTCCTCGGGCTCATGGAGAGCCGGGGGGCGACGCTGGTGCTCGCGGCCGGGGAGCGGGAGTGCCGGTTTGAGACGTCCGACATGGTGGCCGCGGCCGCAGAACGCGCGCGGAAGACGAGCATCAGCGAGTCCGAAGAACGGCTCACCGGCGTTCTCAGCGGCGTCTTCGCCGTGGGGCGGCAGTTCGAGTTTCAGAACGAGGAGGGCGGTGAGATTGTCCGCGGGCGCATCGCTCTCGACATCCCGGAGCCATCCTCGCTCAAGCCCTACCTCTGGGCTCGCTGTGTCGCGCACGTACGGATCGTAACGGTCGAGCGGCCGGGTAAGAAGCTCCCGACGTACTATCTCACGCGCGTCGAGCCGTTCGACGGGGATGAGGCGGAGCCAGCGCGGCGATAAGGCTTTAGGGAAACAGCGACCCCGTCCCGAGCCCGAGCCCGTTCCCGAGCCCCATCTGCAGCGCGTCCGGCGCGCGCGGCCGCGCCAGCTTGTCCATGCGCATCCCGAGGAGGTGCGTGATCAGCGTGCAGGCCTGGTGCGCCCGCGCCGTCGCCTCGCACCCCATCCAGGCGCCGAGCGACTCCCGCTCGCCGTCCTCGGCGTAGCGGATCACCGCGCCGCCCTCGGCGACCGTGATCCAGGCGTTCGCCTGGCGCGGCAGCGAGGCGTGCAGCACGCCGACCTGGCCCAGCGGATCGTCGTTCGGGCCCATGACCCGGCCGTCCGGCTCGAGCAGCGCCACCGGCTCGGCCTCCAGGCCGAACACGCGCCCGCCGCGATCGACGCTGAGCTGGTGCTCGCCGTTCACGAGGATCTTGCCGTCCGGCATGACGTCGATCGTGAGGTCGGCGAGCGCCCAGCGCGCGCGGGGGATGTCGAGCAGCGCGCCGCCGCGCACCCAGTTGGCGGGGGGCGTCGCGGCGCACGCCGCGAGCAGCGAGAGCGGTACGACGAGAGCGAGGCGTCGCATGCGCCGAGCATACCGCAAGGAGGCGCGGCGCGTGGGCCGGCGGGCCGGCAGCCCTGCTCGTTCTGGAGGATGGATGGAAGCGCGGCGCGTGGGCCGGCTGGCCAGGGCGGCCTTACACCTTCTCGGTCCCGGTCGTGCCGAGCAGCCCCGTCGGCTTCACAAGGAGCACCCCGATCAGCACCGCGAACACAAGGACGTCCTGCAAGCCGGAGTAGGGCGTGAGCTTCGTCATCTCTCCGATGACCCCGATCAACATGCCCCCGAGCATGGCGCCCGTGATGTTGCCGATGCCGCCGATGACCGCCGCCACGAACGCGCGGTTGCCGATCACGACGCCCATCGTGGGGTACACCTGCGACTGATCGAGGCAGTACAGCACCGCGCCCACCGCCGCGAGCATCGAGCCGGTGAGGAAGGTGAGCGCGATGATGCGGCTCGTGCGGACGCCCATCAGCCGGGCGGCCTCGACGTTCACGCTGAGCGCGCGCATCGCCTTGCCCGTCCAGGTGCGCCGCACGAGCAGCTCCAGGCCGATCATCACGAGGATCGAGGTGACGAAGATCACCTGGCGCGTGTTCTCGATCGGCAGGAGCTGCGGATAGCCGCGGTAGCGGGCGGTGAAGAGGAGCTGCGCCAGGTTCTGGAGGAGCACGCTCATCCCGAGCGCCGTGACCAGCGGCGTGATCCGGGTGTTCGCGAGGCCCCGCCCCCGTGAGCGGAGCGGCGCGTAAGCCACCTTCTCGACGAGGACCCCGAGGACGCCCGCGAAGGCCATCGCGCAGAGGGTGCCGGCCACGCCCGCGAACAGCGGCGCGCTGCTGCCACCGAACGCCGCGATCCCGAAGAGCCCGGCGAAGGCGCCCATCATGAAGATCTCGCTATGAGCGAAGTTGATGAGCTTGAGGATGCCGTAAACCATCGTGTAGCCGAGGGCGACCAGCGCGATCATCGACCCCTGGGCGAGCCCTGTGATCAGGGCATTCACGATCTTCTCCATGGAGACCTCTTTAACGCACGTTCCGCACGTTCCGCGCGCTCCTCACGTCCGAGCCAGCGCGCGCGAACGACCGCTATTACTTCGCAGCCTTCTCGTTGACCGTCGCGTAGTAGGTAAACTGCTTGTCCTTGATCCGGACGATCACGACCGGCTTGTCCGCGTTGCGCTCGGCATCGATGGTGATGACGCCCGTCGCGCCCTGGAACCCCTTGGTGTCCTGGATGGCCGCCCGGATGTCGTCCGGCGTCATCGCCTTGGCGCGTCCCATCGCGTCGGCCAGCAGCCTGGCCGCGTCATAGCCCTGCGCCGCGATGCTCGACGGCGTGCGCTTGTACCGGTCCTTGTACTTCTGCACGAAGGCCTGGGAGTTGGGCCAGGGGACGTCCGGCGCGTAGTGGTTCGTGAAGTACGCGCCGTCGAGCTCCTCCGCGGCGTCGCGCAGGAGCTCGTTCGCGTCCCACCCGTCGCTGCCGACGAACATGCTCCCTGGTACGCCCGCGGCCTTGGCCTGCCGCGCGACAGGGGCCATGCTCGTGTAATAGATCGGCGCGTAGATCATCTCGGGGTTCGCCGACTTGAGCTCGTTGATGTACGTCGTGAAGTTGGTCTCCTTCTTGAGGAAGCTCTTCTCCATGACGATCTCGCCGCCTAGGCGCTTCACCTCGTCGCGGAAAACCTTGGCGAGGCCCGACGAGTAGAGGTCGTCGGAGGCGAAGAAGAGCCCCACCTTCTTCTTGCCGAGCGTGTTCACGATGAACTGCGCGCCCATCTGGCCCTGCACGTCGTCGGTGAAGCAGGCGCGGAACACGAACGGGCCGACCTTCGTCACGTCCGGGTTCGTGGAGGACGGCGAGATCATCGGCACCTTCTTCTTGTTGGCGACGATGCCGCCGGCGCGCGACCGCGACGAGGCGACCTCGCCGAGGAGGGCCAGCACGTGATCCCGATCGATGAGCTGCAGGACCTTGTTGGTCGCCTCCTCGGGCTTCGACTTGTTGTCCTCGTAGAGGACGTGGATCGGCTTGCCCTTGACCCCACCGGCCTTGTTGATCTCGTCGATCGCGAGATCGATACCCTCCTTCGAGTCGACGCCGAACGCCGTCTCCTCGCCCGAGAGGCTGAAGTAAGCGCCGACCTTCCACTCGGCGTCGTCCTTGGCGTGCTCAGCCGCGTTGCCGGCCGGCGTCTCACTCTTCTTGTCGCAACCGAGCGTCATCGCGCTGAGCGCGAGCGCCCCGGCGATCATCTTCACCAAACCCCGTCGTCCGAGCATGTCGTCGTCCTCCCTGTCGCCGGGCTGCCTCGCGTGGGGTCGCCCGCGGTGGCCATGGCCGCCCACGGAGCGGCTCAGAGCGCGTGTACTCACCGCGTCTACCATTGTCTACGCGGCACGTCAGCACCGTCGGGCCGCGATGCGGTCGGCGCGGAGCATCTTAAGTGTTCGACTTTCCACGGATTCCGGCGACCGAGCCCGGCGTCGTGGCGCGCGGCGTCGGGCGCCGCGGCCAGCCAACGCGGCGCGCATGGCGGCTAGCCGATGCGGCGGCTGGTCAACGGGGTGCACATGGCGGCTGGCCGACGTGGCGGCTGATCAACGCGGCGGCTGGTCAACGGCGGCTAGCCGGTGCGGCGCGCATGGACGAAGTGCTCGACGTTCCCCTTCGGCCCGCGCACCGCGCTGTCGACCTGGCTGACGACCGAGAAGCCCGCGGCCTCGATGGCCTGGCGCCCGTCGGCGATCGCCGCGAGGCGGGTCGCCTCGTCGCGGATGACGCCGCGGCCGCGGGCGGCGGCCTCGCGGCCCGCCTCGAACTGCGGCTTGATCAGCGCCACGAGATCCCCCGAGGGGCGGAGCAGGCGGGCGATCGCGTCGATGAGGCGGGAGATGCTGATGAACGACGCGTCGACGACGACGAGATCGATGGGGACGTCGAAGTCCTCTCGCTGGAGCTCGCGGGCGTTGACCCGATCGCGCACCTCGACGCGCGCATCGGCGCGGAGCTTGGCGGCGAGCTGGCCGTAGCCGACGTCGACGGCGAAGACCCGCGCCGCGCCGCGCTGGAGCAGGCAGTCGGTGAAGCCGCCGGTCGAGGCGCCCACGTCGACGCACGTCTTCCCGGCGACGTCGAGGCCGTGCGCGGCGAAGGCCTCGAGCGCGTGCTCGAGCTTCTCGCCGCCGCGCGAGACGAACCGGGGGCCGGAGGCGACGTGGACCTCGGCGTCCTCCGGGAGCAGCGTGCCCGGCTTGTCGATGCGGCGCGGCCCCGAGGTGACCTTGCCGGCCATGATCAGCGCCTGCGCCTCGGTCCGCGAGCCGGCGAGCTTCCGGGCGACGAGCAGGGCGTCGGCGCGCACGCGGGTCATGGCGCCTCCGTTTTCGGCAGGGGCGCCGCGAGGCCTGCGCCGCCGGGGGAGGGAGGGACGGCCGCGTCGCCGGAGAGCGCCAGCGCGTCGCCGTGGAGCGCCCGCGCGACGGAAGCGAGGCCGTCGCCGATGCGGGGGCCCGGGCGCAGCACGACCTCGGTGTTCAGCGGGCGCAGGCGCCCCTCGCGCACGGCGCGCAGGGATCTCCAGCCGGGCGCGTCCCTGAGCTCCGCCAGCCTGGAGGCGCCCCGCATGTCGCCGTCGCTGGACGTGCCGTCGAGCAGGACATCGGGATCCAGCACGAGCAGCTGCTCGACGCTGATCGACGGGTAGGGGCCGCCGCGGGTGATCACGTTCTCTCCGCCGGCCAGACGGATGAGCTCATCGGGGAAGCTGCCGGGGCCCGCGACGAAGAGGGGCGAGGTATCGTAAAGCAGGGCGGCCCGGACGCGCGGGGCGCCTCTCGCGGCGACGGCCTGCTCGACCGCGCGGCGCCGGGCGCGGATCCGGCCGATCGCCTGCTCCGCGCCGGGCGCCGCGTCGAGCCGACGCCCGAGCTCCGTGAGCATGTCCTCGATCTGCGCGAGCGACTCGGTGTCGGGGAAGCAGGTCGCGATCCCGTGCGCGCGCAGCGACTCGTCGAGCGCGGGCCCCGCGGGGCCGCGGGCGCCGACCACGAGGGTCGGCGAGAGCGCGATGATCGCCTCGATGCTCGGGTCGGCGTAGCCGCCGACGCTCGGCAGGCCGAGCACCTCGGGCGGGTGGTCGCAGTAGCGGGACCGGCCGACGAGCGTCGCGCCGGCGCCGATCGCGCAGACCGCCTCCGTGGTGCTTGGCGACAGGGAGACGACGCGCGCTCCCGTCGCGCGCGCCGGGGCGGTGCGCTCGCACGCCGCGAGCCCGATCGCCGCGAGCCCGGCGAGCGCGGCCCGCCGCGAGAGCGCGCGGCCCGGCGCGGCAGCGCCCGGCAGGAGCGCAGGCCCCGCGGCGCCCGGCAGGAGCGCAGCGCCGGCGGCGCTCCGCGTGGAGGAGCGCCGCTCGTCAGCCAAGCCGCTCCCGGCTGCGCCGCCGTCGCAGGCTCGCGAGGGCGCCCAGGCTCGCCGCCCCGAGCACCCAGGGGACCGGCTGCGTCGGATCGGGCCGCGGGCTCGCGCTGCAGGACCCGCTCGACTCGTCGTCTGCGGGCGGCTCGGGGACCTCCGCGCAGAAGCCGGGCTCGCCGTTGCACCTGTAGCCGTCAGGGCACGCCGCGGCCGCGTTGCAGGGCCGCGTGCAGTAGCCGTCGAGGCACGCGTTCGCAGGGCACTGCTCCGGCTGTTCGCACGTCGCGCCGACCTCCGCCGAGTACGCGGGATCGGTGGGGTAGCCGGTCGCCCAGGGGGGCTCCTTGTATCCTCCGGCACGGGCGGCGCGCACGGTCGTCTCTTTAATCCATTCCGCCCAGCGGTACACGTAGCCGTAGATCGGATACTCGCAGCCCTCGGCCCCGCGCGAGGTCACGCCGATCACGCGGTGCATCAGATCGAGGCTGGGTCCGCCCGAGTCTCCCTCGCAGATGCCGGTGTCCCCGACCCACTCGGTCGCCTTCACCAGGGACGACGGGCAGCCGTCAGCCACGCAGTCGATGAACAGCCTGTCGCGGCGCCGCCGCAGGCCCGCGCCCGTGCTCGCGTCGTTCGTCGCCCCGAAGCCGACCGCGTAGTACTCCTCGCCCTCCACGAGGGGCACGTCGACGCGCGGCACGAGCGGCACCGCCTCGCTCTCCGGGATCGGCTCGTCCAGGATCAGGATCGCCTGATCGTTGCCGCAGAACGCGTCCGTCCCCTCGCCGGGGAGCAGCACGACCTCGCTGCCGCCGTAATAACGCGCGTACCTGCCGATCTCCGCGTCGGTCGTCACGAAGATCCTGCCCGCGAGGTGCGTGTCCGTGAACTTCGTGGATCGACAGGTGATCTGGCCGTCGCGCTCATTGGCCATGTCCGACACGCAATGACGGGCCGTGAGCACCACGTTCGGGGCGATCAAGCTGCCGGTGCAGATCGCGCCGATCTCGTCGTTGTAGATGCCCACGACAGCCCTGTCGCCGTCGTCGAGATATCCGTCCTGAATGGCATCCCGCGCCTCACCGATCTCGTCAGGAGGCGCCTCCAGCGCCGAGCTGCACGCTGTCGCAGCGAGTCCCAGGGGGAGAATCCAGGTGACTCTGGGCAAGCAAAACGGCATCGAAAGCCTCCAGATACTGCAATGTCTGCGCGCCGCGGGGTGCCGCAAGGAGCAAAAGATTCTAGAGGCGAAGCCGCGGTCGTGCACGCGCGCCGGGTGCGATGACCCACTCGGCGCGTTGCTCCCCCCACACAGTGGAGAGCTCTTGCAGGATCGTCCGGTGCGCCGCCGCCATGGCGGCGCCAGGGGCGCGGCGGCCGCTCCCCCCTGAAATTCCGCGGGAACGCGCGCGGCCCAGGTGTTGCGGGGCGGCGGGGCCGTGATCGATCCCGTCCTGCTCTTCGGCCTCGCGCTCGCCGCGGGCGCGCCGCTCGCCCTCTCTCCGCTGGCCACGGCGCTCGGCGCCGCGCTCGCCGCGGCGGCGCTCCGCCGCCGGGCCGGCCGCGCCGCGCTCGCCGCCGCCGGGGTGGCGCTCGTCGTGAGCGGCCTCCGCGCCCGCGCGCTGCTCGACGGCGCGGGCGCCGCCTACGATGGCGCCCTCGCGCTGCTGCAGCCGCCGGCGCGCTGCGAGGTGACGTGCGCCGTCGTCGGCTCGCCGGTCGTGGTCGGGGCGGCGCAGCAGCGCTCCGCCGGGGCGCGCGGCGTGGACGACGAGCCGCCGGCCTCGCGCATCGACGTGGAGCTCTCCGGCGGGACGTGCGGCGGGCGAGCGCTGCCGGGGCCGCTCCGGGCGCGCCTCTACGGCGCGCCGATGGACCTCGCCCGGGGCGACCGGCTCGAGGTCACCGTGGACCTCGCGCCGGTCCACCTGTTCCGGAACGAGGGGCTCCGGAACGCGACCGCCGCGATCGCGCGGAGCGGGATCGTCGCGAGCGGGACGATCGTCGAGGCGCGGCGGACGTCGGAGGGGCGCGCGATCGATGTGCGCGCGGCCGTCGATCGCGCGCGGGCCTTCGTGCGCGGCCGCATCGAGGCGACGTTCCACCCCGACGCGGTGGCGCTCGGGCGCGCGCTCGTGCTCGGCGAGACCGACCTCGCGCCCGAGGACCAGGAGGCGTTCCGCGAGAGCGGCCTCGCGCACCTGCTCGCGGTCTCGGGGACCCACCTCGTCCTCGCGGTGGCGGGCTTCGCCGCGGCGCTCCGCGCGATCCTCGTCCGCGTCGGGCCGATCGCCGCCCGGTGGGACGCGGGCCGGATCACGGCGGCGCTGTGCGTGCCGGCCGCGTGGCTGTACGCCGACTTCGCCGGCGGCGGCGGCTCGGCGATGCGCGCCGCGGCGATGCTCAGCTGCGCGATGGGCGCCCGCCTCCTCGGCCTCCGTCCGGTGGGCGTCCGCTGCTTCGCCCTGTCGCTCGCGGGCGCCGCCGCCGTGGATCCGCTCGTCGCGTGGGATCTCTCGTTCGGCCTGTCCGCGGCCGCCACCGCCGGGCTGCTCTGGCTGCAGCGGCCGCTCGCCGCGCTGCTCGTGCCCGGCGAGGGGGAGCGCGGCGACGGCGGCGCCGAGGGCGGGCCGGGCGCGTCGCCGCTACGGGAGCTCGCGCGCAAGGTCCTCGCGCCGCTCGCGACGACGCTCGCCGCCATGTTCGGGTGCGCGCCGCTGCTGCTCATGAACGGGGAGACGTTCCCGCTGCTCGGCGTGGCGGCGAACGTGGTCGCCGCGCCGATCGGCGAGCTGGCGGCGCTGCCGTTCTGCCTCGCGCACGCCGTGCTCTCGTGGGCGCCGCCGGTCGAGCGCGGGTGCGCGCTCGTCGGGTCCGGCGCGCTGCTCGCTGTCCGCGCCGTGGCCCGCGCCTCGGCGGACACCGGCGTGGTGCTGCGCCTGCCCGAGCCGTCGCCCGCCCAGCTGGCGGCGCTGGCCGCCGCGATCGCGCTCGCGTGGGCCGCGGAGCGCCGCGGCCGCCGGCTCGCCGCGCTCGCCGCCGGCGCTGGCGCGTGGCTGCTGCTCGAGGGCGTCGCCACGCGCGCGGGCGCGCCGCGCGGCGTGCTGCGCGTCAACGTCCTCGACGTGGGGCAGGGCGACGCCATCCTGATCGACCTCCCCGAGGGCGGCGCGATGCTCGTCGACGCGGGCGGCTTCGTGGGCAGCCCCGTCGACACGGGCGCGCGCGTGCTCCGACCGCTCCTGCGGTCGCGCCGCCGCGCGCGCCTCGACGCCGTCGTCCTCTCGCACCCGCACCCCGATCACTTCGGCGGACTGCCGGCCACCGTGGAGGGCGTCGAGGTCGGCGAGCTCTGGGACACCGGCCAGGGCGAGGCCGAGGGCGCGGGCCCGGTCTACCGGAAGCTCCTGGCCGACCTGCGCCGGCGGGGCGTGCCCATCGTGCGGCCCGATGCGCTCTGCGGCACGCCGCGGGTCCTCTCGGGGGCGACGATCGAGGTGCTCGCGCCGTGCCCGGAGCTCCACCCCGACCGGGGCGCCAACGACAACTCGTTCGTCGTGCGCATCACCTACGGGGCTCGATCCGCGCTGCTCGTGGGCGACGCGGAGCACGAGGCCGAGGACGCGCTCGTGGCGCGCTACGGCGCCGCGCTCCACGCCGATCTGCTCAAGGTGGGGCACCACGGCAGCCGGACGTCGACCGGCGCGGCGCTCCTCGCGGCCGTCGACCCCTCGATCGCCGCCGTGTCCTGCGGCGTCCGCAACCGCTTCGGGCACCCGAGCCCGGAGGTGCTCTCCCGCCTCTCGGCCGGCGGCGTCGCGATCGCGCGCACGGACCGCGGCGGCGCCCTGACCTGGGAGACCGACGGCGAGCGCGTCCTCTGGTCCCGCCCGGGCGAGCCGCCGCGCCCGGCCCCCGCTCCCCGCGACGGGAGGACCGCCGCCGGACACGTCCCGGAGAACGGTGCGCCGTGAACTGGAAAAAATCCCCGCTCCGGACGGCTGTCAGCTGGCCTCCCATCCTTGCGCCTGGACGGCCCCTGAGCGACGCTGGGTCGATGTCTCGAAGCGCGATGACGACCACGATCCGCCGCCGCCTGGCGGGCGAGATCGGTCGTATCGACAAGCAGGCGCCCTTCCGCGTCGCGCTGTCTTACCCCTCGCCGTACCGGGCTGGAATGAGCTCGCTTGGCTTCCTCCAGATCTACAAGACCATCCAGGCCGAGCCCGGGATGGCGTGCGAGCGGGCCTTCCTGCCGGACGACGAGGGCCAGGGCACGGACGGCCCCCCGATCACGTACGAGGGGCTCCGCCCCATCTCCGATTTCCCGGTCATCGCGCTCTCGGTGGCCTACGAGCTCGAGCTCGCCGGGGTCGTCCGCCTGCTCGAGCTGGCGGGGATACCGGCGCTCCGGGAGGAGCGCTCCTTCCGCGATCCGTTCGTCCTCGCGGGCGGTCCGCTCACGTTCTCGAACCCGCTGCCGCTCGCGGTGTTCGCCGACGCGATCATCATGGGCGAGGCCGACACCCTGGCCGTGGAGGTGCTCCGCGTGCTGCGGGACGCCTCGTCGCGGGAGGCGGCGCTCGACGCGCTGGCGGCCCTCCCCCACGTCTTCGTCCCCGCGCGCCACGGCGCGGAGATGCCCCCGGTCGCGCAGTGCGACAACGCGCTCCTTCCCGCCTGGTCGCCGATCCGCGCCGAGGAGACCGAGCTCTCGAACATGTTCCTCATCGAGGCGGAGCGGGGCTGCTCGCGCGGGTGCACCTACTGCGTGATGCGCCGCTCGACCAACGGCGGCATGCGCATCGTCCCGAAGGAGCGCCTCCTCGAGCTCATCCCCGAGGACGCGAGGCGCGTCGGCCTCGTCGGCGCCGCGGTCAGCGATCACCCGAAGATCGTCGAGGTGGTCCGGACGCTCGCCGAGCGGGGCTGCGAGGTCGGGCTGAGCAGCCTCCGGCCGGACCGGCTGACCGACGAGTTCGTCGGCGCGCTGCGGCTCGCGGGCTACAAGACGCTCACGACGGCGATGGACGGCACGAGCGAGCGGGTCCGCGAGACGCTCGAGCGGCGCGCCCGGCCCAGGCACCTCCAGCGGGCCGCGGAGCTCGCGCGGCAGCACGGGATGAATCGGCTCAAGCTGTACCTGATGGTGGGCGTCCCCGGCGAGACCGACGCCGACATCGACGAGTGCGTCGCGTTCGTCACGGAGCTGTCCCGGATCGTGCCGGTCGCGCTCGGGATCGCGCCGTTCTGCCCGAAGCGCAACACGCCGCTCCATGGCGCGCGCTTCGCCGGGATCGACGTCGTGAACAAGCGGCTCGACCGGCTCCGGCGCGGGCTGCGGGGCCGCGCGGACGTGCGGGCGACGAGCGCGCGCTGGGCGTGGGTCGAGGCGGTGCTCGCCGCGGGCGGCGAGGCCGAGGGGCACGCCGTGCTGCAGGCCGTGCACGCGGGCGGCTCGTTCCGGGACTACGAGCGCGCGTTCGACAAGATCAAGCGGCCGGAGCCGCCGCGCCGGCAAAGCCTGCCGCTTCTCGCGGCGGGGTGAGCGGGGCGGCAGCCCGGCCCGGAGGGTGCCACGTGACGATGAAGACGCTGACCCTCTTCACGCGCGAGCGCTGCCACCTCTGCGAGGAGGCCCACGCCGCGCTCGAGCGCGTGCGCGCCCGGCTGCCGTTCGAGCTCGCCGTCGTCGACCTCGACCGGGAGGCCGGCCCGGAGAAGCGAGCGCTGTACGACTGGGAGGTCCCCGTGGTGGAGCTCGATGGGCGGAAGATCATGAAGTACCGCGTCGACGAGCGGCGGCTCGAGCGGCTGCTCTCCGGCCCGGAGTGAAGCACCGCGTCGACGAGCGGGGGCGGGGCGTTTCGGCCCGCTTTCGCCCTGCGCCGCGCTACGCTATGCGAACCCCCGTGAAGTGGACGACCATCGCGCAGCTCGCCTTCATCCTCGTCGCTGCCGTCGCCGTCTACGGCTTCGTGCACGCCGCGCAGAATGACCAGCGCACCACCGGCTGCGAGGCCATCTGCGCCCTGCGCCCCGCGTACGCCGGCCGGAACCGGCTCGCGCCGGACTTCGAGCTGCCGGACATGAACGGCAAGCCCGTCCGGCTGTCGTCCTTCCGGGGCAAGACGGTCTTCCTGAACTTCTGGACCAAGACCTGCGCTCCGTGCCTGCAGGAGATGCCGGCGCTCGCGGAGCTCGGCCGGATCGCCCAGTCGCGCAAGGACATCGTCGTCCTCACGGTCTCGACCGACGAGGGGCCCGACGACGTGCGCGACGCGCTCAAGGTGGCCCTGAACGGAGACCCGCCGTTCCCGGTCCTCTTCGACCCGGAGTCCAAGGTCGTGATGGACCAGTACGGCACGCAGCTCTACCCGGAGACGTGGATCATCGACCCGAACGGGATCATCCGGGCCCGCTTCGACGGCGCGCGGGACTGGTCGAGCAGCCTGGCCATCGAGGTGGGCGAGATGGTCTCGCGCTGGGGCAGCTGCCCGGCCGATATCTACAAGAGCAAGCCGCGCGCCGGGGCCGTCGACGTCTGCACCGACGATTCCTGAGCGGACTTCCCGCGCCGGGGCGATCAGGCCAGGCATACGGGGAGTGGGGCGCGCTGGCCGCTTGGCGCACCCGCGAAAGATCGTTATGTGAGTCACCCATCATGACCGCCCGGAGGCCGACGTCGCCGACAGCGCACCCGCCGCAGCCGCCCGCAACCGGCGAGGGGGGCGACGGGAGCGCCTCGGACGAGCGGGTCGCGGCGGCGCGGCAGGCGCTGCTCGAGGGGGTCGGCGCCGAGATCGCCGCGTCGTTTCCCGGCATCACCCGGCTGGGTGGGCAGGTCGTGGCGGCGCTCTACCTGGCGGACGAGCCGCGCTCGATGGACGAGCTCAGCCAGGAGCTCGGCCGCTCCAAGAGCAACATCTTCGCCAACCTGCGCGGCCTCGAGGCGGCCGGGATCATCGAGCGCCGGCGGGAGTCGGGCGCGCGGCACGACTCGTTCGCGCTGCGCGGCAAGTACCCCGACGTGATCGTCGGCGCGTACCTCGGCCGCCTGCGCCGCGTGGTGCAGGACAAGCGCGCCCTCGCGCGGCGCGCGCTCTCGCTGCTCGGCGACGCGCAGGGCGCGGAGGCGGACGCGATGCGCTCGCGGCTCGACGACCTGTCGCGCAAGTACGACCTGTTCGCCGACCTGATGGAGCAGCTCCTGCCGTCGATCGACGGCCCGGTCGATCTGGAGCGGCTCATCGCGCAGGTGCCCGAGGCGATGGTCCGCTCGCTGAACGCGGCGGCCCGCGTCGCCTGGGCGGCGGGCGACGCGATCAGCCGCCTGAGCGGCCGAGCGGGGCGCAAGAAGTAGCGGCGGCCCGCGTCACCCGCGCGGCGGGCAGTCCCGCATCTCGATGAGGATGCCGGTCGACGTCTCGATCCGGTGCATCAGGTTCACCTCCCGCGCCACCGGGGACGGCGTGATCGGGTTGGGCGCGGCGCCCACGATCATCGGCCGGTCGGGGTCGCCGTCGACGAAGACCATCAGCACCTCGATGCCGGGCTTGAGCGGGAAGTGGATCCCGTAGTTCGGCCCGGCGTGCGGCTGGATCATCCGCACGAGCCGCGAGGGGAACGCGCGCGACGCGGGATCCCCCGCGTCGAAGTGGAAGCGCACCCGGTAGCGCCCCTGCTCGTCGATCGGCGAGACCTCCCCGATCTCGCCGTCCGGGAGCGGCTCCACCAGCGCCGTCACCACCCCGTGGATCTTCGGCCGCGGCGCCGTCCGCGGCGGGCGGTAGGCCTGCGCGGCGCGGACCAGGCGCGCGCGGTTGACGTACTCCTGCTCGCCGCCGGCCCCGCCCTCGATGGCCACGGGCTGCACAGCGCGGTGCTCGACCTCGACGGCCAGGAGCCGCTCGCCGTCGAGCCGCGGGTGGCCCTCGAGCGCGAAGACGGCCCCCGGGATCAGCCGGAGCTCGTCGCTCTGGCACTCGAAATAGCGGCTCGACGAGGCCCGCTCCTCCGCGCGGATCTGGGCCAGCTGCTGGCCCTCCTCCGGCGTCTTGTGGTGGGCGCCGTACTCGACGACGCCGCCCCCGAGGCCCGCCGGCGACTCGTGCGCCGCCGTCATGTCGAGCCTTGGCGTCCGGTAATTGTACTCCTGCATGACGTACGTCGCGGGGAAGGCCCTGGCCTGCTCCCTGAGCTCGAACATGTCGCGCCGCTCGCCCCGCGGCCGGAACACCACCGCGTCGCCCCCCGGCAGCGGCTGGAAGCCCGTCGGCTCGTCGGTGAACACCATCACGTCGCGGCCCGACTCGTGCTCGAAGAAGAACGAGATCCCGAGGTGCTCGGCGAGCCGTGAGATGAAGGCCAGATCCGTCTCCTTGTACTGGACGATCATCTCCCGCTGGGGGTGATCGCGGTAGAGGCGCATCACCACGTCCTCGGGCCCGAGCCCCACCATCGCGAGCTTGTGCTGGATGAGCTCTGGCACGCTGATGTCGAGGAAGACCTGCTGGAGCTCCACTAGCGTCGCGCGGAACGCCCGCGGCGCGAGCCGGAGCCGGTAGGAGCGGAAGGCGGTCTCCGTCTCGTGCCGGTCCTCCACCTCGGCGATCATGCCGTGAATGGTCCGCTCGTCCGCGCCCTGGACTTCGAACACGAGCGACGCCGCCGCCCCCAGCACCTGCTCGATCGAGAGCTCGGCGCCGTCGCTGCACACGACGTCGATGTCGTACGAGAAGAGCTGGCCGATGGCCTCTTTGCCGTGCACCCCGCGCACCCGGAGGAGGTCGCAGGAGAAATCGCTGGAGTCGAGCCGCAGGATCGGCGCCTGCCGTGCCCGGTCCCGGAGCGCGGCCTTCGGCTCTTGAAGCGCTTCCATCGGCGCCGCGCGCGCCGGGCGCGGCCCCGATTCCGCTGCGCCCGGCGCGCGGAACGGCAGGTGATCGGGCGCCCCTGGGCCGCCCTGGGACGGCGGGAGCTCCCGCGGCCCTCCGGCGCTCGCCCGCAGCGGCGATGGCGGCGCTTCCCGCGGCCCTCCGGCGCTCGCCCGCAGCGGCGATGGCGGCGCTGCCCGCGGCCCTCCGGCGCTCGCTCGCGCCGGCGCCTCGATGAGCTCTCGGTCGTCCGGAGACGGCGCTGGCGGGGCATCCTCCACCGGCCCGGCCGCCTCCTCCGGGCTCTCGGCGCACGCCGCGCGCGCGATCGGCTCGCTGCACGGGGGCTCTGCGCCGGGGGCCTCGCGGATGCGCGCGGCGGGGGGCTCCGCGGCCATCGTCACGGCGCTGGGCGCGCGGTGCGCTGTCGCGGCCGTGGGCTCCGCGCACGGCGGGGCGGCGGCGGGTGGGGACGGCTCGCTGCACCTCAGGGGTTCCGTCGGCTCTCGGTTCATCGTCGCGCCTCCTCCGCGGCTCGCCTGGTACTGTACCCGACGCGGAGGCACGCATGGGTACGCGCGAGGGTGAGGGTATCAACGGGAAATACCTCCTCATCGAGGTCCCGAATTTCAACGACGCGGCGTCCGACGCCGAGGCGATGGGCTCGTATCTGCGCCTCGGCGCGGTCAAGGACCCGAGCCTCGCCGCCAACCCGGGCGCGCCGAGGGCGACCGGCGAGGACCTCGCCGCCCGGGTCACCTCGTTCATCGACGACACCCGGAAGCGCGACGGCTGCCCCGATTTCCTCCCCGAGGCCGAGCGGCAGGCCGAGACCGCAAAGCTCCATACCAAGGGCGGCTGGCGCGACCACTCCGACGGCAACCGCATCACCACCACGCGCGGCGACAAGGTCGAGGTCATCAAGGGCAATTACCGCATGCTCGTCCTCGGCCGGCAGGAGGACACCGCCGGCTGGGACGTTTCCGGCGGCCATATCCAGGACGCCACCGATCTCTGGACCGCCGCCACCACCATCGAATGGGTCCAGAACTACAACGGCACCTGGAAGGTCACCGAGAAGACCGAGAAGGGCGACGTCGACACCACCTATCACGGCGACACGTTCGATCGCTTTTACGGCAACAAGCAAACCAGCATCACGGGCTCCGAGGCCCCCACGGCCGAGCGACCGAACCCCACCTGCCTGAGCTCCACCTGGGCGCAGCGGATCGAGTCGTACACCGGCTCGGCGGCCTGCCCTGTGCCGCTCATCTCCGATGAGACCTGGGCCGACCAGATCGCCAGCAAGACGACGGCGACCGCGATCAGCGACGAGACCACCGCGCAGACCATCTCCAGCACCACGAGCGCCACGTCGATCAGCGACGAGACCACAGCGAGCACCGTGTCCAGCACGACGACCGCCTCGCTCGTGTCGGATACCACCATCGGCGAGGTCCAGTCGGTGACGATCGGCAATACGAGCGACGTCACCATCGGCAATGCGGCGTCGATCACCGTCGGCGCCACCGAGGAGGTCACGATCGGCGGCCTTGTCGAGCTGACGATCGCGGCCATGCTCGAGGTCTCGCTCACGGCGGGCGTCTCGATCAACATGGGCCCCAAGGCCGAGCTCAACCTGACCAACCGGCAGGAGCTCTCCCAGTTCCGCACCAACGTGAAGAACATCTGCGCGAGCGTCTCGTCGGCCGAGTCGGTGAGCACCGGGGCGTACAACGTGATGTCCGGCGTCATCAACCTGTTCTGATGCAGACCCGGAACCTCACGCCCTTCCCCTTCGGCGCCAAGGTCTGCTCGCGCAGGCCGCCGCAGCCCGAGGTCGTCCTCGTCGTCCGCGGCCGGTTCTCGCTCCGCCTGGGCGAGCCGCTCGCGCCGCTGGAAGGGCAGCTCGCGCAGGGGGCGCTGACCGCCGAGACCTTCGAGGGGGGCGAGGGCGAGCGCGACGGCGAATGCACGTACCCCGGCGATTTCGCCGACTGGAAGCCGGCCGCGGATCTCCTGCTCCGCGGCGCCTGCCACCCGCCGCCGGGCGAGCCGCAGCGCGAGCACCCCGTGGGGTTCGCGGTCGGGAGCTGGTCGAAATCGCTGCTCGTTCCGGCGCCGCGCGAGGGCCGCCTGGTGCCCGCGCCCTTCGGGCCGATCCACCCGGACTCGCCCGAGCACCGCCGGATGCTCGGCAAGGAGTACGGCCCCTCGTACCGGAAGGCCCGCGCTCCGTGGTACGCCGAGGACTTCGACTGGGCCTATTTCCAGGCCGCTCCGCCGGATCAGCGCCTCGCCGGCCACCTGCGCGGCGACGAGGAGGTCACGCTCCTGAACCTCCACCCCGCCGCGCAGACCGCCTCGTTCCGCCTGCCGGGCCTCCGGATCCGCGCGGTCGTCGAGGACGCCCAGGGCCGCGTGCAGGACGCCCGCATGAGCCTCGACACCCTCTTCGTCGAGCCGGACGCGGGCCTCGTGACGCTGACCTGGCGCGGCCACGCCGAGGTGGCCGAGGACGATCTCGCCGACGTGCGCGCCGTCGTCATCGCCGCCGAGCCGCTCTCGGCTGCGCCGCTGCCGCTCGACCAGTATCGGGAGACGCTCGCCCAGCTCGCCCGCGATCCGCGCGGCCTCGAGGACCTCCCGCCGGAGGTGCGCGACGCCTACGACCTCGTCCGCGACGGCGCGCCGCGGCCGCCGACCGCGGACGAGGCGGATCCGGTGTCGAAGCTCCTCGCCGAGCGGCTCGGCGGCCTGCACGCGCCGGAGCAGGACCGCGTGCGGCAGCTCGTCGCGAAGCTCCGGGCCCTGCGCACCCCCGAGGGCGTCGACCTCGAGCGCACCATCGCGCAGGCGCTCGCGCGGCTCCCGGCGCAGCGGCAGGCCGCGTACCTCCCGGCCGCGCCCTCGGGCACGCCGCGCGTCCCCATGGGCGGCGCGCTCGACGCGCTCGTCGCGCGCGTCGAGGAGCTCCGGCGGGACGCGGCCGCGCGCGGGACGGCGCTCGTCGACGCGCGCGTCGAGCGCCTCGACGCGCTGCTCCGCGACGCCCGCCTTCGCGAGATCGTCCCCGGCTACCGGCTCCCCGGCGAGGCCGCGGCGCCGCCGCCCGAGCCCGGCCCCGGCGCCGACCTCTCGGGGCGCGATCTCTCCGGGCAGGACCTCTCGGGCCGGGACCTCTCCGGCGCGCTCCTCTCGGGCGCGCTCCTCTCGGGCGCGAACCTCTCGGGCGCGAACCTCTCGAACGCGGATCTCTCGCGGGCCGTGCTGTTCGAGGCGAACCTCGAGGGCGCCGCGCTCCCGGGCGCCGACCTCTCCCAGGCGAACCTCACGGGCGCGCGCGCCGCGGGCGCCGATCTGCGCGGCGCGACGCTCGACCAGGCCATCTTCACCCGCGCCGAGCTCACCCGCGCCCGCCTGGCGAGGGCGCGGGGGCGCGGCGCGCTGCTCGACGAGGCCGACCTCCGCGAGATCGACGGGGAGGAGCTCCACCTCGACGGCGCCGTCCTCCAGGGGGCGAAGCTCGATCGGGCCTGCTTGCGGGGCGCGGCGCTCGTCGGGTGCATGTGCGCCGGATCCTCCGCGACAGAGGCGGACCTCACGGGCGCGTCCCTGCCGCGCACGAGCTTCACCGACGCCGATCTCGAGCGCGCGACGCTCGTGGAAGCGCGCGGCGAGGGCGCGGCGCTGCTCCGGGCGAACCTCGACGGCGCCGACCTCCGGTATGCGTCCCTCCCGCGGGCGCACCTCTCGTGGGCCTCGGCCCGGGGCGCGCGCTTCGCGTGCGCGGTCCTGCGCGGGAGCCGCTTCTACCGCGCCTCGCTCGAGCGCGCCGACCTCGCGCAGGCCGACCTCTTCGGCGCCGACCTCTGCAAGGCGCGCCTCGACGGCGCCTCCTTCGCCGGGGCCAGCCTGTACGGCGCCCGCCTCGAGGGCGCGAGCGCCGCCGGCTGCGATTTCAAGGGGGCGAACCTGCGGCGCTCCAGCCTGGAGGGCACGTGAAGAACGTCGAGGAGCTCCTCGAGCGCATCCGCGCCGGCGCGCCGCTCCACGGCGCCCGCCTCGAGGGCATCGACCTCTCGGGCCGGGATCTCACGAACCTCGATCTCGCCCGCGTCAAGTTCCTCCGCACCAGCCTGCGCGGCGCGCGGCTCGCGGGCAGCGCGCTCTCGGGCGCGCACTTCGTCGAGTGCGACCTGCGCGACGCGGACCTCGCGGGCTGCGCGCTGGACGGCGCGCTCGTGCTCGGCTCGAACCTCGAGGGCGCGCGCCTCGCCGGCGCGACGCTCACCCGCGCGAAGCTGTCGTACCAGCGCCTCGCCCGCGCCGATCTCTCCGGCGCGACGCTCACCGAGGTCGAGGCGGTGGGCTCGGACTGGTCCGGCGCCCGGCTCGCGGGCGCGACGATCGAGGGCTCGCGCCTCGACCTCGCGAACCTCGAGGGCGCGGATCTCACGGAGGCCCGCGTCGCGCGCGCCTCGTTCACCCGTGCGAACCTCCGCCGCGCGCGCCTCGCCCGCGCTCGCGTCGAGGCCTGCGCCTTCGTGGGGGCCGATCTCGGCGGCGCGGACCTCGACGGCGCGGAGCTCGATCGCGCGGTCTTCGTCAAGGCGGACCTTCGCGGCGCCCGCTTCCCGAAGCGCATGCACGGCGTCGTCCTCGACGAGGCAAAGCTCGGCCGGCCCGAGCTCGCGGGCAAGGACCTCGCCGGGACCGACCTCTCGGGCGCGGATCTCTCCGGCCTCGACCTCACGGGCGCGGATCTCTCCCTCTGCTCGCTGCGCGGCGCCGACCTGCGCGGCGCGAGCCTCTGCGGCGCCCGCCTCGAGCGCTCGATCCTCTCGGACTGCGATCTCACGGGCGCGGACCTCCGGGGCGCGAGCCTCCTCGGCTGTGACCTCTCGCGCTCGATCCTCCGCGGCGTGGACCTCTCGGGCCGCGATCTGGAGTCGGTGATCCTCATCGAGGCCGATCTCGAGGGCGCCGATCTCACGGCCGCGCGCCTCATCCGCTGCATCCTCGACAGGGCGCGGCTCTCCCGCGCGAACCTCACGCGCGCGGTGCTCCAGCAGGCGCTCCTCCGCGGGGCCGCGCTGGAGGGCGCCGTGCTCGGCAAGACGATCTTCGACCGCGTCGATTTCACCGGCGTGGATCTGCGCGCCGTCTCGTTCGCCGGCCTCACGGTGCACCGCTGCGCCTTCATGGAGGCGAACCTCGAGCGGATGAGCCTCCGCGACTGCGATTTCATGGGCAGCGATTTCTCGAAGGCGAACCTGCGCGGCGCCGATTTCGAGGGATCCATCCTGACGCAGGCCAGGCTCCGCGAGGCCGCGCTGGACGGCGCGAGCCTGCCGAACGTCGCGGCGAAGGCCGCCTATTTCGGCGGCGCCTCGCTGCGCGGGGCGAAGCTCTCGCGGGCGATGCTCCGGTACGCCACCTTCACCCGGGCGGATCTCGACGGCGCGAACCTCGCCGCCGCGGATCTTCGGGACGCCATGCTCGATCATGCCGAGGCCCGCGGCGCGCTCTTCCTCTCGGCGCGCCTCGAGCGCGCCGACCTGTCGCACGCGCGGGTCGAGGAGGCCGACTTCAGCGAGGCCGATCTCGGCGGCGCCAACCTGCACGCCCTCCACGACAAGGGCGCGCGCTTCTCCGGCGCGAGGCTGCTCGGCGCGCGCCGGACGGACGTCGACCGGCTGGAAGCGGAGGCGTACACGCCCCCGCGTCGGCCCCGATAAGAGCGAAAGGAGCGGACGCGTGCTGCCTGCGAGCAACAACGGCGCCGGGATGAACATCGGGTTTCCGGACGTGTGCCTGACGCCGGTGGGGCCGGTGGTGGTGCCGATTCCGTACCCGAACTTCGCGCTCAACGCGATGGCGGTGAATTTCTCGGTGAAGGTGAAGGTGTCGATGATGAACGCGCTGAACCTCGGCACGACCATCCCGATGACCTTCGGGATGGAGCCCGGGGTGGCGCACCCGCTCTACATGGATTTCGGTGCGTATGTGGCGGGCAACTCCAAGGTGATCATCGAGGGGTTGCCGGCGATCAACCTCACCTGTCCCACGACCGGGAACGCCGGGAACAACGCGGTGGGCGCGGTGCTGGTGCCGAGCGCGGTGAACGTGTTCTACACGTGCGCGGCGGCGCCGGAGGAGGTGATTTCCGGCGCGGGGAACGTGGCGCACACGCTGCTGGGCGATGGGATCGGGGTGATCCGGATCCGGGCGTTCTCGCTGGAGGTGCCGGCGCTTGTGTACCGAGCGATACGGGCGCTCGAGGCGGAGGGGATGCGGGAGCTGGTCATCGATTTACGGGACAACCCGGGAGGCGAGTTGCGGGCGTTCGTGGAGCTCGCGGGGGATTTCCTGCCGGCGGGAAGCGTCGTGGCGACGGTGACGGACGGTGACGGGGACGAGGTAATCTATCGCTCGCGGCAAGAGGACCCGTATTCGGTGCCCGTGACGATCCTGGTGAACCGCGGGACGGCGTCGGCGGCGGAGCTGTTCGCGGGGTGCTTGAAGGCGCACGGGCGGGCGGCGATCGCGGGGGAGAGGACCTACGGAAAGGGAGTGGGGCAGGCGCTCTGCGCGGGCCAGCGGGGAGCGCGGATGATGACGGCGGTGCGGGTGACGCTGCCGGATGGGGCAGAGGTGCAGGGCGTGGGGGTCGGGCCGGGGGAGGGGTGATGTCGTGCCCAACTGGCTGAGGGCCCTCCTGTGCTGTGGCAATCCCAAGAAGCGGGCGGTCGCGTTCGGCGGTGATCCTCCGACCATCACGGCGTCGACCCATGGTCACGGGGCTTCGCTGCCAGCGATGAGCGACGGCGGACCGGAGCCCTCGGGCCCCAAGGCGCGCGCCCCCGCGCGGGCCGATGATCCGGGGAGCGCCATGACGCGCGCTTATCTCCGCGACGACGCCCGCCCCGCGATCTTCGAGTGCGGCGCCGCGGGCGATCGCCCGACGCAGGCGCGGGTGACGATGCTCCCGTTCACGCACCCCTACGACTGCAACGGCTCTGTGGAGGCGAGGCTCGCTCTGCTCGGGCAATGCCTCGACCGCACCGCCAAGCTCGGCGCAGGCGACGACGACGGGACGCTGCCGATACTCCTGGCCCCGGAGGCGTTTCTCTCGAACCAGGATGGCGGGGCGCTGACGGATGAGGAGCACCGGAGAGCATTCAAGCGCATCGCGCAGTACAGCAAGGAGCACCCCGGGGTGCTGATCATCCCCGGGACATGTTACTTCACGACCAAGAAGCAGGTGTTCAACGTCGTCCCCGTGTTCTACGGCGGCGAGCTGCAGTGCGTGTACTGCAAGCGATGGCCGGGCGGGAACGAGAGGATCGAGGGGCGCACCTGGGGAACGGTGTACCCCGACGCCTCCAGGGACACGAGGGCGCTCTTCCGGTTGCGCGGCCTCACCTTCGCGACCGAGGTGTGCAACGATTACCGGCGGAACCACGTCCTTCGATTCTACGATGAACACGTCAAGGACAGCGAAGAGTACGCCGATATGGAGGGCGTCGATGTCCACATCCTCCCCTCGCTCGGCGTGCTCCCCGAGACCGATTGGCTCAGCACCTACACCGACAGGGCGGAGGGCGCGACCAAGGATCAGCGGGTGATCAAGTTCACGCACTCCCGTGCTCGGAAGGGTGGGTATTTCCTCCACTGTGACGCAGGCGCCTCGGGCGAGGACCCTCCCGACGAGACGCAGATCAAGGACACGAAGTGCACCATCCACAGGCGCAAGGACGATGACGCGGATCACACGGGCTACGTAAAGATCGATGGGACCGTGCAGAGCGGGTCCGGGCTGATATCCTTCGGCCCCCTCCTTTTCCCCAGCTAGCTACCGGGATGCCTAATTCGCCTCCCCAGAAGAGGAAAGCGTCGAGCCCGACGCAGCGTGCCACTGCGGCTCGTGGCAAGCCACCGACCATCCCCTCATCGGGCGTAGGCAAGGAGCACGCCTCCGGCTTCGAATCTGGCGAGGAAGATCTCAGCGTCCCAGAGCCCGTCCCGGTGCGCGTCTCGGAGCCCGGACAGCGCGCGGCGATGAATTCGGCGCTCGTCGACCGCTACTACAGCTCGGACGATGAGCACGGCGGCGACTCCCCTGAAAGCGGCGCTGCTGAAATCCTGAAGCAGGCGCTCGAGGGGCACCTGGATCAGCTCCAGGGCGAGGGCGGCGAGGGCTATCTGGAAGAGAACTGGCAGCGAATATACCGCGACGTCGTGAATGCCGACGACCTCGGAGAGCTGTACGATCTCAAGTTCAGGACCATCGATCAGGTCCAAGAGCTTTGGGACAGCGGTTCCGACGTGGCCGATTTTCTCGCCGACCGGCGCATGGCGCTCGTGCTCGACGCCCTGCGCTCCGCGGAGCTCCCGCCACGCTCCGACCGAGGCAACCAGGCCCTGGCCGACCGGGCGGTGGCGCTCGGGGGACGCTTCACGTGGATTCACGGGGGGAAGATGGACTTCACGCGCTGGCTCCTCGACGACGACGCCATCGACGAAGCGTCCGCCCGGTTCAACTGCTTCGAGGCCGTCCTGTACGCGGCCGTGACAGGCAGTGTGATCGACAGGGAGCGGGTCGCCGCCATCTACAGGCGGTACGGCGGCAGCGAAGGGAATAGCCTCGGCGATGCGCTCTCCATACTGTTCGGGGAGGCGACGCCCCTCTACGACCTGGTTGAGCAGGGCCACCTGCCCGCGCCAGGAGACGTCCTCGTCTTCAGGGACGTGGAGACCCATGTAGCCCTGTCGCTCGGCGGGAACGCTGTCATCAGCCTCTGGGATCGGCCCAACGACACGTCGACCTACCAGCAAACAACGATCACCGCGCTGGTTGACGCCAGCGGGCTCTCGGCCTTGGATATCATGGTCATGTCAGGCGGCTTCACGCCCGTGTAGGCGAGGCGCTATCGTCCGGCCGCGAGGCTTTGATGGAGGACAGTCGATCGAGCAAAACGCGACCCGGGGCAGCGAACACGCCCACGAAGCGGGTCACCGGTCGCCAGACGGCGGCGACCGTCCCGAACAAGGCCGTCCCGAAGGTCGCTCCGAAGGCTGCACCGAAGGCCGTCCCGAAGGTCCCTTCGCCGGCCGCCGCGAGCGCTCCGCCGGGCGCCGGAACATCGCCCCCGAGGTCCGACGCGGCAGGCGACGGCACGGGAATGTCCGAGCAGGTCGCGGCGGCGCTGACGCAGCAGTACTGGAGCGAGTCGACGAGCACCACCTCAATGGCTCCTGAGCGCGATGAAGCGCCGCGCGCCTCGATCAGCGAGGGCGGGCCATCTGGCGCGACGGCGCCCTCTGAGCCTCCCCGGAGCACCATCAATCAGCCCCGCGGCGATATCAGCTGCTCCGTCTATGCACCCCTGTGTGCCTACCAGCTCCACACTGGGCAGCTGCCGAACGTGAGCGAAATCCTCAAGAAGATCGGGCATCGGCTCGGAGGAAACAGCGATCAGGCATTCAAGAACCTCTGCGGATACGGGCTCACGCGCGGTCAGGCCTACTCCGCGGGGTGGGGCGGCACGCTGGCGAAGGCGACCGAGAGGGGGTACCCCGTGGCGATCGGCGTCACGTGGAGCAACAGGGCTCGTTCCGGCAATCACTGGGTCTATTACGTTGGCGAGCACGGCGGGAAGCTGTATGCCCGGGATCAGCAGAACAATCACCATCTGATCACGATCGATCCAGCGAGCTGGACAGGCAGCGCTGAAGGCGGTTGGTCTTACAAGATCACGAACATCGGTGTGGGCTTTCCCAGCCAGGAAGCTGCAAGGGATTTCCTCAAGTCATGATCCGGCCGCGGCGCACCTCGGGGGGCTACCCCAGGTGGATCTCCTTCCCGTTGATCGTCATCGTCTCCTCGGTCAGCACCGTCGCGCTCTTCGCCTTCGTCGTCGCCGACCCGTCCACCACCGTGTGGCTCTCGCGCGCGTGCAGGCTGAACAGGTCCGTCACGCGCTGGACGAGCGACGCCGCCTTCTGCACGATCGACCCCGCGAACACCCGCACCTTGTCGCCGTGCAGGTCCACCTCCGGCCCCCGGAGCTCCACGCCCCGGTCCCCAGAGAGGCGCAGCGCGCCGCCCGCGGCCCGGACGTCGACGTCGCCCTGGAGCTCCAGCGTCACCTTGCCGGTCCCGTGCAGGACGCCGATGACATAGAGGCGCGCGCCTCGGCCGATCACGAGGAGCACGTCGCCCACCGCTGGCGCATACGGGAGCGCCAGCGCCATCGTCGCCTCTCCGCTCTCGCCGTCCGGCAGCTCGACCATCACCGCCTGGCCGCGGGCCTCCAGCACGTGCGCCGGCCCCAGGTACTCCTCGGCGCGCGCGGACGCGGCGCGCTCCCGAACCACGGCTCCCTCCGACATGGTGGTCCCTCCATCCTCGCTCCGGCTCAGTCCTTGCGGAAGCGCTTGTACAGGCTGCCAAGGAGATCGGGCCGCTCCCGCTTCGGCGCGGACGGCGCCGCGGTCGGCGCGCGTGGCTCGGGCGAACGCTCGACCTGCGGATCGCGCTCCGGCGCGGGCAGCGGCTCGGACGCGCGCGCGGGCGTGGGCGTGGCCACCGGCGCAGGCGCGGCGGCCTGCGTTGGCGCAGCTGCAGGCGTGGCGATCTCCACGGGCGCAGGCGGAGGCGTGATGTCTAGCGCGGGCGATGGTGCCGTCTGCGCGGGTGACGGTGCCGTTTGCGCGGGCGCGGGCGCAGGGTCTGCGCGTTGCGCAGGCGCGGCCTCCGGCTCGCGCAGATCGACCGTCCCTTCCAGCGGCGACGCGATCACCGGGACCGCCGACGCGCCGCCCGTCGCCCACGGCGCGCTCGGGCGCTCGCCGCCCTCCCGCTCGCCGCGCATCCCCGCGGGCGCGATCGGAAACGGCGCGCTCACCGCGTCGTCCTGGCGCGGGCCTCGGACCCTCACGAGCGGCGCGGCCTGCTCCTCGCGCGGCCTCCGCTCGCTCCCCGCCGGCGGCAGCGTGTCATCGAGCGGGAACGTGCCCTCCAGCGGGTGCGCCCCGCCGCGCGACGGCTCTCGCGCCGCCGCGACGCTCACCGGCGCGTCCACGACGTCGTCCTCGCCGAGCCGCACCGTGGAGCTCCAGTCCGTCCGCTTCGCGCTCTCCCCCGCCGCCGCGCCCGCCGCGCCCGCGGGCGCCTCGCTGAGGTCCGGCCACGGCACGGGCTCGTCCCCGACCTCCACGCCCACGGCGGCGCGCAGCGCCGGGAGCACCTCCTCCGAGGCCACCTGGAAGCTCCCGCGGAAGACCACCGCGCAGCGCTCGGCGTCGGGCTGCACGATCAGCGTGTCGCCCACGAGCGGCAGCCACCGCGCCGCGCCGTTCGGCAGGAGGATCGTCGCCAGCGCCCGCAGCGCCGGCAGCCGCGTCGCCAGCGCCGGGTGGTGCTGGCTCAGGCCCTCCATCACGATCTCCTCGCCGCCGAGCACCCGGTCGAACCGCTGGTCCACCGGCGCGGACTGGAAGTACGACCAGTCGAAATCGTCCGGGATCGACGCGATCCCCTCCAGCTCGGCGCGCGCGAGCCCGCGCAGCAGCCGCGCCCGGCTCGGCACGATCGGCGGGATCGGCCCGAGGCCGACCGGCGCGCGCCCCCCGCCCGGCGGCAGCAGGTTGGGCAGCGCGCCGCGGCCGCCCACGTGCTCGTCGACGCCGGCCCCGACGCCGAGCGGGTTCTCCGGCTCCCCGGGGCCGCCATAGGCGCGCTGGTACTCGATCGGCATCTTCACGAACGGCTCGGGCAGCGCCGCCGCCGCCGCGCCGCCCGCCCGATCGCCCATGACCTCGAGGCGCTTGTCCACCAGCGCCGCCCCCGCGCGCAGGATCGCGAGCCGCACCGCCATTCCCCGGACCGGCGCCCCGCCCGGCGCCCACGCGTGCCCGGTGAGCACCACCTCGGCGCGCGCCAGCCAGGGCGCGAGCTCGCTCGCCGCGAGCAGCGGCTTCATCGGGTTGCCCCGCGTGTAGACCTCGCTCCGCACCAGCTCCAGCGGCGCGATCCGCCGCGCCTCGCCGCCGGGGACCAGCGCGAAGGTCGCCTTGGCGACGAGGGTCACGTGGAGCTGGCCGCGGCTGCGCCACAGCGTCGCGCCCGCCGCGATCGGGCCGGCGCGGAGGACGTCGAGGGCAGGGCGCGCGGTGGTCATGGGCGAGGAGCGCCCGCGGGCCGCTCTAGTTCGTGTTGAGCTCGACGCGCAGGAGCTTGCGGCCGATGAAGAGGTAGTCGCCGTGAGCGAGCTCGCGCTCGCTCTTGATGCGCACGTAGGTCCCGTTGCGGCTGTTGAGATCGGTCAGCGTGAACTTGCCGTTGTGCTCCTCGAGGCGGCAGTGCGAGCCCGACATGTACAGGTCGACGGGGAAGTTCAGGTCGCCGCCCTCGCGCCCGATCTGCAGCGAGGTGCCGCGCGCGCAGACGGTCATGCCGACCGCGCCGCCCTGGAGCACCTGCGTCAGGCGGAACGGGCTCGGGTGCTTCGGCGAGGAGTAGAAGAAGGTCCCGTCCGGATCCTGGCCGTCGGAGGCGCGCGGCGTCGGATCGAGCCGGAAGAGCTGCTCGCCCGCGAGGAACGTGTCGCCCGGCGTGATGTCGATCGTGCCGCGCACGCGGATGTACACGCCGTTCAGCGAGCCCTCGTCGCGCACCACCAGCTTGCCGTCGCGGTAGAAGAAGTTCGCGTGCTTCGGCGAGACGAACGGGTCGTCCGGGAAGACGAGCTGCCCGTTGCGGCCGACGATGTGCTGCTCCGCCTTGAGGTGGAACGAGAGGCCGTCCATGCCCTCGCCGCGGATGAGGATCAGCTTCGCCTTCGCCGGGTTCTGCATGTCCCCGAAGAACAGCGTCTGCGCGTTGAGGATCTCGGGCGGGACCGCCGTTCCGCACCTCCCACAGAACTTGTGGCCCGAGGGGACACCGCTCGAGCAGGAACGGCAGACGTAGTTACGGGCTTGCTCCATCAGCTCCTCCTGGGAGAGTTCGGCGAAATCGCTCTTGGACGAGGTGGTCTTGGGGCCCCGGCCCTGACCGCGCGCGCTCGTCGGGTCGAGCCGGGCGCTCGCGCTGCCGGCCGCGGGCGTCGGGGAGCGCCGGGCCGGCGTGGTCGTCGAGCTCGCCCGGCGCGTCGTGAACAGGGCCAAGTCGTTCGCGCACTCAGGGCAACGCGCGGTGCCCATCGGGCTCCACAGGTCGCACTGGCCACAGACGATGCCAATCTCGTTCTGCTCGGTGTGCAAACGTCTCCTCGGTGCATTGGAGGACCGCGGATCGCGGTTCTCCGACCCGCGCCAGTGGAAGGCCGCCGTGGCGGACCTCCGACCGATGAAGCGAGCCAGGACGGGGAACCCGGGCCGCTGCTCGCGCGGGGTCCCTGACCCGGGTGGAGAGAAACACGGTTCTAGACGTCGATGAGCGGAGGGGTCAAGCTCGAGGTGACGCTGGCGGGCCGACGGCCGGCCCTGCTCAGCGCACGAAGGTGAAGCGGCGCCGGTCGTCGCTCCAGCCGGCGCCTCCCCAGAGCCGGAAGACGATCCGCTGGTTGCACGCGGCGCGCGGCTGCAGCCCGAAGTCGCGCGAGTCGTCGTGGTAGCTCCGGTTGTCGCTCAGCAGGAAGACCGTGTCGGGCCGCACCTCGACGTGGCGGCGGCGCTCGAGCGGGGGCCTGCGCCCCGTCGCCCGGGGGTGGAGGCCGGGGCCCATCATCACCATGTCGCACGAGAGCTGCACCGGGTTGCCCGTGGCCGGGTCGGTGATGCTCACCTTCGGCTCGGCGCACGCCGTCTCGGCGTCGTAGCTCTGCCCGTTCACGAGGAGGACGGCGTGGTCGACCTCGACCTTGTCGCCCGGCAAGCCCGCGATCCGGCCGACGATGTGGCTGCCGGGGGCCTCGGGATCCGGGCACCGCACCAGCTCGCCGAAGCCGGGCGTGCCCCGCGTCAGCACGACGACCGCGTCGCCCGGGGCGAGGCTCGGCGCGAGCGCGGCGCCGAGCATCGGGTCGTTCGGCACCACCCAGACGTCGAGGACGAGCGCGCGGAGCACGACGCCGAGCAACAGCAGGGTCCCCACGATCCAGAGCAGCCCGTTGAACAGCTTCCGCATGCCGCAGCGCAGCCTAGCGCAGCTCCGGCCGCGGGCGGCGGGCAAGCGAAGCTCGCCGACGCCGCCGCGCCGTCAACGCAGGCACCCCCGGTACGGCGGCAGCTCGCTCGGGCTCGCGCCCGCCGCGATCTCGCGGGCGGCGGAGAAGAGCTCGGGCCACACGTCGAGGCGGCTGAAATACGAGGTCCCGGTCGTGCGCTCGTCGCCGTCCATCACGCTCGACGAGATCACGCCGACGACGTCGCCCCCCCGATCGCTGCGCGCCGGCCCCCCCGAGTCGCCGGGGCAGATCGAGGCGGTCGCGACGAAGTCCCCGGGGCTCACGGCGTCGATCGTGCCGCCCAGCCGCGGCGCGAGGTGGATCGGATCGCGCGAGAGCGCGCAGCGGCCGAAGCCGTAGGGCGTCACCTGCTCCTTCGAGGCCGGCTCGGCCTCGATCCGCGGCGGGAGGGTCGGGATCCCGACGAGGCGCCGCGACAGCACGAGGATGGCGATGTCGCCCTCGCCCGACGTGTACCCGCAGTCCGGCGACACCACCGCGCGGACCTTCACGTCGCCCCACGGCAGGTGGTCGCCCCCGAGCTCGATCAAGATCGCCTCGGGATCCTGATCGCGGCGCAGCGTCCTGCCGTTGTCGTCCCGCGCCGCGACGCAGTGGTGCGCGGTGAGCACCAGGTCCTCGGTGATGAGCGTCCCCGTGCACGTCACGTCGGTGACGATCCGGACGATCGCGTCCTCGTTCGTCGCCAGCTCGAACGGCGGCCGCAGCTCGAACGGGCGCTGCTCCATGCCCGGCTTCGCCGCGGGGATCGGCAGCCCCGCGTTGGTGATCGGCCGCGCACAGCCCGCGGCGACGGTGAGGGCGAGCGCGGCCGCAACGGCGGCGCCGCGTCGGTACAACCCTGTCCATGCGGTCGCCAGGGCGCCCAGCGTGCGAGCTTGCGGCTGTTCCACCTGAGGGAGACCCTCCCAAGCGCAACCGGTTGTTCTCTCGGACAGCGCCCCCGGTACGAACGCGCCGAGCAAAGCCAAAGACTACGGCATAAGGCGGTGACCGTCATTCGACAACGACAGGGTTTCCAAGCTTGGATACGGCCTCGACGATCGCAGATCACGTTGCGCGTCTCGCCATCTCGCCGTCTAGCCGCCTCGCCGTCTCGTTTGTAGCTGCTCTGTACATTTACGCCTGCGCTTACGTTCGCGCGTGCGTCGATGTTCCCCGCGCCGCGCTAGCGCACCGCGACGAGGCGCACCTGGCTCGCGCTGCGCGAGTAGGCGTCGAGCGCGGCGCGGGCGGCGGCCGCGTCGACCTGCGGATCCTCGACGCCCGCGGCGACGAGCTGCTCGAGGAAGGCGCGCTGGTGCTCGGACTTCGCCGCGAGCCACGCGGGGCAGGCGCCTGCCGCGCAGGCCGCCGACGCCTGCTCGGACGCGGCGAGGGCGTCCTGGACGCGGCCTCGGCGGAGGAGCGCCCGCGCCGAGAGGAGCGCCGCCTCCGGGAGGGCGCGCACCTCGCCGGGCGCCGCGTCGAGGGCCGAGGAGGCGAGTCCGGGCTGATCGCGCTCCAGGTAGGCCGCGGCGAGCGCGGTGACGCTGGCCGGCGTCCTGCCCTCGGCGTAGCGGGCCTCGAGCGCCGCGAGCTCGTCGGCCCCCGCCGCGGCGCGCGACGGCAGGAGCTGCGACGCCCGGACGCTCGGCCCGAGCCCGATCGTCCAGACGACCCCCGCGAGAACCAAGCCGTTCGCGACGAACAACCCGAAGCGCATCACCCGACCTCCAGGAACCGGCAGGGACCCCCGGCCGTCGGCGGCGGCCGGCGGTGACGGGCAGTCGCGTGCGGTCAACATGCGGTAAACCCAAGCGACAGCGGGGCGGCGCGAAGGTTCCCGCGAAGCGCGAGCGGCGCGCAATCAGGGGTTGGCCCGATGTTGGCCCGATGGCTGGCCATGGGCCGGGTGGTCGGCGCACCTACGTACCTCCCCACCCGGCCGGGGCCGCGGGGCTACTCGCTCGGGAGCACCACCAGGTCGTCGCGGTGGACGACGACGTCGTCATCGCCGGCCTCCTCGCGCTTCTTCCGCGCGGTGCGCGCGGCGTCGCTCGCGGACATCCGCGCGAGCCCGCGCGCGATCTCGGCGCCGTCCGGGTCGACGACGGCCACGGCGTCGCCGGGGAGGAAGGTGCCGCGCACGCCGAGGACGCCGACGGCGAGGATGCTCCGGTTCTTCGAGCCGATCGCCTCGGCGGCGCCCCGGTCGACGAGGATGGCGCCGCGCGGGCGCAGCGTGTACGCGATCCAGTGCTTGCGCGCGCTGAGCCGCTGCGGGACGGCGGCGAAGAGGGTGCCGACGTCCTCGCCCGAGACGATGCGCGTGATGATGCCCGCCTCGCGGGCGGCGCCGATGACCACGTGCGAGCCCGCGAGCGTCGCGCGCCGGGCGGCCTCCACCTTGCTGGCCATGCCGCCGGTGCCGACGCCGGAGGTCGACGCGCCAGCGAGGTGCCGCGCCTCGCGGGCGACGCTGCGCACGAACGGCACCCGGCGCCCGTCGGCGTCGAGCAGGCCCTCGACGTCCGAGAGGAGGATGAGGAGATCGGCCTCGCAGAGCGGGGTCACCATCGCCGCGAGCTGGTCGTTGTCGCCGAACTTGATCTCCTCGACGGCGACGGCGTCGTTCTCGTTGATGATCGGGATGGCGCCCGCCTCGAGCAGCGCGGCCAGCGCGTTCCTTGCGTTGTTGGTGCGCGTGCGGTCCGCGAGGTCGGCGTGCGTGAGGAGCACCTGCGCGACGAGCAGGCCGACCTTGCCGAAGGCCTCCTCGTAGCGCTGCATCAGCACGCTCTGGCCGGCGGCGGCGGCGGCCTGGAGCCAGGCCATGTCCTTCGGGCGCGACTTCAGCCCGAGCTTCGCCACGCCGAGCGCGATGGCGCCGCTCGACACGATGACGAGGCTCCGGCCGGAGCGGCCGCGGAGCGCGGCCACCTCGGCGGCGAGCCGGTCCCAGGCGTCGCCGGAGAGGCTCTTCGAGCCGATCTTGACGATGATGCGGCGGCAGCGCCGGAGCGCGGCGCGCGCGGCCTGCGGATCGAGCTCCGGCGCGGCGTCGGCCGCGGCGCGGCCCGCGGCGCCGCCCTTCGTGGCGGTGCGGTCCTCGGTGTCAGTCATGGGGGATGCCGGCGGCGGCGATCTCGTCGAACGCCGCGTCGAGGCGGCGCTCGATGTACTCGGGGACGGAGGCGCCCGCGAGCAGGAAGGCGTCGATCCAGCGCGTGAACTCGTCGCGCAGGTCCTCCGTGCCGTTCGGCAGGACGGTGAAGCTCGCCTGGAGGGAGGGGGACAGCGCGCGGCGCACGGCGCGATCGACGGCGTCGCGGACCCAGCGCGCCTCCTCGGCGTGGACGCGCACGGCGGTGCTCCGGCGGAAGCGCGTGATGTAGCGGTCGAGGAGGTGGCCGAGGGCGTAGACCTCCAGGCCGCGCGCGGCCGCCGCGAGGGCCAGGGCCGGGTTGAGCCGCCGGAGGACCTCCTTCGTGACGAGCTGCGCGGCCTTGCGGAGCGGGGTCTGCTCCGAGCCGGGCTCGATGAGGAGCGCGCGCGCGTCGGTGGTGAGGCTGAGGCCGTGGCGGGCGACGGTGTCTTGCACGATGGCCCCGCGGATGCGCAGCAGCATCCGCGCGGGCAGCACCGGGACCGGGATCCACGAGGCGCCCACCGCGAAGGCGGTGAGCACGGCGAGTCGACCTCCGGGAGGCGGGCCGCCCGGGGTGACCTGAGCGGCGGTCGGCTTGTTCGCGGCGGGTTCGGATGACATCGCGCCCACGGTACTACGGCGGGCGGCAGGTCAGAAGAGGGGGGTGAGCTCGACGATCGCGGCGCGGCAGCGCGTCGCGGCGAGGACGACGTCGCGGGTGGTCGCGCCCTCGGGCAGCGCGGCGGCGAAGCGCACCGGCCCGCCCCGCAGCGCGATCCCCCGGGCGGCGAGCTCCTCGCGGAGGAGCTCCGCGTTGGTGCGGACGGTGAGGGCGTAGAGGCGGCTCCCGGCGGCGATCTCCGCGAACGTGCCCGAGAAGGCGAGCTCGCCGCCCGCGAGCACGAGGACGTCGGTGGCGCCGCGGACCAGGGCGCCCCGCGGGCCCTCGACGTCGAGCCGCGCGGCCGTGAGCAGCGCGCCGCGGCCCTCGGTGGCGCCCGCGAGCGCAGCCAGGACGAAGGCGGCCGCGGCGCCGTCGAGGCCGACGAGCGGATCCTCGGCGATCAGCACGTCGGGCGCGGTCACGATGGCCTGGGCGAGGACGAGCGCGCGGCGCTCGGGCAGCGCGAGCGCGCTCAGCGCGCGCTTCCGCGAGGCCGCGAGGCCGACCCGGGCCAGGGCGGGGGCCACCATCTCGGCCGCCGCGCGCGGCGAGGCCCCCGCGAGGCGCGCGCCCCAGCCGACGTAGGCGTCCGCTGTCCACGCGAGCGGCAGCGGCGGATCGAGCGGCGCCGCCCCGCTCGCCGCGCGGTGCGCGGAGCGCGCCACGTCGCGGCCCGCGACCTCGAGGCGCCCGGCGACGACGCGCGCCTCCCCGGGCGCCCCGCCGCGCGCGTCGTCCGCCGCGCCGGCCTGCGTCGGCCTCCGGAGGGCCGAGAACGGGACGCCGGTGAGCGCCGCGAAGAGCGCGCCCGCGTCGCCGGCGCAGAGCACGCGCTCGCCGCGCGTCGCCGCGGTGAGCGCGTCGATGGCGACGACGTCGTCCACGGCGATGCGCGCCGCGCGGGCGTGGAGCAGCGGCGGCGCGGCGGGCCCGGCCTGCTCCGCGGGCTCGGCGGTCGTGGGCGACGCGGGCTCGAGCTCCTCCATGGGCTCAGCGTTCCTTCGACGCAGGCGACGCCGGCGGCGCGGATCCTCCGGGCTCGTCCTCGCGGGCCGTCGTCGGGACGCCGAACGAGATCTCGCCGGCGAACTCGCTGCGCGCGAGCGGCCTGTCCGCGCCGAACACGAAGAACGGCGAGAGGGCGCGCGCCGCGTCGAGCATCACGGGCGGGATGGTCGCCCTCGCCAGCTCGCCCTGGGCCTGCGCCGAGAAGCCGACAAGGCTGAGGGCGTAGCCGAGGAGCGACGTGTCCTCCTCGGGGAGCGACTGGATGGGCGCGTCGTCGGGCAGCTGGCCCAGCCGGCGCGCCTCATCGATCGCCTGCCGGAGCCCGCCGAGGCGATCGATGAGCCGGCGATCGAGGGCCTGGGCGCCGGTCCACACCTGCCCGCGCCCGAGCGCGTCGACCTCCTCGGCCTTCATGTGGCGGTTCTCGACGATGCGGGCGACGAACCGATCGTAGAACTGCTTCACCTTGACGCCGAGCTGCTCGCGCTCGTCGTCGGTGTACGGCCTGTAGAGCGACTCGGCGTCGGCGCGGGGCGACGAGCGGAACGTCTCGATGCTGACGCCGAGCTTCTGCAGGAGCCCCGTGACGTCGGCCTTCCCGTAGAAGACGCCGATGGATCCGGTGATCGACGAGCGGCTCGCGAAGATCGGGGCGCCGGCGACGGATGCGTAGTAGCCGCCGCTCGCGGCCGACGAGCCCATCGAGACGATGAGCGGCTTCACGCGCGCGGTGAGGATCGCCTCGCGCAGGATGACGTCCGCCGCGAGCGTCGAGCCGCCGCCGGTCTCGACCCGGAGCACGACGGCGCGGACGCTGCGGTCTTCCCGCGCACGGCGCAGCGCGCCCGCGACGGTGTACGAGCCCGCGAGCTTGACGCCGACGAACGGGATCGACCGGCTCTCGCCGTCGATCATGTCGCCGTCGAGGTAGACGAGCGCGACCTTGGGCGAGCGGCCCCAGCGCTCGGGCGCCTCGTCGCCCGGGTCGTCGTCGACGACGCGGGAGGCGCGCCCCATCACCTCGTCGACGACGCGGCCGAGCTCGTCGTCGTAGGCGAGCTGGTCGACGAGGCCGCTCTGCCGCGCCTCCTGGGCGAGGAACGGCCCGCGCGCGATCCGCCGCTTGAGCTCCTCGACGGGGATGCGGCGCCCGGCGCTCACCTCGGCGAGGAAGGCGCCGCTCAGCTGATCGAGCAGCGCCTGGTGGTCGTCCTTGCCGACCTGGGTGCTGGTCTCGCGCGCGAACTGCTCGGCGGCGAGCTTGTGCGAGCCGATGCGGACGATGTCGGCCTGCACGCCGAGCTTCTTCAGGAGGCCGCCGAAGTAGAAGTAGCTCGACGACATGCCGGCGAAGCGCAGCCCGCCCGCGGGGTTCATGGCGATGGCGTCGGCGCTCGAGCACACGTGGAGCGAGCGCCCGCCGGCGTCCTCGAGGTGGCAGAGGACCTTCTTGCCGTGGCTCCTCAGGTTGCGGATCGCGTCGGAGACCTCCTCGGCGTGGGCGAGCGAGCTGGCGGGCTCCGCGCGGAGCACGAGCGCGACGCCGGAGACCTCCGGGTCCTCGGCGAGGCGCCAGAGCCGCTGGAGGAGCCGCGTGTGCCTGCGCACGCCCGGGGTCGAGTCGAGGCGGACGCGGACGACGCGCGCGGGCAGCTGGACGCCCCGCTCGGAGAAGCTGCGGAGCGCGACGCCGGCGTAGAAGCCGGTGCCGCTCTTCGTGATGGCGTTGCCGAAGACGCCGCCGGCGGAGACCTGCAGCTCGTCGACGTTGACGTCGAGGCCGGCCATGGCGGCGATCTTCGGGCCGCCGTCGGCCGTGAGGTCGCGCAGCGCCACGTCGCCCCGGAGCGTGCCCACGTAGGGCACGCGCAGGCCGAGGGTCGCCCGGGGCGTCCAGGTGCCGCTCTCGTCGGGGTCGCTGTTCTCGACGTAGGAGGTCTCGAGCCCGATCTCGAGCGCGCGCCTGCCGCCCGCGGGCCGCACGGCGACGCCGAAGTCGTAGCTGCGCTCGATGGCCTCGCGGAGGCGGTTCTCGGGGCGGTTCCAGTCGCGCGCGACGGCCGAGAGCGAGAGCCAGGTGGAGGGCCGGAGGGTGACGCCGCTCGTGAGCGAGAAGTACCCGTCGAGCGCGGGCGCGTCGGAGCTGCCCCAGCCGAGCGTCGTGCCGAAGGCGAAGGTGGGGCCTGTGTCGAGGGCGAGCCCCCAGCGGACCCAGCGCGACGGGCTGTCGAACGGCGCCGGCGCGGCGTCGGGCGGGTCGATGAAGTCGAACCGCAGGCCGGTCGACACGTACCAGAGCGGCACGCCGAGCGCGATCGAGTGGCCACGCGCGGGCAGCGGCGAGGCGGAGCCCGTGTGGACCCAGGTCCACCGGAGCTCGTGGCCCGGGAGGAAGGAGAGGTTCGCGGGGTTCACCGCGATGGCCGAGGTGTCGTCGCTGCTGGCGACGGGCTTGCCGGGATCGGGGAGCGGCTGCGAGGGGCCGTCGGCCGGCGCGGCGTGCGCGGCGGTCGCGCCCGCGAGCGCGCAGAGGCCCGCGCACAGGCCGAGCAGCGCGGCGGCGACGCCGGCGGAGCGAGCGGCGCTGGCCGGGCGAGCGGCGCTGGCGGGGTGCGTGATGCTGGCGAGCCGCCCCAGCCGGGCGGGGCGCGGGGAGCGGGCGGGGCTTTGGGGGCGGGGTAGGTTGTTCATGCGCGGAGGAGCTCCCTGAGCGTATCTGCTTCCGCGTCGTACGTCCGCTGGACCTCGGCGAGGGCGAGGCGCTCGACGAGCGGGCCGAGCAGGTTCAGCCGGATCTGGATGTCGCCATCGACCCGGCGGCGGGTGCGGCCCTGTGGCAGGCGCTCGAGCCGGTACGTCCCCGCCGAGCGGAAGTAGCTGCGCCATTGCTCCTTCGGGCTGACCTGCCACGTGGAGGCGTGGTCCGAGAGGCGGTACGTCGAGCGCTCCTCCCAGGACATGGCGTCCTTCGCCACGGGGTAGCTCCGGAAGATCGGCAGCGGCGCGCTCGCCTGAAAGCGCAGGACGCGGAGCAGCTCCCCGTCGCGGAGCGCGTGCTCGACGGTCACGACGCTCTCGAGGGAGGCGACCCGCGTGGCGAGCCGAGGCCCGAGGTCCGGCGAGAGCACGGCGAGCTCCACGGCGTCGAGCGGCGCGTCGAGCTCGTGCGAGATGGTGAAGTGCACGCGGCCTTGTAACACGCGGTGAATGCGGGTCGCGGGCAGGTCAGAGCGCGGCGGATGCGAGCACGAAAGTGTCGGGCGCCTGACGCGATGGAGGCTGCGAACGATCTGGCGAGAGGATCGGGCGCGGGCGTGGGAGGATCGTGCGCAGGCGTGGGAGGATCGGGCGCGGGAGGATCGGGCTGTGCGGGGGCCGGTTATGCTTCCAGGGCCGGTTCCGGGACGGTGACGGTTTACGGCCGGCGTCCTGCTGGATTACCTGGCCTCAAGTGACGTGAATCCGGGCGTGTCCTTCACGGTGCGTGTCAGGGACATGGGCTCCCTCCTGGTTGAGAGGTACCGGGGGATGGTCTCGTATCGAGAGTGTCTGTCAAGGAGCGCGCCGTGACGTCGAGCCGGTGCCCGGCGTGAATGCCGGCCGAGCGGACGCATCGAAGCAGCCGTATGCATTGCTTCGATGACCCCACGTCGGCCGTGCGACCGTCTGCATCTCCCACCGGCGGCCCGTCACGTGGCGGTGCGCGGCGCCCGCCCCGCTCCCGCGAGCCCGAGGCGCGCGCGCTGCGGCGGCCCTGCGCCGCGCCGGCTCACCGCCGCGGCGCGGGGCCCTGGACCGCGCTCCGGCTCTGCCTCGTGGCGTTCACCGCCGTGTTTTCCGCCGGTTGCGCGAGCGGCATGCAGGACGAGCTCGACCCCGCCGAGGCCGAGCTGCGCGCCCTCTTCCCGGAGCAGGCCGGGCTGGTGCTCGCCGCCGGCGGCGCCCTGGCGCGCGGCGAGCGCGGCTATTCCGTGACGGCGGCGCGCGGCGAGGCCGCGCGGGGCAGCGGGTCGTCGTCGCTGGGGCTCGTCGTCCACCTGCCCGAGCACGGGAGCGATGAGATCCGGATCGAGCTGCCGGACGGCTTTCGCGTGCGCGTGCGCGAGCGCAGGGGGCTCGGCGCCGGGCGGCTCGTGGGGACTCAGGAGATCGCCGGCGGGGATGCCGTCGCCTATGCGCATGAAGGTGGGTATTCCTTCTGGACGGCGGCGCACGGGGGATACGAAGAGTGGCTCCTCCTCCGGCCGGGCACCTTCCGGCCGGACGCGCCGGTCGCCGCGTGGTCCGTTCAGGGCGCGACGCTGCGGCGGCGCGGCGCGGCGATCGAGCTCGCCGACGAGGCCGGCGTCGCGCGCCTCGCCGTGACGGCGCCGTCGGCCTTCGCGCGCGGGGGCCGAAAGGTCTCGACGCGCCTCGACGCCGAGGGCTCGACGCTCTCGCTCTGGGTCGACGCCCCGCCCGAGGAGGCCGTACTCGTGGACCCGCTGTGGGTGGCGACCGGGAGGATGATCACGGCGCGCGCCGAGCACACGGCGACCTCGCTGGACGACGGCAGGGTCCTCATCGCGGGGGGGTTCCTGGGCTTGGACGAGGGGATCTTTTGCGATCCGAAGTACCCGACGACGCCGCTTGGCAGCGCGGAGATCTACGATCCCGCGACGGGCGCGTTCCTGGCGGCCGCGCCGATGGCTGCTGTGCGCGGCGGTCACACCGCGACACGCCTCGCGGACGGGAGGGTGCTGGTCATCGGCGGAGAGGCCGGGGGCCCGGGCGTCGAGATCTACGCTCCCGCGCTCGATGCATGGCTTCCGGCCTCGTCGCCGTCGATGACGAGGGCGAGCCACACGGCCACGCTGCTCGACGACGGGCGGGTCCTCCTCGCCGGCGGAGGGGCCGGGTCCACGGCGACGGAGAGCACCGAGATCTACGACCCGGCGACCGACGCGTGGGCCCCAGGACCCCCCATGCAGGGTGTCCGCGCCGGTCACCAGGCCACCCGGCTGCTCGATGGACGCGTGCTCGTCACGGGCGGCACGTCCGGGCCGGCCGCGGGCGCCGTCGAGATCTTCGACCCGCTGACGGCGACCTGGTCGGCTGCGGCGCCGCTCGACCGCATTCGCTGGCTGACGGCGACGCTGCTCCTCGACGGACGCGTGCTCGTCACGGGCCTCGCAGGCGCCGCCGAGGTCTACGATCCTGCTGCGGATGCGTGGACCGCGGCGCCGGGCAAGTGGGGCGACACGCCCGCGACGGGCTCGTGGGATGACGGGACCTACGTGGCCGGGCTCGGCGTGCTCGGCGAGGCGGCCGCGCGGCTCCCCGACGGCCAGGTCATGATCAGCGGAGGCATCGAGGAGATCTTCTACGCGTACCCCTGGGGAGGGACCAGCTGCAGTTTGCTCTATCTTTTGCACGCCCACGACACCTACGATCGAGTCCAGCTCTACGATCCGGTCACGGACGCGTGGTCGCCGGGCGGCAAGATCCCAACTGGGCGAGGCTATCACTCCGCCACGTCGCTCGATGACGGCGGAGTCCTCGTGGCGGGTGGGTACAGGGGGCTCTGGTCGCCGCGCGAGGGCGTCAGCACAGACAGCGCCGTCGTGTATGTCAGCGATGCCTTGACGAACGGCGCGCCCTGCTCGACCGCCACGCGATGCGCGACCGGGATCTGCGTGGACGGCGTGTGCTGCGCGTCGGCGTGCAGCAATGGTGAGTGCAGCGCCTGCTCCATCGCGGCGGGGGGCACGGTGGACGGGGTGTGCACGCCTGCCCACGGCGTCCCGTGTGACGACGGCGACGCGTGCACGCTCGGCGATTCCTGCGACGCTGGAGTGTGCGCCGGAGCTCCATCGAGCAGCGCGGAGTGCGGCGCTGGAGAGGGGGGTGCCGGCGGTGGCGAGGGCGGTGCCGGCGGTGGCGAGGGAGGCGCTAGCGCCAGCAATGGCGGCGCTAACGCTGGTGCAGGAGGCGCTGGCGAGGGAGGCGCCGGCGGTGGCGAGGGAGGTGCTGGCGCCGGCAATGGCGGCGCTGGTGCTGGAGCAGGAGGCGCTGGCGAGGGAGGCGCCGGCGGTGGTGAGGGAGGCGCTGGCGCCGGCAATGGCGGCGCTGGTGCTGGAGCAGGAGGCGCTGGCGCTGGAGGTGGTGGCGCTGGAGCAGGAGGCGCTGGCAACGGCGGCGCCGGCGGCGGCGAGGGAGGCGCCGGCGCTGGAGACACCGGCAATGGCGGCCCCGGCGCAGGAGGCGCTGGCGCCGGCAATGGTGGCGCCAACGCTGGCGCAGGAGGCGCTGATGCTGGCGAGGGGGGCGCCGGAACCGGCAACGGCGGAGCTGTCACGAGCGCGGGGAGCGCCGGCGCGAGCGACGTGAATCCCGCCACGACCCCGCCCTCCAGCAGCGGCTGCAGCGCGTCCGGCTCGGGCTCCAGCTGGCAGCCTGCCGCCGCCGGGCTCGCGCTGCTCCTCGGCGCGCGCCGCAGGCGGGCTCGCCGAGCGCCACCCCCTCGCGCCGCCGCATAGAAGCTCTCCACGAGGGGCTCGCTCCGCTCGTGCGCCCGGCATGATCGCCCGCCGGGCGCTTTTGCTCAGAACAACTCGATGTCATCGAGGTTCACGCCATCCTTGAACGTAGTGCACGCTGATTCCAGGAGGCGCTTCATGAAGACCAACTCGGGACGCACTGTTTTCCCTGCGGGTTCCCTCGTCGCGCTCGCGATGATTGCGGGCTGTGGCAAAGTCACGGTCGAACTGCCGGGCTCTGTCGATGTCGAACCGCCTGGCTCCGAGGATGTCGAGCCACCGAGTCCTGAAGACGTCGAGCCACCGGGTCCTGAAGATGTCGAGCCACCGGATCCTGAAGATGTCGACTCCTCGGGCTCTGTGAACAGCGAACCACCGGACCCTGTGGAGAGCGAGCCCGAGAGCTGCGTTGAAGGTATGGAGGTATCGTTCTTTGCGCCCTCGGGAATGGACGCCGACTGTCTTCTTCCGGTCGATGGGGAACGGCTCATCGCGGTTGGAGCACCAGCGAACGGGGGGGTCGCGGAGCTCGACGAGGCGGGCCACGTGGTGTGGAGCTCGATCCCCCTGCCCGGCGGATTTCTGAAGACCGGCGCCAAGACCGAGGACGGGGGCCTCATGGTCGCGGGCCAGGTGGGTGATCCGACGTCTCCGTCCCGCACGGGGTTGTGGCTCGGTCGGCTCGACGGAGCCGGTCAGCTGCTGGCGAGCCGGCAGCTCGGACCATCGGCCTTCAGCGCGCACGTCGACATCGATCTGCTCCGGCACCCGACCGGGGGATACGTGCTCTCCACCCACGACACCGAGGCCGAGGGCGCGGCGCCTCGACTGCGCCTGGTGCGGCTGGACGACGCTGGCGAGATCGTCCACGAACGGTTCATGTCGATCGCTCCCGGGTCCGCGATCACGCAGTCCTGGAGTCGGGGCGCGGCCGCGCTGCTGCCCGGAGGTGACGTGGTTCAGCTGACCGCGCACGCCGGTTACCTGCGCGTCGTCCGCAGCACCGAGCAGACGGCGCCGGTGTTCGACCGTGTGCTGGAGGAGGTCGGCGGAGCGTGGCCACAGGACATCGCGGCCCTCCCCGATGGCCGTATCGCGATCGCCGCGATCAGCGTCGGTAAGAGTCATGTCCTCCTGCTGGATGCCGAGGGAGCGGTGATCTGGGCCAGAACCTATCACCCTGAGCTCGACACCGAGCTTCACGCCATCTCGCACGATCCGAGCACGGGGCTCTTGCACCTCGGCGGGGCGACGCGCGGAACGGACGGAGGAACGCAGCGGATCTGGCTGCTCTCCGTCGACACCGGCGGGGAGCTGCGCTGGGAGTACGAAGGTGATGTCGGCACGCCGAGCCGGATCAATGGAATCACATCGCTCCCCGGCGGTGGGTTCGTGGCAGCTGGATTCCACGATTTCGTCTATGCGGTGGTCCGCCCGAAGACGTGTCCGTGAGCGGCGGCCGGGTCGACACATCGACAAATTGTCGAGAGAGCGCACCATCGGCGGAGCGTCGAACCTGGGACAGGGGCGCTCGCGGCGCGCATCGATCCGCGCCGCGAGGGGGCGCGGCGACCCGGCTCCGGTGCCTCGAATTGTTTCGCTTTTCTTTCCCCCTCCCGACAGTCAGGCTTTCCTGCGCTTGCAGCCGGCTCGCGGCGGCGCGATCGGTGGCAGGTGCGGAACGGCGCCTGGCGCGGCGTGAGAGGAGGAGCAGATGGCGGATTCGTCGATGGAGGCTCGGGTCACCGAGGTGGCTGATGGCATTTACCAGCTCCACACCCCGGTGGGGACTGGCAAGGCTGGGTTCTCGTTCAACCAGTACCTCCTGGTCGACGACGCGCCGCTGCTCTTCCACACCGGCTCGCGCCGCCTCTTCCCGGCGGTGCGCGCGGCGATAGCGCGGGTGATGCCGGTCGAGCGGCTGCGCTACGTGGCGTTCTCCCACTGCGAGTCGGACGAGTGCGGCGCCATGAACGAACTGCTCGATGCCGCGCCCCAGGCGGTGCCGGTGTGCGGGCGGATCGCCGCGATGGTCGACGCGGACATGTTCGACCGCGCGCCACGGGCGCTCCAGGAGGGCGAGGTCCTCGAGCTGGGCGAGCGCCGGGTGCGCTGGCTCGACGCGCCCCACCTGCCGCACGGCTGGGAGTGCGGCTACCTGTTCGAGGAGTCCACCGCCACGCTGCTCTGCGGCGATCTCTTCACGCAGCCCGGCGCCGACCACACCGCGCTCACGCGCGACGACATCCTCGCGCCGAGCGAGGCCATGCGCCGGTCGATGGATTACTATGCGCACGGCCGCGATGCGCCCCAGCTCCTCGAGAAGCTCGCCGCCACGTCCCCCCGCATGGTCGCCTGCATGCATGGCCGGGCGTACGAGGGGGACGGGGCCGCGCTGCTGCGCGAGCTCGCTCGCGCGCTCGCCCTCACGGCGTGAGCAGCGCTCGCCGGCGCGCGCCGATGCTCCCATGCGGCCTTCCGCTGAGCGCCTTTCGCTGACGGTGTGGATCAGGGGACGTCCGTCGGGTCCCAGCTTGCGCGGAAGCCGACATCGAGCCCGTCGAGCGTGCGCATCGTGTCGGCGTCGAGCGCGAAGTCGAAGATCGCGCCGTTCTCGGCGATACGCGCGGGGGTGACCGACTTCGGCAGAACGATCAAGCTGTGCTGCACGGCCCAGCGCAGCATCACTTGCGCTGGTGTGCGCCCGGCCTTTGTCGCCGCGGAGACGATGTCTCTGTGCCCGAGCTTCACGCCCTGCGTGAGCGGGCTGTACGCCTGCACGAGGATCCGGTGCTTTGCGCAGAACGCGCGCAGCTCGCCCTGCCCGAGGAACGGGCTGAGCTCGACCTGGTTGATCGCCGGCACCACCGCGCTCTCGCCGAGGAGCTCCTCGAGGTGCCGCACGGTGTAGTTGCTGACGCCGATCGACCTCGCGAGGCCTTGCTTCTGCGCGTCGACGAGCGCGCGCCAGGTGTCGCTGCGCTTGCCGGTGACGGGAAAGTGAATGAGCACGAGATCGTAGGCGTCGAGCGTGGCTTCCTTGAGCGAGCGCTCGAGCGAACGCAGCGTCGTGTCACGACCCTGGTTGAAATTCGCGATCTTCGTCGTGATGAACACCGCGTCGCGCGCGAGGCCGCTCTTGCGCAACGCGCTGCCGACGTCCGCCTCGTTGCCATAGTACTGGGCGGTGTCGACGTGGCGATAGCCGAGGCGCAGCGCCTCGAGGACGGCGCCCTCGGTCTCTCCGCCGGGCGCCGATTGATACACCCCGAGCCCGAGCTGCGGAATGTGGCGACCGTCGATCATCTGCAGGCGTGGTGATTCGATCATTGGCGGGCCCCCTGGTTTCGTTCATCGCTCGGCATGGCCGAGCGCGAGAGTGTGCTGGCGAAGTCGAGACGCTAGTGACGGTGAAGGCCGACGGCAAGAGCAAGAAAACTCCGTGGCGACGGTGCGACGGCCTCTATCCGTCGGATCACCTCCCCGTCACCGCAAGGCTGCGCCTTCAGCCCTGAATGCACAGCGTGTCCGGGGAGGTCGGGGCGAACCCGCGATGGGTGGACGACGCGAGTGCAGCGAGACCACATAAAATAAACACCGGCAGATCTGTTGAGCGATCCGATGCAACCGTCGCAGGCTGAATGGCAGAGCAAGTGGGTTGATCCCCTTCACGTGACGACGCGACGAGGATGACGAGCGAATGTCACATCCGCGGGGTATCCAGGGGCTCACGCGGCGCCTGGCTGCAAATCCCGGCCTCCTCGTCTCGACAGCCCAGCGCGGCAGTGCTACCCATCCCACGTGTCCGGCGCTGAGGGGGAGGACATGTCATTACATCATGGCCTGTCGCCGATGCACGCAGGAAAGGATCGCCGTATGCGCATCAATCGAATCCGAGGTCTGCGGGCGGCTCAGCTTGCGTTCGCGTCCGCGTCTGCGGGAGCAGCCTTCTGCTTCGCAGCATGCTCGGCCGACACGAGCCCCACGGCCGAAGACATGGGCGAGCAGGACCAGAATCTTGCAGCCTGTTCGTATGCGGTCACGACGAACGCGTACGAAGGAGCCCCGGAGTACTGGGGGACGATCAAGATCAAGAACACGGGCGCGAGCGCGCTGAAGAGGCCGACTGTCGCCTTCGACGTGCCGGGCGGTGTCACGTGCGATCATCACGAGCCGGGCTGGACCCACACACAAGCCGGCTCCCGATGCACCTATTCGAGGACATCGAACGTGTCCATCGCCCGCGGCGCGTCATTCACGCTCAATTTTTCCACGGACTCGGTGTCCTCGTTCACCCCGTCCCGAGTCGAGCTCCGCGACACCAGCTGCTCCAGCGGCGGTAGCACGACGGGCGGCGCCAGCACCACGGGCACGGGCGGCGGCAGCACGACGGGCGGCGGCAGCACGACAGGCACGGGCGGCGCCAGCACCACGGGCACGGGCGGTGGCAGCACCACGGGCGGCGCCAGCACCACGGGCACGGGCGGCAGCAGCACGACGGGTGGCGGCGGCACCACGGGGGGCGGCGGTAGCGGCGGCTCGGGCGTGGTGTGGCAGACGGCCAGCCTGACGGAATTCGAGTCTTACCCCGACCCCGGCAGCGAGGAGTGCATCGAGTACAACGGGTGCACGTGGGCCGGTCAGTTCGCGGCGCTCGACGGAAAGCAGCCGGAGAGCTGGGTCAGAGAGAACAACATCGCCGCGGTGCACTCGAAGGATTTCGAGAGGTACAAGCTCAAGACCCTGCGCCTTCGAAAGAATGGCAAGGAGATCGACGTCAAGGTATACGACATGTGCTCCGACTCCGATTGCAGCGGGTGCTGCACGCGGAACGCGCAGCCGTCGGGGTACCTGATCGATATCGAGAAATACACCGCTCAGCGGTTCGGGGTCTCGGCGTCTGGACAGGTCGAGTGGAGGTGCCTCGACTGCAATTGACGGCCGCCTCGTCAGGCCGGTGGCTCGGTCACCCGCCGAGCGCCTTGTCGATCGCCTGCGTGAGCTTCGGGTCGTCCGGCGCCACGGACGACTCGAACCGCGCGATCACCGACCCGTCCTTGCCGATCAGGAACTTGGTGAAGTTCCACTTCACCTCACCGGCAGGCGCGGCTTGCGTGAGGAAGGCATAGAGGGGGTGCTTGCTGCCCCCCTTGACCGGGATCTTCGAGAACATGGGAAAGCTGACGCCGAACTTCGTGGAGCAGAAGGCGGCGATCTCGGCGTCGGTCCCCGGCTCCTGCGCGCCGAAATCGTTCGACGGGAAGCCGAGGACGGCGAAGCCGCGATCCTTGAGCCGATCATGGAGCTCCTCGAGCCCCGCGTACTGCGGCGTGTAGCCGCATTCCGATGCGGTGTTCACCACGAGCAGCACCTTGCCTCGGTAGTCACCGAGGGAGCGGTCCTGTCCGTCGATGGTCTTCATGGTGAAGTCGTAGAGCGACATGGCCTTTCCTTCCTGAGCAGCGCCGGGCGTGTGCTCCGGCGAGGTGCGCTCGGCATCCCTCCCACAACCCGACACACAGGCGAGGGCGAGCGAGCTGATCAGGGCGAGTCCACACCGGAGCACGCGCGGCGAGCGTTCCATGGCGGTAGGGATAGACGCCCGTCCGGGCCGCGTCGAGCAGGAACGCGCTCCGCGTCAAGGCGACGCGGACGATCACGACGTCCGTCACGGGGACCTCGGGTGTGGCTGGTGTGGGGCGAACTCCTCCTTCGCGAAAGCGGCTGCGGCGTCGGCGGCGACTGGTCTCGCCACCGTCTGAACGGGGAGATGCAGCCGACCGTGCGCGCCGACCATCGCGGCCTCCCGGAGTCGCCGCTCGATGTGCTCGTGGAGCCCGCGCGCCACGACACAGACCTGGATGCCATCCTGGCGGGTCTCGCGACCGCTGGAGCGATCCTCGGCGATCGGATACCCGCTGCAGCTCCCGAAGTACTTGCACCGGGAGCAATTGAGCTCCATCCGCTCCTCGGCGGCGCGGCAGGATCGCTCCATGCGCTCCCCGGCCATGATGGCCGTGAGCGGGGTCGTGAAGAGGTTGCCGAGGCTGAAGGCGGGATCCCCGTAGGGGTCGCCGAGGCTGTAACACTCCCCATCCGTATTCACCAGAATTGTGGGAGTCCAGGCGCGCTTGTCGAAGTACCTCGGCGGTGCGCCAGCGAGGTGGTCGACAACCACCCGGATGGCCTCGTCGACAGGCTCCACCTGGAGGTGTCCGTCGCTCTGCAACCAGCGGTCTGCGACAGCGCAGAGGGCTCCCAGGATGTCACCGGTGTCGAGGTCGAAGTCGGCATTCTGCTCTGCAGTGGCGCCGTCGAACATCGGGAGCAGCCGAAAGGGAATACGGGATTGCTCGAAGAAGCGGCAGATCGTGTCTACATGCTTCACGTTGCGCCTCGAGAGCACCGTGATGCAGCTGAACGCGATCCTCTCACGGCGGAGTACGTCCATGTGCTCCAGGACGCGGTCCTGCTGATCGCGGCCAGCGATATTCACGCGCAGCCCCCCGAACACGTCGATGGAGACGCCTACGCTGTCGAAGCCGTCTCGCAGGAGGCGAAGGCGCGCGTCGTCGAGCACCGTGAGGTTGGTCTGGACGATGTTCGTCCTACCCAGCCCATCGCCGAGCACGGCCTCCTGATCAGAGAACGTGCTCCAGTAGAAGGCCGGATCGATCAGCAGCGGCTCTCCGCCATGCCAGATGAACCGGACGTCCGTGCGTCTCCCATCTCGCCCATCGATCGTCGTGTAGTAATCGCGGATGTGGCGGTAAACCTGTCGTAGTTGCTCGAGGCGCATCGACTCCTTGTTCCCGAGCTCCTCCATCTCGTAGCAGTACCTGCACCGCAGGTTGCAGAGCTTGGAGGTCTTCACGACGAACTGGACGAAGCGATCGGGCGGGCGTTCCATGATGGCGCGACGTGCTCCGAGGGCTCGAGGTGAGCCGCCTTCACGCCCCGGCACAAACCGAATTTCGGTCTGTCCGTGGGCTCTAGATTTACCCATTATATATTTTTGCGAGCAAGGTGGCGAAAGTGCCGTCGGAAGTGCTTTCCTGCCGATTGCTCGTGAGCCTTCTCGTTGGCTTTGAGCATTCTCTAAATGCGCATTCTCCAGACATCAGCCACGACGGCAGCTCGGGTGTTGGTGCATCCGAGATGGCTGCGATCCGGCCTGCTGCAGCGGATGAGACATTGACGGGTTCTGCAGCACTGACGCTCGCCGGAGGCACGGCTATGACGCTCGATACGGCGATTGACGCCGCGGTCAAGCGCGGAAGGTATCGGTATGCGTCGTGTTTCATGATTTTGTCGTTGGCTTTATTTCGCATTCACGCGAATCGCGCGATCGCCGTGGAGGCGTGCTCGCGAAGTGGCAGCCCGCGTGGAGGACCTGATCAAAGTCCGTGCCGGTTGCTCTCGCCCAGCGGTCTGCCGCGACGCTCGACGCCGGAGCGTGCCGCGCCGCCTGTTACGCAGGGCTGCCGGTCACCTGCCACCTACCGCAGAATCGGTATGCAAGCGGTCTCACGAAGGTGAAGGCGAGCGCGTGAGCCCACCCCGCACATGCACCCGCTTTGCTCGCCAGCGGCCAAGCTCGTCGGCCGGCGGCGGGACGGCACGGTCGCCCGGCCCAGCGGCAGTTCGAATTCGTCGCGCTGGAGTCGAGCCCGCACACTGGTTAGCAAGAAATACTCTTGTTCGGCTTTCGCCCGCTGGCAGAGAGGGCGTGGCGGGCAGCCGTGGAGAGCCTGACCCAGCGGTCGTCCTCCGCGCCCACCGCTTGTCCGTGTGATCCATGCCTTGTGGCGTCTGGGGAAGGACCATCGCCCTGGCGCAGCCTGCGGCGGCACCTTGACTCGCGGTACCGCGCTACCAGGCCCGTCCGGTACCATGCGCGGCGCTCTGTACCGTGCGCGGCGCTCCGTGGCGACCCGGTTCACGGGCGGTACCTCGACGTTGGACGGTGGGCCGGGATTACCCCATGAACGGCGCGGAAGAAAAGCTGAGCGCCCGAGCATCGGGCCGGCCACCTCATCGAGCTCATTCAGCGGGCTCGGCCGTTCGGATCGCCGCGTGGCTCGAGTGATGCGGACGTTGGTCCGACGCTGGCGCGCGACGACAGCGACCGGAGAGGCTGGAATGAACCGGGAACTTCTCGCTCCTAGGACAGTGTTGCAGGACCGCTACGAGCTCGTTGCTTTGCTCCGGGAGACCAGCCTCGTTGTGACGTACAAAGGGCGGCAGATCGACGGCGGCCGGCCGATCGTCCTCAAGCTCGTTCGCCTGGTCCCGTACGGAGGCTCCGCGGACATGGTGCGTCGCTACGGCACGCGCTTTTTGCGGGAGATGCACGTCTGCGCGCGTCTCCAGCATCCCAGCATCGCTCGGCCCATCGACTTCGGGCGGGCGGACGAAGGGCATCTGTACGCCGTCTTCGAGTTTGTGCCTGGGCAGAGCCTGGCCGAGCTGTTGCTGGAGCGAGGCGCGCTTGATCCGCCGGAGGCGCGGCAGCTGATGCTCCGGGTCCTCGACGCGCTCGACTGCGCGCACAGGCAGGGCATCGTTCACGGGGATCTTCGGCCGACCCACGTGATGGTGGTGTCCGCGGGGGCGCCGGGTGACGCGCTGGTGCTCGACTTCGGCTTCAACGCGGTCGCAGCGAGAGCGCGCGCGGCCAATGACGGCGCGCTCGCCCGGAGCAGCGAGGAGCTCCGGGGCTGGCAGGACTACGCGGCTCCGGAGCAGCTCCGAGGCTTCCCGCCGACAGGGCGCTCGGACCTGTTCGCCTGGGGCCTCGTGTTCCTTGAGTGTCTTACCGGCCGACGTAGCGGCCCCGGCGACTCGCCAGGTACAGGGATTGTTCTCCGGGATGGCCGCGAGCTGGCGCGGTTTCCTGATGCATTGCTCGACCACCCGCTCGGCGCGATCCTGAGGCGCGCCACGGTTGAGGATATGGCAAGGCGAGAGGTCACGGCCGACGGCCTCTTGCGCGAACTCGACACCTGCGAAGTGGATGGGTTGCGCAGGGAAGACCTGATCAACTCAGGCGCGCCGAGCGGCGCAGGGGTGAGGGGAGAGGAGGGCCGAGGCGTGCAGCAAGAGGGCAATTCGGGCGTCGGGCCTCCGGAGCCGCAGCACCCGAGGTGCTCAGGCTCGGCTGCATTTTCCATCGAAGATCCAGCACACACCTTCATGGTGACCCGCACCACTCTCGTCGACCCGATGGCCGACGATCCAGCGCCTGGCGCCAGGACCGGTCCCCTGAAGGCCACGGCCGCGACGGTGGAGTCCATCGTGGATGCGGTGCCCGTGGCTGTCGGCAGCAGGATCAAGCATTATGAAATCATCCGCAAGCTGGGCCAAGGCGGTATGGGCGTCGTGTTCCTCGCTCGCGACACCAGGCTTGGCCGCCTGGTCGCAATCAAGGTACTTCTCAAGCTCAGCGGGGGCGGGATCAAGCGATTTCTCGCCGAGGCGCGAGCTACGGCGCGCTGCCGGCACGAGGGCATCGTGGTCATCCACGAGGTGGATGAGATTCTGGGATTTCCCTACATTGTGCTGGAGTACGTCAAGGGACCCACCCTACGCGAGTGGATGAAGCAGCGCCGGCACCCCAGCACGCCCGATCTGTCCGGTGTCCACACGTCGCTCGCTCCAATGCCGCCTGCTGGCGTGGCCGAGCTCACGATACCTGTTGTTCGCGCGCTGGTCTGTGCGCACGAGCTCGGGATCGTGCACCGCGATCTCAAGCCGGAAAACATCCTCCTGGATGACACCGGATGCATCAAGGTGTTGGATTTCGGCATCGCCAAGCAAATCGACCCCAGAACCGTGGCGACGATCACAGAGGAGCAGGCGGTGCCGGCCCGACGCGGACGTCAGCCTCGGCAGACTTCGATCCTCGGTACGCCTCAGTACATGTCACCCGAGCAGCTCCTGGGTGGGGACGTCGATCATCGCACCGACCTCTGGGCCGTGGGTATCATCCTGCACGAGCTCCTCACAGGGAAGCACCCGCTAGACCCATTTTCGCTCGCACGGCTCGCGGACATTGTGAACTTCGATGTTCCCATGCCCAGCGTGAGAGAGAGCCACCCGGAGATGGGCGCGCTGCTCGACCGTTGCTTGAAAAAGCGCAGGAACGAGCGGATCGGCTCGGCAAAGGAGCTGCTCGCTGAGCTGGAGGCGCTCCTGCCGAGCCGAAGGGCGCTCGCGCTCGGTGAGAACGAGAGCCCGTTCGCCGGCCTGTTCGCCTTCCAGGAGGCGGACGCCGCGCGCTTCTTCGGCCGTGATCGCGATATCGCGGCGATGATGGCGCGCCTGCGCAATCAGCAGCTCGTGGCCGTCGCCGGGCCCTCCGGCGCTGGCAAATCGTCATTCGTGCGCGCGGGCGTGATTCCTGCGTTGAAGCGCTGCGGGGACAGCTGGGAAGCGTTCACACTGCGACCAGGCCGCCGCCCGCTGTCCGCGCTCGCCGACGTGCTCGTACAGGCCGGCGACACGGCGAACGCAGTGGACGAGCCCGAGCTCGACCACGATCGGCTCGCCGCCACGATGTGCAGCCAGCCGGGCTATCTGGGCGCGGCGCTGCGCGCGCGCTGTCGTCGCGAGGGGCTGAGGCATCGCGTCCTGCTCTTCGTCGATCAGTTCGAGGAGCTCTACACGCTCGGCGCCGCGCCCGAGGACCGGGCCGCGTTCGTCGCCTGTCTGGAAGGGGCCGCCGACGATGCCTCGTCGCCCGTGCGCGTCCTGCTCGCGATCCGCTCGGACTTCCTCGATCGCATGGCCGAGGACCGCCAGTTCATCAAGGACTTGACCCGCGGGCTCTGGTTCCTTCCACCGATGGGGCGCGAGGGGCTGCGCGACGCCTTGACGCGGCCGCTCGAGGCCGCCGGGTATCGCTTCGAGAAGGTGGAGATGGTCGAGGACATGCTCCGCTCGCTGGAGAGCACGCCGAGCCCCTTGCCGCTCTTGCAGTTTGCAGCCACGAAGCTGTGGGAGGCGCGGGAGCACGAGAGCCGGCTCCTCACGCAGGATAGCTACCATCGGCTCGGTGGCGTACCCGGTGCCCTGTCCGCCCATGCGGATGCGGTGTTCGCGGCGCTGCCGGTGCGCGAGCAGCGGCTGGCTCGGGCGGTGTTCTTGCGCCTGGTCACGCCCGAGCGCACGCGCGCGCTGGTGAGCCTGGACGAGCTCTGCGAGCTCGTGCAGGACAGCGAAGGCAATGCCTCCAAGGCGATCGCGGCGGTGGTCCAGCACCTGGCCGACGCGCGGCTTCTGCTCATCGAGACCGGCGGGGAGCGCGAGGGCACGACCGTGGAGCTGGTCCACGAATCCTTGATCAACCGATGGGGGAAGCTCGGGCAGTGGCTCGCCGATAGCCAGCAAGACGCACGGGTGCTGGCCCGGTTGCGGGCCGCGGCCGATCAGTGGGAGACAAACGGGCAAGCGGAGGGGCTGCTCTGGCGTGGTCGTGCGGCGGAGGACGCCCGAGCGTGGTACGAGCGGCGCCGCGCTGCGCAGGGCGCCGACTGGCGCATCGGGATCGGCAAGCGGGAAGAGCGATATCTCCTGGCCGTCGTGGCGCTCTGCGAGCGCGCGCGCCGCCTGCGCTGGCGGCTCGCGACGGGCGCGCTCACCGCGCTCGCCGTGATCGCGGTCATGATCTCGTACCTGGCCGTTCGCGCCGAGCAACAGGCCACGCGCGCCGATCAGGAAGCGGATCATGCGCGGGCCGAGGCGCTGCAAGCGCGCAACGCCACCCGGATGGCCACAGCACGTGAGCTGCAGGCCGATCCCACGAGCGTGCTCGCGATCTTGCGCGAGCTCGAGCCGCCCGACATGCCGCGAGAGTGGGCCGTCCTCGCACACTGGGCGTTACACAGCCGGATCGCTCGCGTGGTACTCATCCATGCGGATGCGGTCCTGTTCGCGGGCTTCAGCCCCGACGGCAAGCGCATTGTCACGGGGTCGTATGACAAGACCGTGCGGGTGTGGAACGCCGACGGCTCGGGCGAGCCCCTGGTCCTTCGCGGTCACGAGGATCCGGTCCAGTCGGCCGCGTTCAGCCCCGACGGCAAGCGCATTGTCACCGGGTCGCAGGACAAGACCGTGCGGGTGTGGAACGCTGACGGCTCGGGCGAGCCCCTGGTCCTTCGCGGTCACGAGGATCGGGTCTATTCGGCCGCGTTCAGCCCCGATGGCAAGCGCATCGTCACCGGGTCATGGGACAAGACCGCGCGGGTGTGGAACGCCGACGGCTCGGGCGAACCCCTGGTTCTTCGCGGTCACGAGGGTTGGCTCCAGTCGGTGGCGTTCAGCCCCGATGGCAAGCGCATCGTCACGGGGTCGGCTGACAAGACCGTGCGGGTGTGGAACGCCGACGGCTCGAGCGAGCCGCTGGTCCTTCGCGGTCACGAGGGTCGGGTCTCTTCGGCAGCGTTCAGCCCCGATGGCAAGCGCATCGTCACCGGGTCATGGGACAAGACCGCTCGGGTGTGGAACGCCGACGGCTCGGGCAAACCCTTGGTTCTTCGCGGTCACGAGGATTGGGTCCAGTCGGCAGCGTTCAGCCCCGATGGCAAGCGCATCGTCACCGGGTCATGGGACAAGACCGCTCGGGTGTGGAACGCCGACGGCTCGGGCGAGCCCCTCGTCCTTGGTGGCCACGAGGATACCGTCTTTTCGGCGGTGTTCGATGAACACGGCAAGCGCGTTGTCACCGGGTCGCATGACAAGACGGCGCGGGTGTGGAACACCGACGGCTCGGACGAGCCCCTGGTCCTTCGTAGCCACAAGGCGTTGGTCTGGGGGGTGGCGTTCAGCCCTGACGGCGGGCGCATTGTCTCCGCGTCCGAGGACAAGACGGCGCGGGTGTGGAACACCGACGGCTCGGGCGAGCCCCTGGTTCTTCGCGGTCACCAAGGTGGGGTCTATTCTGCGGCGTTCAGCCCTGACGGCAGGCGCATCGTCTCGGCGTCGGACGACGCGACCGCGCGGGTGTGGAACGCCGACGGAAAAGGCAAGCCCTTGGTTCTTCGTGGTCACGAGGGTTGGGTTTATTCTGCGGCGTTCAGCCCTGACAGCAGGCGCATTGTCTCCGGGTCGCAGGACAAGACGGCGCGGGTGTGGAACGCCGACGGAACAGGTGAGCCCTTGGTCCTTCGTGGTCACGACGAGCGGGTCTACTCGGTGGCGTTCAGCCCCGATGGCAGGCGCGTTGTCACCGGGTCGCAGGACAAGACGGCGCGGGTGTGGAACGCCGACGGAACAGGTGAGCCCTTGGTCCTTCGTGGTCACGGCGATCGGGTCTACTCGGTGGCGTTCAGCCCCGATGGCAAGCGCATCGTCACCGGCTCATGGGACAAGACGGCGCGGGTGTGGAACGCCGACGGAACAGGGGAGCCCTTGGTCCTCCGTGGTCACAAGCACTGGATCATAGCAGCCGCGTTCAGCCCCGATGGCAAGCGCATCGTCACCGGGTCGCAGGACCGGACCATGCGGGTGTGGAACGCCGACGGAGCAGGCGAGCCGCTCATCCTGCTCGGCGCCAATTCCGCGATCAACGGCGTGGCGTTCAGCGCCGATGGCGGGCGCATCGTCAGCGCGTCGGACGACGCAGGCGTACGCGTGTGGACCGATCTCGAGCCGCTCCGTGGCGTCGACGATCCCAAGCTGTGGACGGCGACCACCTATTGCATGCCCATCGAGGCGAGGACCGAGCTCCTTCGAATGCCCGAAGCCATGGCGCGCGCAGGTCGGGAAGCATGCCTGCGTCACGTCGAGGAGACACGCGCGGCTGCCCTGTGATCCCCGCCGGACCGGAGTCGACTGGTTCCAGGTCTCTCATGAGACGATGATGTACGTGCGAACCACGTCCCCAGCGACCGGCACGGCCTGGCCACGTAGCCATGTATACGGAGCGGCGGTGCGCGCGCAGCTGATCCCTCGATTCATTCCCGGGGGGCGAGGAGGCGGCGAGCCGCCGCCGCCGTCACTTCTTCGTCAGCGCGTTGTAGCTGGTGATGAGGTTGCGATAGTCGGGGATGTGGCTCGAGAACAGCGTCGCCAGTCCCTCGATGTCGTTGCGCCAGTCGCGGTGCAGCTCGCAGGCGACGCCGAACCACGTCATGAGCTGCGCCCCGGCTTGCGACATGCGATCCCAGGCGGAGTGCCGGGTGATCTCGTTGAACGTCCCGGACGCGTCCGTGACGACGAAGACCTGAAAGCCCTCCTCGATCGCCGACAGCGCGGGGAAGGCCACGCAGACCTCGGTCACGACGCCCGCGATGATGAGCTGCTGCTTGCCCGTGGCCTTGACGGCCTTGACGAAGTCCTCGTTGTCCCACGCGTTGATGTTGCCGGGGCGCGCGATGTACGGCGCGTCCGGGAACTGCTCCTTCAGCTCCGGCATGAGCGGGCCATTGGGGCCGGACTCGAAGCTGGTCGTGAGGATCGTCGGCAGCTTGAAGTACCTCGCTAGATCGGAGAGCGCGAGCACGTTGTTCTTGAACGTGTCCGGCTGGATGTCGCGCACGAGCGACAAAAGTCCCGCCTGATGATCGACCAGCAACACGGCGGCGTTGTTCCTGTCGAGTCGAACGTACGGCTTGGTCATGGGCTGTCTCCTCTTCTCTCGTCGTGGGTGATGCGTCTGTGTGGCTCGACGCCCGAGCATGGACGTCGTTCAATCGTCCAGGTGGCCGAACTTGCCGCTCGCGAAGTCGGCGAAGGCCTGCTGGATCTCTTGCGCGCTGTTCATGACGAACGGGCCGTACTGGACGATGGGCTCGTCGATCGGCTCGCCGCTCAGGACGAGCAGGTGGGCCTCCGATCCGGCCTCGATCAGCAAGCGCTCGCCGGCGTTCTCGAACACCGCGAGGTCGTGCGCCGCGGCATGCGCTCCGTTGACTGCAATGTCGCCTTTCATGACGAGCAGGCCCAGGTTATGGCGCGCCGGGAAGGTGAGCTCGACCCTGCCTCGCGCGTTCAAGCGGACGTCGAAGATATCGATCTTCGTGAAGGTCTGCGCGGGGCCCTTCACGCCCTGGTATTCGCCTGCGACGACCCGGACGGAGCCCGCATCCTCGGGGAGCGTCACGATGCCCATCCGATCGCTGGTGATGCTTTGATACCGAGGCGGCGACATCTTGTGCGCCTTGGGCAGATTCACCCAGAGCTGCGCCATCTGGAACGGGCCGCCGCGGCGCGCGTAGCTCTCTTCGTGGTACTCCTTGTGAAGGACCCCGGACGCCGCCGTCATCCATTGCACGTCGCCCGGACCGATCACGCCGCCGCCGCCCGCGCTGTCGTGGTGCGCGACGCTCCCTTGCCAGGCGAGCGTGACCGTCTCGAAGCCTCGGTGGGGATGCACGCCGACGCCCCGCGGCCTCGCCGCCGGCGAGTACTCGTACGTCGGGTGATAATCCAGCAACAGGAACGGATTCAGCTTTTGCGCAGCCTCCGGAATCGCCGAAAAGAACCCCGCGACCCGGAAGCCGTCGCCCACCCAGTGCAGGCCAGGGGCCCGGTAGATTCCCTCGATCGTTCGGAGCTCGGGCCGCGCTGCTCGGGTGGCGCTCGTCCGCGTCTGCATCGTATTCGTGGTGGTCATGGCTGTGTTCTCCTGACACGAGGAGGAATAGACATGCCGAGCCCGTAGAACAATGCGCAACAACTGGAAGAACTGTTCCGAAATTTGGAACAATTCTGTCACATGCTGGCGACCACGCTCGGCGTGGTGGACAACACGAGGCGCTGGCGGAGCAGGTCGAGGAACGCTACCACCTTCGGCGAGAGGTGCCGTGTGCTCGGATAGAGCGCGAACACGGGCACTTCGGGCGCCGACCAGGACGCGAGCACCGGCATGAGCCGTCCCGCGGCGAGGTCTTCCGCGCACAGGTACTCCGGCAGGAGGGCTACGCCGAAACCCGCGCGGGCGACCGAGCGAAGCATCTCGTAGTCGTTGACGACGAGCCGCGGGTGAACCGTGATCTCGGCGATCTTGGGCCCCGACCTGAGCTCCCAGGAGCTTCCCTCCGGCGCGAACACGATGCACGGGTGGCCGGCGAGCTCGGCAATGTCCTTCGGCTCGCCGAGCGCCCTCTTGACCTCGGGCGCAGCGACCAGACGGCGCCGCACGGCTCCGAGACGCCGGGCGACGAGGCTCGTGTCCGGCGTGGTGCCGGCCCGCAGCGCGAGGTCGAAGCGCTCCTCGACGACGTCGACCTTGCGGTCGGTGCAGACAAGGTCGACCTGGACGTCGGGGAAGAGACGCAGGTATTCGGCGAAGATCGGCCCGAGCACGGAGAACGCGAGCGGGGCCGTCACCCGCATGAGCCCACGGGGCGTCGACTGGAGCTGCGAGACCGCGAGCTCTGCCTCCTCGAGCGCGGCGACGATGCGAACGCAGTGCTCGTAGTAGACGCGACCGACGTCCGTGAGGCTCAAGGTTCGCGTGGTCCGCTGGAGCAGCCGCGCGCCGACGCGCGACTCGAGATCGGAGATCTTCCGGCTCACGGTCGACTTCGGCATCCCGACGGCGGTCGCCGCCGCCGTGAAGCTGCCTCCCTGAACGACCCTCGTGAAGAGGACGATTTCGTCGAGAGCGACGCTGGGCAAGCGAGGGTCCATGGGTGGGACAATTTACGCAAGAAGCGCGAATTGTGCCAAGGCAGCGCTGGGAGGCTCACACGCCGACGCGCTCGACGCGCACCCGCACGTCGGCGGCCGCCAGCGCCGCATCGCCGCCCGCCGTCCCTGCGCCGCGCTCCACCGAGCCGCCCGCGATCTCCGCGATGAGCAGCGGCCCCGTCGCCTTCACGATGCGGCGGGCCTGGTCCAGCACGCGCGCCCTCTCTTCCTCCGTCGCGCCGGCGAGGACACCGCTGAGGATGACCCCGCAGGCGCGGTTCGCCGGCAGCGCGGCGAGCCCGGCGACGGTCGTCGCGCGGGCCGCGAGGCCGCACACCTGCGCCACGTCGCGCGCGAGCAGCTCGGCCGCCTCGCCGACCACGACGACGCCGCCGTAGAGACCGCGCAAGGCGGGGGCGGCGACCGCCCTCACGCCGCGCACGAGCCGCGCGCGCGCCTCGATCGCGCCGGGCGAGCAGTCCGGCAGGCGCTCCGCCGCCGGCGCGTCCGGGGCAGCCGCCATGACGGCCGGCGAGAGCGCCGCCCGGATCGCGGCGAGCCGCGCCCGCCACCACTGCGCGCCATGCCCGATCTCCCGGGCGCGGCGCTCGCGCTCTTCCCGCCCTCGATGGACGTGGACATGAAACGCCTCCGTGGCGGCCTTCTGCGGCTGGCGCAGGGCGCGAACGCTCGTGAGCAGGCGCATCTCGATGAGGTCCGCGCGGCGCACGCCCTCCAGCAGATCGACGAAGGCTCCCTTCTCGGCGCCGCCGCCGATGAACCACTCGTCGAAGCCGCCGAGCGCATCGACGAGGCCTCGCCAGACGATGGGCAGCCCGTCGCGCACATCGCAGAGCGGCTCGGAGCCCGGGGCGCCGGGGCGGGGCCGATCGCCGTCGGCGCCGGGCACGCCGCCGTCGAGCGGCGTGGCCGAGAGGAGCGGGGCGAGCCCCTCGACCGCACCCGAGGCCGCCCAGGCGGCCGAGCGCTCGATCCACGCGGCCGGCGGCAATGCGACGCGGGCCAGCGCCGGCGTGAACACGGCCGGCACGCCGCGCGCGAGCGCCGCGTCGTGCTCCGAGAGCGCGTGCTCGATCGCCTCGGGCGGGAGCAGGACATCGGCGTCCAGAAACCAGATCAACGGCGCCCGGGCGGCGCGGAAGCCCGCGTTCCTGGCATGGCTGCAGTGCGGGAACTGCCCGCGCGGGCGCGGGCTGTCGACGATCTCGACCCGGAAGGGGTGAGAGCCCGGCTCCGCCGCGGCGCGGATGGCGCCGCCCGGGTCGCCGCCGTCGCACACAACCACGACCTCGAAGGACGACGGGGCGGCGGTCTGCGCGCGCAGCGCGAGCACGGCGCGCCGCAGGAGGGGCGCGGTCGACGCCTGGCACGGGATCACGAGGGCGATGCGCGCTGGAGCGGCGCTCGTCGCGCGAGCCTCCGCAGCCGGGCCGGGCGCGCCGGCCGCGTCGCCCGCGGCGCCGCCTCCGACGGCCGCGTCGCCCGCGGACGCGCCGCTTCCGCCCGCACCCGCCGCGGAGCCGCCCCTCAGCGCCGGCCGCTCGCCGAGCACCTCCCACAAGCTGGCGAGGCACCGCTCGCGCTCGCTCAGGTACGCGTCCCGCGCCGCTTCCTGGATGCGCCGGAGATCCGCCTCCGTGAACGCCATGCAGCGCTCGACCGCATCGCGCACGTCCTCCGGAGCCACCGCGTGGGTGCGCACGAGGCCCTGCGCGCCGTGCGGCGCGGCCGGCATGCGCAGCGCACAGCCGCCGATCTCGCTCATCGCCTCGGTGTCGGGCACGAGGACCGCGGCGCCGACCGACAGGCCCTCATGGAGCGCGTGGCCCCAGCCCTCGTAACGAGACGGACAGAGGTGGAATCGAGACGCGTTCTGATAGAAGCGAAGCCGCCGCTCGTCGACGCGCCCCGCGAACTCGACGTTCCGCGGCCTGAGCGGCCAGCCGAGCGAGGATACGACCGTCAGCGGATACGGGATGCGGTGGCGCTCCCAGGCCAGAAGCACGGAGTCCGTGCCCTTCGCGTCGGAGCCGCCAGGGACGTGCAGGAAGCGCCGCGCCCGAGGCACGGCCGGGTCCCAGCGGTCCTCCGAGAAGAAGCCGACGTGGCGGGCCCGCGGCGTGAGCGGGGCGAAGTGCGACAGCGCGTCCCGGGTCTTGCACAGGACGAGCTCGAAATCGTCGAGCGCGGACCGGGCCTCCGGCCGCCACCACTCGGCGTTCGGGATCAGCCAGCGGCGCGGCGCGCCCTCGGCGAGGCGCGGCTCGTAGACCTCGAGGAAGATGACGAGGTCGGCGCCCCCCACGCCTTCGGAACGCTGGAAGTGAACCCCGGTGACCCGGTGCCCCCAGCTCTCCAGGAGGCTGCCGAGAAGACGGTAGTCGCGCTCGAGCCCCTTGCCGTTGTCGATGTTGGTGACGATGTGGATCTGCATCGGAAGCAGCCAGGGTCACACCCAGCCCCTCAGCCCCGCGTGGTGCTCGCCGAGGATGCCGAGCATCTGGCGCACGCGGTGCACATACGTGAAGCTCGCCTTGACGCGCGCGTGCCCGGCCCGCCGGATCGCCTCGCGCTCGTCGTCGTGCTTCACATAATAATCGATGAGGCGCCGCAGGGCCGCGAAATCGCCGAATGGATAGAAGACCACGTGCTCGCGATCCCGGAACTCCTCCTCCAGGCCGAAGATGTAGGGGTGGATCATGAAGCCTCCCCGGCCGAGCGTCTCGTAGATGCGATCGGACCAGTAATGCGGGTGATCGAAGCCGACACACAGGCTGTCGCCCACGACGATCTTCGAGGAGGCGTACAGGCGGTTGAGGGCGTCGCCGCGCACGCAGCTCTCCGGTGAGCCGTGCTTCACGAAGCGGCGGCCGTACGTCTCCGACAGGAAATCCACGAGACGCCTCCGATAAGGCCACTCCGGATGATAATCGTACGAGCCCACGAAGCAGACGTCGGCCGCGACGCCGGGGTCGACCTCCGCGAGATAACACTCGGCGCCGTACACGCCGGGCTTGAGGTAATGGTGGCGTATCCCCTGCGCCCGGAAGAACGCCTCGCTCCCGCCGTCGGGCGTGAACACGTGCTGCGTGCGCCAGAAGGGGTCGAGCCGGAGATCGCGGCCACGCGAGAGGCCGGCGTACAGGTCGAGGTGGTACGAGGCCGTCGGGATGGGCAGCTGGGTGATCCAGCGCAGCGCGTCGCCGCGCAGGCCCCAGGTGCGGGTGTAGAGCAGCAGATCGACGTCGCGCGCCATGCCGTCGAGCTCGCCCAGGGTGAACGCGTTCTCCTGGGCCTGGACGACCTCGACGCCGAGCGCTCGCAGGCTCTCGCCGACGTGGTTCTCGGTCGAGAACGACGGGCCGAAATTGCCGATGTACAGGATGCGACGGCGCATGGGCGAGGGGGCCACGACGGCGGCGCCCGTCAGGGACGCGGGTCCAGCGGCCACGTGGCCACGAGCGCGCGTGCGTCGGGCGTGCGCGCCTTCGAGAGCACCGCGACCGTCACGGTGCGATCCGTGACCAGCACGCACGGCGCCGAGAACGTCGCTGGATCGGCGCCGCCAGCGTCCACGGGGAGCACGCGGAACGCGGCGCCCGGGGCCGGCCGGTGCGCGACGAGGAGATGGGCGGCGGACGTCGCGACGATCACGAGCCCGCCGCCCGCGCGGTCGGCGTCGATCTCGAAGACGCGGCGGTCGCCGAACGGCGCGTCCTCGGCGCCGGCAGCGCCGTACGCCGCATCGCGGGCCGAGACGCTCACGGTGCCGGGCAGCGCGGCGCCGCGCGAGGCGCCGGGGGCGACGCGCTTGCACACCGCCGTGGGGCCCGGCGACCCGGCGAGGACCACGACATCGATGCACTCGCCGATCGGGTGGTCCACCGGGGCGCCGCCGGCCGCCGCGGCCTCCAGCACGACCGCCGTCGCGTTGTCGACAACGGCGGACACGGCGCCCGGGGCGCCGGGGGAGGGCGCGGGGAGCGAGCCGGCGCCCGCGCCGCGCACGAACCGAGGCCCGCTGAAGCTCGCGAACGGCCGGTGCGCCGTGAGGGAGGTACGGACACCGGAGGCGCCGTCGAGCCGGACCAGCGCGTTCACCGCGCCGCCCGCGACCTCCACCACGAACGACAGCGCGCCGCCGTCCGCCGCCGCGTCCCAGCGGGGCAGCGCGGGCAAGAGCTGCGGGATCGTGGCGACGGCGCCCGACGGACCGCGGCCCGCGAGCGGCAAGGCCCAGACGTCGGTGCGGTGCGGCGGGGCCGCGCTGTGCGTCGACGACGCGAGCAGCACGGGCGCCCCGTCGAGCGCGACGAGGCGCAAGGCGTCCGCGAGCGGGGCGTCGGGCAGCGCGGCGGGAGAGAGCGCGAGAGACGGAGGGGGCGTTTCGTTCATGGGCGCAGATCCGGGGGCGGGGCGACACGCGGCGGCGGCGAGACAGACGAGGAGCGCGGGCGTGGGAGGCCCGCGGCGCGGCCTCCTGGGGGCGCTGGTCGAGCGGGGCGCGGCGGTCGAGAGGGGCGAGGGCATGCCGGTCGACCTCCGCGCCGCGCTAGATGCGGGCGTTCGTGCGCATGTTCCACAGCTGCACGAGGGCCTGCGGGTTCGACGATTTCGGATAGCCGGCGAGCGCGGCCGCGAACAGCCCGTCGATCGCGCCGGTCTCCCACGTGGCCGCGTCGGCGAACGGCCCGCCGCCATACGAGGGGTCGTAGAGCTGGCCGCCGTGCACGACGATGAAATGGTTGAAGAACGCGGGCGGGGGCTCGGGGTTCCGCTGGCCGGGGATCCCGGGCAGGTTGACGACGTCGGTCCACATGCGGTGGGTCCACGGGGCGGGCCGCGTGGCCGCGTTCCACTGCCAGTTCTTCACGAGGAACCCCTGGGATCCCGAGGTCCACGCCGCCACCGTGACGACGACCACCACCTTGTCGGCGCTGGTGATGCCGTGGACCTTGAGCATGTCGATGAAGAACTCGGCCCACGAGCCGCATTGCCCGCTGCCGTCGGCGCTCGCGAGGAGCAGGCGCGTGTTCGTGCACGTTGTCGTGTTCGGGTTCCAGTACGTGAGGCCCACGCCGTCGCGCTTGCGCGTGAGCGCCCGCGTCGCGAAGGGCGCGAAGCTCTGCGACACGACGCGCCCCTCGGTCGTCTCGCCCTGGGCCGCGCGGCACGAGATGTCCACGAGCGTCCAGTGGACCGTGCCGGCCGGCGCGCCGAGCACCGCGTAGACGAGGTGCGCCGTCGTGCCCGCGCCGACCCAGCCGGTGCCGACGGCGTTTGCCTCCCACGCGATCGTCAGCGGATCGTAGCAGGCGACCACGTTCGGCAGCGGCGCGCTGCTCGTCATCGAGGGCGTGGAGACGTCGACCGACCCGGGCGACACGCTGACCGTGCACGTCCATTCGAGCGTCACGCCGCCGGCCATGGCGCGGCCGCGCAGCTGCACGGACTCGGTCCCGCTGGGCGGCCGGAGCACGCGCAGCACCACGGCGAGCGGGACACGCGCGCCGCGGACGTAGCAGACCGGCGATTGATCCGCCGCCTGCCGGGTGCTCAGCCACTCGGGGGAGGCGAAGTTCCCGAGGGAGTCCCGCTCCACCGCGTGGTTCGCCGTGAAATCGACCTGGATCACGCCGACCAGCGCGTGGACGACGTCGGGCGCCTTCGGCGACGGCTGCACCGGCGGCGGCACCTCGAGCGGCCTGCGCGCCTCGGGGGCGCGCGGCGGCGGGCCGCGGAAGGCGAGGATGCACCCCGTCCGGAGCAGCTCGGCGACGCGCTCGCGGAGCAGGTCGAGCTCGCGCGCCGCGTCGAGCGACACGATGCCGGCGCCCGCGGCGCACAGCTCGCTCAGCAGATCGACGCGGTCGCGGTCCGGCTCGTCCGAAGGGAACCACGCGGGCACCTCGAGGGCGGCCAGGTGCGGCTCGATCGGCTCCGCGCCCTCGGGCAGGACCGCGCCGGCTGCGCGGACGAAGCCGACGTCTCCGTACGCATCGACGACCTGCCAGACGTTGCCCATGAATCCGCGCGATCCGCTGTCCGCTGTTCCCCCGGCGCCCGATCTGACTAGGCCCGCCCTCGCCGTGCGTCAACCGTTCGTCAAGCCGCGCGCCGGCATGTGCGCCGGCATGTCGCCGGCATGTGCGCGGCATGTCGACGACGTCGGCGCGCGTGAATGTGCCCACCCGGCCGGCGAGCGATGGTAGGCTCGACGGCTCGGGCTCCGGGACGTGCGAGGGCGAGGCGACCGATGGCGGACGGTGCGATCGAGTTTGATTTCGCTGTGGAAGGCGCGACCGATCCGTGGCGCGTCGCGCGGATCGAGGGCCATGAGGGCATATCGCGGCTGTTCCACTTCCGCGTGACCCTCGCGTCGACGGACGCCGCGCTGGCGTTCGACGGGCTGGTCGGGCAAACGTGCCTGCTCACGATCCGGACCGACGTGTCGACTCGGTACATCCACGGCATCGTCGCGCGCTTCGAGCAGCACGAGGAGGGGCGCGCGGTCACCACGTACCTGGCGACGGTCGTCCCGCGGGCGTGGCGCCTGCAGCACCGGCACGACTACCGCATCTTCCAGGAGGCGACGGCGCCGGAGATCATCGACAAGGTGCTCCGCGCGGCGGGCCTGTCCTCGGACGAGTTCCGCATCTCGACGACGATGACCCACGATCGGCGAGAGTACAGCGTGCAGTACGCCGAGACCGACTGGGCGTTCATCAGCCGCCTGATGGAAGAGACAGGCATGTTCTGCTTCTTCGAGCACGAGGCCGACAACCACGTGCTCGTCTTCGGCGACGCGCCGTTCGTCCACGAGCCCATCGACGGAGCGAGCGTCGTACCGTACCGGGCCGTCGGCGGGGCGCTCGCCGCGCGCGAGGCCGTCTCCCGCTTCTCGATGGCCGAGGAGGTCCGGCCCGGCAAGGTCACCGTCCGCGACTACAACTTCCAGAAGCCCAGCCTGAGCCTCGAGGGAGAGGCGGAGGCCGACCGCGACACCGATCTCGAGGTGTACGTGTATGCCACCGAGCACGATCTGCCCGAGGAGGGCACGCAGCTCGCGAAGCTCCGGCTCGAGCAGCTCCAGCTCGTGCGCCGCACCGCGGAGGGGCAGGGGAGCGTCATCCGGTTCATGCCCGGGGCCACCTTCACGCTCGAGGACCACGGCCGCGAGAGCTTCAACCGCGGATACCTGCTCACGCGCGTCGACCATTTCGGCTCGCGGGCCGTCGGGGGGGAGTCGCAGGAGACCGTCGTCGGGTACTCCAATCGATTCCAGTGCATCCCGGACGACGTGCCCTACCGCACGCCCGTGCAGACGCCCAAGCCGACGCCCCGCGGCATCCAGACGGCGATCGTCGTGGGCCCGGCGGGCGAGGAGATCCACACGGACATCTATGGCCGGGTGAAGGTGCAGTTCCACTGGGACCGGCAGGGGCGCCGCAACGAGCACAGCTCGTGCTGGATGCGGGTGAGCCAGATCTGGGCGGGCGCCGCGTGGGGCTCGATGTACATCCCGCGCATCGGCCACGAGGTCGTCATCGACTTCCTCGAGGGCGACCCGGATCGCCCGCTGATCGTCGGGCGCGTCTACCACGGCGCGAACGTGCCGCCCTACGCGCTGCCGGCCGAGAAGACGAAGAGCACCATCAAGTCGGACACCTCGCCGGGCGGCGGCGGCTCGAACGAGCTCAGGTTCGAGGACAGGAAAGGCGCGGAGGAGATCTACCTGCACGCGCAGAAGGACTGGAACATCGAGGTCGAGAACGACAAGACCCAGTCCGTCGGCCACGACGAGCGCCTGACCGTCGGCCACGACCGGAAGAAGCGCATCGACAACAGCCAGTGGGAGTCGATCGGCGCCTTCAAGACCACCGAGGTCGGCAAGGATCACAACGAGAAGATCGGCGCGAACCGCACGCTCGGCGTCGTGAAGAGCGAGAGCGTGGACATCGGTGAGGACGCGAGCCTGAAGATCGGGCAGGGCCGGAAGACCGACGTCGGGAAGGACGACATCGAGTCGGTGGGCGGCAAGCGCGAGCTCTCGGTGGGCGGCGAGGAGACCGTCAAGGTGGGTGATCGCGCGACGCTGGAGGTCGGCTCGAAGCGCAACACCACCGTGGGCAGCGACGACTCGCTGTCGGTCGCCGGCACCGAGACCCGGAACATCGACGTGGACGCGACCGAGTCCGTCGGCGCGAAGAAGACCGTCAAGGTCGGCGAGAAGTTCACGCTGGAGTGCGGGAGCGGCAAGATCATCGTCGACAGCTCCGGCAAGATCACGGTCGAGGGGTCGGACATCACCGTGAAGGGCTCGGGCACCGTCAAGGTCGAGGGCGCCAAGGTCGAGGTGAAGAGCGACGGCGACGTGAGCATCAAGGCGGGCTCGAACATCAAGCTCTCGGGGAGCGGGGTCGACATCAACTGAGCGGCGTCGCGCAGGATCGGAGCCGAGGCGGATGGTTCACGAGGTGGTGGCTGATCACGCGGAGATGGCGTCGTTCCTCTGGGAGCTCCGCGAGATGGCCGTGAGGTCGCACCACTACACGCTGGCCGATCTCGCGGAGCTCGAGGAGCGCGTCGAGGCCCACCTCGATGGGCTCCGGATCGCGGGGGAGCCCGGCTGGGAGCTGACGCTGGCCGCCCTCTCGACGAAGGATCCCGGCGCGTTCTTCGCGGCGGCCATCGCCGCGGTCGAGGCGCGCGACTACCCGGGCTTCGCGGCCGTGCTCGACGCGACGGAGGAGGCCGAGGAGCCCGCCGCCGGCGTCGCGGGCGCGCTCGCGTGGGCGTCGCCGGCCGACGCGTTCGCGATCGTGGCGCCGATGCTGTCGGGGGCGCAGCCGCCGGCGCTGCGCCGCCTGGCGCTGGCCGCGTGCGTGGCGCACCGCCGCGATCCCGGGCAATTCCTTGGCTACGCGCTCTGCGACGGCGACGCGGCGGTCCGCGCGCTGGCCTTCCGCGCGGCCGGCGCGCTGGGCCGCGCCGATCTGGCGGGCGAGCTCCGCGGGGCGTGGGGCTCGGACGACGAGGCCGAGCGCTTCTGGTCGGCGTGGGCCGGCGCGCTGCTCGGGGCGCGCGGCGCGGACGAGGCGCTGTGGAGCGTCGCCGGGCGGAGCGGCGCGTTCGCCGAGGAGGCGGCCGACTGCGCCGCCCGCGTGAGCCCGCCGGGCGAGGCCCGCCGCCGGATCGAGGCGCTGATGCGATCGCCCGGGCTCGGGCGGGTCTGCCTCGTCGCGGCGGGGGCGCTGGGCGATCCGGCGCTGCTGCCGTGGGTGCTCGACCGGCTGGACGTCGCGCCGCTCGCGCGGCTCGCCGGCGAGGCGCTCTCGCGCATCACCGGCGCGCCGATCGAGGGGGCGCTGCGCGGGGCCCCGGCGCCCGGCTTCGACGCGGGGCCGAGCGACGATCCGCGCGACACGAGCGTGAAGATGGATCCCGACACGCAGCTGCCGTGGCCGCACGGGGCGAACGCGCGAGCGCTCTGGGCGGCGCACCGCGGGCGCTTCGCGTCGGGGGTGCGCCACGTGGACGGCCGCCCGCTGGACGAGGGGGGGCTCGATCGCGTGCTCCGGCTCGGCGGCCAGCGGCGCCGCGCGGGCGCTGCGTTCGAGCGGGCGGCGCGCGCGCCCGGCCGCCCGCTGTTCGACGTGGCCGCGCGGGTCGAGCGGCAGAGGGCCGCGCTCGGGGCGTCGCCGTGAGCGCGCCGCCCGCGCCGCGCGCCCTCGGGCACGCCGCGGCCGCGGTGCGCCCCTTCCGCTCCCGGGGGCGGGTGATGCTCGCGGTGGTCGTCAAGGCGACCTTCCAGCTCGAGCACAAGCGCGCCATGTCGCCGCTGCCGCCCGCGCCGATCGTGGCGGCGGACGTGCGCGCGGCGCGCGCCGCGGCCGACCCGCGCGCCGCCATCTCGGCGGCCGCGGAGATGGCCCCGTTCCTTCCGCGCGCGGACATCCTCCTCGGCGGCCACGCCTGGGCCCGCGGGCGGAGCCCGGCGCCGCTCGTCCCCGTTCGCCTGCGGGTCGGCCTCGACGCGGCCGTCCTCCTCGACAAGGCCCTGCACGTCTACGGCGACCGCGGCGGCAACGGCCGCGGCGCCCCGCAGCCGTTCCTCGCCATGCCGCTCGGCTACGAGCGCGCCCTCGGCGGGGCGGCCGACCCCGACAACCCGGCCGGCGTCGATCCGCGCGCCGGCCGCGCGCCCAACATCATCGATCCCCGGCAACCGACGCGCGCCGCCGGCCTCGGGCCGATCGCGGCGCACTGGCCCGCGCGGCAGCGCCGGCTGGGCAACGCCGATCCGCGCGGCGTGCAGGCCCCGTGGCCCGTGGTCCCGGACGGCTTCGACTGGGCGTATTTCCAGGCGGCGCCGGTCGATCAGCAGACGCCGTACCTCCGGGGGAACGAGTGGATCCTGATCGAGGGGATGCACCCGGATCTCGACCGCATCGAGGCCTGGTTGCCGGGCCCCGTCGCCGAGGCGCGGGTCGCGTTCGGGGGGGCGGCGCAGCCGCAGGCGTTGCCGCTGGTCGCCGACATGCTCGTGATCGACGCCGATCGCTGGCTTTGCTCGCTCGTGTGGCGCGCCAGCGCGCTGCTGCCGGGCGAGGAGGCCCTCGCCAGCGTCCGGGTCACGGCCAGGGTCGCGCTCCCGGGCGAGGAGGTGCCGTGGGACGTCGCGGCCGCGCCGCCGGTCCGCGCGGAGCGGGCGCAGGCGCTGGCGGCGGCGAGCCCGCAGCGGGCGGCGCGCGGGGCGGTGGAGCATCCGCTGTCGGGGACGGTGGCGCTCGATCCGGAGGAGGCGCCGGCGGCGGCGAGCCCGCAGCGGGCGGGGCGCGGGGCGGCGGAGAATCCGCTTGCCGGGACCGTGGCGATCGATCCGGACGAAGGGCAGCCGAGCCTCGTCTTGCCGTTCCGGTCGCCCGCGGCCTCCGCGGGAGGACCGCGCCTCGAGAGGTCTGGCACGGCGGAGATGCCCGCCGCGGCGGGGACACCGCCCGCGGAGCCGCGGCGCGGCGGCCTGCCCTTCGTGGCGCCGGCGGCGGCCGGCGCACCTTCCGGGGCGCTGCCGTTCGCGCCCGCCCCGTCTTCCCCGGGCGCCCGCGATGGCGCGGCGGCGTGGGCGCTGCCGTTCGCCGCCCCCGCCGCGGCGCCGGTCCGAGCGCCTGCGGCGTCCGGCGTGCTGCCGTTCGTATCGCCGGCGGCAGCGTCCGGCGCGCTGCCGTTCGCGCCGGCGCCGTCCGCGCCCGTCCCGGCTGCTCCCCAGGCGCCGTCCGCGCACCCTCCCGCGCCGTCCGCGCCGGAGCGCTCCTCGCCGTGGGTGTCGGGCGCGGCGCCCCACGCCGCCTCCGAGCCGCGCTCGCCGTGGGTGTCGGGCGCGGCCGCGGCCCCGGCGCACGTCGCCTCGCCGCCGCCCGTCGCGCCGTCGTACGCGCTCGCCCAGCCGCGCATCGCGCCGTCGTACGCCCTGGGATCGCCGCCCGCCGCCGCACCCTGGCCCGCCGCGGCAGCAGCCGCCCCCGCGCGGCGCCCCGCGCGCCCGCGCCGGCAGCGCCTCACCCCGGACGCGCGCCCCTCGTCGGAGCCGCTCATCCCGCCGCGCAAGCGCCGCCCCGCGAAGGTCGCGGCCGACGGCCTCGGCGCCTCGTTCCTCCGCGCGGTGCCCGACGCCGCGCCCACGCCCACCTGAACATGGACCTCCGCAACCGAACCCCCTTCGTCGCCGAGCGCATCGTCCACGTCGACGCCGCCGGCGCCGAGGTGCTCGTCGTCCTCGTCAAGGCGACGCTCGCCATCCACGCCGGCGGCCGCCTCGCGCCCGCGGCCGAGCAGGTGCCGCTCCAGCACGCCGACGCCTTCCACGGCGAGCCGGGCCTCTCGAGCGTGCGCTACGAGAGCGATCTCGCGCCGCACAAGGTCGGCACGGACGTCGTGGTCCTCGGCCACGCGTACCCTCCCGGCCGCCGCGACGCCGAGGTCCAGGTCTCCGTGCGCGTCGGCCCGATCCGCACGACCCTCGCCGTCTTCGGCGACCGCACCTGGGCGCGCCCCGCGTCCCCCGCGCCCTTCGAGCGGATGCCGCTCGTGTACGAGCGCGCGTTCGGCGGGCGCGACGAGTCCGCCGAGTCCCCCGCCGACCACGAGGTCGAGCCGCGCAACCCCGTGGGACGCGGGTTCCGGGCGCGCCGCTCGCTCGTCGACCTCGCGCAGCTCGCCATGCCGAACCTCGAAGATCCAAGGAAGCCGCTCCGCTCGCCGGACGATCGCCCCGAGCCCGTCGGCCTCGGCTTCATCGGGCGCAGCTGGCAGCCGCGCCTGCGCTACGCCGCCACGGCGCCCGACCCCTCGGCGCCGCCTCCTGCCGGGTCGCCGCCCCCCGCCCCGTCGCCGTTCCTGCCTGCCGCCTTCGACCCGCGCTACCACCAGGGCGCGCACCCGCGCCTCGTGGCCACGCCGCACCTGCGCGGCGGCGAGCCGGTCGAGCTCGTGCACCTGAGCCCCCTCGGCCCGCAGCGCTTCTCGCTGCCCCGCGCGGCGCCTCGCGCCGTGGTCCTGATCGACTCCGAGCGCCGCCCGCTCCCGCTGGTCCTCGACACCGTGGTCCTCGAGCCCGACGACCTCCGCGCCGTGCTCGTGTACCGGGGCGCCATGCCCGTCGGTCGCGATCTCTTCCGCGTGCGCCGCATCGAGGTGGAGCCCGCGCCCGCATGAGCACCGGAGCCGTCATCACCGCCGCCGGCATGGTCACCGCCCTCGGCGACACCGCCGCGTCCACCACCGCCGCGGTCCGCGCCCGCCTCACGCGCTTCCGCGAGTGGCCGAGCTACCCCTGCCTGCCCGCCGACCCGCCCCGCCCGGAGGAGCCCTTCTCCGTGGTCGCGGCGTACACCGATCTCCCCCGCGCGCTCGACCTCCCGGTCCGCTTGCTCGCGCTGGCGCTCCAGGACCTCGCCACCTCCGGCGACCTCGCGCGCGCCGACCTGGAGGACGCCTCGTTCTTCCTCGCGCGCCCCTCGCCCGGCCCCGCCGCGCACCACCACGAGCTGCGCGACGCCTTCCGGGAGCGGCTCGCCGACGCCGCCGGGGTCGACGCCGTGACCCGCGGCCTCCTCGCCCCCGACGGGCACGCGGCGATGCTCCTCGGCCTGGCCCACGCGGCGCGCGCCGTCGAGGCCGACCCCGGCACGCCCTGGATCGTGGCCGGCGCCGACGCCCTGGTCGACGTGGGGCTGCTCGAGGCGCTCGACCGCGCGCGCCGCCTCAAGAGCCGCCGCAACCTCGACGGGTTCATCCCGGGCGAGGCCGCGGCGGCGCTGCTCGTCGAGCACCGCCGCCGCGCCGAGGCCCGCGGCGCCACCATCCTGGCCGAGATCGAGGGCTCGGGCGCCGCCGAGGAGCCCCACCTCATCGAGAGCGGCGATCCCCCCTCGGGCGAGGCCCTCGCCGCGGCGCTCGCCGCCGCGTGCGCCGCGGGCGGCCCGCCCGCGTGGGTCCTCTGCGATCTCAACGGCGAGAGCTACCGGGCCAAGGAGTGGGGGCTCGCGCGCGTCCGCGCGCCCGCGCTCCTCGGGGGCGTCCGGGCGCTGTGGCACCCCGCCGACGGCTACGGCGATGTCGGCGCCGCGACCGGCGGGTGCCTCGCGGCCGCGTGCGTGCGATCGTTCGAGCGCGGCGCGTCCCCCGAGGCGCGCGCCGCGCTCTTCGCGGGCTCCGGCGGCGGGACGCGCGCCGCCGTGTGCCTCGTCTCGGCTGCAGCGAAGAGGGCGTGAAGGAGGAGCGATATGCCTGTCACCGTAGGAGTCAACTCACGCACGGTCGTCCACGCCGCGAGCAATGGAATGACCATCGCTTTTCCGGACGTGTGCCTCACCCCCGCGCCGCCCGCCCCGCCGGTCCCCATCCCCTATCCCAACATCGCCATGTCGTCGGACGCCGCGAGCACCGCGAAGAACGTCAAGGCCGACGGCAACCCCCTCTGCCATCAGGACAGCAACTTCTCGCGCAGCAGCGGCGACGAGGCGGGCACGAACGGGGGCGTTGTCTCCGGCGTGAACATGAACAAGGCCGAGTTCATCAGCTACTCGTTCGACGTCAAGGTCGAGGGGAAAGGCTGCGCCCGCGCGCTCGATCTCATGCTCCACAACAGCAAGAACACCCCGCCCACGCCGGTCATCCAGCCGCCGCTCATCGTCATCGTCATGGAGGAGCCCCCGCCCGCGCCCGAGAACCCCAAGGACTGGGGCGTCGACAAGATCGAGGTGATCTGAGGGGGTGGCCGCGGAGCGCGCCTCGACCCGCGCCGCGCTGATGGACTGATGGACCGGACTCCCCGCTGATTCGTCCTGGAGCTCTCGCATGCCGACGATCAAGCAGTACGTGAACCTCCCTGTCGCCGTGACCGGCGTGAACGGCCCCGTGCGGCAGCTGCGCGTCACGCCCAACCAGGTGCCCAACGTCGCGCCCGGCGACCGCGTGGACTGGTGGATCGAGCCCGACCCGGGCAACGAGAACCTCGCATTCCAGTCGCTGACCGAGCGCACGAGGCTCGCGCACGGCGCGGCCCCGGGGGTGACGGTCGGGCTCGGGCACCACTTCGACAACACGCTCACGTTCACGCACATCGGCGGCGACAAGTACACGATCAAGGCGTCGCGCGACGGGCAGCGGGCGCAGTTCCTCGCCACCGACGAGTTCCAGACGTGGCGAAAGCTCTATTATACGGTCTGGTACTCCGGCGCGCAGACGCTCGCGACGTACAACAACATCGATCCGCGGTTCGTGGGCGAGTTCGCGCGGCACTTCATCGAGCTGGAGCGCAGGGCGGTCTTCCCGGCGCTCGCGACCGTGGACTCGGCCCGCGTCGACTTCCAGAGCCTGTCGCAGCAGGCGGTCAGCTCGCCGACCTTCGACTGGCCGTTCATGAACGGCGGCCCGAACGCGCTGCTCAACCTGCGCGTCGGCGGCGCGCCCCCCGGGGGAGGCACGCTGACCGACAAGCCGCTTCACATGGCCTTCCTGCTGGTGCCGAACTGCTATTACACGCAGCTGGAGCGGCGCGCGCTCCCCACGGCGAACAACGCGGTCGGGAACATCACCACGTTCCGCACCGTGTGGCGCGACCCCACGAACGGCAACAACTTCATGTGGACGGCGCAGGCGTCGTGGCCGGCGGCCGGCGCCACCGACGTGCGGGCGTACTTCACCTTCACGCCCGGGTCGCCGAACCGCGTGAACTGGAACCTCACCACGCTGCCGGGCCTCACGGCCCACCTCGCCACGCCGGGCAACACGTACAACCTCACGTTCTCGTTCATCTGGAAGAGCTCGATCAACGGCTACAGCTGGGGCAATTTCTGCGTCGTCGGGTGCACGGGCCCCGGCCGGAGCGAGACGGCGGTCCTCGGCACCTTCGTCCACGAGATGGGGCACGGTATCGGGCAGACTGTCCGGCAGGAGCCGCAGTACAGCGCGACCGGCGTGGCGCTCGCCACGCAGCTCGCCAACCCCACCTGGTACACCGACCAGTTCGGCGGGCAGGGCCCGCACTGCAACACGAACGCCGGCCTCACGCCGGACCCGTCCACCACGTCGGGACAGCGGTACGAGTGGTGGCCCGCGCTCGGTGGGCGACTCTGCACCATCTACCACGCCGGCCACAACAACCGCGACGACGGCGTCTTCTGCCCCGTGTGCGCCCCGCGCATCCGCCGCGTGCGCCTCGATACGCCGGCGCAGACCTCCCGCAGCTGGAACCACTTTGGCTGAACCTCGCGGGCGGGGCGGGGGCGCGCTGCTCTCGACCCCGCGTCGCGCCCACGTCGAGAGGACCCCATGGAGATCGAACCCCGGACACCCTTTGGCTTCGCCCCGCACGGGGGCTCGCCCGAGATCGCGGCCGGCAAGGAGGCCATCCGACTCGCGATCTCGCGGGTGTCCTTCGCGGCCGGCACGGTGGAGCTCGACGTCTCGGCCTCGTTCCTGTTCCCGGACGCCGTCGCGAGCCGCTACCGTGACGTCGAGGAGTCGATGGTCCTCGTCGTCCACGACATCGAGCAGGCGGACGGCGGCGCCCTGCTCGCGCGCAACACGTTCATCGAGTTCCCGGCCGGCGAGCGCGACGGCCCGAACCAGCTCGCCGAGCCCGCGCTGCCGATGCCGGGCCGCGGCAGCCTGGCGTCCGAGGGGTACCAGGGCGCCTGGCTCAACGTCACCGTCGCCTTCCCCTGCGCCGTGGCGGTGCCCCGGTACCGGCCGAGCGTCTATGTGTACCTCGTCCTCGAGAACTACGTGTCGAACGTGATAGGCATCGATCTCGTCGACAAGAAGGCCATCGAATTCTGACCGGCGGTGAACCCATGCTCGTCCGATCCGTCTCTTTCGGCCTGACAGCGGAGACGCCCGCGACCTCCGGCGCGGGCGTCGTCCTCGCCGAGCCGGGCCCGCCCACCGTCGAGGGCGGCGCCCTCGTCCACGTCGTCCACGGCAGCTCGCGTGTGCCCGCCGTCGATATCGAGGTCGAGCGCGCCGAGGTGCTCCGCGGCGTCTTTCTCACGCTGATCTACGCCCCCGCGCAGGGCGGCGTCACCGTGCCTCTGCTCGGGCCGAGGCTTGTCTTCCCCGACGACATCGACGACGTGGGCGCGGACCTCGTGGGCAGCTTCCGGTGCGAGATCGTCCTGGCACCCCGGGTCGGGGCGTTCTATCTGCACGCGGCGTATCGCCAGTACGTCTCCAACGTGGTTCGCCTCATGGCCCCGCCCGGTGCCCGATGACGCCTGTTTATTCCGTTATCGTCGTCACGTGGAATAACCTCCAGTACACGGCGCGATGTGTGGACGCGCTCCTCCGCACGCTCCCCTCGGACGCGGAGGTGATCTTCGTCGACAACGGCTCGGAGGACGGCACCCCCGCTTACCTCACCGACGTCGCGCGCCGGCTCGGGGACGCCGCCAAGACGATCTTCCTGGACGAGAACCTCGGCCTGGCCGGCGGCGCGAACCGGGGACTCGAGGTCGCGGCCGGGGAGTACCTGGTGCTGCTCGACAACGATGTCGTGGTGACCCCGAGGTGGCTGGAGGGGCTGCGGGAGTGCATGGAGGAGGCGCCGCGGGCCGTGCCCGGCGCGCGGCGCGTCGGGCTCGTCGGGCCCGTGACGAACAGCGCGCGCGGCCCGCAGAAGGTGCAGAACCCGCCGCCGTTCCAGCCGGAGGCGCTGAACGAGCTCGCGGCCGAGCACCGCGAGGCGTTCCGCCGGCGGTGGGCGCCGTCGTTCGCCCTCTCGACCTTCTGCCTGATGATGCGCCGCGAGGTGTACGCCGAGATCGGCGGGCTCGACGAGCGCTTCTTCCCGGTGGGCCACGAGGGCGCCGACCTCGCCTTGCGGGCGCAGGAGCGCGGCTTCGAGTGCATGATCGCGAGCGACGTGTACGTGCACCACGAGGGGAGCGCCACGCTGAGCAAGGCGTTCCCGGGCGCGCAGGGCGGCCTCGGGGGCGCGGACCTCTTCTTCGAGAAGTGGCGCGCCCGCCGGGCCGGGAAGACGCGGCTCGTGGCCGCGTACCGCGTGAGGGACGCGGAGGCGACGCTGCGCGAGAGCCTCGACGCGACGGCGCGGTTCGCCGACGCGATCGTCGTGCTCGACGACGGATCGACGGACGGGACGGGGGCGATCGCCCGGTCGCACCCCGCCGTGGCCAGGTACGAGCGGACGGAGCTGCCGTCGGGCGTGGATGGACGGCGCGATCGCGACCGCGCCCTGCAGATGGCGGCGGAGCTCTCCCCGGACTGGATCCTCGCGGTCGACGCCGACGAGGTGTTCGAGATGGACCGCGCGCGCGCCGAGCGCCTCATGCAGCTCGCCGATCCGCACATCAAGGCGCTCGGCTTCCACTGGTACACGTTCTGGGAGCCGACGCGCACGTACTTCCGGGCGGACGGCGCGCTCGGGGCCATGTCGGGGTACCGCATGTACCGGAACGAGCCGGGCCTGCGCGTCGCCCGCGGGGCCGAGGGCGGCGTGCCCGGCGGCGGCATCCCCGAGATGCCGGACGGGTGCGCGCGCTTCACCGACGTCCGCGTGCGGCGGCTCGGCTACGACACCGAGGCGTCGCGGCAGGCGCGGCTCGCGCTGCACGGGCGGCCGGACCCGTACACGCCGCCGCGCGCGGGTGTGCCGCCGGAGCTGGCCGATCTCGCGAGCAACACGGTGACGCTGCGCAGGTATGCGCCCGCGTCCGGCGTATCGCTCTGCATCATCGCGAGGAACGAGGCGGAGCGGCTGGAGCGGTTCCTCGCGTTTCTGGAGCCGTTCGTCGACGAGATCTGCATCGTCGACAATGGCAGTGACGACGGGACGGTCGAGATCGCGCGGAGGTTCACCGACCGGGTGCGCGTCCACCGGACGGACCGGCTGGACCTGGCCGAGGTGCGCAACGTGGGCCTGGAGATGGCCACGCGGCCCTGGATATTGAGCCTCGACCCGGACGAGGAGCTCGCGCACTGGGATCTGCCGCGCGTCGTGCGGCTCATGGACGACCTCGACGTCCACGCCTATTCCTTCGAGATCGCCAATCATCAGAAGGACGGCCCGCCCGTCATGACGATCGCCGTGCGGCTGTTCCGCAACGACGCGCGGATCCGGTACGGGCGCGCCGTGCACGAGACGGTGCAGCCGAGCCTCGACCGGCACCCGGAGCTCGTCGTCCGCGCGGCCGGCGTGGAGATCCAGCACTACGGCTTCCTGAAGGACGACGGCGTCATGGAAGAGAAGCTGTCGCGCTACCTCGAGGCGAACCAGCGCATGCGCGAGGAGGATCCGGCGGATCCGATGCCCTGGTACAACGAGGGGCTCCACCTCCTGAACGACGGCCGCGACGACGAGGCGATCGCCTTCCTGGAGAGGGCCATGGTGCTCGGCCAGCGCTTCCTCTCGCCGCGATCGAGCCTGGCGCAGATCTACCAGCACCGGGCGCTCGCGCTGTGGCAGAGCATGGTCGCCGAGCTCCCGCCGGGGCACCCCGTGCGGCCGACGGCGGAGGAGAGCGCCGCGGTGCTGGGCCGCATCACGCCGGCGCGGATGCTGGTGGGGCAGGCGCGCAGGCGCAGGCTCCAGGGGCCGTCGCATGGCGAGTGAGGGGCGGCGCGCGTTCATCGCGCAGGTCACCGCGGGGGCCGGCCTCGTGGCGCTCGGCGGGTGCGGCGGCGCGCCCGGGGCGGCGGGCGCGCCTGCGGGGGCGAAGGGCGCGGCTGCGGCGGGGAAGGCCGCGCCACCGGCACCGGCCGTGGCGGGCGCGGCGCCCGTCATCGAGGCCACGCTGCGGGGCGGCGTGCTCGCGCTCCGCTATCGCTATCCGAGCTCCATCGGCGAGCGGCTCGCCGCCGCCCCGTGGGCCGCCACGATCGTGGTCGCCGTCCACCCCGCGTCGGCGTCCCCCGCCTGCCGGAGCCTCGTGAGCGGGGCGCTCCGCACGGAGACTCCCGTGCTGGATCAAGGGATGTTCCGCGCGGCGGCCGAGGTCGATCTGGCGGACTTCTTCGGCCTGAAGGCGCCGTTCGTGCGTTATGTGCACGCGTCGTTTCTTCACCTACGGTCCGACGTGCTGCGCGTCGCGGCCGGGTGAGCCACGAGGGGGCTCACGCCGTGAGAAGCGGCGCGAGCGCCAAGAACGAACGGAGCATGCTTCGCATCGCCGAGCGCTTTGCCCGGCGGGGGCCAATGCGCAACGGAATGCCTGAGCAGCGCCGCTGAACACAGGGCTCCTTCGCCACGGTCGTCGTGCAACCCTACCGCGACCGAGCGTCCATCCCCGAGAATGCCTTGAGCCTGAGCGTGCTTCGTCGAGCTTGAGCTCCCGACCGTGACGCCCTCAGAGACTCTGCTAGGGTTGCACCATGAACCATTGTCGAGGGGGACTGGGCCTCTGGTTCTCTGCGCAGACGGGCTCCAGAGCGCCCTTGGCGGTAGTTTGCGCCATGGCTTCAGCGCTCGGGTGTCAAACAGGCGGCGCCGACGAAACCTCGGGAGGGGCGCCGGGGAGCGGGGGGCACGCGGCAGGCGAGGCGGGTGTCGGCGGCGCGGGTGTCGGTGGACAGGGCGGAGAAGGTTCGTCCGGAGGCTTCGGAGGGCAAGCGGGGACGGGCGGAGCGCGACCGGTTCCTGGGCCCGGCGAATGTGTGGAGGTGGCGAGGCTCACGAGGAGTCCGGAGCTTTCTGGGGAAGTCCGTCGGATGCAGGACGGATTTGTTATATTTACCGAGCTCGTTGCGACAGCTGAAACCAGAAATTGGCTCATCGGCAATGAGCGCGATGAATGGCAATCGGTGCCTGTTTCGCTCGGCCCAAATATCTCCTACGAGCTCATGCCCACTCCGATCGCGGTTGGAACAGCGGCGGAGCCTCGGGCCATCCGGATGACCATCGGCGCGGGGTACGCTGGCTTCACAAACCACTTCTTCTCGCAAGTCCTCGACGAGAGCGGCGAGCTCTTGGGGGAGCCCACGTCCGTCCTCGAGATCTTCGACAGGATCACATCGACCAACGTATCGGCTGGGTCCCTTGATGGGGAGCGCGCCGCCGTCGGCAATGCGCATAGCGGGGTGTGGGATCCCCGGATTGTCCTGCTCGACAGGGACGGGAAGCCGGTGAGCGACGAAATCCACCTGCTCGATACGGGCGACAGCCCGCTCTACCGATGTTTCGCCCTCACGGGCACGGCCCATGGCGTGGTCGCGACGATCATCGATGGGGACACGGGCGAGCTCCGGCTGATCGAGCTCGATGCCGAGGGCGAGGTTGTCCAGGAGGCGACGCTGGAGGGGAGCGACGACATCCTCTGCCCCAGGGTTTCGGTGGACCCGAGCGGCGTTTTCGTGAGCTTTGGGCTCGACGCTCCGTCCTTCTCCCGGGGAAGCGCGCGGGACGTCTACCGCGCGAGCGGTGGCGCGCTCGATCTCGTTGCCATGCTCCCCGAGCCTCCCGAGGACGTGTCGTACGGATGGGCGCTCGGCGGCGATGTTCCGTTGGTTTCGGCCCATAGCCAGACGGGGGTCCGCTTCGCGGCGTGGCGCGGCACGGAGCTCTTGCCGCTCGAGGGAGATTTCACGGGTAGGCTGGTTCCTTCAGCCGATGGGCGCCTTTTCGTCGTGGACGCGTCCCGTGAGGATCCGGTGATTGTCGAGGTCTCCTGCGCGCCGAGCGCCCCGTGAAGTCCATCCCTCCGCCTTCTTCGCCGTCCTCGCCGAGCTGCGCGGACATAGGCTGGCTTGGCGATCAGGACTCGCATACCACGCAAACCGAACTCATTGACTCCACGGAGGGCCTCCCGGAAGCGTGGGCGCGCACGTGGTGTGGACAGGCAGGCCCTACGACAGCGAACCGAAGAACTCCCGCAGATCGGCGGCCAGCGCCATGGGCGTCTCCGTCGCCAGGAAATGCCCGCCGCGCGCCAGCTCGGTCCAGCGCACGACGTGGTGGTCGCGCTCGGCCAGCCGGCGCACCGCCACGTCCTGCGTCAGCGACACGGCCACGGCCGTGGGCACCGTGCCGCGCGGCTTGGGCGCCCAGCCGGACGGGTCGTTGAAGGCTTCATAGTACAGGTTGGCCGAGGGGCCGCTGGTGCCGGTGAACCAGTACAGGCTCACGTTGTCCAGCAGCGCGTCCAGGCCCACCGCGTCCTCCGGCAGCGCGGCCGCGGGATCGGTCCATTCCTTGAACTTCTCGACGATCCAGGCCAGCTGGCCCACCGGCGAATCATGCAGCCCGTAGCTGAGCGTCTGCGGCCGCGTGCCCTGGATGTGCGCGAATCCCATCATCCGGTCGCGGAAGTTCTGCAGCCGTTCCAGGCGCTGCTGCTCCGAGGCCGTCAGGCCTTCCAGCTCGGCGGGGTCGCCGGAGGGAAATGTCACCAGCGCATTGCAGTGCACGCCTCTGACATGCTCGCTGTCGATGCGGCCCAGCTCCGCCGCGATGAACGCGCCCACGTCGCCGCCTTGCACGCCGTAGCGTGAGTAGCCCAGGCGCTGCATCAGCGCCGCCAGCGCACGGGCACAGCGGCCATGGTTCCAGCCGGCGTCGGCCAGCGGCATCGAGAACCCGTGACCCGGGATCGACGGGATCACCAGGTGGAACGCCTGCGAGGGGTCACCGCCGTGGCGGCGCGGGTCGGACAGCGCGTCCACCACGCGGTCGAACTCGGCAAAGCTGCCGGGCCAGCCGTGCAGCAAGAGCAGCGGCTGCGCGTCCGGCTCGGGCGAGCGCAGATGCACGAAGTGGATCGTCTGCCCATCGATCCGGGTGGTGAACTGCGGGCGGCTGTTCAGGTGGGCCTCGCAGCGTCGCCAGTCGTACTGGCACTGCCAGTGCCCGGCCAGCCGCTGCAGGTAGGCCACCGGCACGCCCCTCACCCAGTCGCCGCCCGGCAGCTGCGCCGGCCAGCGCGTGCGCGCCAGGCGTTCGCGCAGGTCGTCGATGTCGGCTTGCGGAATGTCGATGCGGAAGGGGTGGATATCGGAGTCGCAGTGCATGGGGGCCCTCGGGTTGGTCGAGTTTGCCGGTGCGAGCCAGCGACGGGACCGTATCCACCGGGGTGGGCCCGGTCTTGGAAGAAAACGACAGGCTCAGGCCTCGCCGGACCGCCTGGGCCCTCAGCGCTTGGGCCCGGGCCGGGCCGCAGCCCGCACCACTTCGCCGGGCGTCCTGCCCATGATCCGCTTCAGCGAATTGCCGAGGTGCGCCTGGTCGGCGTAGCCGCAGGCGAGAGCCACATCGGCGGGCGCATCGCCATGCATCAGCTGTTCTAGCGCCGCCTGCGCGCGGTGGATCTGCGACAGCTGCTTCGCCGTGAGACCGGTGGCGCTCAGGAACCGGCGCTGCACCGAGCGCAGGCTGGTGCCGGCGGGATCGCCTTGCAGTACGCGGAACACCACCGGGTCCGCCACCAGCAGGCCGGCCCTGATGAGGCGTGCCACCAGATCGTCGGCGTTCTCGAGGTCGGGCACCTCGAAGGCGTGCGGCCCCAGCAGGAACGAGCGCGAATTCGCCAGCGGGCGCAGCACGCCCTGGTCCAGCATGCCTGTCGCCGGCACCCCCGGCATGAACACGCCTGGCCGGAACGCGATGCTCAGGTACTCGTCGCCGGTCTCGTAGCCCAGCGCCACCGGGTGTGTGATCAGACCGGTATGCAGCACCTGCAGCCGGCCGCGGCGCTTCATGAACACGAGGTCCCAGCAGCCGTCGGGCAGGGACTGGTCGTGCGCGTCGTCGCCATAGGCGACGTGCGTGATCCGCTGCACCAGCGCATGGTCGCTGCCGCGGATGGAGCGCGTCGTCCTCATGGGCAGCTTCCCTTCGTCATGCTGCGCAGTATGGCCGACCCGCGCCGCAAGGCGAATTCCCACGCCGGGCGCGGGCGGCTGCGGTCCACCGCGAGTCCGGGTGGATCGCAGTCGCCCCTCTCCACCTAACGGGCGTCGCTCAGCCGTGAGGAGGCCTGTCGTCGCCGGAGGGCGAACGCGGCGAGGACCGCCGTCAGGAGGCCAAGGGTGTGATTCCCGCCGGCGCCCGCGGCGCGGCAGCCGCAGCCCTCGCCGTCACTGGAGGCGTCACCACCCCCGCCGGCCGCGCCGGTGCCGCTGCCTGCGCCCGTGCCGCCTGCGCCGCCCGCGTCACCCCCGCCCGCGGATCCGGCGCCGCTGCCCATCCCACCCGCGGATCCGGTGCCGCCGCCCATCCCGCCCGAGCCGGCGGCGCCGCCGCCCGCGCCCCCGTCGCCGGAGGGCCCCGGCGGCGGCACTGTCGCGCAGTCGCCGAGCGAATGCTCGAGCGCGCCGAGCGTGAAGCTCCCGCTGCCCGGCCGCCCGCGCGCGCAGTAGTCGTCGGTCACCGCGGTCTCGGCGGGCGCTTCGCCGACGAGCGACGCCACATCCCCTTTGAGGCGCAGGTCGCCCACACTCGGATCTTCGTACCAGGTCTGGAACGTCGCGAGTCCCACCTCGGCCAGGTTGTCACTCTCCTGGTGCGTGGCCCCGTCGCGGTCGCGGATCTTGCCCGTGAGCACGTTGCCGCGCGCGACGCCGCTGGTCGTCGCGAAGCGGAAGTCGATCCCGCTCGTCGCGATCAGCGTATTGAAAAGAAGCCGCGTGTCCGTCGCGCGGTTCAAATAGATCCCGACGTCCGAGCAGCTCGCGATGATGTTGTTCCGCATCGTCCCGCCGGTGTGCTCGACCTCGCAGGGCACGTCGGGGTCGTAGGCCGGGGCGCAGTACTCCGCCCCCGTGCCGCCGCCGCCGAACGACAGCCCGATGCGCGCCCCGTCCGGCGAGCCGGCGGTGGTGCAGACGACGAGGTTGCGCTCGAAGAGCCCGTCCGAGCCGCCGCTCTTCATGAACGCCGCGTAGCTCACGGTGTCGCCGCCGTCTTTCTGGAAGTCGTGCAGGTAGCTGTCGCGCACGGTCCAGCGCTTGCCGCCGTCGATGTTGATCTTGGTGACGGGCCTGCTGGTCCTGCGCGGGTGGGTGTCGAACAGCTCCGATCGCTCGATCAGCCCGTCGTCGGGGGCCGTCCAGACGCCGTCCACCTGCGCGGCGTTGATCTTGAGCTGGGCGTTGAAGTCCCGCACCTTCGAGCGGCGGAGGGTGAAGCGGCTGGCAGCGCCGAACACGTGGAAGGCATGCTCGCAGTCCGAGTCGTCGGCGCAGACGCCGCGGACATCGAGATCTTCGAAGTGCCAGTTCGGGCCGCTGACCTTGAAGCCTTCGAGGCCCGACAGCTCGACGATCGCGCCGAGCGGCTCGGCGGCGCGCACGACGATCGGCGCGGCCTCGGTGCCTGCGGCCGCGCAGGAGACGCCGTCGAAGGCGTAGGTGCCCGAGGCGAGGACGATCTCGTCGCCCGCCTTGGCCGCGCCGATCGCGGCGACGAGCTCGTCGGTGGTGCCGACCGGCACGACGGCCGCCGCGGCGGGGGCGGCGACGAGGAGGGAGGTGAGCAGGGCGAGGGGAGCGACGGGCGCGCGGCGTAGCGACATGGCCGCAAGAATGCGCGGGTGCGCTCGTCCGTCAAGACGGCGCGTGCAACGTGTGACGGCCGCGCTCACGCGCGCGGGGCGAGCACCTGAAAGCGCCGTCCGCTGGATAACACGTACGGGTCCTCGCCGGTTGCGAGCACGTCGTGCCGCTGGCTCAGCTGATGACCTGGCTGGCAGCAGGCGAGCGTGTACGCGACGTTCCAGCGCAGCCGGGCGAGGACATCGTCGATGGGGACGTGGGCGTGCACGAACGTGACGAGCACGGGCATGTCGGGCAACGCGTTGAGCCGTTCGATCGCTGCGAAGACGTCCGCGCGTTGCCAGGCGAAGCGGCGGATGCCGAATCGGGTGCGCCAGGCCTCGACCAGCGGCTCGTTGAGCACCGGATCGACGCTGACGTTCTCAGCCTCCGTCTTCAGCGCGAACAACGCCCCGGTGCGGGCGTGGGCGCCGTCGCCGACGTGGATGACCCGACACGGCGCGCCGGACATGAAGGGCCGCAGGTGCTCGAGCGCCGAATAGCTCTCGGTCATTTCCTTGGCGGGGCGCGTGGCTTTGGCGAAGAGCGGCCACAGGGCTTCGAAAGACCCTCGACGCATCAGGCGATCCAGGTAGTCGCTGCTCGCTGAGCCAGCGTCCGTGTGCGGATTCACGGCGGTCGTTCTATCACCGGGCGCCGGCGCGCGTGGCCCAAAGCGCCAGCTCGACCGCTCGCTCGATCCTTTGCCTGCCTTTTGGTTTTCGGAGGTTCCATGTCCTCTCGTTCCCGCCCGCTCCCGCCCGCTCCCGCCCGCTCCCGCCCGCTCCCGCCCGCGCTCGCCGCCCTCGGGGTCGCCGCCCTCTCAGCTCCCGCGCGCCGAGGCCGACGCCGCCTGGGACGAGACGTGGGCGGCGGCGCGGCGCGACGGGGACCGGATGCTCGTCGCCGCGTGAGCGGCCTCGCTACGCCGAAGCGAGCGCCTTGATGTCGGCGACCTCGAGCACCTGCCTCGGCGCCCCGCTCGTCACGGAACGCACCATCGCGCGCTCCACTTCTTCGAGCTTCAGGGCCGGGAGCACGAGCTTCATGAGCGGGACGAGCGGAAGCAGGAAGCGGTAGACTCGCTTCAGGTTCTTCTGTCCCGGCACCGGCGTCATCAAGCCCGGCCGGAAGTTGTAAACGCCGCGAAAGGGCAGGCGCATCAGCGCGTTCTCGGCTTTGCCCTTCACGCGCGCCCACATCACCCGGCCCTGCTCGCTCGAGTCGGTGTGCGCACCCGAGACGTGCGTGAGCACCATGCCGGGATTGAGGCGCGCGAGCGCCGTCGCGAAGGCGAGCACCGTGTCGTACGTGATCGCCGTGTACTCCGCCTCGCTCATGCCAACCGAGCTCACGCCGGCGCAGTAGAAGCACGCGTCGTAGCCCGAGAGCCGCGCTTCGAAGGCGCCGAGCTCGCGAAAGTCGGGGATCAAGCACTCCTCGAGCTTCGGGTGCGCGTGCCCCGACGGCCGGCGTGCCACCGACAGGACCCGCTCGACCGTGGGATCCGCGAGACAGGCGAGCATCACGCCTTCGCCGACCATGCCGGTCGTTCCGGTAACGATGACCTTCATGGTCGCCATGTTCGACCCGAAGCGCCGACCGTGCAAACCCTGGAACGAGCGAGCGTCCTCTTTCTTTCACCTGGATGGCGGCAGCCGGATCTCGATCCGATTCGTGTAGCTGCCGGCGGCGTGACCCACGCTGTCCCAGCCGCGCCCCACGCTCGTCCCGGCCAACGTGAGCGTGAGGTAGGCCGCGGACGAAGGGTCGTTCGAGGCGAGCCCGAACTCGAACGCATTCTGCGGCAGGCCCCAGCCGGCGGTGGGCGAGAGCTCCGTCGAGAGCTGCCGTGACCAGTCGGCGAAGACGATCGTCGCGAGCTCGCGAGGTGGCGATTCTCCCTTCTCGACGAGCACGACGCTCAGGGGTTCGCCGCGGGCGAGCCGGCCTTCGCCGAGCGTCGTGAACGGCCCCTTCTCGGCATCGCTCGCCTGAACGACGAGGAACGTGCCGCCGGCGTCGAGGTACGCGAAGCGCGCGGGCGCGCCGAACGGATAGTCGAAGTGGATCACCTCGACAACGACCTCGGGGCAAGGCGAGAACCGCAAGCCGAGCCGGCGATGGCCGGTGATCGAGACGCGCGTGAAGGAGTTCAGGTGCGAGAACACGGGCGCCTGAAGCGCGGTTCGTGCGTCGATGGCGGCAGATTGATCCGAAGTGGCCCTCACGCGCAGGCTCCCCTCGTCCGCGTAGTCCACCGCGAGCTCGCGATCGGCGCGCTCGAGACCACGAACGGGCGAGTCGCCGCGCCATTGGAGGGGCGCGAACACCGTCCAGAAACGATCCGGCGAGCGCGAAATGAACTCGAGCCGCGGCTCGACGACGATGCCCACCGCACCCGCCTGCACCGAAACCTCACCCGAGCTCGGTACCACCCGAAGCCACGGAGCCACGTCGAACGAAGCGGGCCCAGCGAGTGCTCGCGTCCAACGATCGCCGCCGAGCTCGACTTCGGGCGCAGCAAACGGAGCTGTCGAGGGCTCCGGCGCACGCTGCGCAGCCACGAACCCCGCACCGAAAACGACACCGGGCAGCGCAGCGAGCCAGGTCAGCCGCGGCGGGACCCCGAACCGCCACCACGCCATCGCGAGGCCCAGCAACAAGACCACCCCCAGACAACCTGCGCCGAACGCGACCGTCCCGCCGCTCTCCGGGAACATGGTCCCCGCAGCGAGAGCGACCCCGAGCCACGCCGCCGGAAAGAGCAACAGCGACACACGCGCACCCGTCGACCGTCGCGCGGCCAGGACACCGACGGCGATCACGCTCCCGACCGCGACCGCCGGCAGAGCGCGGTTCGCGAAGAAACGCGCGTGAAGGAGGGGAAAACCGCCGGCAAGCAGCTCCCACGCCGCGACCGCGGCGGCAGCATGCGCGAGCAACGCCAGCGACCAGAACACCCCGACGAGCGCCGCCGAAGCCGCTCTGGAGCGGCCAGCTGCTCCGCGATCAGGAGAACGTCGTTCTTTCAGAAGCCAGCTGCTCCTTGGATCATGCCATGTGCTCGATGCCAGCGGGCATGTTGACCCAAGAGTGCATGCGCTCCTCGTAGACCGAGAACGTTGGGGCTGGAAACTCAGGATCGGCGAATGCGCCAACGGGTATTGCCACGAGCTCTGGATGACCTTCGAGGGTGTAGTAGACGGTGGCACCGCAGCGAGGACAGAATCTGAAAATGCTTCTTGTGCCTTCGTCTCCGACGCGGACGAACTCGACGCTCTCGCCGACGATGCTGACTGCTTCGCTTGAGAAGCGAGCCTGAGCACCGAAGGCGCTGCCGGTACGGCGCTGGCACGCTAGACAGTGGCACACCGAAACGCGAACCGGCTCGCGAGCAGTTCTCGCTTGTAGCTGGCCGCAGCTGCAGGATGCTATTCGAGGTGTCATGGGCAGTGAAGTGGTTTCCATTGCGCCGCCTAACTATCAGTCGATTGGTCAACCGAAACCGCCGGACCAGGTCCGTCTAGCTCGTCGCCTTTTGTAACCTCCCGCCACGGAAAGTCTCACGGATCGGCTCTGCGCCGCAAGGCTCAAATGCTGTCCCGCGCCATAGGGTAGACCCGTCTAACACCGGCGGCAGTCGCTGCCTTTCCAGGGGGCCGGGGGCGCGTGGAGGGGGGCGGCGGACGCGCTCCTACGCCGAAGATCCCGCTTGTGAGGTACCATGGCGTGATCGCGCCTCGCTCGTCGTGGCGCTCTCTCGTGACGCCCAAACCCCCGGCCCAGCTTGCCAATCAGCGGCATGACCACAATCTGGGCCCCTTCCCTCCCGTGAGCGCTCGCCCGCTCTCTTTTTGGACACGCTACACAGTCACGCCCCGGACGAGAACCGTGTTTCACGATGCCGGCCAGGGCGCGTGCCGGATCCAGCGCTATTTCAGCAGGTTGTTCGCTTCGAGGCTTCGGAGCGAGTTCGAGAGGCTGACCAGGCTGTTGTAGTTCGAGGTCATGCTCTCGCTGATCGAGTCGAGCTGCTCTTCCTTTTCCTTGCCCTCGATGCCGCGCTTCAGCTTCTTCGCCTCGGCGAAGAAGCGGTCGGCGGCGTCCGCGTAGGCCTTGAACGTCGCCTGCGGCGTGCCCTTCCCCTTGGTGAAGGCCTGGAGCTCGTTGTACGCGGTTTCGACCGTCGGATAGAGCGCCAGGAAGCCGTCACGCTTCACGCTCACGAGCTGGTTCGCCTGATGATTGAAGTAGCGAAACTGGTAGCTGTACGTGTTCTTGTCGGTGTGTTCCTTGAGCTCCTCCTCGGCCTGCTTGCGCGCGATCTCGGAAAGCGCCGTTTCGAACTTGTTGATGTCCTCGCGAAACGCAGCGGCCTCCTGCAGGAACTGGGTGTGCAGCGTCTTGCCCTTGGCGCCCTTGTCGTCCTTGAAGTCCTCGGCCTGGAAGTAGCCGTGCACGGACTTGTAGGTGACGGCCACCTTCTCGATGTCCGTGACCGTCGCGCTCGCGAGCGGTTCCAGGTGCTTGAGTGAATCGGGCGCGATCTTCGCGGCCGCCGCGAACTCCTTCTTCGCTTCGGCGATCTTGCCCTCGGCCGACGTGTGCTCGGGGAACAGGTGATGCTTCTTGCCTTCCACCGGCCCACTCTCCGGGAACTCCCGGTAGTAGTTCTTGATCATGTCCTGCGGGTCGCCGATCAGCGCGTTGAAGCCAGTCGCGTAGTGACCCATCGCCTCTACCGCCGTGGAGCTCTTCGCTGGATCGTTCGAGTTCCCCTGCACGGCGTCGGTGGCCATGCCCGCGATCTTCTTGCAGGCGGGAGCGCCCGCCGTCACGAGCACCAGCGCCAACACCCTGTACAAAGCACGCATCGCTGCTCTCACCCTTTTTTCCGTGGTTTTCTGCCCATCGGAGAGCCGCCTATCGTACGAAGTCGATAGACAGGTCTTCCTGCTCGAGCCACATTACCTCGAAAGTCGTCCGCGTTTACACACCTTTCGCGAGCGCCGCTCGGCACATCAACCTCCCTTCCCACCCGTGAACGGCAGCACCCGCACGCGACGCAACGTGGGGACCGATGGCGTTCGGGTTCGACGCCGCGTAGCTGAGCACCCGACCCGCCCCCGTCATGGCGAGCGCACGCCGCCGTCGTCGAGGCACGGCTGCGCCCGGAGCACGCCGCCCCAGCCCTGCGACGGGGCAAGCGGGGGTCTGATGGGCCAAAAACGGCTCGCCAGGCGCCGTCCCCGCGCGGCTTGACACCGACGCGCTAGCGCGCCCCACGCGCGGCACCCACGCGCGCAATCGTGCCCATCCACCCGATCACCGAGAGCGCCGCGAGCTTCTGAAGCGCTGGCAAAAAGACGTGGCAGCCCGGCACCGCGATCGCATACGCGTAGTACGCGGCGTCCGCGCTGCCGAGCGCGAGCGAAAGCGCACCGAGCCACGCCGAAAAGCGCAACGGTGACGAGCGGCTCTCGCCCGCATTGCCCCGTGCAAACGCGCCGGTCACGCCCAGGAGCGTCGCCAGCAGCCCGGGGATCGTCGCGACGAACACCGACACTGCGTGGAGCAGCGGCGAGACCACGGACGGCAGCCACGCGATCAGGTTCGTGCCGGCGGCGGAGAGCAGTCCGAACACGCGAACCGTGTCGCCGAGCCGGCCGCCGAGCAGGGCGCCGTGAACCCACCAGAACGGGACGAGCGCGAGGGAAAAGCAGACGAACGAGGCCTGCGCGAGCGAGCGCGCGCGCGCGTTGTCCACCCCGCGCAGGGTCACGGGCTGCGTGAGGTCGCAGAAGAAGTTGCCCCAGAAATCGTAGCCGGGCGCGTTCGCGTCGCAGAAGGTGCCGCCCGGATACGCGGCCGCGGCGAGCGCGGTGAGGACGAGAAACGCGGAGACCCCGACCAGGATCAGAGCGGGTGCGACGCGGGTAGGCTGCCCCACGCGCGCGAGAATAACACGAGGGCCGATGCGTTCCGGGTCATGCTCGAAGCTCGGGCGCGCCCGGGCCGCTTCACCATGGTGGTTCGCGTCACGCGCGTCACGAGGTACGAGTGCGCGGAACGAGTGCGCGGAGCCTGGTCGCGCGCGATCGCATTCGCTACGAGCGCTCTCACGACGCGCTCGTGGCGCGCGTTCAGCTTCGAATAAAGAGTCTGCACGAAGTGACCCATCTGTTCAGATTGCACGAGGTCATCTCTTCTGCTTGGGCGGCCGTATGGCCTCCGGGCGGCGCATGTGTCGCGTCCGTGTGGGTCGAGCAATGCCAGCGTGCGCCATACTGAGGCGCGAGCCTGACAACGCTGTCATGGTGTTTGCCGCCGGAGCGTAGATGGCCGCGGTTTGAGCTGTGTGGCCCGCGCGATCCGGCGCGATCGGACCAGCGGCGCTCGGGTGCGGCGCGGCGTCCGGATGGCATTGCGCGCACGGCACCCATGTTGCTCGGCGGGCCGTCCCGAGCGCGGTGCGGTCGCATCGCGGAGGAGGGTGCCAGTGCGAACCGTTCCCGCGTCCCTATCTCTCTGTCTTTACGCTGTATCGGGGGTCCTCCTTGGCGGCGCCGGGCTCGTCGCCTGCAGCCAGGGTTTCTCCCCGGAGCCGCCCTTCGACAACGGCGCCGTCAGCGGCACCGGCAGCACCGGCACCGGCAGCACCGGCGCTGTCAGCGGCACCGGCAGCACCGGCACCGGCAGCACCGGCGTCGGCAGCGGCTCCGGCGGCGGTGCGGGTGCCGCCGATGGAGCCCAGGCCGAGCCGCCCCCGGCGCCGTCGGACGAGGACGCCGGCGCGGCCCCGGCGTTCACCTGCGAGGGGCTCGACTCGAGCCAGCCCGTGGTCCTGTACCTGTCGGCCGACGACTCCAATTCGATGAGCTCGCCGGTGCACGTGCGCGAGCTGCTCCGCTCGGGCAGCGCGCCGGAGCCGTGGCAGGTGCGCACGTACGAGTTCCTCAATTACTACCGCATCCATTACGCGCCGCCGGACGAGGGCGAGCTCCGCGTCGAGCCCCAGATCGAGCCCGGTGAGGAGGCGGGGACCTACGCCCTTCAGATCGGCGTTCGCTCCTACGATCCGCCGAGCCCGCGCCGCCCCATTGCGGTCACGTTTGTCCTCGACACCTCCGGATCGATGGACGGTGAGCCGATGGCGCGCGAGAAGGCCACGGTACGCGCCGTCGCCGCGAGCCTCTCCGAGGGCGACGTCGTCAACATGGTCACCTGGAACACCCAGAACTCGGTGATCTTGAGCGGCCACGTGGTGGACGGTCCGGACGACCCGGCGCTGCTCGCGGCGGCCGACGAGCTCTCCGCCAGCGGCGGCACCGATCTCGAGAGCGGCCTCCGGGTCGGGTATCGGCTCGCCCAGGAGCACTTCGAGGAAGGCCGGATCAACCGGGTGATCCTCGTCAGCGACGGCGGCGCCAACGTGGGAGTCACCTCCGAGGAGCTCATCGCGCTGCACGCCGAGGACGCCGACCAGGAGGCGATCTACCTTGTGGGCGTCGGGACGGGCCCGGCGTTCGGCTACAACGATGTGCTCATGGACGTCGTGACCGACAAGGGGCGCGGCGCCTATGTCTATCTCGATGACGAGGACGAGGCGTTCCACATGTTCCGGGATCGCTTCGCGGAGGTGATGGAGGTGGCCGCCCGCGGCGTCCAGGTGGAGCTCACCATGCCGTGGTACTTCAAGATGGAGAAGTTCTACGGCGAGGAGTACTCGACGAACCCCGAGGAGGTCGAGCCGCAGCACCTCGCGCCGGGCGACGCGATGATCTTCAGCCAGCTCGTGCGGGGGTGCGATCCGGGCGTGATCAACGACGAGGATACCCTCACCGTGCGCGCGCGCTGGCAGACGCCGCTCACCCATGAGGCGAAAGAGGCGAGCCGCGAGGCGACCCTCGCGGAGCTCGCCGCCGGGAGCAAGGAGCAGCTCGTCAAGGGCAAGGCCATCGTGGCCTACGCCGAGGCGCTCAAGGCGAGCACGAGCGAGGCGCTGCACGCCGCGCGCGAGCAGGTGATCGCGGCGAACCCGGGAGGCGATCCGGAGCTCGACGAGATCGCGGAGCTGATCCCGCTCCACCCGCTCTACTGAGAGATCTGCGCGGGCTCTGAAGAGACAGAGAGCTTGAACCGCCAATGCGCCGAGGACGCTCGACGTGGGGTCGACCCTGGTTGGTTCAGCCCGAAGCCTCCAGCAACGCCGCGTCGTGCGCCTCGGCGCCGGGCCCGAGCGGCTGGCCGTAGGAGAACTCGATGTAGTTGCCGTCCGGGTCCTTGAGCGCGCAGAAATAAGCCACCGGATAGGGCAGCTCCTTGGGCGGCCAGACGAGGTGGGCTCCGCCGCGGCGCGCGATCTCGTCGACCGCGGCGCGGCTCTCGAGCGCAAACCCGAAATGGCTCATGTCCTCCGGCGCCTGCGGCGCGCGCTGGCCGCCCTCGATCATCACCAGGACGAACGTCCGCTCCTTCCCTTCCTCGGCGAGCCAGGCGACCCGCGTGCCGGCGTCGCTGCGCTCGTGAACCACCTTGAGCCCGCAGAACTCGCGATAAAAGGCGATCGTCGCGTCGAGGTTGCCTACGTGGAGCGCGACGTGGGTCATCATCGGTTTCATCGTAAACTCCCCTTCTTTTCTCCCCGGCAGCGTAGCAGACGAGCAGGCGCGGGAGGCGATCGCGGACGAGGCGCGGCTCACGCCGCGGCCCGCGAGCCACCACGACGCAGCGCCGCTCCTCATCCTCGCCGCGGACGAAGCGCCCGGGCTAGCGCTGCGATCCCGCGGGCGCGCCAGCGATAGGCCGTGCTGACCGGCGCGTCCTGCTGCTCAGCGGCCTCCTCCATCGACATCTCGAACATGTCGTGAGCCGCGATCACCGCGCCCTCGTGTTCGGGCAGCTGGTGCAAGGCCTCGAGGAAGGCCTGGCGCATCTCCTCGCGCTCGATGGTCTGATCGGGAGTCGGCGCCTCGTGCGCCGCGTGCGGCGGGGCCGCAACGAGCTCCTCGCGGTGCACCCGGGCACTCTCGAGGTGATGGCGGACGCGGTGATAGGCCAGCGCCCGCAGCCAGACACGAAGCGCCTCCGCGGGCTGCACGTCCGGGTCGGGGCGATAGCGGTCCTCCTCCGAAGCCTCCCACGCTGCGAGGAGGACGTCTTGCGCGAGGTCTTTGACGTCCTCGCGTGTCGCCCGGGTACCTCGAAGGTAACGCGCGACGAGGGCGCGGACGAGGCCCACCTGCGCGGCGAGTTCGGCAGACGCAAGACGCCTTGCCGCAAAGTCCCGCCCCGCGCGGTAGATGGCCGCGAGCGCGAAGAGGACGAGATGGCACAGCGCTAGGTCGAATCCCGAGACCGCCATATGCTCGCCACGTGGACCGCGATGAGGGCCATGAACATCACGATGAGGATCTGCTGGGCTCTCTGCCAGGTCAGGAAGATGTTGCCGCGGTAGGGCCCACCCGTGACCATCGCGAGCTCGACAGAGACGATGATGCCGGTCGCAACCGCCTTGAGCGACAGCGGCTCACGCGACCGAAACCAGACCAGGAGACATCCGAGCGACGCGCACATCGCCGCGAGCTCGACGGCCAGATAGAGACGCTGGAGGTCTGCGCCGCGCGGGTAGGTCGCCACCATGAAGGCCATGGCGGCTGCGTAGGCGATCAGGACGCCCCAGGGCCGGCGCTTCGTGAAGACCCAGATCGCGAGCGCGGCGACGCCGGCGGGCCAGGCGATGAAAAGAGCGCCGTCGATATCGACCGCCACGCGTTCCCAACCGATGAACGGGATGGCCGCTGGATCAAGGCCCTGCGCCCGGATGGCGTCGCGCGCCGGTGCGATGACGAGCTCCCGCAGCGCGCGCCGGCCGAGGTTCGCGAGCAGGTAGAGAGTCAGGAGCCAGGCGATCGGCCGGTGATCGGGCTTCCGATGCGCGATAGCCCACGCGAGCGCGGCCGCCCCCGCGGTCGCCGCATAGGCCAGGAGCACCAGGTTCATGGCCCAACCACCCGCCCCGCCGCCGGCGAAGGGCCGGACATGGGGAGCAACATGCGGGCGACGCTACTTGGCCAGGCCAACGAGGCCAAAAACCCGGGGCAGATCAGCGGGAGGCGGCGAAGGGTGAGCGACTCAGGCGGGCGCCGGAGCAGCCGGCGGAGAGGTGCGTCAGGAGCGCGGGCGCCGGTGGCTTCGCACGATGCCCAGCCCGAAGCCGAACACGGCGAGGAACTGCGCGAACCAATGGGAAACGATGTGGGGATCCGGCGGTTCGATGGAGAGCATGGCCGGGAGGGTACCAGGGCTGGCCCGCGGACGTCGTCCGCTTTCTCGGCCCGGCGGGTCGACCTGTGCCACGCGCGCACGCGCGCGAGGCGACGCCGCTGTGTCAAGCGGAAGATCGTGCCCGAGCGACGACCTTCGCTGCACGTTCACCTCAACGGCATCGCGACCGCCGACCGGACGAGCAGCGCGCGGAGGCTACCCGGGCTGCCGGCGGATGGGTGACGATTTTGTGAGAGGGGATCGGGGGTATCCGTAAGAGGCGCCAGGGCGGGCGCCAGCGGAGCACGGGTGCGCTGCACGGCCAGCGCCACCGCGACGGAGCCGAAGAGCCGGCCATCGCCCAGAAGTTCGCCTGCTGATTCCCGCAGCTGCCGATCTAGGCCGCGCAACCGGACACGTCGGAGGAGCTCCGCCGTCCCTGGTGAGGGGGCACAGTGCTCGCGCGCCGAAAGGCGCTGCGCCCCGCTGCGCGGGCGCCTGCGGCGGCCTGGATCCGCGCTCCGCGCGGTGCCCCTGCACGGTAGCGTGGGCGACGGCGGAGGGGCGCTCCGCTGAGGGCTCGGGTTCGGGGCAGGAGGGAGGGCAACACGAGGTCGGCTGCCGTGAAAAGCTGTCGTGCAGGCGATCTCAGGTAACGGCAGGATGGCGCTTTCCCTCCGTCGAGGGGAACCTTGGGTTTGGCAGACAAGGACCCAGAAAGGAGAGCGCCGCTGAAGAGAACCATCGGATTGGACGTGCATGCCACCAGGGTCGCGCGAGGCTCGTGCGGTACTGCACCCGCCCGGCCTTCGCGCTCGATCGAATCGAGCTCCTGCCCGATGGGCGCATAGCGTACTTGCTGAAGACACCTCGGCGGGGACGCACTCACCGCGTCATGAGTCCAATGCGCAACACTGGAAATCTACTTGCATGGCACTACTTTTTTGCTTCCATCAGGCATCGTTGCTGTACATGTTTCCAGATTATCGTTTGCTGTTGGGAAAGGGAAGGTGGAGGGGATCGTAAGAGGCATCACAGGAATCCTCGCATCAGTTTGCTTCGCCCTACCGGATACCGGAGTGATGCGTACGGTCGGGGCGGGGCTGCTCGATTTCCGCACCGCGGATACTGCTCCTGCGTCGAGGACCGGTTGCGCAGGCGCGGCGGCGTCCGACAACGCGCCAGCATCTGGCAGCATCTCCGCTTCGCGCGCGGACGCCTGCGCCGAGGCCAGCGCGATCGCCTCCGGTTCGACCATCAGGCTCGGATCGGTAGACTCGGCTTGCGAAAGGCCTGACGGCGGCAGGCTCGGGTCGCCTGCGTCACTTATGAAGTTGCCGCGGCCCACGCGAAGCGCGGCGGCCAGAGCGCCAGCTGCCAGCACCGATATTGCGCCGACATACCAGCCCCAATGGAGGAGACCCCTCCGCTTGGTACGTGGGAGCAACGGATGCTCAATGAATGCATCTTTCGCTCTGCCCCCATCGCTCTTAGCGAAGGATGGTCGATCGGGCAGCGTCTCATCGCTTCGCTCATGAATAGTCTTATGATGACCCAGAGCGTCGCAAAAGGCGCGTGCGTCGGAGTATCGATTCTCCTTGGTCCAATCGGTCGCGCGCCGGAGCGTCGACTTGATCGCGTCGCTCGTGGCGAGTCCGTGGATGACGTCAGCGGGATTACGCAAGACCCAATGCGGGAGCTCGCTGCCGTGGAGACAGAAGATGGCAGTCATGGCGAGACCGTACACGTCGGCCCTTGCATCCGCGTCCTGTGGATGGTGGAGGAGCTCCGGTGCCGCATAGAGAAAGGTGCCTAGAGCGCCCGTCCGTGTGCCCCCGGTGGTGTGCGCAGCGTTCACCAGATCGAAATCAGTAAGCTTCGGCTCGTCCGAAGCGTCGAGTAGGATGTTGGCTGGCTTCACATCGCGATGGACGATCCCTTTGGCGTGAGCTTCCGCGAGCGCGTCGCCAATCTTGAGGATGATCGGGACGATATCGTGGGAGCGAATGCGCTGGTCGAGCACGGCTTGCCGCAAGTCGCCGTTCGCGGCGAGCTCCATTACATAGTAATAATATCCATCATCCTCACCGTGCGGCTCCAAGACGCGTACCACGGCCGGGTGCTGGAGCGAGGCCATCTCACGCGCCCCGCGGAAGAGCCGCTCGCGGCGGATGGAATCTCCCGCGAGGTCCGAGTGGAGCACCTTCACCGCGACGTGTTTGCCCGTGCTCCGATCGAGCGCCTCCCATACCACGGAGAATCCTCCGCGCCCCACGCGGTGCAGCAGAAGGTACCGGCCTTCTCCCAGGGAGTCTCCCGCCTTGAGCTGGCCGCCCCGTCTGAGCTGCCGGCGAAGATCGAGGATCTCGCGATCGATCTCGGCGGTGCTGGCCCCAACTGATTCGAGCTCCGCCTTGCGGCTGCGGGAGAGCTCCAGATTTCGGCTGATGGTTCGAGTCTCGTCATCCGGGTAGCTCGGTGTACAGCTGCGCGCGTTGGCCCGCGCGAGGGGCTGCTCGCGAACGCCGCTGATGAGGAGTCGCACCTCTCGCGCCATCTCCGCAAGATCGGCTGTGATCTGATGTTCTGATCCCTCGGAGAGGCAGCGACCCTGCCCTGGACGCAGATCGAGCGCGCGAAGCCACGCGACGCCCTGCCAGTCGCACGGCGTGGCGAGGAGCGGCACGATGGTCAGCCCGGACAGCGAACGGCGCTCGAGGAGGCGCGGCACGATGTCCGTCTGGAGGAACTCGGATGCGAGAAAGTTTGCGGTTACGATCAGGATCGCGACGCTTGCGGTGTCCATCGCGTTGCGGAGCGCAGCGTCTCGCTCCTCACCAGCGTTGATCCTGTGCTCGTCCCAGGGGTCCAGCAGTCCTTGCAGGGCGTGGACATCCAGCTGCACAACCAGCCGGTCCCGCCACGCACGGTCTCGCGGATCGGAGCTGATCAGGACGCTGGGCTTTGCCCCCTTCATGCGTGGATTCTCGCATGGCAGGGGGGGCAGCTGTCCAGCCGCGACGAACGGGGAAAGCGCGTCGTTCCGCTCTGGCTCAAAGGAACTCGGTGACGTCCAGATCGAATTTCGTATCGCCGGTGAGCGCCCTGCCCGTCCCTATCTGCTCGTCGCGCCGACGCGCCCGGTGACGCTCGCGCGCACGCTCACCTGGATGCGCACCGAGGGGGGAAGGTAGGGTGAAACGATCCGAGGATGTCAAGAGTGAATCGCCACGCTCACCTCAGGTGACAGAAGCAGGTTGAGGATAGCTCGCGCAAAGTCATTCCAACCTGTCAGGAATTTTCCGCCAACTACCGGCGTTGACATAACGTACAAAAATTACGATCCACTGATCCGCCTACAAAAATTGGCGCCGCGGTTACCTCGACGAGCACGCAGCCGAGAAGCGCAGCAACGAGAGCGTCGTGTCCTCCGCGCTCGATGCGCGCACCCAGCTCGCGCTCGCGGGTGGAGCCTTCTTGCGTGGCCCTTCGAGCGCAAGGACAACCCCGACGCGGCTCTCGAGCGCCGGGAGCGATGCTTTTCCGCCACGTGCGACGGGTCCGACGTGCATTGCGCGGTGCGCATTGCAGCGGATGACGATCAGGGCGCGAGAGGCTCATGCGGTGCTACAGCCGCCCGGCCTTCGCGCTCGATCGAATCGAGCTCCTGTCCAATGGGCGCATAGCGTACTTGCTGAAGACTCGTCGGCGGGGACGCATTCACCGCGTCATGAGTCCAATGGAGTTCATGGCCCGGCTCGCGGCTTTCATTCCTCCGCCGAAGATCCCCCTTGTGAGGTACCATGGCGTGTTCGCGCTTCGCTCGTCGTTGCGCTCTCCCGTGACGCCCAACCCCCCCGCCCGCGCCGCGAAGCCTGAACCGTGCCCGGGCCACGTGCCTCGGCCCGCTGCACCCGCGCCTGCGTCGCCTGCACGAGCATCAGCGGGAGCCGCGACGCCCCACACGTGGTCGTCGCGTTCGTCTAGACTCGGCGCATGGTGGAACCGCTCTCGGAGGTCCGTCGGCTCGGAAGCCTGAGCTTCGCGAAGCGGGGGCGGGCGCTTGCCCTGCTCGCCCGCGGCTGGGATCAGGCCACGGCCGATCGGGTCATGCCTGCGCTGGATGGGGGCGACGGCGACGAGCGGCGGCTGGCGCTGGACCTGGCGACCTATCGCCGGGACGTGGCGCGCATCGAGCAGGCGCTGCGCGACCCCATGATGCGCCAAGCCGCGCTTTCCTCGGCGCGCCGGGTGCCGGTGCCGGACGAAGCGTTGCTCCAGGTGCTGCGCGAGGGGAATCGCCGCGAGGCCCGCGGGGTGGTCATGATCATGCAGCGGCGCCGTCTCGTCGCCCAGGCGACGGCGGTCATTCCCCTGGTCATCGCGAGGCATGGTGTGGGGCTCGCGGCACGCCTGTTCGCGACATGCGATCTCGACACGCTGGAACATCACGCGGCCGAGCACGAGGCCGCGTGGCGCGAGCTTTTGACGCGCGCGCCGGAGCGGGGCCTTCGGGTGGCACTGGCGACGCGGCGCAAGATCACGGCGGACGAGGGCACGCTGTTCTGCACCCGATATCCCAGGGAGGCCCTGGCGCTGCTCGTGCGGCGGGATGCCTTGCATGCGAGGGCGATCCACGCCCTGGCGATGGCTTGCCCGGCCGAGCTGCTCGAGGTCTTGCGCGGGAACGACTGGACTGTCTCTCTCGCGAGCGGTCCGCTTCCATCCGGATTGCCGCCGATCTCGACGCTGCCGGCCGAGGATGTGCTGGAGCTCCGGAACCGGTGCAAACCCCTCGACGCCTCCGCCGATCCGCTCTTCCGCTTCCTGCCCCTGACCGAGCGCGAACGTCTCCTTGGCGCCGAGCTGGAGCAGGCCGCGACGGCCGCATGGTCGCCCCGTCGTGGCATGGACGCGCGGCTGGCCACGATGCCACCGGCGAGCGTCACGCGGCTCACGGCGGCGGCCCTGAGCCCTCCCGTCGATCCGGACACGCGGCGCAAGCGGCTTCAGGCCCTCGAGAAGCACCTCGACCTTGCCCAGCTGCGATCCGAGCACGAGGCGCTGGGCGTGGCCAAGGACCGGGGCGAACGCGCGGCGCGGATGGTTGCGCTGGTGCGTTCGCTCCGCCGCGGCGCCGACCCGGCGACCTGCGCGTCCGTCCTCGCCGAGGTGGAGCCGGCATGGCATGGCTCCAGCCGCCATCTGGTCATGGCCGAGCTGGCCCAGCTGTCCGATCGTCAGGTCTCGGAGATCCCCGTGCAGACCTACAGGGACGCCCTGCTCACCACCGTGCAGTCGCGCGATTCGAACGCAACCACGTTGGCCCAGGCCGAGCGGGCCGTGCACAAGGCCATCGGCGAAGCGATCCTCCGGGACAGCATCACGCGCGCGGCGCAGCTGCTCGGGCTCCTGGTTCAAATTCGCCTGGATCCCCGGGTGCGCTGGCGCGCCGACAAGGCGCCGGCGCCTGGTCACAAGCCGCCGTCCATGGAGTACCTGCCGAGCCCGCTGCGCATCGCCGAAGGTCTCGCCGCCCAGCTCCATGCGGCCTACGAAGGCGTGCGCCTCGACGGCACCACACCCATGCTGGGACCGGTGGCGGTCGGTCGCTACGAGCCCGAGGCGGAGCGGCTCATCGTGGACCTGCTCCTCGGAAGAGCACCGAAGACGCCGCGGCCTCCGCGCAAGGCCGTCACATGCAACGGGCCGCTGGACGAGGTGATGGGGTACGTCCCGGAGATCAGCTTGAAGGAGACTGCCCTGGTCGACGCGCTGCTCGATCGGGACGACACCACCGATCCCCACAAGACCGATCTGGTGGCGGCGATCTCACGATCGGCCCCCGGGCGGTGGACGCCCCCCCAGCGCAGGCGCTTCACGCAGCATCTCCTGCGGGTGGCGCGGGACGCCGGCCTCGATCTCTCCAGGCGCGTCAAGGCCATCGGCCGCGTCGAGGACGCGCCGCTGCTGCTCGAGCTGCTGCCGGGCGCGGCCGGGCCGGTCGCCGCCGCGATCCTGGCGCGGTGCGCCCGGATCGCTCCGCCGACCGCCGAGCTCCGGCGGCTGTTCCTGGAGCGCGCGCGAAGATCCGGCGTGGTGGGTCGCGCGGCGATGAGCGCCCTCAACGTGCTGTCCGAGCGCATGCCCGGCCCGTTCGATCTGGCGCCGTACCGTGAGCTGCTGCTGTCGAAGGACTGCGCGGTGGTCAACCGCAAGAACGCCGCCGGCAGGGTCTCGGCCGCCGCGACCGTGGAGGCTCGCGACCTGCTGATGGAGGCGTGGCGGTCCGAGGACCTGCACCCCAGCATCCGGCCGGACATCCTGGCGGGGTTGCTGCGCTTCGTCGACCAGGCCGACGTCCGACAGGTGCTGATCGACGGCATCACGACGGTGCCGGATACGTGGTCGCTGCTCAACCCCGGGTCGAGGCTCCTGTTCCCGAACGAGTCGCAGGCGCGACCCGCGGTGGCTCGCGGCTTCGTGGCCCTGGCCGAGGCGCTGGTCGAATGCGGCGACGAGCGCATCGCTTCCACGGCAGCGGGCGTCTGCATTGCCCAGCATGACCTGTGCTCCGAGGGGCTTGGTCTGGCGACAAGGCTCCTCGCCGAGGCGCGCACCTCCGGCCGCGTCCTGGTCCAGGCTGTCGAGTCCTTGAGCCGCCTTCCCGACGACGCCGGATTACCCCACTGGCAGGCGGCGCTGGCCCGGCTCGTCGCAGCGGCGAGCGGCGGTCGGACCTGGGCCGCGGCCCGGCTGGCGCGGCTCGCGCCCAGGCCACGGGCGTTCCGGATCGCGCTCGGCCTGGCTCAGAAGGCTGCAGGCCTGCGCCTCATCGCCGCCGCTTCACTGAAGGAGATCCTCGACGTCGATCTCGTCGAGGTCAGGTTCGACAAGGAGCTATGGTCGGAGTATCTGGCCCTGGTAGACGAACAGCCCGCGCGCCGGAGCCCCTCCACCGGCAAGCTGAAGGACCCCGGGCTCGCCGCCTCCCTGATCGATTGGCTCATCCAGCATGGCGGCCTTTCGGCCGCGCTGTCGGCCGCCGAGCTGTCGCTGCAGGTCGAGAAGCAGCTCCGCGACAGCCCCGCATGGCGCGGTCGGCTCGACGCCATCCGCGCGATGCACGCTGACGCCGCCGAGCGCTTGCTGCTGGCGGACATCTAGCTTCGATTCGCGCGGCCCGCGTCGGCGTGTTCTTCGGGACGGGGGTTGCGCTTCGTTACCAGTGACGGACGCAACCCCGGTAGCCAATTGACGCGCGGCTGCGGTCGGCGTTGCATGAGCCATGGCTCAATCCGCTCCCAACCCGTATCAACCGCCGACCGCGCTCGAGCCGAAGACTGACTCGGAGCGAGCCTACGATGGCAGCGCGTCGCGCATGTCGCGCTTCTGGGCGGCGATGATCGACGCGGTTCTGGCCCTCATCATCTTCGTCCCGCTGCAGTATTGGGGCGGTGTCTATCGCGACTTTCCGAAGGTCTCCGCGCTGCCGTTTCTGCAGTCGTTGTTGTGGGCGCTGGCGGGGTTCGCGCTCACCCTGGTGCTTCACGGCACGTTCCTCGCCCGCAGCGCGCAGACGATCGGCAAGAAAACGATGAACATACAGATCGTCAACGCCAGCGACGGCAAGCCCGCGGCCTTCGGCACGATCGTCTTGCGACGGCTCCTGCCAGAGGCGGCAGTGGCTCAGATACCGTACGTGGGCACCTTCCTCGTCCTCGTCGACGTGTTGTTCATCTTTCGCAAGGGTCGGCGCTGCGTGCATGATCACATCGCGGGCACCCGCGTCGTGAAGCTGGCCCGAAGCGAGTAGGCCCGAGCGGCATACGAGCGAGCGGCGGGCGCGCAGCCGCCGCCAGCCGCGCTCCTCCTGCGATTCCCCTGTCAGGGATCCAGCCGCACCGCGATCGCGTGCCGGATCGGCCCCCGCGGCGCCATCTCGCGCGCGCCGCCGTCCTCGCGCCACGCCACGCCGGTCGAGGGTCCGCCGTCCAGGTTGAGGGCCTGCTCGCATCCGCGCGCCACCAGCATGTCGGCGAGCAGCCCCAGCGTGGGCCCGCTCTGCGCCAGGTCCCCGCGCGCGACGATGGCCTCCATGCGCCGCCCCCTGTCGAGCACGCACAGCGCCGTGCGCTCCGCCCGCGGGCCGCCGTCGCTGCGCACATTCCGGCTGCCGGAGAGCACCAGCCGCGGCAGCCCCTGCACCGCGAGGTGAGCGCCGGGGGAAAGGACGAACCCGGCGGCGTCGTGCAGGGCGGCGCGGCCGCCGGAGACCACCAGCACGCCGCCCCCGAGCGAGGGCGCGAGCGGCGCGAGCTCCCGGCCATCGACAACGACGAGCCCCTCGGGTCTCCTCTGCCGATCGAAGAAGCCACCGTTGATGACGAACGACGCGCGGGTGCGTTCGAGCACCCCCGCGACGTCGCGCGACATCGCGACGTCGACGACCTCGAAATGGGCGTTCGCGAGGCGGAACGCGAAGACATGGACGCGGTAGTCCTCTCCCTCGACGGTCATGACCTCGGGCTGGACGGGGGCGCCGGCCGCCGGGCCCTCCGCGGGGGGAAGCGTCGCGGGAGCGGGCGGCGGGGGCTCCGGAGGAGCGGGCGCGCTCGGCGCAGCGGGAGCGAGCACGCTCGCCCCCGGGAGAGCGGGCGCGCTCGGCGCGGGGCGCCGCGACGCGAGCGCAGCGGCGCCGAGGAGCGCGAGCCCCGCCATCGACAGAAGCGCCTTTGAGGAAGCGCGGAGCGTCACGACCCTGCTCTGCTCGGTCTCTGTGCGATCTCTACCGCTTCGCGAGCAGCGCCTCGATTCGAAACGGATCGACGCCGTAGATCTCCGCGAGCCGCGGGACGCGATCCGATGCCGGCAAGGTCAGCGCGCGCCGCAGCGGCTCGTGAGGATGGTGATCGAGCACCCAGCCCCCGAGCTGCCGGCGGACTTCCGCTTCGCATACGCCCTCCACGACCTCGACGCCCCCTTCGCGCAGGATGCGGACGCCTTCGCCGTCGACGCGCGGGTTCGGGTCGTTCATCCCGATCACGACGCGGGCCACGCCGCGCTCGACGATCGATCGCGAGCACGCCGGCGTGCGGCCGTGGAACGAGCAGGGCTCGAGCGTCGAATAGAGCGTCGCTCCGACCACGCTGAGTCCGCGCGCGTGCGCCGCGCGTGCCGCGGCGATCTCCGCGTGATCTTCACCTGGCCCCAGGGTATGCCCGCTGCCGAGGAGCTCCCCGGCGGCGCTCACGATCGCGCAGCCGACCCAAGGGTTGTCGCCCGTCCCTCCGCGCGCCCGTTCGGCCTCCTCGATCGCCAGGCGCATCCATTTCTCAAAATCGTTGCTCATCCTGATCTCGGTCGTGCGCTGGGGGCGGCTGCTCGGCGGGGCGTTGTTCGCAACGTCGCGCTAGGTCGCCTGGGCCGCGCTCATGAAACGCACGTTCACCATGTCATGAGCTCGTCGCGAATCCAGCTGGCCCGCCTGCGGAGAAAGTCCTTGAGCAGGCTGACCTCGGCGTCGTGGGACCCATCGAGCGGCGGGGAATCCGGCCAGCGCGCGAAGTTCCTCTCCACGGCCGGAGCTCCCACCTTGCGCACCAGGCCGTCCACCATGGCGTCGAGCTCGTCGGGCGCGAGCTCGCCCTGGAGCAGCGCCAGAAATCGAGCCTTGTACCGCGCCTTGAACGCCGGATCGCGGAACAGCGACCCCCACCAGCCCTCCGTGAAGTAGTCGGTCCCGTCGGAGCCCTCGAGCTTCCACTCCTCCGGCTCGAACGCGCGTTCATCGTAGGGCGTTCCGAGGCTCCGGTCGAAGTCCCACACGGGACCGGCCGAGAGGAGGCCCTGGCGATCTTTGAAGAAGTACGTGCTGATCCGCAGGGCATCGACGTTCTTCGTCAGGGCGTTGATGATGTTGTGGTCGATGAAGGCGTCTTGATCGATGAAGCTCGAATAGTGTTTGCCGCTGCCGGGCTGCTCGAAGTCCTCCGCGTCGACGGCCTGACCGAAGTCGTCGATGTAATCGCGAATGTAGTCGAGCTGCGGCTCTCGCGCGGGGGCCAGCATGTCCTCCGGATCGGGGTACACGAACTGGAGCTCCTGGCCGGCGGCCTTGAATTGATTTTCGCCCTTGTCGATGCGCAAGAGGAAGCCGCCGGTCACGTCCGGCTCCGTGAGATCGTCGGCCGAGAGCTTGGCCACCGGGACACGATCCTGACCGCGCTTGATCTTCTCGATCGCCGTGTAGAACCCGAGGAAGCTCTTCTCGGCCACGTCGGCCCCCGAGTCGACGAGGAACACCTCGACGAAGCTCGTACGCGGCGCGTACCGGCCGATGCGGTTGCTCATCTCGAAGGCGAGCGCGTTGCGGATGAGCGAGCGATCGAAGCTCACCGGATCGCTGAGCACCCAGTCGGAGTCCGCCGGCATCCCCAGGAACTCCCGGTCGAGATCCGTGTCCAGAGCGTCGTCACGAAATTCGACGGCGTATTGCTTCTTCGGAAACTCGCGGGACGTCGCGCCGCGGACGTGGATGCCGATGCGGCCATCGAAGCTCGCGCGGCCCAGGAGCTTGGTTTGCCCATCTCTGGGCTCGAGCAGCATGAACGTGGCCGGGACGAACTCGGTTTCGAACGGGTCGAGCCGCCTCGACTCGAAGGTGTGGATCACGACGATCGGCAGCTCCGAGCTGAACTCCGCGCTATCGGCGGCGACCTTGAAATACGCCTCGCTCGCGATCGGCCCGAGGAGGTCGGCCCCGTCGCTGCCCGCCCCCCCGCTGCCTCCCGCCCCCCCGTTGCCCCCCTCCCCGGAAGGCGCGGCGTGAGGGACGACGGCGAGGGCGCGCACCCGCGTGGACGCGGTGAGCACGAGCGGCTCGACGTAGACCGGCGAGCTCGCGGTGGGCAGCGAGCCGTCGGTCGTGAAGTGCACCGCGGCGCGCTCGTCCTCGACCGTGAGCTCCACGGGCTCGGACGCCTGGAAGGTGCCTCCCTTCGGCGTGAACACGACGGCCAGCGACTTCGGGGCAGGTGGTGTCGCGTCACCGCTCGTCCCGCTCGTCCCGCTCGTCCCGCTCGCCTCGCTCGCCTCGCTCGAGCAGCCCCCGAGCGAGGCCAGCACGAACACCCCCGCGATCCTCAGCGCTGCGAGCTTCGATACGTAGAACATTCCCGCACAGCTTACTCGGGTCGCTCGTGAATTCGAACGAGGGCGTGATGAATCTCGCATCCTCTTCGAATCCAGCCGAAATCCAGGCATTCCTGCATGTGTCGGATGGTTCGCGATGAGTAGGTATGTTTGCAACATCGGCGCCAACCGACGCCCGATCCCGCGCCACGCCTCGGCGTCCCGCGTCCGACACGAAACGTTCGACGACGACGCCGACGCGGCCGCGGCGATCGACGCGCTCGACGAGGTGCGCGCCGTCGTCGCCCCGACCCGCCTGCACCACCTCTTCCGTATAGCGACGTCGTATCCATAACTCCTTCATGCACGTTCGGACGCGGACGGACCTGAGCGCGGCTGGAGAGGGGCTTTACCGCGCGCACGTGGTGTGATGCAGTTCGCCGTGATGGCACCGGGCAAACCCAAGGCGCCGGAGGGCGATCTCGCCACCTTCCAGCGCGAGCGCTTCACGCACGACGGCGTCGCGCACGACGTGTATCGGAGAGGGAAGGGCCCCGCCGCCCTCGTGCTGACCGAGATGCCCGGGCTCTCTCCCCATGTGCTCGGGTTCGCCGACCGGGGCGTGGCGCTTGGCTGCGCGGCCGTGCTGCCCAGCCTCTTCGGCACCGCTGGACGCGACCCGCTGAGACCGCGCGTCGCGGGCGCGCTTTATGCCCCATCGTCGATGGCCAGGGCCTGTATCAGCAAGGAGTTCACCGTGGTCGAGACGTACGGATTCCGACGTGATGAGATCCAGGGGTGGTGATCATGAAGTCTGTCGTTGCGTATCAGGTTCATCTCATGTCGCAGATGCGAAACAAATCGGGCATGGCGAAGGGCCTGAAGCGGCTCGGCGTCCATCCATCGGAGGTCGACGCGGCGAACGCGATGGTCGCGGACGTGGGCCTGAGCTTCCGCCAAGGGAACAACGGGCACCTGCGCGAAGCCGACGTGATTCCTCGATTCCTCGGGGCGCCCCGGCGCATCGAGCCGGCGCCGGCGGAGGACCCCGCGTTCTGGACCACCCAGATGTTCTATTCTCTGCCCGTGTGGCCAGAAATGGAGCTGGAGTTCAGCTTCAACGAGTGGGGGCATCTCGGCAATACCCGGTTCGTTCGCGCAGGTGCACCCGGGACCCGCCGTCTTCGGTTGGAGGATGGGCTCCGGTCCGTTCGCGCAGACGAGTCGAGGGCGCGTCGGCTTCGGTCCGGGGATGTCGTGCCCTGGCGCGTGGTGGAGGACGATATTTTTATCTCGTGCAGCGAGGCGATCACCGTGGAATGGTTCGGGTCCATGACGGACTACTGCTGCACCCTGCTCGATCCCGGGAGCGCACCGTACTTCTGGTCCTTCGACTTCGGCCTCTTGCAGGAAGTGAAGCCCTGGAAGGACCTGCCGATCGACGAGGAGGAGATCGCCGCGCCTGGCGCCCCGACCTTCCGCGCGAAGCCCTAGCCTAGGCGGGCTCGAACGCCATGCTCGACGCGTACCCGCGCGCGGCGGACCGGATCTTCGCGATCTGCGCCCCATCGAACGAGACGGGCGCTCCGGTGCGCGCGTAGCTCATCACGTTGTCGTCGACGCCGCTGTGCCCGAGCCCGAAGAAGTGCCCGAGCTCGTGCGCGAGCACGGTGGGCCGCGCGTTCGCCGCGAGGATGACGAAGCGCCGCTCCGGCGTCGCCCGGTGCCGCCAGTGCACGCCCATCCGGAAGCGCCGGGGATCGTCGACGTCCCGCAGCGACGCGACCACCATCACGTTGATCCGGCGCGCCTCGATCGCCGAGGCGAGCGCGTCCCGGTCCTCGCGCGTCTCGATCCGCGAAAACCGCGGGGCCAGCGTGCGCGAGCCGACCTTGCGCAGGGCCACACCGGCGGGCTCGAACAGCCGGACCGCCTCGGCGATCTGCGCGTCGAGCCAGGCGTCGTCGCGCACCGGCTTCCCCGCCTCCTCCTCCGTCACCGCGATCGAGAGGGGAAACGCCGGGAGGGGCGGGGGCACGCGCCCCGCCGCGCGGGCCAGGCCCGGGGCGAGCGCGCCGGCGGAGAACAGGCCGGCTGCGGCGATCACGGCGCGGCGGGAGATCATGGATGAGGCCCTATACCATCGCCGGCCGACGATCGCGAAGCCGTGCAAGGGAGACCCGCGCGAAGCACGTGACCGTGAGGCACATTCCAGATAGGCTCTCCCTCGCTCGCGTGGTACCCGGCCTGGAGCACGGTCCTGCGCGACGCGAACAGCGGCGCGCTCCGGAGGTCATCGATGTTGAACACAGAGGTTGTCGTGCTCGATGCCCGCCTGCGGCGAGAGCAACGAGAAGAGGCAGCGGCGCTGCCCGAAGCCGCGTTCGGCGACAGCGGCGCGGCGCATCGAGGCTAGCGGGAGCAACGATGGCACTCCCCTCGACGAGAATGGACTTCCGCATCGACCTCTCGCACGTCGATCGCGGCCGTGAGGCGAGCGAGCGGGTGATCGTTGCCCGCCACCCCTCGGAGAGCGCCGAGCACGTCATGCTGCGGGTGCTCGCGTATTGCCTCTTTCACGAGGAGGGCCTCGCCTTCGGCCCAGGGCTCTGCGACGCCGAGGGGGCGGACCTCTGGACGCGCGATCCCACGGGCCGCGTCCTCACCTGGATCGAGTGCGGCGCGGCGCCGTTCGAGAAGCTCAAGAGAGTCGTGCAGCACAACGCGGGCGTGGCCGTCCACGCGCTCTTTTCGGACGCGCGCCGTCGCGACGAGCTCGTGTCCGGCGCGCGCGAGGCCGCCTCGCGCGCGAGCAAGGTCACCGGCGCGATCTCGCTCTCCACCGTGGACCACCGCCTCGTCGCCGCGCTCGCGGAGAACACGGGTTTGCGGCGCCAATGGGCGGTCACGATCGTGGGCGATCACCTCTATATCGAGGCCGACGGCAGCACGCTCGACGGCGAGGTCGTCCGCTCGCGGCTCGAAGAGCCGTGATCGCGTCGAGACGAGAGGCCAGGCTCTAACCTCCGGAGCGCTCGGTTCGTCGAGGCCAGCCGGGGGCCGGAGAGCGGCGGGCCGGCTCGTGTCCCGTGACTGTCACGCGGCACTGTCACGTGACATCGGGCCGTCGCACCGTGACATCGGGCCGTCGCACCGTGACATCGCGCCACCTCACGCCCGCCATCGCGAGAGAAGCCGGCCGAAAGACATGGCCGCGCGTGCAGGACCGGCGGGCACGAGCATTGCCATGCCTGCCTGGCGCCCGGTGCACGCCCGACACGCGGGCCGGCGTCAAACAGGACGGCGACAGGCATTTCATGCAGCACGCCCCCTGAATGCCCTCCATCGTGGACCTGCCGACGTCCATCTTGGCTCAATCTTCGGGCATCAGCGAGAGAATGATATGAAACGTGGACGATGGGTCGTCGCCGCGGCATTGATATGCAGCTGCGATGGCACGAGCGTCGCTCCGGGCGGCGCCCCGAGCGCCGGCGCGGCGCGAGCGTCGAACGAGAGCATCCTCGGGTTCGAGGACGCGGGCGCGTGGACGCTCGATGGCGGCGCCGCGCAGGCGAGCGACCAGCGCGCGCACGGCGAGAAGAGCCTCGAGGTGCCCGGCGGCGGGTACCACGAGCTGGTGAGCGCGCCGCTCAGCACCCTCGCGGCGGTCCACTCCACCCTCTCCATGAGCCTGTCGCTCCCGGAGGCGCCGCCCGGCGCGGAGCCGCTGGGGCGCGTCCACCTGGTCGTGGAGCTGCCCTCCCGGGGGATCGAGCGCCGGTTCCTCCAGGAGGTCGCGCTCCCCCGGGGAGCGGCAGGTCAGTTCACACGCGTCGATTTCGACCTGCCTGCCGAGCTGGTGGCGGCGCTCAGGACAGAGTACGACGACCTCCGGCTCAAGATCGCGCTGGATCTCCCGCGGGGCGCCACCGGCCCTTGCCGGCTCGACGCCATCCGCCTCGGCGCGACGGACGAGGCCCCGAGGCTCCGCGTCGCCGAGGACTACGCGAGGTCCTCGGCGAAGGGGGACATCGTGGCTCAGGGGACATTCACCCTGCGAGGCCGCGTCGAGGACAACACGCTGGCGCGATCGGTCAGCGTCAGCATCGGCGATGCGCCGGCGCAGGCGTCGGCGCTCACGCCGGCAGGAGAGTTCGCCATCGACCTGCCGCTCCGGAACGACCCGGGTGAGTTCCTGACGCCCAACCGGGTCCACCTCGTCGCGACCGACATCGACGGCAACGAGAGCGCTTCTGACATCGTGGTCGTGTCCCTCGCGTCCATGGTGCCGGGCGAGCTCATCGTGAAGTTCAGCTCCGGCACGTCGGCGGAGGAGCGCGGGAGGGTCCTCTCCGGTGTACAGGGCGCGCTCGCGCGGCAGATCACTCCGGACATGGGCGTTGTCACCGTGCCGAAGGGGACGGAGAGGGAGGCGCTCTCGGCGCTCCTCGCGGGCGGCGAGCCGGTGCGGCTCGCCCTGCCCAACCTGATCGCCGTGCCGACCTACGCGCCGAACGATACATACTATCACACGCAGAACTGGTACATCGAGGCGATGAACGTGGACGCCGCCTGGGATATCCAGCGCGGATCCCACGATGTCGTCGTCGCGGTTGTCGACAGCGGCGTGATTTACTATCAGGCGGCGTACTACGGCACGGACAATTGCAGCGGCCCGGGCCCTCATCCGCTGGTCGACAACATCTACCTCAACGCGGACGAGTGCTGCGCCGCGCCCCCGTGCAGCAGCGACTGCATGCCGCTCACGACGGGCGGGACCTGCCCGCGGTCGGACCTGAACAGCGACGGCTGCCCCGGCGGCTGCGGGGTGGACGATGACGGCGACGGCGCGACGGATCTGCTCGATCCCGACGTCGCGCGCATCTACACGAACGACCTGGACGACGACGGCGACGGCTCGATTGCCGACGAGATCGGCCCCGGCGGCGTCGCCTGCAACGCCCTGCCCCCGGGCGCGCTGCTGGGCGCGCCCGAAGGACAGGACTGCGACGGGGCCGCGCGAGACGATGACGAGAACGGCTATCCGGACGACTGCCGCGGCTTCCAGTTCGCGCGCCCGGGACAAGACCTCGGCGGCAGCCCGCTCAGGCCGAACGACCCGTCGCCCGTGGACACCGGAAACACGCACGGAGACATCGTGGCGGGGGCCCTCGGCGAGATCGGAGACGACTGCGCCGGTTACACCGGCGTGATGCACCGGGTCAAGATCATGCCCCTGGGCAACGGGCGCCTGGAGACGCGCATCGTGAACGGCACACCAACGACCGTCGCCGCCCCGACCTACGATGCCATCCTCGAGGCGTACCAGTACGCCGCGCGCAACGGTGCGCACGTCGTCAACAGCTCGTTCGCCGGCAGCTTCAACAGCTGGACGGGCATCTCGTACACTCCCGAGGACGCCCTTCATGACCTGACGGAGGCCGTCTGGGACCTCGGCGTCTCCCACCTCTTGTTCGTGACCGCCGCGGGCAACTGGGGGACCAACCTCGACGCGGTCGATTCGTTTGGGAATCCGCTCGTCGCCGACTTCCCCGCTCATCTCGGGCTGCCCAACAAGATCGTGGTCGCGGCGAGCGACCAGTCCGGCAACCGCTCCGTCTGGACGGGCGGCCAATCGTCCGCCTATGGCGCGAAGACGGTCTCGGTCGCGGCGCCTGGCACGAACACCTTCCTCGGCGCCAACGGCACGTCCCTCGCCGCCCCGATGGTCAGCGGCGTTGCCGGGCTGCTCCTGTCCCAGCACAGCGAGCTGCGGGGTGACCCCGTGCGCGTGGTGAAGATGATCGAGCAGACCGCCGCGCCGCTGCCCGCGTTCGCCGGCCTCACCCGCACCGGCGGCATCGTCGACGCGCACGCCGCGCTCACCGCGCCGCTGCCTCCGCAGCCGCTGTTCACCGACGGCACGGTGGGGCGCGTCCCGCTGGGCACGACGACCGCGACCAGCGACATCGACCTGATCGACATCGACAACGACGGTGATCTCGACGTGTTCATCGTGCCCTACTCGGTCGCTCTCATGCAGCCGCGCCTGCTCAGGAACGACGGCGGCCACCTCGTGGACGTCACGGCGCTGCAATTCCCCAGCGTGCTGGTCACGCACACCGATGTGGATTCCGGCGATGTGGACGGTGACGGCGACATGGACATCATCGCGGCAGCTCACTCCGCCACGGGCACGACGGCGTCGAAGCAGGCCGCCCTGTACCTCAACTCCGGCGGCACCTTCACGGTGGCCACGACCGGGCGCCTGCCATCGACCACGATGTCGGATCGCGCGGTCGAGCTCTGCGACGTGGACGCCGACGGCGATCTCGACGCGTTCTTCGGGAACGTTTCGCCGGGCAACTCGACGCTGCTCATCAACGGGGGCAACGGCGTGTTCACCGACCAGAGCAGCTTCTGGTTCGGCACCTCGACGCAGGGCGTCACGGTGGAGAAGGCGCTGTGCGTGGACCTCGCGGACGTCAACGCTTCCGCGTGCGCTGGCCGCCCTGCTGCCCTGTGTGGGATCTGCTCCGATCCCAAGCGTTCGGTCGCCGGGCTCGTGGCGAGCGGCGCGGTGACGCCGGCCCAGCAGGCGGATTGCCTCGCGATCCGTCAAGCCATCTACCCCGAGCTCATCCTGGCCGGCACCACGACCATGTTCTTGCGCAACACCCAGGGAGGCCCGTTCATCAACGCCAGCGGTCGTCTGGGCGCCAGTTTGCCGCTGACGACGTTCGGGTCGGTCGACGTCGAGGCTGCGGACCTCGACACCGATGGGGACCTGGATCTGGTGTTCGCCCCCGCAGGCGGAGCTCAGATTGTCCTGCTCTCGAACAACGGGACCGGGTACTTCGTCAACGTGACGGCGAGCCGGATCAGCGCGCACGCCTACGACGCCCACGCTCGCGAGGTCGAGCTCGGCGACTTCGACATGGACGGCGACGTGGACATCGTCATGCTGCGGGGCAACATCCCCTCGATGGTATCGCGCAAGCACTCGCTGTACAGGAACGCCGGCGGCTACTTCGACCAGATCGACGTCCCCTGGCTCACCCAGACCCTCCTCTTGACGGCCGACGGGGACGTCGGCGACATGGATGGCGACGGGGACCTGGATCTCATGCTGGGGAATTACAGCCAGGCGAATCAGCTCCTGCTCAACACGACGGTGCCCTGAGCGAGAGGCTGTCAGGGAGAAGGCATCATCGGAACGTGGCGTCCGCAAGGTCGATCCTGCTGGTTCCCGCACCTGCCGATCGAGGTCGCGCAACCGGACTCGTCGGAGGCGTTCCGCCGTCGCCTGGCGAGGGTGGCGCCGTGCTCGCGCACCTCCAGGCGCTTCGCCCCGATGCGCGGGCGCCTGGCATGCCGAGCCTACGGTGGATGACACAGATCACAGTCGCGCTAGCGCTTCTATCTGCTGCGCTCGGCCCATGGCTGCTCCCTCGACTTCTAGCCCATCCAGCGCGGCGGTGGTGCATCCGGCGCGGGCCGCTCGCGCCGTGCGAGGGGGACCCGCGCGAAGCACGTGACCGTGAAACACGTTCCAGATGGCCTCTCGCGTCGCTGATTCCCTTCGGCCCGTTCGTGCTCGACGACCACCGCCTCGTCGCCACGCTCGCAGAGAACACGGGTTTGCGGCGCAAATGGGCGGTCACGATCGTGGGCGATCACCTCTATATCGAGGCCGACGGCAGCACGCTCGACGGCGAGGTCGTCCGCTCGCGGCTCGAAGAGCCGTGATTGCGTCGAGACAAAGGGCCCGGTTCTGACCTCCAGAGCGCTCGGCTTCCCCGGTGTCGTCGGGGCAGATGAACGTCGTCTGGCTGGACCTGGGCTTCCCCACGGCGGCGAGCAAGAGATGGCAGGGGCCTGCCGTGCGTCCTTGTCAACGGGCTATGAGCAGATTTCGAGTCATACCTCGCGCGCCGTGCTTCACTCCGGTTCGTGCCGAAACCGGTGCCAACGGTCACGCACGATGCGAAGAGGCAAATGAAGACGGCGTCCTGAATCATGCTTTGCCGGTCATGAACCATGCGAAACGCCGTAGCAACGCGGGGTCTGCACCCATGTCACTTGCGCCGGTGGCTCGGCCGCGCTATTCGGTGTCCGCTGTTTCACCCGCGCGCGTACCGCAAAGCTCGCGCTTCGACCGAGGAGAGCTAGAGATGAAGATCAAGAGGAACGGTTCGGCGGCCTGGCAAGGTGGAATCAAGGATGGCAAGGGCTCCATCTCCACCGAGAGCGGCGCGCTCAAGGACTATCCCTACGGGTTCGCCAGCCGCTTCGAAGGGCAGCGTGGCAGCAACCCCGAAGAGCTGATCGGCGCCGCCCATGCCAGCTGCTTCACGATGGCTCTGTCCCTGATCCTGGGCGAAGCCAAGCTCACCGCCGAACAGATGAACACCTCGGCGCAGGTCACGCTGGAGCAGGTGGAAGGGGGCTTCGCCATCACCGCCGTTCATCTGACGCTGAAGGCCAAGATCCCGGGCGCGGATCAGGCAACGTTCGAGAAGCTCACCGGCATGGCCAAGGCCGGGTGTCCGGTGTCCAAGCTGTTCAAGGCCGAGATCACCCTCGACGCGACGTTGATCGACTGAGAGGTCGGTGAGGGGGTGTGATTGCCAGGGAGCGCGCCTTGCGAGACAGGAGGTCGCTCCCAGGCGGTCGCGGTCATTTGTCGTGGGGATCGGTGGGGACACCGGCGCGGACGCCGGCATGGAAGCCCCCCGGGCGGAGTCTCACTCCTTGGCGCCGGCCTGTTCGCGCGCGAGCGCGAAGGCGATGCCGCTTTCCAGGGTCCCGCGGGTGATGATGCCCTCCAGGTGGGTTCCGAGGCTCACCAGGGTCTGCGCCACGTCGGGGCGGATGCCCGTGAGGACGACCTGCGCCCCGAGCATGCGCGCCGCTCGGGCGGCTTGCAGTAGCGCATGCGCGACGCCCTGGTCCACTGTCGCTACGCCGGTGATGTCGAGGATCGCCGTGCTCGCCTGGGACCGCGAGATGCCCGACAGCAAGGTCTCCATGATCTGGCGCGCCCGCTCCTCGTCGACCGACCCGATGAGCGGCATCACCACGACACCCTTGCTGATCGGGATCAGCGGGGTGGACAGCGCCACGAGCGCCGCGGCCTGCATGGCGATGATCTGCTCCTGCAGGCGCTGGTGCGCGGCCTCGGACGCCTTGCGGGCCGTGACGTCGACCCCAAGGGATACGATCTCGAGCAGCTCGCCGTCCGGCCCGAATCGGTGGAAGGAGTTCCACGTCAGCGTCCGCAGCTCGCCGTCACGGGTGCGCAGCGCCAGCTCGTAATCCCGGACGTCCCCGCCTTCCGCAGCGATGCGCAGGTACTCCTTCACGGGCTCCATCAGCTCGCCCGGATAGAGTATCGGGAGCAGCTCCTGGCCGATGACCTCTTCGAGCTTGTAGCCGATGATCTGCTCGCAGGTCGTGTTCGCGTACACCACCCGCCCGTCGGGTGTGAGCCGCGAGATGAGCGCAGGCGCGCGCTGCACGATCTGCTCGTACTCGTCCCGCTCCTGCCGGACTTGCGCGAGCTGGTGCTCGAGCTCCGCCACCCGGCGTTGCAGCTCGGCGACCTCGGTGTCAACCTCGGCTCTGGTCATCGCTTGGAGATCCTCACGGCGTGAGGATAGGCCACGCTCTGCGGTCCAAACAAGGCCTGCTGGGCTCCGCGCACACCGCATCCGTCGCCTGCCGGCACGTCACTGAGGGATGGGTGAGCTTGCATACGGCAAGGCGCGGCTACCTCCCTGCATGGATGCCGTTGTCGCCTCGTATTGAGAGTCAAGCTGGTTGATCCTCTGTCGCTCGGGCTGTCCGGCCGCCATCGCGCCAGTGACCGGGCCTCCATCGCGGGCGCGAAGGTCGCCTGGCCCTGCGTCGTCGTGCGCTCCTCCGGCGCCCTCAGCGAAGTTGCTCGCGCATGCCGAGCCTACGGTGCGAGTTGAGCCGACCCTGACCTCGGTCTTGCACGGGGGCGGCTGCTATTCCCCGCCAACGACAGCCAACTGACATAACGTCCAAAAAATACGGATCCATTGATCCGTCTATAAAAACCAACAGATCCAACGAGTTCACTCGGCTATGCAATATTGTCTACGCCATGCTGGCACCGCGCCGCTCAGGGGCGGAACTCGGAGCCAGGGACGACCTGGAGGGATGTGCGGAGGTAGTTGAGCGGGGAGTGATCCCCCAGCGAGTACGGCAGGGGCAGCCACGAGAAGAGGGGGAGCTGGTCCTTGAGCCAGGCGATGGCCCCCAGCGCCAGCGCCGCTGTCCCTGCGAGGGCTTGCTCGCTGCCGATAAGCAGCCCGTTCGCGCTCGTCTGCGTGCGCTGCAAAGCCCAGCCGGTGTCGAGAGGCGGCGCGGTGTAGAGCTGCCCGGAGTGCGCGAACTTCCCCATCGTGATCGGCGGGAACTGGGGTACAGCGTCGCGCCGGTAGACGTGCCGGAAAAGCTTCTCTCCGAACCGATCGTCGCACGTCTGCGCGAACGCCGCATCGCCAACCATGGGCTGGCCGAAGGTGTAGATACCGCGGACCTTCCTCTGGAGGGGAGCGAGGAGGGGATCCCGGTGGATCTCCGCGGCGGCCAGGACCGCGAGTGCGCCGCCCAGGCTGTGCCCGCCGATGTACAGCGCCTTCAGCTTCTCCTCGGACGCTTCCGGGATCTCGCCCATCAGGGACGCTGGGCGCACCTCGGGTGCGCGCGTCACGGAGTCCAATGACGCCAGGCCGGGGACCGTACTTGACCCCGTCCCGGGCTGCGCCAGGGCGACGCTGTGGCCGACCCTGTTGAGCTCCGCCAGGACGCCAATAGGATACCCGAGCAGCGCTCCCCGTAGCAGGATCCTCACAAGGGGCCAGAGGGCCAGGAACGCGCGGAAGAAGCCGCCGTGCACCTCCCCGGTGGAGAAGTACGAGTCGGTCCTCGCGCTCGCGTCGAGGAGAAGGTGGATAATATTCTTCGGGTCCGTCCCCCCGAAGCACACGAACACCAGCTCGCCATCGCGGCTTTGACTGATGTGGACGGTGGTGTCCAGGAGGAGGGCGTTGTTCCTGAGACGCATGGAGATGGTCTCGTTGTTGGTGAAGCCGCGGAGGCGCAGCATCCGCGCCATGACGTCCGCGTCCGAGTAGGCCCAGGTGGACGCGGCCGAGAGCACGGCGGCGGCCTTCTGATCGTACCTCCCCGGCAGCACGTCCACCAGGTAGCGGATGAGTCTCTCGTCGTTGGGGAGCTCCGACTTGAGAACGTCCTCGAGATCCCTCTGCGCCCTCGGGCCCAGCTGCTTGAAGTGCTCCGTGAAGAACGTGTAGTCGCGTGCCTTGGCGCTCTCGTAATCCATGTGGTCTCTCTCGGCGGCAACTGTTCAGGGGAGGAACTCGGAGCCAGGGGCGGAGCGCATCGAGGTGCGCAGGTACTGGAGCGGGAAGTGATCCTCCATCGAATAAGGCACTGGCAGATCCACGAGCCAGCCCAGCATCCCGATCAGCGTGGCGATCCCCCCGAACATAGTCTGGCTTGGCGTCGCGCCCTTGCCCGCCAGCTTCCAGCCCGTGGCCGACGAGCGATACTCGTCTCCGAAATGGGCGAACCGTCCATTCATCCGCCCTGGCAGGCGGGGGATCACGTCGTTCCTGTGGATGTGCCGGAACAGGCGGTCCCCGAAGAGCTGGGAGAAGGTGGCGGCGAACACCTCGTCACCGACCATCGGCTGTCCGAACGTGTAGACGCCGCCGAGCTTCTCCTTGAGCGCGAGGAGCGCGGGCTCCGTATGGATCGCCGCGGCGGTCAGGACCGCGAGCGCTGCGCCGAAGCTGTGCCCGGTGATGTAGAGCGTCTCCAGCGCCCCCCCGCCCTCCGGCCGAGCGGCGTACGGCGCGGGGCGCGCGGCGCCATCCTCGTCGAAGCGCGTATGGCAGCGATGCCCGGCGGCGTCGATCCGCATCATGTCGCAGATGGAGTGTCCCAGCAGGGCGCCCTCGAGGAGGATCTTGAGAGAAGGCCAGAGCGCCAGGAACGCACGGAAGAAGCCGCCGTGCACCGATCCCGTGGAGAAGAAGGGGTCCCACCGCATGTCCGCCGACGCCAGTACCTGCACGAGGTTGGTTAGGCGCGTCCCGCTGAAGCAGAGGATTACGACCTTCCCGGTCCCGCTCTGGACGACGTGCGCGGTGGTATCCAACAAGACACCTTCGTTGTTCCAGTGGATGGTCACGGTCCTGTTGTTGGGGAGACCGCGGACGCGCAGCATCCTGGCCATGGAGTCGGCGTCCGAGTACGCCCACGCGGCCGCCGAGGCGAGGAGCGCCGCGATCTTGGGATCGTACCTCCCGGGGATCGCCGCGAGCAGACCGTCGGCAAGGGCGTCGTCGCTCGGAATATTGCGTCGGAAGATCTCCTTGATGTCCTCTTCGAGGCTCGCCCCCGCGAGGTTTTCCACGAAAGCCTGGTAGTCAGGTGCTTGCGCGCTTTGGAAGTCCATATCGTATCTCGACGCCTGGTTCGCTCGACGTCACCTTCGAACCCGGGATCCACCATGACAGCCGGCCTCCTCCGCGGCAAACGTGGAGCTGCTGAGAGCACGGAGTGATCGTCGCGTGCTCCGCGCTGGGCGGCGCGCTCCTCGCTCGTTGTGCGCAGAGCTGCGGTGTCGAGTCGAATGGGTGGACGGTTTTGTCCGCCCGTGTGGCGGCCTTTGCGCGATCGTTGCCGGCATCTCGGAGCGCAAGGGGTCGTCGCGATTCTCACCCACCTCAACCGGACGATGGAGGCGCCGCCCATCGCTCGTGCGCGGAGCCGACGCTGACCTCGGTCTTGCACTGGGGGCGGCAGCTCGACGGGGAGTTGTTCGCAACGTCGCGCAACGTCGAGTGGGCCGTGCTCATGAAACGCACGTTCGGGTTCGATGCTTTGCGATGCCCGAGATGCGAATGGAAGATGCGCGTGCTTTCGACGAACACGGACCCAAAGGCAGTGCGCCGCATCCTCGTTCATCTCGACGTCCCCTCACACCCGCGAACGGCAGCACCCGCACGCGACCCAACGTGGGAACCGATGGCGTTCGGGTTCGACGCGGCGTAGCTGGACACACCGCCCGAGCCCGTCATGGCGAGCGCTCGCCGCGGTCGTCGAGGCAGGGCTGGGCCCGGAGCACGGCGCGCCGGCCCTGCGACGGGGCACGCAGCGCCGCTGCGCTGGCGCAAGGGGTGCCTGGCGGCGCGGGCGGACCTGACGTGCCGGGCGTGAGCGCCTGCGTTCGTGCTGCGCCGGCGGTCACATTCCGGGGGGCTGCCTTGTCCTGGGAGCGGACCCCACCCGGAGAGGACATGAAGAGACTGCTCAGAATCGATGCAAGCGCCCGTACGCAAGGGTCGATCTCGCGGAGCGTGGCGGACTATTTCCAGGTACGCTGGACAGAATCGAATCCCGGCGGCCGCGTCATCGTTCGCGACCTCGCCCGGTATCCGGTGCCGCACCTCGACGCCGCGACCATCGCTGCGTTTCTCGCGCCACCGCCGCCGTCCGGGGGGCCGCCGCCCGAGGGCCTCGTGCTGTCCGACGCCTTGATCGATGAGCTGAGCTCGGCCGATCACTTGCTGATCAGCAGCCCGCTGTACAACCTCACGCTGCCATCGACCCTCAAGGCCTACTTCGATCACGTCATCCGCAATGACCGAACGTTTGCACAGGTAGAAGGGCGCTACGTGGGCCTCCTCACGAGCAAGTCGGCGTCCATCGTGACGGCGCGCGGCGGCGTCGCCTCGCCCACCGCCGACGACGACGAGCTTCAGACCCGCACGCTGCGGGCGATACTGGCCTTCATCGGCGTCACGAAGGTCGACGTGATCTCGCTGGAGGGGATGAGCGGAGACGAGGCCTCTCGGTCGCGTCGCATCGCGTACGCGCGGGCCGAGATCGACCATCTCTTCGCCTCTCCTGGAGAGCCGGTGTGTCTCGGGCCGCTCACCGAGGAAGATCGCCGGGAGATCGGCGGGCTGCGGGCCGCGCAGGCCGCTGCCATCCAGCGGGGCGACGCGGAGGCCTACGCGGCGCTTTGCACCGACGACATCCAGCTCCTGATCCCGGGGCACGAGGTCGTCTCCGGCCGCGAGCGGTTCCTCGCGTGCGAGGCGGAGCTCTTCCGGAGCGCGAGCTTCGCGTCGTTCAGGAAGACGCCGGAGCGGATCGAGCGGAGCGGCGACCTGGCCGTCGAGGTGGGCCGGCAAGAGGTGGCCATGCGGCGCGGCGGGGCCGCGGGCGTCTTCGCCGCGCGGCAGAAGTACACGCATGTCTTCCGGCGGACGGCGCAGGGCTGGCGCTTCGCCGTGCTGATGTCCAACGCCATCGAGTAACCGCCATGGATCACCGAACGCGTCTTTTCGAGAGCCACCGCCCCCTCCTCGAGGGGCTCGCTTACCGGATGCTCGGCACGCGCGCCGACGCGCTCGACATCGTGCAGGAGACGTTCTTGAAGTGGAGCCAGACAGACACCGACCAGATCCGCGACGCGCGCGCGTGGCTCGTCACGGTGTGCAGCCGGATCGCGCTGAACACGCTGCAATCGGCGCGTTCCCGGCGAGAGACGTACGTGGGCACATGGCTGCCGGAGCCGTTGATGGAGGATACGCGGAGCCCCGACGAGGAGCCGCAGCTCGACGAGACCGTCTCGGTGGCGTTGATGCACGCCCTCGAGCGGCTGACGCCGAAGGAGCGCGCCGCGTTCCTGCTGCACGACGTGTTCGGCTACAGCTTCGACGAGATCTCCACCCTGCTCGGCAAAGAGAGCGCGGCGTGCCGGAAGCTCGCATCCCGCGCCCGCGCGCGGGTCCGCGACGCGCGGCCGAAGTTCGCGGCCTCGTCCACCGAGCACCAGCGCCTCCTCACCGCGTTCCTGAATGCCGCCCGCGCCGGCCGGATCGACGAGCTCCGCGGCCTGCTCGCGGAGGGCGTGGAGCTCCACGCGGACGGGGGCGGCAAGGCCGAGACGGTGACCCACGTGCTCCGCGGCGCGGACGCGGTGAGCACCTTCTTCGCCCGCGTCTGGAGCGCCGCGGCGCATCCCGATGGCCGCTACCGCTTCGTGGTGCGGTGGTTCAACGGCTCCCCGGGGCTCCTGGTCCACGACGAAGATCGGCTGATCGCCGCCGTGAGCGTGAGCGTCGATGAGGGCGTGATTCGAGGGGTCTATGCCCACCGCAACCCAGAGAAGCTCGCAGCCTTCCTCGCGGAGGCTGGCTGAGCGGCGCGGGCCCGGCGAGGGAGGGGCAGAGATCAGCGGCGGACCCATCCGTGATGTTCGGGCCCCTGCCTACGTACAGGCACCCACCGTTCATGGGCAAGCCGGTGGCGCGGAGGTGCGCGGCCGCGGGCTCCGTCGGAAAGACGGAGCCGCCGCAGGCGGCGAGGAGAAGACCGGAAAGAACGGCGGATGCCGCGCCGGCGTACTGCGCAGGCGACTTTTACGGAAGAACAGGAGGGATGCGTCGGAAATGCTATCTACGATCCAGGATCCCCTTCCCGCACCCACCCCCATGTGCTCCGATCGCGCCAGGAGCCAAGCGCGAGAATGAGCGAGTTGAGCCTCGAAGGTGTCCTGGAGAAGATCGAGACGATCCGGCGGGAGGTCATCGCGGCGGAGACGGAGCGGGTCGATCGCGAGTATCGCTGGCCGGAGGCGAGCCTGCGCAGCTTGTTGGAGGCGGGGCTCGGCGGGCTCGTCATCGGGCGCGAGGTCGGCGGTCTCGGCGGCGGGCTCTTCGCCATGGCCAAAGCCTGCGAGGCGATCGGCGAAGCGTGCGCTTCGACCGCCCTTTGCTTCGGAATGCACCTCGCCGCTTCCGCGGTGATCGCCGCCAAGGCGACGCGGGATCACGCGGAGCGTTACCTCGCGCCCATCGCGGCCGGCCGGCACCTGACCACGCTGGCGCTGAGCGAGCCGGGCACCGGGGCGCATTTCTATTTCCCGCAGACCGCGCTGACCCCGGACCCCGGCGGCGGATACGTGGTGGCGGGGAAAAAGAGCTTCGTCACGAGCGGAGGGCACGCGGACTCGTACGTGGTCTCGACGGCCGCGGCGGACCCGCTCGCGGCGCCGGACGAGTTCTCGTGCGTGGTCGTGAGCGCGGGCGCCCCGAACCTCCGCTTCGGTCCGGCGTGGAAGGGGGTCGGCATGCGTGGCAATGCGTCGAGGCCCCTCGACCTCGATCACGTCCGCGTACCGCGCCAAGACCTGCTCGGCGAGGAGGGCGATCAGATGTGGTACGCGTTTCATGTCGTCGGGCCCTATTTCCTGGTCGCCATGGCAGCCACGTACATCGGCGTCGCGACGGCGGCCTTGCGGGAGGCCATCACGCACGTCGGGGAGCGACGGTACGCGCACAGCGGGCAGGGGCTGGCCCAATCTCCGGTGCTTCAGCACCGGCTAGGGAGCCTGTGGGCGGCGGTAGAACGGACGCGCAGGCTGGTCTACCATGCGGCCGCCGCGGGGGACGCGGCGGCGCCCGACGCCCTGCTCTCGATCTTCTCGGCCAAAGCCGAGAGCGGGGATTGCGCGGTGAACGTGGCCAACGAGGCGCTGACGCTGCTCGGCGGCATCGGGTATCGCGAGGGCGGGCGCTCGGAGCGCCTGCTCCGGGACGCCCGCGCCGTTCACGTGATGGCGCCGACGACGGATATCCTCCGCACGTGGGCTGGCCGAGTGCTGCTACGACAGCCGCTCTTGAGGGATTGATCGATGGCGGGGACAGTCGGTGTTCTCGGGGGGGGAACGCTCCTCCATTCTCTGATCGAGCGCCATCACGACCGATTGGGGCCTTGCACGCTGAAGCACCTTTCGGAGGCGAACGCGGCGCTCTCGTGGCTGCGCAGCGCGGGCCCGGAGGCGGACGTGCTCCTCATCGGCCCGAGCGTGGAGAACGCGGTGCGGATCGCGGAGCGCGCCGTGGCCATGGGGCGAGGGACCGAGCTCGTGATCTGCGCGTGTCCCGAGAGTCACGCTGCAATCAAGGCCGAGGCCGAGCGCTCGTATCTCCTCGGCGACGCGGCGACGTGCCTTTCGATCGACGAGCCCGATGCGGTCGTCCGTGCGCTCGAGGACGCGCTCGGTCGGGCCAGGAAGCGGCGCCGCTATGAGGGGCTGGTCTCCGCGGCCGAAGCGGTCTCCGCGCAGGCCGCGCCGGTGCTCGCGTCGCCGCGGGCGGGTAACGTCGAGGGGCTCTGGAAATACGCGCCCATCGGGGTGCTCGTCGCGGACGTGATCGAGGGGCGGGTGCTCGATCGGAACCAGAAGGCGGCGGAGCTCCTCGGCGTCGAGGCGGGGGCGCCGCTCGACGAGGGCTTCGCGGAGCGCGACCGCGCGCGGCTCGCGGCGCTCCTCGCCGAGGCGCCGAGCGGCTCGCCGGCCCCTCGAGCATTCGTCGTGGAGAGGGGGGGCGTCGCTCTCCACATCGAGGTCCTCATCGCGGCCGGGCATACGGAGCAGAGCCGGCTCCTCCTTCTCCAGGACGTGACCGCGCGGCGCCTCGTCGAGGAGGAGCTGCGGCGGAAGCTCGCGCTGATCGAGGAGCAACAGCGGCGGATCGAGGAGCTCTCGACGCCGATCATCCAGGTCTGGGAAGGCGTCCTGTGTTTGCCCGTGATCGGCCTCGTCGACGCCGAGCGGGCGGCGCGGATGACGGAAGAGCTGCTCGCGGCCGTGGTGCGCGCGCGCGCGGCGTTCGTCGTCGTCGACCTGACCGGGGTTCCGGAGGTCGACGCGAGCACGGTCGACGGCATCGTGGGCATGGTGCGCGCCTCGGCGCTCCTCGGCGCGAGCTGCCTCCTGTCCGGGATATCGGCTCGCGTGGCGCGCGCCGTCGTGGAGCTGGGGCTCGATTTGCAGGGAATCCAGAGGTTTTCGAGCCTGCACGCAGCGCTAGGGAGCGTCCTGAAGAACGGGCGGTGAGGGCCGTGGCGGTGGGCCCTGCTCTTTTTTCTGGACCTATCAGTCCAGAACGGTCATGCTCTCTCCGTGGCCCGGCCCAAGGAGTTCGATCGTGACGAGGTGCTCCGGCGCGCCATCCCGGTCTTCTGGGAGAAGGGCTTCGCCGGCACCTCGACCGAGGATCTCGTGCGTGCCATGGGGATCGGCCGACAGAGCCTCTACGACACGTTCGGCGACAAGCGGCGGCTGTTCCTCGAGGCGCTCCGCGCCTACAACGCCGACAGCATCGCCTCGGTGATCAAGGAGCTCCGGGCCGGACCGAGCGCGCTCGCGGCGCTCGAGCGTGTCCTCGTCGACCTCGCCGAGGAGCACGGCGCGGCGCGCTCCCTCGGCTGCATGGGCGTGAACGCCGTCTGCGAGCTCGCCCGCGAGGACGACGAGGTGCGCGCGCTCACCGCGACCAGCGCCGCGCTGCTCGAGACCGTGCTCAAGGACGTCATCGACGACGGCAAGGCGAAGGGTGACATCGGCCGCGCGGTCGACAGCCGCGCGGCCGCTCGCTTCCTCGCGACAACGCTCAGCGGGATGAAGGTGCAGGCCAAGGCCGGCGCATCGACAGACGCCCTCCGCGACGTCGCGGCCTTCGCGGTCCAGAGCCTGCGTCCACGCTGATCGCGCGGCGGCCGCTCCGGGGCCCGCCCTCGTTGCGCGCTGTTTTTGACTGATCGTTCAAGTAAACCGAAGCACAACGACCAACGACGCAAAGGAGCTCGACATGAACAACGACATCAAGCCGCTCGCAGGGAAGAAGGCGATTGTCATCGGCGGATCGCGCGGCATCGGCGCGGCCATCGTGAAGCGCCTCGCGCGGGAGGGCGCGGCGGTCGCCTTCACCTACGTGAGCCGGCCGGACCGGGCGCGAGAGCTCGTCGCGGCCGTCGAATCCGAGGGCGGGCGCGCCATCGCCCTTCAGGCCGACAGCGCCGATGCGAGCGCGCTCGAGCGCGCGATCGCCGAGGGCGCGAGGGCGCTCGGCGGGCTCGACGTCCTCGTGAACAACGCCGGCATCCTGATCTTCGGCAATGCGGACGAATACCGCCTCGAGGACTTCGACAGGATGCTCGCCGTCAACGTGCGCGGCGTGTTCGTCGCCGCCAAGGCCGCGGCGAAGCACCTCTCGCGCGGCGGGAAGATCGTCGTCATCGGCAGCAACATCGCCGAGCGCGCGATGCTCGCCGGCTCGGCCGTCTACGGGATGACGAAGGCCGCGGTCGCCCGGCTGGTGCGCGGGCTGGCGCTGGATTTCGCCCCGCGCGGCATCTCGGTCATCAACGTCCAGCCTGGCCCGACGACGACCGACATGATGCCGGCCGACGGCCCGCACGTCGACTGGGTGCGCAACCTGAGCCCCGAGAAGCGCATCGCCGACCCCGACGAGATCGCGCGGTTCGTCACGTACCTGGCCCGGCCCGAGTCGACCTACATCAACGGCGTGAGCCTGACGATCGACGGCGCCTTCTCGGCGTGAGCTGCCAGCGCTGCTCACAGAAACCCGCCTCGCTTGCTCGGTGAGCCGAAGCCACGCTACGACCGGCGCAGGAACACACCGCATGCGGGGGGTCGCCGGAACGTGGACGCAGGTGTCTGAGATCATCGATTCGACCTGGGCTGTTCCGGCCACGGCCCGCGGACGAGCCCCGCGCCCGCGCCCGCGCTGCGCCGCCGCCCGTGCCCGCGCTCTGCTCGTCGCTGTATGCGCTGCGCTCGCGGCCCTGTCCGTGGCCTGCGGCGGCGGCCAGACGCAGGGCGAGGCGTTCGATCCGCGCTGGAAGGACGACGGCGGCGCGGGCATCGCGGCCTTCCAGCAGCGGTTCGCGGGCAAGCGCATCCCCCTCGGCGCCGACGTGGCGGTCGGCGTCGTCGCCGGCGCGGGGGCGTCCGAGCTCGTCGGGGTGCCGCTCGACGGCGGCCCGGCGTGGACCTTCGCGCACCCGCTCGACGCGCGCCCGGCCGTCGCGGGGAGCGTCGTCGTCGGGCTCGGCCGGGGCGAGCTGTTCGCCCTCGACGCGCGCACCGGGGAGCTGCTCTGGACGCGGCGCGCCGGCGGCAGGCTCCGCGGCGCGGGCGACGACGGCGAGACCACCGTGGTCTCGCTCGTGTCGACCACCGGCACCACGAGCGTCGTGCTCGCGGTGAGCCGCGAGGGCCTCGTGCTGCGCCAGATCGAGGACTCCGCCGCCATCGGCGTGCCCGCGGTCGTGGGGCGCTACGCGTTCCTGCCCTGGCAGGGGCGCTACGTCACGGTGTTCGACCTGCAGACCGGCGGCGAGGTGGCGCGGGCGCTGCTCCGCACCGAGGTGAGCCGCGCCTTCCTGCTCGGCGGGGTGGTCTTCTTCGGCGGCGACGCGGCGACGCGGTTCGACGCCTCGATCGGGCTCGGCGCGGCCGGGCGCGCGTCGACCGCGCGGCTGCCGGCGCGCGAGCTGCCCGGGGCGCCGGTCTGGATGACCGCCGGGACCGAGGTGCTCGCGCCGGCCGCCTCGGCCGAGGACAGGGCGCGGCTCTACGCCCGCCCCAGGCCGGCCGGCCCGCCGGGCATCGAGGGGGAGCGCTACGTGGCGACGTACTACCGGGCCGCGGTCGGCCTCGACGCGCGCTCCGGCGCGATCGCCTGGGCGCACGCCGGCGAGGCCGACTTCCTCGGCGGCGCCGCCTACGCGGGCGGCTTCGCGCTGTGCGACGCGCGCGGCGGGATCGCGTTCCTCGACGCGCAGCGCGGGGCCGTGGCGGGGCGCGCGTCGCTCGGCCGGCCGATCCAGGCGTGTGTGGTGCAGGCCGACGGGCTCACCGCCGCGGCGATCGGCGCGAAGCCAGCGGAGGCCGCAGCGGCCGGCACGAGGCCGGTGGACGCCGCGATGACCGGCGCGAGGCGTTCAGGAGCAGGTGAATGAAGCCAAGAGCCGTCATCGCACGCTCTCGGTCCGAGGACACCCCGGCCGACTTGATCCACCGTCGGAGGAGCACGTAGCCTCGACCGCACCCCTCGGGTGCAATACGTAGCGGCGAGCTGGAAGCGCTCTCTACCAGAGGCAGCAAAGTTCGAATCACCATGTCCGACGAGATTGACGCGGTACGCTATGCAGGGAAATGGCGTCTACACTTCGAAAGAAAGGCGAATCACAACAAGGCCGAGGCGTTGATCTGCTTCACCGCTGTCGTTGCAAGCACGTTGGTAGCGCCGATCTTCGTCATGCTCGGCGAGGGATTCTGGCTGAGCAAACTGGTGCCGTCGCTGCTCTCGCTGCTGGCAGCAGGGATGACGACATGGCTCCAGCTGAGAAAGCCTCAGCAGCTTTGGGCGCTGTACCGCACGTGTCAGCGGCGTATCGAGGATCTGCAGGCGGCGCATTCGTTCGGATTCGCAGGCTTCGAAAGGGCGGCCGACCGCGATCGCCTGCTCGCCAAGCGGGTCGCTGAGATCGTGATGTTCTCGCATGAGCAATGGGTCCCCTTGGTGCCAAGCCCGGAGAACATCGGTGCGCTCACGGAGTCGAGGCTTCGAAGAGCTCCGGACTCCGAGGATGGTAACGCGTAGATAGATCGTCGCGGTTGCGCGACCTCGTCGAGCCCGACGAGCTCCGGCTTCGAGCCGAGCCGGGGCCTGCGCCGAGGAGAGCCTGCGCTTTATCTCGTCCGCGCGCCCTGTCTATTGCGGTGCCTCTCGCTCCGGCTGCACCATACCTTGCGTGGCGAAGGCGCAGCACGACACGGCGGAGGGGCGGGACGAGGGCCGGGGAGGCGCGCACGCAGGCGCGGAGGTCGACGTCGGGCCGATCGACGTGCTCGTGGTCGTGGCGCTCCAGGACGAGCTCGAGGGGGTGCTCGCGCAGGGCGATGGCGGCGCCGCGGGGTGGCGCGAGCTGCGGGACCTCGGCGGCTTCCGCTACTACCGGCGCGTCTTTTCGAGCGCCCATGGCGGGTCGCTCTCGGTGGCGGCGGCGTGGATCGGCGAGGCGGGCCAGCGCACGGCGGCGATCCGGGGGCAGCAGCTCCTGACCGAGCTCGATCCTGCGTGCCTCGCGATGTGCGGCATCTGCGCGGGCGACCCCCGCAAGGTGGCGCTCGGCGACGTGATCGTGGCCGACCGGCTCTACAGCTTCGACGAGGGCAAGCGCGTCGCGCCGCCGGGCAAGGAGGCGGAGCTCCTCCACGACCTGCGCACCTTCGATCTCGCGGCCACGTGGAAGATGGACGCCGCCTTCCTCGCGCGCGAGCTCGACCTCGCGGCGCTCTCCCGCGAGCGCCCGCCCTCCCGGGACGCCCAGCAGCGGTGGCTCCTCGACGCCCTCCACGTGCACGAGGCGGAGGGCGGGCCCTCGCCGGTCTCGCACCCCGACCGGAGGCGCGCCTGTCCGGGGTGGACGGCGCGGCTCAGGGAGGCCGTGAAGGACGGGTTCGCCGCGATGAAGGGCGGCGCGCTGCGCCTCACCGAGGCAGGGCGGGAGAAGGCGCTGGAGGAGCGGTTGCTCCACCCGGACGGTCCGCCGGCCGATCCGCCGCTCTGCGTGCATGTCGGGGCCGTCGCCACGCTCACGGCGGTGGTGCAGGACCCGGGCGTCTGGGGCGACCTCCAGCGCGTGGTGCGGGGCACGCTGGGCCTGGAGATGGAGGGCGCGGCGATCGGCGACCTCGCGGGCCGCTGCCAGAAGCGGTCGATCTTCGTGAAGGCGGTGAGCGATCACGCCGACCTCGCCAAGGACGACAGCTTCCGCGCGTTCGCGTGCCGCGCTTCTGCGGCGGTGCTGCTCGCGTTCTTGCAGAAGCACCTCGAGCCGGCGCCGCAGCCTGAGCGCGAGCTGCCGGGGCGGCACGGGCCGGCCGGAGAGGTGGATTGCACCTCGGGAGACGGTGAGCGCGGCGAGCGCGCGTTCGAGGAGCGGCACGACGGCTTCCTCCAGCGCATCGAGCGCGTGGCGCTCCTGCGCACACCCGGCGCGACCGTCACGAGGCACCGGACGCCGCCGCCGTTCGCGGGCGTGCTCGAGGTGGCGGCGCGGGACGGAGCGCTCGTCGACCTGCGGGTGATCGGCGCGCTGGACCAGGCCATCTCGGAGGAGCTCGTCGCGCGCTATGTGACCGACGTGGAGCTCCGGTTCCGGCAGCAGGATTCCTTGCTGCGATCGACGCTGATCCACACGGGCCCGCAGGCGCCGCCGGACCTCGTTCAGCGCGCGTGGCGTCGCGGCGTCGTGCTGAAGAGCTTCTCCGAATACCAGGGGCTCATCGATTTCGGCCGGTACCTCGAACGGCAGACGGACCGGATCGAGGCGGACCCCATCTACCCGCCGTGGCTCTACGTGGAGCAGCCGGCGGTGGTGAGCCTCGGCGACCGAGAAAAGAGCGCGACCGAGAGCGCGCTCGCATCGCTATGGGAGCTGCTCGACGCGCCCCGCCGGCGCTTCGTGCTTGTGCTCGGCGACTTCGGCGCGGGCAAGACGTTCCTCTTGCATGAGCTCGCGCGGCGGATGGCGAGAGAGAAGCACCCGCTCGTGCCGGTGCTCATCGAGATGAACCGGCTCGAGAAGCAGCGCTCGCTGAGCGTGCTCGTGGCGCAGCACTTCGCGCTCGCTGACGAGCCGATCGACCCGCGCGCCTTCAGCTACATGCTGGCCGAGGGGCGGATCGCGCTGCTCTTCGACGGCTTCGACGAGCTCGCCCTGCGGCTGACATACGACCGGGTGCTCGAGCACTTCGAGACGGTGGTGCAGGCAGCCGAGGGGATCGCGAAGGTGGTGGTGACCAGCCGGACGCAGCACTTCCTCGATGACCGGCAGATCAAGCAGGAGCTCGCCCGGCGAGCGGAGCAGGTGCAGGGCTACCGGCTCGTGCAGCTTCAGGGGTTCGGGGAGCCGCAGATCCGGCGGTTCCTGGGCAACCTGATCCCCGAGCCCGCGGAGGCCGAGGCCCGGTACCGGTTGCTCCACGAGGTCAGGGATCTGCTCGGGCTGTCCGAGAACCCACGGATGCTGGGGTTCATCGCGAAGATCGAGGAGAGAAAGCTCCTCGAGGCCAAGGAGGGGACGGGGGAGATCACCGCGGCCAAGCTGTACGAGCTGCTCGTGGATCAGTGGCTCGACCACGAGCACCGGCGCGCAAACCCGCCGGGGGCGCCGCGCGGGATCTCTCGCGGGGCGCTCCGGGGGGCGATGACCGAGCTCGCGCGGCTGCTCTGGGACCGGCGGGCGCGTGCGGTCGGGATAGCCGAGCTGCCGGAGAGCCTCGTGAAGGGCGTGCAGCCGAAGGACGGGCCGCCGCTGGAGCGGGCGATGGTCGAGTTCCTCATCGGCTCGGGATCGCTGCTCGTGCGGGACGCGGAGGGGGCGTTCTCGTTCGTCCACCGCTCGGTCCTGGAGTGGCTCGTGGCCGAGGCGGCGGCGCGGGAGGTGAGGGAGGCTGGCGACAGCGCGGCGCTCGCGGCCGACGAGATGAGCGAGCTGATGGTGGACTTCTTCGTATCGCTCGCCGGGCGCGACGAGGCGGCGGCGTGGGCCGCGTGGGCGCTTTACGGGACGGCCGAGGGGCATGCGAAGGACAACGGGCTGCGGATCGTGCGCCGGCTGGAGCGGGGCGAGGAGGTCACGGTCATCCGGGAGGACGAGATCGAGGTTGTGGAAGGTTTCGATCTGGCCGGGCAGGACCTGACTGGGCAGAACCTCAACCATGCGGATCTTCGAAGGGCCAACCTGACGAGAGCCAATCTCACCAACGCCACGCTGGTCGAGGCCAGGATGGCCGGCGCCACGCTGGTCTCCGCGCGGCTTGGACGGGCGGATCTGCGCGGCGCCACGCTGACGGGCGCCGATCTCCGGGGCGCGGACCTGTCGTTCGCTCGCCTCGTGGGCGCGGACTTGACCGGCGCGAAGCTCGCGGGCGCGGCGCTGCGCGGCGCCAAGCTGGTCGGCGCCCGCGGCGTGGCCGTCGCCTCGCTTGCGGCGGAGGGGGCGGCACCACCTCGGCCTTCCGGGGCCGAACCGATGTGGACGCCGGAGTCCAAGTGCGGTGCGGTATCTTGGAATCCCTCGGGAGATCTGCTCGCGGCTGGCCATGGCGACGGCTCGGTCCGGCTCTGGGATGCGGTCTCTGGGCAAGCCATCCGGGCGATGGCTGGACACCGCGACTCGGTGAACAGTGTGGCGTTCAGCCCTGATGGTCGAACGCTGGCCTCGGGATCGCGCGACACGACCGTGAGGTTGTGGGAGGTCGAAAGCGGGCGATTCCTCCGCGCCTTCGAAGGTCATCGCTCTCGGGTGATGAGCGTCGCATTCAGCCCCGATGGCCGAACGCTGGTCTCGGGTTCGCGCGATACGAGCGTGAGGTTGTGGGAGGTTGAAAGCGGGCGAGCCATCCGCACCTTCGAGGGCCATGGCGAGGAGGTGACAAGCGTTGTGTTCAACCCCGATGGCCGAAGGCTGGCCTCGGGTTCGATCGACAAGTGCGTGAGGTTGTGGGAGGTCGAAAGCGGGCGAGCCATCCGCACCTTCGAGGGCCACGACGGCTGGGTGAGCAGCGTTGTGTTCAGCCCCGATGACCGAACGCTGGCCTCGGGGTCGATCGACAAGAGCGTGAGGCTGTGGGAGGTCGAAAGCGGGCGAGCCATCCGCACCTTCGAGGGCCACGACGGCTGGGTGAGCAGCGTTGTGTTCAGCCCCGATGGCCGAACGCTGGCCTCGGGTTCGAATGACAAGAGCGTGAGGTTGTGGGAGGTCGAAAGCGGGCGAGCCCTCCGCACCTTCGAGGGCCATGGCGAGGAGGTGACGAGCGTTGTGTTCAGCCCCGATGGCCGAAGGCTGACCTCGGGTTCGATCGATAAAAGCGTGAGGTTGTGGGAGGTCGAAAGCGGGCGAGCCCTCCGCACCTTCACGGGCCACGATGGCTGGGTGATGAATAGTGTGGCGTTCAGCTTCGATGGCCGGAGGCTGGCTTCGGGCTCGACCGAGCACAGCGTGAGGTTGTGGGAGGTCGAAAGCGGGCAAGTCATCCGCGTCTTCGAGGGCCACGGCAAGGAGGTGAAGAGCGTTGTGTTCAGCCCCGATGGCCGAAGGCTCGCCTCGGGCTCGACCGAGCACAGCGTGAGGTTGTGGGAGGTCGAAAGCGGTCGAGCCCTCCGCATCTTCGAGGGCCACGACGGCTGGGTGAGCAGCGTTATGTTCAGCCCCGATAGCCGAAGGCTCGCCTCGGGTTCGCACGATAAGAGCGTGAGGTTGTGGGAGGTCGAAAGCGGGCGAGCCCTGCGCACCTTCGGGGGCCACGACGGCTGGGTGAACAGTGTGGCGTTCAGCGCCGATGGCCGGACGCTGGCCTCGGGTTCGTACGATCAGAGCGTGAGGTTGTGGGAGGTCGAAAGCGGGCGAGCCCTGCGCACCTTCAAGGGCCACGGCGGCAGGGTGAACAGCGTTGCGTTCAGCCCCGATGGCCGGACGCTGGCCTCAGGTTCGTACGATCAGAGCGTGAGATTATGGAGTGTGGAGAGCGGCCAAGTCCTCCGCGTCTTCGGAGAACACAGCGATATGGTGAGGAGCGTAGCATTCAGTCCCGATAACCGCTTGCTGGCCTCGGCATCCGATGACGCGAGCGCAAGGTTATGGGAAGTCCGAAGCGGTCGAGCCCTTCTCGCCCTCAACGGTCACAAGGCCTCCGTACAGAGCGTCACCTTCAGCCCTGACGGCACGCTCCTCGCTTCTGCCTCCACCGACGGCACCCTCCGCCTCTGGCAAGTTGCCACCGGCCGGTGTCTCGCCATCCTCCTGCCCTGCCCCGAGGGCTGGGCCGCCTTCACCCCCGACGGCCGTTACAGGTTCGGAGGCGACATCGCTGGCTCCTTCTGGCACGTGATCGGCCTCTGCCGCTTCGAGCCCGGCGAGCTCGATCCCTACCTGCCGAACCCCCTCCGCCTCCCCGACGGCGAGCCCCTCATTGCGCTCCCGCCCACCGGAACGCCGCCCGGGAATGGCATGTCATAGGCAGACCGCGCCCGAGCCCACGTAAAGCTTTCATGTAGCGTGCCGACCGTCGCTTCGGAGCACGCAGCATCTGTCGTGCGGGTACTCGCAGTGTGCGCGTGCTGTCCGGAGGGAAGCCTCGCTCATCGCGACCGGCTGCGGGCAGCTGCTTCCGCAGCTCGTCGTGACTCAGCGGCCCAGCTTCTACTCCAGCATTCAAAGGCTCGTCCTCTGCCATCCGAGCCATGCTAGCCGGGCCCTGTGTAGGCGACACCTGGCCGGGCGTCGCCGACGGGGGATGAATTTTTGATGACGGGTCTCCGGTCGCTCGGGCAACCGAAGGTCCACCATGACTTTTCCTTCCCGCCCTGCCCACCGCGCACCTCGGATCCCTCGAACCGTCCCGATCTTCCTCGGTCTGGGCATTCTGGTCGCTTGCTCCGACGGCGAGGGCGGCGACAATGGCCACGGCGTGGGTTCAGGCGGCAGCGCCGCGACAGGCGGCGAGTGGGCCGCTGGCGGCGCGACCAGCTCCGGCGGCGCGAGCAGCTCGGGGGGCGCCACGACGGGCGGCTCCGCTGCAGGCGGCGCCGGGAGCGGCGGTGAATCGACCGGGGGAGCGCCCGGCGGTGGCGAGCCCTCCACGGGTGGCACGTCGAGCGGCGGCGGCGAAGCGACCGGTGGTGCTGACGGCAGCGGCGGAGCCACCGGCAGCGGCGGAGCGACCGGCGGCTCCGGCGCCGGTGGCTCTCCGGGCAGCGCCGGCGGTGTCGTGGGGGAGCCGATCGGCTTCGCCACGCTGAACGGCGGAACCACCGGCGGCCAGGCCGGCGAGACGGTCACGGTCGAGAGCTACGCCGCGCTGAAGAGCTACGCCGAGGCCAGCCAACCCTACGTCATCCTCGTCCAGGGCCGCATCACGAACGGATCGGGCGGCGGTCAGATCCGCGTCAAGTCGAACAAGTCGATCGTCGGCGTCGGCAAGGATGCCTTCCTCGACGGCGTGGGCATCGACGTCTCGAGCCAGAACAACGTCATCCTGCAGAACCTGCGCGCGACCCTGGTGGGGACGACCACGCCCGCGAGCGTGAACGGGGGTGACGTCGTCTCGATCTCGGGGACCAGCAAGAACATCTGGATCGACCACTGCGAGGTCTACTCCGAGGACCCGAGCGACCAGACCAACAAGGACAAGTACGATGGTCTGATCGACATCAAGGGCCAGGCGGGCTTCATCACCATCTCGTGGACGTACCTGCACGATCACCACAAGGGCGGCCTGGTGGGCGCCGCGGACGACGATCTCCACGACGATCGCAAGGTGACGATGCACCACAACCACTACAAGAACGTGTTGCTCCGCGTTCCGATGTACCGCGGCGCCGTGGGGCACTTCTTCAACAACTACATCGTCGGCGCGAAGGACGCGACGGAGATCCGCGCCAATACCTGCGTGCGCGTCGAGCGGAACTACTACGAAGCCCTCCACTACTCGATCTACACGCTACACGCCGTCCGATTCGCCCGGGAAGGCGGAGCGCATCTCGAACGTCGAGGTGAGCCGCACGTCGCGCGCCTATCCCGCCAGTTGCACGGCGGACATCCCGTACTCGTACTCCTCTGCGCTGACGAGCGACACGAACGACGTCAAAACGGTCGTGCCCGCGTCGGCCGGCGTGGGAAAGCTCTGAGCGGAAAAACTTGTCGCCCAGCGCGGAGAACGGCGCCGTGGCCTGGCTCCACCTGGCGGATCTGAATTCTGCTGACACCCACCCGGCGTTTGGTTTTCTACCCCGAGGCGCGCGCCTGGAGCTCGCCCACCTGGCTGTGCTCGTAGAAATCGACCAGCGCTTGTCCGCCGCGGCCGAGGCCCGCCTGGGCGTTGATGTAGGGCACCGCGTCTCGGATCGCCTTCATCGTCAGCTCGATGTTCTTCTGCGTCCCGACCACGAGGGCGGTGTGGTGCTCCACCGCCCGCTCGGGCTGCGTCAAATAGCGAAAGAGCTCCTGGATGCGCGGGATCTGGATGCGGCCGCGCGTGCCGAACGTGTCGATGCCTTCTTCGCTCACCCGGCCGACCCCGCCGTAGAGGAACACGCTGCCTTCGCGCGCGTTGGTGCAAGGTCTCAGAAAGGCGCAGGTGCCCGCCTTGAGCTCGCCGTCGACCGCGCCCCAGGTGTTCTCCGCGCCGATGTCGGCCTGGGTGGCCAGGATCTCCTGGCGGGTGATGCGGGCGCCGGGGCGCATCACGCTCTTGGCCCAGACGCCGCAGTGGAAGAGATCCACCTCCTCGCGCTCGTCATCGTACATGTTGTTCCAGTCGCCCAGCAGCGGCACGAGCCCGGAAGCACACTGCAGCATGTACATCCCCATCCAGCCCGCGATGTCGGTCTCGCAGGCGGCGGGGATGAGCTTGTCCGAGAGCATGCTCATGCAGGTGCAGGGCATCACGCCCACCTCTCCGCCGATCTGGTACTTCTGCATCTCCGTCCAGCAGCGCACCGCGATGCCGTCGAGGTCATTCTCTTTCACGAAGCGATCGAAGACGACGCCCATCCGAGCGATCGCCTCCAGCGAGGCGCGCGGAACGTCACCCGCCGCCATGTAGCCGGAGACGGCTTCCAGCTGGGTGGATAGCTCGCGCGGCGAGACCTTGCGCATCTGGCGATCGAGCGCGATGAGCTCCAGGCCGACCGTGCTCAGGCCCATGTGCCCCAGGAGCTCGGTGGAGACGTTGGTGACCGTCTGGAACGCGTCGGGCCCCGAGCCCACCAGCCCGAGGCGCACGCCGCGGCCCCGGCGGCGGAACTTCGATGCTAGGACGCAGCTCGCGTAGAAGGCGTGGAGATCGTCCGCGAAGGCCGCCGAGCTCACGGCTTCACAATGCCTGGACGTGAGGGTGTACGGGTAGCCGATGTGGCGGAGCGCGTTGGCTGCCGAAAAGCGCCCGCACGCCCCGTCCCGCCGGCCCTTTTGTCCCATGCGTCCCAGGCCGCGCACGTCAGGCTCGGTGTGCAGCAGCACCGGCACATCGAGATCGGCCAGCCGCAGAAAGTCTCGAATCCCGTTCTCGTCGGAGAAATTGTACATCGAGCAGATGACGCCGATGGCCCCGCCGCCGTCGGGAGAGCGCCGGTACTGCTGGGCGACGCCCGCGGCCGCGCGCGCGTCGGCGTAGGTCTCGACGTTGCCGAGATCGACATAGCGCACGCGCTGGCCGAGCACATGGCCCACGGCCGACTGGGTGGCTTTCGCTCCCTCCTCCGCGAACGCCGTCGGAAAGAAGCCCCGGTTGCCCATGAAGCCCAAGATCACCGGTTCACTCTGTGCCATTGCTGTCTCCTGGAGCAGGCGGGCTTGAGCAAGGTTGGCCTTGCCGCTCCAGCCCGCCGGAACGTCAAGGTCGTCGTCGCATCGGCGCGATCTGGCGGATCTGTAGAAGATCGCTGCCATGGCCCCCTCGCGCGCGAGGGACCGCAGCCACCGACCGCGTATTCCGCTTCAATACTATGCCTGTGCGTGCTACCGTCAACAGCTAATCCGAATTAGCTGAACGGAGCGCGCGCTTGAACGATCCCCCCGACCACGACCCGCCGCACGTGCCCGGCCTGCGTCCGGTCCGTATGAAGGACATCGCCGAACAGCTGGGGTTGTCCCAGACCACGGTGTCTCACGTCCTGACGGGCAAGCATGCGAAGTTCCGCATCAGCGCCGCCACGGTGGAGCGGGTCTGGGCGCTGGCCCAGAAGCTAGGGTACCGGACCAACGCCATGGCCCAGGCGTTCCGGGAGCAAAAATCGTACGCCATCTCGCTCGCCGTCGAGGACCTGGCGAACCCGTTCTGGGCCGGGATAGCCGTCGGCGCCGAGCGCGAGGCCGAGCTCCACGGCTACGCCCTCGTGGTGAGCCACCTGGCCGGCAACGTGGGGCGCCAGCGTCGCGCGTTGCAGCTCGTGCACGAGTCCCGGGTGGATGGGCTCATCGTGTCCCCGGTTTCCGGAGGGGATTGCGATCTCATCGCGGCGCACAAGCAGGGACTTCCCTTCGTGCAGATCGACCGGGCGGTCCCGGACCTCGACGTGGCGTGCGTGCGCACCGATCACGCCGCCGGCTCGGTGCTGGCGCTCCGCCACCTTCTCAGGCACAAGGATCGGTCGCTCGTCTACATCGGCGGTCCGCTCGACATCGCCACCTACCGACATCGTCTCGACGGGTTCCAGGCGGAGCTGACGCGGAGCGGCGCCAAGGCGGCGGCCATCGAGGAGCTGAAGGAGGCCACCCCGGAAGCGGCCGAGACGCGCATGGTCGAGCTTCTCCAGCGGCTGCGTGGACCTCTGGCCGTCTACGCGGCAAATTTCTGGAGCACTGTCGGGACCCTGCGGGCCATCCGCGCCGCCGGTCTCTCCGTGCCCGACGAGATCGACGTCGTCGGATTCGACGACATCCTGATGGCCGATCTCCTGCGTTATCCCGTCGCGACCGTCGATCAGGACGTCGGCGGGATAGGACGCGAAGCGGTCCGGCTGCTCCTTGACATGCTGGCGGGCGCCAAGGTCGCGCGAGAGGTCCTGCTCCCCCCTCGCCTCACCGCGCGAACATCGGACGTGCCGCGCAGCGAGAGGCGAGCTCGCGCGCGGCGAGGCAACCGCTCCTAACCGCCCTCCACATCGATCGGTTTTCTGGCGGGAAGGTTCCGTGGGGGCGAACCGTAGCATCCGCGGAGATTCGCGGAGGGCGTGACCACGGATTGCAATCCCTCGGACGGCATGGGCCCAGCCCGGGGTGAACGAACAGGTGATTGCGGGACTGCGCCTGCCCTGCGTCTCGCGCCGCCCTCGAGAATCGCCGGTGTCCGCCGTGCGGGGACCGCGAGCGGTGCTATGGTGCGCCGCGCCCCGCGGTCCCCGACATGCTCCGAGCGTGACGGCTCCTCTCGGGGTGCATCCTATCTTACGCAGGGAGATCAGATTCATGCGACAGTCCTATGTTACTCTTGCAAGAGTGTTGTGTGTCGCGTCGGCGGCCCTGGCCGCCTCGGCCTGTGGAGGCGACGAGGGCGCTCATTCCGATCAGGCTCCTGACATCGAGCGGTCCGACACGGGAGCGCTGCTGGAGGACGCCGTCGACTCCACGTCGTCCGGGGCGGGCTCGCCGGGTGACGAAGGATCCCCCGGAGGCAGCGCGAGCGCGGCCTGCCAGCTGCCCGACGGTCCGCGATCGTTCGATGAGATCAAGGGCCCGCCCGGGAGCCTGGCAGCCGATTGCGTTCCCACGTGGACCGAGGAGCAGCTGAGCTCCGGGTTCGCCGCGATCCGCGACAGCCGGCTGCTCGCCATGCCGGAGCAACCCGAGTTTCTGCGGCGGCTCCCCTGGCTCGCGGCCGACAATGGCTGCGAGGAGCGGGCCGAGGCGGCGATCTACTTCTTCCAGCAATGGGACTATCCGACGCCCTACTTCGCCAGGGTCAAGGCAAAGCCGCGCAAGCGGCTGGTCTTCCAGACAGCCAACGAGCCGTCCGGAAGCGTGACCTGGTCCGGCCACGTCGCGCCCGTGGTCCGGGTCGGTGGGCAGCTCATGATCCTGGACGCCGCCATCGATCCGTCGCGGCCCCTCCCGATCGCGGAGTGGCTCTCTCAATTCAGCGTCGTCGACGACATCGACGTCGCGTTGTGCCGCGACCACGCCCTGGGGGAGGGGTGCTTCGACGCTGTGCCCCTGGAGCCGCCGCCGCCCAACCTGAACCCCTATGGCAGCATGTACAACCGGCTCCTGACCGAATGGCGAGTTCAGGAGATCCTCGGGCGCGATCCGTACCGGGTCCTCGGCGACTGTCCGCCGTGGGGCCCCTGCGCCGAGCCGGAGCCCACGCCCGATCCGGGCCTCCCGCCGACCATCCGGCGCTTTGCGTCGGACCAGTTCGACAGCTTCGTCTGGTATCCCCTCTACGTCATCGGCGACAACTTCGTCGAAGGCTGGACGACCGTGCGCATCACCGGAAACGGCATCGACGAGCTCGCGCCCATCGACGCCTGCAACATCCGCAGGATCCTGATCACCCAGGAGTATCCGCCCGGCGACTATCAGGTGACGGTGGCAAACGGAGAGCTCGCGAGTCAGGCGAGCCTTCGTATTCAGTGACTCGGATGGCCAGGCGCGTGCCGCGGGGGCGCTGAGCGTCCTCGCGCTGGAGGATCACCTGGCGCGGCTCGGCCCCTCCGTCAGCCTATTCCGGCTTGATCTTGCCGGCGAGCTCGAAGATCGGCGCGTACATGGCGTACATCGCCGCGGCGAGCGCGATCACCCCAAGGAAAAAGGCGAGCACCACCATGGCGCGGCGGAGAGCGAGCGTGCTGGCAGCGGGCAGCGCCAGCGGGGCCGCGACGAGCGAGGCCACCAGAAGGCCCGACGCCGGAGCGGCCCACGGGCTCAGCGCCACGCGCGTCACCGCGGGGAGCGCGCCGCCGAACTCGGCGAACATCCCGGCGAACGACGGCGCGATCGTGAACGGGAACGTGAGCAGGGCGAGCGCCAGCAGGCCAGCGATGACGACGGCGACCCAATCGAGGGCCGTGAACGAAATGGAGTCGCTCATCGAGGATGACCGTAGCATCCATCCTTGCGCCGGAGGCGCCATCGCTGATGGCTAGATGGGTGTGCAAGGCGCGAGGTGCTGCGACGCCACGCGCGGTTGAAATCCGCCTGTCGCTCTAGCGAGGCTTCGTGTCCTTGTCCTCCGGGTCGACCGCGATGCGGAACCCCGGGTCTTCCGGCGTGGGCCCGGCGGGCCGCGTCTCGGGCCCCTCGGCCTCCCCGCGGCCCTCGGAGCGCTCGTCCCGCGGGGGCGCCTGCGCCGGGCCCTTGCTCAGCTCGGCGCCGATCCGGCCGACCACGTTCGTCGCGGCCCGGACGAGCTCGCGCCCGGCGTCGTCGATCGCCTTGCCGACGTTCGTGCTGTCGAGGTCCTTGCGCAGGTCCACGGCCGTCTTGCGCGCCGCGCGCCAGAGCAGGCTCAGCCCCTGCTTGAGATCCTCCCTGGGGTCGTCTCGATCGGGGTCCGAGCTCATCGCGCCTCCTTGGCTCCGGTTTCGCCGAGGAGGCTTATGTTCCCGCCGCGGCGGCGCCGCAAGCGGCGCGCAGACCTCAGGCGGCCGTCTTCGGCTTGCTCGTGGGATCGACGTCCGGCGGGCGCCTCGGCTTGCTCCGAGGCTCGGCCTCGCCGGGCGCCTTCCCCGGCGCCTGCGCGGCGGCCGTGGCGCGCTTCCCGGCGGAGGGCGCGCCGTCCTGTCCATGGGCCGTCGGGGCGCCGCCTGCGCCGCCCGTCACGGCCGGCCTGCGCTGCGGCGCGGGCGCCCCTGCCGCGGGCCTCGCCGCCGCAGCCCTGGCCGCCGCGGCCGTCGCCGGGGACCGCGCCGTCGCGGGCCCCGCGTGCCTCGCCGCGGCGGCCGCCTCTGCCGCCTGCCGCGCCGTGGCGGCCGCCTCCGCCGCCTGCTTCGCCGTGGCGGCCGCCTCCGCCGCGTGTTTCGCCGGAGCGGCTGCCTCCGCCGCGGGCGGATGCGCGCTGTTCGAGCGCACCGCCGGTGACCACGCCGTGGAGCGGTTCCGGCCCGACCGCTTCGACACGTAGAGCGACTCGTCCGCGGCCTTGAAGAGCTCTTCCCACGTGCTGCCCGCCTCGGGGTAGGTGGCGATCCCGATCGAGCAGGTCACCTGGCACTGCACAGGCCCGTTGCTCCCGGCCGCGTGGAACGTCGTCCGGCCGAGCTCCTCGCGCACGCGCTCCGCGAGCAGCATCGCGCCGCGCGCGTCCGTCTCCTCGCAGATCACGACGAACTCCTCCCCGCCGAAGCGCGCGACCGCGTCGGTCGTCCGCTTCGCGCGCCGGAGGACGTCGCCGAGCCCCTTGATGATCACGTCGCCCACGTCGTGGCCGTACGTGTCGTTCACCTTCTTGAAGTGGTCGATGTCCGTGACGAGCACCGAGAGCCGCCGCGAGAACCGCCGCGCCGCGGTGATCTTCTGGTCCGCCACCTCGAGCATCGCGCGCTTGTTGAGCAGCCCGGTGAGCCCGTCCATCGTCGCGAGCTCCTCGAGGCGCCGCACCATGCGCGCGTTCGAGAGCGACACGGCCATGTGGCTGGCGAGGACCTCGAGCGTGCTGCGCACCGAGTCCGTGAAGGCCGCGCGCCGGCGCGAGCCGAGGACCAGCGTGCCGAGCGGCCGGTCGTGCACGACGAGCGGGAGCACGATGATCGACGGCATCGACGGTGGCGTGACGCGGCGGGTGAAGACGACCTGCCGCTTCTCGTCGTACTCGCCGCGGTACGGCAGCGGGTGCCGGTTCTGGAGCACCATCGAGACGAGCCCCGCGTTGTGGCGGAAGCGCTGCCCGGTGAGCTCGGCGACGCCGTCGCCGCTGACGGCGCGGATCTCGTGGACCTTCTGCGCCTCGTCGTACAGCGTGACGGCCGCGAAATCGACGGACGTGATCTCGCGGGCGCTCGTGACGCCGGCGTCGATGACGCCGGGCTCGGTCGTGGCGGCGCCGAGCCCCTCGGCGGCGCGGTAGAGCTTGCCCTGCTCGATCTTCGCGCGCTCGAGCTGGACGAAGACGCGCTCGTTCTGGATGGCCCGCACGGCGTAGCGGCACGCCTCGTCGATGAGCTCGAGCTCGCGCGGCGAGAACGGCCGGTCCTCGACGCGATCGACGACGAGCACGCCGCGGAGCTGGCCGTGCTCGAACACAGGCAGCGCGCACACGGCGCGCACCGGGGAGGGGCCGACGTAGTAGGGGAGCTTGTAGCCGGGCTTGAGGCCCCCGAGGACGACCGGCGCGCGCTGGGTGATCGCCGCGCCGAAGACGCCGTCGCCGGAGAGGAACGGGCCCTCGGAGAGGTTCGGGGCGTCGCTCGCGAGCTCGCTGATGCGCAGGTGGGTGCCGGCGTCGTTCTGCCAGAGGAGCACGGCGGTGTAGAGGTCGAGCGACTCGCGCAGGAGGCGCAGGGCGAAGAGCACCGACTGGTGGATCTCCTCGACGCCGGAGCGGGCGAGCCGCTCGTCGTCGCCCTTCTGGCACGCGCCCGCGCCGCGCGCCTGGGCCGGGGCCGAGAGCAGGCGGTAGCTGCGCGCGTCGTCGCGGAGCCGCTCGATCTCGGCCTGGAGGCGGGTGTGGGAGGCCTTCCTGACGCGGCCGAGCTCCGCGCGGAGGATGGTGGCGTTCAGCAGCGAGAAGACGGCCATGAAGCCGATGTGCGGCGCGGCCGCGCGCGTGACGTCGACGAGGCTCGGCGCGCCGCGCTGGGCCGCGGCCGAGCGGACGGCGATCTCGAGGGCGGCGGCGGCGATCGCGACGAGGAGCGACGCCCCCGGGCGGGCGAACGCGCTCACGAGGGCGATGACCACGTAGAGGGCGGCGTGGGCGTCGCCGTCGAGCGAGCCGTCGAGGCGGAGGACGGCGGCGAACGTGCCGACGAGGAGCAGGGCGCCGACCTCGAGGTCGAGCAGGGCGCTCGCCTCGATGGCGGCGGCGCGCCGCCGCGCCCGCTGGACGAGCGCCACGAGCAGCACGAGCAGCGCGGTCGCGGCCGCGAGCGGCGGGAGCGGCGCGGCCGCGTCGAGGACCACGAGCGCCCCGAGGGCCAGCGCGCAGGCGAGCGGCGCCGCGTTGCGCGCGATACGGCGGGCGGTGAGCACGGCGAGCACGAGGTTGGCCATCGGCTCGGATGCCGGTACCAGAGGTCGATCGCCGGGGCCCAGTTCTCTGCCGGCGGAGAGAGGAGGCTCGCCGGTGGGAAGGAAAGGGGCGAGAGTGGAGGAGGGGGTATGACCTGGAGTCGTGGGTGTTCTGAGGAGGGGTCGAGGAGCGAGGCTCGGGCGCGCGCGCTGAGGTGGGTCAACGAGACTTGACGGTGGGTACGCGGCTCGACGTGTGGATGAGCGAGGAGATGCGAGGCGAGCCGGCAGCGCGGCGGAACGCTCCTTCCGGGAGTCATGGCGTCAGGTCGAGGTGCTGCATGGCCTTGGCTCTAGATTCGAGCCAATATTTCGAACGAAACCGCATCGCGCGGCACATCATGCCGCCCGTCGGATTGGCTGATCGTGGAGGAGCCGTGGTTTATTATCCAGATCTGAGCCCGTGTGATTACTTCGGTCGTTGGCAGGACATTCTGCTCGCGGTCGGGTGGCATGAGCCGAGCCATCCGTTCGCGACAGGCTCGGTATCGAAGAGGTTCTTCGAAGCCCTCGTGCGTCTGCTTTCCAACCCATGGCAGCCCGTTGCGCTTGCGGGTTTCCACAGGTGCTCCTATTGCCGGTTCACTGGTGGATCCGCCGAGCTTTGGTTCGAGGATACGGCGATCCGTGTTGGAGCGAACAACCTATTCATTCCAGCGGATCATGGTGTGTATGTCGCTCCGAGCTTGATCGCCCACTATATTGATGCTCATGACTACTGTCCGCCGCTGGTGTTTCAGGAGGCTGTTTTGGATTGCCCCGAGATGAGATCTCTCGCGTACCTGAAGAAGATGAAGTCGCTCGGCATGGTGCTCAGACCTTCGGCACCTTCATGATGGGTCTGGCAGGCGTAGTTCAACCAGGCGAGGCACCGCTACAGCTACGTGCACAACAACCCTGAGGTCACGAAGCCCGTCGTCGCCAAGGTCGCGGGCAAGCTGCCGACGGCGGCGCCGAGCCAGCCGGCCGCGCCTCCAGCGGCGGTGAGGGCGGCAGGAGATGTCGCGAGCAGCGCAGCTCAGGCTCAACGGCTCGTGTTTCGCTGGCGGAAAGGCCGGAATATTTGAATACATCCTGGAGCCGAGCAGCGTCGTGTCCCATCAGCGGTTCATTCCCGGTGGCATCATCAATGGTATGCCCAATCAAAAGTTGGTGCAGTAGAGAGGCAAATGGAACTGGTCGCGGTGAGCATTCCGTACAGCTTTATCGAAGGCAGAGTTCGACTGAGCTGGTGCGAGGTTGGTTTTGGTCTCGATGAAAAATTACTGGATCCAGGGGCGCCAGCCTGTGTCGCGGCTGCCCAGATCGCCGCCAGTGACAACTCCGCCTCGGTCCTTGTTGAGCTGGCAGGTCTGGAAGAAGCAGAAAACGATGCGATTCGCTCCCATGTGGAGATCCTTGCTCGCGCTGAACCCGAGGAGGATATCGAGGAGATTCGTCGAAAATGGCTCTATCTCACGTTGGCATGGATATTCGAGCGCAGGGATGAGCTCGCTGACCCGCTGCAGCGCGTCGAGGAAGTGTATGCGGACTTCGGCTATCCAGAACGTGTCGCCTGCTTTGTTCGGTATATGCCATCCGATGAGCCGGATCTCGGGAGCGTAATGCTGAACGAGCAGAGGTTGTTCGATAAATGGCGGCAGTATCTCGAAGAGGAATCTAGCAGGTACGCCTCATCTTAAGCTTGCTGTGCGGCCCAAACACGGTGGGAGCGGCCCAGCGGCTGTGAACGCAGGCGGCGCGGATCAAGGCGGAGCCGCTGCCTCGAGGGCTCAGCGCGGGTGGGCGTCGCCGAACATGCGACACGTGAACGTCTCGTTGAAAGGAGAGAGCACGCACGGATATGGAGCCGAAGTTCGATTTTTACGAGGTTGTATCCATTCTCCCCTGCGACGCAGCGCCGGGGCGGTTGTGGGGCACGTGCGGGGTCGTCGTGGGGCGAGCCTGCGGCGACGGTGGATGGGAGTATGGCATCCAGGCCTTCGCCGACGACAACTGCTGCTGGCAGCTGGAGGAGCGGTGCCTGCGGACGGAGGGACGGAAGATGTCCAGAGATGACGTGTACACAGGCGAGGTGATCGGCGTGCGCGTCGATCCGGCGACCGGGGAGGGGTCGCCCCGGACATGAGCGACGTCGAGCCACCTCGCTGACCACATCCGCTGCCTCGGTGCGGCGCGTTGCGCCAGGCGCTGCCCGGCCAGCTCGCCGCCCATCTCGCCATCTCCCCTGACTTCCCAGCTGCCTCGATGTGTCGTTGGTCAGCGTTCACGCTGAGCGTTCGAGCTCGCCGACCCTCCACCGGCGCGCCCCGTCGTCATCTCCTGGCGCGGCGCGCCGGTCAGCCGACCCTGTGCTCGACGCTCCGCGCCTGGGCCTGCTGGCGGAGCTCGACGTTGAAATGCTGGAGCACCCAGCGCTCCGCGTCGGTCATCGACGAGAAGACCCTGACGGGATGCGGCGGCGGCTTCAGCCAGTTGAGCGCGGTCAGGATGCCGTTCACCAGGCTGGAATCGCCCACGATGCCGGACGCGAGCAGGTGCGCGCGCGCCTGCCGCTCGTAGTCGGCGTACATCTGCGCGACGGCTCGCCGCTGCACGGCGTTCGGCATGCTGCTGCCGCGCGTGTCGTTGATCAGGCCGAACGGCCCCGACACGATGAGCTGGATCATGCCCCTCATCAGCACGTCCCAATCGTCCTGGGTGTAGTGCTCGCCGGCCCGCATCACGACCAGCGGATAGCGCGAACGATCCAGCTCAATCCCGCGAGCCAAGGCCGCCTCCGTCCCGACGAACGCCACGCTGGACCGGAACGCGGATGGACTCGTACGAGAGGGCGGTCGCGGAGCATGCGGCGGTCATGTACGTCCCGGTCGGTTCAGAAGGGCAGCATTAAAAGGAAGAGCAAAGCGATTCGCGGCTGTCAATGACAAATCACGGCGCTGACCCGAGGGAACAAGAATCTCCTGCGCGCCCTGCGCCTCCTGGACAGCCACGCTGTATTCATCATTGCTGCGCGCTCCGGAGGGATCGTCGCGGGGGACGGTCGGCGCGGACGTAAGTGCCCGAAATTGTTGCACAACATCGGCTGTGTTCAGCGCTCCTCCGTCTCCTCGCTGCCTCCGCGTCGTCCGCGACGCCGGCCCCGCCGGCGCCGCCGACGCGGAGGCAGCGCAGCGGACGTGGGGCGGCGCCCTGTCACCCGCCGTCGTAGGGCCCTAGAAACACCGGCCCCGGCGCGAGCAGCTGAGTGCCGTTCATCAACCAGACCGCCGCCTGGTTCGTTCCTGTGGCGTACCAGAGCACGTCCGCCATGCCGTCGAAATTGCTGTCGGCGGCGGGGCATGCTTCCCAGCCGCGGCCGAGCGGCCCCGGGATCACCGGTCCTGCCGAGATCACCAGGGTGCTGCCCTCCATCAGCCAGACGGCCATGAGGTTCTGCTCCTTGTCGTTCCAGAGCACGTCCGCCATGCCGTCGGCGTTGTAGTCCCGCGCGGTGACGACGTGAAAGCCGCCGCCGAGCCCGGGGATCACCGGCCCCGGCGCGAGCAGCTGAACGCCGTCCATCAGCCAGACGGCTATCAGGCTCTGCTCCGTGTTCTCCCAGAGCACGTCTGCCATGCCGTCGCGGTTGAAGTCCCTCGCGCCGCGCGCCACCCAGCCCTGGCCGAGCGGCCCCGGGATGATCGGCCCCGGCGCGAGCAGCTGAGACCCATCCATCGCCCATGTCGTCATCACGTTCTGTTCTTTGTCGTTCCAGAGCACATCCGCCATGCTGTCGCGGTTCAGATCGCCCACCGCGACGACCTTCCAGCCCCGGCCGAGCGGCCCCGGGATGATCGGCCCCGGCGAGAGCAGCTGGCTCCCTTCCATCAGCCATATGGCCACCAGGTTCTGGTCGATGTTGCGCCAGAGCACATCCGCCATGCCGTCGGAGTTGAAGTCACCCGCGTTGACCGCCTCCCAGCCCTGGCCGAGCGGCCCCGGGATCACCGGCCCCGGCGCGACCGGCTGGGTCCCCTCCATCAGCCAGATCGCCGCCAGGCTCTTCTCGGGGTGCTCCCAGAGCACATCCACCATCTCGTCGCGATTGAAGTCATTCATGCGAGTGGCCTTCCACCCAACCCCGCTCGCCCGCTGCGTCGCGCGTCCCAGGGACGATGCCGCCGGCTCGGCGGACCAGCGGTCTTGGTCCGGCTCGATGCCCGGCGTGCAGGCCGGCATGGGGTGAACCGCAGCGATCGCGCACAGCGCAGCCCCTGTAGCCGCAGACCTCCTCACACTCGCCTCGCTTGCGGCTCGGGCGCGGGCGCAGACGCCGGCACGGGAGATCCCATCCGGTCCGCGACCCTGAGCACGCCGAGCACGTGCGCGGGCGGAGAGCAAGCGCAAGGCCATAAAGACCATGTTGTGCGCCCGATCTCGGCGCAGTCACCACATGGTACCTCACCAGGCCACTCCCCGCTTCTTGCATCGAGGATGGCTCTACCGGGGACGTACACCTGGGAGGATCCTGCCCACGTGCTTGCCTGTCGCGGAGAGGGTCAGTTGAGGCCGGCGGCGACGCTGGCGAGGCCGACCGTGAGATGGACGGCGGTGACGCCGACGAGGGTGCGGTGGCGCGCGTAAAAGAGGCCGAAGAGGACGCTCGCGGCGAAGGTGATGACCGCGAAGGCCAGCGAGACATACAGGTGGAACACGCCGAAGAGCACCGAGGTGACGACGATGGGCGCGAGGCGCCCGGCGTCGGGCAGGAGCCGCTCGAGCGAGGTCTGGATCACGCCGCGCGCGATGAACTCCTGGAGCAGGCAGTGCGGCCCATAACTCGCGAGGAAGATCGCGAACTCGAGGCCCGAATACCCCGCGACCGAGCCCCAGTCGAGCCACGGCTCACCGCGCAGGGCCGGCCCCGCGCGGAGCGCGAGGCACGCGGCGAAGGCCATGGCGGCGATGACGAGCGCCTCGCGGAGGCTATGCCGCGCGCCCGAGAGCGTCACGCCGAGCCGCGCGAGCGGCAGCGGCTGCCGCCGGACGAACCACCCGATCGGCACGAGCAGCAGCAGCAGGAAGCCCCACGAATAGCCCATCTGGAGCAGCGGCGGCAGGTGGGCGTGGATGAGATCCCGGACGAGCTGCGCGACGCCGAAGAGGGCGATGACGACGAAGAAGAACGCCGCGAGCTCCCGGCGCAGCTCCAGGGCGTCCCGACCGCCGCGGCGGAGGAGCTCGATCTCGAGGCGGAGCAGGTCGTGATCGGCGTCGCCCGCCGCAGCCAGCCCGGCGCGCTCGGTCGAGCGGTCGCGCCGGCCGGTCGACGGGCGCGCGTCGCGGGCGGCGGAGCCGGCGAGGAAAGGAACATGGTGTGGGTCGATCACGTCGGAGGAGGATTCGAGCAAGCTCATAAGACTATCCCCATTGAACCAGCCATGATGTCACGACTCCGGGCGAGCGATCAAGCGCATAGGAGGTTCCGCCGTTGTAACAGCCAGCGTGGTTCACGCTGGTTCACGCTGTTTACGTCGTTCACGTCTCGTTCCGACGGCGGGTACCAGCTCGGCGCGGCGGGTACCAGGCCAGCGCGGCGGGCGCCAGGCCCAGCCGTCGGTCGGAACCTCGCGAGCCTCGCGAGCCTCGCGAGCTTTGCCATGGGCGCGCATGCCGCTATCAGAGAGGTCGTTCCTCCGAGCCCGGCGCGATGCCACGGATGAGCGGGCGCCGAGCTGGGCGAGGACGGTACGACAGGGGGCAGACAACACCGTGCGGCTCGGGATCCGGCTTCAGCTCTTGTTCGCGCTCGGCGCGCTGCTCCTCCTGGCGTTCCTGCCGCTCTTCTTCGCCGTGGCCAGCCTCACGCGGGCCACGATGAGCGGCGCGCGCGCGTCGAGCGCCCGCGCGATCGGCCGCGCCATCGCCGGGCACGTGGCCGCCGCGCGGACGACCCGCTCCGCCCCGGAGCTCTCGCTCCTGCTCGAGGCGCAGCTCGGCCCGGACGGGGCGTCGGCGATCGGCGTCTACGACGCGGCCGGGGCGCTCTCGGTCCGCGCCGGGGAGCCGGAGATCGTGGCGGCGCTGCCGGCCTCGGTGGAGGGCGGCACGGAGGTGCTGAAGACGGTGCGGACGGCGCGCGGCGATGCGCTCCTGGTGGTCGTCCCGGAGCCCGCGCGCGAGGCGGCGTCCGGCGCGGAGCCTGCGCCCGCGACGTCGATGGGCTCCGTGGCCGTGCTGGTGCCGACCGACCCGTCGACGGTGGCCGCCGCGCCGCTCGTGCGGATCGTGGCGCTCTACACGGGCATCGTGGCGCTGGCGCTGCTCGTGTTCGCGTACATCTCCATGACGCACCTCGTGGTGCGGCCGATCGACGCGGTGTCGGAGGCCGCGCGCCGCGTGGCCGGCGGGGCGCGCGACCTGGAGGTGCCGCGGGCCGGCGCGCGGGAGCTCGCGGAGCTCGGCGCGAGCCTAGCGCTCATGACGGGCCGCCTCCGCGCCGACGAGGAGTCGCTGCGGGCGAAGATCGCCGAGATCGAGCGCTACGCGGCGGACCTGAAGAGCGCGCAGGAGCGGCTGGTCCGCTCGGAGCGGCTCGCGTCCGTGGGGCGCCTGGCGGCGGGGCTCGCGCACGAGATCGGCAACCCGCTCGCGGCGATCCTCGGCCTGCAGGATCTGCTGCTCGCCGGGGGCCTCACGCCGGCCGAGGAGCGCGACTTCGTCGAGCGGATGAAGCGGGAGACGGAGCGGATCCACAAGATCCTGCGCGATCTGCTCGACTTCGCCCGGCCCGCGGCGCGCGGCGCGGCCGAGGCCGGCGGCGATGGAGAGGCAGGGCACCTCCCCTCGGGGTCGGTCGCGGAGGCGATCGGCGACGTCGTCTCGCTCGTCACGCCGCAGAAGGCGTTCCGCGCGATCGAGCTCGAGCGGGACGTCGCGCCCGACGTGCCGGCCGTGGCGCTCGCGCACGGGCAGCTCGTGCAGGTGCTCCTGAACCTGCTCCTGAACGCGGCCGACGCGGTGCCGCGCGTCGGGGGGCGCGTGGCGGTGCGCGCGTCGCGGGGCGCGGGCGGGGGCGCGCGGATCGAGGTCGAGGACAACGGGCCGGGGATCGCGGAGGCGGTCCGCGAGACGCTGTTCGAGCCGTTCATCACGACCAAGGAGGTCGGCGAGGGGACGGGGCTCGGGCTCGCTGTGTGCCGGGGGCTCGTGGAGGCGGCCGGCGGGACGATCGGGGTCGAGCGAGGCGCGGACGGCGGAGCGCGGTTCGTGGTGCTGCTGCCGGGGGCGGGGGGACGAGGCTGACGGGAGGGCGCTACTCCTCGACAGGGCCCGGGAGCCACCACGAGGCGACCGCGAGCTCTCCGTTGAAGGGCGGTAGCACAGCGCGCTCGTCGTCCTGCGCGGTCGCCGTGAGCGCCGGCCTCCCACCGACCGTCTCGAAGACCTCGACCAGCCGGCGCATCGGGTCCACGATCCAGCTCCAGCCGACGCCGGAGCGCGCGTAGAGCGGCAGCTTCACCGCCACGTCGTCGCGGGCGGTCCGCGGCGACAGGACCTCGCAGCACCAGTCGGGGAGGATCGTCAGCGGGCTCTCGTCCGGCAGCTCGGGGACCCGCTCGACCTGAAAGCCGCACAGGTCAGGCACGGCGAGCCGGCCGCCGGGGAAACGGATCTCCGTCTCGGGCTCGATCCACCAGCCGACGCCGCCGACGTTCGCGTCGAACGGGACGAGGCCGTGCAGGCAGAGCCTGGCCGCGCGGCGGTGGCGCTTCCCGGGCCGCGACATCGTGCGGAGGACGCCGGGCTCCAGGATCTCGCCCGTCAGGTGCTCGGGCAGGGCGCGGATGCTCTGGTAGAGCTCCTCGAAGGTCGGGGGGGTCGTGGCGGGTTGACCCATGCCGACGAGCGTATCCGAGCGCGCGCGGTGCGCGAGCGGCGATCGGGCCGCGTCAGTTCACGCCCCGCCCCGACGACGGCCACGGCCGCTCGCCGCCGAGCTGATCGAGCTCCTTCCGGAGCTCGTCGGTCGGCGCGAGCACCTGCATCCGCTCGAGCACGCTGCGCAGCCGCGACGCGTCCGAGCGGCTCGAGTAGATCGACCGCAGGTTGTTCAGCATGCGCACGAGGATCTGCCGCTTCTGCGCGGGCACGAGCAGCCGCGGCTCCGGATCGCGCGTGGCGCCCGTGGCGCGGGTGTGCAGCGCGCGCAGGTCGTCCCGGCCGAGCAGGCGGCCCTCGAACGGGTCGATGAGCAGCACGCCGCCGCGGACCGGCGTCCTCACGAGGAAATGGCCCGGGAACGAGACGCCCTGGGCCTCGAGGCCCGCGCGCCAGCACACCTCGAGGAGGACGACGGCCAGCGTGATGGGGATGCCCGTCCGGCGATCCAGGACCTCGTGCAGGTAGCTGTTCTTCGGGTCGTAGTAGTCCCCGGAGTTGCCGTGGAACCCGAGGTCGCCGTAGAACCAGCGGAGCAGCTGCTCGATGGGGCCGCTGCCCGGCGTCGCCTCCGCGGCGCGCAGGGGGCGATCGACAGCGCGCCGCGCCTCGCCGCCGAGCCGGTCGAGCACGCCGAGGTAATGCGGGATGTCGAGGCCCGGATACGCGGCGTCGTCGATGAGGAGCGCCGCCTCGGCGAGGTCGAGCTCGTCCTCCGGTCTCCCGGCGATATGCGCAAAGAGCGTCAGACTCACCGGCGCGGCCATCGGACCGAGCGTAGCGCCACCCGACGGAGATGGTCTAGGCGTCCCGCGCGCCGTCGTCGAGCCACGCATCGACGCGGACCCCGACCAGGTTGCGCTTCTCCATCGCCGCCAGGATGCGCGGGAGCGCCAGGGGCCCCGCGGGCGCGTGATCGTCGCGCTCGGCCGCGTCGTGGAGCAGCACGATGGCCCCGTCGCGGAGCCCCGGGATGATCCGCGCCGCCACCCGCCCGGGGTCCGCCCCGGCGAGCCCGTCGAACCCCCGCGCCGACCAGCCGATTACGTCGAGGTCGAGCGCGTCCACCACGCGGGCGATGCGTGGGCTCGTGTGGCCGACCGGTGGCCTGAAGAGGGTGGGGCGGGCGCCGGTGATCCGCTCGATGACGTCGAGGTTCTGCCGGAGGTCGCGCTCGACCCGGCGGGCCGAGCGCAGCGAGAAGAGCCGGTCGTGCGCGTGGCTGTGCAGGGCGATGGCGTGGCCCCGCGCCGCGATCTCGCGGACGAGCTCCGGGTGGGCCTCGGCCTTGCGGCCGATGACGAAGAACGTCGCCTTCACGCCCGCCTCGTCGAGGAGCGCGAGGACCGCCGGCGTGTGCTCCGGGCTCGGCCCGTCGTCGAACGTCAGCGCCACGCCCCGCGCGCCGGGCGGGCCGCGCTTCACGACGTCGACGAACATCCCGAGCCCGAGGAAGAAGACCCCGCACAGGACGAGCGCGAGGTAGCCGGCGATGGCCGCGCCCGCGACCGCCATGGGCACCGGCGCGACGAGCAGCGAGCGCGCGACCAGCGCGAGCGCGCCGAGCGACGCCGCGTAGAGGAGGGCCCGCGCGAACGGCACCGGCTACTTCTTCGCGCGCTTCTTCTCGGGCTCGACCTCGAGGTCGTCGTCGAGCTCGTCCGCCGCGGCGGACGAGGCGATGCGCTTGTTGTTGCCCCCGGCCGCCGCCTTCACCGCCGGCTTCGCGCCCGGCTTCTCCTCGTCCGAAGGGTCGTTGTCGGCCTCGTAGAAGCCGCCGAGCAGCGCGGCGATCGCGGCGAGCGACGTGATCGCCAGGCCGCCGAACGTCCCGGTGCCCCCCGCGGCCTCGCCGAGCGACAGGTTTGCGCCCCCGAGCTCGCCGAGCGGCAGCGGCACCGGCACCGTGAGCCACCGGCGCGCGGCGTACATCAGGCCAGCGCCGAGCAGCGCCCCGACGAAGGCCTTCATCCCCGCCTCGATCTTCGCGTCCTTCGCCCAGATGGGCTTGCCCGCGATCAGGCCCACGAGGACCCCGGCGAGCGCCGCGGCCAGGTAGGCGACGATCGCCATGGGCGCGGCGAAGCCGAGCTTCGCCAGCGCGAAGCCCAGCAGGCCCCCCACGATGAGCCCCTTCACAACCCCGAGGATCAGGCGACCCAGCATCAGATCCATCCTTGGCACGACGCGGGGCGCCGTTCAACATCGCGCGGCGCCATGGCGCCGTTGAAACGCGGCCCCGCGCGGTCGCGTTCCCGGCGCCGTTCCGCGCCGTCCCGTACCATTCCGCGCCGTTTCGTACCGTTCCGCGCCGTCCCGCGCCGTCCCGCGCCGTCCCGCGCCGTTCCGCAGGGCGCCGCGTTGTGAGCGCGACCGCGCGGCGCCATCGGGCCGCGCCAGGAGCGCGACCGCGCCGCGCTCCCTGTGGTAGACGGCCCCCCACCGCCCGGGTAGCCCGCTCCTCCTCGACAACGCGCTCGGCCCCGCCGCGCGCCGCGCCCCTCGCCGCAGCCTGACCCGGGATCCGACCGGCCGTGCTCTTCAATACCCTCCGTTACGCCGAGTTCTTCGCCGCCGTCTTCGTCGGATCGTGGGCGCTCGTGCGGTACGCCGGCGCCTGGCCGCGCCTCGTGTTCCTGCTGCTCGTGAGCTACGGGTTCTACGCGGCCTGGGACTGGCGCTACCTGCCGCTCATCTTCGCCTCGTCCACGGTCGACTTCCTGCTCGCCCGCGCGATCGCCCGCGAGGAGCGGCCCCGGGCGCGGCGCGCGATGCTCATCGCCACCGTGGCGCTGAACCTCGGGTTCCTGGGGTTCTTCAAGTACTGGAACTTCGCGCTCGAGAACGCGGCGGCGCTCCGCGCCTTGCTCACGGGCGAGCCGGCGAGCGTGGGCCACGCGTTCCGGGTGCTCCTGCCGCCGGTCGGCATCTCGTTCTTCACGTTCGAGTCGATGAGCTACGTCGTCGACGTGTACCGGGGCGAGCTCCCGCCCCACAAGAGCTACCTCCGCTACCTGCTCTTCGTCGCCTTCTTCCCGCACCTCGTCGCCGGGCCGATCGTTCGCCCGCGGGACCTGCTCCCGCAGTTCGAGCGCGCCCCGAGCCTCACCCTCGAGGAGGGCGGGGAGGGCCTGTTCCTCGTCGCGATCGGCCTCGTGAAGAAGGTCGTCCTCTCCGACCAGCTCGCGCTCAACCTCGTCGACCGCGTGTTCGAGCGCCCGGAGAACTACTCGGCCGTGGAGGTCCTCGCGGGCGTCTACGGCTACGCCGCGCAGATCTACTGCGATTTCTCCGGCTACACCGACATCGCGATCGGCTCGGCGCTCCTGCTCGGCGTGCGGTTCCCGAAGAACTTCGACGCGCCGTACAAGGCGCACAACCTCGCCGATTTCTGGCGCCGCTGGCACATCTCGCTCTCCACCTGGCTCCGCGACTACCTGTACATCCCGCTCGGCGGCAACCGTGGCTCCGAGCTGGCGACGTACCGCAACCTGATGATCACGATGCTGCTCGGCGGCCTCTGGCACGGGGCATCGTGGAACTTCGTCTTCTGGGGCTTCCTCCACGGCCTCGGCCTCGCCGTGACGCGCGCCTTCCAGCGCTGGCGATCCGCCGGCGAGGGCGAGCGCGGGGGCGCGACCGCGGGCTCGCCCCTCTCCCGCGTTCCCCTCCGCGCGCTGTGCGTGCTGCTGACGTTCCACTACGTCTGCTTCGCGTGGATCTTCTTCCGCGTGCCGACGTTCTCGCAGGCCGTGCTCATCCTGCGGCAGATCGGCACGCTGACGACCTTCCACCCGAACCTCCCGCCCGTGCTCGTCGCGCTCCTCGGGGTCGCGCTCCTGTCCCATTACGTGCCGGAGCGCCTGTACGAGCGCGCGCGCGGCGCCTTCATCGCGGCGCCTGCGCCGGTGCAGGGCGCGCTGCTGTTCCTTGTCGCGATCGGGCTCCACGAGGCGGCGAGCGCGGCCGCGGTGCCGTTCGTGTACTTCCAATTCTGAGAGCGGCGGTCACCCGCTTCGGATACGGGCCCATCTCGGCGTTTTCGGTGCTCAGCGCACTGGAGTGCGCTTCCGCGCCGAAAACGCCGATCTGGACCCGTCTCCTGTGCGGGTGACCGCCGCTCTGGGGCGCGTGTGCAGAGCGTGCGCGACGGGGCGGAGGGAGCGGGCGGGCAAGGCTGCGCAAGAGGCGGAGGGCGCCGGGATCGAGGGCGAGCGCGGTGGGCTCGCCGGCTCGCCGCCGGCTTGCCGCGGTTCATTTCTCGGGATTTCGAGCCGAACGGTGCACTACGCTCCCGCCGTGCGCCCGCCCCCTCTCGCCGCCCTCGCCCCCCTCGCTGTGCTCCTCGCCGGCGCGCTCTCGCTGGCGTGCAGCGTGTCCAACGTGCCAGCGAACGCGATGCCGATGGTCCGGGCGCGCGCCACCTCCGACCTCGATTGCGCCGACAAGGACGTCCGCATCGAGGAGCAGCTCGGCGGTCATTTCAAGGCCGTCGGCTGCGGTCGCAAGGCGTACTACCGGGCCGCCTGCGAGGCGCTCCGCTGCGTGGTGAGCGGCGAGGGCGAGGCGATGGTCCCGTGGCGAGATCGCCCGGATCCGGCCGAGGTCGATCGGCAGCGGAACCGGCTGCCGTTCGAGTAGGCCGGGGCGCATCGGATGAACGCGCCGCGCGCCCGGCGCTCGCCACCGGAGCGCCCGGGCGGTCCGCCGGTGGCAAGCGCCGGCGGACAGCGGCCTTTCGGGCCTTTTTCGGGCACGCGCGGCCGGGCCTGAGGTAGCCTGCGCCGTCCCGGGGCTCTGCCGCGGGTTCGGCCATGGCCTACATCACCACCGAGAGCTGTACGTGACGGACACGGAGCAGGCCGACACCGACGCCCGGCCCGAGCCGGATGCGAGCTCGCCGCCGGACGCGCAGTCCGACGCCGAGCCGCGGCGCCCGCCGAAGAAGCGCGGGAAGCGGCGCGACGAGAAGACGGCGCCGCCCCCCGGCGACGCCGCGCCGGCGCGCCCTCGCCATCCCGAGATCGAGCGCCTCGAGCAGGCGTTCGAGCGCGGCGACTACGCGCTGGTCCGGGAAGGCGCGAGGCGGCTCTTGGCCGGGGAGATCGAGCGCGACAGGCCGAGCCGCCAGCCTCCGGAGGAGGACCATCCCTACCGGGCTCGCGACGACGTGAAATCCTCGCATGACCTGGCGGAGCAGCACGAGCGCGAGCGCGACGAGCTCCGCCGCGCGGCGCGGGCGCTGCTGCGCCGGATCGACCCCGACCCGCTGGCCGTCGTCCTGCTCGTCGCGGCCATGGCGCTGCTCGCGTTCCTCGCGCTCTGGTACTGGTCCCACGGCCACGCGGCCCCGTGATCCCCGAGGAGGCAGCGCGGTGAACGCCGAGCCCGGACGTCCCTCAGGCCGCCCCCCGGCGCGCTGGCTCGCAGCGCTCGCGCTCGCGCTGATCGCCTGCGGGGGCGCCCCCCGCCCGGGTCGGCCCGCGGCGTGGAACGCGGCGCCCGACGGGCAGCGGGGCGCCGCCTCGGGCACGCGGGCCGAGCGCTACTTCCCGCTCGTCGACGGGCACATCTACCACTACGCGACCCTGAGCGAGGGCGGCGAGCAGGGCCTCCTCGTCGCGCGCGTGCACCGCGCGGACGCGCGCAGCGGCGAGCTCCGGTTCCCCTCGGGCGTGAAGCGCTTCGAGTTCACCGGCGAGGGCGTGATCCGCGGCGACACGGGCGTCTTCGTGCTCAAGGAGCCGATCGCGCCCGGCACCACGTGGACCGGCGAGCACGGCGGCCGCGCGCGGATCGCCGCGGTCGACGTGGCGATCGAGGTGCCCGCGGGGCGGTTCACGGGGTGCGTGCAGACCGTGGAGGAGCGCCTCGGCGACAGGCCCGCGCGCTACGTGTCGACGTTCTGCCCGGACGTCGGTGTGGTGGTGATCGAGGCCGCGGGCGGGGCGAGCTACGAGCGGGCCGAGCTCAAGAGCTACGCGCCGCCCGTCGACATGGGCCCCGACGGCGTGCGGCGCGCCCCGGCCGATCCGCCTCCCGGCGGCGCGAGCGCGCCCTGAGCGCGCCGCGCGCGCTCCGCGGTGGAGGGCGCCCGCGTGCGCCGCGCCACGCCGCGCGCGCTCGCCCGGCGGCGCATCCCGTTGCTTTTTGCGCAGACGCGCAATCCGTGCGACCCGTGCCAGGCCCTTCCGTTTCCTGGGGGGCGGGAAGTAGACTCCCGGCGCCGCTCGTGGCGCGGGCGCACCGCTTGCTGCGAACACGCCGCACGAACGCCGCTGGCGGCGCCTCTCGAATCACCAAGGACATGAATTACTGGGATTACATCCACGTCGAGGAGCTGCTCGCCCTCCAGGGTGGATTCGACGACGACGAGCAGAAGGTCGGCAACGACGAGGCCCTGTTCATCGTCGTCCACCAGATCTACGAGCTCTGGTTCAAGCTCATCCTCCGGGAGCTCACCTCGGCGCGCGAGCTCTTCCGCCAGAACCCCGTGCCCGATCAGAAGCTCGCCTCCGCGGCGCGCTCGTTCCGGCGGGTCGTCACCATCTTCGAGCAGGCGATCGAGCACTTCCGGGTCATGGAGACGCTCACGACCCGCGATTACCTCGATTTCCGCGATCGCCTCATCCCCGCGAGCGGCTTCCAGTCGGCGCAGCTGCGCGAAATCGAGCTCCTGCTGGGCCTCGACGACGCGCTCCGGATCCCGCTCGGCCGGGAGGGCAGCTACAAGGAGGCGCTCAAGACCGCGGACGGCGCGCCCTCGGCGGCCACGCGCCGCGTGGAGGCGAGGCTCGCGAGCGGGCCGAGCCTCAAGCACTTCCTGGACGAGTGGCTCTCGCGGACGCCGATCGACGGATCGAGCGAGCCGGAAGGCGTCATGAGCTTCCTGCGCGGCTACACGCGCTCGATGCGCCAGGAGAACGAGCGCCGCGTCCAGATGGCGATCGACAAGGCGCTCACCCCGCCGGACGTCGAGCGGCTCCGCGCGCGCTACGAGGCGGAGAGCGCGGCCGCCGAGGCGTTCCTGCTCGCCGAGGACGATCCGGCGGCCGACGCGGCCACGCGCGAGAAGCGCCGGGCGGTCCGCGCGGCGATCGTCTTCATCGAGAGCTACCGCGAGCTGCCCCGCCTCGCGTGGCCGCGCGAGGTGCTCGACCGCATCCTGGAGATGGAGCAGGCCATGCTCATCTGGCGGCAGCGCCACGCGCGGATGGTCGAGCGGGTGATCGGCCGGCGCACCGGCACGGGCGGCTCCGCGGGCGTCGATTACCTCGACCAGACCGCGCTGCGCTACCGCGTCTTCGGCGATCTCTGGACGGTGCGCTCCCTGCTCTTGCGTAAGCCGAGCGTCCCTGAGCTCGAGCACGCATCGGATTACGGATTCCGTGTCGAGGATTCTCCGTGAAATCACTTCGCGATCACTTCTTGCGTCTTGATGCCCGTTCGCTCGGGTTGTTTCGCATCACCTTCGGGCTGGTCCTTATCGCCGACCTCTTCGGTCGGTGGCGATGGGTGCGGGACTTCTACTCGAACGAGGGCGTCCTCCCGAACCACAACCACCTCTTCAACCTCCGGGGCAAGCAGCAGGTCTTCAGCCTGTTCCACGCCATCTCGACGGAGGGAGAGGCCCACTTCGCCTTCTCGCTGGCGCTCGTCGTCTACGCCCTGTTCCTCATCGGCCACAGGACGCGCGTCTTCCATGTGCTCTCGCTGCTCGTGCTGGTGAGCCTGACGTCGAGGAACGTCCTGCTCGAGAACGCCGGCAACTACGCGGCGATCGCGATCCTCGCGCTCACGGCGTTCCTGCCGTGCGGGAGCCGCTTCTCGCTCGACAGCCTCCGCGCCTCGCTCTCCCTGCGGGACGAGAAGCGCGACACGGAGCTGAACGACAGGTCGAGGGCCTCGGAGGCCGAGATCGCGGCCGAGCGCCTGCCCGGGTGGTCGCCGACGTCGCTCGCCGCGCTGGCCGTGCTGCTGCAGCTCGCCCTCATCTACCTCTGTACGGCGCTCCAGCAGCGCGGCGAGGCGTGGCGCGACGGGACGGCGTTCTACTATGCGCTCCACGCCGAGCGCCTGGCGAGCGACGCGGGCATCTGGCTCCGCGACCTCCTGCCGCTCGGCACGCTGCGCGGGCTCACCTTCGGCACGTGGGCCATGCAGCTCGCGATCCCGGCGCTGCTCTTCGTCCCGGCGCTCTTCCGCTGGACGCGCGGGGTCGCGGCCGCGCTGATGGTCCTGCACGGGCTGATCCTCGGGGTCTTCTTCGATCTCGGGCTGTTCGGCTGGGCGCTCGCCGCCGCGGCGCCGATGGTGCTGCCCGGCGAGCTCTGGGACGTGTACGAGCGCTCCTGGAGCGAGGGGCGCGCGCGCACGCTCGTGTACGACGCCGACTGCGGCGTTTGCCTCCTCCTGGCGCGCCTGGTCAAGCGGCTCGATCTGCGCGAGCACCTGACGTTCCAGGGCAATGTGACGCTCGACGAGCTCTACGTCCGCAACCAGACGGGGGCCGAGGAGCGCGTGCCGATGCCGAAGGAGGTCACGCCGGAGCTCGTGGAGCGGACGGCGCTCGCGATCGACCGGAAGGGGCGCGTGTACATGCGGGGCGCCGCGGTGACCGAGGGGCTCTTGGCGTTGCCGCTCGGCTGGCTCGCCTGGCCGCTCAAGCTGCCGGGCATCTCGCACCTCCTGAACGCGCTCTACGACGTTGTCGCGGCCCGCAGGCACCGCATCAGCGAGCTCCTCGGGCGGCAGGCGTGCGGGGTCCCGCTGCCCGACGAGGGCGGAGCGGACGGCGGCGACGCGGGCCTCGCTCCGGACGTCCCTGCGCCGGCGGTGCGGACGGCGCGGCTCGCGCTGGGGTCGCTGCGGGAGGCGGCGGTGCTCGTGGTGCTCGCCGCGGTGCTGGCGCAGACGGCGAAGGAGAACCCGCTGCCCGGCGCGGCGGCCGTCCCGCAGGGGGCGGTGCTCGCGGGCGTGGCGTCGTGGCCGCGCATGCTGGCGAGGTGGAACGTGATGGCGCCCGAGCCGCCGCGGGCCAACGCGCTGATGGTGATCGACGGCCAGACGCGCGCGTCGGAGCCGATCGATCCGCTGACCGGGGAGGAGCCGCGGCTCCAGCCTGCGGGGCATTCCGGGGCGCGGCTCGGCCAGCTCTGGTCCGACTACCTCGATCGCATCCGGCGGCCGGAGTGGTCCGATTACCAGCGCGCCTTCCGCGACTACCTCGCGAAGGGCGGGCCCCAGGCGTCCGGCAAAGGGCGCGAGGCGTCGCTGTCGGGCTTCGATGCGTACTGGGTCTCGGCGCCGATCCCCGCGCCTGGCGAGCCCGCGCCGAGCAGCTTCGAGCGGGACAAGCTGTTCTCGCACTCGCGAGGTGGCACGGGAAAGCTGGGCGAGCGGAGCCTACCCCTCGCGCCGAGCCTCCTCCGGCACGGCAAGCCGAACTGAGGCGCTCCGATGGGTCGGCCTGACGAGGACCCGAGCGCCGCGGACCCGGACGCGGCGCTCGGACGTGGCGCGGGCGCGCCGCCCGGTGAGGGCGCGTCGACAGAAGATGCGCCGCCCGGCGAGGGCGCGTCGACAGGGGATGTTCCGCCCGGCGAGGGCGCGTCGACAGAAGATGCGCCGCCCGGCGAGGGCGCGCCGCCGGCGCCCGAGGGCGGGGCTCCGAGGCGTCCGGCCGAGGGGCGCCTCCGGCGCGTGGGGCGCTGGATCAAGGAGCGTTACTGCACCATCGACGTGCGCACGCTCGGCCTGTTCAGGCTGGTGCTCGGCTTCCTGCTCTCGGCCGACTGCGTGCGCCACTGGGCCGAGGCGAGCTGGATCTACAGCAACGACGGGGTGCTCACCAACCACTATCACCTCTTCCATCCGAGCAGCGGATACAACTTCAGCCTGTATCACGCGTTCTCGTCGACAGCAGAGGTCCACGTCGCGTTCGCGCTCTCGCTCTTCTGCTTCCTCTGCTTCTTCGTCGGATGGAACACGCGGCTGTTCTCGATCCTGTCGTTCGTGCTCGTGGCGAGCAGGGACAACCGGATCGTCATGATCGAGAACGGCGGCTATGTCGTCGTGAATATCATCACCTGCTGGGCCATGTTCATGCCGACCGGCAGGCGCTTCTCCGTCGACGCGCTGATCCGCTCGTACCGCGAGCGGCGGGAGCGGACGGCCGCCGATCTCGCGGATCGGAGGCGCCCCGAGTGGGCCGAGCGGCCGTACGTCTCGGGGATCGTGCTCCTCGCGATCCTGAACCTGGCGACCATCTATTATTTCAACGTCGTCAACAAGTCGGGCCAGATCTGGCGTCGCGGCGAGACGGTGCACTACGTCTTGCACCTCGATCGCATGGTGACCGGGATCGCCGTCCTCGCGCGGGAGCTCATCCCTTTCTGGGCGATGAAGGGGCTCACCTGGGGCGTGCTCGTGCTCGAGGCGCTGCTCATCACGTGGATCCTCTCGCCCTATGGTCGCCGCTTCACGCGGGCGCTCGCGATGGGGGGGATGTGGGCCCTGCACGGGACGTTCGGGGTGATGATGCGCCTCGGCCCGTTCTCGTGGTTCATGATCGCCTGGTCGTTCCTGCTGCCCACGGCGCAGCACTGGGACGCGCTCGCGCGCTGGTATCGCCGCCGCGCGGAGCCCCGGGTCGTCGTTTATGACGGCGATTCACCGTTCGCGTTCGCGCTCATGCGGTTCCTTGTCCGGCTCGATGCGCTGGAGCTGCTCCGGTTCGAGGAGGCGCGCGCTGTCCCGGCGGGCGGCGCGGAGGCGGACGGGGGAGGGGAGCCCCGGCCGGAGCTCTTCGAGGTGCGCGACGCGAGCGACCCGGCGGATGGTCGGGTGTTCCGCGGTGCGGCGGCGCTGCGCGAGATCGTGCAGGCGCTCCCTGGAGGTCGCTTTGCCTGGCCGTTCGTCTGGGCGCTGGCCCTCGGCGCGCCGGGCGCGCTGCTCGGGGTCGTCTCGAGGCGGCGCGACGGGATCGCGCGGTATTTCGGGCTGGATCGGGCGCCGCGCGGGCGGGGTGCGGGCGGGGTGGAGAGCCCGTCGCCGCTCGCGGAGCGCTTCGCCCGTGGAAGGACGATCGCGCGGGAGGCGCTTATCGCGTACCTCGGGCTCTGCGCGGTGAGCCAGGCCATCAACGAGAACAAGAGCGTTCCGGCGTTCCTCAAGCACACTCAGCCGAAGTTCGTGCAGGCGACGATCGTGTATCCGCGCATCCTCCAGGGGTGGGGGATGTTCGCGCCGAACCCGATCACGGATGACGGGTCGATCAGCGTGGACGCGATCACGGTCGACGGCCGGCATGTGGATCCGTTCACCGGGCTCCCGCCGGATCTGAACCTCTCTGACGCGCGGGGGCTGGGGCTCGGGCAGATCCAGCAGGACTATTTCAACCGGATCCGGCTCGATCGGAACAAGGCATTTCGCAAGCCGGGCCTCCAGGACTACCTGCTCAGGTATCATGAGCGGACCGGGCGGCCGGAGGACGAGATCGTGGCGTACGACGTGTACTGGGTGCGAGATCAGTGCCCGAAGCCGGGGGAGCGCGCGCCGTACAAGAACGAGGCGATCCCGATCCTGTCGTATCGCAAGCCGGGGTATCGTCCGCGGCCGGGGCTGCCAGCGCTGCCGCCGCCGCTCAAGGAAGCGAGCGCGGAGAAATAGGGTGGCGTGCAGGGGACACCCTGCATCGCCGTCTGGCGAGAGGGGCGGCGCGCTCGGCTGCTCCTGGGGCCCGGCGCGTTGGTTCAGGAGCCGGTCGTGGCGAGGAGCTCCCGGGCGTCGCTGATCACGGCGGCGCGGCGGATCCAGCGATCCAGCTCGTCGATGTCGGTGCTCGCGAGGATGCGTTCCCGCACCTCGGCGGGGACCTCGAGCCCGCGGGCCTCGAGGAAGGCGAGCACGTCGTGCGCTTTGGCTTCGACGATTCCCTCCTGCCGACCTTTCGCTACGTAGCCGCGCGCGAATTCGCTCTGAAACTGGTAACCGCTCTTCATCATCGCCTCCAACTTCCGCCTCGCCGCTGCGTTCAGCGAGGATAGCACCAGATCCCCATAGACGGCTCGGCGCTCCTCATCGAGGTTGTCCGCCGCCGCCAAGAAAGCCAAGCCGATCGCCTCCGCCACCTCGCTCTGTCCGTGCGCCATGGCCGAGAGCACGGCGACCTCGGGCGCCGCCTTCGCCTGCTCGGCGTCGGTGACGACCGGGACGCCCTGGGGCCCGAGCACCAGCGGCGTCAGCGTCCAGCCAGGGTGGCCCGTGTCGATCGGCCGCGCGCTCCACCGCGCCATCGCCGCGTTGATGGTCACGACCAGCAGCCGGGTCGGGCAGCGGTGCCGGGCGCGCGTCTGGGTGACGTACACCGGCCAGACGTAGGGCTTGTCCGGGTCCACGCCGAGCTGGACCTCGACCACGATGGCTATCGCGGGCTGCTGCTGCTCGCCGACCAGCAGCACGACGACGACATCCGCCCGGCGGTCGGAGGGCACGATCTCGGTGAAATCGGAGGACTCGACGCGCGCCTCCGTGAACGTCGGGACCGGATGACCGAGCGCGTCGTGCAGCATCTCGGCGGCGAGCGTCGGCCGGTTCTTGAACAGCTCCACCAGGGCTTCATGGGTCACTGAGGGCATCGGGTCTTCTCATGAGTGGTTGCAATCATGCTGGATTTGCGTGGCGCGCCAGGCTCATGCGGTGGGGCCCGCAGGGGCCGAGCGGCGCCTTCCCACTCATGAATTCCGGGGAGAGCCTCGAGGTCGTCACGCCGTGTGACCCGCGTGTGCGCCGGCGGTCATGGCACGCAGCTGAACGAGAGGGAGGGCGCTCGGGCGCACGAGCGGAATCAAGCCTTCGACGGTCGCCAACGCCGTACCGATCCCTCGGGCATGGCGTCCGGTGTGGCTCTTGCGTAGCTGGCCTCCGATTCAGCTCCGGCTTGGACTCCCGGCGCCCTCACTCGGACGACATGGCAAGAGCGGTGTGTTTTCGTTCTGAAAAGCGAGACGATCCCGATCGTGTCGTACCGGAAGCCGCGGTATCGGCCGCGGCCGGGGCTGCCAGCGTTGCCGCCGGTGCTCAGGGAAGCGAGCGCGGAGAAGTAGGGAGGGCAGGGGGCACCCTGCATCGCCGTATGGCGATAGGGGCAGCGCGCTCGGCTGCTCCTGGGGCCCGGGTGTCGGTTCAGGAGCCGGTCGTGGCGAGGAGCTCCTGGGCGTCGCTGATCACGGCGGCGCGGCGGATCCAGCGGTCCAGCTCGTCGAGGTCGGCGCTCGCGAGGACGCGTTCCCGCACCTCGGCGGGGATCTCGAGCCCGCGGGCCTCGAGGAAGGCGAGCACGTCGCGCGCCTTGGCTTCGAGGATTCCCTCCAGCCGCCCCTGCTCCCGGCCCTTCTCCACGCCTTTTGCCACGTAGCTGCGTGCGAACTCGCTCTGAAATTCGTAACCGCTCTTCATCATCGCCTCCAATTTCCGCCTCGCCGCTGCGTTCAGCGAGGATAGCACCAGGTCCCCGTAGACGGCCCGGCGCTCCTCATCGAGCCCCTCCGCCGCCCCCGAAAAAAAGGCCACACCGATGGCTTCGGCCGCCTCGCTCTGTCCGTGCGCCATCGCGGAGAGCACGGCCACCTCGGGCGCCGCCTTCGCCTGCTCGGCGTCGGTGACGACCGGAACGCCCTGAGGCCCGAGCACCAGCGGCGTCAGCGTCCAGCCAGGGTGGCCGGTGTCGATCGGCCGCGCGCTCCACCGCGCCATCGCCGCGCCGATCGTCACGACCAGCAGCCGGGTCGGGCAGCGGTGTCGGGCCCGCGTCTGGGTGACGTACACGGGCCAGACGTAGGGCTTGTCCGGGTCCACGCCCAGCTGGACCTCGACCACGATGGCCATCGCGGGCTGCTGCTGTTCGCCGACCAGCAGCACGACGACGACATCGGCCCGGCGATCGGAGGGCACGATCTCGGTGAAATCGGAGGACTCGACGCGCGCCTCCGTGAAGGTCGGGACCGGATGGCCGAGCGCGTCGTGCAGCATCTCGGCGGCCAGCGTCGGCCGGTTCTTGAAGAGCTCCACCAAGGCTTCGTGGGTCACTGAGGGCATCGGGTCTTCTCATGAGTGGTTGCAATCATGCTGGATTTGCGTGGCGCGCCAGGCTCATGCGGTGGTCCCGCATGGGCCGAGCAGCGTCCTCCCACTCATGAATTCCGGGCAGCTCCGTGAGGTCATCACGCCATGTGACCCGCGTGCGCGCCGACGGTCATGGCACGGGGCTGAACGAGAGGGGAGGGCGCTCGGGCACACGAGCGGAATCAAGCCCTCGACGGTCGCCAACGCCGTACCGATGCCTCGGACATGGCGTCCGGTGTGGCTCTTGCGTAGCTGGCCCTCCGATTCAGCTCCGGCTTGGACTCCCGGCGCCCTCACTCGGACGACATGGCAAGAGCGGTGTGTTTTCGTTCTGAAAAGCGAGACGATCCCGATCGTGTCGTGCCGGAAGCCCGGGTATCGCTCGCGTCCGTGGCTACCGCCACTGCCGCCGGCGCTGAAGGAGGCGAGGGCGGAGAAGTAGGATGTTGTCCGGCCGGCCTGCCATCGCCTGCCAGGACAGAAGCAGCGCGCTTGTCCGCTCCTGGGGCGCTCTCAGGAGCCGGTCGTGGCGAGGAGCTCCCGGGCGTCGCTGATCACGGCGGCGCGGCGGATCCAGCGGTCCAGCTCGTCGAGGTCGGTGCTCGCGAGGACGCGTTCCCGCACCTCGACGGAGACCTCGAGCCCGCGGGCCTCGAGGAAGGCGAGCACGGCCTGCGCCTTGGCTTCGAGGATTCCCTCCTTCCGGCCTTCCTGACGGCCCTTGGCCACGTAGCTGCGCGCGAATTCGCTCTGAAACTGGTAACCGCTCTTCATCATCGCCTCCAAATTCCGCCTCGCCGCTGCGTTCAGCGAGGATAGCACCAGATCCCCGTAGACGGCCCGGCGCTCCTCATCGAGCCCGGCCGCCGCCGCGAAGAACGCCTCGCCGATCGCCTCCGCCGCCTCGCTCTGTCCGTGCGCCATCGCGGAGAGCACGGCCACCTCGGGCGCCGCCTTCGCCTGCTCGGCGTCGGTGACGACCGGGACGCCCTGGGGCCCGAGCACCAGCGGCGTCAGCGTCCAGCCAGGGTGGCCGGTGTCGATCGGCCGCGCGCTCCACCGCGCCATCGCCGCGCCGATCGTCACGACCAGCAGCCGGGTCGGGCAGCGGTGCCGGGCCCGCGTCTGGGTGACGTACACGGGCCAGACGTAGGGCTTGTCCGGGTCCACGCCGAGCTGGACCTCAACCACGATGGCCATCGCGGGCTGCTGCTGCTCGCCGACCAGCAGCACGACGACGACATCCGCGCGGCGGTCGGAGGGCACGATCTCGGTGAAATCGGAGGACTCGACGCGCGCCTCCGTGAAGGTCGGGACCGGATGGCCGAGCGCGTCGTGCAGCATCTCGGCGGCCAGTGTCGGCCGGTTCTTGAACAGCTCCACCAGGGCTTCATGGGTCACAGAGGGCATGGAGTGGTCTCACGAGTGGTTGCAATCATGCTGGATTTGCGTGGCGCGCCAGGCTCATGCGGTGGGGCCCGCATGGGCCGAGCGGCGCCCTCCCACTCATGAATTCCGGGGAGAGCCGTGAGGTCGTCACGCCATGTGAACCACGGGTGCCCCGACGCTCAGTGCTCGGTCCGGCCGTCGTCCCCGAGATCACCGACCCTGTCGAGGCCGAGAAGGAGGCGGAGCTCGCCGTGCTGTCGGCGGTGGCGCACGGCAACGGGCCGAACGGGCTCACCGTGGTTCAGGCGGCGCTCGTTGCCCTCGGTCGGCTCGACCAGGAGCACGCGAGGGTCTACTTTCAGGTCATCTGGAACGGGTTGCGTGAGCCCATGCGGCGGGCTCTGGAGGCGTTGGTCATGGAACGGCAGATCGAAGGCGAGGCGACGTTGCCCCCGTTCGTGCAGAAGCTCATCGATCGCGGCAAGCTCGAGGGCCTCCGTGAGGGCGAGCTCAAGGGCATGCGTGAAGGGAAGCTCGAAGGCAAGAGGGACACCCTGCTTCGGTTGCTCGCGCGGGCCGGGATCGTGCTCAGCGACAGCGAGAGAGAGCGCGTCCAGGCATGCACGGACATGGCGACCCTCGACCGCTGGATCGATAACGTCCTTGGGGCGACGACGGCCATCGAAGTGCTCTCGTGACCGTTGACGGATGCGGGCGATCGGGCTGGCGATGAGATAGCTCACCAGACCGAGAGACTCGTGCTCGGTGCTGATCGAAGAAGGCGAGTAGGGGTCGAATCTACCCCTCTGCCTCACTGTGCTCTGTGCTGGACCGGCGTTGGGCCTGGGACAGCGATGCTCGATGAAGACCGCACGGCGTCTATCGTCGAGCCTGTCGACGAAGCGCCGCAGAACCGACCCTCGCCGCCGGGCGCTCAGGCTTCCGGGGCGCGGCCGCTCGTCCGGAGCGCCCTTGCCGTGAGTCCGAGGGGACGACGGCACGCCGGGGCCTCGGTCGGTTGCATTCCAGAGACGACGTCAAAATCGCCGTGCCAAGGCGCGCCGCGGCGCGGGCGTGCACGGTTGCCGGGCTGGCGACGTCGTTGATAAGGTTGGCTATCCATGACGCGCTTGCGCTTGCGGTCGGTCCTGTTGCGGTGCTGCCTTCTCGGCGCGTTGATCAGCGCCACGGCGCCCTCGCGCGCGGCGCCGCCGCCCGGGGGCTCGCCGCCGGCGGCCGCGGCGCTGCGCCAGCAGGCGCGGATCGCCTTCTTCGGGCGGCGGTGGGCGGACGCCGAGGCGCGCTTCGAGGCCGCCCTGGCGGCGCCCGACGCCGCCGGGATGACCGAGGCGCAGCTGGCCGAGGTCCTCGGGTATCTCGGGCTCTCCGAGCTGGAGCAGGGCAAGCACCGGGAGGCCGCCGAGCACCTGGGGGAGAGCCTCGAACACGACGCAGCCCTGAAGGAGCCGCTCGTCCGCCGGTTCACGACCGGGTTCAACAAGGCGCTGGAGCACGTCGGAAGGATCTACGTGGCTGCCGCCCCGCCCGACGCCGAGGTTCTCCTGGACGACGAGCCGATCGGCACGGGAGCCACGGTCCTCGAGCTGTTCGTCGATCCGGGGAAACACACGCTCCGGGCCCGCCTGCCGGGATACGAGGAGCTCTCTCATCGGGTCGAGATCGCCGGCGGGGCGACGGTCGGCGCGACGCTGACGCTGTCGCGCGTGGCCCCGCCGCCCCCGCCCGCCCCCGAGCCAAGCGCGGCGAAGCGCGGACCGGTCGCGCCGGCCGCGGCCCCGGCGCCTGGGCCCTGGGCGTCGTGGCCGGGAACACTGCGGATCGCGGGGCTCGCCGTCACGACGGCCGCCATCTCCTCGGGGACTGTCTTCATGCTCCGGGCGAACGTCCTCGATGGAGACATCGATGAGCGCGGCGAGGGCCTCAACCGCGATCCAGCATGGACCTCGGACGCGTGCCGCCAGGTGCCGCAGCCCTCCGCATGCCCCGAGCTCCACCGCTTGCGCGTCCAGCGCGACACGTCCCGCGCCCTCGGGGCCGCGCTTGTCGCGACGGGGGTTGTCGTTGGCGCCGCGACCGTTGTGTCCTTCTTCGCGGGCTCCTCGTCCCCGCGAGCGAAGGCGGCGCCGGCCGCCCTCCATGTCTTGCCGGTGACGACGGCTCAGCAGATCGGCGTTGTGGCGCTCGGGGCGTGGTGAGTCCGCCACCCATGAAGGGGATCACCGTCGACGCGGCCGGCGGGGTATCCCCCGCGGAGGCCCGCGACACTCCATCTCCGTGACAGCACGCAGCCCCGTAGCCCGGCAGGCTTTGCCGGTTACGTCATGTGGGTGTCAATGTGCAGATCTGGCAGTCGCCGCGCGCTCTGTCGCCGCGCGCTCCGTCGTCGCGCGCTCCGTCGTCGCGCGCTCCGTCGTCGCCAACGACTCCTGACCTCCTCCTTCATGCTTCATGTCGGTGAGGAGGCGCTGACTCAAAGTTAACCGTGTTGACAAACCGCCGTCGGAAAAGATAGAGGTCGTAGTGTTGTCCTGAGCTTGAAATCGATTCACTTCCCCTCTGCCAAGGAGCACCCCCCATGAGATCGAATCCGCTGCTGAACAAGCCCTGGAGCGCTCATCTCGGCTCGGCGCTGGCGCTGATCGTCGCTCCCCTGGCGCTGGGCTGCGTGAGCGAGATGGGCGATGAGGGCGAGGGGACCCTGGACGAGCCCGTCGGGGAGGCCCAGGCGGCGATCGGCTGGTCGGGGCACAGCTGGGGATGCGGCGGGAGCTGCGAGCTCAACCTGGGGACGGACGTCGACCGGACGTGTTTCCTCGCAGGCGTCTGGGGCAAGCTCGGGGCCAGCTCTCAGGCCGCGGTGCGCGTACAGCGGTCCGGCGGCGATTGGATCCTCGACGTCGACGCCGCCAGCGGGCAGAACCTGGGCGCCAACGCCGTGTGCGTCAACACGGCGGAGAACAGGACGGGTCAATACACCTGGACCTGGGGACCGGGGGAGGGCCTGCCGACGAGCCTGGGATTCGGCACGTCGTCACGGCGGTGCTTCCTCACGCAGGTGATCAGCAACGGCGCGTTCAGGTTCAACAACTGGATCACGGACTACGCGAGGGTGCGAAAGGATGCCTCGGGCGAATGGTTCCTCGAGGGCGTCAGCACCACGGGCGTGGATACCCCGGTGACGGTCACGGTGAAGGCCATCTGCGTGGACGTGCCGCAAAACTACGGTGCATGGCAGTGGCTCGCCGGCAACAACCATCGCATCGATCCTCTGGCGAGCAATTCGGTCGGCGGGGTGGCGTGCGGCATGACAGGGCTGGGCGGGCCCTTCACGTCGAACAACTGGACCGATGGCGCCTGGCTCGAGTACAATCCAACGACGCTCGACTGGGAGCAGCACACCGTCAACAACAAGACGGCCTGGTCTCAGTGCGTCCGGTGACCGGCACGGCGGCTCGACGGAGGAATGCCGTACAGGGCCCGGATCCGGCGCTCGGCGGCGCCGCCGCCTCCGCATGTGCGACCGTCTGCGGCGGCGAGCGTCCCCCGCGCCTCCACGCCCACGCGGCGGCTCGGCGTCTTCACGGCACCTCTCGGACGCGCGCTGTGATGTAATGGGCCGTGTCCACCCCCCGGGCAGCGGCTGCCCAGGGGGATAACCCGCGGTGAGCCCTTGAGCGCCTCTCCTCCCAAAGCGACGATCGCCGTCCTCGAGCGGAACCGCGTCGTCGGCCAGCGCATCGCCCGCGCGATGTCCGCTGCCTCCGGCCTGCAGGACGTCCCCGTCGCCAGCGATCCCGCCGAGCTGCGCGCCCGGCTGTCCGAGCGACCCCTCCTGCTCGGCTGCGACGCCGCCGATCTCGACCTCGCGCTCGAGTGGGTGGCCGAGCGATACCCCAGCATGCACCTGCTCGTGTGGACCTCGGGCAGCACCGACGCGATCCTCCACGCCGCCCTGAAGGAGCCCCGCCTCTCCAGCATCGTCGGCTGGCCGAGCTTCGCCTCCATGCCGCGGCCCTGGGAGATCGCCCTCGCCGTCCGCCGCATCCTCAAGCCGCTCGCCCTGCCGCCTCGGCTCTCCGACCTGCTCTCGTGGGGCGCCACCATCGTGAAATGGCGCCCCCGCACGAGCGACGACCGCGACCGCACCGTCGCCGAGGTCGCGCACTGGGCCGAGCGCTCCGGCGCCCCCGCGCGGGTCGCCGAGCGGATCGCCTCGCTCGCGCACGAGCTGCTCATGAACGCGATGTACGACGCGCCCGTCGACCGCCGCGGCCGGCCCCGCTACGCGCACGACAGGCGGCGCGACCTCGTGCTCGAGGAGAACGAGATCCCCACCCTGCGCCTCGGCACCGACGGCGCGTACCTCGCCCTCCAGGCCCACGATCCGTTCGGCGGCCTCCGGCGGCACCACGTCTTCGAGGGCATCACCCGCGGCCTGAGCGCCCGCGGCGCCGACTCGACGAGCGCCCCCGTGCTCGATACGTCGCGCGGCGGCGCCGGGCTCGGCATGCTCAAGATCTACGCGGCCGGCGCCGTGCTGGTCGTCGATGTCTCGCCCATGGCCTCGACGATGGTCACCTCCTTCTGGGACCTCGACGTCAACCCCCGCGAGTTCCGCTCGCTCCCGGCGTCCCTCCACTTCTTCGAGCGCTCCACGCCGGCGATCGAGACGCTGGAGCGGACCGGGTGGTGACGCCCGCGCTCGCCGCGCGCGGCGCGAGAGGACGGCGAGCCGGCCGAGGCGGGCGCCATGGCTGAGATCGATCCGCTCCTCGCGCGGCAGCTCAGGCGCCTCGGGCTCGAGGACCTCGACGCGCCGCCCGACAAGGAGACCTGGCACAAGGTGGTCGCGCGCATCAGCGAGCACTACCGCCACGTCGCCGACGATCGGAGCCTGCTCACCCGCTCGCTCGACCTCTCCACGAACGAGATGGGCGCGCTGCACCGGCAGCTCCTGGCCGAGCGGGACCGCCTGCGCAGCGTCGTCGTGGCCATCGGGGACGCGCTGACGATCTTCCACGACGCCGCGAGCTCGCAGGTCGAGCCGTCGCGGCCGATCGAGGTCGGCTCGACGATCTCCACGGCCAAGCGGCGCTTCGCGTCGAAGCTCGGCGAGCTCTTCTCCCTGAGCGGCGCGGCGCCCGGCGGCGCGACCCAGGCCGCGCCTGGCAGCGCGACCCAGGACGCCGCAGGCGCGAGCGGCTCGGACGAGGCCATCAACGAGGTCCGCGTGCAGCTGGTCGCGCTCGGGGACCGGCTGGTGCAGCTGCTCTACGACACGGCGGAGAAGGCGTCGCTGAAGAAGCAGCTCGAGGTCGCGCGCGCCGTCCAGCAGATGCTCGTGCCGAGCGAGGACGTCATCGAGCGGCCCTCCCTGCGGCTCGCCAGCCACTTCCAGCCCGCGGCGGAGTGCGGCGGCGACTGGTGGACGTTCCACGATCTGCCGGACGGCAGGCTGCTCACCGTCGTCGGCGACGTGACAGGGCACGGCATCTCGTCCGCCATCATCACGGGGGCGGCGAAGGCGGCCTGCGACGTCGTGCGCACGTTCGCGCGGGAGGCGATCAGCCCGGCGCAGCTGCTGCGGGTCATGAACTGCTCGATCTTCGAGGCGGGGCAGCAGAAGTTCCTGATGACGTGCGCGGCGTGCATCTTCGACCCCGGCGCCGGCTCGATGACCCTCGCGAACGCCGGGCACCCGTTCCCCTACCTGGTCAGGAACAACGCGATCCGGCAGCTCGCCGCGCAGGGAGAGCCGCTCGGGGCGGCGAGCTCGGCCGAGTACACGTCGAGCACCATCGCCCTGGAGGGCGGCGACGCGCTCCTCTGGTTCACCGACGGCGTGACCGAGTGCGAGAACGAGTCGAGCGAGCAGTTCAGCGAGAAGCGGCTGCGATCGCTCTTCCAGAGCGTGGCCGCCAGCGCGCCCGAGGAGGCGAGGGACGCGATCGTCGAGGCGGTGTCCAGGTTCCGCGGCGAGCGCGCCCTCGACGACGACGTGACGCTCGTCGTGGCCCGCGTGTCGTGAGGATTTTGTAGAGGGCCAGGGGGATACGAGCGAGCTCGACCGCCGCGTCATGGCGCCCGCCCCGTCACGTCCCGGCGCCCGCCGTCGCCCGCGTGCTGTAGCCTGAGAGCGCGGAGCTCCATGATCCTCGAGACCTTCCACTACGATCGGGACACCAAGAAGTGGTCCGTGCGGGTGCTGCCGGTGCTCGACAGCGAGCGGACGCTGGTGCTGGCGTTCGGGGCGCCGGAGCTCCTCGACGACCCCGGGGCGATCCGCGAGCTGCGGCGGGCGTACCCGCGGTCGCACGTGGTGGGGTGCTCGAGCGCGGGGGAGATCGCGGGCACGTCGGTGCGCGACGGGACGCTGACGGTGGCGGTGGCGCGGTTCGAGCGGACGACGCTGGCGACGGCGCAGGTGGAGGTGGCGAGCGCGTCCGCGTCGTTCGCCGCGGGGCAGGCGCTGGCGCGCAAGCTGGAGCGGCCGGGGCTGCGCGGGGTGCTCGTGCTGTCGGAGGGGCTCGGGGTGAACGGCAGCCAGCTCGTGCGCGGGCTGAACACGGTGCTGCCGGAGTCGGTGGTGGTGACCGGGGGCCTGTCCGGGGACGGCACGCAGTTCAAGCGGACGTGGGTGTGCGCGGGGGACGTGGTGCGCAGCGGGCTCGTGGCCGCCGTGGGGCTGTACGGCGACCACGTGGTGATCCAGCACGGGTCGAAGGGGGGCTGGGACAAGTTCGGGCCGGAGCGCGTGGTGACCCGCTCGGAGGGCAACGTGCTCTACGAGGTCGACGGCCGCCCGGCGCTCTCGCTGTACAAGGAGTACCTCGGGGACAAGGCGGCGGAGCTGCCGGCGTCGGCGCTCCTGTTCCCGCTGGCGTTGCGCGCGACGGCGCAGGACGAGAAGGCGCTCGTGCGGACGGTGCTGGCGGTGGACCACGACGCGCAGTCGCTGACGTTCGCGGGCGACGTGCCGAGAGGGCACCTTGTGCAGCTGATGAAGGCGGACTTCGAGCGGCTGATCGGGGGCGCGGAGCAGGCGGCGAGGGCGGCGAGCCAGGCGGGAAGGGCGGGCGGGGACAGCGCGCTGGCGATCGCGATCAGCTGCGTGGGGCGCCGGATCGTGCTGGGCGACCGGACAGAGGAAGAGGTCGAGGCGGTGGCGGACGTGCTGCCGAAGGGCACGCAGGTGACGGGGTTCTACTCGTACGGGGAGATCTCGCCGTACGCGACCGGCCACTGCGACCTGCACAACCAGACCATGACCCTCACCGTCCTCTCCGAGGCGCCCACGCCGCTCGCCAGGAGCGAAGGCCCGCGGGAGCGAAGGCCGCGCGCCGCGAAGCGGGAACCGGCCGTGGCGGCGCGCGTCGTCGCGCAGCCGGCCGGCGGGATGGCGGAGTTCGAGGAGCTCGAGATCGCGTCGGACTCGACCTTCACGTCCGAGACCTCCTTCGACGCGCCGGCGTCGGCGTCGAGCGCGACGCCCGGGCCGTCGCCGCTGTCCCCGGGGCCCGAGGGCGAGGAGCCGCGGCCGACCATCCGCGTGCCGCCGCCGAACGGCCGCAGGGCGTCGCGCCCGCACAGCGCCGAGCCCGCCTCGGAGCCGGTCTCGTCGGGGCACAGCCCCACCACCGTGGACCGGCCGCCGCCCGCCGCCTGGGCGCACCGCGCCGCGCCGACGCGGAGCGTGCCGCCCGCCGGCGCCGCCGGCCGCCTCGACAGCCTCGCGTTCGATCGGCGCACGATCGGCGACGTGCTCGTCGTCCGGCTCGCCGGGCGCATGACCGAGGCCTTCAAGGGGGCGGCGCTCGCGCGGGAGCTCGAGGGCAAGGTCCTGCTCGACCTCGCCGGCGTCGAGCGGATCACGTCGTTCGGCGTCCGCGAGTGGCTCCAGATGATCCACGCGGCCCAGCCGCGCCTCCGCGCCCTCTACCTCGCGCGCTGCTCCGAGCCGGTCATCAACCAGCTCAGCATGATCCGGCGGTTCGCCGGCAACGGGCGGGTCGTCTCGTTCTACGCGCCGTACTGCTGCGAGTCGTGCGGCGCCCAGTTCGAGCGCCTCGTCGACTGCGCCCACGACGCGGCCTCGCTCGCCGAGGGCAAGCCGCCCGACGCGGTGTGCCCCCGCTGCGAAGGCGCCGGCGCCTTCGACGACGACGCGGAGACGTATTTCGGGTTCGTCGCCCAGCACGGCGTCGGCGCGATCCCGAAGGAGGTGCGCGAGATCCTCCTCGAGCTCGAGCGGGCCGACGAGCCCGCCGTCGGCGACGTGGTGGAGAAGTCCGTCGAGGGGCGCGTCACCCGCTTCAAGGTGGGCAGCAAGCTGACCGCGACGATCCGCTGGAGCCGCATCATCGACGGCCTCGAGGGCCAGGTCGTCTTCGATCTGAGCAACGTCCCCGCCGTCACCGCCGACGGCGCGGCGCGCTTCGAGTCGGCGCTCCGCAAGCTCGACGGCGCCGTCGAGGCGATCCGCATCGAGGGCTGTCCCCGGCTGCTCGCCGAGCGCACGGCGGGCCCCTCGTGGCCCGAGCTCGCGCGGATCGAGTCCGCGGTCGTCGAGGGCCGCTGCGCGTCCTGCAGCGCGACCCGGACGGTGCTCGTCGAGGTCGATCGACACGCCCCCCTGCTCCGCGGCGGCCAGGACCCGAGCGTCACGTGCAAGCGCTGCAACACGCCGCTCGCCTTCGACGGCTCCCGCTCGCTGCTCTACGTCCTCGGCGCCCACGCGGCGCGCGTCCCCTCGGTCCCGCCGCCGCCCGCCCTGCCTGCGGCGATCCCGCAGCAGCAGCCGGCCGTGGCGTCCGAGGGGCAGGGCGCCGCCGCGCCGCAGCAGCGCGGCGCGGGCGGCAACGCGGGGTTCCTCGCGCTGCTCGGCGGGGTGGCGCTCGCGGCCGCCGGCTTCGCGGCGTGGCGCGGCGGCGTAGGCCCCGCCGCGGCGCCAGCGGCCTCGGCGCCCGCTGCTTCGGCAGCGCCCGCGGCCTCGGCGGCGCCAGCGGCCTCGGCCCCTGCGGCCTCGGCCGCGCCTGCGGCCTCGGCAGCACCCGCGGGCGAGGCGCGCGCGCCGGCGCCGCCCGCGAGCGGCCCCGGTACGGCGGGCTGGTCGGTCATGGACGACCTCCCGCCCGCGTGGGTGGAGCGGCCGTTCGTCGTCGAGGGCGAGAGCGTGCTCGTCGTCGGGCGCGGCGGCCCCGCGGCCAGCGAGTCGGGCGCGCTCGCGGCGGCGCGCAACGGCGCGATCGAGCGCCTCACGTCCGGCCTCGCCGCGGAGCTCGCGGGCTCTCCCGCGGCCGAGCTCCTCGTCGCGCAGCCGCCGGCCGATGCCGGGGCGGCGCAGCGCGCGGAGGTCGTCGAGCGCATCGCCGGGCGCTTCCTCGCGCAGGTCGGCGCGTTCGCGACGCCCGAGCGCGTGGACGCCGTCGTGCGGCGGGAAGGCGACGGCGTGCTCGCCTTCGCGCGGTACAGGCTGTCCCGGCAGAGCTTCGACGCGGCCGCGGAGCTCTACCGCCAGACCGCCACGTTCCAGGGGCTCACCGTGGCGCGCTTCTTCCCGCAGCTCGAGGCGCGGGTACGCACCTCCGGCGAGCTCGTCGTCGTCGCGGCGGAGCGCCCGCGGCGCGGCGCGGATCCAGGGGTCGTCGCGGGGGACGTCGTGCTCTCGGTCAACGATCGCCCCGTCCATTCGGTCGAGATCTTCGGGAAGGCCGCGGCGGACGCGTGGGCGCGCGCGCCGGCCGGTGGTACGATGACCCTCCAGATCGAGTCGCGCGGTGAGCGCCGCAGCGTGAGCTTCGCGAAATCCCAGGCCGAAGGCCCTCGATGAGCACCATGACCGCCCGCCGCGCTCCTGGAGAAGTGACGCCGCCGGCCCGCGCGATGGAGGCGGTCGAATGACCGAGCGCCACGCCGCCGGCCCCATGAGCGTCGGCTCGCGCCACCCCACCACGCTCGGCAGGTACAGCCTGATCAAGAAGATCGGCATGGGCGGCATGGCCGAGATCTGGGTGGCCTCCGTCGCGGGCATCTCGGGCGTGAGGAAGATCTGCGTCGTCAAGCGCATCCTCCCGCACCTCGTCGACAGCCCCGAGTTCGTGCGGATGTTCCTCGACGAGGCGCGCATCGCCGCCACCCTGGACCACCCGAACCTCGTCCAGATGTACGACATCGAGGACGTCGACGGCGTGCCGGTCATCGCGATGGAGTACCTCCACGGCGAGGATCTCAGGACCGTCCGGAAGGCGCTCCGGTCGGCGAACCGGCGGATGCCGATCGAGCACGCGATCACCATCGCGGCGGGCGTCGCGGCCGGGCTCCACTACGCGCACGAGAAGGTCGGCTTCGACGGCAAGCCGCTCGACATCGTCCACCGCGACGTGTCGCCGCACAACGTCATCGTCACCTACGACGGGGCCGTGAAGATCCTCGACTTCGGGATCGCGAAGGCGGCGAACCGCGTCAACGAGACGCGCGACGGCGCGCTCAAGGGCAAGGTCCCGTACATGTCGCCCGAGCAGTGCACGAGCGAGCACCTCGATCGCCGGAGCGACATCTACTCGGTCGGCCTGCTGCTCTACGAGATGTCGACGGGGAGCCGGATGTTCCGGCGCGGCGCCACCGAGTTCGAGCTGATGCGGGCGATCGTGGAGGACCCCGTGCTGCCGCCGAGCGAGGTCTGCGCCGACTACCCGCCGGGGCTGGAGCGCATCCTGCTCAAGTGCCTGGAGCGGGATCGGGAGAAGCGATACGCGACCGCGAGGGATCTCCAGATCGACCTCGAGGCGTTCGCCCGGGAGGAGCGGCTCGCCACCTCGGCGCTCGCCCTGTCGTCGTTCATGTCGGAGCTGTTCGGCCAGCGCGTGGAGGTGTGGCGGGGCTCGCTCGCCTCGGGGGCGGACCTCGAATCGCACATCGTCGAGAAGCAGGAGACGAACCAGAACGAGGACTCCTTCGCGAGCGCGCTCGACGCCGTGGGCGGGGCGCCGCAGGCCGCCGAGACCGGCCGCCCCGGCGGGGTCGCCACGAAGCTTTCGGCGCCGCTCTTCGCGGCGTCGCGGCCCGACGCCGCGGGGGATCTGGACACGCCGCCGCGCTCCAGGAGGCTCCCCGCGCTGTCGCTCGCGGACGCCGGCGCCGGCGTGGAGGGCGCGGAGCCCGAGGGGGCGCACGGGCACGGGCCGCGGGCCCTCACGGTGACCAAGCGGAGGCTGGGCAGCCTGCTGATCGTCTCGCTGTCGGGGCGGATGACCGAGGAGCTCCAGGGCCTCGCGGTCGCGCGCGGCATCTCCGGCCGCGTGCTCTTCGATCTGGGCGGGGTGCAGCGGGTCACGTCGTTCGGCGTGCGCGAGTGGATGGCGATGCTGGCCGAGGTGTCGCGGAGCGCGTCCGAGATCTACATCGGCCGCTGCACCGAGCCGCTCGTGAACCAGATCAGCATGATCCGCCGCTTCTTCGGGGACGGGCGCGTCGTGTCGTTCTACGGCCCGTACCGGTGCGAGCGCTGCGGCGCCGCCTTCGACCGGCTGTTCGACTGCGACAGGGACGCGCACCTCGTCAGGACGCACGAGCCGCCCGCGAGCCCCTGCCCGCGCTGCGGCGCGGCGGCGGTGTTCGACGACGACGCCGAGAGCTACTTCGCGTTCGCGGCGATCCACGCGGGGATCGATCTGCCGGAGGACGTGCGGGCCGCGCTCGACGAGCTCGCGCGGCTCGACGCGGGGACCCACGAGGCGATCGAGAAGACGGTCGACGAGCGCGGGACGCGCATCCGCGTGCGCTGCAAGCTCGACGCGCACGTCCGGTGGAAGCGCGCGCTCGACGGGATCGAGGGGGCGCTGGTGCTCGATCTCGCGGGCGCGGCAGGGGTGACGTCCGAGGGCGCGAGGGCGCTCGCGCTGTCGCTCCGCGCGCTGGGCGGCGAGGTGACGTCGATCCAGATCGAGGGCTGTCCCGTGGTGCTGCTCGAGCACCTCGCCGCCGAGAGCCCCCCGCTGCGAGCGGAGGTGGTCTCGGCGATCGTCGAGGGCACCTGCGAGCGGTGCAACGCGCCCCGGCAGACCCTGCTCGACGTGAAGGAGGCCGCGCTCGCCGCCCGCGAGGACCGGGAGCCGTACGTGCCGTGCAAGCGGTGCAACGCGCCGCTCGCGTTCCCGTGGCTCCGGCCGGCGCTGAAGCGCCTCGGCGCCGCGCCGGAGCCGGCGCCCACGCTCGCCGGAGCGCCCGAGCCGGCGACGAAGCGCTCTGCCGCTGGGGGGCACGTGACGACGGCGGGGGCGCCGGCAGGGGCGCCCGCGGGTGCAGCGGCGCCGGCTGCGGCGCCCGCGGGCGCAGCGGCGCTGGCGGGGGCGGGCGCGGGCGCAGCGGCGCCGGCGGGGGCGTCTCCGCCGGCCACGGCCGTCTCGGCGGCCGGCGGCTCCAGCTCGCGCGGGGTGCTCGCGGCGTTCGCGGCGGGAGCGCTGCTCGTCCTCGCCGTGGCCTTCGCCTACCAGAGCCGGGGACGCCCGCGCACCGCCGCCGGGGCGGACCCGCCGCCCGCGCCGAGCTCGGGGTGGCGCGCGGCGCCGCCGGCCGAGGAGAGCCCTCCGTGGATGGACCGGCCGTTCACCGCCGAGGGCGACGCGATCTTCGTGGTCGGCGAGGGCTCGGGCCCCAGCCGAGAGGCGGCGCTCGCGGTCGCGCGCGCCGACGCGATCTCCCGGCTCGCGAGCAACGTCGTGCCGGCGCTCGCGGGGTCGCAGGCGTACGGCTTCATCCAGGCGCACGGCGGCGGCGCGCGCCGCGCCGGCATGGCGGAGGCCGAGGCGAGCCGCTACCTGAAGCAGGTCGGCGCGTTCGCCACCCCCGAGCGCGTCGACGCGCGCTTCCAGGAGCGCGGCGGCGCGGTGGCGGCCGTCGCGCGCTACCGCATGCGCAAGGAGAGCTTCGACGCCGCCGTGCAGAGCTACCGGAGGACGGTCAGCGCGCTCGGGCTGACCGTGGCCCCCCTCTTCCCGCTGCTCGAAGGCGCGCTGAAGACGAGCGGAGACGCCGTCGTGGTCGCCGTGGAAGACCGCGGCCCCGCCGCGGCCGCGGGCGTCCGCGTCGGCGACGCGGTGGTCGCGATCAACGGCCGGCCGCTCGTCAGCTTTGAAGCGATGCGTCATGCGCTGCCGAGCGCCCAGGAGGGCGCCACCCTCGAGCTCACGCTCGAGTCGGGCGGCGCGCGGCGGACGATCGCGATCAAGGGGCCGAGCGGGGCGCGGGAAGGGGGCTGAGCCAGGGCGGGCCGCGCCGTCGTGGCGCGCTCCCGCGAGCGCCGCGGCGCGCGGTGAGGGCGTCCGCGACATCACGCGGCGCCGGCAGGCGAACGTCGCGCCGGCCGGCCGAGGGCGCAGGGGGCCAGATGCGCGTCGCTTCCTCGGCATCGGCTGTCCGGCCGGCGATCGGCTGCGCTATGCTGGCTGCCGCGGCGCGGCGCTCTCGGTCGGAGGTTTCGAACATGCGCGGCCTGGAAGAGATCGAAGGGCTGGAGGTCGGGACCCTGATCGCCGGCAAGTACCGCGTGGACCGGCTGCTCGACAAGGGCGCGATGGGCGCCGTCGTCGCCGCGACCCACGTCGATCTCGACGAGCTCCGGGCGATCAAGGTGCTGCTGCCGGCCACCGCGGCCGATCCGGAGATGTGCGGGCGCTTCCTGCAGGAGGCGCGGATCGCGTCGCGGCTCAGGAGCGAGCACGCGGTCAAGGTGCACGACGTCGGGCGGCTCGAGAGCGGGCTGCCGTACATGGTGATGGAGTTCCTCGACGGCCGCGATCTGCGGGTCATCCGCAAGCAGCGGGGCCCGCTGCCGGTGGAGGAGGCGACGCTCTACGTCCTCCAGGCGTGCGACGCGCTCGCGGAGGCGCACGCGCTCGGGCTTGTGCACCGCGACGTGAAGCCGGCCAACCTCTTCCTGACGCACACGCGCGAGGGGACGCCGTGCATCAAGGTGCTCGACTTCGGCGTCTCCAAGGCGTCGCAGGCGGCGCTCCTCGGCGTCGCCGAGATGCGGACGAGCACGGGCCAGATGCTGGGGACGCCCCACTACATGCCCCCCGAGCAGATGCGCGGGCAGCGCGACGTCGACGCGCGCGCGGACATCTGGGCGGTCGGGTCGCTCCTCTACGTGCTGCTCACCGGCCGGTATCCCATGCACGCGCGCTCCGTCCAGACAGTGTCGCTCGTGCTCGGGGGCAAGTTCGTGCCGCAGCTGCCGTCGAAGGTCGTCCGCGGGCTCTCGCCGGACATCGATCCGATCATCATGCGGTGCCTCGAGCGGGATCGCGACAAGCGCTGGCCCGACCTTGCGGAGCTCACGCTGGCGCTCCGCCCGTTCGCGCCGCCCGCGGCGCAGCCGCTCGTCGACCGCATCCAGCGCATCCTGCGCGGGAGCCTGCGCGACTCGCTGTCCGGGGTGCGCCCCGGCGTGGATGGCGTCGACGCGGGGGAGCGCGGCGCGATCCTCACCACCATGGGCTCCGGCCCATCCACCGGCGGCGTGGCGATCGAGCTTCGCCCGGAGCTGCCACCTCCCGTGTTCCACGGGGCTCCTGAAGAGGCGGATCCGGTGGAGCGGAGCGAGGCCATCACGGTCTCGGACCGCTCGCGCGTCCGGGCGGAGACCGACCTGGTGGAGCGGAGCGAGGCGGCCACGGTCTCGGACCGCCAGCGCGCCCCTGCGGAGGCGGATCCGGCGGAGCGGAGCGAGGCCGTCACGGTCTCGGAGCGCCCCCGCGCCCGGGCGGAGGCAAGCCCTGCGGAGCGGAGCGAGGCCGTCGCGGTCCCGGACCACGCGGGCGTCCGGGCGGAGGCCCGCCCTGCGGAGCGGAGCGAGGCGGCGGCCGGCTCGGACCGGCCGCAGCCCCGGGTGGAAGCCGGCCGTGTCGGGCTCGGCGCGGCCGGCCCAGCTCCGGAGAGGGCGCGCGTCGAGGAGGACGCCGACGAGACGACGCTCGCGGACACGCTCCGGCGGCTGCGCTCGCCCTTCAGGGCGGGCTTCGTCCTGGCGGCGGTGGCGGCGGCGATCGTCGTCGCGCTGCTGGCCAGCGGAACGCGGCCCGAGGAGCGGCCGGCGGGCTCCAGCGCTTCCGGGCCCCCGGGGGCGAAGGGCGTTCCGGTCAGCGCTCCGCCCCGGTGACACCGGAGAGGGAGACTCCCGCCCTGCGGGCGCTCGGGGAGAGGCCCTCTCGGGACGGGCGGTGAGGTGGAGTCGACATGTCGTGAGCACGGAGCGGCGGGCCGCGCCGCGCGCGCGTCACTTGGCCTGCGAGATGACGCCGCAGCCGATGCGGCCACCGGCGTTGCCGGCGGGCTGGCCGCCGTCATCCGCCTTCTCGTGGACGATGATGGCGCGGCCGAGGAAGGTGTTCGGAGCGCCCTGCTTGAGATTCGCGCCCGTGGCGATGATCTCATGGGTGCCGGTCCCATCGGCCTTGACCTCGATATTGCCGAGATCGCCGAGGTGGCGGGCCGCGGCGTCGGGGAGGCCGTGCGGGTGGTTGTCGGGGTTGTAGTGCGCGCCCGCGCTCTTCGCGTCCGGCGCGCTGCAATCGCCGGTCTCGTGCACATGGACGGCGATCTTGCCCTTGGGAGCGCCCGAGACCTGGACGGCGACCTTCACGCCGCCCTCGACCTCGGTGAAGGTCGCGGTGCCCTTGAGCTTCGACTTGGTCCGCGCCTCGATGGGCACCGAGACGCTCACCGGCGGCGCAGGCGGCGCGGCCGGCGGCGCAGCGGCCTCCGGCGCCGCGGCGCCCGCCGGCGGGCTGGCCTCGGGCGGCGCGGCCGCGGGCGTCTCCGGCGCAGGCTGCGGCTGGGCGGGGACGTCGGGGACCGCAGGGGCCGGCTCGGGCGCGCCGCCACAAGCGGTGGCGCCCAGGACGAACGAGGCAAGCAGCGAGAGACGATAGGCCGGTTTCATCACAGCGGAGACCTCCAGGTTCGTGAAGCGTTGGACCTCCGCCGTCTCGTAGAGCGGTCCTGGCGAGCGATCAATCGGCGAACCCGACATTCGTCAGGTGCGCCGGCTCGAGGCGCGCCGGCGCGCGGCCTGCGCCGCTCGCGCCGGCCCCGGCGCCGCGGGCAGCGCGCGCCCGACCCTTGGACAGAGATCAACGAGGCGCGGAGTCCGCCTCCGCGCCTCGCCGAGCTCAGCGGCGCGCGCTCACTGCGCGGGCGGGCAGCCGATGGGCCCGGTGCCGATCACGACGTCATCGATCCACATCGAGCGGGCGGAATCCGCCTGATAGGACTCCCAGCCGAGGCCGATGCTGTCGAACGCCGGCGCCTTCCACGTGTAGTTCGCCTCGTTGTTGGCGCAGCCCTGGCCCGTCCCGGACACCTTGAGATCGGCCAGCTCCGCTCCATTGAGCCAGAAGCGCATCTCGTTCTTCGGCCCGTCGAAGCTGAACTCGACGCAGGTCCACGCGCCGGTCGGGACCACCGTCGTCTCCTCCGCGTGGTGCCAGCAGTCCGTCTGCGGGCCGGTCTTCGGGTCGCTCCAGTACCCGGGCGTATCGTAGTTCGCCATGAGCTGGCTGCCCGCCGTGACCGGGTGCTGCCCGCCGTAGCGATACTGTGCCGCGTAGGGCATTCCCTCGAAATCGCTGCCAGGGATGGTCCCTGAACCGTCGATGATCGTCCAGTGCACATCCCCCGTCGGCGCAGCCTCGAGGAAGAGCATCATGCGACCATGGATGACGTTCGCCTCGGTGGGCAGGGCGTCGGTGTCCGTGAACTTGATCATGGCCGACTTGTAGTTGTTGTCTCCGGTGCTCGCGGGCGTGGTCACCTTGATGGACTTGGCGCCGCTGTAATGCTTCGTCGTGTCGACCGACACGGTGGAGCCCGCCATGGCCGTGTAGACCGTCCACGCGCCCAGCTTCTCGCCGTTCGCGCCCTGGCCCTCGTACGACTCGAAGTCGTCGCAGAGCAGCGCCGCACAGGCCGGGCCGCCGCCGGTCCCGCCGCCCTCGCCGGCGCCGCCGCCGCCGGTCGCGCCGCTGCTGGTGGTGGCGGCGCCGCCCTCGCCGGCGCCGCCGCCGCCGGTCGCGCCGCCGCTCGTGGCGCCGCCGCCCGTGCCGGTGGTCGAGGACGACGACGACGACGACGTCGTGCCACCATCGTCATCCGAGCACGCAACCGCGCCCGCCGCAAAGGTCGCGAGCAGGCCAAGCAAAGTAACGCTAATTCGAAGATTCATGTTCGTTTCCATCCTCCGCGGCGACTATTGCACGAGGTCATCGCGTGGTTCAAGAACGAACGTTTTCGGCAGATCGCACGATCCAGGCGCTGGAACTCGAATGGCCCCGGCGGTGCGGGGCAACACGAAAATGCCCGGGAGCAGCCTTGAACAGCCAGCCTATCGGGCCGTGAGCGAGCGTGAGCGATCAACCGCCGTCCGCCCCGCTCCGCTCCGCGCCTGAGAGCATCGCCTCCGGCGAGATCGCATAGAGCCTCTCCTCTCCCTGCTTTCCCCGGATCCGCACCAGCGCGGGCATCGCTTCTCCCGGGCTCCCGGCCGCGGTGAACGTCGCCTCATCCATCAGCAGGCCGCCGGCCTTCGCCTGCGCCTGAATCCGAAACGCGGTGTTCACACGATCGCCGATGATGGTGAACTCCCGCCTGCCGCTCGACCCGATGCTCGCCAGGAGGACGGGCCCTGTCGAGAGCCCGAGCCGCGTCGGGAAGGCGGGCCGGCCCTGGGAGCGCTGGTGTTCGTTGAAGGCCGCGATGCTCTGCTGCATCCGCTGCGCCGCCGCGAGCGCGTCACTCGCGCGCCGGAAGAACGCGAGCATGCCGTCGCCAACGTACTTGTCGACCTCGCCCGCGTGGTCGTAGACGATCTGCGCCACCGTGGCCATGTAGAGGCTGAGATCCGCGAGCAGCGGCCCAGGATCCTCGCTCTCCGAGAGCCGCACGAACTCCTCGATGTCGCTGACCAGCACCGTCAGCACCTCGCGCGCCGGCGGGCTCGGCCGGTTCGACGACACGCTCTCCTCGATGCTCTCCCACGCCCGGTCGGACAGGTAACCGCGCAGCGCCGCCTGCATCTGGCGCACCTGCGCGTAGCGCTCCTCGAGCTCCCTCCGCTGCCGCTCGAGCTCCCGGCGCTGCCGGTGCAAGAGCAGCTGCGTCCCCACCCTGGCGAGCACCTCGCGCAGCTCGAACGGCTTCGTGACGTAATCGACGCCGCCCGCGTCGAACGCCATCACCTTGTCGCCGATGCCCGTCATCGCGCTCAGGAAGATGACCGGGATGTCCGCCGTCCCGGGATCCCCCTTGAGCCGGCGGCACACCTCGTAGCCGTCCATGTGGGGCATGCTCACGTCGAGCAGGATGAGGTCCGGAGGCGCCGCCGCCGCCGACATCAGCGCCATGGCGCCGCTGATCGCCGCCCGCACCTCGTAGCCCTGCGCCGTCAGCATCGAGGTCAGGAGCGACAGGTTCGCCGGCATGTCGTCCACGATCAGGATGCTCGGGGGCTCTTCCCTGGGGCGCTCCGGCCGCGCGCCCGGGGCCGCCCCGCGGGGGGCTGGCTTTGCGTCGGTGTCCGTCATGACGGCTCCTCCTCGTCGGCGCTCGATAGCGCCAAGATGCTGTCGAAGCGATACCCCCGCGCGAGCTCGGCCACAGCCCCCGCGAGGTCCGCGTCCTCCGGCCGGAACCGATCGAGCGTCGCCTGGACGGCCTTCGCGTCGAGCCGCGTCGCCGCCCGCCGGAGGTCCTTGCGGAGCGCGGCGGGCAGCCCGGCCGCCGCCCGGGCGAGGTCGACGGCAGGCGCCCCCTGGGCAGCGCCGGGCTCGGCGGCGCGCTCCTCGTACTCGAAGCGGGCCCCGAGGTGCTTGGTCAGGAGGCCGAGGATGTCCGCGTCGCGGAACGGCTTGCTCACGAAGTCGTCGCACCCCGCCTCCGCCGCGAGCGCTCGGTTCTGCTCGAACGCGCTCGCGGTCATCGCCACGACGACCGTCTCGTGCCCCCGCGCGCTCGCCTTGATGCGGCTCGCCGTTTCGTAGCCGTCGAGCAGCGGCATGCGGAGGTCGAGCAGGACGAGGTGCGGCGCCCACGTCTCCCACTGCGCCACGGCGCCGAGCCCGTTCGTCGCGCTGCGCGCCTCGACGCCCACCGAGTCGAGCAGCTTGAGCAGGCAGTGGCGCACGTCCCACCGGTCGTCGACGACGAGCACGCGGTACCTCGGCTGGTCCGGCGAGAGCCCCACGGCCCGGAGCGCCCGCGGCGTCGCACCGCCGGCGGGCGCGTCGGCCAGCGACAGGCGCACGTCGAAGCGGAGCGTCGTCCCGCGGCCGACCTGGCTCTCCACCCGGATGTCGCCCCCCATCATCCGCACGATGCGCCGGCTGATGTGCAGGCCGAGGCCCGTGCCCTCGCGCGACTGGCGCCCGGTCGCGGTCTGCGCGAACGCCTCGAAGAGCTGCGCGAGCTCCGCCGTGGCCATGCCCCGGCCGGTGTCCGTCACCTCGAACGACACCCGCACCCGCCCCGCCGCCGCGCCGTCGTGCGCGCCGCCCTCACGCACACCGCCCTCACGCACGCCGGCAGAGCGCCGCGCCGAGGCGCGCAGCGTGACCGACCCGCGCGGCGTGAACTTCAGCGCGTTGCCGAGCAGGTTGATCAGCACCTGCCGCAGCTTCCCTTCATCGCCGCTGACGTGCCGCGGCACGTCCTGCTCCCGCTCGACCGTGAGCGTGAGGCCCCGCTTCTGGGCCTCGACAGCGAACATCTCCGAGAGCCCCGAGAGCGTGTCGTGGAGGTCGAACTCGGCGTCGACGAGCGTCATGCGGCCCGCCTCGATCTTCGCCATCTCGAGGATGTCGTTGACGAGGCCGAGCAGGTGCTCGCCGCTCTTGCAGATGACCGCGAGGTTCTCGCGGTGCCGGTCGGCGAGCGAGGGGTCGCGCTCCACGAGCTGCGCGAAGCCGAGGATCGAGTTGAGCGGGGTCCTGAGCTCGTGGCTCATGTTGGCGAGGAACGCGCTCTTCGACCGGCTCGCGGTCACGGCCTCGTCCCTCGCCCTGCGCGCCTCCTCCTCGGCCCGCCGCGCCTCGGCGAGCTCCTCGCCGAGCCGCTGCTCCGCGGCGCGGCTGGCCGCGAGCTCCTCCGCCTTCCGCGCGAGCTCGAGCTCGCGCGCGTGGAGCCGCCGGCGGAGCGCCCAGAGGGCGACCAGAAGGAGGGTCCCGACGACCACGGAGGCGGAGATCCCGACGACCTGCATTCGATGTGCCCCACCCGCCTCCTGCACGGCGGGAAAGACCGGAGCGCCGATCCCGTCGGAAGGCACCGATCAGGTTACAGGAGTTCGGGGCAGCCCGTGGGGGCCCGATCGGCCGCGCCGCGCGGCTTTTGGCGATGGAGCGGCGCGCTCGTCAGGCAGACCACGGAATCGACGGAACCGCGCCGCGGCAGCGCGACGCGGCGGTCGGTTCTCCCCAGCGCGTTCACGCGCTGCTCCCCAGCGCGCGTTCACGCGTCATGGCGCGCCGCCGTCCGGCTTCGCTCGCTGCGGGGGGGTGACAACCTCATCCGTCGGCGGCGGGGCGGCGTCTCCGCGCGGCGGCACGCCTGCGTCTCCGCGCGGCGGCGGGGCGGCGTCTCCGCGCGGCGGCGGCGCATCGCTGTCCGCCTGGGCGGGCGGCCGCCTGGGCGGGAGCGCGGGCTGGCGGAGGCCGCGCAGCGAGGCGAGCCGATCGACGAGGACGCCGGCCTCCTCGGCCGACAGCTTGACGCGCGCGTGGAGCGCCTTGCCCTCGGCCGCGATCGCGATGCGCTCGAGCACGGCGCCGAAGCCGATGAGCCGCGTCGCGAAGTCCGCCGCGCGCGTGTCTCGCGCCGCGCGCAGCTCCGCGCCGAGCGCCTCGCAGGGGGCCTCCGCGTCGCAGAGGACGGCGGCGTGGACGGCGATCTCCGGGCCGAGCGCGACGCTGGCGCCGCCGGAGAGCAGGGACGCCGCGGGCGATCGGCCGGAGCCGCTCAGCGCGAGCTCGCGCCCGATCTCGGCGCGCTGCTCGGGCGTGAGCACCACCGTGACGCGCGCCGCCCCCTCGCCCACGGCGCGGGCGATGTCGTCGTGCGCCCCGCTCGCGCCGACGCTCCCGCCGCGGCCTTCGGCGGCGTCGATCATCGCGCGCAGGTACGCGCCCCCGCCGAGCAGGATCGGCCCCCCGGGGCGCACGGCGATCTCGCCGTGGCCCTCGGCGCTCGAGTCCCGCACCGCGCGGAAGCTGCCGATCTTGGAGACGACCGGCCGCCCGCCGCGGGCCTCGATGACCTTGGAGGCGCACGCGAGCAGCGCCTCGTCCTGCACGGCGCCGGCCGCGACCAGCCCGAAGTCGCCGCCCTCGCCCGCCGCCGGGATGGCGATCGCGACCTCGGTCAACGCGGCCACCGGGTCGAAGCCGCACACGTCGCGCACCTTGCCCAGCCCCGGGATCTCGCGCTCCTCGCGCAGGAACGAGGCGAACGCGGGAGAGGCGCGCAGCGCCGGGAGATCGAGCGTCGCGACGAGCATCGCGCCCGCGGGCACGGCGTCGAGCGCGCGCGGCGCGGCGGCGGGGGGGCTCTCCCGCCGGCGGCCGAGGAGCCAGGCGACGCCGCCGCCGAGCAGGACCCCGACGAGCAGGAGGACGAGGCCGTCTCTGGTCCGCGGCTGCACGCGCGACCCGTTAGCACACGGCCGCGGCGGACGCCCCGGCGCCCGCGCCTCGGCGGGGTCAAGGATGGCGCTGCGCCAGGGCGCGCCCTGGCGTTTGCGGCTGCGCGCCCCCGCGCCGCGGCTACGCGCCCTTGCGCGGCGGCGGCGACCAGCGCGTCCCGCGGACGAGATCGAACACGGGCACGGTCACGTTGAAATTCCAGCGCTTCATGAGCCGGGGATCATGGTGCCTGCGGTGGTGCTCGCGGAGCCGCGCGAGCCCCGGGATCCGGTACACCGGGCTGTCCGCCGGCAGGTGATACGCGAGGTGCAGCCACTCGTAGCTGACGAAGAACGCCATCGCCGTCGCGAGGCCGAGCAGCGCCGCGTCCCGCGAGAACAGCGCGCCCGCCGCCGCGGCGAGCGGCAGCAGCGAGGCGAGGACCAGGAGCGCCGAGGCGGGCGGCGTCAGCACCAGCCAGAGCTCGCGCGCGCTCCGCAGCGCCATGTCGTCGGCGGTGAAGGCGAGGTGGTGCTCGCGCTCGTGGCGCTCGCACAGCGCGCCGAGCAGCGGCGCCCGCCGGTGCAGCACCGACCTGTGCGCCCACCACTCGAAGGCGAAGCCGAGCAGCAGCGTCGCCGGCACCGCGAGGAGCTCGACGGCATCGACGGCGTCGAGGAGGCGCACCGCCGCCGCCAGCACGAGCGCGCCGAGCAGCGTGGGCGCCGCGAGGTGGAGCGCCGGGCGGTACCCGCGTGGGATCCGCGCCGCGATCTCCGCGCGCCGCCGCGCCCGCGGCCGCGCCGGCTCGTTCACGACCATCGAAAACTATGAATTCTAAAAAAACAGAACGCAAGCGCGGGCGAGGCCGCCGGCGAGGGGGCGCGCTCAGCTTTCCTGGCGTTCTTCCTGCTGTTCCGCCTGTTCCGCGCCGTCCGCGGGCGCGCCGCCGTCCGTCGCGGGCGCTTCCCGCTCGAACAGCCCGCCGATGGCCTCGCCGATGCGGCCGATCTTCGCGGCGAGCAGCACGACGAGGAGCAGGAAGGCCGCCAGGGCGATCTCGTTGTGGGAAGCGCCGAGCACCATGCGTCGACGTCTACCACGCGGCGCCCACAGCGGGGGGCGCCGCCGCGGCGCCGTACGTGAGCGCGGCGACGCGGCGGCGCCGACCTCGCGCTCGCGGAGGCGATGTCGGCCGGGCGCTCCCAGCGCGGCAGGGGCGGAGACCTCGCCGCGCAGGTGGGGCTGTCGTGGAGGGAGCTGCGCTGCGCGGCGGGAACGCGAGCGGGCCGCGATCGCGTTTGACAGCCCGCCGACGACCGTCGAGAGTCCAGTCGATGCGGGCCCCTGGGCGCTGCTCCGCCGGGCCGCCGCCACAAGATGACCGCCGTGTCCGAGCCCCGCGACGACTACGAAGCACTGCAGGCGCGCCCGCGCGAAGGGGCCATCCTGCTGGTCGACGCGTCGGAGGACGGGGAGGCGATCGGCGCGGCGCTGCGGGGCCGGGGCTTCGAGGTGATCGCGGCGCCGATCGCCGAGCTCGACGCGCGCCTCGCGAGCGACGCGCCGCGCGTCGTGATCGTCGACATCGACGAGCCCGGCACGATCGAGGTGCTCGAGCGCCTCTACCTGCGGCCGGGCGGCGTCGCCGCGTCCGTGCTCCTCGTGGGGGATCCGGTCCGCTCGGCGGAGCTCGATCCCCAGCTGTTCGGGCAGGTGTTCGAGCGCCCGGTCGACACCGCCGAGCTCGCCGCGCACGTGAGCGCGGTCGCCGAGCCCGGGCGGTACCGCGGGGAGCACGCCGTCGAGGCGCGCCTCGCGGCGGGCCTGCCGGGGCCGCTCGACAACGACGTCCCGTCGAACCCCGACTTCTCGAGCGATCTCGACCCGCTCGACGTCGGCTCGGTGCTACCGCCCCCGGAGGAGGACGGCGACGAGGTCGGTCCGCGCCTCCTGCCGGCGCGGATCAGCCCGGAGCTCGAGGAGATCCTCGTCGCCGCCGAGCAGCGGGTCACGGCGAAGGCGCACCCCTCGAGCATCCCGGCGGCCGAGGAGGAGGTCGACCTGATGCTGTCGTCGGAGCTGCTCTCCGCCCTCGACGAGCCCCTGGATCCGGAGGAGGACGAGCCGCGGACCGGCGCGAGCGCGGCCGTCGCCCCGGTGCCCGCCGGGTCGCCCTCGCAGCCGAGGACGAGCGACGGCCCGTACGGCGTCGCACCCGCGCCGCAGCCGGCGGCCACCCGCGCCGAGCACACGGGGCCCGGCGACTCCCTCGTCGAGCTCGCGGAGCCGGGCGACGAGCACGAGGACGAGCGCGACGCCGAGCCCGCGTTCGACGGGGCGCACGCGACGAAGCGCGCGGGCCCCGAGCTCGCGGCGCTCTCGCTCGACAGGGAGGCGCACCCGTACGGCAGGGAGGAGCGCGATCACGGCGGTCCCGCGCGCCGGAGCGGCGGCCGCGACGCCGCGCCGCCGACGCCGCGCGACGCGGGGCGGCCCTACGCCTTCGCGTCGCCGCCGCCGCGCCCCGAGCCCGCGTGGGATCGGTCGCCCTCGCCATCGCCCGCGCCGCGAGAGGAGCCCGCGTGGGACCGCGCCGGCCCTGCGCGCGGCGGCGAGGACGTCGACTGGGCGCGCGCTCCGTCCGGCCGCGTCGAGCCGAGCTTGCGCCAGCGCGTCACCGAGCCGCCTCCCCGGTCGCGCGATGCCCGCGACGCCCGCGCGCCTGGCTTTCCGTCGCCGCCGTCTCCAGGCGTCGCGTTCGTGTCGCCTCCCTCGGTCGAGGTGAAGACCGCGCTGCTGTCGCCCGTCGGGAGGGCCGAGCCCGAGCCGCTGCCGCCCGTGCCGTCCCAGGCCCGCTCCGCGCCGGCGGGGCGCGCCCCGGCGCCTCCTGGCGGGCCCGTCCCGGCGAGCGCGGGCGCCGGCTCGCTCGGGCGCGGCCTCCTGGCGCCGAGCCCGTCTGCCGGGCCGAGCACGGCCGCGTTCGGCCGCGGGCACCTGCCCGCTCCGCCGTCCATGGCCATCTCCGGCGCGTCCCTGCGTGGGCCTGCGCTGCCGCTGGTGCCGCTGGTGCCGCCCGCGCCCGCCACGGTCACCGCGGCCGGGCTCGGCCGCGCCATGGCGCTCGAGCCGATCGACGAGGCGCCGAGCTCCGGCGGGGCGTCCTCGGCCACGGTGCTCGGCCCGGGCGACGCGCCGCGCGCGCTGGCCCGCGCGGTGGGCAGCCGCACCTCCGGCGCCCTCGCGATCACGACCGAGGAGGGCGCGCGGCGCATCGTCCTGCACGAGGGCGATCTCGTCACGGCCGGCTCGAGCATCCCCGAGGAGACGCTGCTCGCCTTCCTGGTCGGGCGCGGCGACCTCGAGCGCGAGGTCGCCGCGCGGCTCGCGGGCAAGCTCCCCGCCTCGGGCCGGCACGCCGGCGCGGCGCTCATCGCGCACGGCCACCTCGGCCAGGACGACCTCTGGCCGGTGCTGCGCGCGCACGCCGAGTGGGTCATCGGCCACGTCGTGCTCGTCGAGGCCGGCACGTGCGACCTCGAGCCCGAGCCGCCGGGCCGCCTCAAGGCGGAGCCGAACGTCTTCGGCGGCGCCACCGGCGCCGAGGTCTTCGTCGAGACGATCCGCCGCGTGATCGCCCCGGAGGTCGCCCTGCGCCGCCTCGGCGGCCCGGGGGCGCGCCTCGACGACGGCGTCCGGCGCAACCTGCTCGGCGAGTGCGCGCTGCGGCGCGAGGAGGAGGAGCTCGTGCGCACCGCGCGCGGGCGCAGCGTCGGCGAGCTCGTGAGCGTGGCGGAGCCCGAGAACGCGAGCGTGCTCTACGCGCTCGTGTGCCTGGAGGTGCTCGACGTCCTCATCCCGCCGTCGATCACCGAGGCGCCGCCCCCGCCGGTGGAGGATCCGCTCGACGAGGAGGCGATCCGGCAGCGCGTGCGGGCGCGGCTCGCGCTGGTGGAGGACGGGGACTATTTCTCGATCCTCGGCATCCCGCGCGACGCGACGAACTACGAGATCCGCCGCGCGTACCTCGCGCTGAGGAAGGCCTTCGAGCCGTCCGCCCTGCTCACCGCCGCGACCGTGGACCTGCTCGACGACGTGCGGCTCGTCATCGAGGTGCTCGACGAGGCCTACGAGATCCTGCGCGAGCCGCACAGGCGCGAGCGGTACCGGCGGGCGATCGAGGCGGGGCCGCCGTAGCGGGGACCGGGGCAGCGCGCGCTCCGTACGGCGCGCGGCGGGCACGGTTGATGAAGGCACGGCGCGGCTGTGCAATGTCACCCTCGTCGAGGAGGGCTCGGGCGCCGCGGCGAGGGCCGCGGCGCGCGAGGGGACGGCAGAGCTCATGGAGCAGCTCGCCGGGTGCCCCGCCGGCGACCCGGGCTGCTCGAGCGCCGCGATCGAGCGCGCGAGCAGCGCCGCCGCCACGGGCTTCGCGGACGGCCTGGGGAGGGCGATGCAGCCCTGGATCATCGGCCTCGCGTTCGGCGGGGGGGTCCTGCTCGCCGCGCTGCTCGCCGTCGCCGTCGCGGTCGTCACGCGGCGGCACGAGCGCTCCGCCGCGCACTGAGAGAGGTCCGCGCCTTGCACGCACCAGCACCGCAGGAGGCACCATGTCCAAGGCGAGCGAGTTCATCGAATCCCTGCGTCGGATCGAGGAGAGCGGCGACGTCGAGCCCATGGCGCGGCTGTTCGCGCCCGACGCCGAGCTCAGCAACTCGACGATCTCGAGGCCGCTCCACGGCCCCGACGGCGCCCGCAACTTCTGGCGCAGCTACCGGCAGACCTTCGTCGAGGTGCGGTCGGAGTTCCGGTGCATCGTCGAGTCGGACGAGGCCGCCATCCTCGAGTGGACGAGCCGTGGAAAGCTAGTCAATGGAGGGGATTTCTCGTACGACGGCGTGAGCGTCATCGAGTACCCGGCCGGCGCCATCAGGAGGTTCAAGGCGTACTTCGATCCGAGGGCCCTCGGGCTTCAGCTGGAGCACGCGGCGTAGCGCCGCGCTTCAGCTGGAGCACGCGGCGTAGCGCCGCGCTTCAGCTGGAGCACGCGGCGTAGCGCCGCGCTTCAGCTGGAGCACGCGGCGTAGCGCCGCTCGCCGGCCCGCGCGATCGCGTCCACAACGATCTCGCCCTGCTCGACGCCCACGAGCGCCGCCGACCCTTCCTCGAGCTGGCCGCGCAGGATGAGCTCCGCGAGCGGCGCCTCGACGAGGCGCGCGATCGTGCGCTTCATGGGCCGGGCGCCGAGCTCCGGGTCGAACCCCCCGGCGTCGAGCAGCGCGTCGATCGCCTCGGGCTCGACCTCGAGCTCCACGCCGCGCGCCTCAAGCTCGCGCTCCAGGCCGCCGAGCAGCCGCCGCGTGATCTCGGCGACGTCCGCCCGCGTGAGCGGCGCGAAGCAGAGGACCTCGTCGATGCGGTTGTAGAGCTCGGGCGGCAGCGTCGCGCGGGCCGCGGCGAGCATCGTCTCCCCGAGGCGCTCGGGCGACACGGCCGAGGAGGCGCGGGCGAAGCCCACGGAGCGCTCGGACCGGAGCGCGCCGGCCTCCGCCGCGCCGAGGTTCGAGGTCATCACGAGGACCGTGTTCGTGAAGTCCACCCGCCGGCCTCGGCCGTCGGTCAGGCGCCCCTCGTCGAAGACCTGCAGGAACGCCTCGAGCACGTCGCGGTGCGCCTTCTCGATCTCGTCGAGCAGCACCACCTGGTAGGGCCTCCGCCGCACCGCCTCGGTGAGCTGGCCGCCCGCCTCGTGGCCGACGTAGCCGGGCGGCGCGCCGACGAGGCGCGCGACGGCGTGCGACTCCGCGTACTCGGAGAAGTCGAGCCGCGTCATCGCGTCGGGCGAGTGGAACAGCGCCTCGGCGATGGCCTTCGCCGTCTCCGTCTTGCCCACGCCGGTCGGCCCCAGCAGCAGGAACGATCCGATCGGGCGGCGAGCGCGCAGGCCGGCCGCGTTCCGGCGGAGCACCCGCGCGATGCGCGAAAGCGCCTCGCTGTGGCCGACGACGTTCTCGGCGAGCAGCGTCTCCAGCGAGAGCATCCGCTCGCGATCGGTCTCGAGAAGCCGCTCGACCGGCAGGTCGGCGAGCTCGGAGACCACCTCGGCGACCTCGGCGGGGCCCACCTGCCGCGCGGGCTGCGCGGGTTCACGGAGCGCCGCGCGCGACGCGCCTGATGCGCCTGACGTCGATGACGCGCGCCGCCGCGTGCGCGCGCCCGCGAGGTCGAGGATCGAGAGCGCCTTGTCGGGCAGCGCGCGCCCGGGCAGGTAGCGCACGGACCAGGCGACGGCCGAGGCCAGCGCCTCGTCCGTGAACGCGAGCCCGTGGTGCGCGCCGAGCCCGACCGCGACGCTCTGGAGCAGCAGGAACGCCTCGTCCTCCTCGGGCTCGTCGATCTCGACGATCGTGAAGCGCCGCGCGAGCGCCGGGTCGGCCTCGATGCTCTTCCTGTACTCCTCGGGCGTGGCGGTGCCGATCAGCGTGAGCTCGCCGCGGGCGAGCGCGAGCTTGATCTCGGCCATCGCCTCGTCGAGCGCGCCGCTGCCGAAGAGCTCCGACAGGCCGTCGATGAACAGGATGACCCGCCCGCCCGCCTCGCGGACCTCGGACCGGAGCGCGGACAGGCGCTCGCTCAGCGCGCCGCGCGCGCCGGTGCCGGCGAGGAGCTCCGAGGGCACGAGCTCGACGACGACGCGCGGCTCCCGCTCGTCGAACGCGAGCCGGTGCGCCACGCCGCGCGCGACCGAGGTCTTGCCGACGCCCGCCGGGCCGAGGAGGCAGGGGTTGTTCGCGTGGCGCTTGGCCAGGACGTCGAGCGCCTGCTCGATCTCGTGCTCGCGGCCGACGATCGGCTCGAGCTCCCCCTGCACCGCCGCGAGCGAGAGGTTGTGCCCGAGCGAGGCGAGGGCCGGGAAGCGCGCGCGGTCGAGGGTGAAGCGCGCCGCGAGGGCGGCGCTCGCGGCGGCGCTCGTGGCGGTCGGCGGCGCGAGCGGCGGGAACGGCCGCCCCGGCGCGGGGGAGGCGGCGGAAGCGGGGGCAGGGGAGGCCGAGGACGCCGGGGAGGGGGTGGGCGTGAGGGCGGCGATCGACTCGGCGGAGGTCAGCGCGTCGGCCGGGGCCGCGGCGGGGCGGGGGCGCCCCGGCGGGAACAGCGGCGTCGGCGGGAACAGCGGCACGGTGACGCCCGGGCCGGCGCCCTTGGAGGGCCGTGACTCCGGCGCGCCGGCGCCCCTGGCGGGCCGCAGCTCCGGGACACCGACGCCGGCGCCCTTGGCGGGCCGCGGCTCCGGGACGGCGACGCCTGCGCCCCTGGTGGGCCGCAGCTCCTGGGACGTGCGCGGCGAGCGCGGCGAGCGCGCCGGATCGGCGGCCTCGCCGCGGGCGCGGCGCGCCGTGCTCGCCGCGGCCGGCGCGGGCGGCGTCTCCGGCGCGCCGCCGTCGTGGAGCAGCCGCGCGGGTGTCCGCCGCGCCTGCACCACGCCGAGCGCGATCTGGAGCGCGGCGGTCCGCAGCCGCGCCAGGTCGACCCCCGACTGGGTGAGCGCGCGGTGCGCGGCCGAGCTGCGGTCGGACAGGAGCGCGAGCAGCAGGTGGAGCGCCGCGGGCTCTTTCGCGGTCGCTCGCTTCGCGACGTCGCGCGCGCCCCCCATCGCCCGGCCGATCGGGTCGGGGCCCTCGTCGTCGACCGAGCGGGTCGCCTTGAGCAGGGCCTCGTCGTCGAGCCGCCGATCGCGGAGCAGATCCGCGGCGGGGCCTCCGCTCAGGGCGATGGCCGCGAGGAGGTGCACGCTCGACAGGCGCTCCTTGCGCTGGGCGGCGAGGTCCTGCGCGAGCTTGCGCAGCGTGACGAGCTCGGCGTGGGAGCGAGGGCTGGTCATCCTTGCAGAGGTCTCCGGGCTCGGGGTTCGCACGCCGGGCGAAGGCGGGCCAAGTTTCGGAGGCCGGCGGCCGCGCGCCGCGTGCCGCGTGCCGCGTCACTGGGGGATCACGTCCTCGGTCTCGCAGACGGGCGTGGCGGGGGCGAACCCCTCGGCGCAACCGAGGCGCACCGCGCGCAGCTGCGAGGCGGACGAGCTCGACGGCCGCTCCGCCCACGCGATCAGGAGCCCGCGACCGCGCTGCGCGAGCATCGACAGGCTGCCTTCCACCTTCCCTCCCGGGAAAAGGGTGGTCATCCAGGTCAACGTGCCCTCCGCGTCGAGGCGGCGGAGCACGATCCGGTCCTTGCCGTGCGTGTTCGTCTCGACGACCGCGACCACCAGGTCTCCGTCCACCTGCTCGGCGGCCAGCGATCCCGCGACGGGCGTGGAGCACGAGGGGACGGTGATGGGGGGCAGCGCGATCTCCCCCGAAGGGGTCATGCGCGCGACGCGCAGCGCGCCCGGCGCGTCCTCGAGCGGCGCGAGGGTCCAGGCGAGCCACGCGCCGTCCGGGCGGGGGGCCATGCGGAGGCGCGCGACCGGCGCGGCCTCGTGGATCGCCTCCTTCGAGGCCATCGCGTTGCCGTTCAGGCCGATGCTGATGCCGTCTGCGGAGTACCGCCCCAGGTAAATGGTCGTCGCCGGTCCGACGCCCGGGTACTTCACGTCGCACGGACGCCACCCGGGCGTCCAGTCGGTGGGCGCGCCCAGCGCGGCGCCGAAGAGCCAGTAGCGCAGCACCCATCCCGTATCCTCTTCATCCACTCCCTTCCACCATGCCGCATCGAAGGCGATGGGCGTTGTTGCGCACCCGACGTACATCCCGGTCCTCGAGCTGCCCACCCCTTTCGACACGGTGCCGACCATCATCGCGTACCGCGGGCCGGGCTCGTGGACCTCGGTGATCGCGAGCTGTTCCACCCCTGAGGAACGAAACGACACCATGCGTTCGCCGTAGTGCGTGCCGACGTGCTGCGACCATGAAGAGAAGGGCTCGCTGCCCTCGCTCCAGGCGCGCGCGGTCCTGAAAAAGCCGCCTGGCGGCAGGGGATCCGGGAAGACGGTCGTATACCGCTCTCGGTAAACGACCACGGACTCGAAGTTGTCATCGTCGTCGAGCGGATAGAGCCGTTCCACCGCGAAGGCCTCGCCCGGGATGGTCTGGTGTTTTGCGTCCAGCGCCAGCGCCGGCTCGCTGAAGGCGGGCGGCTGCGCTGACCAGGGATCCAGGGCGACCCGCTGGACGACCCGGCCCTCCGTCGGTGTCGCGGACGAGGTGTAGAGATAGACCGGCGCGTCCGTGGCCCCGAGGACCCACTGAGGATCGAGCAGGTCCGTGCCCGGCTGCGCGAGGCTCAGCGAGGGCCCCGCGGCCGCGAGGGCGCTGCAGGCGGCTGCCTCGCCGGCGTCGGAGGCCACGGGCGGCTCCTCCACCGAGAGCGCGCGGGGCGGCTCGTCTGGAACCGCCGCGCACGCCGCGAGCGCAGGGAGAGCGAAGAGCGCCAGCCATGTCCCACATCGCATCCGGTACCTCCGAGGTGACGGTCGAGGCTGTGTGGCCGCACCTCGCCGCCGCCATCACCCGTTTTTCGGAACCGGGAGGGGCGCTCCAGCCCCACGCCCTCCGCGAACGGCACGGCGCGCGACCTCGGCCTGGAGCTCAGGCTGCGACGCGCCACGAGCACGGGCTGACCCGAACATTTTTGTTGTGTCCAATACTAAGTTATATTACTTTTCAGGTTCAAGGTTAAGTCTTACTGGAAGCGGTCTGTCTGGCACGCCGTGCAGCGCCAGGGTTCGCGAGATCCGCCCTCCCCTCGCCAGAGGCTGAGGAGAGCGCCGGATCGGCAGACAGCGACCCATGAGCGCGCTGCACGCGCTCGCTGGCCGTCGCCGTCGAGCCCTGCTCGCGACGCGCTCATCGCGGCGCGGTCGCGTCGTTGTCGGATACCCCACGATTGCAGTGAAGAAGAAGCAAGGAGAGGGAGCTTGATTGTCATGAATCGAACGAAGCGGCTCATCCTGGTTGGCCTCATGTACGCAGCCTCCGCGACCACCGCTTGCAGCGGCATGCCGTTGGGCGAGGACGGGCCCGACCCCTCGGAGAGAGTCGCGACCGCACAGCAGCCGTTGTCCCACAGCTGGAGCAAGGCCTTCGGCGCGTCTGGGCACCAGACCGCGTATGATGTCGTCGTGGATGGCTCCGATAATGTCATCACCGTCGGATCCCTCGGATACTCCGGGAGCGTGGACTTCGACGGCGCTGGCGGCGCGGCCGCTGTGAGCACGTCGACCATCGCCGCCTATGTCGCGAAGTTCGACGACTCCGGCGCTCACGTCTGGAGCAAGGGCTTCGATGACGTCGGTTTCGAGAACATTGCGGCCGACAGCGCCGGCAACATCTACCTCGCCGGCTACTCCCAGGCGGAGTACGTCGACCTCGGCGGAGGATCCATCTATGCCGGCGACGGCATGGGCATCGTCGTGGTGAAGCTCGACAGCAGCGGGAACCACGTCTGGAGCCAGGTCTTCAGCGGCTATGGCGCATCGGATTATTCAAACGCCAACGGCGTCGCCGTCGACTCTTCGGGAGACGTCGTCGTGACCGGCGCCGGGAGCGGTTACGTCGAGATCGGGCTTGACGCCAGTTACACAGACTATGTCGGCGCCTTCGTGACGAAGCTCGACGGTAGCGATGGAAGCCCAATTTTTGCCAAGTTCTTCGGGTGGTTCAATTATGCCATCGCGGCACCCTTCAGCATCGCGGTGGATCCAGGCGACGACAGCTTCGCCATCACCGGCCGGTTCGCCGGCTATGTGGATTTCGGCGGTGGCCCGCTGGGCAGCAACAGCGGATGGGTAGGCGACCTCAACTACAGTCGCTCTGACGCGTTCGTGGCAAAGTTCGAGTCCGACGGCGATCACCTCTGGAGCAACAGGTTCGGTGATGATTACTATGCGATCGGCACCGATGTCGTGATCGACGGCTCTGGAAACGTCGACGTGATCGGCTACTTTGACGGCGACATCGACTTCGGGAGCAACACGGCGACGCTCAGCACCCCAGCAGGCGATCAGAGCGATATGTTCCTGGTGCAGTTCAGCGCCGCCGGCACCGATGGTTGGAGCAGCCAGTTCGGCGACACGGGCCTCGATAACCAGGAGAGAGGCATGGGCGTGGCGGTCGACAGCGCAGGAAACGTGAGCATCGCCGGATACTTCAGGAACAGCATCGACTTCGGCGGCTCGACGCTGACCAGCGCCGGGGGCAGCGATATCGCGGTCGCCCAGTTTGACGACACCGGCTCCCACATCTGGAGCCAAAGGTACGGCGGCGCCTACAACGATTTCGGCAACGGCATTGCGGTAGATAGCTATGGGCGGGTGGCGATCACGGGCGAATTCATGGACAGCGTGAGCTTCGGCGGCAGCACCTTCACCGACACGCCCACGCCGTTGCTCGGATCTGGCGATGCCTTCCTCGCCCAGCTCGCTCCCTGAAGCTCGGGCCTCTCGAACCCTCGCGGAGCGCCGCGCCCCGATGATCCTCTCGCTCGAGCCGGCGCCGGTTCCGTAGACGTTCGCAGCCGCGACGACGACGATGACGAAGGCAGCTTCGAGCGCCGGCTACAGCCCCGCGGCGAGGAACCGGGCGAGGAAGCCGCGGGTGCCGGCGTTGCCGAGGGAGTTGCACACCGGCGAGGCGGCGCCGATCGGGCAGTCGACGTCGCGGTCGTAGGACCAGTAGTGGACGCCGGCGAGGCCCTGGGACCTGGCGAAGGCGGCGGTCTCGTCGACGTCGGTCAGCGTGTAGAGCTCGCCGCGGACGTCGTTGCCGCCGATCATCGGGGTGAGCTCGATGTTGGCGTAGGGCACGCCGAAGTGATCGTGCAGGTTGTACGCGGCCTGGATCGCCGACTGGCCCATGTCGCACTGGCCGCCGGACACGACGCACACGCCGGGGCCGGGCGAGCCGTAGTTCATGGTCATCAGGTTGACGGTGACGTAGCTTGGCCAGGTCGCCGCGCTGCCGTCGAAGCCGAAGACGTCGGCGACGGCGGCCATGGCGGCGTCGCCGAGGACGTTGAGGCTCGAGCGGATGTTGCTGCCGAGGGAGCGCGCCGTCGACGCGCCCTCGTTGCTGGCGAGGGTCGCCAGGGTCAGGCTGAAGCGCAGGTTCGGGTACGCGGCGTGCGCGGTCTCGAGCCGCTGCACCAGCGCCGCGATCACCTGGGGTGACTGGCCGGCCTCGATGTCGAGGTCGACGCCGATGAGGTGCGGTCCGGCCCAGCGATCGAGGAAGGCCCCGAAGCCGGCGTCGGAGCCGCAGGTGAACGAGCCCGCCGCGCCGCCGGTCGACAGGATGTAGCCGACGCCGGCGGCCTCGAGCACGGGGACGTTGGCGGCGGCCATCGCCGCGCCGGGCACGCCGCCCCAGCGCTCGTTGCCGCACTCGCCGGTGGCGAAGGCCAGGCTGACGACGTTGCCGCCTGCGGCGTTGAGGTCGTCGGCGAACACGGCCTGGGTCCCCGACACCTTCGTGGAGATCACGCTGGTGTCCCAGTTCATGTTGACGCCGGTGTCCTTGTAGGGGCCGAACAGGAGCGCGCCGTTCCCGTTGCCGGCGTCGCCGCCGCCGTGGCCGTTGCCGCCATCGCCGCCGCCGCCGCCGCCGGTGCCGGTGTCGTCGCCGCCGCCGCACGCGGAGGCGAAGCTCGCCGCGGCGAGCAGGGAGAGGAGGAGGGTGGAGCGCTTCATCGGGTCCTCGTGAGGGGCTTCGGGTTCGAGCCCAGGTTTGTACGAGGATAGAGCTCTGCCCCCGCGCGGGAGGGGCATGCGGCAGAGGACGACGCTGACGACGCGTCACCCTCGCTCGGAGGTTCGATCTCCAGCAGGCTGGTGCGCGCGCCGCAAGCCAGGAGCGCAAAGGCGGGGACGACGGCGAGCGCGCCGCGCCGAGGTCCGCGACGAGCGCCGGCGAGCCGTTCAATCTATCGGAACACCGCCTCGACCTCGGCCATATCGGGGTACGTGAACGTGACCGTCGCTTCAATCGGCGTCGATCCGTCGTACGCGTAGGCCTTGAGCGTGTAGCTGCCCGGCGCGGCGTCCACGGGTCGCGCGCACATCGCGGGGCACAGCTCGCCCGCCTGAGCCGCGGGGCACCCCGCCTCCATTGCGTCGACGCTCTCGAAGATGACGCCGTTCCAGGTGAACGTCAGCTCGCCTCGAGGCGGGAGCGGCTTATAGCCAGCGTCGAGGCAATCTGCGGGGCAGATCGGGGTCCCGTCGTCGCACAGCGGCCTCGCCAGGTTCCTCGGGGCCTCGGCGCCGCTCGACGAGGTCACGATCCACGTCGAGATGCACTGGGTGTCGCCGACCGAGAGCTCGGTCGCCCCTGTGTTTCGGAAGCGGATCGTCACGGGCGTGGCCGTCCCCGAAACGCCGGGCTCGCACGCGCTCGATCCCCCTCCGCCCGCGCCGCCTTGCCCGCCCGCGCCTCCAGCGCCGCCTTGCCCGCCCGCGCCTCCGGCGCCGCCTTGCCCGCCTGCGCCTCCGACACCGCCTTGCCCGCCCGCGCCTCCGACACCGCCTTGCCCGCCCGCGCCTCCAGCGTTGCTGCTCGTTTGCCCCTCGTCGCCGCACGCGGCGAGGCCGAGGACGCTCGCGGCGATGCAACCCATCGCCAACGTTCGCATCTGTGCAAGTCCATTCATGGGCCTGAGACACTCCAATTCTCTGCGCATGATCGTTCGCCTCCTCGCGATGCACTTCGGCTTGCCACCAGACATGCCACTGGGACGGTCATTCAAGAAAATTAGCGCTGGTCGACGCGGCTTGGTCGGAGGACGCGGATTCTCGTGTGGCGGGCGCGGGCGCGGTTCGGCCGCGGGCCGCGCGACGTGGATCAAGGGCCGACGTCCACGGCCTCGAGGCCGTAGCCCCAGGAGCAGAGCGCGCGGTCGCCGGAGAGCGTCGCGTGGACCACATGCCCCGGGAGGTCGCTCTTCTTCTCGAACGAGAGCGCGGTGAGGTCGGTCGCGTCGAGGACGGAGAGCATGGGCCAGTAGTTGTCGACGACGAGGAGGCGCGCTCCGTCCGCAAGGAGCAGCGGGCTATAGCTATGGTCGAAGCCCGCGACCTCTAGCGTCGCGGTGTTCAGGCTGCCCTCCTGCAGCCCGCCGGCCACGAGGATCGAGGACCTTCCATCGTGGGCGGCGTCCTCCACCGACAGGAAGGCGCGGTTCTCGCCGGCGAGCGCCTTCATGACCGCCACGGTGTCGTCCACTGGACTCTCGTCCAGGAGTTGCGCGCTCGTGTCGCCGAGATCGAGGAGCTTGAGCGTCCTCCGCGTGCCCCTGCACACGCCCGGACCGGCGTCATCGCCGGCGGCCGCCGGCGTGAACGCCGCGTTCGACGCGAAGGTGTGAGCACACGCCTCCCTCCCCACGACCGGGGTCTCGACGGTCTCGTAATCCGTCGTGAGCAGCCTGCTCGACGCGCCATCGAACGCGAGCAGCGAGCCGGGCACGTTGACCGGCGCCCGCACCACCGGCGAGGATGGGTCTGCGACGTCGATGCGATCGAGATAGAAGCGCGCCCTGGAGTGATCGTCGGGCAGCGGCGTCCAGCGCGAGACGAGCACCGTGGTGCCGTCGAGCTGAAGGCCCGTGTGACCGGCGCCGTCCGGGAGCGCCAGCGAGCTGTGCCGCGGGTTCAGCGGGTCGGAGAGGTCGAGCAGATCGAGCCACGCCTCGTGAGGGGGCCGGTCCTCCTCGAAAGCGTAGTAGCCGTCATCGCTGACGCCACGGATCACGAGGGTGCTGCCGGCCTGAACCACGGAGTCGCCCGCGGACACGAGAGCGCCGGAAGGATTCGTGTACAGCGCGCCGGGGCTGAAGGGCAGATCACGCTGGGCGACCACGCGCGGCGCGGCCGGGTCCCCGACATCGACGATCGCGAGGCGCGTGAACGCGGAGTCCCATGTCTGCGCGAGCACGTAGACGTGCTGTCCGTGCGCGAAGAGGCGGGCATTGCCGAGGTAGTGCCGGCAGGCGGGGGCATCCGTGTACAGCGCCGCGCCGTCGAGCCTGGCGATCGGCTCGGCGAGGCCTGAGCTCGCGGCCGACGCGATCTCGAGCCAGGCGCCGCCCCCCGTATTCGCGTCTGCGCCGATGCGGACCACGATGTCGTCGACAGCGACCGCGCTGTCGGCGAGCGTCGCGAGCGCGATACCGGCGATCTTGGCCGGGGCGCCGCGATCGTCGATGCCGAAGGCCTCGACGCCCAGGTCGGAGACGGCGACGAGCCGGTCCCCGCTGGCGAGGGCGCGCCGCGCCCGTCCGCGCGTGGCGACGAAGCCGCGCTTCGAGAGGGTGTCGCGCGTGAAATCGATGAGCTGGACGCCGATCGTGACGGGATCGCAGCCGGGAAACGACTTGTCGAAAGTCCGTTCGCTGTAGGGCACGGCGAGGGTGCCGAGGCCGTCGAAGAGAGAGAACGCCTCGTGGATGAGGTCGTGTTCCTCGGCGACGCGTGCCCATTTGCCGCCGAAGGCAACGCGCTCCAGCCTCGTGGGGTTCGCGAGATCGGAGACGTCGAAGAGCGAGACGGCGAGAGATCCTTCGCCGCTGTCGTTGGCGAGCCCGAGGGCGAACAGGCGATCTCCGCGCGGCTCGACGTGAAAGATCGAGCCGGGCTCCTCGATCCCGCCGACCTGGGCGGGGTTCGCCGGGTCGCTCAGGTCGACGGTGAGCACGGGGCTCACGGGCTCCGAGATCACGTAAGCGCGGTTGCCGTCGAAGCGGACCGAGCGCAGCTCCGTGGCCGGATGCACGTCGAGCTCGGTCGCGCCGAGGGGCACGATTTCCTGGGAGGACACGATGGAGAAGGTCTGGATGCCAGGCCTCGCGTCGGGCTGCCAGGGGCCGGGCAGGCTGACGAAGCGGAGCACGCCGTCGTGCTCATCCACCTGCCAGGGGCTCGCGATCTCGCCGGTCACGTCGACGCGCGCGCCCTCGACGAGGGCGCCGCTGGGGTCGGAGATGTCGACGACCTGGAGGGTGGCGCGCCCTTCCTCCTCGCCGCCGTTCCATGTGGCGCTGGCGACATATACGCGATCATCGCTGACGCTCACGCTGGGCCATCCCCAGTAGCCCGAAGGGGCGCTCTCGATGAGCCTCCGCTGATCGATGACCGCGATGTCCGCCGGGTCGCCGACGGCGAGGGAGGTGACGGTGGTGTTCGGCGCGGCGGCGCACCCGAGGCAGGAGCCGTGCTCGTAGGTCACGGCGTGGAGCACGTCGCCGGCGAGGCGCGCCTCGGTGAGCTTGCCCGGCAGATCGAACGAGCCGACGGGCTGGATCTCCGCCGGATCGGAGACATCCAGCACCTCGACGCGGCTCATGAAATCGCGGTGGGACCCGCCCCCCTGCGCGTCGGGCACGACGTGCCTCCACCCGGAGAACAGGGCGTAGAGGACCCCGTCGCGCAGGTACATCGCGACGGGCGAGCCGTACATCCGGCGGGTCCCGAGGACGCGCAGCCCGTCGCGCCGTGAGACATCGATGACGCTGAGCCCCGAGTACCCCGACATCGCGTAGAGCCTGCCGTCCTTCTCCTGGACGATATCGGCGTCGCGGAGTGCGCGCTCCGCGATGGCTCCGCCGCGCGGCGGCACCGGCTCCGGTTCCGGGTCGTCGCCTCCTCCCGTGCCCGAGCTGCCGTCGCCCGAGCCATCACCCGCCGGATCACCGCCGCGGGGACCCGTCGGATTGCCCGAGATGAAGCCGGTCTGGCCGGATGTGCCAGCACCAAGCTCGCAACCGACGAGTCCGATCGACGCCGCGGTCGCAGCGAGGACGAGCCAGCTGGAGCAGGCTCTGAACGGGATGGACATGGCTACCTCTTCTTGACAGCAAGACGCAGGACGCTGCGCCCGTGCAGAGCGCAGCGATCTCGTGGCGCGCTGGCACAATTAGCAAGCGGCGGGCCAGGCGCATTCGCGAGAATTGCGCGTGATTTCGGTGATGCGAGCGCATTATGTGCCACGGTGCACGGGATTCTCGACGCAGTAATGGCCCACGTCGGCACAGGCGCACATCCTTGTCCTGCGAACCGCCCCCTGACCTGCCGGCGCTTCGCATGGGGCGCAAACACTCCATGAGACCGGACGGGTGGGTACCTCGGCAGGGGAATGGTTCATGCGGCCCGTAAAGGTTCCGCCTGCGATGACGTTGCCTTCAGCGTGGAGCAAGGGGCGCGCGAGCCGGTGCGGCTGGCGCTGCTCGACGCGAACGGGCCGACGGGCAGCTTCTCGAACGAGGAGGGACCGCTGCCCTGGTGAGCGAGGTGGCTCGGCGCCCGTTCAAACGCCAGATTCACGGCGTCTCGCCAGGACCTCCGCATGTTCCTGAACAGGGTCTCTCGAGGTGCTGGATGTTCCCTGCTGCGGCAGGTGCTTGACGGCCATGAATGGCTGTCATGCCGCGGATGATTCAGCGCCGCAGCGCGCTGCTCACGCATCGCGCACCTTCACCTGGCCAGCCGACATTTGACGGATGATCTGTGCGCTGCGATCAGCCGCCTGCCACCTGCCGCGCCGGTCGAACCCGGCCCGTCCCCTGCATCGTCATGGGCGCACCCTCGTGTCCGTGGGCGCAACGTCACGAAACGACGCGCCCACGGGCGCAGCCGAAGAGAGAAGGAGCCGACAAATGAAGCATGTGAAGATTCTTGGGCTCATCGCGGTCAGCGCAGGAGTGTGCGGGATCTCTGCGCTTGCTTCTGCGGCGAATACGGTGCCGATCGACGACCTGAACCTCGTCGAGGAGACATCAACGCCACCGTCGCTCGAGAGCGAGCGTTACGCCTTCCGGCCGGCTGTCGGCTACTACCGGCCCGCGGCGGGCTACTACCGGCCCGCGGCGGGCTACTACCGGCCTGCGGCGGGCTACTACCGGCCGGCAGCCGGCTACTACCGGCCGGCAGCTGGCTATTATCGGCCTTATGGGCCCTATCGGCGCTAGGACAGGAGTGGGCTCTACCGTGACGGGCACGGCGCTGGGCGCGATCGTCACGGAATACCGGGTCCGCTTTGCCGGGCGCGGAGTCGAGCATCAGGGACGATTGCGCTGAGGCATCGCACGTCGAGCGTCCTTGTCCGGCCGCGGCCTGCTCTGCGGATCGGCGGCGACGCATTGGAAACGTGGGTGGCGAAGGCGGGTGGCACGCCGCGCGCAATACGGATCCATGGGGGTGAGCTCCATGGACGAGACAGGAAACATAGAAAAGCGCGTGCTCTTCGTGCTTCCCGCCGCTGCGATCCACCTCGGGCTGGTGCTCGTGCTGGGTGTGCTGCATGTGCGCTTGCCGTACGAGGGCTGGGTGGAGCGTGCGGTGGGCTATTATGGCGCGCTTTCCGGGGCCAGCAGCGCATATTCCTTCTTCGCTCCGACCGTCGGACCCCTGCTCTGGGCCACCTTCGAAGTCAGGGATCGCGCGGGAAGCCTGACGACCGAGGCGCTGGAGACAGGAGTGAGCCGCGAAGCGGACCTCCGCGTCAAGAATATCGTCGGTATGTTCTGGGATGAGCAGGACCCGGCCGTAAGGCGCTCCCTGGTTGCGTCCTGGGCAGCGAAGGTGTTCGCCAAGCACCCAGAGGCGGACAGCGTTGTCGTCCGGCTCGAGATTTACGACCTGCCCTCGATGGCGGAGTACCGCGCGGGAAAGGAGCCGCGGTGGAATGTCGAATACAAGGCCAAGTTCAACCTGAAGGCGCGGCTCGCCACCGGCGAGATCAACAAAGAGGCGACGCCGTGAGGCAGCCGATCTATACCCTGCTCCTGCCCAACGCCAGCGGGGCAGCTGCGCGCCTGTGGGGCTCGGTGCGGCGATTCGCGTTCGCGCCCGCGTCGGCGCGGCCCCTGGCGGCGCTCCGGATAGGGCTCGCGTCGGTGCTCCTGGTGCAGGCGGCGCTGATCGCGCCCATCGCTGACGAGCTGTACGGGCGTTCGGGCATCATCCAGGGACAGCTCCTCGACGGGTCTGGCGCGAGCGGCTTCCCCCGGATCGGCCACCTCGTGAATGCACTCTCGCGCTTCGGGGTCGGTGAGAGCTCCGTGATCGCTGGCGTGGGTCTCCTCTACGTGCTGTCGCTGGCTGGCCTCCTGCTCGGCTGGAGGACGAGGGTCTCCGCGGCGTGCGCCTGGCTCTTGCATTTCATGCTGATGATGACCGCGGAGAGGACGAACTACGGGGCAGATCAGTTCGCGAACATCTTCCTGTTCTACCTCATCTTCATGCCTTCTGGAGCTGCGCTGTCGCTCGATCGTGTCTCTGGGCGAGCGCCGCCCGAGCCGAGCGCGTCAGCGCGCCTCGCGCTGCGGGTGGTACAGCTGCACCTGTGCCTCGTCTACCTCTCGAGCGGCGTGGAGAAGGCATTGGGCGCGGCGTGGTGGGACGGCGACGCGATGTGGCGATCGCTCATGCTGCCCGAGTACCGGCGGTTCGATTTCTCGTGGCTCGCTCACCACGCCTGGATCGCCGTGGCCGCGGGGTGGACGGTGCTGCTCGTGGAGATCGGGTACCCGTTCTTCATCTGGCCACGTCGGACCCGGCGGCTCTGGGTGGCGGCCACGGTCGGGTTGCATGTCGGGATCGCGGTCTTCATGAGGCTCGATGTCTTCGGCGCCATCATGTCGGTGTTCACCCTCGCGGCGTTCGGCGTGAAGGCGGACCCTCGACAGGCGCGAGCGCCCTCGGCTGCGGCACGCTGTGCTCGGCGTGGCGAGGCCTGAGTCAGCTCGCGCTGGGGTCGGCGACGCGGCCGACGAACAGGATGCTGCCCGTCGCGTTGTCGCGGATGAGGAACAGGAAGGGGTTCACGAGCGCGAGCGACGCCGGCTGGGGCGCCGACTCGTCGCCGACGATGACCGCGGTCGCGGCCGCCGCCTCGGTGCCGGCCTCGTTCACGCCGACGAACGCCTTGTGGAGGACGTCCTGGATGTAGGGCCGTCCGCTGGAGTTGATGCCGGTGAAGTCCGCGACCCCCGGCGTGAACGCGATCTCCATCCCCATCGCCTCCAGCGTCTTCTTGAGGCTCAGCTCGTATTCGAATTTGAACCTGGGCATCGTGGTGTCGACCAGGTGCTCGCTCATCGCGGAGGCGATGCCGTCGACCTTCGCCGCGTCGAGCGACGCCTCGAACGCGTCGAGCGTGCCCTTCGCCGGCAGGACGATCACCATCGACAGCTCGTCCCCGTCGTAGGGCATCGCGATCGCCTGGTAGCCGTCGCCCTCGGCGTAGGGCATCTCCAGGCTGCCGTGCATCAGGGGCACCGTTACCTCGGTCCCATCGGCCGTCTCGAACGGGCCGTCCTCCGTCGCGGTGGGCTCGAACGGGGTGCGCCACGCCGCGTTGAAGTAGATGGCGTTCGTGAGGACCAGCACCGTCTCGGCGGTGATCGCCGCGACGGGCACCAGCTTTTCGATCTTGCCCTCGGTCTGGTCGCTGACCCAGCCGTTGATGAGATCGACCGATTCCTGCCGGTGGCCCACGAAGTCCACGACGCGCATTCCAGCGCCGTAGTGCAGCCCGAGCGTGTCCAGGAAGGGCGCCTCGAACGAGTAGCCGATCTGCCCCCAGAGCGCGTTCACGACGTTGAGGCGGAAGCCCTCTCCGTCGGCGCCCTGGGCGCCCTGACCGCGGCTCTCGAGCTCCTGGTCGATCCAGTTGAACGCCGGATGGAGCTTGGCCTGCCCGAGGTCGAAGCGCAGCGTGTCGGCCATGGCCGTCTCGGTCTCGCCCTTGGCGCCGGCCCACGTCATCGCGAGCGCCGTCGAGATGCTGTAGGGCGAGTAGAAGACGTTGCCCGGCTCCTCGCGGAGCTGCTGGTAGAGGTCGAGCGCGAACGCGGAGTTGCCCGAGACGAGCGCGGTCTTGTCCTCCGGAGGGACGTCCGGGCTCGAGATGCGCTGCTTGTCCGAGGCGATCACGCAGATGGCCCTGTCGGAGTCGCTGCACTCCTCGTCCCCGGTGTCGGGGTTCGTGTTGGGATCGGTGGACGTCTCGCAACCGAGGATCGCGGTCAGAGACAGGACGAAGAAGGGAGCGCAGGTTCGGATGGTTCGCTGCATGCCGCCCCGTCCAGCATTGGCCGTGCCGCGCTGGCCTCGATCGCGGGCTCGTCTGTTTCCGAGCCGCCGCGCGCGGGGTGCCCGCGAACCCTGACATCTGGCGAGAAACTGGCCCGTTCTGGCACAAGAGGCCCCGTCAGCGCCCGGAGCCGGCTCGCGCACCAGAGACCCCGCAAGGCGCTTCAGCGCGCGGCCAGCATCCAGGCCGGCGCCCACCAGTACCGATGGATCAGCCTTCGGTCGACGCGGGCGAAGCCGGCCTCGCGCAGCTGCGCCGCCCAGTCGTCGATGGGGTGCTCGAACGTGGTGCGGGTGGCGCCGCGGTCCACATAGCCGAAGAGCACCGGCATCAGGAAGCCCTGCGCGACCGTGTCGAGATCGGCGCCGGCGTACTCGGCCAGCCCTTCACCGTAGCGCGCGAGCACGTGCCGCGCGGTGTCCGGCGAGAGCGGCTCGTCCATGCGCGGCGCGTCGAACTCGGCGACGAGCAGGAGATCGCAATGCGCGCGCGCCCAGCGGAGAAGCGCTGGCCTCTCGGCCGGAGCGATCGCGTGCAGGCAGAAGGTCGCCTGCGCCACCGCCCAGCGCCGCGGCGCCATGCCGGGGTCGGCGGCGAGATCCTGGAGTCGCCCGCCGAAGGCCTCGAAGTCGACCCCTCGCGCGGAGAGCGCTGCGGCGCAACGCTCGAGCAGCGGCGCCGCCGGCTCCGCCACGGTGACCCGCCGCACCGCCGGCGTCAGCGCGGGCAGGAGCGCCAGTCCATCGCCGGCGCCGATATCGAGCAGATCGAACGGCGCCTCCGGGTACTGGCCGGCGAGCGCCGCGCTGGTCTCCCGGTAGAGCGGCACATTGCCGCCGCCGCGGATGAAGGCGGCGAACCCCTCCGCGGACACGTAGACATTGCGCTTCCCCTCCCGGGCGACCCGCGCGAGGTGCGCCGCGGCCGCCTGGAACAGGGTGTCTCCCGGCGAGGCCGCCGCGGCGCGGGCAGCGAAGGTCGCGGCGTCCGCGTAGCGCTCGTCGGAGAACGCCAGCATGGCGAGGTAGCAAAGGTCTTCCGGCGACGGCGCCGCGACGGCGGCCGCCGCCGCGTCGAGCCCGGCGGCGCGATGGCGATCCCAGATCCTGTCCAGCATGACTCTGTCCCTTTCTTCCACGGGTTCCCGACGCCGAAGCTCGCCTGCGGACAGGCTACCTGGCGGGCGGGTCTCTGCTCGCATTCGGCTCATGCCCTGCCGGCCGAAGCCGCAATCGCTGCTGAGGATCAGCCGAGCGCCCGCGCGCCCGCGCGCGTCGCGGCGAGCTCAGGAACTGGAGATGCTCTTCGAGGGCGCCCCACACGGCGGCGATGCGCGGCACCTGGCGCAGGCCGCGCGGCGTGACGAGCCAGAGCTCGAGCACCGGGCCTGCGGGAAGGCCCAGATCGAGCTCCACCAGGTCGTCGTCCAGATCGAGCGCGCTGCACGGCAACACCGCGGCGCCGAGCCCCGCGCGCACGGCCTCGATCTGGGCGATGTAGCTGCTCACGATGAGCTTCGGAGCCTTTCTTACATGCCGCTTCTGGTAGTCGTCCTCGACGGTGGGGGTGCGGCCCAGATCGACGCCGATCCAGTCGAGCTCGTCGCGGCCCTTCTTCGAGAGCCTGCGGTGGGCGACAGGCACCGTGGGCAGGGTGACGATCCGCGCGGCCACCAGATCACCGCTCTTCGGCCGGAAGAAGCGCACGGCGATCTCGGCCTCACGGTGGCCCAGATCGGCCACCTCGTAGCTGGTCAGCAGGTGGAGCGAGACGCGCGGGTGCCTCTCGGCGAGCGCCGGGAGCACGCGCGGGATGACGCCGTGTACGGCGATCGACTCCGTGAGCGCCAGTCGGACCAGGCCCTCGGCCTCTCTCTCGTGGCCGCTGGCCTCGCGCGCGAACTGGTCGGCGCCGGCCTCCATCGACTCGACGTGGCGACGGAGCTGCTCGCCGAGCGGGGTGAGCATGGAGCCTCCCGGCAGCCGATCGAAGACCGCCACCCGGAGCGTCCGTTCGAAGGCCGCCATGCGCCGGCTCACCGTCGATTGCTCGATGCCGAGCTTGCGGCCGGCGGCCGAGAAGCTGCCGGCGCGCGCCACCTCCAGGAAGAGGCGCAGATCGGCCCAATCCAGGTCGGCGAGCGGCCTGCCTGCGGGCGGGGGCGCGGGAGGGCGTGCCATGCACCCACGCATGGCACGCCTGCGCAGAACCGTCTACCCAGACGCTGCTGCATGGCCAAGATTGGACGCATGCACCTCGTCATCCAAGGTCACCCCGCCCCCGACAGCCTGAGCGACGCGCTCGCGCGGGCCTACGCCAGCGGCCTCGAGAGAGGCGGAGCCCGCGTCGAGCTCCTGGCCCTGCGCTCGCTCGCCTTCGATCCGCACCTGCGCGCTGGCTTCAGCGGTAAGCAGGAGCTCGAGCCCGATCTCCGCCAGGCGCAGGCCACCATCGAGCGCGCGAGCCACGTGGCCTGGTTCTTTCCCACCTGGTGGGCAGGGCCACCCGCGCTGGTCAAGGGCTTCATCGATCGCACGTTCTTGCCAGGATGGTCGTTCGCCTATCGAAAGCGGAGCGCGCTGCCCGAGGGGCTGCTCGCCGGCCGCAGCGCGCGCGTCGTGACCACGATGGATAGCCCGGGCTGGTGGTACCGATTCTGGCACTGGCGCTCCGTGCACACCTCGTTCATCAACGCGACATTGCGCTTCGTCGGCTTTGGGCCCGTCCGCGAGACCACCTTCTTCGATCAGAAGACGCGGACCCCCGAGCAACGAGCGGCCTGGCTCCGGGAGATGGAGCGCATCGGCGAGCGGGATGCGCGGCAATTTCCTGCCAGATCCTCCCGCACGCTGGCCGTGGCGTGAAGGTCGATTGTGGGGGGTTGGGGGTTGCCGGGGGGTCGAGATGGTGTCGCTCATCCAGGACGGGCAGATCGCGTAAGGACTCTTCTGCGGCTGTTTGGGCGGAGCTCGAGGGCACCGCCGTCAGCTATCCTCCCGCCGATGCGTTGCCTCCGCCTTCGCTCCGGCGCTGCGCTCGCCGCGGCGCTCCTGCTGCCCTCGCTCCTCGCCTGCGCGGGCCCTGCGGCTCGACCCGCCCCTCCCGCACCGAGCGCTGGTCCGCATCCCCCGGCGCCCGCCGGCGAGGCGCGCCGGCGCGCGCGGGATCTCGGCATCGTGATAGGCCGCATGCCCACCGGGAGGCTGAACGCGATCACCGATGTCCCCGGCGTGCGGGTCGGGCACGTGACCCATCGCCGCGGCGCCGGCCGGCTCGACCCGGGCAAAGGGCCGGTGCGCACGGGCGTGACCGTCATCCTGCCGACGTCCGATGATTTCTGGCACAACAAGGTCCCCGCCGCGAGCTTCGTCCTGAACGGGAACGGCGAGATGACCGGCCTCCACTATGTGAGGGAGTTCGGGGTGCTGGAGACGCCGATCGTCTTCACCAACACACTCGCCGTGGGGCGCGCCCTCGACGGGGCAATCCAGTACATGCTCCGGCGCTATCCGGGCATCGGCGTGGACGAGCCCACGGTGACACCGGTCGTCGGAGAGTGCGACGACAGCGCGCTCAACGACATGCGCGGGCTGCACGTGTCGGCCGAGGACGTCCTCGAGGCGGCGGAGCGCGCCGCGGAGGGCCCTGTCGAGGAAGGGGCGGTCGGCGGCGGGACGGGGATGATCTGCTACGAATTCAAGTGCGGTATCGGGACGGCGTCGCGCGTCCTCCCGGAAGCCGCGGGCGGGTTCACGGTGGGCGCCATCGTGCAGGCGAACTTCGGGGCGCGCGGAGAGCTCCGGGTCGACGGGGTGCCGGTAGGGCTGGAGATCCGCGATCTCCTGCCCGTGCTGGAACTTCTCGGCGAAGGCTCGCTGCTCGCCGTGGTCGCGACCGACGCGCCCCTGTCCGCGCGGCAGCTCGAGCGGGTGGCGCGGCGCATCGCGCTCGCCGTGGGGCGCACAGGGACGATCTCGCGCGACGGGAGCGGCGACCTGTTTCTGGCCTTCGCGACGGGCAACCGGGTGCCGGTCGAGCCCGGCGGGCTGACACGGAGTCTCCGCGAGGTGGACGACGCGCGCCTGAACCCGATGTTCCAGGGCGCCGAAGAGGCGGTGGAAGAGGCCATCCTCAACGCGATGACCATGGCGACGACGACCTTCGGACAGGACGACCACGTCGCCCACGCCATCCCCCTCGACCGGCTGCGCGAGGCGATGCGGCGGTACGGGAGGCTCGGTGAGCCGGGGCGCTGAGCCGGATTCGCGCGCCGCGACGCCGGATCGAGCGTCAACATGCGCGCCTCCCTGGAAGAGCGAAGTCCCGACTCAGATGATCAGCAGGAGCTCGAGCTCGCTCTCCTTTCCCGCCGCGCCCCCCGCGGGCACGTGAGGCGCGTTGAGCGGCGCCAGCCGGAGCGCGCCCCACGGCCGCGGGCCCGAGCTCTCCGGCGGAGGCCCGCCGGCGTCGGCCGCGCCGCGGGCGGCCTCGCCGTGCGCGCGCTGCGCGCAGCCGGCGATCGCGGCGCGCACCGCCCGGAGGACGCGCTCCGTGTCGAGCCCCCCGGGCTCCTGAGCCGCCCTGGCGAGGCTCTCGTCGATGCAGGCGGCGCACGGGGCGGAGGTGGCCGCGAGCCGCACCACCAGCGTCGCCTCCAGGCGACCGAGCTCTACCATGTTGAATGGCACCGTGAGCGCCTTGCCGCGGCCCCGGCCGACATCGACGCTGACAAGGAGGGTATCGCCGTCACGTATCACCATGGTTTCCCGGGGAGGGCGGCCACTCACGCGCTCTGGCGCAGACTCACGAAGACTTGTGTTCACAAGGATCCACAGGCGATCGGAGCTCGCCTGTCCGCTCTCCTCCGCAGCGTCGCTGGTGCGGCCTTCTGCCATTCTCACGCCCTCCGAGGAGGCGAACCTACAGCCGTTGGCGGCGGACGGCGATGGCCCTTCCGGACAGACAATGTCCGGACGGGCGCGTCCGCCGAGGACGCCGCGGCGCGCGGTGAGCGCGGCGGACACGGAGGTCCTCGCTGCGTCCGTTGCGCCGTCCGGCGCGAGGCGGTAAGCACAGCCGGCGAGCGGAGGGCGGAGCGTGGATGAGCCGGAGCGGCGCGACGAGGACCCGGACCAGGGCGCGGGCGAGGCCGGGAGCGAGCGCGCGTCGCTCGGCATCCTGTTCCTCGCCGCGGCGTTCGCGCTCGCGCTCCTGCTGACCGTCGTGGCGCTCCTCGCGTTTGCGGCGATGAGCCCGCGGTCGCCGTCGCCGGTCGAGGTCGGCGCGCTGGTCGACGCTCTGGCCGACGTTCTGGCCGCGCTCGACCGGAGGGGCTAGCCGCAGGTCTTCTGGACCACGCCGAGCAGCGCGCTGAAGTCGACGGGCTTCTTCAGGTAGGCCGTGCCCTCGGGCGGGCCGTCGTGGCCGGAGACGATGGTCACAGGGATCGCCGCGAGCGCGTGCACCTGCTTCAGCGCGGCGAGCATCTCCTCGCCGGTCATGATCGGCATCATGAGATCGAGCAGGATGAGCCCGGGCGGCGGGTCCGCCTGGTGCAGGAGATCGAGCGCCTCCCTGCCGTTGCTGGCGCAGTAGACGTCGTAGCCCGACGACTCGAGCATCTCGCGGAGCATCTCCCGGAGCTCGGCGTCGTCGTCGACCAGGAGGACGGGGGCGCGCGGATTCGGGGGAATCGGCGTCACGCGCGGCCCGTTGAGCCCGTCGGTTGGCAAGGGTTCACTCATCGCTGTTACCTCTTCCAGACTGCGCAAGCATGCAGGAGCGATAGCAGGCGAACACCGCGCACGCATTGCATGCCCTCAGCATCGTCGGATCTTCTCCGGACATGGTTCCGGGCTACGCGGGGGCGGCGCCGATCCGCGCCGAGCAGCGGGCGAGGGGCGTGGCGGGAGCACGGGCACCGCGAGCGAAGCCATGCGAAGCGCCGAGGGTTACGGGAGTTGCGCCGCGGGTCAAGCCTCTCCGCTCGCCGGCCGCGTCTTGGCGGCCGTCGCGCTCTCGCGGTGCGCGCCGTCCGCGCGGCCCGGGCCGCCTTCGCCCCCCTCGCTTTCCAGCGTTCCGGGCCGGAACCCGAGCGCGCGCGCCTGGGCAGGGCGGGTGTGGCGACGGCGCCAGACCACGGCGTCGAGCAGGTAATGGGTCGCCTGCGGCAGCGCGAGCAGCGGCACGAGCAGCGCCCGCGCGCGCGGCCCGAGGAGCGGCTCGTCCCCTGTCCGCGCGCCGCCGAAGAGCTCCGGCCGGTCGTGCCAGACCAGCCGGTCCCAGAGCATCTCCTCGACGAACGCGAGCGCCAGCGCGACGCCGAGGAAGGCGAGGAGCCCGGCGGCGAGGACCCGCGCGAGCAGCGAGCGCGGCGCCTCGCGGGCCCGCTCCCGGGCGTACGCGAAGACGAGCGCCATGTACGGGACCCCGTGGACGATCACGTTGGTGACCGTGAACTGGAAGTCGCTGTCGGTCGCGACGATGCCGACGTACCACGTCGCCGCGGTCGTCCCGACGACGACGTGCTTGCCGAGGTTGAGCGGCGCGCGGTCGACGCAGGCCCGCTGGATCGCGCGGGCGACGTACGCGGCGGCGAGCGCGGCGTACACCGCGCCGAGCGGGCCCACCGCGGCCGCGAGCCAGGGCGCGCTCACGAAATCGCCGTCAACGAACCACTGGAACGCGCGCGGTTGGTGAGCGTGCGCGTGCCAGTAAAGGAGCGGCCACCCGGTCGCCGCGTAGACGAGCGCGTCGTCGAGGAGGCGATCGACGCGCGAGCGCTCGCCCGCGAGCGCGCGGTAGATCGCGACCCACCCGACCTGCTGGCGGACGAAGTGGATCACGGCCACGTAGGCGAGCGCGCGCCAGAAGGTCAGCTCGGACGCGAGGTGGAGCGCGACGCCGGCGGCGTAACAGGCGAGCGGCACGCCGGCGTAGAGCGCGGGGTGGCGGCGGAGCTCCTCCGGGTCGAGGTACGTGCGGAAGAGCGTCGTGTGCACGTGCGCCACGTCGACGCCGACCACGAAGAGCAGGAAGCCCCAGGCCGGGAGCGCGCCCCCCGTCGAGAGCGCGGCGAGGGCGAGGGCGACCGCCGCGGAGCCGCCGAACACCGCGAGGTCGACGCGGCGGCTCCACATGAAGCCGCCGCGGGCCGCGCCGCGGGGCCCGGCCGGCAGCGCGCCGAGGAGGTCGGGCCCGGCCGAGGCCAACGCCGAGACCCGCGCGTCAGCCGTGGATGGCCGCGGAGATGATCCAGGCGAGGCCCAGGATCACCGAGCCGATCACGATCGCGAGCGCCGTGTTCTGGTCCTCCTCGATCTCCTTGCGGATCGAGAAGGGGGTGAGCTTCGTGATCAGCATGAACGCCAGCAGGAAGACGATCAGCCCGACGGCAACGAAGACGAGCGTTCCGATCACGGCTTTGATCAAATTTTGAACGTCGGGCATCGGCGGTTCTCTCTGGGCGTGGGGCGTCGCGGGGCGGCGCGCGGCGCGCGCCCGTGACGTCGTGAGCTCGGGGCGCGAGCCTACGCGAGTCGGCCGGCAGGGTGAAGCGCGGTCGCTGCGCCGCGTCGCTCCTCGACGCGCGCGCCCGGGCGGCGACGTGCTATCGCCCTGCGGTGTCCACGACCGTGAGCCGAACCCTGCCCCGCCGCGCCCTCACGGCCGCGCTCGCGGCGCTCGGCCTGCTCTGCGCAGGCGCGCCCCACCTCGCCGCGGCAGCGCCTCCGTCCGGCAAGGCGGCGGGCGTAGCGGCCGGCAAGTCGGCGGGCACGCCGGCCGGCAAGGCGGCGGGCGCGCCCGCCGGCAAGGCGGCGCGCGGCGGGGGCGCGCCGATCGGGAAGGCGGCGCACATGGCGGGGGCGCCGAGGAGCGCCGCGGCGGCTCCGGCGGAAGCGCCGCTCGATCTCGCGCTGCCCGTCGAGCGGGTCACGCTGAAGAACGGGCTGCGCGTGGTGCTGAGCCCGGATGAGAGCTCGCCAACGGTCGCGGTGGCCGTGACGTACGACGCGGGCTCGCGCGACGAGCCGAGCGGCAGGAGCGGCGTGGCGCGCCTCGTGATGGACACGATGGCCCGGGGCAGCCGCAGCCTGCCGGCGGGCGAGCCCCAGCGCCTCGTCGCCGAGCGCGGCGGCGAGCTCCACGCCGAGGCCGACGTCGATCGCACCGCGTACACGGCGGTGCTGCCCGCGAACGAGCTCGCGCTGGCGCTGTGGCTCGAGGCCGATCGCATGCGGGCGCCCGCGCCGAGCGCGGAGGGCTTCGAGGCGCAGCGCAGGGACGCGCTCGAGCGCCGCGGCGCGGTCCTCGGCGCCGCCCACGGCCAGGGCGCGATCCGGCTCCGCGAGCTCGTCTTCCAGGGGTACTGGCCCCACGAGCACCCGGCGCTCGGCGAGGCGGACGATCTCGCGGGCGCCGAGCTCTCGTGGGTCCGCGATTTCCACGCGGCCCACCACGGCCCGAACAGGGCGGTGCTCGCGATCGCCGGCGGCTTCGACGCGGGCGCGGCGATGGCGCTCGTGCACGAGTACTTCGACGGCATCCCGGCCGTCTCCGCCGCGCCCTTCAAGGACGCGCCGTTCCCCGAGCAGACGAGCCAGCGCACCGGCGTCGTGAGGGACAGCGCCGCCCGCGCGCCGTCGATCCTCTACGGGTGGGCCGTGCCGCCGCCCGAGCACCCGGATCACCACGCGCTCGCGCTCGCGGTCTCCCTGCTCGGACGCGGCGAGAGCTCGCGGCTCCCGGCTCTCCTCGTCGGGAACAAGGCGGTCGCGCGGTCGGTGCGGGTCGCGATCGACGGCCACCGCGGGCCCGATCTCTTCTCCATCGACGTGCGGCTCGCCGAGGACGCCCGGGTCGGCGACGTCGAGAAGCTGATCGAGGGCGAGATCCGGGCGCTCGCGACGGCGGGACCCTCGCAGGCCGAGCTGACGAGGGCGCGCCGGCTGCTCCAGTCGGCGTTCGTGGCGGGCCTCGCGGACGCGAGCGCGCGGGCGCGGGCGCTCGGCGAGCACGAGCTCGTCTTCGGGGACGCCGCCCACCTGAACGGGGAGCTCGCGCGCTACTTCGCGGTGACCCGGGAGGACGTGCAGCGCGTCGCGCGCGAGCACCTCGGCCCGACGCGCCGGACGATCGTCGAGACCTATCCCCCTGGGGTGTCGGGAGCCGCCTCGCCGCCGCGCGCGTCGGCCGGCGCGCCGCGGGCCGGAGGCGGGGCGCGCGCCGCGGCGCCGGAGCAGGACGCTGACGTGGCGGCGCCGGGCAAGGGCGCAGAGAAGGCGGCGCCTGGCAAGGGCGCGGGCAAGGCCGCGCCGAGCAAGGGAACGGGCAAGGCCGCGTCGGGCAAGGGCGTGGACAAGGCCGCGCCGGGCAAGGCCGCGTCGGGCAAGGGCGCGGACAAGGCCGCGCCGGGCAAGGCCGCGTCGGGCAAGGGCGCGGACAAGGCCGCGCCGGGCGAGCGCCCGGCGAAGGCGCACGGCGCGGCGAGCCGGCCCGCGCCGGATCCGGCGCCGACGAAGCCGGCGAAGCCCACGAAGAAGTGACGCGAACAGGCGAGCGACGGAGAACGCGTGACGCGATGAACGAGCGAAGCGAGCGACGCGACCTGCGCGGGCGACGGACAGCGCGCCCCTGGCTCTCCTGGACCGCGGCGCTCGCGGCCGTCGTGGCGTGCGGCTGCGCTGCTGGGCGGGCGCCGCAGCCGCCCGCGCAGGCGGGCGCGCCGGCGAGGCCCGCCCCGGCGACGTCTGCGCCAGCGGCGCCGCCGGCCGAGGTCGCTCGCGGGGAGCAGCCGCCGCCGTCCGGCCCCGCGAAGCCCGCGCGCATGCCCGCGATCGCCTGGGCCGAGCTCCCGAGCGGCCTCCGCGTCGCCACGGCGGTGAGCCGCGCGCTGCCGCTCGTGGAGGTCCGGGTGGTCATCCGCGGCGGCTCCGCGGCCGACGGCGAGCGCACGGGGCTCGCCGCGCTCACGGGCGAGCTCCTCCTGCGCGGGGGCGCGGGCGGCCTCCCCGGCCGCGAGCTGCTCGCGCGCGTCGAGTCGCTCGGCGCCTCCCTGCGGGTGGACACAGGCCTCGACGCGACCGTGATCGGGCTGCGCGCGCCCAGCGATCGCCTCGCGGAGGCGGCCCTGCTGCTCGGGCACGTCGTGCAGCGGCCGCGCCTCGACGCCGCGGAGCTCGCCAAGCTGAAGGCCCAGGCCGCCGAGGCGGCGAGGGAGCGCGCGCGCTCGGACGGCCGCTGGGGAGCGCTGATGGTCCTCTTCCGCGACCTCTACGCGCTCCCGACCGAGCTGCACCCCTACGGCTCGTTCGGCGCGACAGCGGCGGAGCTCCCGCGGATCACCGCCGCCGACTGCCGCGCGTTCCACGCGGCGTGGTACGTCCCGAAGAACACCGTGGTGGTGGTGGTGGCGGGCGACACGACGCCCGAGGCCGCGCGCGCGGCCGTGGAGAAGGCCTTCACCGACCGCCGCGGCGCGGAGCCGCCGGCGCTGTCGTTCACCGATCCGGTGCCTCCGGCGTCGCTCAAGATCACGATCGTCGATCGCCCGAAGAGCGCCGAGAGCGAGCTCTTCCTCGGCGTGCTCGGCCCCGAGCGCAGCGCCTCGGAGTGGCCCGCGCTCGCGGTCGCGGGCGAGGTCCTCGGCGGCCCCTCCGGGCGCCTCTCGCAGGAGCTGCTCGAGCCGCGCGGGCCGGCGCGCGAGGTGTCCGCGGCGCCGCTCGACGTCGCGCACGGGCCCGTCCCGCTCCTGGCCCACGTCCGCGTCCCCGCGGCGCGCACGGGCCTCGCCGCGCAGGCGATGCTCGAGCACGCGGAGCAGCTCGCGGCCGCGGCGCCCTCGCAGGAGGAGGTCGACGCCGCGGCGCGGCGGCTCACGGCCGGCCTCGGCCTGGGCCTCGGTACGGCCACAGGGCTCGCGGACGAGATCGCCGTCATGCAGGCGCTCGATCTGCCGGACGACCACCACGAGAGCTACCGCAAGGAGCTCCGGGACATCACGCCGGCCTTCGCCGGCAAGGTCGCGCACGACAACGTGCGACCGGCGCACGCCGCGATCGTCGTGGTGGGCGACGCCCAGGCGATCGGCCCGATGCTGAGCCGCCTCGGGGACGTCAAGGTGGTCGACCCGACCCGCGCCTTCGAGCGGAAGCGCACGATCCCGCGGGACGCGAGCGCCTCGCCCGCCCCGTCGCAGGCCCCGGCGCCCGGCGCTGGCCGCGCGGCGCCGGCAGAGGAGCCGCAGTGACGGCCGTCAGGCGCGGCGGGGGCGCGCGCGCCCCCCGGGCGGCGGCGCGTGGTCTCGCGCCCGCGACGCGTGGTCTCGCGGCCGCGACGCGCGCCTTCGCGCTCGCGGCGGCGCTCGCGGCCGTGTCCTCCCCGGGCGCCGTGGGGGCGCAGCCGAAGCCTGCGCCGGCGGCCGCAGCGCTCGCGGCGTCGACGTCGGCGCCCGGGCAGCTCGACGGCGCGACGTACGACTACGAGCACCCGGCTGCGCCGGCGAGCGGCGCCGCCGAGCAGGGCGCAGCGCAGGCCGGGGCTGCCGCGCCCCCGGTGCCGCCGGAGCGACGCTGGCGGGGTCGCGCCTTCGTGCACCGCCTGGCGGCCGCCGATCCCGCGCGGCCGCTGCCGATCCTCGTGTTCCTGCACGGCACCAACGAGGCGCGGATCGAGCACCGCTGGATGGGGGGCGGCCTGGAGGGCGACGTGCGCCGGATCGCGGCGCAGCTCATGGAGGCGGGCCGGATCCCGCCGATGCTGGTCGCCGCGCCGAGCGCCGTGCTCCCGGCGGCGGTCGCCGTCGCGCGGACGAGCTGGCCTGCCTTCGATCTGGACGCGTTCCTCGACGCCACGGCCGCGCGGCTGCGCGGCGTCGCGACCCTCGACCGCGCGCGCGTCGTCGTCGCGGGCCACTCCGGCGGCGGCTGCAACAAGGCGGGCGGCATCGCGGCCGCGCTCCGCGCGTCCACCCCCGTGCACGCCGCGCTCGTGATCGACACGTGCATGGACGTCGACGTCGCGCTCCCCCTCGCCCGCTCGCGCCCGACCACGCACCTCGTCGTGTCGTGGCAGACGATGACCTGGGCCAAGCGCCCCATCGCCGACTTCCGCCGCGCCTTCGAGCGCGGCGTCGAGGCGCACCCTGCGGCGCCCGGCGTCCTCCGCGAACTCGAGCCGCTCGTCCCGACGGAGCCGATGCCCCACGACGCCATGGTGCCCCTGGTGCTGCGGCGCTGGCTGCCGCCGCTCCTCTCGCCGGACGCGGCGCCGAGCGTGCCCTGCGTCTCGCCGTGACCGCCCCGGGACGCGCCGCCTCCGTTCCCGCTACCCGCGCGGTTCAGAGGCAGCGCCGCGCGTAGAACAGCGCACGAGGGCTGACCGGCACCCCTCGAGCGCGTGCCCCGTGTTAGGTCGTGTACAGGATGAAGCTCAACCTGTTGACCGTCGCACTCGCCGCCTCGGCGGCGGTTGTTCTCCTTGACGCGCAGGCCAGGGCGGACTGCGGCTGTTCAGGGAGCCCGAGCGCCCTCACGTCCGATTCGAGCGGCCCCTGCCTGCGCTACGAGGCGCCATCGGGGCCGAGCAACGACATCACGTTCCGCTTCGATAAGGCCTATGCCTGCGGTCAGTATGCGACGGGCGAGTACTTCGTCATCAGCGAGAACGGCGCCGCCAGCATCACGACCATCACGCCCGAGGCGGCCGGCGGCCGTCACGGTGTGGACGTGAACCCTTCCCCCGACGGGCCGCAGCGGTGGGACGACCGGCTCGACGACCATGCACCGCCCATCAGCCTGCCTTACGCTGCGCCGCCCGGCAGCTCCGTCGTGAAGTACGTGTCCGACAACCCGTCGGGCGATTGCGATGGCGCCGGTGAGAAGTCGTGCGGGCGTTTCGCGGCGGTTGTCACGGTGATCGACGCGCCGCCCGCCGACCCGAGCACGACCTTTCGTCCTCCTTTCATGGGCACGAACAAGCCCATGCTCTCGACCTCCACGCTGCAGACACAGCTCCTGTCCCGTCTGCAGGCCGCGTGCACCGACACCCCCTCGCTGGAGACGGCCCTGGCCTGGACGCGCCACCTCCGCCTCGATTACACGAGCCATTCGGTCACGTGCGACCTCATGCCGCCGGAGGACGCGCTCCCCGACGGCAGGCCGTGGTCGACCGACATCTGGGCGCGCGACACCGACGTCTACGCCTGGCTTCATCTCGCCGATGTTTGCGGCGCGCCGCCCTGCACGCCCGAGGAGGATCTCGCCGCCAAGTTCCCCGTGCTCGTCGGCTACGTGCAGCACGGTATCGACATCTGGGGCGTCGACAGGATGGGCACCAGCCTGTTCCGAGGCGGCGGCGGCAATGGCGGCGGCAAGCTCTTCGCTTATGCCTTCGCGGCCGCGATGCTGGCCGATCCGGCGATGCTGGCGGACCTCTCGGCCGTCGATGCGGGCCGATTCTTCGAGACGGCCAGCTATTACGCCGGCAAGAACGGCACCGCCCTGTGGGGGCAGCCCGTCGGTACGGAGGAGGAGTACTGGGACGACTTCTCCGATCAATCGACCCGGACGATCCGAGATCCCTATGGGTACATCGACGGCGGCTTCGAGCCTGGCGGATGGTATCAAGACAACACGGCCAAACCGACGAAATACTCGGCGCTCCTCGTGCGGCTCATGCCTGCGCTCGCGGCGGCGTGGCCGGTCAACAAGGATGTCCTCCTCTCTTATGCGGATCGCTGGGTCGACCACGGCGCCTTGACACAGCCGGATCCCTGCGCGCCCGTCGGGGGCCAGTACGGCTCCGACCACGGTCCTGACGGGAGCGGAGATTGTATCTCCGGCTCGGGGAGAGTGCCCGAGCTCGATGGGAGCAACAAGGACGGGGGCAATCGTGAACGCGCGATGGGTGAGTGCATGTGGAGCAGCTTCCGGGGCTGCTCCGAGACCTGCTCCTGCCCGGGTCAGTCGTGTGAGCCTGCGAGCCAGTGCGGTGATGGCGAGATCGAGGCTCCCGAGGAATGCGACGGCGATGATGCCGGGAGCTGCCCCGCGGGATGTGTTCCTCCCGGCCAGCCGAACGGTTGCAGTTGCGTGGCCGCTGGCGCCGGTAGCGGCACGGGATCCTCCGTATCCAGCGGCGGCGGCTCCAGCACATCGAACAGCGCAGGTGCAGAAGGCGATGAAGGCGGCGGGTGCACCTGCGGAATGGCCGGTCGAACCGCCCCGACGGGCGCTCCGGCGGCATGGATGGCCGTCTGGGCGGCGGCCCTTCATCGCATCATCCGGCGCCGCCGCATGATTTCCCGCATGGCCGGGCGAACCGGCTGGCGAACGCGCTCACGATGACGTTCTGACCGGGGCGATGGCGCCGTAGGACGCTGATTCACCACCCTTGCGCACCTCATGGTGGATCCGGAGACTCCTGAGCGAGGCGCTTCCGTCGTTCCTGATTCCTGCCTCCCCCGCCCGGTGGTACCGTGGCTGACATGCCCCGGTCTCGGCGTCCAGGAGCGTTGTCGCATCAGCGCGTCAACGAGCCTGGGCACGGCGACGGCACGGAGGGTACCGCTCGTGTGGCAAGCATCGGCTTCCGGTGGACGATCTGACGCCAATGTCCCGATGGCGGACAGCGCGCGTGCCATTGCGGCGCGCTCTGACCGCTCCGGCGACGCCGCTCCCGCTTCTTCTGCAGCCGGGCGGGGCGACGTAACCCAGGACCCGCGGCGCAACCAGCTGGTCGCCGGGCGGTACAAGCTCTCGAGGCTGGTCGGACGCGGCGCCATGGGCGAGGTGTGGCTCGCGCACGACAGGGCCCTGCGGATCGACGTCGCGCTCAAGCTCCTCACGGTCCGGCGCGAGAGCCAGGCCGGCACCGCGCTGGAGCGCTTCCGGTTCGAGGCCCAGGTCGCGGCGCAGCTGGCGCAGAAGACGGACCACGTCGTCGCCGTGCACGACGTCGGCAACGACCCTGCCGCGGGCCCGTACCTCGTCATGGGCCACGTTCGAGGTCGGTCGCTGAGGCAGCTCATGCAGGAGCGGGGGCGGATGTCCCCGGCGGAGCTCGCCCCGCTCCTCGGCCAGATCGGAGAGGCCCTCTCCGTCGCGCACGGCCTCGGCATCGTGCACCGCGACATCAAGCCGACGAACGTGCTGCTCGAGGAGGAGCGCAGCGGTGAGGTGCGCGCCAAGGTCGCGGATTTCGGCATCGCCAAGTGGATCCGAAAGGAGCTGCCAGCCGACTTTCCCCGCCGGACCCTCGGCGGCGTGGTGCTGGGCACGCCGGCGTACCTGAGCCCGGAGCACGCCTGCGATGGGGACACCAACCCGCACTCGGACATGTGGGCGCTCGCGGTCGTCTCCTACGAGGCGCTCACGGGCCGGCTGCCCTTCCCGGGCCACACCATGAGCGACGTGCTCGCCTCGATCCTGGCCAGCGCGCAACCGCCGCGGCCGGCGCTGTACCCGGAGGCCCCGCCGGCGCTCTCGGCCTGGTTCGCGCGCGCTTTCGCCCTGAACCCGACGGAGCGGTTCCCCTCGATCGAGGCCATGGTCGCCGCTTACAAGGCCGCTGTCGGCCCGCCCGGGGCGCCGGCGCGCGCCGAGCGGGCCGAGCCCGCGCGCCGGGGCAAGCTCGGCCTCGCGGCCGGCCTCGTCGTGGCGCTCGGCGTCGTGCTGTCGACCGGCGTGCTGTGGGCGCAAGCCCAGGCCCCCGCCGCGCTGCGGGCGTCGAGCGTCGATGCGCGCGCCGCGTCCGTGGTCCGCGCCGCGCAGGCGCGCATCGCGGCGCAGGCGAGCCCACGCCGAGCAGCGAGATCGGGCGACGCCGCGGCGGTGGAGGCCGCTGTCCCCGCGCCCGACGAGGCCGCTGTCCCCGCGCCCGAGGGGGCCTCCGTCCCCGCGGCCGCGCCGCGCCCCCTCGCCGCGCAGGCCGCGCGCCCGGTCGACCCGCGCCCGGCGCCGCGGAGCGCTCGCATCTCCCGTGGTGACCGCGCGACCGGCGCGCGAAGCGCACCCACCGAACGCGAGCTGCTCAGGACGCGTCACTGAGCGGTCGTTGCCAACCAGCGCGTGAGTGAGCTCGGCGGTTCGACGCACGCCTCAGGCCGCTCGACGATTGCGCCATGCAGGCAGGCTTGGCTGTCATCGTCGTGGCCAGACTCAAGCCTTGTGCCTGGTGGCGCCCTGCTTGCATCAAGACGGCGGCGTCAGGTGAAGCCATGGCGCAAGAAGCCCCCAAGCCGGCCGAGAAGAGACGGCCAAAGCATGTACGCAGCCCCCTGAAAGACGTTGCGCCGAGCCGCCCCCGGGGACTGCCTGCGCAGGATGATCGAGAGCAAGCGGCGAAGGCCGAGAAGGATCGCTCGCCCGCGCCGTCTGGCGAGCGGTCGACCCAGGCGCCCCACGGGGTGCCTCCGCGTGGGCACGAACCGCGCGGCGGGCGCGACCGGACCGAGGGGCAACACCGAGGCAGCGCCGAGCAGGCTCACGGTCAGCGTGAGCTCGCTCAGCAGCTTGGCGTCGATAGCCTCCGCTGCTCGACGATGGCCGGCTCCGGACACCCGACCTCCAGCCTGTCGGCGGCCGATCTCATGGCGGTGCTCCTCCGCGACTACCTCCGCTGGGACCTGAGCCATCCGGAGAACCCGAACAACGATCACGTGATCTTCTCGAAGGGCCACGCCTCCCCGCTGCTCTACGCGATGCTCAAGGCGGCGGGCGTCATCTCCGACGCGGAGCTCCTGTCGTACCGGCGCTTCGGGAGCCCGCTGCAAGGGCACCCGGTGCCGACGCTCCCCTGGATCGACGTGGCGACCGGCTCCCTGGGTCAGGGGCTCCCCATGGGCGTCGGGATCGCGCTCTCCGGGAAGTACCTCGAGAAGGCTCCCTACCGTGTCTGGGTGTTGCTCGGCGACAGCGAGATGTCCGAGGGATCCATCTGGGAGGCGTTCGACCACGCGCGCCACACGAAGCTCGGCAACCTCATTGCCATCCTCGACATGAACCGCCTCGGGCAACGCGGACAGACACCCCTCGGCTGGAACGCCGCGGCCTATGCGGCGCGCGCCCGCGCGTTCGGCTGGCGTGCCCTGGAGATCGACGGCCACGATCCAGCCGCCATCTCCGGCGCCTACGCCGAAGCCCTCCGCGCCTCGGACGCGCCCGTGCTGATCGTCGCGCGCACGGTGAAGGGAAAGGGCGTGTCCCTCGTCGAGGACAAGGACGGCTGGCACGGAAAGGCGCTCGACAAGGCGCAGTGCGCGAAGGCGATCGAAGAGCTGGGGGGCATGCGCGATATCGTCATCACGCCAGAGGCGCCTGCGCCGGGTGAGCCTGCTCCGCGGCCCACCGCCGGGCCGCTGAGGCTCCCCGTCTACGAGCGCTCCACGGCCGTCGCGACGCGGAAAGCCTACGGCGACGCGCTCAAGGCGCTCGGCGCTGCGCGCGCGGATATCGTCGCCGTGGACGCCGAGGTCAACAACTCGACCTTTGCCGATGAGTTCGCGAAGGCTCATCCAGATCGCTATTTCGAGATGTTCATCAGCGAACAGCAGATGGTGGCCGCCGCCGTCGGGCTGAGCGTCCGGCGCTGGTCGCCCTTTGCGTCGACGTTCGCGGCTTTCCTCACGCGCGCCCACGATTTCCTCCGGATGGCCGCGGTGTCGAGGGCCGATATCCGCGTGTGCGGCTCGCACGCGGGCGTATCCATCGGCGAGGACGGCCCGTCGCAGATGGGGCTCGAGGATCTGGCCATGATGCGCGCCGTCCACGGGAGCACCGTGCTCTATCCGTGCTGTGCCAATCAGACAGCTCGGCTGGTGGCTGCCATGGCCGATCAGAAGGGCATCGTCTATCTCCGAACGACGCGCGAGAAGACGCCCATCCTGTACGATGCGACCGAAGCGTTCCCCATCGGCGGGAGCAAGGTGCTGCGCGAGACACCCCACGATCGCGTGACGATCATCGCCGCCGGCATCACCGTCCACGAGGCGTTGAAGGCCCACGCAGAGCTCGAGGCGAGCGGGCTCTCCGCTCGAATCCTCGACGCGTATGGCATCAAGCCGATCGACGCCGCCGGCATCCGGGCGGCGGTGCAGGCCACGGCTGGAAACGCCGTCGTCGTGGAGGATCACTGGGCCGAGGGCGGCCTGGGCGACGCCGTGCTCGAGGCCTTGGCCGGCGAAGAGCCCGTCGTCGCGCGCGTCATCCACCTCGCCGTGAGGGAGATGCCCGGCTCGGGCACCCCGGCCGAGCTCCTGCGTGCGGCGGGGCTCGACGCTGCCTCCATCGCTGGCGCGGCGAAGCGCCTCCTCTCCGGCGACGCACGCTGCGCGCGGTAGCCCTGGCCTCGCGCAAGCCGTCTCGCGCTGACCCGCCTCGGCACCCGCGTGGGTGCCGAGGCGGAGGCGCGGACAAAAAGAAAAAAGAGCGCCCGTCCGACGGTGTGGGGGGGGAAACCGTCCCTCAGGCGCTCCAGGGTCAGGGCTATGCAGGAGCTGGGCCAGGGATCTCCTGACGAGGGTCCGTGAATTTACGTAGGCGTTGTACGGGTGAGGCTTTCGTTTCTGGTGCGGCGGATTTCGTTGATGAAGCGCAGGGGCGCCGTCATCGCGTTCGCGAGCGTTGCACGGTGGCGCTCGGCCGAGCGCCAGGCCAGGCGAGCGCTGCGCCTGAGCAGCCAGGCGAGCGCTTCGCCTAGGCGGGGCGGTGGGGCGTGCCGGCGATGGCTCCTACGCGGCGCGTCTTCGCCACGCGCCTCGCCTGCTGCCGGATGTGCTCCACGGCCTTCTCGAAGAAGGCCTCGGGGGAGGCCTTGCTGACGGTGATCTGCTCTCCGCCGATGAGGACGACGAGGAGGCCCCTGTCGGTCCTGCCCACCGCGAAGAAGTCGACGGTGAACGGCAGCTCTTCCTCGACGGTGAGGGACAGCTGGCACTTCAGGACCTCGCCGACGCCGGGCTGATTCTCGACGACGAACCGCTGCAAGAGCCCGTTGGCGTGGGCGTCTCCGGCGATCCGGTTGAGCGCCCACTTGTCCCTCGGCCACGCCATGTGGTCACGGAGCTCGTATATCCACTGCAAGAGCTCCTCGGCGACCTGGCCGATCGCCGCCTTGGACGCCTCATAGGACAGCTTGATATGCTCGTATTTCGTCATCGGGGCTCCATCGCTCTCCGGCGCGCGCCCTCGAGGCTACCAGATCGCCGCGGCTCGCCGCACGCGGATCGGGCCCCTCCGCCTCGCCAACGCCGCGGGATTCTTCGGCGCCAGCGCGCAGCGCGCAGCGTCGCGGGCGGCCTCGATGCGCTCGCGCTCCCTGGTCTCCGCGCGCCGCGGCCGACGGGAGCGGCCGGGCTCGCTCAGGCGTATTGTTGCAGCAGCGCGCCGCGCATGGGGTTGTCGCAGGCCTTCACCGCCGCGCGGATCGCGTCCCTGTCGACCGGCACCCTGTGCAGGCTGACGTTGACCGCGCCGCCTTGCGCCTCCACGGTCGCGTACTCGGCGTGGTGGAGCAGCGTCGGCGGCCCGCCGTTCGCGTACTCCTTGAACGGCATCCCGACGCTCCCCGGGTTCACGAGGAGCGTGCCGCGGTGCTGGCGGAGCATCTGGAGGTGCGTGTGCCCCCCGGCCATCACCGTCGCAGCGTGGCCCTCGAGGCGGCGATCGAGCTCGTCCGGCGGGGTGTTCGCGAGGAGATCCTCCATGTGAGACCGGGGCGAGCCGTGGAACACGAGGAGCGTCGAGTGAGCGTCGAGCGGGATCTCGAGGCGCGCCTGGAACGTGCGCAGGAAGGCGAGCTCGTCTCTCGACAGCCGGTCACGGCACCAGTCCACCGCGTCGACGACGATGGGGGCCTCGGTGTAGGTGCGGATCAGCTCCGGATCCAGCATGAACTCGTCGTGGTTCCCGAGGATGCAGGGGCACCCGAGCTCCTGCAGCATGTCCAGGATGGCCGAGGGCCGCGGCCCCAGCGTCGCGACGTCGCCGAGGCAGATCACCTGATCGACGCCCGTCGCGCGGATGCTGGCCAGCACGGCCCTGAGCGCCACTTCATTGCCGTGGATGTCGGATATCAGCGCGATCCGCATGGCAAGACCCCCTTCAGCGGCCATCGAGACGTTGGAGCGGCTCTCGGCGCCTCGCGGCGTCCGATCGGCGGACTCGTGACGATAGACCATGTCCGCCGGCGCCTCCAGCCCCCTCGCGCCCGGTCGGGCGAGGTGGCGAGGCGGCGCGACGGCGCGGCGGCGCGACCGCTGGCGGCGATGGACACGCGCGTCACAGCCGCGAAGTTCCCCGAGTCTCCCTGCACGCGCCGGACCACGAGCGGGTAGGATCGGCGCGTGCGCGCGCTCTGGCCGGTGGACATCGTCGCCTTGAATCCCGTGTCGTGCGGCGCGGTCCTGTGGCGCATCGGCGGCGTGCTGCGCGTCACGATCCTCGTGAAGGCGACGTTCGCCCTCGGCGCGGACGGCGACGCGGATCTCGTGGCGCCCGAGCCCGTCGAGCGCGAGGACCGCTTTCACGACGACGACCCCTCGCGGAGCCTGCGCTCGGCGAGCGACACCGCGCCGTACCTCCCCGGCGCCGGCGTCGTGCTCACCGGGCACGCGCATGCGCCGGACGCCACCGGGCCGGTGATCGGCCTCTCGGCGAGGCTCGCGCTCTTCCGCGGTGGGCCGCTGCTCGACAAGACGATCCACGTCTTCGGGGACCCCACGCCCGGCAGCATCGCGCCCACGCCGTTCCAGAGGATGCCGCTCGTGTACGAGCGCGCGGCGGGCGGGCCCAGCCATCCGTGGAACCCGGTCGGCGTCTCCGAGGCCGGCGAGGGCGCGCGAGCCGACGCGCTGGATCCAGCGATGGGCGCAAGGCGAGCGCGCCCGAACCTGGTCAATCCTGCGAGCCCCCACCGGCCCGCGTGCTTCGGGCCGATCGCGTCTCACTGGGCCTTGCGGAAGCGGCTCTTCAACGGCTTCGAGCCAGGCGCCGCGCATCGTTCGGCGCAGCTCGGCTCGCCCGGCGCGGATCCCGCCGCCGCGGGGCGCGCGGAGGTGCTCGACATCCCGGAGGACTTCGACTTTCGCGCCTTCAACCCGGCGCCGTTCGATCAGCAGATCCCCTTTCTGCAAGGTGATGAATGCATCCTCCTCGAGAACCTGAGCGCGGAGAGGGCGTTCGTCTGGACGCGCCTCCCCTCGGCGCGCGCCCGTGTGCGCCGCTACCGCATTGACGCCGCGCTGGTGGGCGGATCGCAGGAGATCCCGCTGGTAGCCGACACGCTCGTCATCGACGGTGATCGACAGATCGCCTCGCTCGTGTGGCGGGGCAACTTCGCGACGGAGAGCGAGGAGGCGCTCCAGGACATCCGCCTGTTCGCGGGTGTCGAGACGCTCAAAGGGACCATTCCGTGGCCGGAGCACGGCGCGCCGCTCCCTGGGGACCCTGCGGCGACGCACCGGAGCTCGGCGCCGGCGGTGCTGCTTGCGAGGCCGATCGTGGCGCCCGCCGGGCTGGTGGAGACAGGCCCGCTCTCGAAGGGAAAGATGGAGATGCCAGTGCTCCCCTTTCGTGATTCGCCTGCCGCGCCGCAGGCTCCTGCTCCTGTCGCCGTGAGCGGGGGCATCACGGGACCGCTGGGCCAGAGGATGCCGATCCCCGAGGACAAGCTCGCGGAGGTCGGGGCAGAGCGGGCGCAGTTCCCGTTGGCAGCGCCGGGGACGAGCGCGTCGCGCGGGGAGGACCCCATCCCGGGCGCGCCGTGGAGCCCCGTGCCCGGGCCTCGGCTCGTCAGCCCCGCTGGCGCCGGGGGCTCGCGGGCCGGGCGCACGCTGGTCGACTCGGGAGATCCTGAGAGCGGTGTCGTGGAATCGGCGCCGCCGCCGGAGCCGCATCCCGTGGCGGCTCCACGGGCGGAGTCATCCGGGTCGACGCTCGCGGCGCGAGAGCCATCGAGGCAGGAGGCGGTCTATCCGCCGGTGGAGGTTGCACCGCCGGAGAAGGTGAGTCCGCCGTTCGAGGTGGCGCCGCCGGCGCTGGCCGAGGTGGCGCTGCCGGAGAGGGTGAGTCGGCCGCCCGAGGTCGTGTCGCCGGCAGCCGTATCGCCGCGTGTGACGAGCGAGCCGCTCGCCGGGCTGGAGGCGCGAAAGCGCGCCGAGGCGAGGCTCGCCGAAGGCGGCGATTTCGATGGAGACGACCTGTCGGGCGGTGACCTTTCGGGGCTCGACTTCAGCGGGCGCTCCCTCGCGCGGTGCGCGCTCCGCGGCGCGAGGCTCCGTGGTGCCCGCCTCGCAGGGGCCAGCCTCGTCGAGGCGACGCTCGACGAGGCCGACCTCCGCGGCGCGGATCTGTCGCGCGCCGATCTCACGAACGCGCGCGCCGACCGCGCGGAGCTCGTCGAGGCTTCGCTCGAGGAGGCGGACCTTCACGGCGCTTCGCTGCGCGGGGCGAACCTAGAGCGAGCGCGGCTCGCTCGTGCCCGCGGCGACGGCGCGACCCTCTCCGCGGCGAACCTGGCAGGCGCCGACCTGGAGGATGCGCGCTTCGTGGGCGCGTCGTTCGCCGGCGCCAACCTGCGTGACGCGAAGGCCGATCGCGGCGATTTCATGTCGGCGCGGTTCGACCGCGCCGACCTCGGCGCAGCCTCGTTCTGCAAGACCCGCCTCGTCGCCGCGGTGCTGGCGCACGCGAAGCTCGATCTGACCGATCTTCGCGGCGCCAACCTGGAGCGTGCCAATCTGCATGGGGCCTCGCGGAGGCGGGCGAAGATCGCGGGCGCCAACATGAAGGAGATCGACGAGACGGCGCCGGTGAGCCTGGAAGATCCCGAAGGCTCGTGAGCGATCGAGGGCCGACTCCTCGTTGGGCCGTTCGTCGCTGCCGCCAGGAAGGGCGCGGGCGGCGGGCGGCTTTGGCGACGTGCCCATGTGGGGATCGGGACCGCGCCGTCGAGACGGCCCTGGGGGCGTCGTGCCTGATCGCCCGGATGGGCAGTGAGCCGCGGTGCTAGGCTCGACAGGATCAAGGAGACCCATCGCCATGAAGATCTCTCGTCAGTGTCCGAAGTGCCAGTCCAGGAAGCTCTGGGTCGTGGAGAAAGCCGAGTCCGCTGGCGACGGCGGGGGAAGCAACACGATGAGCGTGGCGTCCGGGTACGTTCTTAAGGGCCCCACGGACGACTGGGGCTCGCCGCTCGAGACCGTTCATGCGGGCTTCTTCGAGACCTGGATCTGCGCGATCTGCGGCTTCACCGAGTGGTACGCGCGCGACGCGAACGAGGCCCTCGCCCGGCTCGCGTCGCATCCGTGGCGGCCCAAGGTTCGCTACGTCGATGGGGAGGCGACCGGCACGCCGTACCGGTGACTGCGGCGGGGCCGGGCCGGGTGACGGTTCGAGGCGCGCCGGCACCTCCCTTGGCCAACGCCCTCAGGGCGCCAGAACGATCACGTTGGTGACGCTGGGCACGATCTTGGCCCCAGGCGCATTGGTGTTGTTCTGGATCGTCATGCTGGTGAGCCGCGCGAGCGGCATCCCCCCGACCACCACGGTGAACGCCCCTGTCACCGTGCGTGCAGCGCCCATCACGGTGCCAGACGCGACGCCGGTCGCCAGGCCGGCGTTATCACCGTTCGTGAGCATGGGCATCGTGGCCAGGTTGTGCGCCGGCGTGCACGTCATGAGGACGTTCGGCACGAACCCCACGTCGGTGGGCTCCATCGCGATGTTGGGATAAGGCACCGGGACCGGAGCCGGCGCAGGTGGGGCCGGCGTGAGGCACACGTCGGGAAACGCCAGGCACATGCCGCCAGCGCTCGTCTTTGCCAACATATCGGGATCTCCTCTCTTCGCGTAGCGGTCAGCCGAGGTGGATCTGCTCGCCATCGACCTTGGCGAGGACACGGGCCGAGATGATCGCGTTCTCTCCGCGAATGCCGATCAGGTTCTCGGCGCGGAGATCGACGGTCCCCGCGCGTGTCTGATCGATCTCCTCCACGAAGCGGAACACGCGCTTGGCGCGCTGGGTCAAGCGGGTGAGGATGGTGTCGGCCTCCTGCGCCACGAGCGCGATCTTCGTCACCTCGGCCTGCACGAGCCGCCCGAAGAAGCCGAGCTCATCGATCGCAATGGCTCCCTTCTTGGCGCGCACGTGCACCTCGGCGCCCGTCACGGCCACCTCGCGGGCGCCCACGATGTCGACGCGTTCCGACGCGCAGATCGCGATCCGCCCGCCCCGCGCCTGTACCTCCAGGTCGCCGTCGGTCGCGAGCTTGGTAGGCGCGCCGTCGCGACCGTCGAGCACGGCCAGCACATAGACCCCCTCCGGCTCGATGGCGCAGAGCACCTTGTCCCCGGCCTCGGGGGCGACGAGGCAGCTCTTGGCGCGCCGTGCCTCGCAGCTCGACGAGGCGAGGCGCACCAGGAGCGTCGCGCCGACCCGCTCAACGCTCCCTGTCTCGAGATAGGCCTCCGGCCTCGCAAGCTTCTTTACGGCTGTCACGGTATCAACCCTTTCTCCACGTCGTCTGTGCTGTCCCTTGCGGGACATCTCCTGAACGACCTGCTCCTCGCCTCGATTGCAACCTGCTTCACGTCTTCACTGGGGGCGCCGCGCCGTGCGTCGGCTGCCATCGTTCCACCCTGGCCAGCTCCTCGTCGTCGCCAAGCCACCCCGAGAGCCGCGGCAACACCGCGCCGTCGCGCTTCGCGAGGTGGAACCGGGTTCGATACAGGCCGGCTCCAGAGAAATCGGCGGCCGACACGTCGGCGTGCGAGAAGTCCGCCTCCCGGAGCCTGGCATCGACGAACCGCGCTCCAGCTGCCAGCGCGCGACCAAAGTAAGCTTCCTCGAGGAACGCGCCGGAGAGGTCCGCTTTCAGCAGCTCGGCCTTGTCGAACACCGCCTGGGGGAACTGGCCGTTCGAGAGGCGCGCCCCGTGCAGCTTCGCCTCGCCGAAGAAGCACTGCGGCCCCCTCGCGCCCTCCAGCCGGGCTTCGCGCAGGTCGGCTCCCATGAAGTTGCACTGCGCGCAGTCTGCCCCGGCGAAGCTCGCGCCGGCGAGATCGCTCTTCATGAACTGCGTGCGGAACAGCCTTGTATCGGCGAAACCCTTCGGCCCGAGCTTGGCCTCGACGAGCGTCGTCAGCGCGAGGTTCGCGGCGGCGAGGTCGGCCGTGCGCAGATCGGCGCGGTAGAGGGTTGCCTTCTCGAGGTTCGCCCCGGCGAAGCTCGCCCGGTCTGCGTCGATGTCGACGAGGTTCGCTCGGTCGAGGTTCGAGCCCGCGAACGACGCTCCCCGGAGCGAGGTCTTCACCCAGTTCGCGATGGGCGCCTCGATGCGCGCGAACGACGCGCCGTCCGCGGCGCACTCGACGAAGGCAGCCGCGATGTGCTTGCCGCCGTCGAAGCGCGCCCCTTCGAGCCGCGATCGGTAGAAGCTCGCGTGGCGCAGGTCCGCGTCGCGCAGATCGCACCGGGTGAGATCGCACGCGATGAAGCTCGACTCCTTCAGGAGCGCGGCGCGCATCGCCGTGGGGAAGCGCACCTCTTCGAAGCTCGCCCCTGACAGGTCCGCCCCGTCGAGCGCGAGGTGCGACAGGTCGACGTGGCGTATCGGCTCGCCGTGCCGGAGCTTGTCGAGGAGCTCATCGCGGTTCATGAGCCACCTCGCTGGGCGTCCGCTCTCGGGAGGAAGCGCACATGGCCGACCTCGGCCTCGGCGAACGTGGTCCGCTCGTCGCCGGCGACCCGTGATAGATCGGCGCGGAACAGGTTCGCTCCGGTGAAGTCTGCCCCTGTCAGCCGGGCCTTGGAGGCGAGCGCGTCCATCAGATTGGCCCCCTGCAGCGACGCATCTCCGAGGTTGGTCCGGATGAGTAGGCCGCCCTTGATGACGGCGCGCTCCAGGCTGGCCTCGGAGGCGTCACACCCGGAGAGATCGGCGCCGCGCAGGTTCGCCCGGTCGAGCCGTGCGCCTGCGAGGACGGTGCCGCGCAGGTTGGCCCTCTCCATGTCGGCGTCGCTGAAGTCGGCCTCGGGAAAGGACGAACCGTGGACGACGACGCCCTGCTGAAAACACGCTGATCGAAACGACACACGCTTTCCGTGGCAGGCGATGAAGGTCGTCTTCCGGAGCGTGGCGCTCGAGAAGTCGGCGCCATCGAGCGTGCACTCCACGAGGTTCGCGTCCGAGAGATCGGCGCCTGTGAAGCGGGCGCCGGACAGGTCGGCCTTCAGCAGGGTGCACTGCCCGAGCGTGGCGCCCGTGAAGTCCGCGCCTCCCGGCTTCGCCTCGATCCAGTCGGCGCCCGTGAGATCTGCGCCGGAGAAGCGCGCCCCCGCGAGCTCGGTGCGGCTCAGCACCGCCTCCTTCAGGTCGGCGCGCTCGAGCTCGGCGCGGCGCAGCGTTGCTCCTCCCAGGTTCGCGCCGCGGAGCCGCGCCTCGGTGAGGTTCGCGCCGTCCAGGTTCGCCCTGGCGAGCACCGCGCCGTCGAGATTGGCCCGGGAGAGGTCGCACCCCGAGAGATCGGCCGACTCGAGGAACGCGCCGGAGAGGTCCACGCCGGACAGGGACATCCCCGCGAGGTTCGCACCCGTGAAATCGCGGTTCGCCAGGGGCTCGCCGACCTCCATGGCGAGCCTGACGATCACGCGCGCGCGCTCCGATGCCTCGGGTTCCATCGCCGCGGCCGTGGGCTGCAGGTGCCCCATCCGCCGGTACATCTCGAACAGGCCCCGCTCCTGCTCCTCGATCGTCGCGTGATACCCCGGGTCGGCCAGCATCTGCTCCACGTCGTCCAGCACGACGCCGGCCTCGCGCGCCTCCGCCGCCATCGAGCGCAGCGCTGTCAGGTGCGCCTTTGCCGAGAACTTGGGCGGCCCTGCGCCCTCCTTGGCCGCCTTCTCCATGGCAGCATCGAAGTCCTCCCCCCTCTCGGCCCAGGCTCGTCTCGCCTCCTCGCGGGCCTGCGTCTCCGACGCTCGGGCTCGCTCCATCAGCTCCTCGGTCCTCAGGGACGCGGCCTCGACATATGCGGCGAGACCGTCGAGGTCGTCTGGCGGCGGCTCGGGGAGGGGAGGCAGCTCGTCGAGGCCGTGGTCCTTCGGGTCGAGCCCTTCGGCCTCGATGCGTGCCCGCGCCTCCGCGAAGCTCCGCTCCTGGCCTCGACGCAGGTTCTGGGCGGCCAGGTTCTCGCTCTTGACCCAGCGTCCCATGTCGCCAAGGTCGATGTTGGGCGCGACGCCCGACGCGCGCGGCGGCATGAGGTCGCCGTCGGAGATCTCTGCGACCGCGCCCTTGTCCTTGTCGAGGCGGCGCGCGAGGGCTGCCTGGTAGTGCTCGAGCGGGCGTGGCGAGCCGGGCTCCTCGCACGCGCAGAGCAGGTGTACGATGTCGGCCGCGTCGTCCTCGGCGATCGCGAGCACGCCGTGGAAGATGACGACGCCGAGCTCCTCGGCGGGGAACACCCAGACCGTGTCGGGGCGCATCGGGATCTCGAGGAAACGATCGCCTTCCGGGGTGTGGTGGGTGACGAACGATCGCGTCACGAGGTCGGGCAGCCTCCCCTCGAGGCGTGGCTTCTCTGGGTGCATGTTCTCGATGAGGATCTCTTCGTCCCCGCGGAAGAGACCATCGAGCCACTGATCCTCGGGTGCCACGTTGAAGAATGTCGGATCCGTGTCGGCGGGTATGCCGGGGAAGTTCTCGTCGAGCCAGCGTTTGTCGTAGGTGCCGGCGCGCCTCCTGCGCGGCGCGAACGTGATGTCCATCGGCAGGAAGCCGGCGGGCTCCGGGCGCTCCGACGGGGAGCGGATCATGGCGCCGTACTGCTCGACGTTGGGCATCGGGTACACGGAACGACCGCCGAGATCGAGCGACTCGTGGCCTTTGCCGTGAGGGTTCCTGTCGTAGCCGGCCCCTCCGAAGGCGTGCGCCCAGTCGATGCGCAGGGTGGTCATCGGCGCGGGCTCGGTCGGCACGCCGTCGCGCCACGTCCGGTCGCCGACCACGGCGAGGCGCTTGTCGACGCTTCCGATCTGCGCCCTCACGTACGAGGCGCGGGTGGGCACGCCGCCCGGGGCGTGAAAGCTGCCCGCGACGAGCAGCTCGCCGCGCGTCTTGGCGAAGCCTTCGTCGATCGCGCCCTGTTCGCCGAGGGCGCCGGTGACGATGCGCCAGAACGACAGCTCGTCGACCAGGGCGCGAGGGCTAGTGAGTGGGAAGCCCAGCATGGCGGTCACATGGAAGTAGCTCCGCCGCTGGAACTCCAGCACCCGAGTCAGCATGGGAACCTTCATCGGCTTAACGATCTTCACTGGACCTCTCGTCGCGCGTGGGTCTTCGAGTCGTGATGGCCGGTCGAGCTCGTCAACGGCATGATTGATCAGCCGCGGTAGGGCGGGCCTTGAGGGCGTCGCAGCTCGCGGACGTGCTTGCCGTCGACGGGGAGGCGCTCCTTCAGGTAGAGCTCGACGTAGCCGCACTGCTGGCAGACGTACGCCTCGGTATCCCCGCTACGACCGGACGAGCCGTTTCCGATAACTGCGAGCCGAAACGTGAAGTGCTGTTGTTTCATGCCCGCCTCTTCATTGGCGGCGACGTTTTCTACGTACCAGAGGACAGTGTGTTGACACTTGGGGCAGGTTCCTGACAACTTCATTGTTGCCTCTGTCGATTGTCGGAGTGGCTATATCTTGTTGAGGTTGGCCTTGAAGATGTTCAGGCCAGCCGCGAGAAGGTGCGAGCCTAAGGTCGACCACACGAAGCTCGCCGTGTCCTTCTTTGCGCCAATGATGCTCTCCCCCTTATAACCGATGTAGCTCGCCGAGTACGCCGTTGTCTCTATCTTGAGGCCGTTGGCGGCCATGTTGACGGCGGTGTTATCCCACTTGTGAGCGCCGAGGGAGTTTTTCGAGACGAACGTCTCCATGAGAAGATTCGTATGCTTGTACACCTTCGCCGGTGCCGTGATCTCCACCTCCTTTGCGTCGAGCGTGATCTTGGTCGGGCTCGTTATCGTGATCGTCCCGCCCTTGCTCTCGATCGAGATGTTCCCCGTCACGGTGTGCCCCCACGCACCCTTGATGTCCGCCGTCCACCCCTTGCCCACGTCCGTCTTCCATTCCCCGTAGTCGTCGTGGTTCTGTGCGCTGACCTTGTGCAGCCAGCTTCCCGTGACGTCCTGCTTGCCGCCGGGCTCGATGGTCTGGGTGAATCCGCCGTGGATGTCCTGTGTCATGCCGCCGCTCTCGACCTTGTCGGTCCGGCCCGAGCGCACCTTGATGTTCTGGTGGCTGTTGTAAAACTCGTTCGAGTCGCCGTCGACGTTGATCGTGTGGATGCCGGCGTAATGGATGGTCGCGTCGTCGCTGACGTCGACGTAGTACTTGCCGCCGACGTTCTGCCACCACTCGCCGCACACGTTGAAGCCGGCGTTGCCCTCCGTGGAAACGTAGAACATGCAGTCGACGGGCTGCATGTCGGGGTTCGCGTCCGGCGTCTTCGGGGGCACGACGAACGCCTGGTGGGTGGGGCCGCCCATATGGACGTTGGTCGCGCCGACCGGGGTGAACAGGTCGATGTGCTGCTTGCCCTCGAGGTCCTCGACGACCATGTGGTTGCTGCCGCCCGTGCGCAGCACGTTCTGGGTCAGGTTGCGGCTCGTGACCGTGCTCGGCCGGTGGGCGTTCGGCACCACGCCGGCGATGAACGGCCGGTCCGGGTCGCCGCCCTGGAACGACACCATGACCTCGGTCCCCTTGCGCAGTGGGAAGTGCCAGCCCTCGACCGTGCCGCCGTGCGGCTGCATCATGCGCAGGTACGTCGACGTGGCGCCGTCGGGCAGGTCGCTCGCGTCGAACTTGAGGCGGAGCAGGTAACGACCCATGTCGTCGATCTGGGCATACTGGCTGTCGCCTGGCCCGTCGACGACGCCGTTCTCGAAGCCGAAGATGCGCGGCCAAGGCGTCGCCTGGGCCGCCCTGAACTGCACGTCGGCCGGGATCGCCACCACCTCGACGCGGTACGTCTCGTCCACGGCCATCCCCGTGAAGCGCGTGATGTCGAACGAGCCGCCCGTGATCGCGGCCGCGTGCCGCACCTCGACGGCCAGGTAGCGGGTCGGCATGTCCGAAGGCCCGTCCTCCAGCTCGAAGACGTAGCCGGCCCGCAGCCCTGTCGCGTTGCCGGTCGCGTGCAGGGTGAGCTCACGGCACGCCATCGACTCCGCCTTGACCTGGGCCAGCCTCGTCGCCTCGTCCTGCGTGAAGACGCGGTAGCCGTACTCGCGCACCTCACCGTGGCCGCTCTTCGACACGGCGTGCTCCCCCGACACCGAGGCGGCCGGGTTCGCGTAGTTGTAATCGTTGATCCGCACAGCGGCCGGCAGCGCGCTGAGATCGACGTGCACCTCCCGGAAGCACTCGCCCGCCGACACGTCGTGGCTCGAGGTCGGGTGGTAACGAACCCGGCCGTTGCCGCTCAGCGGCTCGTGCTGATCCTTGCTGTCGACGATGACCATGACCTCGGCGCCGCCGTCGTCGACCGGGTGCTCGAAGTGGTAGTAGAGCCCCTCGCGCTCGAGCCATCGATGGGTGAAGTCGAGGTGGCTCTCCCGGTATTGACAGACGAACTCCTCTTCCGGATAGCGGTCCGTGTCGACGCTGAACCGGAAGTCGCTCGTCGTGAGGCCGCCATGCGTGAGCGTCTTCGTCACGAAGGCGTCGATCTTGCTCTTCGTATGGACGAAGCTGCGCACCGAGTGGCGCTGGAGCCACAACCTGGGCACGAGCGACCCATGGTAGAGCGCGCGGTCGGCCGACTCGCGCAGCAGCCGGAGGCGCACGAACACGCCGTGCCAGCACATCGGCGGCGCGTCGGCGCCGCGCTGGAGCGTGAGCGTCGCCGGGGCGTTGATCGCGGCGCGGACGTCGGTGCCCGCTGGCACCGTGAACAGGACGTCGAACTCGAACGGTCGGCACAGCGCCTCGGTGCCCTTGAAGCCGACGGCACGGGCGGCCGGCAGCGCTGCGCAGTGCATGGCAAGAACGTCCACGCTCATGAGCTCCCCACCAGGTTGTGGTCCACCCGAGGCCCCCTTGAACGCAGCGGCCGCGCGCGGACGATGTCACGACAGCTGGCGTTACATCAGAAGGGCGCCCACTTGGCAAGCCCGTGAGCGTCGCCGCACGACTTCGTCGTACGGCGGAAGCGGGGCTCTGCTTACCGCTTCATCTCCACGGCGGAGATCCCAGGTGTAGAGCGCGCCCCCTCCGCGGCCCGACAAGGCTCCTGTCGCGAGCTCCGCTCCCGCTCAGGGCTCGAACTTGACCGCGACCGGCGAAGGCTGGTTTCCGACCGCTTGGCCCACGCCGAGCTGCCCCTCGGCGTTCTCGCCCCAGCAGAGGATCTCGCCTGTCGTCTTCAGCGCGCACGTGTGCTGGTAGCCCCCGGCGAGCTGCGCCACGCCGTTGATGGGCACGTCGACCGGCTGCGTGGACAGCCCCTCGTCGCCGTTGCCCAGGAAGGCGACTCCCCACATCTTGAGCGCCCGCGCGTCGCCGGACACCGCGCCGCTCCGCTCGCGGCCCACGTCGATGCGCGTCGCGCGCGGCACGGCGACGAGCGTCGGCTCCGGCACGGGCCCGGAGCGATTGGCCCCCACCGCGCCGTTGTAGTCGTTGCCGAAACAGTAGACCTCGGCGCCCTTGCGCGCGCACGTGTGCCGGTCGCCCGCGGCCACCTCGTCGACGCCTGCCGCGAGCGGCGCGAGCACGTTCACCGGAGAGGGCGAGCTCGTCTGTCCGCCGTTGCCGAGCTGTCCATCGAAGTTCCTGCCCCAGCAGAGCACGCCCCCGTCGGAGGCCTTGATGGCGCAGGTGTGATCCTGGCCGGCCGCGACCTGCCGGAGTTCGCTCCGGACGAGGATCGGCGTCGCATAGCCCGACTGCTCCGCCGCGCCATTGCCGATCTGGCCTTCCTCGTCGGAGCCCCAGCAGTACAGCTCATCGCCCGTCTTCACGGCGCACGAGTGGGCCGCGCCCAGCGAGATCTGCACGACGTTGATGAGGCTCGCCACCCGCGTCGGTCCGGCGGAATCGAGGTACGAGCCGTTGCCGATCTGCCCGCGCCGGCCGTGTCCCCAGCAGACGACCGTCGTGTCCTCCATCACCGCGCAGGAGTGTCCAGGGGTAATGTTGTCCGTGCGCGAGAATCCGCCGCCCGCGGCCACGTGGATCGCCTTGCCGGGCAGCGACACCCGCGTGGGCCAGGGCAAGGCCGGCTGATCCACCGGCGCTCCGGCCTCCCCGAACGTGTTCCTCCCCCAGCACCAGACGCTGCCGTCCCCTCGCAGCACGCAGGTGTGGGCGAACCCCGCCGAGATCTCGACCGGGTCGTTGCAGAAGGCGCCCTCGGCCCCGTCCACGCACTCCATCGCGCAGCGGCGGCCGCAGGCGCCGCAGTGCTGGGGATCGCGCGCGCTCGTCTCGCAGCCCGGGGTCGCGGCGTCGCAGTCGAGGAAGCCCGCGTCGCACGCGAGGCCGCAGACGCTGTCCTCGCAGGTCGGCTCCGCGTTCTCCCCGGCCGGGCAGTCCTTCGGCGAGGTGCACGCGACGCCCTGGCCGCCGGCGCCGCCCTGGCCGCCACCGCTGCCCTGGCCGCTGGCCCCGCCCTCGCCGCCGGCGCTGGCGCTGCCGTGGCCAGCGCCGCCGCCCTGACCGCCTCCGGCCGACGCGAAGTTCCGCTCGGAGGGCGAGCAGCCGGCGCAGAGCGCGATTGTGGCGATTGTGAGGAATCCCAGCGCGGTCATCGGCAGGCGAAGCCTGTGCATGATCGAAGCTCCCGAAGCGGCAGGTGTCCCGGAGCAGCAAGTTGCTCCTTGGTCAGCTTTTTACGCTGCCGCTCTCCGCGCGGAAAGCCGCACCCGTTGGCGGGCGCGGTGGTCCGGTCCTGCGGGCGTGGCCGCCGGGCGCCGGCTCGATGCGCTCGCGGAGCGGGGCGCGGTGCTCGCCGTGCGCTGCTGGGACCTGCTCCGGCGGCCGACATGAAGTAACCTCTCCCCCAGCGCGGAACGACGCGGCGCGCCGCGCCCGCGCCCCGCCGAGAGCCCCCTTCGAGATGAGATGCAGCGCATGAGCGCCGACGGCCGGGATCCCGGCGCCGCGGCCCCCTTCGACTGGAACCGCGCCGAGCCGGCGCCCGGGGAGCGCCCGCCGCGCCCTGGCGGGCTGCTGTCGCCCTCCGGCTCCGGCGGGCAGCGGCCGCCCCCCGGTGGCCTGCTGCGGCCCCCCGGTGGCCTTCAGCCGCCCCCGGGTGGCCCGCAGCCGCCTCCCGGCGTGCAGCCGCCCCCTGGCGGCCTGGTCGCCGGCGCGTGGGGCGCCGCGTCCGCCGAGGGCGAGGTGTGGCTGCCCTTCGACCGGGGAGCCCGGCCCGTCGAGGTGCTCGACGAGACGCTGCGCGACGGCATCCAGGGCGTCTCCACGGTGAACCCGCCGCGCGCGCTCAAGATCGAGCTCCTCCACGCGATGGCGAGCATCGGCGTCGACGTCGTGAACCTCGGCATGCCGGCGACCGGGCCGCGGCAGTTCGACGACGCGTGCCTGCTCGCCCGGGAGATCGCCGCGTCCCGCCTGCCGCTCGGCCTGACCGCGGCCGCGCGCACCCTCGCCGCGGACGTCGAGGAGGTCGCCCGGGTGGCCGAGCGCACCGGGGCGCCGATCATGGTCTACGCGTTCATCGGCAGCTCGCCGATCCGGCACTTCGTCGAGGGGTGGGGCCCTGATTTCCTGGCCCGCAGCGTCGACGAGGCCGGGCGGGCGGCCGCGGCGGCCGGTCTGCGCTTCTGCCTCGTCGCGGAGGACGCGACCCGCTCGCCGCCCGACATGCTCCGCACGCTCTTCCGCGCCGCCGTCGACGCCGGCGCGGCGCGCCTCTGCCTGTGCGACACGACCGGCCACGTCACCCCGCCGGGCGTCGAGGCGCTCGTCGCGTTCGCCCGGCGCGAGCTGGGCGCGCTCGGGGCGACCGGGATCGAGCTCGACTGGCACGGCCACAACGATCGCGGGCTCGGCCTCGCGGCCGCGCTCTGGGCGGTGGCGAGCGGCGTCGAGCGGGTCCACGCCACGGCGCTCGGCGTCGGGGAGCGGACGGGCAACACCTGCCTCGAGCTGCTCGTCGACAACCTCGGCCGCCTGGGCGCGCGCCCCCCGGTGCCGCGCGAGCGCCTCGCTGCGTACTGCGCGGCCGCGTCGCGTGCGCTCGCCTGGCCCGTCGCGCCGGACCATCCGATCGCGGGGGCGCTCACCCGCCGGGGGTGACGCTGCCCCCGCCGACGCGCGCCAGGGCGGCGCGGACGATGGGCGCAGCGGGCGCGACCGCGTCCGCGAGCTCGCCGACGCGGCCCGCCGCGCGCTCGGCGCGGGCCCACGCCGACGAGAAGCCGAGCGTGCCGGGCGGATGGGCCTCGGCGAGGGCGATGGCCTGCCGGAGGTCGTCGCCGACCGCGGCGATGGCGTGGAGATCTGCCACGCTCGCCCCGCGGGAGCGCGCCTCGGCGTAGAGCGCGCGCACGATGCCGAGCAGGTCGCGGGCGGCCTCCAGCGGGAAGGGGTCGTGGCGGATCGAGAGCACGCCGGCTGCAGATCAGGGGGGCCGGGCGGGGGCGTCAAGCCGGGGGACGTGCGTGCGATGCGGTTTGAAAATTGCAGCGGAAGGCCGTCATGAACCATCGCACGCATGAGCTCGCGAAGACGGACATTCCCGGCGACGACGAGGATGCCCCGCTGCCGCCGAACCCGGGGGATCCGGGGCCGGAGCAGCCGGAGCCGCCGTCGCCCGATCCGACGGAGGACCCGCGCTTCCCGCCGCTGGGCGACTTCCCGCGCGGGGTTTGAGGCGAGGCGAGGAATGTGACTGGGCGCGTGAGGAGTGTGAAATAGGCTCGGACAGGCCGCTGTAGGTGGTTCTCTCGTCAAGCCGTTCAGCGACGCCAAAATTTCTCAGGTCACACGCAGGTCACAAAAGCAAAAGAGACACGGCTCTCGCCGTCGCTCCGTCGTGAAGGCGCCGGGAATCGAACCCGGATCTGAACCGATGGCCAGCATGCGCGAGAGATACGGCAGACGCCGCGTCGGACGCGCCGGAACGGTGTCAGAGGCCATCGAGGGTTCGATTCCTCTCGTACCCTCTCGATCCCTCTCGTGGAGCCCCGTGTCCTGACGTCGGGGCACACGGAGGTCACACGGCGGCGTTCGCCCTCCTCGGCGCGCGCGGGTTGGGGTGCCCGACGATGTGCGAGAGCGCCTGCTGACGAGCACCGACATGGCTGACCTGGACCGCAGCCGGTCGTCAGGCTGCTGGCGTTAGTGGTCAGGGAGCTCTGCGGTGCCTACATGATGACCGGCCGACGAGGGCTCCCAGGCGAAACAGCGCAGACTTCAAGAGACCGCCAGCCGTCCGCTCCGTTCGGCACCGCCGAGCTCCTCCGCCGGGCAGCGCCAAGGCCGGGCAACGCCAGGTAGGAGCATGCTGATTAGTAGAAAATTCTTCCCAGAACGGACGGCATTTCGTTCTTGCAATTTTAAGCCTAGAAGCTAATATCTACGATCGTATATGCGCATTTTATACGCATAGTACAGGAGGAGTCCAAATGAACCCCTTTGGGACACTGCTGCGTGACCTACGCCGGAAGGCAGGCAAGACGCTGGAGGACGTGGCCCAAACACTCGAAGTGTCAATTCCCTATGTTTCTGACGTTGAACGCGGGAATAGGGCTCCGTTCTCACCGGGAAAGATATACGCAGTTGCTTCGCTCTTAAAGGTTGACCCAGAACGCCTCTTAGTTGCGGCGGCCGAGTCTCGTGGTGCTTTTGAACTAGACCCCAAGAAGAGCCAACTGCATCGAGAGGTGGGAGCTGCCTTGATGCGGGGCTGGTCCGAGTTGACTGATGCTGAGCTAGAAAAAATCCGCGCAATCGTTGGTAGACACGCCGTGGAGCTCAAGTGAGTAGATCGCAGAGCGCGTATCCTGCGGACCGGGGTCGCAGTTACCCCGACATTGAGAAAATCGCGGCAGCTCTGCGCAAACGACTCGTTCCCGATCTGACCTACGATGCTGCATTTCCAGCACACACACTCTTCGAATCGCTAGACAGGTTCAGTGTTGCCGTGTCGAGTGTCAACATACCGCTCGACTTCGCGGTTAATGAACTGCCGCAGGGACTGGAAGGGCTTGCAATGCATGACAGTGAGCAGGAGAAGATCCTGGTGGTACTGTCCGTGCCAACCTATGTCGCCCTTCTACGAGGTGAACCCCGCGCTCGTTTCTCTGTGGCGCACGAGATTGGCCATGCTGTCCTGCACCCAACAGAGCTTATTCGACTCTCCAGGATCCCTCACAAGACTGCGGCTTTGAAGAGGGGCGAGTGGTCCACCCACCCAGATTACATGGACACTGAATGGCAGGCGAACGCGCTGGCCGCAGCACTGTTGATGCCCGCCAAGGGACTGTTGCTTCTTGAACAGCACCACGGAGAGCTCGCCGCCGAACGCGTGTGCGACAGATTCGATGTTTCCGTCCAAGCTGCAGAAATCCGTCTGCAAACTTTCGGCAAATATCGAGCCAAGTTGCTCTCCGCCTGAGGAGCCTCGCCCGGCGACTTCTTGCGCCCGGGGGTCTTGAGCAGCACCGAGGGACAGGGAGAGCTCGCCGCTAGCGCTTGTGCGGTAGACTCAAATTCTGTCCACGATGCACAAGTCCTTCTACGGACAATAAGCAATTCTTGTGCCAATGCGCCGCTCGCCTCACGATCCGCGCCTGACGATTTCTTGCGCGGGGGGGGGTTGACGATTTCAGCTGACTGGCTAACTTGGCTGAGACTGGAGGAACACAAAAGGCCGGAACCGCGGTAACGGTCCCGGCCCCCGCAGTAGTCCGAAGTAACCGACAATCGACGCCGCTTACATCCCCCCGCCATGCGGGAAGCTGATTCGGCCGCTGTGATTACTCGTCCTTGGCCAGCACCTTGACGATACACCACGGCGCGGCTGGTGTCAACGGCGTCCTCTACTCGCAAGGAGTGACGACGCGATGGTTTGTACATCTGCATCGTGCTGCTGCGGCCGCCCGATCGTGATCCGCACGATCAACGGGCGCCGTATCCCGATCCACATCCGCTGATGTGGGCGTAGCAGCCGTCTGGGGCGCATGAGGCACCCGGGGTTCGCCAGCACCTGGCAACAGAAGCTGGCGTTTGTTTGCCCGTGCTCCGTGACGGGAGCGCAAGCCTTGTCGTCGACGTGTATCGAGTAGGTGCGATATGAATTTTTTGCATTCGGAAGTGAATACGGGTCCTGGGGATGCGATTGCAGTGACGTTGGAGGGTAATGCTGCCAACGTCCTGGTTATGGACTCGCAGAATTTTCAGAACTACCGTCGAGGCGCTAGCTTCCGCCACTACGGTGGCCATTCCACGCGCCCTCAGGTCATCATCCGTCCGCCTAGCGGCCATTGGCACGTGGTGGTGGACCTCGGCGGCAGGCGCGGGCATGTACGTGCCGGGGTTCAAGTAGTCCAGGGGTAGTCCCAAACTACTGGAAAGGAGTACCCAATGGACAGCAAGCGTAAGCGCACAGTAAGAAGCAGGAATCCTTACAGAGTTCTTGGCGTGAGCGAGACCGCCACCGACGCTGAGCTCAAGGAGCGGTTCCGGCGCCTGGCCAAAGAGTGCCACCCCGACAAGAACGGGGGCGACGCTGCGTCGAACGAACGGATGGCGAAGATCAACGCCGCTTACGACGAACTCCGCGATCCGGCGAGACGGGCAGCTGTTGACGAACGGCTGCGGGCGGAACGGGCCAAGCGTAACGCCGCGCGTATCGCCAAGAAGACACCATGCAGGCCGGAGCCGCCGCCCAGCGACCGGGCGCGCGTGAACTCGATCGTGAAGGCGCCCGAATCGGCAGTTCAGGCCCAGAGGAGTGTCTCTGGATGGGAGGCTTTCCTTAAGGTGGTTGCCATCGGCGGCGCGATTTACGGGGTGGCTCGCGCAGCCGGTCGAGTCGGAACGTACTACGACCCGTCGGTCGACCGGCGCCGCGGTCGCGATGGACGGTTCAGAACTTGATGAAGTAGGCATTCTCAGAATGCGATTTTGCCGATTTGACAGGAGAGGCCAATGGCGTTGACCTTCGCGCAGGTTGTTTCCCAGGTTCAGCGTGGTATTCACCCCGAGCCCAAGCAGGCGATTACTCCCATTGTTGAGCAGGTTAATGCTCAGGATGATCAGATTCGTAAGTTGTTGGAGAAGTCTAAGATTCAGGAGGACATAATTCAGCAGCTGATCCAGAAGCTCGAGAAGATTGAGCGAAATGGACTCGCTCCGAGTTCTGGGCTGTGACCCCCCGGCCTAACGAGTAATGGCGGAATCCTGGTGTCCAACGCTTGGCTGCCAACCAAACACTCACGGCCACTCATCTAGCGAGTCGCCTCTAGGCTCACTGACACCTCGCCGGCCGATGAAGACCACGTCTCCCGGCTGCGGCTCCGGCCAGCGTCGCCTCAACAGGAGCACGGGGCCGCTAGCTCCTCGTGAGGCGGGGCCGCTGGGTCCTCGTGCGGCGTCGACGTCGGCTCTGCCGGCTGCTCCTCCTCCCCAGCCGGCTCGGCCGCTTCATCGTCCTGGTCCCTCGCTGCTGAGCCCGTCAGATCACGACCCACGTCGCGCCGTCGCTCACCAGACGGATCGTGACGCGGGGGGCCGCGGCCCGCGCGACCTGCTGGCCCTTGCCCGCGACCACCTGGATCGCCTCCTCCTCCCCGGCGATCTCCTTGACGAGGATCTCGGCACCGACGTTCCTCGGCGCCGGCGGCAGCCTGATGGTCACCGGGTCGTGCGCGTTGACGCGGACGAGTTCGCCCGGTCGAGCCGCGTAGGTGCCCGTGACGACAGGGCTGACCAGCCACGCCCCCGGGATGAACACGTCGGTCCGGTTCTCGGCCGGATTGTCGGTGCAGATCGCCCCGATGAAGTTGAGCGCGGGCCGCTCCGGCAGTTCGACCCCCGCGGCGAAGATGCGCCGGACGCCGAAGAACAGCGTGTCGATCCAGTTCAGGACCCTCGACATGGTTACCTCTTCAGGTGCAGGACGCGGAGCACGAACGCGTCGTAGACGGCGAGCTGCCCAGGGTCGCCGTTGCGGGTCTTGCCCTGGAGCTTGACGCGGTAGGTGCCGGTCTGGGGAGCGACGAGGACCCCGGAGATGGCCATCGGGGCGCGCAGGTTGCGCAGCTCGGACGCGACGTGCGCGCCCACGGGAAGCAACGTCGACCCGTTCGGCGCGACGGCGACGAGCCGGACACGCGCCTGGTCGCCGGTGCCGCTGGCCAGGAACTCGAGCGTAAAGGAGCAGTCCAGGAGCAGGACGTCGAGCGGCTCCACGTTGGGCACGTCGACGCGGAACACACGGGAGCCGGCGTCGAGCCAGTCGGCGTACGTCGTCGCAGGGGGCAAGCCGACGCCGCCATCCTCATTGCCCCATGACGTGAAGTGCACCGCCTCGATGCGCCGGTTGAAGAGGTAGGCCGTGCGATCCGCGAGCGCCTCGAGCCCGACGTTGACGCTCGCAGCGTCGCGTACGGTGCCGTCGTTCAGGGTCTCGAACGACCCGGGAAAACGGTCCTGCCCGCTGTACTCGGCCATGCTCAGACCTCCACATAGCGGGCGTCGTCGCGCCGCGCCTTCACGCGTTTGCCGGTGTCGTCGTCCTTCGACCAGTGGCCCCATCGCCCATCGGGCATCCCTGGAGCGCCAGGCGGAGACGATGGATCAAAACTCGACGGGTCGTAGGCCAGGATCAGCACCACACACTTCGTGTGCGCGCCCTTCCACTGCTGGACGAGCGCCTTGATGGCCGCGATGTTGCTGATCGGGGTCTGCACGCCGAACGCTTCTCCCGGCTCCCAAATCGAGGTCCCATCGCCCCAATCACCGTCGGCGGTGTAATGGGGCGGATAGATGATGATCCAGAACTCGGACCAGTCGCCCGCCTTGTCCGGGTGCGAGAGCGAGTCCCAATCCCAGTTGTTCGGCTCGGCGCGATGCCAGAGCAGCTCGCCCGAGGGCTCGAGCGTGTACCAGACACCCGAGCGGGTCACGATTCGGATCCTGGGATGCTCCGGATATAGGAAGCCTTGCAGAGCCAGCGCGAGCACGTACGCGTTGCCGGCTGCGCGCCAGTAGTCGAGCCACCGCACGAGCCGCGCGCCGTACGCGGCGTCGCTCTCCGCGGGGCCGCGGACGATCCGTCGATCGCGCCCGATGTACGGCAGTGCGGTCGGCGTCCCGAGGCCGGGCATCCGGGCCTGGAGCCCCTGCACGAGCACCTCGGCACCCGCATCGAGGACGGAGGCCGTCGCGTACAAGTAGCGGAACCCGACGGTTCTCCCGGGCCGGTCCGAGAGCCACGGAGGCACGTACCGGCGGAGCGTCTCGCGAAAGCTCAACCTCGGCACGACGCAGCCTCCTGCTGGCGTTGACGCCAGGTGGCCGTTGCGTAGGCTGCGGCGTCATGCGCGGGGCGGTGTTGGGCGTCGTAGCTGCTGTGCTGCTTGGTGGATGCACCCGCCCTGACGCGGAGAACCTGTTCTGGACCCCGCCGCCCGGTTACGTCGGGACGAGCTCCTCGACGGGCGGCTCGGAGGTCTGCGAACCCGGCCGCCAGATCTCCTGCGCCTGTCCTGGCGGGACGCCGGGCGGTATCCAGATCTGCCTGCCCGACGGGAGCGGCTACGGGCCCTGCGAAGGCTGTGGCGGGCAGGGAGACGGGGGAAGTCGCTCGGCCACCTCGTCGAGCTCGTCCTCTGGCGACGGAGGGGCAGGAGAGGCCGGCTCCGGCGGCACCGGGGAGGGCGGGATCGGCGGGCAGGGCGGATCCGGGGGAAGCGGGGGCGCCGAACCGGAATGCTCGACGCCCGCGGATTGCCCGGGGCTCGACGGCGCGTGCTCGTGGCGCATCTGCGAGGCCGGCGTATGCGACCGGAAGCTCGCACCGGCCGGACCCCTCGCCGTGCAGACCCGCGGCGACTGTCGCGAGCGCCGATGCGACAGCGCCGGCCACGAGCACTCGACGCCTGCGCCCGACGACATCCCAGACGACCACAACGAGTGCACCGCCGATGCGTGCGCAGCGGCCGGCCCGACTCATGAGCCGGTCGCGACAGGCACCGCGTGCTCGACGGGCCTCTGCCAGGATAACGCCTGCGTGGAGTACATTCCTGTACGGTGCTCGACGCCCGATGGAATATTCGTGGACTGCGACGGGATGAGCAGGGATTACGTCGTGAGTTGGCTTGCAGGCCCTGGTACATTCGTTAGCTGTGACGCTTTCCCTGGAAGGGTCGGATACTGTGAGCCGGGATCGTTCTGCCATGTGATCGGGTCCGAGCATGCAGAGGGAACCTGCCTGTAGGCGCATCTTCATACTTGATGCACCGTTGTTGAGTTGGCGGCTCCGGTAGGTACCTCGTTCTCGGCCAGTGTTACGTCTGTGGCCGGGAGAGGCACGTCGGCCTTGATGATAAATGGGGACACGTCCTCGATTTGCCCGATGATGGCGTTCCGGAACACCTGGCCGGGTGAGCGAGAGTTCAAGACGTAGCCACCAATAGGGATGGTTGCCTGGTAGTATCGTATGCGTGAGTCAACCTCGAGCGCCACCTGGGCGTCGTTCAGGTTGGCCTCCTTAGAGATCCACACCTCGCACGTGACCGATAGCGGATGCGGAACGGCGCTTCCAACCGTGCACGTCACGCCGTTCGGAACCACTCGCGTGCGAATCGCCTTGTGGACTGCACCGAGGTCCGTGGAATCGTCGCCGATCGTGCCAGGTACCCCGCCATTGGGGCTAGCAACGTAGACGGTCACCTGCCCGACGGAGCTCGCCTTGCTCACCCACACGCGGTTGACGTTCACGGGAGAGCCGTCAGCCCGCCGCGCGCTCTTGGCCCAGTAGATGTAGGCCGCATCCGGCCCGTTCGGGCTGAGGGCCCCGAGCGAGTCACGGCAGCGCTCGCGGAGCTCGGGATCGGTCTCCCCGTCGCGCCCAACGACCGGCGCGGGGTTCGTGCAGGCGACGCCGCGCATGGTCGTCACGAGCACCGCGATCTGGCCCTGCGCCGCCGAGCTGCGAGAATCTGCCTCCAGCGCTCGGATCGCAACCGTGAGGGTCTGCCCGGCCTCTAGCCTGAAGAACGCGGTGTTCGTGTACTGCCGACCGGTGACCGAGTGCTTGCAGATGAATTCGCCGGGCTCGAACTCGAAGATCCCGCCGCCCGAGTTGACGAGCCGCACCTCTCCCGAGGCGAACGTGGCCTCGATCCGCGTGACCCCGTAGACGTAGTAGGCGAGGAGCGTGAGCCAAATCCCCTCGGCCGTGTCGAGGAAGTTCGCACGGATGGCGAGGGCGATGACCTCGGTGAATCCGGCGAAGATGGCAGCGACGACCGAGATGATCGCCTTGGCTGCGCCGCCGTCCTGCCACGCCGTGACCGGGAGCTTCATCGCGGCGAGCAGCCGATAGATCGAGTCCCGCACCTGCTTTCGAGAGAGCGGTGCCAACAGCTGGTCAATGGGCAGCAGCAGGATCACGACCGAACCTCCAGGAGAGCGACCGTTTCCGCGGTGACCTTGAGCACGAGCGTGAACGGCCCCTCAGCCGTGGTGCAGTGGACCGACAACTCCAGCGTGTCCGGGGCAGGCCGGGATACGCGCGTCGTCACGTCGAAGATCCGCTCGTCCTTGGTGACCTCGGAGCGGATGATCCCCGGGATGGCGGCGAGGTCCGCCGAGGTCATGCCCCGGGAGAGCAGCTCCCGGAGGTCGTAGCCGTAGTCCGGCGCGTCGAGGAGCGCACCGCGCGGCGTGGTGAGCCTGCGGTAAACGGCCTGGGCGAGCGCCCTCGGACCGGACGCGAGCTCCATGAGCTCGGTGAGGTCGTCGGCGCAGTCGAAATCGACCCCGAAACCGAGCGGGTCGGGAACGCCGGCCGTCGCCTCGGCATCCGCGGTCACGCTGGCGAGGACGTCTTCGAAGAGACTCATGCGCGCACCTTCGAGAGGACCTGCGCGGGCGGCGGAACGAGGCTCAGCCGGACCGCCACGACTCCAGGACCCGGCTGGACGCCGGCGATATTCACGAGGTCGCCGTCCCGGACCACGACGGCCGTGGCCGCGCCGAGGTCGACCGCGCCCGCCTCTGCGCCGATCCGCACGGTGTCGATCGCGTCGACGAGCAGGGAGACAGGCAGGAAGGTGCTGCCGCCGTCCCGCGAGAAGCCCGTGACGACGGGAAGCTGCGGGTCGCCCTCGATGAACTCGACCAGCACGAGCGCGCCAGGTGTCAGCTCTGCCGACAGACCGGCCATGCCAGCCGCGATGGGCATGGGGAGGATGTCCGGAAGCCCTGCGCCCTTCCGCACGGCCTGGAGATCCACCCGGTCGCCCGCCATGGCGAGCACGCGGTACCGGTATTTGCCCAGGAAATCGTGGCGGGGGAGCATCTCCCGCACGATCGCCCGCAGTACGCGTAAGAGCCGATCGTCGCTCATGGCGCACCCCCCGCCGAGGAGGGCGTGTTGGCCGGTGCCTTGTGTGTGGAATGTGTCCACAAGGTGCGACCAAAATGACGCCCGAAGGAGCTGTTCGAGCTGGTCGCGAGGCAAAAGCGCGGCGCTGACCGGAACTTATAAACAGGAGGTAGAACCACACGCCGGTCCGTCGTCCGTGCTTCGACACCGTCGGCGCAGAGCCCATACTTCGCGACTAATTGACACCAGTATTTCCTGTATGATTTCGTGCTGTTGTCAGGGGAGAGCGCGGCGTGGGTGCCGACGCGTCGCGCTCCTCCCCTGGCACCTCTTGCAGAGAGGTCTGTGCTATGGCCAGGAAAGCCAGAGCCAAGAGAAAGAATATCGGCACAGGGCCGAGTGCCCAAATCCACGTGACGGACAGCAAGATGGCGAGCATCATTTCGCTCGCGCTCGGAGGCGACGCTGAGTCGATCGCCGTGGGAGAGGTGATCGACGCCGCTGTTGGTGATCTTGAACTTCTTTACGAGGTGCTGAGTGCGCGCGACGAGCGCGTTGCCGCTGGTTCGCTGCATACGATCCAGTGCCGGCTTCGGGCGCTCTCCGAGCTCACCCGTCCGATCTGCATCGAGCTCCGGTAGCATCACGCCGCGAGCTCCTGTCCCCACGCGCTGACGCGTAGCGCCCCCTTGCTCATCTCCACGTCGAGTTGCCGCACCATGAGTGGCCGGTCGAGCCGTGCCCGCAGCACGGAGCCAATCTCCACTGCGCCCGGATCGTCGACAGCAAGCTCCGCCACCTTTGCCCGCGGATCGATGCTCAGCAGCTCGTAAGCCTTGTCGCTCACCTCCACCTGGGCGCGCTGCCCGGCTCGGGTCGTGCCGTCGTACCCGACCCACCACGGCGTCGCGCCGAGGAGCTGCCGGAGCACGCGGGAGGCCGGTGCGATCTGGCGCACGAAGTCGACTGCGAGCCGGCTCTCGACGCCCGCCGTGTCGAAGCTCTCGCCCACGTCGGCCGCCGTGGCGGTCAGCACGCTCCGGAGCGTCACCCCGGCGTCGTTGTGGAAGTGGCGCGCTTTGCACCGACGCGACCAGCCGCCCGCGCCCGCAACGACGCGCACCCGCGTGCTGAGCTGGAACGTGCCCGAGAACGGCGCCAGCACGGAGCCGCGGAGCTCCAAGGGACCGAGTTTCACGACGACCGCGCCGCTGAGCGGCTGCTCCTCGTCGAGCTCCACGTCGGCGTACCAGAGCCCGGCGAAGGGCACGTGAACGCTGGCCGTGAGCACCCGAAGGCCGTTGATGGAAGCGAAGAGCGTCACAGACCCCCCAATGCATCGATGACGGAGAAGTCGTCCGTCGGGTTCTGGATCTGCTTCATGAGCGCCTGCTGCACGCGGTCGTAGTTGTCCTCCGCGGTGGGTTCGTTGAGCTTCGTTGTGCTCCCCTCGGGCTTCGACAGCATGGGCACAGGGGCTCGGAACTGCTTGAACTTGATCTCCGAGAACCACATCCCGGTATCGTCGTGCGGCTGGAGCTGCGAGCGGTCCTCGACGACCACCGAGCGAATACCCAAGTCGTCCAGCGCGGGATGGTAGATATCGAGCGCCTTCGGTCGGACGCCGCGCGGCGGCTTGTCGACGATGAGCTTGAAGCTCTCCCACTCCTCGAAGTGCAGGTCCTCCCAGAGATAGACTTTGACCGAGAACGCCGCGAGTCCATCGCCCGTGTAGACCAGGAAGGCGCCCGAGATGCCGTATCCCTTCCGCTCGTCCCATTCCCGCGGGGAGCCGGCGCCGACCACCTCGGCGAGACCGGGCGTGCGCCTGGAGGCCAGGACGACGACGTTCCAGGGATCGGGCTCGCGGAGCGGGTTGATCATGCCGGCTCCGGATCGAGTGGGATGCCGCCGGTGACCGCCGCGCCTTCGAGCTCCGCCACGAGCCGGGCCAGGAACGTGCGACCGGTCAGCTCGTCTGCGTCTTTCACGCCGTGGATTACGACGTTGTATGTGTCGCCGCCGCCCCGCTGCGCGGTGGCTGCTCCGCGCCCCGAGCCCAAGCCCTTCGCGCCCGTTGCGGCCTCGGCGAGGCCCTGCGAGGCCACGTCCACGCCGGCCGTGCGGCTCTCGATGCCGAGCTCGACGCCCTCGCCATAGAACGCGCCCTTCTCGAACCCGACCTTGGACGGCGAGGCGACCTTCCAGATGCTCGACAGCGCCGCCGTTGCGCTTGCCCCAAGCTCCTTAACGGCGGAGACCACGCGCGAGATGCCGGAGCGAAGCCCAGCCACTAACCCGTCGACGAGGTGCGAACCGAGCGTCGCAAAGTCGACCGCCGCGATGGCGCGGTACGCCGCCACGACAGCGAGGTACAGCCCGTAGACGGCAGCTCCGGCTACGACGAACGGTAGGGACAGCATCAGGACGGCAGCGCCGAGGGCGACGAAGGGAGCCACCAGCGGCGTGGCCAGCACGGCGACCATCACGGCGAGCGCAGCCAGCGAGCCGACCAAGAGCGCGATTGCCGCAATCCCGGCGTACACGCTCACCTTGACGCCATCGATCTTGGACTTCGCGTCGCTGCCTAAGGCTCCTTCAAGCGCGCGCTTGACCCGCACGAACATCAGCACGACGACGAGCGCCGCGATCACCATCCCCTTGAAGAACCCCTGCACGTACGGTGAGACGCGCGCGACGGCCTCGAACACCGGGTTCAGGAGGGTTTCGGCGAGAAGCTTCAGGTTCCGGCCGGTCACGGTGTTCTGGTCGAGAAGCCGGAGCACACCTTGCAATCCGCGCAGGAACGGCTCGATTTTCACATCCTTGAACAGCCCGCCCACGCTCTCGCTGGCACGCTGGAGCTGTGCACCGAAGCCGAGGAGCTGCGCCTTCGCAATGCGCCCGAACTTCGCCTGCACGGCGTCATCGAGCGCCTTGAGACCTTCCTCGACGCGCACGCGGCCGTTGTGGATCGCGGCCATCGCCGTCTGGAAGCTGACGCCCATGCGCTTCGCGAGCGCCTGCCCGACGTCAGCGAGTTTGAGACCCGTTCCGTCCAGCGAGAAGGCGTTGAGGACGAACACCCGCGTACGGGCGGCCTCGGTGGCGATGCCCTGGAGCACACCGCCGGCCGCCTGGCCCATGACCGCCGTCGCCGTCGCGACCGCGGAGAAGGCGGCTTCGAGCGAGCGCCCCTGGAGCCGGGTGCGCCCGAGCGCCAAGGCCATGTCTTGGAGCTGCGCGCGTGCGAGCGCGACGCGACCGGCGAGGAGTTCCACCTGCACGCCGAGCCGCTGGTCCGCACCGGCGCCCGCGTTCACCGCGTCGAACAGGAGCCGTGCCTCTCGGGCTGCGCCGGCCGCATGGAGCGCGAAGACGGCGAGGGCAGCCGTGGCGACGACCGACCCTGCGACGAGCGCGATGAGCGCTGCTGCGAGCACCAGCGCGGCGCCCGCAGCCCCGGCCTTACCCAGGATACTCCGGAGCTGGGACACCCGGCTCGCCAGGCCGCTGATCGGGCCTCCTGCTCCCTGCGCAGCGCCGAGCAGGTCGTCGAGCCCGGTCCCGGTCGCGCGGGCGGCGCTCCGGAGATCGCCGAACGTGCCCCCGAGCTTCACGTAGGATTCCTGAGCGGCGGCGAGAGAGGCGCGCTTCGCGGCGAGCTGGTCGCGGAGCTGCCTCATGACCGCGACGTTGACGGCGCTGCCGCCCTGCAAGCGGCGCATGGCGGACTGGAGCTCGTTGATTGCAGCCTGGTCGGCCTTGATCTTGTCGCGCAGGCTGGCGAGCGCTTGCCCGAGGTCCTTCGCCTTGTCGGCGCCCCTGACATCGAGATCGACCGCAAACCTGGCTTCTTGATCCGCCATGCCTCACCCACCCAAGCTCCGCGCGATCTGCTCGCGCGTGGCCTTCAGCTCTGCCTCGATGCGACGAAGCTCCCGAAGCAGCACGATCGCTCCCGCCGCGCCCCGCACGAACTCCGCCTCGTTCCTGCTGCGCTCCTGGAACAGCGATCTCAGGAGCTCTGCCGACAGCCCGTCATCTCCCCTCGCTCGGTCCGCGAGGGACGCTATTTTCCCCCGAGCTCCTTCCCTCCGAGGCCGGCGAGCTTCAGGACGGCGTTTGCTGTGGAGATGACCACGACAGGCCGGTCCGCGATGATCTCGTCGTACCGGTCGAGCGGCGGGTAGACGACGCAGGGGCGGGCGAGCTCGCGGCAGGCTTGCACCTTGGGGTTCTCGCCGTGCTGGTCCATCCACTTGCGCGCCTTGATGCCGTCCGGCGCTTTCACGATCACCAGCCCCTCGATCGTCTGGATCGCCTCGATCTTCTTGCCGAGCGGACCGTGCTTCGCCTCGGCCTCGGCCAGCGCCTCCTCCTCCTTGCGGCGGCGCCGCGTCTCCTCGATCTGCTCCTTGAGTACCGCAGCCTGCCGGTCGCGTTCGCGCTTCGCTTCTGCGGCGGCGAGGGACTCGCGCTCCGCTTCCAGCTGCTTCTCCAGCTCAGCGATCACGGGGTCCTTCGCGACCTGCTCGCCCGTCGTGGGTCCCTCCTGCCGAGCCTGCATCTCAGCACCGTCGCTCATGCTCAGTACCTCCCTTGCCTGTTGTCGAACAGCGTCATGCCCTGGATGTTGGGCGTCGAAAGCTTGGCGTACATGACTGTGATCGGGATCTCGTCCACGAGCGGATCGGCCCCATTCGAGAGGCTCGCCTTGCGCCCTCCGATGCGGCAGTCGAAGAGCTCTTCGGTGATGGAGATGTCCTCCTCCTCGTATTGCAGCGTGAAATGAAATGGCACTGAGCCGTAGCTCTTGCCGTCGGGGCTCTTGCGAGCGAGCGCCTCGATGAGCGCCAGCGCGCTGGCCTTGTAGGCCTTGATCGAGCTGCCTTCGACCGAGTACTTGCCGCGCGTTACGCCGCGCGGGACGCCCGCGCGATCCATACCCCACGCGAAGGCGCGTTCGAGCTTCTCCTCGTAGTCGACCCCGGTGAACCCGAAGAACTCGTCGTTGTCGACCTTGACGAGGGCAGAGAACCAGCCGACCTCGTAGCCATTGCGCCTGAAGACGTCTTTGCCGATGGCCATGTTTCATCCCCTGACGTTTGCCGTCGCGCTCGCCGACGCGACGAGCGCCACCGTCCCCCGCATCTTTTTGATGTACGCGAGAGGGAGCACTCGAACCTGCCAACCGATCGCGCCGGTGCGCAGCACGTCGTCGGTGCGCGACAAGGTGAACGCCACCGAGGTTCCCTTGCGCTTGGCCACGATCGCATTCCCGAGCCGCGCGTTGAGCTGCCCTTCGATCGAGGTGGCGACCTCGGGATCGATCCGGCCGCTGCCGTCCCGGAGCACTTCGACGCCGCGGCTGAGGATGGGCTCGAGCTCAGTGCGCGCGATGTCGCAGGCGAGGTCGATGACGCGCCCGTACTGGAGGTAGAGGAAGTCCGAGCCTACCGGCGAGAAGAGACGCGGGTTGTTCACCCAGACGCCGGCTCGGTTCTCCCACGACCGCAGAGTCAGGAAGCGTGCATCGTCGAGGCCCGGGAAGACCGTCTCGTCGTGCTCGTCCGGGTTGCCGTTCGCATCCCTGATGAACACGCCAGGAAGGGGCCCGTACGCGAGCTCGGCGAGGTCGATCTCCTCGGAAACGGAGGCCGCGAGCGGCGCGACGGCGAGCGACGGCGGCCTGCGATAGCGGCGCCGCGACACGGAAGAGTCGATTTTCGCGTACCCGGCGCACACGGCCACGCGTCGCGAGGCCGACTCTCCGAAGGCTGCCGAGAGGGCGGCGAGGTAGGCCGCAGGCGTCTCCCCGGCGTTCGGCCTCCTGGCGTGGGCGACAGCGCGCCGGTTGCGCCCGGCCGCGTGCATGGCTTCGAGGCCCGCGTCGAGCGCCGAGAGCGCCATCGAGTCGAGATCGCCGTAGACCTCCAGGGCCGTCCAGCGCGCCCGCGTGTGGCGTAGCGCGGTGATCCCCTCGACGAGCTCGCCCGCGTTCCAGTAGGGCGCTGTGGTCGGGAAAGAGAGCTGGCCGCGAACGCCGATCGTGCCGGCGCCGAGGTTGACCCGCACGTTGCCTGCCTCGGGCAGGACGATCGTGGCCGCCGTGCCGAGCGCCCGCGTAGTCGAGGAGGTGCGCCACCCATCGAGCGAGTACTGGTAGGTGATGCCGTCGATGCCGACGGTTCCCCCGGAGAGGAACCTGATGGCAATCTCGAGCTCGTCCGTCGGCTCGGTCGTGTTGTCGATGGTGCCGACGCTCGTTCCGCCGAGGTTCTGTACGAGCGGCCCGAACCCGCCGGCCACGCTCGCGTCCGCACGGACCGGGAGCACGGTCAGCCCGAAGCGCTCGATCGCGTAGGCGCCTGCCTCGACGAGCGGCCCCCCGATGAACGTGTCGATCAGATCCTGTGTCCGCGTGGTTGGCGTGGGCGTGTAGAGCGGGCCACCTGCCGCCGTGGCGACGATCGCGAGCACGGCATCGGCAGGCGCGCGGATGCCGAGCTGGTTATCGAGGACCTCGATCTCAATGCTGGGAGTCGACATTCAACACCCCTGTTCTTCGACGGTGGGCGTGACCAAGAACGTCTGACCCTGCGCCACGATGGGAGCCTCTCGTCTCGGGCGGGGAAGCGCACAGACGGGCTGCGCGTATTCGAGAAGGAACACGAGCTCCTCGCCAAACCGCTTTTCCACCGGGCCGAGCCGGCGCGGTGCGCTGAGTGTGTAGAACCCCGCCGTGAAGCTGTGGATCGCCTCGACGACGCGTTCGTGCAGCTCGACGACCGCATCCCACTGCACGGCCTCGTCCTGCGGCGCGCTCGCGTCGAAGGTCCACACGTACACGCGCGCGATGAGGAGCCAGTCCCAGAGCGGACGCGGATTCTTGCCCGGCTTCGCCGGGGGGCCGTAGCCGCCCAGCGCGCCGCTGTCGTCGCCTGGCGCGATGACCACGCGGTTCGCCCGACCAGCGCCCTGGTTGATCTGCTTCGCGGGCTCGCGGTTGCCGAACACGACGTTCGCCGTGACGCCGGCCGCCTGGAGGTGGTGCTGCACGTGACGGTAGAGCGCTGTGAGACTCACGGCTTCTTCCCCTTTACGATGTCGCGGAAAGGCGCGACAAAGCCGAGCCGGATAGCGTTGCCCAGCCTCGGCGGTATCGAGCCCTGCGGGATGATTCGGCGCTTCGGTTTGCCGCCTGCGCCGAAGTGGTGGAACACGTGATGCCCGGTGAGGATGATGAGCACGACCGTGCCGATCGCCTTGGCTGCGATGGCGCCCGCTGCGTTCGCGAGGGGCTTCCCTCCGTCGCTCTTTCGCGGCTCCCACGCCGTGCCGTCCGGCGCCCGCCCTGCCGAGGCCGACGCGCGCAGCTCCGCCTCGACGTTGCGTGCCGCGATCGGCGCGGCGAGCTCGGGCAGTCGGGCCAGCTCGCGGCAGCTCGCGATCATCCGCTCCAAGGCGGCGAAGTCGCCGTTATTGGCCATGCCGCGGCTCCCTCGCCTGGGCGTCGGTCCAGAGGTGTCGGTGAGCATCGCGTCCCGCGTCCGATCGGTGAAGACCGCGGCCCCATGATCGGCGGCGTTCACCGTTCACCGCCGGCCCCCACGCCGATCTGGGCCACGCTCGCCTCCGCGGCGTAGACGTTACGCCCGCCGAAAAGTCGAAGGCCCGAGGGCTGCCACCCTCGGGCCTTCTGGAGCTCCGCGTTGCCGGAGTCCCCCACCTTCATCACAAGCCGGGCTCCAGGTCCAGAAAGCGGCGTCATGGAGCCCGTTGCCTTCGTCCGCCTACCGCCTCGCCCACTGCGCCCGCTGCCGCGTCCAGCTTCGCCTCTGCCGTCGCTGCGATCGCGGCCAGCGCCTCTGCCCCGACTGCCGCCCGCTCCAGCGTCGTGAGTCGCTCCGCCGCGCCGGCGCGGCCTACCAGACCCGGCATCGCGCTCGCCGCCTCCATGCCGCTCGCCAGGCCCGGTATCTGGACCGGCAGCGGGACAAGTTCTCCGCGCAGAAAGTGACGCATCACAGGGTGACACAAGCCGCGGCCGCGTCGATGTCCCAGCTCGCGCCGGAGATCACCCCCGGCCGAAAGGACAACGATGACGATTGGATCCGAGATGTCGGCCGCTGCTCGCTCTGCGGAGCGCGGCTTCCGCCCTGGGCCCTGCGCGAGCGGCGCGCTCGGTCAGCTGTTCACCGACGCGCTCCCCGCGTCCCACGAAGCCCTCCGCGGTGACGGGAGGCGGCGGTGATCGCGAAAGAGAAGGAGGCCGAGGTGCTGCGCCTCTACCACGGTGAGAAGTGGCCCGTGGGCACCATTGCCGCTCAGCTCGGGCTGCACCACACCACCGTTCAGCGCGTGCTCGGGCAAGCGGGCGTCGACCCGAAGGTCGTCGCGCCGCGCCCGTCGATGGTCGACCCGTTCGTGCCCTTCATCGTCGAGCAGCTCGGCAAGTATCCCTCGCTGCGCTCGAGTCGCCTCTTCGGCATGCTCAAGGAGCGCGGCTATCCGGGCGGTCCCGATCATCTGCGCAGGGTGATCGGTCGTCTCCGCCCCAAGAAGCCGGCGGAAGCCTTCCAGCGGCTCCGTACGCTGCCCGGCGAGCAAGCGCAGGTCGACTGGGCGCACTTCGGCAAGCTGGCTGTCGGCCGGGCGCTGCGCCCGCTCTGGGCGTTCGTCATGGTGCTCAGCTACTCGCGGCGGATCTTCCTGCGCTTCTTCCCCAGCGCAGCGATGCCCTTCTTCGTTCGCGGGCACGTCGAGGCGTTCGCCGACATCGACGGCGTCCCGCGCGTGCTGCTCTACGACAACCTCAAGAGCGCTGTCGTGGAGCGTCACGGCGACGCGATCCGGTTTCACCCCATGCTCCTGGCTCTGTCGGCGCACTACCGCTTCGAGCCGCGCCCCGTCGCCGTCGCTCGCGGCAACGAGAAGGGCCGCGTCGAGCGCGCCATCCGCTACGTCCGCGAGGCATTCTTCGAGGCCCGGACCTATACCGATCTCGGCGACCTCAACCGACAAGCGACCGAGTGGACCAGCTCCGCAGCGCTCGATCGCTCCTGGGTCGAGGACCGCGCCCGCACCGTGCGGCAGGCCTTCGACGACGAGAGCCGCGTGCTGCTCGGGCACCCCGACACGCCGTTTCCAGCCCATGAGCGCGTCGAGGTCGAGATCGGAAAGACCCCCTACGCGCGTTTCGATCTCAACGACTATTCTGTTCCCCACGACCGGACGAGCCGCACGCTCGTCGTCCTCGCCGACCTCGAACAGGTGCGCATCGCTGACGGCAACGAGATCGTCGCGACCCATGTCCGCTCGTGGGACCGCGGCCAGCAGATCGAGCAACCCGAGCACATCCAGCGCCTGGTCGACGAGAAGCGCCGCGCCCGGGAGCATCGCGGCCTCGATCGCCTCGCCCGCGCCGCCCACAGCAGCCAGGCATTCCTGCGCATCCTCGCCGAGCGCGGAGACAACGTCGGCAGCGCCATCGCCCGGCTTCTGCACCTGCTCGACGCCGTCGGCGCCGCCGAGCTCGAAGAGGCGCTCGTCGAGGTGCTCGAGCGCGACACCATTCACGTCGGCGCCGTGCGCCAGGTGATCGACCGCCGCCGCTCCGAGCGCCACCTGCCGCCTCCAGTCTCGATCCCCGTCACGCGCGGCCAGCACGCCGCCCTCGTCGTCACGCCGCATTCGCTCGCCACCTACGACGCCCTGAAGAAGGACCCGACGCCATGACCGATCTAACGCCCACCGAGACCAAGGCCCGCCTGAAAAACCTCGGCCTGTTTGGCCTGCTCGCCTGCTGGGAGGAGCTCGCCGACAAGCCCTGGCTTCGCGAGGTGCTCGCCATCGAGGAGCGCGAACGCCAAAAACGCAGCCTCGATCGCCGCCTCAAAAACTCCCGCGTAGCCGCCTTCAAGCCCATGGCGGACTTCGACTGGTCCTGGCCCAAGAAAATCGACCGCGAGGCCGTCGACGACCTCTTCGCTCCCGGCTTCCTCGCCACCGGCCACAACGCCGTGCTCGTCGGCCCCAACGGCGTCGGCAAGACCATGATCCTCAAGAACGTCGCCCACCAGGCCGTCGTCCGCGGTCACACGGTCCGCTTCTCGACCGCGAGCGACATGCTTGCCGACCTCGCCGCGCAGGAGTCCTCGGCCGCGCTCGCGCGCCGGCTGCACCGCTACACGGTTCCCGCCCTTCTTTGCATCGATGAAGTCGGCTATCTCTCCTACGATGGCCGCTACGCCGACCTGCTATTCGAGGTCGTCACCCGTCGCTACGACGCGCAGAAGCCGATCCTGCTCAGTACGAACAAGGCCTTCTCCGACTGGGGCCAGGTCTTCCCGCACGCCGCCTGCGTCGTCACGCTCGTCGACCGGCTCGTGCACCGCGCCGAGGTGATCGAGATCGAGGCCGAGAGCTACCGGCTCAAGGAAGCCAAGGAGCTGAGCGCCTCCCGCATCAAGCAGCGCCGCGCCAAGAAGCACTGAGCGGCCTCTTCACCGGTGAACTTCACCGGCGTCGGGTGCGGGTTTCACCGGCACCGGGCGCGGATTTCACCGGTAAACTTCACCGAATCTCCGCGGATCGCCGCGATCATCAACAAGAGGTACGGGTTGCCCTCCGAGTAGCCGAGCGGGCCTCCCTTGTCGATCGCGCTCCCGCCTCCCGGTGTCGTCTGCCTGCGGGGCAGCTCGATCAGTCCCTTCTCGCTGTCCGCGGCCTCCTTGAGCCACGCGAGCGCTTCGTCCTTCTCCTCCTTAATGAGCTGGTCCTGCTCCGACGAGGGATTGAATCCGCGCTTGAGCGTCAGCCGGTACGCGACGACGCGCGCCACATTGTCGACGAGCGAATCGGGGTAAGGCTCCTGGAATGGGGCGGCGTACCTCTTGATGAGCCGGGCATCGAACTGCCCGGAGATCTTCGTCGCTACTCGCAGAGTGATGCCGGGGTACTGGACCTCGAGCTGGGTGATGTCCTCCTCGGGCAGCGTCCCGAGATCCCGGACGTCAGCGATGGTGACGTAGCAGCTCATCGGATCCTCTAATCCCAAAGCCCCGCCGGCTGAGCCGGTCGGGGTGGGGTACAGCAATCAACAGGGAAGGAAGCGATCAGGTCACGATCGTCTCGAAGTCCGCCAGCGACAGCCCAGGGCCGGTCGGCTTGAACTTGAAGAACAGGAAGGGATGGCCGTACTCGACCTGGTTGCGGCCATCGAACGTCCAGCGGAACTTCTTCATCACGTCGAGCTCTGCATGGTCGAGGTGCGAGAAGCTGTTGAGCTTGAAGGGCCGGCGCACCTGGTAGATGAAGGCCGGAAGCGCGTAGCCGATGACCTCGCAGCCGATATACCAGTGACCGTCGACGGTGAGCTCGTGGGGGGCCATGGGCGGGTTGAAACCGTAGGTACGCAGCACGTTGTCTTGTGCGCCGAACTGCGTGGGACCATCGCGACCGAGCGTCTGGGCCGTGAGGATCTCCTTGCCCGTGAGCTCCTGGTAGGGGCTGGTCATGAGCGTCCGTGGGATGAGCTTTCGCGGCTTGTTGTTCGGGCCCCGGATGGTCTTGATGAAGGCGATCGCCCGCGCGAAGTTGCTCGGCGTCAGCGGCGCGTTCGTCAGGACGTTCGCGTACGTGCCCGCGGCGGGACCCAGCACCGGGTTGACGGGGTGTGCGACGTGGAAGAAGTTCACGCCGTCGTAGGCCGGCAGGCCTTCGCCTTCCTCGATGAGCCGGAACAGGCCGTCCTGTGGGAAGTAGGCTTCCTCCCCTGCGATCTGCTGCGCCCACTGCGCGCCGCGCTGAATGCCTTTGCCGTCGACGTCCTCGATCGAGTTGCGTTCGAGCTCGAGCGCGGTGCCGAACTCCTCGTTCTCGATCTTGTGGCTCACCTCGAAGAGGTCCTCGATGGGGAACCGGCCGCCGTTGCCGAGCGGCTGGATGCCGGCCGCATTCAGCATCCACGAGTAGTACTCGGTGCGACCGCTGCTGGGCATCTGCCGCATGAAGCGGTCCCAGATGAGTTCTTGGAGGACCGCGGCCCAGGTGTCCTCGAAGAGGTACTGAAGGTTGTCCTCGAACTGGAGGACGAAGCTCGGAGTGATCTGGACCGACATGTCACGCCTCCAGCTTCACCGCGACGAACCGGCCGTCATCGGTGAGATCGAAGATTTCGCCCGCCGCGCTATTGCCATCGGCCGCGCTTGTGACTGTGAGCGGGCCAGCCCAGAAGCACTGCCCGCCTCGATCAGCCTTCTGCACCGGGGATCCCTCGGTGTCGTTGTTGAGCCAGACGACCTGGAACTCGTGGTAGAAGTCGACTTCTGCGACCTTCGCTCCCGCGGCTCCTCCGGTGTTGCTGACGTCCTGCGTCCACCGGCCGCGCAGCGTTGAGAGCGTCTCCACGCCTGCGGCCGGTTCGCGGTAGTAGCCGCCGTCGAGCACCGCCGGCCGGCCCTTGCGGACGGCGACATTTGCCCCGAGCTGGACGCTCGTGCGGCTGACTCGCTCGACCTGGCCCGCAGTCTGAGGACGGAACTTGCGAACGGAGGCCATGGTTCAGCTCCTCCCGTTGAGCTGGTCGAAGCCGGCGCGGAGTGCGGCGCGCAGCTGGGTCGGCGTGGTGGGGTTGATCCGCATCCCGCCGTCCGCCGTGCGTTCCGGCCCAACGGGACCCCGGTTAATGCCCATCTTCCGGTCGACCTCGGTATCGCGAGCGCCCGGCGCGAGACGCCCGCCGTTGCCCCCGCGCGTCGGGGCGGACGCCCTGGCTGCCCGCTGCGGCTGCTGCGCCGGCTGCTGCTGCCCGTTCGAGGTGGCGTCGAGCAGGCCCTTGACCACGGTGAAGGGCTGGCTGCGTGCCCACCGGAGTTGCTCCTCGGTGAGGACTCCGCCCGCGCGCTCTAGGAGCTGGTCCCGCCTCACCGAGTCGAGGTCGCCCGCGAAGGGCGCGACGGCGGCCCGCACGGTCTCCTTGATGATCGTGACGAGATCGTCGGTCTGCGCCGGCTGCGCCGCGCGTGCGGCCTTGGTGGTGCCGCGCTGGTACACCGGCGGCTTGTCCTCGTCGTCCTGCATGGTGGGCATGGGCTTGTCCTCGTCCTGCATGGCCGGCTGTGTCTCGCTCTCCGGCGTCGCGGAACCGCCGGCCATCGCCGCGATCGCCTTGGTGATCCAGCCCTTCACGTCCTCGGGCACGTCCTCCCGGGCGCTGAGCGCGCCTCCCTCGGTCGCAATGGTCGCGAGATCGTTCGGATCCATTCGATGTGACCTCCCGCCCGCGCGGAGCGGGCGCCTCATCGCTCGGGCCATCGCCCGAACCAACACGTCGCCGTCAGCGGTCCCGCGGAGCTCCGCGAGAAGCGGAGACAGGGACCAGACGAACTGCTCTTCGGTCGCAATCGATGCGGGCTCGCGATTCGCGCCGACGAGCGGTGAGAGCTTCGCGTGGAGCAGCTCGTGGACCACGGTCTCTGCCACACGTGCCTTGTCCTCCGGAGTGCGCGGCGTGCGGATGTAGATTCGCGCGCGCTGGTCGTCGGGGAACGGATCGCACAGCCCGTAGGCCTCGAAGCCGTCCGGCGTCTTGAGGTCGTCGACGAGCTTGAGCTGGATATCCCAGTCCCGCATCCGCAGGCGCTCGGTCCAGTAGGCGAGGAGCCGCGCAACGTCAGGCTGCATAGGGCAACTCCTCGTGCGGTTCGGTCGAGCTAGCGGGCAGTGGCCGCGCAGGAGCACGGGTGAGCTGCGGCGTCCTGGTGTCGGGCTTCGCGTCGCCGTCCATGTCGCCGGCCACGGGGATAGCGAAGCGTGCGGCGAGCGAGCGCGCGTCCACCTGGAGGCCCTGCCGCTGGAGCGCGGCGGCGCAGTCGTCCATCGCCTTGGCCGCGGCGCTGAGGCTCTCGGCCTCGGACTTGAGGTTCGCGGGGGGCCGCGTATCCCAGGCGACCGTCGCCCGTACGCCGAGCGGGAAGCGCCCCTCGGGGAGCACGACCGGGAGGGCCTGCGTGTTCAGCGTGGCCGCGAGCGCCTCGGCGTCGCCCTGGATGAGATCCGCGCGAATCGTCGCGTGGATGTTGGCATTCGCGAACCCCGCACCGCCGGTCACGGTCACGACCTGGCCGGCGACGGAGATCATGAACTCCTGGTTGCTGTCCTCGATGGTCTGCCGGAAGCTCTCGTAGCCGCGGCCGTTGCTTTCCAGGAGTTTGGCATCGTATCCAGGCGTCAAGCCGAATACGGTGTTCACGCCCCACGCCATCACCTTCTGGAACCAGCTCTCCTTCTGCTCCTGCGACGCTCCCTGCGGTGCGACGGCGACCCTCGCCGGATTCGCGAGCTTGGAGTTCCAGTTCTCCCTCAGGAAGAAGGCGTGTTCCTTCGAGATGTACGCGCGCGCCAGCGCCCAGAGCAGCCCGTTGTTCCACGGCTCCTGGCGACCGCCGGGTGTGTAGAGGACCCAGCGGCCATCGCCTGGCGTGATGGGCAGGAGGCCTTCGAACGATCGGTAGTACCAGCGGTCCTCGTGAGCCCGGTAGATGAGGTACTCGGGATCGAGCCGGCAGAAGACGGGGTAGGGCGACCCCTCGACGTCCACGAACTCGCCGACCCCAACCCCGAGCACAACCCCGTCGGCGTCGAGCATCGCCAGCTCGGAGGCGGGGAAGATGGCGTTGAAGGTGCCTTCTCGCCCCTCGGCGCCCTCGAAGAAGGCTACGGCTTCGGGATCCCCGGCGAATCGCTTCGGGAGCCTGACGAGACCGCCTGTCCTTGTCCCGAGCAGGCCCTGCACCACGCCATCGCGCCGCAGTGCGCGGTAGAGCTGGCCGGCGCGCGCTAGATCCCCCTGGCTGGCCTGGTGCTGCGCGTCCTCAACGTCGCGCTGGTACCAGCGGGTGACGTTGACCGGGAGCGGGGCGATCCGCTTCCCCCGCCGACGGCGACGATGCGCCTCGATGCTGCGCGCGGCAGGGCGCGCCGAGGCGATCGGCGACGATGCCGGCGGAGAGACGAGCTCGGCGACCGCAGCCGCCATCGCGCGACGAATGCGGCCCCTCATACGCCGAGGCCTCCCGCGTACGGGTCGAGCGCGCCGCCGTACGGGTCGAGCCGCACGGCGTCGCCGTCGCCGTCGTCGCCGGCAGCGTCATCGTCCGGGTGATCCGGCTGGAAGATCGCCGGCTCCCAGACGCAGAGCGCGAGGGCGTCCGCACGATCGGGCGAGCGCTTGAGGCGCTTGCGCAGGTTGTCCTTGGGCTCGACCTTCCTGCGCTGAAGCATGTCGAACTCGAACTTCGGCGCCGTGAGCTCTGCCGCGAGCTTGCTGTCCTCAGGGATCGCACCGCCCGCCTTCAGCCAGTCCCGCAGCGCGAACCAGAGCTGATCGCGGAGCAGAGGGAACTCGGTCGGGAGCCGCGCCTTCTCGGCAACGTTGACCGGGATGACCTCGATCTCCTCGGAGTAGGCGAGCAGGAAGTGGACGACGCGGATGCCGATGCCGCCGCACGCGTCGACCTTCACGGCCGCCTTCGGTTCGCGCGGATGCCGGTGCCGTCGCACGACCTGCATCACTTCGAACGCGAGCTTCTCCTCGCTGAGGCCGTTCCACGCCGCGACCTCGATCGCCTTGAAGCCCCGGCGCGGGATCGCCACGGCGTCGTCGTCACCGAAGCGCGCGACGTCGACCCCGACGTGCAGCCGCCCTTCGGCCGGCGTGTCGTACCAGCGCTCCTCGGCCTCATCGACCATGTAGAGGGGGATGACGGTGCAGGCGTCCTGCCGGGCGAAGTTGCCGCGGACGCGCACCTGGTAGATGGCCGAGTCCTCGCCCCACTCGAGGCGCTTCTCCTCGATCCACTCCCGCGTCGCGAGCCCCGGGATGACCTCGCACCCCTCGATGACGTTGGGCGTCTCCTCGCTGGAGATGTGGATGGTCTTGTAGAACTCCTTCTTGTCGGTGTGCGACCGGAAGAACTCGCCCTCGCAGCGCGTCGGGTTGCCCGTGAGAAGCACACGCGCGCCACCAGCGCGGTTCCCCTCGATGGCCTCGAAGATGACCTCGGGAATGCCGCTCGCTTCGTCGAGGATGTAGAGCAGGTTCTTGCCGCTCACCCCGGCGACGGCTTCGGCCTCTTTGGCGGTGAAGCCGGTGATCTCGCGGAAGTCCTTGGACTTCAGGCCGGAACGCGCGAGCTCGTGGATGTCGCCGTCGAGCGGGTGCTTCGCCCGCGCGTACATCCGCCGCAGCTCGTACCAGAGGATCTGGTTGACCTGCCGGTCGGTGACCGACGACATGACGACGCGCGCATCGTCGAAGGAGGCGTAGAACCAGAGCGCGATGCCCGCGTCGGTGTTGGACTTACTGACCTTGTGGCCCGAGCGGACCGACACGCGCTTGTGGTCGCGCACGGCCTCGATGACCTCGATCTGCCGGCTCCAGGGCTCGATGCCGAGCACCTCCCGGAAGAAGGCGACGGGGTTCTCGCGGTACCGGGCCGACGGCCAGTGGATGCGCCCCTCGGCCGCGGAGGCGGCGAGGATGGCGGCGGACAGCGCGCCGGCCAGGGTCACGCGAGGGCGGCGCCCGCGCTTCGCCACGCGATCGGCGATCGGCGCGGTCATGCGGCCTCCAGGTCGGCCAGCGCCTTCGCGACGGCCGCGGCGGCGTCAGGGAAGGGCGCCAGCGCCTTCGAGATGGCGGCCTCGATGCGCTTCCACTTCGGCGAGTCGACGATGATGAGCTCGGACGCCGGCCCGATTTCGCCGGTGAACCTCCCGAGCAGCTCCAGGGCCCCCTTTGCGGCGACGATGAGCGACGCCCGGTCGCGCCAGCTCGCCTCCTCGTCTTCCACGGCCTCCCGGACCAGGAGCTCGACCTTCTCGACGAGCGACAGGCAGCGGGCCCGCGCGTTCGCCACGGCCTTGAGGTCCTCGTCGCTGCCTCCCGTGCGCCGCAGCGCGCCCTTCAGGCACCCCTCGGCGTGGAGGCGCACGGCCGCCGCATCGACGAGGTGATGGCGCCCGATGGTCTTCCACGTGTCGCCTGCGGCGACGGAGGCTTCGATGGCCGCCCGCTTGGCGTGAGCACAGATCGGGCAGGTGCCCGCCCCCGTCTTCGGGCGGGGAAGGAAGACTACGTTGGAGGCCTTCTCCCGGCCTGAAGGCGGAGCTGCCGGTGCAGCAGGGCTATCCGAGCATGACGGTGCCTCCTTGGTGCGATGGGCATCGTGTCGGCGCAGCGCCACCTTCGTGATGCCGAACCGCTGCGCGATCTTGATGACGTCCTCGCCAGCCTCGAGAGCAGCATCCACCGCCGCAAGCTTCTTGTGCTTGCAGACGACGCAGCTGCCGCTGTTCTGCGAGGAATCGGCCACACCCCAAGAAAAGCACGCCCCGCTATAACAGGTGTAATAGCCTTTCGGGACGGGGGGAGCGCCGAGTCGTAAGAGCCAGCCTTTAACACTTCGAAAGTTCCCGCACTGTTCGGAGGCGATTCGCGCGAAACACAGCGGCTCTGTGGCGTCAATATCCTGCGGAGCTACCGGAGCACAGCGGATATATGCGCGTCAATCGTAGGATTTGTGCTGGTGAACGCAGCGTGGAGGACACCGAAATGCCTGCCGCAGGTACGGGGAGAGGCAGCCCGCCGCAGGCGTGGTGGCCGGTCTACCTGGGATGGGCCCGTCGTGGCACGGAGCGGTATTGTCCTAGAGCTAGCGGCGTGTGGCGGCCATGGGGGTAGCTCGACTGGCGCCGAACTCCAGAGAGGGCCAAAAGGAGGGCGCTCTCGGGCGATGGTCCGCTTCGGGTGGGAGGTGCTCCTACCCCGCGGATGGCTGGCTGGGTGGGTCCGGTGGGGCGGGCAGGACTGCTCCCGTCCGTTGCTGCTGAAACAGGCGCACTCCGCGTGCACGCCCGCATATGCAACGCGCATAGCAAAAGACGTGCCGTGACGACTTGACAGCTTAAGCAATCAACGTACCATATAATATCTGCAGGAGACGGGACCGAGAGCGTCCCTCCGATCCCCTAGTGCTATCGGTCAGGAAATCCGCCCTGGGTGGATTGTTGTCCTGTGCCACAAAGATCGAATCGGCTGCGCTTGCGGGTACACATAAGATGCGCATAATACCCGTGTGCTGCTTGGAACTGCAGCGTGGAACTGCAGTTGAGTAGCACGATGTAAGCGACCGCACAGGAGAACCGACTTATGCGATCAAAGCTCCCAGCATGCCGGGGCCAGCCTCAACCTTACCGGCATATAACCACTACAATTTAAACTCCGGAGGGGCTCAGGCTGGTCAACAGGTTGACTGAGCACCTACACGGAGCAATCGGGAGCCATTCAATATGATGGCGCCTCTCGTTGCTCGTGTGTTGTCCTCCGCGAGTAGGCGGAGTGGCAATGCCCGAGCGGAACACTGGTGTTGATCGAAGGATTCGAGAGAACCGCGAGATTTACGGTGAGATGACCGGCACGGAGCTGCCTGCGCATTACGGGCTTGGGGCATTGCTTCTGCGCACTGCTTCTGGGTTTGGTGGCGCGTGCTTCGTTGGGGTCGTGTCGCTTGCTGTGATTGCTGCGTTCGGACTGATGGAGGTGCAGAATTACGCAGCGTATGCGACCGCCACGATCGTCAGCTTGAGCAGCCTGATCGCCATGGTCCTCACCCGAGGTAAGGATGCCGAGACCGGCAAGCAAAGAAGCCAAGGTCCGGCTCAACCTGGATCTGCCCGAGCGAGTCCGCGAAAGACTCGAGCGGGTTCGGGAACTGAGCGAGGCTGATAGCCTCACGGAAGTCATTCGGAGAGCGCTGTCGGTGTACGACGCGCTGCTCGTAACAACGCGTGAAGAGGGAGGTAAGGTAGTGCTCCGTAACGCGGACGGCACCGAACGAGAGCTGCTGATTTCGTAGATTCAGTGTACAAACATGGGCCTGTTCGCCCGGCAAACTTGCCGTGCAGCAGGCTCAGTTTGTTTTGTCCACGACCGAAGCCGTTGCCCGCCGGAAACCCGAGCAGCGTCCTCGTGCCGACGACGCGTGAGCAGAGCCTGGCGAGCTTGTTCCACGAGCGCGTCGGAGCGGGAAGCGGCCCCCGGCCTGGTGGGCGCCAGGAACTCGATCACCTCGCGCGGTTCGTCGACGCCGGTTGGCGAGAACTGCTGCCCACGCAGGGGGTGCAGGGGAGCGCAGGGGGGTACCGCGTCGCTTGGGCCGGAAATGTCAGGACTCTTTCCCGCGCGCGCCCGCGTATGTGACGCGCGTAACAAGAGACGTGCCATATGACATCTTCGGGCGTACCGGCCGGGAGACCCCCTGCATCCCCCTGCACCCCCTGCATGCCCCGCGATAAGCGGGCGAACTAGGGTACGATAATGTGGGCGGCGTCGTTCCTCAAGCTTTGTGGTTGCAACATCAAGGTTTGAGGTTATCCTGTCGGCCATGGATGCACCGGTGACCGCAAAGGCGGCCCTACTCCAAGCCCTCGTCTCGGGGCCCGGATACGGGCTCGACCTCATCGAGCGGGTGAAGAAGCAGACGAACGGCGGGCTCGTGCTCGGCCAGGGCAGCGTCTACCCGGCGCTACGAGAGCTCGAGCGTGATGGGCTCCTCGACAGCTACGAGTGTGAACCCGTCCCTGAGCGCGGGGGGCGACCACGCAGGTACTACAGGCTCAACGCTCTCGGGGCGAAGGCCGCGATGGAACAGCGCGAGGTTGTCTGGGGACTCTTCTCGCCGGTAGGGCAGGTGGGCCAATGAAGGTTCTAAAAAAGAAGACGGGCATTGGACGATCCATCTGTCTGGTGGAGCTCACGGTCGGTCGTGATCCAAAGGATGGTTCAAAACAGACGGTGTACCGGTGGCACAATGTCATGGACGGGACCCATAAGAACGGGCTCACGATAAAGCTGGGGGTGCACGCAGATGATGTCGGCCATTCTGAACACACTGAGACACTGGCTCGGGTTCACGATCAGCACCCCTGGATTGCGAGTTTGCCTGCTGAACGGGTCGCTCGTGCGCAGCGTGCGATGCTCTTGGTTGAGCGCGTGGTCGGCGTGGTCGCACTGTGTGTCCCGAGGCGAATCGTAAATGAAGAGATCGGTGACGCCTGTGAAGTCATCGCTGAGCACTTCAGGCGTTCGTCGGCTCTCTGGCCTGCGTATGTCAAGCTGGTGACGACCGTGTTCTGGATCGTGGCTCATGCTATCGGATATTTCACCTCCCAGTTGCGAGGTTCAAAGAGAGCCTCCGGGGAGTGAAGCCCGTGGATGATAAAGAGGCGGAGGGTGTCGATTGGGCGCTGGTGAGATCGCGGCTGTTAATAAAATCAAGGAACGAGATTCCGGGCGGTGAAGAGAACCGCCTAGTATCCTGTGGATGTTTCTTTATTCAATTTGCGCCTCACGTTGAGCTTAGGCCTGAGCTGATCGAGAAGGCCCGCGAGTTGGTAACAGCGGCTTCGAAGGAGTGGGAAGACCGCATCCGCGATAGGCCGCTGGTTCAGGCCCATGAAAAGTATTCGTGGGTTGCTAAGTTGCCTGTTGAACGTGCCGCCTCTGCTCAATCTGCAATAATCTTGATAGAGCGCACGTTTGCGGTGGTTTCGGTATGCGTCCCAAAACGTATCGCAGACGAGGAGATTGGGGACGCCTGTGAAATTGTTGTTGAGCACTTCAAGCGCTCATCTGCGCTCTGGCCTGCGTATTGGAAGCTGGTGACCGTCGTACTTTGGGTGATGGTCAATACCATTGGATACTGTTTCTTTCGGCTGCGAGGCTCAAGGAAAGCATCCGGAGAGTAGAACGTGGAGCGGCGACGTCTTGCTCATCCGTTTCCCCTGTTCGTGGCTACGACCTGCCACCTGTTCGCACCGGAGCGGGTCTTGGTGGGCGTAACCTCAAGCTTGTGCTGACCTACAACCCTCCCTCGCAGTTTCCCGAGCTCGAAGCCGAGGCGGCTCGCGTCTGGCATGCTGCCCGACCTCGTTCTCACCAGGAGCTCGATAGTCTCTCGCAGGTCGTCGTAGCCGTCCGGCGGGACGTGCTGCCCCCGGAGACGCTCGACCGGGTAGAGCGCTTGGAGGATCGTTTTCGCAGTCAACCCCGTCTTCTGAGCGTCGAGGCGAGGCAGATCCCGCAGGATGACGGCAAGCGCTAGCTTCTCGGGTTCTTCTCGCCCCTCAACGCTGGGCCGGGTGAGCATGGGGTCAGCACCACCGGCAAAGGCGATGGCGGCGGGAACGAGCTGAGACCACGGGCTGAAAGAGCCCCAGGGTTTGATGCCGCCCTGCGGGCAGCCGGCGACGAAGAAGGCGCGGAGGAGCGTCAGCGCGGCGGCGACGAGGCGCGTCCGTTCGGTGCGGACCCACCCGAGAAGGTCGGGGTGCATGAACTCGGCGCGGTCCTCCGGGTTCTCGAGGTCGCTTTCCAGCCGGGAGATGAGCACCCGGCGCGCGGTGTCGCCGGTCAGGGTGATGTTGTTCCCGGTCGCCACGATCACGGAGCGCCAGCGCAGGGTCGGGATCTCGCTCTTGCCCAGGATGCGGAGCTCCACGGTGTCCTCGGCGGTCAGGCAGCGGTCGAGCGGCCCGCCCCCAAACTGCCGGGTGATGTTGTCGAAGTTCACGAGCGCGGCCCCGCGCAGGGCGTAGGCTCCGAGGACCTTCTCTAGCTCGGCGTCGTCGACCGGGTAGTTCATCTTCGCCGTGGTCCGGCCGGTTGCGATGAGGGACACGACGTCGCTCTGGAGGGTCTTGCCGCTGCCCCTCGTGGATGCGTCGAACAGGAACGCCGGGACGGCTCCCCGGATCGCGGGCCTGGCGATGAGCGTGAGGATCGCGGCGATCGCCGTGTACCGGTGCTCCTCGGATTTGTAGGGGAAGTCGCAGAAGCACTCGGCGAGCTCGGCGAGAGCGCGCTTCGCGTCCTCCTGGGTCGGCGCCTCGGGCACCTCGGGGAACTCCGCGTTGGGCAGGTACAGGTAGCCCGTGGCATCGTCGTAGCCCGGCGAGGTGAGGACGGACCCGTCAGGGCGCAAGGCTGGCGTCTCGATGATGCCGACGATGTGCCTGATGCCGACCCACTCTCCCCGGTTCAAGATCGCGTGCACCACGGCGTCGCTGGGGATTGTGCGCACCCAGTCATCGGCCCGCTTGTCGAAGCGCTCCCAGCGTGCGGCGCGCGTGAGCCGCTCGCGAAGGGTAGCGAGGGCCAGCCGTCGGATCTGCGGCGAGCCCGAGAACTTCGAGGAGTCCTCCGCGTCCGCATGGGTGACGTGCACGAGAGCGCCGTCGCGCTGGTAGAGGTCTTCGTCCGCGCGGAGCGCCTCAATGCCGCGGTCGGCCAGCTCGTGGAGCTCAGGGCCAAGCCGAATGAGCGGACGCGGATCCTCGCTCGTCGGGGCAATGTGCAGGTTCCCGCGCCGGCCGTGGTCCTGCTCGTTCTGGATCGCGGCGCGTTCCTCCGCGAGGTACCTCTTCTCCGAGGTGCTCATGCCTGCTCGGGGCCCTTCTCGGCCGCCTTCTTGGCGAACCGGCACAGGATCATCTCGGCGACGCGCGCGGCCTTGGCGTGGTCGCCTGCCCAGATTGTCGGGACGCCGTAGTCGACGTGGAACGCGACGGCGGACGCCACGATCGCCTTGGGCAGCGCCCGCGAGCGGTACCGGTGCGCCGCGACGTCGAGCAGGGAAGCCTCGACGACGATCGCCCGCAGCTCGAACGCGCGGAGTTTGTCGAGTTCGCGGACGAAGCGGTCACGCTCGCGGGTGCAGCAGTTCACGAAGTCGCCGAGCTCCTTGCGCTCGATCCGGATGCGGTCCTCGAAGCCTTGGACCGAGTAGTCCCCGGCAGAGAGCGTCGCCCTGTTGACGCTCAGGCTGGCTGATGGTCCGCCGAGCAGGCCGCTTGATGGTCATCGCGGGCGTGCGCGGTTGCGGTCAAGGAGAGCGATGGCCATCGTTCGGACGCGCGCCACAGGGCAGCTCGCAATGGCCATCATGGTTGGTGGCCGTCGGCGCCGACGAGGTGTCCCTTCGCCAGCGCCGAGGGGGCGCCCGTCGTGTCGGTCAGCGTCAGCTACCGTCCGTCCCCAGGTCGCCGACGATGCGCGCCATCACGTCACGCTCGACGAGCTTCTTCTTCCGTCGCGCCGCCTCGCGCAGCGCGGCGGTGGCCATGCGGTCGATCTCGCGCAGGCTCGAGCCAGCCGCCTCGTGGAGCAGCGTCAGAGCGTCCGAGGTGAAGACATCGCGATCGGCGCCGGCGCGGCTCATCCGGAGCCGCACGTACTCTCCGGTATCGTCGGGGACCATCGCACCAATGGACAGACGGCGCTCGATGCGGGAATATAGCGAGCGGTTTTTGCGCAGCTCAAGCCGGTCTTGGAGGTCAGAGAGCCCTACCAGGATCAGCGACAACAGTGCGCGGCTGTCCCATTCGTAGGTGGGTGGGCGGCCGGCGCCGTGTCTGGCTTGCGCCAGATCGGTCTCCGGCCGCCCCCCTCCGAACCCGGCGTGCACCTTTCGTTATGCACCGGGCTCTCTATCGACGTTTGTAGCGAAGTACGGCGCGTGCATCCACCCCAGCTTGTATTGCTCAACAGTGAGCTGGGAGGTCTCGAAGAGGGTAACCTCTCCGTCCTTCCAGCGCACGCATCGGCCACCTGGCTTTCGCCAGCCGTAGCGTCTGGCGAGGCGCTTCAGGGAGAGCCGATGCTTCTTCGTGAGCCAGCGGGCGACCGTCCACCAGACATAGTGGTCGAGGAAGTTGAACACCTTCTTCGCACCCCAAGCATGCCGGTAGAAGTTCGCCCAGCCTCGCAGCATGGGGTTGAGCTTCCGGAGTTGCTTGCTCAACGACTGGTTCTTCGTGGAGTTCGAGAACAGCCGCTTCACGCGCTCCCGGAAGAGCTTGCTGCGTTCCTTCGGAACGAGGCTGGCGCTCACCATCCGGCGGTGGCCGGGATGTCGCCGTACCAGGATATGGTGGCCCAGGAAGCGCATGGGTCTCGTGACCGGGGTCACGAGCGTTTTCGCTTCCGACAGCTCCAATCCTAACTCGTTCTTCAGGAAGGCGGCCAGCGCAGACTTCTCCTCGTTTGCATATCGCTCGGCGTCCGCTTGTTGCTGCGGGCCGGGCGGTGCGCCGACGAGAAGGATGAAGTCATCCGCATACCGAATAGGGACGAACACCGGGAGACCGCGCCGCCTGTCGGTGGTACGTCTCTCGTTGGCCCGCCGTGTAATCGTCTCCGGATCGGTACGAAGCGTCGGCGTGCGGCGTGGCCACACGTGTCGCTCGTACCGTTCCTCGATCACGCTGAGCGCGATGTTCGCGAGGAGGGGAGACAGGATCCCTCCTTGCGGGGTGCCTGCCTCCGTCCGGGAGAATTGCTCCTCGGACAGGACGCCCGCCTTCAGGAAGGCGCTCACCAACCGATTCACCTTGAGATCGCCGATGCGCCGGCGCACCCGGTTCATCAGCGCGTGATGGTTGATGTTGTCGAAGCACCCCTTTATATCTCCCTCAATGGCCCATTGGTATGGAAGCCGATTCGCAGCCTTGCCCTGTTCGCGGATAGGCCGGGGACGCAGAAGCATCCGGAGATGCTCAAGCGCTCCATGGACGCCGCGCCCAGGGCGGAAGCCGTATGAGACGGGGAAGAAGTCCGCCTCAAAGATCGGCTCGAGGATGCTCTTCAACGCTGCCTGCACGACACGATCCTGGACGGTGGGGATGCCCAGCGGACGGTACTTACCAGGCTGACCTGTCTTCGGGATGAGCACCCGACGCACTGGACTCGGCCGGTAGGTTCGGCACCTCAACTCCTCCCGCAGTTTCTGCGCGAAGAGCTCCGCGCCGATGTCCCGGATGAGGCTCCCCATCGTGATTCCGTCTACGCCCGCCGTGCGGCTCCCACGGTTGCGAGCCACGCGGTGAAGGGCGCATCGCAACGTGCGAGGATCGACAATGAACCCCCACAGCTTGCGAAATACGTAATCCGGATCTTCGCTACTTCGCCGGTGTAGCTCACGTTGTACGCTCCGGAGCCAGTCCAAATCGGACTGAGATGCCGCATACACGGCTTTCCCCGGCGCAGCGTGAGCCGTCCCCATCGACTGCCCCCCTTCGCCTTGTACGCGGCTTTCCCGCGCTCCGACTACTACGGGGGCTCCGCCCCTCGTCCGAGACATGGCCGGACCTGTCGGCTTGCCAACGCTTGCGGCGCTGGCGCCCGGATCGAGGTTCCCGTGTTCACTGATACAACCCGTGGTGCGGTAGGTGGTCGGCTTTGCCCCTGGCAGCGCGGACCGGTCTCCCGTTCGAGGCTGGGAGCCGGCGTGCCCAGGCTGGGCACACCCAGTCGTTTTCAACTGACAACCAGGCTCTGGCTGCAAACCCGCGCGAGGCGGGGCATCCTTCCGTACAGAGGGTTCCAACACCGACTTCGATTTGCCTGAACGATCGTTCATGCGGCTCTCACCGTGGCACCTTCGGTCACCGGCCTCGGTCGCCAATGGCTCCCTGCGCCGGCTCTTCACGCCGCTCGGCTGTTGCAGGCCTCCGGTCCAGTCCCCGGAGACGTTCGCGGCGCCCTTCTTCACCCAGCTCGACCCAGGTGAGGGGGACCCCTTGTGGTCCCCGGTCGTATCAGCGCCTCACGGCGCACGTTCAACAAGATGTGGAGATGATCGAGCGTGTCTTGGTGGAGCAGGTGCGCTTCATCCAGCAGGAAAACCGGGTGGATGCGCTCGCGGCCGAGGGTCTCGATATGCGCGCTGACAGCGTAGAATACGGCCGCCGCGGTCGCAGCGGGGTTGAGGCCGAGGGCATGGCAGAGCTGGCGATAGAAGTCGCGGCGACCCAGCGTGGCGTTGTGGCAGTAGGTCAGCCGGAAGCCTGCCTGCGGCAATCGATGACGCACTGCCCGCAGCACACACGTCTTTCCGGCACCGGGCTCGCCGACCAGCAGCACTTGGGCGTGCTCGTGCACGGCCTCGCACACCTCCTCGACGAGCTGCTCCTTGGAGGGCGGCAGCCACAGGTCGCCGTCCTGGATCTCCTTGGAGAAGGGTGCGGCGGAGAGGGTGAAGAAGCGGACGTAGGACTCGCTCACGTCTCACCTCCGCGCTCGCTCGTGTCGGCACCAGTGCCCGTCGAGCGGCCGAGAGTCCACGCGGGGTTGAAGTCCACCGGGCGTGTCGGCTTGTCCACCGCAGGCCCGCCGCACGGCAGCCGCTTGCGCCGCGCGTTGCGCTGCGGGTCGACCGGATGCAGCACCAGGCGCTTGCCCTCGTGCTCGACCCACGGCGGCTCGTCGGGCGCGACGAAGCACCGGGCGACGGAGACGATCTGGCCAGCGAGGTAGCCTTGATCGAGCTGCCAGGCGACGCCGTCGACAGAGACGATGTTGTCGCCCGAGACGCGGCGCCGGGTGCGCTCGGTGAGCGCCACGCGCAGCGCCTTTTCGTCGACGCCGCCCTCGGCGGCCGGGCGGGCCGCATAGACCTTCGCTGGGGTCTGGCCGAGCAGGCCAGCGTGCGGCGCCGGGTGGTAACGCCTTTCGAGGAAGGCGCGGAGCGTCGTGTTGATGTCCACGAGCGACGCCACGGCGCCGAGGTACGTAAGGCACCCTTCGCGCAGCGTGCGCCAGAAACGCTCCATCTTGCCACGCGCCTCTGGGTCGTACGGTTTGGCGTGCAGGAGGGCGATGCCGAGCCGGGCGCACGCGGTTTTGAGGACGTCGCCGCGGTAAGTGGAGCCGTTGTCGAGATAGAGCGCGTCGGGCTTGCCGTGGCGGCGCAGGGCGTCGACGGTCATGGCGAGCATGTCGACCTCCTTCTCCGTCGTGTGCGCCTCGAGCGCCACGACGTAACGAGAGGCGTCGTCAAGCAGCCCGTGGATGCGGAGCGGCATCGCTTTGCCACCGACGGTGCAGCCAGTCACGTGGCAGACGTCGCCGTGCCAGAGCGCGCCGGGGCGCTCGGCTTGCCAGCGCAGCCGCGTCTTCGGCTCTCCCTCGGCGCGCGCGGCGCGGCGGCGAAGGCCGTGCGCCGCGTACAGTCGGCGTACGGTGGGCTCGGAGACCTGGGTTGCTTCGAGCCGCCCCTCGTCGACGAGCGTCTTGAGGATGAGCGGCACCGAGGCGTAGGGATGCTCGCGCCGGATGTCGAGCAGCAGCGTGCGCAGCTCCTCCGACAGGTCCTGCGCGAAGCCGCGATCGCTGCGCGGCTGCGGGCGCAGGCCGTCGAGGCCAGCGGAGCGATACGCATACAGCCAGCGCTCGAGCGTGGGCACCGAGTAGGTGCGCGTGCTGTGCGCGCCCGGCGGTCGAAACCGCTGCTCGCTGAGCGTGCGCAGCTCGGCGGCGAGCTGGCCGTGGGTGAGCACGCGGTGCATGAGAGGGCCGATGACCGTGGCGCGATAGAGCGCGACGGTCTCGGCGTGGTCGGCGGGGCCGAGGGCCATTCGGACAGGTCCTTTCTGCGCCTTGCTGGCGCGCGGTCCTTGTCCGGGATCGACGGCGTTTTCGGCAGGGATCCTCTCAGGTGGGCTGTACGAGGGGGTCTCCTCGGGGGCAAAGACCATCACGCCGCACGCGCGGCGCCGAAGAAGGCGCGCTGCTCGAGCGGCAGCGCCCGGGTCGTCGGGTCCGCGCTTGCCGCGAGCGATGTCGCGACGGCGGCTGCGCTCTTTCGGAGCGAGGCGGACGGGCCTGGGTCGGGGGCATCCGAAAACAGACGTCGCTGCGCGACATCGCGCGCCCACCGGCGCAGCGTGGCCCAGCCGGCGACGGCGCTGTCGCCGAGGATCTTCGCCGGGCCCACGCGCCGACGGACCTCGGCCGCCGTCGCGAGCACCAGGCCCCAGAGCGCGAGGGCGAAGCCGATCGCGGCGGCGCTGTACACGCGAAGGCCGAGCACTCCGCGAGGAACGACGAGGAGCACAGCGCCGCAATCGAGGCAGCGGTAGCGGCGGGCGGTCACCGAGAGCACCTCGGGGGGTTGGTCCGGGCTGGTGGGGCCCCAGACCTGCCGCTCACGCCTGCCGTGGCCTTGGAGCCGGATCGCGCCGCCCAGCGGACAACTCGCAGCGCCGCAGACGGGGCAGCGCGCAGGCCGCGCTTCGACGACCGTGGGCGGCTGCTGCTGCCAGCGCTTGATGTCGATGGCGCTCTGGATAACACTGCGACCGCTTCGATTCCTGGGCACAAGAACCGGAGCACGACGAGGAGGCTGTCCGCCAAGATCAGGTCTCCTCGTCGCCTATTTTGTGGCCGGCACCGCGCCGCTGCTCCGCTCCAGCGGCCGGCCTACCCCGTCGTGAGGCAGGCGTGGGAGCGACGAGGGGTGGTAATTTTCGACCGGTGAACGGAAGTGGGGCGCCCGCGCAGGAAGGGCTTCTTTGAGCCGACGTAACCGTGCTCAGAGGGAACAGAGATGAGAATCTTAAGAGTCTGGAGGTAATGCATCGTGCGCCGCGGCGCTCCGGAGTCGTCCTCCCGGGCTGCGTACGCGGAGCGAGCACTCTCCGTGATGGCCAGCCTCGTTGGGCAGAACCCCTCACCATCAACCAGCATGCTCGATGCGATGCGCTGCCGCATCAATGAGAGGGCGCGGTAATACCCAGTCCCGTAGGAGCGCTTCCTGCGCGAGGTCCTCGGCGTGTCGCGCGGGGACACCGACCCGCCTGACGAGGCGGCGGAAGCGCTCGAAGTGGGGGGGAGTTCGTGCTGGCTTGCCCACAGCTGGTAGCACCCCTGAGCTGGCCGGAAGGGTTCAAGAAAGAGAAGGATCGGTCAACTTTGGTAGGATAATGTGCGCTTTTGTGGAATGCGTACCTGGGCGGCTCCACTGCTCGGAGGGTCGACGGGCGTCGTTACGTCGTCGGGCCGATCTTTGCCTGGCAAAACGTTCATTCCCTTCGAATTTGTCGCCGTTGACGCCGCGCGCCGGGCGTAAGTACGTTCCGCGCATGCGTGACGTTGCGCCTTTGTTGTTGTTCTGCCTGATGCTTGGCGCCGCTGGTGTCTACACGAGCCCCGCCAGCGCCGAGGACATCTATTCGACGCTGGAGCGAAGCGGCAGCTCGACGGTGAAGGACCATGTTCGCCGTGCGCAGAGAGCCCGTGACGCAGGTCGGTGGACCGAGGCACACGCGGCCTACAATGCGGCGCTCGATGCGACAGACCCGGCGTCGAACACGGAGAAGGAGCGCGCGGAGCTAGCCGGAGAGCTCGGCCTGTGTGAGCTCGAGCTGCGCAAGTACCGTGATGCTGCCGAGCATCTCGCCTGGAGTCTCGAGCAGCGCAACGTCCTGCCCCTTGAACTACAGCTGCGGTTCGAGGCCGGGCAACGCAAGGCAGCGTCGCATGTCGCGACCCTCTACCTGTCTGTCGACCCACCGGACGCGGAGGTGCTCATCGACGGCAAGCCCATCAGCGCGCCTGCACGGACCTACAGGCTATTCTTGGAGCCCGGTCAGCACATGGTGCGGGCCCGGTTGGCGGGCCATGAGGAGGCGTTCGCATCGTTCGACGCGCAGGCCGGGAAGCCGACGACCATCTCGCTGCAGGTACCGCGCGCCGCAGCGCCGGGCACCCCTGCGAAGGGAACCTCAACCAAGAGCTCCGCGCGAGGAGCGCAGGCGTCGTCTTCCGTGGCGCCCTCCACCACCGCGTCGATGCTGCGCATCGGCGGCGCGGTCGTGGCGGGGGCAACCATGGCAGCCGGCGGCGGGTTGCTGATCTGGAGTGCTTACACCGAGGATGAGCTCCACGATCGAGCTACCGCGCTGCGTGGCGCAGACGAGGACGCAAGCCGATGTGCCCGCCCGAACGCACCGCGCGCGTGCTCGGAGCTGCGCGACCTGCAAGAGGAGCGTGATCTCCTGAAGAAAGCCGGCTGGGTGACCCTGGTGTCGGGCGGCGCGATCGGTGCGCTGACGCTCGTGTCTCTGCTCGTGGACCGAACCTCACCGTCCAGCGATGGGGTGCGTGTTGTGCCCACGGTGAGCGGGCAGCGCATGGGGCTTATGATGGCGGGTGTGTGGTGACGAACGTGGAGCTTCGGAGTATGGATATCTCATCGAAAGGTCGACGCGGGGTGGCTGTGGCCACCTTGGTGCCTATCGCGTTCGGGTTCGGAATCGCTTCTGTCGTGTACGGGTGTTCCTCCGGTCACGAGGATCCCATCTGTGTCGACGACCCCACGGTGGAGCCCCCGCAAGATGGGTGCGGCCTGTTCGTCAGCGCAAGTCTCGGCGACGACGCGAATCCAGGAACGCGCGCAGCACCCCTGAAAACACTGCGCAAGGCCCTCGAGCTCGTGGAGGCGGGCGGTCACCCCCACCATGTCTACGCTTGCGCTGAAACCTTCGACGAACGTATCTGGTTCTACGACACCAGCATCTGGGGCGGGTTCGACTGCACGAACGGCTGGCAGCACCTCGGTGCCGATGCGAAGACCGTCATCGCCCCGAAGCAGCCCGAGCGCGAAGTCGTGACGTTCGGAGGGCGGGGAATCACGCTCGCGAACCTGCGGATCGTGGCGCCCGATGGTAACGAGGTGGACCGAACAGCAGCGTGCTCGATCGGAATCGTCGCTGTGCGCGATGAGGCCGAGCTCAAGCTCGTTGCGAGCGAAGTCATTACAGGACGGGGCGCGATGCCGGGCGGCAACTCGATCGGGATCTACCTCTCCGCTGGCAGCGAGATCGAGGTGATCGACAGCCGCATCGTCGCAGGTGACGGAGCCGACGGTGAGCCCGGAGCTCCGGCGGAGGATGCAGCGGCGGCCGATGGGCGGCCTGGACACGCGGGAGCCGACGCGTGCACGGTCGATGACGTGCCTGCAACCCGAGAGGTCACAACGGAGTGTGACGACGAAACCTCGGTCAGCGGCCAAGGCGGCCCCGGTCTGCCCGATGAGGGCTTCAGCGCAGGTCATGGGGAGCCGCTGCCCGACCCGAACCCGACAGGCGCCGGTACCGGGGGCGTCGGTCAGCAGGGAAGCATGGCGTGCACCGACGGCCAGCGCGGCCTCGACGGTGCGGCGGGTGTGCACGGTGAGGGGGCAAGGCTTCCCGGCGTTGTGGGATGGGTCCGCTCGCTGGGCAAGGGTCAGGGCGGGACCCTCGGACGCCCGGGTCAGGGAGGCGGAGGTGGTGGCGGCTCGCGCGGCGGTGCGACCGCCTGTGGTGCCGGGCCGGTCGGGGGGGCGTTCGGCGGCTCGGGTGGTTCCGGCGGTTGTGGCGGCAAGCAGGGGACAGGCGGTTTCGCTGGAGGGGTGAGCGCTGGCATCGTCACAAGAGGTTCGAAGGTCACCATTCGCGGATCGACCCTTCAGACCGGCCGCGGTGGTCGGGGTGGCGCGGGAGGGGCGGGACTGCCAGGAGGAAGCGGAGCTCCCGGCGGTGAGGGAGGCGGAGGCGTGCCCGGGGCGCTCGCGGGATGCCGCGGAGGCGATGGCGGCAACGGGGGGCCCGGCGGTGGCGCAGGCGGCGGGCTCGGCGGTCATTCGGTAGCCATCGCGTACCTGGAGACCGCGGAGGTCACGCGCGAGAACGTCCAGGCGACGTTTCTCCTTGGAACTGCTGGGGAGGGAGGGGACGGCGGCGATCCGAATGTCACGGAGAGCAAGGGCAACGATGGCGTGGCGGCCGAGTTCCTGCCGTTTGCGGCCATTGATCCGAACGACCCAGACTCTCATGAGCTGCAGTAGGGGGCGCCATGTGGGATGAGATGACGAGATGGGAATCGGGCTTCCGCGCGCTGGGTGCCCGGCCTTTGCTGTTCGGAGTCGCTTTGTTCAACGGGGGTGCGGCGCTCGGATGCGGTAGCGAATCGGGGGTGTGGGAACGTTGCGAGGAGACCCTCACATGCGCGCCGGTGGAGTCCTGCAACGCGGATCCCGGCAACGCCGATCGTCCGGTCGACTGCGAGGGCGTTTATGTGGCAGACAAAGGCGATGATGTTTGGCCTGGCACGCCGAATCTGCCGGTAAAAACGTTTGCGCGGGCGTTCGAGCTTGCCCGCGAGCGTGGCATGCGGGTGTACGCATGCGCCGACACATTCTCTGTCGAAGTCCGTGTGCCGGCAGGAATGGACGTGTGGGGAGGTCTCGACTGCCGCGGTCTTCCAAGTCATTGGCCGTTGCATCCACTCGGCGAGCTCACCACGATCGCGCCAGGTCCGAACCTGATCCCGCTCACCGTCGTGGACCAGGCGGCGGAGCCCTCGCCCGAGGCCGACGTGATCACGGCGCTGACGAGAATCCGTATGATCGCACAAGATGCCACCGTGCCGGGCGGCTCCTCCATCGCCATGCGCGCCCTGCCGGGAGTGACGGTACAGCTGCGCTTGAGCGAGGTCGTAGCCGGGGACGGTGCAGATGGAGCTCCTGGCGCGGATGGAGGCGTCGATGCAGCACAAGAGGGGGCACCAGGGAACCCGGGAGCGATGGCGTGCTCTGCCGATACGGTGACGGGAGGGGCGCGAGTCACAAACTCGTGTGACGATGGCATCTCGTCGGGAGGGATGGGTGGTATCGGCACAAACGATGATGGTGGCAACGGGGAAAGTGGTTCCCCTCTGCCAATCACGAATCCGATGAGCCACGGTCTGGGTGGAACTGGGCAAGCCATCCTGTCCTGCACAGAGGGGAGGGGCGGGCTGGCGGGGGATGACGGCGCGAACGGGAACGGCGCATCAGGGCCGGGTCGGGTCACAGACACGGGGCTGGAAGGTGGCGCAGGCGAAGATGGTCAGGCAGGGAAGCACGGTTACGGGGGCGGCGGTGGAGGCGGCTCGCGTGGCGGCTCAGCGTACTGCGGCGCAGGAGCGGCACAGGGCGGCGCTTCTGGTGGTTCCGGCGGTGCTGGCGGCTGCGGCGGCAAGCCTGGGAGGGGCGGCGGCCCAGGCGGATCCAGCATCGGGATTCTGTCTTACCACGCCAGCGTCCGCGCAAGTAAAACCAGCATCATCACGGGTCGTGGCGGAAACGGTGGACGGGGCGGGGACGGCCAGTACGGCGGCGTGGGTGGGTACGGGGGCACCGGCGGAGGCAACAGGGCTGGATCGCAGCCAGGCTGCCGTGGCGGCGACGGCGGGAAGGGCGGCAACGGAGGCCGGGGCGGTGGAGGCCACGGAGGACACTCACTCGCGGTGGCACATACCGTCGATCAGGGCCCTGACGTCGAGCCCGACTCTCCGATCAAGTTCGGCATCCCTGGTGACGGCGGAGGTGCCGGCGATCTGAACGCGAACTCGGGCAAGCCCGGTTCCGCAGCCGTCTCGATGGGCTTCCTCGATTAGAGGCGCGACGCTCCTGAGGCGCCGGCCCGCCGGCCCGGTATCGTGATCTGCCCCATTGCCGACCTCGGGGGCAAGCGCCTCGTTGCCGCTGCCGTCCAGCCTGACCTGGCGCCGGCGTGGCGAGGCACCGTGGCGATCCGGCGCGGGCTCGTCCGGCGGACCGTCAGCACGCCGCGACACGGCGGTGCGGCGCCCAGAATGACGCACACGGAACGGGAGCGCCACACGGGTGACCCTAGGAATCAGGAGTTTTCTGACCATGTGCATGCGATGAGCGCACGATTGCGACGCTGGGTATCCGTGGTACCGATCCGCGCCAGGCGCGCGACCGCTCCGTCGGAGACGCGCGCAGCCAAGCAATCGACCAAGCGCCAGACCGCACAATAAATCGATAACCGCAGCAAACGTCCTCGCTGTGACAGTATCGCGCAGCAAGCCCTGCTGTCCCCACTGTGACGCTCTTCCTGCTGAGATTGATGCTGTCTAAGGCGTCTCATCAGGTGTAGCGTCGCTGGTGGAGGCGAGCTGTCCACCGTCGCCGCCTGACCTTTGCCAGCAGCCAGCATCGGGGGAAATCGATGGAACCTCACGAGACGGTTCTCCAACCGCATCATGGCGAGCTTGCCGCCCTGCGCGCTCGTGTGTCCAGGCTAGAGCAGATCGAGCGGGACCTGCGTGCCGAGCTCAGCCGTACAAACGCCGTGCTACAGGCAATTCCGTACCTGCTCTGCGTCCACGATCCGGTCGAGCAGCGCAAGCTCTACGAGAACCGCTCGCTGGCCGACGAGCTCGGATATGCGGCGGACGAAGCAGGCCTCGCGGGCCTCGATGCGTTCGTGACGCTCGCGCACCCCGACGACCAGACCCGGGCTCGCGAGCAGCTCGATCACGCCGGAGAGGGCCAGGCGAGCGACTCGGAGGAGCTCGCGTATCGGCTGCGCAAGGCCGACGGGTCGTGGTGCTGGGTCACGAGGCGCGAGATCGTCCTCGCGCGGGATGGCGCCGGCAAGCCGCGACAGGTCATGAGCGTAGTCCAGGACATCACAGGTCGAAGGGACATGGAGGTGGAGCAGCGCCGCCAGGCCGAAGAGCTCGGCGTGTCGAAGACATTGATTGACAATGCGCTAGATGGCATCACATTGACGTCCATGAGCGGGCAGGTCGTCTATGCCAACACCGCCTTCAAGGCGATGAGCGGCTTCGGCGACGGCGCGGTCGGCTGCGGGCTGACCGACTTCTATGCTCCCGAGAGCTTCCGCCGGCTCTCCAGCGAGGTCTTGCCGATCCTGATGAAGGACGGCGCATGGCGCGGCGTCCTCAAGATCCGGCGCCCCGACGGGAGCGAGTGGATGGGGCAGACCAGCGCCTTCGTGGTCATGGGCCCGGCGGGCGAGCCGACGGGCATGGCGGCGTTCTTCAGGGACATCACGGAGCAGCTCCGGTACGAGGAGGAGACGCTCGCCCAGATGCGGGTGATCCAGGCGCAGCAGGCGGCGCTCCGGGAGCTCGGCACGCCGCTCATCCCGATCGCCGACGGCGTGATCGCGATGCCCCTCATCGGGACGATCGACCGGGAGCGCGCGCAGCAGATCCTGGAGACGCTCCTGAACGCCCTCGGCGAGAAGCAAGCCGCGGTGGCGATACTCGATATCACCGGCGTGAAGGCCGTGGACGGAGAGGTGGCGGCCGCGCTCGTCCGCGTCGCGCAAGCGGCGAGGCTGCTCGGCGCCGACGTCGTGTTGTCAGGCGTCCGCCCCGTCGTCGCACAGGCGCTCGTCGATCTTGGCACCGAGCTCAGAGGGCTCGTCACCTGCGGCACCCTGCAAAGTGGTATTGCCTACGCGCTGAAGCGCAAGGCACGCTCGATGACCGTCTGAGCTCCCACGCATCGTCCTCTGCAGTTCAACGGGGGGGTTCGATCATGCGCGCTCACGCGACACAGGCACGTCTGTCCCACGCACCGGGGGAGCTCCCGCGCGAGCTCCCCGCGCTCGATCTCGCGACCGATCGCCCACGCCCGCCCGCGCCTTCGCCATCTCGCGCGTCGGCGTCGCGAGAGCTGCCGCCTCGGCTCGCCCTGGATCTCGACCGCGTGCGCCGGGGCTCGGGCGCGACGCTCTTCGTCACCCTGCTCTCTGCTTATGCGGCGCTGCTCTACCGCCATACCGTTCAGAGCGAGATCCTGATCGGGACACCCTGGCCTCGCCGCGGCGGCCCGTCGGGCTGGCGCGCGGCACCAGAGCCTCGCCATCCGCTCGTCCTTGGCGCTCGCATCGACGAGGAGCTCGGCTTTCGAGACCTCCTCGCGCAGATCGCCGCGCAGATCGCCTCGGCCGAGGCCCGCGGCCACGTGCCTCTGGACCAGCCGCTCGCGGGGCTCGAGGCGGCGGAGGACACAGGCGATCACCCGACGTTCCAGACCACCTTCGAGCTCGTGCGACCCGGGGATATCCTGCGGCGCGCCGCGATCAGGGCGGCTACAGCGGCGCGGCGCTCGTGCGCCCGCCCGGCCGCGCCGGTCGATCTGTCGCTGTCCGTCACGGCGCTGCAGCGAGGGCTCGTCGCGACGATGACGTACAGCACCGACGTGTTCGATCCCGGGACGATCGAGCGGATGCTGGACCAACTCGGCCTCCTGCTCGCGGGCGTCGCGGAGGACGCCGAGCGGCCGATCGCCGAGATTCCGCTGCTCACGCCGGAGGAGCGGCGCCGGATGACCGTCGTCTGGAACGCGACGCAGACCGCCTATCCGCGCGACGCGTCTGTTCATGCGCTCTTCGAGGAGCACGTCGCGCGGACGCCCGACGCCATCGCCGTCATCGAGGGCGACAAGGCGCTCACCTACCGCGAGCTGAACCGCCTCGCCAACCGGCTCGCTCATCGGATCTCCGCGCGCCGCGCCGGCCCCGACCTGCGCGTGGCCGTCCTCGTCGAGCGGTCGTCGCGCGCGCTCGCCGCTCTGCTCGGCGTCCTCAAGGCCGGCGGCGCCTACGTGCCCCTCGATCCGAGCGTGCCAGACGAGCGGCTGCGCTTCATGCTGGAGGACGCGGCGGTGGGCCTCGTCCTCGGGCAACGAGCGCTGGTGACACGGCTCGACTTCCGCGGGGACGTCATGTGCCTCGACGAGGACGACGGCGCGCCCGGCGACGACAGAAACCCTGCCATCCCTGCTGCCGCGACCGATCTCGCCTACGTGATGTTCACCTCGGGCTCGACCGGCCGGCCCAAGGGCGTGGCTGTCCCGCATCGAGGGGTCGTCCGCCTCGTAAGGGACACCGGGTATGTCGCGTTCGGGCCGTCGGATCGCGTGGCGCACGCCTCCAGCCTCTCCTTCGACGCGTCGACGCTCGAGATCTGGGGCGCGCTGCTCAACGGCGCTTGCCTCGTCATCGTGTCTCACGAGACGCTGCTGTCGCCGGAAGCGATGCCCGCGCTCCTCCGGCGCGAAGGCATCTCCGTCCTGTTCCTGACCACGGCGCTCTTCCACCACCTCGCGCGGGTGAGCGCAGACGCGTTTCAGGGGCTCTCCTACCTCGTCGTCGGCGGCGACGTGCTCAATCCGAAGCTGTCCAGAGAGGTGCTCCTGAAAGGCGCCCCGAAGCACCTCGTGAACGGCTACGGACCTACCGAGAACACGACGTTCTCCACGGCTCACCTCGTGCGCGCGGTCCCGGAGGGCGCCTCCCGCGTGCCGATCGGACGGCCCATCTCGAACACGCGCGCCTATGTCCTGGACCGCCGGCTCCAGCCGGTGCCGGTGGGCGTGCCCGGTGAGCTCTACGTCGCCGGCGACGGGCTGGCCCGAGGCTACCTGAACCGACCCGATCTGACCTCCGCGGCGTTCGTCCAGAACCCCTTGCCCGAGGAGCCGGGAGAGCGCCTGTACAAGACGGGCGATCAGGTCCGTTATCTGGCCGATGGGTCGCTCGATTTCCTTGGGCGGATCGACTGCCAGGTGAAGATCCGTGGTTTCCGCGTCGAGCTCGGGGAAATCGAGGCGGCGCTGTGCGCGTGCGCCTCCGTGCGCGAGGCCGTGGTCGTGCTCCACGAGCACGCGCCCGGCGACATGCGTCTCGTGGCGTACGTCGTCTCGGACTTCGGCCTGGGCGGCCCTCCGTCACGCCCCGCGGGCGCGGATCGATGGCAGGGAGCGGAGGCCGGCGTGGACAGCTGCGGCCCCCCGAGCAGCGGCCCGGCGTCCCGCGACCTGTCGAGGAGCCTGCGCCGGTCTCTGCAGGAGAAGCTGCCCGACTACATGATCCCGGCCGCGTTCGTCGTGGTCCCCTCGCTGCCGCTCGCCGCGACAGGGAAGGTCGATCGCCGGGCGCTGCCGCCGCCCGATGCCGGCCGGCTGCACACCGGAGAGCCGGAGAGCACTCGCTCTCCGATCGAGCGCCGGGTGGCCGAGATCTGGGCGTCCGTCCTCCATACCGACCGCCCGGAGGTGGACGATGACTTCTTCGAGCTCGGCGGAAACTCCCTGCTGGCGGCGCAGGTGCTCCTCCAGGTGCGGACGGTCTTCCACGTCGACGTGCCCGCGCGCCGGCTGTTCGAGTCACCCACCCTGGCGGGGCTCGCCCGCGCCGTCGAGGAGGCGCGGCGCTGGAAGGCGCGCGGCGCCGCGGCGTCGATGGGCGCTATCGACCTCCGCGCGGAGGCCGCCCTCGCTCCCGACATCCGCCCTTGCGGCGCGTTCGTCGACACGGGCGCTCCGCCTCGCCATGTCTTCCTCACCGGCGCCACGGGGTTCCTGGGCGCCTTTCTGGTGCGCGAGCTCCTCACGCAGACGCGCGCCACGATCCATTGCCTGGTCCGCGCTCCCGACGCCGCCGCAGGCCTGGCGAGGATCCGGCGGAGCCTTTCGGCCTATTCGCTCTGGGATCCCGCGGTGAGCGCGAGGATCGTCGCCGTGCCCGGCGACCTGAAGGAGCCGCTGCTCGGGCTCACCCCGGCTTGCTTCGAGGCGCTCGCGCAGCGCGTCGACGCGATCTACCACGCCGGCGCCGAGGTCAATTACATCAAGCCGTACGCGTCCCACAAGGCGGCGAACGTGCTTGGGACACAGGAGATCTTGCGGCTCGCTTGCCTGGGCCGGACGAAGCCCGTGCATCACGTCTCGACGATCGGGGTCATCGGCCAGATCGGCTATTTCACCGGCGCCCAGACCGTGCGGGAGAGCGACGATCTCGATCGCTGGGTGGACCACCTCCACACGGACATGGGGTATTCCCAGAGCAAGTGGGTCGCGGAGAAGCTCGTGTGGATCGCGCGCTCGCGCGGGGTGCCCGTCACCGTCTTCCGCCCCGGGTCCATCCTGGGTCACAGCCAGACGGGCGCCGCCAACGTGACCGACTTCGTGAGCAGGATGATCAAAGGCTGCGTCGAGATGCGCTGCGCCCCCGACCTCCCCGCGCAGAGCAAGGAACTCGTGACGGTCGACTACGCCAGCCGGGCGATCGTGCACCTGTCGTGCCTGCCAGGTTCGCTGGGGAAGGCGTTCCACCTGGTGCCCCCGCCGCGTCAGCGGCTCGATCTGAACGGCTTCTTCGATCTGCTCGTCTCCCGCGGCTATCCGCTGGCGCGGCTGTCGTACGCGCCATGGTGCGAGCAGCTGCTGGCGCGGATACGGCGATCGGTCGACAGCCCGTTCCTTCCCCTCCTGCCGATGCTGACCGAGAAGGTCCACGGCGACCTGACCCGATGGGAGCTGTACGCGCGGATGCCCGCCTTCGACTGCCAGAACACGATCGAGGGGCTGGCCGGCACGGCGATCGCGTGTCCCCCCATGAACGCCCGGCTGCTGGACACGCTCCTGGCGTATTACCTGCGCAGCGGGCACCTGCTCGCCCCGGCGCCGGCCGAGAGCGGCGTGCGCCTGGCCGCGCCGAGGGCCCGCAGCCCGCTGCGATGGCAAGACGTCGCGCGCCTGCCGCGGCGGGGCGCGACCGGCTGAGCGCGCCTCCCACGCGCGGCGCTACCCGCGATCCTCTTCCCGACGCACCTTCACCGCGCAGGCCTTGTACGACGGCTGCCGGGAGTACTGGTCGAAGGCCGGGAACGTCAGCTTGTTCGTGATCTCGTAGTGCATCGGCACGAAGATCTCCCCGGGCTTCACCGAGTTCGTGACGAACGCCCGCGCCTTGATCTCCGCGCGGCGGGACGCGATGACCACCCACTCGTTCATCTCGATACCGATCTTCTTCGCGTCGACAGGGCTCAGCTCGACGTAGATCTCCTTCGGATAGAGCCGCTGCAGCACCGCCGACTTCTTGGTCCGCGTCTGGGTGTGCCACTGGCTGGAGCTCCCTCGCCCCGTGAGCAGCGTGAACGGATACTGCTCGTCGGTCGGCTCCGGCAGCTGGCGGGGCGCCTGGAAAGCGAACTTCGCCCTCTGATCCGGGCGGTAGTACTGGCCGTCCTCGAACAGCCGCCGCTCGTTCGTCTCGAAGGTTGCCCCCTCGGGGTAGGGCCACTGGATGCCGCCGCGCTCGTCGAGCATCGTGTAGCCGTCGATGCCCGTGATGTCGCACGGCTGCCCCTTCGAGAGCCGCTTCATGATCTGGAAGACCGCCTCCGGGCTCTTCCACTCCTTGAGCAGCTCGCCGCAGCCCCAGTACTGGGCGACCAGCTGGAAGATGTGAAAGTCCGCCAGCGCCTGGCCCGGGGCCCGCGCGACCTTCTTGACGAGGCCGATGCGCCGCTCCGAGTTGATGAACGTGCCCTCCTTCTCGGCCCACGAGGCCGCCGGGAGGACGAGGTGGGCGCGCTCCGCCGTCTCCGTCGTCGTGTACATGTCCTGCACCACGAGGAACTCCAGGCGGCCGAGGAGCTCGTGCAGATCCTCCTGGTTGATCCAGGAGTGGGCCGGGTTCGTCGCGATGATCCAGAGGCCCTTGATCTTCCCCTTCAAGATGCCTTCGATGATCTGGTCGTAGGCCAGGCTGTTCCGGGTCGGGATGACCTCCTCCGGAACGCCGAGGATCCCGGCGATCTTCTTCCGGTGCTCCTCCTTCGTGAAGTCGTGGCCGGCGAACAGGCCCGTCGTGTTGCTGAACATCCGCGAGCCCATCGCGTTGCACTGGCCCGTGATGGAGTTCGCCCCGGTGCCGGGACGGCCGATGTTGCCCGTCATCAGCGCCAGGTTGATGAGCGACTGCGCGACCCGCACGCCCTCGTGGCTCTGGTTGACGCCCATGGTCCACCAGAACGACACCCGCTTCCCGTTATGGATCTTCTCCGCGAACGACGCGAGCTGCGCCTCGCTGAGCCCCGTCGCCTCGGAGACGCGCGCCGGCGTGAAATCCTCGACGTGCGCCTTGAACGCCTCGAAATCGACCGTGTGCGCCTCGATGTACGCCGGGTCGATCCACCCGCGCTGGATGAGGATGTGGGCGATTCCGTAGAACAGCGTCAGATCCGACTTCGGCGCGAGCGCGTAGTGCGCCGTCGCCGCCATCGCCGTCTCGGTCTTGCGCGGATCCACGACGAGGATCTCGGGGCGGTTCTTGTTCTTGCAGAGCCGCTCCCACATGATCGGGTGGGCGATGCAGAGGTTCGAGCCGACGAGCACCACGACGTCGGACTCCTCGAAATCGCGGTACGTGTAGGGCGGCGCGTCGAACCCGAACGCCTCCTTGTACGCGACAACCGACGTCGCCATGCACTGCCGGGTGTTGCCGTCCCCGTGCAACATGCCCATCCCGAACTTCGCGAGCGCCCCGAGGAAGGCCATCTCCTCGGTGACGATCTGCCCGGTGCTGATGAAGGCGACCGACTCCTTGCCGTGCGCCTCCTGGATCGCCTTGAACCGATCGACGAACGTGCGGAGCGCGACGTCCCACTCCACGCGCTCCAGCTTCCCGCGCGCGTTCCTGAGGAGCGGCGTTGTCGCGCGATCGGTCGCGCGGAGCGGCGTGAGCGCCTCCCAGCCCTTCGGGCACGCCATCCCGAGGTTCACGGGATAGTCCGTGTTGGGCGAGAGGTTGATCGCCTCTCCGTCCTTGAGGTGCACGTTCAGCCCGCACCCGGTCGAGCAGAACCCGCACACGACCGTCGTCGTCTGGTCGGGCTTGAGCCGCGCAGGCACCCTCCCGAGGCCGAACTCGCCGGGCGTGAGCAGCAGCTCGCGCGTCAGCGGCCCGTTGCGCTGCAAGAGGAGGTTGTCCGCCTGCTTGGGCGCCGGAGACGTCTTCTTTACATCGCTGGTCGTCATCAGGAGAGCCCTCCGGGCATCTTGGAGGCGGGCGCCGCTGCGAAGAAGAGGTACCGCTCGAGGAACTCGCCCGCGAGGCAGAACAGGAACGCCACGACCGCCATCGCCATCAGAACTTCAGAGCTCACGCCGCTGTTCGGCGCCGAGAAGAGGCTGAGCGCCGGCAGGACGATCCCGCCGAGCGCCCCGCAGGCGAAGCGCCAGCCCGTCGCGCCCTTCAGCTCCCCCGTCATCAGGATCGCGCTCCGCTTGAGCGTCGAGTGGCTCCGCTTCCGGAGGTGCCGGAACATCGACAGCTCCACGAGCAGCTTGAGCGCCGTCGTCACGCACAGGAACGCGCTCAGCGCGCGGAAGCCCCGGGTCAGGAGCAGCGCCGCGTGCTCGGCGCTCAGGAGCAGGCCGATCATCAGGACCGTCGAGCTCCCGAGGATGGCCGCCGTCGTCGCGAACTTGAAGCCCGTCAGCCCCCCGCGCCAGTGCTCCCGCTGCGTCGCGGCGTACACCATCACGGAGCAGAAGACCCCGAGGATCCCGCTCAGCGCGACCGCATACGAGAGCGGCGCCTGCAGGTGCTCGATGGGGGGCAGCGCCGAGAGCACAGGGAGCGCGGAGATCGACGGAAGCGCAGGCAGCCAGAAGGACGCCGCGTACAGCGTCGCGGCCCCGGCGAAGAGCGAGAACCCCAGGATCTCCCGGCTGAGCCACGATGTCTTGAGCCCCAGGAAGGCCCGGAACGCGAACTGCGGCCGGCCAAGGTGAAAGAGGCTCGCCTTCAGCGCGGCGATCCCGAAGATCAGCGCGAACGTGGCGCTGTGGCCGCCGAAATCCCGCGTCGCCTGCGCGCCGAGCAGCTCGTTGAGGGCGAGGCTCACGCAGAACGCGCCCACCGAGAGCTGCGTCAGCACCAGCATCGCGACGAGCGGAGGGTGGGAGTGCTCCCGGCTCACCTGGTAGAAGTCCGCGGGGAGCATGTTGCGCGGCAGCGACTTCTGCGTCTTGTAGCTCGTCGTCGGGATCGTGATCTCCGGCGCCGCCGCCCCCGGCAAGAACAGGCTCGTCTGGCTCTCTTGCACGGCCTGCTGCTGGTCGACCATCGTGATCCGGATGGCGCCGTTCGGGCACGACTGCACGCACGCCGGGGCCTCGTCGTTGGCCAGCCGATCGCTGCACATGTCGCACTTGCGCACGATCCCCCGCTCCGGGTTGAACTTCGGAGCGTCGTAGGGACACATCAGGATGCAGTACTGGCAGCCGATGCACTGGTCATCGAGGTGCTTGACGATGCCGGTGACCGGGTCCTTCTCGTAGGCCTTGACCGGGCACCCGGTCATGCACGCCGGGTCCAGGCAGTGGTGGCACGCCGTCGTCACGCTCTGCTGCGCCGGCGCCTGGGGCGTGCCGCCGTGGAGGAGCCCGACCGAGCGCCACACCTCGTTGTCGTCGAGGCCGTTCAGGCTGTGGCAGGCGGTGACGCACGCCTTGCAGGCCGTGCACGCGTCGAGGTCGACCTCGAAGCCGTACTGCTGCCCGGGCTTCGGCTTCTCGAGCGGGATCAGGTCGCGGTAGTACTTGGACTGCGCCGGGAGCGCGTGCTCCTCGTGCATCCTGGAGAACTTCTCGACCGCCGTGAGCTTCTGCTGGTCGGCCAGGAGCGAGTCCAGCAGGCTCTTGTTGTTGTCGTGGATCTTCGGCGTCGAGTTGACGATGGGTAAGCGAAAGTGAGTGTCCGAGACCTTAGCAACGCTCATCGAAATTCCCTGTCTACCCGGCGCGGAAGCCCAGCCCCGAGAACTCCAAGAGAGACACAGCGAACGGCGGCGCGTCCGCCGCACGGAAGCGCCTGGCGCTGGCTCGCCAGGTCATCCCGTCAGCTCGCCGCCGCGAGCGGCTCCGCCGCGGCCTGGATCTCGACCCGCCCGTTCCGGACGCGGGTGGGATACACGGGGATGAGCACGTTCGGGTCGTCCAGGCACTGACCCGACCGCAGATCGAAGTTCTGCTTGTAGATCGGAGAGGCGATCTTGGGGACGCCCCCCTTGTCCCCGACGATGCCGCGGGAGAGGACGAACGCCTTGCTGAACGGGTCGAAGTTGCTGATGGCGTAGATCTCCTCGCCCTCGCCGACCCGGACCACCGCGATCTGGCGCTTGCCGACGAGCGCGCAGACCCCCGTGTTCGGGATGATGTCCTCTACCCCGCAGACGTCGACCCAACCCTGGGCCGTTGTCTCGCTCCGAGGCGCCTTCGAAGTGTGCAGCTCGCTCATGACGGTTTCCCTCAGACAAGGCCCCTCGGCCCTGCCGTCAGATCATCTCCTCGACGACGTTCGACTTCTCCTGCCACGCCGCGGGGCGGTGCTGCGCGCGCTCGCTGACGAACACGATGCTCCGGTCGGGCTCGCCGACGTTCACGAACTGGCGGAACTGCTTGAGCTTCTCGGGGTCGTTGACCGCGGCCTTCCACTCGCACTCGTAGGTCGCGATGAGGTGGGCCATCTCCTTCTCCAGCTCCTCGCAGATGCCGAGCGAGTCCTCGATGATGACCTGGCGGAGGTAATCCATGCCGCCCTCGAGGTTGTTGAACCACACCGACGTGCGCTGGAGCCGGTCCGCCGTGCGGATGTAGAACATCAGGAACCGGTCGAGGTACTTGATGAGCGTCGCCTCGTCGAGATCCGAGGCGAAGAGCTGGGCGTGCTGCGGCTTCATCCCGCCGTTGCCGCAGAGGTAGAGGTTGTAGCCCTTCTCCGTCGCGATGATGCCGAAGTCCTTGCCCTGCGCCTCGGCGCACTCGCGCGCGCAGCCGGACACCGCGGACTTCAGCTTGTGGGGGCTGCGCAGCCCCTTGTAGCGGTTCTCGACCGCGACCGCGAAGCCCACCGAGTCCTGCACGCCGTAGCGGCACCAGGTGCTGCCCACGCACGACTTCACGGTGCGCAGCGCCTTGCCGTACGCGTGCCCCGACTCGAAGCCGGCGGCGATGAGCTCGCGCCAGATGTCGGGCAGCTGCTCCAGCCGCGCGCCGAACAGGTCCACGCGCTGGCCGCCGGTGATCTTCGAGTACAGGTTGTACTTCTTCGCGACCACCCCGAGGGCGATGAGCTGATCCGGCGTGATCTCGCCGCCCGCCACGCGCGGGACCACCGAGTAGGTGCCGTCCCGCTGGACGTTGGCCAGGTAGCGATCGTTCGTGTCCTGCAGCGGGAGGTGCTTCTTGCTCAGGATGTGCTCGTTCCACGTCGACGCGAGGATCGACGCCACCGCGGGCTTGCAGATCTCGCAGCCCTTGCCCTGGCCGTGGCGGGCGAGCAGGTCGTCGAACGTCTTGATCTGGTGGATCCGGACGAGGTGATAGAGCTCTTGACGCGAGTGGTTGAAGTGCTCGCAGATGTAGTTGTTGACCGCGACGCCGGCCTTCTTGAGCTCCTTCTTCAGGATGTCGGAGATCAGCGTCGTGCACGATCCGCAGCCCGTGCCGGCCTTGGTGTGCCCCTTGATGCCGGCGACCGTGACGTGCTTGTCGTCGCAGATGGCCGAGCAGATGGCCTTCTTCGTGACGTTCAGGCACGAGCAGATCATGGCGGTGTCGGGCAGCGCGTCGACGCCGAGGCCCGCCGGCTTCGCGCCGTCCCGCGCCGTGACGATGAGGTCCTCCGGGTGCGGCGGGAGGACGATCTTGTTCTGCACGAGCTGGAGCAGCTGGCCGTAGTTCGCGGCGTCGCCGACCAGGATGCCGCCGAGGAGGAGCTTGCCGTCCCCGCTGACGACGAGCTTCTTGTAGACGTTCGACGTCGCGTTCATGAAGCTGAGCACGCGCGCGCCCTGCTGCGTCGCGAACGCGTCGCCGAAGCTCGCGACGTCCACGCCCATCAGCTTGAGCTTCGTGCTCATGTCGAAGCCGCTGAAGGTCTCCTTCCCGCCGGTGATGGCGTCGACCGCCACCTTGGCCATGTGGTAGCCGGGCGCAACCAGGCCGTAGAGCTGGCTGTTGTAGCTGGCGCACTCGCCGATGGCGTAGATGTCCGGATCCGACGTCTGACAGCGCTCGTTGATGGCGACGCCGCCGCGGTTCCCGAGCGCGAGATCACACGCCCTCGCGAGCTCGTCCCTCGGGCGGATACCGGCCGAGAAGACGATCATGTCGGTCGAGAGCTCGCTCTGGTCGGCGAAGACCATCCTCGCCACGCGGCCGTGCTCCGCGACGATCTCCGTCGTCGACTTGCTCGTGTGCACGCTCACGCCGAGCGACTCGATCTTCGCCCGGAGGATCGCGCCGCCGGCGTCGTCGACCTGGAGGGCCATCAGGCGCGGCGCGAACTCCACGACGTGGACCTGGAGGCCCATGTTCTTGAGCGCGTTGGCCGCCTCCAGCCCGAGCAGGCCGCCGCCGATGACCGTGCCGACCTTCGCGACCTTGGCGTAGGCGTCCATGGCCTCGAGGTCGTCGATCGTGCGGTAGACGAAGCAGCCCTTCGCGTCTTTGCCCTTGATCGGCGGGACGAACGGATACGAGCCGGTGGCGAGGATGAGCTTGTCGTAATAGACCGTCTTCCCCTTCGCCGACGTCACCGCCTTCTTCCGCCGATCGATCGAGACGGCCTTGTCGTTGAGATGGACCTGAATGCCCGCCTCCTCGTAGAGGCCGGGCTTGACCATCGACAGATCCTCGGCTGATTTGCCGTTGAAGAAGGCGGACAGGTTCACCCGGTCGTAGGCGAGCCGCGGCTCCTCGCAGAAGGTCGTGACGTTCCACTCGCGCAGGAAGCCGCCGAGAACCATGTTCTCGATGAGCTTGTGCCCGACCATGCCGTTGCCGATGACGAGGAGGTCCTTCTTCTTGCTCATGAAACCCACCTTTGGACCCGGTGAGTCCTTCTCACCGTCACTGCCGCGCTGCCGTCCGAACCAGGCGTCAGCCACAGTCCCGGACCAAAAACTGTGTACTGTGGGCTCTGTTTCGCAACTGTTTCGCAGGAATAAATTGTCGGCCCGACGGCGCGCTGGGCCTCTTACACAATGGCCTCTGCCACCTCTGCCACCTCTGTTTCATGCATGTTTCGCGGCCTTTGACGGGCACAACAAGGCCCGGAGCGAGCCTGGACGCGACAGCGCCGATGAAAGGAAATGGGCGCAACGTTCAGAACTGGAAGAGCCTGTTTCAGCGATGTATCGCGCGCCTGGCGGGAGGCGCGGCTGCATTGCACTTCTGAAATGGAGCGGGCCGATCAGCCGCGCGGGGCGGCTTCGGCGAGCAAGGACAGGAGCTGCTCCGTCGCGACCGGCTTGGTGAGGTGCGCGTCGAAGCCGGCTTCGCGCGAGCGGCGGCGGTCCTGGTCTTGCCCGTAACCGGACAGGGCGGCGATGTAGGAGCGCGTGAGCTCGGGCTCGGCGCGCAGGCGCCGGACGACCTCGTAGCCGTCCATCCCGGGCAGGCCGATATCGAGCAGGACGAGATCGGGCTTCGACGCCCGCGCGGCCTCGAGCGCCGCCGGGCCGTCGTGGGCCATCGAGACGGCGTGGCCGTGGAGCTGGAGGACGCGCCGGAGGCCGTCGGCGGCGTCGACGTTGTCGTCGACGAGGAGGACGTGGAGGGGGCGCGTCCTGGGGCGCGGAGGGGCGGCTTCGGGCGCTTTCGGAGCGGGGGCTTCGGCGGGGGCGCTCGGCGCGCCGGCGAGCGGGAGCCAGACGCTGATGGCCGTCCCCTCGCCGGGGCCCCCGCTCAGCGCTTCGACGCGGCCGCCGTGCAGCTCGGCGAGCCGCTTGACCAGCGTGAGCCCGATCCCGAGGCCGCCCTGGGAGCGGTCCAGCGTGCGCCGGGCCTGCATGAACGGCTCGAAGACGCGCGGGAGCAGCTCGGCGGAGATGCCGACGCCGGTGTCGGTCACCCGGATCCGCGCGTCGCCGTCGACCGCGGCGCAGGCGAGCGAGACGCGGCCGCCGGGGTTCGTGTACTTGATCGCGTTGTTGAGGAGGTTCACGACGACCTGCTCGAGCCGGACGCGGTCGCCGTGCACGAAGACGCCCGGATCCACCGACAGGACGAGATCGTGCCCGCGCTGGACGAGCAGCGGGCGGACCGACTCGACAGCGGTCTCGACGACCGAGGCGACGTCGAGCCGCTCCCGCTTCAGGTCGATCTTGCCCCGCGTGATCCTGGAGACGTCGAGGAGATCGTCGACGAGCCGGACGATCGTCTTCACCTGCCGCTCGAGGGTCGCCAGGATCTGCCGGTCGTCGCGATCCACGCGCTCGCCGGCGCTCATCTGGGCGCTCATCTGCAGGAGCTCGAGGCCGGTGGTGATGGGCGCCAGCGGGTTGCGGAGCTCGTGCGACAGCATCGCGATGAACTCGTCCTTGCGCCGGTCCGCCTCGTGGGCCTCGCGGTAGAGCCGGGCGTTCTCGAGGGCGACGCGCCGCTCGCGCTCGACGAAGGCGGCGCGCTCCTCGTGCAGGCGGGCGCGCTCCATGGCCTGCGCGCACTGGCGCGACACCGCGACCAGGAACTCCTGCTCTTCCTGGTCGAACGGGCGCGGCTCCGCGAAGCTCAGCCCGAGCACGCCGATGGGCCGCTCCTGGGCCACGAGCGGGAGACAGCAGAGCGACACGGTCGCGCCGGACAGCACGGCGCTCGCGATGCGCGGGTAGCGGGCGGAGCACTCCTCGCGCGAGCGCAGCCAGACGGGCGCGCCGGTCCGCAGCGCGTCGGTGAGCGGGAGGGCGGCGTCGAGGGGCATCTGCCGGAAGCGCTCGACGGTCTCGCGCTCGTAGCCGACCTCCTTGAGGCACTGGAGCTCGTCGCCCGCCGTCACGACGATGGTCCCGGCGTACGCGCCCGCGGCGGCGACGCCGATGTCGACGACGACCTGCGCCACGGCCTCGCTGGTGAGCGCGTCGGCGAGCGCCGCGGTGATCCGCTGGAGGCCGGCCATGCGCTGCGCCGCGCGCTCGGCGGCCCGGCGCGCCTCCTGCTCGGCCAGGAAGCGCCGCCGCGCCTCGGACTCGGCGTCGCGGGCGATGTCGTAGAGGCGCACGCGCTGCAAGGCCACCTCGATGCGCTGCGAGAGCTCCTCGGCGAAGGCGAGATCGGCGGCGTCGCAGGTGCGATCCACCTCTGCGGACGCGAGCGTGAGCGCCGCGAGGACGCACCCGTCGCCGCGGATGGGCACGATCACCGCGGAGCGGCAGCCGAGCTCGCGCAGGGCGGCGAGGTGGTCCGCGCCGGCCAGCGCGTGGTCGGCGAGGTCGGGGAGGAGCCGGCCGTGGCCGCCGTGGAGCACCTCGTGCAACAGCGACGTCCGCGTCCCGGGCTCCGGCAGGGGGCGGCCGAGCCGAGCCAGCCGTGCTGCGAGCTCCGCCTTGGCCGGAACGGCGTGCGCGACGACCCGCGCGTGGACGGAGCCGTCCGGTTCGATCGTGTGGATGGTGCACAGATCGGCCACCGAGGTGACGGCGAGGGCCGCGACGCGCTGGAAGCCCGCGTCGCGGCCCTGCGCCGGATCGAGCGCGGCCGACGCGTCGGCCAGGAAGCGCCGCGCGTCCTCGGCGCGCTTCTGCTCGCTGACGTCCGAGACGAGCGCGAAGAAGCCGCGCACGTCGCCGCTCGCGCCGAGGTGGGGGATGTACTGGATGCGCACGTGGCGCCGGCCGCCCTTCCGGTAGGTGAGCCGCGACTCGAAGTCTTGCGGCCGTCCGGCGAGCACCGCGGTGATGTGCGGCTTCACGGTGGCGTAGGCGGCGTCGCCGATCACCTCACGGACCTGCCGGCCGACGATCGAGCCGCTGTCTTCGCCGAACCAGCGCTCGTAGGCCCGGTTGACGACGCCGTAGCGCTCGTCGCCGTCGATATACGAGATGAGCGCCGGCAGGGCGTCCAGCAAGCGCTGGAGCTGCTCGGCTTCCATCGTCACGCTCGGCTCGCCTGCGCTCATGAGGCCGCTCTCGTGCGCCGTGGCGGGGGCTTCCGGCCTACGCATGTGGGCGTAGGCATATCCGCAATCCTCGCTGGTCGCCACTCGCCGGTTCGCTGCGGTCCGGCTCGAGCGTGCTATGGTCGCCGCCGATGCGGATCCTCGTTGTCGGCGCGGGCGCGGTGGGCGGCTATTTCGGGGCGCGGCTCACGCTCGCCGGGGAAGACGTCACCTTCGTCGCGCGGGGCGCGCACGCCGAGGTGATGCGGTCCCGCGGGCTCATCGTCCGCACGCCGTCCGGCGAGCTGCGCACTCCCCCGCTCCGTGTCGCCCCGCTCGACGGGGCGCGCGGGCCGTTCGATCTCGCGCTCATCGCGGTGAAATCGCCGTCGCTCGCCGCGGTGAGCGCGAAGCTCGCCGGGCTGCTCGCCGCGGACGGCCTCGCCGCGCCCCTCCTGAACGGGCTCGACTCCGAGGACGTTGTCGCGCGCGACGTCGGCGCGCCGCGCGTGATCGCCGCGATCGCGTACATGTCCTCGGGCGTCGCCGGGCCTGGCGAGATCGAGACGCTCGCGCCGACGCGCGCCGGGCTCGCGCCCTACCGGCCCGGGCAGGAGGCGCGGGTCGAGGCGACCGCCGCGCTGCTCGAGCGCGCGGGCATTCCGGTCCGCCGCGGGGCGGACCACCGCGCCATGCTCTGGGAGAAGATGGTCTGGAACGCCCCCTTCAATGCGATCTGCGCGCTGACCGGCCAGCGCGCCGGCGTGGTGGCGGAGCGGATGGAGGACCTCACCCGGTCGGCGATGCTCGAGGTGATCGCGGTCGCGCGGGCGGAAGGGGCGGAGATCTCCGAGGCGACCGCGGACGCGATGCTCGCCCTCACGCGCTCCGAGTTCCCGCTCACCGAGCCCTCGATGCTGCAGGACGTGCGGGCCGGCCGCGCGACGGAGGTCGATATCCTCCAGGGCGCGGTGGTCGAGCGCGCGCGCCGGGCCGGGGTCGACACCCCGGTGCTGCGCACGCTCGCGACCCTCGTCCGCGGCCTGTCGCCGCGGGCGAGCGCGCCCTCCGCGGGCCGATAGACAGACGTCGCGCTCGCGACGGAGAGGGGAGGGCGACGGCGGCGCGCGCCGCTCCCTGGGCGCGTGGGAGCCCCGGGAAACGCGTCGTCGCGGCCGCCACCGCGGTGTCTCGGGTGCTTCGAAGAACGGGAGTTGAGCGCGAGGCGCTCATCTCACCTCCTGGAGTCGAGAGGAGAGGAGATGAGATGAGTGCCTGTCTTGAGACTCAGCGATCAGGCGCCGCCGGTGCCGCCCGCGCCGCCGGTGCCGCCCGCGCCGCCAGCGCCGCTGGTGCTGGCCGCGCTGCTGGTGCTGGCCGCGCTGCTGGTGCTGGCCGCGCTGCTGGTGCTGCCCGCGCCGCCGGTGCCGCCCGTGCCGTCGCTGCCGCCCGCGCCGCCGGTGCCGCCCGCGCCGCCGGTGCCGCCCGCGCCGCCGCTGCCGCCGGCGCCACCCGCGCCGCCGCCGCCGCCAGTGCCCTCGTTGCTCAGCGGGAACGCCGGGTCGAGGCAGAAGAAGCCCTCAGGCGTCTCGGCGCACTCGTCCGGTGCCTTGCAATCGCTGTTGTCCTCGCACGGCAGCTTCGTGAAGACGCAGAAGCCGTTGTCCGGGAAACCGATATTTTGGCAGCGGGCGTTCGGCAACAGGCAATCGTCGTGCGCCGTGCACGCCCTGGTGCAGGCGCCGAAGTCGCCGGCGCCGACGACCTCGTCGAACTGGTAGAGGCAGATACCGTTCTCGGACCCGCCGCAGTCGGACTCGAACGGATCGCCGCCGAAGCCGCAGAACTCGGTGCACGCGGTGACGCCGCCGGGGAAGCCCGCGCACCATCCGGCGCACGGGTCCTCGTCCGCGTCGCGGTCGCACGCGGTCCCCATCGGCAGGCCCTCGTGCGGCGTGTCGACGCACGCGTTCTGCCTGGGATCGCAGCTGCGGCCGGAGTCGGAGCACTGGGAGTCGGAGCCGCAGTTCGGCATGCAGACCGTCACGCCCTCCGCATCCTCACAGCGCAGATCTTCGCGGCCGTGGCACTTGAACGGGTCGAGTTCATCGTTGATGAACTCCAGCTCGGGCTCTCCGAAGACGCAGCCCAGGTAACAGATGCCCCCGAGGCAGGCGCTGCCCTCGCCTTCACAATCGCCGTCGTCGATGCACTCCATCGTGCAGTACCCGCCCGCAGGACCGGCCTCCCCGTCCGACTCCAGGGCGCACACGCCGTCCGGCCCGCAGTCGGCGTCGGCCGTGCAGCGGGTGCCGAGGAACTCGGCCCTGCTCCCGCCCCCGCTGGTGCTCGCTGCGACTCCCGATGACGAGCTCGTGGTCGAAGAGGAAGAGCCGCCGCCTGCGCCCCCGTCCGAATCGTCGTCCCCGCAACCGATGAAGCCTGCAGAGAAGGCGACCGAGGTGAGCAGGATCGCCGAAATGCGTTGCACTTTCATTACTGTCTCCCGAGCCAGGAGGCCCTGCCCACATCGGGCGCGCCTTCATGTGATTTCGGGACGGTAACGGAATCGGTGCGGCTCCGCCATACCGGACGGGCGGGGGCGCGCTCGATGTCACGCTCCGCGGAAAGCCCCCGTGGGAGCGGATGGCGCTCCAGGTGGGCCGGGATCAGGACGTCAGTGCGACGACTGATGGTCTATTTTTCAGGTGATACCCGACTGGACCGCTACGCGGATTTCGTGATTTTTGACACGTACCGTAGGGCCCTCGGGTCGGCGCCGGTGAGCGGCCAGCGATACCTTGGGTCGATCGCGGGCTCCCGCGCCAATCGCCGTCCGCAGGAATGCGACGCGCTTCTGGCCCGCGGCCACCAGGCCGGCCGGGATCACCGCGCGCGGCGCGGGCGCACAGGCTCGCGCCGCGCGGGCCCGCGCTCTGCGCCGGCGTCGCCGAGCGGCAGCGCGCGCTGCGCGCCGACGTCGTAGATCAGGTGGCCGGCGCCGTCGGGCCGGGCGGCGGGGTTCAGCGCGTGCTGGGCCTGCGCGCCGGGGCCGAGCAGGTGGACGACCGCGAGCCCGCGCGCGACGAGGGCGTCGGCGATGAGGCGGCGGTGACACCGCCACCAGAGCGTCTCGGCGCACAGGAGGGCCATTCGCCGTCCAGCGCGCGCTTCCGCCTCGAGCTCGGAGAGCGCGCGCTGGAACGCGGCGGTCTCCATGTGATCGGCGTAGGCCCGGAAGCTCGCGTTCTCCCAGGCGACGTGCGGCGAGTCGGCCCGCCCGGTCCGCCGCCCGCCGAGGGCGTCGCCGCGGAAGACGTAGGTCACCCCGAGCCGGGGCAGCGCCTCGGCGAGCGCGGCGCGGCCGAGGTGAGGGGAGCGGCTCGATCCCGGGAACCTCCGGACATCGACCAGCGTGTCGGCCGGCCCCTCGCCGAGCAGCTCGACGAGCTCCTCCACGCTGCGGGTGCCGTGGCCGACGGTGAAGACGGTGTCCACGGGGAAGAGCTTTGCGCCCCGGCGGCGCGCGGGCAACGCCGGGGGCGGGGCGCTCGCGCGCGCTACCCGATGGAACGCAGCAGATGATCGAGCGCCCGGCGCTCCTCCGCGTCGGTGACCGACCTCAGCGCCCGGTTCACCTCGCCGACGGCGGCCGCCGCCAGCAGCGCGACGGCCGCCGGGTCGGGTGCCCCGCGCGCGCGCAGCCACGCGAGCGCTTCGTGCTCGGTGTTGACGACGATGTGGCTCCGGCTCGCGTCGTAACGGATCGGCCGCCCTGAGCGGCCCTCGACGACGGCGCGCACCGGGGACCCCTCGAGGTTCATCCGGACGATGGCCTCGTGGAGCGCGGCCGCGAGCGGGCTCCCGGCGGCCGCCTCCTGCCCCTCGGGCGTGGCGCCGGGCTCCGGCCCCGCCTCGCCGCCGAGCAGGCCGAGCACGCTGCGCCACAGCGCGATCGCCCAGGCCCGCGCGCCGCTCGAGTCGGGCGGCGCCTCCGCGGCGGGCGCCTCCGCGCCGCCGGTGGCCGCGGGCGCCTCCGCGGCGGGCGCCTCCGCGCCGCCGGTGGCCGCGGGCGCCTCCGCGGCGGGCGCCTCCGCGCCGCGGGCGTCCGCGGCCGGGAGGCCCGTCCCGGAGGCGGGGCCGATCTCCTCCGCGATCGCCACGGCCGGGGCGGGCGTCGCCGCGAGGGCGCCGAGCTCGCGCAGCGCGCCGGGGGCGGCGCGGTGGCGCAGCACCTCGACGAGCGGCGAGCCGTCGTCGAGCAGCACGAACGGCGGCGAGCCGTCCGGGAAATCGCCGTCCGCGCTCCCCCGGCGATCGGTGATCCACAGGCAGCCGCTCGCCGCGAGCTCGGCGCGGACCGCCGCCGGGCCGACGCTCTCCCCGGAGGCGGTCCGCGCCGCGAGCTTGCCGCCGGAGAGGCGGCCGAGCAGGTGCAAGTTCCACAGGTACGGCGCCGCGGCCGCCTGATCCGAGAGCTCGGCCGCCATGGAGGCCGCGGCCTCCATGGCGAGCTCCGCGATGGCCTCCCAGCGCGCCTCGCGCGGCGGCCACACGAGGAGCCTCCCCTCGACCGGCGCGAGCGGGGCCACGCCGGTCGTCCCGGAGCCCACGCCCGTCCCGCAGCGCAGCGCGAGCGGGGTAAAGCCGCCGTCGCCGCCCTCGCCGAGGATCGCCGCGGAGGGCGCGGCGACGAGCACCTCGGGCGCGCGCGGCCACCGCGCGGGCAGCCACAGCGCGCCGGTCACGAACAGCGGCCGGGGCCAGGTGGTGGCGATGTCGATCCACCGCGTCGCGAGCGCGTCGCCGGGCGGCGCGAGCCGGGCGCGCAGCCACCTCGCGGCGGCGTCGCGCACCGCCTGCCGCAGCCTCGACGCGTCCCCGCGGCCCTTGAGCCCGTCGAAGGCGCGGTTCGGCTCGAGCGCGTCGTCGTTGATGGCCGCGCACAGGGGCCACCCGTCGCCGGCGTCGAGCGCGCAGAGCGGGCGGCGCCCCACGTGCACCGCGATGCCCGCCGCCCCGGCGTGCTCCGGGGCGAGCAGGCCGATCTCGCCGTGCGCGGGCGGCGCGCCCTCCTGCGCGCCGCCCGGCTGCTCGAAGGGCAGGATCGCGAAGCACGCCGCGCGCGCGGCCGCGTCGAGGCCGACGGCGGCGAGCGGCGGCGCCGTGAGGCGCTCCTCGGCCGCGCGATCGCGCGCGACCGCGTCGGTGAACTCGTTGACGATCACGGCGGTCGCGAGCTGCAGCCGCTCGGGCCTGCTCAGCGCGAGGACCGGCCGCTCGTAGCGCTGCTTCGGGTAGGGCGGCGGCGTCGAGGTGCACAGCCACTCGGCGCGCGGGTCGCGCCGGAGGTCGTCGAGCGAGAAGAGGTTCCCCTCGATGTCGTGGAAGAGCGGCGCGCGCGCCGCCTCCGCGACGACGCGCTTGCCCTGGGCCAGCGTCTTCAGGACGGCGCGGCGCGCGTGGCCCCGCGCGAACGGCGGCAGCTCGTCGAAGCGCGGCGCCAGCGCGATCAGGTGGCGGCCAGCGGCCTTCGCGAGGCGCGTCAGGATCGCGCGCAAGGCGTCCCTCGACGGGTCCGCCGCGCCGGCGCGCACGAGGAGGCGGAGCGGGATCGGCAGCTCCACCTCCACGCGCCGCTCCGCGCCGTCGGGGCCGACGAAGCGGGCGTCCGACACCGGCCCCTCGACGATCTCGATCTCGCCCTCGAGCCCCTGCACGCCGAGCGCGGCGGCGCTCACCCGCAGCAGCGGGTGCGAGGGCGCGCCCGGCAGCGCGAGCGGCGCGCGCGGCGGGACAGCGGCCCCGCGCGGGCCATGCTCCTGCAGCGCCTTGCCGGCGGACGCGCGGCGCTCCTGCTCGGCGGCGGCGCGCTGCCGCCGCGCCGGCACCCCGCTCTGCGCCAGCAGGGCGCGCCCGCCGGCCCACCGCATCAGGGCCGCGCGCTCTCGCGGGTTGCGGGCGACGAGGGGATGCCAGGAGAGGGTCTCGAAGCCGGGCGCCGCGTCGAGCACCGGGATCGGCGCGGGCGCCGGGTGCGTCGCGTCGAGGGTCTCGAGCGAGCACGCGACCTCCTGGCCGCGCGCGTCGAGCATCCCGAGCAGCGGCAGGCGCCGGATGCGGGCGGCGAGCTCGCTCCGGGCCGCCTCGAGGGGCGCGCTTCCGGGCGCCCGCGCGCGCGCCTGGAGCGCCTGCACGCTGTCGAGAAGGTAGACGCTCACGCGGGCGTCGGGCCTGCCGCGCGGATCGCCCCGCAGGCCGAGCCGCGCGCGCGCCGCGGCGTCGCCCTCCAGCGCGGCCACGAGCGCCTCGAGGAGCGCGCGCTCGACCGCGTGGACGGCGGCGTTGTTGCGTGGCGACAGGAGGCCGTCCCAGCCGCTGTTCGGCGCCGCCGTGTCGTCGTCGATCGCGATGGCGGCGGGGCTGAACAGCGGCGCGGCCTCCAGGGTGGCGAGGGGCCGCGACGCGTGGTGCCACACCTCCACCGTCGCGTCGCTCGGCGTGGCGAACGCGAGGAAGCCGGGGCCGCTGAGCTTGAGGACCGGCGCGCCGGCGGGGATCGCCCCGAGCCTCTCCAGGGACGCCGCGAGCGCGCGCCGCCGCGCCGGCCCTCGCACCGCGAGCTCGTCCTCGGTGAAGAGCCCCGGGCCGTAGGGGACGAGCTCGCGCTCCGGGAGCGCGGCGGCGAGCCAGTCGAGCTCGCGCTGCGAGACGGCGAGCACCATCCTCCGGTCGGCCGCGCGCCCCCGCGCCTCGGGCGGCGCCGTGCAGAGGCCGCGCGTCGTCCGGGAGAGCGCAGAGAGGCCGTTCACGCTCACGAACAACCCCGCCGTGAGCGTGGGCCAGATCTGCGCGTCCAGGAGGCCTTCGAAGCTCAAAGGCGCGAGGCCGTCGTCCGGGGCCGGCGCCGCGCCGCCTCCGCGCCCGGAGCCGCCGTCCCCGGCGCCGAGGCGCTGCGGCGCGCAGAACGCCGCGCCGATCGCGGCGCGCAGCGCGGGCCTCACGCGCGCGAGCTCGCTCTCGGGCGCAGGCGCGGGCGTCGTCGAGCGCGCGCCTGGCTGAGCGTCCCCCGGGCTGAAGAGCCGCTTCGCCTCGCGGTCGGCCGCGGCGAGCGCGACCTTCAGCGCGTGGCGGACGGCGCGCCAGAAGCGCGCGTCGCGCTCGACCCCGTCGTACGCGAACCGCGGCCGCACGCGCCCCTTCCACGCGAGCGCGATCTCGACGGGCAAGGGGACGGCGGCGGGATCGAGCTCCACGGTCTCGAGGTGCCGCCCGTCCACGAACACCCGGACCTCCGCGCCGCGCGGGGGCTCGCGGGCGTCGGCGAAGACCGCGAGCTCGCCGCGGAGGCCGGCGAGCGGCCCTTCGTTCACCTGGAAGGCGTCGCGGAACGCGTGCTCCGGGGAGGGCGGCACGACGGGATCGCCGGTCGCGTGCAGGAGGAACGCCCTGCGGCGCTCGGCGCCGAGCTTCACTTGTTCGATCATGGCCTCGGCGTCGGAGAGCGGGAGCCCAGCGAGCGCGCGCTCGACGAGGCCCCCCGGGCTCCAGACCACGTCGCCGGCCCAGGGGGCGAGCTCCTTCGGGAGCCTCGCGTCGCCGCGGAACAGGAAGAGCCGCGGCGCATCGTGCGCGTCGAGCGCCGCGAGCGACGTCGGCCGCCCCCGCCCGTCGCGGAGCAGAGGGAGCTCGCGCACGGCCTGCGCCTCGGCGGGCAGCTCGGCGCCCGCCCGCGCCGCCCCGGTCGCGACGCAGGCGAAGGCCGCGAGCGCGTCCGCGAGCCGGCCGCGGTCCTCGTCGACGACGACCGCGCCGTCGGGGACCGCGCCCTCGCCGCAGACGAGCGCGGCGAGGGCCTGGATGGCGTCGAGCAGCGCGCCGGCCGCCGCCTCGCGGAGCCGCGCGCGGAGGGGCGCGTCCTCGCGCACCGCCGAGCGCGACGCGTTGGTGGGCAGCGCGTCCGCGTCGACGACGACGCGGACCGGGAGCTCGACGCCCTGGTAGGGCTCCGAGGGGAACCGCGGGGCGAAGCTCCAGCGCTCGCGGACGAGCCGCACGCCGTGCTCGAGGTAGTCGACGGCGGGGAGGCCGGAGGGGAGGGGAGCGGGAATGGGCGCGGCGAGGGGGCGCGAGCGGGGCGCCGAGCTGGCCGGACCTCCTTCGGGCTCGGGGGGCGCGACGATCTCCAGCGCGGCGCGGCGCGCGCCGCGCACGTGGAAGGGCACGCGCACGAGCACCTGGAGATCGCTGCTCGGGAGAGCGCGGCGCAGCGGCTCGCCGGCGAGCGCGATCGGGATCGGGAAATCGCCGGTGGCCGCGGCGAGGTGCGCGAGCTCGGGCGGGCTATCGCCCGTGATGGCCCGGCGGAGCACCGACCAGCCGAGCCTCCGCCGCACCTCGATGCGCAGGCCGGCCGCGGGCATTCCGGGCGGCCTCGGGACCTCGTCGCAGGCGGGGCCGGCGGCCGGCGCGGGCGCCTCGGCGGGCGCCTCGATCAGGGCGGGCGTGAAGCGCACGCGCGTGCAGCTCGCGCCGCTGGCCTCGCTGGACGGCCCGGTCGTGAGCAGGTCGACGCGCGCCGGGCGCAGCCCGAGCGCCGCGTTCACGCCGAGCGCCAGCAGGCGGAGCCTCCGGGACGCGGCGTCGGGCGCGGCGTTGAGCACGTGGTCGAGGAGGCGCTCCAGGGCGGGCCCGTCGGGCGGCTCTCCGTCGAAGGTCACGACGACGTCGTCGGCGTCGTAGCGGAGATCGATCTGCGTCGCGCCCCCGGCCGCGGCGGCGCGGACGAGCTCGAGCAGGTAGAGGTCCAGGTCGACGAGCAGGTGCTCCCTGAGCTTCTGGACGGCGCGGCGGGCATCGACGCGGATCGCGCCGCGGGCGACGACCCGGCTCACCGCTGCGACCCCCTCGGCGCGGGGCGCGCGCCGCCTGCGGTCGCCCTCTCGCCGCGCGCCGCCCCAGCGCGCGGCGGCGGGCTCGCCGAGAGGTCGAGGAGCCGGTCGCTGTCGTCGGGATCGAGCGGCCCCTTGGCCTCGACGAGCAGCGCGCGGGCGAGCAGGTTGCCGGCGGTCACCGCGTCGACGGCGGCGCGCCTGCGCGCGAGGGCCACGGTGTCGCTCTCGACGTTGAGGTAGAGGGCGTGTCCTGGCGGGAAGCGCGCCGCGCGGCGCACGACCTCGCGCGCCGCGTGGCAGCTCTGCTCGGGCCCGGCGCGCTCCCCGCTCCCGGGCAGGAGGAACCCGCTGCGCTGGCGTAGGGCGCCCTCGACCTGGCAGAGGCTCACCCGGGCGACCCCGTGCCGGGCGCGCGCGAGCGCGTCGGCGATCACCTGGAGGAGCGCGGCGTCGGCCGCGCGGGCGCGTTTCGGCTCCTCGCGCTCCTCGCGGACGAGCAGGTAGGCGGCGTGCGCCTTCTCGACGCGCGCCGCCGGGAAGCACCGCTTCAGCAGCGTCCTGGTCGCGGGGTGGTTGCACAGCACGACGGGCAGCCCGCCGCGGGCCATGGCCGCGGTCAGCGCGTCGGATCGCCTGGCCACCAGCAGCGGCTCGCGCCCCGGCGCGAGCGCCCGGAGCCCCGCGCGGCTGCGGTCGCCGGCGACGGGGCTCGCGAGCGGGAACGGGATCTCGTCCGGATCGAGCGCGGTCGGCGGCGACAGCGCTGCCTCCAGCATCGCCGCGTAGGCGGCGGCGCCCTCGGCCTCGCCGGCGGCTGCCGCGGCCGCGGCCTCCGGGAGGCGGGCGGCGAGCTCGCGCCGGAGCGGACCTTTGACGAGCTCGCGCACGCGCGCGATCGCCTCCCAGAACGCGTCGTCGCGGCGCACGTTATCGCGGCTCAGGGTGTGCTGGAGGTGGGGGCTCATCACCTTAAACCGCACGCCCGAGAGCCCGCTGAAGAGCTCGTCCGCGGCCTCGAACAGGGTGAGCCCGCGGTTGTAGAAGCCGGCGAAGCTCTGGCCGTGCTCGACGGCGGGGTCCCCGCTCGTGGGCTGCGCGAGGTGCTGAGCGCCGGCGGAGGGACCGACAACGACGGTGGTCTCTTCCTCGACGGCGGTCACGGAGACGGGCGCTGCGATGGAGAGCGGCGCGTCGATGCGCAGGGCGCCCGTCCGGGAGCCCCCCTCGTGGTCTGCGATGCTGAGGGTGATCTCGCGGTCGGCGTGGCGGCACCACCGGCGGAGCGCGGCGTGCGCGCGGCGCGCGTGCTCGACGAACGCTTCCCGGTCGAGCCGCTGGAGCAGGGTCACGCGCGTGCCGCTGCCCTGGCGCGGGCCGGCGTCCTCGAGCTCGTAGCTCGTGTCGCTGTGCAGCCGGAGGAGCCATGCCTGTCCGTCGCACCACGTCTCCACGTCGACCTGCTCCGGCTGGAGGGCGAACACGGAGACGAAGCCGACGCCGTATTTCCCGATCTTCGTCGCGTCGCCTTCCTTCGACGAGCTGAAGAGGGTGAGCAGCGGGCCCTCGATGTCCTCGCGGCTCATGCCGCACCCGTCGTCGGTGACCGAGGTCGCGCACGCGCCGGGCAGCGTCTCGACGCGCACGTCGATCTTCCGCGCGCCGGCGTCCATGCCGTTCTGCACGAGCTCCCGCAGGAAGGCGTACGGGTCGGCGAACTGCTGCACCATGTCGGCGACCGGGCCTGGGGGCGGCGGCGGGGGCGCGGCGCGGTCCTCGCGAGAGGAGCGGTAGGGTGCCATGCGTCCTGCGAGGTTATCACACGGCGGGAGCCGCGGTTGGAAGGGTGCTTGCGGGGCTGGAGGGGTGGAGTCTGTGGGAGCGGAGACCGGCCCTATGGCAAGCGCAGGTGCGACAGGTGCAGAGCTCGACGTGGAGAGAGCGGGGGAGACTCTCCGTCAGGACATGAGGCCGAGTACGAAGAGGGCGTCGGACCAGAGCGGCCAGAGCGTGCGGAAGGGGTGGGTGACCAGCATCAGGCCGCCGTTCGGAAGGCGCCGGACGTAGTGGGGCGAGTGGCGCTCGATGAACCGGACGTGTCTCCCCGTGGCGACCTGCACCTCGTAGGAGGCCTCGCCCTCCCTGGGCTCTTCGATGATCTCCTGGACGAGCTCGCGCGCGCGAGGCTCGACGGCGCGCCATGCTTCGTCCGGCACCGCCGAGGCTTCGAGCGCGCCGACCAGCGTGGCCGGCGGCATGGAGAGCGCCGCGAGCACTTGTTCGCGCGTGAGATCCTCGTCACCTACGAGGCGGGCGCGTGGGACGCGCCGAATGGCGTCCGGGCGGGTCGGCCGCTCGGCCCGCGATCGGGACGCATCGCGGTCGAGGTCGTCGTGCTCGTCGACGCGCTCGACGGTGCTTGCGACCCCGACGCGCGCCCCTCTGGGAGCCGCTTCGACGCGCGCACGCAGCGCGTCCAGGGACAAGCCCGCGGCGCGCCGCACGATGTCGCCGTCGTGGATGTGCACCCACGACAGGGCGAGATCCCGCGCGATGCTCGCGGCATCGGCGTGGTAGGTCGCACACGCCTCGACGGGCGCGGGCCAGCTGGAGACGGCCGCGCACGAGCCGGTCGTCACGCGGGGACGCGCGTCCGGCGCGCACAGGCCGAGCAGGATCTCCTCCATGTCCTGCTCGAACTGCATCGAGATCATCGCCGCCTCGGCCTCCACGGAGCGCGCCTCGTTGCCGATGGCGATCTCGAGGCAATACGGGTAGAGCCCCTTCCACTCGTAGGTGTGTATGCGCAGAGGGCCGCTGGCCCACCGGCGTTCGTGTTCTTCACCATAGCAGTCCAGGCTCAGACCATACCTGGCCAGCCATCTCCACTTCGTGCCGAAATCCACACATATCTGCGAGCGTGCCTTGAAGGCGGGACGTGTCGCCGCGATGACCTCGTCGAGGGGAACCCTGCTGCGCCACAGGTGTTCGGAGGATCCAGGCGTGGAGAGGCTGACATCGCAGAGTCCCCCCGGGTAGACGAGCGCGGAGAGGGCCGCCGCGAAGGCGTCGAACCGGTCCGCCTCGTCGCACCACGCATAGAAATCGGGTCCCCGTTCACTCCGCGCTTGATTCATAGACCGACGCATCGAGAGCACCTACCTGACTTCCAGAGCTCCGACCACCGCTCTTCACACGTCGCGCCGCGAGACCACGCCGCGCGTCTCTTGCCGCGAAGAATAGTACAAGCTCAGCGCGTGGAGCATGTCACGATGAGAGGCCCGCCCGTGTACCGCCGAGCCAGCAGGCACAAGGCAGCCGCTCCCCGTGAGAAATTTCGGCACAACAACGCAATGCTTCCGCACGAACCCGGTGATCCGGTTCTGCGCCTTGAGGAACGCGTTCGTCTCCGCCAGCGACACGCCCATCCGGTCGCGCAGCGCGATCTCCAGCGCCGCGCTGTTGGCTCGCCACGCCTGCACGTTCGCCACGAAGTCCGCCCGCGCGACGACCACCCCGCCGCCTGAGGATTGATCACATTTCCCCCTTAATTTTCGCTGTGTTGGCGAGGGCGGCGTTCCAGCCCGTCTCCAGCATGAGCAAGGTTTGCATTCCGCGTGCGAGCGTCAGCCAGCCGGGGGGACCGTTGCGCTTGAGGTGTCCACCAAGACCGGCAACGGCGTAGAGCGCATCGACTACCGTCGCCCCCTGAGCCGGCAGCTTCTTGGGCTGGTGCTGGTGCAGCAGCTTCAGCTGCGTGGGGTTCAGGGCTCGTTCCGCGGGCGCGTTGGGCTCAAGGCGTGACAGAGAGCGCAGCAGCAGCATCTGCCACGCGATCGGGGCGAACAGCGCCATCGCGTTCGTCAGGCTCCGGAAGCTCTCGAGCTGGCGCGTCTCGAGGGCGCAGCCGGTCTTGAGCGCCTTGAAGAACTCCTCGATGAGCCACCGTGCCCGGTAATGGTCGACGATCGCTGCGATCTGGTCGGGCGTGTCGACGGGCTCGTTGGTCGCCAGCACCCACGCGACCGGCTCTTCGCCCGCTGGCGTGTCGATCTCCTGCACCAACACGACGTTGACCGCGAGCTCTTCGGCCAGCTCGGGCAGGTAGTAGGGACGGCGCAGCGCCACGCGCCGAGCGCCGACGCCCAGCGTGGCGCTCCGCTCCGAGCGCGCGGGGTGCGCGCGCTTGCTCGCAGGTACCGGTCCGGCGCGGCGTTGGGTGAGCACAACCTCGCGACTGAGCCGGATCGGCAGCTCGACCAGCGCCTCGCTCAGCCGCAGCGGAGCGCTGTCGTCGAGCGATTCCTCTTCGTCCTCGGCCAGCTCCGACACGTTCCGATCGCGCGCCATGCGCACGACGAAGCGGTGGCCCTGCTCGACCATGGCGCACAGAAGCGGGTAGGCGTCGGCCTCGCGGTCCATGACGTGCAGCAGCGACGTGCGGTCGCCCACGGCCTGCTCGGCCGCCTCTACCTGCCGCAGCCAGCGCGTCGACTCCTTGTCGGTCACGCGCGCATAGTCGCTGCCCGTCCTGTTCTTCTTGCGTGGGCTCTTGGAGAGGGCGGAGGCTTTGCGGGCCCAGCAGGCAAGGCCCAGCAATCCGAGCGGCTGGTTGATCGCGTCGGTGGCCACGGCGAGCGTCGCGTGCGCCAAAAAGCCCTGCGTGTCCTTGCCGTTGAGCGGACCGAGCCCTTTGCGTGCTCCGTCGCCGTCGAAGGCGACCGCGGTGGTGTCATGCACCGCGCGAACCGTGTCGTGACCGGCCATGCGCTCGAGGGTCTGCTCGCTGTGGGCTTGCACCAGCGCACCATACGACACGCGCTTGTTGCCAAGGAGCCGGTAGAAGCCCTCCAGCTCTGCCTCTGTCTTCAGCGAGTCCGGGAAGCTCTCGCCCGGCGCGACGCTCAGCCGCGCCACCACAGCCCGGACCCGCTGATGCAGGCGCGCATCGCCCAGCTGCACCGTCTCGAACTCGCGAACGATCGAAGGCGTCGTTTCCGGCACATCGGGATTTCCCATGACATTTCAGACGCTTGGCGCGTCCGAAACGGATCAAAAAATGTGCGGGATCCTCAGACCCCGCCGCTCACGTCGGCCTCCAGCGCCGCGATCACCGCGTCCGCGTACGCCGCGTACGGGTCCCTCCCCTCGTCGAACGCTCCGTCCACCTCCGAGATGTCCGGCACCTCGACCCACGGCACCTCGCTCTCCCCGAGCGCATACGCCTGCGGATCATCTGGATTCCACCCCTCGGTGTTGGTCGTCGATGACGAGGGTTCTGAAACGGCGGAGGACGGCTCCGAGAGAGCGGATGCCCACCCCCGGCCCGTGCTCGGCGCTCCGCGCCTGCGCGCGGTCCGCCCCTCCCAAATCGCGCGCTTCGCGCGCTCAGGGAGGGGTGCGCCGTCCCGCAACTCCAGGTGGAGACCTGAGAGGGAGAGCAGGCGGGCAACTCGCGTCAGGACGTGATGCCCAGCAAGAAGAGGGCGTCGGCCCAGAGCGGCCAGAGCGTGCGGTACGGGTGCGTCGCCAGCACCACGCCGCCGCTCGGGAGGCGACGCACGTGGTAGGGAGCATGGCGCTCGATGAACTGGACGTGCTTGCGCGACGTCACGTCCACCTCGCACGTCGGCGCGCCCTCCTTCGTCGCTGCGATGGTCTCAAGGGTGGCCGATTCGACGGTGCGCCATTCCTCATCCGCCACCGCGGACGCTTCGAGTGCGTCGAGCAGCGCAGCCGGTGACTCCGTGAGCGCCTTGAGGACCGCTTCGCGCGAAAGCTCAGCGCCGTCCTCAACAACGACGCGCGCTCCGCGCGGCGCGGCGTCGACGCGCGCGTGCAACACGTCCGTTGGCATTCCCGCGGAATGTGCGACTTTGTCACCATCCCGCAGGTTTACCCACGTAAGGGCGAGATCGTGTGCAACCAACGCCGCGTTGGTGTGATAGGTCGCGCACGCCTTGGTGGGCGGGCCCCAAGTCGCGAATTCCGTCCAGGCGCCGGCCGTCACGCGCGCACGCGCATCCGGCGCGCAGAGGCGGACCATAAGATCTTCGAGATCCTGCTGGACCTGCATCGCCAGGATCGCCGCCTCGACCTCGACAGAGCGGGTACCGCCGAGGGCGATGCGAAGGCTCCAGGGAAGTAGATCGCTGCGATCGCCGGGGCGTGCGCATAGAGGACCGGAGGGATACCGGCGCTCCCACTCTTCGCCATTGCATTCGACAGCGAGTTCGATTGCGCTGCCGGAGTTCAGCTTCACGCCGAAGGATGCGAAGACATGCGTCCCTGCGGTGAATCCTGCGCGCACCGCCGCGACCGTCTCGCTGAGGGTGACCGTATCGCGCCATCGCCAGGTGCTATCGGGATGGTCGATGGACTCGATGTGGAAGCCGCACGTCCCCCCCGGGATGAGGAGAGCAGACAGAGCCGCCGCGAGCGCGTCGACCCTGTCCGTCTCGTCACACCACGCATAGAGCCAGGGACCTGATACGCTCATAACTGGATCACCATGACCAGGTTCCTAAAGCCTTCAAGCTTGATGCGCTTACCCGTGAGCGCGTCGACCAGATAGCCGTCCTTGACGATCTTATTCTCGTTCTTGAGCGGCGCACCCTTGGGGATGATGAACTCGATCCGCTCGACGTCGCTGGCGAGTCCTTCTTTGCTCAGTTTCTTCATCGCGTTCTCCAGCTGCGTGAGTGCGTGGTCGATGTCGACCTTCCCGGTGGCACGCTCAATATCCTTCACCTCCGTCAGGGCCAGCTTGTTTCCCTTGGTCACGGTGAGGAAGTCGGGAGCCCTTCCCAAGGCCGTATTTGGCGGGGACTCCTTCGGTATGTCCAGCACCCGGCGCACTCCGTCGTCGCCGACGCCAATCAGCGCCCGCCCGTCGTCCAGCATGAACTTTGCCGCCTTCTTCTCCATCGCGTCGAGCGGCTTGCTCGTGACTGCCCCACGCAGCGTCTTGTACCAGGTGCGCCGCGGTGCGCGCAGGGCCGTGGCGAGCTCCTCGCCAAACTGCGCGATCTCCTCGGCAACCCGGATCGCATCCGGTGTCAGCCCGCCGGCGCGACTGACCGCGCGCCACATCGGCCCGACCGCACCGAGCCCGAACCCCACCCCCGAGAAGATCCGCTCCTCGGTGCTGAGCTCCTGCCCCGACGGCAAGCACCACGCCTTGCCCGTCACGGCCTCGCACAGGTCGAGCGCCGGCCCCACCACCGGCACGAAGCCCACGCCGATGCGCGTCGTCGCGTGCACCAGCGTCTGCATCACCTCCGCGTACGCCCCGAACCCTTCGGCGACGGTCGACATCGCCCCCGCGAACGCGCTGATCGTCTGGTAGAGCTGCGTCTGCTCCAGGTCGAGCCCGTCCCCCGTCCACTGGTTCAGGCTATCCTTCATCTGGTCGGCGAGCGCGTCGAACCGCGGCTTCAGCACCGTGTCGACCTGCGCCCGCAGGTCCGCCGGCACCGGCGTGTCCACGAACCAGTCCGACGCATCCATGAACTGCCGCACGAACCCGGTGATCCGGTTCTGCGCCTTCAGGAACGCGTTGGTCTCCGCGAGCGACACGCCCATCCGGTCGCGCAGCGCGATCTCCAGCGCCGCGCTGTTCGCCCGCCACGCCCGCACGTTCGCCACGAAGTCCGCCCGTGCGACCACCACGTCGCCGCTCACGTCCTTCTCCAGCGCCGCGATCACGCCGTCCGCATACGCCGCATACGGGTCCCTCCCCTCCTCGAACGCTCCCTCTACCTCGGCGATGTCCGGCACCTCGACCCACGGCACCTCGCTCTCGCCGAGCGCGTACGCCCACGGGTCGTCCGGGTTCCATCCCTCGGCGCGCGCGTCCTGCGTCGCGAGGTCCGCCACCTCGTCGGCCTGCGCGCCGAACTCGTCCATCAGCCGCCCGAGCTCGTCCTCCAGGTCGCTGACGCTCTTCTTCAGGTCGTCGACGAGCTGCTCCATCGCCGCCCGCGTCTCCGCGTCGACAACGTCCTTGTACCGGTCGAGGATCGCGTCGAGGTCGGTCCGCGAGATCTCGTCCAGCGGCCGGTTCACCAGGTCGTGCAGCTCCAGATCGAGCTGCCGCAGCAGGTCCATCCGTGCCCTCAGGTCGGCGACCCTGGCGGCGTTCCGGAGGATCGCCTCCATCAGCTTGCCGAGCGCGACCTCCAGCTCCGCGATGTCGCGCGCGAGCGCGGGGTTGATCTCCGCGAGGCCGAGGTCGGCCACGGTGCTGCCCTCGAAGCCGGTCCCATCGCGGCGGATGTCGAAGAGCGGCTTGTTGAGCCCGAGCGGCTCGGAGACGAGGTGCACCACGTCGTGCGCGTGGGTACACCAGTCGCTGCCGTTCGCGGTGTGGACTCCGAAGTAGAACGCGTTGGTACCCGTGCGGAGCAGCACCGAGTCGAACCCCGCCTCGAGCGTGTTGCTCAGCGAGCCGTCGCCTTCGACCTGCAGCGCGCCCGGGATCCCGTAGGTGGGCAGGGGCGTCTGGTTCACCTCGAACATGGCGTCGCCGTGAGGACCTGCCTTCGTGACCCCCCTACCGCCGCGCCCCGCGACAGGGCAGGCTGATCTCGGCATCACGCGGCGTTACACTCCCGGTCAAAGTCGCACAGGCAAGCGAGTTCATCCATGGAATCCAGCCCGAACAGCGATCTCTATGTTGCCGTTATACTCTACGAGTCTTGGTCACCGGACCCATCGTACACACCCATGTACGAAGAGTGCTTCGCGCTGGTGCGCGCCGAAAGTGAGGAGCAGGCACGCGCGCGCGCCGAGCAACACAGCCGTGCGCATGAAACGTGCTTCAAGAATGTTCTAGGGCAGGAGATTCACTGGAAGCTGAAGCACGTTGTGGATGTAAGCCGTGTTCTTTCGGACACTCTTGATGACGGCGCTGACATCTACGCGCGGCACTTCAAGAGCTATGAGGCTTACCACGCGTTCGAGCCGTTGCTCGGCGGCAGGTTCGACTGACAGATGAATTGGAAGGGGGTGGAGCGCGCGCAGGGCCGTCATTGTCGGGATTGTGCTCTCAAGCCTATTTGGGATTCTTGCGCCGATTCCGCCCTTGTTTGGTCCCTCGCTCGCGCTGGCTCAGAGCTGCGACACGAACGAAAACCTCGACGATATTGCGATGTTGTTCATCGGCGGGTGTTGCAAGGGATCCATTCTTCGTGAGTTCCCAGGCCAGCTGCTGTGGACAACGATCCGAGAGATCCGACGTGGAACAACATCGGACCACAAGAAGGCTTGGAAGCTGCTGAACGACCGTCGTTTCAGGAGGTAGCTTGAGGGGCGAAGGCTAGCGCACCGAAGCGTCGCCGATCACCGGTGCGACCAGGACGACCGCAGCCACGGCGGCAGGCGCCCACGACAGGGAGATAGTGTGGTGACCTTATTCAGGAAACCTCCGAGAACCTGCCGGCGCCGGACGTGATCGCCGGAGAGATCGTGGAGGACCTGGGGTCCGCGCTCGAGCACCGCACCTCTCACCACGTCTCCCGCTCCGGTCCACGCAAGCGGCGCCTTCCCGTCCTCGGCCCACCTCGCCGTAGCTCATTCAGCGGCGAGCCGGCTCACCGTCTTGCCGCGCAGCGCTCGCCACGCTAGCGCTAGCGCCCCCACGTCGTGGCGCGTTTCTCCCGGCTCAATCGCATGACGGCCTCCAGGGAGCTCTTTCGCAGCCTGCTCCGTTCACGATACACTTATCCTTCTCTGCTCTCTGAGGAGTCGTGAGACTGATGGAATCTGCCCCCAGTGTGTTGCTCGGTGAGCTCTTCGCCCGCTCTCCCGATCTGCTCTTCATCGCCTCGGCCGACGGAGCGCTGCTCCACGGGAGCGGCGGACTCCGCGAGGCGCTGGGCCCCGGGATCGACGGGGGCGCGCGCCTCGCGGATCTCGCGCACCCGGACGATCGCGCCGCGCTCTCGGCGGCCTGGTCGTCGCTCCTTCAGAGGGACGAGCCCGTCTCGTTCAGCGTGCGCCTGCGCGACGGCGGCGGCGCCTACCGGCCGCTGTCGTGCAGCGCCAGCCGATCGTCCGACCGGAGCGCCGTCCTCGGCTCGCTCCGCCCGGCGCCCGCGGCCGCGCCCGCGCCGTTGGCCGTCGCGACCCCGATGGCCGACGACGAGCTGAACACGCTCCGGCTCAAGGCACGCATCCTCGACGGCCTCGTCGAGCACGTGGATCCCATGACGATATGGGCGCTCGACCGCGACGGGATCTACGTCTATCACGACGGCAAGTCGGTCACGAAGGCCGGGATGAAGCGGGGGCAGCACGTCGGGCACAGCGTGTACGACCTCTATGCGGCCACCCCGGAGATCGAGGCCGACATGCGGCAATGGTACGACGGCCAGGTACGCCGCGGTCGCGGCGAGGCGCACGGCGCCGACTGGGACACCTGGCTCATCCCGCTCCGCAGCGAGCCCGGCGGCGGCATCGACGGCGTGCTCGGGGTCTCGCTCGACGTGTCGGAGTCCAGGCTCGTCGAGAAGGAGCTGCGCATCCAGCTCGACCAGATCGCGGCGCAGCAGAAGGTGATCCGCGATCTCTCGACGCCGATCATCGAGGTCTGGGACGGCGTGCTCACGCTCCCCATGGTCGGCACGGTCGACAGCGTCCGCACGGCCGAGGTCATGGACAGCCTGCTCGCGCAGATCGTCGAGAAGCGGGCGCGCTTCGCCATCCTCGACCTCACCGGCGTCGAGGTCGTCGACACCAGGGTCGCGAGCCACCTCATCCAGCTCATCACCGCCATCCGCCTCCTCGGCGCGGACGGCATCGTCGCCGGCATCAAGCCGACGGTCGCCCAGACCATGGTCGCGCTGGGCCTCGACCTCACCCAGCTCAACACGCAACGCAACCTGCGCGCCGCCCTCAACTACGCCATCCGGGCCATGACAGGCGCCCAGGGTGCCTCCTCCGCCTCGGGCCCCGCGCCCGGCAAGAAGCCAGCTCCCTGAGCGGCGTCATCGAGGCGGCTCACTCGTCCACGAGATCGAAGACGATGCCTCCCTGCGTCTTGATCCGGTGAGTCGACCGGTTCGCGCTGTTGACCGGAGAGGGCGTCAGCGGGTTGGGCGCGGCGCCCACGATGACCGGCCGATCCGGGTCGCCGTTCACGAAGGCGATGAGCACCTCGGTCCCCGGCTTGAGCGGGAAATGCGTGCCGTAGTTCGCTCCAGCGTGGTTCTGGAGCATGCGCACCGGCCTGGACGACACGCCGCCGGCCGCCCCCGTATCGAACAGGAACCGGATCATGTACCTGCCCTGATCGTCGATCTGCGCGTCGTTGCCCCCGCCCCCCGGCCCGGCGTCGACGATCCCCGTGACGACGCCGCTGATCCGGGGCGCCTTCGTGACGCGCGGCGGCCGGTACGTGTTCTTGCCCGGGATCGCGCGGAAGGTGTTCACGTAGCGCCGCGGCTCGTCGCCGCCGCCCTGGCCGCCGGCCGCCTGTGACGCGCGGTGCTCCACCTCGACGACGAGCAGATCGAGCGACTCCAGGCTCGGGTGCCCTTCCAGCACCGATCGCCCGCCCGCGGTGATCGCGCACACCGAGCTCCTGCCCGCATACACGAGCTGCGTCGCCTGCCGCTCCTCGGCCCGGACCTGCGCCAGCGCCTTCCCCTCCGCCGGCGTCTTGTAATGGCCGCCATACTCGACGACGCCGCCCGCATACCCGGTCGAGAGGACGTGCTCCGACGTCAGATCGAGCATCGGTTGCCGGTAGTTGTAGTCGCGGGCCACATACACGCTCGGCACGAGCCGCGATCTCGCCTCGATCTCGAAGACGTCCCGCGTCTCGCCCCGCTCGCGGAAATGGACGGACTCGGCGCCGGCCGCGGGGTTGAACCCGGCGCCGTCGGTGAAGACCATCGTGTCCTGCCCGTCCTGGTGCTCGAAGAAGAAGCTGATCCCGGCGTGCTCGGCCAGGCGGCTGATGAAGGCGAGATCGGTCTCCTGGTACTGCACCGTGAACTCCCGCGGCGGGTAGGTGCCCGAGAGCCTGAGCTCCACGTCGCTCCCGCTCAGGCCCACGAGCTCGAGCTTCTGCTTGATGAGGTCCGGCACCGCCTTGTTCATCGAGATCTCGGTGGTCTCGACCAGCGTCAGCCGGAAGGCGCGCGGGACGATGTGCAGCCGGTACGCGCGGTAATCGCGCAGGTTCCCGAGGAGGTCGTGGACCTCCGCGATCATCCCGTGGACGCGCCGCTGCTCGACCCCGTCCTGCTCGAAGACGATCGCGACGCTCTCGCCCGTGAAGGTCTGTCCGTCGACCCCGGCGTCGCTCGGACAGGCCACCTCGACCTCGAACGTGAAGAGCTGAGAGATCGCCTCGCGCCCGGACAGCCTGTTCACCTGGAGGAGGTCGGACGAGAAGCCGGAGAGCTCTAGTCGAATGTCTAGTGAATCGGATCGGGTGGTCATCGTCGCAGCTCCATCCTTCGTGCCGTGGGAGAAGATCTCCTGCCTTGGGGCGCGTCGCGCGCGGGCGCCCCTCGCGCTCGTCGAGGTGGGCTCGGCGAGCTACCGTTTGCGCGAGCTACCGTTTGCGATCGAAGCGTTCGTAAAGGCTCCTCCTCAATGAGGGGGAAGGGGTCGGCAGCGCCGGGCGCTCCGGCGGTGGAGGCGGCGGCCGTCGGGGCGGCGGGGCCGGCGGCGGCTCGTCCGGCTCGGGGGAGCGCGCCGGCGAGGCGCTGAGCACCGGCCTCGGCGGGGGCTCCAGCAGCGCGGGCTCCGGCTCCGGAGGCGGCGCGGCCGGCTCCAGCTCCGGAAGCGGCGCGACGGCGGTCTCCGCCGCTTCCGCGCGAGCAGGCGTGATCGCAGGCGAGGCCGCGAGCGCGCCATCCTCGGAGGCGCGGGAGGGGCCGGGCGCGCCGGCGGCCGGCGCCCAGTCGTCGTCCAGCGAGAGGGCGAGCGTGCCAGAGCCCGCGCGCTCCTCCGCCGCGGCCGGCCCCCGGGCGATCATCGAGGCAGGCAGCGCCGCGCCCGGGGGCGCCGGCTGGAACGGGAGCGCCGGCTGGTCCGTCGCCTCGGCGTCCTGCTCGGGCATCAGGGCCAGCGTCGTGGCGGGAGACCCCTCCAGGCCTTCTTCCACCGAGGAGATCGAGAGGGTCCCGGTGTCGATCCGCGGCCCGGGCGCGCCCGCGGCCGGCCCGGCGACGTCGCCGGGCGCCGACCCGGGGCGGAACGGCGTCGCCGCCGCCGAGGCCAGGGCAGCCGCCGCCACGCCGACGTCCGCGAGGCTCAGCGTGCGCGCCCCGGCGCCCGGATCAGCCTGGGTCTCCCCCAGGCCGCCGTCGTGGTCGTGGTCGACGCCGCGCGCGGCGCCCTGCTCCGCGGGCAGCTCGGGCCACTCGAGCGGCTCGCCGGGGAGCTCGACCCCCGCCACGAGGGTGGCCGCCGCGAGCGCGGCCTCGTCGGGGACGACCAGGCTGCCCCGGAAGACGAGGGTGCAGCGCTGCTCGTCGCCGTCGATGCGCAGCGTGTCCGCGTTCAGCTCGAGCGGGTGGCCCTCGCTCACGCCGAAGGCGGAGAGGCCGTGGACGCGCGCCCGGCCGCGCGCCTCGGGCAGCCGCGTCCGGAGCCGCGGCAGCGTGGGGTGGAGCCCGTGGAGCTCGATCCACTCGCCGCCGCGCAGGTAACGCGTCCGCTGATCGGGGGGCGCCGCCTGGTAATAGGCCCACTCGAAGGGATCGGGGATCTCGGCGATGGCGGCGTCGAGCGCCTTGCGGGGCGTGGCTCCGAGCAGCCGCCTGCGCGCGGGCCAGGCGCGCGCGATGGGCCCGAAGCCGGCCGCGCGCGCAGGCTGGAGGGGATCGACGATGTTCGCCTCGGGCTCGGACGCGTCGCTCGTCGCCTGTACGCCGAGGAAGTTCTCCTGGTCGTTCTCGCCGCGGAGCGCCCGCTCGTACACGAGCGGCATCCGCTGGAACCCGGCCCTGTCCTTGACCAGGAGCTCCTTGTCGAGGACGGGCCCGTCCTCATCGGAGATCGTGAGTCGCACGGGCAAGGCGTGCACGGGCGCGCCGGGCGGCGGCGCGTGGGCGTGGCCGGTAAAGAGCACGTCGGCGCGCTCCAGGTGCGGCGCCAGATCGCTCGTGAGCCGGACGCTCCGCCCAGGGTTGTTGCCGTGATGGACCTCCCCCTGGACGACCTGCTGCGGCTCGACCCTGGCCATCTCCGCGTCCACCGCGAAGGCGAAGGTGGCCTTGACGATCACGGTGATGTGGAGCTCGCCCCGGCTGCGCCACGCGACGGCGGCGGCGGCTGCTCCGTTCAGCGGCGTGACCCTCACGGGCCCGGTCGCGCCGTTCGTCCCACGCGTCATCGCGCTCTTCGCCGCGCCCTTCTCCGCGCCCTTCTCCGCACCGTTCGCCATTCCGCGGCGTTATAGCACGGCTCTCGTCACGAACTTGCCGCCGCACTGCGCCCATGCCACCCACGGCGATCATGAAGCCGGCTGGAAACGCTCGTGCGCTGGGATCGGCGCTCGCCCTCCTCGTCATGATTGCCTCGTTCGGCTGCGACACGGTGGCGACGCTCGTCGCGCCCGCGGTGCCGGTGGTCATCGAGAAGGCGACCGCGCCCGGGGAGCCCGCCGCGCCCGAGGATCCCGCCGCGCCCGAGGCGCCCGAGAGCCGGAAGTGCTGCTTCCGGAGCGGCGAGGGCGCCGCGAAGGTGTGCGAGAGCCAGGAGCGCTGCTGCTCCGGCAGGTACGACCGCAGCGCGTGCGAGGACTCGGGCGGTCTCTGGTTCAACAGCGCCGACGGCTGCGCCGGCGCCTGCTGAGCGTCTGGCTCGTTCCGCCGGCGTAGGAAAGGGTGTGCGCGAGCTCGACACCGACGCCCTGCTCCGGCTCGTCCAGCGGGCCACGGGCCATGTCCCGTCGTCGATGGTCCCGCTGCGCGGGGGCGTGTCGTGCCGGCGCTATCTGCGCGTCGTGACGCCGGCCGGGACGGCGGTCGCGATGTTCGCGCCGAGCCCGGGGGCCGACGGCGTCGCGGTCGGCGCCGCTCCCCCGCGGTGGCCGTTTCTCGAGGTGCACGCGCTCCTCCGGGAGCGCGGCGTCCGGGTGCCGGCGCTGCTCGCCGAGGACTGCGAGCACGGCCTGCTCCTCCTGGAGGATCTCGGGGACGCGACGCTCTCGGCCTTCGTCGAGCGCGCGCCCGCCCGCCGCGCCGAGGTCTACGCGCTGGCCACGCGCGATCTCGCCCGGGCGCAGCGGGCGCTCGCCGCGCTCCCGAGCGGCTCGATCGTCGACTCGTGCGCGCTCGACGAGACGCTCCTGCGCTGGGAGCTCGACCATTTCCGCGCGTGGGCGCTCGACGCGCGCGGGCTCCGGCTGGGCGACGCCGCGCGGGCCGAGCTCGACGCCGTCTCGGAGCGCCTCGCCCGGCGCATCGCCGCGTGGCCGCGGGGCTTCGTTCACCGCGATTACCAGAGCCAGAACCTCATGGTCGTGGACGCGGCAGGCGGGGGCCTCGAGATCGCCTGGCTCGACTTCCAGGACGCCCTGCTCGGCCCGCGCGCCTACGATCTCGCGACGCTCCTCAATGACAGCGCGCAGGACCTGGATCGCTCCTTCGTCGAGGCCCGGCTGGACGACTACGCCGCCGCCGCCTCGCTCGACAGGCCGGCGCGCGACGCGCTTGGCCGGGAGTTCGAGGTGCTCACGGTCCAGCGCAAGCTGAAGGACGCCGGCCGTTTCGTCTTTCTCGACCGCATCGGCGTGGATCCTACGTACCTGCGCTATGTCGAGCCCGCGCTCGCGAGGGCGCGCGCCGCGCTCGCGAGGATGGGCGACGACGAGGACATGCGGGTGCTGGCGCGGCTCATCGCTCAGGCGTGAGAGAATTGAACGCAAAGGCGCAAAGACGCAAAGACGCAAAAAAGACGAGAGAAAAAGGGGGAATGTGGCCCTCGAATGCCATGTCGACGACCGTGGCCATCTCGTGGCGCTCAACCCCGTCTCTTTTTTGCGCCTTTGCGTCTTTGCGCCTTTGCGTTTGAATCTGACATGCCCGGTCGTCGGCCGGCCGGATCTCGGCCTCGGTGCGGCTCAGAGCTCCGACTGCTCCAGAAAGCGCTGGAGGAACGTGACGGCGGCTTGCTCTCCAGCCTCCGGGAAGCCCCCGAACATCGCGAACTGGTGCCATACCCAGCCGGCGTTCAGATAGGTATCCTTCTCGCTCGCCTCGAGCGAGGAGCACACGTGATCCCAGCGCGGGTTCGCCCCGGGGAGATAGCCGCTCTTGTCGGGCGGCAGGCGGGTCAGGCGCGCTTCCCTGGAGGGGCCGGGGAGCCTCTGCTGGAGCGCCGCGTTCGCGTCGAGCTGGTGGCCGCCGGTCATCCGCAGGCGGCGCGAGGCGTCGCCGCCGAGCCAGCGCACGAGCAAGGCCTCGTTCTTGGCGATGCCGCGGGCGTCGAACGCGAACACCTCGCTCACGCAATCCTTGTTGGCCGCGAGCGCCTGCCACAGGGCCAGTCCGCCGGCGCTGAAGCCCGCGAGCCCGAGCTTGCCGAGCCGCGGCCCGCCCTGCCCCGTACCGATCTTCTGCGCGCCGCAGAGGAAGCGGAGCGCCGCCTCGGCGAGGCCGGGCAGGCTCGCGGTCGTGGCGGCGCCGAAGCTCGCCCCGCTCGGCCACGGGTGCAGCATGACCGCCGCCCTGCCGCTCGCGGCGAGCGCCTCCTCGAAGCCGCAACGGACATAGACCCAGCGGGACTGGTCGCGCGGATCGCGCTCGAACACGTCGCGCGCCCAGAACGACGCGCCGGGAGACGGGTCGGGCGTGAGCAGGTATCGATTCAGCCCGAACATCTCGTGGCGCTGGTCGACCCGGGTATACGGGTACCCTTCCGGCCGGTAGAACACGAGGGCCGAGATCCCATCGTCCGGCGGGGCCTTGCAGGCCTCCGGGATGCTCGCGAACCAGATCTTCGGATCCCCCGCGGTGGCGCCGAGGGCCACGAGCTCGGTCCCGGGCCGGTGCTCGCGCCGGTACTCGTCCGCATACCCGGCGTAGGCCATCCAGAACGGGGTGATATCGACGAAATCCGTCCTGATCTGGGCGAGCGCGAGGCCGGGCGCCGATTGCACGTCGACGAGCGGGTGAGCCTGCCCGAGCGCCGGGTCAGGGGCGGGGCTGAGCGCCGTCCCGCCGCTCGCCACGTCGAACGCCTGGTCGACCGACAGGACCTCTTCCTCCAGGGCGGGGACGTCCTCGAAGGCGTCGAACGCCGCCGAGAAGCGCGCGCTGAGCGCGACGCGCGACGCCCCGGCGGGGATCACGAACTCGCGCCGCCCAGGGCTCGAGCCGGCGAGCGGCAGCGGCGCGTCGTCGGCCGTCGCCTGCACGTCGGCGAGCGCGTCGGGCAGAAGCGGGCTTCCCGCATTGCGCCAGGTGACCCGGAGCTTCAGCGCCATGCGGCGCCCCGGACCGGAGGGCGCGCCCGGCGAGAAGGGTGCGCGGCGGCGTGGAGGGGGTCGGCCGGGCCATTGCCGGCGAAGGGGGAGCGCTGCGGGGCAGAGGGCACGGGGCGCCCACGGTACCAGAGGGCGCGGCCCGCGGGCGAGCTCGACCGGGCGCGGAGGCCGCGCCGGGCGCCTCGACAAGGGCTCTTCCCGTGTCGTTCGGCCGATCCTACGGGCCGGCGCGCCGCGCCGCCTGGGGCTGTGTCGCCTCCTCGGCTGGCGCGGCGCCAATCGACTGGAGCTCAGCGGTTGCCGTTCGCGCAGTACCCGAACTCGACGTTCGTTCCAGGCCTGATCTTGGCGTTCCAGCTCACGCCGGTGAACACGAAGTCGGTGCCTTGCTTGACGGCGTTGGTGTTCCAGAAGTCACGGAGCGTCGCGCCGTTCGACGGCACGTAGAGCTTCCACGTGGTCTCGCCGCTGTCGGTCTTCGTCAGCTTGACGTTGTTGCAGTAGCCGCCCGTCCACGTCGAGTTGGGGGTGATGCTGACGGTGATGTTGCCGCCCTCCACACGCACGCCGGTCCCGGGGTTGCCCCCGCCGCTGCCGCCGCTGCCGGTGCTGCTGGAGCTGGAGCTGGAGCTGGAGCTGCTGCTCGACGAGGACGTGGTGGTGCCGCCGCCGCCGCCACCACTGCCGGAGGTGCTGGAGCTGCTGGAGCTGGAGCTGGAGCTGCTGGAGGTGGAGCTGCTGGAGCTGGAGCTGGAGCTGCTGCTGCCCTTCACCCGCGCGATGAAGCTGTCATAGCCGGCGACGTCGCCCGTCTGAGAGAGCATGACGATCGCGACGCCCATGTCGACGGCCTTGGCGACGTTGCTCTCGTTGAGCCAGGTGGAGTCGACGTTGATCGGGCCGCCGCCGAACGTGTACGCGTCCACGATGACGAGCGGCAGGCTGAGCGCGGTGGTGATCTCCTTGTAGGTGAAGTTGTCGATCTTGCCGGTGGTGAACGGGAATTGCTTGCCCGTGAGGCCGACGTACTTGACCACGCTGCGATCCCAGCCGTCGTAGAAGTCGCCGACCGACGACGCCCACTTGGTGGCCGACGGGCTGAACCACGGGCTGAAGTCGATGACCACCTTGCACGAGGGGCAACCCGCCTTGATGGCGCCGAGGATCTGGTTGATGAAGCTGTCGGACTCCGTCTCCGTGAGCGCGTTCTGCTGCGCCGTCTGCGAGAACTGGTACCAGTCCGGCTCGATGTGGATCAGCGCCTCGCGCCCACCGAGGGCCCCGTTGATCCCTGCCGCCGCCTTCTGGTAGGCGCTCGCCATCGAGGCGATGTTGGCGCGCACGTACGCCGCGCCCCTCTGGCACAGCGGTGCGCCGCTGTTGCCGTCGCAGTCGTTCTCGGACCCGAGCCCCTTCTTCGTCATGTCCGTGGCGATGTAGCCGAAGAAGTAGGGGGTCTTCCCCGCGTTGACGATCTGCGTAAGCTTGGTCTTATGGGTGCTGGTGAAGCCGCCTGATTGCAGCCAGTCGCCCACGGCGACAACATCGACGTTGGCGGGTCCGGACTGGGGCGGCGACCAGGTCTGGCTCCACTGCGGAGCGACGCCGAAGCGCATCTGCGATGCCGCCGCGGCCGCCGCTGCCTCATCGGCGAAAATCTCGTCCTCTTCAAAGGCGCTGGAACCATCGTCCGCGACAACGATGCACCCGCCGACAGCGGCGAGCAGGCACAGAGCTGCCCCAGCACCGAAAAGCGAACCCTTGATCTTCGTCATTGTCAATCTCCAAGTGACCGAGCGGCTCCGCGCCGCATCGGATTTTTCCGCTCCCGAGTGCCAGCATCGGCTTGGCACGGGGCGCTTGTTGAAAGGAAGGTCCGGAGAGCGTTGCAACGGCCGGGCCATCGTCTCTCCAGAGAGGAGAACGCCGGTTCACGGGCACATTCCGACGGTGCCTGTCCGCGAGAGATGGAGAGTGGGCCGATGGAGTGGATCACCGAACCGGGGCACGGATGATCCACCGCGAACGCCCTGATTTCTCGGTGCGGGACGCTGGCAAGCGGGTAGTCTGCGCCCGATGAACCAGGACCGTGGAGTGGAGCGATGAGCGCGCCCGCGCTCATCGAGATCGAGGACGCCGAGGTCTTCCGCGGCGACACGCGCGTCTTCGAGGGGCTGTCGCTGCGCATCGAGCAGGGCGAGAACGCCGCGATCCTCGGGCCCAACGGCGCCGGGAAGTCGACCTTGCTGCGGCTGCTCTCACGGGAAATCTATCCGGTCCACCGCGAGAGCTCGCATGTGCGGATACTCGGTCGCGAAAGGTGGGAGGTGTCCGCACTGCGGCGCAGGCTTGGGCTCGTGTCGTACGAGCTGCAGATGGCCTATCCCCGGGGTGTGCGGGGCTCCGACGTGGTGCTCTCCGGCTTCTTCGCGAGCGCCGGGCTGCACGAGCACGAGCCGGCGACGGCCGCGCAGCGCCGGCGCGCCGAGGAGGTGCTCCGCGATCTCGGCGTCGCGCACCTCGGCGACAAGCCCATCGCGGAGATGTCGGCCGGCGAGCAGCGGCGCTGTCTGCTCGGGCGCGCCCTTGTGCACGACCCGGAGGCGCTGGTGTTCGACGAGCCGACGACGAGCCTCGATCTGAAGGCCGCGTTCGAGCTCATCGATCTGCTCAGGCGCCTCGCGCGACAGGGCAAGACGCTGATCCTGGTGACGCACCATGTGCAGGAGATCCCGCCGGAGATCGGGCGGGTCGTCCTGCTGCGGAGTGGCCGCGTCTTCGCCGATGGCCCGAAGCGCGCGGTGCTGACCGACGACAACCTGTCTCGCCTGTTCGACGTGCCGCTCACCGTGGTCGAGCGCGACGGGTTCTTTCAGGTATTTCCCCGGTCTCTTTGAGACACGGAGTCTCGGCGTCGCGTCTCACCCGCTTCGCCGGACGGGAAAGGTTCGTTCTCTGCAGTGGAGAGCTCATAAAACGGTGGGCTCCCAGCGCATAGGCGTTAACGAAGCTTTGCGCCCCGTTCTCCCATCATCCGAACGTTTACGTGGTCGTGGTCGTGGTCGTGGTCGTTCACGGCTTACCGTTGACGACCACGACCACGACCACGTTCACGACCACGTAAACGTTCACGTTCACGTTCACGACCACGTAAACGTTCACGGTCACATTGGTGACCGGTGGAGGGGGCGGGCAGCCCTGCGAGGCCCGCCACCCCGCGCGCTACCCGATCTCCACCTTGCTCCACATGTCCCGCCTCATCCGCTCCTTCCGCCGGTCGGTCCGGGTCACGAGCCGGGCGGCTCCCCAGGCGGCGAGCAGCTGGCCCTCCTGGCCGAGGCCGGGCAGCACGCTCCGGCCGACGAGCAGAGTGCGCTCGATCGGCCCGCGGATCGGCTCGCCCGCGAGCCCGAGGTAGCCGGGCGGGTCGACCTCGAGCTGCCGCACCATCGGCTCGGCGCCCGGGGCCGCGCCCTTCAGCGCGGCGCGCTCGATGAGGCGGCGGCGCTGGCCGTCGTAGAGCCACACGGGCAGCCCGTCGTGCACCGAGTCGACGAGCACGAGGTGGCGCTCGAGAAAGGGGAGCTCGGCCGTGAGCGCGTCGAGCACCGCCTGGCGCGCCTCGAGCAGCGACAGCGGGCCCCGATCGGGGAGCAGGATCTCCGCCACGAGCAGCGTGTCGGTCGAGGGAGCCGGCAGATCGCAGCGCTGGAGGTGGACCACGGGGCGCCCAGGTCCGGTCGGCCGCGTCTGCCGCGGCGAGCTCGGACGGCCCCCGGAGGCGCCGTCGCTCGACACGCGCGGCGGCGCGGGCGAGCGGCCCGCCGACGCGGACGGGAAGGGGAACAGCAGCGCCTCGGGGCCGAGCGGCTCGGGCAAACCCTCGCGGCGCACGATGAGCGACACGACGAAGCGGCCGACCGACGAGGTGATCCGCGGCCACTCGCGCAGCGCGCGCTTGTGGATGCCCTCGCCGCCCGAGAGGCTCGCGAGCGTCTCGCCGTCCATGTCGGTGATGACGAAGCTGCTGCCGTTCGGGTGATCGTCGCCGTCGAGCATGACCCCCGCGGCGGTGCCGCGGCGGACGTGGACCGACGCCGCGCGCTCGTCGAGCAGGCAGCGGCCGCCGTGGGCGAGGATGCGCTCGACGAGGAACTCCTCGATCTCCTCCTCGCCGCGCGGCAGCATCATCAGCCCGCGCGTCCACGCCCCGTGCAGGCGCGCGACCGCGAAGGGAGGCGGGAGCGCCGAGAGGTCCGTGGCGAAGAGGACGGACTGCGTGACGATCGAGCGGAACAGGTGGCCGCGCGGGAACTCGACGAGCAGGTCGGCGTCGGGCTCGGCGCGCGCGTACGGGAGCATGCCGGCGTAACGCGCGGTCTCGCGCCGCTCCCAGAAGGTGCCCGGCGGCCAGAGGGCGTCGTGCGAGAAGGCGTCGTCCGCGGCGCCGTTGACGTGGGCGAGCTCGGCGTAGAGCTCGTCGACGACCCGCCGGAGCTCGGGGAACTCGCGGTCGATCTCGCGGCCGAAGAGGACCATGTCGGGCGGCACGTCGAGGCGCCGGCGCGGCGCGACGGCCTGCAGCATGGGCATGGCCGGGACGATGCGGCGCTTCCAGGTCTGCGACTGGGCGAGCTCGACGAGGAAGCGGCGCCACGCGGGCGAGGGCTCGGCGAGCATCGTGAAGGCGCGCCGGCGGAGGACGTGCTGGTCGAGGCGGTAGGTGGGCGGGCGCTCGCCGTGCCCGACGACCATCACGGTGAAGTCGCGGCGCGCGAGGAGCGCCGCGGCCGTGAGCGCGCCGATGGACCGGCCCAGGACGATGACGTCGTAGTGCTTGTGGATCACGCCCCTTCCCCGACTTCTCCGACTTCCCTGACCTCCCCGGCGCTTCCCCGCGCAGGGCCGCCCTGGGCGAGCCCGAGCGCGGTCTCGACGCCGGCGAGCGTCGCGCGCGCTCGCCCGCCCGGCACGTCAGGCGGCGCGATCTGGAGGCGCCCCTCGGCGATCCACGAGAGCGCGCGGATGAGCAGGGCGTGCTCCTGGACGAGGATGCGCGCGGCGAGCGCGTCGCGGTCGTCCCCGTCGAGCACGGGGACGGCGGCCTGCGCGAGGATGGGCCCGGTGTCGGTGCCGGCGTCCACGAGGTGGACGGTGCAGCCGGTGACGCGCACGCCGTGATCGAGCGCCTGTTGCTGGGCGTCGACGCCGGGGAAGGAGGGCAGGAGCGACGGGTGGATGTTCACGACCCGGTGCGGGAAGGCGTCGAGGAAGGTCGTCGTGAGCAGGCGCATGAAGCCCGCGAGGACGACCCAGGTCGCGCCCGCCTCGCGGAGGGCGTCGACGACGGCGGCGTCGAAGCTGTCGCGATTGGTGAAGTCCCGGTGCGCGATGACGCGCGTGGGGACCCCGGCGCGCTCGGCGCGCGCGAGGCCCTCCACGTCGGGCCGGTTGGACAGGACGAGCCGCACGCGGGCGTCGAGGTGGCCGGCGGCGATCGCGTCCAGGATCGCCTGGAGGTTCGAGCCGCGGCCGGAGATGAGGACGCCGAGATCGAGGGGGGGCATGGGGGGCAGATACTACGGCGGAGGCGGGCGCGGGAGAGATCCGGGGCGGAAGCGGCCGCCCGGGTCCGGCGACCGCGCCGCGGGGCCCGTTTCCATGGCCGCCGAGCGCGCGCCGCGTGACGCGCCGGGCCATCGCGCGAGCAGGCCGGGCCCGAGGGCTCGGGTGGGACGGCGGGCGTGGAGCCGCCGCGTCGCCTCGGCCGCCCGAGCTCGGCCTCGCGACCTGCGCCCCTCGACACTCCGTTGTTCGCGAAGACTTCGGCGTTGTCTGGAGAGCGATGCTTCCGGGACATGGGCGACGCCTCGGACAGGACCTGCTTTCTCAAAGGGATCATAGGGGATTTCGAGTCAGCTAACGAGTGGGTGCACGCTTATATCTCGGGTGGGCGATGGTACCTCCACGGAAACAACACGCACGGAAGCGCCCGCGCCTTGGCCACCTGCGTCTCTTCGACCCTCGGCAGAACGGCCGAAGTTTCGTGGTCGCAAGGCGAGGCCAACGTCGATCTCGGGTCGGAAATAGGGTTCATCGTCCTTCCGCGGGCGTGCTTCCTCACACGGGTGGGCGGAGATTTCAACGGCATGAGCGAGAGCGTGTCGGTGTCTCGGGCTTCCGGCCGCTGGTGGCTGGGCGGCTCCTCCAGCAGCACGGGGGTACACGCCAGGGCGCGCTGCATCACCGTCTCAGCGATGTCCACTCAAGCGACGCTCGCGCACCAGTTCGGTGTTCCTGGAGAAGGCGTCCCGATCTACACGACGATGACGTCGGGCGACTTCGACACCCAATGCATGCTGACGGGGGTCGCCGGCGAGTTCAGCAGCGATAACCAGAATGATCACAGCATCATCGTCTGGCGGCTCCCGGAGGTGCAGGACCAAATTTTGAGCGTATGGACGACGAGGAGCCGGATCCAAGGCCGCGCGAGCTGCGTCAAGTAGGGCTTACCGAGCTCCCTTGCGGCTTGCGCGCGCGATGCGCGTGCTTCCGCTCACGGACGGTGTCGTTGAAGTGCTGCATGCCGTGGCGCAGGCCATCCGGCATCGCGTGGCGCGTCTCGCCCCGTGCGGCGCCCCGTGAGGTCCGGCGACCTACCAATGCCGCGCCGCTCGGGGTAGGGTGGCGCCGCCACGATGTCGGAACGCCCGCCCCAGCCGCCCCTTACCGCCGACGAGGCCGCGAAGCACCGGGCGAGGTCCTACCTCGGGCAGGTGATCTCGAAGCGCTACCGCATCGACGAGGTCATCGCGATGGGCGGCATGGGCGCGGTCTACCGCGGCGAGCACGTGCACATGCACAAGCGCGTCGCGATCAAGATCCTGCACCCGGACACCGAGCGGCTCCCCGAGCTCGTGCAGCGCTTCGAGCGCGAGGCCATCGCCGGCGCCCACATCCAGCACCGGAACGTCGCGACCGCGACCGATTTCGGCGAGGCGGAGGACGGCTCGTTCTTCCTGGTCCTCGAGTACGTGCGCGGCACGACGCTCCACGAGATCATCCGGCGGGGGCCGGTGCCCGCCGCGCGCGCCGCCCTGATCGCCAGGCAGCTCGCGGCCGCGCTCGACGCGACCCACGCGATGGGCATCGTCCACCGCGATGTGAAGCCGCGCAACGTGATGGTCGTCGAGCCGCAGGGTGACCTCGTGAAGCTCATCGACTTCGGCCTCGCGAAGGTGAGCGTCGATCAGCTGCGCCGGTCCGGCGCGTCGCCGGAGTCCGCGCGGGCGGGGGCGGACTCGCTCCCGGTCCGGCTCACAACGGCCGGCGTGATCTTCGGGACCATCGCCTACCTCGCCCCGGAGTCGGCGCTCGGGATGGACTTCGTCGACGAGCGCGCGGATCTCTACGCTTTGGGCCTGATCCTCTACGAGATGCTGGCCGGCAAGCACCCGTTCCTCGCCAAGGATCCGGTCGAGCTCTTCAACCAGCAGCGGAGCGCGCCCGTGCCGGCGATCGCCGCGCACTCGCCCGGCGTCGTGGCCCCGCCTGCCCTCGAGGCGGTCGTGCGGCTCCTCCTCGAGAAGAATCCGCGCGCCCGCTTCGGGACCGCGGAGGAGCTGATCGCGGCGCTCGACGACGCGTGCGCCGCGTCGGGGATCGTGGTGCACGAGCCGCGGGCGGAGATGTCGTCGAGGGGGGAGATGTCATCGAGGGGGGAGATGACGTCGGTGCCCGCGATCGCGGACGCGGCGCGCGTGCCGAGCAACCGGCCGCCCGTGCCCAGAGCGCCGTCGGGCGCGCCCGACGCGAGCGCCGGCGGCTCTTCGGCGATCCTCCTCGGCGATTCGTGCCTGGTCTCGCTGGAGGACGTCGCGGACGCGCTGGCGCCGGCCGGGAGCGGCGCGGGCGCGCCGGAGGCAGAGCGAGCGCGCGCGTCGAGCGAGCCGGGGGAGGGCCGCGCGGACAGCGTGGAGCTGGCGGGGATGACGGCGCCCGTGGAGCCGGCGGGGGCGGCCTCGGAGCCGCCGGAGGGCGACGAAGACGACGAGGACGCCCTCAGCCACTCCCGGCCGACGCCGGTGCGCAACACGCCGACCCTCGTCGCCGAGCTGACGCGCGACTCGCGCCCGACGACGGTGGGCGGCGCGGCGTTCATGGCGCAGGTCGCCTTCGCGCAGGAAGTTGCCAGGGCCGACGCTGCCGCCGCGGCGGACGACTCGAGCGTGCCGGAGGACGCGCGCCCGACGACGGTAGGCGGCGCGGCGCTCATCGCCCAGGCGGCTTTCGCTCGCGAAGCAGCCGGCGGTGGCGCTTCTTCCGAGACCGATGACCCGCGGCCGCCGCGCGACTCGTGGCAGCTGCTCGATGCGGCGGCGCCGTCGCAGGAGCCGGCGACACCGGAGGAGCCGGCGCTGCCGGCCTCGACGGCTCCATCGCCTGGGGAGGCAGCGCGGTCCGCCGAAGCGCCTGTGGCGACGGCGGCAACGGGACTCAGCTCCCTACGGCTGTCGCTGGATGATCTCTTGTCGTCGCCGGGTCAGGCGGAGCGTCGTCCGGTAGAGCCCTCGGCGAAGAAGCCGTCGCCGTCGGGCGTGGAGGAGCGATCGTCGCCTGAAGCGGAGCAGGCGCCATCGAATCCGCCGTCGTCGGCTGGGGCGGAGAGTTCGCCATCGAATCCGCCGTCGTCGGCTGGGGCGGAGAGTTCGCCATCGAAGCCGCCGTCAGCGGAGCGTGCGTCATCGAAGCCGCCGTCGTCGGCCGCGGCGGAGCGTGCGTCATCGAAGCCGCCGTCGTCGGCTGGGGCGGAGAGTTCGCCATCGAAGCCGCCGTCAGCGGAGCGTGCGTCATCGAAGCCGCCGTCCACGTCCGCTGTGGAGCCAGCGTCCGTCGCGAAGCCGGCGTCGTCGAGGCCGCCGTCGTCGCCTGAAGCGGAGCAGGCGCCATCGAAGCCGCCGTCGTCGCCTGCGGCGGAGCGGGTGCCATCGAAACCGCCGTCGTCGCCTGCGGCGGAGCGTGCGCCATCGGAGCCGCTGTCCGCGTCCGCTGTGGAGCCGGCATCCGTCGCCAAGCCGCCGTCGTCGAAGCCGCCGTCCGGGGCCGACGCGGAGCCGGCGTCATCGCCATCGCCCGCGCCGTCCGTGAAGGCGCAGCCGCCGCAGAACGAGCCGGCTCCCGTGGCGTCCGCGTCCCCGCCGCCGGACGAGCCGCCCGCAGAGGATGAGGCGCCCGTCTCGGAGCCGACGTCCGAGCGGATGAGCGGCTCGCGGCCAGCCTTCGCCCCGACGCTGCTGCGGGAGCTGGAGGCCGCCGAGGCAGAGCGCGTCGCCCGCGAGCGCGAGGAAGAGGCCAAGCGGAAGCTCGCCGAGGAGGAAGAGCGCGCCGCGCGCGAGCGCGAGGAGAAGGCCAGGCGAAAGCGCGAAGCGCGGGAGGCTCGCGCGTCGCGGCTGGGCCCCGAAGGCCTCGGCGGCCGCGTGGGCCGGCTGGCCCCGTACCTGGGCGGCGGCATCCTCGCGGCGGCCGTGATCGCGGCGCTCGCCGGCGGTGGGCGCGCGCCGCCCGAGCCGGAGCCCCAGCTCAGCTCCGCGAGGCCCCCGGCGAGCGCGCTCGCCACGAGCGAGCCGGCCCCGGCCGACGCCGTCCCCGAGGCACCCGCGCCCACGGCGCCGGCGCCCGAGGCCGCTGCGCCGGCGGCGCCCGACGCGCCGGCCGAACCCCCGCCCGATGAAGCGGCCCGGAAGGCGCTCACCGACGCTGTCAGGGCGCGCCGGTGGGTGAAGGCCGCCGACGCGATCCAACAGCTCGCGGAGCGCGATCCGACGGCGCTCCGCGAGCGCGCGCTCGCGATCGCGGCGCGCAACGTCGCCATCGCCATCGCGAAGACGGGCGAGGAGCACGCCGACAAGGTCTTCACGGCGCTCTCGAGCCGCTTCGGGACGCCGGGCATCGACGTGCTCTACGAGATCGTCGAGACCCGCGGCCGCTCCACGCCGGCCACCCGGGCCGCGAAGCTGCTCCGCGATCCGGAGATCGCGGCCCGCGGGACCCCCGCGGTCCGGATCTCCTTCGAGCTGCGCGACGCCACGTGCGGCGAGAAGCTCCCGTTCCTCGAGCGCGCCGTCTCCGATGGCGACCAGCGCACCCTCGTCGTGCTCGAGACGACGGTGAGGCCCTGTTACAAGAAGAGCCGGGCGATCGACGACGCGATCAAGAACCTGCGATCGCGGCTCGAAGGCGGCTGAGCTCGCGCCGCGCGGCCCGCGCGGTGCCTCGGCACATCCCGTCCCGCGCGCCGCGCATCGCCCTCGCCGTCGCCGGCCCGCTCATCCGAACAGCACGCGCTCCTCGAACGGCACGTCGCCGACCGACACCACCTCGCCGAGCACCCAGGCCTGCTCGCCGCTCTTGGCGAACGCCTCGATGGCCCGGTCCGCGGCGCCCTTCTCCACGACCGCGACCAGCCCGACGCCGAGGTTGAACGTGCGCCGCATCTCGGCCTCCTCCACGGGGCCGCCGCGCTGGAGCACCTGGAACACCGCCGGACGCTGGTAGGAGCGGAGGTCGAGCCGCGCGCCCAGCCCGTCCGGCAGCACGCGCGGCAGGTTCCCCGGCAGGCCGCCGCCCGTGATGTGCGACAGCCCCCGGACCGCATCGCCGCAGGCCGCGAGGAGCGCCGTGATCGCGCGGGCGTAGATCCGGGTCGGCGTCAGCAGCGCCTCCCCCACGGTGCCGCCGAGGTCGGCCACGCGGTCGCTCATCGTGAGCCCCATCTCCTTCTCGAGCACGCGCCGCGCGAGCGAGAAGCCGTTCGAGTGCAGCCCGCTCGACGCCACGCCGATGACCGCATCGCCGGCCGCGATCCGCTTGCCGTCGAGGATGCGCGACCGCTCGACGACGCCCACGGCGAACCCGGCGAGGTCGTACTCGCCGTCCGCGTACATGCCCGGCAGCTCGGCCGTCTCGCCGCCGATCAGCGCGCAGCCGGCCTGCTTGCAGCCCTCGGCGATGCCGCGGACCACGGCCTCGCCCACGTCGACGTCGAGCTTGCCCGTCGCGAAGTAGTCGAGGAAGAACAGCGGCCGCGCGCCCACGGTCAGCACGTCGTTCACGCACATCGCGACGAGATCGATGCCCACCGTGTCGTGGACGCCCGTCGCGAACGCCACCTTCAGCTTGGTGCCGACCCCGTCCGTGCCGCTGACCAGCACCGGCTCGGACAGCCCGCCCGGCAGCGCGCACAGCCCGGCGAAGCCGCCCACGTCGGCGAGCACCTCGGGGATGCGCGTCGGCTTCGCGAGCCGCTTGATGCGCTCGACGAGCGCGTCCCCTGCATCGATATCGACCCCGGCTTCCCGGTACGTGACGCTCATGGCAGGCGCATCCCACACCTCGGCGGCAAAGGGAAGCGGGCTCGCTCTCCGGCTCCGGCCTCCGGGCGGCTCCGGGGGCGGCGGGCGGCCGGGCTCCCCGTGCCGCGGGGGCCGCCGCCGGCAGACGCGCCACCGCTTGGCCGGGCGAGCGCTCGTGCTTCCCCCGACGTCCAGCGAAAGCCCGCTCTACCAGCGCACGACGAGCGGCACTCCTGCGGGGAACTGGTGAGACTGCCCTTCGTGACCGTGATCCCACTCCAGCTCGAGAGAGCAGGTCGCCCCACGATCGATCGAGAGCATGCCCTGCTCCACGAACCAACGCACGCCCGACGAGAGCGGCGGGCTCTCCGCTGGCAGTTGCAGCCGTACACGCGTCAGCGTCCGGCGCGCGCCACGATGCGATCGCGACTCGATCGGGGTGGTCCGCCTGAGGGTCTGGGGCGCCACGAAGATCATGGGCTCCGCCAGGGACCCTCGCGGCGTCACGATGGGCATGCTCATGCCCGTCGGCATGTATTTCGGCTTGTAGTCCCAGGTCTCGAAGGGCCAGTCCCCGGCGCCTCCGGCATCGATGGTCCTGAAACAGACGCCAAACGGGCATGCGCCGGTCTCGGCCCAATGAATGCGTTCGTGCAGCCCCAGCGGTCGAACGATATCGGTCTGCAGCTCCTCCAGATCATGGACGCCGAGTACCTCGAAGAACGCGTTCTCGAAGGCCGCGCACGCGTTCGCGGTCCCCTGACCCTCATGCACCGCGTGGCGGCTGAAGTTCAGGCCGAACTCGGCGAGCATCCGCTCGACGATGCCCACGTCGGGTGTCGCAAGGAATACATGATCGACTTCCCAGCCCATCGACCGCCTCCGGCGAGTGGAGCCGGCGTCCCTCGCCCGCACGACACTGTAGCGTGAAGAGCGACGCCATATCAACAGCACCACACCCGAGCAGGCTGTGCCGCGAGCGGGACAGCCGGCGGGTTTGCAACCCGTCGCGTACGCCTGACGTTGCTTCGGGGTATGCTGCCGCGGCCATGCATCGTGGCTCGCGCGAAGGAAACCCCATGAGAGCCGGCGTCTCGGTCACCCTCCTTGTCTCCTCTTCCTTCCTCGCCGCCTGCTCTGGCGGCGGCTCATCGGCCGGAGACGGCGGGACCGGAGGCACGGCCGGATCCGGTGGCGCCGCGGGGACAGGCGCTGCCGGCACGGGCGCCGCCGGCGCGACGGGGACGGGCAGCTCGGCAGGCGTCGGCGGCGCGGGCCCGGGCGAGCCGATCGATCTCTGCGCGGGCCTCGTGCAGGACAAGGAAGCGCGCCCGATGACCGAGCTCGCCAGGCCGGCGCTCGGCGAGGCCGTCACCGACGCCGAGTTCGGCACCACGATCCGCCGGATCACGGCGGTCGCGCCGGGCAGCGGGAACGACCCGGTCATCAAGCCGATGTACTCGACCATATCGGCGTGGAACGCGGACGAGTCGAGGCTCATCCTCTTCTCGGTCGCGGCCGGCGAGCACCAGCTCTACGACGGCAAGACGTACCAGTTCATCGAGGCGCTCGACATCTCGCCGGCGGACATCGAGCAGGTGTACTGGCACACCTCCGATCCCGACGTCCTGTTCTACGTCGACGGCAAGGACTTCATCCGTTACCACGTCGGCGCCGCGACGAAGGAGGTCGTGACGACGTTCGACTTCTGCTCGGGCGGCGCGAGCGCGGGCAGCGACCCGCTGTTCATGTCGTGGGATTCGAACCGCATCGGCCTCACGTGCGATGATCAGGTGTTCATCTACGACGTCGGCCAGAATACGGTGCTCGCCAGGAAGGCGCTCGACGAGAACCCCGCCCAGGTCGCGCCGAGCGGGACGCTCGCGTTCCTGAGCGACAGCGGCGGCGTGACCGATCCGCAGCTGAACGTGGTGCGTACGCTGGACCTGCTGGAGCCGTACGGCCACGCGTCGCTGAGCATGGTGAACGGTCACGACACCTGGAACGGGGCTGTCTACGATCCCGGTCCCGGCGGCAATGACGACATCGGGCTCCTTGTCACATGGGATCTCGCGGAAGGCACCTCGAAGGTGGTCATCGGCCCGGAGACGGGGTGGCCCTATCCCCCGACAGGGCACATCTCGGGGATGGCGTACAAGCAGCCGGGGTGGGTGTTCGTCTCGTCGATCGGCGATGCGTCGGGCAGAGGGGTGCTCGACATGGAGAATCTGGTCGCCGACACGAGCACGGGCAAGGTCTGCCGGATTGGCCGCCACCGGAGCTGGGGCAAGGAGAACACCCACCTCGCCGAGCCGTACTGGGCCGAGCCGCACACCGTGCCGAGCCCCAGCGGCACGCGCGCCGTGTTCGGGAGCGACTGGGGCAACGGGGATACCGTCGACGCCTACGTGATCGAGCTGCCCAGCTACACGCCGTGATCACGGGACGCGACGGGCCGCGCTGGCCTGCCGGAGGTGCTCCCGGTCCTGCCGCTGCCGCCGATCGCGCCCCCGCTCCCGCCGCCGCCGGCGCACGAGTCCGAGGGTGAGAAATCCGAGCCGCGCAAGGCAATGAAGACGCCGGAGGGATGTGCGGCGTCGAGCCAGCCGTTCGCCCTTGTCTTGCGCGTCGCGACCGACATTCTACGCGCCCATGTCCGCCACGCCCGACCCCGCTCCGCCCCTGGTCCTCGTCGCCGCCGCCGTCATCATCGAGCGCGGCCGCGTCCTGCTCACGCAGCGCAAGGCGGGCGTGCACCTCGAGGGCGCGTGGGAGTTCCCCGGCGGCAAGGTCGAGGCCGACGAGGATCCGCGGGACGCCCTGATCCGCGAGCTGCGCGAGGAGATCGGCGTCGAGGCCCGGGTCGGCGACATCGTCGAGGTGACCTACCACCGCTATCCGAAGAGGCCGGTGCTCCTCCTCTTCTACGCCGCCGCCCTCGCCGAGGGCTCGCCCGCGCCCGCCGCGCTCGACGTCGCCGACGTGCGCTGGGCCGAGGCGGCCGATCTCCGGGACGAGCTCTTCCCGCCCGCCGACGTCGCGGTCCTCGCCAAGGTGCGCGCGCGGCTCGCGGCGACGTAGCCAGTCGTGGAACGGTGTCTCCCGCCTGAGCGCTGGTAGACGGCGCTCCGCGAGGCTCGGGTGGCCTCCGGGATGAGGGGATAGCGAGCCCCGCCGTCGGGGCTCACAAGGCAGGGGGGCACGCCTCGCCGCGGACGTCGCCGATGAGGCTCGCGAGCCGCTGGGCAGGCAGCTCGCCGACGGCGCGCTCCACCTCCTGCCCGGCGGCGTCGACGCTGAGGAACGTCGGCACGAAGCGCACGCCGTAGCGGGCGGCGAGGGCCCGCCCGCGCGGATCGTCGACCTGGATGCGCAGGACGGTGCCGTCCTCCCTGGCGCAGCGCGCCTCGAGCTCCTTCACGAGCGGCGCCATGCGCTCGCACACCGCGCAGTGCGCGCTCTCGAACTCGAGCAGCCGAGGCATCCCCTCGGGCAGCGCGACGTCGCCCTGCGCCACCGCGCCCTCCGGGGCCGCGCACGCGCCGGCGGGGCCGCTCTCGCAGGGCGCGCCCGCGTCCACGGCGGCCGCGGGCGCCGGCGAGAGGGCGTCCAGGCGGCCGTCGGCGACGGCGATCCCGGCGGCCACGAGCAGCGCCCCCGTGAGGCGCTGGAGGGCCGGCGTGGCCGGCATCAGGCGGCGCGCGAGCGCGACGGCCGCCGGCCCGACGAAGGCCGCGGCGACGAGCGGCGCGGCGAGGCCCGCGGCGTAAGCGCCGAGCTGGATCGCGCCGGTGAGCGGGCTCGCGCCCGCGCTGGCCGCGTAGGTCAACGCGGCGCCGAGCACCGGGCCGACGCACGGCGTCCACCCCGCCGCGAAGGCGATCCCGAAGAGCATGCCCCCCCAGAAGCCGCCTGCGCCCGGGAGGCGGGAGAGGAGCGGGCGCGCCTCGCGCTCGAGCCACGGCAGGCGCAGCACGCCCAGGAGCTTCGCGCCGAAGAGCGCCAGGAGCACGCCGGACGCGACGGTGAACGCGCGCCGGTGGGGCGCGAGGACCGCGGCGATCGCCGAGGCGCCGGCGCCCAGCGCGACGAGCACGATCGCGAGGCCGATCGCGAAGCCGACACCGGCGAGGCGCACGCCGCGCCTCGCCGCCGCCGGATCCGGACCGCCGAGCGCCCCGGCGCCGCCGAGGGCCGACAGGTAGACGGGGAGCATGGGGAGCACGCAGGGCGACGCGAACGTCAGGAGCCCCGCGCCGAAGAGCGCCAGCAATGAACCGATCGTCATGGGTCCTCGCGATCGGCGGGATCAGCGCCCGAAGAGCGCCGGCGCGAGCGCCGCTGTGTCCACTTCAGCCACCGCGAGCACCGGCTGCTCCACGCTCCTCGCGCAGATCGCGTTGCCGAGCGGCCCCCGGGTGCACCCCACGCCGCGCCCCGCGAGCGCGCGCGCCGCCGTCGCGGCGCCCGACCCGGGCGGCGGCACGAACACCGTGAGCGGCTTGTCCCCGCTCTCGTACATGAGCGCCGCCGTGCGCGTGCCGCCGATCTGGCAGAGGCGCGCCCCGAGCAGCCTGGCGCCGGACACCGCCGGGACGGTCACCGCGTAGCCGAGCTCCCTCTCGAGCCACCCGGCGACGGCGTCCGGATCGGAGGACTCGAGGTCGCACGGGCGCTCTCGCGCGAAGCCGCGCACGTGGTGGCTCACGAGCTCGTCGGCCATCGCCGCGCTCACGCCCCGGCCCGGGCTGCCGACGAGCAGCGCGGCGGCCGCCGCGGCCGCGCCGAGGGCGGCCGTGATCGCCCAGGGGCCGCGGCGCCGCGCGCGCGCGTTCCGCGCCGCGGCCTCCGCCCGATCGCGCAGGCGCTCCGGGACCTCCCCGTCCGCCTTCGCGACGAGCGCGCGCCGCACGCCGCCGAGGACCTCCGCGGCGCGCCGGCAGGGCGCGCAGCCGGCGACGTGCGTCTGGATCCGCGCCGCGTCTTCGGGCGTCACCTCGCCGTCGTGCCACGCCGAAATGTTCTCGAACCACTCGCGGTTGCACCCTGCCATGACGTCTCCTCGCATCGTTCGGAGAGGCCCTCGACGAGCGCGAGCCGCGCCCTCGAGAGCCGTGATCGCACCGTGCCCACCGGGCACGCCTGGAGATCGGCGATCTCCTCGTAGGAGAGCTCCTCGACCTCCCGCAGGAGCAGCGCCTCGCGCCACTCCGGGGCCAGGCGCGCGAGCGCGCGCTCGACCTCGTCGGCGAAGCCGCGCTCGAGCAGCTCCGCCTCCAGATTGCCCTGCGGCTCCGGCACCGACTCGGCGCCCCGGCCGCCCTCGATCACCTCGAGCCGCTGCCGCGCGCCGCGCGTCGCGTTGAGCAGCACCGATCGCTCGATGCGGAGCAGCCACGCGCGCATGCGATCCTCGTCCCGCAGGTCGGCGTGCCGCTCGATCGCGCGCACGATCGTCGCCTGCGCCAGATCCTCGGCGTCCTGCTCCGAGCGCGTCAGGCGGCGCGCCGCGCGCAGGAGGCACGGGAGCTCGGCGAGGAGGCGATCGAGGAACGAGGTGTGGGGAAACGTGCGCATGGGCCGGGCCGGGAGGAGGAGAGCCGACGCTGCCTCGTTCCCCGGACCATTTCAGGACACGGCGAGCCCCGAGAAAAGTTCCTGACGCGCGGGATCTCGACTGCAATGTGGTCCAGAACGCATCAACGCCGGCGGGCGACGCAGGGGAGGGGCTCCCGCGGCGCGCGGGAGCCGGTGTTCAGGACGAGCGGGGCTACGGGCGGCTAGGGCGCGCCCGCGTGCGTCAGCGTCTCCCAGCCGACGTGGTTGCCGACCCGGGTGGAAGCGCTGCTCATCGCCCTGACGCGCGTGATGAGCTCCTCGGTCTTCGGCATGCTGATCCCGCGCCGGTTGCGGAACTCGTTGTACCCGATCTCCCAGCCCATGACCGCCGAGCCGCCGCCGGCGGCCTCGGCGAAGCTGCTGCACGGCCAGTTTCGCGCCGGCATCCAGCCCGCGGGCGTCACCTTCACGCCGACCCGATTGCCCTGTCGGTGAGCATCGCGTCCCGCGTCCGATCGGTGAAGACCGCGGCCCCATGATCGGCGGCGTTCACCGTTCACCGCCGGCCCCCACGCCGATCTGGGCCACGCTCGCCTCCGCGGCGTAGACGTTACGCCCGCCGAAAAGTCGAAGGCCCGAGGGCTGCCACCCTCGGGCCTTCTGGAGCTCCGCGTTGCCGGAGTCCCCCACCTTCATCACAAGCCGGGCTCCAGGTCCAGAAAGCGGCGTCATGGAGCCCGTTGCCTTCGTCCGCCTACCGCCTCGCCCACTGCGCCCGCTGCCGCGTCCAGCTTCGCCTCTGCCGTCGCTGCGATCGCGGCCAGCGCCTCTGCCCCGACTGCCGCCCGCTCCAGCGTCGTGAGTCGCTCCGCCGCGCCGGCGCGGCCTACCAGACCCGGCATCGCGCTCGCCGCCTCCATGCCGCTCGCCAGGCCCGGTATCTGGACCGGCAGCGGGACAAGTTCTCCGCGCAGAAAGTGACGCATCACAGGGTGACACAAGCCGCGGCCGCGTCGATGTCCCAGCTCGCGCCGGAGATCACCCCCGGCCGAAAGGACAACGATGACGATTGGATCCGAGATGTCGGCCGCTGCTCGCTCTGCGGAGCGCGGCTTCCGCCCTGGGCCCTGCGCGAGCGGCGCGCTCGGTCAGCTGTTCACCGACGCGCTCCCCGCGTCCCACGAAGCCCTCCGCGGTGACGGGAGGCGGCGGTGATCGCGAAAGAGAAGGAGGCCGAGGTGCTGCGCCTCTACCACGGTGAGAAGTGGCCCGTGGGCACCATTGCCGCTCAGCTCGGGCTGCACCACACCACCGTTCAGCGCGTGCTCGGGCAAGCGGGCGTCGACCCGAAGGTCGTCGCGCCGCGCCCGTCGATGGTCGACCCGTTCGTGCCCTTCATCGTCGAGCAGCTCGGCAAGTATCCCTCGCTGCGCTCGAGTCGCCTCTTCGGCATGCTCAAGGAGCGCGGCTATCCGGGCGGTCCCGATCATCTGCGCAGGGTGATCGGTCGTCTCCGCCCCAAGAAGCCGGCGGAAGCCTTCCAGCGGCTCCGTACGCTGCCCGGCGAGCAAGCGCAGGTCGACTGGGCGCACTTCGGCAAGCTGGCTGTCGGCCGGGCGCTGCGCCCGCTCTGGGCGTTCGTCATGGTGCTCAGCTACTCGCGGCGGATCTTCCTGCGCTTCTTCCCCAGCGCAGCGATGCCCTTCTTCGTTCGCGGGCACGTCGAGGCGTTCGCCGACATCGACGGCGTCCCGCGCGTGCTGCTCTACGACAACCTCAAGAGCGCTGTCGTGGAGCGTCACGGCGACGCGATCCGGTTTCACCCCATGCTCCTGGCTCTGTCGGCGCACTACCGCTTCGAGCCGCGCCCCGTCGCCGTCGCTCGCGGCAACGAGAAGGGCCGCGTCGAGCGCGCCATCCGCTACGTCCGCGAGGCATTCTTCGAGGCCCGGACCTATACCGATCTCGGCGACCTCAACCGACAAGCGACCGAGTGGACCAGCTCCGCAGCGCTCGATCGCTCCTGGGTCGAGGACCGCGCCCGCACCGTGCGGCAGGCCTTCGACGACGAGAGCCGCGTGCTGCTCGGGCACCCCGACACGCCGTTTCCAGCCCATGAGCGCGTCGAGGTCGAGATCGGAAAGACCCCCTACGCGCGTTTCGATCTCAACGACTATTCTGTTCCCCACGACCGGACGAGCCGCACGCTCGTCGTCCTCGCCGACCTCGAACAGGTGCGCATCGCTGACGGCAACGAGATCGTCGCGACCCATGTCCGCTCGTGGGACCGCGGCCAGCAGATCGAGCAACCCGAGCACATCCAGCGCCTGGTCGACGAGAAGCGCCGCGCCCGGGAGCATCGCGGCCTCGATCGCCTCGCCCGCGCCGCCCACAGCAGCCAGGCATTCCTGCGCATCCTCGCCGAGCGCGGAGACAACGTCGGCAGCGCCATCGCCCGGCTTCTGCACCTGCTCGACGCCGTCGGCGCCGCCGAGCTCGAAGAGGCGCTCGTCGAGGTGCTCGAGCGCGACACCATTCACGTCGGCGCCGTGCGCCAGGTGATCGACCGCCGCCGCTCCGAGCGCCACCTGCCGCCTCCAGTCTCGATCCCCGTCACGCGCGGCCAGCACGCCGCCCTCGTCGTCACGCCGCATTCGCTCGCCACCTACGACGCCCTGAAGAAGGACCCGACGCCATGACCGATCTAACGCCCACCGAGACCAAGGCCCGCCTGAAAAACCTCGGCCTGTTTGGCCTGCTCGCCTGCTGGGAGGAGCTCGCCGACAAGCCCTGGCTTCGCGAGGTGCTCGCCATCGAGGAGCGCGAACGCCAAAAACGCAGCCTCGATCGCCGCCTCAAAAACTCCCGCGTAGCCGCCTTCAAGCCCATGGCGGACTTCGACTGGTCCTGGCCCAAGAAAATCGACCGCGAGGCCGTCGACGACCTCTTCGCTCCCGGCTTCCTCGCCACCGGCCACAACGCCGTGCTCGTCGGCCCCAACGGCGTCGGCAAGACCATGATCCTCAAGAACGTCGCCCACCAGGCCGTCGTCCGCGGTCACACGGTCCGCTTCTCGACCGCGAGCGACATGCTTGCCGACCTCGCCGCGCAGGAGTCCTCGGCCGCGCTCGCGCGCCGGCTGCACCGCTACACGGTTCCCGCCCTTCTTTGCATCGATGAAGTCGGCTATCTCTCCTACGATGGCCGCTACGCCGACCTGCTATTCGAGGTCGTCACCCGTCGCTACGACGCGCAGAAGCCGATCCTGCTCAGTACGAACAAGGCCTTCTCCGACTGGGGCCAGGTCTTCCCGCACGCCGCCTGCGTCGTCACGCTCGTCGACCGGCTCGTGCACCGCGCCGAGGTGATCGAGATCGAGGCCGAGAGCTACCGGCTCAAGGAAGCCAAGGAGCTGAGCGCCTCCCGCATCAAGCAGCGCCGCGCCAAGAAGCACTGAGCGGCCTCTTCACCGGTGAACTTCACCGGCGTCGGGTGCGGGTTTCACCGGCACCGGGCGCGGATTTCACCGGTAAACTTCACCGAATCTCCGCGGATCGCCGCGATCATCAACATGCCCGTGTTGTCGAGGTATTGCAGCGCGTAATCGGCGTTCAGCTCGAGCGCCTCCCGCAGGCGGTTCTCGTCATGAACCGGGTCGTCGCCGTAGGCGCTGCGCGCATCGCCTTGGATGCGAAGGGTCTCTGCCATGTTCGCCAGCGAGCTCACGCCCATCTGCATGTGCCCGAGGTCGCGGCAGGTCTCCTGCTCCAGGCCGGCGATGTAGCGCGTCGGGTTGCTCCAGATCCCCGCGAGAGCGCCCTTCGCGTCGTCGGTGTAGCGCGGCCGGCCCTGATAGATGGGATAGAGCGGCTGGCGGCCGTCGCTCGGCATGTAGATCATGGCCTTGCTGGAGTGCTCCACCTGGCTCACGACGTACTCGTACTTCTCGCGATCGTTCGTGAAGATCGCGATGCCGAGCGCCGTCTCGTTCATCACGGAGGTCCGGTTCCCGCCGCCCGTCCAGCCGTCTTTCACCAGGTCCCAGTAGACGGTCCTGAAGTGGTTCTCTTGCAGCGCCGTGTCTTCGGCCGTCCAGCCGCCGTACGTGTAACGCAAGATCTCCGCGGCCCGCAGGAAGTTGGTGCCTGCCCAGCCAGCGGTGAAGTTGCCGTTGGCGTAAACCTGAACGTTGTTGTCCGGGAAGCGGGGCTGATCGAACAGGATGGCGGTCAGCGTGCGCGCCCAGGCGTCGAGGATGCGCCGCGCGTTCTCGGCATACTGTGCGTCGCCGCTGTAATACCAGAGCAGCGCCTGCGTATAGGCGGCGTTCGCGTCGTTGACGATCTCGCTGCAGCCCGCTTGCTCGTAGCCCAACTCGATGGCTTTTTGCTTCGAGCCGGGCGTGGAGCACTTCACGATCGGCACCGGGCTGGCGACGTAGTCCCGCTTCGCGTGCCTCGAGCCCCTGGCGAGCTGGTACTCCTTGGTCCAGGGCTGCGCACCTCCGCCGATCTTCGTCTTGACGAAATCCAGCTGTCCCTTGCTGACCAGGATACCCGGATGGACGAAGGCGCTGGCGGGGGCCGCGCTGGCGGAGATCTGGAGCTCCGTCACGCCGGCGTAGTCGTTCACGGTGTTCCCGTCGACCGTGAGGCGGACGTACCGCGCGTCGACGGCCTGGAACTCGACCGGCTGGAGCGAGGTGTTGGGCAGGCTCTTCCCCGCGAAGATCGGAGAGAAATCTTGGCCGTACGTGGAGGTCGAGAGCGCGTAGTCGTACACGCGTCCATCGACTCCGCCGTTGTACCAACCGAGAGAGACGCTGCAGATGCGCTGGGTCGCGCCCAGGTCTACCGTCACGTAGGCGCCCTTGCCGCGGCCCGACCAGCGGGTGGCCAGGTCGCCGTCGGCGGCGTTCGCCGCCGGATTCTCGGCCTGCGCGACGCTGGCGACGAGGCTCGACGGCGTGAGGCGAACCGTGCAACCCGGCGCAGAGAGCGACGATGATTGCTCGCCGCCGACTTCATCGCTGCCTGTCACAGAGCCCTCGCCAGCGCCTGTGTCGGCGCCTACGACGCAGCCCGCGAGAACAGCCGTGAGGGCGACACACATTGTGGGAACGGCAGTGCGTAAGTTCAAGGTATTCTCCTTTCGGTGGATCATTGTACCGACCTCAAGGCAGTGTGCGCGATGATGCCACCAAGTAAGATCGAAGCTCTCAAGGAGATGAGATACGGTATTTACCGGCGATGTCAAGCCCGTGCTGGGGAGCCTGCTCCTGGTCGACAGCTCATTGACTTGCTTGTCTGGCCGCCCTCCTGGAAAGAGGATGTCTGTCAGCGTCTTGTCTGCTGACCGAATGGGCTGTTGTCAATTCACGGCTGGCGATCGACGTTCCCCGATGAGCGTTTGCCTCGCGAGGGAGCTCAGCGGGTTGCCACCCTCACGCTGGCGTCGTTCCCATCGGGCAGGGGGTCCAGCGGGCTCGGGGGCTGTCGCGCCGAACAATCGCGAGGGCCTCCGCGCATCGATGCTTGAGCGGACGACCGTCAGCTCGCCGCGCCAGGTGCGTACATCTCGCCGTCGCGCTCAGCCGGTGATGCCGGGCCGTCTGGCGGAGAAGGGCGACAGATCCACCGGCGGCTCCTCTCCGGCGATCAGCGCCGCCACGATCTTCGCGGTCACCGGGGCGAGCAGCACGCCGTTGCGGAAGTGCCCTGTCGCGAAGAGCAGATTCGCGATCTCCCCCTCGCCGAGGATCGGCAGCGCGTCCTTCGGGTGGGGCCGGAGGCCGGCCCACGTCCTGCCGATCGGCGCGTCGCCGAGCGCGGGCGCGAGCCGGAGCGCCGCGGTCAGGAGGTCGCGCACGGCGCGCGACGTCACCGCGGTGACGTAGCCGGCGAACTCCACGGTCGCGCCGACGAGCACGCGCCCGTCGTCGCGCGGCGACAGGTAGCACCCGGGCCCGTAGACCACCTGCGAGAGCACCGGCGACGCCGGCGTGAGCTCGACGATCTGCCCGCGCACCGGGCGCACCGCCGAGGGGGCGAGGCCCGACGCGTCGAGCAGGGACGACCAGCTCCCGGCGGCGAGCACCGTCCAGCCGGCCTCGACCTTCGTGCCGTCCTCGAGCTGCGCGCCGCGCGCGTGCTCCCGCTCGACCACGATGCGCCGGACGGTCGCGCCGGTGCTGAACCGCACGCCCGCGCGCTCCGCCGCGATGCGCAGCGCGCGCATGAGCGACGGCGGATCGATGCGCGCCTCGTCGGCGAGCCACGCGCCGCCGGCGACCTCGTCGCAGAGCGCCGGCGCGCGCGCGCGGGCCCCGTCGCCGTCGCAGAGCTCCACGGCGAGGCCGGCTTCCCGCTGCCACGCGAGCTCGCGCGCGATCTCCTCGCGTCCTTCGGCGGTGAACGCCACGCGCAGGGCGCCGCTCTGCCGGTACCCGACGTCGATCCCCGTCGCCTCGACGAGCGACGCGGCGAGCTCCGCGTAGAGGGCGCGGCTCGCGAGGCAGAGCCGCGCGAGGGGGCCGTCGCCCGAGGCCTCGAGCTGGGGGCCGATGATCCCCGCCGCCGCCCACGAAGCGCCCTCGCCCTGGTTGCGCTCGAGGACGCGGACAGACAGCCCGCGCCGCGCCAGGGCCAGCGCCGAGGCGCACCCGGCCACGCCGCCGCCGATCACCACCACGTCGCTCATCGGCGCGTGCATAGCACGCCGGGCGCCGAGGGGGGCTGTGCGCCGGAGCGCTGCGGGGGCTGGCGCGCGCCGGGAGGAGCGACGCGACGCATTGCCCGTTCACCTCGTCCGCGGCTTCCGTGAGGGGAGGCCGGCCCCGGCCAGCGGCCGCTGCTGCCGCGCGTGGAAGAGGCGCAGCAGCCAGAGGTCACCGTCGGGGTCGGAGGCGTCCACGAGATACCAGACGACGTAGGGGAGCTTGCGCAGGAGGAGCCTGCGGACGACGGCGCGGTCCTCGTCGTCCTTTGCCTCGGCGGGACCGATCCCAGGGAAGCGGGCGAGGAGCTCGATGGCCTCGTCGAGGCCGGTCCGCAGGCGCTCAACCTGCTCGAGCCCGCGGTTCTCATTGAGCCAGCGCACCTGATCGCGGAGGTCGCGGGCGAACTCCCGGCGGAAGCGGACGCGGCGGCCCACGCGGCGCCCTGGCCTAGCGGGCGCGGCGACGAGGGGCGTCACGGAGCGCCTCGTGCGCTTCGTCGAAGATGGAGTCGATCTCCTGGCGCGCGGCCTCGTCGTGGTCTCCCGCTTTCATCCGCTCCCAGACCGCCCAGACCTGGGCTCGCTGCCACTCCTCGGCCCGGCTGAGCTGCTCCACGTCGTCGATCTCCTGGACGCGCTCGCTGAGGAGCGCGCGGATCGCGGGCGAGAGCTTGAGGCCGCGCTTCTTCGCCTCGGCCTGGACCCGCTCCCGGAGCTCGGCCGGGAGCACCACGCTGACGGGTCCGCTGTCCTCGTCCGGGCCTCGTCCCGCCGGACCGCGTTCCTCATCCCGGCCACGCTTCGCCGTTCCCGTCCCTCTCATCGGTGCTCCTCGTGGAGACAGGATAGTGAAATCCACTATAGCGTGCAACCGGGCGGTCGGGCCGCTGCTGGGGAGACGTCGGAGATCTCTGAAGAGCGCCGAGCGCTGGCCAGCTCCGTCGGCCGGTGATGGCCGGACTTCCGCTCCGCGTCAGGGTCAGGTCGGCGCGGGTGAGCATGGATCCATCGCCCCAGGCCTTCGCCCACGCGTTCCGGCACTCGCCGGCACCGGAAGGGCGTGGGAGAGGCGCTGCCGCCTGCCGGCAGGGGTGAGGGGAAGGGCTGCGGACGCCCGGCAGGGGTGAGGGGAAGGGCTGCGGACGTCCGGCAGGAGCAGGGGGAAGCGCTGCGGAGACCCGGCAGGAGCAGGGGGAAGCGCTGCGGAGACCCGGCAGGAGTAGGGGGAAGCGCTGCGGAGACCCGGCAGGGGCAGGGGTTGCTCGAGGGGACGTCGCGCCGGAGGCCGTGAGTAAGATCTTTGCGCCGCCTGCGCTCGAGACGGAGGGTACGTTGTACGAGCTGCTCATGCAGGGGCCTAACAGGGGTGATGGAGATGGCGCCGACTCAGGGGTTTCGGCAGGCGTCATGCAGAGAGAAAATAAAGACGGTCAGAACGGCCGACTGTGAGAGAGCGACATGGAGAACACTGCGAGATGATTCGCAGTGAATGATCATGGACGTCAAGGCTTCGGCTGGTCGAAGTGCGGTGTGACGTCGGCTGTTGCAACTGGGCTCTCTGCGAGGACCACCAGGTCTGTAGCACCCCATCGCGAAGCCGAGCCGCGCCTTCGTGCACGCTACCGTGCCAGCCCTCGACCGACCGGATACCGCGCGACAACCAGCATCAACTTCCAACGTGGGACCAGGGGCGAGGTTGTCCCACCGCCGTGCAAGGGCACATTGACAAGCAGCGGCGTCCCCGTCGAGAATGAACGTGGCGAATGGGACGCCGTAGCCCTCGATCCTTCCCTCGCGTCCGCCTTCCACGGACACGCGGACGGCGTGGTGGATCGGCCGGTGCGACTGCGCTAGCGATCTTGATCGCGATCGGGTTGGGGCTTTACGCGCTGCTCGCGATCGTTTCCGCCCTGGCCGCGGTCCTCGCGACGCCGTACCCGTGGATCGCGCTCGGGTTCGTCGGCGTGGGCTATGTCGTATACCGCGAGCGTCTCCCGCCCTCCGGGCAGGGCGCGTCGCGGAGCGGACACCCTCTCGTGGTGCTCCTGGTGTTCATCGCGCTGACCGGTGTCCTTGCGCTGCTCCTGTACGCGCTCGTCATGGTCCTGACGTTCCCGGCCGTCTGGATCTTCCTCGGCGTCGCGGGCGTTGCCTACGCCATCTACCGGATAGCTCGGCGGATATGGCGCGAGCGCCTGGAGGTGCTGTTCCTCGATACCATCGCCGCACTCCACGCATCGGATCCCAGGGCCGCCGAGCTGCTCAACACGCTGGAGGACCGCGGACGGGACGATGCCGACGCGTGGTTGCTCCTCGCAGCCCACGCCGCGTGCCGCGCGCGTTACCAGGACGCCCTCGCGGCCTTGGAAAGGGCCGTCGCGCGGGTCGCGAGCATCGGCCGGCTCTCGTCGGGCATGGCGCTGGCCTTTCCTGGGCTGCCTGCGCCGTTGCCGTTTCGCCAAGAGGGCGGGGGAGCTGGCAGCATCGAGGTCGCGCGAGCCCAGATTCATGTGCTCGACGGGCGTCCGCGTCAGGCCGTAGCCGATTTCAAGCTCTCCGCGTCGGATCCTGCCTTCCCGCTGGGCGCTTCCGCGCTGGCGGACGCACAGGTCGCACTGGGCGAGATCGAACATGCAGCGATGGCGCTGAGGCAGGCTGCGGACGCGCCGGTCTGTGCTCCCGAGCTGTCGCGCAGTCTGCGCTACAAGCTGGCGCGGTTGCTGGAAGACAACGAGTGTCGCTCTGCCGCCATCGTCGAGTACCAGGCGTTGATCGCTCAGGGTGGTCTGGAGGACGCGGCCGACCGTATTTCGGCGCTGCAGGCCGAGGTCGAGGAGGAGCGACGCCACGAGGAGGAGGCGCGGAGACGGCAGGAAGAAGCGCAGCAGCGAGAAGCATTGAAGGTCGCGATCGCCCACGCTGAGAAGCTCGGTGCGGCGGGCCAGCACGGCCTCGCGGCGGGGGGGCTCCGCCATGCGCTGAAGCTTTCCATGGACGAGGAGACCGCGCGCGCGGTCCGCTACAAGCTGGCGATCGCCCTGGAGGACGCCGGTACGCCGATGCAGGCCGACCAAGAGTACGAGGCGCTCGGCGAATACGAGGACGCACCGGCGCGCCGGGAGGCGATCCGTGCCAGAGAGCAGGCGCGCCGGCAGGCGATGCTTGCCGAGGAGGAGGAGCGCCGCCAGCGGGCGCTGCGGGCGCAGGAAAAGGAAACGCTGGATGAGGCGCTCGCAAAGCTCGAGGCCGCGAAGGGGCCCGCGGGGCGCAGGAGTGCCGTGCGGTTCGGCCTCGAACGGCTAACGCTGCAGGATCTGCGCGATCGGCTCCTTCTGGAGGCTTCCCAGATCGAGGTCGATGCCGTCCTGGAGAAGGTGGATGGGCTCAAGACCGCAGCCGCGAAGCGCCGCCATCTGCTCGCAGCGCTCGATGCCGTCCGCTCCGACGAGGTCCCAGACGAGCTGCAAGCGCAGCAGATTCGGTGGATCGAGGAGGCGCTCGCGGCGCTGGAGACGTGACGGTGGTCGATCAGGATCCGCCCAGCTCGCGGCTCGGCCCGAGTCCGGTGCCAACCCTGGAAGGGCTCTTCCCGCGGCCTCATCCGTCGAGCGAGACGCTCTTCAAGCTGGGTGCTGCGGCGATGGTGCTCGGACCCCTCCTTGGCGTGCCTGCGATCCTGCTCGGACGGCTCGTGCTCCGGGAGATCGTCAGCTCGGAGGGGCGATACACGGGTGACGCGAGGGCCAGGCTCGGCGTCGCCCTCGGGTGGGCCGGAACCCAGGTCTACACGCTGCTGTTGCTTTACGTGATTGGCGCCACCTCCGAGCCTGTGGCGCTCGTCGTGCTCGGGGCAGGGATCATCGCTGGCCTGACGGTCGCGATCGGTGCCTCCACCGCGGCTGCACCGTTGCCGTTCGCGGCTGCTGCGCTGGCGTCGCGCCGGGCGCCGTGGGTGGTCTACCCCGCGGTGGCCGGCCTGCTGAGCGTGGGCCTCGCGGGCTTCATCACGAAGCGCAGCGCCGACGAGCGCGTCCGTCGGGAGGCGCTTGCCGCCTGCGAGCAGGCACGCCGCAGCGCGAACGAGGCGCTCGAGGCTGCGAGCTTCGACCGGGCCAGGTCGCAGCTCCAGGAGGCGCGGAGCACCTGCGTCGGGGTGGCGTTGCTGGAGGTTACGCGTACGGAGACCGAGGTCGACGGGAGAGAGCGCGAGGCCATCCAGCGGCGTGACGAGGAGGAAGCCGCCCGAAAGGCGCAACGGCGCGCCGAGGAGGAGCGGGAGCGGGGGGCGAGGGAGCTGAGAGCCGCTGCCCGCTTCAAGCACGTCGCCCCGGAGATCGCGCGGGACCTGCAGGTCGCCTCCGCCAGGGCAACGCTACGACGGTGGGAGGATGCTCAAGCTGCGTTGAGCCGCGTGGAGCTCGCGCTGAACGAGTTCCGGGGCACCGACGTACAGCAGGCAGAACCGTGTGCAGCGCTCCTCGCGCGGGTCGCGCGATTGCGGCCGGATGTCGACGCGGGTGTGGAGGAGATCCGGCAGCGGCGGGAGGCGGAAGAGAGGCGGCGGCGGGAGCTCCAAGAGGCCGCGGAGGAAAGGCGGCGGCTGATGAAAGAGGCGGCCGAGGAGCGGCGACAGGCGAGCCTCCGGGTGCAGTGCTGCGACGGCACGCTCTCGCCGAGCTGCCTCTGCGCCCGCTCCTCGTATCGTGGCTGCTGCTCATATCACGGAGGTGTCTGCGGCTGCGAGGAGTGATCGTCCTGGCACGACCGGCCCGCATGTCGCGAGGTGTGATGTACACGATGGCGCTGCAAAGCCGCGCGCTATCGTCCGGTTCGACGAAGCGCCTCGCCGTGCACGCGGAGAGCGAGTTCTCACACAGCCACCATGCGCGTCGCGACGCGTCGTAACGGCAAGGAGAGCAGGGCCGCACGGATGTCGGCCCAGCTCGCCGACAGGTCGAGCGTCCGGACGGAGATGCGGATGTCTCCCAGCGAAAGTGTCTCCGATAGCCCGCGTCCGACGCTCGCGTACAGCAGGATGCTGTCCACATTGATCGATCCGGGCTCCCGCTCGCGGGTGTTCTTCACGTAGGCGAAGAGCTGGTACAGATGATCCGATCTCAGCTTGAGCCGCGCGCTGTCTGCGAGCTCCCTGAATGGCCGCCTCACGAACTTGGTCTCGATGATGGTGCACTGCCCGGGCCAGCGGACCGACACGTCGGTGATCATCCGCGGCAGAAGCTGGAGCGCCGTGCGCTCTCCTGAAGCGCTGGCCCAGCTCGGGCACTCGCGGGTGACGCGAGCGCCGTCCAGATGGTGCTGTAGGAAGCCGCGTACGAACGCCTCGAACAGGTGCGCCATCTGCTCGTCGTCACGGGTGAAGTCCCGGAGTCGAGCTCCGTCCCCTTGCTTGTCCGGGAGAAAATTTGCGAGCACGAGCTGGCATATGTCGAGCAGCATCCCGTAGAGGCGATACCCGCGGGGAACGTGGGCTCGCCGCAGGAGGTCCGCGCGGAGCTCGACGTCTGCGACGTCCTCCATGCGGAAGCACGCGGCGCGCAGCGCGAGGGAGAGCTCGCGCTTGATGTTGCGGCACGTGCTGAGCAAACGGGCTGCTGCCTTGACGACGCGGTTCTCGATGACGTCGTACGATAGCTCGTCGAAGCGGCAGCCCACGCGCCCTCGCGACCGCAGCGCGCCGCTGACCGTGCGCGTGACGTCGACGGCACCACGCGGCCGCCGTACATCCTCCGCGCGTTCGAGGTACGCGCGGTAGGGCCCACGCCGGAGCAGCGCGCTGAGCCCGTCCGCGAGTAGCCGCGCGAGGAGATCTGCTGGCGTGTCCGCTTCGATCGCGCCGACCTCGGAGACGGCCGAGAGCTCGAGGAACCCCGACGCGTAGGCGAGCAGCGTGTACACGTTCCGGATCGGAATATCCACGGTGTCAGCGCTCATCGTCGTACATGAGGGCGAGCGCCTCTGTGGCGCGCTCGGGCGCGTCGAACCAGTACTCTTCGAGCAGCGGTTGGATCTCTGTTTCGACGATCTGCCCATACCAGTCCTCGACAGGAGCGCGCCCCGCCGGAACCTGGCAGAAGTAGCTGTGGCCGATGCAGAAGCCCTGGCCGAGCTGCGGATCGCCCCTGATCATCTCGTTGAGCAGCTTGATGCGCGCCCGGATCCGCCCGACGAGCGCCTCTGGCACGTGCATTCGCGAGAGCTCCGTGGCGAACGCGTCGGTCTCGAAGCTCGGCGCGACCGAGACGAACGCGAAGCGGCGCCGGAGGGCGTAATCCACTAAGGCGAGCGAGCGGTCCGCTGTATTCATGGTGCCGATGATGTGCAAGTTCGGGGGGACGTAGAATCGCTCTTCGTCCTCGGTCGAGTACGAGAGCGTCGTCGCCCACTCCTGGCCACGCTTGTCGGCCTCGATGAGCATCATCAGGTCGCCCAGGATCTTGCTCAAGTTGCCGCGGTTGATTTCGTCGATGATGAGCACGTAGGAGTTGTCGAGATCCTGCAAAGCGCGGTTGCAGATCCGGAGGAACGGGCCATCGCGCCGCACGAAGCCTTCCTCGGTCGGGCAGTAGCCGCGGACGAAGTCCTCGTAGGCGTACGACTGGTGGAACTGCACCATGTCGATGCGCTCAGGAGCCTTCTCGCCGAGAAGCAGGTACGCGAGCCGCTTCGCCACAAACGTCTTCCCCACCCCGGGCGGCCCTTGCAGGATGAGGTTCTTCTTGTTCCGCAGGAGCCCGAGCATCCGTTCGATCTGGATGCGCCCCAGGAAGAGGTCACGGCACGCCTCGTCGAGCGTGTACGATTTTGTCGGCTCCGGAGGCTCGGGGCCGTTGCTGCCGCGGACCCCGAGCGCGTCCTCGATTTGCGCCACGAGCTGCGGGTATTTGCCAATGTCGGTCAGCATCTTCGTTACCAGCGGTTTGTCGCGTACGCGCCAGGCGCCGGACTTGAGCCACTTCACGGTGCGTACGTGCTTGTATTCGGAGCGCTTGGGATCGAAGCGATAGTCCGAGTCGATGATGCCGTAGCCGACGATGTGGTGGATGCCTCGCTTCGCGACGACGGCGTCACCGATCTGCATCTTGTGCGCGAACTCGTAGCAGGCCAGCGCGTCGTTCGTCGGGATACTACCGTCGTTTCGACCCTCGGCGAGCTTCCTCCGGATCACGTCGACGTCGGCGTACCGTCTCAGGTCGCCCAGGGAATCCACACCGATCGCTGCGATGGATTCCTTCTTGAAGTCCTCCCAGAGGCGCGCGCCCTTTCCGGGCGCCAGCAGCCAGACGCGGCGCTCTGTGCCGCCCTCTGTCGTGGCGGGCGCGGCGATCACGCTCTCCTCATGGGCGCCCTCACCCTCACCGCCCTCGACGCGCTTGCAGAGCTGCTCGAGGCGCCAGGCGTCGATGTCGAGTGCCTTCGCGAGCTCCAGGAAAACGCGCCGGAAACGGGTGTACTGGTCTGCGATGCCCGCTTCCTCGCCGAGGAGGCCCGCCGCGACGAACGCGGAGCGCGCGGACTTGTAATAGACGGGCCACTCCTGAGGGGCCTGGATATGCCACCAGAAGGGCACGAAGAAGGGTACCCGCGACGTGTCGGTCCTGATCGCCGTCGTGACATTGGTGGTCTCCAGCGCCGCGAGGTAATCGAGGAACTCCCGGAGCTGCCGCGCGGCCGCAGGCTCGTCGGCAGGGACACGGAGCGCGGCCTTGAGCTTCGCCGCAAGCGTGGCGTGATCGGGCACGTGCTTGACCAGCTTGTTCAGCACCATGCCACCACCGAACCCGCCGAGTCCGAAGGTGCTCCATTCGGTGCGGCTTCGCCGATCGAATTCCGACCGGAAGCGTTCGAGCTCCGTGCTGCCTGCGAGGAAGCCGTCGAGCAGCTCCCGGATCTGCGGCACGACTTCTTTGCGCTGCTCCTCGAGAGCCTTCATTGCCTGGAGCCATGCGCCGTCGCGCTGCGCCTGTTGGAGATACGCTTGCCAGGATGCAATCGCCTTCCTCGATATCTCGGTCATGCTCGTCTGCGCCGGCGTACTTTCATCGCGGGCAGCCTCCAGCCTCGGAGGTTAAGGCAAATTCGGTCAGCGCGGAAGAAGCAGGATGAGTTGCCGGGTGAACCGCGGGATGGTCCAGACTGGCGCACTCTGCTGTGTGAACCGCGGAGAGCTTTCGATGCTAGAGCGTAGCGATCCTCTCGGCCCCGATTGCGTGCGCTTTCGCCACACGCTCGCGAAGTCTATCGCCCGATCGGAACGCGGTCGCCTGCGGATGACGCTGGAGAGTTTCCTCGATGGCTTCGGCTGTGCACGCGGGCGCCTACGCACGCCAGGGCTCGCTGGCGTCGGTGCTCGAGAGCCTTCGCAGCTTGGAGCTACGAGCACAGGCTTAAAGCAGCTCTCAAGACCATACCCCCTCAAGTCCTGTATAGCTCCGTCAGGCAGCGCGGGGATCGTCGAGAAGACAGGCCGCTCGACGCCTTCGCGCGTGCCGGCGTGGCGTCAGCGCGCAACGACGGTTACTCCGACGCACCACCGCCGGTCTCCTTGGCTGCCGTTGCAGGTCCGGGCGCCTTCTCCACGGCCCCAGATCCCGCGGTTCCTTGTGCGGTGACGGTGTCGGGTGTCGCACCCTCCGCCGGCATCGCAGCAGCCTCCGGCGCTGCGATGTCCGTCGCCTTCGCCTCCGGCGCCTTTGCCGCGGCCTCCGTCGCTTGCTCCGCCGCGCCCGTGTCCGGCGCTTTCGCGTCCGGCGCCTTGGCAGCAGCCTTCGGCGCCTTTGCGGCCTTGGGAGCCGCGCCCTCGGTCGCCTTCGCCGCGGCCTCCGTAGCCTCCGTCGCCGCGGCCTCCGCCGGCTTCGCCGCGCCCTCCGCCGGCTTCGCCGCGCCCTCCGGCGCCGCGCCCTCTGCCGCCTTCGCCGGGGCCGCCTTCGCCTTCTTCTCCTTCGCGGCCTTCGCCTCGAGCGCGCCCGCCGCGATCGGCTCGCGCTTGCCGTGGCCGACCGCGCGCGGATCGCCGTACGGGAACGCCGCGCTGCCGCTCGCGTCGATCGGCTTGCGCGGGGCCTCCGGATCCGTCGCCGGGCTCGGCGGCGGCGCGATCGGCCGCGGCGCGCGCAGCCGGTTGCCAGGGCCGGCCTGGGTCCACACCTGCACGTCGCCGAGCACGCGCGTCCTGTTCGCCATCCGCCGCTGGCCCCGCGCGCCGAGCAGCTTCTCCAGGAACGTCGGGGGCGACGTCGCGCCAGGCTCCCCCTTCACCCAGCACGTGTAATCGCCGATGCCGGTGCCCCGGAACGCCTCGCGGCAGACCGCTATCCCGAGCTCGGCAGCGATGTCGCTGAGGAGACGACCCGGCGCGGCCTCGACCGTCCTGTGCTCGTTGACGAAGGTGACCTTGGGCATCGGTGGGCAGGGAGCGTCCTGCTCCCCTGCCGCGAGCGCGTCAAGAAGCGCGGCGCGCGTCCCTCGCGTCCCGCACGCGGTGCAGCACCCGCGCGATGCCGAACAGGTTCCAGCCCGCGAAGCCCACGAACAGCGCGACGAGCGCGACCGCCCAGCGCGACGCGCGCGGCGAGCTGCCGTCGATGAGCAGCCAGGCGTCGTCCGTCACGGCCATCCCCGCCTGCTCCTCCACCTCGGCGGCCAGCCGCGCGTGCCGGATGCCCGCGCTCTTGAACGGCACGAGCCGCCCGGCGAACGTGCTCGGAGGGACGAAGCGCGGGCCCTCGAAGCCCTCCGGCACCCGGATCTCCACCCACAGCGCCGGGTTTCCCGCCACCGGCGCCAGCCTGAACGAGTCGCCCTCCGCGGCGCGCCCGTACCGGATCGCGCCGCGCGTCCCGAGCAGGCCTCCGGCCCGCACGTAACGGTTCGCGAGGTCCGCCTGCGGCCGCAGCGACGCGAGCTCTCCCACGTCCGCCGGCTGGCCCGGCGACAGCGCGTAACGGGCCTCCCCGAGGAGCGCGACGGCCATCCACAGCGCGGCGATCGCGGTCGCCGCCATCAGCGCCACCGTGACCGTGCGCTCCTGCTTCGGCGGCGAGGGCAGCGCGAGCAGCTCCGGATCGGGCCCCGCCACGTCGAGGCCATCGCCGCCCGGGCCGCGCGGGCCGGACGTCATGGATTCCAGGGTCGAGGTCGGGTCGGTGGGCACGCTTCGTCGAGTATATAGCCGGAGCGCCGGCCGCGGTGCACCGCCGTCTCGCCGGTCCTCGGACGAGGGGAGGAGCGGGCTCGGGCGTGGCGGACCTGGGCGCGCAGGACGTCGGGCGCGGCGCGCGAGACACGGGCGAACGACACGCTCCCCGCGTGCGTCTGCGGGCTCAGCACCAGCACACCGGGTTGCCCGTGGCCACCGAGGCCTCGAAGACCCGGCGCAGGGAGCCGAGGATCTGCTCGAAATCGGCGATGCCCAGCGCGCGCTGCGCCACGTGGAAGGAGCGCGGATACGCGGAGCGGACGCGCCCCCTGTCGTCCTGCATTCGACCGTCGGGCCAGGGAATGCACCTGCCGGGAACGGCGACCCTGGACTCGAAGTCGCGTCCCGTGTCGAGGTCCCGGAGCAGCACGCGGCCGCCCTCGTGGGCCTCGGTGCGCTCGGGCTCCAGCAGGATCTGCTCGACGCGCAGGGCGCGGAACAGCTCGCGGGGCGGCGCTCCGCGGCTCCGCACGAAGAAGCCATTCGCGTCGAAGCCGAGGTTGAGCTGCTCCGAGCCGCTCAAGACGAAGATGCCTTCGTACTGCGGAATGAAGTCATAGAGCTCATCACCGGTCCCGGAATCGACAAGGAAGGCCGAGCGGACGGAGGCGACGAGCTCGGCGAACCGCGCGAGCTCTCCCAGCGCGCGCGCGCTGGCTTCGGCCGGCATCATGCCGCCGTTCGCCGCCGGCAGCTCGGCCTGCAGCGTCGGGAAGCGCTGCCAGCCGATCCGATCGAGCGCCGCCTGGAACGCCCTGAGACCTGCCCAGTTCGAGATCCACTCGGAGGCGAGCCACATGCTTGGGTGCGGGCAGCAGTCCTCCATCCATGCGTAGAACGCGTCGTGCGCGTCCTGACGCTCCTCTGGGAGCGTCAGGCAAAGCTGCCCGTCGTCATCGAACCCCACGTGCTCCGCGTGCGGGGGCGGCGTCCGCGTCGTCCCGTCGAGCCAGCATCTGCACATCACGGTCGCGTCCAGGCCCATTCGTGCGCCTCTTGCGTAGCTCGCGGCAGCCGGCGGGATCCCCGCCGCGCGAGCGTCCGTCGGCGGGGCGCCGAGTCTAGCCCGTGCCTTCGCCCATCAGGCACCGCGAGACGCGATCGCCGGGCCGGCGCCCGAACACGCCCCGGGGGGGCGGCGCGGGCGGTACCCCCAAAGGGCCGGCATGGGCATGGAGGCGCCGCGCGCACCGTCGAGCGGCCCACCGTCCTCGCAGGCCGCCCCTGAGCTCGCCGCGCGCTCGCCCGGCCGCGGTACAGGGGGCCGCGTCACGCGCTTGCCCGCGCGCGGCGCCTTGCCTAGCCTAGCCGCGATGCCCTCGAAGAACGACAGCTCCATCGTGTGCCCGTCGTGCGGCGCGAACAACGCCTCCGTGACGGCGAGCGGGCGCTGCATCGCGTGCGGCGCCAGGATGGGCTCGCTCGCGCCTTTCCGCGACTCCGAGCTCGACCGCAACCGCCGCTACCAGCAGGAGGGCTTCTCGATCCTCTGGTGCCTCATCGCCCTCGTCCTGCAGAGCGTGCTCACCGCGGCCCTCGTCGGCGGCCTCCCCATGATCGTTCAGCAGCTCGACTTCGAGGGGTCGAACGGGATGATCGTCGCCATCCCCGTCTGGTTCATCGGCGGCGTCCTCCTCGGCATGATCTCGCCCGGAAAGACGTTCCTCGAGCCGGTCGTCGCGTCGTTCCTCGTCGCGATCCCGACCGTCTTCTACCTCCTGCACAGCCAGACCGTCCGGACGATGCCGCTGTTCATGTACGTGATCATGGCGCTCATCGGCGTGCTCTTCACGCTGATCGGCTCCTACCTCGGCGAGCGCATCCAGATGGGCCCGCCCGCGAAGACAGCCGACTGAGGGCGCCCACCATGACGACGAGGCCCGGCGCGACGGGCAGCGCAGGGGCGGCCGGCGCAGCAGGGGCGGCGAAGGCGGCAGGGACGGCGGGCGCAGCAGGGACGGCCGTCCGGCGGATCGCCGCAGCGAAGCGGATCGCCGCGACGCTCGCCGCTGTCGCCATGGTCCAGCTGGCGCCCGGGTGCGGCCGATCGGCCGAGCAGCAGGAGGCGGACGCGCTCCTGCATGCGATCGACGTCCTCCGCGACGCCCCGAGCGAGCCGCGCGAAGCGCGGGAGGCGCTGCTCGCGGAGCTCGAGCGCCAGCCCGCATCGACGCCGCCCGCCGCGAGCGCCAAGGACACGTGCGCGCGGGCCTACCGCCTGCTGCTCGACGCCACGGCCGCCGAGGCGCGCGTCCGCGCCCTGCTCGAGGCGCCCGACGGGGCCGCAGGGCCCGGCGCGCTGGCGGATCTCGTCGCGGCGGACGCCAAGGTCAAGGAGAGCGCCGAGGTCATGCCGAGGTGCGCCGAGGCGCTCGCGATCCTCCGCCGCTCGGGCCGGCGCGAGATGTGACGGCCCGCGCCGTCCGCGCCCGCATCGTCCGCGCCCGCGCCGGCGGCGTCCGCGCCGGCCGAGGCGCCCGCGCCGCGCGCCCCCGGGGAGGGGCGCCGGCCGCGCCCGCGCAGCGCGTCGCGCGGCGTTGAAGAGGGCAAGGGGATCCGCGCTCGCGGTCCCCTGTGCTAAGACCCGCCCTGCCATGTTCGACACGCTGACACGGGGCTTTCGTCAGGCCAGAAACCGCCTCGCCGGGCTCACGGAGCTCACCGCGGGCAACATCGACGTCGCGCTCCGCGAGGTAAGGCTCAGCCTGCTCGAGGCCGACGTCGAGATCGGGGTCGTCAAGGCGTTCCTTGCCCGGGTCAAGGAGGCCGCGGTCGGCCGCACCCTGGAGACGCGCGTGAAGCACGCCGGCGAGGTCCACCAGGTCTCGGCGAGCGACCACTTCATCAAGATCTGCCACGACGAGCTCGAGGCGATGATGACCCACGAGGGCGACGAGATCGCCTGGGCCGACAGCGGGCCCACGGGCATCATGATGGTCGGCCTCCAGGGCTCCGGGAAGACGACGAGCTGCGCGAAGCTCTCGCGCTACCTCGAGAAGCAGGGGAAGAAGCCGCTGCTCGTCGCGGCCGACATGCAGCGCCCCGCGGCCGTCGAGCAGCTCAAGGTCCTCGGCGAGTCGCTCAAGATCCCCGTGTTCAACGTCCCGGGCGAGTCGCCGGTCGCCATCTGCGCCGCGGCCCGCGGCGAGGCGAAGCGGCTCGGCCGCGACGTCATCATCTACGACACCGCCGGCCGCCTCGCGATCGACGAGCCGCTCATGCAGGAGCTCGCGCAGATCAAGGACGCGACGAAGCCGGAGAACATCTTCCTCGTGGTCGACGCGATGATCGGCCAGGACGCCGTGAAGACGGCGCGCGGCTTCAACGAGCGGCTGTCGATCGGCGGCGTCGTGCTGACGAAGCTCGACGGCGACGCCCGCGGCGGCGCGGCGCTCAGCATCAAGGAGGTGACGGGCGCGCCCGTCCTCTTCACCGGCCTCGGCGAGACGACGGACAAGTTCGAGCCGTTCCGCGCCGACGGCATGGCGAGCCGCATCCTCGGCATGGGCGACGTCGTCGGCCTCATGCAGGACTTCGAGGAGGTCGTCGACCAGAAGAAGGCCGAGAAGGACGCCGCGCGGATGCTCCAGGGCGACTTCACGCTCGAGGACTTCCTCGATCAGGTGCGGATGATCCAGAAGATGGGGTCGTTGAAGGATCTCGTCGACAAGCTGCCCCTCGGCGGCATGTTCCCGGGCGGCCTGCCCCAGGACGTGAACCTCGACGACCGGGAGCTCGTCCGCATCGAGGCGATCATCCAGTCGATGACCCGCCTCGAGAAGAGCGACCCGTACGCGCTGGTCCGCGAGCCGAAGCGGGTGGAGCGCATCGCGAAGGGCTCGGGCTCGAAGCCCGAGGCGGTGAGCGAGCTCGTCCAGAAGTTCCTGTTCATGCGCCAGATGATGAGCGGCCTCGGCCAGAACATGGGCCTCATGGGCAAGATCCCCGGCATGAAGCAGATGGCCATGGCCAAGAACATGCGGGAGATGCAGAAGCAGATGATGGCCGGCGGCGGCATGCCCGGGATGCCCGGGATGGGGATGCCGGGCATGGGCTTTCCGGGCATGGGCTTCCCCGGGATGGGGATGCCGGGCATGGGCGGCTTCCCGGGCGCCGGCGCCGGGGGCCCGAACATGACGAAGATGAAGACGCTCAGCGCCTCCGAGCGCAACGCGAAGAAGGCGCAGCGCAAGCGCGAGCGCGACGCCCGCAAGAAGGGGCGCAAGTAGCGGCGGCCGCGTGCGCGGGCCCTGCTGCCGGCGGCGCGTTATTGACAGCGCGCACGGCGCGCACGCTCGCGCGCGGGCGCTCGCGCTTGTCGCTGTGGCCTTCGCCGCCGCGTGCTCCCGGGGCGGCGGGGGCGAGCAGGAGGCGGCGCCGTCCGGGGCGACGGGTCGCGCGCCGGCGAGCAGCGGCGCGGGGGCCGGACAGAGCCAGAGACGACCGCCTGCCGTCGTGAAAGAGCTCTCGGTGCGCAAGCTCGCGCCCGGCGCGGCGATCGCCATCGACGGCCGCCTCGACGAGCCGGCGTGGCAGGCGGCGGCGGCGACAGGCCCGTTCGTCAACGTGGGCACGGGCCGCGAGGATCGGTCGCTGCCGACGCAGGGCGAGGCGCGGCTGCTCTGGGACGACGGGTTTCTCTACGTCGGATTCGACGTCCGCGACACGACGATCACCGGCGGGTTCCCCGAGGGCGCGCGCGACCCGCACCTCTGGGAGCGGGACACCGTCGAGGTGATGATCGACCCCGACGGCGACGGGGACAACAAGGACTATTACGAGATCCAGATCAACCCTCAGAACCTCGTCTTCGACTCGCAGTTCGACGACTACAACGCTCCAAGGGGCGGCCCGAGCGGGCCTTTCGGCCATGAGGCGTGGAGCGCGGGCCTCGCGAGCGCGGTCGCGCTGAGAGGGACGCTCGACGACGGCTCGGACGAGGACGTGGGGTACGTTGTCGAGGCGAAGATCCCGTGGAGCTCGTTCGCGAAGGCGAAGGCGGCACCGCCGTCGCCTGGGGACGCGTGGCGGATGAACTTCTACGCCATGCAGGACAACGGCGGGGCGGCGTGGTCGCCGATCCTTGGCGAGGGGAACTTCCACCGGGCGCGGCGGTTCGGTCGGGTCCGGTTCGTCGCGGCCGAAGGTGACGCGGGCGGCGTGGGGGCGCCCGCGCGTGACGCGGGCCCGGCGCCCGCGACGGCGCCCTCCGCGTCGGCCGGTCCGAAGCCGGGCGACCGGGCCGAACCGCCGGACCGCTGAGCCGTGCGTCCGACGTTTCGAGCAGCAGAACAGCGAACCTCGTTGCGACGCGAGCCCTCCGTGGAAAGGGAAACAGAGGATGTTCACGAAGCTCGGACTCCGGAACTTCAAGTCCTGGCGTGGCGCACATGCGTTCGACCTCAGGCCGCTCACGCTGGTGCTCGGCGTCAACTCGGCCGGCAAGACGAGCCTGCTCCAGCCGCTCTTGCTCCTGAAGCAAACCATCGAGTCGCCCGACCGGCTCCTGGCGCTCAACCTGGGCGGGCAGCCCGGTGAGATGCTGGACCTCGGCAGGCTCTCCGACGTCGTCTCCGGGGGCGACGTGCGCGCCGGGCTCGGCTTCCGCCTGACGTTCGGCCCCGTGAGCATCGGGAAGGGGGCCGCGCCGCGCACGCTCGGCTCCGTGGACTACGAGGTGGAGGTTGGCGCCGCCGAGGAGGAGAGTCCCTACGTGGAGCGGCTCTCGTACGCCACCGCCGAGGGCGCCTACGCCGTCGCGCGCCAGCGAGACGGCGCCTACGCGCTCTCCGCGCCGGGCGGCCCTTTGCCCGACGACCGGCGAGCTCGGCGGACCTACGAGCCCGAGCGCTCCGTCGGCTTCTCGGCCGATGCGGTCGCCGCCCTCGGCGCCGCGGGGGCGGACGCGCAGGATCTCGCGCTCGCGCTGACGCGGGAGCTCCAGCGGCTCGCCTACATCGGGCCCCACCGGAGCGTGCCCACGCGCCACTACGCCTGGACGGGGCGCTCGATAGGACAGCTCGGCTCGAGCGGCGAGCACGCGATCCCGGCGCTGATCGCGAGCCTCGTCGGCCGCCACGCCGACGGGTCCGAGCGGGGCCGCCTCGTCGAGCAGGTCTCCGCGGGGCTCGCGCGGCTCGGGGTCGCGGACAGGATGGAGATCGAGCGCCAGGCGACGACGTTCTTTCAGGTCATGATCACCTTCCAGGGTCACCGGACGAACCTGCTCGACGTCGGCTTCGGGGTCTCCCAGGTCCTGCCCGTTGTCACCGCGGCGTACTTCGCGCCCGAGGGCTCGACGGTGATCATGTCGGAGCCCGAGCTCCACCTGCACCCGCTGGCGCAATCCGCGCTCGGCGATCTGCTCGTCGAGGCCGTGCGAGAGCGCGGGGTGCAGCTCCTCGTGGAGACGCACTCGGAGCACCTCTTCCGGCGGATCCAGACGCTGATGGCCGAGGAGCGCATCACGCCGGACGAGTGCGCCATGTACTTTGCCCGGTGCAATGGAGGGGATTCGGTGCTCGAGCCGCTCGAGGTGAACGGGTACGGGCGGGTCGCGAACTGGCCCGACAAATTCTTCGGTGACACGGTGGGCGAGGTCGAGCGACAGATGGAGCGGATGCTCGACCGCATGGAGAAGGACGAGCAACGTGGCTGATCATGTCGTCGACACCAACGTGCTCATCGTCGCGAGCGCCGCCGATCCTGCCTCGCCGTTCAAGGACACCCACGTCCCGACGAGCGAGCGGAGGATCGTCTTCGCGTGGCTCAAGGATTTTCGCGCCGATGACGGGCGCCGCCTGATCATCGACAGGGCCCGCGGCATCCTGCGCGAGTACAGGAAGAAGCTGACGGCCCAGGACTACGGCATCGTCGTGGCGATGGAGAAGCTCCGGACGGCGGAGTTCGTCTCCGTGCAGTACGACGGCGAGTATGCCGTCGTGCCCGAGCGGCTCGCTCGCTTCGACAACTCCGACAAGAAGCTCGTGGCGGCGCACCTCGCGCACCGGGCGGACGGCGGTCAAAGCACCATCGTCAACGCGTGCGACACGGACTGGCACGAGCACGAAGAGGCGCTCTCCGCAGAAGGGGTGATCGTGGAGCAGCTCCTCCCGGCGTGGTGCCAGAGAGAGTTCTGGCGCAAGAACCCCGAGAGGATGCCTCCCGGGGCCGGCGATCGAGAACAGGACCGAGCCGGCCCCCCCGACCACGGCGCCATGCGCTAAGCTCCGCGCCCTGTGCCCGTCCTCACCGCTCACGATCTCCACAAATCCTTCGGTCCGCAGACCATCCTCGACGGCGTCTCGGTCAACATCCGCACGGGCGAGCGCGTGGGCCTCGTCGGCGTCAACGGCTCCGGCAAGAGCACGCTCGCCCGCATCCTCGCCGGGGTCGAGCAGGCCGACAGCGGCACCATCGCGCGGCGCCGCGGCGCGGAGATCGGCGTCCTCTCGCAGGATCCGGTCTTCGAGCCGACCGACACCGCGCGCGACGTCGTGCTCGCCGGGCTCTCCGCCTGGCACGCCGCCAAGGCCCGCCACGACGAGGTGAGCCGGGCGCTCGCGGCCGGCTCGGGGGACGCCGAGGCGCTGCTCGCCGCGCAGGCCGAGGCCGGGGCCGACGTCGAGCGGCTCGGCGGGTGGGACATGATGCATCAGGTCGACTCCATCATCGGCCACGTCGGCGTCACCCGGCCCGACGCGCCCATGAGCGTGCTCAGCGGCGGCGACCGCAGGCGCGTCGCGCTCGCCCGTCTCCTCGTGTCGCGGCCCGCCCTCGCCGTGCTCGACGAGCCCAGCAACCACCTCGACGTCGAGACCGTCGAGTGGCTCGAGCGCTACCTCGTCGAGGAGCACCCCGGCGCCCTCCTCCTCATCACCCACGACCGCTACCTGCTCGACCGCGTCGCGGAGCGCACGCTCGAGATCGACAAGGGCAAGGTCTACAGCTACGACGGCGGTTACGAGGAGTACCTCGAGCAGAAGTCCGAGCGCCTCGCGCTCGAGGCGCGGACCGAGTCGAACCGGCAGAACTTCCTGCGCACCGAGCTCGAGTGGCTCCGGCGGCAGCCGAAGGCGCGCACGGGCAAGCAGAAGGCCCGCATCCAGCGCGCCGAGACGACCAAGAGCGCGCCGCCGCCCAAGGCGGAGCGGACCGCGCAGCTCTCGGTGGAGTCGGTGCGCACCGGCAAGACCATCCTCGAGCTGAAGAAGCTCGGCCTCTCGCTCGACGGCCAATGGCTCGTGCGCGGCCTCGACTTCACCCTGACCAAGGGCGAGCGCGTCGGCATCGTCGGCCGCAACGGCACGGGCAAGACCACGATGCTCCGCGCGATCCTCGGCCAGCTCGGCGCCGAGGGCGACAGCGCGGCCCCCGACGGGCCCCGCATGGAAGGCGAGGTCGTGCTCGGGAAGAACTCGAGCGTCGCCTACTTCGACCAGCACAGGAGCGGGCTCGACCTCGACAAATCGATCTTCGAGAACATCGCGGGCTCGCACACGCGCGTCGAGGTGGGCGGCAGGTCCATGGACGTGCGCAGCTACCTGGAGCGGTTCCTGTTCGATCCGAACAAGGCGCGGCAGCCGGTGGGCTCGCTCTCCGGCGGCGAGCGGGCGCGGGTCGCCCTGGCGAAGATGCTCACCCAGAGCGTCAACGTGATCATCCTCGACGAGCCCACGAACGATCTCGACGTGATGACCCTCGCCGCGCTCGAGGAGATGCTCATCGAGCTCGAGGGCTCGGCGCTCGTCGTGACCCACGACCGCTGGTTCCTGAACCGGGTGGCGACCTCGATCCTCGCGTTCGAGGGCGACGGCCGGGTCGTGCGGTACGCGGGCAACTACGACGCCTACCGCGAGCAACGCGCGAACGCCGCGCTCGAGACGGAGGCCGAGGCGCGGGCCGCGAAGGCCCAGGCGGCGGAGGCCCGGTCGGCGGCGGCGCCGGCGAAGGCCGCCGCGAAGGCAGGCGACAAGCCGAAGCTCACGTTCGCGGAGCGGACGGAGCTCGACGGCATCGTGGGGCGGATCGACGTGGCCGAGCAGAAGGTCGCCGAGCTCGAGGCCAAGCTCGCCGACCCGACGCTCTACGCGAACCGCGGCGCGGACGTGGCGGGGCTGCTCTCGGAGCTCGAGCGCGCCAAGCAGGACGCCGCGCGCCTGGTCAGCCGCTGGGAGGAGCTCGAGACGAAGCGCGAGGCCGCCGGCAAGGCGTGACCGGGCGCGACGGAGCGCGAGGCGGGCGGCAATCGGTCCAGGGGCGCAGGGGCGCAGGGGCGACCTGCCTCGCACGACGACCTTGTCGGCGCGGCGCCGCCCGGCGACCATGGCCGCATGATGACCGTGTTCGAGGTGCACCTCGCCGAGGGATCCGACGGCGCCGGCCTGCTCAGCGACGAGGTCCTGAGCGAGACAGGCGCGCAGGTGATGACGCTCCAGGAAGCGGCGCTGGTCGGCTTCCAGGGCGTCCAGGGGCTCGACGGCTCCGGCAACGTCCGGCTCATCGCCGTGCGCGCGCGCGACGCCGCCTGGATCCACCGCTGCCTGGAGACCCACGGGGCCGTCACCGCGTTCCGGGCTCACCAGGTCGACTGAGCCGCATCGCCCCCGCTGCTCGACCGACCCCCGCGCCGCCCTGGCGCGGCGTCCCCCCGCGCGCGCCTTGTCCGGAATGCCGTGGATGCCAGTCCGGCCGCCAGGCGCAGAGAACAATGAAGGCCCGACAAGCCCGCTGAAGCAGGCGAAGCTCGCCTCCACGAACATCGATGAGATCCGGTGTCCCTGACAACTCCCTCGGTTGTTGGCATCTTTCGTGGGAATTGAACAGGGAGACGGGGAGACGGGGAGATTCGTGAGATTTCACTCCCCGTCTCCCCGCCTCCCTGTGAATTTTTCCGAATAATTCGGGGGGATGCTCAGGTGTCCATCACCACGCATGGAACGCCTCGCGCGCCGCCTTCGCGCGTCCCTGGCCCGCATGAGGCGCGTTCTACTGTATCTCGTATCACTAGAAAGTTGGCGTGTGGTTGCACTGTCTACCGGCGATGGTAACAACACCGCATGTCTCACTCCTCTCTACGTAGTCATACGCTCCTGGCGTTGTTCGCGGTCTCCGCGTTCGCGCCGGGTTGCGGCTCGGATCGGCCGCAAGCGGGCGATACCAGGCCGCCGGGCTCCGAGCCCGGTCAGGGGACGCCCTTCGAGAACCCCGGCGGGATGTGGATGCCGGAGCAGATGCGGCAGCACAAGGACCAGCTCAAGGCGCTCGGGCTCGAGATCGATCCCGAGTCGCTCGCCGATCCCACGGCGTCCCCGCTCGGCGCGGTGGTGAGCCTGGGCGGCTGCTCGGCCTCGTTCGTCTCGCCCGATGGGCTCATCGCCACGAACCATCACTGTTCGACCAGGGCGCTCCAGTACAACTCCACCCCCGAGCAAGACCTCCTGACGAACGGCTACCTCGCGAAATCCCGCGCCGAGGAGCGATGGGCCGGCCACACCGCGCGCGTGCTCGTGACCCGCGCGTTCCGCGACGTCACCGCCGAGGTGCGGCGCGGCATCGAGGCGATCCAGGGCGATCTCGAGCGCTACGAGGAGATCGAGAAGCGCAAGAAGCAGCTCGTGACCGCGTGCGAGGAGGGGCGCCCCGAGATCCGCTGCTCCATCGCCGAGTATTTCGGCGGTGGCCAGGTCTCGTTGATCGAGCAGCTGGAGATCAAGGACGTTCGCATCGTCTATGTCCCGCAGGAGGCGATCGGCAACTTCGGCGGGGACATCGACAACTGGCGCTGGCCGCGCCACACAGGCGATTTCGCCTTCTTCAGGGCCTATGTCGGCAAGGACAACCGGCCGGCGGCCCACGCCGAGGACAACGTGCCTTACCGGCCGGCGCACCACCTGAAGCTCGCGTCGTCGCCGCTCCGCCAGGGCGACCTGGTGATGGTCGCCGGCTACCCCGGCACGACGAACCGGCTCCGGACTGCGGCAGAGGTCGAGTCCGCGGTCTCATGGCTGTACCCGAAGCGGGTGTCGTTCTACGAGGAGTCGATCGCCCTCCTGGAGGAGCTCGGCAAGAACGACCCGGCCCTGCGGATCAAGGCGGAGCCGACCATCCAGGGCTACGCCAACTACCTGCTCAAGACGCGCGGCCTGCTCGACGGGCTGGTCCAGGGTGGCCTGGCCAAGGAGAAGGCCAAGCAGGAGGGCGACCTCAAGGCCTGGATCGACGCCGACCCCGAGCGCAAGGCGGCCTACGGCGGCGCGATCGAGCAGATCGCCGCGCTGCACGCCGGACAGCGGGCGACGCGCGACCATGACGCGGCCGTGTCGGAGATCGTCTCGTCGGCGAGGCTCCTCGACGCCGCGGTCACCCTCGTGCGCATGGTGGAGGAGCGGCCGAAGGCCGACGCCGAGCGCGAGGCCGAGTACCAGCAGCGCAACTGGGAGCGCCTCGAGCAGGCGCAGGCGTCGCTGCAGAAGTCGTACGACCGCGCGATCGATCGGAGCACCTTCAAGCTGGCCACGCGGCGCGCGCTGCAGCTCGATCCGAAGGACAGGCCCGCGCTGCTCGAGGCCCTCGCGGGCGGGCAGGCGCAGACGGAGGCGGGCATCGCCGCGGCGATCGACGCGCTCTACGAGAAGACGGCGCTCGAGGACGCGGCGACCCGGATCCAGCTGCTCAAGACGGCGACGCTCGAGGAGCTCCGGGCGAGCCGGGATCCGATGATCCGCCTGGCGCTCGAGCTCGCGCCTGTCGACAAGGCCATCGAGGCGCGCGACAAGGCCTACGCCGGGGCGATGGCCCTCGTGAAGCCGCGCTTCGTCGAGGCGCTCCGCGCGCACCGGGGCGGCCTCCTGGCGCCCGACGCGAACGGCACGCTCCGCGTCACGTACGGCACCGTGCGGGGGTACCGCCCGGAGGCCGACAAGGCGGTGGTTCGCCCGTTCACCACCCTCAGCGAGGTCGTGAAGAAGAGCACCGGCGAGGCGCCGTTCAACACCCCGACGACCCTGCTCGAGGCCGCGCGCGAGGAGCGGTTTGGCCCGTACGTGGACAAGGACCTCGGCGAGGTGCCGGTCTGCTTCCTGAGCGATCTCGACATCACGAACGGCAACTCCGGCTCTGCCACGCTGAACGCGCGCGGCGAGCTCGTGGGCCTCGCCTTCGACGGCAACTACGAGGCGATGGCGTCCGACTGGCTGTTCATGCCGTCGATCACCCGGACCATCCACGTCGATCACCGCTACATGGAGTGGGTGATGGACGCGGTGTCGGGCGCGGACGCCGTGCTGAAGGAGATGGGCGGCAAGCCGGCCATCGACTGAGCGCGACGCAACCCTAAAAGCACGATCACAAGGACGCCGGCGCGGGTCACGCGCCGGCGTCGTCGGACGACACCCGCACCTCTCCCTCGGCCACCGTCCAGAGGATCGACGTGCAGCTCCGCCCGAACGCCCTGTCGTGCGTGACGAGGAGCAGCGCGCCCGGGTAATCGGCGAGGGCGCGCTCCAGCCGCTCGATCGAGGGCAGGTCGAGGTGGTTGGTCGGCTCGTCCAGCACGAGCGCCCACGCGTGTTGCCCGAGGCCCAGCGCGATCATCAGCTTGCGCGCCTCGCCGGGCGACGGCCGCGCCGACCCGAGCAGCGGCCCCGGCTCCACCCCGAGCGCGGCCACCAGCGACATCACCCGCCCGCGCTCCTCCGGAGGGAGGCGCCGCGCCCTCGTGAGGAGGGCCTGCTGCTCTGCCTCGCCGAGCTCCTGCGGCACATAAAGCACCTTGTCCGCCGGCACGCGCGCGCCCGCGAGCAGCGCGTTCACCAGCGTTGTCTTGCCAGCGCCGTTCGGGCCCGCGATCCGGATGCGGTCCTCGCGGCCGACCGCGAGCCGCACGTCCCGCAGCAGCATCCGCCCCTCGCTCTCGCCGCCGGCGTGGATCCGGGGCGCGTCGAGCACGAAGAGCCACGGCGCGGGCGATCGCTCGTAATCGACGAACACGCTGCGGCCCACCGCCTTCTCGAGCTCGAGCTCTCCGGCCTCGGCCGACACCTTCTCGAGCTTGCGCCGGGTCACGCCGACGTTGCGCGACAGCCGCGCTTCGGCCGAGGACACGCGGAAGTCCGCGAGCAGGCCCCGGGCGTCGCTGTCCCGCGGGCCCTTCATCCGCCGCTTCGTGCTCCGGTCCGCGTCGGCCGAGGCCTGCGCCCGCCGCTCGTCGCCGAGGCGGCGGCGGAGCTGCCGCTCCTCGGCGCGCAGCCGCTGGTGCGCCTCCTCGCGCCCGCGCGCCTCGGCCTCCCAGAGCGCTTTTGCCGCGCTGTACCCGCCGGGATAGAGCCTCGCCGCGGCCCGCTCGACCCGGATCGTGCCGGTGGTCAGCGCGTCGAGGAGCTCGCGATCGTGCGAGACGCACGCCCCGATCCCCTGGAACCCCGCGAGCGCGCCGGCGAGCAGCGCCCGCGCGTCCGCGTCGATGTGGTTCGTCGGCTCGTCGAGCAGGAGCAGGTCCGGCGCCGCGGCGAGCGCCGCGCCGATCTGCCACCGCTTGCGCTCGCCGGGCGACAGCGTGGCCCAGCGCCCGAGCTGCGCCGGATCCAGCAAGAGCTCGCCGCGCAACCTGCGCGCGGCGCCGTCCTCGGCGTCGGCCAGCGCATGGATGGCCGCGTCGGCGTGCTCCACGGCCTGCGGGCAAACCGCGACGGTCGCGCCCCGCGGATCGAGCCGCAAGCTCCCCGCCTCGGGCGCGAGCTCGCCGGCGAAGAGCCGGAGGAGCGTCGTCTTGCCGGCGCCGTTCGGCCCGACGAGCCCGTACCACCCCGGGGTCAGGCACAGATCGACGTCTGCGAGGATCGTGGACGCGTCGGAATAAGAGAAGGAGAGGCGCTGTGCGCGCAACAACGACATAGGAGCTCCTGAATCATGAGGGCCACATGGCCCGGTCACGGGACGGGCAGGCTGCCTCGCGCGGCCAGGGAGCACGGATGCCACCTGTCGCGCTCGCGACCTGCGACGGAGACCGATTCAGGAGCTGATCTTCACCGGAGCACTCTCCTCTTGCGTCAGCCGCGTTCTCTAACAGACGGCCAAGGCCCACGCAACCGCGGCTCCGTGGTCGTGGTCGTGGTCGTGGTCGTGGTCGTAGTCGTGGTCGTCATGCCCTCTCGGCGCGCTCACGCGGCCAGGAAGCCGCCGTCGACCGGAATCGCGCCGCCGGTCACATAGCCCGCGCCCTCGGAGCACAGCCACAGCGCGGCGCCGGCGATCTCGTCCTCGGTGGCCATCCGCGCCATCGGATGCTGCGCCACCAGCGCCTGGACCAGCTCGGGCGCGAACGCCTCGGCCTGTTGCATGGCGGGCGTGCGGGTGACGCCGGCGCAGAGGGCGTTCACGCGGACACCGAGCGGCGCCACCTCGATCGCCACCGAGCGCGTCATCCCGAGGACCGCGTGCTTGGACGCGACGTAGGCGTGGTGCGCCGGCTTCCCGGCGACGCCGTAGATGGAGCTCATGTTGACGATGGCGCCCCCGCCCGACGCCAGCATGGCTGGGATCTCGTGCCGCATGGCCAGCCAGATCCCGCGGGCGTTGGTCGCCATGACGTCGTCCCACACCGCCTGATCGGCCTGCTCGAGGCGGGCCATGTCGCCCCCGACGCCCGCGCAGTTCGCCGCGAAATCGAGCCGCTCGAAGCGCCTCATCGTCTCTTCCACGGCGCGCCTCATCGAGGCGTCGTCCCGCACGTCGGTCTGGACGAACAGCGCCGGCGCGCCCTCTCGCTCGAGCGCGGCGCAGGCCCGCTGTCCCGCGTCGCCGTCGCGCGCGGCGATGGCGACGCGCGCCCCTCCTCGCGCGAACGCGCGCGCGGTCGCGAGGCCGATGCCCGAGGTGCCCCCGGTGACGAGGGCGACCCGTCCGGCGAAGTCGTAGGTGATCATGAAGCTCCCTTTCTGGTGGAATCACGCAGTGCTCGCGCCAAGGCCGCGCTGGATGAACTGGACCGCCTGCTGGGCGAGGCGACGGCGGCGCTTCGGGCCGAGCTGCTTTCGCAGCGCGTCGGAGGCCAGCACGTCGTGGAGCTCGGCCCCGAGCTCCTGCAGCACCGCCTCGGTCAGCCCGGGGCCGATGACGGCGGCGACCAGCCGGGTCGCCACCTCGAGGCTCGTGTCGGTGGAACGGACGGCGCCGCTCGCGATGCCCTCCTCGAGCAGGGCCCGGAGCTCCGCGGCGCCGGCCTCGCAGATGGCCTTGTGGAGGCCGCGGACCTCGACCGTCGCGCTCGGGTCGGCGGCCGCGGCCGACAGGCGGGCGAGGCGCGGGTGCTCCACGAGGAACGCCATGCCGCGCTCGATGTGGACCTCCAGGCGAGCCCAGAAGTCGCCCTCCAGACACGCGGCGCCGAGGAACGCGCGCTTCTGTCGCGGCACCTCCTCGGTCAGGAGCCACCGGTAGAGATCGAGCTTGTCCTCGAAGTACTGATAGAAGCTCCCCTTGGGGATGCGCGCGCGGCGCGCGATCTGCGAGAGCGAGGCCTCGGCGTACGGGCGATCCGCGAACTCGGCGATCGCCTCGCGCACGAGGCGGTCCCGCCGCTCCTCGGGCAACCCAAAGAACGTGCTCTTCGGCATGCGACCGGTCAGTCATATGACCGATCGGTCGCATCGTCAAGGCGGGGCGGGCGCGCGCCCCCGGCCCCTGTTCAGTGGTTCAGCACTGAGCATGCCCTGAGCACGACGAAGGAGATCCCTGAGCGCAGCCCGGGAGTGCCCAGAGCGTGACCCCCATCCCAAACGGGCCTCGTCCCAAACGCGCCTTCGGCGTGGGTCGGCGCACCTCCGGAGGAGGTGCGGTTCCAGGGAGAGGCCCCCTCTTTCGAGGTCACGAGATCGAGCCGAGCGTGACATCGAGCGACCCGCGTCATGGCCGGCGATGCTAGGAACCGTGACAGCGCTCCGCTCGAGCGAGGCGTTCATCTTGCATAGCGGGCCAGCGCACTCTCGTGCGGCCGTGCATTCCTGCAATGCACGTCACATCGATGGCGAAAACCTTCGCCGTCAGCATTCCAGGCCGACGCCGCGGGCGTTCGCGCCGGCGCACGCCTGCAGCGTTCTCGTCTCCGCGGCTCGCTCCATCCGGAGCGCAGCGCGGGCGGCTCCGGGTCACGCGCCATGCCTTCACGGATGAAACGCGAGTCGACTGCATCTTGCATCGCTGCACAGCCGCTCGCGATAGACGACGTCGATCACCCAGAGATCATTGCGCTCATCTATCGCAACGCATCTCTATCAGAGGACCATCGAGGTGTCGCTCGGGGGCGGTAGATGTTCTCGGCGCCTGCTGGAGCGGCAGGGCCGCAGACGCTGAAATGTATTTTTATTCACGCGGCATCTCGTGGCGGCTCGGCCATCGTATTGAAGTGTTGGAAGATTCGTTGTCCGCGGTGTTTCGATCACGACGAGGTCGTCGTGTGAAGTCCGCAAATAAGAATACAGTTGCGCATTCGTCCGCATGGTATAGGATGCTGTCATCAGATGGAGGAGCACCCACGAACCATCGGACCCCTGCAGCCATGAAGAGAGCCTAGCGGCTCTCTCGCTTGCTCTGGTCTCATGATGCACCGGGAGATGCCCTGGAAGCAGTTCAGGCGCTCGTGAGTCGCATGCTCGCATCCTGGCGAGCGCAGCGATGACCGAGGAGTGCAGCCGTGTCGTGCGGAGGCCGAGCGTTGGCTCGGACCGCGCGGCGGCTGTTCAGCGCCCTGCTCGCGGGAGAAGCGCCCAGGTGACCACGCGCTGGAGCATCGCGGAAACGCGGCTTGCGGGTTCCGTTTCGTCCTCCTTTCAGCGCTAGGGGCCAGCTGCCTCAGGGCAGCACCGAATCGACGCCGTCGCGTCGCCCAGCGCGTCATCTGAGGCAGCACCCCACTCCAGGCTTATCGACGTGTGCCGCCATGGCGTTGCGGCTGCGTCCTGCCTTCGCCACAGGAAGAGCGCAATGACTCGACTTAATCTGTTCGCCCCCGAGGTCCGAGAGAACCCGTACCCCTTCTACGCGGCGCTGCGCCGCGAGTCGCCCGTGTGCCAGGTGGACCCCAACGGGATGTGGGTGGTCACCCGGTATGATGACATCGTGGCGGCGTTCAAGAACACGCAGGTGTTCTCGTCCGCGGGGCTGCGCGTCGCGGCCGAGCCCCCCCACCTCCAGCGTCATAACCCCTTGTCCGACTCTCTGATCCTGGCCGATCCGCCACGACACAGCCAATTACGCAACCTGATCGGCCGCGCCTTCACCGCGAGCACGGTCGGCTCGCTGGAGCCGCAGATGCGCGCTAAGGCGGCGCAGCTCGTCGACGAGATGGCGCAGCGCCGCACCGTCGAATTTATGGCTGATTTTGCACATCGAGCGCAGCTGAATGTCCTCGTCCGGCTGCTCGGGTTCGAGCCCGCTCTTCAGGACAGTTTTCAGCGCTGGACCACGGACATTCTCAGCATCGCCGCCATCCCGCCGGACGACCAGGCGCGGCTTGGAGAGGTGCGAAGCACCATCGATGAGATGGAGCGATACATGAAAGACCTGCTGGCGAGCCGCCGCCGCCAGCCGGGCGACGATCTGGTGAGCGATCTGCTCCGATCTCGCGTGAACGACAGCGTGCTCACGGACGAAGATTTGATGGGATTTCTGTTCCTTCTCTTCGTGGCGGGGCTCGAGACGGCGGTGACGCTGATGACCCACATGGCATTGATCCTCGCACGGCTACCGGCCTGGATGGATCGATTGCGGGCGGAGCCTGCGCATGTACCACATTTTATTGAGGAATTATTGCGTTTCGAGCCTCCCGTGCACGCCACGATGCGCCTTACCCTCACCGAGACGGAGCTGGCTGGCGTGAGGCTGCCGGCCCATGCGGTAGTGGCGTTGCTCGTGGGATCGGGGCTGCGCGACGAGGCAAAGTTCCACGACCCCGACCGCTTCCATCCGGAGCGGCGCGTGCAAGCCAACCTGGCCTTCGGCCACGGTGCCCACTTCTGCATCGGCGCCTTGCTCGCCCGAGCGCAGGCCCGGGTGGTGCTGGAGGAGCTTCTTCCCCGCTGCCACCGCCTCCAGCTCCGCGCCGAGCGGCTCGCTTGGAACGTCTCCCTCAACACCCGCTGCCCGCTGGCGCTGCCGATCGAGGTGACTCCCGCATGATGAATTCACCGCACGTTCACGGCCCATCCTTCGGAACATTCGCGAACTCCGCATCGCGTCGCAGCGAGCACCTACGCCAGGACGCGGTCGGCGCTGCGTCCGGGCTCGGTGAGCGCGTTCCAGGCCCAGGCCGCGCGGTGTCCCAGCACGGTGAAATTCACACGCCAACACCTTTTCGCAATAATCCCGGGGCGCCGCGACGCGCGCTCGGTGTCACGAGAAGAAGGGTCACGGTTTGCGATGGATTCCATGATGTCGCCAGATCGAAAGAGCATCGTCGTAAGTAAGCACGAGGCAGATCACTTCCAGTATCCGTTCGCTGCGTCTTGTCATCCCGAGGTTGAGGTCGCCGGACGTCGCACGTTACAGTGGGTTCGCCGGCTGCGGCTGGCGCCGGGTGAGCGTGCGCTCTCCCGCATCAAGGCAGCCAACGTCGCACATCTGGCGGCGTGGGTTTTCCCCTCGGCGAGCGCACAGACCCTTCAGATCGCGTCTGATTTCACAGCCGTTCTGTTTCTGCTGGACGACGCTTACGACGAGGGCAAGCTCAGCGCGGATCCTCAGGGTGTCGCGAAGCTCAACGAGAGATACCTGGGCGAGCTCTTCGGGTATGTCGAAGCGGACATGGGCGATCCGGTGACCCGCGGGCTGCTCGACATCCGTGACAGAATCAGGGACGGAAATCCTCACTTCTTCCTGAACCGCTGGTTATCGCACTTTCAGTATTACTTCGAGGCCAACCTCTGGGAGGCGAACAACCGGATGCGCCAGCGGGTCCCCGGTCTCGAAGAGTACATCATGATGAGACGCTACAGCGGAGCGGTCTATCCTTATTGTGACTTGCTCGAGCTGTTGCTCGAGCATCCTCTGCCGCTGGAGCTCGTTCAGCATCCGCTGCTTCAGAGGGTGCGTGAGATATGCAACGATATCCTCTGCTGGACCAATGATTACTTTTCGCTCGAGAAGGAGCTGAGATCGAGGGAGGTTCACAACCTGCTCGTCGTCCTCCGGGACAGCGAGCGACTCACGCTGGCAGAAGCCGTCGCACGACTCAGGCGCATGCACGACGACCGGATTGCCGATTATCAGCAGGTCAAGGAGAAGGTGCTCTCAGCCTGGCCAACCAGCGGGATCCGCGAGTACCTCGACGCGATCGAGGCCATGATCGCCGGCCATCAGTGCTGGGCGCTCGCGGCGCTCCGCTACTCCGAGCTGGGGGACGACGTCGCCTACGCCGGGTGATGAGGGCGCGCGCTGCGGAACCCGCGCGCCACGGGACGAGCGACGGGCCGGGGGGGGCGCCAGCACCAACGTTCAGCTATGACTGGGAGATGGGACGTTCAGGCGTGCAACCGGGCGGCCGTGCGCCTCATGGCATAAGCGATGCCCGCCTTGAGATTGGACCGCGTTTCCAGGGAGCCGAGATCCACGCCGAGGTCGACCAGGCTTTGCGCCACTGCAGGCCGGAGACCGGTCAGGATCGCCTTACTCCCGAGCAGGCCCACCGCCTGGGCCAGGCTCATCAGCCTGCTCGCCACGCTCGTGTCGACGCTCTTGACCCCCGTGACGTCGACGATCACGACCTTCGCAGAGCTGGCGGCCACGCCGTGCATGGCTGTCTCGATCATCTGCGCGGCCCGCTTGTCGTCGATGCTCCCGATGATCGGCATCACCATGATCTCATCGGTGATCGGGATGAACGGCGTCGACAGCTCGAACAGGCGATCTCGTTGGGTCTGGATGATCGCTTCCTGCATCTGGACGCGCTCCTCCTGCAGGCGCTCGCGCTCGGCCAGCTCCACCTGCAGCCGGTCGTTGACGGCGCTCAGCTGCTCATTGGATACCCGGAGCTCCTCGGTGCGCGCGGCGACCTCCTTCTCTAGCACCTCGTACAGCGTCGCGTTCTCGATGGAGATCGCGATCTGCGACGAGAGGATCCCCAGGAGCTCGAGCCGATCTCTTGTGAAGACGCCAGTCGACAGGTTGTTCTCGAGATAGAGCACGCCGACCAACCTACCCTGGCGCAGGATGGGCGCGCACATCACCGATTTCGGCTGCTTCTCTCGGATATATGGGTCGGCCGAGAACCTGGCTTCGCCCGCTGCGTTGTCCAGCAGAACGCTCTTCAGCGTGCGCTGTACGTAGCTCAGGACCGACAGCGGGGCTCTGCTGAACGAATCCATGGGAGCGCGCTTCAGCACGTGGGCTTGCTTCGGCGCGACGCTTCCTTCCGCCTCGACGAAGAGCGAGTCGCCGCGCATGAGGGCCAGCACGCCGGATTGCGCGCCGACGTTCTCGAGGACGATCGTCATGAGATGCTCCAGCAGCCTCTCCAAGACGATCTCGCTCGCCAGCGCCTGCGACGCCTTGACGACGGTGAGCAGGTCGAGGACCGCTCCGTCGTGACTGGACGTCACCGTCACGGACGCCGACTGCTCGGGCTTCCCCTCGAAGATGAGATGAGGAAACTTGGAAACAAGGCTCTGGCACTTCGCGTCGGCGCCCCAGAGCGCGTAACCCCTGTAGGCCATGGTCATGTAGTGCTGAGCGATCTCGTGCCGACCGATCTGCCGGTAGAACGATGACGCCAGCTCGCATGCCATCGCCTCGTGCTGCATGTAGCCGTGCTTCCGGGCGCCCTCGATCGCCCGGTCGTAGAGGTCCATCGCCTCGACCACCGCGCACTTCACGCGCGCTAGCTCTGCGCTCACGAGATCGTACCTGTGCCGGTTGTTCTCCGGGGCGGAGCGCGCCCAAGCCTCAAGCGCCCGCTGACCTGCGCCGATCTTAGCAAGCGCGGCGTCTCGCTCGCTATCCGCCATGCGATCGAGGTCGGCGAGGAGCGCGAGCGAGCAGAAAAAATTGTGCTCGACGACGATGGCCATGCCCCCGACCGCATCCTGGAATTCCTCGGCGGCGCGCAGGTAAGAACAGGCTTGCTTCGCGTAGCCAAAGTAATACAGCTGCATGCCCTTCGCCAGGTACAGTGAGAACATGGAGGTCCTGCTCTGTCCCAGGCACGGGATCATCGTGGTCTCGTCGAAGCTGCTCCCGACGAGCATCTGCTTGTCCTCGGATGGGTCGCGCAGGCTCCTCACGAGCTGCTTCCAGATGCTACACAGGTACAGCGTGTACTGATTGTTCAGCTTCAGCGACAGGAGGACGGAGTGCTGCATCCGCAGCTCGGTCGTAGCGAGCTCCTCTCCCACGAGCAACGAGTGCAACGAATGATGAATCGAGGCGTGCAACGCATACTCGACCTCACCGGTGTCCAGGCCAACCTGCACGGCGTGAAGCATCGGCCCGAGCGTCTCTCGCAGGTGCCGCTTCCAGTGGTAGATGAGGACATGCACGGTGGCATGGACCCTGGATTCCAGCTCGACCGCGTGGAATTGGCGGGTGAGGTCGATCGCCAGCTCACCGAGCGCGAAGGCGTCGTCGGTTCTGTTCATCAAGCACTGAACAACGCCGTAGACCAGGTAAGCGAACGCGGCGAGCGGCGAGTTGCCGTGCCGCGTGTTGATGTCGATCATCGTGAATGCGATCACCGGTAGCAACGCCGGTTTGGCGAGGTACACGGCCGGGATGACAGATGACATGATACGAATCGCCGCTTGCATCCGCTCGTCTGTCATCGAGGGAAGCTGCGCCAGCTGAGCTGCGTCCTGGCTTGGAGGCGGTACTTCGCGCAATGGAACCTCGAGCATGGCGAGCACGCTCATCGCCAGCTCGATGGCATCGTTCATCCGGTTCTGTGAGATGCAGAACTGGATGCGCATCTCATAGACCCGGATTTTCTCCAGGACGTCCCGCGCATGGTCGATGACGATCTGCGCGCACGCTTCCGCGCGATCGAAGTTGACCGCCAGGCACTCGAGCTCGACAAGGTCGGTGTATACCGCGAGCGACAGCTCGTGGTCTGTGTTCCAGCAGTCGTCGGGCAGGAACGCCGCTGCGGCGCGGAGGCATTGCACCCCGGGACCATAGGCGGTCGAGCGCCTGGCCTTCTGGCCGGCCCTCAGGTTGAGCTTCACCGCCTCGTGGCGCTCGTGCCTGTCCACGATCATGTCGGCGCCCATGTTGAGGTGCATCACGACGTCGTAAATCCGTCCGTCGAGCGTCTCGGGCGAGGTCTCCGCGCGCAGGATGCGCCCGATCTCCAGGTGGATCCTCTGCTGCTCACCCTCCGTGAGCAGTTTGTAGGCAGCCTGCTGCACGCGGTCGTGGAGGAACTTGAACGTGACGGAGCTCTGGTCCTCGTCCTCGAGGAAACGTGCGATCTTGTAATCTCCGTCCACAGGCATGACGAGCCCCGCGTCCAGCGCGTCCCAGAGGTCCTGGTCGGTGGCGCGCAGGTCCTTCTGATGGATGAGCGAGAGGAGCCTCAGGTCGAACTCATTGCCGATGCATGCGGCGAACTTCAGGACCCGCTGTGTCGACTCGTCCAGACCCTCTATCCGACGGATCATCAGATCGACGACGTTGTCCGCGACATTCATGCTTTCGATGTCGGCGATGCTCCACTGCCAGGCGCCCGTCTCGGAGCTGAAGCGCAGGTGACCCTCGCGACAGAGGCTCTCCAGATACTGGATCGTGAAGAATGGATTTCCGTCGGTCTTGGCGAAGATGACGTCCGACAGTGGACGACATTCGTCTCGAGATAAGCCGAGCGTATCGGAGATGAGATCGTTCACGTGCTCGTGCGCCAGCGGCGTCAGCGTGATCGTGCGCACGCGGGCCTCGCCCTTCCGGAGCGCGCCCAGCATCATCGTCAGCGGGTGCGCGTCGTCGACCTCGTTGTCGCGGTACGACCCGATCAGCAAGAGATGGCGGATGTCCGGATCCTCCAGCAGCACGCTGAGGAGGTTCAGGGACCCCGTGTCGGCCCACTGGAGATCATCGAGGAACAGCACGAGCGCCCGCGTCTTCAGCGCGATCGCGCCGATGAAGTTCCGGAACGTCAGGTTGAAGCGGTTCCGCGTCTCCATCGAGCCCAGCGCCGGGACGGGCGGCTGCTCGCCGATGATGAGCTCGATCTCCGGGATCACCTCGGCGATGACCCGCCCGTTCGGAGAGACGGCCGCGAGGATCCTGGCCCTCCAGTCGGCAAGCTCATTCCTGCTCTCGGTAAGGATCTGCCGGACGATCTCCCGCAGCGCCGCGAGCACGGCCGCGTACGGGACGTTGCGCGTGAACTGGTCGAACTTGCCGGCGGCGAAGTAGCCCGCCTCCTTCGCGATCGGCTTGTGGATCTCGTTGACGACCGCCGACTTGCCCACGCCGGAGTAGCCGGCCACGAGGACGAGCTCCGAACGGCCAGCCTCCGCCGCCTCCGGACCAGACCCGCTGATGTCCCTGAAGGCCGCCATCAACGCGCCGACCTCGCCCTGCCGGCCATACAGCTTCTGCGAGATCTGGAGCCGCGTGGGCTTGTCCCGCCTCCCCGGCACGAAGTCCTCCGCCGGCGCTCCGTGCTCCAGCATGTCGAGGCAGGCCTTCAGATCGGCCTTCAGGCCGAAGGTGCTCTGATACCGCTCCTCCGCCGTCTTCGAGAGCAGCTTCATGATCACACGGGAGAGCGCCTCCGGGATCGCCGGCCGGATCAGGTGCGGCGCGACAGGCGTCTTCGCGATGTGATGGTGCACGAGCTCCAGCGGATCCGTCGTCTCGAACGGGAGGCGCCGCGTCGTGAGCTCGTAGAGCGTGACCCCGAGGGAGTAATAGTCCGAGCGGAAGTCGATCGACCGGTTCATCCGGCCCGTCTGCTCGGGCGAGATGTACTGCAGCGTGCCCTCGCCGACCGACCAGGGGTCGACCACCGCCGCGCGCTCGCCAGGCAGGAGCGAGGCGATGGAGAAGTCCGTGAGCTTCGACGTGCGCACGTCGCTGTCGACGATGATGTTGCTCGGCTTGATGTCCTTGTGGACGATGTTCCGCTCATGGATCGCCCCGAGCGTGTCCGCGAGCTGGAGCGCTATCCTCACCGCCTGCGCGAGCCCGACGCCCTGCCCGTTGCCGTCGATGATCGCCCGCAGCGAGCGACCGGCGAAGTACTCCATGACGAGCGCGGCGTAATCGAGCCGGACCTCGAGCTCGTGGACCCGCACGACCCCATCGAGGTCGAGGTGCCTCGTGATCTCGTACTGGCGCTTCAGGATCGCCACGTTGCGGGTGCCATTGACGCCCTTCCGCGCGACCTTGATGACGCACATCTTGCCCGTGCTCTTCTTCCGGCCGAGATAGACGCTGCTGCGAGCACCATCGTGCAGCGTCTCGAGCAACTCGTGATTCAACAGCTCCACCATGACGGCGACCCCCCTGGAGTGACAGGGCTATTTACCCAGCGCGGCGTTCAGTCGGTATCTCGGTCCGTGTCAAGCTGCAGTCCCCCGCTTCACGGCAGCTCCTCGGGACGCCGAGCTCAAGGACGGCGACAGGCGACCGCGCGATCCGCCGAGGTAGCGAACGTGCTCGGCGAGGCGCATCGCCCTACGCAATCGAAACGGACGGGTTGTGTCAAGGTCGAACCGCCGCGGCGCCGCGCGCGGATCGAGCGCTCCCGGCTGGCTCCGCCGCCGAGACGCCGCGCGTCAGGCGAGCGACGCGCGACTCCATCCGACGCTCGGGCCGACGCTTGGGCCGGCGCTCGGGAGCGAATGCGACAACAGTGTCGCCTCGCCGCCCGAACACACGGCGCTCCGTGGCGCAGAGGGCCGTCGGATGTGCATCACGCGATGACGCCTTCACGAGGAGAGGAGCCACGATGCATGGGGCACACGCCCGTGCCGGGAACGGCCAAGGTGCGCCAGATGGAGAGGGATCTCCTTAGGGAAGTGCCTGAGGCGCGCAACGCCTTCCCTCATCGATGAGACATCGAAATGAGCAACGATCGGCCTCTGGCAGAGAAGTAAGGAGACGCCTGACCGACTGACCATTGCCATGTCGTCCCGACAACACGCGTCGCCCGGCAGGCGACAACGTGGGTCGGGTGGGTCGGTCGACGCGGGCGGGGCTCGCTGTCGAGGCCCCACCCGGCGGCGCTCCCGAGCGCGCCGTGGCGTCGGTCTGCCGGTCGGGAGCAGGCCATGGAGCCCGCCCGTTGTGGGATAGGTGGGTGTCGCGTGGGCCGATGTGGGGAGCGCCGCCCCGCCGGCGCTACTTCCCGGCGGCCGCCTCGGAGCCGGGCCGCCGCGGCTCCCGCGCGCCGGCGAACGCGGCGCCCTCGCGGCCGATCGACGGCGCGTCGGCGATGTGCTCGCGGTCGTCGAGGGTGTGGCCCATTGCGCCGAGCGCGCTCCTCAGCTCGTCGGGGAAGCCGCCCTGCTCGACGAACAGCTTGTCGGGGTAGTCCTGGTGGTGGAAGCGCGGCGCGTTCACGCCCGTGGTCACGTCGAAGCCGAAGTCGACGACGTTCGAGAGGATCTGGAACACCGCAGTGAGGATCGTCGGGCCGCCCGCGGCGCCGAGCACGAGCTCCACGCGCCCGTCCTTCGCGGTCACGATCGTCGGCGACATCGACGAGAGCATGCGCTTGCCGGGCGCGATGGAGTTGGCCTCCCCCTGCACAAGACCGAACTGGTTCGGGGTGCCGGGCACGGCGGCGAAGTCATCCATCTCGTTGTTCAGCACGAATCCGGCGCCGGTCACCGTCACCCCCGAGCCGTACCAGCCGTTCAGCGTCGTGGTCAGCGCGACGGCGTTGCCCTGCGCGTCGACCACCGAGAAATGCGTCGTGTGCGGGCCGCGCCCGCCCGAGTCCTTGACCGCCGCGCCGCGGGCGAGCTCCTCGGTCGGCGTCGCGCGGTCCGCCGCAATCGTGGCGCGCTGCTGCTCGGCCCACGCCACCGAGAGCAGCTCCTCCACCGGGTTCTTCACGAAATCGGGATCCCCGAGGACCTCGTTGCGCGCGAGGAACACCCGCCGCATCGCCTCGGCGACCACGTGCACGTGCGACGGCGAGTGCCAGCCGAGCTTGGCGACGTCGAGCCCCTCCAGCTGGTGCGCGATCATCGCGAGGGCGAGGCCGCCCGACGACGGGAGCGGCATCGATGCGACGCGGCGCCCGCGGTACTCGAAGACGACGGGCTCGCGCCACTTCGCCTTGTAGCCCTTGAGGTCCGCGGCCGAGATGATGCCCTTGCCCCGCCGCATCTCGGCCACGAAGAGCTCGGCGGTCTTGCCCTCGTAAAAGCCCGCGGGCCCCTTCTCCGCGATGCGCTCGAGCGTCGCCGCGAGCTCGGGCGATTTCCACGTCACGCCGATCTCGATGGGCGCGCCGCCCGGCAGGAACAGCGCGACCGACGCCGGGAAGCGCTTGAGCTTGCCCGACGCGGCCTTGACCGTCGTCGCGAAGTTCTCGTCGACCGAGAAGCCCTCCTTCGCGAGCCGGATCGCGGGCGCGACGAGCTCGGCCCAGGTCTTCTTCTTGGAGCCGAGCTTGTCGTACGCTTCCCAGAGCCCCGCCACGCTGCCGGGCACGCCGACCGCGAGGTGGCCGACCCGCGAGCTCTCCGTGGCCTTGCCGTCCTTGCCCCGGTACATGTCGTGGGTCGCCTTGCCAGGCGCCGTCTCGCGGAAGTCGAGCGCGTGCTCCTTGTCGCCGACGCGCGCGACCATGAACCCGCCGCCGCCGAGGTTACCGGCCGTCGGGTGCACGACGGCCAGCGCGAACGCCGTCGCGACCGCCGCGTCGACGGCGTTGCCGCCCGAGGCGAGGACCTCCGCGCCCACCTTCGTGGCGAGGGCGGCGTCGCTCGTGACCATCGAGGGGCCCCGCACCGGCGGCGCGCCCTCGGGGTAAGGCCACCCGGCGGGGAACCGCGACGCCGGCGTGGCCGGCGCGGCCGGCGCGGGCGCAGGCGCCGAGGCGGGGGCGGCGTTCGGCGACGGGGGCGGGGGCGGCGCGGGCGGAGGGGGCGGGACGGCGGCCTCGCAGCCCGCGAGGAGGACGACGGCGAGCAATCGATGCCAGGCACGGAGCTTCATCGCGGCCGCTTATAGCCCAGGCCCCACGCCGCTCGAAGGCCAGAGGCGCGGCCGCGCGAGCGCGGCCGGAGGGTTCTCCACGGTGATCCGTCACAGCTGTTCGGGCTTCTGCTGATCAGCTGTACCGCTCTCTGGCAAACGGGAGAGCGACGCGCCGTACAGGGCGCGTGGAGCATGGGCTCGTACCGAGGCGCCCGGGGACGCCTCCCGGCGCCGCGAAGTGATCGGTCTTGGTCGTTGGCTTGGGGGCTTCGCCCCGCTTGGGTATGATCGGCCCCGGATGTTTCCGACGGAGCCCGCTCCCGAGACGATTGGGGCCTACAAGATTCTCCGGCACCTGTCCGGTTCTGGGCCTACCAGCGTCTATCTCGGGCGACTGGATGGCCCGCTCGGGTTTCGCCGCGTCTGCGTGCTGAAGCTCGTCCCGAATACCGCCGAGGGGGATCCGCGCTTCGCCGACGAGCTCGCCCGCGAGGCGTCGATCTGCGCGACGATGAACCACCCGGCGATCGTGCGGATGTTCGACTTCTTCGAGCACGCCGGCCGGCTCGTCCTGGTGCTCGAGCACGTCGAGGGCGTGAACCTCAATCGGCTGCACCAGCACCTCGCGGCGCGGCAGCAGAAGCTCGCCGACGCGGCGGTCTACTACCTGGTCCACTGCATCGCCGGGGCGCTCGCGCACGCGCACGGGTCCGTCGACGAGCACGGCAGCCCCACGCCCATCGTCCATCGCAACCTCCACCCGGAGAACATCGTGATCGGGTGGGACGGGCAGGTGCGCCTGACGGGGTTCGGCATCGGCAAGATCCTCGGGCGCACGCCGGATACGATCGCGGGCGTGGTGAAGGGCGCGCCGGGCTACATGGCGCCCGAGCAGGCGCGCGCCGAGCGCGTCACGGTGAAGGCCGATATCTACGGCGTGGGGCTCCTGCTCTGGTCGTTGCTCACGGGGCGGCGGCCGCCCGCGGACGGCACGCGACCGCAGGCGATCGCCACGATCCGGCCGGAGATCCCGCGCCCGATCGTGACGCTGCTCGACACGGCCCTCGCGCCCGCGCCGGACGATCGGAAGATCACCGTCCACGAGATCGAGCAGGCGCTCGCGAAGGTCGCTCGCCCGGAGAAGGGGAAGGCCGAGCTCGTGACGCGCGTGCAATCGGCGCACGCGACGATCGAGATCGAGGACGCGGATCGCGAGGAGGACCGGCGGCCGACGATCCCGGTCAAGGGCAAGGGAGGTCAGACCGCGAGGCCCGCGGCGGACGCGGCGAAGCGGCTCGCGAAGGATCTCTTTGCCAGGGATCAGGCGGCCAGGGACGGCGGCGCCGCGAGGCTGCGGACCCCCGGCGCGCAGGCGAAGACCGCGCCTCCCTCGGCCGGGGCGTCCGAGGCGCTGATCGGGTCGGCTCGGCAGGACGGCAAGGCGTCGATCGGCGGGCCCGAGCCGATCACGATCCCGGTGCCGGCGTCCGAGGCGAGGGGCGACGGCGCGAAGGGCGTCGAGGGACGAAGGCCCGCGCTGCCGGATCGCGAGACGTTCGGCCGCCTGTTCGAGGCGTCGAAGCGCGCGGCGGAGCGCGACGCGGCGGCGGCCGACGAGGGGCCGCCGGAGGGCGGGCCGCCGACGTTGACCGAGGTCGATCCGATATTCGAGGAGGACGGCACGACGATGCCCGGCACGGGCGCGGAGACGGCCCGCTTCGTGCCGACCCCCTCGGTGATCCCGGAGGCGATCCGCTTCGGTCCGCCGCCGGCCCTCCCGGCGGATCTCGCGCCCGCGTTCCTGGGGGCGCCGCCCAAGCCGCCTTCCGGCTCGCCGGTGACCCCCTCCGGCGTGACCGTGCCGATGGGCGCGTCGGGCCTGACGCCGCCCGGGGTGACGGTGCCGGTGGACGGCTCATCGGGCCTGACGCCGCCCGGGGGCGTGCCGTACCCGAGGCCGAGCGCGGCGGGCCGCGGCGGCTCTCCGGGGGAGTCGTCGCCCCCGGCGGGCGTGTCGTCGCGGCGCCCGCGGCTGCCATGGCAAGCGCCGCGTTCGCTGTCGCCCGTCGGGACGATCGCGGTGTCGGCGATCACGGCGACGGTGGTGGCGGGGCTCTGGATCTACGTGGCGCGGCGGGATCGGCCCGAGCCGGCCGTCGCGGTGGAGATGGCGCCCGCGATCGTCGAGCCCGTCGCCGCGGCGGCGTCCGCGGCGAGCGAGTCGCCCCCCGTGAAGAAGGCTCCGGCCGGGAAGGCGCAGGCGGCGAAGACGCTTTCAGCAAAGGAGGCCGCGGCGGCGAAGGAAGCCGCGGCGAAGGAGGCCGCGGCGGCGAAGGAAGCCGCGGCGAAGGAGGCCGCGGCGGTGAAGGAGGCCGCGGCGGCGAAGGAGGCCGCGGCGAAGGAAGCCGCGGCGGCGAAGGAGGCCGCGGCGAAGGAGGCCGCCGCGGCGAAGGAAGCCGCGAGCCAGGCGCGGCAGGGGGGCAATCCTGCGTCGCTGCCCAAGGATCAGGGCCTGCTCACGGTGGGGTTTCCGCAGCCGGGGGGCGTCTACATGACCGGCAAGTACGCGGGGGATGTGAACCAGGCGCTGGCCGTGCGCTGCGGCCGCTTCTTCGTGCGCGTCGGCCGGGCCGGGAAGACGAAGTTCCCCGAGTGGCTCAGCGCGGGTGTGACAGCGCAGGTGCCGTGCCAGGGGGCCACGAGCATCGATATCAAGCCGAGCGCGCCACCGAAGGCGAAGAAGAAGCGGTAGCCCGCTCAGGCGGCGTCGATCGTCCTGAGCAGGGCGTCGAGCTCGAACGGCTTGCTGAGCACCTCGCGCGCGTGCGCCGGCATCGGCTGCTTGATGTTCGACGCCGCGGTCATGATGACGACGGGGATCTCCTCCAGCGCGGGGACCGCGCAGAGCTCGTCGCACACCTTCCAGCCGTTCATCTTCGGCATCATCAGGTCGAGCAGGATCACTCCGGGCCGCTCGCCGTCGAGGAGCCGCTCGAGCGCCTCTCGCCCGCTGAAGAAAGGCGTCGCCTCATAACCGAGGTCGCGCAGCGTCTCGGCCAGGGTCGTCGCCAGATCCACGTCGTCATCGATGATCAGGACAGACTTGCTCATGTAGTGAAGAGGGTTCGCTGGTGAATGTTGGCCGACGTCGAGGCCGCTCGGCGCGGAGATGCTGCCTCGCTGCCACAACATTGCATGGGCTCCCATGGCATTTGCTAGTAGGACGCCGCGCGGCCGCAAGGAGAAACGCGGCAGAGCCAGGCACATGCGCTCTCCTTGCGCGCTTGTCCGGCCGCTTCAGCGTGGCGCGCGCGCGTGCGTCGACCCGCGGCCTTGCTCTATGCTGTGGCGCCATGCTTGACACGCGGGAGCTGCCGCTCCTCCGGGCCCTCGCGGGCCGGTACCCGACGACCGAGGCCGCGCTCTCGGAGATCGGCCATCTGCGGGCGATCCTGTCGCTCCCGAAGGGGACGGTGCACGTGGTCAGCGACGTCCACGGCGAGCACAGGAAGCTGAAGCACATCATCAACAACGCCTCGGGGAGCCTGCGGCCGCTTGTCGAGCGGGTCTTCGGCGACCGGCTCACGGCGGCCGAGGAGCGCGCGCTGCTCTCGGTCGTCTACTACCCTCGCGAGGGGTATGCCCGCGTCGCGTCCCGCGGCGAGGGGGAGCGGCGGGCCTTCCTGCTCTGGACGCTCGCGCGCGAGGTCGAGGTCATCCGCGCGCTGTCGCTGCGCTACACGCTCCGGCAGGTGGAGGCGGCGTTCCCGGAGGACATGCGGGGCCTGCTCCGCGAGCTCGTGTCGGCGCGCGCCACCCTCGGCGAGGGCGGCTACCTCGACGCGCTCATCGATCCGTTCGTCCAGCACGGCCGCGAGATCGAGATCTTGCGCGCCATGGCGCGCGCCATCCGGAACCTGACGGTCTTCGAGCTCGTTGTGGCCGGCGATCTCGGCGATCGCGGTCCCCGGCTCGACAAGGTGATCGAGTACCTGATGCGCCAGCCGCGCGTGCGGGTCGTGTGGGGCAACCACGACGTGAGCTGGATGGGCGCGAGCCTCGGCCAGGAGGCGCTGATCGCCACGGTCGTCCGGCTCTCGCTGCGGTACGGGCGCCTGTCGCAGCTGGAAGAGGGCTTTGGCATCTCCGTGGCGCCGCTCGATCGGCTCGCGCGCACGGCCTACGCCGACGATCCGGCGGAGCGCTTCGCGGTCCGGGGCGAGGGGCTGCGCGACGCCCTGCTGATGGCGCGGATGCAGAAGGCCGCGGCCGTCCTCCAGTTCAAGCTGGAGGGGCAGCTCTGCCGGCGCCGCCCGGAGTACGCGCTCGAGCACCGCTGCCTGCTCCATCGCATCGACCCGCGCGCGGGCACGGTCGCGATCGACGGCGAGGTGTTCCCGCTGCTCGACGCGCGCTTCCCGACGCTCGACCCCGGCGATCCGTACGCGCTGACGCCGGACGAGGCGGCGTGCGTCGCCCTTCTGAAGGAGTCTTTCCTGAGGAGCCCGGCGCTGTCCCGCCAGATGCGCTGGATGGTGCAGCAGGGGACGACGTGGCTCAGGCGCGACCGGGCGCTCATCTTCCACGGCTGTGTCCCGGTGGACGGCGAGGGCGAGCTCCTTCCTTTCGTGGTGGACGGCGAGGTTCGCCGCGGCAGGGCGCTGTTCGACGCGCTGGAGCGAACGGTGCGCCGGGCCTTCCGGGCGGGCGCGCAGGAGGACGTCGACATGCTCTGGTACCTCTGGACCGGGCCGCTCTCGCCCATGTTCGGCAAGGACCGGATGACGACGTTCGAGTCGTATTTCGTCGCCGACGAGAGGACGCACAGGGAGACGAAGAACCCTTATTTCCACCTGATCCACGACGCCGCGTTCTGCGGCCGGGTGTGCCGCGAGTTCGGTGTGGACGAGGAGCGCGGGCTCATCGTGAACGGGCACGTGCCGGTCCGGGTCGAGCGGGGGGAGTCGCCGATCAAGGCGTCGCGCCGCGCGGTGACGATCGACGGGGCGTTCTCCGAGGCGTACGGCGACAAGGGGTACACGCTCGTGCTCGAGGCGAGCGGGGCGCGGCTCGCGCAGCACCACCATTTCACGTCGGTCGAGCAGGCCGTCGAGGCGGGGGAGGACATCATCCCCGTGATCTCCGACGTGGAGGTCTACGAGGCCGAGCGCCGGGTGGGAGACACCGAGAAGGGGGAGGAGCTCGAGCGGGAGATCGAGATCCTGGAGCGGCTCATCGAGGCGTACCGGGACGGAGCGCTCCTCGAGCAGCCGAGGTGACGTGAGGCGCGGCGGTGGCCGCGCCTCCTCGGATCAGTCGAGCTGGCCGTCCGCGATCCAGTCGACGAGCGTCTGCTGCTCTGCGGCCGTCAGGCAGGCAGAATTCGCGACGTCGAGCGCCGGGTCGCCGGTGCATCCGCGGTTGCGCGGCATGCGGGTGGCGTTGTCGAGATCGTGGATGCGGATGGTGGCGCACTCCCCCTGCGTCCTCGCGGGTGCACCCGGGTCCACGGCGCACTGGGTCGAGCTCGAGGCGAGCTGCGAGGACAAGTAGGTGATGGCGAAGCCGCTGGCCGGCGCGGGATCCGTGCGGGTGTGGCAGGGCGAGCACTTCGCCAGCAGGATCGGCTCCACGTCGGCCCACCGTACGGGCTCGTCGCCTGCGCCGCCCGCGCCGCCGGTGCCGGGAGCGCCGCCTGCGCCGCCCTCGCCGCCGGTGCCGGGAGCGCCGCCTGCGCCGCCGGTGTCGGGAGTGCCGCCCTCGCCGCCGGTGCCGGGAGCGCCGCCGGTGCCGCCCTCGCCGCCGGTGCCGGGAGCGCCGCCTGCGCCGCCCTCGCCGCCGGTGCCGGGAGCGCCGCCTGCGCCGCCCTCGCCGCCGGTGCCGGGAGCGCCGCCTGCGCCGCCCTCGCCGCCGGTGCCGGGAGCGCCGCCGGTGCCGCCCTCGCCGCCGCTGCCGCTGGTGGTGCCGCCGCCAGTTCCTGCGCTGGTGCTGGTGGAGGTGCCGCCGCCGGCCTCACCGCCTGCGCCGCCTGCGCCAAAGCCGACCTCGTCGTCACCGCACGCGGCCAGCGCGAGGAGCAGCGTACCGGTGGTCATGAAGAGACGAATGGAAGTACGCGGGATAGAGACCATGCGCGGAGAATAGGCACGTGCAGTCTCGCGGGTAAATACTGCCGCACAGAAGTCACGATTCTATCATTGTTCCCTTGACGGAATATGCTTCCGCTGAATCACGACGGCAGACGCTCCGGCTCGCCCGTCGGCCCGTGCTGCGTGAGCCCATGGCTCTGTCCGGTGGCCCAGTTTGACCGCGACGATCGGGCCGCGCCCGGCTGGAATCAGCATTGCGGGGGGTCGACCGCGCGTGGGCGGCCTCGACGCGCTGGCGCTCGCGCGCGGCGTGGTGCCGCGTTTGCCTCGTATCCCCGAGGTGCCACGGCTCATGATAGCTGTTCACCGTCCTCTTCATGATGAAGCGTTGAGCGCGGAACCCCTCGACACCGACGGAACGCAGGTAATGTCAACTGCTCTGAGCGTCTCTCGTCATCGCGCGGACGCCAGCGCTCCTCCTTGTCTTCCTCGCGCGGTCTCTCGATCCTCGGATCGGAGATGACGTGCTCGACCCCGGTGAGCCCGCATCCATCGATGAGCCCGTCGCGTGCTCGCTCGTGCACGGGTTGTTGCGTTATGCCACGGGTGGATTACCGCGCCGCGCCATCGGGTTTGTATATTGCGGCCCGACTCGGACTATGGTTAACCGGTGGCGTCCCAGGACGCACCGTGTCATCCGGCGAGGCACGAGGCACGAGGGAGAACTGGCTCGGGCTCATGGCGACGGCGCGGCGGTGACGCTCACGCGCCCGCGCGCTCACGCGAACACGCGAGCGAACCCTCGTTCGCGGCGTGAGGGGGGGCTTGCGTGCGGGGGGAGTCATGGATTAGAACGTTCCCTCTCTGTCTTATATTTCTTACACGTCCCGATCGACGCTTTGCTCGACTGTCACGGTTCACCTTAAAGCCCATCCTTCATCTCATCGACAAGAGAGGGGAGCACTCATGCGCCTCACACGGTATGCAACATGGATCATGGCGGCGGCTGTCGTTCTCGCGCCGGCCGCCTGCGGTGACGACACGTCCGACAACGCGACCGGCTCCGGGGCCAGCTCCGGCGCTGGTGCCGGCTCCGGAAGCGGCTCCGGCGCCGGCGCTGGCTCCGGAAGCGGCTCCGGCGCTGGCGCTGGCTCCGGCGCCGGCGCTGGCTCCTCCGGCAGCGGCTCCGGGACCGGAGGCAGCGGCACCGGCGGCAGCGACAGCACCGGCGGCGGCGGCAGCGGCGCCGGGGACGCCGTCGGCCTCCTGCCCTGCGACAACGGCTGGCCCGAGGTGCGGAGCGCGATCGCGCAGGATCCGGCGATCGAGGCGGCCATCACCGAGCTGCTCGGCAAGATGAAGGTGGAGGAGAAGGTCGGCCAGATGGTGCAGGCCGAGATCCAGAAGATCACGCCGGCCGAGGTGAAGCAGTACAACATCGGCTCGGTGCTGAACGGCGGCGGCTCCTGGCCGGGGAAGAACAAGAACGCGACGGCGGCGGACTGGGTGAAGCTCGCCGACGACTTCTACAACGCCTCGGTGGACACCAGCGGTGGCCGCGTGGCCATCCCGATCATCTGGGGCATCGACGCGGTGCACGGGAACAACAATGTCCGCGGCGCCACGCTCTTCCCCCACAACATCGGCCTCGGCGCGGCCCACGACCCCGAGCTGCTCGAGCGCATCGGCGCCGCCACGGCCAAGGAGGTCCTCGCGACCGGGCTCGACTGGACCTTCGCGCCGACGCTCGCGACCGTGCGCGACGACCGCTGGGGCCGCACGTACGAGGGCTACTCCGAAGATCCCGAGATCGTGAACGCCTATGCGGGCCGGGTCGTGCAGGGCATCCAGGGCGCCGCGAACAGCCCTGATCTCCTCGGCGCGACGCGCGTCATCGCGACGGCCAAACACTTCATCGGTGACGGCGGCACGGACAAGGGCGATGACCAGGGGAACAACCTCGCCTCCGACACCGAGCTGTGCACGATCCACGGGCAGGGCTACCTGTCCGCCATCCCGGCGGGCGCGCAGACGGTCATGGCGTCGTACAACAGCATCCGCGGCCAGAAGATGCACGGAAAGGGCGATCTGCTCACCGGGGTGCTGAAGGACAAGCTCCACTTCGACGGCTTCGTCATCGGCGACTGGAACGGCCATGGGCAGGTGTCGGGCTGCACCAACTCCTCGTGCGCCGCCTCGATCAACGCCGGTGTGGACATGATCATGGTCCCGGACGACTGGAAGGCGTTCTACGAGAACACCCTCAGCCAGGTGAAGGGGGGCCAGATCTCGATGGCGCGGGTCGACGACGCCGTGACGAGGATCTTGCGGGTCAAGATGCGGGCGGGGCTCCTCGGCCCGAAGAAGACCAAGCAGGCGCCGTCGAAGCGGATGTTCGCGGGCGATCAGTCGGTGCTCGGGCAAGCGGCGCACCGCGCCCTCGCGCGCGAGGCGGTCCAGAAGTCGCTCGTCCTCCTCAAGAACGCCGGCGGGGTCCTGCCCCTCGCCGCCTCGGCCAAGGTGCTCGTCGCGGGCAAGTCCGCGGACAGCATCTCGAACCAGTCCGGCGGCTGGTCGCGGACGTGGCAGGGCACCGATCTGACGAACGCCGATTTCCCCGGCGCGACGTCGATCCTCAAGGGGATCCAGGACCTGGTTTCGGCCGGCGGCGGCCAGGCGACGCTGAGCGCCAACGGCTCCGCCGCCAGCTCGGGGAGCTTCGACGCGGCGATCGTGGTGATCGGCGAGACGCCTTATGCCGAGATGTACGGGGATATCCAGCTCGCGACGGACGACACCCCGCACGCGAAGACGCTGGAGCACGCGGTCTTCCACCCCGAGGATCTGCAGGTCCTCCAGGCGATCCGCACGGCCAAGCCGGATCTGCCGATCGTGACGGTCTTCCTGTCGGGCCGCCCGCTCTACGTCAACAAGGAGCTGAACCGCTCGGACGCCTTCGTGGCCGCGTGGCTCCCGGGCTCCGAGGGCGGCGGCGTGGCCGACGTGCTGTTCGGCAAGCAGCAGTTCCAGGGCAAGCTCTCGTTCTCCTGGCCTGCGACCGATTGCCAGCGGGTCAACCGCGGGGAAGACGGCGCGCTGTTCCCGTACGGCTTCGGCCTGACGACGGAGAACAAGGAGACGCCTGCGGCGCTCCCGGAGGCGTCCACCGCGAGCGGCTGCAACTGAACCCATCCTCCGCGCCGCTGCCGCTCTCCTCGCTCTCCGCAGCGGCGGCGGCATTCGTGAAATAGGCCGAGGACCCAGCCCGCCGCGCGGCGGGCCGGGTCTCCGTGATCAGCGCGTCAGCGCGTCACGCGCCGCCGCCTCGCGCGGTCGTGAGCACTACCTTGCCCGTGGTCGCGCGGGACGCGACCGCCGTCATGGCCGCCTTCGCCTCCGCCATCGGCGGCGCGGCGGAGACGAGCGGCTTGATCGCGCCCTGGCCGTAGAGCGCGTAGAGCTCGTCTTGCGCCTTCCGCGTGAGATCGGGCCGGGCGCGGCTGTAGGTGCCCCAGTAGAGGCCGAGGACCGAATAGTTCTTCACGAGCAGGTGGTTCGCGCGCGCCGCGGGGATGCGGCCGGAGGCGAAGCCGATCACCACGATGCGTCCCTCGAAGGCGACGCATTTCGTCGACTGATCGAAGACGTCGCCGCCGACGGGGTCGAAGACGATATCGGCGCCCCGGCCCGAGGTCCGCTCCTTCACGACGGCGACGAAGTCCTCGCGCCGGTAGTCGATGGCGACGTCCGCCCCGAGGGCGCGGCAGACCGCGGTCTTCTCCTCGCCGCCGGCGGTCGCGATGACGGTCGCGCCGGCCGCCTTGGCGAGCTGGATCGCCGCGCTGCCGACGCCGCCCGCGCCGGCGTGCACGAGGACCGTGTCGCCCGGCTGGACGCCGGCGCGCCGGTGGAGCGCGAAATAGCCTGTCTGGTAGGTGATGGTCATCGCCGCGGCGTCCTCGAACGGCATCGCGTCCGGGAGCGCATAGGTGGTGCGCGGCCCCGCGATCGCGCGCGTCGCGTACCCCCCGGAGCCGGGGAGCGTCGCGGCCACGCGGGCGCCCGGCGGGAGCGACGGCTCGCGGCTCTCGACGACGACGCCGGCGACCTCGAAGCCCGGGATGAACGGCGGAGTCGGCTTGACCTGGTGCGCGCCCGCCGTGAAGAGCACGTCGGGGAAGTTGATCGCGGCGGCGGCCACCTCGATCCGGACCTCCCCCTCGGCGAGCGGGGGGTCGTCCACCTCTTCCCAGACGAGGATCTCGGGGGGACCGAAGGCGTGTCCGCGCCAGGCATGCATGCGCGCGGACCTTAGCAGAAAGCCCGGGCGGCCCGGCGGCGCCGCCTCGCGCGCCGGGGATCCCCCGCGGGACCGCCGGCGCGCGCGAGATCAGCGGACGATCTCGATCGGCAGCTTCGCCGTCACGGAGCCCTGCTCCTGCCCGTCGAACGTCACCTCGACATCGTAGGTCCCCGGCGCGAAGAACTCGTCTTCCGGGTTGTCCGTGTCCGATGGCCCGCTCCACTGCCGCCCCGACCAGGAGATCGTGTGCGTCGCCGCCGTCGCGTCGACCTGCACGGTCGCCGCGTCGTCGGGAGCGCAACACCCGGTGTCACAGAGGCAGTACTGCTGTGGATCCCCCGCCGTCGACAGCCCGGTGATCTGGTACGTGACGAACGAGCGCGGATCCGCGCTCGGCACGACGCAGTGCCCGCACCCGTCCGAGGCCGCGATCTCGATCGGAGGGACGCTCGAGTCCGTCGTGACCGTGTAGACGAACTCCGCTGGCTCGCCCCTCCAGTAGACGCAGCGGCTGGACTCGATCGATATCGTCACGCCCGGGATCGTGCCCTGGACGTCGCGCACCGCGCACGGCTCGGCCCCCGGCGGCAGCCCGCGGTCGCCGCCGCTGCTGCTGCTCGTGCTGTCACCGCCGCTCCCGCCGCCCTCCTTGCCGCCGCCGCATCCGGTCGCGCACGCAGCGGACAGCAAGGCTATCGCCAGAGCTCGAAGCATGTCGTTCGCCATTCCCTCACCTCTCCCTCCTTCGCGCCACGCCGCCTGTCTGCGGCGGCGCGCGATCGGCAGCAAGGGAGATGCTCCGCGAAGCGCGCGCGGGCTCCGGAGGGACAGGCCGTGGCGCGCGCCACCCCGGGCCGTCGGCTGTGCCACCCTGGGCCGCGGCCTGCTTGCGGGCGTCGCGTCAGCCGCGCTTCAGGGGTAGATCTCGATCCCCAGCTTTGCCGTGACCACGCCCTGCTCCTTGCCATCGAACGTCACCTCGACTTCGTAGCTCCCCGGCGCGAACGGGGCGCCCTCCGGGTTGCTCGTGTCGGACGGCCCGGTCCACTGCCGCCCCGACCAGCGGATCGTCTGTGTCGCCGTTGTCGCGTCGACCTGGACGGTCACCGCCTCGTCGGGAGCGCAGCAGCCCACGTCGCACAGGCAGTAGAGCTGCGGCTGCGGATCCGCACCCCACGAGAGGCCGCTGATCTTGTAGGAGACGAGCGAGAGGGGATCGCTCGTCGGTTCGACGCAGCGCCCGCAGCCGGTGGAGGCCGCGACATCGATCGGGGGGACGCTCGAGTCGGTCGTGACCGTGTAGATGAACTCGGCCGGCTCTCCTTGGCGGTAGTTGCAGCGGCTCGACTCGATCGAGATCTTCACGCCGGGGATCGTGCCCTCGACGTCACGCACCTCGCACGGCCCGTCCGACGGGTCGATGCAGCCGCCGCCGCTGCCCTCGCCGCAGCCGCCGGTGCCGTCCTCGCCGCTGTCGTCGTTGCCGCCGCCACCGCTGTTGTGGCCGCCGCTGCCGCCGTTGTGGCCGCCGCTTCCGCCGGTGCCGTCCTCGCCGCCGCTGCTGCTGCTGGCGCCGCTGCCGCCGTTGCCGCCGTTGCCGCCGCTGGCGCCAACGCCGTCATTCACGCTGTTCTTGCATCCCATCAGGCACGCACTGGACAGCAGGGCTGCCGCCAGCACGCGAAGCACGTCGCTCGTCATCGCATCACCTCGTGGCTTCGCCACCGAACCTCGCGCGCGGCGGCACGGGGCGTGCAGCAAAAGGGATGCCTCGCGCGGCAAGCGCAGATCCCGCAGGAGCGCGTCTGGCGCGTGACACACCGGATCTTCGATTGTGCCAGTTTGAGCCGTGGTGGGCTGTGCGCTGCTGCGCTCTCAGGGCGCCATTCCCGGCGAGCCAGCTATTCCGGGGCATCCCGGCGACATCTCAATGCACGAACCAGCGGCCGGCCCGGTTCATCCCGCGACGCGCCGGCGCGCCGCCGTCACTCGATCTCGGGGTACCAGCACGCCACGCGGTGGCCGCTGCCGGGGACGAGCTCCTCGAGCGGCGGGATCTCGACGTCGCATTTGCCCTCTTCGGCCTTCCGGCAGCGAGGGTGGAACACGCAGCCGTCGGGCGGGTTGATCGCGCTCCCGGGCGCGCCCGGCAGCAGGCGGCGCGCCTTGCTCCCCCGCTCGATCGACGGCGTCGCCTCGAAGAGCGCGCGCGTGTACGGGTGGTGCCGACGCCCGGCCACGCCCTGCGTGGGGCCGATCTCCACGATGCGGCCGAGGTACATCACCGCGACGCGGTGGCTCACGTGCTCGACGACCCGGAGGTCGTGCGAGATGAACAGCAGGCCGAGCGACAGCTCGTCCTGGAGCTCCTCCAGCAGGTTGACGATCTGGGCCTGCACCGAGAGGTCGAGCGCGCTCACGGGCTCGTCGCAGACGATGAAGTCCGGGCGCACGGCGAGGGCGCGGGCGATCGCGACCCGCTGCCGCTGCCCGCCGGAGAGCTCGTGGGGGAAGCGCTCCATCATGTCCGGCCGCAGGCCGACCTTCCGGAGCGTTCCCTCGACCATCGCGGTCTCCTCGTCGCGGTTCCTCGCGAGGTGGTGGATGACGATGCCCTCGCCGACGATCTCGCGCAGCGTCATGCGCGGGTTGAGCGAGCCGTAGGGGTCCTGGAAGACGATCTGCATCCGCTGGCGCATGGCCCTCAGCGCGCGGCTCGACAGGGCGCTCAGGTCGTGGCCGTCGAAGAGGACCCGGCCGACCGTGGGCTCGATGAGCCGGAGCACGAGGCGCCCGAGGGTGCTCTTGCCGGAGCCCGACTCGCCGACAAGGCCGAGCGTCTCGCCCCGGTAAACGCGGAAGGTCGCCTCGACGACGGCCTGCACGAACGACGGCTTCGCGAAGGCGCCGCGCTGCACCGGGTAGAACTTCGAGAGCCCCTCCGCCTGGACGAGCGGCCGCTCGCCCGGCGCGCTCTCCGCGCCCTCCGGGTGCGCCGCGGCTGCAGGGTGCGGGTGCGGCGCGGCGGGCTCGTCGCGCTGCGTGGGCGGCGGGGATCCGCTGTCGCGCGTCACGGGGCGCCCTCGTTGCCCGCGCGCCCCGGGCCCGCGAGGAGGAAGCAGCGCGCCGCGTGGTGCCCCGCGCCGGGCGGGACGGCGACCAGGTCCGGCGCCTCGGCGCGGCAGCGGTCGAACACGGCGTCGCAGCGGTCCTGGAAGCGGCAGCCGCGCGGCGGATCGCGCAGATCGGGCAGCGCGCCCGGGATGGTCGGCAGGCGGAGCGAGCGCTCGCCGCGCACGCGGTGCGGGCGGATCCCGCGCGCCGGGATGCTCCTGAGGAGCGCGCGCGTGTACGGGTGCGAGGGCGCCGCGAGCACGTCGCGCGCCGGCCCTTGCTCGACGACGACGCCGGCGTAGAGGACGACGATCTCGTCCGCGAGCTCGCCGACGACGGCGAGGTCGTGCGCGATGAGCAGGAGGCTCATCGACGTCTCTGCCTTGAGCCGCTCGAGGAGGTCGAGGATCTGCGCCTGCGTCGTGGTGTCGAGCGCGGTGGTGGGCTCGTCGGCGATGAGCAGCGAGGGCTCCGGCGCGAGGGCCATGGCGATCATGACGCGCTGGCGCATCCCGCCGGACAGCTCGTGCGGGTAGCTGTTCGCGCGGACCTCGGGCTCGGGGAAGCCGACCTTGCGCAGGAGGTTCACGGCGTAGAGCCGGGCGTCGCCGCGGGACATGGGCCGGTGCAGCCGGATGGCCTCGGCGATCTGGGCGCTGACCGTGTACACGGGGTTCAGCGAGGTCATCGGCTCCTGGAAGATCATGCCGATCTTCCCGCCCCGCACGGCGCGCATCTCGCGCTCGCTCAGCGCGAGGAGGTCCTGGCCGTCGAGCTCGATCGAGCCGCCGTCGATGGACGCGTAGGGCGCGGGCAGGAGCCGCAGGATGCTCAGCGCGGTCACCGTCTTGCCGCAGCCCGACTCGCCGACGAGCGCCACGGTGCGGCCGCGCGGCACCGTGAACGAGACGCGCTCGAGGGCGCGCGTGACGCGGCCGTCGGCCGCGAACGAGACGCGGAGGTCGCTCACCCGGAGCAGCGTGGGCGGCGGGGCCTCCTCGGGCGAGAGGGGCGGCGCGGTGCGGGGCAGCGGGAGGGGGCGGCCGCTCGCCGTCGAGCGCTGGGTGACGGCGGGTTCGTCGTCGTCGAGCAGGCCGCGCGCGAGGGCGCCGTGGGGGACGGCGGAGGCGCTGGGGGCGGGGAGAGCGCCCGCGGTCGAGGTGTCGGGCGTGGCCGGGGCGCTGGGAAGGGAAGGCGCGCTGGGCACGGGCGGCCTTCTCTCGCCGAGGTCGTGGCGGATCAGGGGAAGCGGGAGCGACATCCGCGCGCCGAGGTCGTCGTCCTCGTCGTCCTGGCCGTTGCTCACCGTACGTACACCTCGAGGAGAGGGCCGACGCCCTGGGAGATGCCCATCGAGTAGGCGGCCCCGACGGCGTCGCTCCCCGGCGCGAGGATGGCGATGCCGTGGTCGTCCTTGCGCCGCCTGGCCCAGTCGCGCACGAGCGAGGTGACGTCGATCCGCAGCGGCGTCGCCGGTCGGGGCCGCGCGATGGCGGCGGCCTCCGGGATCGACAGGCGCGGCTGCCGGCCCCACGTCGCCGTCTCGGAGCGCCACGGCTCGAGGATGCGGGCGACCTCCAGCGTGAGCGCGCGCTCGGCGGGGGGCGCCATCGGGGCCGGCTCCAGCACGACGAAGGCGCTCGTGATGTCGGCGCCGGCGCCGAAGGTCGGCGAGAACCGGAGCAGCAGGACGACCTCACCGCCCCCGGCGCGCCCGAGCGCGACGGCGTCGGGGACGCCCGGCGTGGCCGCGGCGTCGTCCTCGACGAGGACGGCGAGGTCCTCGGGCGGGAGCAGCACGCGGCGCGCGTCGAGGGGCGCGGGGAGGGCGCTCGCCGGCCGGCAGCGCCCGGCGACGCAGTACCCGGCGCCGCAGACGCCCGCGCTTGCGCACACGCCCGCGTTCTTCGCGGGGCCGCCGCCGCAGCCCAGGAGCGGCGGCGCCGCGACGAGCAGGGCCACGGGCGCGAGGGCGGCGAGCAGACGCACAGCGGGGGCGACCATAGCAGAGGGCGGCCCGGGTAGGGCGGCCCCGGTGGCAGGGGCGGGGGCGCGGCGTGCCGGGGGGCGGTGGGGGCGCCGAGCGCCGGCGTTGTGATCCCTGTTGTCGGGCCGCGGCCGCTCTGCTGGGATCCCGTGCCGTGCGCGTTCGAGCCGTTACCTTCCTGAGAGCGCTGTTGATCGTGGCCGCCGTGCCCGGGGCGCTCGCCGCCTGCGGAAAGAAGGCGCCGCTCGGGTCTCCGTGCCGCGCCGACGACGACTGCGCCTCAGGCCTCGCCTGCCACCGCGAGCAATGCCTGCACGAGGGGAGCGCCCGGCGCCTGCGCGACGAGGAGCAGCGCGCCTCGGGCGAGGGCGGCGCGCGGAAGGTCGGCGACCGCATCGAGGTCGAGTGGAAGGGGTCGTACAAGCCCGCGAGCATCACCGGCGTCGTCGCCCCCGGCTCCTACCGGGTCCACTTCGATGGGTACGACGCGCAGTGGGACGAGGTCGTGACCGAGGCGCGCATCAAGGGCGGTGCGCGCTCGGGCTCAGGGCAGCGGACGGCGGTGCCGGCGGCGAGCGGCACGCCGCGCTGAGCGGCGGACGGCGGCGCTCGGAGCACGTGGAGCTCGTGCCGCGAGGCTCGGGAGCGGTGCCGCGAGGCAGCGCCGCGACGCATCGCTTGCCCGATAGCCGGTGAATCGATCTCCCATGCTCCCACCATGGCTATTTGCTGTCCGCGCGGAGGAAGTCCACGAACGCGCGAAGCGCCGCGGGCATGTGGCGGCGGCTCGGATAATAAAGAAAGGGGCCCGAGAAACGCGACCACCAGCGCTCCAGGACCGGCTTCAGGGCGCCGCTCTCGAGGTGCGGGTGCAGCCAGTCCTCGAACCAGTAGAGGAGACCGGTGCCCGCGATCGCTGCGTCCACGAGGAGGTCCGTCGCGCTCCCGAGGCTGCCGACGAGCGGGCCGGTCGGGTCGACCTTCACGACCTCGCCGTCGCGCTCGAATTCCCACGGACACAGCGCGCCGTTCGGGAAGCGGCCGCGCAGGCATGCGTGATCGAGGAGCTTGCGCGGGTGGGTCGGGCGCCCGTGCCGCTCGAGGTAGGCGCCCGACGCCGCGAGCGCCAGGCGCTGCTCGCGCTGGCCGATCGGGACCGCGATCATGTCTTTCTCGAGCGTCTCTTCGTAACGAATGCCTGCGTCGCAGCCCGCGGCGAGGATGTCGACGAGCGTGTCGTCCGCCGTCACCTCGACGCGGATATCGGGATATGCGGCGAGGAACGGCGGCAAGATCCGCGAGAGCACGAGCCGCGCGGCGACGACGGGGACGTTCAACCGGAGCGTGCCGGCTGGCTTTTCGCTCGAGCTCTTCACGACGTCGAGCGCCGCTGCGATCTCGGCGAGCGCAGGACCGAGCCGCTCGAGGAGACGCGCGCCGGCCTCGGTCGGCGCGACGCTGCGGGTCGTCCGATGAAGGAGCCGAACGCCGAGCTCGCCCTCCAGCCGGCGCACCGCCTCGCTCGCGCTCGACGCGCTCGTGCCGCTCGTGCGGCTCGCCTCGCGGAAGCCGCCGGCGCGCGCCACCGCGGCGAAGACCCGGACGTCGTCGAGATCCACTGCCATTGTTCGCCCTTCCGTACAGGCCGTGCTGATTCGGGGCCCTTATCATACACCCCGTCGTGGCCTACCGTCGACCGTCATGACGAATCTAGCCAGGGTCGGGACGTTCAAGATGGGCAGTCGCACGGTGAAGCGCTTCGGGTACGGAGCCATGCAGCTCGCCGGGCCGGGCGTGTTCGGACCGCCGAGAGACCGCGATGCGGCGCTCGCCGTGCTGCGCGAGGCGGTGAAGAGCGGCGTCGATCACATCGACACGAGCGACGTGTACGGGCCGCACGTCACGAATCAGATCATCCGCGAGGCGCTGCACCCGTATCCGAGCGATCTGGTGATCGCCACGAAGGTCGGCGCAAAGCGCGGCCCACAGGGATCCTGGGAGCCGGCGTTCGCCGCCGAGGACATCACGAGCGCGGTCCACGACAACCTCCGGAACCTCGGCGTCGACGCGCTCGACGTGGTGAACCTGCGCATCCTGTTCGACGCGCAGGGACCCGCGGAAGGCTCGATCGAGGCGCCGCTCTCCGCGCTCATGAAGCTGCAGCGCGAGGGCAAGGTCCGCCACATCGGCCTCAGCAACGTGACAGCGAAGCAGGTGGAAGAGGGGCGCGCGATGACCGAGATCGTGTGCGTGCAGAACCTGTACAACCTCGCGCACCGGCAGGACGACGCGCTGATCGACAGCCTCGCCGCGGCGGGCATCGCGTACGTGCCGTTCTTCCCGCTCGGCGGCTTCTCGCCGCTCCAGTCCTCGACGCTGTCCGACGTCGCGCGCCAGCTCGGCGCGACGCCGATGCAGGTCGCGCTCGCGTGGCTGCTGCGGCGCTCGCCGAATATCCTCCTCATTCCCGGGACGTCGAGCGTCGAGCACCTGCGCGAGAACCTCGCGGCGGCAGATCTCGAGCTGTCCGATGACGCGATGAGGGCGCTCGACCGTATCTAGATCACCCTCAAGGTCGCATTGTCCCGCTCACCTCGGGTGGTAGAAGGGGAGGGGACGCACAACAACTTCGACTGTGCAAACTCGAGCCCTGCGACGCCCCCTGGAGCCGCCTTGGCGATGAATGGCCAGGGGATCGGCGGCATCGAAGGCGCCATGCACACGAGAACCACCCAGATTGTCGCGGTGTCGTTCGTCGCTCTCCTCGGCTGCTCCGACGCAGGGGGCGGAAACCTCGGCGGAGGCGGAGCTGCTCCTGGAACGACGACCGGCGCGGAAGGCGGCTCCGGGGGTGGAGGCGGAGGAGACAGAGGCTCCGGCGGCGAGAATCCCGCCCCCGGCTCCGGAGGCCACGGCGGGGCCTGGCGGTCTCGAACGCGTACGGCGCGATCTCGTACAAGGGCACCCTCACCGATCCGGAGGGCTCGGGGCTGCTCGGCTGCGGCGCGCTCCACTCCGTTGCAGGCGCTCCCTCGGGGCACGTGGCCCTCGCGACGGGTTCGGGCAAGACGCTCGTCTATGATACGGCGGCGCTCGACGCCGGGCCCTCGGCGGTCGTTCCGTTCCACAGCAACAAGGTGCTGCTCTCGGCGGACGGCGGCCTGCTCGGGGCGCGCGCCGCCCTCGATTCGATGGTCACCGACAAATCACTCCGTCTCTTCTCGCTGCCGGACGGCGCGCAGCTCGCCTCGCTCTCGCGCGAGGAGGTGATTCAAGACTTCTCGATGTCCTTCGACGGCAGCACGGTCGGCCGCACCTACCGCGTCGACTCCTACAGGACGGAGCGCGTCGTGAGCGACTGGTCGGGCAGCGCGCCGCTCTTCCAGGACACCGGGCACCGGCCGGCGCCGCTCGTCTCCCCCGACGGTCACCACTTCGTCGTCACGGACTCCGCCCCCTCGGAAGGCTGCGGGTTCACGCAGCTCTACGAGGACGGCGCGCTCGTCAACGTGGTGCCCGGCTGCGCGATCGGCTGGCTCGACGACACCCACGTTCTCGTCCAGTCATACACCCGCTTCCCCCAAAGCAGCCCCTGGACGTACCAGGCCTCGACGATCTACGACGAGCTCGGCAACCCGGTCGACGCGCCGCCGCTGCCGAGGATCCCTATCCGCACCGACTCCGGGGATGTGCGCGACAACTACGGGATCCAGCGGGTCTCGGCGACGGCGCTCTACTCGCGCTACGACGGCGTCGTCTATGACATCGAGACGGGGGCGGCGCTCGCGATCGCGACCTTCCCGGGCTTGCGAAGCGCCGTCGCCGGCGCCTTCATGGTCCATCCGTGCGGCCACGGCGTGTGCGCAGAGAGCTACTGAGCCGGCGTGCGGCGCCCGGTTCAACCTCCGCCGGATTCCAGCAAGACGCGAACTCGAAAATCGACATCGGCCCGTGCCCAGACTGGCTCCGTCACGTTCTTCCTAGGGCGAAGGGGCCGGCGACAACGGCGGGCCGCTTCCGGGGCGCCGCGCTGCATGGGCCGGCCGGCTCCCCTCCATCCACACGTTGCGAGCTGCAGGGCTGGACCATGCGCACTACTTATCTCATCGCGTCAATTTTCCTTGCGACCGCGCTCCTCGCGGCCGGCTGCAAGACGGGGACATGCGCGGATGCCGTCGAGCACGCCGAGGCCTGCGGGGTCGACGGCCTCGAGCTCGACGACGACTTCGCCGGCTGCTCCGATCACGAGGCGTGTCGCGCGTCGTGCGTGCTCGACGCGCCCTGCGACGAGATCAAGGCGTCTTTCGCCGGCGGCACGGACCGGAGCACGGAGGCCTGGCGCTGCTACGAGCAGTGCCCCATCTCCGATTGACGGTCATTCCATCGATCGATGACGACCCGGGGTGGGGCGAAAAGGCGGGTGCGTCGCCGCCGGCGACCGACCCGGGCGGCTGACGCCGGTCACCAGCCGGATTTCTCGTCCTCGCCCAGCACGCCGCCGATCAGGCCGGCCGCGCCGCCCACGGCCGCGCCGCCGGCGCCTCCGAGGAGGCCTCCGACGAGCGCCCCCTTGGCAGCGCCTCCGGCGAGCTCGTCCTCCGGCGAGGACTTCTTCGCTGCTCCCTCCGCCGTCGGGTCCGCCTGCTCCTGCTGGCTCGTCGCCGGCGTCGGCTGATTCTTCTGCTTCTTTTTCATGTTGATGTTCGAAGCAAGCCTCGTGCCAGCGGCGACGGCTGGCCGCCGGAGCGGGGCGCTCTCCGTTCGGCCTGGTGGATCGCGCCTGAGGTCGCCTCCTCAACGGGCAGGCGCGCTTCAGCACATGATCATGTTGCCGCGGTCACTCCACAGCCTGCGGGCCGATCGCGCAATCGGGGCGTGTCATGTCCGAGCTGCTTTGGATTTCCTTCTCCCCGGCGCGGCGCTTGCTCCTGCCTCGTTCCCCAGGCGCTCGACGAGGAGCTCCACGAACGCCCGGACCTTGGCGGGCTGGTGGAGGTGGTGAGGGAAGACGACGAAGATCGATATCTCTTGCCCCTCATGGCTCAAGAGCACAGGCTGGAGCCGACCGGCTGCCAGATCCGCTGCTACGGCGAAGTACGGCAGCATCGCGAGGCCGAGACCGTCGACGAGCGCTTGCCTGAGCACGACGACATTGTCCACGACCAGATTGCCCCTGACCGGCACGGCGAGCGTCTCCGCGCCGGACTCGAAGACCCACTCGCTCGACTGCCCCGAGAGACGGATGCAGTTGTGCCGGACGAGATCGCCGGGCACCTGCGGCGCGCCGTGGCGCGCGAGGTAGCCGGGCGAGGCATAGACCCTACGACGGTAAGACCCGATCTTGCGCGCGACACGCGCCTCATCGAGCTGCCGCGCAAAACGCACCACGACGTCGAAGCCCCCGCCGACGACATCCACGAGGCTGTCGGAGAGGGAGAGCTCGAGGCGGACCTGCGGGAAGCGCGCTGCGAAGTCGCCTAGCAAGGGAGCGATCTTCAGTATGCCGAACGAGATGGGCGCCGACACGCGCAAGAGCCCCTCGGGGACCCGGCTCACGCCATGCATCGCGGACGCGGCCTCGTCGGCGGCTGTGAGGATACGCTCGCAGCTCTCGTAGAGCCGCAGGCCCTCCTCGGTGAGCGCGAGGTGCCGCGTCGAGCGGTGGAGCAGCCGTACGCCGAGCCGCTCCTCGAGCGCCGCGAGCCGCGCGCTGACGACCGACTTCGAGAGCCCGAGCGCGCTCGCCGCGCCCGTGAAGGACTTGCGCTCCACCACGCGCGCGAAGATCGCCATCGAGAGGAGATCGTCCAGGGAGGTGGTCAGCATTGTCCTCTGAGCAGAACAGTTTAACCGGCGGAGGACTCTACCGCAACGACGAAAGGCGCTTCATCTTCAGGCCGTCCGCGCAACGCCGCGCGGCGCTGCCGCCTGTCGCGGGCACTGGCGAGACCTCGCGGCGCGAGGGCGGACGCTCGTTCGCTCATTCGCTCGTTCGCGTGGGCACGACCTTTCACGGTCCTTCACGTCTCACCGAGGGGCGGCAGCCGCCCTGATAGTCAATACATCTTACCGAAGGAGCTCTCATGAAATCGGCCATGGCACTCTCCCGCTCGATCCTCCTGACGGCGCTGGGGCTCAGCGCATCTCTCGTCGCGTGCGGCGGAGACAACACCACGATCAGCGGCAGCGGCGGCGACGGTGGCAACAGCGTCTCGACGCCGGAGCTCAATGTCCACGCCGAGCTCGATGCAGCGAAGTTTCAGCTCCCCGAGGGGCTCTGGGTCACCGCCGACAGCAAGACGGCGTATATGGGCTATGCCCTGACCGGCGAGATCGTCGCCGTCTCGCTCGCTGACAACAAGGTGTCTGCCTTCGCCACCGTGCCGGCGCCGCCCGCGAACACGGGCTTCGTCACCGGCATCACCCAGTCTGCTGCCGGCGATCTCTACGTGGCCGCCGCGTCGCTCGACCCGGCGTCGTACGCGCCCGGCATCTACAAGATCCCGGCGGCGGGCGGTCCAGTGACCACGGCCTTCGCCACCGACGCGGCCATGAACCTGCCCAATGGGCTCGTCTTCGACGAGGATGGCAACCTCTTCGTAACGGACTCGGCCCTGGGCGCGATCTTCAAGATAAGCCCCGATGGCAAGACGGTGACCAACTGGCTCACCGATCCTTTGCTCAAGGGGGACATCGCTGCGACGAACCCCTGCAAGACGGTCCTCGGCATCCCGTTCGGCGCCAACGGCCTCGCGCTCTCGCGCAGCGCCTTCTACGTGGCCAATACGGACAAGGCGGCGCTCATCAAGATCCCGATCAAGGCCGACGGGACACCGGACGTCGCGGTCGAGTTCTCCACCTCGGATCCGGCGACATGCCTGCCGCTCCAGGGCGCCGACGGCATCACCGTGGACGCCGACGGGAGCATCCTTGTCGCCGGCAACGGGGGCAACGCGCTCGTCCGGGTCGGGACAGACGGCAAAGCGGCCGTGCTCGCCAGGGGCGGCTTGCTCGATGGGCCCGCGAGCGTCGCGCTCGCGACGTTGGGCTCGGAAAAGCACGCCCTCCTCACCAACTTCGGGCTGATCACGCTGCTGTCGATGAAGACCCCGAAGGTGGGCCTGCTCTCCTACGGCCCGCTCCCGTGATCGTCGCGAGCCTCCGCGTGGGCCCGATCGAGCCAGGGGGTGAGCGCTTCGAGGTCGCTCGCCCTGCGACCGAGCAAGCGGAGGTCGGATGGGCCGGAAACGGCTCGCCAGGCGCCGTCCCCGCGGAGCTTGACCCGGGCGAACGTTCCACGGCTTCCTATCCGCAGGATCCATGCACCGAATTCGTGATCTCGAGGAGCGACCGCACGAGCGGGTCCTTGTCGTCCATGGCGCGCCACACCGAGCGGCCAAGGATGACAACGTCGAGGTCCCGAACCCGCTTGAACACCACCCCGGCAAGGAGCGTCGCCGCGGCGCTCTCGGGAAACAAGCTGAGACCTTCGCCGCTTGCCACCAGCATGAGGATCACATCGCTGCTGGCCTCCTCGTGGGCGAGATCGAGCGGTTGACCGTGCGCTCGGAAGGCCGCGATGATGTCGTCGTGGAGGCGCGGGCCCTCCTTGCGCGGAGGCCAGAGGAAGCGCTCCTGCTTCAGGTCCGCGACCCTCAGCGTGCGCCGTGCAGCGAGGCGATGGCTCTTCGACATCACGACGCCGACGCGCTCGCGATACAGCACGCGGAAGCGGAAGAGCGGGTCGTCTTCCGGTGAATGATAGCCGTACCCGACCGAGATCTTGCCATCGCGCAGCGCGGCGACCTGCTCCTCGCTCGGCAGCGGCCGAAGGCGTACCTCGACGCGCGGATGACGCGCGCGGAACGCCTGCACGATCCGCGGCAGCAGGAGGGGGTCCGCCAGGGCGCCGTCGAATCCGACCACGACCGTCCCGATACGGCCTTGCGCCGTCGCGCGGGCGTCCTCGACCGCGAGCGCGGCGCGAGCCAGGGTCGCGCGCGCACCTTCGAGGAAACTCCGGCCGGCGGCGGACAGCTTCACCCCGCGTCCCGAGGGCACGAAGAGCTCGACGCCGATCTCCGCTTCGAGCTGAGCGATTTGCCGGCTCAAGGGCGACTGCGAGACGTGAAGCTGCTCGGCCGCCCTCCCGAAGTGCTCCGCTTCCGCGACGGCGATGAAGTACCGCAGGTGACGCAGCTCCATGTTTCAGATCCATAAGGTCTGAAACCGTTGCGATCAATGTCTTGGTGGTCTCGAACGCGGCGGTGCAGGCTGTTCAACATGCTGCGACACGAGAGAGGCCCGGCGGCTCACCCCGAGGCGAACCCGATGATGCAACGTCGCCCCGCCGGCGCGGCGCTCGTCGCCGGGGCGGTGATCTTCTTCCTCGCCGAGCTCATCGCCGCCGCGGCATGGACGGACCCTCCCTACAGCTACACGCATCACTACATCAGCAACCTGGGAGTCCGTGGCCCCCTCGAGGCTCTTGGCCAGTTCATGAACTCGCCGCTCGCGTGGGTCATGAACACCGGGTTCTTCCTCTTCGGGATCATGTTCTTCCTTGGTGTCGCCGCGCTCGAGGGCCTGCGAGGCTGGCGCCGCTGGGCAGCGCTCCTCCTGGGAGCTCTCGTGGCGCTTGGCGGCGTCTTGCTGGCGCTCAACCCCGGCTCCGGCGAGCCGCCCGACGGCGCGGTCGACTATCATGGCTTGGGCGCGTTCGCGTCCATCGTCGGAGGCAACGTGCTCGCGATCTTTCTTGGACGCCAGCGCCAGCAGATCGGAGTCACTCCGAAGGCCGGGAGGGCCATGGTCGTCCTCGGTGTGTTCGGGCTCGCCTCGATGGTGGCGTTTCTCGCGGTCGCCAGCTCGGGGGCCAACGTCCTCATCGGCCTCGTCGAGCGCTGCGCCGTCTATCCCATCCTGGTCGGCTTCATCTGCGCGGGGACGTCGATCTGGAATCGCAGGGCCGCTCATGCAGCTTCGCGGCCTCTGCCTTCGAGCGCGGCGAACGCGCGGGCAGCGGCGTCGTCCAGGGCGAGCTCTACCTGACCGACATCGCCGCGCAGGCCGCGAACGCCGCGACCCCTCTCACCTTTTGGCTGAAACCGGCGCGGTCGGCAAGTACACTCGCGCGCCATGCCTGTGGTCGCCCTGCTCCTCTTGCCATTTCTCGGGAGCGTGCTCACCGCGCTCCTGCCGACGCGGGCACGGTCCGAGCTTGCGGCTTGCGCAGGGCTCGTGTCGGCCGGCGCGGCGGCCTGGGTGATCAGCCTGTTCCCGCGGGTGCGTGACGGGGGCGTGATCCGCGAGACGATCTCGTGGGTGCCTTCGCTCGGTCTCGATCTGGTCCTTCGGATCGACGGGTTCGCGTGGATGTTCGCCGTGCTCATCACCGTCATCGGCGCCCTCGTCTGTCTGTACGCGCGCTACTACATGTCCCCCGAGGATCCGGTGGCGCGCCTGTACGCGCTCTTCCTCGCGTTCATGGGCGCGATGCTGGGCGTCGTGGTCTCGGGCAACCTCGTTCAGCTCGTCCTCTTCTGGGAGCTCACGAGCCTCGTTTCGTTCCTGCTCATCGGCTACTGGCATCACCGGGTGGACGCGCAGCGGGGCGCGCGCATGGCGCTCACCGTGACCGGCGCGGGCGGGCTCGCGCTCCTCGGAGGCGTGATCCTCCTCGGCCACATCGTCGGCAGCTACGATCTCGATGTGGTCCTCGCCTCGGGCGACCGCGTACGGGCACACCCGCTTTACCCGGTCGCGCTCGTCCTCGTCTTGCTTGGTGCGCTCACCAAGAGCGCTCAATTCCCGTTTCACTTCTGGCTGCCGCGGGCGATGGCCGCGCCGACGCCGGTGTCCGCCTACCTGCACTCGGCGACCATGGTGAAGGCGGGCGTGTTCCTGCTCGCGCGGCTCTGGCCGGCGCTCTCGGGGACCGAGCTGTGGTTCTGGATCGTCAGCGGCGCGGGCATGACGACGCTCCTGCTCGGCGCGTACATCGCGATGTTCCAGAACGATCTGAAGCGCGTGCTCGCCTACTCGACCGTCAGCCACCTCGGCCTCATCACGCTCCTCTTCGGGCTCAACAGCTCGCTCGCCGCCGTCGCCGGCGTGTTCCACATCATGAACCACGCGACGTTCAAGGCCTCGCTGTTCATGGCCGCGGGCGTCGTCGACCACGAGACCGGGACGCGCGACATCCGTCGCTTGAATGGCCTGATTCGCGCCATGCCCCGCACCGGCACGCTGGCGCTCGTGGCGAGCGGCGCGATGGCCGGCGTGCCGCTGCTCAACGGCTTTCTGTCGAAGGAGATGTTCTTCGCCGAGACGATGTTCCTGTCCGCGCACCCCTCGGTCGAAGTGGGGCTCCCGGTGCTGGCGACGCTCGCGGCGATCTTCGCTGTCGTGTACTCGCTGCGCTTTGGCTACGACATCTTCTTCGGCCCGCCGTCGACCGATCTCCCTCGCCAGCCGGAGGAAGCCCCGAGGTGGATGCGGACACCGATCGAGCTCCTGGTGCTCAGCTGCCTCATCGTCGGCGTCGCGCCGACGATCTCCATCGGGCCATCGCTCGCAGCGGCCGCCCGCCCCGTGGTCGGCGGGACGCTCCCGGACTACAGCCTCGCCATCTGGCACGGCTTCAACCCGCCTTTCGTCATGAGCCTCGTCGCCATCTCAGGCGGCGTCGTCGGGTACCTCTGGCTGCGCAGGCATCAGGAGCAGGGGCGGCTCCAGGATACGCCCTTCGTCGGACGGCTCAACGGAAGGCGGCTGTTCGAGGGCGCGCTGCTCGGGCTCACGCGCCTCTCGCGGAGGGCGCTCCGGCTCGTCGGGACTCGACGACTTCAGACGCAGATGTTCGCGATCATCGCGGTCGCGCTCCTCCTCGCGCTCCTCGCGGCGCAGGGCGTCCCGCTGGAGTGGGGCGACCGGGACAGGCTCCCCGCGTCGCCTGCGTTCGTGATCTTGTGGGGCATCGGCGCGGTCTGCGCGGTCGGCGCTGCCGTGATGGCGAAGTTCCACAGGTTGATCGCGATCACCTTGATGGGCGGCGCAGGCCTCGTCACCTGCCTGACGTTCATGTGGTTCTCGGCGCCCGACCTCGCCCTCACACAGGTCGTCGTGGAGGTCGTCACAACCATCCTGTTCCTGCTCGGGCTGCGCTGGTTGCCGATGCGCATCGAAGGAATTTCGAGGCCAGTCACGGCCCGCGACAGGGTGCGGCGCGCGCGCGATCTGCTGCTCGCGATCAGCGCCGGCGGCGGTCTCGCCGCGCTCTCCTATGCCATGCTGACCCGGCCGGCGCCGCACAGCATCTCACCGTTCTTCCTCAGCCGCGCGCTGCCGGAGGGAGGAGGCGCCAACGTCGTCAACGTCATGCTCGTCGACTTTCGTGCCTTCGACACCCTCGGCGAGATCACGGTCCTCGGCGCGGTCGCGCTCACGGTCTACGCCCTCCTGCGCCGCTTTCGACCCCCGCCGGAGAGCATCGAGCAGCCCCAGCAACAGAGAGCTTTGCCGGCCGATATCGTCACCGACCTCATGAAGCCGCGCACGGCCGAGGACGCAGAGCGCGGATACATGATGGTGCCGGCGGTCATCGCGCGCGTGCTCCTGCCGGTCTCCGTCCTCGTCGCGGCGCACTTCCTTCTCCGGGGGCACAACGAGCCAGGCGGCGGCTTCGTGGCCGGCCTCGTCGTCGCGATCGCGATGCTCATGCAGTACATGGTCTCGGGGGCGCTCTGGCTGGAGGCGCGCGCGCGCCTCCGTCCGGCGCGCTGGATCGCCGCTGGGCTGCTGCTCGGGGCGACAACGGGCCTCGGCGCGCTCGCCGTCGGCTATCCCTTCCTCACGACGCACACGGCGCATGTCAGGCTGCCGCTGGTCGGCGAAGTCCACCTGCCGAGCGCCACCTTCTTCGACCTCGGCGTGTTTGCGGCCGTCGTGGGAGCGACGCTCCTCACCCTCACCGCGCTCGCCCACCAGTCGCTGCGCGCGCACAGGCGATCGACGCAGGGTCCAGCGTCGTCGACGAGCAGGGGCACGAGCTAGATGGAAGCCCTGCTCGCGCTCGTCATCGGCGTGCTCGGCGGAGCCGGGGTGTGGCTCGTGCTGCGCCCACGAACCTTCCAGGTGATCATGGGGCTCACGTTGCTCTCGTACGCGGTGAACCTCTTCATCTTCAGCATGGGGAGCATCTTCATCGACAAGCCGCCGATCGTGCGACCTGGAGTGCCTGCCGATCTCCAGCACTACACGGATCCGATGCCGCAGTCCCTCGTGCTCACGGCCATCGTGATCGGCTTCGCGACGACGGCGCTCTTCCTCGTCGTGCTCCTCGCCTCCCGCGGCCTCAGCGGCACCGACCACGTGGATGGAACGAGGGAGGAGCCATGACCGAGCGCTTCCCGCACCTCATCGTCGCGCCCGTGGTGCTGCCGCTGATGACGGCGGCCCTGTTGCTTCTGCTCGGTGAGAAGCGCAAGCGCGCCAAGTCGATCGTCAACGTCGGCGCGGCCCTGGCGGGCCTCCTCGTGGCGCTGGAGATCCTGCGCGGCGCCGACGCCGGCGGTTCGTCCGGCGCCGCTCTCGTGTATCTCATGTCGAACTGGGAGGCGCCTTTCGGGATCGTGCTCGTCGCGGACCGGCTCTCGGCGCTCATGCTGGTGCTGGTCGGCGTGGTGAGCCTCTGCGCTGCCCTGTACGCCGAGGCCGCGTGGGGTCGCGCGGGCGCGTACTTCCATGCGCTCTTCCAGGTTCAATTGATGGGGCTCAACGGCGCCTTCCTCACGGGAGACCTCTTCAACCTCTTCGTGTTCTTCGAGGTGATGCTCGCGGCGTCGTATGGCCTGCATCTTCATGGGTCGGGGTGGCCGCGGGTGCGCTCGGGGCTCCACTACATCGCGGTGAACCTGCTCGCGTCGTCGCTCTTCCTCGTCGGCCTCGCGGTGCTCTACGGCGTCGTGGGCACGCTCTCCATGGCCGACATCGCCGAGAAGCTCGCGCTCGTCCCGGCGCGCGATCGCGGGCTCCTGCATGCAGGCGCGGCCGTCCTCGCCGTGGCGTTCCTCATCAAGGCGGCGATCTGGCCCCTCAACGCCTGGCTGGTGCCGGCCTACACGGCCACGAGCGCGCCTGTCGCGGCGCTCTTCGCGCTGATGACCAAGGTGGGCATCTACGCGCTCGTGCGCTCGTGGACGCTGTTCTTCTCCGCGGGCGCTTCAGCGCAGTTCGGGGGGACAGCCCTGCTCTACGCAGGGCTCGCGACCATCGCCTTCGGCGCGATCGGCCTCATGGCGTCCATGTCCCTCGGGCGCATCGCGGGCTTCTCGGTGATCGTGTCGTCGGGGACGCTCCTCGCGGCGCTCGGGATGGGGACCGCCGCGGTGACGTCGGCGGCGCTGTTCTACATGCTGAGCGCCACGCTGGCGGTGAGCGCTCTCTTTCTCCTCGTCGAGCTGGTGGAGCGCGTCGGCTCCGATGGACAGCGGCGGGCGCCGGACCTCGACGTGGAGCCGGGCGAGGACACCAACCTCGATGAAGAGGAGGCGCCGCTCGTCGGCCAGGCGTTTCCGGTGTCCATCGCGTTGCTCGGCCTGGCGTTCATGGTCTGCGCGCTGCTCGTCGCGGGGCTGCCGCCGCTCTCGGGCTTCGTCGCGAAGACCTCGTTGCTGACCGCCCTCCTGTCGCCCCGAGGGGACGGCCACGCGAGCGCCAGCGCCCCCGTCTCGCCCGCCGCGTGGATCCTCTTTGGGCTGCTGCTCCTCTCGGGGCTCGCGGCCACCATCTCCCTCGCGAGGGCGGGCATTCGACACTTCTGGTCGACGGCTGGACGGCTCCCGCCCCGCTTGAAGGGCGTCGAGGCCGCCTCCGTCCTCGGCCTCCTCCTCTGCTGCATCTTGCTCACGCTGTACGCTGAGCCGGTCATGCGCACCACGCGCGCCACAGCCGCGGGACTGCACGCGCCGAAGGCGTACATCGAGGCCGTCTTGTCGATGAGGCCTCGTCCGGGACCGACGCGTCCGGTGATCGAAGCGGAGGGGGCACCGTGACCTTCCTCAAGAACATCGTGCCTGCGCCGCTGTTGTCCGCCGCTCTGTTCGCGCTGTGGCTGGTGCTCGCGCGCTCCACGAGCGCGGGCCAGATCGTCCTGGGACTGGGGCTCGCGCTGGCGGTGCCGCTCCTTACATCGGCCCTGCGACTGACGAATGTCCGGGCGCGGCGACCGCTGGTCGTCGTGCGCTTCATCCTGAGGGTCGGCTACGACGTTCTGCTCTCGAATTTCGAGGTCGCCTGGGGCGTTGTCACATGGCAATGGCGGCGACCGCGGTCGAGGTTCGTGATCGTGCCCCTCGAGCTGCGTGACCCCGTCGGGCTGGCCGCGTTATCCATGGTGACGACCGTGGTTCCGGGCACCGTGTGGTCGGAGCTCGCGCTCGATCGCCGCGCGCTCTTGCTGCACGTGTGGAATGTCGGTGATGAAGGCGCCTTCGTCGCCCGCTTCAAGGCTCGCTACGAGGAGCCTCTCAGGGAGATCTTCGAATGAGCGCACTCCTGTCTGGCGCGATTGCCTTCGCGCTCGGCTGCTACGCCGTCGCGTCGGTCCTGGTGGTCATCAGGTTGATCCGGGGGCCGCGGGCGCAGGATCGCGTGTTCGCGCTCGACCTGCTCTACTTCCACGCGATGCTGGTCATGCTGGTGCTTGGTATTCGTCACCGGAGCGACACGTACTTCGAGGTCGCGTTGCTGATCGCGCTCTTCAGCTTCGTGAGCTCATCCGCGATGACGAAGTTCATCCTGCGCGGGGAGGTGATTGAATGAACCAGCTCCCCCTCTGGGTCGAGGCGGCGGTCGCTGCGTTGCTCGTGCTGAGCGGCCTGTTCGTGGTCATCTCCGCGTTCGGGTTCCTGCGCCTGCCAGACTTCTTCCTGCGCATGCATCCCCCTGCGCTGGCGTACACCTTCGGCAGCTGGTGCGTGGCGCTGGCGGGCGTCCTCTACTTCTCGATGATCGAGTCCCGGCCCGTGCTGCACCCGTGGCTCATCATCATCATGCTCTCCATCACCATCCCTGTGACCACGGTGCTCTTGGCGCGTGTGGCGCTGTTCCGCCGCCGCGCTGCGGGAGCCGCCGACACTCCGTCTCCGCTCACTCCACACCGCGACTCCTGAGGACGGTTCAGCCTCATTCGGGCTCCTCGGCGCGTGGCCGAGCAGGCACGATCAGCACGTCGCTGGCGACCTCACGCAGCACGTCTCCAGCGACCGTTCCGAGGAACGCGTGAGCGACCCCGGAGTAGCCGTGGGTGCCGAGCACCAGGAGGTCGCTGTCTGCCTTCTTGACCGCCTTCTCGATCACGCGCCGCGCGGAGCCGCATCGAACATGCATCTTCCAGCGCGGCGCCTCTGCTGGCTGCACCTTCGCCTGCGCGAGCGAGGCAGCGAGCAGCTTCACGAGCTGCTGTGTAGCTGCTCGCTCGAGCTCGCTGCTCCATGCCTCTGCGTCCTCCTCCGAGAGGCTGCGATAGATGGCTCCACGATAGGGAGTGTCGAACGCATGGATCACCGTGACACGCGGCCGCGGGGTCGGAATCAGCCGGAGCATCAGCGCGAGCACCTCCGTGGATCCTTGCTCGAGATCGAGGGCGACCGCGGGCAGGCTGTACGCCGCGCGAGGAGCCAGCCGGACCGCCAGGACCGGGAGCTGCCCGCGGCGGATGACGCGCTCCGCGGTCGAGCCGAGAAAGGTGTCCCGGAGCGCGCGGCTGCCGCCGCGACCCATGACGATGAGCTCGGCCCTCGTCGAGGTCGCGCAGCCTGCGATCTCCGCGGCCGCGCTGCCGACCTTCACCACCGGTTCGACGTCGACGCCCTCGGGCAGGGTCTTCGCGAGATGCCGCGCCTCGTTCACGAGTGATTTTCTGGCATCCTGCTCGGCGCGGTCCTGGGCCCTGGCGGGGAGGTTGCCGGGAACGACGTGGAGCAGCGTGACGCGAGCTCCATCGGCCAGAGGCAGAAGCGCAACTCGGCCGAGGACGCGGTCCGAAATGGCCGTCAGATCGACGGGGACGAGCAGCGAATGGAAGCGCTCGGCCTCGTCCCTCTCGGGCTGCCCTTTGCCTGACCCTGGCTTCTTCAGACTCTCGGTCATCGTGTGGCCTCCTCTCGATGAAGCAGGGCCCTCCTCGGACAACCTCCTCCACCGCGCCTGGAACAGCCGATCTAGGCGCGGCGGCCGCCCCGGGAGAACGCGGCAAGGCCCCTGGCGAGGGCCCCCGTCACGAGCGCCGCGGCGCAGCCAAGGATCCCGAGATCAGCGAGGCTGTGATTCCGTAGCGCGACCGCCCCGACGATGCAATCGCCCACGAGCAGGACCACGAGCGAAAGGCCGAGGTGAAAGCGGCGCGCGTCGTCGTGTGGCCACCCTGGCGCGGGCTCGGCCCTGGCTCCTCCGCACGCCCGGATCCCGGCGGCGATCCCCAGGAGAAGCACCGCATATCCGGCGCCGAGCAGCGCCTCCGGCGCGACGCTCACGACAGGTCGCCCTGCCCCGCGCCCGAGGGCGCTGCCCTCCCGGCGCTGTCCGGGGGCGCCTCGATCTCGGTGAAGAGGTTGTCCTGGGCTTCCGGTCCCGCGAGCTGCGGAACGCGATGGCGGACGCCGCGGTAGGCGAGGAGGAGGAGCGGCAGGGTGCCGCCGACGATGAAGAGCACGTCGCCCGGCAGGCGCATCCACTCCATGAGGCGGTTCGTGGGGTTCGTCAGGTACTGGAGCTCTCGAGCCTCGAAATACCCGTAGCTCACCGCGTGGTGGAGCTGCATGAGCCCGAGCGGGAACAGCGTGGCAAAGACCATCCACGCGAGCCCGACGTTCAGCGACCAGAAGCTGATCTTGGCCGCCCTGTCGGACCACCGCGCGGCGGGCATCAGGTAGCGCAGCGCGAAGAGCGCGAGCCCGGCGGCCAGCATGCCATAGACGCCCATCATCGAGGCGTGCCCGTGGTTGGCGGTCAGCGCGGTGCCGATCTCGTAATAGGACACGATCGGCAAGTTGATCAGGAACCCGAAGATCCCGGCCCCGAGGAAGTTCCAGAACCCCACGGCCACCAGGAACATGATCGCCCAGCGATGCGGGAAGGGCTTCGTCGACTGTCCTCCTTGCACGATGCCCAGGCGGAGGAAGGTCCACGCCTCGACCGTGAGGAAGGTCAACGGGATCACCTCCGCGGCCGAGAAGAAGGCGCCGAGCGCCATGTGCTCCACGGGCGTGCCGGAGAAGTACAGGTGGTGCATGGTGCCGATCACCCCGCCCGCCGAATAGAGGATGACCTCCAGGTAGATGAGCCGCAGCGCGATCGCCTCGGCCACCACCCCGAGCAGGACGAAGAGATAGGCCACCATGAGCGTGGTGAACAGCTCGAGGAAGTCCTCCACCCAGAGGTGCACAACCCAGAAGCGCCAGAAGTCGGTGCTCGTGAAGTTCGCGCGCGGGTGCGCGAGGAGGCCTACGGCGTAGAAGGCCGGGATGGCCAGCGCGGCGAAGAAGAAGAGCCAGGGCATGTTGCCCCGGTGCTCGACGGCGAGCCGACCCCGGAGCCCGCGCAAGAGCAGCGCCACCCAGGCGAACAGGCCGAGCGTCAGGAGCACCTGCCAGAAGCGGCCCAGATCGAGGTACTCGAACCCTTGGAGCGCGAACCAGATGCTGTCCGACGCGCCGTGGATGCCGAGGAGCTCGCCGAGGAGGCTGCCCACGACGACGATGACGAGCGCCCCGAGCAGGCCATAGGCGAGCCAGCTCTGGCCTCTCGGCTCGCGCCCGCTGATCATGGGCGCGATGAAGATGCCCGCGCCGAGATAGGAGACCGCGACCCAGAAGATGGCGAGCTGCAGGTGCCACGTGCGCACCAGGTTGAAGGGGAAGGCCCCGGCCAGGTTGAACCCGAAGAAGCTGGACAGCTCGGCGCGATAATGCTGCGTGGCGCCTCCGAGGACGGACTGGAGGGTGAACAGCAACGCCATGACCAGGAAGAACCACGCCGTCGCGCGCTGGGCTGGGGTCAGGGCGACCTCGCCCGGCTGGCGGAAGCTGAGCCGGTGCCCTTCCCGCCCGTGCCAGCCGAGGAAGCGCCATCGCCCGAAGGCCGCGAAGAGCAGGCCTGTCCCGCCGAGGAGCGCGATGAGCGAGAGCACGCTCCATACCACCAGCTCGCCCGTGGGCTGGTTCCGGACGAGCGGCTCTGGAGGCCAGTTGTTTGTGTACGAGTAGGCCTCTCCGGGGCGCTCCGCCGCGGCGGTCCAGGCCGTCCAGGCGAAGAACGAGGTGAGCTGCGAGAGCTCGCGCGCGTCCGAGAAGAGGCCGGTGCGCAGGCCGTGCTTGGCGCTGGGCTGGGCGAAGAAGCGGCGATAGTGATCCTTCAGCAGCTCGAAGGCCTCTGCCTGGGCATCGGTGAAGACCAGCGTCTTTGTCGCGGGATCATAGCGGTTTTGACGAAAATCGCTGACGGTGCGCGCGAGCGCCTCCGCCGAGCCCACGCCGCCGTGGCGAGAGGCGGCGTGGGAGGCGGCCCGGCGGAGGTAATCGGCGGTGAAATCCGGGCCGAGGTAGGCGCCGTGGCCGAAGACGGATCCGTATTCCATGAGCCCGTTCCGCAGGAACAGCTCCTGACCCGTGAGCACGTCGTCGCCCGTGAACAGAACGCGCCCCGCAGGGTCGACCACCCGGGCGGGGATGGGTGGCTGTGCCGCGTAGGTGCGGTAGGCGAGCAGGCCGAGCACGAAGAACCCGAGCAGGAAAACGAGGGCCGTCGCCTGGACCCAGCCGCGCGAGATGAGGAGGTTTCGCCGTCCGGAGGAGCGCGCCATGGAAATGCCGGGAGCAAGCCGAGGAGGGCCCACCCGTTCTCCGAGATGACGACCGAGGAGGCTGCGTTGCGCGGCGTTCGTGCGCCTGGACGAGGAAATGGGGGTCTTTCCGCGGATTCCTCCTGGCCGCTGCCGGCGAGCTCGTCCTGGAGGTCGGGCGGCGTTCGGCGCGCCTGGAGCTCGGCCGCGCGGGCCGGGATCGCGTACGCGCGCTATGCGCGCGCGAAGTACGTGCCGTGCTCGAGGTCGGCGAGCAGCCCCGCCTTCTCGGGCTTCCAGCCGAACCGCGCCTGCGTGAGCGCGCTCGACGCGGGGGTGTCGAGCGCGAAGAACCCGCCGAGCCAGCCGAAGTGCTCCTTGGGGACCGACTCGACCGGCAAACCGAGCTTGCGGCCGATCACACCGGCGATGTCGCGGGTCGGGATCCCCTCGTCGCCGATCGCGTGGAGTCGCGCGCCGGCCGGCGCCTTCTCGAGCGCGAGGACGAACAGCCGCGCGGCGTCGCGCCGATGCACAGCGGGCCACCGGTTCTCGCCGCCACCGACGTACCCGGAGCGCCCGGTCTTGCGCGCGAGCTCGATCAGCATCGGGACGAACCCGTGGTCGCCGTCATCGTGGACCGATGGCGGCAGTCGCAGCGAGGACACGCGCACGCCGCGGCTCGCGAACGAGAGGGCGAGCTGCTCGGAGGCGGCCCGCAGGCCGCCGGCCGACGCGTCGGGCGCCTCGTCCTCGGTGGCGACCCGCCCCGGCGCGAAGCGCGCGATGCCGGAGGCGATGACGAGCGGGCGCCCGGAGCCGGCCAGCGCGCCGCCGAGCGCCTCGATCGCGCCGCGGTCCTTCTCGCAGTTACCGGCGTAGTCGGCGAAGTCGTCGTGGGAGAACGCGCAATGGATCACCCCGTCGCAGGCGGCGGCGCCGCGGCGCAGGCCATCGAGATCGGTGAGCGAGCCGCGGTGCACGTCGACGCCGGCGGCGGCGAGCCGTTCGGCGGACGCGTCCGAGCGCGCGAGGCCGAGCACGCGATGGCCGGCGCGCGCGAGCTCGGGGACGATGGCAGATCCGATGAAGCCGCTGGCTCCCGTCAGGAAGATACGCATGGGACACCTCTCCTTGGTTCGCGATCCACCATGGCACCGCCGCGGAGCACGCGAAATACACGGCCGTCTCCAGTTCTTGCCCGATCGTCCACGCGCGGCTAGGCTGCCACCGTGAGCTTCGGGCGCGACGAATTGAAGACCCTCATCGCGCGCTGGTGCCCCAGCGACGGCGTGCACGCCTCGCCGGTGCCCGGAGTTTCTTGCATCAAAGTCTCGCGCCCGCACCAGCGCGCGAAGCGGCACTGGCGCGCGTCGTTCTGCGTCGTCGTCCAGGGCACGAAGGAGATCCTGCTCGAGCGGCAGGTCTTTCGCGAGCGCGAGCCGCACTACATCGTCAGCCCCATCGACCTGCCGGTGACGAGCCGGGTGACGGGCGTATCGCCGGCGCAGCCGCTCCTCGGCCTGAAGATGGACTTCGATGCGGCCCTGCTGCGCGAGGTCGCGGCGCAGCTCGACCGCGCGCGGCCGGATGGCCTCGAGAAGCCGGGGCGCGCGATCTTCATCGGCAAGGCGAGCGACCGCATGCTCGACGCCGCGGTCCGGCTGGGCGCGCTGATCGAGACGCCCGAAGACGCGACCGTGCTCGCGCCGCTCGTAAGGAAGGAGCTGACCTTTCACCTGCTGAAAGGCCCCGACGGCCCGGCGATCCGCCAGCTCGTGCGCGCGGGCAGCCAGGCGCACCGCATCGCCGAGGCGGTCTATCACCTGCAGGCGTCGCTCGACGAGGACGTCGACATCGCCGCGCTCGCGCGCGCCGCAGGGATGAGCCGGGCGGCGTTCTTCAAGCGGTTCAAGGAGGCCACCGCGATGAGCCCGCTCCAGTACCAGAAGCGCCTGCGCCTGCTGGAGGCGCGCCGCTTGATGGTCGAAGAGGGCGTGGGCGCCGAGGTCTCGGCGTTCCAGGTCGGCTACACGAGCGCCTCGCAGTTCAGCCGCGAGTATTCGCGCATGTTCGGCGACTCGCCGCTGCGCGATGCCCGCGCGCTGCAGCAGAAGGCCGCGGTCGTCCAGGACATGTAGTCCGGCCGCTTCCAGCGACGTCCTTCGTTTCCTTTCTCACGTTCCGCCCCCGTGGCCGCCTCGATCTGAAAGATCGAGCTCACCCAGAAACCGCTCGGCGCCTTCGCCGTAGGACTGGGCACCGCTCGACACGAGCGGGGCGGTCCGCCGATCGCCGAAGCATGCAGCCGTATCCGGACACGGGCTCGCCCGTGGACGCCGCACGACGGCCGCAATGCTCGCATGGCGCGCTGCGGTCAGCGCAAACCATCTGAGAATGGAGAGGCAGCTATGAGAAGATCAATTGGCGCCCTGTTGCTCATATCCCTCGCGTCGGCCTGTCTGAGCGCCTGCGGGGGTGAACCCGAGAATCCCGCGGACGGCCAGAGCGCCGTCGGATTCGTGTTCGTGGGGACGAACCATAACAACACGCACGACGCCGGCGAACCTGCCAACCAGGTCACCGTGTACCGCAGGTTCGCCGATGGATCGCTCGAGCTCGCAGATCACGTCGACACCGGCGGCCAGGGGTCCGGGCCCTCGGCGCGCTTCGCCGGCGACGGCCTCGGCTCGTCCCATTCGATGGTGCTCAGCCGGGACCGGGCATTCCTCCTCGTCACGAACGCCGGCAGCGACACGCTCTCCGTGCTCCGCGTCGGAAAGGACACCCTCGAGGTCACCGACGTCCAGCCCACGAGCGATGGCGCCGGGCCGGGCTTCCCGAACAGCGTGACCCAGCACGGCGATCTCGTCTATGCGCTGAACGGCGCCGGCGAGGGGAGCGTCACCGGCTTCCGCCTGAGCGACCAGGGGAAGCTCACGCCGATCCCCGGCTCGACCCGGCCGCTCTCCGCGAACCAGGCCAGCCCGCCGGACACGCTGTTCAACCCGGCGCAGGCGTCCTTCACGCCGAACGGGAGGCAGCTCGTCGTCACGATCAAGGACGGGCCCGCCGCGGGCCTGATCGACGGCGTGACCCCGACCGGCCCGAGCCGGGTGCTCGTGTTCGACGTGCTCGATGACGGCCAGCTCGCGCAGACGTTCACGCGGACCGACCTCGACAACGACGGCCCGTTCGGGTTCTCGTTCGACGCGGCCGGGCACCTGCTCACGGCCATGTTCGTTGGCGGCGATGATCTCGCCGGCGCGGCCGGATCGTTCCAGATCAACGCGGACGGGACGCTCACGCCGATCACGCGGACCGCGAAGGTGAGCCAGCTCGATCCGTGCTGGCTCGAGAACAACGGGGAGTTCGCGTTCACCGCGAATTACACCTCGGGCACGATCTCGAGCTTCCGTATCGGCGACGACGGCAGCCTGACGGTGCTCGACGAGCAGGCCGGCCTCACCGACGAGCGCGCGGGCACCCCCGGCGCGAGCCAGCAGGGCTCGACGCCGCTCGATCTCGGCATCAGCCCCGATGGCCGGTTCCTCTATGACGTCCTGCCGGGCTCCGGGAGCGTGGGCGCCTGGCGGATCGAGGGCGACGGCAGGCTCACCAAGATCGGCGAATACGGCGGGCTCCCGAGGACCGTCGACGGCGACAGGGCGCCGGAGGAGCGCTTCGGCCCCGGCGGGAGCCCGGCCGGCATCGGTGTCCTCTGAGCCTCACGGGCCTATTTTCGTCGAGGAGCGCGGGCATGAGCTTGGGTCAGCGAGCGGCGGGTCGGTGGGTGGCGTGGGGTTCGGCGAAGTCCCAGACGAGCTTGAGGAGGGGCTCGGGGGTTTCGATCTGGGGGAGATGACCGGCGTTGGGGAGCAGCGCGAAGCGGGCGCCGGGGATGGCGGCGGCGTAGGCGCGGCCGTAGTCTGGGGTGCAGATCCCGTCGCTGTCGCCCCAGAGGACGAGGGTGGGCTGGGAGATGGCGGCCAGCCGTGGGCGTAAGGTCGGATCGGTCATCGTGCCACCGTAGGTGCGCAGGGTGGCCCGATTGGCGGCCATGGCGGCGCGCTGGCTGTCGCTGAGGCTGGCCGGGTCGATGCGGAACCGTTCGGGGTTGTGGTAGCTGCGCTCCGCCAGCTGGGCGAGGGTGAGAGAGAAGATGTCGGCGACGGGCTGGCCGGCGACGTCGATGCCGACCGCGTCGACGAGGATCGTGCTGCGGATGCGCTGGCTCTGCAGGAGGGCGAGCTCGGCGGCGATCCAGCCGCCAATGGAGCTGCCGACGACGGTGACGTCGACGAGCTCGAGCTGATCGAGCAGGGTTCTGTAGAGCTCGGCGAGGCCAGCGATGGTGGTCAGCCATTGCGGGCGGTGGGTCCCGTCGAAGCCGGGGTGGGTGGGAACAATCACCCGGGCGTGGTTGCGTTCGGCAAGTGTCTTGGCGAAGCCGGCCACGGACTGGGGACCGGCGCCGCCGTGCAGGAGCAGGAACGGGTGTCCGGCGCCGTACGCGTCGACGATGACATCGACGTGGCCTTGGCCGGGAAGGGTGAGGCTGTGCGTTGCCATGGGGGCTCCGTGTGGGGTTGCGGCGAGCGCGCTCGCCGAACCGCTGGTGGTAAAGCTCTTGTCGAAGCGGCGTGCGCGCGGATCGTCCCGCTGGGCGCAGCGTGGCGGCTTCGATGACTCGACCCTAGCGCCTTGCTCGACGGCGTACATTGTCCGGACGCGCCAGAAAGGTGGCGCGCGACGCCAAGCGCACGGTGTTCTGCGAGCTCGCCAGAGGCCGCGCGCTGCCAGGGATGGGGCCTGCGCGCGGGCCCGGCGCGCTAGGGGACCCGGCGCGCCGGGGCCCTGTCCGGACGCGGCTGTGTCCTGGCGCCTGACGCCAGTGAAGCGCGGTACTCGGCCGGCGTGCGCCCGCTCCACCGCCGGAATGCCCGATAGAAGGCGCTGAGCTCGCGGAACCCGACGAGCCACGCGACGTCGGCGATCGATCGCTGCTCGTCGGCGAGGAAGCCCGCCGCCATCTCGTATCGGACCTGATCGAGCACCGACTCGAAGGTCTGGCCCTCGCTCGTGAGCCTGCGCTGGAGCGTGCGCCGGCTCGTCCCCAGCGCCTTCGCGACACCGGCGATGTCGGGCGAGCCGTCCCGCAGGAGGGCGGCGACCGCCTCCCGCGTCCTCGCGCACCAGGTCTCCCGGGTCGCCAGGGCGGCGAGGAGCGCCTCTGCAGAGCGGGAGACGAGCTCCTGGAGCACGGCGTCGTGCTGCGGCAGCGGCTGGTCGAGCACGGCGTCATCGAAGATCAGCCGCGGCACCGGCGCGTTCCAGGCGATCGGCGCGGCGAACAGGCGCTCGTGAGGCCGCACGTCGGCCGGGGCCGAGGACGCGAGCTCGACGCGCACCGGGGAGATCGGCGCGCCGGTGAAGGAGCGGCCGAGCATCAGCATGGCGGCGCTGCCGAGCTCCGCGAGCTGGCGAAGGCCATCCGGAGCGGCCATGGCCGTTTTCCCCTGAAACCGGAGCACGATCGACGTGAGGCACGCCGCGCGATCGCGATCGAGCTCGAGGCGGACTCCTTCGTTCCAGAGCCCCATGTAGCGAGCGGTCCGCTCGTAGGCGGCGCGAAGCGTGGGGCTCGTGGAGGCAGCATAGGTGACGACCCCGAAGCGGCGCGGGTCTGCCGCCTTCGCAAGGCGAAGCCCGAGATCGCCGGCGCGGGTCAGCTCGACGGCCGCCCTCAGGAGCTCGGGGAGCTTCTCGGCCGGGCCTCGGGCGTCGACGCCGTCCAGCGGGATGCCGGCGAGCACCTCGGCGCGGAGGCGGCTCGCTGCGCCGGGCGCGAGCTCGTCGGAAAAGACGAGAATCGACAGGAAGGAGCCGGCAGCAGCGCTGTGGCTCGGCGCCGAGAGTTGTGTGCCGCGCGGAGGCATCGTTCGAGGTGAGGGGGTAAGAGGAGCAAACGCCTTCTCGAGAATCAAGAGATGTCATGCCGCAGCCGGCCCTCCAGCTCCGCCACGAACACCAGGCCAGGACACGACGAGAAGCGCGCTCGAAGTGTATCTACCGGATATTCCAGCCCATCATGTGACCTCCCGCCCTCTGGCCGGCGCGGGAACACGGCCCTCCCCGGCGACCTGCCTCGCACGGCGCTCGCGCCCCGGCGCGAGCCCCGCGAACCCGCGTGCCCCTGTCGGCTGGGGCACGGTATGCTTGTCGCACCATGAAGTACTCTCCCTGCCTGCTCCTCTCGGCGTTTCTCGCTGGCGCCTGCGGAGGTGGCGAGGCACACCCATCGGGGCCGACCATGACCGCAAGCTCCTCTCTGCTCCCCACCGCGGCCAGCGCCGCGCCCGCCCCTGAAAACCCGAGCCGCCCCGCGTACCCGCCCACCCGCGTCGCCCCGGTGACGAACGCCGTGCATGGGATCGAGATCACCGACCCGTACCGCTGGCTCGAGGACGGCAGCGCGCCCGAGGTGAAGGAGTGGATGAAGGCTCAGGACGCGTTCACGCGCGCCGAGCTCGCCCGGCTCCCCGAGCGGGACGCGATCGCGTCAAGGCTGAAGCAGCTCTTCTACATCGATGCGGTCTCCGCCCCGCGCCACCGCCGGGGCCGGTACTTCCTGAGCCGGCGGCACGCGACGAAGGAGAAGTCGGTCGTCTACTGGAAGGAGGGAAAGAGCGGCGAGGAGCGCGTGCTGTTCGACCCGAATACCTGGTCCGAGGACGGCAGCGTCTCGCTGGGCGGATGGGAGGTGTCGTGGGATGGCAAGAACGTCGCCTACAAGATCCAGCAGAACAACTCGGATGAAGCGACCCTCTATGTGATGGATGTCGCGTCCGGCAAGCGCTCCGAGGTGGACGTCATCGAAGGGGCCAAGTACGCGGTTGCGTCGTGGACGCCCTCCGGCGACGGCTTCTACTACGTCTGGCTCCCCACGGACCCGTCCATCCCGGTCGCCGAGCGGCCGGGTTACGCCGAGGTGCGCTTCCACCGGCTCGGCCAGGATCCGAAGCAGGATCGCGTGGTGCGCGGCAGGACGGGCGATCCAAGGACGTTCCTTAACGCGTCCCTCTCCAAGGATGGCCGCTTCCTGGTGCTCACCGTCTCTCACGGGTGGACCTCGGCTGACGTCTACTTTCGCGATCTCCGCAGGCCGGGCGGCCCCGCCGCGGACAAGCCGCTCGCGGTCGGGCGCGACGCCCACTACACCGTCGAGGTCTACAAGGACCGGTTCTACGTCCACACCGACGAGGGCGCGCCGCATTACCGCGTCTTCGAGGTCGATCCGGACAGGCCGGATCGCGCCGCATGGAAGGAGATCGTCCCGGAGCGCCCGGACGCCACGCTGGACAGCGTCTCCATCGTGGGTGGGCACCTCGCGCTGAGCTATCTCAAGGACGCTTCGAGCCGGGTCGAGGTGCGCGCGCTCGACGGCAAGCTGGTCCGCGAGGTCCCGCTGCCGGGCATCGGCACCGTCGGCGGCCCTTCCGGGCTGCCCGACGAGGACGAGGCGTATTTCTCGTTCGAGTCCTACACCTCGCCTCACGAGATCCACGCGACCTCGATCAAGACGGGTCGGACCGAGCTCTACGCGCGCATCGAGGTGCCCATCGATCCGTCGCCCTTCAGCGTCGAGCAGGCCTTCTTCCCCTCCAAGGACGGCACGAAGATCTCGATGTTCATCGTCCGCCGCAAGGACATGAAGAAGGACGGGAGCTCCCGCGCGCTGCTCTACGGCTACGGCGGGTTCCAGATGTCGCAGACCCCCGCGTTCACCTCCTCGATGTACCCCTGGCTCGAGCGGGGCGGCGTGTACGCGGTGGCGAACCTGCGCGGCGGCGGCGAGTACGGAGAGGCGTGGCACCGGGACGGGATGCTGCTCAAGAAGCAGAACGTCTTCGACGACTTCATCGCCGCCGCGGAGCACCTGGTCGGCGAGGGCTACACGCGGCCCGAGCGGCTCGCCATCCTGGGCGGCTCGAACGGCGGCCTGCTCGTCGGCGCCGCGCTCACGCAGCGGCCCGATCTGTTCGGGGCCGTCCTCTGCGGCGTCCCCCTGCTCGACATGGTGCGATACCACCTGTTCGGCTCCGGCAAGACGTGGATCAGCGAGTATGGCTCCGCCGACGATCCGGAGCAGTTCAAGGCGCTCTACGCCTACTCCCCCTATCACCACGTCCAGGCGGGGAAGCGGTATCCGCCGGTCCTCGTGCTGTCGGCCGACAGCGACGATCGGGTCGACCCCATGCACGCGCGCAAGTTCGCCGCCGCGCTGCAATCTGCGAGCGCGGGCGGTCCCGTCCTGCTCCGCATCGAGCGGAACGCCGGGCACGGCGGCGCGGATCTCATCAAGTCGGCGGTCGCGAAGGGCGCCGACCAGATCTCGTTCGCGCTGTGGGCCACGAGCGCGCAGGCGCCGTCCATCAAGCAGTGAGGCGCGGGACGCGCGCCGCGGGCGGGGCGACGGACAGGCTTGCGGCTCCGCGCCGCGACGGCTAACAACGCGCCGCTGTGCGAACGCTTCACCCCGTAGCCGGGGCTCCCCGCCGCGGGCCTTTGATCTCGCGCCCCCTCGCGGCCGCCGTCTCGGCGCTCGCGGAGGGCCCGCGCGCGCCGCTCGCGGATCTCGCCGATCCTGCGGCGGTCCTGGCCGGGCTCATGGACCTGCACGGGAGCGTCTCGCTCGCGCGCGAGCTCTCGCTCCTCGACCGCCACGCCGCGCCGCCGCCGGCGTCCGAGGGCGCTCGCGCCGAGGTCCGGGCGCTCGCCGCCGATCACCTCGGCGAGCTCGCGGAGGCGCTCGACCAGGTGTTCGCCGCCCCGTTCCACCGGCGGAACAAGCTCCCCGACGCGGCGGCGGTGCACGCGGCGCTGGAGCAGACCGGGCTGCTGCCCGCGCGCGCCGCCCGCGACCGCGGGGGGCGCCCGCTCGCGTCCGCGGTGGGGCAGATCTGGGAGCCGTTCGGAGAGCTCATGGGCCGCCTCCTCGGCCGCATTCGCCTCGATACGCGCGCGCTGCGCGAGGAGCTCGCGCCTTCGCTGCGGGCGCTCGGCCCGGAGGCGGCGCGGCTCGAGCGGCTCGACGCCGCGATCTCCGCCGCGACCCAGAAGCGGCGCGAGCGCGCGCTCGCCGAGCTCGTCCCCGGGCTCTCGCGCGCCTTCGCGCGGGCCTTCCGCGGGGCCGTGGGCGCGCTGCCGGAGGGGGCCGGGGTCGAGGACGTCGCGGGCTGGTTCGGGCAGGAGCAGTGGCTCCTGCGGGAGCTCCAGCGCATGGAGCTCGTGGTCCAGGCGGTGCTCGCGCACGAGGCGGGCCGGCTTCTCTCGCTGGTGGACGGGGCGGCGGCGGCGGGCGCGCCCGCGTAGCTCGCGGGGGGCTTCATGATGCGGCTCGCGATGGCGCGGCAGTGGACGACGCGGATCCTGGTGCTCCTCACCGGCGGGGTCGGCCTCGCCCTGGTGGGGCGGGCGGCGCTCGTCTACCGCGGGGCGGATCCGCTCGCGTACCGCCTCGTGCAGCTCATCGCGCTGGGGCTCGCGCTCGGCACGCTCGAGCTGTTCGCGCGCGCGGGGCGGGCTGCCCGGATCGAGCGCGAGCTCGGCGCGCTGCCGCGGCCGGCGACGCGGGCGGCGATCGAGCAGAGCGGCGCGCCGCTCCGATCGATGCTCGAGGCGCGGATCGCCGGCGCGGCGCTGCCCCCGGCGGGCACGACGTTCGCGTCGTACCTCGTCGGCCTGCTCGTGATGATCGGGCTGCTCGGCACGTTCCTCGGCCTGTTCGAGACGCTGCGGGGGGCCCGCGAGGCGCTGACGCTGAGCGCCGACGTCGACGCGCTGCGGGAGAGCCTGGCCGCGCCCATGCAGGGCCTCTCGCGCGCGTTCGGCACGTCGGCGGCGGGCGTCGCGGCGTCGGGGATGCTCGGGCTCGCCGGCGTGCTCCTGCGCCGGGCCGAGGCGCGGGCCGCGGCGGCGCTCCAGGTCTACGCGTCGGGCCCGCTCGCGGCGCTCACGGTGGCGGGGCGGCAGCTCGCGGCGCTGGAGGCGCTCGCGCGACAGGGCGAGGCGCTCCCCGCCGCGGCGGCGTCGCTCCGCGAGGCCACGGGCCGCCTCGAGCGCCTCGAGGAGCGGCTGCTCGCTGTCCAGGTGGAGGGCGCGCGCCAGGCCGCCGCCTCGTTCGCGGCCGCCGCGGCCGAGGTCCGCGGGGACATTGCCGCGGGCCTCCGGCAGACCGCCGACGTCGCGGCGAGCGTGGTCAGGCCGATCCTGGCGGAGGCGGTGGAGCGCGCTGGCGCGGTCGCGGGCGGCGCGCTGCAGGCGGTCGAGCGGCGCCTCGACGAGGAGGCGCGCGCGCGGCGCGAGGCGGACGTCGCGTCGGCGTCGAGGCTGGAGGGCCAGGCGGAGCGGCTGTCGTCGGTGGTGGGGGAGGCGATCGAGCGGCTGGAGCGAGCGCACGCGGCGCGCGCAGCGGAAGCGGCGAAGCGGCAGGCGGAGCTGGACGCGGAGCGTGCGGCGCACCTGACGGCGCTGGGCGAGGCGCTGTCGGGCGCGCTGTCGGAGGCGGCGCGGTCGGCGCAGGCGGCGCCCGAGGCGGCGTCGCGGCTGATCGGGGAGGCGTCGGAGCGGCTGTCGGTGCGTGCGGAGGCGGACGCAGCGCGGGACGCGCGGCTGGATGCGCTGCTGGAGAAGCTGTCGGAGGCGACGGCGGGGATGGCCGGGAGCGCGCGGGAGCAGGCGGAGCGCGTGGCCGTGCTGGCGGAGGCGGCGGAGCGCAGCGGCGCGGAGCGCGAGGCGCGGGCGGAGGCGCGCGTGGCGGCGCTGGGCGAGGCGGCGCGGGCGCAGCTGGCGGAGCAGGCGGCGCGGCTGCTGGCGTTCGAGGCGCGGCTCGACGGAGCGCGACGGGAGGCGGCCGACGGGCTCGCCGAGCGGCTCAGCGCTCACGCGCGCGGCCTCGGCGAGAGCCTGGCGCAGCTGGAAGGGGGCGTGGCGTCGCGGCTGGAGCAGATGGAAGGGGGCGTGGCGTCGCGGCTGGAGCGGATGGAAGAGGGCGCTGCGAAGCGTCTCGAGCGGCTCGACCAGGAGGCCGCCGCGCGCCGGCACGAGTTGGAGACGGCATCGGCGTCGCGGCTGGAGGATCAGGCGGAGCGGCTGTCGTCGGTGGTGGGGGAGGCGATCGAGCGGCTGGAGCGAGCGCACGCGGCGCGCGCAGCGGAAGCGGCGAAGCGGCAGGCGGAGCTGGACGCGGAGCGTGCGGCGCACCTGACGGCGCTGGGCGAGGCGCTGTCGGGCGCGCTGTCGGAGGCGGCGCGAGCGGCGCAGGCGGCGCCGGAGGCGGCGTCGCGGCTGATCGGGGAGGCGTCGGAGCGGCTGTCGGCGCGTGCGGAGGCGGACGCAGCGCGGGATGTGAGGCTGGACGCGCTGCTGAAGAAGCTGTCGGAAGCGACGGCGGGGATGGCCGGGAGCGCGCGGGAGCAGGCGGAGCGCGTGGCCGCGCTGGCGGAGGCGGCGGAGCGCAGCGGTGTGGAGCGCGAGGCGCGGGCGGAGGCGCGCGTGGCGGCGCTGGGCGAGGCGGCGCGGGCGCAGCTGGCGGAGCAGGCGGCGCGGCTGCTGGCGTTCGAGGAGCGGCTCGACGGAGCGCGGCGGGAGGCGGCCGACGGGCTCGCCGAGCGGCTCAGCGCCCACGCGCGCGGCCTCGGCGAGAGCCTGGCGCAGCTGGAAGGGGGCGTGGCGTCGCGGCTGGAGCAGCTTGAAGGGGGCGTGGCGTCGCGGCTGGAGCGGATGGAAGAGGGCGCTGCGAAGCGGCTCGCGCGGCTCGACCAGGAGGCTACCGCGCGCCGGCGCGAGCTCGAGACGGCGTCGGCGTCGAGGCTGGAGGGCCAGGCGGAGCGGCTCTCGTCGGTGGTGGGGGAGGCGATCGAGCGGCTGGAGCGAGCGCACGCGGCGCGCGCAGCGGAAGCGGCGAAGCGGCAGGCGGAGCTGGACGCGGAGCGTGCGGCGCACCTGACGGCGCTGGGCGAGGCGCTGTCGGGCGCGCTGTCGGAGGCGGCGCGGTCGGCGCAGGCGGCGCCCGAGGCGGCGTCGCGGCTGATCGGGGAGGCGTCGGAGCGGCTGTCGGCGCGTGCGGAGGCGGACGCAGCGCGGGACGCGCGGCTGGATGCGCTGCTGGAGAAGCTGTCGGAGGCGACGGCGGGGATGGCCGGGAGCGCGCGGGAGCAGGCGGAGCGCGTGGCCGCGCTTGCGGAAGCGGCGGAGCGCAGCGGGGCGGAGCGCGAGGCACGCGCCGAGGCGCGCGTGGCGGCGCTGGGCGAGGCGGCGCGGGCGCAGCTGGCGGAGCAGGCGGCGCGGCTGCTGGCGTTCGAGGAGCGGCTCGACGGAGCGCGGCGGGAGGCGGCCGACGGGCTCGCCGAGCGGCTCAGCGCTCACGCGCGCGGCCTCGGCGAGAGCCTCGAGGCAACCGCAGCGGTGGTGCGGGAGGCCTCGGAGCTCGTGCGGGCCGGCGGTGCCGAGATGACGTCTGTGGCGGAAATGTTTACCGTTGCGGTTGACCGTTACCGCGACGCGAGCGATCGCTGGCTGAACAGCCTGGGGGCGATCGAGGACGCGATCGAGCGCCGGGAGCACGGCGAGGCGACGGATCTCCTCGGCGCTTACCTCGACCAGACCCGTGAGGTCTTCGATCACTCGCTGCAGTTCCAGCGCGAGCTCTTCTCCGAGCTGCGGGCGCTGAGGAGCAAGACGAGCTGATGCGCCGCGCCTCGCGTGCGTCTGGCCCTGGTCTCTCGCGCCTCGAGATCGTGGGCTCCGCGGATCGTGGCGAGAGCTCACCGCGTTTGCTGACGTCAGCCGCGAGAGCGAGGCGATGTCCCTGACGCCGGCCGAAGACGATGTCCCCGAGCAGGCGGCGGTCTGGCCGGTCTTCGGCGACCTCATGGCCTGTCTCTTCGGCCTCTTCGTGCTCTTTTTCGTCTGGGCGATCTCGTTTCAGGTCGATCTGGCCCGCGATCTCGCCGCCGAGCGCGCGACCCGCGCGACGGAGCGCGCGCGTCTGGAGGCTCTCGAGAGCGCCCTGGCCGGGCCGCTGGCCGAGGGAAGGATCACCCTGACGGAGGGGCGCATCGGGATCCGCGGCAGCATCCTGTTCGAGCTCAACTCGGCCGAGCTTCAGCCTGCGGGCATCGCGCTGCTCCGCGCGCTGGCCGACCCGCTCAAGGCGTACCTCGAGCATCATGACGAGCTCATCATGGTGAGCGGCTTCACGGACGACCGCCCGCTCACGAGCTCGTCCCGCGGTTATGCCGACAACTGGGAGCTCTCGGCGCAGCGAGCGCTCACGGTGACGCGGGCGCTCGCCGCGGCGGGGGTCCCCGACACGTCGCTGTTCGCGGCCGGCTTCGGAGAGCGGCACCCGGTGGCGCCCAACGACACGAGCGAGAACCGGGCGAAGAACCGCCGGGTGGAGATCTCGCCGATCCCGCGTCGAGGCGCGCCCTGATGACATCCACGTCGGATTTTTCTCCGACAATGCCAATGCCTCCCCAACCCGGGTTGGCCGCGCCCCCCCAACCCGGGTTGGCCGCGCCCCCCCAACCTGGGTCGTCCCCGGCCGACGCGCGCCTCGCTGCCCTGCGGGCGGCCGGCGCCCACCGCTTCGACCCCGCGGGCTACCGCCTCGTCGAGGCGCTCCTCGAGCGCGCTCGCGCCCTCGACGGCGGCGCCCGCGCGCGCCTCGCTGCCCGCGCCTCCGCGCGGCTCGCGGCGCTCGACGCCGCCTTCCACCGCGCCCGCGTCGACGCCGAGGCCCACCTCCGCGCCCTCGCCGACGCCGGCCTCCCTCACGACGGCGCCCTGGCCGCGGCGCTCGCGCTCGGCGATTTCCCCGCCGTCGTGAGGACAGCGCGCCGCCGCCTGCGCGCGCTCGCCGCCGAGCGGAAGACGACCGCCGTCCCCTCGCTCGCGCGCCTTCGCGGCGAGGTGGCCGCGCGCGACGTGCGCCTCCCCGGGCCGCTCGCGCGCGATCTCGCCGAGCTCCCGTGCGACGGCGACGTCGTCGAGCGCCGGGTGAAGCGGCAGGCCCAGGCCCTCAGCAGCGCGCTGTCCACCGCGCTGTTCCACGAGTCGCTGGTGAGCGCGCGCGCCACGCTCGCCGTCGCGCGCGCGGCCGACAACGTGCCGGAGGACGCCGGCCCCTACAACGCCCAGGTGCTCGCCTCCCGGGCGCTCTGCGCCGCCGAGCGGCTCTCGGAGCACTACCTGCGCGCGCTCGTGGCCGGCCTCCAGGACCTCGGCGCCCTGGCCGCCGCGCTCGAGCCGCAGCCCGAGAAGCCAGCGCGGAAAAAAGCCGCCCCTCGGAACACGAGCGACGCCGCCCCTCGCCGACGGCCGGCTCGGTCCGTCCGAAAAAAAGAATCCCTTTTTCGCGGATCGCGTTAGGTAAGTAGTCCCCATGCTTTGCTCGCCAGGCCGATCGCTCGCTTCCCTCGCGCTCTTCCTGCTCGCCAGCTCCTGCTCGTCCTCGCCCGACAAGGTGCAGAGCGGGCCGCTCACGCCGCCGCTCAAGCAGTGCGGCACCGAGGTGGTCAAGCGCGGCGACGGCTACAACGGCGCGGCGCGCGAGTGCATCTGGCAGGCGTACAGGAACCACGACCCGTCGGAGTTCACGACCACGCGGTACACCATCGAAGGCGATCCCGTCACCTACCGCCTCGAGGTCACGCTCACGGGCGTCGTGGTCGTCGTGGACAGCAAGGATCGCTACGCGCTCCGGGGCGTCTTCCGCCACGCGTGCCGCAACCTCGAGCGCATCATGCAGGAGGGCACCGACGACGGGCGGTTCGGCTTCGCGCTGAGCGCGTGCTCCGGCGGCGGCGCCGACCGGTTCGCGGTCCCGTGACGAGGCCGCCGCGCGCCGGCGTCCCCGCTCGGCCCGGCGGCCCGGTCGGCTCGCTGGCCCGACGGGAGGCCGCCCCGAAGCCGCGGCAAATCGAGACGTTGGAAACGGAACGGCGACGGGCGCGCAACGTGAGGCGCAATCGCGCACCGTGCCGAGCTCTGCGCGGACGGCCGCGGCCGGGCGCGCCCCGAGGCCTGATCTGGTGGACGTGACCGATCCTTGGCGCGTAGGCTCGCTGGGAGCAGTCGGAGCGGGCGGCAAGATGAGCAGACGAAGCACCCCGTGTCGCGCGATCGGTCCGAGGAAGGCGCCGGAAGGGTGTGGATGACGCGATGACGGAAGACGCGCGCCCGTCGTCCGGCAGTCCGGCAGAGCGTGCCTGCGAGCACGCTGGAGGGCAGCGCCGTGCAGCGTCACCTCGTTTTTGAAGCCGCCGGGATCAGCCATCCTGGCATGGTCCGAGACACGAACGAGGACAGCTTCGCGATCCTCGAGCCCCGGGGGCTGTTCCTCCTGGCCGACGGCATGGGAGGGCGCGCCGCCGGGGAGGTCGCCTCGCGCATGGCGATCGATACGGTGCGTGATTTCTTCGACGACCCGGACTCCACCTGGCCTGTCGCCGTCGGCGTGGGGCCGCCCACGACGCGGGGCTCGGAGGCGCGCTACGTCGATCAGGGGCTCCCCCTGCTCGTCGCGGGCATCCAGCTCGCGAACGGCCGCATCTTCTCCGCCGCGCGGCGCGACCGGGAGAAGCGCGGCATGGGCACCACGATCGCGGCCGTGCTGGCGCGCGACGGCTTCATCGCCGTCGCGCACGTGGGCGATAGCCGCGTATACCGCCTCCGCGATCATCGCCTCGAGCAGCTCACGCGCGATCACTCGCTGGTCAACGAGTGCATCCGGCTCGGCCACCTCCTCCCCGAGCAGGCCAGCTCGTTCCCGCTCCAGCACGTGATCACCCGCGCCCTCGGCACCGACGAGGCGGTCGACGTCGAGACGCGGATCGACGCCATCGAGGGAGGGGATGTCCTCCTGCTCTGCTCAGACGGCCTGTCCGGCGTGGTGTCGGCGCAAGATATCGCAAGTATCCTGGCGACCCAGGCCGATCTGGCCGAGATCGCGTCCCGGCTCGTCAAGCGTGCCAACGAGAACGGTGGCCCCGATAACGTCACCTGCGTTGTCGTGCGCTGGCGCGCTTCAGCCGGCGGCTCGACCAGGCGCTGATCCGCGCGCCCGCGCTGCCGCTCCGGCGGTGTGCGGGCGAGAGCATTGCGCTCAGCCCGCCAGTTTTTCCATGGAACACCGCGTGCCGGAGAGCACGCCACCGTGTTAATGGCGGTGGGGAATCCCAATGGGCGCGCGAACGAACGGATCCACACACCCGCAATCCATCGAATCCCCGTCCCGGAGCGCGGCGCTGAGCAAGCCGGGGAAGGGCGGCTCCTCGGGCGCGCGGCGCGCCGGCCCGGCGGCGGCGGAGCTCGAGCCTGCGGAGCACCACCGGCCGGCGCTCAAGCTCCTCGACGCGGCGCGCGAGCCGGATTTCATCGAGGTGCTCGGATCGCGGGAGCACAACCTCCGCATCGATCGGCTGGAGGTGCCGAAGCGGAAGCTCGTGGTGTTCACGGGGGTGAGCGGCTCGGGCAAGTCGAGCCTGGCGTTCGACACCCTCTACGCCGAGGGGCAGCGGCGTTACGTCGAGACGCTGAGCTCTTACGCGCGTCAGTTCCTGGGTCAGCTCGAGCGCCCGCAGGTCGAGCACCTGCGCGGCCTGTCGCCGACCATTGCCATCGAGCAGAAGAGCGCGTCGAGCAACCCGCGCTCCACGGTCGGCACGATCACGGAGGTCTACGATTACCTGCGCGTGCTCTATGCGCGCGCCGGCGAGCAGCATTGCCACCTCTGCGGCAAGCCGGTGAAGGCGCAGAGCTCGGAGCAGATCGTCGACGAGCTCCTCGGGATGCCGGAGGGGACGAAGTTCGTGCTGTTCGCGCCGCTCGTGACGCACCGGAAGGGGGAGTTCAAGGACCTGTTCGAGGAGCTCCGGGGCCGCGGCTTCGTTCGGGTCGAGATCGACGGGGCGCAGCACCGGCTCGACGAGCTGCCGAAGCTCGACAAGAAGCTCAAGCACACCATCGCGCTCGTGGTGGACCGGCTGGTCGTGCGGGCGGACGAGCGCCAGCGCATCACGGAGGGGGTCGAGCTCGCGCTCCAGGAGGGGCGCGGCGAGCTCCGGGTCGAGCTCCAGGCCGACGAGGGGGCGTCCGGGCGGCGGCGTCGCCCCGAAGCCCCGCTGCTGTTCAGCGCCGCGCGCTCCTGCTGCGGCCAGAGCTTCCCCGAGCTCTCGCCGCAGAGCTTCTCCTTCAACAGCCCGCTCGGCATGTGCGGCGCCTGCAACGGCCTCGGCACCCGCCTCGAGATCGATCCGGCCCTCGTGATCCCGGATCCTGCGCTGTCGATCCGGGAGGGCGCCATCGCCCCGTGGGCGACGGCCATGGCGCGCGGGGAGGGCTGGACGTTCCGCATCATCGACGCCGTGGCCAAGGCGTGCTCCGTCGACCTCGACGTGCCCTGGCGCAAGCTCGGGGCGAAGAAGCAGGAGATGGTGCTCCATGGCCTCTCCGGCAAGCGCATCGCGGTGACGTGGGGGAAGGAGGGGACCGAGACGCACGGCACCTGGGGCATGAAGTTCGAGGGCGTGATCCCGAGCCTGATGCGCCGGTTCCAGCAGTCGTCGTCCGAGTCGGCGCGGGACGCTTACCGCAAGTTCATGAGCGAGCGCCCGTGCGACGCCTGCGCGGCCCGGCGGATGCGCCCCGAGTCGCTCGCCGTGCGCGTCGCGGCCAAGGGGATCGCCGACGTCACCGCGATGACGGTGAGGGACGCCTACGAGCATTTCGCCCGGCTCGAGCTGCCGGGCAACCGGCAGAAGATCACGGAGGGGGTGCGGCGCGAGATCACGAGCCGGCTCAGCTTTCTCCTGAACGTGGGGCTCGACTACCTGACGCTCGACCGCGCGGGGCCGACGCTGAGCGGCGGCGAGGCGCAGCGCATCCGGCTGGCGAGCCAGCTCGGCAGCGAGCTCTCCGGGGTGATGTACGTGCTCGACGAGCCGAGCATCGGCCTGCACCAGCGGGACAACCAGCGCCTCATCGAGACGCTGCGGCGCCTCAGGGATCTGGGCAACACGGTGCTCGTGGTGGAGCACGACGAGGAGACGATCCGGGCCGCCGACTACGTCGTGGATTTCGGCCCCGGGGCCGGGCACCTCGGCGGCCGGGTGATGGCCGCGGGGACGCCCGAGGAGATCGCGCGTGACCCCGAGAGCGTGACCGGCGCGTACCTGGCGGGGCGCGCGCGCATCGAGGTGCCCGAGGCGCGGCGCGCGCCGCGCGGGTGGCTGGAGATCCTGGGCGCGGCCGAGCACAACCTGAGGAGCATCGACGTCCGCTTCCCGCTCGGGGTGCTGCTCGCGGTGACCGGGGTGAGCGGCGCCGGCAAGAGCTCGCTGGTGAACGGCATCCTCCTGCCGGCGCTGGGCCGGGCGCTCCACCGCAGCACCGAGCCGGTCGGCGCGCACCGCGCGATCCAGGGGCTCGAGGCGCTCGACAAGGTCATCGCGATCGACCAGAAGCCGATCGGCCGCACGCCGCGCTCGAACCCGGGGACGTACACGAAGGCGTTCGACCAGATCCGCGAGATCTTCGCCGAGCTGCCGGAGTCGCGCGCGCGCGGCTACGGCCCGGGGCGGTTCAGCTTCAACGTGAAGGGCGGGCGCTGCGAGGCGTGCAGCGGCGACGGCATGGTGAAGGTGGAGATGCACTTCCTCGCCGACGTCTATGTCCCGTGCGAGGTGTGCGCCGGCAAGCGGTACAGCGCGCAGACGCTCGCGGTGCGGTTCAAGGGCAAGAGCATCGCGGACATCCTCGACACCAGCATCGAGGATTGCCTGCGTCTCTTCGAGCACCACGTCGCGCTGCGCCGCGTCCTCGAGACGCTGGTCGAGGTCGGACTCGGGTACATGAAGATCGGCCAGAGCGCGCCGACGATGAGCGGCGGCGAGGCGCAGCGCGTGAAGCTGAGCCGGGAGCTCGGCAAGAGCCAGACGGGGAGAACGCTCTACGTCCTCGACGAGCCCACGACGGGGCTGCATTTCGAGGACATCCGCAAGCTGCTCGGAGTGCTCCACCGGCTTGTCGACGCGGGGAACACGGTGGTGGTGATCGAGCACAGCCTTGACGTCATCAAGTGCGCGGACTGGGTGATCGATCTCGGCCCCGAGGGCGGAGCCCGCGGCGGACGGGTCATCGCCGAGGGGACGCCGGAGCACGTCGCGAAGGTGAAGGGGTCGTATACAGGTCAGTTCCTTAGCCCCCTTCTCCCCCCGAGGCGTTAACCAAGCCTAGCGCCGCGTTCTCCCACATCCGAACGTGGTCGTGAACGTTCACGTTCACGTTCACGTTGACGACCACGTTCACGTTGGTGACCGATGGTGGGGCGGGCTTCGTCCGCTGGGTGCAACCGAACGAGCTCGATTGACGCCGATTCCCTCTTCTCCTGTGCGGGCGCTGGCCGCGCGGGGATGGATCATCTGGGGCAGAGTGGGGCAGAGAACGTCTGCGACGGCTCCTCCCGACGCGCCTGAGACAGACGCGTTTGTGATTTGCGTCGCTCGCTGACCATCCATTTCATAGAAGCGCGATATTCATTGGTGTCGCCCATAACGTATGTATTCGATCGGCTTGCACCGCGCTGCAAAAGCGCGTAGCCGGGATCGATGGACACCAACGTGTCCAGGAGTGCGCGAGCACCCGACCAGCACCTTCAGCAAAAAAGCACCACGATATCTCGCGCCAGCGGGGCTGTCGTACAGGCCCCTGCGCTCGAGATCCGTTGACGGGAGGGCCCATGCAGATCTCGAAGCATGCTCTATTTCTCGGCGTAGGACTTTGGGTGGGCTCCGCCTCGGCGGCGGCGTGCTCCGCCAGCGGCTCGTCGGCGGGCGACCCTCGGCCTGGGACCACCTCCAGCGGCGGCGGCTCGGGCGGTGACGCCGTCGGGTCGATGAGCTCCGGCGGTTTCGGCGACGACATCGGCGCCGGCACCGGGGGCGGCGACGTCGGCCCCGAGCTGGTCGGCGACCCGAAGACGTGCGCGGAGGCCGCCGCGAGCAAGTCCTATATCGGCTGTGACTTCTGGCCCACGGTCACCGCGAACATCGTCTGGTCGATCTTCGACTACGCGGTCGTCGTCGCGAACGCCGGCGACGAGATCGCCGAGGTCGAGGTGACGCGCGCCGGCGCCCCGGTGGCGCGCGCCGAGGTCAAGCCCAACAGCCTGAGCAAGATCTACCTCCCCTGGGTGCGCGAGCTGAAGGGGCCCGACGCCACCCATTGCACCGGGGGCGACTCGATCACGAGCTCCGTCCGCGTCGACGGCGGCGCTTACCACCTCGTCTCGACAAGGCCGGTCACGGTCTATCAATTCAACGCGCTCGAGTACAAGGGAGAGGGCGGCCCGTCCGGGAAGGACTGGTCGTCCTGCCCTGGCAACGAGGCGTGCGCGGCCAACGACGGGGAGCCCTTCGGCTGCTTCTCCTTCACCAACGACGCGTCGCTGCTGCTGCCGAGCACCGCGATGACAGGCAACTACCGCGTCACGGGCCAGCGCGGCTGGGCGCAGGCGGACTTCGGCGGCTACATCGTCATCAGCGCGATCCAGGACGGCACCAGCGTCACCGTGAACGTCGCCCAGGGAGGCTCGGTGGTCGCGGGCGACGGCATCCCCCGGACGAGCGGCGGCGGCAGCTTCACCGTCCAGCTCGACGAGGGGGATGTCGTCGAGGTCCTCGGACACCCGAGGAGCGACCTCAGCGGCAGCCTCGTCACCGCGACCCGCCCTGTCCAGGTGCTGACGGGCATCCCGTGCGTGCAGGCGCCGGTCGGCCGCCAGGCCTGCGACCACATCGAGGAGTCCGTGTTCCCCGCCGAGACGCTGGGCAAGCGGTACTTCGTGACGGTCCCGACGTCGCCGGGCGGCCGCGTCATCGGCCACATCGTGCGCCTCTACGGCAACGTCGATGGCACGGCGCTGACGTATCCGTCCGGCAGGCCGGACGGCGCGCCGACCACCATCGACGCTGGCCAGGTCGTCGACCTCGACGTGGTGAGGCGGGATTTCGAGGTCGTGGGAGACCACGAGTTCGCGGTCAGCACGTTCATGCTGGGCGCCGCGATTGTCGACGCGGACACCGAGCCTCGCCAGAAGGGCGATCCGTCGCAGAGCCACCCCACCGCGGTCGAGCAATACCGCTCCAAGTACGTCTTCCTCGCGCCGAGCGACTACGATGAGAGCTACGTCGACATCATCCAGCCGCTCGACGCCACGATCACGCTCGACGACGCCGCCGTCGGCGTCGCCCCGACCCCGATCGGCAACGGCTCCGGCTTCGGTGTCGCGCGTGTCCGGCTCGGCCCCGGCAACGGCGGCGCGCACGTGCTGACCGCCTCGGCGCCCGTCGGCATCCAGGTGCTCGGCTACGGCGCCTACACGAGCTACCAGTACCCTGGTGGGCTCAACCTCGTCGTCATCGCGCCCCCGCCGCCCCCGCCCCGCTGACCCCGCGCGCGCCGCGCTGGTTGTCTTTCCCGGTCTCCTGAACTAGCACCCTCGCATGACGGACGAGCCGCGCTCCTCGGCACGTCGCGCCCGCCGCGCCGCGCTCTTCGTCGTCCTGGCCAGCCTCGCCTTCGCCACGAGCGGCCCGCTCGCCCGCTACGCGCGCCCGGTCCACCCGCTCGCCATCGCCTTTGGCCGGGTCGCCCTCGCCGCCATCGCGCTCTCCCTGCTCGACCTGCGCGTGATCGCCCGCTCGGCTGCCCGCCTCTCGCCGCGCCAGGGCGCCGCCGTCCTCTGCGCCGGCCTCCTGCTCGCCGTCCACTTCGCGCTCTTCCTCTGGGGGCTCGACCGCACGTCCCTCGCCGCGGCCCTCTCGCTCGTCTCGCTCGAGCCGCTCGCCGTCGTGCTCTGCGCGTGGGCGTTCTTCGGCGTCCGCCCCACGCGCTCCGAGCAGGCGGGGGTGCTCCTCGCCACCGTCGGCGCGCTCGTCGTCGGGCGCTCGGCCGGCGCCGGCGATCACCGGCTCTCGGGCGACCTCCTGGTCGTCGGCGCCACCGTCCTCTACGGCCTCTACGTGTCCTTCGCCCGCGCGCTCCGGGACGCGCTGCCGGCGCGGAGCTACGCCGCCCTCGTCTACGGCAGCGCCGCCGTCTTCCTCGCCGTGGCGCTCCCGTTCGCGCCCGGCGCGCTCGAGGGCGTCGCCCCGCCGCCGGCCCACGCCGCCGCCGCCATCGTCGCGCTCGCGCTCGTCCCCACCGTCGTCGGCCACACAGCGGTCCAGATCGCGGCGCGCCGCATGTCCCCATCCATCGTCGCGCTCGTGTCCCCCGGCGAGACGCTCGGCGGGATCATCATCGGCGCCCTGTGGCTCCACGCCACCCCCACCGCCCTCGAGATCGCGGGCGCCGCGATCATCCTCCTCGGCGCCACCGTCGCGATCCTCGGGTCGAGCTCGTCCGCGGCCACGAGCGCAGGCTGACGCGCCCCTCCGGCGCGGCGTGCAGCCGTGACAGCGTATGTCCGTGCAGCGATCGCGCCGAGCGCTCACCAGCTCTGCTGCGACGGAGTTTGCCCGCGCGCGCCGCTCCGGTCGGACTCCGCGCCACGAACACAGGGATTTCGCGGGAGAGCCGCCCGCGCGCGCTTGACGGTCGATGATTCGAAAGAACGCTTCGCCCATGTACGGTGGGCTGTTTCGAAACATCCTGTTCCCGCTCTACGAGACCCGTTTGATGGGCAGGGAGACCCTGAAAGACCTGGAGCGGATAGAGCGCTCCCAGTGGCGATCGGAGAATGAGATTCGCGATCTCAGCTTCCGGCGGATGCTCGCCGCGCTCCAGTTCGCCGAGCAGCACGTCCCGTTCTACCGGGCGCGCTTCGCCGAGCACGGCGTGCGCGCCGCCTCGGTGAAGGCGCCGGAGGACCTCCTGCGGTTCCCCGTCCTCACGAGGGCCGACCTCCGCGCCCACGGCCAGGACCTCCTCGCCGAGGGCTTCGTCGGCCGGCTCTACGCGAGCGGCACGGGCGGGTCGACGGGGGAGCCGGTGCAGTTCCGCTTCGATCACCGCACCTACGAGCGCCGCATCGCGGCCGCCATGCGGTCCGACGGGTGGGCGGGCGCTCGGCTCGGCGACCGGGAGCTCCACCTGTGGAGCGCCGTGCTGGTCAGCGAGACGCTCGCGAAGAAGGCCAAGCGCTCCCTTCACGAGGCCATCCTCCGCAAGAAGATGATCTCCGCCTTCGACCTGTCCGACCGGCGCCTCGCCGCGCTGCTCGACGAGATCGCGCGGTACCGGCCGCAGCTCATCGTCGGGTACGCGAGCGCCCTGTACCACGCGGCGCGCTACGCGCTCTCGGACGGCCGCGCGCTCCCCGCGCCGCGCGGCATCGTCACCAGCGCCGAGCGGCTGTTCGCGCACCAGCGCGAGGCCATCGAGCGCGCGTTCGGCGCGCCGGTGTTCGATCGGTACGGCTGCCGGGAGCTCATGCTGATCGCCGCCGAGTGCGAGCGGCACGCCGGCAAGCACATCAACATGGAGAACGTGTTCGTCGAGCTGCTCCACGACGGGCGCCACGCCCTCCCCGGCGAGCCCGGCGAGGTCGTCGTGACCGACCTCGTCTGTCGCTCGATGCCGCTCATCCGCTACAAGAACCAGGACGTCGCGATCGCCGCCGGCGCGCCGTGCGCGTGCGGCCGCGGGCTGCCGATGCTCGCCTCCGTCGAGGGCCGCGTCCTCGACCTGCTCGTCGGCCCCGACGGCGAGCTGCTCGCCGGGGAGTTCTTCCCGCACCTCATCAAGGACCAGCCGACGATCGCCCGCTACCAGGTCCACCAGGACCGGCGGCGCGCGCTCACGGTCAAGCTCGTGCCGGGCAAGGGCTTCCAGCCCGAGACCGCGCGGCTCATCGAGCGCCTCGTCCGGCAGCACCTGGGCGAGCGCGCGGAGGTCTGCGTCCAGATCGTCGACGAGATCCCCCTCACGAGCGGCGGCAAGCACCGGGTCACCCTCTCCGAGGTCCCCGTCCAGCTGGGCCGGGGGCGCGCAGCGTGAGCGTCACCGGGGCTGCCGGGAAGCTCGCGCTGCGCCGGCGCCGGCGCCGGCCGCGCCGCGCGCTGCGCTGACAGCGCGTTTTCTACAGATCTGCTGGAGCGCCTGGTGGCGGGCGCGCGGCGGCCTGCTCACCCGGCACGCTGCTCGGCGCGTGGCCTCCCCGAAGCGCTGGCGGAGCCGCGCGGTCCGGGGTATTGGGCAGAGCAGTACGATGTCCGACGTGCAGAGACCGCTCCCGCCGAAAAAGGACGTCGCGCTGGCCCTCCTCGAGCGAGAGCCGAGCGTGTTCATCCACCTCGACCCGCGCCGGCCCGGTGTCTCCGTCCCCAAGTGGTTCACGGGGCAGCCGCAGCTGATCCTCCAGGTCGGCATGAACATGGCGATCTCCATCCCCGACCTCAAGGTGGACGACGACGGGATCAGCTGCACCCTGTCGTTCAACCGCGCGCCGTTCTGGTGCCGCTTGCCGTGGCACGCGATCTGGGCGCTCGTGAGCGAGGACCAGCGCGGCATGGTGTGGCCCGAGGACATCCCGGCCGATCTCGCCGCGCAGAAACAGCAGCGCCCCGCCGTCGCCCCGCCGCAGAAGCCCGCCAAGAGGCCGCGCCCCCGGCTCGCCGCCGTCGCGCCCCCCAGCGGCGACGACGAGCGGAGCGACGAGGCGGCGGACGAGCCGCGGGCGCGTGACAGGGCGCGCCCGCAGCTCGAGCCCGTGGAGGCCGGCGAGCGCCTCGGCGCGGGCGAGGCCCCGGCGCGGGACGCCGGCGCGCCCGTGAGGGCGCTCGCGCCGGTGCCGGCGCCGGCCCTCGCGTCGGTGCCGTCCACCGAGGAGCGCGAAGACGACGAATCGGGTGGCTCCGGTGAGCCCGAGCCCAAGCCTCGCCAAGGGGCGGGCAAGCCGAAGCGGGAACTGCCCCCCTATTTGCGGGTCATCAAGTAACGCTACTGACGCTACTGCTTGACGGTGCGGCTCGGCCATTCCAACTCTGGCCGGCCATGCCTCGACCGTTGCAGCGCATCGTCACTGCGCTCCTGCTCCTCGGCGTCGTCGTCGCCCTCGAGTTCGGCTTCGAGACCCTCTTGCCGGACGCTGCCTGGCGTCAGCTCGCCCTGTTCGCGATGGTCAACGTCATCGCGGCGCTCTCGCTCAACGTCATCAACGGCATGGCCGGCCAGTTCTCGATCGGCCACGCCGGCTTCGTCGGGATCGGCGCGTACACCGGCGCGGTCGTGGCCGGCAACCTGCACCAGCACCTCGGCGGCGGTGACCCGCTCTTCGGCAACTCGTTCGTCGTGATGCCCGCGGCGCTGCTCGCGTCCGGGCTCGTCGCGGCGCTCTTCGGCCTCGTGGTCGGCCTGCCGAGCCTCCGGCTGCGCGGCGACTACCTCGCCATCGTGACCCTCGGGTTCGCCGAGATCTTCCGCCTGACGATCGCGACGGCGACGACCGGCGGCCCCGACCAGGGGGCGATCGGCAAGCTCCTCGGGGCGCTCGGCGGCCCGATCGGCTACGCCGGCCCCGACGACACCGGCGTGCCGCAGTACGCCGGCCCGTTCTGGATCTTCGGCGCCGTCGTGCTCGCGACGATCCTCGCCTGGCGGCTGAAGTTCTCCGGCTGGGGCCGCGCGCTGCGCGCGCTGCGCGAGGACGAGATCGCCTCCGCCGCGGTGGGCGTCGATCCGACGCGCTACAAGGTCACGTCGTTCGTCATCTCCGCCGCCGGCGGCGGCATCGCCGGCGCCCTGCTCTCGTCGATGCGCGACGGCAACCCCACCGTCCAGCCGGACCAGTTCACGTTCAACTACTCGTTCGACGCCATCACGATGGTGATCCTCGGCGGCTCGGGCAGCGTCTCCGGGGCGATCCTCGGCGGCGTGTTCGTGACCTTCACGGTGAAGCTCATCGAGCAGCTGCAGGGCCTCGACAGCGTCCTCGCGCTGAAGGCGGCCTACCCCGCGCTCGATCTGAACGCCCTCAGGATGGTGATCTACGCGGCCATCCTCATCGGCCTGATGGTCCTCCGCCCCGAGGGGCTGTTCGGCGAGCGCGAGCTCTTCGGCCGGCGCTGGTCGCGCAGGAAGCGCTTCCCGGTGGGCCCGGCCGAGCCCGTCCCCGCCACGACCGGCGTGGAGGCGGGCGCCGGGCACGAGGGCGCGCCGCCGAGCCCTGGCGCGCCGCCCGATGAGCCGCCGCCCGGCATCACCGTCGGCCGCGAGGGCAAGCCGGCCGGGAGGGAGCTCGAGTGAACCTCGATCTGAAGCACGTGACCAAGCGGTTCGGCGGCCTGCGGGCGGTCGGCGGCGTCTCCTTCACCGTGCCCGAGCGCTCGATCTTCGGGCTCATTGGCCCGAACGGCGCGGGCAAGACGACGGTGTTCAACCTGATCACCGGCGTCTACAAGCACGACGAGGGCGCGATCCGCTTCGGCGGGACCGACCTCGCGCCGCTCCGGCCGAGCCAGATCGCGCGCCTCGGCATCGCCCGCACGTTCCAGAACATCCGCCTCTTCGGCCAGCTCACGGTGCTCGAGAACGTGCTCGTCGCCTGCGAGAACCTGCGGAGATCCACGCTCGCCGCCGCCCTGCTGCGCTCGCCGTTCTTCTACAAGGACGAGCAGGAGATGACCGAGCGCGCCCTCTCGCTGCTCTCGGTGTTCAAGCTGGAGGACATGGCCGACGAGATCTCGACGTCGCTCTCGTACGGCAACCAGCGCCGCCTCGAGATCGCCCGGGCGATGATGCTCAAGCCGAGGCTGCTCCTGCTCGACGAGCCGGCGGCGGGCATGAACTACGGCGAGGCCGAGGGGCTCAAGCAGCAGATCCGCTGGCTGCGCGACACCTTCGACATCACGGTCGTGCTGGTCGAGCACAACATGCAGGTCGTGATGGGGGTGTGCGAGGAGATCCACGTCCTCGATCACGGCGAGACCATCTCGCACGGCACCCCGGAGGTCGTGCGCAGGGACCCGAAGGTCCTCGCCGCGTACCTCGGCGAGGAGATCGACGACGAGGCGGCCGGCGCGGCGGCGGAGGAGCCCGCATGAAGACATCGCATCCGACGCGGCAGCCCCCCTCGGTGGCCCCCGGCGACCCCCTGCTCGTCGTCGACGATCTCGCGGTCAGCTACGGCGGCATCAAGGCGCTCAAGGGCGTCAGCCTCGAGGTGCGGCGCGGCGAGATCGTGGCGATGATCGGCGCGAACGGCGCCGGCAAGACGACCACGCTGAAGACGATCGTCCGCCTCCTCCCGATCGCCTCCGGCCGCATCCGCTACGACGGCAAGGACCTCGCGTCCGTCTCGACGGAGGAGCTCGTCGCGGCCGGCATCTCGCTCGTCCCGGAGGGGCGCGCGATCTTCTCGAACCTCAGCGTCCGCGAGAACCTCGAGCTCGGCGCGTGGTGCCACAAGCACGGCCCCACCATGGCGGAGACCGTCGACGACGTGGTGAAGCTCTTCCCCCGGCTGGGCGAGCGCATGCACCAGCACGGCGGCACGCTCTCCGGCGGCGAGCAGCAGATGCTCGCGATCGGCCGCGCCATGATGGCGCGCCCCGCCATGCTCCTCCTCGACGAGCCCTCGCTCGGCATCGCGCCGCGGCTCGTCGCGGACATCTTCGAGTCGATCGCCAAGATCGCGGCGTCGGGAACAACCGTACTCCTCGTCGAGCAGAATACCCGACTGGCGCTCAAGTACTCGACGCGCGCCTACGTGCTCCGTACTGGGCAGATCGCCATGAGCGGTGAGTCGAAGGACCTCGCCGCGAACGAAGAGATCCGCGCGGCCTACCTCGGCGGCTGATCCCGCTCCCGCGCCGACGCGCGTCGGCGCGTCGCGATTCCCCGAGCGGGTCGCAGACGGGCCATCGCGGAACACGGCGGAACACGGCGGAACACAGCGGATCAGAAAAGAAACAGGCAGAGAGCGCTGGTGTTTCAAGCGCGTATCAACGCATCGCGTGATGCGCTGAGGTGCGATTGATATCGCTCTTTGCCGAATATGGAGTATGGTCACTGTGAGCCAGGCCATGAAGACCTGGTTTTCACAGCGGCGGCCAGAGCCGGCTGCTGACGGGGGATACCCATGGAGATTGAGCGCACGACCCGCGTTCTGGTGATCGACGACGACGCCAGCAACTCCCAGCCGCTCGTCCACTTCCTCTCATCCCGGGACTACACGGTGGAGACGTGCTGCGGGCTCGGCCATGCGCGTGACGTGCTTGCACGCTGGCGTCCTCATGTGATGGTGCTCGTGCCCCGGGAGGAGGCGGAGCTCCACAGCGAGATGGAGGAGCTCCGCCGCATGTCGCCGCGCGTGCCCGTCGTGGTGCTCACGCCCGCGGTTGGCCCCGAGCTCATCCTGGACATGGAGGCGTTTGCGCCCACGGTGCCCGCGTGCCCGTCGCGCGGCCTCGCGTACATCGAGTCTGCGGTGGCCGACGCCTCGGCCATGGGCTGACCGCGGCCGGCCTCGGATCGGGGCCCGCGCTCACCGCGGGCCGGGTCTCACCCGGGGCAGGCGCCTACCGCATCGGCTCGCCTCAGGCGGACGGCTCGAGCCCGTCCGGCAACCCGTCGAAGAACTCCTCCACCACGGACGCGAGCCAGGCGCGCACCGGTCCGGTCGCGCACATGCTCCTCACGACGGGCCAGAGCGCGTCCGCGAGCGCGCCGACGTCGAGCTCGGGCGCGATCCCGAGCCGCCCCAGCGCCTCGCCGAGCGGCTCCCGCGCGTGCGCCGCGACGAACGCCGCGATCGCCTCGCTGGTCCGCGCCCGGACGGGCCGATCCCGGAGCAGCTGCGCGGCGATGTCGGCGCCGAGCTCCTCGGCGATCGCCGAGCTCTTCGCGTCGAGCTGACCGATGAGCGCGCAGATCTCCTGCTCCAGCACCCACGTGGCGACCTGCTTGCGCAGGCCGACGAACTCGGGCGTGTCGCCCTTGGCGACGAGGATGTCGTGCACCTGGCGCATCGCCGTGCGCGAGAAGCCCTGCAAGAACCGGCGGATCTCCGGCTCGAGCCGCCGCTCGAACTCGCCCCGCATCGCGCCCATCGTCTTGCCGACCCCGCCGAGGCCGAAGGGGGCGACCCGCTTGAGGAGCGCGGGCAGGCCCCACTCGGCGAAGAACGGGTTCACCTTCTCGGTGAACTCCATCAGCGTGTCGTAGAGGACGTCGCGCATCACCGCGTCGAGCGCCGCGCTCTCCAGCACCTCGCGCACGAGCCGCTCCGGCACGATCTTCGGCTGCTCGAGGATGCGGTCGAGCTTGTCGCGGGCGCCCTCCGGCAGGAGCTCCTTCGCGCTCCGCCGCTCGGCGCGCGCCGCCTCGACGAGCGCCGCGAGCGCCGCGGCGGCCGCGGGCCGGACCGCCCGCCGGAGCGGCTCTTCGGCCGCCAGCGCCTCGAGCGCGCGCCCGACCGCCCCCGCGTCCACGAGCTCGCCGAGCGGCGTCGCGAGCAGCGCCGCGAAGCCGGCAGGCAGCCGCTCCCGGAAGTCGCGCGCCGCCGCCTCCGAGACGAGCCGCGCCTCGAGGAACGCGATCTGACGAGCCTTCAGTTCATTAAGTAGCGCGCGATCCATCGGGGAACCGATAGCCCCGAGCCCCCGCGGGTGCCAGGCAGATGACCCCGGGCCTTTGCCGACGCGGCACGCGGCACGCGGCGCCCGGCGCGCGGCTCCTGGCCTCCGCTCGGCCCCCGAAATCGCGCAGTACTGTGAATCTGCCCAGCGGGTGAGCTCCCTACTCATTGAACGTGGTTTCGGAGGAGCCTTACCAAAAACACCTTACTTGGAGCTCCAGTATCCGGGGACTCCCTGAGTCGGCGCGCCGCTCGCGCACGTGCGTTCGTGCGGCGGACCTGCGGGCAGCGTCGCGCGCCCGGGCGAAGCGGGATTGTCGGTGATTGTCATTTTTCGACGGCGGCGACTGGGGCCGAAGTCAACTTTGCGGACCTCGCGACAGAGAGTTGCAACGAATTACAAGTGCCTGACAACTTCGGATCCGGCGGATGGTACGCGTTCGTTGTCTGCCGGCGCCTTGCAGGAGTGGAGAACGGCGCTCTCGCCCGTTCCCACGGCCTGCATGGCAACCCGCCGGCGGTAGGTGTTCCCGATGCTCTCCCTGCTGCTCTGTGTCCTCTACTTCGGCGTGCTGCTCGGCCTCAGCGGCTACGGCCTGCACCGGCTGCACCTCGTGGTCCTCTGTCGCATGAACCGCGCGAAGATCACCCGCGCGCAGGAGGTCGCCGCCCTGACCGATCGCGACCTCCCGCCGGTGACGATCCAGCTCCCGCTCTTCAACGAGTCGACGGTCGCGGCGCGGCTGCTCGATGCCGTCGCGAAGATGGACTACCCGCGCGACAAGCTGGAGATCCAGGTGCTCGACGACTCGACGGACGAGACGCAGGGCCTCGTCCGCGCGCACGTCGAGCGGCTGCGCGCGCTGGGCCTCGACGCGGTGTACCTGCACCGCGTGGACCGCGTCGGCTACAAGGCGGGGGCGCTCGACGCGGGGCTCAAGATCGCGAAGGGCGAGCTGGTCGCGATCTTCGACGCCGATTTCATCCCGCAGCCGGACTTCGTGCGGTCCATCGTCGGCCACTTCGAGGACCCGACGGTCGGCATGGTGCAGACGCGGTGGGGCCACCTGAACCGCGACGTCTCGATCCTCACGCAGGTGCAGGCGCTCATGCTCGACGGCCACCACCTCGTCGAGAACCGCGCGCGCTTCGGCGCGGGCCTCCTGTTCAACTTCTCCGGCACCGGGGGGATGTGGCGCAAGGACGCCATCCGCGAGGCGGGCGGCTGGCAGCACGACACGCTGACCGAGGACCTCGACCTGTCGTACAGGGCGCAGCTCGCGGGCTACCGCTTCATCTACCGCGAGGATGTCGTCTCGCCGGCGGAGCTCCCCGAGGACATCTCGGCGCTGCGCGCGCAGCAGTACCGCTGGGCCAAGGGCACGGTGCAGACGGCGCGCAAGCTGATGGCGACCGTGCTGAGCGCCAAGCTCTCGCTCGGGCAGCGGATCGAGGCGTTCTTCCACCTCACGCCGCACTTCGCCTACCCGCTGCTTGTGCTGCTGAGCGTCCTCCTGCTGCCGGCGCTCGTCCTGTTCCCCGCGGCCGACACGCTGACGATGATCGCGATCGATCTGCCGCTCTGCACGGCGACGACGGGGTCGCTCGCGGCGTTCTACATGCTGGCCGAGACGGCGCAGGGCCGCTCGCGCTGGGGCGCTGTCAGGCGCCTGCCGATGCTGATCGCGCTCGGGACGGGGCTCGCGCCGTACCTGTCGAAGGCCGTGATCGAGGGGCTCCGCAGCATGTCCGGCGAGTTCGTCCGGACGCCGAAGCAGGGCGACAACAAGGGCCGGTACAAGGTCCGCACGGACCTGCCGATCACCGAGGCGATGCTCGCGGTGCTGTCGTGCGGCGCGGTGGTCGCGTCCGTGGAGACGGGGCACTACTTCGCCACGCCGTTCGCGGTGCTCTTCGCCGTCGGCTACCTCTACGTGGCGTTCCTGGTCGTCCAGGAGCAGATCGTGCGCCGCCGCGATGTGACCTCGAGCGCGCCGGTCGTCGGCTGGAGCGACGCGCGGCCGAGCGAGGCGGCCGTCGTCGGCGCCTGGTCCCGGCAGTCGACGAAGGAACGCCACCTCGGCGATCTTGCCGTCTGAGCGGATCGTCGCCGCCGGGCCCATCCTGCGCCCGTGGTCGCGCCGGTGAGCCTGTCGGATTCCTGGCCGCCGGCTCGAGGGTGCGAGGTGTGGGGCGCTGCTCGTGGGGTCGCAGGTTCGCTCCGAGCGATGCGTTGCTCGGGGGGCTCCACGAAGCGTGCCTGGTCCACATCGGGCGAAGCCTGCGTAACCCCCTAGACCTTACCGACGCACGCTGGCATTCTGCCCTCCAGGCCGGTCGGGGGACCGCACGCGGCTTCCTGAACGGTCTTCAGGGGTTGCGGCGCGTCCCCCCTTCTGCAAGGGCGATGGGGGTGTCATGACGAAAGCCGAAATCGTTCAGGCGGTCTACTCCCGCCTTGGGGGGTTCTCGAAGAAGGAATCTGCCGATCTGGTGGACCTCGTGTTCGAAACCATGAAGGAAACCCTGGGTCGCGGGGAGAAGATCAAGATCTCTGGATTCGGCAACTTCGTGCTGCGCGACAAGCGCCAGCGGCAGGGCCGCAACCCCCAGACCGGCGACCCCATCCTGATCACGGAGCGCCGGGTCCTGAACTTCAAGGCGAGCCAGATCTTGAAGCAGGTCCTCAACCCGCGTGAGACGGCCTCGGCGGCCGAGGAGTAGACCGCTTGGCGGTGCGCGCGCAGCTTCCGGCGAAGCTGTACTACCGGATCGGCGAGGTGGCCGGCATCGTGGGGGTCGAGCCGCACGTGCTCCGGTACTGGGAGACCGAGTTCCGCTCCATCCGCCCGCAGAAGTCGGCGAAGGGGCAGCGGGTCTACAGCCGGCGCGACGTCGAGACGCTCCTCAAGGTCAAGGAGCTGCTCTACTCGCACCGCTTCACGATCGCGGGCGCGCGGCGCAAGCTGCGCGAGGGCGGCATCGAGCCGCCGGCGCCGGACGCGGGCGCGAGCCACGAGGAGGTGCAGCGGATGCGCACGGCCCTCGTCGAGATCCGGACCGAGGTGATCGCGCTGATGGATGAGCTCGAGCGCGTCTGAGCTCCACGGCGTGGCGCCGGGCCTCGGGTTGCGCCTTGCGTTGCCGGACGGGGCGAGCGGCGCGCCGGAGGAGGCGCTTCCCGCGATCGACGTCTCCGCGATCGCGGGCGCGAAGGTGACGCTCCTGCGGGGCGTCGAGGCGGACGGGCTCTCGCTGCGCGCGGTGTGCGTGACGGCCCCGTCGCGGCAATGGGTGACCGGCCTGGAGGAGCTCGTGCTCGATCGGGCGTCGGGGCTCGTGCGGGGGGGCCTCGGGGTGGCGATCGAGCGGTGGGAAGCAGGGCCGATCCACGCGCAGTCGCAGCGGTTCGAGCAGGCGTTCGAGGGAGCCGGGAGGGCAGGCGCGCGCGCGGTGGTGATCCGCGGGCAGCACGTGCTCGGCTTCGCCGGGAGCGAGCACGACGCGGCGCTCTGCAGCCTGGCCTGCCTGGAGCCTGCGCAGGGGACGGGCGCCCGGTGCGGCGCGCTGCTCGGCGCGACCGCGTTCGAGGGCGTGTTCGTGGCGCCACCTGAGCCGGGGCTGCTCGTGCGGACGATCTTCCTCGCCGCGGAGCAGCCCCTCGCCACCACCGCGGCGTTCGGAGTGCTCGCGGCGGTGGGGGTGACCGTCCTGCTGGCGCGGCGGCCGCGGCCGCGGCCCTAGGACCGCGTGGCGGCGGGCGCTGCGCCGGCGGCCGTGGCGTCGCGCAGATCGCCGGCCGGTGAGCGCCTTGACTCGGAGCGCGCGCCGTCGGTAGCGTGCTCGGGCCACATGGTTCCGGCGCCGCGCCTCGGGCTCATCGCTCTCGTCGGTGCGGGCCTCGCCTGCGGTCTCACCGCGACGCGCAGGAGCTCCGCGGACGCGACGCCGTCCCTGGCCCTGGAGCCCGCGCCGGCGGGGGATCGCTCCTTCACGGTGGAGCGCGCCGGCATCCGTGGCAACAAGCTGCTCTCGGCGCGGCTCGTCGCCGAGGTCGCGCGCGAGCCGCTCGTGCTCAGGAACGGCGCGCAGGAGCTCGATCCGGTCGTCTCGGACCAGGTCTGGCTCCACGCGCTGGCGTCCTTTTCGCTCGCGCATCGCTTCGCGCTCAACGTCGACGTGCCCTTCGTGCCCCTCCAGTCCGGCGGCGGCGAGCTCTCCTCCGGCGCGACCGCGCCGCGCGCGGGCTCGGGCGTCGATCTCGGCGACGTGCGGCTCGGCGCGCGCGTGAAGCTGCTCGGAACGGAGGACGACGCGGGCCGGGGAGCAGCGCTCGCCCTCGCGTCGTCGGTCTGGCTGCCCACTGCGTCGGACGGGTACGCGGGCGACGGCGCGGTGCGCGTGCGCGCAGCGCTCACCGCGGAGGGTGCAGGCCAGCGGCTCTACTGGGCTGTCCATGGCGGCGTCCGGACGCGCCCGTCCGAGAAGCTGCCCGGCGCCCTCCCGACCCGCGTCGGCACCGCGCTCGACGTGGGCCTCGCCGGAGGCTTCTTCGCGGACGCCCGGCGCGACCTCGCGCTCGGCGCCGAGCTCGCCGGCGATCTCACGATGGGCGGCGGAGCGCGCCTGTTCGACCCGCGGGCGACGATCGCGCACTTCCTGCTGACGGGGCACTACCGCATCGCCGGAGGCCCCTTCGAGGTGGGCGGCGCGTTCGGACCAGGGCTCGGGCAAGGCGCGGGCGCCGCCGCCTGGCGCGCGCTCGCCCTCGTGGGGTTCGCGCCCGAGCGCCCCGAACCGCTCCCCGATCGCGACGAGGATCGCGTGCCGGACAGGAGCGACGCGTGCATCGACCTGCCGGGGTTCCCCTCGCGCGACCGGCTGCTCAATGGGTGCCCGCCGCCGCCGCCCGACCGCGACGGGGACGCGATCCCCGACGAGAACGACGCGTGCCCCTCGGTCCCAGGCGAGGCCACGGGCTCGCGGCGGACGCACGGCTGCCCGACGCCGGCCGACACGGACGGCGACGGCGTGCCCGATCCCGCGGACGCCTGCCCGCGCGAGCGCGGGATCCCCCCGCCCGCGGGCGACGGGTGCCCGAAGCCCGTGGAGCCGCCGCGCGCGCGCCTCGAGGCGCAGGAGATCGCGATCTCCCAGCAGGTGCAGTTCGAGACGGGGACCGCGGTGCTCCGCCCCGAGAGCGACGCGGTGCTCGGCGACGTGGCGCGCGTGCTCGCCGAGCACCCGGAGGTCGAGCTCGTCGAGGTCCAGGGTCACACGGATCAGACCGGGACCGCGGAGCACAACCGCCGGCTCGGCCAGGCGCGCGCCGACAGCGTCGTCGCGTGGCTCGCCGCCCGCGGCGTCGCGCGCGAGCGCCTGGCGGCGAAGGGCTACGGCTCGGATCGGGCGATCGCAGACAACGCCACCGAAGAAGGGCGCGCGAAGAACCGGCGGGTCGAGTTCCGCGTCATCCGCACGAAGCCGAGCGCGCCGCCGGCGGAGCCGGCGCAAGGAGGTCCGAGGTGAGGCCGCTGCTGCGCAGCTTCGGGTTCGCGATCGCCGCGGCGATCCTGCTCTGCGGATCGTCCGGCGGGGCCGAGCCCCCCGGAGGGCGCCGCGATTCCGGCCCCCCCGCCTCCGAGGCCGATGCGCCCGGGTCGATCGGCCCCGAGGTCCTGCACATCCCGCTCCTCGAACGCCGCTCCGAGCGCGGCATCCTGCGCCCGGTGCCGCTCTCGGTGGAGCTGCCCCGTGACGTCGCGCTGAAGGCGCGTCGCGTGCTGGCACATTACCGTCTGTGGGGTGATCCGGACTGGATGACGATCGAGCTCCGGCGCAAGGGCCCGCGCTACGAGGGGGTGATCCCCTGCCGCGAGATCAGCACCGTCACCGGCGATCTCCGCTACCACATCCGCGTCCTCGACGGGGGCGGCCGCGTGATCGCCTCGGGGGCGTCGCAGGCCAACCCGTACCGCGTCGCGATCAAGCACGACACGACGCTCTCGGCCGGCGCGCGGCGCGTGGGCAAGTGCTCCGATCCCGCGGACTGTCCGCGCGGGCTCCCGGGGTGCCCGAGCGAGCCGCTCGTCGAGACCCCGTGCGGGACGGACCGCGACTGCGCGGGGGGCATGACGTGCAGCTGGCGCGGGTACTGCGAGCGCAAGGACCGCCGGCTGAGCTGGTTCACGCTCGCGGCGGAGCAGGACTTCGGGGTCTTGCCAGCGACCGGCGCGTGCAGCGTTCCGGCGCAGGAGACCGAAGGGACCGCGTGTTACCGCGACGACGGCGTGCAGTACGCAGGCAGCCCGGTGCTCACGAACGAGCCGCCCGGCCTCGGGCGCGGGCCGACGCGCGTGGTGCTCGGGTTCGACCGGCTCCTCTACTTCGACACGAGCGTCGGCGTGCGCGTCGGGTGGGCCGTGGCGGGAGAGGGGCCGACGCCGCGCGGCGGCACCCCGTTCATGCCGCTGTCGATCGCGGCGCGCGCCACGCACTGGTTCGGCGAGGATCCGTTCGCGCGCTCGGGGTTACGCCCGTTCGCCTTCATCACGGCGGGCGTCTCGATGTTCGACGTGAAGGCGACGACCCAACTCCGCGAGGATCCCACGCAGGCGTTTTCTCAGGGCGGCAACGATCTCGAGCAGACGGTCGATCTCTGGAAGCGCGCGGGCGATGGGTTCGTCGGCGTCGGTGGCGGTCTTGAGCTCGCGCTCAGCGCCGGCAGCGCCGCCGTCCTGGAGCTGATGGTGCTCGACGCCTTCCCGATCAGCGCGCTCCTGATCGCGCCGAGCGCCGGTGTCGCGCTTGGTTTCTGAGAGAGACCGATCTAGGCTCGCCTGCATGGTGCGCGCTGCTTGCCTGCTCGTGGTCCTCGCCGCGACGATGGCCGCGTGCGCTACTGACGATGCGCCGGAGCCGGAGCCGGAGCTCGAGTTTCCGGGATCGTTCGTGGCTGTGGCGGAGCAGGAGGGGCCCCTGACGCTGCGCCGCATGCTCGACCGGCTCCTCCTCGATAACGGCGAAATGCTGCTGTTCATGAGCTCCTACGACGTCGCGCCGCGCAGCTGGGAAGAGGCCCGCGAGGCCGCGAAGGATCATGACCTCCCGGTCCAGATCGAGCTGGAGATGCTGCTCAGCAGCGATCTCACCGCGCGCCCCCATCGCGTGGTGTGGTTCCGCAGCTTGACCGAAGAGGAGGAGGAGCGTGTCCCGTGACAGCACCTGGCCGCAGCCGTGTGTCCAGTCCGATCTCGAGCCCGCACCGGCGTGCGCGGCAGGCGGGCAGCACCCCGGCCGCGATCGTGGCGGTCGCGCTCGGCCTGTGCGCCCAGTTCCTCGGCGCGTGCGAGCGGCACGCCGACGTCCGCGACGAGCCTGACGCGTCGGTCCTGGACCGGGATCCGCAGCTCGACGCGGGAGACATCCCTGCGCTCGACAGCGGCCTCGGCACCGATGCCCATCCGACTTGCGGAGAGCGCCCCGAGGGCGAGTGCCGTGGAGATGTCGACTTCCCGTGTCAGTCCGACGACTGGGTGAACCGCACCGCGGAGCGCTGCCAGCTGGAGACAGGCTGCAAGACGAACGGCTGGCTCGAGGTGACGATGGGCGAGGACGGCTGCGTCGCGGAGATCGGCATGGATGAGCCGAACGACGACATCGTCGCTTGTCTGGTCGAAGAGTTCGGCGCGGTGCGCTGTCCCTGCACCAGCAGCCGGATCACCTACTTCTTCGGCCTGGGCAACACGGGAGTCTGCACGGACGACAAACCGCCGCCCGGCTGAGCGCGCGATCGAGGCACCTCAGCGACGCCGTGAGCCAGAGCGCCTCCGGGAAGAACCAGGTCCTGTCCCTAATAATACCGCCGCACTTGCGGCCCATCTTCCCGGAGAGCGCTCTTTCCGGGGCCGGGGAGCTCGGTGCGGCGCGCTGATGCCGACACGCACGCTGGCCGGCGCGCGGCCAGGCCGGCCTGGCCAGGCCGGCCAAACCAGGCCAGGAGCGTGCGCAGGGCGTTGGACAGCGCGAAATTCCGAGGTGCCCTGCGCGGCTCCGTTCTTGCCGGGACGTTCCTTCCCGGCGCAGTCGACTGCGCCGTTTCAGGGAAGGAGTTCACCATGGCCCGTTCATTCACCTCCCAGGATCTCGTCGCTCTCCCGCGCCTCAACGCTGCCGAGTCGGTCGTGCTCGCCACGGAGCTCATCACGGTGGCTGACGCCAGGGAGCAGCAGCTCAAGCCGAAGAAGCTCCCGGACGCGATCGGGCGGTCCAAAGGCCGCCTCGCCGCCGCGGTCGCCACGCTCGAGGCGCTCACCCGGCCGCACGGGGGCGATCCGGCGGAGACGAAGACCAAGCCGAAGGCCGATCGGATCCTCGACAACGCGTGGAGCGCGACGTTCGACTGGCTCGGAGGCTGGTGCAAGCTCTCGGCGGAGCGGAACCCGAGCCTCGATGAGGCGAAGGAGCTCTTCAAGCTCCTTTACCCGGACGGCCTCTCCTTCACCCGGCTGCCGTACAAGCTCGAATGGAAGGAGTCGAAGGCGCGCCTCGACGCGATCCGCGGCGCGCGGCACGACAGGACGTTCAAGAGGCTCGGCGGCGAGGGCTTCCTCTCTCACCTGGAGGAGGCGCACGAGGCGTACGGCCGGGCCTTGCACATCACGGCGCCGAAGCCCGAGAGCGCCCCGACGGGCGACGTGCGCGCCGCGTTCCTGGCGACGCTCGCCGCCCTCCGCGACTACGCGACCCGCGTCGCCGCGCATGCGGATCCGGACGTGCCCGGCAGCGAGGAGGTCAGCGCGGCGCTGCTCGAGCCGCTCGCGGCGTGGCAGTCGCGGCCCTCCGGCGCGAACGGCGGTGCCGCCGACGTCCCCGAGGCGCCCGCCGCGCCACCGGAAGCGGAAGAGGAGCCCCTGGCCGATCCGGCGTGAGCCGAGTCTAAGTGTGTAATAAGGCTCACGTTGCCGTCAAAAGACGAGTATTCTTCCCAAGATACATCTCGGCGGACCAGAACGCGTTGTGGTCGCGGGTGAGCACGCTCGCGACGGACCAGGTCGCGTCGTGGTCGCGGGCGAGCGCGCTCGCGAGGGGACCAGGTCGCGTCGTGGTCGCGGGCGAGCGCGCTCGCGAGGGGACCAGGTCGCGTCGTGGTCGCGGGCGAGCGCGCTCGCGAGGGGACCAGGTCGCGTCGTGGTCGCGGGCGAGCGCGCTCGCGAGGGGACCAGGTCGCGTCGTGGTCGCGGGCAAGCCGGGCTGCGGTCGACCAGGATGCGTCGGCCGGCGGAGGCGAATCGTCCTCGTCCTCGCGCTGCGCTCGGCGCTCGACCAGATGGACGGCGACAGCGCCGAGCTCGCCTCCGCCAAGGCAGTCTGGCGATGTGCATGGCTCTCGGCACGCGGGCCCCCGACGCCGAACCGTCCAGCGCTCCCGAGCGATCTGAGCCCGATCCTCCGGCCGATTCCGGCCCGCGAAGCATGACAAGCACGCAAGAGATCCGGCAGAATCGGAGGCTGATTCCCGGTGCTACAGTTGCCCTACTGCATGCTTCGAATGCGCCGCTTTGTGAACCGCCAAGCCGCCAAGAAATCCTAATATTTGGGCGCACTCGGCGGCTTGGCGGGTAGCTCTTCCGCAGCGCTATCTGCGGTATCTACCGCACCATCGAACAGGAGCTCCTCGGGCCTACCGCCCCGGCGAGAGGGGGGAAATCCGCGACAGGAGGCGGAAGAGTCGCCCTCTGAGCCGATGGCTCGAGCTGGCAGCTGGAGCGATCAGAACGGGATGTCGTCGTCGTTGCCGCCGCCGTAACCGCCGCCGCCGAAATCGTCCGGCGGAGGACCGGGATCCTGCGCAGCCGGCGCGGGGCGACCACCGCCGCCGCGGTTGTAGCCGCCACCCGCCGGGCGACCGCCGCCGCCGCTGTAACCTCCGCCGCCGCCCCCGCCGCCCCCGCCGCCACCGTAGCCACCGCCGCCACCACCGGGATCCGCGCCGAACGCGCCTGCGTCATCGCCGACGGCGCCGCGACCGCGGCCTCCGCCCGTCAGCAGGACGTTGTTCGCGATCACCTCGGTCTTGTAGCGCTTGTTGCCATCCCGGTCGTCGTAGCTCGACGTGCGGAGCGAGCCCTCGACGAAGATCGAGGAGCCCTTGCTGAGGATCTTGCCCAAGGCCTCGGCGCGCTTGCCCCAGATCACGACATTGTGCCAGTCCGTCCGTTCTTTCCGGACCTTGTCGCGGTCCAGGTACGATTCGGTCGTCGCGAGCCGCAGGTTCAAGACCGCCTGACCTCCCTGGGTGAACCGGAGCTCGGGGTCGGCGCCCAGGTTGCCGAGCAGCATCACGCGATTCAAGCCTTCGGCCATCGTGACTCCTTCCCTAGGAGGGGCTCAGCGCACGTTGCGCTGAACGAACGTCGCCTGCTTCACTCCCCCATGGACGCTGACGCGTCAAGGGTCGCGGCGCGCTGAAAAGCACGCGGCGCGCCCGCGGCGGGACGGGCGTGGGCCTCGGTCCGGGCGGCGCGGCGTCGCTCGATCCCGCCCGATCCCGCCCGATTCCGCTCACCCGCCCGCTCCGGCTTGCGCGAGGAGGTCGGACAGGAAGAACCGGGCGATCGTGAAGTAGAGGAGGATCCCGAGGACGTCCACGAGGCTCGCGATGAACGGCGTGGAGCTGGTCGCCGGATCGAGGCCGAGGCGCCGGAGCAGGAGCGGGAGCATGGCACCGACGGTGCAGCCCATGAGGACGATCGCCATCAGCGTCGCGCCGATCGTCAGGACGAAGCCGGTGCCGTCGCCCCAGAGCCAGACGCGGAGCATGCCGATGGCGGAGAGGATAAGGCCGAGCACGACCGCCTGCCCGAGCTCGCGGACGAGGACGCTCGCCCAGTCGCCGACGCGCACATCGCCGACGGCGAGGCCGCGGATGATGAGCGACGACGACTGCGAGCCGGAGTTGCCGCCCGTCGAGATGAGCAGGGGCACGTAGTAGGCGAGCGTCGCGACGGCCTCGAGCTCGTGCTCGAAACGCCGGAGCACCTCGCCGGTCATGAACTCGCCGACGAACAGCACGGCGAGCCACGGGGCTCGCTTCTGGATGAACGTCCAGAAGCTCGTCTTGAAGTAGCTGTCCTCCATGGGGCCGACCGCGCCGAGCCGCTGCATGTCCTCGGACTGCTCCTCCGTGAGGACGTCCATCACGTCGTCGACGGTGATGACGCCGAGCAGCTTGCGGTCCGCGGAGAGCACGGGCAGCGCGTTGAAATCGTACTTGGCCATGGTCCGCGCGACCTCTTCCTGGTCGGTCTCGGGGCTGACGGCGAAGACGTTCTCGGTCATCACGTCCGCGAGCTTCTCGGACGGCGAGGCGAGCAGCAGATCGCGCAGCGACACGACGCCGATGAGGTGCCCGCGATCGGAGACGATGTACACGTAGTAGATGGTCTCGGCGTCCTCGCCGACGGCGCGGATGCGCTCGATCACGTCGGCGACCGTGAGGTGGATGCCCACCGACACGTAGTCGGTGGTCATGAGGCCGCCGGCGCTGTCCTCGGGCCACTTGGCGAGCTCCTCGACCTCGGCCGCCGCCTCGGGGTCGACCTTCTCCAGCGTGGAGAGCAGCGTGCCGCTGACCTGGTCCGGGAGGGCCTCGATGAGGTCCGTGCGGTCGTCGGCCGCCATCTCGGAGACGATCGGCGCGATGCTCTCGACGCCCATCTGCTCGACGAGCGCCTCTTGGGTCTCGCCGTCGAGGCGCTCGAAGATGGGCGCGGCCTCCTCGGCCCTGAGCGCCATCAGGACCTTCGCCGCTTCGGCGTCGTCCAGCAGGCCGATGAGGTCGGCGAGGTCCTCGTCGTGGATCTCGTCCAGCAGGTCGGAGAGCTGCGCCGGATCCTCGGTGAGCAGCTGCCGTACCTCCGGGACCATGGCGAGGGCGACGCGCAACATGCCCGGGCACTGACCACAACTCGGCCCTGCTGGGAAGCGGCAAACCCCACCGGCGCCGGGCCCGCGACCCACCCAGCTCCCTGCATCGACCGAGGTTGGGTTGCGGCGCCGCGGCCGACCGCCGCCGCGGCCGACCAAGGTTGGGCCTCCCACGAGCGCCGGTCGCGCGCGATGGAGGCTGGGCTCCCGCGACCCGTGAAGAGGTGGTTTGCAATACAGTGATAAGTGAACTTTCTCGATTGGCCGACCCAGGTTGAGGACCAGGTCGGAGGAGCCAGGTCGACCCAGGTTGAGGGGCGGGTCGCCTACTGCGTTGGCTATCGCGCAATCAGGTTGACGTCGCGGCGGCGCGCGGGGCATGGAGGGCACGGGTCCGCGGCGGCGGCATCTCGTTTGCTACGGCACCCCTTCGCGGGGTCGAGCGGGGCCGGCCGGGTCGAATTGACAGCCTTCCGGTCGGGTCCCTAGCATCGGGCTCCCGTCGAGCCGTGGATCGCCTGCGGAAGTCGGTCATGGGCCCGTGGACGGCGGGCCTTTTTGGTGGCTTGACCGCCGCGCAACTGGATCGGTGGTCGAAAGGAAAGTCGAATATGACGCGGATAGAGCGTGAGAGCAGGCGCCCGTGGAGGGGCGCGGTGAGGCTCGCCATGGCGGGCCTGCTGATCGCGGGCACAGGCAGCGCCTTCGGATGTCTGAGCCGCCCCATCGCCGAGAACAAGCCCCGCTCGACGTCGACGATCGTCGAGCGGCTGACGCAGAGCTCGGTCGACAAGATCGATCTCCTCCTGGCGATCGACAACTCGGGCTCGATGGCCGACAAGCAGGACGTCCTCGCCGCCGCGATCCCCGACCTCGTCCAGGGACTCGTCAACCCGCGCTGCATCCACAAGGACGGCACGATGGCGACCACGGTCGCCTCGCCCAACACGCCCTGTCCGCAGGACTACAAGCGTGAGTTCGAGCCGGTCAAGGACATCCACATCGGCATCATCAGCTCGAGCCTCGGCGGCCATGGGTCGGGCTCCTGTAAGGCGGCGACGAGCGCCTCGAACGAGGACATGGGGCACCTCCTCGCGCGCACCGATGAAAACTCCAACGTCAACGACATCCCGACCTACCTCAACAGCGGCTTCCTGGCCTGGGATCCGGATCAGAAGCTCGACGGCGAGGCGGAGAGGCCGGATCCGAACGACGGCGAGGCGGACATCACCGCCGATTCGAACGCCGACCTCAACAACACGTCGCTGGTCGGGCAGCTCACCGCGATGGTCGAAGGCACGGGGCAGACCGGCTGCGGCTTCGAGGCGCAGCTCGAGAGCGTGTACCGCTTCCTCGTCGACCCGGAGCCCTACGAGACGATCGGCATTGACGCGGAACAGAACGTCGTCGTCACCGGCGAGGATGCCGTCGTCAAGAAGCAGCGCGCCGACTTCATGCGGCCGAGCTCGCTCCTCGCGATCATCATGCTCACCGACGAGAACGACTGCTCGATCCGCGAGGAGGGCAAGAACTACCTCGTGGCAGAGGCCGGGCCAGGCTTCCGCCTGTGGCGGCCGCGCGTCGAGTGCGCCACCGATCCGGGCGACAAGTGCTGCAGGTCGTGCAGCCAGAAACAGGACGGCTGCCCCGAGGACCCGGCGTGCAAGGGCCCGGACGGCAACGCCGCCAGGCTGACCCCCGCGGAGGACCCGGTCAACTCTCGCTGCTGGGAGCAGAAGCGCCGGTTCGGCTTCGACTTCCTCTATCCGATCGACCGCTACCGGCGCGCCTTCACCGAGGCGCAGATCCCGAACCGCAGGGGCGAGCTGGTCCCGAACCCGATCTTCAGCGATCCGAACCCGGACGACCTCGACTCCAACGTCCGCGATCCCGGGCTCGTCTTCTTCGCCGGTATCGTCGGCGTGCCGTGGCAGGACATCGCGCGTCAGGACGCGCAAGGCCAGCCCGACCTGCTGAACGGCCTCAACCAGGACGGCGAGCCGGTCGGTGGGTTCAAGAACTCCGACGAGCTCAGCGCTCCGGTGGCCGGCGCCGCCAGCACCTGGGAGCTCATCCTCGGCGATCCCGCGACGTACCAGCCGCCGAAGGATCCCTTCATGATCGAGTCGCTGGTGCCGCGCTCGGGCTCGAACCCGATCACGGGCGACACGATCGTCGGGCCGCAGGAGACGGGCTGGAACGCCATCAACGGCCGCGAGTACACGATCCCGACGACGAGCGTGGGGGACCTCCAGTACGCTTGCATCTTCGATCTCCCCGTGGACGCGGTGAAGACCTGCGACGGGATGGCTCAGAGCTGCGACTGCAGAGCGGTGGGGGGTCAGCCGAACGACAACCCGCTGTGCGAGCCGGACGCGGGGAACAACCAGGAGGATCCGGCGCCCAGGTCGACGACGCAGATCAAGGCGAAGGCCTACCCGGGCCTCCGCGAGCTGCAGCTCATCCGGGAGCTCGGCCCCCAGGGCATCGTCGGCTCGGTGTGCCCGCGCCAGCTCGACAACGACGGCGCGGCCGACTACGGCTACCGGCCGGCGATCGGCGCCATCATCGACCGCCTGAAGACGGTGCTCGGCGGCCAGTGCCTGCCGCGCACCTTGACGCCGGACGCGGACCAGCAGGTCTCCTGTCTGATCCTCGAGGCGCGCAACTCGCAGGGCCAGTGCAACTGCCTGGATGAGAGGACGCCGGGGCGCCTCGAGGTGACGGGCCCTCATACGGCGGCGAAGGACGAGGTGCTCTCGCTCGACATCGCGAAGGCGTCCGGCTGGGACTGCGTGTGCGAGATCCAGCAGCTCGAGGCCGACGGGGCCAACGCGTGCAGGACCAACGTCGGCGACATCGAAGACGTGCACGGGTGGTGCTACGTCGACCCGTCGATCCGGCTCGGCGATGCCGCTATCGTGGCCGACTGCCCGTCGACCGAGCAGCGCAAGATCCGTTTCACGGGCAAGGGCGAAGCCCAGCAAGGGGCCACGCTGTTCATCACCTGCTCCGGCGAGTAGGCGACGTCAGCTAGCGTCAGCTAGCGTCTGATTGAGCCCGGCGCGCGGGGTGCGATCGTGAGGTCGCGCCCCGCGGCGCTTTTGTGGCCCCGGAGCGGCGCCGGCGAGCCGGGCCGACGGAGCGCTCGGGGGGACCTGCCCGGTTTTGTGCTAAGACCGGACTCCGTCGTGGTGGCACGCAAGAAGATTCTCATCATCGAGGACGAGCCCCACATCGTGCTGGGGCTGACGGACGCCCTCGAGTTCGAGGGCTTCTCGGTGGCGTCGGCCTCGAAGGGGAAGGACGGCGTGCTGCTCGCGCGGCAGGAGAAGCCGGACGCCATCCTGCTCGACCTGATGCTCCCCGACACCAACGGCTTCAAGGTCTGCGAGGACCTGCGGCGCTGGGACGCGTTCGTGCCGATCATCATGCTGACGGCCCGCGGCCAGGAGATCGACAAGATCCGCGGCCTCGACGCGGGCGCCGACGACTACGTGACCAAGCCGTTCAGCGTGGGCGAGCTCATCGCCCGCCTGCGCGCCCTCTTCCGCCGCGCCGCCCGGCCGGCCGAGGCGCCCGTCGAGGTGTTCTCCATCGGCAACGTGCAGATCAACATGACCGCGCACACGGTCTCGCGGGGCTCGCGCTCGGATCAGCTGTCGTTCTACGAGGTCGAGCTCCTTCGCCTGCTGCACGAGCGCGTGGGCCAGCCGGTCTCGCGCGAGGAGATCCTCCAGAAGATCTGGGGGATCGAGGCCGGGCCGTCGAACCGCACGGTCGACAACTTCATCGTCAAGCTGCGCAAGAAGATCGAGCGCTCGCCCGACAAGCCGGAGCACATCCTCACGGTCTACGGCTTCGGTTACAAGCTCGCTCCCTGACGGAGCGGCAGGACGTTGCGGAGGTCGCAAGGCACCGTCACCGCGGCGTCGGTGATGCGCTTCGCATCGAGCTCGGGGAGGCGCGCGCCCTCGCGGATCTGCCGCGCCTCGAGGCGCAGCCGGACGAGGCCCGGGCTGCCCGTCTCGCCGGCGTACCCGACCACGTCACCCGCGTCGAGGCGCGCGCCCGCCACGACGCCGGGGCCAGGGCGATCGAGGTGGCCATGGAGCAGGAGGTACCTGCGCACGCGATCCACGTCGCGCGCCTCGCGCACGTCGTGCGCCGTGGCCACCGTGATCCCGGACAGCGCGCCGACGAAGACGACCTCGGCCTTCCCCTCCTGGCCCTCGAGCCTGAGCGCCGCCACCCGCTCGCCGCGCGCCGCGGCGATGTCGATCCCGCCGATCCACGACGGCGGCTCGGGCCGCGCGGCGCCGATCGCGGCGACGGAGCCCGCTGCAGGCAGCGCGCCCGCCCCGGCTGGAGCGTCCTCGACAAGGAGGAACCCCGGCGGCGCGTCCGGCGCGCCGAGCGGGAACGTGTACGCGGCGGCGCTCGCCGGACGTTCCGGGCGGCGGGGGATGTGCTCCTGGGCCTGGCTGCGCGTGCCCGCTCCGGCGGGACGCGCGCCGGCAGGATCAGAGAGCGCCGCAGCGCCGCCTTCGGGGAGCGGCGCGCCCGGAGCAGGCAGCGGGACGCAGGCGGCGCCCTCCGGCACGGTGCGCGGGCCGCAGAGCGCCGCCGCGCCCGCGGCGCCGCGCGCCGCGGCCGCCGGAGGGACGACCGCGGGCGGGGGCGGCTCGGGATCGTCGATGCCGCCCAGCGCGAGGACCAGCGCCGACGCCGCGGCGCCGCGCACCAGCGGGGAAGGGGAGACCGCCGCCCTCGCCGGGCGGGCTTGCAATGAGCCGGACACACGCATGCCACGAACGGTCTACCGCATCGCGCGCGGCGGGCGAGCTCGATGCAGCGGCGGCGCGCTCGTCCCGCCCGGCTTGCGCGCCGCGGCCCCGGCGTGGGCGGCGCCGGGCACGCGCGGCCGCGCCCGCCGTGGACGGGAATTCGCGAGGAACAGGCCCTTGTTGCCTGCCGGCTTGCGGAGGCGACGCGCTGTTGATAGCTCCTCTTCGTGCAAAATCGTCAAGCGATCGAGACGACCCTGAACAAGCTGTTCGACGCGGAGCGCACGGCTCGCCGGCTCCACGACGACCTGACGGCCATGCCCGGCGACGGGCTGCTGGATGTCCTCACGGACGCGATCGCGGCCGCGACGCGCGAGAACGACGAGGACGAGGCGGCGCTCCGGCTGGTGCGTATCGCGTCGCTGCTCGGCGAGCACGAGGGGCCGCGCGCGCTCGACGCGCTCATCGATGTGCTCGCGTCGGAGCACCCCGAGGCGCGGCAGGCCGCGGGCGAGGAGATCGAAACGCTGGCCTACGATCGGTTCAAGGAGGTCGCGCAGGCGATCGAGCGCGCGCTGAAGCGGCTGCCGGTGGGCTCGTCGGCGCTCCCGGAGCTGCCGTACCTCATCGCCGAGGTGCCGGAGCCGGGCGTGCCGAAGCTGCTCAGCCAGTTCCTGAGCCACAAGGATCCGGACGCGGTCGCGGCGGCGATCGAGACGCTTGTCGAGATCGGTGACCCGGCGCATGCGCCGCTCATCCAGCCGCTGCTCGACGACAAGCGCACGGTCGAGCTCGCGGACGACGGCGGCGACGACGCGACGTCGGAGGTCACGATCGGCGAGCTCGCCGAAGAGGCGCTCAGCCTCCTCGCGCCCTACGACGACGAGGAGGACGGGGTCGCCTGATGATCGGCCCGCCGCTGAGCGCGGCGGACGCCGTGTTGTTCGAGCACGCGGTCGTCCCGCGCTACCTCTCGTTCTTCGCCTCGCTGGCGGTCGAGATGCTGCTGCCCTCCGAGGCGGCGCGCATCGTCCACCTCGGCTGCAGGAGCGGCTTCCCCGACGCGATCGTGGCCGACAAGCTGCCCGGCGCGACCCTCGTGGGCGTGGACGGCTCCGCCGCCGCGCTCGAGCTCGCGCGCGACAAGGCCGCGCTGTTCTCCGGGATGAACGCGAGCTACGTGCTCGCCGACGCCTTGCCGACGCCGCTGCCGGACGCGAGCTTCTCCCACGCGTTCACGCTGCACCCGGTCTGCCGTCCGAGCGAGCGGGCGCAGCTCCTCGCCGAGCTGCGCCGGGTCCTGGTCCCCGGCGGCCAGGCGCTCATCGCGCTGCCGTTGCGCGGTTCGTTCCCGGAGATCGCGGACATCGCGCGGGAGTGCGCGCTCAAGCAAGACCTCTCGGAGCTCGGCGCCGCGGTGGACGCCGCCGCCGTCAGCCGCCCCACGATCGAGACCATCGCCGAGGAGATCGAGGGCGCGGGGCTCGACGAGGTCGAGGTCGACGTCCAGCTCATCGCCGTGTCGTTCGAGAGCGGGCGTGAGTTCCTCGAGGATCCCATCTCGAGGTTGATGGTGATCCCCGAGTCGACGGCGATGCTCGACGTCGAGCCGCAGATCATCGACTCGATGCTCAAGTACCTGCACCACGCGGTCTCGAAGTACTGGTCCGAAGGGGTCTTCGAGCTGACCGTGAACGTCGGGTGCGCGAGCGCTCGGCGCCCCCTCGTCTGATCACGGTCGACGATCGGGCCAGGGCGCTGGTCGCGCGGAGCGCGGCCAGCGCTAGCGCCCGCCGCCGCGGAGGCCGAGCTCGTCGAGCCCGGCGAGCGCCGCGAGCGAGACCGGGTGGTACGGCGGCCGCGGGGTGATCGGCTTCCGGGCGTCGCCCCCGCGCTCCTCGATGAGCCGCGCGCAGAGCGCGAGGCACCACTTGCCCTGGCACCAGCCGGTGCCGAAGCCCGTGTAGCGCTTGACGGACTCGATGTCCTTGTAGCCGCGATCCATCGCGGCCTCGAGCTCGTGCAGCGTGACGTCCTCGCAGCGGCAGACGAGCGTCTTCATCGACCTAATCGCCCTCGTACTCGCAGCGGGCGTCGCAGGTCTCGAAGATGGTGACCCGATTCAAGGACGGCAGCGACGGCGCGAGGCGGGTCCAGATCCACCGTGCGAGCACCTCGCTCGTCGGGTTCTCCAGCCCGGGGACCTCGTTCAGGTAGTGGTGATCGAGAAGGTCGTGGAGGGGAGCCCAGGCCTCGTAGAGGTGGCTGTAATCGATGAACCACCCCGTCTCCTCGTTCACCGGGCCGCGGATCGCGACCTCGACCTTGAAGCTGTGACCATGGAGGCGCGCGCACTTGTGCCCCTGCGGAACCTTGGGAAGGCGGTGGGCGGCCTCGAAGCGGAACTCGTGTACGAGACGGACGTTCATCGGAGCAGCGGTCATGGGGCGGTCGCCGTGGGGCGTCAACGCCCCGTGGCCCGAACAGGGGGCGGCGTGAGTACGGGGTTCCCTCGAGGGGCTCGAGCGACTATACCGCCGGCCATGCCGCAGAAGCCCGCAGTGAGAGCCAAGAAGAAGCGTCGCGATACGAAGCGCCTGGCGAACTGGCGCGCCAAGAAGGAGCTGCAGAGCGCCCAGGGGACGCCGGCCGAGCCGGCCGCCGCCGCGCGGTCCGGCAGCTGAGCCTCGAGCACCGGCCCCGGCCGGTGCTCAGCTCGCCGGCTCGTCCTCTTCTTCGTCGTCGTCTTCGTCGGGTTCCGGCGACGCCGGTCCCCTGCGTCGCGCCGCGCGAACGGTCGCGACCTCGGCCCGAGACGGGTTGATCACCAGGAAGCCGTGGTCCGCGTCGAGGAGCGCGACGTCTCCTGGCGACGCCCAGCGGAACGCCCCCGCCACATCCACGATCGACGGCACGCCGAGCAGCTGGAGGAGCACGAGCGAGCGCGGCCCGGACCGGTCGCTGAGCGCGACGCCCACCGGGTGGGCCCGGGCGGAGATCAAGAGGTCGAAGACCGTCAGCTGGTCTCCCACGAGGACCGCCTTCGACGGGAGCTCGGCCCGGGCATCCGGGGTCGCCAGCATCAGGATCGCATCGCAGAGATCCTCGATGTCACGGGCGCGATCCTGCAAGAACGGGTCACCGACGATCCCGTTGGCGGCCCGCGCCACCTCGCGAGCGACCGTCCCGAGCGCCTGCGCGACGTTGCGCCCGCTGGCCGCGAGCTCGAAGGCGCGCGCGCGCAGGCGGCCGTCGCCGATCATCAGGAGGTAGGTCGAGAGGAACGCCGCCTCCTGCGCGAGCCCTCGCTTCGCCGCGCGCGCGTTGAGGTCGAGGAGCGCCTTCTCCGCGATGTCGAACGCGAGCCGCAGGAGCTTCGGATCGCCGCTGCCCTGCCGCGCGCCGAGCGATGAGGTCGCCGGCCGCCGCAGGGCCGCGATGGCGCCGAGCGCGCGCCCGGCGACGACGGGCAACCCCGGCAGCGTGACCTTGCGCGTGCCGCCGCCCGTGCGCCGCCGCCGCTCGCGCAGCTCGTCGAGCACCTGCGCGTGGCGAGCGCCGGCCGCGATCGGCGCGGTCAGCGCCATGACGAGCTCGACGTCCCGCGCCGTGAAGGCGCGATCGCCCGCCCGCTGCACGACCAAGGCGCCGAGCGGGCGACCGCTGCCGAGGATGGGCGCCGCGAGGAAGACCGGGAAGCGCTCTTCGCGGAGCTCAGGGAACGCGCGATAGCGCTCGTGCTCGGTCGCCTGGACGACCGAGATCGGCCGCAGGCACTCGACCGCCATGCCCGTGATGCCCTGCCCGACCGAGAGCCGCACCGTGCCGCGCGCCTCGCGCGGAAAGCCGACGTTGCCGCGCAGCACCAGCTCGTCGCCGTCGCCCTCGAGGAGGTACAGCGAGGCCACGTCGGCGCCGAGGATCGCGGCGATCCGCTGCGGCGCCTCGTCGAGGAGGAGCGACAGCGGCATCGGCTTCGCCACGAAGGCCAGGTACTCGATCACGAGATCCAGGCGCTCGTCGCGGCGCACCTGGATCCTCGCGGAGGCGACCGACGGCGGCGCGCCCTCGTCGTCGGCGTCCGCGACGCGGGCCGAGCTGCCGGCCGGGTCGCTCGAGACGGACGCGCCCTCCTCGTCGGGGCGGAGCCCGTCCAGCGGGCGGTCCACGAGGCTGTCCCGTGAGCCCTCCACGCCGGACGGCGTCGCCGACGGGCTCGCGATCGCTTCGAGCTCCGTGGGCGGGTGGGTCGCCTTCGGATCGGTGCGCGACGACATGCCATGATCGCTATCACACACCGTCGCTCGAGCGCACCTTGCTCCCACCACGCCCCGATCGTGTCGCGGTCTGGACGGCGCGGCCGCGCGACGTGCGCGCTCGCCGCGAGCCGCCCGCGCGGGCAGCCGGACGTCAGGGCGTCCGCAGATCGACAGGGCCGTCGAGGGGCGGGCGCTGCATCCGCCCGAGCGCGGAGAGCCGGGCGCGCGGGGCTGCCGCGGCCGCCGCGCGCGCGAGCGTCCCGCCTCCGCTTGCGCCGATCGCGGTGATCGCGCCGCGGAACGGCGCGAGCAGCGCCGGAGCGGCCTCGGCGCTGCTCGCCGCCACGTGGACGACGCGCGCCGCCGGCGGCAGCAGCAGCGATCGCGGCGCCGGATCCAGGCCGACCCCGTGTCCTCGACCTTCCCAGAACGAGCCCACGGCCTCGAGCGTGGCCCGGTACATGGTCACCTCCGCGCGGGCGGCGCCGTCGAGCGGCCCGCGCGGGACGCGCGCGCCCGCCTCCTCGAGCGCCTCGTGCAGGGCGCGCGCGAGCGCCTCCGCGCGCTCGGCCGGGCCTTCCACCAGCGCGAAGCGCGGCGACAGGCAGCCGCGCTGATCGAACGGCACGACGTCCGCGGCGATGTCCCGCGCCGCCTCGACGAGGTTCGCGCCCAGGCCGACGACCGCGAGCCCCAGGCCGGCGCCGTGCCCGCGCACCAGCACGCCCGGGCCGGCCTGGGCCCGCAGCGTCGCCACGGTCTGGTCCGAGCCGTAGACGTGCAGCTCGGCGTGCGGCAGATCCCCGGGAACCCGCTCGCCGGCCGCCGTCCCGGCGTCCCCGAGCGAGACGTCCGCGACCAGCGCGATGGCCCCGCCGGCGCGGCGGAAGCCTTCGTCGGCCTGCAGCGCGCGCACGAGGAGCTCCGTGATCACCGGATCGCGGCGGGACGGGCGCACGAAGACCTCCGGCGCTGTGGCCGTCGCGACGGCGATGGCCCGCAGCGGCGCCGTGCAGACGTTGGCCGCCAGGACCACGTGGCAGCGGCGCGCGCGCCCCGAGGCCGCCACGAGCGCGTCGAGCTCGCCGTCGCTCGGCGCGACCTCGAGGTGGCGGCCGAGCGCGAGCTCCACGCCCTCGGGCGAGAGGCCGCTCGTGGAAGGCAACCGCTGGCGCGCCTCCTCGCCCAGCGGATCGCGCGCGTCCGCGATCCGCGCCGCCGCGGCGACCGCGCGCTCGACCCGGAGGCGCCGCGCCGCGCCGTCGTCCATCGTCACGGCCCGCCGCCGAGCATCTGGTCCATCGCAATCGAGCAGCCGCGCGGCGGCGCCCCGGACGCGCGGCCCAGGAGCTCGACGCCCTCCGCGGTGACGCGCACGCGGTCGGCGGTCTGGATGGCGACCGCCGAGTCGACGTTCGCGAGATCGACGATCCGCGCGAGCCCGATCGCCCCCGCGGGGAGCGGCGCGAGCGTCTCGGGGTCCACCGCGGTGACGCGCGTCCAGGGAGGCGCGAGGTACAGCCCCGGCGCCGCGCCCGGTGCGCCGGCGAGCGCCGCCGCGAGCGTGCCCTCGTAGAGCTGGCTGGAGAGCTCGGTCATGCCGTACTCGCTCACCACGTGCGAGAGGGGCACCCCCAGCGCCCGCGCGATCGACGCCCGCAGCTCCTCCGCGGGCACCTCCCGCGAGCGGCCCTTGTAGCCGCCGGTCTGCATGACCCGGCTCCCTTCGGGCAGCAGCGCCGCGCCCTCGGGCAGCCGCGCCTCGATCAGGTGCTCGATCAGATGCACGAAAGCGAACGACGTGCCGAGCACGAGCGCCGGCTCTCCCGAGGCGCGCGCCTCGGCGCACGCGCGGGCGAACCCTGCGGCGTCCAGCTCGCCGCCGCGAACGTGCCAGCTCGCCGGCCCCGAGAGGCGCGCCGCGAAGCGGTCGATCATGAAGCCGAGCGACGAGTCCGGCGCCTCGTGGAGCGGCGGCGCGAGGACGATCGCCCGGAGCCGCGCGCCGTCGGGCCACAGCAGGCGCTCCCCCCACGCGAGCGCGGCGAGCTCGTACGTGGCGGTCGTGCGGAACGGGTGCTCGCCGCGGGACGCCGCGCCGAGGGAGGTTCCGCTCGTGCGGAAGACGCGCTCGTCCGCCTCCGGTGGGTGGGCCGCGACGCGCGCGAACCGGAACACGTCGCACGGCACAGCGGGGATCTGCGCCGCGTGATCCATCGCGGCGACGTCCGCGCCGCGCGCCTCGAACAGGCGGGCGACCGGCGCGCAATGCGCGGCCTGGTGCCGGGCGAGGGCGATCGCGAGCGCATCGAAGGTCTCCGGGAGCGCCCCGCGCTCGCCCTGGTCCTGCGGTGCAGAGGCGGCCACCGCTCGGCCGGCCCCTGTCGAGCCCGCCCCGTCCACGCCGAGCGACGCCTCGATGAACGCCCGCGCGCGGCGGTGCAGCGCCTCGCTCTGGTCTATCGGTCCCACGGGCACCGGGATAGCACGCGCGACCTGCTCCGCTCGCGCGCTAGGTCGTCAACACGCGCGCAGCACGCGCGCGAGCGCGCCGGCCGCGGCCGAGAGCAGCGCCTCGGAGATGGTGAGCGCCGGCGTCAGCGTCAGCGTCTCGCCGCGCACCCCGCCCGTGAGGACCAGGTACCCTTCGGCCAGCATCCCGCGCATGGCCCGGAGCCCCAGCTCGGCGCTCTCGAGCTCGACGCCGATCATGAGCCCGGCGCCCCGCACGTCGATGACGCCTGCCCTGCGCGGGAGCGCCTCTCGCAGCATCGCCTGGAAGCGAGCGCCCACGTCGCGCGAGCGCGCGGCCAGCCGGCCTTCGTCGAGGGCGTCGAGCGTCGCGAGCGCGGCGCTCGACGCGAGGGGCGATCCGGAGTGCGTCGAGGTGTGGACCACCTCGCCCTCGCGCGCCCACGCCCGCATGATCGGCTCGGGCGCCACGCACGCGGAGATGGGCAGCCCGCCGCCGAGCCCCTTGCCGAAGCAGAGGATATCGACCGGCGCCCCGAGCTCTCCTGTGCGCGTCATCGCCCCCGAACGACCGAGGCCGGTCCAGATCTCGTCCGCGATCACGAGCGCCCCGTGCCGGTGCGCCGCTTCGCAGACCGCGCGCAGGAACGCGTCGGGCGGGACGACGCAGCCGCCCCGCCCGAGGATCGGCTCGAGGAGGACCGCGCCGACGTCGCCCCCGCGCAGCGCGAGCTCGACGGCGTCGACCGAGCGCGCGGCGCCCGCCTCGTCGCGCGGGTAGGGCGCGAACGTCACGCGCCGGTTGAGCTGCTCCGCGAAGGGCGACCGGTAGCTCTCGCGCAGCCCGCACGCCGCGAGCGGCGCGTACCCGAGCCCGTGGTACGCGCCCTCGAACGCGACGAGCCCCGGCCGTCCCGTCGAGAGCGCCGCCGTCTTGATGGCCGCGGTGATCGCGTCGCTGCCGCTCTGGCCGAGCAGCGCCATGGGCGAGGGCCCGGGGTGCAGCGCCGCGAGGCGCTCCAGCAGGGCGATCTTCACGTCGGCCGAGTACACGTCGCCGAGCGCGAGGGTCAGCCGCGACAGCTGCTCCTCCGCCGCGCGCCGCACCGGCGCCGCCGCGTGGCCGAGCAGCAGCGCGCCGAAGCCGGCGCACAGGTCGACGTAGCGGTTCCCGTCGACGTCGCAGACGTTCGCGCCGCGCCCGTGCGACAGCACGATCGGCAGCATGTCGGCGCCGCTCTTCTGCGCCCGCGCCTCGCGCCGCCGGCCGAACGCCGGGCACTCGACGCGCTCGAGGCGCTCGAGGGCGCTCCGCGACAGGGGACCAGGCGGCGTCGACAGGATCGCGGGCAGCTCGGCGCCGCTGCCCGCGTCCGGCGCCGCCGGCAGCGGCAGATCGCTGTTCGGCATCGTCCTTCCTCCGCCGGAACCTAGCGCGCCCGCGGGCGGCTGCTCAGGCGCACACCCGGTTTCTCCCGCTGTTCTTCGCGTGATAGAGGCGCTCGTCCGCGCGCTTGATGAGGTCGTTCGCGGTGCGATCGCCCTCCTGGAGGAGCGCCACGCCGACGCTGATCGTCACGCGGATGCTGTCGGCCTGGAACACGAACAGGTGCTCCGCGACCTTTTGACGCAGGGTCTCGCCGAGGGCCGCCGCGCCCTCGATGGACGTCTCCGGCAGGATGATGGCGAACTCCTCGCCGCCGTAGCGCGCGAAGACCTCGTCGCGGCGGATGCGGCTCTGCACGATGCGCGCGACCTCCTTCAGCACGAAGTCGCCGGCCAGGTGGCCGTGGACGTCGTTGATGCGCTTGAAGTGGTCGATGTCGAACAGGAGGATCGCGAGGTCCCGCTCGTGGCGGCGGCCGCGGATGATCTCGCGCTCGAGCGCCTCGTAGAGGTAGCGCTTGTTGTGGATCTGCGTGAGACCATCGATGATGGTCATCCGGTAGATCTCTTCGTGGTATTGCGCCTCCACGTCGGCGCCGGAGAGGAACTTGAAGATCGTGGGGCCGATCTTCACCCGGTCTCCGTTCTTCAGCACCACCTCGCGGGAGATCTGCTCATCGTTGCAGTACGTCCCGTTGGTGCTCCCATCGTCGACGACCATCCAGGCGCTCGGCCGCTGCTCGAAATGGGCGTGCCTTCGTGACACGGAGTCGCCGTCGAGCACGATGTGGTTGTCCGCGCCGCGACCGACCCGCGTCGGGTTGTTCTCCAGCACGAACCGCTTGCCGAGCAGCGTGGGCTCCTTCGTGTAGATCACGACCAGGCAGTCGGTCGTGTTCTTGCTGCCGCCGCCCGGTGGGGGCTGGACCACCTGCGTTACACGAGTCTTTTCGTCGAAGTCACTCACGCGCGCTCAGCCCAACCCGTCGTGCGACCTAGCCTCGACATCGTTCGAGCTCTTCCCGAGACGGAACCTACCCGGGCGTGGCTCTTCGGTCGCGATGCAACGGTTCGATATGCCCTAGCTCGCCCAACGTCAAAGCGTACTGACATGCGCCGACTCCCGTCAAGACGGCCATCCGGGCGGAGCCGTCTTCAGTGCTTCCTCCGCCTTCCCGACCCGACAACGGCCTACGTCGCCCTCTGCGCTCCGTCGCGCTCGTTGTGCCCTTCCACGTTCTCGGCTTGTTCCCCGCACGCCGTCCGCCCCTCGCCGCCGTTTGCTGCCGCTCACGCAGCGCCGCACCGCCGGTGCTCGCCGATGCGCCTTGTGGGGCACTGTGCGCTGCTATCGCAGTTGACGCCCCATCTCTTTCCTCTTGTGCAGCCCGAGCTGCCGAGGACGCGGGTCTCTCTATGCGTTTCCCGAGCGCGCCGCCACCCGTCCGGCGAGCGATTGAGCCGGCAAGGGAGAGAATGGTTTGCTGGAACACGATGTGTCTGTTCGCCTGGCATGTCCGCGTTCTGCGGGACGAGGCTCTGTGAGTTCTGCCTCAAAACCAGGGCGCATCACAACGCTGAACTGAGCGAAGCGGAACGCAGCGGACCGGAACCGTGCGAAGCGGAACGGAGCGAAGCGGCACGGAACGGAGCTGCACGGAACGAAGCGGCGCGGAACGGAGCGGAACCGAGCGAAGCCGAGCAGAACGGAGCGGAACCGAGTGCGCCGCGACCGCGCAGCGGTCCCGCTAGCGTGCCGGTTAGTTGACTTGGCACACAGGGTGCGTAGGATAGACCTGCGTCGCGGCGGAGACCTTCCCCCCCCAGGTCCGTCGCGGCGTTTTTCTTTTCAGGCTGCCGTGCCCATCTCCAGGCCGCAGCACGACGGCGCGCGAGGGGTGGACACCGCGCTGGCGCGTCGGTCAGGCGAGCGACGACAGCGTCGCGCGCAGCTCGCCGCCGTCGAATACCCAGAGCTCGCCCGGTCGTCCCGTGGTCCAGGTCTCGTTCGCGGTGAGCGGGCTCGTCGCGACCACCGCGATCCGATCCTTCGGGGTCGTGACGGCCGAGAAGTCGACGCGGACATCGTCGTCCAGGAGCGTCGCGATGCCGAAGGGGGCCTTGCGGATGATGTGACAGAGCCGGGTTGCGCAGCGGGCGAAGAGGTGGCGCCCGTCGCCGAGCAGGAAGTTGAACGTGCCGTCCTGGCCGAGCTCGCCGCCGAGCGCCGCGACCGCTTCCCAGAGCTCGCTGGGCCGGCGCGGATAGCCGGGGAACGAGCTGCGGAGGCCCTCCAGCAGGTAACAGAAGGCGTGCTCGCTGTCGGTCGTTCCGATGGGGTTGAAGCGGCCCAGCGCGCGGCGCCGGACGCGAGGGAGCGTGCCGTTGTGCGCGAAGACCCAGTGGCGTCCCCAGAGCTCGCGCACGAACGGGTGCGTGTTGGCGAGAAGCACGTCGCCGCGGGTACGGCGCCGGATGTGGCCGATCGCGAGCAGCGTCTTGATGGGCGTCTCGCTGAGGAATCGCGCCAGCGGGCTCTCCGCGGCGGGGCTCGGATCGAGGAACACGCGCGCGGCGCGCCCCTCGAAGAACGCGAGGCCCCAACCGTCAGCGTGGGGACCGGTGCGGCCGCCCCGGTGCCGGAGGCCGTTGAACGAAAAGACGATGTCTGTGGGGACGTTGCACTCCATCCCGAGGAGCTCGCACATGCTCGCGGCTGGACCATATCACCCCGGGAGGGTGTCTGAGATCTCGACGGTGGGGCGCCGATGCGGCTTCTTCATCAGGGGCAGGCGGCGGCGCGGCCTCGCTCCTCGCCGCACGATCCTGGTCAGCGGCGCGATGCGCCGGCGCGGCGCATCGCGCCGGCGCAGCCTGGCGCCCGCCGCACGATCCCGGTCGACGCCGCGGCGCGATGCGCGGCGTCAGCGATCCGGCTCGCCCTGGAGCGACGCGCGCGGGATGGAGTGGACGAGATCGATGACCGCCTTGACCGTATCGACCGGCGTCTCCGGGATGATGCCGTGGCCAAGGTTGAAGATGTGCCCGGCGCGCCCGCCGGCCTCCGCGAGCACCGCGCGCGCGCGGCGCTCGGCGACGGCGCGCGGCGCGCAGAGCAGCAGCGGATCGAGGTTGCCCTGCACCGCACGATCGTACCCGATGCGCTGCCACGCCTTGTCGAGCGGCGTGCGCCAGTCCACGCCGATCACCGTGCCGCCGGCGTCGCGCTGCGCCTCCAGGAGCGCCCCCGTGTTCGTGCCGAAGTGGATGACCGGGACCCCGGTCGCCTCGAGGTCGCGGAGGATGTGGCGCACGTGCGGCTGCACGTGCTCGCGGTAGTCGTCGATCGAGAGCGAGCCGACCCACGAGTCGAACAGCTGCACCGCCTGGGCGCCCGCGGCGACCTGGGCGCGCAGCAGGCGGCGGACGACCTCGGAGATCTTGCCCATCAGCGCCGACCACGCCTCGGGGTCGCTCCACATCAGCTGCTTCGTGAGCCGGTAGTCGCTCGACTTGCCCCCCTCGACCAGGTAGCTCGCCATGGTGAACGGCGCGCCGGCGAAGCCGATGAGCGGCGTCTTGCCGTCCAGCTCCTTGCGGATGAGGCGGACGGCGTCGAGCACGTAGCCGAGGCCCTCCTCGGGCTCGAACACCCGCAGCCGCTCGATGCCGGCCCGATCGCGCACGGGCTCGTGGATCACCGGGCCCTCGCCCTTCGCGAACTCGAAGGGGGCGCCCATCGGCTCGAGCGGCAGCAGGATGTCTGCGAAGAGGATCGCCGCGTCCATCCCGAGCCGCAGCGGCTGGAGCGTCACCTCGAGCGCGAGCTCGGGCGTCTTGCAGATCTCGAGGAGCGTGTACTTCTTCCTGAGCTCCCGGTACTCGGCCATGTACCGGCCGGCCTGGCGCATGAACCACACGGGCGTGACATCGGTCGGCTCTCGCCGGCAGGCGCGCAGGAAGCGATCGTGCATGGAAGGCTCCAGGAGGGGTCGACGGGACGCCGTCGGGACGCCCCTTCATGTCCGTTCAGCCATCGCCCGGCAATGGGTTTCAGCCCATCGCCCGAACGTGGGTCGCCGGGAGCGCGGCGCGGCCCGGCCATAGGCGGCCCGGTCGAGGGGGCGGACCCAAGCGCCGGCTCCCCCGCCGTGTAGACTACGAATCTATGGCGCGTCCCTCCAGACCTCCCGGCTTTGACATGACGTACAGGCCCGAGAAGCGCATCGCGTTCGGGCCGCCGCTGAAGGAGCGCCTCCCGGCGCTGCTTTACCTGACCTTCGCCCTCGGCGTCTCGGCGGTGATCTTCTACGGCCAGAACGCTCCCTCGAGCTCCCGGATCTTCCAGTACGTCGTCGAGGGCGATCGCCACCGGCTCGTCTCCTCCAGCGTGTGCGCCATCGTCCTGTGCGCGAGCGCGCTGGCGATGGTGCTGCGCGAGCAGATGCGGGGGGTCGTCGTGCACCCGGAAGGGATCGAGCTGCGCGAGCTGCTCACCTTCGGCGTACCGCGCGTGCGGCGCTTCGCCTGGTCGCAGATCGACCGGATGGCGGTGCCCTCCGCGCAGGCGGGCGCCGGCGCCGCGGCGGCGGTGAGCGGGACCGCGCCGTCGAGCAACATCCGGCTCGATCTCTGGGATGGGTCCCGCACCTGGCTGCCGGACGTCGGAGACAGGATCGCGCTGTCTGTGATGCTGGAGCGGGTCGCCCTGGCGCGGGCGATCCCGATCGAGGGGGGGACCGGGCTGATGGACGACCTCGGGAACCCCCTTCAGGACGACGGCTGAACGCGCCTAGCGCGCGCTCGCCCCGGCCTTCCGCTGCGCGAACTCCTCGCGCACGCCCTGCCGCAGCTCGGGATCGAGCAGGAGATCCGCGCACGTCATCGCCATGGCCTTGGCGGCGATCAGCATCGAGTCCTGGCCGGCGGGGCTCGCGGCGCGCGCGGCGAACGCGTGCTGGTGGCAGGTCGTCTCTCCCTTGCCGCAGATCGCGATCCACGGATGGATGGCGGGGAGCGCATGGGACACGTCGCCCATGTCGGTCGAGCCGGTGCCGACGGCGGGGTCCATCTCGAGCGGCGAGCGGCCGAGGGCGCGCAGGTGCTCGCCGAAGCGGCGCGCCATCTTCCGGTTGTTGACCATGTTCTTGTAGCCGCCCTGGTCGACGAGCGTGAGCTCGGCCCCGCTCGCCATGGCCGCGCCGCGGGCGCAGCGCTCCACGATCGCCCGCACGCGGGCGAGCTCCTCGGTGTCGAGGGCGCGGACCGAGAACTCGGCGACGGCGATCTCCGGGATGATGTTGACCGCCTGACCGCCGTTCTTGATGAACCCGTGCACCCGCACGCCGTCGCGGAAGTGGACGCGCTGGCCGTCGATCAGCCGGAAGGTGTCGAGGCAGGCCGTGAGCGCGCTATTGCCGTCCCACGGCGCGAGCGCGGCGTGCGACGGCTTGCCGCGGAACTGGAGCTCGATCCAGGCGCTGGCCAGCGTGTCGTGCGCGAGCAGGTCGCGGTCGAACGGGTGGAACATCATCGCGGCGTCGACGCCCTCGAAGGCGCCCGCCTCGAGCAGCCTGATCTTGCCGCCGCCCCCCTCCTCGGCGGGCGTCCCGACCAGATCGATGGTGCCGGCCACGGCGTCCTTCTGCCGCGCCAGCGCGAGGAACGCGCCCAGCGCTCCCGCCGCGATCAGGTTGTGCCCGCAAGCGTGGCCGATCTCCGGGAGCGCGTCGTACTCGGCGAGGATGGCGAGGTGGGGACCCTCGCCTCGCCCGATGCGCGCGCGGAGCGAGGTGGGCATGCCGGCGAGCCCCCGCTCGACCTGGATGCCGCGCTTCTCGACGGCCTCGGCGAGCCAGGCCGCGGCCCTGTGCTCCTCGAAGCGGAGCTCCGGGTTCGCGTGGATGCGCGCGGCGATCTCGCGGAGGTCCGGGGAGAGGTCGTCGATGTCACGCTGGATGCGGCTCGGGTCGAGGTTCATAGGGGCGAGCGATACTACTCTGGATCCGCGCGGCTCGCCCGGGCCATGGTGGCGCTGGCGGAGGAGCTCCGCCGACGCCGCCCGGTGGTGACGCTCGCACGCTCGCGCGCTCGCACGCTCGCACGCCGCCACGCTGTCGGGACTTCTCACGGAGCCAGGACCCTCGAATGCACGGACCGCGCTGTTCTCCGCTCCTCTTCTGCTTCTGCCCCTGCCTCGCGGCGGCGCTCGCGCTCGCTGCCTGCGACGCGCGCCCACGCGTGCGCCAGGAGGCCGGGCCGGCCGCCTCGAGCGCGAGCGCGGCACCTCTGCCGGCCCAGGCCGCCTCGACGCAGGCCGGGCCCGCCCGCGTCGCGGTCGAGGCGAGGGCGATGGGCACGAGCCTGCTCCTCGCCGCATACACGAGCGAGGCGATGGATGAGGCGGCGATCAGGGCCCGGCTGGACAAGGCGATCGCCGAGATCCGCAGGCTCGAGGGGCTCATGACGACCTGGCGGCCGGACAGCGAGCTGTCGCGGGTCAACGCGGCGGCCGGGAAGGGCGCGGTGGAGGTGAGCCCGGAGTCGCTCGCCGTGATCGAGAAGAGCCTCTGGATCAGCGAGCGCTCCGAGGGGGTCTTCGACGTCACCTTCGAGGGGATGCACGGGCTCTGGAAGTTCGACGAGGACATCGACGACAACGTGCCGCGCAAGGCAGACGTCGAGCGGGCGCGCGCGCTCATCGATCACAGGCAGATCAAGATCGATCGCGCGCGGCGCACGGTGATGCTCGGGAAGCCCGGGATGCGGATGAGCCTCGGCGGGATCGCGAAGGGCTACGCCGTCGACGCCGCGGCGCGGGTGCTGCGCGGGGAGGGGCTGACGTCGTTCTTCGTGCAGGCCGGCGGTGACCTGTACATCGCCGGAAAGAAGCCGGACGGGTCGCCGTGGAGGGCAGGGGTGCGGGACCCGCGCGGCAAGGACGCGAACGACTACTTCGCCATGATCGAGGTGGAGGACCACGCCTTCTCCACGGCGGGCGACTACGAGCGGAGCTTCATCAAGGACGGCAGGCGCTATCACCACATCATCGATCCGCGGACCGGCTTCCCGGCGTCCGAGAGCCGGAGCGTGACCATCTGGGCAAAGGACGCGCTGACCGCGGACGCCATCGATGACGCCGTGTTCATCCTGGGGGCCGAGAAGGGGCTCGCGCTCGTCGAGTCGATCGAGGACTGCGGGGCGGTGATCGTCGACCGGAACAACAAGGTGTGGGTGTCGAAGCGGCTGGCGGGCAAGGTCGAGGTGCTGCGGCAGCCGACCGACGGGCTGTAGTGGTCTCGGCGCTGAGGCTAGGTTTCAGGTGTTGCGCTTTGCGAGTGAGCCAATCGTGCTCTCGGGAGCTTGCGGCGTCCGCGCGCTTTCCGAGGAGCTTGGGCCATCAAACATCAAGGCGAATTCAATATTGCAATTGCCATTCTCAGCGAGGGAGATGTCGATGCACCTGCTGAGTCGCTCGCGATGTGCGGCGTTTCAGCCTTCGAAGAGCTCGTCCAGTGTGCTGGCCGTGAGGATCCGCTCGGCCCATACCGCGAGCCGCTCGCCGGACGCAGCGAGGACCTGCTCCCGCCTCGCCTCGGGAACCTCTCCGAACCGCGCCCGGAGCTGGCGCAGCAGCACGGCTCGCTGGCCCTCGTCGAGCCCGGCGCGCCGCCCCTCGTCGAGCCCGGCGCGTCGCCCCTCATCCAGCGCTGCCTTTCGCTCGCGGGTCTTGATGGCCTCGATCTCGGAATTGCCCTTGCGCTCCAGCGCGCGGACGACCTCACGCTCAGCCGCCGCGCCGTCAAGCAACGCGCGGACGGGGACCGGACGGACCAAGCACAGATCCTCGATCGTCGCGTCTGGCGCGAGCGGCACGAACCGCCCCTCGGCCGCCGACCACTCGGCGACCTCGTCGCGCTTGACGAAGATGGCGAAGACGCGGCGCACGCCCCGGGCGACGAGATCCTCGGCCTTCTCGCGCGCGTCCCGCATCGACTGCTCGTTGACGATCTCGAACGAGAGCTCCTCCAGATACCGGCGCCCCGTCGCCGGATCGGTCCCCGCCCTGCGGATGGAGAGGTCGGTGGCGAAATCCGAGCCCTCGGCGACGCGGGTGATGAGATCGGCCGCGCCGATGTAGCCGGGCCGAAGGTGCGGCGCGATCAGGAAATCCAGCCGCACCTGCTGCTCGGCGTGCGGCTCCAGCGCCGGCGCCGCGACGACCTTGCGCCCACGGATCAGCTCGTCGCGCGTCACCTCGGGCGCCACGAGGTGCTCATCGACGGCCGGGAAATGCGCCCGCTGAGGCTCCGCGGGGGGGAACCTCACCGCCGCGCCGCCCCGGGCGGCCGGGGCGAGCAGGAGCGCGGCGCCGGTCGGCTTGGGATCCATGCGGACAAGGCTAGCACGAAGGCGGTCGCACGAGCTTCACCACCGGGCCAGCGCGCGCCGCGCGGCCGCTCCCGACGCGAGCAGATCGCGCGCGGTCACCGCCGCACGCAGCCCTCACCGCCCCTTGTAGACCGGCTTCCGCTTCTCGGCGAACGCGCGCAGCGCCTCCAGCCGATCCTCGCTGCGCAGCGTCTCGTCGTAGTGGACCCGCTCGATCTCGAGCCCGAGCGAGAGCGGCACGTCATAGCCGTCGTCGATCGCCCCGAGCGCCGCGGCCTGCGCGATGGGCGCGCCGCTCGCGATCGGCTCGATCCACGCGATCGCGTCGTCGACCACCGGCGTCCCCTCGGGCGACACCCGGTTCACGAGGCCCCAGGCGAGCGCCTCGGGCGCGGTGAGCTTCCTGCCGAGCAGGATCATCTCCTTCGCCCGCGCCTCGCCGACGACCCGCGGCAGCCGCTGCGTGCCGCCCGCGCCCGGGATGATGCCGAGCGACGTCTCCGGCAGCGCGAGCTCGGCGTGCGGCGCCGCCACCCGGAGATCGCAGATCAGCGCCAGCTCCAGCCCCCCGCCGAACGCGACGCCGTTGATCGCCGCGATCACCGGCTTCGGGCTCCGCGCGAGCACCCCGAGGTCGGTCCGGTACAGGCCCACCTGGCGACGGACGTCGTCGGGGCTCATGCCCTGCCGCTCCTTCAGATCGGCGCCGGCGCAGAACGCCTTGTCACCGGCGCCCGTGATCACGATCGCGCGCACCTCCGGGTCGTCGACGAGCTCGCGCCCGAGGCGGCCGAGGGCAAGCAGCGCGTCCCGCGAGAGCGCGTTCCGGCGATCCGCCCGATCGATGGTGAGCACCGCGACCGCGCCGCGCCGGTCGAGCTTCACGGGAGTGGCTTCCGACATGGATCCTGCCTAGTCGACCGCGGCGGCGCGGCAAAGAGGCTCGCTTACTTGGCGTCGGCCGCCTTCTTCGCCTTGGTGCTCGCCGCCTCGAGCTTGCCCAGCCGCGCCCTGATCTCCGCGTTGTCGCGCCGCAGCGCCTCGAGCTCGTCCCGCAGCCGATCCAGCTCCCGCTTGCCCGCCCCGCCGAGATCGCGCAAAACCTCGCGGATCCGACGCCGCACCCGCCCGTCGAGATCGCGGTCGAGCTGCCGCTGGAGCGCGCCCCGCGCCCGGCCGTCGCCGAGATCGCCCAGCGCGCGCGCGACGTCGACCCGGAGGTACGGATCCGGCTGATCGAGGAGCTCCTCGAGGAGCTCGCGCGTCCGCCGATCGCTCGAGAGCTTCGGCAACGCCATGATCGCCGCCCGCCGCCCCCGCGTCGGGACGCCGTAGCGCGTGCGGGCCGTCAGGTGCGGCACGGCGCGCTCGTCCCGCAGGTTGGCCAGCCCGTCGATCACGCCGCAGCGGATGACCTCGCCCCACGAGGGGCGATCCAGGAGATCGACCAGCGTCTCGAACCCCGAGCTCTGCCGCGTGGCCCCGAGCGCGCGCGCCGCCTCGGCCTGCACCAGGTAGCTCGCGTCGCGCAGGGCCAGCTTGCCGAGGACCTCCGCCGCCTTGGCCGACCGGAAGTTGCCGAGCGCGCTCGCGACCGCCCGGCGCACCTTCGGGTGCTCCACGCCCGCGCTGCCCTCGAGCAGCGCGAACGCCGCGCTCGACTGGAGCGCGCCGAGCGCGGCCGCGGCGGCGGCGCGCACCCCCCAGAACTCGCTCGCGTCCGAGAGCGACTGCCCGAGCGCCCGCGCCGTCGGCGGGTCGTCGCGCCGAGAGAGCGGCTTCGCGGCGAGCATGCGGCCGCGCGCCGTGGGCGCGTGGGCGAGCTGCGCCCGCAGGAGATCGCCGGGCGCGTCCACCCGGACCTCGCCCAGGATCCTGAGGTCCGGATCCACCACCACGAAGCGAGGCCGCCGCGGGAGCGGGATGACGAAGGTGTGCGTCGCCTGATCCACGCGCCGCACCTCGCGCCGCGTCATCGAGCCCTTGCCCTCCGTGAAGCCGAAATCGAGCACCAGGTCGAAGGCGAAGACGGGCGGCGTCGAGGCGTCCGGCTGGAGCGCGTGCTCCCGGCTGGGCTGCCCGGCCGCCTGCGCCTGCTTCACCGTCACGGTGCACTGGTCGCCCTCGATCTCGATCTTCACGTCGAGCTCGGGGTGCCCGGCGCGGAAGACCCACTGCTCGAAGAAGCGCTCCAGCGATTTGCCGCTCACGTCCTCGAGCGCGCGGGCGAGATCCCGTGTCTCCACGACCCCGCGCGCGTGGCGCGTCAGGTAGGTGCTCGCCCCGCGCCAGAAGAGCTCGTCTCCGAGCTCCCGGCGGAGCAGGTGGAGCACGAGCCCGCCCTTCTCGTAGAGGTGTCGATCGAAGACGTCGAGCGGCGCGTCGTAGTCCTGACAGACGATGGGCCGCCGGTAACGCCCGCGCGCCTCGCCAAGGTACGAGTCGAGATCGCCCTTCAGGCCGTGATCGTACTCGTCGGCGCCGAGGTGGTGCTCCCGATAGACGTGCTCCATGAACGTCGCGAATCCCTCGTTGAGCCAGCCGTGCGACCAGTCGCGGCAGGTCACCAGATCGCCGAACCACTGGTGCGCGAGCTCGTGGGCGATGAGATCGTCCGACGAGATGTCGAGCGCCGCCCGCTCGTCGAGCAGGATGTGCTCGTACATCGTGGTGGCGGTCGTGTTCTCCATCCCTCCGAAGATGAAGTCGCTCACCACCACCTGCGCGTAGCGGCGGAAGGGATATTTGACGCCGAGCTTCTCGCTGAAGTGGCGGATCATGTCCGGCGTGCGCGCGAACGTGCGGCGGCCGTCCTCCTCGCGCCCCTTCGGCACGAAGTACGCGAGCGGGATGTCGAGCGCCGCGCCGTCGATGCGGGCGAACTCGCCCGCCACGAGCGTGAACAGGTAGCTCGGGTGAGGCTCGTCCAGCCGGTAGTGATAGACGCCCTCCTTCTGCGATCTCGCGTCGCTCTCGAGCTCGCCGTTCGACAGGCAGTACCAGCCCGGCGGCACCTGCGCGCGGATCTCGGTCGTCTGCTTGATATGGGGCTTGTCGATGCACGGGAAGATGTGGCGCGCGTCCTCGTCCTGACACTGCGTCCAGACCTGGCGCGGGCGGTCGGGGACGTGCTCGTCCGGCTGGAGGAAATAGATCCCCCGGCGCGGCGTCGCCCGGTACCGGACCAGGATCGACACCTCGGCCTCGTCGAGCGGCACGGCGACGCGGATCGTCTCGCCGTCGTACGTGTGCTCGGCCGGGTGGAACGCGCCGCTCGCCGCCTTGCCCGCGCCGCGCTTGGGCTTCGCGGCGCGGCCGGCCCCGGCGCTGATCTCGACCGCCTCGAGGTCGAAGCCGATCGCGTCGAGCGCGATCTCGCGCGCGCCGGGGTCGACGCGGACCGCGTCGAGCCGCGCCGTGCCGCGGATCGAGCGCGCCTCGACGTCGAGCGCGAGATCGAGGGCGATGTGCCGGATCGTGAAGGGGCGCGAGCGCTCGTAGACGCGCCTCGTCCCGGCCAGCGTGAAGGGCCGCGACGCGGCGGCGAACTCGGACGACGACAGCACGGAGCCGCAGGCGCAGCGCGAGTGGAGCCGGTACTCGATGGACATCTCCGCGGAGTTTCCCCGCGCGGCGCCCGGCGCTGCAAGCAAGAACTCGTGCGCCGGGGCGGGTCGCCGGGCAGATCAGCCCGTCTTGAGGCCGTCGAGCACCTCGAGCGCCAGCTCGTACTTGCCGAGGGGCGGCATCAGGTAGGCCCCCTGTACCCGGTCGCGCACCGAGAAGAGCATCTCGCGGGCGATCTTTACCCCCTCCTTGCGCGCCTCGGGGCCGGCCGGCACCTTGCGCATGCGCTCGCGGATCTCGTCCGGGATCTGCATGCCGGGCACCTCGTTGTGGAGGAACTCGGCGTTCTTGTGGCTGACCAGCGGCAGCACGCCGACGAGCACCGGCATCCCCAGGTGCTCGATGCGCCGCAGCACCTTCTCGAGCAGATCCTGGTGGAAGATCGGCTGGGTCATGATGATGTCGGCCCCCGCCGCGCGCTTCCGTTCCAGACGCGCGATCTCCTTGTCGAGGTCCTGGGCGCCCGGCTCGAGCCCCGTGGCGAGCAGGAACGACGTCTTGCCGCCCGGGATCGGCTTGCCGGCCGGGTCGAGGCCGCGGTTCATCGTGCTCGCCATGTTGAGCAGCCCGATGGAGTCGAGGTCGTAGACGGCGGTCGCCTCCGGGTAGTCGCCGATCTTCGGCGGATCGCCCGTGATGATGACGAGGTTCTTGATGCCGATCGCGTGGGCGCCGAGCAGGTGCGCCATCTGGCCGATGAGGTTCCGGTCGCGGCCGCAGACGTGCAGGATCGGCTCGATGCCGTAGCGCTGGACCAGCAGCGAGCAGAAGGCGAGGTTCGTCATCCGCGCCGTGGCGCGCGGGCCGTCGGCGACGTTCACGACGTCGACGCCGCTGTCGATGAGCATCTTCGCGGCGCTCAGCGCGCTCTCGGGGTTCAGGCCCGGCGCCGGGTTCACCTCGACGGAGACCACGAACTTGCCCGCGGCGATCTTCGCCGCGAGGGGGCTCCGCTCGCCGAGCGGCGTGGGCTCGAGCCCCGTGGGCGCGTCCATCGTGACGTGCGGGCGCGCGGCGGCCTCGGGCGCGGCGCCGCCCCGGAGCATGCGGGCCGACTTGGCCATCCACCGGACGTGCTCCGGCGTGGTCCCGCAGCAGCCGCCGATCATCGCCGCGCCGGCCTGGATCATGCGGCGGGCGAAGACGTCGAAGTACTCGGGCGTCGCCATGTAGAGCTGGCGGCCGTCGACCGTGCGGGGCAGGCCCGCGTTCGGCTGCACGCAGAGCGGGAGCCCCGCGGTCGCCATCCGCTCCGCCATCGCGAGAGACAGCTGCGGGCCGTCGCCGCAGTTGACGCCGAGCAGCTCGACCCCCCAGTCCCGCAGCGTCCGCGCGACGCGCTCCGGCTCGCTGCCGTCCGCCGCGACGCCGCTCGTGTCGAACGTCATCGACGCGAGGACCGGGAGCCCCGGCGCGGCCGCCCGCGCCGCGTCGATGGCGAGCTTGATCTCGTCAAGATGGCGAAATGTTTCAAGGATCAGGAGGTCCGCGCCGCCCTCGGCGAGCGCGCCGGCCTGCTCGGTGAACGTGGCGGACGCGGCGGCGAGGTCGTCGCGCGTGGCGACGCCGGGCACGAGCCCCGTCGGGCCGATCGAGCCGGCGACGTACGCGTCGCCGCCCGCGATCTCGCGCGCGAGGCGCGCGCCCGCGAGGTTGAAGTTGCGGACCTCGTTGACGAGCCCGTACCGCTCGAGCCGGAACCTGTTGGCGCCGAAGGTGTTCGTCTCGATGACGTTCGCGCCCGCCGCGACGTACTCGGCGTGGATCTTCTTCACGAGATCGGGGCGCGCGACGTTCAGCTGCTCGAAGTTCTGGGTGACGAACACCCCGCGCTCGTAGAGCAGCGAGCCCATCGCGCCGTCGAACACGAGGATCGAACGCCGGAGCGCGTCGAGGAATGGGGCCTCTGGTCTCGTGCGGGACATGGGGCGCATCGTAGGGGCGCTCCGGCTTCTCAGGAAGGGGGGCTCGACGCGGTTGACGGCGCGGCGCGGATCTCGGTAGGGCAGTTCTCGAGATGAGCACGCCCCGATGGCTTCAAGCATTCGCCCTGGCGGTCTCCGCCGCTGCTCCGCTCCTCGCCGCCCCTTCCGAGGCGCGCGCCTGGCATCCGCCGGTGCACCGCTCGGACGCGGGCGTGGATCTCTACCTGTGGAGCGCCCGTGATCTCGGCACCTCGCTCGCCGCCGTCCCCTTCGTGCAGTTCGAGCCGTCGCCGGATCTGTTCATCAACCTGAAGTTCCCGCTGGCGCTCTCGTTCGACGGCCCGGGGGACTTCGAGGATCCGGACCGCCAGTCGCGCGCCGCGCTCGGCAACCCGACGTTCACGCTCTACTACTCGGACATTGCCCGCAAGCTCACGTGGTACGCGGGCGGCCGCGCCGGGCTGCCGCTCGGCGCGGTCGACGGCTACGACTGGCACGTGGCCAGGGGCTTCAGCGCGTCGGCGATGGCCTATTACGATCTGCACCTCTGGGCGGCGAACGCGCTCCCGGTCGGCGGCCTGGGCGGCATCGAGTACCGCTTCGGGAGGTCCTTCGTGCTCCGGGCGGGCGGGGACCTCACGTTCTTCATCCCGGTAGGGAACGGCGTCGCGCGCGGGTTCATCGACGACTCCGACGATCTCGAGGCGGTGTTTCAGGCGAAGGTCGAGCCCGAGCTCCAGAGCCGCTCCGGCTTCGGCGGCGGCGTGGCGCTCCAGACGGTGTGGGTGCCGTCGTCGGTCTACGACGATCAGGGGCAGGTCTCGCTGCTGCCGTATTTCGTGTACGACAGCCAGAAGACCTTCTTCATGCGAGCCGGCCTGCTCCTCGCGCTGGACAGGCCGCTCGGGCCCGCGTTCGACCGGGGGCGGGTGACGTCGCTCTATCTGCAGTTCGGCGGGCACCTCGACTAGCGTGCCGGGCGGTTCGAGAGAGCGAGAGATGAGCCGGACATGACCCGTCGCCGTGCCATCGCCTGGGGCGCCGCCGCCGTCGCCGTGCTGGCCCTCGTGCTCGTCTGGCTCAAGCTCAACCAGTTCCCGCCGGACACGACGCCCGAGGGCGCCTATCTCCGCATCGCGTACAGCATCGGCGTCAGCGATCCGCGCGCGTGCTTCCCGTACCTCGAAGACCGGGCGCAGCACGCGGCGTACACCATCCGCGACTACCGGCGTAAAGCGAGCGAGCGGATCGAGGCGAGCTACCCGGAGCCGGAGCGCGCGCGCCTGCTGGAGCAGTACCGCGCGCACGCGATGGCCGAGGACGGGGCGGACGTGTGGGTCGACATGGCCACGAAGCAGGGCTTCATTGCGCGCCTCCGGCGCGACCTGTCCGGCATCGGGAAGGTGGAGGTGACGGGCGAGCGGGCCACGGTCGAGACGGCGCGCGGCACGCGGTACCCGTTCCGGCGGCGAGACAACGGCATCTGGGGGCTCACGCTGTTCACCGCGGACCTCGTGGCCGAGGCGGAGCGGGCCGCGCGGGACTGGGACGTCGTGGAGAAGGCCGCGCTCGATTACGAGCGGGGGCGGTGAGCGAGGTCAGCGGACGAGGCGGCCGATCACGTGGGGCCGCGCGCCGGATTGTGGGAAGTACGCGGAGCCCGAGGTGAGACTCCAGCTGTACCCGGTGAGGTCCCCGGCGTTCGCCCGGCCCTGGGAGACGGCGTAAATACGCATGGTGCCCCTGCCCGCGCCGCCGTCCGTGCTCCCGCCGCGGCAGGGCTTGGTTGGATCGGCCGGCACCCATCGCGTGTCTCCCGTGCTCGGGTCCGTGGTGCACCCGTGGGCGGTGCTTGTCGAGTCGATGACCCGGAGCGAATACTGGGTCGTGCCGGAGACGACGGGCTCGGCCGGCGCGATGGCGGTCGGGGACGCGTCGACGATCGCCGTGTGTCCCGAGCCGCCGTCCGTGTAGTTGATGACCAGCAGATCGCCAGGCAGAATGTCGCCGATCTTCGAGATCCGCTTGAAGTGGTTCCCGGCCACGACCTGACCGTACAGGCTCGTGGAGGTAGGGCTCGTGGAGCCCCACCAGCCGCGGAGGATCGAGGTCGTCAGCGTGGGATCCTCATGCAAGAGGGACAGGGTGAACAGCGTTGCGCCCTGCGTGGTCCCGGTGAAGCTCACCCAATCGATGCTGCTCGGCGTCCCGAATCTGTTGGTGTCGGGGCCGTCGAGCACGAACGGCTTGTCGGCGGCACGTTCGACGAAAGCGCGGGCTCCCACGAGGTGAGCCGGCAGAACCTCTTTCACCTGGAAGACGTGAGCGGCGCCTGCGCCCTCGCCGCGAACGCCATCGGCCCATGTACCGGCGATCAGCGTGTCTCCCGAGAGCGCTACACGAACATCCCACGTGCTCCACGTGGAGCTCTCGACCTTGCTCTGCGGCGTCCATACGCCGCCGGTCCTGGCGAAGATCCTCGGCCCCTGCCCGCCGTCGTGACTTCCGCCGAGGATCAACCTGTCCCCGGACACGGCGACGCTGGCGCTGCGACCCCAGCCGCCATAGTCCGGCGTGTCGACGTCGTTGCGGTACAGCATGGCCTGCTGGGTCCACGCGCCCTCGCTGCGCGCGAAGACCACGGCGGCTGTCCTGTCGGGGCCGCGCTCATCGTAGACGGTGGTGCCGACCGCCAGCGTCTCCGCGCTCAACGAGAGCGAGGCGCCGAACCTGTAGTGCGGTGTCGCTCCGATCGGCGGGTAAAGAATGGCTTGTTCGGACCAGGCGCTGCCGGCACGGGCAAATACGTGAACCTGGCACGGACGATCCCAGCCCGAATTGAAGTCAACCCCATCGTCGCATTCTCCACCCATGGCCGCGGTGTCGCCGTCCAGGGCGACGGTGGAGCCTTGGTCGAAGGTCTCGGTGCTGGGTACGAGCTTGGCCTGCTGCGCCCACGCGGCGCCGCTCCGGGAGAAGATGTACGCAGCGCCGGGGCCATCAACCGTCGGGCCGCTATCGTAGGGCGCCCCGACCATGATCGTGCTGCCTGATACGGCGACGGCATATCCGAACCAGTTGTCGCGGCGCGGGTTGTCCTGCGCGACGAGCTTTTGCTGCTCCTGCCACGCGTTGCCGCTGCGCGCGAACACGTAAGCAGCGCCGTGATTCGCCGGGTAAGAGAAGGTCCCGACGACGATCGTATCCCCGTCGATGGCGACGGACGCGCCGAAGCGATCGCCCGGCAGACCATCGCTGGGCGTGAGCACGGCCGCCTGGGTCCACGACGCGCCGCTGCGCACGAACACATAAGCTGCTTCGGCGTCCAGGCTGCCGACCACCGCGGTGTTCCCCGAGATGGCCACGGACCACCCGAAAGCGTCGTCGCTCGCAGCGTTGCTGGCGTAGAGCACGTGTTGCTCGGTGGCGATGAGCGGGTCGACCTCGATCGGATAGGCCGCGCCGGTGTCGTCCACAACGATCGAGAGGCTCGCGTCGCTCAGCTTGATCTCCGCCGGAAGCACGCTCCCTCGCGCGTCCTGAACGACGAGATCGGCATACCGCAGCACGGCCGCGCCGGTCTCGTCCAAAAGCTCCACCGACTGGCCGTCCTCCGATAGCTCCGGCGAGAGATCGCCCCCGAGCGCGATCTCGAGCTCCACCTTGCCTTCGCCGTCGCGACGGCATGGAGGCGGCGAATCCAGGGAGAAGCCCTGTTCCAGCCCGAGGGGGCCGTTCAGGTACCACTCCGTGACGCTCAGGCCCGCGGACCGGGCTAGGTGCCTGAGCTCGACGCGGTTGTCTGATCCGCGCGGCTCGGCCGCGACGTCCAGGGGGACGAGCTCCCCCTCGCAGCCATAACGCGCGAGCTTCATCGTGATTCGCCCCGCGCTCACCGAGCCCTCGCGGGTCACGGCGACGCCGGCCGACGTGAACTCGGAGACGAGGCCGTGCGCCGGATTCAGAGCGCTCACCCCGGCGCGCGCGCCCGCCGTGTTGAGGCTTACATTGTACGCAGAAGACGCCTGTCTCTGAACTGTCGCGATGAACGCCGCGCGGCGCTCCAGGGACGCGGCGTCGAGCCCCTGCTGTCCGTGAGGCCGAGTTTCCTCGGCGCTGTCCGTGCTCGCTGGATCAACCTCCGCGCTGCACGAGGTGACGGCGGTGATGCAAAACCAGAGTGCATGAATGGATGTTCTATGACGCGGCATGTGGCTCTCCCTGTCGGTGGTAAACCCTGACGGACCGGCGACGTGTGCGGCGCCGGAGCCAATGACCCGAGCTTGTATTGGAAGGCGGTCCACAGCGGCTCGCTGCTGCCGAGCGCCTTGCGGAGCCCCCCAGCGCACGAGCGCACGCGGATGGTTAGGTCACGTGAAGGACAGTCCCGTCCTTATTTGCCGTTCTCATCGTCCGCTTCGGTTTCGCGCGTGTCAAGGAGGGCGAACATCGATGACGTTGAGGGGCGGAGGGCGCCGCCTCGATAGGTCGTGGTGAGAAGATCGGTCCTTCAATGCGTGGATGTCAGACCGCCGCCGCACGCAATGCGACATGTCGACGGAACGGATAACGGCATCCCTGAGCGGGACGGTGTGGGTGAGGGGCTCAGCGGGGAGCGCCGCCGAGGCGCTCAGGCGACGATCCGCTCCGTCTTCGCGCCGAGGAGCTTCTTGGCACGATCAATCTTGGACTGGTCCAACTTGAGGTGCTTGCGCCGTGTCACGGTCATCATGGAATCGGACGATGCGCCGCGCGCGGGGCCGACTCACCTCGTCGCGATCCGCCCGAGCGCCTCGTCGGCCGACAGCAGCACCTGCTCCCACTCGTCGAGCGCGTTGGGCCAGTGCGGCGAGAAGCGCAGCACGCCGTCGGGGATCGCGCAGGCGATCCCGAGGCGGGTGAGCTCGCGGTACAGCTCGACCACCGAGGCGCCGCCCGGCGGCCTCACCCCGAGCGAGCAACCCCGCAACGCCGGACCTCCCGGCCGCAGGCTCTCCCATCCGCGCTCCCGGAGCGCCTCCTCGAGCGGGTCGAGGAACCGGTTCGCATGCTCGTGGATGCGCTCGACCCCGATCTGCAGGATGAGGTCCACCGCCGCCTCGAGCCCGGCGAAGCCCGCGGCGTTCAGGTTGCCGCCCTCGACGAAGTCGGCGCGCTGCCGGATCGGCCGGTCGTACCGGAGCTTGCCCGGGCCCTGGAGCAGGAAGCTCACGGCGTCCTCGTGGCTCAGCCAGCCCGCCACCGCGGGCCGCAGCGACGGCAGGCGCTCGCGGCGGATGTAGAGGAAGCCCGTGCCCTCCAGCCCCATCAGCCACTTGTGGCCGCCGCACGCGAGGTAATCGACCCCGGCCGCCTCGACGTCCACCGGCGTCGCGCCGACCGCCTGCACGCCGTCCACGCAGAGCTCGGCGCCGTGCGCGCGGCAGAGCGCGCCGATCGCCGCGAGCGGCATCCTGAGCCCGGTCTGGAACTGCACAGCGCTCACCGCGACGAGCCGCGCCCCGCGCTTGAGCTCGCCCTCCAGCTGAGCGAGGCCCGAGCCGCTGCCGTCCGCGAAGCCACCGAGCGGCAGGAAGACGACCTCCAGGCCGAAGATCGCGGCCGCGCGCTGCCACGGGGTCACGTTGGCCGGAAACTCCCCCTCGAAGAGGATCACCCGGTCCCGCGGCCGCCACGGGAGGCACAGCGCGATGTCCGTGAGCCCGCGCGTCGTGCTCTGGACCAGCGCGATGTCCTCGGCTTCCGCGCCGATGAGCCGGCCGAGCTTCTCCCGCAGGCGGAGCCGCTGCGCGTACCACGCCGGGAACGCGGCCGCCCCCTGCGCGGCGTAGTCGTCGAGCAGCGCCATCATCGCGAGGCGCACCGGCCGCGACGGCGGCGAGATGCCCGCGTGGTTCACGTAGACGAGCGGCGCGAGGTGCGGGAACAGGCCGCGATCGCCGAGCTTCGCGGTGAACGCCCGATCCCTATCGATTTCGGCGGTGTGTCGCATCGGCTGGCTTCCCCCGGCGCTCCCCGCGGACCTTGGCGAGGTAGCGCGGCGGCGCCCCCTTGCCGGCCGCCGGCGGCACGAGGCAGTGCGGCTTCGTGCCGATGAGATCCCCGCGGCCCGCCTTGATCAAGGCCTCCCGCGCCTCGTCGTGGTGCGCCGGGTCCCAGTAGAGGAGCAGCGCCTTCTGGAGCTTCTTCTCGCGCAGGTCCTTCGCCGTGTACACCGGCTCCCGCGTGAGCGGGTCGATCCCCGTGTGGTACATGCAGGCCGCCATCGACATCGGCGTCGGGATGAAATCCTGCACCTGGCGCGGCCTCATCCCGCTCTTCTTCAGGTAGATGGCGAGGTCGACCATGTCCCGCAGCGTCGAGCCGGGGTGCCCCGAGATGAAGTAGGGCACGAGGAACTGGTTCTTGCCGGCCTCCTCGCTCGCGCACCGGAACTGCTCGGCGAAGCGCTCGTAGCTCTCGATGCCCGGCTTCTTCATCTTGTCGAGCACGTCCTTCTTGTTGTGCTCCGGGGCGACCGAGAGCTGGCCCCCCGTGTGGTGCGCGGCCAGCTCCTCGATGAACTCGGGCGACCGCTCCGCGAGGTCGTAGCGCACGCCGGAGGCGATGAAGACCTTCTTGATCCCCTGCTCCTCGCGCACCGCCTTCATCAGCTTGAGCAGCGGGCCGTGGTCGGTGTTCAGGTTCTCGCAGACCTCCGGGAAGACGCACGAGAGCCGCCGGCAGGCGTTCTCGATCGCCTCGTCCTTGCACCGCATCTGGTACATGTTCGCGGTCGGCCCGCCGAGGTCGCTGAGCACGCCGCGGAAGCCGTCCATGCGCCGCAGCGCCCGCACCTCGCGCAGGATGCTGTCCGCCGAGCGCGACTGGATGACCCGGCCCTCGTGCTCGGTGATCGAGCAGAACGTGCAGCCCCCGAAGCAGCCGCGCATCGTGACGACCGAGTGCTTCACCGTCTCGTACGCGGGGATCGGCGCGTCGTACGACCAGTGCGGCACCCGCGTGAACGGCAGGTCGTAGAGCGCGTCCATCTGGCCCGTCTCCAGCGGGAACGCGGGCGGGTTGAAGTGCACCGCCTCGGCGCCGTGCGCCTGGAGCAGCGGGCGGGCGTTGCCGGGGTTCGTCTCGAACTGGAACGCGCGCGACATCTCCGCGAAGGCGCCCCTGTCCGCGGCCACCTCCTCGTAGCTCGGGAGGATCACCGCCTTGCCGTCGGCGACGTAGCGCGAGCCCTCGATGTGCTCCCACTCGCCCTTGCGCAGGGGGACGGCGGTGCCCCGGACGTCGCGGATCGACCGGACGGGCTCGCCGCGCCGGAGGCGATCGGCGACCTCCCAGACGGCCTTCTCGCCCATGCCGAAGATGAGCATGTCGGCCTTGGCGTCGAGCAGGACCGAGCGGCGGACCTGGTCGGACCAGTAGTCGTAGTGCGCGATGCGCCGGAGCGACGCCTCGATGCCGCCGAGGACGATGGGGACGCCCGGGAACGCCTGGCGGCAGAGGTTCGCGTAGACGATCGAGGCCCGGTTGGGGCGGAGGCCCACCTGCCCGCCCGGCGAGTACTGGTCCTCGCTGCGGACCTTCTTCTGCGCGGTGAGCTTGTTCAGCATCGAGTCGAGGTTGCCGGCGGTGACCCCGACCATGAGCCGGGGTACGCCCATCCGCAGGAGGTCGCTCGTGTCCTGGTAGCGGGGCTGGGAGACGATGCCGACCCGGAAGCCGCGCCCCTCGAGGAAGCGGCCGATGATCGCGGCGCCGAACGCGGGGTGGTCGACGTAGGCGTCGCCGTTGACGAGCAGGATGTCGAGCGCGTCCCAGCCCCGCGCGCGCATCTCCTCCCGGGTCGTCGGCAGGAAGGCGGTCAGGTCGCGGGGGGCGGCGCCGGCGCTTCGGCGGAGCTGGGTGAGGGGCACGGCGCCGTCACCCTACGGGCCGGGAGAGCGGGCGGCAAGGGGGCGGCCCCAGCGGGGGGGCGAGGTGACCGCGTGACGGCGTGACGGCGCCGGGGAAGCCCCGCGGGGCCGCGGCCGAGGCCGGCGCGCGGGGGGCCGGCGGGAGGGCGCAGCCCGCGTTTTCCCGGGAGAAACGCACAACTTGCACGATACCCGGCCAGCAGGTCACGGCTTCTGGTCACCGGAGCATCGGATCTCCGGACGCGACATGAGGGCTGGCTCGCGCCACGCACCACCACGACGAGCCGCGGCGTTACACACGGCGTCAGTCGCTGGTGAGCTCATCAAAAAACGCTTCAAAACACGCGGTTTTTGCGCGCGGGGGAGGGTTCCAAAACGACCCGGAAAGAGGGTTCGTAAAAATAATATGTGGAATCACGATCAGATGATGCCCTCCGCGTCAAACATCTCAGCTTCGCTGTGGTGCACGAGGTGGGCGTTCCTTTCCTTCGCGGGCTGCTCCAGGGGTTTGGCGTGGGGGCGAACGATCGCGAGGACGTGCTGCACGACGTCCTCCTCGCCTCTTACCGCAATCTGGAGACCTTCGACGCGAGCCGCCTGCTGCGCGCGTTGCAGGGGCGGCGCGACGAGGACGACTTCTTCGAGGACGATTTCGAGGACGAGGACCACGAGCCGGTGCCGCTCAGCGAGGTGCTCCCGTGGATCGGGGAGGGGCAGCCGCGGCGGGTGTGGGACTCGCTCTACCGGTGGCTCTACGGGATCGCGTGGCGGCAGGTCAGCCACTACCGCGACCGGGCCTATCGGCGCCGCGAGATCCCGGACGGCCTGCGGCTCATCGCGATCTCCGCCGGCGTCGACAGCCGGCCCCGTCTGGAGCAGCGGCTGGAGGCGATGGAGCGGGCCGAGGTGATCGACGCGCTGCTCGCCAGCCTCGACCCGCAGCGGCGGGTCATGCTGGTGATGCACGACATGCTGGACATCCCGGTGGTGGACATCGCCCGGGAGCTCCAGATCAACGAGAACACGGGGCAGAACCGGCTACGGCTGGCCCGGGAGGACTTCCGGGCGGCGGTGAAGCGGCTCGACCCGGAGCAGCGGAGCGCGCTGCGCCTCGGCGACAGGCCGTTCGCCGCCGAGGCGACGACGCGCCGCCGGCCGGCCCCCCGGCGGCGCAAGCGGGGGAAGTGAGCCGGCGCAGCGCGGGCCCCCGCCGCTCGTCAATAAGGGCACGCCAGCACTTCCGGCGCGCTCGTGCCGTAGGTGCTCACGTCCGAGATGACGTTCTCCTCCGGAGGAAAGAGCACCTGCGCGCCGGCCGGCCCCGACAGCCAGCATTGCTGCTGGATGGATCGCGACTGCGTCCCGCGCCAGGGCTCGCAGCGAGCCACCGTGCCGCCGCGGATCGTGACGTCGCTTGCCTCTATCCTGATGCCGGGAAAGGAGCCCGACGCGAAGCGCAGGGCATTGTCGAAGACGAGCAGGTTCTCCAGGGTCACATCCTCTACCCGGACCGAGGTCGCGGGCAGCGTCGTCCGCGAGCTCAGGAGCACGCCGTAGAGCGCGTTTCCCCAGGACCAGACGTCCGAGAACTCCACGCCGGCGCCAGCCTGCACGTGGACGCCATGGCCCCCGTTGTAAGCGAACTTGACCCTCTTGATCAGGATCCCCTTCGGACGTTCGTTCTCGATGGGGCTCGCGAGCACGACGCCGGAGCCGCCGTTGTGATGAAAGTAGCTGTCCTTGACCACGACGTTGTACGGCGCCGGGCTCGGGATCCCGGGCCCAGGGGAGATCTGGGTGGAGATCCAGAGGCCATGCCCGCCGGCGACCGTGGTGGAGCCGTCGCCGGGATGGATCATGTTGTGGTGGACATGGCAGCTTCGCACGGTCACGTTGGCGGTGACGATCTTGATCCCGCTGGCGCCGATCGGGCCGGTGATGTTCCTGATCTCGCAGTTCTCCACGAGGATGGGCGGCGTGTCGTGGTACCCGGCGACGGAGGACAGGTAGATGCCGCTCTTCGAGAAGCCATCCACGAGCACGTTCCGGATGACGCCCCCGGAGCCCCAGGTGAAGCCGATGCCCTCCAGGTTGCTCGGCTTGCAGGAAGGTAGCTGGGGAACGAGGGGCGAGTAGCGCATGATGACGTTCTCCACCTTGCAGTCCGAGCAGGTGTTCAGCTGGATGCCGCTGTTCGCCGTCCTGCGTGGCCCCTCCGTGGCCGCGATCTGCAGATTGCGGATCCAGAGCCCCCGGACCGCGCTGATGACGGTCCCGTCCGGCTTGACGACCCTGGTGACCTGGATGGCCCCGGGGTACTGCTCCGGATTGCAGGGGATCGCCACGAGGGTCGCGGTCCGGGGATCGCCCGGGCTGGCCTCGGGAGACAGCTCCGGCCCCTCCAGGGTGAGCGCGTCATGGTGAGGCCGCAGCGGGGTGCGCAGCACGTAACGCCCGGCAGCGAAAGCCACGGTGCGCCTGCTGGCGCTCAGCGACGCCGCGCACTCGATGGCCGTCGCGATGCCCGGGCTGTCGTCGACGTTCGTGCTGCGGTCGACGGCTGCTTCGGCGGAGAAGGGCCATTCCGCCGGCCTCGCCAGGTAGGGCAGGACGTTGACCACGCCGTCCGGGTCGACGGAGCCTGGCAGGCAGCAGGCCGCCCCCTGGCAAGCATTCAGGTCCTCGTGCAGCGCCCTCGTCCCCGGGCAAACGCCGCTGGCTGGGCAGAAAGGCCCCGTGCAGAGCGGCGATTGGGTGGCGTAACCGGGGCAGGCGATGCCGGTCGTCTGGTCTGCCAGGAAGGGCGGCTCGGTGTAGGGCAGATCAAGGCTGCAGAAACCCTGGGAGGACACAGCGCGCTCCTCCGGAGGGGGGTGATATCCCCAGCCCGCCTCGGAGCGGGCGGCGCTGTCCGGGGGCAGCGCCGCTCCGGCTGGAGCGGCGGCGAGCGCGAGCAGGACTCCGAACCAGATCTGCACAAACCGCTGGGCCAATGACACACATACCTCCTCTTGGACAAGGGTCGATCCGTCGCTGTTAGTCGCGGTCAGGAGCAAGGAGCGAGCGCAGAAGTCGAGCGGACCACCGCTGTGCCAAGGAGAGGCTCACCTCCTCCGGGGTCGCCGCGGCGCGAGCACACCGATGTCCCGCTCTCCGTGTCCGGCCTGAGCGATTTCCATGAGCGGGCGCGCCGCGCGCGGCGCAGCGGCCCGTCCCGGCGGGCGCGGAGAGCGCACGTCAACGCCAGGGACGCTGGGCGCCGGGGCGCGCTGGCTCGCCGTCAGCTCCTCGTGCCGCGAGCCAGAAATTCTGCTCGGGCTCTCTCGCGAGCGAAGAGAGATTTCAACGCAAAGACGCAAAGACGCAAAGACGCAAAGTCGCAAAAAAGAACAAAATTCGTGCAGTTTTGCGCCTTTGCGTCTTTGCGTTGAAATCTCTCTCACCGGATCCCTGGCCGGACTCCTGGTGGATGGAACTAGGCGAGGCTGTCCGTGACAGTTACTTTCGAGAGCGCGTTGCCCGTTGCGGTGAACGCGCCGGAGGCACCGCCGCTCGTGCCCGCGGGGATGTTGTCGCGCCCACGATATGCCACGTGGCTTGTCATGCTGAACGCCTCTGCGCAAGCGCCGTGTCCGAGCGCTTCGCGGCGTCCCGCCGAGGGCGATCGGGGGAGAGGAGCCCGCGACGGCCGGGCGAGTTTCGTGAAGGACGGGCGCGCGTCCCTGCTCGTGGTCACTCGTAGTGGACCGACTCCGCCGCGTTGCTCCGCCCCGCGCTCCGCGCGGGATAGAGCGACGCGAAGAGCGCCACGGCGGTCGCGCCGAGCGCCGTGAACAGGCCGTACTCCGGCGGGATATGGAACTCGACCTCGAAGGTCGACACCGTGCGCAGCGCGCCGAGCGCCGCGGAGCCCAGCGGGATCCCGAGCAGCACGGCCAGCGTGCCGCCCAGCGCGCCCACCAGCGCGCCTTCCATCAGCACCATCCGGCGGACCTGCCCCGCGGTCATGCCGAGCACGCGGTGCAGCGCGAGCTCCCGGCGCCGCGCGTGCAGCGCCAGGACCATCTGGTTCGCGACGCCGATCGCCGCGAGCACGGTCGTGAAGCCGAGGATCATGTCGAAGATCACGAAGTCGCGCCCCGTCGCCTTCCGGCGGATGGCCTCGATCTCGACCCCCGTCTGCATCCGGACGTCGCGCGCGCGCGGCACGTCGGCGAGGAGCTCGTCCCAGGGCGGCGTCGCCGAGCCGCTGCGCGCCGCCGCGGCGCCGGTCTGGGGATCGGCGAGGGCGATCGTGTGGCCGATCGCGGTCGCGTACGGGGAGATGACCGGGAAGTCGGACGCGTCGATGACGGCGTACGTGCGGAGGTTGCGGTACGCGCCGGCCGCGTGGACGTAGCCGAGCTCGTCGGTGATGCCGACGACCTCGAGGCGGCGCGTGCCGGCGCGGCCGCCCACCTCGAGCTGGTCGCCGGGGCCGACGCCGAAGCGGCGGGCCATCATCGTGGAGACGAGCGCCTTGCCCGGGCCGAAGCGGCGGGCGAGCGCGATCGGCTCGGCGCGGCCCGTGGCCTCGGCGAGCGCGAGGAGCTCGTCGGCGGGGACGGCGTAGGCGACGTTGGGCCACGGGGTGCGGCTCGAGAAGCGCGCCGCGACGAGGCGCCCGGGCAACCGCGGCAGCAGGCGCTCGGCGTGGCCGAGCGGCTCGTCCGGGTAGAGGAACGCGTAGGGCGCGAGGGCGCGGCCGGCCCAGGCCGAGACCTCCTGCTTGAGCGCCGCCGTGGCGATGTGCAGCGCGAGCAGGAGGGCGAACACCATCATCACGCCGCCGACGCTCCAGGCGAGCTCGTGGCCGCTGTGCTCGACCCGGCGCTGCAAGAGCAGGCGCTCGGCGGCCCAGCGGCGCGGCGCGAGGCGGACGGCGAGCGCGCCGAGGCGCGCGACGAGGTCCGGGACGAAGACGATGGCGGCGAGGAACGCCGCGCACGCGAGGCCCGCCTCGAGCACGAAGAAGGCGAACAGCGGGACGGACTCCTGGAAGAACGGGCGCAGCAGGCCGTAGACGAGCACCATGAACGGCAGCGCGAGCAGCGTGACGCCGCGCATGCGCCGCCGCTGCTCGGCCCCGCCCTCGACGAAGCGCGGGCGCAGGGCGCGCGCGATGTCGAGGCGGAGCGCGTCGCGCACCGGGCGCAGGACGCCGAGCAGCGCGGTGAGGGCGCCGGTGCCGCAGACGAGCAGCATGGCGCTCCAGGGCAGGACGATGGCGTTGAGCGGGATGCGCGCGCGGCCCGTCGTCGTGATGCCCGCCTTCGCGGCGAGGTACGCGAGCGGGATCGACCCGAGCAGGCCGAGCGCGGCGCCGCCGACGCCGAGCAGCAGGGCCTCGAGGACGAAGACCGCCGCGACCTGCGGCGGCAGCGCGCCGGCGCTGCGCAGCAGGGCGATCTCGCGGCGGCGGCGCTCGACGGCGACGTTGAACGTGAAGAAGACGATGAGGGCGCCGACGAGGAACGCGGAGAGCGAGCCGAGGCGGATCGCGGACCGCATGATCTCGTAGTCCTCGTGGGTCTCCTCCTGGGCGTCCTCCGCGTCGATGGGCTGCCCGTCGGGGCGGAGGCCGCGCAAAGTGATTGTCTGATCGGTGAAGACGGGGAGGTCGGGGTTGGTGACGGCGCTCCTCGCCTCGACGGCGCGCGTCCCGACGTCGAGGATGAGGACGACGTTGACGGTGGCCGTGCCGAGGGCGACGCCGAGCACGGCGGCCATGGCGCCGAATCGGTCGGCGCGCAGGTTGCGCAGGGCGAGGATCCGGACGAGCGGCTGGAAGAGGGCGCGGAGGAGGAGGAGCATTCAGATGCCGAGCTCTTTCAGCCGATCGTGGACGGCGGCCGAGGTGACGGCGGGGCCCGCGAGGGCGGCGTCGTGCAGGAGCAGGCCGTCGCGCATGAAGACCACGCGGTGGGCGCGGGCGGCGTCCTCGGCGTTGTGCGTGACGAGGAGCATGGCGCTGCCGGCGTCGCGGAGGGCGTCGGCGAGCAGCGCCATGATGCGGCGGCCGGTCGCGACGTTGACGTTGCCTGTCGGCTCGTCGGCGAGCACGAGCGCGGGGCGGCGGACGAGGGCGCGGGCGATGGAGATGAGCTGCATCTCGCCGCCGGACATCTGCGACGGCAGGTGCTCGGCGCGGGCGCGCATGCCGACGCGATCGAGCATGCGCGACGCGGCGTCGTGGTCGGGGGCGGCGCCGTCGATGAGGTAGGGGAGGACGATGTTCTCGTAGCCCGTGAGGGTCGGGACGAGGTTGAAGAACTGGTAGACGATGCCGACGCGGCGGCGGCGCAGGAGGGTCCGCCCGTGCTCGTCGAGGGCGGCCATGTCCTCGCCGAGCACGCGGATCTCGCCGCGATCGGGCGACTCGAGGCCCGCGACGCACGAGAGCAGCGTGCTCTTGCCGACGCCGGAGGGGCCCATGATCGCGCACATCTCGCCGGCGTGGATGTCGAGGTCGACGCCGCGGAGCACCTCGATGGGCGTCGCGCCGAGCGCGTGGGACTTGTGGAGGTTGCGGACGCGGAGGACGGCCTCGTCGGAGGCAGGGGTCGAGGGGGTGCTCATGGGCGTGCGCGGTGCCGGGCTCGTCACGTGCCGAGTGTCAGAGCCCATTCTATCTCTGTGGTGTTCGGCGGTGCGCGTTCCTCCGCTCAGGGAGAGAACATTTCCTGAAGGACGGCCAGGATGCGCGCGAAGGTCGCCGGCGATATGCGACCAAGATGGCGGACGAGACGCTCCTGGTCGACGGTGCGAAGCTGATCGATGACGACGTGCCCGCTCTTGTTCGAGAAGCGGCACGCGACGCGGAACGGGTAAGGCTGCCCTCCTGTCGTGAGCGGCGCCACGATGACCGTGCGCAGATGCGCGTTGAGCTCGTCCGGCGAGACCACGACGCAGGGGCGCGTCTTCTGGATCTCGCTTCCGCGGGTCGGGTCCAGATCGATGAGGAAGACATCCCCGCGACGGACCGGTTTCACGCCTACCACTGCCATTCGGCCTCGTCGAAGCGTGTCGGTGTGGGAGCGTCGAGCATCGGGTCGCCGTCCTCGGCGTGCAACCGCTGAGCGGCCTCCGCCCAGCCGCTTCGAGGCGACTTTCGTGCGGCAATGATGATGGTATTGCCACGCACCTGGAGCTCGACCTCCTCGGTCAAGCCTGCTTGCTCGATGAGGGGCTTCGGCAGCCGGACTCCCTTGGAATTGCCGATGCGGACTAGGCGGGTTTTCATGTTAGCCTACGTGATCACAACGTACCTACCGAGGCAGGCGCCGTCAAGGCAACCCGGACTGCGCCGTTCGTGCGCAGCCGGAGGACTCGCCGATCCGCCCAGGGAGCGCCGCTCGTGTAGGGCGAGGCGCGAGCGCTGCCCCTCGCGACGCCGACCTGAAGCATCTCCTCGAATTTTTCGGGAAAATTCACAAGGAGGCGGGGAGGTCCGCGCGATCGGGTCGACCAGCCACGCATACCGCACGCCCTCGCGCGCGTAGATAGGATCGGGGAAGTGGAGCTCGGGTTCGACAAGGCTACGCCAGCCTCCTGGCCCACCCCGCCCCCGCTGGAAGGGCCCGAAGAGCTCCCCCAGCAGCGCGCCCTTGGCGCTTGCGTGCCGAGGCGCCGGCCGGGGGAACACGTGCAGGGTGCCGCCGACGAGCTCCGCCACCTTGTTCGGCGGGACGGCGCCGAGGTCGGCGTACGTGGCGCGACGCTGCTTCTCGGCGGGCTGGCCCATGGGCGAAGCCTGCCCGGGCGGGCGGCGAGGCAAGGCGGTGAGAGCAGGCGAGGTCGGCGCGTCGGTCGGGGCGGTGACCGGGGCAGGGCTACGACCGCGATCACCAGGGCGAGCGCGAGCGCGTGCGGGTTTCGCTGACCGGGAGATCTGGGAATGCGTCCAAGCGCTCGGGTGGTGTGATCCGGAGCCTCGGTGACGCGCACTGGCAGGAGCCCCGTCGAGCCTCTTAAGGATCATCTCGACAAGGATGTGAGGGGGTCGATGCGGACGATCAAACAGATCATCGCGGCGCGCGCATCAGAGATCGTCGAAGCGTGGGCCAGCGAAGCGAACAGGGCAGCGGCGGCGCGGGGGATGGCGAGCCCCGAGCTGACGAGCATGATGCCCAAGTACGTGCGGACGCTCGCGCGCGGATGGGACGGGGAGGAAGTCCGCCGCGAGCGAGACGAGCTCATCGAGAGCCATCTGTCCTCACGCTTGCGTGCTGGCTTCAGCCTCGAGGAATCGCTTGAAGAGTTTGCCATCCTCGGGCGTGCGATCGTGCGCACCTGGGCCAGCGCAGGCGCCGAAGAGCTGCCGAGCTTGGAGGAGATCGAACGCCTCTTCGCCGAGATCCACGCCCGTTCCGTGTTCATAGCGCGAGCGTTCCGGCAACACCTCCTGGAGGACGAGCAAGCCGAGAAGCGCTACCTGCGGCTGCTCCATGACCCGTTCTTGCAGCCTTTCGGCGGAGAGGCGCCCCTGTCGTCGGGGCGTTTGAGGAAGGTCCTTGAGGTCGTCATGGCGTCGATGGACGCCGATACGGCTGCGCTGCTGTTGCACGACGTCAGGACCGGGAAGCTGGAGATGGTCGCCTCGGTGGGCCCGGCCGATGAGCCGTTCGTCGAGTACGTGCGAGCCGTCGACGCATCGTCCTTCGCAGGCGCCGTCGCCTTGCAGGACTATGCGATGTCGATGCGCGACGTGGAGACCACGTTGCTCGACGTGCCGGAGAGACTCCGGCACAGCGGCATCCATTCGCTGCTCGGCATCCGTCTTCCGCCGCAGCGTTCTCTCATGGGTGTCCTGTACATCGGCCTCCGTGAAAAGCGGACGTTCACCGCCCGTGAGACGCGGCGCATCGCGGCGGTCGGCGAGCGGCTCGCGCTCCATGTCGATAACGCCAGACTCTACACGGAGCTGCTCGATCAGCTCGGTGCCCTGCGCGTCGCGCGCGAGCTACGAAACCAGTTCGTCGCGGTCCTGGCGCACGATCTCCGCGGTCCGCTGTCGGCCGCGAGGATGGCTGCGACGCTGCTCGCCGCGCAGCCGGACGCGGGCGGGCCCGTCGTCGCGAAGCGGGTCGAGGTCGTCGTCCGCAATCTGGATCGGGCGGACCGCATGGTGACCGATCTGCTCGACGCCGATCGGATTCACGCCGGCCGGCGTCTCTCGCTCACGCTCGAGGAGTGCAACCTGAGCGAGCTCGGCCGCGAGCTCGTCGACGAAATCGCGGCCGACCACCCTGGCCGCATCGTGCTGCATGCAGACGAGGGCGTCCGAGGGATATGGGGTGCCTCGGGGCTGCGACGCGCGCTCTGGAACCTGATCTCGAACGCGCTGAAGTACGGCGCGAACGACGCGCCGATCGCCGTCGCCATCACGAAGCTGCGGGACGGCGTCGAGATGAGCGTGCACAACGAGGGCGCGCCGATCCCGCCGGAGGCGCAAGAGACGCTGTTCGATCCGTTCACGCGCGCCGCAGGCGAGAACGGCGCACACGGATGGGGCCTCGGTCTGATGCTGGTACGCGCCTGCGCCGAAGCCCACGGCGGGAGCGTCGATGTGGACAGCGCTCCCGGTCGCGGCACGACGTTCACGATGCGGCTGCCAGCGGACGCGCGGACGGCCCAGGGCTGTACGTGAGGCGTTCTGCTCGTCGCCATCGGCCGCGTTGAACAGGCAACCAGCCACGCCCCGTCGCACCGCGCGGCGACAGCCGTGGAGCTGACGCGCGCCGCCCAGCGGACCAGGAACCATGACCGCGGAATCAGCCAGGCGGCCGGCGGACGCCCAGGTCGACGAGGCGTGGCATCACTTCATCCTTGAAGTACGAGAACTCGCTGGCAAAGTCGATGAATCCTAGGGTGAGGCCCCGAACGCCCGTGTCACGGATGCGCCGGATCTCCTCGGCCACATGGCTCGGATCGCCGGCGATCACGTAGTGGCCGTGGGCCGCGGCGAACCGGTTCCGGAACATGGCATAAAATTCCGGGGAGAAGGACTGACAGTCCATCCCGAGCAGCTGCATGAGGTGGTCGGTCGCGGGCCAGTCCGCCATCTCGCGGGAGTAATAATGGTGGTATTCCTCGGCCTCTTTCCGGGTGGGACGACTAACGATGCAGGCCGTCGTGTACACGTCGATGGAGCGACCCACGCGGCGCGCCGCCTCCTTGACCTTCGCGACCTCGTCCCGGCACGCCTCGGGAGAGACAAGGATATTGAACAGCAGATCGCAATGCTCGACCGCGAAGCCCCGGCCAGCGCTGGACGTGCCCGCGTTCATCAGGGTGATCTTGCCCCGCGGCTTCGGCGCGCCGATGAGCCCAGGCAGGTCGAAGAATTTGCCCCGATGGTCGCCGGGCTCGTCCGCCGTCCACAGCGTGCGCATCACGTCCAGCCAGTCCTTCGTGTACTCGTACCGCTCATCGTGCTCGCGCAGGGGGATGCCGAACATCTCAAACTCTTCCCTGTCCCAGCCGCTGACGATGTTCACGCCGACGCGCCCGGGGCCGATGTGATCCATCGTGGCCAGGTGCTTTGCCATGACGATGGGGTGCACGAAGGGCGTGTGCACGGTCGTGAAGACCTTGATCCGCTTCGTGATCGCGAGGATGCCCGCCGCCCAGACGATGGGATCGAGCATGGCGCCCTGGGGGTCGGATTCGCCGCCGTGGCCTTTCCAGCGCGCGAACGGGATGTGGAACTCCATGCCCGTCGCCTCGGCTGCGAGCGCCAGGTCGCGGTTGTTCTCCCAGGTGGGATACCATCGCTCGGGGACCTTCGACATCGAGTGGCCCGTACCGTTCGGGCCGAACATCCCGAGCTCCAGATGTCCGCCGTTCCCCGCTGCTCCTGCGATCGGTTTCATAGCTGCTCCTCCGACCTCCATGGTCTCACGCCGTGCACTGCCAGCGAAAGAGGGCACACGCGTCAGAGGGCGGCGCCGTTCGCGCGAGTGCCTTGCTAGCCCAACCCACGCTGGGCGACCGGTATAGCGACGTCCTCCGTGGGTCGGGGCGCACGCTCCTGCCGGGACAGAATGCAATTCACTCTGCGATCCAGCGTATTGTGGTATTCTTCGTTACATGAAGACGATGGCGTTTGGCGTGGTGGGCGAGATCTTCGTGCTTCTACAGGGAAAGATGGCGCCGTCCGACGAGGATTGGAACCTGTATCTCGACGCGATTGTGGCTCATTTTCAGGGGCGTACCCGTACGCGCACGCTGATCGTGACGGACGGCAGCGCGCCGTCTCCGGCCCAGTGGCAGCGCATGATGAGCCACCCATGTTCATCCTTGTTTCGCATGCCGAGCAAGATCTGTCTGGTGACAGGCTCGACGTTCGTTCGTGGCGTGGTCCATGGTATGGATGCGCCGGAGCTGAATCCGTTCAGTGGTCAATATCAGGTCTTCACGAGAGACAAGATCATGGATGCGCTGCGGGCGCTGGACGCCTCGCCCGTCGAACAGAGGGAGGCTGTTGAGCTTGTGGACCAGCTCCAGCAGACGCTCGGCAAGAGCTGAAGGCTCCTCGCACCGAGGCAATCGCCGCGACCCGATGATAAAAAGGAGAGCAGTCCCACGATCTGAAGGACGAATTCGCGTGCCGAACGGGCCGCGCACCGCAGCGCCGCCTGACGCGCGCAGATGGCCGCGGCGTGGTACCCTGGGACGGACCCAGCGCGTCTGGTGATCGCAGGAGGGGACCCATGGGGGACAGCGGGAACACAGGGCTCGGCGCCCCCGAGCTCGCGTCGAACGAGGTGTTGCGATCGGTCGCGGCGGGCGCGGCGACGCTCGCGCAGGGGGCGCACGGCGACGGCGTGTGCGCCTTGCAAAAGGCGCTCGGCGCGGCGCTCGGCGACCCGATGAAGGCCGACGGTTCGTTCGGGCCGAAGACGCACGCCGCCATCGTCGCGCTGCAGGCCGCGGAGGGCCTGCCGCAGACGGGCGTCGTCGACGCCGCGACGATCGCCGCCCTCGACAGGCGCCTCGGGGCCCGGCGTGCGCAGCCGCTCGACGAGGCCCTGGCCAGGGCCGCGGGGCTCAGCCCGGAGGAGGTGGCGGCGCTCGGCCGCAAGCCGTCCGCGGTCCAGGCGGTCGCTGCGGCCTCGCGCCACGATCAGGGCTACTTCACCGACGCGAAGGGGCTCCCGCGGGTCGTGCCCGGGGCCGAGCCGGATCCGGACACGCCGCCGCCCGCCGTGGACTCCGTCGGCGACAGGCCCGCGACCGCCGCCTCCGGCGCGCTCGCCGCCGATCGGAGCGCGCGCCTCGACGAGGTCCGGCGCGCGCTCGGAAGCGACGCGCGCGCGCTGGCCGCGCTCGACAGGCTGCTCGCCGCGGGCCGGCTGCACGCGGGGGCGCTCCTGCCGAACCTCGCGACCATGGCGGGCGTCCGGCGCGATGGCAGGCTCGTGCTCGAGGGCGGCATCGATCCGCACCTCGTGCTCGCACAGGCGATCCGGCACGTGGACAACCCGCTGCGCGTCAAGCAGGGGGCGCGCCACGGCACCTGCGGCGCGGGAACGATGGAGTACGTCCTGCTGCGCGCCGATCCGGCCGAGTTCACGAGGATTGTCGACGGGATCACGCGGGAGGCGGGCGAGGTGACGCTCCGCTCCGGCCGCGTGCTCAAGATGCCGCGCAACGCGATCTCGCGCGACGCCTCGGGCCGCATCGACATCGACCGGCTGTTCCAGTCCGCGCTCATGAACCACGCGACCCTGATGAGCTGGATCTTCGATTACGACAACCCCGAGGACAACGACTCGTTCTGGGCTGCTCTGGGGGGCGACTCGCGCGTCCCGCTCGGCAATTTCACGAGCCTGTTCCAGGACATCATGGGCGGCAGCTACACGAGCGTCTCGGCGCTGCTGCGCAGCGGCGCGTCCGTCGCCGAGGATGTCGCTGGGGCACTGGGGCGCGGGGAGAAGGTGCCGGTTCTCCTGAAATGGGAAGGGGGATACCACTGGGTCGCGGGCGAGAAGATCGAGCGTGGGGGCGATGGGACACCCGTTTCAGTGATCCTGCGCAACCCTGCGGGGGCGGACAGCTGCCAGGGCAACCCGCCGCGCGCGCCGCTGCCGGAGGGCTGCGGACGGTTTCGGATGAAGTATACGGATCTCTCGGCCCATATCCGCGGGGCGACCATCAGGGGATGAGCCTCGCGGGGAGGGGAGCCCGGCAGGTCGTGGGGTGAAGGCGGGGCCTTTGATGCATGGGAGATGCATGGGATAAGTGCACGAACCTTTCGCCTGCGCCGAGCGCGCGGACGATCCCGCACCGGCGCGCGAAGGTCGCGTCGACGCTCAGGGCGTCCGATGTCGCGCCGCCGGGGCGCGCCTCAGCGCCGGAACGCGTCGGGATCGAGACCATACCGCTTCATCCAGCGCTGGATCTGCATCCTCGCCTTGCCCATGGCGCGCGCGACCGAGGCGATGTTCCCTCGGTGCTCGCGGAGCAGCGTCATGAGCGCGTCGCGCCTCGCCTCGTCGTCGCCCAGGTCCGCCGCCCCGGCCTCGCCGCCCGGCTGCTGGATCGCGGCCGGCAGGTGCTCGAGATCGATCGTGCCGCCGCCGTGCGCGAGCACGAGCGCGGACGTCAGGCACTGATCGAGCTCTCGCACGTTGCCTGGCCAGCGGTACATCAGCAACGCCCGCGCCGCGCGCGGGTGGATCTGGAGGCGATCGGTGAGGACCGGATCCATGCGCCCGAGGAGCGCGCCGGCGATCAGGCCGAGGTCCTCGCGGCGGGACCGGAGCGCGGGCAGCTCGACCGTGTGCCCGGCGAGCCTCGCGTAGAGATCGGCGCGGAACTCGCCGGCGGCGATCATGCGCACGAGGGGGCGGTGCGTCGCCGCGACGACGCGCACGTCGACGGGGACGGCGCGCGCGCCGCCGACCGGGCGCACCTCTCGCTCCTGCAGCACCCGCAGGAGCACCGTTTGCGCCGGCAACGGCAGGTCGCCGATCTCGTCGAGGAAGAGCGTCCCGCGGTCCGCGTTGCGGACGAGGCCGGGGCGATCGTCGATCGCGCCGGAGAACGCCCCCTTCCGGTGGCCGAAGAGCTCTGCCTCGACGAGATCGCGGGGGAGGGCGCCGCAGTTGACGGCGACGAGCTCCCCCGGCCGCCCGGAGAGCGCGTGGACCGCGCGCGCCATGACCTCCTTGCCGGTGCCGGTCTCGCCGTGGAGCAAGATGGAGAGCGGCGATCGCGCCACCAGGGCGAGCCGCTCGAACAGCGCGGCGATCTCGGGCAAGACCGAGACGAGCCCAGGGGCGGGGGCCGCCGCGGGCGAAGGCGCCGCGATCGTCGCGTCGCCATGCTCGGAGGCGAGGGCTTCCCGGAAGATGAAGAACGTGCGCCCGAGCTCGATGAGGTCGCCGTCGGCGAGCACGGCGGACGACTGCGGCGTCCCGTTGACGGAGCTGCCGTTCTTCGAGCCGCAGTCCTCGAAGGTCCACCGGCCGAGGATCCGGATCACGCGGGCGTGTTTGGAGGACAGCCAGCGGTCGTCGAGCCGGATATCGACCCACCGCGCGCTCGTGTCCGCGGCGGCCGAGATGCTCCGCGCCGAGCCGCGGCCGACGCGCACTTCATCGATCGCATCCAGGGAGACGCGCGCCGGAGGGCTGAACGGCCGATGGCTCTCGAGGACGAGGAAGAGGCAGGGGCCGCGCCCCGGACAGCGAGGCTCCTGCGGTCCGCCGCTCGCGGACAGGGTGCTGCTGTCGACGCTGCCAGGCACGGCTCCGTGACTACAGGGGCGAACCGCGGTGGTCAATAGCTCCACCGGAGCGCTCGTGAGGCGGCTTCGGGCGCTGCTTCGCCGAGGTTTCCGGGCCCACCGGCCGGTCGTCGTCCTGGGCCGCTCGCAGCGCGCGCTGGCGTGGACGGAGCGGCGCGCGGGGCGGGCCCTCGCGGCGGTCAGCCGGATTCTGGCAGAGTTGACGCCCAGGCTTCGCCTGGCGCACCGAAATCCACGCTTAGTTGAGGATGGGGAGCTCCGCCCCCTCCTTGGCCAGGTAGACGACGGTCCTCACGGTGCCGTCCGGGTCTCTTCGCAGCAGACCACCGCCACCTGCCCCCTTCCAGCTCCGCATGCCTCCGCCGTAGATCGCGGTTGTCATGAAGGCGTGGAAGGCACCCTCCGTGGTATGGGTGAGCTCGACGCGACAGAGCGTGGCCCGACAATCCGTCGAGACCAACCGTGTGTTTTGATCGGTCAGCGGTCGGACCATCTCGTCGACCTGAGCGGCAGCCCCCCGCGACCAGCTCACATCCGGCGCCTGCGCCGAGAAGGAAAGCTCAAGAAACTCCTTCTGTTCCTCGTGCGACGGGGCGTCCTGCGGTGACGGCTCGCTCGAAGGGGAGGAGGGCTGGTCCGAAGGGCCAGGGCTCTCGCTGTCCGCCCTATCGACGGTGTCAGGAGCCGCCCTTCGCTCCATGGTGATGACGGTCGGTGTCCGGCGCGGGCTCCTGTCGACGCTCTCTACCTTGTCGGTGAGGTCGTCGAGTGAGCTCTGCACTCGGTCGAGCGCCACCTCCGCCTGGCTCGCCCGGCGCTCAACGAGAACGAAGGCGCAAGCCGCAGACAATAAACCAACTCCTACGAGCCACCTCGAATATTGCATCGTCAGCTCCAGACCATAGGGCCCCTCAAGACGAGGGCCATTTCAACGTCTCGGGCTCGCTCGGAGCGATGACCACGGGGCGCCGCCGATCGGACGCCGGCATCGGTCTCGGCGGCACCCCTTTCAAGGTGACATCCGTCGCGCGGCTGGACGGCCGCATCGGTGAAAGATGCGACAAATTCAGCGGTATGACGTCCCTGCGCTGCGACCAGCGGACGGATAGCACCATGTGTCCGATGACGTGACCCTGCCTGGTCTCAGGGGTTGAAGTTGATCGACGCAACCCCGCGGTTGTTCGGCACGTCCCAGCAGACGAGGCGCAGGCTGGCGCCGCCCCCGACGTTCACGGAGAAGCTCCGCATCTGCTTCCCGCTTGGGTTGAACGTGTCCGTCGCTCCCCACCAGCCCCAGTTGCCGCCTTCCCCTACGATCGACTGGGCATTGCATGAGAACGACCCATACCCATCGCCGTAGGACCAGGCATTGATGGTGTGCGCACCGCCGTTGTCGACGGGAGCTTCGAAGACCAGCGTCTGCAGCGTGCTACAATTGCTGAGGGCGGCGCCCCAGTTCTCCGAGATGCAGTCCTGCGCCCCCGCGTTGGGAAAGGGGCTGAAGGCCCCATAGCCCGTCAAGGTCCGCGCGATGGCCGCGCCGGAGATCGTGCTCACGGAGAGCGCCGCCAGAGCCCCAACAAAAAGCATTCGACGATAATTCATGGATTCAACCCTCTTGGCTGTGGTTCGACTCGACGCCGCAGCCGCGCTGCGCGCCGCGCAGGAGCCTCTGGCACATCCCGGACCAACCTGGAGATCATGGATCGCAGCGTGTTTTCGCTGGACGGTGCGATCGGCGGGGGCACCTCCGGCGCCGGCGCTCCTCGAGCTGCGGCCCAGCGGGGGCAGCGGGGCGTATCGTGGCGGCGAGTCCACCGGAGGCGGCGATCGGCCCTTGCGGCCCGAGCCGCGCTACGGGCACCCTCCTCCGTGCATGCTCAGCGCAACGGTGGCGCCACAGGTGTTGCAGCGGGTTGCGATGGGCGCTGCGCCCGAGGCCCGGAGGGGCTGTGGCCAGGAGCGCGCCGCGCCGTCCGGCGCTCGCGCGGACTGCGACGCTCGGTCGCCGGCGCTCACGAGGCGACCGTCATGCTGGAGATCGGCGCGAAGGAGCGAAGCGAGATGCGCGACGCTGGCTGGCACAGATCTTGAGCAGGAGCACCCACATGAGCCTTCGAACTATCCTCACCACGCTCGTCTTGATGCTCGCCGCCCTCGCGACGGGGTGCGGAGCCGCAGAGCCGCTCGGAGAGGTCACGGACTCGACCCAGCAGCCGCTGCGCACGCCCGATTTTCGGATGCCTCAGAATCGGCTCCCCCCTGGCGCGATCGACGCGAACCTCGGCCTCCTGGAGCAACTTTGGAGTTATCCGCTCACCAGGCCGGGGTTCCGGGACCTCCTGCGGGATCACCCGGGCGTTGCCAGCCTGTTCAATACCGGAGAGCCTACGAGCGCCGAACGCCTCATGGAGGTGATCGTCTCGTGTGCGCTTGATCCGGAGCAGGAAGTGCAGGCCAAGATCGATAGTCATGGAATGACGTCATCGCCTGTTTGGCGTGGCGAATTCGGACTTTGCACCGAGCGCGCGGGCACCTGGGGCGGCTCGCCGGGGTACGGGTATCCGTCGCTCGGTTCGGCCGCGTGTCGGGAGGTCGTCTCTGGCTGCGTCCTTGCGCGGATGAACGCGCTCGGTAAGCATGTTCCCATCTCGCTGCGCGTCGCGTATCTGGAGGGACATCCGGGCGAGTTTGAGCCTGCGGCCAAGGTCCGGGTCCGGACTGCGCTCCGTGATGGGCAACCCGTTGGAGGAGATTTGCAACCGGAATTCGTGGGAATTTGCACGCGGGGTGAGATGGTGACCTTGCAGCGCAACGCGTCGACCAGGGTGCGCGTGTGCAAAGGCATCCACGGGTGTGATCCCGGCGGTCAGCATTCGAACATGCCTGGTTCCGCACATGTCTATGCAGGGTTTGTGGGGGATTTCAAGGCGGGCAGCGGGCCTATCACGTTTTCGTGCCCCGCGGACGTGAGCACCGCGCCGAACGGCCGGCATGATCGTGCCTACTTCAGCGCCATGGTCGACCCGGCCGTCGCCGGATCGCCCCCGAGAGATCTCATCGCGCCGTTCCGTTCCGAAGCTCCATTTGTGCATTATCCCGCGACGGAGCAGGAGGTGTTTACGTATCCCGAGGGCGCGTTCTATGGCGACATTTTTCCTGTTCCAACATTGCAACCCATGGAGCGCAGGGCGTGTTACAGCGACATCTGGCAAGCAGGCACCGCGTACCTCGCCGATCGATTTTGCGCAGATCCAGGGAATGCCTCGAGTTGTTTTTTGACGAGCGCGACCCTCGCCTGTCGAGACGCCTGCGCGGACAGGAGCCCAGACGGCGCCTACGTCGGCTGCTCGGTCCCGAGTATCGCGAGCTTCCAAACGATGTCGGCGGTCACCGTGTTCCTCAACGAGCCCAGCGTCATCTCCAGCGACCCGGCGGCCTCGGCGATCGTGTCCACCCACGACGAGTGCACGCCCGGCGCGCCGCTCGCCGACGGGAGCAGTCCTGCCGTGACGAGCGTCTGCGCCGTGGATCCCTACTGCTGCGAGTCGGCCTGGGATGGCTCCTGCGTCGACGAGGTCCTGACCGTGGCGCACAGCGCGGCGTGCGGTCCTGCCCCCTGCGCCCACTCAACCTGCGTCGAGGGTGAGGCGCTCACCCAGGGATGCAGCCCTGTCGTGACGAGCGTCTGCGCCGTGGACCCCTACTGCTGCAACACGAAATGGGACGACTCGTGCGTCGCCGAGGTCCAGAGCGTGGCGAACAGCCAGGCGTGCGCTTGCAGCCACCCCGCCTCCACCACGGGCGCCGCGCTCATGAACGGATGCAGCCCTGCCGTGACGAGCGTCTGCGCCGCTGATCCCAGCTGCTGCAACGCCGCCTGGGACGAGCTGTGTGTCGAAGCGGCGACCGTGGCGGGCGGCTCGGCGCTCCGCTCCGCTCCCTGCGGCCACCCGGTATGCGATGCGGGCGCTGCGCTCACCCATGGGTGCAGCCCTGTCGTGACGCGCGTCTGCGCTGTGGATCCCTACTGCTGCGCCAACGGCTGGGACCGGCTCTGTATCGACGAGGTGGCGACCGTGGCGCAGAGCTTGGAGTGCGCCGCCGGCACCTGCGGCCACACGCTCTGCACGACAGGGGGACAGCTCACCTCGGGCTGCGACGTCCCGCCCCTCCCCACGAGCTGCGTGGGGAGCATCTGCGCCGTGGACTCGTACTGCTGCGATGTCGCGTGGGACGAGATCTGCGTGCGCGAGGTCGCGAGCGTGTGCGGCAAGACCTGCGACACGTGCTCTGACGCGCTCCAGCTCACGGAGTGCGCCGTCGACATGATCGGGTTCGTGAACAGCATCCTCGGAACCGTCAACGCGATCGATGTGCCGCTCGCGACGAGGACCGCGGCCGACATGCTCTCGTGCCCGGCAGACACGGGCGTAGGAGAGGACTATCTCGACGTCTTTTCGTCCGTCGGCCCGCTCCCCAAGAGCTGCAATCGCGTCGGCGTCGACGACTGTGCCGATCCTGCGCGCTCGAATTACTGGGTGTCCGTGGTCGACGATCGGCGCGCTGGCTCCTACGACAGCGCCCTTTATAATTTCAGGGTGATCTGGGGGTCGGAGGTGGAGGACTACCGGTATTACGGCGCGTGCTCCCCGGACCCGAACGGGTTCGACAACCCTGCCGCGGGCATCCCGAAGCTGCTCGAGCCCGTGAACGACGTCGACGGGGACGGCGTCATCGGAATTCCCTCCCCGCGGCACGCCGGCAAGAGGATCGTCAACTACCAGAACCACGTGTACGAGCTCCGTTTCTACGTGCCTGACGGCAACGGCGGGAAGACGTACATCGAGAAGGGCACGATCGCGCAGATCTCGAGCCCCTTCCTCGTGCCTGCCTCGATCCCGCTCCCGGGCGCGACCAGCGCCGATCACGACGCGCCGTACAAGAGCGCGTACGTGGCCGTGAACATCACGCCGAGGGATCCGGCGGGAGCGGTCTTCACCGCGCTCATCGAGAACAACTACGATGATACCGTGTATATGCAATGGAAGCAGCAGCCGACCTGCGGCGGGCAGTGATCCACGCAGCCCAATCCACGCAGCCTGCTCGGTGACAGCTGGTCGAGCTCGGGGCCGGCGCCGTGCCGGCGACACGGCAAGCTCACCGCGTCGCGCCGCGCCGTGCCTGGAGCAGCTGGCGCATCTCCGCCACCGCGGGGACAGGCTCATCCGCCACCGACCACGCATCGACGACCTGCTTCGCTAGCTCCCGCGCCCGATCGTCCTCGCCGCGCTGCGCAGCGCGGCGCGCGGCGCGCACCAGCGCGAGGGTCGCCCCGTTGAGCTCCCGAGAGCGATCGGGGATCGCCTTCTCCAGACGGTCGACGAGATCGGTCTCTCCCGTGCGCTCGAACGTCTCCGCCATCGACTCGGCGAGGACCTCGGCGAACGGGCCCTGCGTCCGGAGAAGGGGCCGGAACCGCAGCGCGGCGCCCGCGAAATCGCCCTTCGCAAAGCGCTCGGCCCCTTCGGTGAAGGCGCCCGCGTCCGGGAGGGCGCTGAACGACAGACGCTGCCACAGCTCCCGGAGCCGCTCGAAGCAGCGGCGAGTCACGGCGCGCGAGGCGTGCCCGCAGACGGCGGGCAGGCGCAACGGGACCTCGAGGTGCGCGCCGTCGAGCCGCGGAGGCTCGGGATCGAGGAAGCGCTCCACGACGAGATCGGCGATCTCGTGCGCGCGGCCGAGGATGAGGGCGATCTGCAGGGCGCGCCAGGCGATCTCGAAGCGCTGCACGAGGACCCAGCCGGTGTCGTCTGCGGAGACGACCATGGCCTGCTTCGCCTTCGAGAGCGCGGCGCCGAAGCGGGCCTCGCTCGCCTCGATGCGCACGAGGAGCAGCTGGCTCCCCACGCGGTGGACGGGGTACCCGCCGGTCGAGAGCTCGAGCGCGATGCCGCGCGCCTCCTCGCGCGCGCCGGAGGCGAGGAGCCTGTCGGCGAGGGTGCCGGCCACGTTCGTGTCGAGCCGCGAGAGCACATAGGCGCGCCGGGCATACGTGCGCGCAAGGGACTCGTCGCCCGATCTCTTCGCCTGCCATAGCCACCCGTAGCTGTTCCAGGGCACCCAGGCCTGCATCGCCCGCAGCGCCGCCTCGGCGCTCGCGGTGCCGTCCGTCACCGCGACGAGCTGGAGCCAGGGCGCGCAGCTCCCGCCGATCCAGCTCCTCGGCTCCGCGTGCACGGCGAGCAGCGACATTTCCGAGGCCCGCTTCGGATCGCGCGCTTGGAGGAGGCACGAGAGGGTCGTCGCGAGCGTCGAGCGCCCGAGGGGCGCGGCCTCGGGCTCGAAGAGCTCCTCGAGCTCGGCGATCGTGGCCGGATCGTCCGCGTTTCGAGCCTCGAGCTCGACGCGGGCACGCGCGGCGAGCTCGCCCGGTGATGCCGGAGCGCTGCGCGGAGGCAGCGTCACCTCCGGAAGCGGTCGGCCGAGCGTGTAGGCGCAGCTGCGGCGCTCGGCGGCGCCCCGTTCCGGAAGATCGGCGCTCCTCGCCTCGAGGCGGGCGCACTCGTCCGGGAGCGCTCCTGCATTGTTGCTCATGGCCATGGCGAGATCGACGAGCGCGAGGGCGCCGCCGACGTCGCGGGCGCGCGAGAAGTCCGCCACCGTGGCGTCGAGCGTGGGCGACACGGGGAGCGAGCCCCGCTCGGCGAGAGGGGTCATCGCGCTCCGCACGGCCTCGTAGAGGGCGCGCCCGGTGCCCACGGCGCGGTCGAGCTCGGTCCCGTCGGGGCGGCGGAGGGCGACCGTGATCCGGAACTCGGAGCGCTCCCGGACGACCTCCCCATCGGCGTAGGCCGCCGCCCGGCGACGGGCTTCTTCGACCGTCTTCGCGCGGGCGTCGGGCGCGGCGTAGGGATCCTCGGGGAACGAGTCCACAGGCTGCGCCTGGAGCGCGAGGAGCTCCGCGGGGATCAGCGTCCGCGCGGCGGAGCCGCCCAGCTGGATCCGCGCTCGATCACAGAAGATGGATGCTGCCGCGGCTCCCAGCCAGCCCGCCGGCGCATCGACGCCCGATGTCTCGAAGACCGGGCATGCCAGCACCGAAGAGGGCGATTGCACGGGAGAGACGACGGGGGGCGGTGCTGGTGCGGGCACATTGCGCGTGCCAAACCATGTGACGGCGGTGGCCAGAAGGAGCAGGCTTCCCGCGATCGCCGGCGGCTTGGCTCCCATCGCGCGAAGGCGGCGAGGTGCAGACGACCCGCGCTGCGGGGGCGATGGCTCGACGAAGGGCGCCCGCGCGCCCTCACCGATGGATGCGGTAGCGCCGAACTCCGACCGTGATTGCGTATCCGTCGAGCCCTGCGGGAGCGCCGGCTCGGTCTCTCCCAGAGCCGTCTCTCCCGGGCTCGAGCGTGCCCTGCCGTCGTGGGTGGCGCTGTCCCCTTCCGCTGCCGCCGCCGGCGTCTCCACGCCGCCGAGGGCTGGAGAGGGCAGGCTGAGCGTCTCGAACGCCGCGAGCCCGAGCGCGTCGCCGAGCGCGCGCACCGCCGCGACGGCCGTGGCGAAGCGCCGATCCGGGTGGACGGCGGTCGCGCGCGCGAACCACGCATCGAAGGCGGAGGGCAGGAGGACGCCCACCCTCGCCGCGCGCGCGCTCGCCGGCTCTGTCGGGCCGTGGGCCGCGCGCAGCGCGAAGGCGACCAGATTGTCCTCCTCCTTCTTATCGTCGGCCCAGTACGCCTCGCCGGCGAGGAAGGTATAGGCCATCATCCCGAGCGCATGGATGTCCGTCGCCGCCGAGACGCGCTGGCCCCGGAACTGCTCGGGCGCCATGTACACCGGTGTCCCGACGGACTGGGTCGCGACGCCGGCGACGGTGGTCTCGGCGAGGCTCTTCGCCACGCCGAAGTCGAGGATCTTGATGCGCCGCTCGCCGTCCTCGCGCACGCTAAGAAAGAGGTTTGCCGGCTTGAGATCGCGATGGACGATCCCGGCCCGGTGCGTCTTGTCGAGCGCGAGCGCCGTCTGGTGGAGGCAAGCGAGCGTCTCCTCGGGCGAGAGCCGCCCCACGCGCCGAAGGCATCGCCCGAGCTCCTCACCGCGGAGCAGCTCCATGACGAGGAACGGCACTCCGGTCGCGTCGTCGACCCCCGCGTCGACGACCTCCACGATGAACGGGCTGTCGATGTGCGCGGTCACCCGTGCCTCGAGCTCGAACCGCCTCCGGAGATCGGGACGCTCGATGATGTGAGAGAGCATCACCTTGAGCGCCCACCGGCGGTCCGTCCCGAGATGACGCGCCTCGTACACCGCGCCCATGGCGCCCGCGGCCAGACGGCGGATCAGCCGGTAACGACCGGCGAAGATCGCCCCGTCTAGCACCTCGGTGGACATCGCGCGCGGCGAAAAGGAGACGTCGAGGTTCGCGCCAGTGTCAAGCCCCTCCGGGGAGGCGCCTGGTGGCCGTAGCGAGCCGCTCGAAGAGCGCGACGACCTCGCGGTGGCCTCCCCCATGGATCGAGCTGCGCTGCCCGCGCTCTGGATCTGCACATGCGCAGTGCAACGGTGGCGCCACAGGTGTTGCAGGGGTCGTGGTGGGCGCCGCGCCCGAGGTCCGGAGGGGCCGTGGCCAGGAGCGCGAGGCGTCGCGCCGTCCGGCGCTCGCCGCATTTTGGAATGCTCTGCTGACTCAAATATCGATTGTCACCGTGTCAGGACACTGGTGCCGTCGCGCGTCGACCCAACGACACGATATCAGTGCGCGCCGCTTGCTAATCACATGATGTTGTCGCGGGCAGCGAACGTGGAATCCATGGCGTTCCCAAGCTGTTCTTGCAGGTCGTCAAAGAGCGCACGACAGTCGGGTTGACATTTGCTGAGTTCGGGCAGTCCGTGCGGTGGGGACAGGCGAAGCTCATTCCCGATCTTTGCGATCCTCGTGTCGAGGCTATAGAACCGATGTGCTAGCGGTTTTAAGGCTGTGTCTACTGATTTGCTATGAGCAAATACAAGCAGATCCGTGACGCCAGCAGCGATCGCGGCTGCAATAAGGGTGGCTGTTTCCTTATCCATCGACCTGCCTCTCCGCTCTTCTTAATCTGTCGAATTGCGCCATGCTGCTGCTACCTGCCACGGTGTCCCAGGCCACCGGAGATGCCGTCCCATGTCAAGGGGAGTGGAGGACGCGATCGGGCAGGTTTGCACGGGTCTTTATGGGGTCGAGGCCGATGTCAACCTGCCGATGGCGGGCGCTAACCCCGCGATTTCTGCTCGGCTGGACGATCCTGCGACACTTCCGGCGTTGCCCTGGGCGCCGACGTAGAAGGCCGCCCAGGCGACCGCTCCCCGATCCGTTGCAGCCCGGACCACGCCCCCCGGCGAGCAACCTGCGCCAGACGAGGCCGCGCGCGGGCGACCGGCCATTCGCCGCGACGTTCCCTGCGACGCCACGACGGAACCGCCGACGCCCCGGGGAATCGCTCTGTGCACCCTTCCCCCCTCATCGTACCCTGAGCGCTGCGGCCATGGATCTCTACCCCTCGCTCCTTCAGATCGTAAGGATCCTCCTCTCCGAGGACGACGACGCGAAGGCTCCCGAGCTCGTGCTCCGCCGGGTCCTCGAGGCGACGGGCGCCGATCGCGGCTTCATCGTCGTCCGTGAGGACGGCTCCTACGAGCAGAAGTTCGCCGTCCACTTCGACAAGGCGAAGATCTCCGACAAGGAGCGCAAATTCAGCCGCGGCCTCGTGCGGCAGGCCATCGAGACTCGGCAGATCGTCCACCTCTCCAGGGACGCCGACGAGCCGCGCGCCTCGCTCCTCAAGAGCCTCGAGGAGTCGGGCGCGTCCGCCGCGCTCGTGGCGCCCCTCGCCCACGGCGCCGACGTCTACGGCGCCGTCTACGTGGAGTACAAGTCCCGGGCCGCCAGCGACGAGGCGCTCCGCTTCGTCGCCGAGTTCGCCGAGCTCGCGGGGCTCTTCCTCAAGCGGGCCCTCGAGCGCGAGGCGCTGCGCCGCCGGAGCCAGCGCCTCGAGCGCGATCTCTTCGCCCGCTACGATTTCGAGGGCATCGTCACGCAGGACGCCAGGATGCTCGCGCTCCTCAAGACGGTCGCGCAGGTGGCCGACTCGGACGCGACCGTGCTCGTGCGCGGGGAGACGGGCACCGGCAAGGAGCTCATCGCCCGCGCGCTCCACGTGAACAGCCCGCGGCGCAGCAAGGCCTGCGTCACGCTGCACACCTCGGCGCTGCCGGGCAGCATCCTCGAGTCGGAGCTCTTCGGCCACGTCAAAGGCGCGTTCACCGGGGCCGACCGGGACCGCGTCGGGCGGGTCGCGTCGGCGCAGGGAGGCACGCTCTTCCTCGACGAGGTCGCGGAGATCGCGCCCGACGTGCAGGCGAAGCTCCTGCGCTTCCTGCAGTTCGGAGAGATCCAGCGCGTGGGCTCCGACCGGACCGACAAGGTCGATGTCCGCGTGATCGCGGCGACGCACCAGGATCTGCCCGCGCTCGTCGAGGCAGGGAAGTTCCGGCGAGATCTGTACTTCCGGCTCAAGGTGATCGAGATCGAGATTCCGCCGCTGCGCGAGCGCGCGAGCGATGTCCCGCTCCTCGTCGAGCATTTCCTCCGCACCTGCTGGAAACGCCCCGGCGAGCGGCCCCGCTTCACGGAGCGCGCCGCGCGGGCGCTCCGCGAGCATGCTTATCCGGGCAACGTGCGCGAGCTCGCCCACGTGGTGGAGCGCGCGTGCATCCTGGCGACGGGGCCGGAGCTCGACGTGGATCTGCTCCCGTCCGATGTGGCTCAGCCGGTAGGCCCCGGGCCCCTGGCGCCGCGCTTCTCGCGGCTCTCCGCCGACGAGCTCGATGCGGCGCGCGAGGCGGGCGTCGCCGAGCTGGAGCGTGCGTTCCTCGTGGCGCTGATGGATCGGCACGGAGGGAACGTGTCGCAGGCGGCGCGGGAGTCTGGTTTCAACCGGACCTACCTTCAGAAGCTCCTGGCGAAGCACCGGGTAGCCGGCGCAGGCGGTCGGCGCCCTGCCTTCGATGGGTGACGGACGCCGCCGGCCTTTGAACCGCCAAGCCGCCAAGGACGCCAAAAAATATCAATAATTTGGCGTCTTATGGCGCCCTCTGGCGTCTCATGGCGTCCTGCCGGCTCCCGCATTCCGGCAGGGTGGGGGAGTTCCCCTGCCACCCGCTCGGGAGCTCCTCCCCGAGCGCGGCCCCCTCTTCACCGAGCGCCGCCGTGCTCCGCGAGCCACTCCTTCGCTGCCATGAGCGCGCGCTTCGCGTACTCCCCCTCTTCGGCCGCATAGGCGTCGCGCGCCTGGGTCGCGAGCGTCATCGCCCGCGCCCGGTCCCGCGCCGATCCCCAGAGCGCCCGGGCCGCGTGGAAGCGCGTATCGGCGAGCTCGATCGGAGAGACGCCCTCGCCCTTCGCCGCATAGATGGCGAGCGCCCGCTCGGCGAACGGGCGCGCCTTTTCCGGCTCGCCCTTCTCGTTATAGGCGCTGGCGATCCCGGTGAGCATCGATGCGACCGCATGCGAGCTCGGGCCCACGGCCTTCTCCTGGATCGCCGCGGCGCGCTCGAGGCGCACAAGGCCCTCGGCGTACCTCTTCTGCGCGACGAGCGCGCTCCCCAGGTTGGCGAGCGAGGCGGCAACGCTCGCGTGATTGGGGCCGAGCGCCTTCTCGCGGATCGCGAGCGACCGCTCGTAATAAGGAGTCGCCTCGGCGAACTTCTGCTGCATCTCCAGGACGGCCCCGATGTTGTTAAGGGATGACGCCACGTCGGCGTGCTCAGGGCCGAGCGCCTTCTCCCGGATGGCGAGCACCCGCTCGTGAGCACGCCTGGCCGCGTCGGTCTCTCCGAGCATGACGAGCGCATTGCCGAGGTTGTTGACGGAGGCCGCCAGGAACGGGTGATCGGGGCCGAGCGCCGTCTCCTGGATGGCGATGGCGCGCTCGATCCGGGGCAAGGCATCTCGGTACTTGCCCTGGGTGTTGAAGAGGCGACCCAGGCTGTTGAGCGTGAGCGCGACGCTCGGATGAGAGGCGCCCAGCGTCTCCTCTCGGATCGCGAGCGCTCGCGTGGTTGCGCGCTCCGCGTCGTCGAACCGCTCGAGGTGGAGGCGGACGGTGCCCAGGCGGCTCCACGTCGCCGCGACCTCGGGATGCTTCGGGCCGAGGGCCTTCTCGAGGCCGGCCAGGGCGCGCTCGACGTGCTGCGCTGCTTCGCTGTACTTCCCCTGCTCGTCGAGGACGCTGCCCAGCGTGCTGAGCAGCCGCGCGCTCGCCAGCGTGTCGCCCCCCGTCCGCTCGACCGCGCCCTCGGCGGCCAGCTGCAGCGCGAGCGCGTCGGCGTGCCGGCCTCCCAGGTAGCCGACCACGTAGATGAGCTGCGGCCACGCCTCCGCCGCGAGGGCGTCGTCCCTGGCCCGCGCCGCCGCGCGCAGCGCCTCGCGGAGCGCCGCCTCCGCGGCCGGGGCGTCGTGCGCGTCCCGCGCCGCGCGCCCGAGCATCAAGAGCGCCTCCGCCTCGATCTGGGCATAATCCGCCGCGCGGGCCTCGTCGGCGAGCGGCCGCGCGAGCGCGAGCGCCTCGCGGAACTTGCCGGCCTCATCGAGGGCCCTGACCTCGGCAAGGCGACCCCGCAGCGCGTCGATGCGGGCCCGCGCCGCGGCGTCGGCGGGCGGCGGGATCGCCGCGGTCAGCGCGCCCGCGTCCGCGCAGCGCTCGAGGCCCGGGAGCGCGAGCGACGCCTCGATCGATCGATCGAGCACCTCGGCGTCCGCCCCCTGCGCGAAGAGCGCGGTGAGCGCCCCCATCTCCTGGCGGCGGCGCTCCAGGCACAGCGTCCGGAGATCGAGCAGCCCGGCCGACTGATCGCCCCTCACGTGCGTGGCCTCGCACGAGTCGGCGTACATCGCGACCCACGCGCGCGCTCGATCGCCCAGCGCCTTCTCCACGCGCCGGTACGTGTCCTCCGCGTGCGGCCGCCCGGTGCCGGCGAACGCTGCCCGCACCTTCGCCATCGTCGCCTCGTCCCAGACGCCCGCGAGCCTCGCCTCGCCGCCCTTGCAGAGCCTGTCCGCAGGCTGCCGCGCGAACGCGGACACGAGCAGGCCCGCGAGCGCGAGCCCCGACGCCGCGGCGAGCCCGCGCCTCCACGCCGCCGCCGGATCCTTCGCGAGATCGGCGAGCAGCGCGTCCATGTCGGGGTATCGAGCGTCCCGGTCGACGGAGAGCCCGCGCTCGAGACAGCGGCGGATCCGCGCCGGCATCTCGGCCCGTCGCGGCGGCTCTCGCACCCGCCCGAGCGCCACGTTCTCGCGCAGCTCGTCGTAGGTCTTGCCGGCGAACGGACGCTCGCCCGCGAGCGCCTCCCACAGCGACACGCAGAACGCGTACTGATCGGCCCGCGCATCCGCGGCCTCTCGCCGGTGCTGCTCCGGCGCCATGTAGACCGGCGTCCCCAGGAACGAGCCTGAACGCGTGAGCGCGGCCTCTATCCCAGCCTCCGCGGGGCCGCCGCCGGCCTCGCCCTCCGCGAGCCCCGCGAGCCCGAAATCGGTGACGCGCACGCGGCCGTCGGCGCCGACAAGGACGTTGTCGGGCTTGAAATCGCGGTGCACGAGCCCAGCGTGGTGCACCTGCGACAGCCCCTTTCCCGCCTGGAGGAAGGCCGCCACGACCTCCGAGGCGGGCCGCCGCTTCTCCGCGCAGAACGCGCGAAGCGTCCGGCCCTCGACGTGCTCCATCACCACGCGCACCTGCCCGCCCGAGGCGTCGACCTCGTGCACGGTGACGACGTTGGGGTGCTTGATCCTCGCCATGGCCTGCGCCTCACGGACGAGCCGCGCGAGCGCCGTCGCCGCGCCCGAGCGCCCCAGCACCTCGGGCCGCAGCACCTTGATCGCCACGTCGCGGCCGAGCACGTGATCGCGCGCTCGCACCACCACGCCCATGCCGCCCTCGCCGAGGCGATCGATCACCTCGAACCGGCCGAGCTTCGTCCCCGGGCGCAGATCGAGCGACGCCTCGGATCCGGGCGGCGCCGGAGGCTCGGACGCTCCCCCGTCCGGGACGACAACCGTGCTTGCGAGCGGATCGATCGTGACGCTCGAGGACACGTGCTCGTCGCGGGAGGTCGACTGCCTCGACGGGTGCTCCTCGGCTGTCGCGGAGTTCGACCGCGGCTCCTCCGAGAGCAGCGCCTCGCAGCGGGTGCAACGCGGGTTGAAGGGTGAGTTCTCCGCGCTGCACCCCGGGCAGATGATCACGCTCTCGCCCAGGCTCACAGGACGCTGTGTAGCATGCCGCGTCGCGGCCTGTGGTCTCCCGCGTCGCCCGCTCTTGGGTGGTGGGGTACTTTGACCGAAGGTGGGTCTCTTGAACCGCCAAGGCGCCATGGGCGCCAAGAAAATCCCAATAATCTTGGCGTCTTATGGCGCCTTGGCGGTTCCATCATCCCGGCAGGGCGGGGGAGAGGCGACTACCAGCAGGTCGGCTGACCCTGGCAGCACCCGGGCTCCCAGGGCTCGCAGGTCTGCTCGTCGCAGTCCGCCAGGCAGGCATCCCGCTCGGCGGTGCACAATTCGCGGTCTTCGCCTTCGCTCGACTGGATGCAGGCCAAGAAGAACCTGACGCACCGGCCCTTGCAGTTGATCAACTCCTGGCTCGCCTCGCCCACCTCGACGTCGGGGGACGGCTCCTCAGCGACCTCGACCTGACAGCCGAACAGGGTGAAGCTCGCCAGCAGCGACGCGAGAAGGACAGACAGGGATCGTTGGGTAACGCGAGTGAACATTCGACTCTCCTCGATGGTGACCGGACAGATGGAACAGCGATGTCGTTGACGTCGACAGGAGCTCACGGCGAATGGCCCTCTGCGTGTCGACCCGCGCGCAACGTGCGTTGTCCGTGGGTCGACGCGGCGCTGTCGGCGAGAAACGAAGCGTCCGGCGAAAGGTTTTGCAGCTGCCATGCCACGGCGAGCGGGCCGGGCGTCCGCCCGCGAGCTCCCGCGCTTGCGCCGAAATCGAGGCGTATCGTTCGCCTGATCTCCGGAGCTGAGCACGCGGCTGCCGAGCCCCCTGTCTCTCTGGAGGAGACACCTGTTCCTCGCGGAGAACAGCGCGCCGGCTCGCGACGGACAGCCACGACGTGGGCCGCCGGCGGCCGGCGAATCGCGGTCAGAACACGAACTTGAGGTGTCCGCCCACCGTCGCGAGCACCAGCGAGTACTTCCCGTTGCCGAGGTCGTAATCCGAGCCGGTCACCGTGCGCGGCAGGATGCCCTGCACGCGGACGTCGCCCGAGAGCGACACGCGATCGCTGAGCTTCAAGACACCCCCGACGTCCCCGATCAGCCGGTGGTTGTCGGGCGAGGCCACGTCGATTGTGCTGTCCGGCGAGGCCGCCGACTGATACCCGACCGACGCCGTCGCCAGAAACGCCTCGCTGAGCTTGTACTTGGCGCCGATCTCCGCCCACACCGTGTCGTTCCACCTGCGCGGCAGCGTCACGGTGACGCGATCGGTGATCCCGAGCTTCGGCTGCGCGAGGTCCGGAGACGTGGCCTCGACGACGAACGCCTCGATGTCCGAATAGAGCACGTACGAGAGGAGCCCATCGAGGCTGAGCTTGTCGTTCACCCGGTAGCCGACGCCGGCGGTGAGCCGCTTGGGGAGCGTGAACGAGAGCTCCACGTCGCCCTCGACCAGCGGCTTGTAACGCAGGCCCTGCTCGGCGAGGTCCTGCGTGAAGAACGGGTGGTCCATGTCGATGGCGAACTTGCCCTTGTACCGCATCGCCGCGCTGTGCTGGTACGTCAGGCCGAAGCGAAGGTCCTTGTTGGGATTGAAGGCCAGCCCGAGGTGGAACGAGGCGCCGTGCGACAGGGCCTCCTTGATCGAGATGGAGCGCGCGAGGACGTCGAGCTCGCGCAGCTCGGACGGCGTGTTCGGGCCGAAGTCGTTGTCCTGCTTGAGGTAGTCGAGGCCGTCGTGGAACTCCTTGAGGCTGCCGAAGTCCTGCACCTTCGAGAGCTCCGCGAGGCCGCTGACGTAGGACACGCCGGCGCCGAGCGAGACCTGGTCGGTCAGCTTGAGCCCGGCGGCCGCCGTGAGCGACGTCGAGACGATGAACGCCTGCCGGAGCTGCCAGCGCTGCGCGCCGTCCTGGAAGCTGAGCGCCGCGGCATAAGGCACGTACAGGCCGACGCCCACGGTCAGGCGGTTCGGCAGGACCGGGATCGCCAGGAAGGCGTTGCCCGTCGGCGCGATCGGCGTCGTCGACACCTCCTCGGCGCGGCCGCGCTTGCTGGCGTCGACGTTCGCCGGATCGAGCGGGAGCTTGAACTGGAGCGTGTCCGGCGTCTGGTACGTGCCGAGCCGCTCGCGCTGGTAGGTCGCGTGGCCGACGATGAGGCCCGCGCCCAGGACGAGCTCCGGCCGCTGGACCCCGGCGAGCTCGGCCGGGTTCCAGTAGACAGCCGCGGCGTCAGCCGTCGTGGGGCCCGAGAGGCCGCTCGTCACCCAGGGCGCGTCGATGCCCGAGGCGTGCGCGTCCCGCGCTGTCAGGCAGACGAGGCCTGTCGCGAGCGAGAGCGCGGCGAGTTCACGTCCTGTTCGTTGACGCGCACGGGCGCGGGCACCGGCGCGGGGCCGCGGGGGCGGCAGAGCTCCTTGCATGAGACGGGTCCTCACGGTGGGGGGGCCGATCACTGGATCCGGGTGAGGGTGAGCGAGAGACGATGGGGGCTCGGCTTGTCGCCGATCCTGATCTCGTACCGGTGCCCCTCGTCGTCCGCGAAGTACAGCGTATCTCCCGCCTTGACCTCCACCTTCTCGTGGAGCGCGTCGCCGTCGATCTCCTCGGTCGTCGACACCTTCTTCTCGAGCGCGGGGTCGGAGAAGAAGCCAGGGCTCTCGTAGGCATAGTCGCGCACGCGCGCGCCGTCCGCGTCCTTGCGGATGTCGTCGGGAGCGACGAAGTAGAGGTAATCCCGCTGGCCGGCGACGCCGCTCTCGGTGCTCGGCTGGTAGAGGTAGAAGTCCGCGTCACCGGCGGCGTTGTTGTTGAGCTCGAGCGCCATGTCCTTGAGGACCGCTGGATCGCTCGCGAGGTTCTCCTTGATGCTCGCGACGAGATCCTCGGTCTTCACGCCGACCGGCACGTCGCGCAGGGTCACCTCGAGGTTGGCCTCCCCCTCGGCGAGGTTGCCGTCATGGATCCGCGCCTGGGCCACGTCGAGGAGGATGTCCCAGAAGTAGGACGGCGCCGGCGGCGGGTCTTCCAGGATGACGCTCTCGTCGACGCTGATCTCGGTCCACCCGCTCTCGTCGATGCAGACCTTCACGGCCTCGAAGTCGCTCGTCGAGGTGCCCGCGGGCGCGTAGGTCGAGCAGTGATCCTCGATCTGGGCTGCCCTGAGCTCACCCGCGCGGGCGAGGATGTGCTCGAACTCCCAGAGCGGCTGTTCCCACACGGGCGAGTTGCCGCGCGGCGCGGGCTCCCGGCTCGTGCCGCCCGGCAGGAGCATCGCGTTCTCGGGGATGGCCAGCGTCAGCTCGCCGATGCTCAGGTTCCTGGCGAGGTTGTCCAGGACGAGCCAGTCCTCCTGGCTGAAATCGAACAGGGTGTCTATCTGGCCGGGCGTGCTGTTGACGCTCGCGACATCGGCCATCGTGGCGTCGACCCCCTTGTACGGCAGGGCGTTGACGTCGACGCGGACCGTCATCGTGAAGTCGTCGAGGGCCGCCTTCACCCCCGACGCGGCCTTGATGAAGCCGGGGTGCTCCGCGCCGTCCGGGTCGTCCGGATCGAGCGGCGTCGGGCCGAACTGCGCGGCGAGGCCCGCGAAATCGGTGACGACGTCGTACAGCGTGACGGGGATGGAGTGCGGCGCGACGGGGTAGACGCCGTCCGGGTGCTCGTCGTCGACCGGCCCTCTCCGGTACTGGGTATTCGGGTGGGTGCTGACGAGGTTCTCCAGGACGGCCTGCGAGGTGATCTGGACGGGGATGAGCCGCTCGTTGCCGGCCGCGCCCGTGAGGTCCGAGAGGATCTTCGACGTCGGGAGCCCGACGGCGTTACCGACCCCGAGCAGGCCCTCGAGGCTCGTGCCGCGGAGATCGGCGTTCTCCGGCGTCATGTTCAGGAGCCCGACGAGGTTCCGCGACGCCGGCGGGAGCGCCGCGATCTCCGCGGGGGCCATGTACATGACCTTGAGCAGCGCGTTCTCGATGAGCGTCGAGATGTCGAGATCGAGCAGCCATATCCCCTCGAGGGTGGGCCGCGGGATGGCCTTGAGCTCCTCGAGCGTGAGCGTCTTGGCGAAGCCCCTCGCGTCGAACCGCAGGAACTCGAGCGTGAGGGTGCGGCTCTCGTTCATGCCGAGCGCCGGCGGGGGCGGCGCCTGCTCCACCGTGACGGCCTCGACGCAGCCGGGCAGCGCAGAGGAGAGCGCGGCGGTGAGCAGAGGGCCGAGCCGGGAGAGCCGGCGGGCGGCGGGTGCGGCGGGGCGGGTGCGGTCTCGCGCTTCCATGATCAGAGCTTCTCCACGTCGGCGGTGATCTCCACCGGATCGTCGCTCTCGGGCACGTAGAAGCGGACCTCGTAGACGGCGCCCTCGTCGTCTTGCATGTACAGCGTGGTCTCGCCCGGCGGCAGCCTGTATTTCTCGTGCGTCGTGTCGTCGACGCCGTCGAGCTCCTTCGTCGAGACCTTGCTCGCCTCGCTGAGATCCGGGCTCGTGAAGAAGCCGGGACTTTCGTAGGTGTAGGCGCGGGGGGCCTCCGAGCTTTGATCCGAAGGCCTGAGGTCGTCCTCGGCGACGAAGAACAAGGTGGGCGCGCCGTCGGGCGCGCCGCGGCCGTAGAAGAAGTCGAGCCCGTCGTTGTTAACCCAGTAACGGCCCAGGATGATGTCCGCGATCTCGTTGGCCTGGCTCTGCAGGGTCGGGCGGAGGTCGGCCTCGATCTCGTCGGCGGTAAGGCCGATGCTGACGCCGTGGAGAGCGTATATAGGCTGGGCGGCGCCCTCGGAGATCTCGGGGGCGCCGTCGCCGGTCGGGTCGTGGATGGCGGCTTGGCCGACCTCGGTGAGCAGTTCCCAGAGGAACTGAGGTTCAGGGGTCGCCGGATGAGTGCTGCCGACATGGGCCGTGAAGCTGGACCATCCGCGCGGCTCGTCGCCCAGGCCGATGTTGACGCCCACCTCGCATGTCCCGCTCACGCGGAAGTAGCACCCTGCGAATGGCGCACGCTCGCCATACGTCAGGTAAGCCGCCTTGCCGACGATGTGCTCCATCATGAATGGCGGGGCAGACCATACCGTCTTGGAGCCGACCGGCATGCCTGGACGGTTCTCCTTGCAGGCTGGTTCCTCGGACTCGACGCACGCCTCCACCTCGGTGGGCATCTCGTGCAGCGAGATGCGCATATCGATGGTCGGCGTCGGGGCGATGCCGCTGATCTGGAGCTTCTCCGGATCGGTGAAGTCGAACCGGAGCGGCGCGTCGCCGTCCCGGAGGAACATGTCGCCGGCGCCCTTCGAGAGGTCGACCCCGGAGACCCGGCGCAGGCCGGACTCGGCGACGACGCGCATCTGGAAGTCGGGCAGGAGGACATCGCTCTTCGTCGTGAACGTCTCATCGTCGCGTACGAGCACGCCAGGGTGATCCCCGCTGGGCCCGAGCTTCTCGGACAGCGGCTGGAGATCGAGCAGGGCCTCGTAGAGGCTGACAGACATCCTCACGCCATCCGGGTTGGCGATGGCCGGGTGCGTGCCGAGCAGCTGCTGCTGGAGGGCGAGGATGAGCTTGGGTATCGGCACGAAGGGCGCCGTCCGGTTGTTGCGCACGGCCGTCGGAGCCGGCTGGACCGCCAGATCGATGGTGATGCTGTCGGCGAGGACGTCGGCGAAGTCGAACGTGAACGTGTCGGGGTTGTCATCGAAGAGCGCCTTCAGCTCCGTGAGCGTCGTACCCGTCACATTGGCGTTGGCAGGCGTCATGCTGAGCAGCCGCACCAGCGCGAACTCTGGGGACGTCCGCCACTCGGTCCCGAAGCTCCGGCCGAGCTCGGTGAGCGAGCAGTCGTGGCCGGGGTTCGGGTTGTCGTTCTGCCACGAGGTCCCACACGCGTTCTGGATCTGCTCGAGCGCGCTCTGGAGCAGCCCGGTCGTGTCCACGTCGAGGATCGTGATCTGCTTGGCGCCGTCCTCGCCGAAGACCTGGAGCGCCTTCTGCTTGTCGAGCTCCAGCACGACGGACGGGACCTGGGCGTCGTCGATGCGCAGGCGGAACCGGTTCGGCTCCTCGATGACCACGCCGCCGCCTCCGCCGCCCTCGCCGCCGCTCCCCCCGCCGCCAGCGGCCCCGCTGCCGCCGCCGCCTCCGTCGTCGCCGCATGCGGCGAGCGCGGTGAGCAGCACGAGGGAAGCGCCGCGGAGCGCGGCGCCGCGCCGGGAGGAGAGGGCGAGCGAGAAGTGCGTCATGCGAGGGTTCCTCGTCGAGGGATCTTCCAGAGATCCGCAGGAAGAGACGCCCGATGCTACCGAACTTCGACGCCACGGCGCGACAAAGAGTTCGTGCCGCGACGGCGCGGTGAGCTCGATCCGCGACGACGCCAGGAGCGCCAGGACACGTGTCGGTTTCCTACGGCTGCTCGTCCGCTTGTCGGTCTTCTGTCGCCGAGCCGTTTGGCGCCTGTCTACGCGTCCCTGAGATCGCTCTGGACGTTCGCTGATGGCATGGACGGCTCGCCCAATGCGTCCGCCTGGGCGCTCGTTGCGGTCGAGGGCGGTTCATGCGGCGCGGCCGCGGGCGGCTCGTGCGGCGGAGCCGCGGGCGGCTCGGCCGGCGTCGCCGGCGGCGGTGGCCGCATGGACGACGGCGCGCCCACGAGCTCGCGCGTCCGGTCGAAGAACGCGCGCAGCAGCGTGAGGCTCGGCTTGCGCTTGCCTGCCGCGATCGCGAGCACCTCCTCGCGGATCGCGGCGTTGATCGGCGTCGCGATGCCGAGCGCCGCGCCGCGCTCGACGACCTCGCCGTTCAGGAAGTCGACGGCCGGCGGGCGGCCTCGCTCGATGGCGGCGAGCATCGAGGAGCGCATGCGGCGGAAGCGCGCGCCCACGGCGAGGAGCAGCGCGTGCTTCGCGAAGAGCCCCGGCGAGCCCACGGCGGTGCGCTCGGCGTCCGTGAGCGCGATCCAGTCGAGGTCGAGCGTCCCTGCGACCTTCTCGAGGCGCACGCCGATCGTGCGCGAGACCTGCACGGTCTCGGTCATGATCTCCAGCGCGAGGCGGCGGACGAAGCGATGCCTGAGCAGCACGCCGAGGCGATCGCCGCCGACGGTGCCGAGCGACGAGATGGCGCAGTTGATCGCGAGCTTCGACCAGCGCGCCCCGGCGAGGTTGTCCGTCACCGTCGTCGGTCCGATCGCCTCGAGGATGCGCGCGAGCTCGTCGAGGCGCGGGTCGCTCGCCCCGTCGAGCCGGCCGAGGACGAAGCCGCCGCTCGAGGTGCGGTCGTACACGCCGGGCTCCACCATCGAGGCGCCCCACGCGACGATCCCCCCGAAGGTGCGCTCCGGGCCGGCGATGCGCGCGATGCGCTCCTCGCAGAGGCCGTTCTGGAGGCAGATCATCGCGCCCGTCGGGGCGAGGTGCGCGACCGCGTTCCGCGCGGCCTCCTCGACCTGCGGCGGCTGCGTCGCCAGGAGGATGTAGTCGAAGGGGCGGGTGTCCGGGCCGAGCTCCCGCACCGCGCGGCCCCCGACCGTGCCAGGGCTCGTCTCGCCGCGCACCCGGAAGCCGCCGGCGTTGATGGCGTCCGCGATGAGCGCGTTCGTCGTGAAGGCCGTGACGTCGTGGCCCTGCTCGAACAGGTACGCGGCGATGATGCCGCCGATCCCGCCGCAGCCGACGACAAGCAGCCGGGGGGCGGAGGACGCGGGGGCCACGGAGGCACCCGGGGCAAGCTCGGCAGGTGAATCGATGAAGCTCATGAAAGATCCATTACCACCGCTGCGGCGCGGGCTCGACGGGCTCGAGGGGAGCGGCACAAGGGGGCGGGGGTGTCGGAAGCCACGGCGGCTTCCGCAGCGCGTCATGTGTGAGCAGCGGGGGGGCGGCGGTGGCTCGCGGGGCGGCCCGCATGGGTGTTACAGCCCCACGTCCCCAGCTGCCTCGAAGGCTGAGAGCAGTTGCCGGAAGCTCTGGATGTGCCCCGTGCGCGCGCAACGCGCCCGCAGCGCCTCGAAGTACGACGGCTCGATCACCACGCCTGGGCGCTGCTTCGTGTAGCGATGGCTGCGCTCGATGAGCATGGCCTTGAGATACGCCAGGTGGAAGCTGGCGCGGGTGACGTAGCCCGGATAGGTCCCCATCCGCTCGGGATCGTCCGTGCTCACGTCGTAGAAGCGCTTGAAATCGACGAGCTGGGGTGACTGTGGGCCGGCGCGGAGGAAGCCGTCGTGCCCCAGAAACCAGGTCTCGATGCAGCAATGCTGGATGATGATGCGGATCTCGAGGGAGGGATTGGTCCTTGCCATGCGGGTGCCCTGGAGCTCGGCCTGCACGGCGCGGTGGACCTCGGCGTAGCGAGCCTCGTACGTGTCCTCGTCCGAGTCGATACAGATCCAGAATTCCTGCACGCGACCGGCGTTGGTTTCGATGTCCTGGAGGAGGCCGGCGATCCTGCGATAAACCGAGGGATAGCCCTTGCCGCTCACGAGGACGTAGCCGTCGGCGATCAGGTCGGCCACGTTGGGCACGCGACGCAGCGCGGGGAGCCGGTGTCGAAGCCATGCCTCGTAGACCCTCGGCTCGGTCTCGGCACCCTCCACGAGGAGGACGAGGTTCATCCCTGGACCCCGTGCTCGTACTCCGGCAGGTTGATGAGGCGCGTGAAGCGGTCGAGGTGCGAACGCTCCTCTGCCATCGCCGGGATTTTCTCAGCCTCGAGGACCCGCACGCGACTGCCCTTCCGGGTGACGATCTTCCAGTGGCTCGGCGGGATTTGCTCGATGATGTAGGGGTGGTGGCTGGTCAGAACGAGCTGGAGGTACGGCGCGCGGCTCAGGAGGAAGCGTGTCACTGCGGGCAGGCAGTTGACGCCAAGGCTCGACTCCAGCTCGTCGATGAGCACCACCGTACCAGGCGGAGCGAACGAGAGGTGGATAAGGAAGGAGAGGTAACGCTGCATGCCAGAGGACATGTCGTAAAAGAAGATCCAGCTATCGACGCCCGACTCGGCTGCCGTGAGCGCGAGGTTGTAGCTACCCCCTAACTCCTTGCTCGCCTCGGAGCCCATAGGGTAGTAGCGCTGGACCTTGAGCTTCTCGACAGTGGGAAACGCTTCGCTGAACGCCTCCTCTATCTCGGCGAACGCCTCTGGAAACACCTCCTGGAGAAGCTCGGCCTTGTGGTGCAGCGGCAGCGTGAAGTCCGCACCGAGATCTGCCGCGGATTGGTAGTTGCCACGCCGCTTCTCGAAGTGAGTCTCCGTCGTAAATCCATGGCTCGGCAACGTTTCGAGCGCTGATCGAGGAATACAGCGCGAAAAGGCCTTGTAAACCGGAGCCATCTGCGGGTCTTCCTTGAGGACGGCAATTGCGCTCTGCGCCCGGTCCAGCTTGGGGAGTGCATGGCCATTCAGAAGGAAGCGCTCAGGCGAGCGTTCCACGATGGCCCGGTCTCCCTGGAAGATGCGCTCGGTTCGGATGAGGGGCGGCTCCTCGGCGTGCAGCGCGCCGTGCTCTTCTGCCCCTCGCCCGACGCGCGGCTCCAGATCGGCTTCCCAGCGGTACGTGAGCCCTTCGTGCTCGAAGCCGATCACGAAGCTGGCCCCGCGGACTGCATCGATCAGCTCATCCTCTTCCTTCTCTCCGAGCGCCACGGCGCGGACCTGCTCGATCGCCCGCACGATCCGCGTCTTGCCCGCCCCGGACACGCCGACCAGCAGGTTGAACGCATCGAGCACCATCGGCTCGAGCGTCCAGCCACGCCCAGCGCTCTGAAACTCGAAGGTCAGGATCCTCATACGGCGGCCAGTCTACGCGCCTGCCCCATTCCGGCTAGCCCTGCCGGCTCGACTGCGGCGCCCCCTCCGCCGCCCCCCTCAATCGACCGGCGCCAGCACCTCGATCGCCTTCGGCTCCAGCGTGACCGTGATCGGCAGCTTCCCGAGCGGCTCGCCGTCCACGTCGAGGAAGAACGACTGCTCGACGTCGCGGTTCAGGAGCGTGAGCTCGATGCTATCGCACTGGAAGTGGCGCACGTCCGGGTGGCGGATGTGCGAGCCCGTGTACATGCCGGTTGACACGGCCGCGAAGCGGAGGTGGGGCGCGGCGCCCAGGTCGATGACGTCGAACACGCCGTCGTCGAGCTTCGCCATCGGCGCGAGCTGCATGCCCGCGCCGAAGAAGCGGCCGTTGCAGATCCCGACCATGCGCGTCGAGATCTCCTCTTCGCGGCGCTCCCCGCGCAGCGTCGTGACGCAGCGCACCCGGCCGACGCGGCTGCGGACGAGGCCCCGGAGCGAGGCGAGCGAGTAGGCGAGCGTGTTGCCGAGCACCCGCGACGACTCGTTGACCAGCGAGACCACGACGCCGCTCATGCCCGCGGAGAGGACGTTGACGAAGAACGCGTCGGCCCGCTGGCCGTCGCGCGTCTCGTACGAGAGGCGGCCCACGTCGATCTGGCGCGTGTGGCCGCTCGCGATCGCGGTGCAAAAGCTGTCGAGCCGGCGGGTGAGCTTCAGCGTCTTGCAGAGATCGCTGCCGGTGCCCGCGCCGATGATCCCGAGCCGCGTGCCGGTGGCGCCCCGGTCCCTCGCCTGCATAAGGCCGTTCACGACCTCGCTGATGCTGCCGTCCCCGCCGACCGCCACGACGGTCTCGCGCCCGCCGAGCGCGGCTTCGCGCGCGAGATCGACGGCGTGGCGCGGGCGATCCGTGCGCACGATGTCGACGTCGCCGAGGATGCGGCGGATGGGCGTCAGCATCTCGTCGAAGAGCCTGCCCGTCTTTCCGCCGCTGGACCGGGGGTTCACGATGAGGAGGGGGCGCATGCGGGCACCGATGCTAGATGCCGCAGGCCGCCCAGGGCGAGGTGTTTTTGTCGCGAGCCCCGCGGCGGCGGTCACTGCTTCGTGCAGCCGCAGCCGCAGTCGTCGCTGAAGTAGCTCCAGCCGGGCTCGCACACGAAGCGGATCCGAGCGCACTCGTCCCGATCCTGCCCCACGTACTTGAGCATCGGGCTGTCGGTCCCGCAGCCTGGCGGGCTGCTCATGCCCGGCGCGCCGCCGGCGCCGGTCGGCTCGCCCTCCGGGCCCCGCACGCTCCCCGTCTCCGCGCCCTTCGCGCTGTCGGCCGGCGGCGCTGCCACGGGCGCGCCGCTCGGTGCGCCGCGGCAACCCGTGACGAGCGAGCCGAGCAGCACGAGCAGCGATGGCGAGGAGGGGAGGTGTCGAGTTGGCATGAAGGTGGCTCCGGTGGCAGAGAGGCAGTGACAGGCCCGCCCCGCGGGGCTCGGCGGTGAAGGCGCGTCGCTTACGCCCTCCCTCGATGGAGCTCCGACCGGCGCGAGCCGGCGGGGTGGGGGAGCGCCCCGTCGCTGCCCGAGCTCTCGTTGCGCGGGGCGCGCGCGGCGCCGGCCGGGAGCGCGGCGCCCTGGGCCTCCTCCTTTGCAGTCTTGGGCAGATCCGCCCCCGTATCGCTGGCATCCTTGGCGCCCGTGCGCTTCCCCTCAGGCGATCGGTGCTCGATGATGGCGTTGATCTCGGCCCCGAGGAGCACCGCCAACGAGGAGATCCACATCCAGAGGAGGAGAATGATGACGCCGCCCAGCGCGCCGTAGCTCACCTCGTAGCTGCCGAACCGGCTGACATAAAAGGAGAAGCCGAGGGACGCGATGACCCAGATCACGACCGCCACGATCGACCCCGGGGTGATGAACTTGAACTTCTGCTCGACGTCGGGGAGCAAGTAATAGAGGGTTGCCAGGACCACCATCACGATGAGCGCCGACACCGGCATGCGCAGCCAGAGGACAAGCGTCGCGAAGGGGCCGAGGTGCGCGGCGAGCGCCGGCGTGGCGACCGCAATCGCCGAGGCGACCGTCAGCAGGACGGCGCCGCCGATCGTGACCAGCAGGGCGATCCCACGGCGCTTGAGGTACGACCGCCTGTCCTCGACGCCATAGGCAGAGTTGAGCGCCTCCATCAGTGCGGTGACGCCGCCCGAGGCGGCCCAGACCGCGCCGAGGGCGCCGACCGTCAGGAGCGCCGGGCTCTGGCCCCCGGTGAGCGCCTGAAGGCGCTCGCCCAGGATGTTGGCCACGGCGGGCGGGGCCACCTGGTACAATTCGCCCATCAGCCGCGCGGACTCGGCAGGATCGATGACCAGGCCGGCGAGGGCGACCGCGAAGAGCAGGAACGGGAAGATCGCGAGGACACCGAAGAACGCCAGCGAAGCAGCGACGGTGTCGATCTTGTCCTTGATACATTCCTGCTTGATGTCGTTCAGGAAATCCTTCCAGGGGATCTCTCTTCCGGGCAGGTGCATGATGGACCTTCCGTGGGGCGCATGGAGCGCTGCTGGGTTCTTCCTGGGGCGGCTCGCGCCGGAGGCGCTGTACGCTGTCATGAAAAGCAACGGGGGTGCCAGGCCTGCGGCTGCAGCTCCCCGGACAGGTCGGCGATTTTCGCGCGCGGGGCCCCGGCCGAGCGCAGAGGCGGCTCGATCCTCGCGCGTGGCGCGAATTGCCCCACACGGCAGAACGGCCACGGCGCGAGCGCCCGAGGCCACCTGGCCGGGCGCTCGCGCCGTGGCCTCCGGCCGCCAGCGCGGGCGCCCCGCCGCCAGCGTGGGCGCTCCGCCCCGCGCGGCCGGGCGCTCCGCCGGCGGCCTGCCGGCGCCGCGAGCTAGCTCATCGCCTTGCCGATGAACTCGTGCAGCTCCGGATCATTCCCGTGTTGCGTCCTCACCGAGGGATCCTCCCGGTACATCGTGTTGAGCGCCCTCTCGATGCCGGGGTTCTTCCCCGTGAACGCGTCGATGAGCTCCCGCATGCGCTTCACGATCTGCTGCACCGGCTCGCTCTTCGGGCCTTCGCCCTTCTGCATCTCCGCCCGCATGTCGTCGTAGATCTGCGTCCACGCCGACTCGGCCTCACGCATCTTCTCGGGGCCCATCGCCTCTGCGCGCTGCTTGAGCTCCTCGAGCTGCTCTGGGGTGTAATATTTCTCGCTCATGGTCATCACCTCGATGGTTTGAAGGAGCTGCTCCACAGAGACGTCCTCTCCCGACCGCAGGACGTGGGCCAGGCCCTCGAGCCGCGCGCAGAGCCGCTGCTCCAGCGCGATCTGCTCGCGCAGCCGCGACAGGTGGAGCTCGATGGTCTGGAGCGGAGAGAACCCCGGCTGGTCCAGGCACGCGGCGATCTGCTCCAGGCTGAAGCCGAGCTCGCGCAACGACTTGATCTGCTGGAGCCGGGCGACGTCGCCCGCCGAGTACATCCGGTGCCCCGACGCGGTGCGATGCGACGGGGCGAGCAGGCCGATCTCCTCGTAATAGTGGAGCGTGCGGACGGAGAGGCCGGTCTGCCGGGCGAGATCGCCGACTTTCAACGGTGCTGAACGCATGGCGTTACCCCTGTTTCCAGGGCGGGTGAGCACGTCCATGCCCCGGAGGCTAGGTCCTCACGTAGCGTGAGGATCAAGGGCCCGCCTTCACTTTTTTCGCTCGACCGGGGCGCTGCGCGGAGCGGCCCGGGCGGGACAGGCCTCTCCCTCGCCCCGCGCAGGGTCACCGCATGCGGAGCGTGTATCTCTCGACCGACCTGTACTGAGGTGGCCAGTCGATGTCGAAGCCCTGCTCCGCGGCGGCGTGCCGGGTCCAGTACGGGTCATAGAGGTGCGCCCGCGCGAGCGCGCACAGGTCGGCTCTCCCGGCCGCGACGATGCTGTTCACGTCCGCGTAGCTCTGGATGTTGCCCACCGTGATCGTCGGCACGTTGGCTTCCAGCCGCACGAGCTCCGAGAGCGGCGTCTGGAACAGCCGGCCGTGCTCCGGTTTGCTGGACGGGTCCGTCTGTCCTGCCGAGACGTGGATGATGTCGGCGCCGTGCTCTCGCAGCATCGTCGAGAGCGCGATCAGATCGTCCGTCGTGAGCCCGCCCGGCGCCCAGTCGGTGGCGGAGATGCGCACGCTCATGGGCTTCTCCGCCGGCCACGCGGCCCGCACCGCGTCGAACACCTCCAGCGGGTAGCGCATCCGGTTCTCGATCGGACCGCCGTACGCGTCATCGCGCCTGTTCGTGAGCGGCGAGATGAAGCTCGCGAGCAGGTAGCCGTGCGCGCAGTGCAGCTCGATCAGGTCGAACCCGGCCTCGTCCGCCCGCCTCGCCGCCTGCACGAAATCCGAGGTCACCTGGTCCATGTCCCCGCGATCCATCGCCTTCGGGACCTGGCTCTCCGTCAGGTACGGGATGGCGGAGGCGCTGAGCAGCGGCCAGGCGCCGCGCTCGAGCGGCACATCCATGCCCTCCCAGAGCAGCTTCGTCGCGCCCTTGCGCCCGGCGTGGGCCAGCTGGACGCCGATCTTGGCCCGGGAGCGCGCGTGGACGAAATCGACGACGCGCCGCCACCCCTCGACGTGGTCGGGGCGATAGAGCCCCGCGCAGCCCGGCGTGATGCGCGCTTCCGGGCTGACGTCGGTCATCTCCGTGATGACGAGCCCTGCGCCTCCGAGCGCCCGGCTGCCGAGGTGGACGAGGTGCCAGTCGTCGATCTGCCCGTCCTCGGCCGAGTACTGGCACATGGGCGACACAACGACCCGGTTCTCCAGCACGAGCGATCGCAGCCGGAACGGCGTGAACATCGGCGGCGGCGGCGCCCCATCCCCGGCGAGGAGGCGCGCCCCCGCCTGCGCTTCCGCCTTGCGCGCCACGTGCGCGTCGATCTCGCGCACGAACGCCGGGTCGCGCGCCTTCAGTCCCTCGTGCGTCACCCGCAGGCTCCGCGTCAGCAGGCTGAACATGAACTCCACCGGGTCGAGCGCCATGTAGCGCTCGGTGTTCTCGAACCACAGCAGGCTCACCTGCGCGGCCCGCTGGAGCGCGAGCACCTTGGGCTTGCGCTCCGCCTCGTAGGCGGCGAGCGCCTCGGGCACGCCCCGGTGTCGCTGGAGGCTGTCGACGAGCGCGATGGCGTCCTCGAGCGCGAGCTTCGTCCCCGAGCCGATCGAGAAGTGCGCCGTGTGCGCGGCGTCCCCGAGCAGCACCACGTTGCCCGCGCTCCAGCGCTCGTTGTGCACCGTGGGGAAGCTCCGCCAGACGCTCCGGTTCTTCAGCAGCCGGTGTCCCTGGAGCTTTTCGGCGAAGAGCTCCTCGAAGTACGCGATCGTCTCGTCCTCGCCGGCGCGATCGAGGCCCGCGCGCCGGAAGGTCTCCTCCCGGCATTCGACGATGAAGGTCGAGCGCTGCGGCTCGTAGCGGTACGCGTGGACCCGGAAGAGGCCGTGGCGGTTCTCCTCGAAGTAGAAGGTGAAGGCGTCGAACGGGAACGTCGTGCCGAGCCACACGAACCGGTTCGGGCGGACGTCGATGCGCGGCCCGAACCGGTCGGCGAATTGCTCGCGGATCCGGCTGTTCACCCCGTCGGCCGCGACGACCAGATCGCTCTCGGCGGCGGCCTCTGCCGGGTCCGTCACCTCTTCCTCGAAGCGCAGGACGACGCCGAGCTCGCGCGCCCGGTCCCCCAGGATCGCGAGCAGCTTCCGGCGCGAGAGGCCGCTGAAGCCGTGCCCCCTCGAAACGAGGACGCGCCCGCCGAAGTGCGCGTGGAGCTCGTCCCAGTGGGCGAGGCTGCTCCGGATCGCGTCGTAGCTCGGGCGATCCGCGTCGGCGAGGCCGTCGAGCGTCGCGTCCGAGAACACGACCCCGAAGCCGAAGGTGTCATCGGGCCGATTCCGCTCGACCACGACGACCTCGCGCCGGGGGTCTGCCTGCTTCGCCAGGAGGGCGAAATAGAGGCCCGCCGGCCCGCCGCCCACGCATGTGATCCTCAACGCCCTGCTCCTCTGCTCCCGCGTCTGCGCCCGCGCCGGAGCCTACACGAGAACGCCGAGGTACAGCGCCGCTCCGGTGGAAATCAAGGTTGGACAGGATCGAAGAACGGGATTTCCGGGACTCGCAAGAGCTGGTTCGCATCATCGCGCGATCGAGCGCGGCAGTCCGCGCCGTCACCCGGCTCGCACAGGCGCCCGGCGGCGCAGTTATCAGAGATGACCACCCCACCCGATCTCATGGCGACTCCGAGAGCGCTGCGAGCATCGGTGTCGGGCCCGACGGCCAGAGGGCGAATTCGGCGCGCTGGAGCAGATCGGTCCGCTTCATCTGACAATTCCCCTCATGCCTCATGGATTGGCATTTGGGGGCGGAAAATTGAACAGGGAGACGAGGAGACGGGGAGGGAGATCGGTGGGATTTTTTTTCTCCCCGCCTCCCCGTCTCCCTGTTCAATTTCTCCGGAAAATTCGAGGGAATGCATCTTCCGCCCTGCATGCCTCTGCATGAGCGCCTCCAGGCGACCGACGAAGGGGTTGGTCGGCGGGCGGAAGTAGGGTAAGCCGGGATCAGAAGAGCGATCGTCGGGAATGTAGAACGAGCCCCGAGGTGACGCCGGGGCGCACGTACCGCTCTGCTTCAAATATTCTCCTTAGCCATGTCGCGGCTCATCGCCGGGACACGCCTCGGCATGGGCCAGGTGAATTCCACCCGAACGGCTGGTCACTCCATGATCAAGACAGCGCCGCCCGACACCGATCGATCGGTACCGTTCCTCCGCCGTTCCATCGCGGCGGGCATGTTCGCGATGGGGCTCGCCGGCCTGACGGCGGCTGCCTGCACCGGGCAGCTCGGCGATGGGAGCCCGGGCAGCTCGGGCAGCTCCAACGACGACAGGCCCATCGATCCGGCCACCGGGAAGCCGGCCGCGTACGACTGCAGAGAGGCCCGAACGAGCCCCGGCGTGCTGCGCCGTCTGTCCAGGGTCGAGGTCCAGCTGACGCTTCAGGACCTGTTCCAGCTCGACGAGCCGCCCGCCGTGGACAGCATCCCGGAGGACACCGGCCAGGGCGGCTTCCGGACGATCGCCGCCCTCCAGAACGTGTCGGATCAGCACCTGCGCGCCTACCTGGCGATCGCGGAGACGCTCGGGCAGGAGCTCATGGCGGACGAGGCGCGCCGGACAGCGGTGCTCGGCTGCGAGCCGCAGGCCGACGATTGCCTCGATCGCTTCGTGCAGCGCTTCGGCAAGCTGGCGTATCGAAGGCCGCTCTCGGCCGAGGAGGCGAGCGATCTGGTCGCGCGGGCGAGCGAGGTCGCGCGGGACAGGGAGGACGCGTTCCGCTTCGTCATCGAGGCGCTGCTGACCTCGCCCAGCTTCCTGTTCAGGATCGAGGTCGGTGCGGCCGGCTCGGAGACATCGACCTTGACGCCGCTCGAGCTCGCGTCGCGGCTGTCGTTCACGCTGTGGGGCCGGTCCCCGAGCGCAGCGCTGCTCGAGCGGGCAGAGTCCGGCGAGCTCGACAGCGACGAGGGCCTCCGCGCGGTCGCGGAGGAGATGGTCGAAGACGAGCGGACGCAGGTCTTCTTCAACGCTTTCTTCAAGCAGTGGCTGACCTTCGAGCAGCTCCGCGCGCCGGTCAACCCGGACGCGTCGTTCACGCCCGCCCTGCTCGAGGACATGATCGCCGAGAGCGAGCTCGTCCTCGGCGAGCACGCGTTCACTCCAGACATCGACTTCTTCGACGCGCTCACGGCGAACCACACGTATGTCACCCCGGCGCTCGGCAAGTTCTACGGCCTCGAGGTGCCGGGGGACGGCGTGAGCCGCGTGGAGTTCCCGGCCGGCCACCACCGGGCGAACACGGGGCTGCTCACGCACGCGAGCCTCATCAGCGCCAAGAACGACGGCGATCTCATCGCCGTGCGCGGCCAGTGGCTCCGGGCGGCCTTCCTCTGCGAGAAGATCTCGATCCCCGCGGGGCTCCTCGAGCAGCTGGAGAGCGAGCTCTCGGGCCTGACCTATCTCGAGGTCCTTGAGAAGCGCAACACCCAGGAAGGGTGCGCTGGCTGCCATGCGCTCATCGATCCCATCGGCGTCGGCTTCGCCCAGTACGACAAGCTGGGGAAGTACGATGGGAGCATCGGTATCGACGAGTTCGGGCTGGAGCCGCGCCTGGAAGGCGCCGCCAACGGGTCGTTCGACTCGCTCGCTGCCCTGGCGGCGGAGCTGCGGCGAAGCCCCGATCTGGCCGCCTGCGTCGCGGAGAAGCTGTTCATCTACACCCAGGGGCGCGAGCCGGCGGCCGAGGACCGCTGCGCGATCGACGCCTCCGCGGGGAGCTTCACGCAGGACGGCAACCGGTTCCGCTCCTTCCTGACCGCCATCGTGCGCTCGCCGGAGTTCCGGCTGCGGAGGGCGCCAGAGTGATGTGCTCGCACACGGTTCGACCGACGGAAGAGGAGTGTCGCCAGTGAAGATCTCGAGAAGAGCTCTGCTCCGCGGGGCGGGTGTCGCGGTCGCCCTGCCGTTCCTCGACGTGATGCGGCCCCAGCGCGCCAGCGCTGCGCCGGCGGATCCGAAGCGCTTCGTGGCGTTCTTCGTCCCGAACGGCACGGATCCCGGGGCGTGGCACCCGAAGACGGAGGGGCCGCTCTCGGCGGAGGGGCTGCCGCCGTGCCTCGTCGACATGAACGGCTTCGACGCCGAGCGCGAGTGGCCGGCGGGGGACGCGATCTGGCGTGACGTCACCATGGTGTCCGGCGTCGACCACCAGGGGATCTGCTCCGACATTCACAGTCCGGCCATGGCGCTGTGCGCCCACACCGACGGCGGCGGGACGGCCGTCCCGCGCAAGGCCACGCTCGACCAGTACCTCGCCAACCACATCGCGGCCGAGACCCCGTTCCGCAGCCTCAACCTGTCCCCCACGGGCGACACGGCGGTCACCCAGGGCTTCATCTCGTTCCGGGACGGCGGTCAGGTCGAGGATGCCTTCCGCGATCCGGTGAAGGTGTTCGACACGCTCTTCAGCAACATGGGCAGCCCCAGCGAGGAGATGGACGACATCCGGCGGCGCCGCGCCAGCGTCCTCGACTGGGTGCGAGAGGACGCGAGGCGCCTGAACCTGCGCCTCGGCGCGGCGGACCGGGCGCGCGTGGAGCAGCACCTCGAGTCGGTGTTCGAGCTGGAGAAGCAGATCCAGTCCACGACGCAGTCGGGCTGCGCCGTCCCCGGCGCGCCCACGAAGGGGCAGAGCTTGCACGGCAAGTTCAAGCAGATGATCGATCTCGGGCTCCTCGCCCTCACCTGCGACCTGACGCGGGTCCTCGTCCTGCAGTACTCGAACAGCTGGGGCCTCGACTTCGCCGGGTACGATCTGCCCGACGGCGTGGGGGACTGGAGCGATCACTTCATCTCGCACAAGCTCGGCGATCGGGACCGCGCGACCGATCTCGACGGGCTGCCGCAGGCGGAGGCGATGCGCATCGCGAACGCCCGCGTCGTCCAGACCTCGCGGTTCAAGGTGCGCCGCTTCGCCTACCTGCTCAACGCGATGAAGGCCGCCCAGACGGCGACAGGCAACCTGCTCGACGAGTCGCTCGTGCTCTACACGTCAGAGAACGGCGACGGAGACTCCCACGGTCGGACCAACATGCCCATCATGCTCGCCGGCCACGTGGGGGGGTTCCAGACAGGCCGCGCCATCAAGGCCAGCAAGCCCCCGACCGGCGCGCTCCATTGCTCCATCATCAACTACTTCGGCGTCGAGCTGTCGGAGTACGGCGACCCGGCGGGCGGGCCTATCGCCGGCCTGTGAGCCTCGCGCGCCGCGAGGCCTGCGCGTGACACCTACCAGCGCTCGATCTTCGATGGGCCCGCCTGCTCGCGGCTGCTGAGCAGCTCGCTCGCCGCGGTCGGGCAAGGGACGTGCATCCAGCCCGGGCAGTGTGACGCCGTGCGGGCATGAGCGGCACAGCGCTCCGCGCGCGAGCGGCGGACGCGCCGTGCGCTCAGGCCGCGCGCGTCCGCCGGATGTGAGCGACGTGGATGCCAGAGAAGGGGGTGAGGCATGGAATCGCTGGGACGGTATTGGTGGCTGCTGGCCCTGAGGGGCGTGGTCGGGATCCTGTTCGGGATCTTGTTCTTCGTGTGGCCGATCCCATCGCTCGCCACGCTCGTGCTGCTGTTCGGCGTGTGGGCGTTGTTCGACGGCTGCGCCGCGTTCGCGTCCGCGATCAGCGGCCGCGGCGGCGTGTATTCCGTGGTCGAGGGCATCTTCGGCGTCGGGATCGCGGTGCTGACGTTCTGGCGGCCCATGATCACCGCGCTCACGCTCTACGGCGTGGTCGCTGCGTGGGCCATCGTGATGGGCATCTTCAAGATCGTCAGCGCGGTGAAGCTCCGGCACGTGATCGCCAACGAGATCTGGCTCGGGCTGAGCGGCGCCGCCTTCTTGATCTTCGGCGTCATGATGGTGGCGCTCCCGGCGGCCGGCGTGCTGGCGCTCGTCTGGTTCATCGGAGCGTTCGCGATCGCCGAGGGGGCGATGCTCATCGGGCTCTCGATGCGCCTGCGCCGCGTGCCGAGCCTGGTCGCGCCGCTGCGCATGCCCTGACGCCCGGGGGGCGCCATGGAACGGAGCGCGCCCGTCAATCGATCTGCAGGTGGTAGTGCGCGGGCGTCGTCTCCTCGAGCACCAGGACGCCCCCAACCTCCGCGGTGCTCTCGAGGAACGCGCGCTTTTCCTTGGGCGACATGGTCCTGTTGCGCACGTCGACGGCGCCTTTGCGCAGGTGCGCGGAGACGTAGATCCCCCGGTCGATCTGGTCCTGGATCACGGCTTCCATGGCGGCCACCACCTGCTCCGGCGGCTTGCGGGAGTTCGCCTGATAAGCCTTCTTGATCTCCTGGACCGCCGCCTTGTTGCGGTAGAGCTGGAGGAGGTCCTCGCCGAGCCTGAGCTTCGTGAACATCGCCCTGGCCTGGCGGTTCGCGTCGCGTGTCCCGCTCGTGATCACGAGGTGCTCGCGCGTGCGTCGCGCGTAGCCCTGGTCGATCTGCTCGACCTTCGCGGCGATCTTCGCCGGGAGTGTCACCCCCGGGAGCACCTCGTACGGCGGCGGGGCCCACGGCTCCGTGGGCACGGCCTTCCCGAGCGCCGTCAGGGGCGGCAGCTGCGCGCGCCGCTCCTCTTCCTCCGACGGCAGCTCGTCGCACTCGGGTCGGGTCGCCGGCGCGGCGGCGCGCGGCGCGGCGCTCGCTGTCCCGGCGGCGCGCGGCGCGCTCGGGGCCCGCGGCGCGGCGCTCGCAGGCGCCGCGGGGGCGCTCGCGCCGGGCGGATCGAGGCCCGGCAGGCCGATGCTGGGCAGATCGATCGACTCGATCCGCTCCCTGCATCCAGCCGCGCACAGCAGCGCCGCGGCGAGGGCGCGCAGGCGGCGCGGCGGCTCCAGGGAGCGTTCCTGTGCGGCTGCTCGGCGTGTCGGAGGCGTCGGCAAAGCCGGTCCAGCGTGCCATGGCGCGCGGCGCGGGCGAAAAAAACGGCGGCGCGCGATGTCGCGACGTCGCGACGTCGCGACGTCCACCGACTCGACGCGCGGGGCCCCGCATCGACTACACAGCTCCCCATGCCCCATGCTCCCCTGACCGGCCGTATCGCCCTCGTGACCGGCGCCGGCACCCGCCTCGGCGCCGCGACGGCCCGCGCGCTCGCGGCCGCAGGCGCCGACCTGGCCGTCCACTACGCCACGAGCGCCGCCGGCGCGGAGGTCGTCGTCGACGAGGCGCGCTCCCTCGGCCGCCGCGCCGCCGCGTTCCAGGCGGACCTCCACGACCGGGGGTCGCTCGCCGCGCTCGCCCGCGCGGTGCTCGACTGGTCGTCTGGCCGGCTCGACGTGCTGGTCCACAACGCGGCAAACTTCGATCGGGTCCCGCCGGCCGAGCTCTCCGCCGACGCGTGGGATCGCGCCATGGCGCTCAACGCGACCGCGCCGTACCTGCTCACGCTCGAGCTCGCCCCGGCGCTCCGCGCCTGCCGTGGCAGCGTCGTCGCGATGGTGTGCGTGAGCGCCGAGCGCCCCTGGAAAAATTACATCCCGTATTCCGTGTCGAAGGCCGCGCTCGCGCACCTGGTCCGCGGCCTCGCCGTGGGGCTGGCGCCGGAGGTGCGCGTGAACGGCGTCTCACCCGGGACGGTGCTGCCGCCGTCCTCCTACGACGAGGCCACGCTCGCTCGCCTCCGCGAGCGCATCCCGCTCCAGCGGATCGGCGAGGCGGAAGACGTCGCCCGCGCCGTGGTGTTCCTTGCTGAAAACGACTTCATCACCGGCCAGATCCTCGCGGTCGACGGCGGCGTCTCGGTCGCGTGACGCGCCGCCTTCTCGCTCGGGTCGATCCGCCCCAGCGTGAACGGGCGCGCGCTTTGGCTTGAACGACCTCACCTGATCGACCCATAGTTCGAGCCTCATGAGCCACACGCCCGAGACCAGCGCCGCCCCCCTCCAGGCAGATCCTGCCCACAGCGCGCCCGCCGGCGGCCCGGCCGAGGCGCCCGCGGCTGCGGCTCCCGGCGCCGAGGTCAAGCCGGCGAGCCATGACTCGTCGCTGCCGGAGGCGCTTGTCGCGTTCATGCTGGAGCGCTGGACGCCGGCGTCCGGCGAGCTCCCGCAGGCGATCGCGCACGCGGACGTGTTCGCTGCCCGCCGCCGCGCCCTGTCGAAGCTCTTCCCGGCGGAGACGCTCATCATCCCCACCGGGCACGAGAAGGTGCGCGCCAACGACACGCACTACCGCTTTCGCCCGGGCTCGGACTTCTTCTACCTGACGGGCAACCTCGAGCCTGACTGCGTGCTCGTGCTGCAGCCGCAGGAGGGGGGCGGGCACCGGGACATCCTCTTCGTCGAGCCGAACCCCGGACGCAGCGACAAGACGTTCTTCACCGATCGCGCCAAGGGCGAGCTCTGGGTCGGCCCCCGCCTCGGCGTCGAGCAGAGCCGCGCGCACTTCGGCGTCGACGAGTGCCGCGGGCTCCCCGAGCTGGACGCGTACCTGAGCGGCCTCGTCGGCACGGTGACGCGCCCGCACCGCGTGCTCCGCGGCATGTCCGAGCGCGTCGACAAGCTCCTCGCCCGGCACGATCGCGACAAGCAGCTCGGCGAGGCGCTCTCGGAGATGCGCCTCCTCAAGGACGACCTCGAGGTGCAGGAGCTCGAGGCGGTGGTCGCGTCGACGAAGCGGGGCTTCGAGGACGTCATCCGCGCGCTCCCCCGCGCGCGGAGCGAGCGAGAGGTGGAGGGCACCTTCAACCTGCGTGCGCGGGTCGAGGGCAATGACGTCGGCTACGGGACCATCGCCGCGTCGGGCCACCACGCGTGCATCCTGCACTGGACGAGGAACGACGGCGCGCTGGAGCCGGGCAAGCTCCTCCTGGTCGACGCCGGCGTCGAGGGCAACGCGCTCTACACGGCCGACATCACCCGGACCCTGCCGATCAACGGGAAGTTCTCCAAAGAGCAGCGCGAGATCTACGAGGTCGTGCTCGAGGCGCAGGAGGCGGCGATCCGCGAGGTGAAGCCGGGCAACGACTTCATGGAGCCGAACCGGGCGGCGATGCGGGTGCTCGCCCGGGGGCTCGAGCGGCTCGGCATCCTCCACGTCTCCGCCGAGGAGGCGCTCAAGGAAGACAGGCAGCTCTACCGCCGGTATTCGCTCCACAACGTGAGCCACATGCTGGGCCTCGACGTGCACGACTGCGCGCAGGCGCGGCAGCAGGTCTACAAGTTCGGCAAGCTCAAGGCGGGCATGGTGCTCACGGTCGAGCCGGGGCTTTATTTCCAGCTCGATGACGAGACCGTCCCGGCCAGGTACCGCGGGATCGGGGTGCGCATCGAGGACGATATCCTCGTCACGGAGACGGGGTATCAGAACCTGTCGAGCGATATCCCGAGGTCCGTGAGCGACGTGGAAGCGTGGATGGCGGGACTCTGGGCCACGCCGAAGTGAGCTGAACGGCGGGCGGGGGAACGGTCCACGAGAAGGCGGGCGCGACCAGACGCGGGGGCCGCCGGTGGAGGGTGGGGCCGCGCGGGAGGGCGGCGGGGGTCCCCCCACAAACTCGCGCCTTTTGGGGGGCTGTTGCCACACAGGAGGGTGGGGTCGGGGGCGACTCGCTTCGATGCGGGCCGGCGCTCGGGTTTGTGGGGCCCACCCCCGCCGCCCTCCCGCGCGGCCCCACCCTCCACCGGCGGCTCTGCCGGGGGGAGCGGTGGTCGGGAGCCCGGGCAGTCGAGCTCGGCCTTGAGGGGATGGGGCGGTGTTCCAGGAAGTCCGTGGTTGCGGTTGGCGGTTGATGCCATCGGGACACGGCGAGGGGCGCGAGGGGGGCTGGCGCACGGACGCAATGAGCGCGGCGTGAGGATGCTGGAGCGATGGCTGCTCGCGGGCGGCGGCGCTACCCTGGCGATGAGGAGACCCGCATGCACACGTCTCGCCTTCTGCGTTGGCCAGGGACCGCAAATCTCCGAACCGGACGCGCGCTCGCGACGTCGCTGCTCGCTGCGACCGCGCTGGTCGCCGTGTCGGGCGCGGTCAGGGCCGACGATGGGACGGACAGCCAAGGCGCCGGGGCCGTCCTCGCGGCGCGCTCGCCGGGGATGCTCGAGCCTCGCCTCCCTGGGTACGTCAACCCTGCGCTGCCCGTCGACGCCGGCCCGTCGCTGCGCGGCTCGGACCTTCTGATCGAACCGGTCGCGACCGCGGGCGAGCCGCTGCACGGCTTGGCCTCCGAGCTCGACGAGACCAGCTACGACATCCCAGGGCAGATCGTCGTCGACGCGCGCGACGACCTCGACGACGCCTCGCTCGCGGACCTCGTGAGCGACTTCTCGCTGCGCGTGCTTCCGACGGCGCTCACGTCACAGACCAGGATCCAGATCGCCACGGTGGACGGGCCGGTCAGCGCGACGCTGGAGCGGCTCGCGCGCGATCCGCGCGTGGAGGCGGCGGAGCCGCTCGCCTGGGTGCGCGCCTCGTTCGTCGCGAACGATCCGCTGATGAAGGACCAGTGGCACATGGCGCGCGTGGGCGCCGAGCGCGCGTGGGACTTCGCCTCCGGCCGCGGCGTCACCGTCGCCGTGGTCGATACGGGCATCGCGTGCGAGGACCACGGGCCCTTCACCAAGGGAACCGACCTGGCCTCGACCGAGTGCGTGGAGGGATGGAACTTCGTCACCAAGACGAACCACGCGAACGACGACCAGGGGCACGGCACGCACGTCGCCGGGACGATCGCGCAATCGACCAACAACGGCCTCGGCGCCGTGGGGCTCGCGTTCCACGCGCGGCTCATGCCGGTCAAGGTGCTGAACGAGAGCGGCTGGGGCACGACAGCCGACGTGGCCGACGGCATCCGGTGGGCGGCCGAGCACGGCGCCCAGGTCATCAACCTGAGCCTCGGCGGCCCCCGCAACTCCAAGGTGCTCCAGAGCGCGATCGACGACGCGGTCGCGCGCGGCGCGGTCGTCGTCGCGGCGGCCGGCAACACCGGCGGGCGCGTGCAGTTCCCCGGCGCCTCCGATGGCGTCATCGGCGTGAGCGCCACCGACGTGAACGACAAGATCGCGCGGTTCTCCTCGCGCGGCCAGGGCGTCGACGTCGCCGCGCCCGGGGTGAACGTCACCCAGCAGACCATCTGCAACCGCGGGCGCGACAAGTGCCAGAATTTCTACGCGTACAGCGGCACCTCGATGGCCGCGCCCCACGTGGCCGGCGCGGCGGCGCTGCTCGTGAGCCTCGGCGTGACCGACCCGCGCGCGGTCGAGGACGCGCTCCGCGCAGGCGCGCGCGTCGTCGACGACTCCGACGGCGGCAAGCTCCTCTACGGGGCCGGCATCCTCGACGCCGCGAGCTCGGTCGTGCGCGTGACGCAGAGCCACATCGTCGTGCGGCTGCTCGCGCTGCTGGTGCTCGCGACCTGGGTCGCGCGCCGCGCCCGCAAGAAGGACGCGACCGCCGCGAGCCCGTGGCGGGCGAGCTTCCTCCTCCCAGCGCTCGCGGCGGGGCCGGGGCTGCTCTTCTTCGCGCCGTGGCTCCTGCCGCGCGTGGAGCTCGCCGTCGACGTGCTGGCCCGGCCGATCGCCGACCTCGACCTGCTGATCGGCGCGTCGGTCCACCGCTGGCTGCCGCTCGCCAACGCGCTCGTCCCGCTCGGCCTCACGGCGCTCTTCTTCGGCGTGAAGCGGCTGCGGCCGGCGATCGCGGGCTTCGCCGTCGGCACGGCGGCCTACCTCACCTCGGTCGTCCTGCTCGGCGAGGCCGCCGGTCCCTTCGGCCGGATGGCCCTCGTCGTGTGGTGCGCGGTCAACGCCGCGGCCTGCCTCTGGATCGCCCGGACGAACCTGTCCACGCGCTGAGCCGGCGCCTGCCGCGCTCGCTCCATGGCCGGTGCGCCCGGCCGTCATGACCACCCTGCAAAAACGAGCTAGGATGCCGGCGATGCGGTCCGGCACCTTGCTCCTACCTTTCATGCTGCTCCTCGGGGCGTGCGGCGGCTCCTCCAGCGAGACGCCGTGGCCCGCCGAGCCACGGGGCCCCGCGCTCGGCCCCACGGACGAGGCGTCGCCGGACGGGCCGGCCAACTCGAGCGCGGCCCCTCAAGGCGCGGGCGAAGGCTCGGCGGACGAGGCCGACGCCGGCCGGTAAACCGGCGGCGGAGGATGGCATGGCGGACATCCGGACGGCAGGCGCGCAGCGGAGGGCCTGGCTCTCCGCTGCGCTGTTCTCCGTCGCGCTGCTGGTCATGCCGCTCCTCGTCTGGCTGCTCCTGCCGCGCCCCAGCCCCGTGATGCCGGTCCGGCGCGAGGCGGCCGCCGCGCTGCTCTCTCCACCGCAGCCGGAGCTCACGGCGCCGCGCGAGGTCGAGGCGCAGCCGGCACCGTCCGCGCCGCCAGCGCCCCTACCGCCGCCACGCGAGGTCACGGCCGCGAGCGTGGGGCCGGTCCGCGGCGTCGTGTTGGATCCGGAGGGCCACCCCAGCGCCGGCGCCGTGGTCAGCTGCCGCGAACCGCCGGGCAACTCTGCGAGCGCCGACGCCGAGGGGCGCTTCGAGCTGCCGGCCGAGGCCGACGGTTGTACCGCCACCGCCGCGCAGCCTCCGTACGGCGACGCCGAGCCCACGCGCGTCGCCGCGGGCCGCGACAACGTCCTTCGCCTGCTCGCCGCGGGCGCGATCGTGGGCGAGGTCGTGGATCCATCGGGCAGGCCCGTCGAGGCGTACCTCCTGGCGATCGAGTCGTTCACGCCGGCCGGGTCCGGCGCGCACGCGGGCGTGAACGGCCGCGCGCGCAAGGTGTCGGATCCGGGCGGCGCCTTCCGGTGGGACGCGCTCGCCCCGGGCCGCTACGTGCTGACGGCGAGCTCGGCCGGACGCCCGCCTGCGCGGAGCCGGCCCGTCGACGTCGCGGCGGGCCGCGCCGCCGAACGCGTGCGCATCGTGCTGGCGCAGGGCGCGACGCTGAGGGGCAGGGTCGTCGACGCCGCGTCGCGCGCGCCGGTCGTCGAGGCCCAGGTCGAGCTCGACTCCGCGACCTCGTCGGGCGCGAACGCGATCTCGCTCGCGCTCACCGACGCGAACGGCGACTACGAGCTCGAAGGGGTGCCGGCCAGCGGCCCGTTCTCGGTGCGCGTGCGCCACCAGCAGTACATGGCCAAGATCGTGTCCGGCCTCGACGCGCGCGGTGCGCAGTCGACGCGCGTCGACGTCGAGCTCCGCCAGCTGGACGACGGCGGGGCGCGCGAGGAGCTCACGGGCATCGGCGCGATGCTCTCGCTCTCCTCGGGGCGCGTGATCATCGCAGGCGTCGTCGAGGGAGGGCCTGCGGCGTCCGCCGGGCTCCTGGCGGGCGACGTCATCGCCCGCATCGACGGCCGGCCCACGACGGAGCTGGAGCTCGCCGACTGCATCCAGCGCCTCCGCGGCCCGGCGGGTACGGTCGTCTCCGTCGGCGTGGAGCGGGAAGGGCGCACCCTCGACGTGACGATACGGCGCGACGTCGTGGTTCGGTGAACGGCCGCGCGCCGAGGTGCTAAGGGTCGGTCCATGTCCACGCGCCCTACCGCGCTTCCCCCGGCCGGAGCTCCGGACGTCCTCTACCTCGTCGACCTGTCGGGCTACGTCTTCCGCGCCTACCACGCGATCAGCCCGCTCTCGAGCCCGAGCGGCGAGCCGACCCACGCGACGTACGGCACCGTCGCGATGCTCACGAAGCTCGTGGAGGAGCGGAAGCCCGCGTACCTGGGCGTGGCGATGGACTCGCCGGGCAAGACGTTCCGCGACGAGCTCGACCCCCGCTACAAGGCGCACCGGCCGCCGCCGCCGCCCGATCTCGGGGTGCAGATGAGCCGGTGCCGGGAGATCGTCGAGGCGTACCGCATCCCGATCTTCATCCAGGAGGGGCTCGAGGCGGACGATCTCGTCGCCGTCGCCGTCGCGCGGGCCAAGGAGCGGGGGCTGCGCGTCGTCATCGCGTCGAGCGACAAGGATCTGATGCAGCTCGTCGACGGCGAGCAGGTGATGCTCTGGGACGCGATGCGCGACAAGGTCTACGGGCACCCCGAGGTCGTCGCGAAGTTCGGAGTGCCGCCGGAGCAGGTGCGCGACCTGCTCGCGCTCGTCGGCGACACCTCGGACAACGTCCCCGGCGTCCCCGGCGTGGGCCTCAAGACGGCCGCCGAGCTGCTCGCGCAGTTCGGCTCGCTGTCGGCGATCTACGAGCGCATCGGCGAGGTCAAGAAGCCTCGCATCCGGGAGTCGCTCCAGCAGAACGAGGCCGACGCGCGCCTCTCGCAGAAGCTCGTGACGCTCGACGGCAGCGCGCCCGTGTCGCTCGACCTCGAGACGCTGCGCTACGGCGGCGCGGACACCGGCAGGCTCCGCGAGCTCTTCACCGAGCTCGGCTTCTCGCGCTTCCTGAAGGCGGTCCGAGCGCCCGAGCCGACCGCGCGCGCGGCGACCTACCGGGTCCTGACGACGCGCGAGGAGCTCGAGGCCTTCGCCAGATCGGCGCGCGCGGCGGGCCGCCTCGCCCTCGAGGTGCTCGCGACGAGCCGCGAGCCGATGAGCGCCCACGTCTGCGGCGTCGCGCTCGCCTGCGAGCCGGGGCAAGCCGTGTACGTCCCGCTGGGCCACCGCTACCTCGGCGCGCCGGCCCAGCTCTCGATGAGCGACATCGACGCGGTGATCGGCCCGCTGCTCGCCGACCCCGAGCTCCCGAAGGTCGGCCACGACGTCAAGTTCTGCGAGGTGATCCTCCTGCGGCACCGCATCGGGCTCGTGGGCGTCTCGTTCGACACGATGCTGGCGAGCTACCTGCTCGATCCCGAGGGGAAGAACCAGCTCCACGAGCTCGCCGAGCGCGAGCTCGGCGCCAAGATGCAGACCCTCGACGAGGTGGCCCCGAAGCGCCGCGGTCAGGCGCAGCGCGGCCTCGACGAGATCGAGCTCGGCGAGGCGTCGAGCTACGGGGCCGCGTTCGCCGACGTCGCGCTCTCGCTCACCGACCGGCTGCGCCCGCGGCTCCGCGCCGAGAAGCTCGAGGACCTGCTCGTGCAGATCGAGCTGCCCCTCTCCGCCGTGCTCTCGGAGATGGAGCTCACGGGCGTCCTCGTCGACCCGAAGGCGCTCGCGCAGCTCGGCGCGCAGATGACGACCGAGCTCGCCGCGCTGGAGGAGAAGGCGCGCGAGATCGTGGGGCACGACATCAACCTGGCGTCGCCGAAGCAGCTCGAGGCGGTCCTGTTCGACGAGCTCAAGCTGCGCTCCCAGCGCAAGACGAAGACCGGCCGCTCGACCGACGCCGACGTGCTCGAGGCGCTCTCGGAGGAGCACCCGTTCCCCGGGGTGGTCCTCGAGCACCGCGCCATCGCCAAGCTCAAGGGCACGTACGTCGACGCGCTGCCGCGCCTCGTGCACCCGGGCACGGGCCGGATCCACACGCGCTGGGGCCAGGCCGTGGCCGCGACCGGGCGGCTCTCGTCGCAGGACCCGAACCTTCAGAACATCCCGATCCGCACGGAGCTCGGCCGGATGATCCGGCGCGCGTTCGTCGCGCCACCCGGGAGCGTGATCGTGAGCGCCGACTACTCCCAGATCGAGCTGCGCGTCCTCGCGCACCTCTCGAAGGACCCGGTGCTCGTCGACGCCTTCCGCACCGGGCAGGATGTGCACGTGCGCACGGCCATGGAGATCTTCGGCGTGGATCAGGCAGGGGTCACCGCCGAGATGCGCCGCCGGAGCAAGACGATCAACTTCGGCGTGATCTACGGCATGGGCGAGTCGGCGCTCGCCAAGCGGCTCGACATCTCGCGGGCGGAGGCGGCGCGCTTCATCGACGCCTACTTCGCGCGCTACCGCGGCGTGCACGAGTTCATGGAGGGGACGATGGCCGAGGCGAAGCGCTCCGAGTCGGTGCGGACGCTGCTCGGCCGGCGCCGCTTGCTCCCGGATCTGCGCAGCAGCGACCGCATGCGCCGCGCTCAGGCGGAGCGCATCGCGCAGAACACCCCCATCCAGGGGACGGCGGCGGATCTCCTGAAGCTCGCGATGGTGCGCGTCCCGCGCCCCGTCGTCCCCGGCGCGCGCATGGTGCTCACGGTGCACGACGAGCTCGCGTTCGAGGTGCCGACCGGGGCCGTGGACGAGGCCAAGGCGAAGGTGCGGGAGGCCATGGAGTCGGTCTTCCCGCTCGACGTCCCGCTCGTCGTCGATGTAGGTCACGGCCTCACCTGGGCCGACGCTCATTGAAGGGGCGGGCACCCGCTGCGGATACGGGCCCATCTCGGCGTTTTCGGTGCTCAGCGTACCGGAGTACGCTTCTGCGCCGAAAACGCCGAGCTGGACCCGTCTCCTGTGCGGGTGCCCGCCGCTGGCGTCATGGGGTGGAGAGGGGCGGACAAGAGACGCGCTCTCCGGGGCTGTGACGGCGGCGGCGAAGGGCTACGGCAACGGGGGCCTACGGCGTTCCGGGGAGACAAAACGACGACGCCCGCTTCACCTTGCGGTGAGCGGGACGTACGTGCAGAAGGGTTGTTCTCAGCTCGCGGCGGTCTTGGCAGCGACGCTCGCCTTGTGAAGGGCGAGGGCGAGGCGGCTCTTCACGCGCGACGCGCGCTTGGCGGGGATCGTCCCCTTCGACGCGGCACGATCGAGCGCGCTCACCGCGGCGCTCACCGGCGCAGCGGACTCTTGCGACACGCCCTTCAGCGCGGTGCGCGCCTTCTTGACGGTCGTGCGGAGCTCCGACTTGATGGCGCGATTGCGCGCGGTCCTCGTGATGCGCTGGCGGTTGCGCTTGTCGGCAGATGCGTGATTGGCCATGAGAAAAGCTCTCCTACTTCTTCGCCTGCGCCTCGGCGGGCGTGGCAGCGCGCAGGGCGTCCGGCGCGTTCTGGTCGTAACCCGCCGGATGGATCGGGAACGCGGGGGTGCCGTGTGCGCGCTCGAAGCGCTTGCGGCGGGTACCCGCCGTGCGCGCCTTGCGCCGGCGGATGCGCTGGGTTTGCTGAGTCGCGGAAACCATGGGGGCGCGCATTCTACCCACAGGGGGGGCTGTGTCAACCCGGAGGTTTGCTGCCCTCCGCGGGGCGCCCCTGGCTAGGGTCGGATCGTCGCGCTGACCGAGAAAAACGGCTTGGAGAAAGGACCGACGTTGGCGCCCTTGAGCGCGGACTGCACGCAGCTCGACTGGCCGTTCGACGCCGCCCACCCGCTGACGCTGACCTTGCTCACCTGGCCCGTCGACGAGAACGTGATCTGCGCGCGCGACACGTCGTCCGCGCCCGCGACGCACGCCTTGGCGCCGCCCATGACCGAGCCGAGCGCGGCCTGCACCGAGCCCTGCGACGGCTGCTCGGGGATGTTCTGCTGCCGGAGCGGACCCGACGCCGGCACCGGCGCCTCCGAGACGACCGACGGCTGTCGCTCCGCATTGTCGCCCACGGCCGCCTGCATGGCCGAGGGGAGGTCCCCCGGCTTGCCAGCCGCCGCCGGCGCAGCCGCCGTCTTTCCCTGCTCGGGCTTCGGCGACGCGACAGGCGCGGCCGGCGCCTCGACGGCCGTCGGCGCAGGAGCGCCGCCGCCGACGGGGGCGGCTGGCGCCCTGGGCGCCGCGGCGAGCTTCTCCTCCGCTTGCACGGGCTGCTCGACCTCAACGGTCTCCTTCGGCGCCGCGGCGACCGGAGCAACCGGCTCGACCGGCGTCGCGCCACGCGGTGCGGCGGGCGCCGCGACGGTGGTCGGCGCGGGCGCCGCAGTCGCCGCGATCTCCGGCTGCGGCGGAGCCGTCGTCTTCACCATGACGGTGACCGCCGCGGCCAGCCCCAGGGCCGCGACGGCCACGCCGGCGATCATCCCGCCGGATCGCTTCTTCGCTGGAGCCGAGGCCACGGGCGCGGACGGGGCGCGGCACGCCGCCACCGGCATCGCCGCTGCCGCCTTCGCGTCCCCGAACCGATCCGCCGCGCCGGGCCGCGCCGTTTCGGAGGCCTCCACCTCCGAGGACGCCGACGCGTTGAGCCGGTTCAGATCGATGACCCCGGAGTCCTCGGGCACCCCCTCCGCCGGCCGCAGGGACGGCGACGACGTGCGGGCGCCGCCGGAGAGCGAGCCGCGCCCCGGCAGCGGGGACACACGCCCTGGCGGCGCCGAGCTGCGTCCCGAAGCCGGCAGCGGCGTCGAGAGCGCAGAGCCGCTCATCGCAGGCATACCGCTCGCGCGACCCGGCGCCTGGCTGACCCGCTCGGCGATCTCCTTCAGCGACTGGCGTCTCTTCTCCGGCGGCCGCGACAAGGTGCCACCCGACTGGCTCTCAGGCTTCGAGGCCCTGGCTGCTTGTGATCCGTCCCCCATGGTGCTGCGTTCTCCTGATGCGCGTGCTTCGCGCGAAGGGTCCTCCGTCTGCTCCTCGCCTGGCGCTGCGATGAGGTCGGGGGGGGCGAGGAGATCGGCTGCCGCCGCGGTGTCCTCCGAGCGCCGGGAGATGGCGGCCTCGACGATGTGAGCGGCCCGCGTCTCCCACGCCTCCTCGTCGTTCGTCGAGGGCGCGGGGGCAGGCCAATCGTTGAGCATCCCGTCGAGGTCGAGCTTGTTGGTGACGTTCATTCGGCGTCCCCTCCGAAACCGCGCTCCGCGAGGTATGCACGGAGCTTGCGGCGCGCCTCGTGGACGCGCCAGGCGACTGTTCCTTCCGGACAACCCAGGATCCTGGAGGCGTCCTCGTGGGGCACGCCGTCGATACACACGAGGATGAGCGTCGTCCGCAGCGTGTCCGAGAGCGCGTCGATGCCGTCGCAGAGCGCGGCCGCGAGCTCGCGCCGCTGGGTCGACGCGGCCGGATCGCCGCCGTGGCTCGGGCGCGTCTCGAGCAGCAGCGCCTCGATCCGCGGATCGTCCGCGGGGGTCGAGTTCTTGCTCGGCTTGCGGGCCCGGATCATGTTGAGCGAGAGGTTCACGGCGATCCGGTAGAGCCAGGTGAACGGTTCGCTCCGGCCGTCAAACCGGTCGAGCGCCTGGTAGGCCCGGACGAAGGTCTCCTGCGTCACGTCCTCTGCCTCCGCGCCCGAGCGGACAAGGTGGAACGCCAGCCGGAAGATGCGCTTCTGATATCGACGAACCAGCACCCCGAACGCCTGGGCATCTCCGCTCCGGGCTTGATCGACGAGCTCACGATCGGTGGGTTTGGCCATCCTAGCCGCCTCGGGGTGCGAGTTGTCTCCCGCGCACGGACGACAGCGCAGCCGCGGACACCTCCTCGCGACGGCCCCCGACCGTCTCGGCGAGAGAAGCCCCTCGCGGCGAGCCCCGCTTCGCGAACGCGAAGCCGGGCGATGAGGAGGCAAGTTCCACGTTCAGGCGCGCGAAGATAGCCGAACACTCCTCTTAGGACAAACCATGCGCCCGGAGCTTGGGCGCCCTGGTGATCTCGTCGACTGGCGGGCGATACGCCCGCGCTGGCACATCGAAAAGCCTGCGCGGTGCCCCGCCGCCCGGCCCACCGCGCGCCGCGCAGACGTGTGAACGAGCGCGGCCGTCGCCGGCGCACCGCGCCGCCGCCCGCACCGCTGCTATGGTCGGCGGATGCAACGCTTCTCGAGCTGGATGCGCACCCTGGGGCTCATCGCTGCGGCCTTCGCAGGAGGAGCGGCGACTTCCCACCTCGCGGGCGCGAGCACGCAGGCGCAGAGCCCCTACGCTCCGCTCGAGCAGCTCGCGCGCGTGCTTGTGCTCGTGGAGAACAACTACGTCGAGCCGGCGCAGCGCAGCAAGATCCTCGACGGCGCCATCAAGGGGATGGTCGCGGAGCTCGACCCGCACTCGGCGTACATGAACTCCTCGGAGTTCGCCCAGTTCCAGGAAGAGACGGGGGGGACGTTCGGCGGCGTCGGCATCGAGGTCGACGCCAAGGACGACAACATCACCGTCATCGCGCCGATCGAGGGCTCGCCGGCGGCGCGGGCGGGCATCCGCTCCGGCGATCAGATCCTCGCGATCGACGGCCGCCCCGTCCGCGGCGAGCGCCTCGACAAGCTCGTGAAGATCATGCGCGGGGCGCCCGGCTCCCGGGTGAAGCTCACGATCCGCCGGCAGGGCGTGCCGGAGCCCCTCGCGTTCGACCTCACGCGGGAGCAGATCCACGTCACGAGCATCGCGGCGAAGCGCCTCGACCGGGACATCGCGTACGTCCGCGTGAAGCAGTTCCAGGACGGCACCCACGAAGAGATGCTCCGCGCCGCGGCGAAGCTGCGCGCCGCATCGAAGGCGCCGCTGGCCGGCGTCATCCTGGACCTGCGCAACAACCCCGGAGGCCTCGTCAACGAGGCGGAGGCCGTGGCCGACGAGCTCCTCTCCTCGGGGACGATCTACTCGACGCGCCAGCGCAACCAGGTCGTCGACGAGGCCAAGGCGCACGACGGCGGCGCGTTCGCCTCGCTGCCCATCGTCGCGCTCGTGAACGAGTACTCCGCGAGCGCCGCCGAGCTCGTCGCGGGCGCCCTGCAGGACAGCGGGCGCGCCGTGCTCGTCGGCGCGAGGACCTTCGGCAAGGGATCGGTGCAGACCATCTACGAGCTGCCCGGCGGCGCCGGGGTGAGGCTCACGACGATGCGCTACTACACGCCGAACGGGCGCTCGATCCAGGCCCAGGGCATCCGGCCGGATGTCGTCATCGAGAGCGCGGCGCAGCAGGTCCCGGCCGCCATCCTCCGCGAGCAGGACCTCGATGGACACCTCCCCGCCGAAGGGGCGATCGGCGACCGTTCGCCGAAGGCCGTGCTCGTGGAGAAGCGCGCCGAGACGGCCGCGGCGGTCGGCCCCGAGGGCGACATGCCCTCCGATCCCACCCGCGGGACCGACTTCGCGCTCGCCGTCGGGTACCAGCAGCTCCTCCGCGCCATCCCCGCGGTCCGCCAGCGCTGACGATCGCGCGTCGAGCGACCTGCGCAGGGCGCCGCTCGACGCGGGTCAGGCCTCGGCGCCGGCGCGGAGCCCGGTCGTCACCGCGTCGAGCACGGTGCGCGCCCTCCCAGCGATGGTCGCCCCGGCCGCCAGGATCCCGGGTGCGGCGCGGACGCCCTCGCACCGCACCCCCACCGCCTCCAGCGCGCCCGGGCGCTCGCCGCGGGGCCACGCGACGACGTCGAGCTCCGGGCCTTGCATGGAGCTCACCACGCCGAACGCGCCGCGATCGTCGCCCATCGTGACGGGCGCCGCGATCGAGAGCGCGAACGGCGCGGCGCCGCGCGCCGGGAAATCGGCGCCGGCGCCGCTCTCGGGCGGCGTGTACGCGATCCCGCCGCCGGCGAGGCCGCCGATCGCCAGGATCACCCCGTCCGCCGCGAGCGGCATGTCCTCCCCCTCGACGTGGATCGTGACGCCTTCGTCGGGCGCCCCTGGTCCCGGGTGCCCGCCGCCCACCGCGCGCACGCGGCCGTGGCGCTGAGCCGCCCCGATCGTCGCGAGCAGCGCGTCGCGCGCCGCCTCGAAGCGCAGCCCCGCCGGCGAGCCGGCGCCCATCAGCGCCTCGCCCACCGGGACGCCGAGGCGGGCCGCGAGCGCCTCGGCCCGCGGAGCGCTCGCGCCGAGCCACGGGCCGAGCAGGATCGCCCCCGCGCCGCCCGCGCCCTCGAGCGCCAGGCGGAGCCGATCGAGGAGCCAGGAGAGCCGCGCCGGGTCGTCGTGCCGGGCCGCGAGATCGCCGTCGGCGATGTGCCGCTCGTCGTCGAAGCGCAGGACCGGCGCGTCGACCGGCAGGAAGCGGAGCCCCCGCGCCCGGGCGAACGGCTCGTCCGTGAGCGCCTCCGCGAGCGCGTCCGCGTCCCACGCGGCGCGCGCCACGCGCGGGACGAGGACGCGCGTGCGGCGGAGCGGGCCGAGGTCGAGCAGCGCGCGATCCCTGCCGCGGGCGGGGCGGATCCGCCCCGCGACGGTCGCGAGGCGCACGCCCGCCGCCTGCGGCAGCTCCCACAGGCCGAGCTCCGCCGCGAACTGCTTCACCGCCGGCGCGAGATCGCTCGCGGGCAGGTCGCCGCCGAGCAGCCGCGACGCCCGCTCGATCTGCTCCCACGGCACGTCGTCCACCGCGCCGCCCGCGAGCGCCGTCTCGCCGACGCCCGCGGAGATCACCATGACCCGGGCCCCGCGCCGCCGCGCGCTCCACGCGGCGGCGAGCCCGGCGACGCCCGCGCCGATCACGAGGATCGATCGCGCCACGCCCTCTCCTCCGGCTCCCTCGCGGCGCGCTGCCCGCGACGATCGGCGTCCTCGCACGCCGCCGCCGGCTCGTCGTCCGCGGGCGCGCCGAGCTCCGACCGGACGCTGGCGATCGCGAGGGCCTCCTGCCGCGCCTGCTCCGGGCCGAGCGCGACCGCGCGCGTCACCGCCTGCCGCGAGAGGAACGCCGCCGCCTGCCGCATCCCGTCGCGCGGCGGGAGCGAGAGCTCCTGCGCCACGATCTGCCCGCACCGCGCCGCGCAGCGCATGCCGCCGCACGCGCCCAGGCCGAGGCGCGTTCGGCGCGCGACGTCGGCCACGCTCCGGGCGAGCTCGTGCCGGAGGACATAACGCACCTCGGCCTCGATCACGGGCTCGCAGGGGCACACCGTCGCGGCCTCGCGCGGCCGCTGTCGCACGCGCTCCTCGATCCGGAGCGCGCGCGAGCCGTGCCGGTACACGAGCCGCCGGGCGGCCACCGCGTCGATCTCCATCCGCCGCGAGAGCGCGAGCGCGTCCACCGCGCGATCGCCGCCGGGCAGCGCGGTCGTGTGCGTCACGCAGCGGGCGCCGAGGTCGAAGCGCCGCGAGAGCACGTCGGTCATCTCCTCGGCGAAGAGCCGGAAGCTGGCCAGCTTGCCGCCGATCATCGAGTAGAGGCCCGGCGCGCCGTGCGCCGCGTGATCGACGATCTGGTGCTCGCGCGAGAGGGCGTCCTCGGTGGGCCCGAACGCGTAGAGCGTGGGCCGCACGCCCGCGAACGTGCCGATCGCGCGCGCCTCGTGGATCTGAGGGAACACGCGGGCGATGCCCTGGACCAGGTACCTGACCTCCTCGCTCGTCGCGCGGACCTGATCGAGATCGCCGTAAAAATCGTCGTCGGTCGTGCCGATGACGCTCATGTTCTCCCACGGCTCGAGGAAGATCTGACGGCCGTCGATCGTCCTCGCCATGATGGCGTAATTGGTGAGGCGCCGATCGAACACGACGTGCACGCCCTTGCCGGGCCGCACGCGCGAGCTCGCGGCGGGGAGGCCGGCGAGGGACGATGTGATCGGCGACCACGCGCCCGTCGCGTTCACGACAGTGCTCGTGCGGAGCCGCCCGCCTTCCCCCGTCGTGCGGTCCCGGTAACGGACGGCGACGACCTCGCCGGTGTCCTCGCGGCGCTCGATCCGCTCGACCGTGTGCCCCACGTAGACCTTGGCCCCGCGCTCGATCGCGTCGACGGCGTTGGCGACGCAGAGCCGCGCGCCGTCGATCCCCCACTCGTCGAAGCTGAAGCCGCCCACGAGGTCGCCGTGCAGCCCCGGCTCGAGCCGGCGGAGCTCGTCGGGCTTGAGGCGCGCGTGCGGCTTGCCGCGCTTGAGCGGCTGGTAGTTGTCGTACGCCTCGAAGAAGGCGTCCGCGAGCGGGTAGAGGAGGCGCCCGTGCCGCGCGTTCTCGAACGGGACGAGGAAGGGGATCCGGAAGAGCAGGTGCGGCGCGATCGCCTGGATGTGGCCCGAGTCGCGGCACGATTTCTCGGTCACCTGCGGATCGCTGGTCAGGTACCTGAGCCCGCCGTGGATCATGCCGCTCGAGTTGCCGCTCGCGCCGAACGCGAGATCGTTGCGCTCGAAGAGGGCGACCCTCAGGCCCCGCTGTGAAGCGTCCCGCGCGACCCCCACGCCGTTCACGCCGCCGCCGATGACCACGACGTCCACGTCGGTGTCCGCGCGGCGAGCGGGTCTTGCGGCGCTCGAGAGGAGGATCGTCACCTGCGGCGTATAGCATGCCAGAATTTTTCCACGAGCGGGCCCGGCCTCGCGCGCGGCGCTGCGAATGCTGCGCGAAGGTTGGAGGAGCCGGCCGTCAGCCGCGGACCCGGATGGCCCAGGTCAGCTTCGCGAGGCTGCGCAGCACGTTCGGGACGCGGCGGGTGAGGTTGATCGAGGGGCGCCGCTTCTCCAGCACGCGGACGGGGATCTCCTCGATCCGCAGGCCAGCGCGGTAGGCGCGGATGACGAGCTCGCTGGCGAAGACGTCCTTGTCCACGACGCAGTCGCGCGCGACCCCGAGGAGCGGCTCGCGCAGGAACGCCTTGAGCCCGTGCGTGTCCGTCCCACGGAAGCCGAGCGTGGCGCGGAGGAGCCCGTTGTACATCTGGCTCGCCGCGTGCCGCGCCCACGGGCGATCATCGCGCGCCCCCTGGATGAGCTTGGATCCGATCACCATGTCGACGCCGCCTGTCCGCAGCATCGCGATGGCGCGGCGGTGGAAATCCACGTCGCAGAGGTCGATCTCGTCGCAGAGCACGAAGCGCCCGCGCGCCCGCTCGATGCCCGCGCGGAGCGCGGCCCCGTAGTTCGGTTCGCCGATCGAGAAGTGCCGCACTTCCGGGTACTTGCGCTCGAGCTCGCCGGCGATGCCGAGGGTCCCGTCGCGCGAGCCGTTCTCGGCGAGCACGAGCTCCCAGCGCCAGCCGAGCGGCGAGAGCCGCTCGCGCAGATCCACGACGGCGGCGTGGAGGATCGCCTCCTCGTTGTAAACGGGGATGACGATGGAGATCTCCGGCGATCCGCCCGCATCCTCGCGATCAGGCTCGGCGGCGCTCACGGCGCGCCTCCGAGGAGCGCCTGCGCGCGGTGGGCCGCGTCGCGCCCGAAGTGGAGCGCGTCCTCCATCGAGGAGTAGTTCCAGCCGCCGTAGCGCCCGCACGAGAGGATGCGCTGGCCCTCGAGGAACGGCCGCACCGCCTCCAGCGAGCCGAAGTAGCTGTGATCGAACACGACGTACGCGTGGTCGATGCGGCGCAGGCGGGCGAAGCGGATGGCGCTCGGGGCGGGGATGAGGCCCATCTCGACGAGGCCTTCGGCGACGCGTGGGAGCAGCGCCGCGAGATCGGGCTCGGCGCGATCGGCGAGCTCGACGTAGAGGCCGGCCTTGCCTGGCGGGGCCATGGCGGCGGAGAAGTGGGAGTAGCAGCCCACGCGGTAGAACGGGTACTTCGCCTCCGGGACGTACACCCAGTGCAGCGGCTGCCCGCACGGCGTGTCGAGCGCCACATCGAGGTAGTAGAGGTGCGTGCAGCGCAGCCGGGAGGCCGCCTCGCCGACGGCGCGAGGCGCGTCCGAGAGGAGCCTGACGAGCGCGGACAGCGGCGCGGACGAGACGAGCACGTCGTAGCGGACGATCTCGTCGTCGAACACGAGCTCGCGTGCGCGCCAGTCGATCGACCTGGGAGAGCGGCTGAGCTCGATCGCCGGCGTTCCCGCGTCCCGCGGCCGCTGCTCGGCGAGCGCTCGCGCGAGCCCGTGCGTCAGCTGCCCGATGCCGAGCCGCGGGTAGAGGAACCTCGCGTTGTAGCCGAGCTCCCGGTCGTTCAGCCCGACCGCTCCGGCGAGCACGTCCTCCAGCTTCGGTATCGGGACGAAGCGGGAGCACCAGTCGGCGGTGATCTCGCTCGGGTGCACGCCCCAGAGGCGGCTGTTGTAGGGGAGCATGAAGTGGCGGCTGATCCCCTCGCCGAAGTGCGCCAGACAGAACTCCTCGAAGTTCCTTGGCTCTGGTCTGTCCTTGGCGAAGTGCGCCTCGATGAAGCCGCGGAGGCAGTCGTAGGCCACCGCGGGCGGCAGCCCGAAGGTGTTCGCCTGGAACGGATAGCGGGTGTATGTGCCGTTCGACCAGATCATCGAACGTCGCTCGATCTCGAGCGGGTCGGGGCCCAGCCAGCTCAGCGCGAGCTCCCGGGTCGCGGGGTCGCGCAGGTGGAGGAGGTGCCCTGTCCGGTCGAAGCGGAAGCCGGCGTCCTCGAGCGTGATTGCGTGGCCGCCCGGGCGCGGCAGGCGCTCGAACACCCGATGCGGCACGGCGGCCCGTCCCAGGTGATACGCCGCTGCCATGCCCGTCAGGCCGGCGCCGAGGATCGCGACGGGAACGCTGGAGATCGTGGGTCGGGTCATCGCTCGCGGCCCGGCCGCGGCCGCGAAGACACCATCTCCCCGGTGCGTCGTCAAGGCACGCTGCCGTCCAGGCGCTCCTCGGCTCATGCTGGATTTCCTGCCTTCGACGTAAGGTGCGCGGAGCTCCGCGCACGCCGGCAAAGACCGCCGTTGGCGCCTCCGCCCAGAGCGACTAGGTGTGGAGAGGTCCCAGCGCGCGCCGCGCGTCCCGGGGCGTCCGAGGTGCAGATGCCGATCCCGCGCCGGAAGTCCGTTCAAGTCACCGGGAGGACCCTCTACCTGACCGAGGACCCGGCGCTCCTGAAGCAGCAGCTGGCGGGCGGCGAGCTTCGCTTCGATGCCGAGCAGCACGCGCTGATCGACAACATCTCGACCGACGAGCTCACGCCGGGCTGGGTCTGTTACTACTACGACGAGACGCTCGCCCGTTACTGCCTGGTCGGGCTGCGCGGCGGGCACATCGAGCGCGACGCCATCAAGAACGGCGGCTTCGGCGTCATCGTCAGCGGGCGCTCGAAGGGGTGCGGCAGCTCGCGCGAGACGGCGCCGTACTCGGAGCGCGAGGCGGGGATCCAGATCGTCGTCGCGCGCAGCATCGAGAAGATCTACGGCCAGAACTGCCAGAACATCGGGCTGCTCACGACGACCGATTTCTCGCTCCTCGACCGGATCGCGCGGGGCGACGAGATCCCGATCGGCGAGTTCACCCGCGGGCTCGACCCGATCAGCGCCGACGTCGTCGAGTACGGTGGCCTCTTCGCCTACAACAAGGCGCGGATGGCCGGCGAGGTCTCGCCGCCCACCCTGGCCACGCCGCCGCGGCCGATGACGCTGTGCGAGAAGATCATCGCGGCGCACGCGATCGTGGACGCCCGGGCAGGGAAGATCGGCGTCCCCGCGGTGAAGCCTGGAGACGCGCTCTTCGCCCGCATCGACGTGCGCTTCTCGCACGAGTACGTCACGCCGATGGCCGAGTCGCTCTTCCGGGCGGGCGTCGGGCCGGACGCGGTCGTGACCGAGCCGGAGAGCGTCTTCGCCTTCAGGGATCACCTGACGTTCCTCGATCGCGTGATGCCGGAGGCGCACCTCAGGCTGGGCTTGCGGGAGCAGGCGGCGTCGCTCGCGACGGTGCAGCAGTCCTTCACCGAGCGACACGGGATCAAGCTGTACGGCGAGGTCGAGCGCGACGGCAGGACCGTGGGCTCGGAGGCCATCTGCCACAACAAGGTGATCGAGGAACTCGCGCTGCCAGGGCAGATCGTGGCCGGGACCGACTCGCACACCTGCATGGCGGGGGCGCTCGGGTGCTTCGCGTTCGGCGTCGGCTCGACGGACATGGCGAACGCGTGGCTCACGCGCGACGTCCGCGTCGCGGTGCCGCAGTCGGTGCGCTTCAACCTGACGGGGCGGCTCGGGCCGGGGGTCACGGCGAAGGACGTGATGCTGTTCCTGCTCTCGCGGCCGTTCTGGAAGACGGGCCAGGGCATCGGCAAGGTGCTCGAGTTCGCGGGTGATGGCGTCCGCGCGATGGGGCTCGACGAGCGGGCGACGCTCACCAACATGGCGGTCGAGGCGGGCGGCTTCACGGGGATCATCGAGGCTGACGAGGAGATCGTGCGCTACCTCGTCGAGCAGCGCGGGCTCGCCGCGGAGGACGTGCGCGCGCGCATCGTGCGCGCGGATCCCGGCGCGGAGTACATGGCGACGTTCGACGTCGATCTCGCGTCGGTCGAGCCGATGGTCGCGACGCCGGGCGATCCGCGGAACGGCGTGCCGCTGCGGTCGCTCGATGAGGCCGCCGGCGGTCCGGTGAAGATCGACATCGCGTACGGCGGCTCGTGCACGGGCGGCAAGAAGGCCGACATGGACATGTACGCGTCCGTGCTGCGCCAGGCGGTCGAGCGGGGCAAGCGCGTCGCTGACGGCGTGCACCTCTACATCCAGTTCGGCTCGCAGGACATCCGTCGCTACGCCGAGGCCAAGGGCTACCTCGAGATCTTCGAGAAAGCCGGCGCCGAGCTCGTCGACCCCTCCTGCGGTGCGTGCATCAAGGCCGGTCCCGGTGTATCCGACCGCAAGGAACAGGTCACGGTCTCGGCCATCAACCGGAACTTCCCGGGGCGAAGCGGGCCCGGCCAGGTCTACCTGGCCAGTCCCCTCATCGTCGCGGCAAGCGCGATTGCGGGGAAGATCGCATTCCCGGAATCATGACGCAGAGCGCCTATCGCGGTAATACACACATAGTGGCCGCAATCGGCATCATGGAAAAACGAATGCTTTCCACGGAAGTGCACCGTACGCTAAGGTGCTCTTCTGTGGCGGATCGGGAGGAGCCCCTAGAGCGTATGACCGACAAGGACACGCTGGCGAAAAACAACGAAGCCTCGAAGACGGACAAGCGGAAGCAGAGCCTCTACTTTCCGGAGTCGATGCTGCAGGAAATCAAGGAGGAAGCGGCGCGGCTCGATCGCTCGCTTTCTTGGGTTGTGCAGCGCGCGTGGAAGCTGGCGCGGATAGACATCAAAAAGCTTCCGAGTGTCAATGACGTGGCTGACGACGAGGACAGCGGCGACTAACATCGCCGCGAGCCTCGCGTAAAGCCGCGTCGCTCGGGGATCGATGGGCCGAGAGCTTTTCGCCGCCGGGAAGGACGGTACGCGGATTTACGTCCGCTACCGGGAAGGTCCCGGCGGCAGCGGAAGCTTCGCCAGCGGGGTCGGGGCGGGCTCGGGACGCCTCACCGCGGTGCTCTGCGATGGCATCGCGTGCGACGGCTTCATCTGGAAGTACCTGTGGGACGACCTGGCCCGTACGGTCAACGTCGCCCACTGGAACTATCGCGGCCACGGTCGGAGCAGCTTGCCTGGTGATCCGCAGGCGGTCGAGCTGCGCGATCATGCCAGCGATCTGGCTGCTGTGCGCGCGTCGATCGGCGACGGCCCTGTTGTGCTCTTCGGGCACTCGATGGGCTGCCAGGTCGTCCTGGAGCACCTGCGGACCCACCGCGAGGGGGTGCGCGGGCTCGTGCTGATCTGCGGCTCGTCCGGCAGGATCACGCACCATTTCAAGGGCACGGACGTGCTCGCGCAGCTCTTGCCGCGCCTGATCGAGCAGGTCGACGCGTACCCGCACATCGCGCGCGCGCTCTGGAGCCGCGTGCCCGCGCCGATGGCGCTGCGGATCGCGCTGCTCACGCGGGAGGTCGACGCGAGCGCGGTCACGCCGGCGGATCTGCTGCCGTACATGCGGCACATGGTCGACATCGATTTCTCGATGTTCCTCCACATGCTGCGCAGCGCCGGCGAGCACTCGACGCTCGATCTGCTCCCGCAGATCGACGTGCCCGCGCTCGTGATCGCGGGCGATCGCGACACGTTCACCCCGCCTCGGCTCGCAGAGGAGATGGCGGCGGCGCTGCCGCGCGGAGAGCTGATGATGGTGAACGGCGGCACGCACGTCGTCCCGCTGGAGCGCAAGAAGATGGTCATCGAGCGCGTGGAGCAGTTCCTCCTCGAGCGCGTCATCGGCGGCGCGTCGCTCGGGGCGAGCGCGCGGGCGTCAGGCTTGCAGGCTCCGACCGATGAGGGGCGCTCGCGGTCGCTGGCCGACGAGGCGTCGTCGCAACGTCTAGCCGAGGGCGGGTCCTCGCCGGACCATCCGCGCGGGCTCTCGAAGGACGGATGAGCCGGTGTGCGCGCGACCTGCGCGCCCCCGGATCGGCGCGCGGACCGCTGCGGCGCCTCGGCGGCGTCGGGGCGCCGCGCATGCTCGTCGCGGCGGCGCTGCTCGCGGTCTCGTGCGCGCGACCGTCGTCCGAGCGCAGCGACGGGTCCGTCGGCGCGATCGCTGCGCTCGTCGACGAGGAGAGCGCGCCCGCGATCGGCGCGCCCACGGCGCGCCCGCCGGCCGATGCGCGCTCGGCAGGCGATGCGCGCCCGGCAAGCGATGCGCGCCCGCCGGCCGAGCAGGGCTCACCTCCCGCGTCGAGCGCCTGGGCCGCGGGGGAATCGCGCGTCGCGCGCGCCCTCCAGCGCTCTCCCCTGCGCGCGCTGCGGCTCACGGGCAAGGTGGCGGACGGCCGGTTCGAGGCGACGCTCTCGCTGGGCGCACCCGCGGAAGGAGCGGCCCCGCGCGAGGTGAAGGTGAAGCTCGCGCCGGCGCAGAAGAAGGCCCCGCTCGCGTTCCGGCGCCCGCTCGCGTTCTACCGCATGGCGAGGGCGCTCGGCGCGCATGTCGTGCCCGCCGCAGCGGCGCGACGCATCGGCATCGGCGAGCTCGCGGCGCTCGTCGGCCGGGAGCCGAACGCGCGCAAGCTGCTGCGTCGCCTCGCCGTCATGAACGACGGGACGGTCGACGCGCTGGTCCTCGCGCCGGCTCCCGGTCCGCCCGGCCCGCGCTGGCTCTCGCCTCGCCGGCGGTCCGTACGCTTCGACGACGCGCCCGAGCTCGACGTGTGGGCGCGCTGGGCTCGGTCGCTGTCGCCTGTGCGCGGCGAGCGCACGGTCATCCTCCGCGACTACCTGGAGGTGCTGGTGCTCGATTACCTGGCGGGCAACGGGCTCCGGAAGGAGATCGTCATCGACGTGCACGCGGGAGCGCTCAGCCTGGAGGCCAACGCGAGCGCCTTCCCGCTGCACGTGAAGGCGCACGAGCTCGATCGGCAGCTCGAGCGCCTCGTGGAAGCGGTACGGTTCCCCCGGGCCCTTCGCGATGCGCTCGCGCGCTTCGGCCCCGAGGAGGCCGCCGCGGCGCTGCGCCCCGGCGGCATCGAGGAGGAGCTGGTGCCGCCGCGCGCGCTCGTCGAGCTCGAGGAGCGGAGGCAAGCGCTGCTCAGCCTGATCGCGGCGAAGCTCGCCGACCGGGGAGAGGACGCCGTCCTCAGCCTCTAGCGCCCCTCGCCTCCGTCGCTCGCCCCTGCGAGGGGGCTTCCAGCGCGCCGCATCTTGATCTCCGGCGGCGGCAGGGCGATCACGTAACCCGTGATCGACGTGGCGACCCTGCAGCGCTGGACGGAGGAGATCGGCTACAGCGCCGAGCTGACGAAGCCGTCGACCCTGCGCATCCGTCCGCGCGAGGAAGGGGTCGTCGAGCTCCCTCCGTTCTACGTCCAGTGCACCGAGAACTGGGTCGTGCTCTCGATGTTCGGCGTGCTCGATCTGCTCGACGCCCAGGGCGGCGCTGCGATGCCACCCCTGGCCGAGGGCACCGGCCAGGTGCTCGGCTTGCTCCGTCATCTGCTCGAGGCCAACCGCGACATGCGCGTCGCCAAGTTCGCCCTCGATGATCGGAACGAGATCCTGCTGTGCGCCGAGTTGCCCACCGAGTCGCTCGACCGCTCGGAGTTCGTCGACGCTGTCGAGCGGATCATCGAATACGGCACGACCTACCAGCACACCCTGCTCGGCGCCGACACCTGAGGCGCCGGGGCGCGTCGGTGTCCGGCCCGCGCCGCCGCGGGGTCACTTCTGCGTGATCACCACGCGGCTGTCGTCCCGGTAGGTGATGTTGCCGGACTCGCCGCGGCAGTCCCAGCAGGTCGCCCACGCGAGCCGTCGCCGCACGTAGCCGTTGAACCCGAGCGCGAGCGGCCCCGGGTCGTCCTTGAGCAGCAGCGACGACGCGATGCGGTAGCGATCTCCAGGGAGCTTCAGGAACGCCACGATGAACGCGTCGTCGTCGGCCTTTCCCGTCACGACGAGCACCTCCTCGCCCGGGACCGGGTTCCAGAGCAGCGGAGACGTCGTGAGCGTGGTGTTCGGGGGCGGGCCCGGCGCGGGCTGGCTTGCCGGAGCGCCGCTCGGCGAGAGCCGCGTCCGGCCCCGGCTGAGCACGGCGTTCGCGTCGTCGGGCTCCTTGAAGAAGGAGATCTGCCCGCCGAGGTCGCGCAGCTGCGGCACCGACGCGAGCAGCTCTGCGACCTGCTGCGGCCCGATCTCCGCGCGCCGGAACGTCTGCTGCCACTGCGGCGACGGGATCAACGCCGCGTTCGGCGCGCCGTGGCAGCACCGGAAGCCGATGTCGTCGCCCGACACCGCCGGATCGACCGCCGCGCGGCGCGCGCACCGGTGATCCACGGCGCTCGCGCTCGCCGTGGCCCCGCGCACGGCGGCGGCCTTGGGCTGGAGGTTCTCGATCGGCGCGATGTCGCTCGCGGTCCACTCGCGCAGCGCAGCGCCCATCCCGACGACGCCGAACCCGGATGCGCACGACGCGGGCGCCTTGGCGCACGCCGGGTCCCACGCCGCGCCGCCCGCGTAGGGCGTCCCCTCGGGGCCCTTGCACGCGCGCTCCCACTCGAGCTCGGTGCACAGCCTCCCGCCGGCCTGCTGGCAGAGCTCCGAGGCGCGCGCCCGCGTCACCCCGGTGAGCGGAGGCTGCGCAGGATCGTTCGGGTACAGGTGGCGATCGACGGTGAAGCCGCCCAGCTCGACGTCGAGCAACGCCGGCTCGAGCGTCGGATCGCGCCCCTTGTCCCCGGGCGTGCTGCCCGCGACGAGCTTTCCAGCAGGGATCTCGATCCGCGCGGGCCCGGCCGCCGCGGCGCCGGCCCGCGGCGTCGCGCTCGCAGCGGGCGACTCGTTCTCGGCCGCCTCGAGCACCTTCCCCTGGGGCGCGGGCGCCTGCGGGGCGCCTCCGTCCGCGCGCTCCTCCCCGGGCTCTCGCTGCTCGGCGCGGCTGCAGCCGGCCCCTCCGGCGATGCCGGCGGCCAGCAGGATCAGGGCAACGGCAGGCGTCCTCGTCGGCACGGTTCCTCGTGAGCGCCTCGCCTTATGTCGCAGGACCCCTCGCCCGTCAAAGTGCCCGCGCTATGCTGGCCGGGATGGGGCAGGGCGTGAGCGGCGCACCGGATCCGATGGCCTCGCAGATGGCGCAGCTCCTCGCTGGCAGCGATCTCGACGAGCTGCGCGAGATCGTGAAGCGGTGGGTCGCCGAGGCGCCGACCGAGGGTGTGCGCCGTCACTACCAGGAGCTCGGCGGCCGCCTCGTCGACCTCAAGGCGGCGCTCGCCGAGAACCCCGTGCAACCGACGATCGCAGAGCTCGAGCAGGCGCTCACGATGATGCTCCGGCTCGCCGCGTCGAGCCCGAGGACGTGAGCCCCAGGTGATGCTCGCCGATTTTCCCCCGTGGTTCCTGCGCGCCTTCGGGCTCTGCTTCGGCTTGCTCTGGGGGAGCTTCCTCAACGTCGTCATCCATCGCGTCCCGCGCGAGCTCAGCGTCGTCCGTCCAGGCTCGTGCTGCCCGGCGTGCGGCGCGCCGATCCGCGCCTACGACAACATCCCCGTCCTCAGCTACCTGCTCCTGCGCGGCCGCGCTCGCTGCTGCGGTGCGCCCGTGTCGCCGCGGTATCCCCTGGTGGAGGCGGCGGGCGGCTTGCTCTCGCTCGCGATCATCGAGGTCATCATCCTCCGGCTCCCCGGGACGACGCCGGCCCTCCACGCGCTCGCCACGTACACAGCCGGCCTGGCGCTCGCGCTCGGGCTGCTCGCGGCGACGTTCATCGACCTCGAGCACATGTTCATCCCCGACTCGATCACCATCGGCGGCGCGGTGCTCGGCGTCGCGACCGCGTCGCTGCGATCGATGGGCTTCGTCGACGCCCTCGTCGGCGCCGCGGTCGGCTTCGGCATCGTCTGGCTCCCGTTCGTCGTGATCTACCCGCGGATCCGCGGCGGCCGCGTCGGCATGGGCCTCGGCGACGCCAAGCTCCTCATGCTGGCAGGCGCGTGGTTCGGCTGGGGGGGCGCCCTGTTCGTGCTCGGCGCCGGCGCCATCCAGGGATCGATCATCGCGATCGCCATGCTGCTCCTGCGCGGGAGCATCGAGGAGCCCGAGGCGGTGCGCCTCGAGCGGGAGCAGATCCGCGCCGAGCTCGCGGCCATGTCCCCCGAGGAGCGGGCCGCCGCCGAGGAAGAGCTGGCGCAAGATCCGCTCGCGGAGGAGCCTCGCGAAGGGTTCGGTCAGGCCCGCATGGCGTTCGGCCCGTTCCTCGCGCTCGCGACGCTGGAGTGCTTGCTCGTCGGCCGCGACGTCCTGGACGCGTACCTCTCCTGGATCGACGCAGGATGAACGCCGCTCTGCGCCGCGCGCTCGGGATCCCGCTCGCGTCGCTCCTCGTGCTCGCGGGCTGCGGCGGCTCGCTCCCGCTGCCTCCGACCGGCCCTCACCTGCCGAGCGAGACGACGGTGGTCGTGCCGTACCCTCCGCCGCCTGCGCGGGTCGAGATCATCTCGCCGTCCGAGCGGCCGGGCGATGTGTGGATCGACGGCGAGTGGCAGTGGCGGAGCCGCCGCTGGGCGTGGCAGCAGGGACGATGGGAGCCCGTCCCGCCGGGCGCGTACTTCGCGCCTGCCACCACCGTGCGTCGCGCAGACGGATCCCTGGTGTGGTTCGCCGGTGTGTGGCACCTCCCCGGCAAGAAGTGATCGACACCGCGGCCGAGCGATGGGAATTCACGTCGTGCCGAGGTGCCCGCCGCCCGATCGGCATCGGCGAGCCAGCTCGGCGTGCCATCCCCTGCACGGATCGATGAGCCTTGCCCCATGATGCTTGCCTGGTCGTTCGCAGCGCGCACACCCGACGAAATCGCCCGACTCCTCCGCGCCCTCGGCAAGCACCGGTACGTGCGCGAGGTCGATCATCGGCTCCACTGGTCCGTCGATCACGCCCTGGCCGAGCTGCCGGAGTTCGCGCCGCACGCGTCGGCCTTCCAGGCGCGCCTCCGGAAGGAGCGCGCGCTCGATCTCGGCTCGCGCGACCCCTCGCTGTGGCGCGAGGCAAAGACCGAGGACGTGATCGCGGCCCTCACGGCGTTTTGGACCCCGGATGACGCGGCGCTGCGCTACCGGAGCCGCCTGATCGAGGCGCTCGCGCGGACGGGCCTCCCCGAGGCCACGCACGCCCCCTTCGCGTCGGCCCCGAACGAGCCCCCGCACCCGGAGCTCGTGATGCTCGACTGGGAGCTCTACCCCGTCGACGAGCTCGACGCCGACCGGCACGCCGGCGCGCTGGCCGCCATGGAAGAGGCCGAGGAGGCGGTCAACGCGTCGGCGCCGATCTACAACGAAGGGCCCGTCATGGCGGCGCCGGAGCTCTGCGAGGGAGCGCCCAACGGGGTGCTCGCGGACGATTTCCTCGTGTGGTCGGACGGGCCTTACAGCTACTCCGACTACGTGTTCCGCGGCGTCGCCAAGGCGGCGAAGCTCGTCGAGCCGCCGATCGGTTACCAGGATCTGTAACGGCCGCCCGCGGGCCCCGCGCGTCAGTAGGGATCGGGCTTCGGCGGCGGGACGGTGGGATCCGCCTCGGCGGGGGGCTTGACGATCTTCGGGGTCGTCGTGGCCGCGGGGGCCGGCCCTCTCTGCGCGTGGGAGAGCGTCATCTCGAGCTCGATGTCCCGGTCGAACACGAGCATCCGTCGTTGCGTGGCGTGGCCTGGCGCGGAGACCTCGATCCGGTGCGCCGCGCCGTCCTTGATGAGCTTGCCGTCGAACGGGTTCGAGGGGAGCTCCACCCCGTCGACGAAGATCTTCGCGCCGGCGGGGCTCGCCTTGATCGATGCGCGGAGGAGCGACGCGTCGGTCTGCTCGCGTGGAGCGCTGATCGCGGCGGATGGCGGCGAGGGCTCCGGCGCGGGCAGCGCGCTCTGGGCCGGCGGCGGGGCCACGCGGAGGCTCTGCTGGACCGGATCGCGCAGCTTCAGGTACAGCGTCGCGGCGCCGACCAGCGCGATGACCGCCGCGAACGCGACGAGCGGCAACCGGGAGCGCCGCGGCGCTGGCGCGGGCTGAACGGCCGTGGCCGGCTCGGTCCGCACGACGGCGTGGAGCGTCGCTTGCGGAGGGCTCGAGCGGTGGAGGGCGCGCGTGGGCGCCGACGGCGAAGAGCCCGTGGTCGCGCCGTCCTCCTGCGCGGGAGGATCCGAGTCGAGGGGCTCGCGCCCTGGCAGCGACGGCAGCCTCGGCGCGCGGCCGGCGAGCCCCGCGCTCCCCGCCTCCGCGCCGTGCTCCTGCAGCTGCTTGAGCTGGCGATCGATGATCGCCCGGATCTCGGACCGCTCGCCGGCGAACAGCTCGCGCATGAGCGCGCCGAGCTGCTCGGCCGTCACCTGCTCTTCCAGGCGTTCCGTGTAGCGAGCGAGCTCCGCGCGGAAGGCGGCGGCCGTCGAATAGCGCTGGTCGGGCGAATGCGCGAGCGCCTTGGCGCAGATGCGCGCGAGCTCGACGGGCACCTCGGGGCGCGCGGACCGCAGGTCCGGGATGTCCCGCATCAGGCGCGAGATGATCTGCGGATCCGACAGCCCACGCCAGAGGCGGCGGCCGGCGAGCATCTCCCAGAGGATGACGCCGGCCGAGAAGACGTCCGCGCGCCGATCGATCTGAGAAGAGTGCGAGAACGCCTGCTCCGGCGCCATGTACGCGACCTTGCCCTTCATCGTGCCGGTCTGCGTCTCGACGAGGCGGTGCGCGGCGAGCGCGATCCCGAAATCGACGATCTTCACCTGCCCGTCGTAGGTGACGAAGATGTTGTGGGGGCTGATGTCGCGGTGAACGACGTTGAGCGGCGTCCCGTCGTAGTCGACGAGCTCGTGGGCGTAGTGGAGGCCGGCCAGCACCTCGCTGAGGATCCAGAACTGGACGGCGAACGGGATCGCCCGCGCTTGCTCTCGCGCGCGGGAGATCACCCGGCTCAACGGCTGGCCGTCGAGGTACTCCATGGCGATGAAGTACTCGCCGTCCGCGAGGCCGACCTCGTTGGTCTGCACCACGTTGCGGTGGTTCAGGCGGGCGGCGAGGCGGGCCTCGTCGAGCAGCATGTCCCGGAACTCGGGCTCGTCCGCGATGTTGGGCCGGAGGCGCTTGATGACCTGCAGCTTGCTGAAGCCCGCCGGCCCCACCGCGACCGCCAGGTGCACGTCCGCCATGCCCCCGTGCCCGAGCGTCGCGATGAACCTGTATTTTCCGAAGCTCCGCGCGTGCCGATCCGAGGGCGACGGCGGCGCGTCCGGCGGCGCATCCCGGCCGACCGTGGTCGGCGCGTCGCGATCCGCGCGCCGCACCTGGACGGTGGGCGGGGGCTCGGGCGCGGGGGCGAGCCCCTGCCTGGAGACCAGGGTCCCGCCGTCGATCGCTGCCCGCACGCGCTCCGGCGGGCCCGAGGCGGCGAGCTCGTTGCTGCGGGCGGAGTCCGCCGCCCAGTCAGCCTCCTCGATCGTCCCTTTGCGCTCGCCCACCGCCGAATGGTCCTGATCCAAAGACGTGCAGTCAAGCTGACGACAGCGCGGGCCAGCGTTTGCGCGGCAGCGGGCCGAGGACGAGCGGCTCGCCCATGACGGCGAGCCGGCGTCCCGCCCGGAACCGCGGCGAGGACCGCCGCGCGCTCGGCCTGCTCCAGCGCGCGATCCGCCGAGCGTGCGCTCGGAGCGCCGCCGGACAGAAGCGCCCGGCGGGAACGTTTCACCCTCAGAACGCCGCGGTGTCTGCTGCTACTGTGCGGGGCGTCACTCCCCCAGGCGGTCCCGGACCCCGGGAGGCGCAGGAAAATTCGCCTGCGATTGCGCACCCTTGCCCGTGAACGAGGTAGCCCGATGCCCTGTGACTCGATACCGCGGCGCCTGCTAGGCCAGGCGAAGGCGCGTCCCGAGGCTCCTGCCCACTACGTCAAGGAGGGGGGCTTCTGGAGGATGACCAGCTTCAGGGAGTACGCGGGCGAGGTGCGGCGCGCCGGCAAGGCGCTCCTCGCGCTCGGCCTCGATCCCGGCGCCACGGTCAGCCTCCTCGGCTTCAACCGGCCCGAGTGGGTGGTGCTCCACGTGGCCTGCATGGCGATCGGAGGCGCTCCCGCGGGCATCTACACGACGTGCTCGCCCGAGGAGGTGCGCCACGTCGTGCGCCATGCGGGGTCGCAGGTGGTGCTGGTCGAGGACAGGGCCCAGCTGGAGAAGGTGCTGAGCCAGTGGGATCGGCTGCCGCAGCTCTCGTGGGTGGTGCTGATGCGGGGCGCGGAGTTCGCGGGCGATCCGCGCGATCCGCGGATCCTGGCCTGGGATGAGTTCCTCGCGCGGGGCGACCGCGTCTCGGACGAGCTGCTCGAGCAGCGGCTCGACGCGCTCGAGCCGAACGGCCTCGCGACGCTGCTCTACACCTCCGGGACGGTGGGGCCGCCGAAGGGGGTCATGCTGAGCCATGAGAACCTCACGCGCTCGGCGGACATGGCGGCGCGCCTCATGCCGTGCTCGTCCCGGGACATCGCGCTCTCTTACCTGCCTCTTTCGCACGTCGCCGAGCAGATGTTCACGATCCACATCCCGGCCTCGGTCGGCGCGGCCGTGTACTTCGCCGAGTCGATGGCGGCGCTCGCCGACAACCTCAAAGAGGTGCGGCCTACCGCCTTCTTCGGGGTCCCGCGCGTCTGGGAGAAGCTGAGGGACGGGATCGACGCGAAGCTCTCCGGCGCGAAGGGTTTGCAGAAGATCATGCTCGATCAGGCGAGGCGCGTCGGGCTGCAGCACAGCGAGCTCCGCGCCCGAGGCGAGCCGCCGGGGCCGCTGCTCGCGCTTCAGCACCGCGCCTTCGACACGCTGGTCTACGCGAAGGTGAAGGCGGCCGTGGGGCTCGGCCGGGCGCACGCGTTCAGCAGCGGCGCGGCCCCCATCGCGAAGGAGGTCCTCGAGTTCTTCGCGTCGCTCGACATCCTGATCACCGAGGTCTACGGCCAGTCCGAGGTGACCGGCGCGACGAGCTACAACATGCCGGGCCGGACGAAGCTCGGCTCCGTGGGGCCGTCGGTGCCAGGCATGGACGTGAAGATCGCGGACGACGGCGAGATCCTCGTCAAGGGGCCGACCGTGTTCCTCGGCTACTACAAGGAGCCAGAGGCGACCGCGCAGGCCCTGGTCGACGGCTGGCTCCGCTCGGGGGATCTCGGCCGATTCGACGAGGAAGGGTTCCTCCACATCACCGGGCGGAAGAAGGAGATCCTCATCACGGCCGGCGGAAAGAACATCTCGCCCAAGAACATCGAGGAGGCGCTCAAGCGCCACGACCTCATCGCCGAGGCGGTGGTCGTCGGCGATGGGCGCAAGTTCCTCACGGCCCTGCTCGTGCTGGCCCCCGACGCGGTGAAGCGCCTCGCGGCCGAGCGCGGGCTCGGCCGCGATCTCTCGCATGCGTCGCCCGAGATCAGGGAGGCCGTGCAGCGGGCCGTCGACGAGGTGAACGGCGAGCTCGCGCAGGTCGAGACGATCAAGAAGTTCTCGATCCTGCCGCGCGGCTTCACCATCGAGGACGGCGAGCTGACGCCGACGCTCAAGATCAAGCGGCGCAATGTGAGCCAGAACTTTGCGCGCGAGATCGAGGCGATGTACGCCGAGTAATCATGCGCAACGAGCCTGCCACAGCCGTCTCCTTCGACTTCGGCCAGACCCTGGTGGAGCTCGACACCGGGCTGCTCTCCGCCCGCCTCGCCGAGCGGGGCATCGCCGCGCCTCCGGAGCGGCTGGACGGGGCGGTGGACGAGGGCTGGCGCGCGTACAACGAGGCGATCCAGCGCGGGCTCGGCGGCCACCCGTGGAAGATCATGATGCGCCGCCTGCTCGAGGCGGGCGGCGTCGAGGCCAGCGCGCTCGACGCTGCGGTGGACTGGCTCTGGACGGAGCAGCCCCGGAAGAACCTCTGGCGCCGCCCGATCGCGGGGATGATCGACGTCGTGATCGAGCTCCGGCAGGCCGGCGTGCCGGTCGCGGTGCTGTCGAACTCGGAGGGCCGGCTCGAGGAGCTGATCGAAGAGCTCGGCTGGTCGGCGCACTTCGTGGCGGTGGCGGACTCGGGGCGGCTCGGGTTCGAGAAGCCGGGCAGGGAGATCTTCGCGTGGACGGCCGAGCGCCTCGGTGCGCCGCTCGCCGCGGTGGTCCACGTCGGCGATTCCTTCGCCGCCGACGTCGGCGGCGCCCTCGCGGCAGGGATGCGGGCCGTCTGGTTCAACGGGGACCCGACGCGGGCTGCGGAGGTGTCCCAGGCCGAGCGGGTGGCGGTGTGCGACGGCGCGGAGGCGCTGCGCGGCGCGCTCCGGGCGTTCGGCGTCCGCTTCTAGCGCGCGCGCTGCGCCGCGCGCCGTCGTGTGGCCAGCGATCTCCAGGAGCCCGTCACCCGGCGAGCGCGGCCCGCAAGCGCGGCGCTCGCGCGCGAGGTCGCGAGGTCGCGAGGTCCAGACGCGCGTCGCGCGCTCGCCCTTCCGTCCGTGAGCACGAACGTCCCGGAAGGCGCTCCGCCCCGCGCTCGTCGCGCGCGCTTCTCCGCTGGCGCTCCTCGTCCTGCTGCCCCGCGCCGGTGGGTCGATCTCCGGATCGTGCAGCCGATGCACGTCGCGCGGTGGTTCGGGCATTGCTGGAGACCGGTTCACGATGATCGCCAACGATGCAGACATCGAACAAGAGTCCGGACGCCGAGAGCGGCGAGCGAACGTTCCCGCCGCCGTCCCTCGCCTCTTCGGCGAGGTCCGCCGCGCGGACGAGCGGCTCGTCTCGCTCGTGCAAGAGCGCCCTGTGGCCACGCTCCTCGCGGTGGCCGCAGTGGGCTACCTGATCGGACGGGTCGTTACACGGCTGAGTTGAGGAGGTCATCATGACGGCACGTGAGGTCGAGGCCGAAGGGGAGCGCGACGCGCGAGAGGTGGTCAACGACGCGCTCAGCCGGCTCGACGCGGCGGAGGTCAAGCGGGCGGTCTCGGCGTTCGCGCGGGACAACCCGCACGTGGCGATCGCAGCGGCGGCTGGGCTGGGGTTCCTGCTCGGCGGGGGCCTGACGCCGCGCGTGCTCAGCAGGCTCGGGTCGCTCGCGACGCGCAGCTACGTCAAGAGCGCGCTGGCCCAGGCGGTCGAGCTCGTCCTCGATGAGCAGACGCGGTCCCAGAGCCATCTCGGCTCTTCGCCCTGATCCAGCAGGCACCTGCTGCGCGTCACCTTGGCTGAAGGTGGGGTCGTTGCGGCGCGTCCGCACGTGGATCGCGGCTCGCCCGTCGCTCGTTCGCAAGATCGCTGGGCCACGCCGGGCGCAGGTCCTCCTTCAGGCCCTGCGGTTGCAGGTCTTGCGGATGCGGCGACCGCCGCTCTCGCTCAGCACCTCTTCAACGCTGTGGGAAACGTCGGGCAAGCACCGCACCGAGAGCAACGCGCCGCCGCCGGCGCTGCCGTCGTCGAGCCGGCGCGCCTCGTACTCGGGCAGGCGCGCGCCGAGGACGGCGCCGAGCAGGGTGCCGGCCGCGCCAGCGGCGCCCGCTCCCGCGAGGCACGCGACGATGGGCCCCGCCAGGAACGCGTCGAGCCGCGGAATGATCAGCGCGCCTCCTGCCGTGATCGCCGCGAGCGTACCCCCGACGAGCCCTCCGATCACAGCGCCCAGGGCGGCCCCTTCGGACGCCTTGCTGTGAATCGTGAGCTCGATCTCGTCCAGACGGGAGTGCTGCCTGGGCACCATGCTGATGTCCTCGGCCGCGACGCCCAGGGCGAGGAGGCGGCCAAGTGCGCCCGCGGCTTCCGTGCGACCTGGGAAGAATGCAGTGAGCGTCCGGTAATACATCATTCGACGAGTGCCCCTGTGCCGCGGTTCGCGAGGTGTCTCGTTCAATCCATCTGCTCTCGGAAAAGCATCGCTTGTGCCGCTCCGGCTGCGCAGATGTCGCTCGGCTGCTGGAGCACATCCCGGGAAATGATGGAAGGCGCCGCTCCGCGCGTGGGCGGTGCGGCGCCTTCGCGCCCCCCTGGAGCTCGCTCAGCGGGCGCCGAGCTCGTTGGAGTACGAGCCGGTGCTCTCCTGGAGCTTCTCCTGGATCTGGTCCTGGGTCCGCTGCGCAGCGCCCAGGGCGCGCTCCTTGGCCCTCTCCGCGCGCTCGCGCAGCCGGCTCGTGCTGTCGCGCAGCCGGCGGCGAGCCTCGTCACCTGATGTCGGCGCGACCAGGACGCCAACCCCGACGCCCATGGCGACGCCGAGGCCGAGCCCGACCGACAGGGGAACGATCCAATCGAGTGAGCTCCTTCTCTTGTAGGGGAACATGTCGGCCATGTAACTGACGAGATCGTCTGCCTTCATTGTGGCTCCGTCGGTTCGTATCGCGTGGGGGCGCGTAACGCGTATCCCTCAGCGTGGATTCACGTGGATGGAACAGTGACCGGCGGGACGTGAGGCAGCGCGCATGCCAAGGGCGTATTGCGCACGGAGGGAGCAGGGCAGGGGGCTGCCCCGCCCCGAGGAGCGATCGCGGCGGAGGAGCGCCGCGGCGTTACCGGCAGAAGCCGTCGATGCAGATCTTGCCTTCGCTGCAGGGCGTCTCGGGATCGCAGTCACCGCCGAGGTTGTCGCTCGACCCGCAGACCTGGTGCTCGCCGGAGAACGTCGCCACGGTCCTGCATTCGCTCAGCGAGGGCGACTGGTTGTCGCAGGCGTTCGGGTTCGGCTGGTCGCACGAGATGTAGCAGCTGTGGTGCAGACAGATCGACCCCGGCGCGCAGACGTCCTGCGCTCCATCCTCGCCGCACACGAAGTTGCTCGACTGATTCGGGATGCAGCCGTTCTCGACCCAGACGTCGCCCTCGGGGCAGGCGGCGCCGTCGCTCCTCGGAACACAGGCGCCGTCGACGCAGACGGCGGAGGGGCCGCCGCAGTCGTCGGTGATGACGCAGGGCTGCGCAGGGCGGGAGCAGATGCCGAGGGTCGCGTCGCAACGGTAGCTGCTGGGGCAGTCCGCGTCCTCGCTGCAGGCGGGCGTGCATTTGCCCTCGACGCACTTGTCGTTGACCGGACACTGCGTCTGATCGAAGCACTGGTCCTGAGGCGCGGTGCAGATGCCGCTGACGCAGAGGTAGTCCGCGCCGAGGCGGGCGCAGTCGGCGTCGGCGCCGCACGCGGCCGGGGTCGCCGGCACGCAGGTCGCGTCGGCCTCGTCGCCCTCGCAGACATAGCCGTGGACGCACCCGAGCGGCTCGCCGCTCGGGAGGACCTGATCGCAGCTGCCGGGCTGACACGTGCCATCCGGCGCGCAGGTCTCGCCATCGGCGCAGTCGTCCGGGTTGCCGCAGTACACGACGTCGCCGGGGGCCCCGCCGCTGCCCCCTTCCCCGGAGGAGCCGTTCGCGACGCAGGCGGCGGTGTGGTCGTCGGCGATGACGCACTCGAAGCCCCGGCTACACCCCCAGGTCGTGCAGTCGCCGACGTGGCATCGGTTGTCCTCGCCACAGGTCTCGTTGATCCAGCAGTCGGCTGGCCCGCCACAGCCGCTCGGGATGCCGGGCGTGCAGTCGTCGACGACTGCATCACAGAAGGGGCTGTCGGCGTCGTCGTCGTAGATGGGGCAACCCGCGAGGAGGGGCGCCAGCACGCTCGCGAGACCCAGCAGAGTAAGTCGCTTCATTCACCGTCTCCCGAAAGCATTCGGCCGCCCGGCGTCGAGGAGCCGCGCCCTCGCGCGTGACGGTCGCGACCGGACGAGCGTAGCAAGCGACATGCCCCACACAAGCCCGGCAAGTCGCGGCGTATTTCGGCCGATCGCGCGCTCGCCGTGAAGCCGCGTTCACGTCGGCATGTGGCCCGCGCGTGGCGAGGCGCCGCCCCGATGTGCCGTGCCTCGCGCAGGTCACGCGGCGGCGGACGCGACATCGGGGGGCAGGGGGGACCGCAGGGGAGGGGGACCGCAGGGGAGGGGGAACCGCAGGGGAGGGGGAACCGCAGGGGACCGTGAACCCTGAACCGCGGAGGAAAGCGGAGGACGGCGCGGCGCGGCGCGACGCTTTGGGGCGCACAGGGGAACCCGTGCTACCGTTCCGCCGAGTTCCGGGCGGCTACCTCCGAACGAGGAACCCCGGCAGGCTCGCGCCTGGGGGCCAGCCGTTCGCGAGGACACGGGGACCGGTCGAGCAGATGGATGTCACCTGCGAACGTTGCAGCACCGAGTACGAGTTCGACGACGCGCTCGTGTCGGAGCGCGGCACGACGGTCAAGTGCACGAACTGCGGCTTCCAGTTCAAGGTTCGCCGCACCGACGGCGCGCTCCCCGAGAAGTGGGTGGTGCGCACGCTCGGCGGCCGGGAGCTCGAGTTCAAGATGCTCCGGGAGCTCCAGGCGGCGATCAGCCAGGGCCAGATCACTCGCGACGACGTGATCTCGCGCGGCAACGCGAGGCCGCGGCGGCTCGGGTCGATCGCGGAGCTGGAGCCGTTCTTCAAGGGGCCGGGCAGCATCGTGATGGCCGGGACCGCGCTGGGCATCGGCGGGCCCTCGCCGTTCCCTGGCCGCTCGAGGTCGCTGACGCCTCCAGGGCTCGGCGGCCCGGCGCCGGCGCAGACCGAGCACTCGGTCGCGATCCCGCTCCCGCGGGCGGAGAGCGACGCGGATGTCGCCCCCGAGTCCATCCACGACGCAGAGACGATCGTTCGGGACGTGCGGGAGGTCCAGTCGGGCAGGGAGCGCCCGTCGCCGCGCCGCGGGGCGCAGACCGCGACCTACGATTCCGAGGCCAGCGCCCCCGCGCGGGCGATGACGAAGCCGAGCGCGCTGCCCGGGGTCGTGGTGCCGCCGGAAGAGGCGCCGCCGCTGCCGGACGGGCACCCCGCGCGCCGGCAGGAGCCGCGGACCCTCCGCGGCGCGGGGGTCGCCGAGGCGCGCCAGGGCAGCATCAGGCCCGGGCCCGCGGACGCCGGCGGCGAGGGGCAGGGGCGCGCTGCAGGCGTCCTTCCGCTGCGGATGCCGAACAGCGTACCACCGCCGCGCATCGAGCGCGCCGGCAGCCCGGGAGAAGAAGCCCCCGTGGCGAGGCGCGGGGCGCCGCGCGTGGCGAGCGAAGACCACGCGTCGCGGCGGGCAGCGACGTCGGGGTCGCCGACCGCACCCGCGGAGCCCGAGGGGCGTCCCTCCTATGTCGACGAGGGGGACGGCGACGCGGGGATCACGTCGCTGCCCTCGAGGAGGACGGGGATCGCGCGGTGGGTCGTCGGCCTCATCGTCGTCGGCCTCATCGTGGTGAGCGCGGCGACCCTCGGGCCGAAGTACCTCAAGCCGGCCGTTCAGGCCCGGCCTGCAGCGAGCGACGATCGTGTCTCGGCGCTGCTCGCCGAGGGCGAGAGGAGCCTGGCCGAAGGGGATCCGGAGACGGCGAGGGACAAGCTCGTCAAGGCGAGCGCGCTCGCCGAGGACGACCCGCGCGTCGCGGCGGCGCTGGCCCGGGTCGAGACGGTGAACGCGGACGTGCGGTGGTTGCGGCTGCAGCTGCTCGCCGCAGGGGACGCGGATCTGGACACGGCGCGGCACGAGCTCGACATCGCGATCGAGCGCGCCCGCAAGGCGGTCGAGCACGCGCGGCGCGTCGCGCCGGCGAACGCCGAGGTGACCCGCGCGGCGATCGATCTGCTCCGCATGCAGGGCGACCTCGCCTCCGCGCGGAAGCTCGTCGGCGCGATCTCGGCCGAGAGCGCGCAGCCGGAGAGCGCGCTGACGCTGGCCGCGCTCGATCTCGCGGAGGCTCATCCGAGCTGGGCCGCCGTCGTCGAGCGGCTCCGGACGGCGGCGAGCATCGAGCAGAGCCCCGGGCGAGCGCGGGCGCTCCTCGTCTATGCGCTCGCGAGGTCCGGCGATCTCGCGGCCGCGCGCGCCGAGAACGAGCGCCTGCTGGCGACGAGCCGGCCGCACCCGCTCGCGCGCCCGCTCCGGGCCTTCATCGACCGGCTCGAGAAGGCGCAGGGCGAGCCAGGAAGCGTCGCCGAGCCGGCGTCGAGCGCGCGCGCGGGGAGCCCGCAGGCGGGCGCTCCTCCGCCGAGCCCAAAGGCCGCGGCGAGCGCTCCTCCCGCGAGCCCGCCGGCCGCGTCGGGGCGCCCTCGGCGCGGGCCGGAGGCCGAGCCGGACGACGGCCGCGTGCCCGACGACTACGTCGCCCCGGGCGGCACCATCGATACGAGCGATCTGCCCGGCGTGCATCCGCCGCCGACCGCCGCGCCTGGGGCGACGGCGCCGCCGATCGACACCTCGGATCTGCCTGGAATGAAGCATGAGTAAGCGCCGAGCTCGCGGGGCGCGGTGGACGGGCGTCGGCGCCCTCGCCGTGGCGGCATCGATGGCTGGCTGCACCGGGAGAGAGCGGGCGGCGGCGCTGCCGGCGCCCGCCGCGGCGGGCCTCGACGAGCCGGCGGTCATCGAGATCGATCTCTCGCGCGGGCTCCCCGAGAGCGCGTCCGCGTCGCTCTTCGGCCCGCCGAGCGGCAGGACCCACGCGCAGCTCGTGCAGTCGCTGCGAGCGCTGTCCGAGTCCGCGAGCGCGAAGGGGTTCCTCGTGCGGCTCGGGAGCGCGCGCCTCGCGTTCGCGCGGGCCCACGAGATCGGCCGGATCCTCGGCGATGTCCGCGCGGCGGGGCGACCGGTCGTGTGCCACGCGGACGAGTACAACAACGCGACCATGCTGCTGGCGTCCATCGCCTGCAGCAAGCTCTGGCTCAGCCCTGCCGGGCAGGTCGACACGGTGGGGATCGCGGCGCAGCTGGTGTTCGCGAAGGGGCTCCTCGACAAGCTCAACGTGGACGTCGACTTCCTCCAGGTGGGGAAGTTCAAGGGCGCGAGCGAGCCGTTCACGCGGGAAGGGGCGAGCCCCGAGGCGCGTCGATCGCTCGAGTCGGCGCTCGGCGGGGTCCGCGAGGCGTGGCTGTCGGCCATCGTGGACGGGCGCGGCAAGGAGGAGCTCCGGGAGGCCCTCGAGGACGGCCCGTTCGCGCCTGAGGAGGCGAAGGCGAGGGCGCTCGTGGACGAGATCGGCGATCTCGAGTCCGCGACCGAGGACGCGAAGAAGCTCGCTGGCACCGAGCGCTCCGTGCCGCGGTTCGGCGGCGCCCCGCGCGATGCGAGCTTCTCCCGGAGCCTCGTGGACGTGTTCCGCTCGGTCTCCGGGGCGAGCTCGCTGGGGACGCCGCACGTGGCGGTCGTCCCGGCGATCGGCGGCATCACCATGAGCGCCAAGGGGATGCCCATCGGCTCGTCGGACGGGATCGGCGAGCGCGAGCTCGGGCAAACGATCACGCGCCTCATCGAGGACAAGAGCGCGAAGGCGGTCGTGCTCCGGATCGACTCGCCCGGCGGCTCGGCGCTGGCCTCGGATCTGCTCTGGCAGAAGCTGATGCGGCTGCGGCAGCAGAAGCCGCTGGTCGTCTCGATCGGCGGGATGGCCGCGAGCGGCGGCTACTACCTCGCCTGCGCTGGCACCAAGATCGTCGCCGAGCGGACGAGCATCATCGGCTCGATCGGCGTCGTGGGCGGCAAGTTCGCCGTCGGGAAGGCGCTTGCGGACGTCGGGATCAACGCGGAGACGGTCGCGGCCAACCCGGATCCTCAGCGGGCAGCGCGCGCCGCGTACATGTCGGCGCTCACACCCTGGGACGAGCCCACACGCGCCCGTGTGCTCGCCTCCATGGAGGCGGTTTACGATCTGTTCCTGAAGCGCATCACGACGGGACGGAACCTCCCGTTGGAGACGATCGCACCATCGGCGGAGGGACGGATCTTCGGCGGGGTCGAGGCCGCAGGGCGCTCGCTCGTCGATGAGCTCGGCGGCCTGGAGCGAGCGATCGCGCTCGCGCGCGAGCTGGCGGAGCTGCCGGCGGACGCGCCTGTGGAGATCGAGCAGGATGACGGCGGGCTGCTGGAGCTCCTGGCGACGGGCGACGAAGCGAACGAGGGCAGCGCTCGGGCTCCCGACCGCGCAGCGCTCAAGGAGCGCGCGCGGGAGGCGATGGCTTCCGTCCTCCTGCCGGAGTGGCTCGGCGTCGCGCCGGAGGTCGGGACCTTCGCCGCCTCCATGGCGCCTCTCCTGGCCGGAGAGAGGGCGCTCACGGTGTTACCGTTCGCGGTGACGCTCCGGTAAAGCGCGAGATTGCACCGGAAGATTGGCCTTGTACCTCGGTCGTTCTGGTAGGCTGAGCGGGTTCAGCATACCCGAAGCGGGTCGCCGAAATGAGCTCTTCACCTCCGGATCGGGCAGCATCAGCGTCGGGCGCGAGGAGGTCGCTGCATTCGCCGGAGCTGATGGAGCCTGCCGGGCCCGCCTCTGCGGGGCAGCTGGTCCTCGCAGGGGCCCGGGCGATCGCGCCGGTGTCGCGCCACCGCGGCCCGCGGGCTGAAGAGGCCTACTGGCGCGCGCGGATGGACGAGCGCCGCGCCGCCGGTGACGCGCAAGGGGAGCGCGAGGCGGCCCTCGCCCTCGCGAGGATCCTCGCCGCGCGCGGCGTCGAGCTGGACCAGGCGACGACGCTGGCGCGCCGGGCGCTCTCGCTGGGCGACGATCCGGCGATGAGGAGCGAGCTCGCCGGCTGGCTGGCCGGGCTGGGCGAGCCAGCCCTGGCCGCCGCGGCGCTGCGCGGCCTGCGCGACGACGCGCAGCCGCCCGGCGCGACGGCGCGGATGCTGGTGAAGATCGCCGTGCTCCTCGCGCGCGCGAGCGATGTCGCGGGCGCGGTCGACGCGCTCGAAGAGGCGAGCGAGCTCGCCCCGGACGACGCGATGGCGAGCGAGCTGCTCGGCACGATCGCGGCCTGGGCGTCGGACGAGGTGTTCCCCGCGGCCGCGGCGAAGGCGTACCTGGAGGCGGCCAAGCGGCGCGAAGCCGCGCGGGAGCGGGAGGCGGCGTTCGAGGATCGCCTGCGCGCCTTCGAGATCGCGCCTCACGACGACATGGCCGCCAAGGCCATGGCGGCCGCGCTGTTCCTGCGCAGCCGGCAGGGCGCGGCCGACGAGGTGCTCCGGACGCACGCCGACGCGCTCGCGGCGCGGGCGCCTCGCGGCGAGGGCGAGGCCCCTGGCCCCTCCGCCCTGCGGCGCGCGATGGAGGTGCACGGCCACCGGCTCCAGGGCGCGACGAACGAGGGCGACTGGGCGCGCGCCGTCGGGTGCGTGCTCGACGCGGGCCTCGACGGGGCGATCGACGGCGACGCCGCCCGCGCGATCGACGAGGTGCTGGAGCAGGCGGGGCTCTACGAGCTCGTGGCCGCGCGGATCGAGCTCAGGGCGGAGCAGCGGGTCGGGGCGCCGAGGGCCGAGGCGTACGTGGCGCTCGCGCGGCTCCACGCTGGCCCGCTCGCGAGCCCCGACCGCGCCGTGGAGGCCTGGATCGAGGCCGCGGCGAGCGACTCCGGCAGCGCCGCCGCGCGCACCGCGCTGCGCGACCACGCGGCGACGCTGCACGACATGGCGCCCCTCGTCGAGGCGCTCATCCGCATCGGCGAGGGCTCGGACGCGCGGGCGACGGAGGACGCGGCGGGGCGGATCGACGCGCTCTCGGAGCTCGCGCGCCTCGCGGAAGAGAAGATCGGCGACCCCGGCCTCGCGCGCTGGGCGCTCGAGGCGCTGAGAGACGTCGGCGGCGACCCGACGCACGCCGAGGCAGGGCTCCAGCGGATCGCCGATCGGCTCAAGGGGCAGGACGAGGCGCTCGCCGCGGCGCAGCGCGCGCTCCGCGGCGCGGACACCGCCGAGGGGCGGATCGACGCGCTCCGCCGGCTCGTCGTGATCTACCGCGGCCGCCCGAAGGAGCGCGCGGCCTACGAGGAGGCGCTCGTGGGGCTCTCGCGGGCGCTGCCGGCCGACCGCGGCTGCCTGCTGGCGCTCGATCGGCTGAGCCGGCGGACCGGGGGAGGCGCCGCGCTCGACGCCCTGCTCCGGGCGCGGCTGGCCGAGGCGATGCGGGCGCCCTCGGAGGCCGAGGGCGCGCGCTCCGCGAGGTCCGAGGCGATCCGCGCGGCCTCGCTGACGCGGGTCGAGCTGGTGCGCGCAAGGCTCCTCCTGTCGGCGATCGCCCGGCGGCAAGGCCAGGACGCCCGCGCCCTCGACGAGGTGCTGCCGCTGCTCGGCGAGGCCCCGGGGCACCGCGGCGCGGCGAGCGCCGCGCTCGTGCTGGCCACGCGGACCGGGCGCCTGCGGGAGCGCGCCGACGCGCTCGTGCAGCTCGCCGCGCCGGTCTGGCCGGCGCTGCGCGCGGTGCTGCTCTCGATCGCCGCGGCGCTCTACCACCGGACGCAGCGGGCGCGCGAGGCGGCGCTCTCGCGCGAGGTCGCGCTGCTCGCCTGCGAGGCCGATCCGTCGTCCGCGCGCGCCGTGGCCACGCTCGCCTCCATCCTCACGGCAGATCTCGCCGCCGCCGCGGAGGCCGGCGAGGCGCCTCCGTTCGAGGTCGACCGGGCTGTGGCGGCCGCGATCGAGCGCTCCATCACCACGGTGTTCCCGCGCGGCGCGCTCTGCGACGGCCTCGCGAGGGCGCTGGAGGCGCTGGGCGAGCTGCCGCTCGCGCTCGCGTGGACCCAGCGCTGGCTCGCGCTGCGGCCAGGGTGCCCCCAGGCGACCGCGGAGCTCATCCGCCGCGCCGCGGCCGCCGGCGACGCGGCCCGGCTCTCGGACGCGCTCGCGTGGATCCTGGCGCAGCCCAAGCCGCTCGGCGAGATGGCGGCGGCGCTGGCGAGCGCGCTGCACGCCCTCTACGACCTCGATCCCGAGCGCGGCACGGCGCTCGCGAGGCGCTCGCTCGACGTCTTCGGCCCGCAGAACCCGCTCTTGCGCGAGCGGCTGCTGGAGCTCGCGCGCCGGGCGGGCGACCCTCACCTCGCGGTGACCGTGCTCGAGCGGTGGCTGGCCGTCGAGATCACGGCGGCGCACGCCCCCGAGCTGATGTTCATGCTCACCGATTGCCGGCTCGACGGCGGCGATCCGGACGGGGCGGCGCAGGAGCTCGCGCGCGCAGCCGCGGTGCAGGCCGATCCTCACGAGATCCTCGCGCGGGTCCAGCGCCTCGAGTCGTCGCTGCTCGACGCGAAGGGGCTCAGCTCCGACGGCGCCATCGCGCTGGCCGAGGCGAAGGCCCGGGCGTTCACCGCGCAGGGCGCCGGCGCGGCGGCGGAGGCCGCGGCCGCGTGGCGTGAGCTCGGCAGCCTGCGCTGGGACCTGGCGGAGGATCACCGGGGCGCCGAGGAGGCGTTCTTCCGCGCGAGCGAGCTCGCGCCGAGCGGCGGCACCGAGCGTTACGCGCGGGACATGTGCGAGTTCGCGGGCGTCGAGGCGGCGATCGAGGCGATCGTCGCGCGCGCCGCGGAGGTGCGGAGCGAGAGGGGGGCGCAGCCCGCCGCGGACGAGAACAGGTGGTCGGGCGACGTCGGGCCCGAGCGGCGCAGGCGCGCCACCCTGCTGATCGAGGCCGCCAACCTGGCGCACGAGCACGGCCTGCCCGAGCGCGCGCTCTCCGCGGCGGCGAGCGCGATCGAGCTCGATCCCCTCCGCGCGGACGCCGTAGCGCTGGTCGAGAAATCGGCGGACGCCGGCGGCGGCATCGTCGTCCTCGACAAGACCTACCGGCTGCTCGCCGACGCGGCCCTGGGCTGCTACGGCCGCCGCGCCGCCCATTACCGCGCGGCGCGGCAGCTGGAGAGGCGCGGCGCGTTCGAGCTCGCGCTCGCGCACGCCGTGGCCAGCTTCGAGGCGGTCCCGACCGAGGGCACCTCGTACGTGCTGCTCGCTCGGCTCACCGAGCACGTCGGCGAGCCGTCGGACGCCGTGCGCGCGCTCGAACGGGTCGCGACGACGGCCGATCCGGCGTCGCGCAACGCGTGGTTGAAGCGCGCCGCGGCCCTCACCGGCCGCACGGAGGAGGGCCTCCGGCTGCGCCTCGACATCCTGCTCCGCGCGATGGTCGTACGCCCAGACGCGGCGCTCGTCGAGGACGTCGGCGCCGCCATCCGCGATCTCATCGCGTGCACGGGGCAGCCGGAGGTCGAGGCCATCCGCTTCGACCGCGCGGTCAAGGCGAGCATCGCGAAGCTCGACGGCCCCGAGGGGGCCCGCGCGGGGCTCGCGATGGCGCGCATCGCCGTCGCCGTCCTCGACGCGCCCGCGCTCGCGCTCGCCGCGATCGAGCGCGCGATGCTCGCCGACGGCGACGTCGACGAGTTCCAGACGCTCCTCGACATCGTCGACGAGCTCGCGCGGCAGACCGAGCCGGCGTCGCACCTCGTCGCGGCGGTGTACGCCGCGGCGATGAGGCCGCACTCGAGCGTCGGTCCGGGCCTGCTCAGGTGGGCGAGCAAGCTCGCTGGCGCCCTGAACGTGCCGCCGGTCGCCGCGGCGCTGCTCGTGGAGGCCGCCCGGCGCGCGCCGGAGGACGACGCGCTCGCGTACGAGGCGGAGGGGGCCGTCGAGGCCAGCGGGGACGAGGGGCTGAAGCGCTCGCTGGACGACGCCTTGCCGGTCGCGCGGCGCCTCGAGGCGCTGCTGCACCTCGCCGACAAACACGAGCGCGAGGGACAGCGCGCCGAGGCCACCGTCGCCCTGGAGCGGGCGCTCGCCGGCGGGCAGCTCGGGGGCGAGACGCGCAACGAGGTCGTCACCCGGCTGCGCCGGCTGTACGCGGCCGAACGTCGCAGCGCCGATCTCGAGACGCTCGTCCAGTCCGAGCTCGCGCGCATCGACCTGCCGGATGCCGTCCGCCTCGGGTTGACGCGCGAGCACGCCGGCATCCTCGCCGCCGGCGGCGATCTCCATGGCGCGGTGGAGCTCCTCCTGGAGGCGGCCCAGAGGACGCCGTTCGACAAGGCGCACATCGACGAGCTCATCCGGCTCGCGCGGAGCACCGACGATCGCCAGCGGCTCTTCGACGTGCTCACGCGCCTCCAGGGCATCCTGAACGGCGACGAGGAGCGGCTGGTCGTGCTCCGCGAGCTCGCGCCGCTGGCCCAGGAGCTCGGCGATCGCGGCGCCGCGGTGGCGCTCTACGAGGCGATCGCCCGGCTGGATCTCACCGACATGCACGCCGTCGAGGTCGTCGAGCAGGACGCGAGCGACCGCGGCGATCACGCCGCGGTCGCCGCCCTCCTCGCGCGCCGCATCGAGGCGGCCCCGCTGCCGGACACGCGGCGCGCGCTGCGGCTCCGGCGCGCCGCGCTGCTCGAGCAGCGCCTCGGCCTCCTCGACGAGGCGTGCGCCGAGCTGGAGGCCCTGCTCGCGGCGTCACCGGACGACGTGAGCGCGCTGAGGTTCCTCGCGGACATCCACGAGCGTCTCGGGACGCCGCTGCGCGCCGCCCCGCTCTGGTGCAGGCTGGGCGATCTCGCGACGACCACCGACGAGCGGGCCGAGTACAGCCTCCGCGCGTGCAGCAGCTACCTTGGCGGCGGGGACGTCGAGTCCGCGAAGGACACGCTGGAGAGCGTCGCTCGCATCGCGCCGCGCGAGGCCGTGATCGAGCTCCGCGTCGAGATCGCCCGCCGAGAGGGGGACGGCCACGCGCTCGCCGCGGCGCTCGATCAGCTCGCCAGCGCGTCGCGCGACGCCCCCGAGCGGCGCGCGCAGCTGCTGGTCGAGGCGGCGCGCGCCACGTCGATGCTCGGGGACGACGCGACGGCGCTCGAGCGCGCTCGCCGCGCCGTGAAGCTCGCCCCGGAGTCGCCGGACGCCGTCCTCGAGGCGCGCCGCATCGAGTATCGCCTGCGCGGGACCGGGACGCCGCGCGACGCGCAGGCCGCGGTGGAGGAGCTCGGCCGCATCGCGCCGCGCCTGCGCCCCGTGCACGTCGACCTGCACGCGTTCCTGCTCGCCGAGACGCTCGACGTCATCCAGGGCCACGGCGCCGGCATGCGGGAGCTGACCCGGCGCCACGCCGAGGTCGGCCCGAGCACGCTGGTCGCGCTCGGCATGGCGGAGCGCCTGGCCCTGAAGCGGAACTTCTCCGCCGCCCTCCCGCTGTTCGATCGCGCGCTCGGCGGCGATCTCCAGGGGATGCGCGCGCGCGGTCGGGTCGCGCTCGCCGCCGCCGAGACCGCTCAGAACGCCGGCGATCTCGAGGCGGCCGCGCGCCTGCTCGAGGAGGCCGCGGCGGAGCCGGAGACGCGCACGCTGGCGCTGCGCCGCCAGCTGGAGCTCACGGCTGCGCGAGGTGAGCCCGAGGCCGCCCGGAAGGCGCTCGAAGAGCTCGCCGCGCAGAGCTCGGGGATCGATCGCGCGCGCGCGCTGATGCAGCTCGCGCGCCTGCACGTGTCGAGCGACCCGGATCGCGCAACGAAGATCCTCTCGCAGGCCACGGCGCTCGCGGGCTCGGATCGCTCGCTGGGGCTGAAGATCGCCGAGCTGAACGCCGAGCTGGCCAGCGAGCGGGCGACCCTGCCTCCCGAGGAAGTGTCCCAGGCTGCGACGCTCCGGGCAGCCGCGGCGGAGTTGGTCCAGGCGGCGCCAGAGGCGCCGCCCAGCGCTGCGTCGGCGGCGAGCGGCGCCGGACCCGCGAGCAGCCGCGCGCCGTCGAGCGGGGTCGGGCCCGCGAGCAGCCGTACGCCGTCGAGCGGGGTCGGGCCCGCGAGCAGCCGTACGCCGTCGAGCGGGGTCGGGCCCGCGAGCAGCCGTGCGCCGTCGAGCGGGGTCGGGCCCGCGAGCAGCCGCGCGCCGTCGAGCGGGGTCGGGCCCGCGAGCAGCCGCGCGCCGTCGAGCGGGGTCGGGCCCGCGAGCAGCCGCGCGCCGTCGAGCGGCGGCGCGCCGGCCTCGAGCAACCCGCACATCGATCTCGTCGAGCTCAACGATCCGCTCGACGAGGGGTTGATCGCGGACGACCCGTCGCAATCCACCTCTCCCGCGGTGTCGGACGACGATCTGCTCGACGGGGCGGCGAGCGCCGCCGCCTCGCCGGCGCCGTCACCGAGCGCTGTGTCAGGTGCCGCGGAGAGCACCGCCGCGCGCGGCGGCGCCGCGTCGGGCCGCTCCAGCGCCGGCGCGCCGCAGCCCGGGCCCCCGGTCTCCGCCCCCGCGTCGATCCAGCCGCCCTCCTCCGCGACGCGGCTCGTGGCCGCGTGGTCGTCGTCCGCGGCCGAGAGCTTCGAGGAGGCAGCGCTCTTCCGCGAGCTCGCCGCGGGCTCGTACGACGCTGGCGAGCGGCTCATCAAGAGCTTCGCTCCGCGCGACGATCGCTCCCGGGAGGCGCTGGCGGTCCGGCGGATGCAGGCCCACCTGCGCCTCGGCGATCGGGGCACCCTGGAGCGCCTCCAGGCGGCCGCGATCGCCGACAAGAACATGACCTACGCCCGCGCCATCGAGCACGTGCTGCGCGCCTTCGACGGTGACGAGCCGTCCGATCGGACCGGCGAGGGCGTCGTCACGCCGCCGCCCCTCGCCACGCAGCGCGACGCGCCGGAGCTCGTGAGCGCGCTGCTCTTCCGCGATCTGGAGTCGCCGGTCAACGAGGCGCTCGCGATCGTCTGGGAGACGGGCCTCTACCGCCGCGACGCAGGCCAGTCCGGGCTCGTCCCCTCCGAGCGGATCCAGCCGACATCGCCTACCCTCCTCGGGGAGATCTACGGCGTCATGGCCGCTCACCTCGGCCTCTTGCGCACGGCGCTCTTCCACCAGCGCGCGCCCTTGCCTGCTCCGTCGCCGCCGGAGGGGCAGATCATCCGGGTCAACCCGCCGGCCGTGCTGCTGCGGGGCGAGGTCCGCGAGGACACCCCCGAGCTGCGTTACCTGCTCGGCGCTCAGCTCGCGGGCGCCATGCCCGAGCATGTCCTGGTGAACACCAGCTCGGAGGATGAGCTCCGCACGCTGCTCTCCGCCATCGTCGCCGCGTTCGGGCCCCTGGAGGCCACCGCGCACAGCGCCCGCGGCAACCCGGCCGTGGTGCGGCTCGAGCAGAACCTCTGGCAGCTCATCCCCCCGCGCGCAGAGCGTCGCCTCCGCGAGATCTGCGACAGCGCCGACAAGATCACCTACGAGGGGGCCGTCAAGACGACCCGCACCGCGATGCGCCGCGCTGGCCTCTTCGCCGCGGGCAACGTCGCCACGGCCGTGCGCGCGACCCTCAAGGAGCGCGGCCTGGAGCTGGCGGTCCCGCTCTCCGACCCCGAAGGGCTCGCCGCGGCCTGCGTGGCGGTCCCCGAGATCGCCGATCTCGTACGCCTCGCGACGCGGATGGAGTACGCCGAAGCGCGATGGCAGCCCGGTACGGTGCCTTCACTCCGGCGGGTCGACACGGGAAGCTCGCGCTTCCGCGCAGGCACGTAGGCGTCGCGGCACCCGCTGCGCGGACGTCGGTGGCGTCATGTTCCTCGCAGACCTCGCGCCCCCGCAGCGCCGATCGGAGCCCGGTCGTATCCCGTCTCACCCGAGCTTTCCCGTGTGCATGTCCGTGCTTCGTCTGGTTGCGATGAGTGCGGGGTGGCCGCATCGGCGCATCCGTCTCGACGCGACAGCGCTGTCACAGCGCCGCCGCGGGTTGCGCGGCGCCCTGTCGAGCGGATGCACGCCACACGCTGCCCGGAACGCCGTCTGTCGGTTGGCACGAACATCGCCTTCTCGTTCGGGTGTGATTTTCCCCTGCGCCTGCTCGGGTGCGGACCCGTTCGGGCTCCGCGCGTCGCTCTCATCAGCTTGGCGGCCACCGGTCGCCGGCGTCTCCGCGGAGCCGCGGCGCTCTCCCGCCGCACCGCCACGGGGGCGGTCTCTGCTCCGCGCTGCGCGCGCTGCGTCTTTGACGAGGAGGGCGTCGTGAGCGCGCGACACGTCGTGTGCGCCGCGCTGCTCGCCAGCCTAGCGACCTCGGTGGCCTGCGGCATTCCCCTCGAAATGGCGGAGTCCGCCCCCATGAACGCCTGCGACGGGTCGGTCGAGTGCGGCCCGGGGGCGACCTGCGCCGATGTCAGCGGGCAACGCGCGTGCGTCTCGACGAGCGCGAACCTCGACGGGCTCATCCTCGAGATCCGGCCGCGCGCCTCGCCCGAGCTGGGCGCGGAGGTCTCCCATCTCCTCGCTCTCGATGCAGCGAGCGGCTTCCCTCCTCAGGACCCTGGCGGGCAGGTGCATTCCGTCGATCTCACGATCCCCATGCCCGCGAGCGTGAAGGCCACGGTGCGCCTCGGCGGCTCCTATTGCGAGAACCGCACCGGCGGGCTGCCTCCCCTGACCGGCGGGCAGTTCCCCGTGAAGGTCGAGTTCCGGCGCATCGCGCCGATCCTGGGCCTGCCCACCCAGAGCTACTCGACGCTCTCGGAGCCGGACGGCATCGACGGCCAGAGATTCCAGCTCTCTATCCCCGCAGGCGACTACCACATCTCGTTGATGCCGCAGGCGCGCGCCGATTGCCTCGACGACATCCCCCCGCCGATCTTCCTGCCGAACCAGGTGGTCCCCGAGCAGTGGACGCTCGGCATCAACGCCGAGGCGCCCGCCGTGCTCCAGGGCAGCTTGCAGGTGCCTGAGGGCGTGCGCGTCGACGGGTGGAAGCTCGATCTCGTCGACCCGGTGACCGGCAGCGTCCTCTCCCAGGTAGGCCTCCTCAAACAGGCCGAGCCCGACCCGCAGGCGACCGCGACGCAGGTCGGGTTCAGCGTGAAGTTCTACTGGACCGACAAGGACAGGAGCCCGCTCATCCGGCTGCGTCCGAAGGACGGAGTGCCGAGGCCCACGGTCTACTGGGAGCTCGCTGCGCTCGCGCTCCAGGGCTCCACGGGGAACCTGGACCTGTCGCTCCTCCAGCTCGACGCGGCGGCGCGCCGCGTGGAAGGTCAGACGCTCGACGTGAACGGCAACCCGGTGCTCTCCGCCGTCCGTATCCAGAGCGCCATCATCGACAGGGCGCCCACCGCCGCCTACAAACTGGACACCGAGACGGACGCGAACGGCCTCTTCCGTGCCGATCTCCCGCCAGGCGAGTACGTCCTCTTCGCGCAGCCGATCAACGACGCCACCAAGGCGGCCGTCAAGCAGCCGCTCAAGTTCGCCGCCGGCGACGACTGCTACTGCGGTCAGTCGGTCGTCATCCCCGAGGCCGGGACGCTGCGCGGCCGCGTCCAGGGGCCCATGGGCGAGTTGATGGACGGCGCCAGCGTGTTCGCGGTCCCTGCCCGCGGCCAGATCACGCCCTACATCGGCCAGGTGCTGACGCCGGGGCCGCTGCTGCCCCGACAGGCGTCCGGGGTCCTCCGTGACGGCGCGTTCTCGATCGGCATCGACCCAGGGGAGTTCGACTTCTCGGTCCGCCCGGCACCCGGCTCCACCTACCCGTGGCTCGTCAGGCCGCGCCTAACGGTCTCTGCGATGGACGCCGCGGTCACCGACCTCGAGCTCGCCATCTCGTTCCCGGCCGTGCTCCAGGGCGTCGCCCGCGACGCGTCGGGCGCCCGGCTCGGCGACGCCACGGTCGTGGCCTGGCTGCCGGTCCAGGGCGCGACAGCGCAGGAGACGAGGGGCATCCAGATCGGCGAGACCCGGTCGGCGGCCGATGGCTCCTATGTACTGCCGCTCCCCCCATCGATGTCCCGGTGAAGTCGGAGCGAAAAAGGGCGGTACCAGCCCAGCGCGGAGCGAGATAGGCTAACGCCCGTGGCGCAGCCGACGCGCGGTGGGACATCGGAGCCTTCAACCGAGGATGGCCTGACCCTCGCGCCTCCTCCGCGCGGCGACCTGAGCCAGCGCGCCGACGAGGAGCGCGCGACCGGGACCTCGCTTCCGTCTGCGCAGGAGCTGGCGATCGCGCTGCACGAGGTCTCCAACGCGCTCACGGTCATCGTGGGTTGCATCGAGCGCGCGCAGGGCGAGCAAGGCCCCGAGCTGGGCCGCGCGCTCGGCGTCGCCGCGTCCCGCGCGCGCGACGCTCGCCGCCTGATCCGGCGGGCCATCGGCGCCGAGGGGCGTCCGGCCGGCGACGGCGAGGTCGCGTCGAGGCCGCTGGGGGAGCCGGCGCGCCTGATCGCCGACGTCATCGACGACGCCGTGATGGGGCTCGAGCCCGAGGCGCGCCGCTCGTCGATCGCGCTCCGCGCGGTGATCGAGCCCACGGTCGCGCGCACCGGCGTGAGCAACGGCGCTGCGGTCGTGCAGATCTTGACGAACCTCCTGCTCAACGCCGTGGCGCTGTCGCCCCGCGGCTCGTCCGTCCGGGTCGATGCCAGGCTGGAGGGCGCCGCGGTCGTCATCGGCGTCGCGGACCAGGGGCCCGGCGTCCCGCCGTCGCGCCGAGCGACGCTGCTGAGCTCCGGCGTCTCGACGCGGCCTGGCGGAGCGGGCATCGGTCTCCGCCACTCCGCAGCGCTGGCGAGCGCTGCCGGCGGCGCGCTCGCGCTCGTGCCTTCGGAGGAAGGCGCTCGCTTCGAGCTGCGCTGGCCCGTCGAGGACACGCCGCCCGCCGACGCCCCGCCCGTCGAAGCAGGAGCCAAGGAAAAGCCGCCTGTGCCGCGGAACACGACGTCGCCGCCGCAGCACGGGACGATCCTCGATGGCGTCAGGATCCTGGTGGTCGAGGACGACGACGCGGTGGTGGATCTGCTCGACACGGCGCTCACCGCGCGCGGCGCGAGCATCGTCAGCGTGCAGAGCGCGGTCGAGCTCCCGGGGGCCCTCGCCTCCGGGCCGTTCCAGGCTGCGCTGCTCGACATCTCGCCGATCCAGCAGGACGTCCTCGGCACCGTCTCCGCCGTGCGCAGGGCCAACCCGGACGTGCGGCTCGTGGTCATGTCCGGCAGCGCCGGCGCCGATCCTCTGCCCGCGAACTCCGGCGTCTCCTGGGTGCGCAAGCCGTTCGAGATCCGCGAGATCGTCGAGGCGCTCGTCCGCTGAAGGGCCCGCGGGCGAGGTGCGCGCAGCGCTCCGTGCCTGCGGGCGTGCTCCTCTGGCGCGCGCACCGCATCGTGCGCGCGCCGCCGTGGCAGCCGGCGATCGGCCGAGGCCGCGAGGCCGCCACGCCGGGCTGACCAGCGCGGGCGCTGCGACGTGTGACGACGTTGTGAGGATTAGCTTGACTTCCCCGGCCAGCTGGGTAGGTTCCGTCCCGCAACCGCACTCGCGAAGGTGGCGGAATTGGCAGACGCACTAGCTTGAGGTGCTAGCGGGTAACACCGTGGGGGTTCAAGTCCCCCCCTTCGCACTCCCTGTCTCTCTCTCGACGCCTCGTTCTCCACTCCTTGTGTACACCTGCCTGAGCGCATTGCCTCGGCTCGTGTGCGGTGCCGGTGACGCTGCCCTTGTGTCTTGACGGGGCAGCCCGGTTTTGGAGCGCGCGTCTGAGTCTTGACGGCTTGCCCTGGCACCGCTGAGCGGTCGTCTGCGCCCAGCTGGACGCACGGCGATGCACGCGGGCAGCACATGCCGCGTGGGGAGTGGCGCTCCGGCGGACGTGCGACAGACCGCCTGTTCGGGGCGGATGTCACACGCGCTCGCGCCGAGGAACAGGAGAGCGCGCCTGGGAGCCCTCAGGGCTCCTCCGAGCGGTTGGCCGACATGTTGTTTCGGCGGTTGCCCCCGAGGCTCCTCGCTGGCCGTCGGGTCCAGGTGATCCTCGCAGACTCGCGCGGTACGGACGATGGTTCATGTGCCCATCGCATCGGCGTCCACGCCACTCGATCCATCGGGCGTGCGCGCGAGGTGTCCGCGGCAGGGGGGCTTTGAAGGCAGACCCATGCTGTTCGTGGAGGGTCCACTCAGCATGTTCCAGCGTGGAGTCCGGGGCGCCACGGTGACCGTGTCGCGCGCATTCCTGCTCAATCCTCCGTTCGGGCGCGCGTCGACGGCGCACACAGGCTTGCATCGGTCGCCGAGCGGCCTGGTCGGGCTCGACCGAACGCCTTCCTTGACGCCCGTCTGGTCCTCCCCCACGCTCGCATCGGATGCTCCGCCTCCGGCGACCCCATTGTGACCGCAGCGCGATCCTTCGCTGGATCCGCGCCGCGCTCCCGGTGCTGCTCGTCGTCGGTCTCCTGGCGCAGGGCCACACCCTCCAGGCGCTCGGCATGACGATCGCTTGCGAGCACCCGATGCTCGAGGCGTCGTCGGCCCATCACGAGGAGGATGCGGCGCCGGACAGCTCCCACGAGGACTGTCCGCCCAGCTGCAGCGACTGCGCTTGTGGCCGTATCCCCATGACGCTCTCCGTCGGCGCCGCGCTGCCCTACATCCTCCTGGAGGCGTACGAGATCGCCGCGTCGACGCTGCCGGAAATGCCAGGGCGCAGCCTCCCTCACCGCCTCGAACGGCCACCCCGACACCCGCGCGCCTGAGGCGCCCTCGTCAGGTGTCGCACCCGCGAGCACGGCAGCAGCGCACTGGCGTTTGAGCGCCCCTGCGCCGCGCCGCCGTGAGCTCGGCCCTCTCACGCGATCCTGACCGGGCACAACCACGGTTCCTCGCGCGAGCGCTCCAAGCGCTCGAGGGCTGTCCGTCCATGTTCCGTCCCCCCGTGCGTCGTCTGTTCGTCGCTTCCTCGTTCGCCCTTCACCTCCTGTCGATCGCCCCCCAGGCGGCCCTCGCCGCAGAGCCGCCCCTCACCCGCGCCCGCGTCGCCGACCTCGCCCGCGCAGCCCCGAGCGCGCGCGTGGCCACGGCGGAGGCCGGCGTCGCCCGCGCCGCGACCTCGGCCGCAGGCGCCATCTCCCTGGAGAACCCCGTGCTGACCGGCATGGGCGGCGTTCGGCTCAACCCCGACGGGAGCAAGCCGGTGGCCGCTTCGGCGTCCCTCGCGTGGCCGATCGAGCTCGGCGGCCAGCGAGGCGAGCGCATCGCAGCCGCGAAGGCCGAGCAGCGCGCCGCCGAGATCAACGCCGAAGATGGCCGGCGTCGCGTCCTGCTCGCCGCCCTGCTCCAGCACGCCCTCGTGCTCCGGGGCGAGCGGCAGGTGCAGCTCGCCCGCGCCCGCGTCGCGCTCGCAGAGCGGCTCCACGCCGCCGCGGAGCGCCAGCGCAAGGCAGGCGAGGTGCCGGAGGTCGATGTCGCCCTGGCGTCGCTCCAGAGAGGGCGCGACCAGGCTGCCGCGAAGGCGGCGGAAGGCACACGCGACGCCGACGAGGCGGCGCTCCTCGGCCTGCTCGGACTCCCCTTGCGAGCAGCGCAGCAGCTGCCCCCGGTGGAGGGGCCCCTCGTGCCGCCTGACGATCCGCCGCCGCTCGCGTCGATCCTCGGCGACCTGGGGCGGCGCCCCGATGTCGGGGCCGCCGAGGCTTCGGTCGACGCCGCGCGGGCCAGGGCGGAGCGCGAGCGGGCGGCCGGGTGGCCCACCGTCAACGTCGTCGCCCAGGTCGAGCGCGACGACGGCGCGAACATCGGCATGCTCGGCCTCGCGATCCCGCTGCCGATCCTCAACGCCAACCGCGCCGGCGCCGCGACCGCCGCCGCGGAGATCGATGTCGCCCAGGCCCGCGCCGAGGCCGCGCGGACCGGCGCCGCGGGCCACGTCGCCCAGCTCTACGCGCGTTACAAGGCGACGAAAGAGGCCCTCCAGGCGCTGACACCGACGGCGACCCTGATGGAACAGGCGGCTGCGATCTCGGCGCGAGGGTACGAGCTCGGCGAGAAAGATCTCGCGAGCGTCCTCCTGGTGCGGCGTGAGGTCATCGACGCCGAGGCGGCGCTGCTGGAGGCGGAGCACGCGCACGCGGCGGCCAAGATCGAGCTCCTGGTCGCCGCGGGGAGGGCACCCCGATGAGCGCTCCTCCGCGGAAGATAGAGCTTTCCCCGAAGGTGATCGCCGCGATCGCCGCCGCCGTCCTGGCGCTCGTCGTCGCGGCCGTCGCCGTCACGGTGCGCGTCGAGCATGGACGCCACGGGCACGACCGCGAGGCCGGCCACGAGGAGCACGACGGGCATCAGCACGGCGAGAAGGAGGGAGCGCACGGCGATGACCACGACGGCGATCACGACCACGACAACGACCACGCGGAGAAGCACGCGCCGGACGAGCCCGGGGAAGCGCACGCCCACGGCGACAGGCTCAAGCTGTCGCCCGCGATGATCCACAACGCCGGGCTGGAGATGCTCACCGCCGGACCGGGCAACGTCGCGGTGACGGTCACCCTCCCCGGCGAGGTCGCGCTCAACGCGGAGGCCATCGCGCACGTCACGCCCCGCGTGCCGGGGACGGCGCGAGAGGTGAAGAAGCAGCTGGGCGACACGGTCACGCGAGGAGAGGTGCTCGCCGTGCTCGACAGCCGCGAGCTCGCCGAGCTCCAGCGCGAGCTCCTGGCGGCCAAGGAGCGCCTCTCCCTCGCCGAGGCGAGCTTCACGCGCCACGAGGCGCTCTGGAAGGAGCGCATCTCGGCCGAGAAGGAGTACCTCGCGGCCAGGCAGGCGGTCGCCGAGGCGCGGATCGAGCACCGCAGCGCGGCCCAGAAGCTCAGCGCCGCCGCAGGCTCGGGCGCTGGCAAGGGCACCGGTTACGCGCTGGTCGCCCCCATCGACGGCACCATCATCGAGAAGCACATCGCCATCGGCGAGGTGCTCAAGGAAGACACCCAGGTCTTCGTGATCGCCGACCTGTCGACCATCTGGGTCAACGTCACCGTCTACGCCAAGGACCTCAGCCGCGCGCGGATCGGCCAGACGGCCTGGGTCAAGGCCGAGGGGATCGAGCAGAGCGCGCAGGGCACGCTGGCGTACCTGGGGCAGGTCGTCGACGAGCAGAGCCGCTCCGCCGTGGCCCGCGTCGTCCTAGAGAGCCCGGGCGCTGCGTGGCGCCCCGGGCTCTTCGCGACCGCCGACATCGCCGTCGAGGAGGCAGCCGCGCCCGTGGTCGTCTCCGACGAGGCCATCCAGCGGGTCGAGGGCAAGGACGTCGTCTTCGTCGAGGAGGGCGACGCCTTCGAGGCCCGCCCCGTGAAGATCGGGCGCCGTGGCACGAGCGGGGTGGCGCTCGACGCAGAGGGCGCGGGCGGGCGACCCGGCGCCCCCGAACCGCGGCGCGCCGCGCCGGTCGTCGAGATCGAGGCCGGCGTCGCCGCAGGCGAGCGCTACGTCGGCAAGAACAGCTTCATCCTCAAGGCAGAGCTCGGCAAATCCGAGGCCGGACACCAGCACTGAGGAGCGCGAGGACCCCATGCTCACCTTGCTCTCGCGGCTCCTGTCCGTCTCGATCCGCCATCGCTTCCTCGTCGTCGCCATCACCCTCGCGGTCGGCGCGCTCGGGGCCTACAACTTCACCCGCCTGCCGATCGACGCGGTCCCGGACATCACCAACGTCCAGGTGCAGATCAACACGTCGGTCAAGGCGCTCTCCCCCGTGGAGGTCGAGCGCCAGATCACCTTCCCCATCGAGTGGGCCATGGGCGGGATCCCGGGCGTCCAGCAGGTGCGCTCGCTGTCCCGTTACGGGCTCTCCCAGGTGACGGTGATCTTCGAGGACGGCACCGACATCTACTGGGCGAGGCAGCTCGTGGCCGAGCGCCTGGGCGCCGCGAAGGAGAGCCTGCCGCCAGGGCTCGGCGAGCCTCAGCTGGGCCCCATCGCGACCGGCCTCGGCGAGATCTACATGTGGACCCTCGAGGCCGCGCCGGACGCGAGGCGGCCCGACGGCAAGCCGTACGACCTCACCGATCTACGCACGATCCAGGACTGGATCGTGCGGCCCCAGGTCCGGACCGTGCCGGGGGTGACGGAGGTCAACTCGATCGGCGGCCACGAGCGGCTGTACCAGGTCTCGCCCGATCCGGCGAAGCTCGTCGGCTACGGGCTCTCGTTCCGCGACGTGCTCGAGGCCCTCGCGGGCAACAACGCCAACGTGGGCGGAGGGTACATCGAGCACAAGGGCGAGCAGTACCTCGTCCGCGCCACGGGCCTCGTGCAGAGCGAGGACGACATCCGGGGCATCGTCGTCGGCAACCACCGCGAGGCGCCGATCCGGATCGAGGACGTCGCCGAGGTCAGCGTCGGCCAGGAGCTCCGCACGGGCGCGGCCACCGAGGACGGAGAAGAAGCGGTCATCGGCACGGCCATCATGCTCGTCGGGGAGAACGGCCGCGCCGTCTCCAGGCGGGTGGACGACCAGATCAAGGCGGTGAACAAGTCGCTGCCCGCGGGCGTGACGGTCAAGACCGTCTACGACCGCACCTACCTCGTCGACGCCACCCTGAGCACCGTCAGGAACAGCCTTCTCGAAGGGGCGGCGCTGGTCGTCGTGGTGCTCTTCCTCCTGCTCGGCAACCTCCGGGCCGCGCTCATCGCCGCGCTCGCGATCCCGTTCTCGATGCTGATCGCCGTCACCGGCATGGTCGAGAGCAAGATCAGCGGCAACCTGATGAGCCTCGGCGCCATCGACTTCGGGCTCATCGTCGACGGCTCGGTGATCATCGTCGAGAACTGCGTGCGGCGCTTCGCCGAGGAGCAGCGCCGGCTCGGGCGGGTGCTCACCCGCGAAGAGCGGCTCGACCTCGCCTACGAGGCGTCCCAGGAGGTCCGCCAGGCGACGATCTTCGGTGAGCTCATCATCGCGATCGTCTACCTGCCCATCCTCACGCTGACCGGCATCGAGGGGAAGATGTTCCGGCCGATGGCGCAGACCGTCGTCCTGGCGCTCGCGGGGGCGACGATCCTGTCGATGACGTTCATCCCGGCGCTCGTGGCGCTGCTCCTCAAGGGCAACGTGTCGGAGAAGGAGAACCTCCTCTTTCACCACGCGAAGCGCGCCTACGGGAGGGCGCTCGCCTGGGCGCTGTCCCACAGGCCGATCGTGGTCGCGATCGCGGGCGTCGCCCTCGCCGCCTCCGGCCTGGTCGCCGCGGGGCTCGGCAGCGAGTTCGCCCCCAAGCTGAGCGAGGGGGCGCTCGCGCTCCAGCCGGCGCGCATCCCGTCGATCAGCCTCACGACGAGCGTGGCCATGCAGGCGCAGCTCGAGCGCCTCCTCAGGGAGCGGTTCCCGGACGAGATCGAGCACGTCTTCGCCAGGACCGGGACGGCCGAGGTCGCGACCGATCCGATGGGCCCGAACGTCTCCGACACCTACCTGATGCTGCGGCCGCGGAGCGCGTGGAAGAAGGCGAAGACGCAGGAGGAGCTCGCCGAGGCGATCGAGGCGGTGATCCACGAGCTGCCGGGGCAGAACTACGAGTTCAGCCAGCCGATCGAGCTCCGGTTCAACGAGCTCATCAGCGGCGTGCGGAGCGACGTCGCGGTCAAGGTCTTCGGCGACGACCTCGACGTGATGCTCAAGGAGGCCAGCAAGATCGGCGCGCTCCTCAAGGCGACGCCGGGCGCGGCCGACGTCAAGGTGGAGCAGGTCACGGGCCTGCCGGTGCTGACCATCGACGTGGATCGGCGCATGGTGGCCCGCTACGGGCTCAACGTCGCCGACGTGCAGGCGGTCGTCGAGGCCGCGATCGGGGGCGTGAGCGCCGGCGAGGTCTTCGAGGGGGACAAGCGCTTCGATCTGGTGCTCCGGCTGCCCGACTCCATCCGCCGCGACATCGGGGCGCTCGACCGGCTCCCGATCCCGCTCCGGAGCAAGGGGGGCCACGCGACCGGACCGAGCGGCCCGACCATCGCCGCGGCGGCCGGCGCGCTCGAGCGGGCGGCGTTCGTTCCGCTGGGCGCGGTGGCGAAGATCGGCGTGGAGGAGGGCCCGAACCAGGTCAGCCGGGAGAGCGGCAAGCGCCGCGTCGTCGTCCAGTGCAACGTGCGCGGGCGCGACCTCGGCGGCTTCGTCGCCGACGCCGAGGCGCGGATCGACGCCGAGATCAAGCTCCCGCCGGGCTACTGGATGTCCTGGGGCGGCCAGTTCGAGAACATGCTCGCCGCCCAGCGGCGCCTCGCCGTGGTGGTCCCTGGGGCGCTCGGGCTGATCTTCGGCCTGCTCTTCCTCTCCGTCGGGACGCTCAGGAACGCCGCGCTGATCTTCACCGGCGTCCCGCTCGCGCTCACCGGCGGCGTCCTCGCGCTCTGGGGCCGCGGGCTCCCGCTCTCGATCTCGGCGGCCGTGGGCTTCATCGCGCTCTCGGGCGTCGCCGTGCTGAACGGGCTCGTGATGGTGACGTTCATCGAGAACCTGCGGCAGCGCGGCGAGGCGCTCGACGACGCCGTGCTCCACGGCTCGATCGCGCGGCTCCGCCCCGTGCTCATGACGGCGCTCGTCGCGGCGCTCGGCTTCGTCCCGATGGCGCTCGCCACCGGCACCGGCTCCGAGGTGCAGCGCCCGCTCGCGACGGTCGTCATCGGCGGGATCCTCTCGTCCACGACGCTCACGCTGCTCGTCCTGCCGGTCCTCTACCGGCTGACCCATCGACAGGAGAGCTCGACATGAACCGACCCTGGCTCGCCCTCGTTCTCTACGGGATCTACCTTGCGCTCGCGTTCGGATGGCGCTCGCTCAGGCAGCTCCGCGCGACAGGATCGGCGGGCTTCCGCGGCATCTCGGGGCCACCCGGGTCGCTGCCGTGGCTCGGCGGCGTGCTCTTCGTGATCGCGCTCGTCCTGGGAGCGCTGGCCCCCGTCGCGGAGCTCGCGGCCTGGATCGGGCCCCTCGCCGATCCCGGCCCGCCCCTCGTCGGCCTCGGCGCGGCCATGACGATCGCGGGGACGCTCGGCACGCTCTGGTCCCAGGGCGCGATGGGCGCGTCCTGGCGCATCGGCGTCAGCGACGCGGAGCGCACGGGCCTCGTGACCGGAGGCCCGTTCGCGGTGGTGCGGAACCCTGTCTTCAGCTTCATGATGCTGGCCGCGCTCGGGCTGCTGCTGATCCTCCCGAACGCGGCCGCGCTCGCCTCGCTCGTCGCGCTGGTCGTCGCGATCGAGCTCCAGGTCCGCCTCGTGGAGGAGTCGTACCTCCTGCGCACCCACGGCGGCGCGTACGCGGCCTACTGCGCGAAGGTCGGCCGCTTCCTCCCCGGGATCGGCCGAGGGGGCTCGCCGCCGTCGCCCTGACGCCCCTCAGCTCGCCAGGGGCAGCGAGAAGTGGATCGTCGTCCCCTGGCCCGGGGCGCTCTCGACCGCCATGGTCCCGTGGTGCGCCTCGACGATGCCGCGCGCGATGTAGAGGCCCAGCCCCGCCCCGGTGCGCGACTCCTGCGAGGCCTTCCAGTAGCGATCGAAGAGGTGCGGCTGGTGCTCGGGCGGGATGCCCGGGCCCGTATCGGCCACCGAGAAGCGCGCGCTGTCGGCGACCCGGCAGAGCGACACGCTCACGACGCCGCCCCTCGGCGTGAACTTCAGCGCGTTGCCGAGCAGGTTCGAGAAGACCTGGAGCACGCGATCCCGATCGGCGAGGACCTCCAGGCCCGCGTCGAGCGGCCCCTGCGTCACCCGGCAGCCCTTCGCCTCCGCGAGCGACGCGGCGGCGTCGAGCGCCTCGCGGACGAGCGTCCCGCCCCGCTCCACCCTCGGCGACACAACGAGCCGCCCCGCCTCGATGCGCGAGGCGTCGAGCAGATCCTCGATGAGCCGCGTCATGCTCTGGATGCCGCGGTCCATGCGGTCGACGAGCAGGACGGCGTCGTCGTCGTCGCCGTCCTCCCGCTGGAGCAGATCGCTCCGCAGCAGCGACGCCGTGATCGCGATCGTGTTGAGCGGGTTCCGGAGATCGTGCGACACGATCGCCAGGAGGTCGTCCCGGGCGCGCGTCGCGGCCTGCGCCTCGTTGTAGAGCCGCGCGTTCTCCAGGGCGACGGACGCCGACTGCGCGAGCTGGGTGAGCAGCACCTCGTCGCTCTCCACGAAGGGGCCGTCGCGCCGATCGAGCAGCTGGATGCTCCCGATGCACTGGCCGTCCCGGCCGCGCAGCGGCGCCGCGAGGAGCGAGCGCGGGTGGAGCTCCGCCGGCGCGCGCGAGAACACGTCGGCGCACGTCGGATCGCTCGCGATCTCGTCGCCCGTCAGCCGGACGCTGGTGCTCCTCCGCTCGATCAGGCCGAACGCGACCTCGCGGATGCCGTCCCGGTCCTCCCGCGCGGCGTACTCCTCGGACAGCGAGATGCCCGTCAAAGGCCGCTCCTCCACGCCCCGCGCCGCCAGCCGCGAGGCCGCGACGCCCGCGTCGAGCAGCGCGCGCGCCTCGTCGGTGGTGCGCTGGATCAGCTCGTTCAGCGAGAGCGACCTGTGGATGCGCAGCGTCGCCTCGGTGAGCTGCGCGAGCTGGCTCGCGTGGCGGGCGAGCGCCCTGCGCGCCTCCTCCTCGCGGCGCTCCACCTCGCTCAGCCGCAGGACGTGGCGCAGGCTCTGCACAAGCCGCTCGGGCGTCAGCAGGTTCTTCGGCACGTAGTCCGCCGCGCCCCGCTTCATCAGATCGACCGCGAGCGACTCGTCGCCCTGCCCGGTCAGCATGATGAACGGCGCCGTGAGCTTCGCCTTGCGCGCCGCCTCGATCACCGCGAGCCCGTCGCCCCCGGGGAGGTAATAGTCGAGCAGCACGCAGTCGACCTGCTGCTCGTACAGCACCGCGAGCGCCGAATCGACGGAATCGGCCTCCCTGATCTCGGCGTCGACGCGGCCGCTCCGCAGCGCACGCAAGATCGCGATCCGATCGACCGTGTCGTCGTCGACGACGAGGAGGCGCACCGACCTCGGGTTCAAGGCATCTCCACGAGCGTCCAGTACCGGTTCAGCGCCGTCATGAGCTCGACGAAGCTCAGGAACGTCACGGGCTTGAGCAGGTAGCCGGCGACGTTCAGATCGTACGCGTCCACCTTGTCCCGATCGTCGTTCGAGGTCGTCAGCACGACGACGGGCGTCGCCCGCAGCGAGACGTCGGCCCGGAGCTCGCGGAGGAACTCGATGCCGTTCATCCTGGGCATGTTCAGGTCGAGCAGGACGAGGCGCCGATCCCTGGGCACCTGGTTGCCGCGCAGCAGATCGAGCCCCTCCACGCCGTCGCCCGCCACCCAGAGCGGGTTCGTGATCTTGCCCCTCTCGAACGCCCTCCGGACGTTCATCACGTCGACGGTGTCGTCCTCGACCAGGATAATATTCAGGAATTTACCGTCCATCCTCGTCCTCGTGGAGGGGCAAAGCGGAGGCTCGTTGATAGCATCAACCGCAGGCCGCGCGCAGGGGCTACGGCGCTACGGCCAGCTACCAGGCTTGCCCGCGCGGCCGACGAGGTGCGCGACCGCGGTCACCAGGCTGTTCGGCTCGATGGGCTTGGCCAGGTGCATCTGGAAGCCCGCGGCGATCGCCTGGCGGCGGTCCTCCATGCGCGTGTATGCGGTGAGCGCGAGCGCCGGTATGCCGCTCGCGGGGACGTCGGTCCCCAGGGCGCGCAGCCGCCGCATCATCGCGTAACCGTCCTCACCCGGCATGCCGATGTCGCTCACGAGCACGTCGAACTCGCCCATGTGGAGGGCCTCGAGCGCCGCGCCAGCTGAGGCCGCTTCGCTCACGGTCGCCCCGGCGCGCACGAAGATGATGCCGAGCAGCTCGCGGGCGTCGGTCTCGTCGTCGACCACGAGGACCCGGATGCCCTCGAGCACGCGCCGCGCAGCGCCCCCCGGCGCCTCGCCGCCCCGGCGCTGCGGGGACGGCGGCGCCGCGGGCGCGTCGGCGCGGATCGGCAGCCGGACCCGGAAGCGCGCGCCCTTGCCCTCTCCGTCGCTCTCGGCGTGCACGCTGCCGCCCTGCGCCTCCGCCAGGTGACGCACGATGGCGAGGCCGAGCCCGAGCCCGCCGTGGGCCCGGGTCATCCCCCCGTCGGCCTGCCGGAACCGCTCGAACAGGAACGGCAGGAAGCTCTTCGGGATGCCCTCGCCGTTGTCCTCGACCTCGACCTCGAGCGTCGCCTCGACGCGCCGGGCGAGGGCCCGCACCCGGCCCCCGGACGGCGTGAACTTCACCGCGTTCGTGAGCAGGTTCCAGACGACCTGCTGGAGCCTCTCCGCGTCGCCGAGGAAGATGCCCACGTCGTCGGCGACGGAGGTGTCGACCGCGACGCCCTTCGCCAGCGCCGCCGGGCGCACCAGGTCGAGCGCCGTGGCGAGCACCTGCCGTACGTCGACCGGATCGGTCCGGAGCTGCAGCTTCCCCGCGAGGATCGTCGAGGCGTCGAGGACGTCCTCGATGAGCTGCGACTGCGCCTTCGCGTTGCGCTCGATCGTGGCGAGCCCCCGCTCGAGCGACTCGGCGTCCACCTCGCCCGTCCGGAGGATCCGCGCCCAGCCCAGGATCGACTGGAGCGGCGTCCTGAGCTCGTGCGACACCGTCGCGAGGAACTCGTCCTTGAGCCGGTTCAGCTGCTCGGCGTGCTGGCGCGCGCGCTGCTCGTGCTGGAGGAGCTGGGCGCGCTCGGCGTCGGTGCGCTTCTCCTCCGTGATGTCGTGGAACGAGAGCCCGACGCCGTCGCCCAGCGCCACGGCGATGGCGCGGAACGTCCGCGGAGCGCCATCGTGCGCGCAGAAGAGCTCGACCCGCGCGGGCTCCCCGGTCTCCACGACGCGCGCGTACGCGTCGAACGCGCTCGCGAGCGCGCTGCCAGGGACCTCGATCAAGAGCCGCTTGCCCTCCAGATCCTTGCCCCGGCCCCCGACGATCGGCCCCGTGGCCGGGTTCACGTAGACCCACTCGAAGTCGGAGATCGCCCCGGACGCGTCGCGCACGCTGCGCAGCATCATGAACCCGTCGGGCGACGCCTCCTGCACGGTGCGGAACCTCGCCTCGCTCGCCCGCAGCGCCTGCTCGATCGACTTCCGCTCCGTGATGTCCGTCGCCGTGCAGGTGATGCCGATGATCTCGCCCGTATCATCGGCCAGCGGCTCGATCGAGACGTCGACGTGCTGGGTGCGCCCGCCGGCGCGCACCGCGATCTCGCGCCGCTGGCCGACGCCGCTGGCGAGCACGTCGCGCTTCGTCCGATCGAGCGACCTCGCGGCCTCCGGGTCCTCCAGCACCTCCCCGTCGGTCTTCCCGAGCACCTCGCGCTCGGACTTGCCGAACGAGTTGTGCATCCACGTGTAGCGCAGGTCCCGGTCCTGGGTGAACACCATGACCGGCGACCCCCGGAGCGCCTTGCGGAAGCGCTCCTCGTTCACGCGGAGCGCCTGCTCGGCGCGAAGGCGCTGGGCCACGCTCTGCTGGAGCTCGAGCGCGAGCCGCTCCGCCTTCCGGCGCGCGCCGATCTGCTCGGTCACGTCGAACGCCGTCAGCATGACGCCCTCCACGGCGCCGCCCACGTCGCGCACCGGCTTGCACAGGACGTTGTACAGCCGCTCGACCGTCTCGCCGGTCCAGCGCGTGATCCGCACCGGGATCTCGCTCGCCACGCTCGGCTCGCCGCTCGCCAGGACGGCCTCGAGCTGCGCGTGCAGCGGCTGCCCGCGCAGCTCCGGGACCGCGTCGACGAGCGGCTTGCCGAGGAGATCGTCGCGGCCGACCATGCGGCAGAAGAGCGGGTTCGCGAGCTCGAACACGAGCGCCTCGCCCTTGAGGAAGCAGATCGGCGCGGGCGCCTGCGAGAGCAGCGAGCCGCTCCTGCCTCGCTCGATCTCGGTGCGCCTGCGCTCGGTCTCGATCGCCTCCAGCTGGAGTCGGGTGTGCTCGGTTACCGCCTGGGCGATGCCCGCGTCCACGCGCTCGGAGAGCGCCTCGATCTCCCGCAGATCCGGCGTGAACCCCGCCTCCTCCAGCTCGCGGAGGATGGATTGCCGGAGGACGCCGTACTCGCGGACCATCACGCCCAGGTCGAGCCCGTGCTCCCAGCGCATCTCGCCGTGCTCGCGCGCGGCCTCCTTGCTGCCCGCCGTCGATGCGCGTTGCTCCATGCTGGCGGCCACCTCGTCGAGGAAGCTCGGCAGCGAGTTGATGATGAGCGGCTTCGGCATGTTGCGCACCGCGGCGCTTCGCTTGCGCAGCTCGCCCACGAACCGCTCGATGATGGCCTCGCGGCGGGTCCTGATGAGCGTGGAGAGCGGGATCGTCATGATCGGATCGTTCGCGTCGGGAGCCCGACCTCGGCAGACGTCGCCGTCAGGGGGCCTGGGCAGCGAGCGGCGAGCGACGGTGGGCGATCGGCGGCGCGGGTGGCATCGGCGAGCACTGTATCTTCGGAGAGCTGACCGACCGCCACAAGGCGCACTGCCGCCAGCGCGGCTCACCCAGCCTCGGACGGCCGGCCGCCACCCTCCTGAGACAGCCGCGGCCGGCTCTCCGTCGGCGTCGATCTCGACACCGGCGTTGAGCTGAGCCTGACTTCCACCTCGCCAGCACAAGCCCAGGCGTGAGCAAGCGTTGTGCCGAGATCGGCCAGCCGATGAACGAGATGATGCGCGGTGCGCGACGTCACGAGTGAGGCAATTTGCCGCAGCTACCCCGCCCGCCCGTGTCGTGCGGCGGCATCTGCAGCGAGCCGCCGGGGCGCCCGGGCGCTCCGCGGATCCGGGGAACTCGCGATGTCGCGGCACGTCGGCTGCAACGACGTAACAGCGCAACGCCGTAACGGCGTAACCGCTGCAATCGCTGCAACAACGCAGCATCGAAGCGCTGGAACATTCATCCACCCAGTGATTCACCCAGTCATTCACCCAATGAGGAGGTTATCATGCTCAGTTGGAGTGTCGCGTTCTTCGTCGTGGCGATCATCGCTGCGATCCTCGGCTTCGGCGGCCTCGCGGCGAGCGCCGCTTCGGTGGCGAAGTTGCTCTTCGTCATCTTCCTCGTCCTGGCGGTCGTCTCCCTCGCGCTCGGCCGACGCGCCCCGACCTGACGCCATGCGGATCGCACGTGCTCGGAGGCCACGATCGGGGCGACATGCCTCGCCAGGCCGAGCGGTATCCATGCTTCCGCATGGCACGTCTGTCGCAATGCCCGCGGATCGACCCATCTATCGCGCCATGAGGCCCGTCCCGGGCGGCGTCGATAGGGCGTCCGTGTCGCGCCGGGCGCTCGCCCGGACGCAAGGTCGCGCGTCGACCGCAGACCAGAGGAGATCATCATGTTGACCGTCCGAACATTCCTGCCTATCGCCATCGTCATGAGCGCCGTCGTGGGCTGCGAGTCTCCCACGGCGGACGCGCAAACCAAGGCCGAGCGCGCGCAGCGCGAGGCGCAGCAGAAGGCGGCGGAGGTCGCCACCGAGCTCGACAAGAAGGTCGCCGAGATCGACCAGAAGGCCGAGCGGGCCACCGACGACGCGCTCCGCCAGGCCGCGGAGAAGCTCAACAACGCCGCCGCCGAGGCCCAGGAGAAGACCGCAGAGGCCGAGGCGGAGCTGGCGAAGGCGCGCGCGGACGTGCGCGCGTCCACGTCGCGCAGGATCGAGGACCTCGAGAAGGATGCCGTCGAGCTCCGCGAGAAGGCCGAGAAGAAGCTGCCCAAGGACGAGGTCGGCAGGCTGATGAAGGACGTGGAGGACAAGTCGGAGGCGGTCCGCAGGAGCCTGCGCGACCTCGACGCGGCGAGCGGCGAGACCCTCGACCGGGTGAAACAAGGCGTCTACCAGCGCGTGGAAGAGCTGGACCGCGCGATCCAGGCGGTGAAGCGGCGCGTTTGATGCAAGCTCGCCTGAGCCCAGCAAAGCTCGACACGAGGAGGACACGATGGCGAATCAGAAGGCCACTCAGCAGACCCCGCCGGCGGACATCGAGGGAGAGGGCAACCGCACGGCCGATCGGCGTTACCGGGAAGGGGTGGAGAAGTCGGTGAAGGCCGGCAATATCAAGGAGCACGCCGAGGAGGCCGCCCGCGCGCTCGACGGACCCGAGGGCGACGAGCTGCGCGAAGCCGAGGAAGCGGCGCGGCGAGGTCAACCCAACTGAACCGGGTGAGCAGCGATGATCCGCGAGCTCCGATGCAAAGCCTGTGGCCGCCGGTACGTCTTCGTGTCGACGGCGGCCACGCCCTGCCGGGCCTGCGGCTCGGCCCTCGACGAGGTGGAGCTCGAGCGCGGCGTTTACGAGCTCGTCACGAACGACGCCCGGAGCCCCGCCTCGACCGCTCCGTCGAGCCCGGCGGACCCCATGGTCCCCGAGGATCTCGGCTACGGCGAGTCCCATGGATACGGACCCGCGCACGGCGGCCCGACCGGCCCCGGCGACGCGCCCGCGACCGGCCCCTGATCCACCGCCACCCGCCGGAGGAGGGCGTCGGCCGTCAGGCCGCCCTCGCCGTGCGGAGCGGGGCGTGGCTCGACGCGTGGGGGCGGCGGGAGTGGGCGATGAGCGCCTCGAAGAGCTCCAGCATCTGCCGGCCGAGACGCTCGTTCGTGTCCTCGGTCAGCTCCGCCTCGATCCTCGGCAAGAGGTCCCGCTCCTCCTCCTCGGCGTGGTGCGTGACGAGCTCCTTCAGGGTGGCGAGCCTGGCCTTGAAGCTCGGGTCCTCGGGCGCCGTGCCGACGACGCGGCGGATCTCGAACCGCGTGATCGTATGCTCCTCGCAAGCTCCGCCGATGAGGTCCGGCTCGATGGCGAGCAGCTCCGGGAAGAGGACCACCTGCTCGGCGAGCATGTGGGCGAGGAGGTGCTTGGTCAGCTCGTCCGTCGCTCCCCGGACATCGCCTGTGGTCAAGAGGGCCAGATCGAACAGCCTCTCGGCTTCGCGGTGTTGCCCCTTCAAGAGCTGTGTCGCCTTCATGCATTCTCCTCTCAAGGACCGGACGTCAGGTTGTTGTTCATCGAGGTGGATGGGCTGCCGTTCATCGGAGTGAAAAGGAGATCGTCGCGCTCGTTCGCGACCAGCGCACGCAACGGCCTCGGCCGAGGGCCCGCGGCGACGCGCCGAGCCTTCAGCGGGGCGACATGGCGCCGTCGCGCAGCGCGCGCAGCGTCAGCGGCGAGGCCCGCGAGCGCGCGAGCCCCCCTCACGCCCCCTCTTCTGCATGATGCGCACTCAAGCAATCACCGTGCCGATTAGGTTTATTCCGGATGCGAAGAGACGCTGGTCGCCGGACAGGGAATATCGATGTGGAATTTCGCCTCTCGCCATGGCTCCCGGAGCCCGGGCGAACTCGGCTGTTGCCGGCAGGCGGTGCCGTCCGATCGAGAGAGGCGCGTCGTCCGCGGGGGACCGCGGCGATGCCTCCGTAGCGGCCCCTCGCCCGGGTGCCCCGTCGGAGGCGCGCGACACGCGCCACGAAAAGGCGCGCTGCCGGCCCGTGCCGATCCGTGGAGGACCGGCGGGTCGGTGAGCCCCCTCCCGGCCGTGGCGCCTCGGGCGCAGCGGCGCTCGCTGGCCCCGTCGGCGGCGGCCCGCCCGGCCGCTGCGCGCGGCCGGTGCCATCCAGGATGGGGCAAGAACGCGCACCTGTGGCGAAACGTCACGTTCGAAGGACGTCGGCGAGGAGCGGACTGGGCTTGATGGCGCGGACTCTCCGTGGCACGTTCCCTGCAAGTGCAGGCAGCGGTCGACCTTTAGAAGAGCTGCCGGGGAAGGACACGCGATGAGCGGCAGGATACTCGTCGTCGATGACGACGAAGCGACGTGCGATCTGGTCGAAGCCCTCCTCAAGAGGCAGGAGTTCTCCGTCGCGGCGCGCACCTCGGCCAAGAGCGCGCTCGAGCTGGTGAGCGAGGACGATTTCGACGTCGTGTTGACCGACGTCGGCATGAGCGAGATGAGCGGTCTGGAGCTCTGCGAGCGCATCCTCGGCGCCCGCCCCGACATGCTCGTCATCGTCATGACGGCGCTCGGGAGCATGGAGACCGCCATTTCCTCCATGCGCGCCGGGGCGTTCGACTTCGTCACGAAGCCGCTCGACGCGAACCTCCTCGGCCTGACGGTCTCGCGCGCCGTCCAGCACCGGCGCCTCCGCTCGGAGGTGAAGCGCCTGCGCGAGGCGGCCCACGACGTCCAGCAGACCAAGGGCCTCGTCGGGCGCAGCCCTGCGATGAAGCGCGTCTACGATCTGATCGGGCGCGTCGCGCGGAGCGACGCCTCGGTCCTCGTGCACGGCGAGACGGGCACCGGCAAGGAGCTCATCGCGCGGGCGATCCACGAGGCCAGCGGCCGGTCCGGCCCCTTCGTGGCGGTCAACTGCGCCGCGGTGCCCCAGGCGCTCCTCGAGAGCGAGCTCTTCGGCCACGCGCGCGGCGCCTTCACCGACGCGAAGACCCAGCGCACCGGCCTGTTCCTGGAGGCCAGCGGCGGCACCATCTTCCTCGACGAGATCGGCGAGATGCCGCTCGAGGTCCAGCCGAAGCTGCTCCGCGCGCTGCAGGAGCGCAAGGTGCGGCCGGTGGGCTCGAACGCCGAGATCCCCTTCGACGCCCGCATCGTGACGGCGACGAACCGCGACCTCGAGACCGAGGTGTACGAGAAGCGCTTCCGCGAGGACCTCTTCTACCGGGTCAACGTCGTGAAGATCGACCTGCCGCCCCTGCGCGAGCGCGGCACCGACGTGCTCCACCTCGCGATGCACTTCCTCGAGAAGTTCTCGTCCCGCAGCAGCAAGGGCGTGCTCTCGCTCTCGACCGCGGCCGCGGAGAAGCTCACGGCGTACAACTGGCCGGGCAACGTGCGCGAGCTCGAGAACAGCATCGAGCGCGCGGTGGCGCTGGCCCGCTTCGAGCAGATCACGGTCGAGGACCTGCCGGAGAAGGTCCAGGCCTACCGGCCCGACCGCTTCGTCGTCGCCGTCGACGAGCCGGCGGAGATCATGACGATGGACGAGCTCGAGAAGCGCTACATCAAGCGCGTGCTCGCGCTCGTCGGCGGCAACAAGTCGCGCGCCGCCCAGATGCTCGGGTTCGACCGGCGGACGCTCTACCGCAAGCTGGAGCGCTACGGGGAGCAGGACGGCTCGGGCGGGGACGAGGGCCCAGACAAGGCGGCCTCTTCGCCGGGCTCGGCGAGCTCCTCGTTGAGCTGAGGCGGAGCGCGAGGCGAGGCGTAACGAATGAGCGAAAAGGGGCTGTCCGACTCGATTTACAAGCTGTTCGCGCGCGCGGGGCACGACGTGCGCGGGCCCGCCGGGGTGGTGGCCACGGCGCTGAACGAGCTGGAGAGCGTCCTCGGGGGCGAGGCCACCGCCCAGAACGCGGCGTACTTCACCATGGCGCGGCGGGGCGTGCGCCGCCTGCTGCGCCTCGCCGACCGCTACACCGCCGCGTCGGAGCTGTCGCGGCAGCTCGACGCCCAGGCGCAGCCGCTCGACCTCGAGGCGCTCGTCCAGAAGGCCGTCGCGGAGGCGTCGTTCGTCTACGGGCGGCGCGACGTCACGGTGGCGCTCGACCTCGCCCCCGTGCGCGGCTTCGCGCACGCAGCGTCGATGACCGCGGCGCTCTCGGACGCGCTCATGCTCGTCCTGAACGTCGCCCGCGCGCGGGTCGTGGTGGCGCTCGCGGCCCATGGGGATCGCGCGCGGGTGGTGCTGACGAGCGACTCGAGCGCGGCCTCGGTGGAGAAGCTCTTCGAGGCGGCGCTCGCGCCGGACGCGGATCCGCTCGCCGACGGCGGGCTGCCCGTCCGGGTGATCGACGGCGTGCTCAAGGCGCACGGCGGCGAGGCGCGGGCCGACCGCGTCGGCGCGGAGACGCAGATCACCCTGGAGTGGCCGCTGAACGCGGCCGATCGCAAGGCGGGGGCCTGATGAGCGCGGAGCTGCCGCACGTGCTGGTGCTCGACGACGACGACGACACGGCGGCGCTGCTCGGCATGGCGCTCCGCCGCCGCGGCTTCCGCGTGCTCGTGGCGCGCTCGTGCGAGGAAGCGCGCTCGATGCTCGCCGGGAGCGCGGTCGACGCCCTGGTGACGGACGTGTCGCTCCCCGACGGCAGCGGCGTCGAGCTTGTCGCGTCGCTCGCGGACAGGCCGCGGGCGGTGATCGTGGTGAGCGGATTCGGCGGGGACGACGATCGTGAGAAGAGCCGGGCGGCCGGCGCTCACGAGCACATGGTCAAGCCCATCGACGTGGCCCGGCTCGTGGCCACGCTCAACGAGCTGCTCGGGCGGCCCAGCTGAGCGGGCCGCCGGCGATCCCGCGCCGCGCGATGGCCGCCCCGGCGCGCGGCGCAGGGCGGCCGCGGGCTCGCCTCACTTGTCGCCTCACTTGTCGACCGACGCGTAGAACGAGACGCCCCGCCGGTTCTCGTCGAGGCGGAGCGGGTGCTGCAGCGCCGGCAGCGCGCGCTGGGCGCAGTCGAGGCGCTCGCAGGTCCGGCACGTGACGCCGACGGGCACGGCCGCGCCGATGTTGTCCAGGTCGATCCCGTCGGCATAGACGAGCTCGCGGGCATAGCGGACGTCGCAGCCCATGCCGATCGACTGCACCGTGTGGGGGACGTGGTAGCCGCCGCGGTCGCTGCGCACGGTGCGCGCGATGCAGAAGTAGACGGCGCCGTCGGGCATCTGCGAGAGCTGGATCCGGATCATGCCGGGCGTCATCAGGGCGGCGTGGACGTTCCAGCGGGGACACGCGCCGCTGAACCGCGCGAACCGTATGCCGGAGCCGCTGAAGCGCTTCGAGATGTTGCCCGCGATGTCGATGCGGACCATGTGCATCGGCACCCCCTCGGCGCCCGGCCGGCGGAGCGTCGTCAGCCGGTGGCACACCTGCTCGAAGCTCGTGCCGAACCGGTGCGCGAGGAGCTCGATGTCGTAGCGCTCGGCGCGCGCCGCCTCCAGGAACGGCTGGTACGGCATGAGGATGGCGGCGGCGAAGTAGTTGGCCAGCGCGACGCGGGCGAGCGCGCGGGACTCCGGGGTCGTGAGGTTCTCGTCGCGCAGGATGCGGTCGATGGCCGTCGATTGCGTCAGGAGGCCGAGCTGGTGCGCGAGCTGGAACCTGCGGCTCCGGGGCGGCAGCACCTCGGAGATGCTCAGCACGCGCCTGTCGGGGTCGTACCGCCGCATCGCCTGGCGCTCGTCCGCGACCCGGACGATGCGCACCTCGATGCCGCGCGTCGCGTGGAGGTACCGGACGAGGCCGCGGTAGACGTCGTCCGCGTCGAGCTCCGCCTCGCGCCAGAGCGCCTCGGCGCCTTCCTCGATCTCCGCGAAATGGTTCATCCGGCGCTGGATGAGATCGCTGACCTCCTCGGACGGTAGGCGCGAGTTGTCGACCGCGACGAACCCGTCCCCCGCCAGCCGCTCTCCCAGCGTATCCAGCGATTCACGCGTCGTCGCGTAGGTCCGGTAGAGCGTGAGCACCGCGCGCGCGACGTTCGGGGACGCCGCGACGAGCTCGCGCAGATCCGCGTTCGTCAGCCCGTGGCTCTCGAAGATAGGGTCGCCGAACACCTCGTGGAGATCGGCCGTGAGCCGGACGTCCTCTTCCGACGCGAAGTTCTGGAGGTCGAGCTGGAATATCTGGGCGAGCCGGATGAGCAGCGGCGCAGTCAGCGGACGCCGGTTGTTCTCTATCAAGTTCAGATAGCTCGCCGAGACACCGAGGCGCTCCGCCAGATCGACCTGCGTCATGTGCTCGCGACGCCGGAGCGCGCGGACCTTGGCTCCAAGAAGAGGTGCATCGGCCATGGGGACCCTCCCGACGTGACCAGGACAACCTGGATGAAATGTAGGCGCAGCTCGCCTGGTGGAAATTTACAATAGTTTACACGTTAACAAGCTGTAAAGCCCTTTCGTCTACATCGTTATCCGCCTGCATTTCAGAGCGAAGTTGACGCTGAAACCTCGTCGACAAACATAGGTTGCTTGTAACGACGCGCAGCGTTGCAGGAGATGTGGATGAGCCAGAATCATGAGATCGCAAGCGTCCGCTTGCTCGCTCCTCGGGTCGGGGGCGACGAGTCCGTCCTCACGCCAGAGGCCCTTCGCTTCCTCTCCGGTCTTGGGCGCAAGTTCGCTGACCGGGTACCCGCCCTGCTCGCCCGGCGGCGCGCCGTGCAAGAGCGGCTGAACGCGGGCGAGCGGTTCGATTTTCTCCCCGGGACGCGGGATGTGCGCGAGGGCGACTGGACGGTGGCGCCGCTGCCCGACGACCTGCTTGACCGGCGCGTGGAGATCACGGGTCCGGTCGATCCCAAGATGATCATCAACGCGCTGAACTCCGGCGCGAGCGTGTTCATGGCCGATTTCGAGGACGCCACGTCGCCCACGTGGAAGAACCTCATCGAGGGGCAAGCGGCCCTGAGGCTCGCGGCGCGGCGCGAGCTCCGTTACGACGACCCGGCGACCGGCAAGCGTTACGCCCTCGGGGACAGGCTGGCGACGCTGCTCGTGCGCCCTCGCGGCTGGCACCTCCCGGAGAAGCACGTCGAGCTCGATGGCAAGCCGCTGCCGGGCGGGCTCTTCGATTTCGGACTCTATTTCTTCCACAACGCGCGTGAGCTCGTCCGCCGCGGTACCGGGCCTTACTTCTATCTGCCGAAGATGGAGAGTCACCTGGAGGCGCGCCTCTGGAACGACGTCTTCGTGTTCGCGCAAGAGGCGCTGGGCCTCCCCATCGGCACCATCAAGGCCACGGTCCTCATCGAGACGCTGCCCGCGGCGTTCGAGATGGACGAGATCCTCCACGAGCTGCGGCAGCACTCGGCCGGCCTCAACTGCGGTCGCTGGGACTACATCTTCAGCTTCATCAAGAAGCTCCGGAACGACCCCGCCTGCGTGATGCCGGACCGCTCGCAGGTGACGATGGAGCAGCATTTCCTGCGCTCGTACACGCAGCTGCTCGTGAAGACGTGCCACCGCCGCGGCGTGCACGCGATGGGCGGCATGGCGGCGCAGATCCCGATCAAGAGCGACCCGGAGGCGAACCGCGCGGCGCTCGACAAGGTGCGCGCGGACAAGCTGCGCGAGGTGAAGGACGGACACGACGGCACCTGGGTCGCGCACCCGGGGCTCGTGCCGCTCGCGCGCGAGGTGTTCGACGCGCACATGCCGGCCGCGAACCAGATCGAGCGCAAGCGCGAGGACGTCCGCGTCTCGGCGGCCGACCTGCTGCGCGTCCCGGAGGGCGCGCGCACCGAGGCGGGCCTGCGCCACAACATCCGGGTCGGCGTCCAGTACCTCGAGGCGTGGATCAGCGGCCTCGGCTGCGTCCCGCTCTACAACCTGATGGAGGACGCGGCCACCGCGGAGATCTCCCGCACGCAGGTCTGGCAATGGATCCGCCACGGGGCGACGCTCGACGACGGTCAGCCGCTCACCGTGGAGCGCTTCCGCGCGGCGGTGGACGGCGAGATGGCCGCGCTCCGCGGTGCGCTCGGCCCGGCGCGCTTCGACGGCGGCCGCTTCGCCGAGGCGCGCGCGCTGTTCGAGCGGCTGTCGATCGGAGAGACCTTCGAGGAGTTCCTCACGCTGCCTGCTTACGAGCTCTTGATCTCCACCGCCGGAGAGCGGCGCTCGTGAAGCCCGGCGCGCTTCGTTTGACGTCGACACAGCGGCCGCTGCCGCCCCAAACCCCAACGCACTAGGAGCCCAGTCATGTCCGCTGCTTTCCCGCTGAACACGCCGATCTCCGCCGACTCCCTGCACGCGCCGCCGAGCGACACCGTCCCGGGCCGGTGGAGCGGCGTCGTCCGCCCGTACTCCGAGGCGGACGTCGCGCGCCTCCGCGGCACCGTCCGTATCGACTACACGCTCGCGACCCTCGGCGCCAAGCGGCTCTGGAACCTGATGCACTCCGAGCCTTACGTGGCGGCGCTCGGCGCCCTCACCGGCAACCAGGCGATGCAGCAGGTCCGGGCCGGGCTCAAGGCCATCTACCTGAGCGGGTGGCAGGTGGCGGCCGACAACAACGAGGCCGGGACCATGTACCCCGACCAGAGCCTGTACCCGGCGAACAGCGTCCCGACGCTCGTGCGCCGCATCAACCAGGCGCTCCTCCGCGCCGACCAGATCGAGAACGCCGAGGGCAAGGCGGGGCGCTACTGGCTCGCGCCCATCATGGCCGACGCGGAGGCGGGCTTCGGCGGGCCGCTCAACGCGTTCGAGCTGATGAAGGCCATGATCGAGGCGGGCGCCTCGGGCGTTCACTTCGAGGACCAGCTCGCCTCCGAGAAGAAGTGCGGGCACATGGGCGGCAAGGTCCTCGTTCCGACCAGCCAGTTCATCCGCACCCTGATCGCGGCCCGCCTCGCCAGCGACGTCATGGGCGTACCGACCGTCCTCGTGGCCCGCACCGACGCCGACAGCGCCAAGCTGATCACGTCCGACGTCGACCCGCGCGACAAGCCGTTCGTCACGGGGGAGCGCACGCCCGAGGGCTTCTTCGTGCTGAAGGGCGGCCTCGAGGCGGCCATCGCGCGCGGGCTCGCGTACGCGCCCTACGCGGACCTCGTCTGGTGCGAGACCTCGACGCCGGACCTCGATCAGGCGAAGCGCTTCGCGGAGGGGATCCACAAGCAGTTCCCGGGCAAGCTGCTCGCCTACAACTGCTCGCCTTCGTTCAACTGGAAGAAGCACCTCGACGACGCGACGATCGCCCGGTTCCAGCGCGAGCTCGGCGCGATGGGGTACAAGTTCCAGTTCGTGACCCTCGCCGGGTTCCACTCGCTGAATCACAGCATGTTCGAGCTCGCCCGCCAGTACCAGCGCCGGGGGATGGCGGCGTACTCCGAGCTCCAGCAGGCCGAGTTCGCCGGCGAGCAGTTCGGCTACAGCGCGACCCGCCACCAGCGCGAGGTCGGGACGGGCTACTTCGACGAGGTCGCCCAGGTGATCTCGGGCGGCGCTGCGTCCACGCTGGCCCTGCACGAGTCCACCGAGGCCGCCCAGTTCTGAGCGCCCGCGCGGGCGTGCGCCGTCCGCCGCGCCCGCCCGCGCCTGCCCGCCGCGGCGCCGCCCGCGCGGCGCCCGGCCGCCGCCGCCCCGGGTAGCCCGCCGGCCCCGTCCGCGCCGCGTCTCTGCCCCGTCTGCCCGCGGGCCCCGGCCGCGCCTCTCCCTCCTCTCCTCGCGAATCCTCGCGAAGCGCCCGTCCTTGCGGGCTCCGCGCCGGGCGGACGCCGTCTCCGCGGTGGCCCGGCGGGTGCCGTTTGAGTAGGCTCGGCGCGGGCGGCGCCGCCCGAGCCGAGGTGAAAAGAGCTGTGACAACGCAGAGCCCCAGAGCGAGCGACGCTGACAGCAGCGTCGCCGCGTCCAACTTCATCCGCAACATCATCGCCGAGGACCTCGCCGCCGGCAGGCACACGCGGGTCGTGACCCGGTTCCCGCCCGAGCCGAACGGCTACCTGCACATCGGACATGCGAAGTCGATCCTGCTCAATTTCGGGCTGGCGGCGGACTTCGGGGGCGCGTGTCACATGCGCTTCGACGACACGAACCCGGCCGCCGAGGACATGGAGTACGTGGAGTCGATCCTGCGGGACGTGCGCTGGCTCGGCGGCGACTGGGGCGACAAGCTCTTCTTCGCGTCGGACTACTTCGAGCGGCTTTACGCCTTCGCGGTGGAGCTCATCCAGAAGGGCAGCGCCTACGTGTGCAGCCTGAGCGAGGCAGAGACCCGCGAGCTCCGCGGCACCGTCACGGAGCCCGGTCGGGAGAGCCCCTACAGGAACAGGTCCGTCGCGGAGAGCCTGGATCTCTTCGCCCGGATGAGAGCAGGGGAGTTCCCGGAGGGCGCGCACGTGCTCAGGGCCAAGATCGACATGGCCGCTCCCAACATGAAGATGCGCGATCCGCCGATCTACCGCATCAAGCGCGCGCGCCACTACCGGACGGGCGACGCGTGGTGCGTCTACCCGCTCTACGACTTCGCTCACAGCCTGTCCGACGCGATCGAGGGGATCACCCACTCGATCTGCACGCTGGAGTTCGAGAACAACCGGGAGCTGTACGACTGGATCATCGAGCACCTCGACGTCCCGTCCCGCCCTCGCCAGTACGAGTTCGCTCGGCTCAACCTGAGCTACACGGTGATGAGCAAGCGAAAGCTGCTCGCGCTCGTGAAGGGCGGGCTCGTGACGGGCTGGGACGACCCGCGCATGCCCACCATCGCCGGCCTCCGGCGCCGCGGGGTGACGCCCGAGGCCATCCGCTCGTTCTGCGAGGAGATCGGCGTCGCCAAGACGAACAGCATGGTGGACATCGCCAAGTTCGAGTCGTGCGTCCGCGACGACCTGAACCTCCGCGCCCCGCGCGTCATGGCGGTGCTGCGCCCCCTCCGGGTCGTCCTCGAGAACTACCCCGAGGGGCAGGTGGAGGAGATCGACGCGCCCTACTGGCCCGAGGACGTGCCGAGGGAAGGCTCCCGCAAGGTCCCGCTGTCCCGGGTGCTCTACATCGAGCGCGACGACTTCCTCCAGGACCCCCCCAAGAAGTGGTTCCGGCTCGCGCCCGGGCAGCAGGTGCGGCTCCGCTACGCCGGGTTCATCACCTGTCGCGACGTGGTGAGAGACGAGGCCACAGGAGAGGTCGTCGAGCTCCGCTGCACGTACGATCGCCCCACGAAGAGCGGTGAGGCGCCCGACGGCCGCAAGCCGAAGGGAACGTTGCACTGGGTCTCGGCCGCCCACGCGCTCACCGCCGAGGTCCGGCTCTACGACCGGCTCTTCGCGGCCGAGCGGCCCGACGCGGTCGACGAGGGAAAGGATTTCCTGGAGAACTTGAATCCTGGTTCGCTGGTTGTCCTGAGCGGGTGTCAGGTGGAACCGAGCCTGTCCACGGTCGAGAAGGGGAGCCACGTCCAGTTCGAGCGCCAGGGGTTCTTCTTCGTGGACCCCATCGACTCCGCGCCCGGCGCGCCCGTCTTCAACCGCACGGTGGCGCTCAAGGACTCGTGGTCGAGGCTCTCGGCCGAGAAGCCCGCTCGGGCCCCTGGGCCCGCGCCCGAGGGCCCGGCCGCGAAGGCGCCGCCGCCGGAGCCTCGGCGCGAGCGCGCGCCCTTCGAGGAGCGCCTCGCGCGGCTCGACCCGGCGCGGGCCGAGAAGGCCAGACACCTCATCGATACACGTGGGATACCGGGCGATGACGCGGTGGTCCTGGCCGACGACGACGGCCTCCTCCGGCTCTTCGAGGAGACGGTCGCCGTGCACGACAACCCCCGGGGCGCCGCCAACTGGGTCATCCACTCGGTCGCCCGGGAGCTGAAGGACAGGAAGGCAGGCGACCTCCCCGTCTCGGGTGCGCAGCTCGGCGAGCTCCTGGCGCTGATCGATGACGGGACGATTTCCGGGAAGATCGCAAAAGATGTCCTCGCTGAGATAATGCAGCAGGGCGGTAGTCCGAAGGCGATCGTCGCGCAGAGAGGGCTCCGGCAGGTCGCCGACGAAGGCGCCCTGGAGCGCATCGTCGACCAGATCATCGCCGGCCATCCAGGCGAGGTTTCCCGCTTCCGCGCGGGGAATTCGAAGCTGATCGGGTTCTTCGTCGGCCAGGTCATGAAGGCCTCCGGCGGTAAGGCGAACCCCGACCTGGTCAATACGCTGCTGGCCAGGAAGCTGGCGTAAATCTCCCACCCACGCGCTGTTTCGCTTCCCCCCCGACGCGGGGTGCGCCCGAGTGCTGCGCTCTGCGTTATCCCACTCCCGGCACCTGACTAGGTGTTGCGTGTCGTGGCGGTGTGCAGAAACATGTCCAGCAAAATGTCCATAAATCAATTGAACTTGATAGATGGAGTGGTGTAAATCTGATTGGTACTATGGAGTTTGCACGCCAGTTCGCTCTCCTCGCTTGCGTGGCTGTGTCGTTCTCGCAGGCCGCTTGCGTCGCGTCTGCCGAGCTCGAAGGGGAGGATGAGGCGGTGGCAGCGGTCCAGCAGGAGGTGACGATTCACAACGCGCTGACGGCCAACGCGCTGACGGCCAACGCGCTGACCGCCAACGCGTTGACCGCCAACGCGCTGACGGCCAACGCGCTGACGGCCAACGCGCTGACCGCCAACTCGCTGACGAGAGGCGCGCTCCGTGATCCCGTGTCGAGGGAGCTACTCAGCTTCATCGTGAGCTGCGCGCTCCCCGAGGAGGAGCGCGTCGAGGTCAAGGTCGACGGGGTGCAGTACAGCTTCGACGGGGATCTCGGCCTCGCGCCCGAGTGGGGCCAGAAGCGCGGCTCGTGTGATGAAAGCTGCCAGGAGTGGGTCTCCGCGTGCCTGCTCGCGCGCGTGAACTACCGGGGCGAGCACGTCATGATCTCGCTCCGCGGAAAGAACCGGGCGCTCTCGTCCTCGAAGTGGGAGCGGGCGAGATACGACACCTCGGAGGCGACCTACTTCGGCAACGTCTTCGGCGAGCACCAGCGCCTCCTCGCCTGCCTCGCGCCGGGCAAGAGGTCGATCCCCCGCGTCTGCGGGCCCTCGGTCGAGAACTGCCCGATCGATGTCGTGGGCAAATGTGAGGATGTGTGCGATGGGCCGAGGTCGGACGGCAGCTTCTCGGACTGCCACGACCGCGAGCCACTCAAGCTGCCGTGCGGCACCCCCGTCTTTCCGCGCGGCACCGACCGCTACAAGGCTTCGGTGTCCGTCTTCCTCGAGTAGCATCGAGCCGCGTGGATTCCGGCGCAGTCCTCGCGAGCCGCTTCGTCGTCGGGCAGCAGGTCGCGGCCGGGGGGATGGGGACGGTCTATCGCGCGCACGACCGCCTCGACGACCGCCCGGTCGCCCTCAAGGTCCTGCACAGCCGCGAGGCGTTCGACGTCGAGCGGTTCGAGCGTGAGTCGCAGATCCTCGCCGAGCTGAGCCACCCGGGGATCGTGCGGTACGTCGCGCATGGGCGGACCAGCGCCGGGGACCACTACCTCGCCATGGAGTGGCTGGAGGGGGAGGACCTGGCGGCGTGCCTCGCGCGCCGCCAGCTCGCGCTCGCCGAGAGCCTCGCGGTGCTGCGCAGGACGGCGGACGCGCTCGCCTTCGCGCACTCGCGCGGGATCATCCACCGCGACGTCAAGCCGAGCAACATCTTCCTCGTCGCCGGCGATGTCGGCCAGCTCAGGCTCGTCGACTTCGGGATCGCGCGCCCCGACGGGGAGTCGCGGCGGCTCACCTACACGGGCGGGATCCTCGGAACGCCGGGGTACATCGCGCCCGAGCAGATCGAGGGCGGCGGCGCCCTCGACGCGCGGGCGGACGTGTTCTCGCTCGCGTGCGTCTTCTACGAGTGCATCGCGGGCCGCCCGGCCTTCGAGGGGGCGCACGTCATGGCGGCGCTCGCCAAGCTCCTGTTCCAGCAGACGCCCCGGCTGCGCGACGTCCGCGCGGACGTCCCGGAGCCGCTGGAGCGCCTCATGGACCGGATGATGGCGAAGAACCCCGAGGACCGGCCGCGCGACTGCGGAGACGTCGGGGTCGAGCTCTCGGAGATCGCGGAGGCGCTCGACGCCTGGGCGACGCCGCGGCCCGCGACGCTGGCCTCGCCGCGCGACGCGACCATGCGCTCGGCGCGGGTCGACGGGTTCCTCACGCGTAGCGAGCAGCGGCTCGTGTCCCTCGTGCTCGCCGGCGAGCCGGACGACGTGCAGATGAGCGTCGCGGCGGCCGGCGGCGTGCCCAGCGCCTCGGACGTCTCGAGCGTGCTGCAGGAGCTCTCGAGCGAGGGCCCGGGCTCCGCGGTGCCGCGCTCGGAGGTGCGGGCCGCGGTGGAGCCCTACGGCGCCCACATCACGGAGATCTCGCGAGGTTCGCTCATCGCGATCCTCGCCGGCGCCGGGAGCGCCGTGGACCGGGCCGAGCGGGCGGCGCGGTGCGCGCTCGCGCTGCGCGCGCGGTTCCCAGGCATCCCGCTCGCCGTCGCCACGGGGCGCGGCGTGTCGTCGGCGAAGCTCATCGAGGGCGACGTCATCGACCGGGGGGTGCGCGCCCTGCGGGCCGCGCAAGCCGGGGCGGTCCGGCTCGACGACGTGACGGCCAGCGTCGTCGGCGGCCGGCTCAAGGTGGAGACCGACGAGAACGGGCCCTTCCTCGCGACCGAGACGGCGGCCGACGAGAGCGTCCCCGTGCTCCTCGGGAAGCCGAGCGTCTGGGTCGGCCGCATCCGCGAGCTGTCCATGCTGGAGGGCGTGTTCTCCGGGTGCGTGACCGAGTCGCTGGCGAGCGCGGTGCTCGTGATCGGCGCGGCGGGGTCCGGGAAGTCGAGGCTCCGCCTGGAGTTCCTCACCCGGGTGCGGCGCCAGTTCGGGTCGGTGGAGATCCTCTCCGGGCGGGCCGAGTCGATGGCCGCGGGGTCTCCGTTCGGCCTCATCGCCGACGCGATCCACAAGGCGGCGGGGATGCGCGAGGGCGAGCCGGTGGAGGCCCGGCGGCGCAAGCTGACGCGCCGGCTCGGGCGCCACCTGAGCGGCGAGGCGCTGAGCCGGATCGCGGCCTTCCTGGGCGAGCTCTCGCGGACGCCGTTCCCCGATGGCGAGACGAGCGGGCTGCGCGCGGCGCGCGACAACGCGATGCTCATGGCCGACGCGACGCGCGCGGCGTGGGAGGACTGGCTCGCCGCCGAGTGCGCGGCGCAGCCGGTGCTGCTCGTGCTCGAGGACCTGCACTTCGGCGATCCGGCGACCGTGCGCCTCATCGATCAGACGCTCCGGAACCTCCGGGACCTGCCGCTCATGCTGCTCGCGCTGGCCCGACCCGAGGTGAACAAGCAGTTCCCCGGGCTGTGGACCGACCGGGAGGTGCAGACGATCAAGCTCGGGCCGCTGCCCGCCAAGGCGAGCGAGCGCATGGTGCGGAGCGCGCTCGGCGAGGACACGCCCGCGGAGACGGTGGCCCGGGTCGTGGACCGGGCCGACGGCAACCCGTTCTACCTGGAGGAGCTCATCCGCGCGGTCGCGACGGGCAAGGGGGACGTGCTGCCCGACTCGGTGCTGGGCACGGTCGAGGCGCGGCTCGACGCCGAGGGGCACGAGGCGAAGCGCGTGCTGCGGGCCGCGAGCATCTTCGGCGACCGCTTCTCGAAGCTCGCGGTGGCGGCGCTGCTCGGCGGCGCGACGCGCGTGAAGGAGACCGAGACGTGGCTCGACGCGCTCGCGGCGCGGGAGCTCATCGCCCCGGTCTCGACGCCGGGGTGGCTCATCCCGACGGACTACGTGTTCCGCCACGCGATCGTGCGCGAGGCCGCGTACGCGATGCTCACGGAGCCGGACCGCGCCCTCGGCCACAAGCTGGCCGGCGAGTGGCTCGAGCGCAGCGGGCACACCGACGCGATGGCGCTCGCGGAGCACTTCCGCCGCGGCGGCGAGCCGGTGCGCGCGGTGCGGTGGTACCGGAGGGCCGCGGAGCAGGCGCTCGAGGCGAACGATCTGGCGAGCGCGCTCGCGCGCGCCGAGATGGGCGTCCAGTGCGGAGCGGCCGACGAGGAGCTCGGGCGGCTGCGGCTCGTGGAGGCCGAGATCAGCCTGTGGCAGGGAGAGGCGGCGCTCGCCGCGCAGCGCGGCACCGAGGCGGCGAGCCTCGTCCGGACGGGCAGCTCGCCGTGGTTCCGCGCGATCGGGCAGGTGATCATCGCGGAGGGGAAGCTCGGCCACTTCGATCGCGTCGAGGCGTGGGCGACGCGGGCGGCCGAGGCGGCGGGCGCGATCAGCGCGCGGATCATGTGCCTGTGCGACGCCGCGACGTTCCTGAGCTTCGGCGGCCGCTACGCGGCGGCCGACGCGCTGATCCAGATGCTCGAGGCGGCCGCGAGCGAGCCGGCCGGGCTCGAGCCGCAGGCGGCGGGGCTCTACCAGCAGGCGCGTGCGGTCCGGGCGCAGACGAGGGGCGACACCGGGGCCGCGCTGAGCGGGTTCACGGCGGCGAGCGCGGCGTTCGAGCAGGCCGGCGACCGCCGGAACGCCTGCGCGGCGCGCTCGAACCTGGGCTTCTTGTACGGTGAGCTCGGCGACTTCGAGGTGGCCGAGTCGGAGCTCCGGACGGCGCTCGCCGCGGCGCAGCGCATGGGCCTCGACGACCTGGAGACGGCCGCGCTTCAGAACCTCGGCTACGTCATCGCCCACCTGGGGCAGCTCGAGGAGGCGAAGCTCCTCGAGCAGCGCGCCGCCGCGGCGTTCCAGCAGCATGGCGACCGGCGCATGGAGGGCGTGACGCTGACGTACATGGCGAAGATCATGCTCCTGTCGGGCGATCCCGTGGCCGCCGAGCGCGAGGCGCGCGCCGCGGTCGAGGCGCTGGTGGTGGCGCCTCCGCTCCGCGCCGCCGCCGTGGCGGTGCTCTCGCGCGCGCTGCTCGCGCAGGGCCGCCCGGAAGAGGCGCTGCCGGCCGCGCGCGAGGCGTTCGTGCAGCTCGAGGAGGCGGGCTCGCTCGAGGAGGGCGAGTCGCTCGTGCGGCTCGCCTACGCCGAGGCGCTCGCGGCGGCGGGCGCCGCGCGCGAGGCGGCGGAGGCGCTCGCCGTCGCGCGCCAGCACCTGCTCGACCGCGCGGCGAAGATCAGCGACGCGGCGTGGCGGGAGCGGTTCTTGACGTGCGTGCCCGACAACGCGAAGACCCTCGCGCTCGCCGCCGCCGGGTGACACGTCGCGGGGCGGCGGCGACCGGGCGGCCTGCCTACGCCGGCTGCGTCGCCTGATCCAGGGCGGCCTCCGCCGCCTCGCGCTCGGCGATGGCGGCGGCGTGGCGGCGCAGCCGGTCGCCCATCACGTTCGGGATGCGCTCCGCGGCCTCGATCGCGGCCGAGAGCGCGCCGCGCGCGGCGGCGAGCCGGCCGCGGCGCAGCGCGGTCACCGCGCGGATCTCGAGGACCTCGATGTGCTCCTGGCCCACGGAGCTCTGGGCCGAGCGGTCCACGAGCGCGTCCCACGCGGCGTCGTCCGCGGAGCCCCCGTCCTGGGTGGCCAGATCGATCATGGCGCAGAGCACCGCCTCCGAGGGGACCATCAGCGCGTCGGCCTGGCCCTCGGCGCTGGCTCGCTCCTGCATCTCGCGCATCTGCTCGAACAGCGCGCGCGCCTCGGCCTGTTCGCCGCAAAAGAAGAGGAACCGGGCCTTGAGGAGCAAGGCGACAGGCCGGCACACCCCGCAGAGCCGGTGCCGCTCGATCTCGAGCGCGCGATCGATGTGCGGCCCCGCCGCCGCGAGGTCGTCCATGAGGTAGAGGTACTCGCCGAGGTTGTACTCGCCGACCCGCTCCAGCGCGCCCTGGCCGAGGTCGCGCGCGAGCGCGAGCACCCGCTCGAGGTCGGCGATCATCCGGGCCTTGTCGCCGCGGCACGCCCAGAGGAGCGCGCGGTTGTTCGTCACGGAGCAGAGGTGGAGCGTGTCGTGGTGCGCCTCGCAGAGCGCGATCGCCCGGCCGAGCGCGTCCTCTGCGTCGTCGAGCCGGCCGAGCCCCTGGAGGACGAAGCCGAGCATGAGCAGCGAGATGACGAGCGTCTCGTACCCGTCGTCGCCGAGCGAGGCGGCCGACGCCGCCGCGCGCTCGAGCGCCGCGGCCGCCTCTTCCTCCCGGCTGAAGCGGTGGAGCGTGCGCCCGGCGCCGAGCGCGAGGCGCGCGGTGAGCGCCGGCGACAGCGTGATCCCGTCGGCGAGCACGCCCGCCTCCTCGACGCGCTCCTCGGAGCTCTTGACCTCGTCCATCCAGTCGAGCGCCGTGGCCTCGTCGAGCAGGATGTCGATCTGCGCCGGGATGTCGCCGCGCGCCCGCGCGATGGCCCGCGCGCTGGCGAAATCGGCGAGCGCGTCGTGGTAGCGGCCCAGGCGGTAGCGCATGAGGCCGCGGCCCCGGTGCGCGGCCGCGCGGTCGGGGCGCACCCCGCCCGGCGCGCGGCGGCTGGGCGGGCCTCCGCCCGGGGCCGTCGGCTCGATCGGCTGCTCCAGGGCGCGGCTGTAGAGCGTCTCCGCGTCGAGGTAGGCGTGCCGGGCGCGCGCGCGCTCCGCGAGGGTGAGGTAGGCGATCTCCGCGATCTCGCCGAGGCCCGCCTGGGCGGCGTGGTACGCGAACGGGATGAGGCGATCGTTCTTGAGGTGCGGCGCGTCGCGCTCGCCGGCCTCGTCGCTCGCGGCGTCGCGGTGCAGCTTGAAGGCCGCGAGGTGGACGCGCCGGCGGAGCGGCTCGGGCGCGCCGCGGGCCACCGCCTCGCGGACCAGCGCGTGGCGGAAGCCGATGCGGCCCCGCCGGTCCTGGACGAGGAGGCCCGCGGCGATCAGGCGCTTCACGGCGACCGCGGCGTCGAGCGGGAGGTCGTCGGCCTCGCCGTGCTCGTCGAGCCGGTGGAGCACGCCGGCCACCTCGGCGACCGCGACGTCGGGGCCGAGCAGCGCGATGAGCCGCGCGTGCGCCTGCAGCGCGGGCGGGAGCGCGTCGATCTCGCCGAGCGCGAGCCAGTCGAGGAGCGGCATGTCGGGGAGCCGATCGAGCTCGTCGGTGGCGAGGTACCACGCGTCGCCCCGCGGGTGCCGGCGCACGACGCCCCCCCGCTTGAGGCCGCGCACGAGCTCGATGAGCAGGAGCGGGACGCCCTGCGCGCGCTCGACGAGGTGCGCGACCGCGGGCTCGGGCACGTCCTCCGCGGGCAGGAGCAGCCGCCGGCAGAGGGCGATCGCGCTCTCGCGATCGAGCGCCTCGAGGCGGTAGGTCTCGCGGCGCGCGGCGCGCTCGCCGAAGGAGGGGCGCGCGCTCTCGAAGCTCGGCCGCCCGAACGCGCAGATGAAGAGCGGCGCCTGCGCCTCGGCGAGCGCCGCGTACTCGAGCGCGGCGAGCGCCGCGTCGTCGGCCACGTGCGCGTCGTCGAGCACCACGAAGAGCGGCGTCCGGCGCGATCGCCGGCGGAGGGCCTCGCCGGCGGCCACGGAGAGCGCGGCGCGGAGCGCGCCGGGCGCCGCGGAGAGCGCGCGGAGCTCCGGGTAGCGCTCCTCGGCGAGCGGGTCGTCGCTGATCCAGCCGAGCGCGAGCGCCACGGCGGCCCCGAGCCGCGCCTGCTGCGCGCCCGCGAGGCGGCGCCGGAGGAGCGCGCTGCCGCCGTCCGCCGGAGGGGACGACGGCAGCGCGAGCGCCCGCTGCAGGATCTCCCGGACGACGCGATCGGCCCCGCCCGCGACCGGCTCGCCGGTCCGGAGCTCGATCACCTCGGCGCTCCCCTCGATCGCGCGCAGCCGCTGCGCGAGCGCGCCGGCGAGGCGGCTCTTGCCGTGGCCGGCCACGCCGATGACGCTGGCGATGGTGGGCGTCGCGGTCGCCACGGCGTCGCGCGCGCCCGCGACCAGCGCGTCGAGCACGTCGCTCCGGCCGAACAGCGGCTGGGAGCTCGAGTCGAACGCGGTGTCGGCGTCGGGCAGGGCGGCGGCCAGCCCGGGCCGGGCGGAGGCCGGTCCTGGCGGGGGGAGGCCGTCGCCCGGGGCCTGGGAGGCGTCGTCGCCGAGCGCCGCCGCGGCCGCCGGCGACAGGCTGAGGCCCAGAGGGCCGCCCGCCGCGAGCCGATCTTCGCGGTGGAAGAGCGGGCTCAGGAACCGCCGCGTGCCGTCGGGCCGCGGCTGGACGGACACGGTCGCGAGGTCGAGCAGCCCGCGGGAGAGGACGCGCTGCTGCTCTAGCTCGCGGCCGGCGTGCGCCGCGCGGCGCAGCGGGCTCGCGCCGTCCGCGTGATCGAAGACGGCGACGAAGCGGCCTCCCGCGGCGTGGGCGAGCTCGCCGCCCAGCGCGCTGAGCCTCCGCTGGAGGGCCACGACGTCGAGCTCGGCCTCGAAGAAGAGGAGCGCGACGGCGCGCCGCTCGACGCTGCGGGCGCTCGGCGGCGGCGGATCGGTGGTGGGGCTCCTGACGCGCGAGGGGCGGCGCTCCTGCCCGCGCTCGAAGCTCTCCAGGGCGGCGCCGAGCGCCGCGGCGCTCGCGAAGCGCTGGCCCCTGTCCTTCGCGAGGCACCGGAGCACGATCTCCTCGAGCGAGCGCGAGATCGGCGCGATCAGGGAGGGCCGCGGGGGGCGGCGGCCGAGGTGGTCCTGCCGCACCAGGGCGGGAGGTCCCCAGAAGGGCGGCTTGCCGGTGAGCAGCTCGAACAGCACGGCGCCGAGGGCGTACACGTCCGCGCGCGCGTCGACGTCGCCGCGGCCGTCGCACTGCTCGGGGGCCATGTACTCGGCGGTGCCGGGCGCGTCGCTCTCGGCGGTGAGGCGGGGCGACGGCTCGCGGTGCCCCGCGGCGAGGCCAAGATCGATGATGGTGGCGCGGTGCCCGCCGTCTCCGGCGCGCGCGGCGAGCGGCGCGCCGTAGACGAAGATGTTCTCCGGCTTGACGTCGCGGTGCACGTAGCCGCGCGCGTGGATCGCCTCGAGGGCCCGGAGCGCGGCGCGCGCGAGGGCGCACGCCTCGCGCGCCGGCATCGGCCCGGCGACCCCGCGCGCCACGAGGCGGTCGGCGAGCGTGGGGCCGTCGAGGTACTCCATGACGAAGTACGGCGCGCCCGAGGCGAGCTGGCCGCACCCGTAGACGGCGGGCACGTGGGGCGGCCCGACGTCGTAGAGGGCCCGCATCTCCTTGACGAGGCGCGCGCTCGCGTCCGGCTGGCCGGCGCGTGCGACCTTGATCGCCACGGTCGGGCCGCCCTCCTCGGGCTCGGCCGAGAACACGGCCCCGAACCCGCCTGCGCCGGCGAGCCGGACGCCCCGGTAGCCTTCGATGCTGGGCAGCGCGGTCGCGCTCAGCCAGCTGCCGCTGGGCTCGTCCGCGCCGCCGGGCGCGCCGGGCTCCGGGCTGGCCTGCCGCACCACGGGGCCGTGCTCCGGACACCCCGGATCCGCGTGCGCGACGCGCCTGCCGCACTCCTTGCACCGCGCCGTGGGCGCCCCGGAGCCAGCCGCGCTTCCGCCTCGATGAGCATCGGGCAACATGGGGGCCTCATGGCAGGAACGTCGTAATCACCGCGGGCCACGACTCGCCTCGATCGTCGGCGCAGCTCGGGCGATGGCCGTCGGCCGCGCTGAGCGCGTCACACGCGAGATCGCATGAGCCCACGATGTGAATGTTCGGGCATTCTCGGACGCCCCCTCCGGGCTCGGCGAGCCCCGCGGCGCAGTCCCTGCTGAGGGCCCGAGAGCTCTCCACGTTGGATTCGTTGTAGCAGGCATAGAGGCGGGGCGGGGTCGCGAAGAGATCGCCCCAGAACGCGCCTTCCTCCATCGGATACGACTCGACCTCGCTCGCGTTCGGGTGCCTGAGGGCGAGGTGCGCCGCGCGCGACGAGATCATCACGGAGACGCCGGCCCGGTTGGCGCGCGACGCCACGCAGGCCGAGACCCACTGCTCCCGGGACTCGCTCAGCGGCGCGATGGCCCAGCTCGCGGCGAGCCCGAGGTAACCCGGGTAGACCTCCTCGCGCAGCTCGCCGCGCTCGTCGCGCCACGAGAACCTGAACGACTGCGACGGGGTCAGCGCGCAGCCGACGATGTATTGAAGGAGCTGCCTGGACATCGCGCCGAGCTCCCCCGGGCGGGTGATGGCGGCGCGGACCGCCGCCGAGATGGCGTTCGAGGCGAGTCTGTTCGGGGCGAGCGCAATCGGGTTGAGGGCGTTCGGGTTGAGGGCGTTCGGGTTGAGGGCGTTCGGGTTCAGCGCGTTGTGATTCACGAGCGCACTTGAGACCTCGTCGACCGACCCCCACTCCGCGGGAAATCCGTCGCTGCCACCGCAGCACGGCACTGAAGCCAACAGAAATGTGTGTGCGCACAGCGCTCGGATTCGCCTCTTCATCTGTCCCCCTCCGCGCCCGTTCTGCTAGCAGATGGAATAGGCTACCGTAAGGATAACGATGGATTTACTGTACCACTTGGCGAAGCGGCGTGTAGCGCCAACCCGGCCGTCTAGCGCGGAGAAAATCCTCGCTCGGGTGAGTCCTTAGTCGCATCGGGGGGGTTATGACGATGGATGCTTTGGCGACACGAGATAACGAGACGCGGGCATTTTCGCTGGAGGAGAGGTCCTTTTCCCGAGGCGAGCTGCCGTGCGGCACGCGGGCGGGTGCGTACGGCATTGTGTCGCCCATCGCCCGGGGCGGATGTGGGGCTGTGTACGAGGCCATTCACCTCCAGACCGGCGCGCGCGTGGCGATGAAGGTGCTCCACGGGACGCTCGCCGCGTCGCCGAAGATGGTGAAGCGCTTCCTGCGCGAGATCGAGGTGGTGCGGCTGCTCAATCACCCCGGGATCGTCGAGATTCATGACGCCGGCGAGCTCGCGGACGGCCGGCCATTTTATGTGATGGAGCACCTCGACGGGGTGACGCTCGACGTGCTCCTCCGGCAGGAGGGGCGGCTCTCGCCGGAGCAGGCGCTCGAGCTGCTCGAGCCGGTCTGCTCGGCGCTCGACGCGGCGCACGCGGCCGGGATCATCCATCGCGACGTGAAGGGCAGCAACATCTTCGTCTCGCGGGGCGCCTCGCGGGCGGTCAAGCTCCTCGATTTCGGGATCGCCAAGCTGATGGAGCCGGACGAGGGGGCGAGCGGCTTCACCACGGCGGGGAGGGCGCCTGGCACCCTCACGATCATGGCGCCCGAGCAGATCCTCGGCGGCGTCCTCGACGCGCGCGTGGACGTGTATGCGCTCGGCGTCCTCTTGCACAGGCTCCTCACGGGCAAGCTCCCGTTCTACTCGCCGGACGCGACCGAGCTGCTCCGGCAGCACCTGGAGGAGCCCGCGCCGCGCCCGAGCCGGCGGACCCCGCTGCCGCCCGCGCTCGACGCGGTGGTGCTGCGCTGCATGGAGAAGCAGCCGGAGCACCGCTATCCCTCGGTGAAGAGCTTCCTCTACACGCTGCGCGAGGCGGTCGGCGAGCCGACGTCGGGGCGGAGCAGCATGCCGGAGCTCCAGACCGACGCGATCGCGATCTACCTCGATCTCCGGGTGCGCACCGACGCCGACGATCTCGACGACGCGCTCGCCGAGGAGCTCGGCCTCGTGCTCGACCTCGCGGAGGAGCGCCTCCGGGACGCCGGGCTCACGCTGGTCTCCGTGACCGGCAGCGAGATCCTCGCGGTGCGCCTCCTCTCCGGCGAGCTGCGGGAGTCGCTGCTGGAGCGCGCGGCGGTGATCGAGATCGCCGCCTCGCTCCACGAGGAGATCGGGCTGAGGAGCGGCCCGGACACGCGCGTGCACACGAACCTGTGCCTGCACGCCGGGCAGGTCGTGGTGCGCTCGGCGAACCACCCGGAGATCATCGGCGGCGACCTGGCCCGGGTCGGGGCGTGGGCGCCCGTCGACGCGGTGCACGCGCTCTGCGCGACGGAGGCGGCGGTCCGCGGGATCGGCGGACTCGAGCTCTCCGCGGGGCCGCCCGGGCTCCTGCTGATCGGCGAGCTCTCCGGGCACTGCTCCTCGCCGGCGCCGACGCTGCGGTGCCGCGCGCTCTGACGCGGCCAGCGTCGGCCCTTCAGCGGCGCGCGCCGCGCCCCCGCGACGCGCGATGTCAGGCCGGCGACGGGCGCGCGCTCGGCGTGGACCCCCTGGCCGACTCGGGAGCTCCCGGAGTCGATATGACGACGCAAAAACGAGCGAGGGGCGATTGCCGCTCCACGATAGGTGCCATTATAAGGGCCGCCCGCGGGGCGCTCGACCTCGCACCCGCGCCTCGCCGCTCCGGAAAGCTCTCATGTCCATGCGCCTCCAGCAAGCACTCCAGACCCTCCTCGATTCCGCCCCTCTCCTTCGCGACGCATCGAGCAGCGGTAACGTCCGTGTGCTCGCCTCGCTCCTCGGGCCCGCCTTCCGCGGCTTCGTCCAGCGGCGGGGCAAGGGCGTGGTCTCGACCGATATCTCGGTTGGATACGAGGCCAGCTTTAACTGGAGTTACGGGCGGGACGACCCCGACATGGCGAGGCTCTACCACCTCGCCAAGACGTCCCAGTGGAACGCTGCGACAGACCTCGACTGGTCGCGGAGCGTCGACTGGCTCGACCCGGCAATGCCGCTCTTGCCCGACAGCTGGATGCCGCCGTCCAAGCTGCCCGCCTGGGGCAGGCTCTCCGAGCGGGAGCGCGCGACGCAGCGCCACGGGCTGCTCTCCTGGATGCTGAGCCAGTTCCTGCACGGCGAGCAGGGCGCCTTGTTCGCGGCGTCGCAGATCACGGAGTGCGTGCCGTCGCTCGACGCGAAGCTCTACGGGAGCACGCAGGTCGCCGACGAGGGGCGCCACGTCGAGGTGTTCCACACCTACCTGACGCAGAAGCTGGAGAAGCTCTACGAGATCAACGACAACCTCTATGTCGTCATCGACGCGATCATGAGCGACGGCCGGTGGGACATGAAGTTCCTCGGCATGCAGATCATGATCGAGGGCCTGGCGCTCGGCGCGTTCGGCTCGATTCGCCAGGTGACGAGCGAGCCGCTCCTCAAGGACGTCCTCCGGTCGGTGATCACCGACGAGGCGCGCCACGTCCACTACGGGGTGCTCGCGCTGAGCAGGTTCTACCGCGAGGGCATCGACGAGCGGGCGCGGAGGGAGCGTGAGGACTGGGCGTTCGACCTGTCGGTGCTCCTGCGCAACCGCTTCCTGGCGCACGAGTTTTATGACGAGTTCTACGCTCACCGCATGACGCGCTGCGCCTGGGACGAGCTCATGCTCAAGAGCGACCTGATGGGGTTCTTCCGCCGGACGATGTTCCGGCGGATCGTGCCGAACCTGAAGCGGATCGGCCTTTTGTCCGCGCGGATGCGGCCGCGCTACGCCTCGCTCGGCCTGCTCGAGTACGAGCACGGGCGGGCGGCGAGCGAGCTGACGGCCAAGGAGCTGCTCGACGACGCGTGAGGCGAGGGCGGCCGAGGGCGAAAAACGCGGACGCCCGCGCCGGCCCCGGGGAGAGATCAGCAGGTGGACCGGGCGCAGGCCGAGAGCTCGACGCCGCACCGCTTCTGGATGCAGGCGAAGTCGCCGTTGCAGGCGGCGAGCGACCTGAAGGCGCACGAGAGGACCTGATCGGCGAAAAACTGAGCGTTGGGGCAGCCCCGCGACATGCAGCTGGAGACGCACGCGACGCTGAATTCCGGCGGCATCCGGTCCCTGTCGATGCACCGGGCGGCGCAGGTGACCACCTCCTGGCAGTCCACCGGCTCACACACGCCGCAGTCCTGGGGGCAGATGCCGCAGGTCTCGAAGCTCTCGCAGACGCCGTTCGAGCACACCGAGCACACGCCGCAGTCGCGCCGGCAGGACGCGCACGTCTCCGTCCCCGAGCAGATGCCGTCGCCGCACGTGGCGCAGGCGCCGCAGTCGTCCGGGCAAGAGAAGCAGCTCTCGATCCCGCCGTTGCACACGCCGTTGCCGCAGGCCTCGCAGACGCCGCAGTCGGGGGCGCACGAGCGGCAGTCCTCCCGCGGCGAGCAGACGCCGTCGCCGCAGCCCTGGCAGACGCCGCAGTCGCCCGCGCACGTCGCGCACGTCTCGGCGCCGCTGCACACGCCGTCGCCGCAGTTCGGACACACGCCGCAGTCGTCCGGGCACGTCGAGCACGACTCGCTCGCCGGATCGCAGGCGGCGTCGCCGCAGCGCGGACAGAGGCCGCAGTCCTCGGCGCAGCTGCCGCAGTCCTCCGCGCCGTTGCAGGCGCCGTCGCCGCACCCCGGGCACGGGCCGCAGTCGCTCGCGCAGCTCGAGCACGTCTCCGTCCCCGAGCAGGCGCCGTCGCCGCACCCCGGGCCCTGGCACGGGCCGCAGTCGGGGGCGCAGGAGCGGCAGTCCTCCGCGCCGTTGCAGGCGCCGTCGCCGCACGCCGGGGGCTCGGCGCCGGACGAGCTGTCGTACTCCCACGTCTCGGTGCGGCCGCAGCCCGCCCCGAGCGAGGCCCCCGCGAGGGCGACGAGCGCAGACCAGGCGAAGGCGCGCGAGGAGAGGAAGCCAGGGCGATGCCGCCCGGACCGCAGCAGGAAGCTCAGCCGGCTTGTGGTACCCATACGATCAGCCCCGGGGACACGAGAGGTCGGGTTGTCAGAAGGAGCGGGACCGGCTCGCGGGCTGCAGCAGCGCCGCGATGAGCCGTCCACGGGAACGCGCGCGGACGGAACATACATGGAGACGCGCGGCGGATGGCGCCAAAGCACAGGCGCGCCGGCGCTGGAGCCGCGGGGCGTGGGCGCATGCGCGACCGAGCGGCACAAAATAAAAGAGGGCGGCGCCTCCGGAGAGGCGTCGCCCAAAGCGCTCCGCGGTGCGCGCTTCACCCAGGAAGCGACGCGCCGCGCAGAGAGCTCACTTGGGGGCGTCGGCCGGCGCCGGGGCCGCCGCCGGGTCGGCCGCGGGGGCCGCCGCCGGGTCAGCCGCCGGAGCCGCCGCCGGGTCAGCCGCCGGAGCCGCCGCCGGGTCAGCCGCCGGAGCCGCGCCCGGGTCGGTCGGGGCCGGGGCGCTGCCGCCGCAGGCGACGACGAGGGACGACAGGGCGACGAGCGCAAGAACGAGCTTCTTCATGGAATCCTCCGAAAATGGGGCGGGTAGACCACCCTCAATCAACAGGCGTGTGAACCGCACGCAAATCCGGCGGCCACCACCCAGACGCCGCGGGGGGCCAGAACGGCTCACAGTTTTTTCGATGAGCCGCCCGGGCCCGATCAGGCGTCTAGAAAAGTGTGGGAACCTCGGGGCGCTCCTGATGCCGCTCTGGACAGGAGCTCGGGGCCCGGCGCTCCGCCCGGGCCGCTGCTCCGCCTCCCGCGAGGGCACCGCGATCACCGTCTGCTGTACATTTCCAGTCATGTCCCCTGGTACGAACGCATGCCTCTGAGACCTCAGCGAGGGCGCTTGCGCCTTGTCGAACCGGCCGCCCCGGCTGCCCCGGCCGCGGAGGCCCAGGAGGACATGGGCGACGCCGGGCCCGCGTTCGCTCCGGAGGAGCGCGGCCGCGGCGATGGCCGGCGCGCCCAGGACCGGCGGTCCTCCGCCGCGCTTGGGCCGGCCGGGCGCGGAACGGGCCTCGCGGAGCTGCCGGACGCGCAGCTCGTGGTGCTCGGCGCCCGCCGGGACTCGGGCGCGCTCGAGCAGCTCTACCGGCGGCACGTCGCCTTCGCCATCCACCTCGCGACGCGCATCGAGGGCTCTGCGCGCGACGTGGAGGACATCGTCCACGACGCGTTCCTCCGCGCCTTCGAGCGCCTCGACGATCTCGTGGATCCCGCCGCGTTCCGCGCGTGGCTCGGGTCGATCATCGTCCACAAGGTCCGCTCGCGGATGCGGCGCGCGCGGCTGCTCGGCGTGCTCGGGATGGGCAAGTCGAGCGAGCCGGTCGATCTCGACGCCCTGGCGAGCCCGGCCGCGTCGCCCCACGCGCGCGCGCAGATCGCGCAGATCTACGCCCTGCTCCAGACGTTGCCGGCCGACGACCGGATCGCGTGGATCCTCCGCTCGGTGGAGGGGCACGATCTCGAGACGGTCGCGCAGATGACGGACTGCTCGCTCGCGACCGTCAAGCGGCGGATTTCGCGGGCGCAACACTTCCTCGACGGTCATTTTGTAGATTCAACCAGCAGCGAGGTCTCATCATGAGCCGGCGAGGGCTACCCCGGATCGCCCCGGCAGATCTGCGCGACCACGCGACCGAGGAGCGGATCGCGCGCGTCTGGGACCGCATCGAGCACGACCTCGGGGCGCGCGAGCGCTCGTCGCCGCGGCGCGCGGGCATGGCCGCGATGCTCGCGGCGGCGACGTTCGCGGCGTTCGGCGGCGGCCTGTGGCTCGGCAACGCGATCTGGAGCGACGGGCGCGCGGCGCCCGGGCCCACCGCCGTGGCGCCGGCCGACGACGCGCCGTCGCTCGTCGACGTGTTCGCCGCGGGCTCGCAGGGGCGCACCTTCCAGCTGCCGGGCGGCGGGAGGATCTCGCTGACGGCGGGCACGACCGTCGAGGTCGAGCAGGCGGACGGCGGCGCGCTGACGCTGCGGCTCGTGCAGGGCGAGGCGTGGCTCGACACCGTGAGCGGGACGCGCACGGCGGCGCTCGCGATCGTCGCCGGCGAGGCCCGCCTCGCGGCGGCGGCGGGCAGCGTGCTGCGCGTGAAGCACAACGTGGACGCGATCGACGTCAACGTCGCGGACGGCTCGGTCAAGCTCACGTCGCCGGCCGGCTCGCGGGAGCTCGGGCGCGGCGACGCCGAGGAGGGCGTGCCGATCCGGCAGCGGATCGCGGTCGTGGCGCCGCCGGAGCCCCGGCGCGCCCGCGCCTCGTCGCTCCCGCGCTCGAGCGCGGAGGTGGCGCCGATCGAGCCGCCGGTGGCCGCCGCGCCGGCCGCCTCGGCCGCGCCGGACTGGCGCGCGCGGTACAACGCGGGCAACGTCGCCGAGGCGCTGCAGAGCCTGCAGCAGCAGAGCGGCGGCATCGACGGCGTCATCGCCTCCGCGAAGACGGCGAGGGAGCTGATGGACCTCAGCGACCTCCTGCGCGGGAAGGGCGGCGATCGCGCCGCGGCGATGCGCGCGTTCGCGCGCGTGGTCGAGGGCTTCCCGAGCGACGCAAACGCGCCGATCGCGGCCTACAAGCTCGGCGACATGTACGCGAGCATGGGCGAGCAGGCGCTGGCGGCGAAGTACTACGAGCAGGCGCGCTCGCTGTCGCCCGAGGGCAACCTCGCGGAGGACTCGTTCTGCAAGCGCATCCGCTCCGAGGTGGTCGCCGGCCACAAGGAAGAGGCCTCTCAGATGGCCAAGGAGTATGTGGCCAAGTACCCGGACGGCCGGTGCGAGGACGTCCAGCGGATCGTCTCCGGCGAGTCCGGCGAGGAGGCGGCCGCGGAAGAGGAGCAAGCGGCCCCGCCGCCCCAGCCTCCGCCGGCCCCGGACGCGAGCCCGACCCCGTAGAGCGGGGGCGCCCGTCCACGTCGATCGCGCTCGGCCGAGCGCGGTGGACATGCTTGACACCCCTGGCGGTTCTGCGCTTGCTTGGTCGCTCGCCGCGCCGGAGAACCGCTCAGGATGACCACCGCCGTCCGCACCAGCTCTCTACCCGCCCGCAACGAAGTTCAATTGCTCCCGTCGTGGAAGCTGGTGTTGCCCCGAGGCGGCTATGTGTCCTCGATGGAGGCGTTCACCACGGCGATGGGCGTCCCTGGCTTCGTGCTGCTCGATCTGGGCACGCTGGCCGGCGGCCAGGACGCGCACCGCCTCCTCGGGCTGCGGTACCTCATCGCGAACGGCGAGGTGTGGAGGACGCACTTCGGCTGGCAGCGCCCCCTGGAAGCGGCGCTGCGCAGGGCGCTCCTCGACGAGGAGCGGTTGCAGGAGCTCCTCGCGGCGGCGGAGGGCCTGCTCGCGCGGATCCGGGACACGCGCGCGGCGATCACGGCCGCGGACCGCGACGGGTTCGCTCGCTACCTGGAGGGCGGGCTGCTCCGGGCGCTGAAGCGGCGTGAATTCGACGACGAGCGGCTCCTCAAGTTCCTCATCCTGGAGCAGGACGAGCCCTCGCTCCGCGACCAGGCGGCGGAGCTCCTGCGCTCCCGGGCCGGCGACCTCCTGCGGGAGGACGCGCAGGTGCTGGATCTCCTGTACGCCGCCGTGCATCGCCTGGACAGCTACCCCGCCACGACGGTGAGCGCGGGCCAGCTCAAGTACATCCTCGTCGCGGACAAGGGCGAGATGGGCGTGCGGGCGACGCGGGAGGCGATCGCGCTCGGCAAGATCCCCGTGGTCCTCTACAGCCTGCAGGACGACGCGAACGCGCTGCAGCTGCGGATCGCGCGGGAGGGCGGCGGGTTCGGGGTGGGGCTCGAGGGGAGCTTCCGCGAGAGCTACGCGAACTTCATCCAGATCGCGGACAAGGTGAGGGCCGAGTTCGAGCGGCGCTTCGGCGACGGCTGGCAGGACGAGCTGTCGCGCGCGGGGCTCTATCCCGGGTACGGCCCGCTGGCGGAGAACGCCGCGGCCATCCGGCACTTCCGCCAGAAGAACATCGTCTTCGTCGGCCCGATGCAGGACGTGGTGGAGAGCGCCGGCGACAAGCGCAAATTCCGCCTGATGGCCCAGGATTTCGACCCGACCGCGGTGACGCCGGGCATCGTCATCGACAGCGACGATCCGGGCGAGATCCAGCGGATCGTGCTCGAGGCCCACGCGGCTGGGCGCTTCACGTTCCCGGGGCGGCTGAAGGCCGCCAACGGCGGCGGCGGCCGCGGGCAGGCCGTCATCCCGACCGTGGAGCAGGTGCCTCAGGCCATCCAGAAGGTCCTCGGCGAGATCAAGGCGTACAACTGGCAGCCGGGCGTGATGTTCGAGCAGAACATCCCGGAGACGATCCACCTGGAGGTGCAGGTGCTGCGGGATCGCTACGGCAACGCGCGGCACTTCGGCATGCGCGACTGCAGCGAGCAGCGCGCGAGCCAGAAGATCCAGGAAGAGGCGCCGCCGGCCCTGCTCCGGCGGTACCCGGGCCTGGAAGAGCGCATCTGCGGGCTCGCCGTGCAGATCGCGGACCGCGTGGGCTACGTGGGTGCGGGCACGGTCGAGCTGATGTTCAAGGAAGGGAAGTTCTACTTCCTGGAGATGAACACGCGGATCCAGGTGGAGCACCCCGTCAGCGAGGAGAGCTACGCCATCAAGCGGAAGCGCAGCCGCGTCCCCGTGAACCTCGTCGCGTGGCAGATGCGCATCGCGGACGGGCAACCCATCGATTTCGAGCAGGAACACGTGGTGCAGACCCACTGCAGCCGCGAGTTCCGCATCAACGCGGAGAGCTGGAATCCCGATCTCAGGGACTCGCGGGACGGCGGCAAAGGGCTGTTCCTGCCCAACGCGGGTATCTTCGATCGCATCGCGCTCCCCGACACCGACCCGATCCGCGAGGCGCTCGAGGAGAAGGGCCTCACCGACCTGAAGGTCCGCTTCGACTGCGGCTTCGAGGCGGGGGACGTCCTCGTGAACAAGGACCCGACGTTCGGCAAGCTCATCGTCTCCGTGAGCTGCAAGGACCCGGGCAGGGCCTATGAGCTCCTGCGGCTCGCGTCCCTCGAGGTGCTGAAGAAGATGAAGATCGAGGGGCGGCAGGTGCGGCCCGACGGGACGCCCATCCAGGGCTCGCCCTTCAAGACGAACCTCCAGGATCACGTGCGTATCCTGAGGATGCCGCTGTTCAAGCGCCATTCGAGCGACGACGACACCGGTCGTCACGTCAACTGGCTCGTGGCCGCGTTCCGCCAGGAGGCGTGAGCCGGGGAGACCGCGCGCTCCGGGGATGGGCGGCGCGGGGCCGCTTGGCCGCCCGGACTGGAGGGGTGCTGCTTACGGGTCGATGGGCAGGGTGGGGGGCAGCGGCCCGTTTGTGTTGCCCTCGGTTCTGGACGTGTTGAACAGCAGCAGAGACTTGTCGAGCCGGTCGCTGGCCTGTTCCGCCGAGTCGCAGAAAGGGATCTCTTTTTCACACATGGGTGACCGGTCTGGCCAGCGTGGGTGATGCATGCATAGCGCCCCTTCCGCGGTCCACGCCGCCTCGAACTCGAAGCCCGGAGCCTGCGGCGGATCCGCTTCTTCTGCGCCCGCCACAGTCGCATTGTCCCAGAACCCGATCGTCGTGTCGTCGCGCGTCGACGTGCCCCCGGTGCCGCAGTAATCCGCGCGCGCCATCCGGGTGCACGCCACGTGGACGCGCATCTCCGAGACATCGACCGCTCGGATGCCCGCGTGCCCGTAGCCCCAATCGTCGCATTTGGCCGCGGCGGACGTCACGCAGGCGAACGTGAAGGCGTCGAGGTCGTGTTCGAGGTTCCCGTGCTCGTTCCAGACGCCGGGGAGCGCGATCGCCAGATGGCCACGGGTCCGGTCCGCCGGATTGCGACACGCCGGGAACGAGGCGCCGCTCCGTGGATCGATGAGCATCACGCGGTACTTGTCAGGCCGATAGGCGCGCCCGACCTGGCTCGCGCCGGGGAGCACCCCCGTGATGACGGCGGTCACAGGGAGAGTCTCCGCGCCGCCGGCGCAGCGGACGCTCGCCTGGAAACGCGCTCCGTTCCACTCCACAGCGCCGCTGCTGCTGACGAGCCTGCCCTGACGGACCTGGACATCGGGGATGGGCGTCCCTGCCGCGTCGGCTGCGCTGCTCAGGGAAAAGCTCCTGGGCACCTCCATGGCCTCGCAATCGCCGCCGTCCATGATGCCGTGGAGCGTCCTCCCTTGCTGTCCCCAGCGAGCTCTCAGCTCGTCGACGGACAGGATGTCATTGAACTCCATGCACGACACGCACGCCTTGAGCGACGGCAGCTCGATCGCAGCCCGCGCCACGCTGATCTCGCCGCGCTGCGCCTCGCTCGCCAGCGGTCCGACCTCCTCGGCCGGCTCCTCGCCTGCGCACGCCGCGCCCAGCAGGATGGCCGCGCCCCGCAGCGCGACGACCGCGGCGCGCCCCGCCCGCCGCAACTGCGGCGCGCCGCCCGCTGCGCCGCACACGCCGGCCCGCCGCGTCTCCACCCTGGATCCCGTGAAAAGCGTCATCTTGAAGCCTGCCTCTCGTTTGCTCACGCAGCGCTCGCGCCTCGCCTCACGCCCGGGCCCGCGCCGCGCACCGTGTCTCGCAATCGGCGTGCCGCCCCAGCCGCCTCGCCGGCGGCGCCGCTCGCGGTAGGTCGAGCAAACCTTGCTCTCCGGGCACACGCTCCAGCACGCAAGTACTGCCGAGCAAGCAAGGGTGGCTCAGCGTCCAGGACCAGAGCCCGCCGGAGCCCGAGGCGTCGCGCAGAGCCGCAGGCCGATGAGCGGGTTGCGGAGCGTCGGCTCGGCCACCTCCCGGTTGCTGCTCGCGCTCGACGCCGCGTCCTGATACCAGCTGCCGCCGCGGAGCACAGGCGCGCCGTCGCGCCCGGCAGATACCGTCCACTCCCACACGTTGCCCGCGAGATCCTGGACGCCAAAGGGGCTGTCGGAGGCCGGGTGCGCGCCCACCTCGTCGGGCCCGAAGCCGAGCGGCTCGCGCCCGTAGGTCACGTCGTGGTTGGCGTCGTCGGGCTCCAGCAGGTCTCCGCCGGGATACACCCGGTCGTCGGCGCCGCGGGCGGCGCGCTCCCATTCGAGCTCCGTGCACAGCCGCGCGCCGGGCACGCGGCCGGTGCCGGCCAGCCAGGCCACATAGGCCAGCGCGTCCTCGAACGAGATCGCGGCGACGGGGAAGAGGCGCCAGTCCTGGACGGCGCGCCGCGCGCGCCCAGGGTAGCGGAGCAGCTCGCCCTCGCGCGCGCGGTACTCCTGCGCCGTGGGCCGCATCGAGAGCTCGAAGCCGCCGCCCTCGGCCTGGCGCAGCTCCAGCGCGTGCCAGTCCTTCTGGGCCGCGGGCGTGCGCCGCGCGCGCTCCTCCGGCGGCAGCGCGCGCAGGTACGCCATCCAGTCGGCCAGCGTGACCTCGCGCCGCGCGATGAGGTAAGCGCCCGTCTCGGCCGCGTGGAGCGGCTGGCAGTTGAGCATTCGCCGCAGCTCTCCCTCCTCCATCCCGAAGAGGAAGCGCCCGGGAGGCACGTAGACGAAGCCCTCGGGGACGGCGCCCGCGTCCGGAAGCGCGACGTCGATGCGCTCGACCTGGGCCCGCTCGAGCACGAGGGGCAGCGTGACCGGCGCGCGCCCCTGCGCCGTGAAGGAGAGCACGAACGATCCGCGCTCGATCTCGAGATCCTCGACGGGCGTCCTGCCGAGCGCGCGCGGCGCCGACAGGACGCGGCGGCCGTCCGCCACCTCGAACCGCCGCAGCGTCACCTCGGCGCCGGCCGGCGCGGTGCCCACGGCGAGCCGCGCCGGCGCGCCCCAGCGGCGCCGGCGCTCGCCCCCGTCGTCGTACGCGGCGAGCCGGCTGATGAGCTCGTCGCGCTGCTCGAAGCGCCGCTCGCGCTCCGAGAGCGCGGCGCGCTCGTACAGGGCGTCGCCGAGGAGCGCGCGCGCGTCGGCCCGGTCCGCGTCGCCGAGGCGGAGCGCGACCTCGAGCTCCTGCGACGCGCGCGCGTAGGCGCGATCGGCCTCCGCGGCGGCGGCGCGCGCGTTCTGCCACGTCGACTCGCCCCCGGCGGTGTCCTCTGCGGCGAACCGGGCGAGCGCGTCCTGCCCGAGGGCGCTCGACCGCTCCGCTCCGGCCCGCGCCTCGGCCAGCCCGCGCGACGCCTGGCCCACATGCGCGTCGACCCGCCGGTCGAGCGCCCGCGCGGCGCTCAGGCGCGCGGCGACCACGGCGGCGCCGACGAGCAGAGGAACGCCGAGCGCCGCGGCCCAGCGCGCCGCCGTGCGCCGGCGCGCCGCGCGGCGAGAGGCCGACAGGAAGGCCCGCTCCCGCGGCGCGAGCGCCTCGTCCGCGACGCCGCGCAGCTCGCGGAGCTGCCGGTCTCCCCAGAGCGCGTCGGCGGGGCGGCCGAGCCGCTCCCACTCGGCGGCCGCGCGCTCGATCCGGTGGACCACGGCGCGGCGCTCGGCGTCGCCGCTGAGCCAGCCGTGCAGCGTGTCCCAGCCCCGGATCAGCGCCTCGTGCGCGATCTCGTAGGCGCTCTGCGCCCCCGCCTCCGCCTCGCGGGCGACGAGCAGCCGCCCTCGCACGAGCGCGTCGAGCGCCGCCCGCGCGGCCGTCCTCGATCCGGGCCCGCGCGCCGCCGTGGCGAGCTCGGGCCCGAGCAATTCGGCGTCGGTCCGGTGCGCGCGCGTGCCCTCCGGGCTCACGAGCGCGAGCAGGATCCTCCGCGCGGCCGCGCGCTGCTCGGGGGAGAGCGCGCGGAGGACGCCGTCGGCTTGGCGCGCGAGCGCGCCCGTGACGCCGCCGAGCGCCGCGAGCGCCGCCGCGGGGATCTCGCGGCGCGCCTCGTCGCGGGCGTCCCAGAGCTCGGCGAGGGTGAACTGGAGGAGCGCGAGGCCGCCGTCGGCGCGCGCGGCCTCCGCGACCAGCGCCTCCACCGCGCCTGCGGCGAAGCGGAACCCCTTCGCCGCCGCAGGGCCGACGATCGCGTCCCGCAGCCGCTCGGGGGAGAGCGGGCGCAGGAGGTAGAGCGCCGGCGACAGCTCGTCGCCGAGGCCCGGCAGCGCGCCGAGGCGACCGAGGAAATCGCTGCGCGCCGTCGCGAGCACGCGCACGCCGCCGCCCCAGCGCACCAGCCCGGCGAGGATCTCGGCCGCGAGGGCCGCCTCGGCGGCGTTCGCGAGCGCGCAGAGCTCCTCGAGCTGGTCGAGGAAGAGCAGCACCGGGGTCCCGCGCCGGCGGAGCTCCCGGCCCAGGGCCGCCGGCTCCGCGCGGAGCCGCGCGATGAGCTCGCGCTCGCCTTCGCCCGCGAGCGGGCCGAGCGCCGCCGCGAGCGCCTCGACAGGGCGCGGGCCGAGCCGCGCCGAGGCGATCGCCCACGCGCCGCCCTCGCCGAGCGCGCCCTCCGCGACGGCGGGGAGCACGCCGGCGCGGCAGAGCGACGACTTGCCCGCGCCGGAGTCGCCCGTGACCAGGACGAACGGCTGCGCCCGCAGCCGGTCGACGATCGACCGGACCTCCGCGTCGCGGCCGAAGAAGAGCCCGCGGTGCTCCGCCTCGAAGGCGAGCAGCCCGCGGTAGGGGTTGCCCTCCGGCGCGGTCGCCTCGGCGCGGCGGGCGACGAGCTGCTCGAGCGCCTCCCGGAGATCGTCGCCGGAGCCGAAGCGCCGCGCGGGATCGCGCTCGAGGCAGCGATCGATGACGGCGGCGAACCGCGGATCGAGATCCGGCGCGAGCCGCGCGATCGGCCGCGGCGCGACCTCCTGCACAAGGCGAGGCAGGTCGGCCAGCGCGGCGCCGTGGTGGGGCGTCCTGCCGGCGCAGAGCTCGTAGAGCAGCACGCCGAGGGCGTAGACGTCCGCGCGCGGGCTCGGGGGCTCGTCGCGCCACACCTCGGGCGCCATGTACAGCGGCGTGCCGACGACATCCTCGCCGTCGCAGCGAGCGACCCCGGCGCGCGGGGCGCCCGGCGCGCGAGGGACCGTCGTCTCCGCGGCCTGGGGGCGCGCGGCCCCGGGCTCATCGGACACGGTCGCGCCGCCGTCGTCGGCGCGGGGGCCCTCCGCCGGCAGCGACGTGGTGGCATCCACCGCCCCGGGGCGCGCGCGTCCCGGCTCGTGCGATCTCGTCGTCTCCAGAAGATCGCCGGTCGTCGCTCCCGTGTCCCCGCCGCTCCCGGCGGCGGCGCCGCTGTCCACGGCCGCGGCGCGCGCCTCGAGGAGCGCCGCCGCTTCGCCCGCCACGGGCAGGAGCTTCGCCAGGCCGAAATCGAGCAGCTTCACCTCACCCTCGTCCGAGATGATCGCGTTCGCCGGCTTGATGTCGCGATGGAGCACCCCGCTCCGGTGCGCGGCGGCGAGGCCCCGCGCGAGCGCGACGCCGATGGCGAGCGCCTCCTGCCAGCGGACGGGCTTGTCGAGCCGGTCCAGGCTCCGGCCGCGCACGTACTCGGAGACGAGGAACGGCCGCCGTCGCACCTCGCCCACGCGGTGCACGGCCACCACGTTCGGGTGCGAGAGCCGCGCGATCGCCCGGGCCTCGGCGAAGAAGCGCTCGCGGGTCGCGTCGGACGGGGACTCGGTCGCGATGAACTTGATGGCGACGCGTCGCGCCAGCAGCCGATCCTCGGCGAGGTAGACGCGACCCATCGCGCCGCGCCCGAGGGGGCTCACGATCCGGTACTCCTCGAACTCCTCGGGGGGGCTCCATGCCGCGCCCTGCGCGGGCTCCTTCGCGATCACGGCTGCGTCGCCGCTGCCCGCGGCGAGGTCACGTCGTGCCTGAGCGCTGCCGCGAAGGTGCGGGCCCGCATGCCGCTGAGATAGACCGGGCGGGTTTCTCGGGCAAGCGCGGGGCGCGCGAGCGGCATCGCGGCGCGGCCGCGAGGGGCCGGGCGCTCTCCCTCCACCGCGGCGCTGCGATCAGGATCTCGGCTTCGCCCCTCGCTGCGAGAGGCCGTATTGCTTGAGCTTGAACACGAAGGTGCGGACCGGCATGCCGATGAGCTCGGCCGCGCGGGTCTGCACGCCGCCGGTGGCCTCGAGCGCCTCCTCCATGCGCCGGCGCTCGATCTGCCGCAGCTCCTCGGCGATGGGCGTGAAGCGCCGGAGCTCGGCCGGAGCCGCGCTGCCCGGCAGCGCCGTCGCCGCCCCGGGCGAGGGCTGCTCCTCGGCGGCTCGCCCGGCCGTGCGCGGAGGGAGATCCCAGACCTCGACCCGTTCGCCCTGCATCGTCGCGGCCGCGAACTCCATGGCGTTCTTCAGCTCCCGGACGTTGCCCGGCCACGCGTGGGCGGTGATCAGGCGGAGCGCCGCGTCGGAGAGCTCGACCGGCGGCGCGCCGAGCCGCTCGCGCGCCTCCGTCAGGAAAGCGCGCGCAAGGATGGGGATCTCGCGGGGCCGCTGCCGGAGCGGCGGCAGGTCGACCGTGGCGGCGCCCAGGCGGAAGAGCAGGTCCTGCCGGAAGCGCCCCGCCTTGCACTCGGCCTCGAGGTCGCGGTTGGTCGCGGCGACGACGCGGATGTCGACCTCGCGCTCGCGCACGTCTCCGAGGCGCGTGACGCGCTTCGCCTCGAGCGCCCGCAGGAGCTTCGCCTGGGCGCCGAGGGGCAGCTCGCCGACCTCGTCGAGGAAGACGGTGCCGCCGCTGGCGCGCTCGAGGAGCCCCGGCTTCGCGGCGGCCGCGCCGGAGAAGGCCCCCTTCTCGTGGCCGAACAGCTCGCTCTCGACGAGGGCCTCGGGCAAGGTGGCGCAGTTGAGCGGGACGAACGGCCCGTCGCCCCGCCGCGACCAGTGGTGGACGGCGGCGGCGGCGTTCTCCTTGCCGGCGCCCGTCTCGCCGAGCACGAGGACAGGCAGGTCGCTCTGGGCGAGCCGCCGGATGAGATCGTAGAGCCGGATCATCGCGGGATCCGCGAGCAGCAGCGTCTGCTCCCCGAGCCGGTGCTGCACCGTGGCGGCGGCCGCGGAGGCGAGGCCGCCCGGGGCCGCGGCCTCGGCGGCCGCCCGGGCGATGGAGAGCAGCGTGTCGGCGTCGCAGCCGTCCGCAGGGAGGCAGGCGACGCCCGCGCGCAGCGCCGGCGCGACCGGGGCGAGCGCCGCCACGAGGTCGGCCGCGGCGGCGAGCGCGGCGTCGCCGGTGAGCTCCGGAAAGACCGCGGCGAGCTGCGCGGCGCCGCCCAGGCCGACGGTGTCCATGAGGCGCACGGAGGCGATGGCCCGCTGGCCCGCCTCGGGCCGCGCGCCATCGCCGAGCAGGACGGCGACCACGGCGAGCGGAGAGCCATAATCGGCGGCGCGTTCGAGCTCCTCCTCGAGCCGCTGGCGCAGCTGTGCGGCGTCCGCCACCCGCCGGCTCACCCGCGCCTCGCAGCGCAAGATCAGCGCGAGCTCGCCGAGCATGATCACGTCCCCGGAGCGGAGCGCCCGCGCCCCCTCGATCCGCTCGCCGTTCACGCGCACGCCGTTGTGGCTCTCGAGATCGGCGATCCGCACCTCCCCGTCGGCCACCATGAGCCGCGCGTGCCGCCGGGAGATCGCGCTGCTATCGATGCGGAGATCGGCCTCCGCGGCGCGCCCGATGAGCACCGCGCCGCTCGCTGGCAACGAGAAGCGCGACGAGGATCCGCCCTGGATCACGAGCAGGTGTGGGCGCGCTCCGGCCGGCGTCGCGGACGTGGCCGCGAAGGACTTCGTCTCCTCGGTCGGATCGGCGGGCGGACGCATCGATGCGTCAGTATCATTCCACGCGACACGCCGCACAACGGAGGCGCGCTGGGAGGCCGAGCGCGAGGAGATGGAGGCCAGTCTGATCCGGAATGGCTGAAGCACCGGACCCGGGGGAGCGTCACGCTCGCGGGGGAGGGAATCCCTGGGCTCGGCGCAGGACACGGCGTGACGAAAGCGCTGGCAGCGAAATATTACGGGCACGCGCGGCCGCTCTCGTTCGGCGGGCGTGTCGCGGTGGAATCGTTCGGCCAGCGCAGCCTCGGCGACGGGGTCGCGGACCACAAGAAAGAGGCAATTCAGAGGACAACAGGGTATGTGGCCAAGTACACCGATGGCCCGTGCGAGGATGCCCAGCGGATCATCTCCGGCGCGGAAGCCGCCGCAGAGGACGGGCCTCTGCCGCCTGCCCCCGGCGCGCGCCCCGCGCTGGGATCTTCCCGCGCTCGCCGCCGCGGCGGTCGTCGTCCAGCTGAGCTTCGCCCTCCCGGCCGCGGCCGCCGAGCCGCGCGCCGTCGTGGCGATCACGAGCGGCGCATCTGCGCCGGCCGCGCCGCGGCTGCCCGACGCGGCGGCGCCCATCGAGGTGCGCGTCGCCCTGTCGCGCGGCGCGGCGGAGGAGGTCTCCAGCGTCCGCGTGCGGCGCCTGCTCGAGATCGAGCTCCCGGACGGCGCGGCGCTGGCCGCCGAGCCGGTCGGCCCGCTCGGCGACCGCGTCGTGACCGTGTGGGTCGACCGGCCCACCGCGGCGCGCCTCGAGATCCAGGTGCGCCTCGACGGCCGCGCCGTCCTGCGGCGGCAGATCGCCGTCTCCGGCCTCACCTCGGACGTGGCCGCGCGGCTCGTCGCGATCGCCGCCTCCGAGATGATCGTCGCCGAGATGCGCCGCGCGCGCGCCCCGCGGCGGCCGCCGTCGCCGCGGCGCCCCACCCAGGACGAGGTCGAGCTCGCCTCGCGCGATCTCGACACCCTGTCCGTCTCGGCCGGGCCCTACGCGGCGGTCGTCTCGGGCGGGCCGCGGGTGCTCGGCGGGGCCGGCCTCGCGCTCGGCCTGCGGCGCCTGCGGCTCACGGAGTCGCTGTTCGCCCGCCTGCTGGCCGCGCCGTCCGGCGGCGAGCCGCTGCGCTGGATCGAGGCGGGCTTCTCGGGGGACTACCGCTTCTGGCTTGCCGCCTCGTGGCGCCTCTCGATCGGCGCCACCGCCTCCGTCGCAGCGCTCAGGCTGCCCGCCGCCGTCTCCGTCGATGGCATCGCGGGCGAACGCGATACGTGGTCCGCCCGCGCTGGCCTCGGGCTCGGCGTGGAGACGCGGCTGGGCGGCCCGGTGTGGCTCGGGCTCACGCTGGATCCGGGGATCGTGCTCCGGCCTGCGCCCTACGAGGACGCCCGCGGGGAGGCGGGCGCCGTCGAGGGGGCCTGGCTGGGGGTCGGCCTCTCGCTCGCTACCGAGCGGCGCTCCGCGCCGCCGCGGTGAGGGCGCGGCGCGGTGAGGGTGCGGCGCGGTGAGAGGGCGGCGGGCGCCGCCCGCTGGCGCAGATCCGCGGTATCGTGATCGCTGATGGATGAAGAGATCCTCGAGCAGCTGCGTGAGCGCTACACGTCAGGGAATCTGATCGTCTTCGCAGGCGCCGGCGTCTCGGCGGCCGCGGGCATGCCCACCTGGAAGCAGCTCGCCGAGAAGCTGCGCGACCGCGCGCGGCGGCGGAGCGCGGACCCGGCGGTCATCGACGAGATCCAGCAGTACATCTCCTCGAACCAGCTCATCAACGCGCTCTCCGCCGCGAGGCTCGCGCTCGGGCCGCAGGACTTCAACTGGACCGTCGACAAGGAGCTCGACGACACGGGCCGCGACGTGCCGGAGCTGGCGCGGGCGATCGCCGCGCTCAAGCCGAAGCTCAAGGCCGTGCTCACCACGAACATCGATCGCTTTCTGGAGCGCGCGTTCCAGGGCGAGTGGCGCATGGTCGATCGGCCGGCGGGCGACATCGCCATGGACAGGTGCTTCATCCTGAAGCTGCACGGCACGCTGCGGGCGTGGGACACCTGGGTGTTCTCGCGCGACCAGTACGACCGGGCGATCTTCGGCTCGCCCCTGCTTCAGGACGCGTTCGGCGCCCTCTACCGCACGCACTCCATCCTGTTCGTGGGCTTCGGCCTCGCCGACGACAACATCGACCAGACGCTCGCCCGCGTGCGCGCGCTCTCCGGCGGGCAGCCGCCGATGCACTTCGCGCTGCTCCCGAAGGGGGTGCCGCCGTTCCGCCGCCGGCTGCTCGAGGAGTCGGGCGTCCGGCTCATCGTCTACGAGAACCAGGCGGGCGATCACGCGGAGGTCGCCCAGGTCCTCCTCGGCCTGGAGCCGGGCGCGGCGCCGCCGCCGCATGCCGCTGCGCCGCCGCAGGCGGCCGCGCCGCCGCGCGCCGGTGCGCGGGCCCAGCAGCAGTCGTCGCCCACGTTGCCCTCGTCGCTCGTGAAGGCGCTCGCGGCGTCGCAGACGTCGACCCCGAGCGCAGCGGCGGCGCCGCGGCCGGTGCGCGTCTTCTTCTCCTACGCCTCGCGCGACGAGGAGCTCCTCGCGCGCCTCGAGGCGCACATGACCCCGCTCAGGCGGGAGGGGCTGATCGCGCCGTGGCACAGCGGGAAGATCGACCCGGGCGAGGACACGGAGCGCGCGATCGGCGAGCAGCTCGAGGCGGCCGACCTCGTCCTCCTCCTGGTGAGCGCGAGCTACCTCGCGTCCGAGCAGGGCGACGCGCAGGTGACGCGCGCGATGGAGCGGCGCGCCGCGGGGCAGGCCGTTGTCGTGCCGATCCTGCTCCGCCCCTGCGACTGGGAGACGACGCGCTTCGCCGAGCTCCAGGCGGTGCCGCGGGACAAGAAGCCCGTGACCAAGTGGCCCGATGAGGACGAGGCGCTCCTCCAGGTGGTGCGGGAGATCCGCGCGGTCGTGACGAAGCTGCGCCCGTCGCTGAGGTGAATCTGCGCGCCCTCGCCCGAGCGGCGGCCCTGCCGCGCTCGTGCGGCGGCTCTGTGCTGCACGAGCGTGCGCGAGCGGCGGCTCGGCCGGCGCCGGGCGTATTCCGTACTCTTCCGCCTCATCGGCTCATGAAGGATCGCCGCTCCGCGTGATCGGCGCCGGGCAGCCCGGCGTGCCCGGAGAGCTCTCTGCATTTTCTCGGGCTCTTCCGGGCCTCTGGCCTTGTCGCGCTGCGCGCCGCAGCGGGCGCGGATGCACATCGGGACGCGCATGCGGCTTGCTATGCCCGCTGGGCGCACAGCGCCAACGAGCGGAGAGGTGGCCATCGTGAGCCCATTGCACAGAGAACGGATGGTGACGGCCCGCGAGAGCAGCCAGCCCGAGGCGCGGTTCGCCGACGAAGAGGTCCCACCCGAGTCGGGCCGCCAGCCGGCCGTCTACACGGCGCGCGGCGGGCCGACCGGAGAGCCCTGGCCGGAGCGCGCGCCCGTGCTCACGCCGGAAGAGGCGCGCGAGCTGTCCGAGCGCTGGAGCGCGATCCAGGCGGGCTTCATCGAAGCGCCGCGCCTGTCGGTGGAGCAGGCCGATGCGCTCGTGAACGAGGTGATCCAGCGGGTCACGCAGAGCTTCCGGGAGGAGCGCGCCACGCTGCAGCGCCTCGTCGACGGCGAGCCCGGGCGAGCGGAGGCGTCGACGGAGGAGCTCCGGCTCGCCCTGCGCAGGTACAGATCGCTGCTCGGGCGCCTGCTCGCGTTCTAGTTCCACCCGCCAGGGGTCCGGCCAGGCTGGCCCGCGCGCGGGTACGACCGGGGCGAGCGCGCCGCTTGCGCGGCGCCCTGTAGCGGGGGCTCTTCGCTTCTGGCATGGTCGCCGCCATGCTCGTCCGCAGCGCTCTCTCCTGGGTTCCACGCGGTCCGCGGCGCGACGCACGCCGCCTGACCGGCCCCGCGCTCGGGCGCCGCGCGCCAGCGCTGCTCGGCGCCGCGCTCGCCCTCTCCCTCGGGTGCTCCGGCGCCGCGCCGGCTCCCGTCGCGCGCCAGGCGCCGGTCGTGAAGACGCCGCCCGCGCAGCCGAAGGCGCCGGAAGGGCCGCCGCTCCTGCCGGCCCGCGTGATCGCGGAGCTCGACGACGAGGACGCGACGCCCTACTTCGCCCGGCGCGGCGACGAGGCGCTGCTGCTCCACGCCGCGGGAGGGCGCTTCCGGACACGCATCCTCGGCGCGGACGGCGCGCCGCGGGGGGACACCGTGGACGCGGGGCCGGTCGCCGCCGACGTGCCGGTCGCCGCGCTGCGCGCCACGCCGCAGGGCTACATCGCCGCCTGGATCGAGCAGATCGAGGGGAGCCGCGCGGTGCGCGTGCTCGCGCTCGACCCCGCCGGCAAGCCGAGCGCCCCGGCGAGCCTCGTCGCGCAGACGGCCGAGGAGATCTCGTGGCTCGACGTGCTCCCGAACGCGCAGGGCGCGCTCGTGCTGTGGGAGATGCCGCGCGAGGCCCAGGGCGACGCGGCCCGCGCCGGCGTCGCCCACCCCGGCGTCGACCGCGTCGACGTGGTCATGACGGTCGTGGCGCAGGGCAAGGGCGCCGCGATCAAGCCGACGGCGCCCGCGTCGGTCGCGCGCGAGGTGCTCGGGTGGCACGCGGTCGCCACCGAGCGGGGCGCGGCGGTCGCCCTCGTGCTCCCGCCGGCCGCGCCGCGCGGCCGGGGCGAGGGCAAGCCCGCGCGCAAGGCGGAGGCGGAGGACGCCGCAGAGGACGGGAAGCTCGGATCCGTCGCGCTGCTGGAGATCGACGCGGCCGGGAAGGTGTCGGCGCCGGTGGTCGTCAGCCCCGAGCCGACGGCGCAGATCGATCTCGAGATCGCCTCCCTCGGTGGGCGTTACCTGCTCACCTGGACCGACGAGCGGGACATCGACGGCGCGGTCTACCTCGCGGCGGTCGAGCCGGGCGGCAAGGTAGTGGTGGCGCCGCGGCAGGCGACGCCGCCGTCCGGCGAGCAGGCGCTCGTGTCGCTCGTCGCGCCCTCCCAGGGCGGAGGCGGACGGGCGCTGCTCGCGTGGGAGGACCTGCTGCGCGCCCGCGGCGGTGAGGTCGGCGGCGCGGGGGCGCGCGGGCCGGGGCGCCTCATCCACCTCGCGTCGGTCGGCCCGGACGGGACGCTCGGCGCGGAGCGAGCGGGGCTCGTCTTCAGCGCGAGCGGGCCGCCCGACATCGCGGCCGACGGCGACGGCTTCGCCGCGGTGACGCTCGCGCCCGCCACGCTCAAGATGGCGCGCGACGGGGCGGCCGCGCCGCCGGTCTGGCCGACGTTCGTGCGGTTCGGCCCGGATCTCTCGGTTCGGGCGGCAGAGCCGGTGCGCGCCGCGCCGTTCGCGGCGACGGACGGCGTGCCGTACCTCGTGCGCGGGCTGACGTGCCACGCGGGCGCGTGCGCGACGCTGGCGAGCGCCGCGCCCGGCCCGCAGCCTGGCGGCGCGGCGGGCGCGGCGGGCGCGCGGGCGCCGCTCGCGCTGGTGTCGCTCCCGGTGCGCGAGAGCGCGTGGCGCGCGCCCGCGTTCCGGGAGGACAAGGACCCGCCGCCGCGCGCGACCGCGGTGCGCGCGCTCGCCGAGGGCGACTCCATCGCCGAGGTCGCGGCGGTCGAGCTCGACGGCGGCGCGGCGCTCTCGGCGTGGGTCACGTACTTCGTCGAGGGCGCGTCGGACGCCGCGCCCCGCGGGCAGGAGGTCTCCGCGACGCTCGCGGTGCGCGCCGTGTCCCCGGGCGGCCTCGGCAAGCTGAGCGTCCTCTCGCAGAAGGCGTCGTCGCTCGGCGGCGTCGCGATCGCGGCGGCGCCGCCGCTCCCGGCCGACGCGAAGGGCAAGGGCGCGACGCAGGGCGAGAGCGTGATCGCGTGGGTCGCGCGCGAGCGGGGCGAGACGCAGGTGTACCTGACCAAGGTCGACGCGACGGGCGCGAAGGTCGCGCAGAAGAAGCTCACCACGGCGCCGCGGAAGAAGCAGGGCGGCGCCGCGAGCGAGGCGTCCGACGTGGCGATCGCCTACGACGGCGCGGGGGGCTTCATCGTCGCGTGGATCGACACGCGCGACGGCAACGCCGAGGTGTACGCGGCGCGGGTGGACCGCGCGCTGAACCGGACGGCGCCGGACCGCCGCATCACGAACGCGCCGCTCGACGCGGCCGAGGTGCAGATCGCCGTGCGCGGCCAGGAGGTGTGGCTCGTGTGGTCGGACGCGCGCACGGCCGGCGGCGCGGCCGCGGGCGGCGTGGCTGCGGGCGGCGCGGCCGCGGGCGGCGCGGCTGCGGGCGGCGCGGCTGCGGGCGGCGCGGCTGCCCAGGCCGGCGCGGCTCCTGGCGGCGGCGCGGCTGCGGGCGGCGCGGCTGGCCAGGGCGACGAGCCCGGCGGCGACATCTTCCTCGCGCGGCTCGATGCGAAGACGCTGCAGCGGATCGGCGACGAATCGCGCCTCCATGCATCCTCGGAGCACTCGCGCAGCCCGGTGCTCGCGCCGCTCGAAGGCGGGCTCTTCGTCGGCTGGATCGACGAGCCGGCCGACGAGTCCGGCGGGGGCGCGGGGGCCGGCGGGCGCGCGCGGCTCGTGCGGGTCGACGGCAACGGAGCGGTCCAGGGCCCGCCCGTCGTGGTGAGCGGCCCGGACGGCGCGGCGGTGTCGTCGCTCGCGCTCGCGTGCGACAAGATCTGCCGCGGCGTGCTCGCGTCGGCCCCGGGGGACTCGGTGGAGCTGAACGCCTTCACGCTGGCGCCCGGGGACGTGTCGGCGCCCTCCCTGAAGCCGCTTGCGTGGCTGACGGGCGGCGCGTCGCAGGACGTGTCGCCGGCGTTCGCGGGGCGGTCCGGCGCCTCGCTGTTCTTTGCGGACGACGCGGTGAGCGGCTCGGGGCGCGTCCGGTGGATGACGATCGCATGGCCGTGAGCGGCGCAGATCGCGCTCGCCGGCGGCTCGCCGCGCCGCTGCGCGCGGGCGGGCTCCTCCTCGGGGCGCTGGCCTCCGCGCTCGGCTGCCCCGGGCCGCCGGAGGTGCCGGTCCCGCCGCCGCGCAAGCCGGCCGGTGCGGCGGTGTTGCCGGCCTGCAAGGACAGCGGCTGCTCTCAGGCCGGGGCGCTGCTCGCCGCCGCGCGGGCGTTCAGCGACGTGCGGCACGACTACCTCCTCGACACGTCGAGCGCGATGGTGCCCGGCCGCGGGCTGTCGAGGAGCGCGGCGGGCGCGTTCTCGCCGGTCGGCCTTGCTTGCGCCCGTCCGAAGGCGGAGCCGGCGGCGCCCGCGGCGACAGGCGCGCCCGGGGCGGCGGCAGCGCCCGCGGCGCAGACGGTGGCCGCGATCACGGCGGCGCCCGCGGCGGCGCCGGGTGCACCCGCGCCGGCGCCGGGCGAGCGCGCGATCGACTTCCGCTACGTTGGCATCGCCGTCGACTCGGTCCTCGTCGGCGCCGACGTCGATCTGCCGGCGTACTTCAGCGCCGGAGGGACGCTCGACCGGCGACGGCTGCGGCTGGTCGCGATGGCGCTGGTCGCGGACGAGGATCCGCAGTTCTTCGAGCCGACCGAGAGCGTGGTGCCGGCGGCGACCGGCGGCTGCGCCTGCGGTCGCGCGACGCATTTCATCGGGGCCGTGAAGCGCGGCGCGATGGTCGCCTACGAGACGGACGTGACGGCCGGCGAGGCGCACGGCACGGCGCTCGGCCTGTTCAAGGCCCGGCTCGAGGCGGGGGACCGCCGGGTGACGATGACCTCGGTCGGGGAGCTGGCCATCGAGGGCGTCGAGGGCGCGCCGGTCGCGGGCGCGAAGGGAGGCGGGCAGGCGTTCGGCGCGCTGCGGATGGAGGTCAAGAAGGCGGTGCCGCTCGCGTACGCGATCTACCCGGTGGCGGACGTGTGCCGCTTCTCGCTCGCCGAGCCGGAGATCGCGCCGCTGCCCGTCGACCTCGGCGTGGTGCCGTACGGCGCCACGGGGACGGCGCAGGCGCTCATCACGAACCGGGCGCAGGTCGACGTCCGGGTGACCCACGGCGAGCGCACGGTCGAGGTGCCCGCGCACGGGAGCGCGGAGCTCGCGTTCTCGTGGACGCCGGAGGGCGCGACGGCCGGGTGCGAGCGGCAGACGCGCCGGGACACGTTCGTCGTGCAGCCGAAGGACGCGTCCGCCCCGGTGGTGCCCCGCGAGCGGGCCGTCGTGGTGCCGCTCCAGGTCACGACGGGGATGCCGACCTTCTCGAAGCACGAGCCGATCGCGACCGAGACGGGGCGATCGCCGGACTACGGCCGGGCGAGCGCGGACTGGACGTGCCCGGCCGGCTACGTGGTCGAGCAGTGCGAGCCGCAGCTGGCGAGCTGCCTGTCATCGACGGGGAGCTGCAACGCCGAGGGATACCGGCTGACGGCCGAGGCGACCGCGGACGGGCGGGGGTGCGCGTTCCGGTGCACGGGGCCGAGCTCCACGATATGGGGCGACCACGGGTGCTCCTACACGGCGGCCATGGTGTGCCGGCTGGGGTGCAACTAGGGGCGGGACGGGGAGCCGCGTTCGTTCCTTCCGGAGGGCGCCCGGAGCGCGATCGCGCCTGGAGGGCGCCGGGCTTGGACGGGGTGGTGAAGGACGCCCATGGAAGGGCGCCGGGCTTGGTCGGGACGATCTCGGTTCTCGCCGCGCTGTCCAGCGTGCATGTCATCGCGACGCCGATCTTGGGCTCACTCCCCGGTCTCTAGCCATTCGACCGCGCGGTCGAGGACTTGGTCCTTGCCGGCCCGGACACCGGCGATGGTCGGCGCGGCGACCACGTGCGGCTGGATGCCGACGCGCTGGAGCTGGCGCCCGTCGGCGTGGCGCACGTCGTGCCCCGTGAAGCGCAGGGTCAACCCGCCGGGCAGGCGCAAGTTGGTGACGTCTCCGTTGGCCCCTGCGGTCGGCGTGCCGATGAAGGTAGTCCCCGACGCCGCCTCGAAGAACAGGCAGGAGTGCTCCGCCTGGCTGATCGCCCGGTCGTCGATCAGCGTCACGGTCCTGCCGGTGTATATCCAGCCGGTCCCCTGCGGCAGCCGCTGCTCGAAGAGGATGCGCTGCGACCGCTCTTCGACCCTCGTCACGCCGAGATGGTAGGCACGGCGGAACTGGGCCCCCACCGTCGCGTTCTTGACGTTGATCCGCGGCGCGATGTCCCAGGCAGTGCCGTGCGGGTAGCCGCGCATGTCGAAGAGGAGCGCCTTGATCTGCCTCAGATCCTCGAACATGGCGGGGACCTGTTTCGAGGTGAGCTGCGTCAGGTCGACGTAACCGATCTGCGGCGTGATCAGATGCCAAGGCCGCTTCTCGGCGGATCGTGAGCTGTCATAAAACCGAAAGTCACGGAGAGCCGTGATCTCGCGCTGCACGCCGTCCGCGCCCTCCACGGTGACCCTCGCGCTCGATCCCGCAGGGCCGAGAAGGAGCCCTTCCGCCAGGAGCTGGGCGTGCGCCGCCGTCGTCGACGCGGGGACATACGGCGCGCGACGCTGCATGATCGCCTGGGCCGGCTCGCCATCGACAGCGACGATGACATCCCCGACCCGGAACCCCGCATCGCGGGCCGCCTGCGCATCGCGGAGCCGGGTCACGGCCGGCAACCCCTCCACGAGGCGCGTCTCGACCGGCGCCGGCGCGACGCCCAGGAGCGCGTCGAGCACGGCGCTGCCACTCAGGTGCGTATGGCCGTCGGCGATACGCGCCGCGAGCTCGGCGAGGGTGAGCGCCCACTCCCGCTCGCCCTTGGCGGCGATGACGCGCGGGATGAACTCCGGCAGGACCGCGCTCCAGTCGCCGATGAGGTGCTTGTATGGATAGAATCGATCGATCACCGTCCAGAGCCGAAACAGCGCGAGAAGCCGGTATTCGACTGCGGGGTACGTCATGCCCTCGTAGGGTTCGTCGTCCGAGGCGATCGCCGGGGGCAAAGGCACGTTCTTCTCCCACTGCTTCGCCGGCTTCACCCTGGCGCGGGCGAGCTTGACGGCGACCGGGATGGGATCCTTGCCCGCGGGCACCGTCGTGTCGGCGCGCAACGGCCCCCAGAGACCCTCGTTGACGCGTACGACCGCGCGAAAGCCGCCGGGGAGAGCATGGGTGCGCGTGTCGGATGAGTCGCGTATCGGGCCCGCGGCCACGATGGCGCCGTCCTTGCTGAGCTGCATCGCCCACGCGAGCGCCGGGACGCCGCCCCTATCGTCAACCACGAAGACCACACGCCGCGGCGGGCCGCCCTTCTGCTTCGCGGCGAACCGCTCGACGGCTCTCTGCTCGAATCCGCGGTAGTAGCCGCCTGAGGAGTAGCGCGTTTGTGGCGGCCACCCGCTCCAGACCACGGTGCGCGTGGCTGGACCGGACAGGTCGCGCCAGACCAGCACGGGCGCGAGCTGCTGGAGGGCGGTCCAGGGGCTGCCGATCGTCTCCTCTCCCATGCGAAGGTCGATGACGATGCGGGTGGACGTCTCGATCTCCTCCCGGACGGCATGGATCGCGGACCAGTCCTGGTTCTCCAAACGATCCTCCACGGCGCGCAAATTCACGATCAGGACATCGCTGTCGCGGCGGTGGGTGACCGAGGCCGCGGCAGGCGAGGGCGCGGGGGTCGAGGAGACGGTGGTGGCCCGGGCCTCTTGCGGCGGCTCGATGCCCGTCGCCGGGTCGCCGAGCGTGGCGAGCATCTCGTCGACAGCCACGGCGAAGGCGGCGTCATCGGCTGCCGTCCGGACCCTCGGCACGGCGCGGACGAGCGGACCATCCCAGTCGAAACGCTCCGTGGCCAGCCTGGGGTGGAAGAGCTTTACCGTGCCCCACACCGCGGCGAGCGCAGCAAGGCGCTGGATCTCCACGGTCGGCGTTTGCTGGACCAAAGCCGAACCGGCCACGAGCGAAGCGCTGTTGGAAACGTCGGCAGAACGGCGCGCGTGCATGTGTCCTCTCCCCCGATCGGAACCCTAGCGACCGGGGCAGCGCATCGGGAGCGCGTCAATCTCGGGGTAGCAGTCCCAACGCCTGCACCACGGCCTCAGCGAACCAAGATGCTAGGAAAGTAAGCAAAACAAGTAACCAGGACAATATCAACACCGCCACTCGGGCCGTCACAAGGACAACCGCGGCACCAAGACGCGACGATGGACGAGGTTTCTGACCGAGAAATCCCAGAGCGTGGCCCGAAAATGTGGAAATGGCTCAGCCGGGGCAGACAGAACACGGACGCCGGACGCTGCGTGAGGATGATGCTACGATGCTATAGATGATCGAGGCTGCCTGAGCATCGGGCCGGGTACGTCGTTGAGCTCTCTCGCCAGAGCGGCGCGACACGCTCGACAGCCGGGATCGCTGGGTATCGAGGCGGGGTGAGGGCACTTCGCCCGGAGCTGCCGCGCGAGGTGGCAGCGTCGGAGGGGCCATGCAGGAGAGCCGGCAGCCGAGCGAGGAGGCGAGCTGCGACGCCGAGGCGCTGGTGCGGCGACCGCCGGACGGCCCGAGCCTGAGCAGCGCTTCTGGTGAAGAGGCCGAGCGTACGGTCGCGCTCACCGGCCTCGCGCCCCCGGAGGGCACAACCGGCGCGATGCCCGAGGAGCCAGCGCATGAGGGCGCACTCCTTCCGGCGCAGGACGCGAACTCGCTGGCGGAGCGCGCTCCGGGCTCCAGGCTCGCGGACGTCGGCGGCACGATCAAGCACTACGAGATCATCCGCAAGCTGGGCCAGGGTGGCATGGGGATCGTGTACCTGGCCCGCGACACGAAGCTCGGCCGCCTCGTCGCGGTCAAGCTCCTCCACGAGCACAGCGGCCAGGGGATCGGGCGCTTTCTGGCCGAGGCGCGCGCCACCGCGCGCTGCAGGCACGAGAACATCGTGGTCATCCACGAGGTCGACGAGATTCACGGACACCCGTACATGGTGCTCGAATACATCAAGGGCCGCACGCTGCGCGAATGGATCGCCCAGCGCGAGCACCCCGGCGCGCTCGAGTCCACCCCCAACAGCGCCGGTGCCCCGCCAGGCCCGATCTCGCCCAGCCCGGCTGTCGAGCTCATGATCCCGGTGGTCCGCGCGCTCGTGTGCGCGCATGAGCTCGGGATCGTGCACCGCGATCTCAAGCCCGAGAATATCCTCCTCGACGACACCGGGCGCATCAAGGTGCTCGATTTCGGCATCGCCAAGCAGCTCGAGGCCAGGATGATCTCGACGGTCACGGGAGCACGGGCGGCGCTCTGCGGAGGTGCCAATGAGGCACGGGAAAGCGCGGTCATCGGCACGCCGCCGTACATGTCGCCCGAGCAATTGCGGGGCTGCGACATCGATGCTCGCGCCGATCTCTGGGCCGTGGGCATCCTGCTCTACGAGCTGGTCACGGGGGCGCACCCGCTGGACCCGTTCTCGCCTGCGCGGCTCTTGGATATCGTGGACATCGACCTGCCCATGCCGAGCGCCAGCCAAAGGCGCCCGGACGTGGGCGCGCTCGGCGCCGTGATCGGCCGCTGCCTGAAGAAGCGCGCAGCGGAGCGCATCGGCTCGGCCTCAGAGCTCCTGGCCGAGCTCGAGGCGCTCCTGCCCGGTCGCAGGGCGCTCGATCTTGGCGCGGGCGAGAGCCCGTTCGCCGGCCTCGCCGCATTTCAGGAGGCGGATGCCGCTCGCTTCTTCGGCCGCGACCACGAGATCGCAGCCATGGTGACCCGGCTGCGCAATCAGCAGCTCGTGGTCGTCGCCGGGCCCTCCGGGGCGGGCAAGTCGTCGTTCGTGCGCGCCGGCGTGATCCCGGCCCTGAAGCGCTCGGGCGACCGCTGGGAGGCGTTCGTCCTGCGCCCGGGGCGCCGCCCGCTGTCCGCGCTCGTCGATGTGCTCGCCCAGATCGCCGAGCCGGAGTCCGCCGGCGCGACAGGCTCGCCCGAGCTCTCCGATCATGACGGGCTCGTCGCCACGTTGCGCGCGCAGCCGGGTTACCTGGGCGCTCGGCTGCGCGCGCGCTGTCGCCGGGAGGGAAAGAGGCGCCGCATCCTGTTCTGCGTCGATCAGTTCGAGGAGCTCTACACGCTGGGCGCCACGCGCGAGGAACGGGCCGCGTTCGTCGCCTGTCTGGAAGGCGCGGCCGACGACGCCACCTCGCCCCTGCGCGTGCTGCTCGCCGTTCGCTCGGATTTCCTCGATCACATGGCCGAGGACCACCATCTCATGATCGACGTGGCCCGCGGGCTCTCGTTCCTGCCACCCATGGAGCGAGAGAGCCTGCGCGAGGCCTTGACGAGGCCGCTCGAAGCGGCCGCATATCGCTTCGAGACCGCGGAGATGGTTGAGCACATGCTGGACACGCTCGAGCACACGCGCAGCCCCTTGCCGCTCCTGCAATTCACGGCCGCGAAGCTCTGGGAGGCGCGGGATCGCGCGCTCCGGCTCTTGACGCGAGACAGCTACGAGCGGTTCGGCGGTGTCGCCGGGGCCCTGTCGGCCCACGCGGATGCGGTGCTCGCGGCGCTGCCGTCGCGCGAACAGCGGCTGACCCGGGCGGTGCTCCTGCGCCTGGTCACGCCCGAGCGCACGCGCGCGGTGGTGAGCCTGGAGGAGCTCTGCGAGCTCGCGACGGACGGCGGGGGAGACGCCGCCCTGACGATCGCGCAGGTGGTCCAGCACCTCGCCGGCGCGCGGCTCCTGCTCATCGAGACCGGCGGCGAGCGCGAGGGCACGACCGTGGAGCTGGTCCATGAATCGTTGATCGACAGGTGGGCGAAGCTCAGGCATTGGCTCGCCGAGAGCGAGCAGGACGCGCAGTTCCTGGCCCAGCTGCGCGCCTCGGCCCAGCCGTGGGAGGCGAGCGGCCAGCCCGAAGGGCTGCTCTGGCGCGATCGTGCGGCGGAGGGCGCCAGGGCGTGGTACGAGCACCGCCGCGCGCACGGCGCCGCGTGGCGTGCCGGGCTCGGCAAGCGCGAGGAGCGCTATCTCTTGGCCGTCGTAGCCCTCGCCGAGCGCGCGCGGCGCGTGCGCCGGCGGCTCGCCATGGGTCTGATCGTCACGCTCGGCGCGATCACGCTCATCGTGTCCTACCTGGCGATTCGCGCCAAGACAGCAGCGTTTGCGCAGGCCGAAGCCCTGCAGGCGCGCAACGCCACCCGTATGGCCGCGGCGCGCGAGTTGCAAGCCGATCCGACGACCGTGCTCTCGATCTTGCGTGAGGTCGAGCCGCCCGATGTGCCGCGAGGGTGGTCCGTCCTCGCGCGCTGGGCGCTGCACAGCTGGGTTGCTCGTGCGGTGCTCACCCATCCGGATGTCGTCGCGCGTGCGGGCTATAGCCCCGACGGCAAGCGCATCGTCACGGCGTCGCACGACAGGACCGCGCGGGTGTGGAACGCCGATGGCACGGGCGAGCCCCTGGTCCTCCGCGGACACGAAGACCGGATCCGGTCGGCGGTGTTCAGCCCCGACGGCAAGCGCATTGTCACCGCGTCCGATGACAAGACCGCGCGGGTGTGGAATGCCGACGGCACCGGCGAGCCCCTGGTCCTCCGGGGTCACGAGGACATCCTCAATTCGGCGGAGTTCAGCCCCGACGGCAAGCGCATTGTCACCGCGTCCTGGGACAGGACGGTGCGGGTGTGGAATGCCGATGGCACCGGCGAGCCCCTTGTCCTTCGTGGCCACGACGATACCGTCTACTCGGCGGCATTCAGCCCCGACGGCAAGCGCATTGTCACCGCGTCCGGTGACAAGACCGCGCGGGTGTGGAACGCCGACGGCACGGGCGAGCCCTTGGTCCTCCGGGGTCACGAGGATGGGGTCTGTTCGGCGGCGTTCAGCCCTGACGGCAAGCGCATCCTCACCGCATCGCTCGACGAGACCGTGCGGGTGTGGAGCGCCGGCGGCACGGGCGAGCCCCTGGTCCTTCGCGGTCACGAGAATGGGCTCTTGTCGGCAGCGTTCAGCCCCGACGGCAAGCGGATCGTCACCGCGTCATGGGACAAGACCGCGCGGGTGTGGAACGCCGATGGCACGGGCGAGCCCCTGGTCCTTCGCGGTCACGAGGATGGGCTCCGATCGGCAGCGTTCAGCCCCGACGGCAAGCGCGTCGTCACCGGGTCGTACGACAGGACCGCGCGGGTGTGGAACGCCAACGGCACGAGCGAACCCCTCGTCCTCCGGGGTCACGAGGACGAGGTAAATTCGGCGGCGTTCAGCCCTGACGGCAGGCGCATCGCCTCCGCGTCCGAGGACAAGACCGCGCGGGTGTGGAATGCCGACGGCACGGGCGAGCCCCTCGTCCTCCGGGGGCACGAGGACGAGGTAACTTCGGCGGCATTCAGCCCTGACGGCAAGCGTATCGTCACTGGGTCCTTCGACAGGACCACGCGGGTGTGGAATGCCGACGGCACGGGCGAGCCCCTGGTCCTTCGTGGCCACGAGGATGGGGTCTTTTCGGCGGCGTTCAGCCCCGACGGCAAGCGTATCGTCACTGGGTCCTTCGACAGGACCGCGCGGGTGTGGAACGCCGACGGCACGGGCGAGCCTCTGGTCCTCCGGGGGCACAGGGCTTGGGTCTTTTCGGCGGCGTTCAGCCCCGACGGCAAGCGCATCGTCACCGGGTCGTACGACAAGACCGCTCGCGTGTGGAACGCCGACGGCACGGGCGAGTCCCTCGTCCTTCGCGGTCACGAGGATGTGGTCTTTTCGGCGGCGTTCAGCCCTGACGGCAAGCGCATCGTCACCGCATCCTGGGACCAGACCGCTCGCGTGTGGAACGCCGACGGCACCGGCGAGCCCGTGGTCCTCCGGGGTCACGCCCACTGGGTCTGGGGGGCGGCGTTCAGCCCAGACGGCAAGCGCATTGTCACCGCGTCCCGAGACAAGACGGTACGGATATGGAACGCCGACGGAACGGGCGAGCTCCTGGTGCTTCGCGACTCCGATTCCCCGGTCACCAGCGTAGCGTTCAGCCCCGATGGCAAGCGCCTGGTCACCGCGTCCGAAGACAAGGCCGTGCGGGTATGGACCGATCTCGAGCCGCTCCGCGCCGTCGATGATCCGAAGCTGTGGAGTGCGACCTCCTACTGCATGCCCATCGAGCGGAGGATGGAGCTTCTTCGCGTGCCCGAAGCCACGGCTCGAGCCCATCAGGAGGCCTGCCTGCGCCGCGTTGAGCAGGCCCGCTGAGGGACGAACAGACGGGCAGGTTGGATCCCACCGGCGCGCACGGGCGAACACGGACGACTGCTCTGGCGCGCGGTCACGTCCACGATCGTGGATCGCTCACGAGCACGCGCACGGCACGGCGCTCGGCCTGTTCAAGGCCCGGCTCGAGGCGGGGGACCGCCGGGTGACGATGACCTCGGTCGGGGAGCTGGCCATCGAGGGCGTCGAGGGCGCGCCGGTCGCGGGCGCGAAGGGAGGCGGAGGCGGACTAGCGCTACGGCCGCGTGTCGCGGAGTCTCCGCCACCTCGAGGGCGACCGCCCGCGCGTGCTCAGCCGGTCACTGGCGCGGGGAGCGCCCGAGCGGGCGCGCATCGGGGGCCGAGCCCCCCTGCGCCGGGCCGCTCTCGTCCGCCCCCTGGAGCGCCATGCTCCCAGGCTTGAAGAAGATGCTCCTGAGCTTGCCCGCGAGCTGGTCGAAGGCGCGGAGCGCCATCACCTCGTAGACCCGGTCATCGGGAGGCGCGCTCGCGAGGTTGGCCCCCAGCCCTGCCGTGCTCGTGTACTCCACGGTGAACTCGTCCGGGGGCATCACCTTCAGCTTGAAGTCGAACGCGTCGCGCACTCCGGGGATCCGCATGGTCCCGTCGAAATCGACCAGGATGCCGACGAACGCTCGGTCGCTGCGCTCGCCCGAGTACATGGTGCCGGACGAGCCGACATCGTAATGGATGTAGATCGTCGGAACGCTCGGATTGACCCTGGCTGCGCCGGCGTTGTCGGTCAGGCGCTCCCCCTGCTTGAGCTCGAGGATGTCCGTCGGGAAGACCCGCTTGAAGCCGGCCGCCAGGTTGTTCACGATGGCCGCCTCGCGAGGAAGGGAGTGCTCGACATCGAAATGCTTCGCGACGGGCGCCACGCCCGCGCCCCGCGGGCGGAGGGCCTGCGCCTTCTGCTGCAAGACCGCATCCAGCTTCGCGAGCATGTCGGTGGAGGGCGGGTCGAAGCGGACCTCGACGGTCGACCGCTCGCTCTTCTCCAGATACGAGATCAGCTTCTCCATGAAGCTCAGCATGACCGGGTCCGATGTCGAGGCTTGCGCTCGAAAGTCGGCCAGCGTCTTCGAGAAGAGCTCATGGACCGCGGCGCGCGTCTCTCCCTCCACCACCGATCCCGGGTACTTCTTGAGGACGGCGCGCAGCGCGGTGACGCTGCCCTCGCGCTTTGCTTCCGTGAGCGCGGCCCGGGGGAGCAAGCTGGTCTTCACTTCATCGAGGTGCCTGCGGCCTGAATGGATATAGCCCTCGTAGGCGAACTCGCTCCCTACCTCCTTGGCGGTACGGAACATCGCCTCGTCGCTCAGGAGGTTGCGCACGTACCACAAGGGCAGCGCGAGGATCACGGCCACCAGCGTCGATGCGCCCGCGATGAAGCCGGGGTGGAGGAACGACGGCATCGTGCCCACACGCGGCGCGTGGCCGCCCGCTGCGTGCGGTGGATCGACGGCCACGAGCCTGTCCCAGGCGTCGTCGCGCCGGACCTCGAAGAACGGATCCAGCGCGATGAGCTGCTGCACGTCCCTCGACGCGAACGCGGCCCGGAGCGCCTGCCGGGACCACTCGAGCTCGCCCACCTTGGCCTGGACCTCTGCCTGCGAACGGACGTCGAACGACTGGCTGACGTTCCCTTGGAAGCTGAAGGTGATGCGCGAGTGGGAGTAGACCCCATTCGTGTGGTGGTGTACCGCGCCGACGTTCACGAGATCCGACATCGGGATCATCGTCAGCTTGGGCCCTGTCGCGTCGACGTAGTCCGCCGGCAAGAGATACCGGCCCGCCCTGAACGGGAGGGTCGACTTGAACCTGAGCCGCTTGATGGCCATCAGGGTCGACACGAAGAGCAGGAAGATGCTGCCGGCGTAGCCGAGAAGGTGCCCCGTGCCCTGAACGCCTGACCAAAGCGATCCAAAATGATTGCAGACGAGCACCAGGGTCACGGCGGCGGCGGCCAGCGCGAGGAAGCTCCATCCGAGGATCCCCGCGCCTGCGTTCGTCGGCGCGGAGAGGATCGGCCTGGGCGGGCCCTGACCATCGAGGCACCGAACGAGCCGATCGCGGACGGGATCGGGCAGCGCATTGAACATGACATGTCGTACAGGCATGGAACCCCCAGGCAATCAGGAGACGCTATCATCGGCCCCGCGTGTGCAGCAATCGCGATGTGGAAAATTACGCTCTGGCGAGCCGCGTCTGGCAGCGTGTTCCGAGACCTCGCACATCGGTGGCGTTCAGGCACGCTGGCAACACGCCGCAGGTGTCGTGATCGAGGGCGCATGGCGCGCCGGCCGCCGCGCGGGCGGGAGCCCACGCTCAACCCATGTTCGAGGATGACCATGAACATGAATTCGATGCGCCGCGGTGTCTCTCTGGTCCTCAACGTTCGCCGCGCGGCGGCCCTCGCCCTGGGGCTCTGCGCCCCCGGCGGCTGCGCCGTGGTGCAGCCGCCGGAAGACGAGATGGTGGAACAGGGGCTCGCCCGGATCACGGGCCTGCACCTCGAGGACGGCGCCGAGGTCCACTTCTACGGGCCGGAGGAGGGGCGCGTGATGGGCTTCACTACCTTCGCGCTCCCCGAGTCGCTGGAGTGGCTGGCCTTTGCGGCGTCTTACTGCAGCGGGAGCGGCTACGATTTCGACGATTGCTGGAGCGACAGCACCATCGGCCCCACGGTCGAGATCACGACGAGCGCCTCACCCCGGCGAGCGCCGCCGCTTCAGCCGCTTCCCCTTGGCCTGGGCGAGCTCCGCCCGCAGCGCCTCCACCTCGGCTTCCAGCTGCTTGTTCGCCTCGCGCGCCCTGGCTTCGGCTTTCTCCGGCGTCAACAGCAGATCATGGCCTTCGCGGTCGCGCGCCAGCCGGAGCATCGGGCCGACCGACGGATCTTCCACCACGGTCCAAAACAGCCCCAGCGCCTCGCACGCGCGGAGCTCCGGGTCGCCGGGTGCCCGCTCCACGAGATCACCGTCGTGCGCGTCCCAGACGCGGATCGGCCGCTCCCGATCGTCGGGATGGAAGCGCACGACCTCGCGGATCCCCGAGGCACGGTAGTGCACGAGCTTCTCGTCCCAGTCGGGCTCGCCCTCGTCCGGCTCGCTCACGATCTCCACCGCGAGGTCGGGCGCCCCGTGCAGCCATGTCTTCCAGGTGCGGAAGGTCCGGTGAGGGACGCCCAGCCGGACGAACGCGTCGGGGGCGAGGCGCTTCTTCGGCGTCGTCGGATCCCAGTAAACGAACTGGTCCGACCCGAGGGTCGCCACCTGCGCGAACTCGCGCTTGAGGATCAGGTACAGCGCGGTGCGGAGCTCCAGATGGCGGTTCGTCTCGGGCACTTCTTCGCTCTCCGGGAAGTACACCGGCTCGGGCGGGCGGCTGTAGACGTGCGCGCGCATCCCTTCGCCAGGCGCAGCGGACGGGCGGACCGTGGGCTCGATGGCTGACATGCCTGCGCGGAAGGTACCACGAGCGCCGTCATGCGGCATCGCCCGGGCGGGCCTGCGGGTGGGACCAAGAGGGAGCAGGAGAAGGGCGTCGCCCGCGCGCGAGGTCTTCCCGTGAGGCCTCGACGCGTGCGCTGGTCGCGGCTCAGGGCGCGCGAACCAAGCGAGCGGGCCGTCGTGGTGCCGCTCCAGGTGACGACGGGGATGCCGACCTTCTCGAAGCACGAGCCGATCGCGACCGAGACGGGCCGGTCGCCGGACTACGGGCGGGCGAGCGCGGACTGGACGTGCCCGGCCGGCTACGTGGTCGAGCAGTGCGAGCCGCAGCTGGCGAGCTGCCTGTCATCGACGGGGAGCTGCAACGCCGAGGGATACCGGCTGACGGCCGAGGCGACCGCGGACGGGCGGGGGTGCGCGTTCCGGTGCACGGGGCCGAGCTCCACGATATGGGGCGACCACGGGTGCGCGTACACGGCGGCCATGGTGTGCTGGCTGGGGTGCAGATAGGCGGAGCGGGCTGTGCATCTCGAGCGCGGAGATGGGTACGACCCATCTTTTGTTGGAGGCACGGCCGCCGGGGGATGGGTGCGACCCATCTTTTGTTGGAGGCACGGCTAGTGGTCAAGTTTGCCCAGAGAGAGTTCACATGAAGGCGGGAAGATCATTAAGGTTTTCTTCCCGCCTCCCCGCCTTCATGTTCAAATTTGACCACTACCGAGGCACGGCCACCGGGAGATGGGTGCGACCCATCTTTAGGTTGGAGGCACGGCCACGGGGGATGGGTGCGACCCATATTCGATGCCAGCGCTGTGGCCGAGCGCGTAGAGGAGCAGGCCCGGACCATAATGCACGACACGCGATGCTCTTCAGTTCTGCGGCGTGTCCTGTCCGAGCGACGCAGGTGAGAGGTAGCCTGTGTCGACAGAAGAATCTTCACCGTGTCGTTGTCGATGCCTACCTTGCCGTGCACCCTCAGCTCTACGCGGCGCGTGTGACCCCGATGTCGATGTCCGTTTCTTCGCTCCCTGTTTCCTCGCCCTCCGTTCGCACTCTCCTCGAGTCGCTGCCCTCGCGGGGGCGCTTGATCGAGCTCGCTCGCTACTTTGGTGTCTTCGTGCCCCAGTGCGGGACGAAGGCCGAGTTGGCGCGCTCCGAGCAGGTCCGCATGCACTCCGTGATCGAATGGATGGGCCGAGACGAGCTTCGCGCTGCCTGCCAGGCCCACGGCCTGGACGCTTCCAGCCGCGCTCGACAGGCGCTCGCAGAGCACCTCCTCAGGGCCCTTGGCGACCGCAAGAGCGCCCCGCCGACGGGGCTGTTCGGGGCCCATGTCACTCCGCGCCTCACGCCCGTGAAGGGCGACCTCGCGCTCGTCCGACAGCGCCAGTACCTGGTTTGAGGACGTCGTGACGCCCGGAGCCCCGGACGAGGCCACCCGCGTCGACCTCATTTGCCTCGACGACGATGCGCAGGGCGTCCGCCTCTCCGTTCTCCGGAAGATCGAGCTGGGCGTGAAGGTCCTGCAGCCCGAGGTCGAGGGGCTCGGTATGCCCGCGCCGCCTACGGCGACAGGGTGATCGCCGCGCTCGCGCAGCAGCTCCAGCGCCGCTACGGCCGCGGCTTCTCCGAGAAGACGCTGCGGCGCATGGTCCAGTTCGTCGAGGCCTTACCCGAGGAGCCGATTGTCGCGACACTGTCGCGACGATTGACCTGGGACCACTTCGTTCTCCCGCTGCCGCTCGACGCTTCCCTCGCGCGCGCGTTCTCTACGCTGAGAGGTGCCGCGTCGAGCGCTGGAGCGTGCGCGCACTCCGCCCGCAGATCGACAGCATGCTCTACGAGCGGACCGCGCTCTCCCGCAAGCCCAAGGGCGTCGCCGAAGCCCAGCTCGCGGCGTTGCGGGCGGAGGACCAGGTCACCCTCGAAATGCTCCTGAAGGACCCCGACGTCCTGGATTTCCTCGGCGTTCAGAACCGCTACCTCGAGCAAGGATCTCGAGGACGCCATCCTGCCCGAGCTCTTCGCGCGGGCTCGGGAGCACGTGCTCGTCGCCGGCTACGCCATCGACCACGGCGCGGAGCTCTTCGCGTCGCGGCACCGGGGCATGGCCAACCACGGGGTGACGGTGGACGCCTTCATCGACGTGGATCAGCTCGCCGAACGGCTACGGCGGGCGGCGAAGGGCGCAGGGCAGAGCTGGCCGCTGATCTCGGCGCCGCTCGAGGCAGCGCAGGGGAACGTGGCGCGGGGGCAGGCCGTGGTGGCGCTGTTCTACCGGCTGATGTGGGCGTTCGGCGATCCGAGGCCGGTCGTCTATTTCGACCCGAGGACGGCAGACAGGCAGAGCGCGGTCAGCCTGCGCGCCAAGTGCGTCGTGATCGATCACGAGTACACGCTCATCACGTCGGCGAACTTGACGGATCGTGGACAGACGCGGAACCTGGATGCTGGGGCGGCGCTCGAGGACCGGGGGGTTGCTGCGAGCCTTGAGAGGCAATGGCTGAAGCTGGTGGATGCGGGGGTGGTCGTGAGGGCGTGACGCCCGCACGACCAGAGAGGCGCTTGCGCTGGTCTCGACGTTCACCTGGCTGGATCACTCGGATCGGGAGCGGCAGCGGGTCCTCGAAGCGATCGAACGCTTCAACGAGAGCGACACGCGCGACGGGTTCGGGCTCGGTGGCATCCGTGACGCCATCGCGGGCCTGTTCTTCCCAGGCACCAGCGTCATCCAGACGCGGGCCCGGTACTTCCTCCTGTTCGTCCCCAGGCTCTACCTCGATCTCGAAGCGCGCAACGGCGAGGGCGGCAGTTTCGTCGCGCTCAAGCGCCTCTCCGACGCCCTGGGGTTAGCCCAGGGAGGTGAGGCCGTCGAACTCGGCCCGTGGACAGAGCCGATCCATCTTCGCGTATTCCGCACGCAGCGCTCCGGCGATGTGGGCCATGTGGATCGGTGAGCCCGCCGCAGCGGCGTGGTAGGCGGCCCCTAGCACCACATTCCGTATGGCCCCGCCGGAGATCTCGAAGCGTTCAGCCAGCTGCGCGAAGTCGAGCTCCGCATCGACAGGGGCCTCCTTCGGGATCGAGAGCCGCCAGATCTGCTCCCGGGCAAGAGCGTCAGGCTCCGCGAACTCGACGACGTGGTGGAGGCGGCGCGAGAACGCCTCATCCATGTGCGCCTTCAGGTTGGTGGCGAGGATGATCACGCCGTCGTGTTCATCGATCTTTTGCAGCAGGTAGTTCACTTCCATGTTGGCGTATCGGTCGGTGGACGACTGCACCGCGGTGCGCCGGCTGAAGAGACTGTCGGCCTCGTCGAAGAAGAGGATCCCGTAGCTCTGCCGGGACTCGTCGAAGATGCGGCCGAGGTTCTGCTCCGTCTCGCCGACCCACTTGGAGACGATCCGCGAGAGATCGACGCGGTAGAGCGGCATGCCGAGCTCGCTCGCGAGGACGTCCGCGGCGAGCGTCTTTCCAGTGCCCGGCCTGCCGTAAAAGAGCGCCTTGGTCCCGTGGCCGAGCGCGTGGTGCCGCTCGAAGCCCCACGCCTGCCCGACGCGAGCGCGCTGCGCGATCTGGCGGGAGACCGCGCGGAGCGCGTCGAGGGTCGCCGGGGGCAGGACGAGCCGATCCCAGCCGGTCGCGGCCGGATCGCGCCGGACCGCGACGCCGTCGAGGCTGTGGCGGATTTGTGCGCGGCACGCGGCCTCGATGCCGAGCGACGGCGCTAGCGCGGCGGCGCGCAGGATGCGGCCAGGCGTGAAGGCGTACCGCTCCGCAGCCGCCGCGATCTCGCCCTCCGGGATCGCGCCGCCGAGGGCATCGCGCCAGATCTCCGCCCGCTCGGCGGCGGTGGGGGCCCGCAACGCGAGCGGCAGGAGGGGCCGCGCGAGGAGCGGCTCGGGGAGGGCGGCCGCCTCGTCGAGGAGGAGCGCGAGCGGCACGTCGAACGCGGCGGCGAGCTCGAGCGCGCATGGCTTGTCGAGAGGTCCCGCGACCGCCAGGCGGGCGCCGAGGATGCGCGCGTCGCGGAGGGCGCAGGCGACGACCTGCGAGGTGTCCCCGGCGCCGAGCTCGAGCCGGAGCAGGGGCCGCCCTTCCCGCGCCGCGAGGGCGCGCGCGGCGCTATGACGACCCGCGCCGCCCGGGCCGTGGACGACGATCGATGCGTGGAGGTCGATCCGGTGCGCCGCGGCGACCGAGGCGCGCGGGAGATCGCCGGGCAGGGTGAGGGTCAACCGACCCGCCGCAGAGTAGAGCGGCGAGAGCGCAGCGGAGGCCACGTAGGTCACGATCCTCGGGTCTATCGCGAGCACGCCGTCAGGGCCGTGGCGATCCAATTCCACCACGAGCGCGCGCCGCAGCGGCCGCGCCGGATCGAGGGCGAGCGCGACCGCGACCGGAGCGCGGAGGATCTCGGCGAGCGCGCCGTGGGTCGGGCGGACGCGCTGGAGGGCGTCGTGGACGTGACCGATGAGCAGCCCGATGCGGGGATCGAGGCTGAAGGCGAGGAGGATGCGAAGCAGATCGCGCTCGATGTCGTCGAGCCCGAGCCCGCGCTCGACGCGCGCCAGCGGCTCGCCGGGGTGGTGGAGGAGATGGAGGTCGAGGGCGGCGCGGGCGAGCGACGCCTTGCCGCCAGGCTCGAGCCCAACCTGGGTCGGTTCGAGCGCCGCCGAGAGATCCGCGACAAGGTGGGAGATCTCCGCTGCGGGCGAATAGGAGGCGTCGCCGCCCGCGCCGACGCTCCGCCGGGCGAGCGCCTCGGCGATCGCCAGGGCGGCAAACCGGACCAGGAGCGCCATCGATCCCGGTGGGGTCGGGGCAGCGTGGACGTCGCGACGGGGCGTGGCGCCGTTCGCTGCGCGGTGAGCTTCCGGGAGACCGTTGCTGATCGGGATCATGAGGGTCAGTCCTCCTCGCCTTCACGGGAGACGAAGCGAAGCGGCCGAGCGTCGCCGATCGCCTGGGTGAGCGCGGCGCACCGGCCCTCGGCGAAGGCGAGCGCATCGGCGTCGCGCTCCTCGAGCGACGGGGCGTCGAGCCTGGCCTGCACCTTCTGCCAGCGCCCCGCTTCAAACTAGCTTGGTGGCGATCTGGGTCTGCACCCATTTGTCGTACTCGGCAACGTATTGTGGTAGCAGTTTCTTGAATTTGTCCTTGTGATTGCCCGATGCCACCTGGTGCATCAGTTCGTGCTGCCCCGGGCCCTCGTCCTTTTCGCGACTGCTGCGCTCGGTCAGCATCAAGTTGGCGGGCGTGGTGGCGATGTCCGGGTAGTGGGCCTTGAACAGAAGATGGTGCACCTCCGGCGGCCTTCCGCTGGCTTGCTTGAGCACATCGTTCAGTGTCACGTTGTGCAGCGATTCGGCCTGGAAATCTTTGGTGATTCCCGAGCGCATCACGCTGTAGAGGGGAATGCCCGTCTTGGCGCCGGAGTAGCTACCCAGGTTGCCCGTCCAGGCCGAGTTCAAGTATTGGTTGAACGCCACATGCAGCGGCTTGGAGGCCTCGAAATGCTGGTGCAAGTCGCTGATGGTCGATGGAGTCAGCACCCCGTTGCGGTCCGTGCCTACGTCGTAGCCGACGCGGCTGGCGAGGTCGTCGTAGGTCTTGACCACCGATTGGGTCGGGTGGCCGAAGTTGTCCAAAACATCCTGCACGCCGGTGTCGGTCGTGGCATAACTCCCGGTGCCAGTGACGTCCCATTCGTAAGGGTTGGACGAGGTGGAAACGCCGGTGGCCCACTGGCGGGCCTGATCGATGGAATAGTGCTGGGAAGGGTCGTCGTGCAATTGCTGGACGACGCTCATCTGGGGCAGCGACAGCCCTTTCATGGCGCGGGTGGTACGGGCCAGCGTTCCGGGCTTGTACGTGCCGACGACCCGCTGGGCCACGCGGCTCGCGGAGATGGATTGACGCTGGAGGGGTGATGCCGACACCGCACCGCCGTCCGCGCGCTGCACGGCCTCGCGCGCTGTTCTCCGCTGGAGGCCGCCGCCCGCGGCCTCCATGGCTGTCATCCGTCCCGAGAAATAGGCCTCCTTGGCCGTCATCCGTCCCGAAAGAGAGGGGTAGCTCTCCTCGCACGACGCCGGGCCAGGCCTGCTCCCGACAGGCTTGTGCGCGACTCCCTCGCTGAGCTTCTGGAGCGGCGGGGTCGGGCGGTGGTATCTGTCTTCACGAAACGCTGAGCCCACGTGGACACCTCTGGGGCTCGACTGGGCAAGAGGCGCGCCTCTGCCGATCCTCGGCGATCGCAGGGGTCGGGCTCGACGCCATGGTGCAGGACGCGACGTTCGACGTTGCATCGTGCAACGTCGGTTGCACGGTCGGCGCGCGAACCTCGGCGGCTCGACCCCTCGGTCGGCCGTGCTCACGCGTCGCACGCACCGGATGAACAGTCTCCTGCACCCGCCGAAAGGCGCGGTCGAACTCGGCCCGAGGGCAGCGGCGATCCCTCTTCGCGTCCTCCGCGCGCAGCGCTCAGGCGCTGAGGCTCATTCCGCCTCGCTTTCGCAGAAGATGAAGCGAAGCGGCCGATCGTCGAGCCAGGCGACGTCGGCGATGTCGAGCGAGAGCCCGGCGCGGAGCAGGGCCTCGTAGCTCGCGGGGAACGGCAGGCGCACCTCGAGGTGCGTCTCGCAGCACGCGAGGACGCCGCCGAGGGCGAGCACATCGCGGGCAAGGTCTTCGGCGCCGGTGGTGCCGGCGAGGCGCAGGCGCGCTTCGTCGAGGATCGCGCGCGCCCAGGCGTCGACGACCTCCGCGAACGTGGTGGCCTCGGCGCCGATCGCCTCGGCGAGCCCGGCGCGGTGGCCCTCGGCGAAGGTGAGCGCGTCGGCGTTGCGCTCCTCGAGCGACGGGGCGTCGAGGAGGCCCGCGATGAGCCAGGCGGCCGGGTCGTCGGCCGCGTCCTCGCCGAGCGAGACGGCGAGGATGCGGCGGAAGATGGCGTAAAGCGCGAGCGAGGGTTCCGGGTGGATCGCCGCGAGGCGATCAGGCCAGCCGAGCTCGAGGACGGGGCGAACGAGGAACGCGAGGCCGGCGGCGGCGCTGCGGAGGGTGAGGTCGTCGGTGAAGAGATCGACCGCGGAGGGGGGAGCGGAGCGGAGGGGGTGCTCGGGGCTGGTCAGGTGATCGCGTGTGGCGACGGGGGTGACGACCATCGCCGCGATGGTGGCGCTCTCCGGTGCGGTGATCGTTGGCGCGGGGTCCTCGACAGGCGGCGGCGACCACGACGGCGTGACGGGTGAAGGGAGCGTCGCGAAGGAGCGGGTGCGCGCCAACCCGCTCGCCTCCTGCGTGGCGGCACGGCGCGCCAGCGATCCCGCCGGTGCGTCGCGCTCCGCCGCCGTCAGCGCGGCAGGGAGCGCACCCTCCGGAGGCTCCACCGGCTCGCTTCTCGGGGAGACGCCAACCCCGGACGGGGGAGCAGAGACGCCAACCCCGGACGGGGGAGCGGAGACGCCAACCCCGGACGGGGGAGCGGAGACGCCAACCCCGGACGGGGGAGCGGAGACGTTCTCCACGAAGACAACGCCTTTCGGAGCAGATTTTGCCAACCCGAGGTGGGCTACAGGCTCCGCTTGGTCCGGGAGCGAGGGTTGCAGGTCAAGGTTATCGCCCGGAAGCGGCTGCCAAGAGGAGGTGGCCGCCGCGGCTGGCACCGCACGAACGCCGACGCCGAGCCGCTCGAGCGCCTCGAGCACGGCGGCGCGGAGCGAGATCGATCCCACCAGGGCGGCGGGCGTCACCCGGGCGAGCTCGGCGACGGCGAGGAGGAGGCGCAGATGCGGCGGGACGACGTTGCGGTCGACCCCAGGCGTTATCGAGCGAAGGGCGCGCGCCTCCGCCGCGGCGAGCTCGAAGGCAGCGGCCGCGCTGACCGTATGCCCCGGCAGAGGGCGTGGGCTCGGCACGGAGAGCTCGTCACCGATGCGCGCAAGGAGAGCGCGACCTCGGTCGGTAGCAAACGCGAATGGGGGAGCGAACCGCGACACCGGAGCGGGCGGCGCAGCAGGCGCCTCGCCGATGAGGGCGATCGCTGGGTCGAGCTCCGCGAGGAGGACCGGAAGGAGCCGTCTCCGGCAAAGCCGACCGAGCAACGCGATGGGGTGAGCGGCCGTGAGCGCAGCCGCAACGAGCGCAGGATCGCCGCGCTGATGAGCCACGGCCAGCTCCCCGGCGCCGACCGTCCCGGCGTCGCCGGAGGAGACGAGCGCCAGCCCGCATCGATCCTGAACCGCCGTGGCTTCGAAGCCCGCAGGCTCCGGATCGATCGACGCCGCGGTGGCCGCGACACCGCCTGCAGCATCGGGCGTATCCCCGCCGTGAGCGCCCTCCGTGCCGCGGGCGCTCCCTGTGCGGCGGGCGCTCTCTGGCGTATCCCCGCCGTGAGCGCCCTCCGTGCCGCGGGCGCTCCCTGTGCGGCGGGCGCTCTCTGGCGCATCCCCGCCGTGAGCGCTCTCCGTGCCGCGGACGCTCCCTGTGCGGCGGGCGCTCTCTGGCGTATCCCCGCCGTGAGCGCTCTCCGTGCCGCGGACGCTCCCTGTGCGGCTGGCGCTCTCTGGCGTATCCCCGCCGTGAGCGCTCTCCGTGCCGCGGGCGCTCCCTGTGCGGCGGGCGCTCTCTGGAGGAGGCGCTCCTCGCTCGCGGCCCATCGGGAGCTCTTCCGGTGCTCGCGGCGAGCCTGCGGCGAAGGCCAACAGCCGCCCGAGCGCCTCCCTCAAGGCGGCACGAAGGGCGGTCGACCGCAGCACAGCGGCGGGGGTCACCCGGGCGAGCTCGGCGATCGCGAGCACCAGCCGGCGGGAGGACGCCGTGGCGTCCTCGCCCGCGGCAGGGAGGGCGAACGCCCCGGCAGGGAGGGCGAACGCCCCGCGCTCCCCGGCGGCGGCGATCCGGGCGACGGCCCACCCGAGGTCCGCGGCGCTGGGCAGGGAGGGAGCTCCGCTCTCCGGCTCTGCTCTGCCGGGCTCGGGCGAAGCGATCGGCGCCGCGGCGGCGAGCTCGTCATCGAGCCGGGCGAGCACCCGGCGCGCAGACGCATCGTCGAGCGCAGCGATCATGCGGTGCAGGAGGCGCCTGCGCGCGAGGCGACCGAGGAGGGCAAGAGAGCAGGTCCCGGTGAGCGCAAGCGCCACGAGGGCATCGGGGGCATCGGCGCGGGGCGTCCCTGCCTCGGCGGCGGCGCCTGCAGCCAGCAAGCCGGCGATCTCTTGCCCCGAGCGACCGGCGCGCGCCCCCTGGGCCGCTACCTCCAGGAGATGCGCGCGCGCCGGGGTGAGCTCGGGCGCAACGGCGGCGGGAGGCAAGGCGCGCCCTCCGCGGACGGCGGGGGCGGTCGCTGCGATCTGCGTGAGCTGCGCGGCCATCGCTCGCGCGATGGCGTCGACGCTCGAAGCGCCCGGGGGCACGACGACCCGGAGGTCGAGCGTCACTCGAGGGAGCAGGATGACCTCCCCGGTGGCGGGGAGGACCGTCTCGAGCTCACGCTCGAGCGCGGCGAGGACAGCGCGAACGAAGCTGTCTGCGGAGGCGGGTGAGCCGCGAAGCCCGCGGAGGCGCAGGCGGAGATGAGCGATCGCGACCTCGGCTGCCACGGTGACCCCAGGCCGCTACACAGGCCAGACGAGCACGTCGATCTCGCCGCCGCTCGCCCCCGCAGGCTCGAGCGCCATGGCGACCAGCGTTCCGGCCTCGCGGCTCGGAGCCTTCCTCAGCGCGCCCGCATCGGCGTCGGTCAGCGCGAGCCAGTCTCCCGGCTGGATCGCTCCGATGACGCGCGCCTTGGTGACCCCGATCAGCATCACGCGGGCCATCTGCCCCTCCACCGCGGTGACGATGCCGAGGGCGCCTGCCGAATCGCTCGTCAGCGCCGGCCGGACACCAACGCTGCCCCACACGACCGCGCGCCGTTCGATGTTTGTGCCAGTAGGCTCGATGGGTATCTCGTGCTCGATGCCACCGCGCGCCACGAGCCCGAGGGCGATACCGGCAGCGCCCACGGCGCCGGGCGCCCCCGCGGCAGCGGGTGCTCCTGAGACGGCAGGCGCCCCCGTGGCGGCGGGTGCTCCTGAGGCGGCAGGCGCCCTCGCGGCGGCGGGTGCCCCTGCGGCAGCGAGCGCTCCGGGCGTGACCGGCACGCCGCCGACCGTGAGCTTCTCGCATACCAGCTCGGAAGCCGTGAGCTTGCCTTGGAACGCCGCCGCCCCGGCGACCGACAGCTCGGTCTTCACCGTCACCGCGTCCTTGGCCGCTTCCAGCAGAGGCTCGACGCCCTTCGCGGCGCAGGCGCCGATCGAGAGCACCCCCCCCGCGCTCGTCACCGCGAAGGTCGCCTGTGCCTGCCGGTCGCTGAACAGCACGGGCGCGCGATGGCTGACCTCGTGGTGGAAGATCACGCCCTGCCGAGGATCGAGCTCCATGGCCACCGACAGCGCCCCCCCCTGCGCGGCAGCCCACGCGCGCGGATGCGCGATCGCCGCCCCGATCAGGCCAACGTACTGCGCCCCCTCGACCGCAACGGCCTCGCCGCGGGCAGGCTCCGGCGGCGTCGCGCCGCGGGGATCCCGAGGCGCCGGCACGCGCACGGAAGCCTTGCCCTCGACGTCGAAGTCGATCACCCCGAGGCGGATGCGCCCTAGCGCCGGATCACGCTGCCCGGCGAGCTCGGCGTGCGGCTCGAGGCGCGGCCCTTCGCGATGGCCCTCAGGCTCGAACGGCTGCGGGTCCGCCTCGAGCGCGAAGCCGTAGCTCTCCACGATCCAAGGCGCAGAGGTCGCGCCAGGCCATGCCGACCGGGTCCTGCTCTCGTCCTCGCGCTCGGCATAAAAGAGGTAAACGGCGTAGCTCGCGTTCCTCGTGCTTCGGCCTCGCAACAACGGGGAGAGGTCTTCAGGCGTGGGCACGACGATGGTCTTGCCATCGCCGCCGTAGGCGACGCCGGGCCGGACGCGGGGAATGCCCAGATCCGGCCGGCTCGCCAGGTGCGCGAGCTCGAGCTCGAGCCCGAACGCGATGCCGAACATGTCGTGGGCGAGCGCGCGACGCTCGAGCGCCGCGCGGAAGTAGGCTTGATCGCCCGAGAGGTGACCCGCCTCGAGGAGCGCGCCGTCACGGTAGGCGACGCGGCTGGTGTCGCGTGAGCCCATCGGTCAAGGCCTCCCCGACGCAGGCGGCGCGGCGGGCGGCGGGGCCGCAGGCGCGGCGGGCGGCGGGGCCGCAGGCGAGGCGGGCGGCGGGGCCGCAGGCACGGCGGGCGGCGGGGCCGCAGGCGCGGCGGGCGGCGGGGCCGCAGGCGCGGCGGGCGGCGGGGCCGCAGGCGCGGCGGGCGGCGGGGCCGCAGGCACGGCGGGCGGCGGGGCCGCAGGCGCGGCGGGCGGCGGGGCCGCAGGCGCGGGCTCGGGTGGACGGCTCGGCGGGCCTCCGGGCACGCTCGGCTTCGTCGACAGCATCGCCTCGAGCTGGGCGATACGCTGCCTCAGCGCTTCGAGCTCCGTCGCCCCCCCGTCGGCCCCCGCGCAGGGTCGCGGCGGCTGCGCGGGTGCAGTCGGCAGATCGGGGCCCGGCTCCGCCTCGCTCTGAACCCCCGGTGGCACCCCATGAAGCAGCCGCTCCATCATCCACGCGACGAGGTACGTCAGGTCGGCGTTGGACAGGACGCGCCTGCGGAGCGGCCGGATTTCGATCGACGGCTTGCCGCATGCGGCCGAGAACGTCACCTCGCCGAGCGCGAGGAGCGCCTCCCCCGGCCCGCCCTCGCAGGCGAGCCCGCCGATGACGTCGAGGAGCGCGCCGACCCCGGCCGCGCGAACGCCCTGCTCCTGCGGCGGCGCAGCGGCGAGGAGCGCGGCGTTGCGGTGCAGATTCCAGCGATGGGCGAGCCGGTCCGCGTACGCCTGCACGCCGGCACCGCCACGGACGCCGATCGCCGGCGTGCACACATCGAGCTTCGGCTCGCTCCGTCTCGGGGGAGCGGCGCCGCAGCGCGCGTCGATGACGTGAGGTGCGTCGTCACACGGGTCCGGCAGGCACCCCGACGTCCAGTACGCGTCGGGCAGCCGCGGAAGCCAGACGAACCGCACACGCTCCGTCACGCGCGCGTAGTCGCACCCAGGATCCGCGCCAGCGCCGCAGACGGCGCCGTGCCGTGGCCTCGCCCCGTCGAGGTGATCGTCGTAGACCACCGCGAGGATCCACGTCTCCTCACGGGGCGCCGGGTGGGTCGGGTCCACCGGCCGACGGTGCGCGTCGGCGATCTGCCCGCGCGGCGGGCGGCTGACGCGCGTGCTGTCCCCGTGGACGAGCGCCCGGCCCCGCGCGTCGTACGCGACACCTGGACCGACGCACACCGCTTCCCCGTCCACGTCCGGCGTGAGCGCGTAGCCGCCATACACGCCCCATCCGCCGATCGCCACGTCCGCGAGGAGCCGCTGCCTGCGCGCATGGTCGACGATCGCCCGGAGATCGGCGTCCGTGACGAGCTGCCCCGGGAAGAAGCGCGGTCGCGGCGGCTGATGGGCCGCGGCGACGGTCCCGGGGCGCTCTGTGGCCTCCTCGGTGCCCGAGGTGCAGGCGCTGGACGTCGAGCCGCAGCTCGAGCAGCCGGAGCAGCCGCACGGGCACGCATCGCGCGACCAGCCAGGGGGCACAGGCGCGCCAGAGCAGCCGCACGGGCGGCGAGTCGAGGCGGTCTTCATCTGCCCCTCCGCACCTGGTGCACCGCATAGTGGAGGAGCTCCGCGAGCAGCCGCGTGGGCAGCACGATCGGGCGGATCGCGCAGTTGTCGATGGCGATCACCTGACCGCCGGGCACGAGACGGACGCAGGCGAGGCCCACGCAGCCGTGATCGCCGGCGCACACGGCGTCGCCGCCCGCCCAGCGGTCGTCCGTGATCCAGTCGCAGAGCAGCGTCGAGAGCCGCTCGCGCTCGCACTGGAAGAGCTCGTCGATGAGGCTCGCGCGCTTGTGCCGCCCCGTCGACGGGGGGTGGACCGAGACCTCGACGTGAGAGCCGTGGCGGATGCGCGACGCCTCACACGTCGGGGTGCACGCCGCATCCGGGCTCGCGAACGCCTGGACGGGCCGCTCCAGCGCCTCCTGGTAGCGGAGCGAGACGTACACCTCGACCGGCTCGGTCCCGGCGCACTCGAGGCCGCGCCTCGGGCTGGGGTAGTCCCCTTCATCCCGGCCGAGCCGCTGCTCTCGCAGCCGGACCGCGTCCGCCGCAGCCTCGTGCAGATCGATCCGCACCTCGCGCTCGACGCGGATCTCCCGCCCGAGGCAGTCGGCGGCGACGCCGGGGCGCAGCACCACCGCCTCGTGGCCCCCGCCGTTGTCCACGCGCAGCCCACAGAGGGTGCCGTGCCCATGCATCTCGGCGCTGTGACGGCGCGCGTTCCCGAGATGGAAGGCCTGGTCCGCGAGCATGTCCTGCGCCTCGAGGAGCATGCTGTAGAAGTACCGGTTGCGGACGAGCGCGGGGCTCGGGTGAAAGGCGGGCTCCGCCTCGCCGTGGTGGCCTGCGTGTCTCTTGTCTGGATCTTCGTGCATGGGGCTGTTCCTCTCCTGGTTCCTCAGAGCTTCGAATCCATCCCCAGCCTCGGCCCGATGCCGAGCGCCAGGTCTGCGTCCGCAAACGGCTCGCGCGCGACGCTCCGCGGGCCGGGCGCGCCCGGCGCCTCCTCGCCCGCGAGGTGAAAGGGCGCTGGACGACCGAGCATCGCGTCGACGTCGAGGCGTCCGGCGCGGCCGATCGCGAGCCGCGGCCCGCTCGCGGCGGTGATGAGCCGGACGACGGCGCCGGCCGGCGCCTCGCGCTCGGCGATGCGCCGGAGGCGCGCGATCCGCTCGAGCGGCTCGGTCGTCGCAGCCGGGAGGAGGACGAGGATCTCTCCGCGGCCTGCGAGCTGCAGCTCGACCTCCGCGCCTGGGCTCGCGTCGACGCGCGACGCCCCGAGCGGCCGCCCCCGGCCGAGCTCCACCCGGGGCGGCAGATCCACGCCCGGGAGCACCGTGGCGCACCCGACGAGCGCGCTCCCGTCGAGCGCAAAGCTCGCCCGGGTCTGCCACCCTTCCACGACCCGGATGCCGTCGCCGCCGTACCAGCGGAGCATCGTCTCCAGCGCCGCGCGCGTGCCCCGCCTCCGGTAGAGGGCGATCGTGGCCGCGAGGATCTCGCGCCGCCGCGGCACCGACCACGCCGGGTCGAGCACGAGATCGAGGCGCTCGGCGAGCCAGGGGACGAGCTCGGGGTCGCCGGAGAGCGGATCGAAGAGCCGGCGCAGGGCGTCGATGCCCGCGCCGAGATCGACCTCCATCGCCTCGAAGAGCGAGAGGAAGCGCGCCGTCAGGTCGCGGCCCTCCGGATCTTCCGAGTAGATCGCGGGCAGGTAGCGGAGGTACGAGTCGCGCGGGTGCTCGACGCGCACCCACTTCACGCGCGGGGTGTGCCGGCCGTCGCCGTGGAGCGTCAGCCTCACCCACGCATACCGGCCGCGCGCGCCGAGCAGCCCGAGCTCCGCGGGGCGCCCGGCGCGCGGCGCGATGAGCTCCCGGGGCTCGGTCCAGCGCGGGTCGTCGCCCGGGACCGCCGGGTCGTAGGCGTCGCGCGCATCCTCCGCGAGCACCTCCACGCGCACGCCGGCCTCCGGCGACGGAGGCGGGTCGAGGACCGCCGTGATCCGATGCCACTCGGTCCCCGGGACGCCGGCGTCGAGCGGGCCCAGGACGACGCGCCCCTGGCGCACATAGAACCCCTCGGGCTCCATCGCGATCGGGCGGACAGCGCATGTCGCTCCGAGCCCGAAGAGGGCGCCGCCGGCGGAGGCGAGCGCCGTCCAGCCGTCGATCGCCTCACTCCAGGCGGTGGGCTCCGCGCGGCCGTTCACGACGTGCCAGCGCACGACGCGCCCCGAGATGCGGTCGCCGACGAAGAGGAACGCTTCCTTCTCGCTCGCGGGTCGCGCCGGGTCGAAGGCGATCGCCGGCAGCGCGGGTCGGCCGAGCTCGACGCGGGCGAGCGACCCCGAGGCTGGCCCGAGCAACAGGTGCGTCGCCCCCGCGGTCACGACCGCGATGAGCCCCTCGCGCGAGGCGGCGATCGCATCCCCGGAGGTGCCTCGCACGAGCTCGATCTCGGTCCCGAGCCCCTCTGGCGCCCGCGCCGGACCGTCGGCGCGGTCGAGCACGAAGAGCCGGCCGCGCCCATCGCAGGCGACGCCGACGGGCGCGACCCCCTCGATGCGCGCCACCTCGCCCGGCGGCGACAGCCGGAGCACGCGCACCTCGCCGTCGTCCGGCAGCGCCGCGTAGAGCCGGCCGCGCGCGTCGATCGCGAGCCCGCCCAGGCGGCGGCCCGGCAGGAGCCCCCAGCAGACCGGCGGGGCCTCTGCGCGCCCGCCGACGAGGCAGAAGCCACGGCCATCGCCCTGCACCGCCGTCGGCATGCCCGCGTGGTCGAACGCGAGGCCCCGCGCCTCGGCCCGGCGCGCGGGCCCGGAGGGCGCCAGGCTCGCCATCGGGAGCTCCGGGTCGCCGTGCAGCGCGCTCCGCCCCGGACCTGGCAGGCGCCCCGAAGGCGGCAGGTGGAGCCCGCTGCGATCGAAGCGCACCTCGCTGGGCACCGCGTCGCCCACGAAACGCCAGTCGTTCCAGCCGTCGAGGTGGAAAAATCGCGCCGCGCTGATCCCGGGGGGAGTCATGGCTACCTCCGCCTCTCGGGCGCGCGCACGCGTATCCGGTGAGGGCCCGAGGCCACCACGTCGAGCGGCGAGCCGAGCGGGACATCGGCGCAGGGCGGCTGCACCACGCCGTCGAGCGAGATCGCGATCTGCCGGAGCGCGGCGATCCGGCGCGCGCCGTAGATCACCGCGAGCAGCTCGCCGTAGGCGATCGCTTCCCCGAGCGGCCAGCCCTCGCCGTCGCTCCCGCCGGTGATCGGATCGAGGTAGCGCGAGAGCGCGGCGGCGATGGCGGCGGGCGCCTCGCTCGCGTCGGCCTCGTTCGCGACCTCGACCTCGACGTCGACGATCGCGGTGCGGTACCGCGGCGGGACCACGAAGAGCTCGGCGGTGAGGACGCGGTAGGGCTCGATAGTCCTCGCCACCTCGTCGAGGAACGCCTGCGTGGCTACGGGCGCGGCCTCGCCGGCGAGACGCGGCGGCACCACCACGAGCGTGACGGCCCCCGTGACGGGCGCGTGCGGATAGAGCGGATGATACCGGTTGAGGGCCGACGCCCTGGCCACGCCCGCACGGTCGCGGGCGATCACCTCGAAGTCGGCCGCGGTCACGGCGCGCTCCAGGGCGCGGAGCTTGGCCGGGGCGCGGCGTCGCGCCTCGTCCACGCCCTCCTCGTCCGCCCCCCCGGACGGGCGCTCCCGCACCGTGACCCCGCTCAGACCGGGGATGGATCCGCCCGCGAGCTGCAGCGCCGCGGCGCCGTTGCTCGCGGCCCCTCCGCCCGACCGGTAGGTGATGCGCAGGCCGTCGGGCGCGCGCGGCGGGATCATCCCCTCCAGGCCGTCGCCGAACACGACGCCGGTACTGTCGTCGCTGACGCGGAAGATCCGGAGCGGGTGGCCGTCCGCCGCGATCTCATCGCCCGCACGCCGCGTCGCGAGGTCGTCGACGCACGTCCACTCCCGCCACGCCGGCAGACCGTCGCCCGTGGGCTCCAGGACCTCGACGACCGGCGGCCGCTCCGGGTCGCGCCAGATGGGCGAGTGCAGGACGGCGCGGTACTGCTGCGGGGTCCCGTCGCTGCCCGGGAACATGCCTTCGCGGGTGTGCGTGCGCCACTGCCGGACGACCGACGCGTTGAGCGCGACATAGCGAACCCGCTGCGCGCCGCGCGCCGGTCGTCCGGCAGTGGCGACGGCGCGGATCCAGAAGAGCGCCTTGCCCTCCGCATCGCCCGCTTCGCGGCCCGCCTGCAGCCGATCGGTCAGGAGCAGGCGCACGATGCCGCTCTGGCGCAGCCCGCGGGTCGCATCCGCGACGACCTGGAGCGGCGCCCATTGCCCGGGGCCGACGCGGCCCTCCCAGGCCACGCCGCTCTCCGCCGCACCGGGGCTTGCCTCGAGCGACGTCGACGCGTGGAGCGGCGCGGCGCCCCCGTCCTCGCAGCGGACGTAGAGCTGCATCTCCGCGGTCTCGCCGCGCGGGACCAGAACCGGCTGCCGCTCGGGAGACCCCGCGTCGAGGCCGAGGTAGAGCGCGCCCCCGGGTGCCTCCGCGGCGCCGAACGGGGCGTAGGGGGCGTCGCCGCGCTGGTTCGCCCGGGTCACGTCGAGGCGATCGGGGCCGCGGCCGTCGTCGACGAGCGCCGCCGCGAGCGTCGCGCCGACGAGCGACACGCGCTCCTCGGCCTCGAACGGGATCTCCCCCCCGCCGTCCGGGCCCGGCGCCGCGAGGCGCAGCGCGGACCCGGGGACCGAGACGGGCGCGGCGCCGGGGAGCATCGCCAGCTCGACCACGGCCTCCGCGGCGCGCGCGGGCGCCGGGCCGAAGCCGACGAGGTTCAGGAACGACACGAACACCCGCTCGTCCGGCGCCTGGTTCAGGCGGAAGATCGACGTCTCGGCCAGCCAGGCGAACAGCTGGACGAGGGCGATCCCCGGATCGCTCTCGTTGTGATCGGTCCACTCGGGCAGGTAGGCCGGGATGCGCCGCTTCGCCTCCTGGAAGAGGTCCTGGAAGGTGCGATCGTCGAGGTTCTTCGGGGTGAACGGCATCGTCAGAGCGCCTCCGCGCCTTCTTGCAGGTAAAACGGATAGACCTTGTTCACGACGGAGTTGCCCTCGCGGATCCGGTAGGACAGAGACGCGATGAAGCGCGTCTCGACATCGGGGTCGGGCTCCACCGTGACCTCGAGCAGATCGATGCGCGGCTCCCAGCGCAGGAGCGCCGTGCGGATCGCCGAGGCCATGCGCACGGCGGTGGCGGAGGTGGCCGGCTCGAAGAGGATCCCGGGCACCTCGGAGCCGAAGTCGCTCAGCATCAGCCGCTCTCCGAGGCGCGTGCCGAGGATGATGCGGATCGCCCGCGCCACGTTCTCCTGCCCGTCGACGAGCGCAAAGCGCCCCCGGGGGTCGAGGCGGAGGGGGAAGTCGAAGCCGCGTCCGAGCTGTCTGCGCAGCATGGCGATCACGTCACCTTCACGTTCGGGGAGAGGAGCGAGGCCTGCTGCGGCGCGAGCGTCACGGCGAGCGCGGCGAGCTGCGGTGAGGGCAGGGATGGACCGACGATCGGGACGATCGGATGAATGTGGGTCGAGAGGGCCGTCACGAGGGTGGTCAGCATGCTTTGCAGGATCGTCCCGTGCACCGCGGGCTGTATCGCGGCCGACCCCCCGAGCTTCACGTCCCCCGCCGTGACGACCACGCTCGTGCCCTTGACGTCGACGCTGCCCGCGGCCTGGATTGTCACGCTCCCATTCGCCTTGATCGTGATCGCCTTCGACCCCTCATCGATCGTGACGTGCTGTCCCGACGCCGTCTTGAGCTCGATGCGCTCCTCGCCCGCCTGGTCCGACACCACGACGGTGTGGCCTTTGCGCGACTTGAAGATGCGCTCGTCCACCTTCTCCGAAGGCGGCTTGTTCTTCATCGAGTACACCGATCCGACAATGAGCGGTATCTTGGGGTCGCCCTCCATGAAGGCGACCACCACCTCGTCGCCCACCTCGGGGATCGACTGGAAGCCGTGGCCGCTCCCCCCGTACGGGGCGAGCACCCGCGCCCAGTCGCTCTCGATGTCTCCGAGCGTTGGATAGGTGACCTTCACCCGTCCCAGCCCGCACTCGGCGTCGTCTCGCTTGGAGACGATCCCGATCATCAACCCGAACTGCTTCCATGCCGGCATCATGCGCACACCTTGCTGACGTTGAACTTCGTCCGATATCCATGGCCGTCGATGCGATGGGTCGACTCGGTGACGTAGTAGTCGCCGTTGAACACCTTATCGAGCTTCTCGAACCTGACGATCGTGCCTGCGCGGAGGTGGGGCACCCCGGTGGTCTCCGCCGGTCCGGTCACGAACCCGTGGCTCGATCGCTCGAGGATGGCGCGCGCGAGCGCCTCGGCGTCCCCGTCGTTCAGCACGCCCTCGCTCGTCACGATCTCCTCCTTCTCCTCGCGGAAGTAGTCCTTGAGCCGCTGGACAGCGGCCTTTTGCCCGGAGGCGATCTCGTCGGGCGCGAGCGAGGTCGCGCTCTTCTCGATGAGGCGCCCCTCGCTCGGGTGCCAGGCGCGGACGGTCACCTTCGACACTTGCTGGGCGAACGTGAGAGAAGGCATGAACGAGTTCAGCGTGAGCCCCCACTCCAGCGTGATCGCGGGCTCCTGCCGCTTGTGCGAGCGCGCGAAGCAGAGCTTCCGATCGCGCATATAGACGTCGAAGTTGACGCGCTTGGCGCGCTCGCGCAGGAACGCGAGATCGTCCAGGTTCTGCTGCGGAACGTGGTGGTGCTTCGGCAGGCTGGGCCCGCCGGGGCCGAGCTGGGCGTCGGCCTCGACGGTCGCGCCGGCGAGGCGACCTCCGATGATCCTCCGGGCGATCGCGGCGTCGGTGACGTTCTTCCAGGCGAAGCTGCGCGGGCAGTTGCGGAGCCGGTGCAGCAGATCGAACCCCCGGAGCGCCACCGTCGAGCCGCCCGAGGCGCGGTAGCGCGGGTCAATCGCGGTGATCTCCCCGGTGATCATCGGGACGAGCGGCGGAGCGTCGGCATAGCCCATCTCCACCTCGACGAGCGTGCCAGGGCGGATATGGTCGAACAGCCGCTCGGTGTACTTGAACCCTGGACCGCCCGGCTCGCCCGGGTTCAACCAGTTGTTGAGGACCAGCTCGAAGGTCGAGAGCTCGTTCACGCTGTCCGAGACCGTCACGCTCAGGAAGTCGGACTCGACCTCGGGCACCGGGGTCCCGTTGAATTTCAGCCTGTACTCCGGCACATAGAGGTCGGTCGCGCCGCCGTTGCCGACGCGGAGATCGCTCGTCACATCATTACCGTTCGCCATCGGCTCTTCCTTCCCTCACGCCCCCCGGCGCAGCGCGGGCACGATCGCGGGCACCTCGAGCACCAGGCCCGGCGCGAGCCGCGCCGGATCGGCGAGCTTGTTGTGCTCCGCGATCGGCCGCCACATCGCCGCGTCGCCGTACGCGCCCTCGGCGATCGAAGGCAGCGTGTCGCCCTGCCGCACCACGACCGATTTGGTCCGGTCGGGCGACTGGCGGTTCATGCCGGTGATCTGCTCGCTCAGCGTCCGGTAGCGCTTGACGCTGAGAGAGATGAGTATCCGCATCGGCACGCCGCTCGCGGGATCGAACAGCAAGAACTGCCGGCGGAGCGACGTGACGACCCCCTTCATGATCTCGCCGCCCCACGCGAACGTGCAGACCGGCGGCGCGTGCAGATCCTTGTGGATGCGCGCGAGATCGAGGATCGGCTTGGCCAGCTTGTTCGCGTCGCGCACGCCCCTGGACGGATCGGTGGTGTCGATGAGCAGATCGAGGCTGAGCTCGTCGGCGTCGCCGCCCACGAACTGGAGGATCGGCTGCTCGGTCCCCTCCGGGCGCACATCCGCGTAAAGGTTCGACTGGGAGATCGTGTACTCCGTCGGGTTGAAGAGCACCTCGACCGCGGCCCCCGCGCTCGGGGTGATCCTGAGCTTCTGCGGTTTCTGCGCCATGATCATCGCCCTCCGAGCCGGTTGGGATCGCGCTGCTCGGTCTGCCGCTCGCGCAGGAGGCGCTCGGCGGCGAGCCGCCGGGCCGGATCCTCCTTGGCCTCGTCCTCGGCGGCCTCGCCGCCGCCACGGCGGCCCTCGGGCGCCTCCCCCGGGCCGGGCTCCAGCTGGATACAAGCGTCGATATCTCCAACGATGAGCGGCATGCCTCTCTCCTCGCCTCCGTCACACGCCGATGCGCGTGAGGCCCTCGTGCGCGATCGTCAGCGACTCCGTCGCGATCTCGCTCCTCGACGCCGCGAGCGCGGGCCCGCTCCACTTGATCGGCAGGCCACGCGTGAACGCCCAGGCCTGGGTGGGGAGCCCGGTGGCCGATTTCACGATGATGATGCCATCCTTGCGCTTGTAGCGCCCCTCGCTGACGGCCTCGATCCAGTCCCAGAGATCGCTCGTGAGGATCAGCCCTCGCTTGAGCACGATGTCGCTCGGCTTCGTGCGCGTGGGCAGCCTGTGGACGTAGTCGTTCACGCCCCCTTCGGCGTACTCGTAGACATCAGTCTGCAGCTCGATGCCGGAGCACTCGGAGAAGCCCCCGACCGCCGAGACGAGGCCGCCGAGGCTCGTGCTCCCCAGCACCACGGAGTAGCGAAAGGCCGGCAGGGGGATCGTCACAGCGCCTCCTTCGTGAGCACGCCGTCGAGCACGGCGGCGCCGTCGCGCGAGAACGCGACGCGGATCGTCAAGAACTCCAGCGGGACGGCGATCGCGACGTCGATCTCGGCGATGAGCTGCCCGAGCGCGACCGCCTCCGGCGGGTTCCGCGCCTCGTCGCACCGCACCGCGTAGGACTCGACCGCGGTCGCCCCCGCGAAGACCCCCTGCATGAAGAGCTCTCGCAGCACCCCTTCGAGGAGCAGGCACACGCGCAGCCGGAGCTGCTCCGTGTTGGGCTCGAAGACCAGCGTCTCGCCCACCACGCGGAGCCGGCGCCGCAAGAACGCCAGCACCCGCGCGCCTGGCACGTGACGATCGGCGTCCGCCCCGCGGCTGACCGTGCGCTCCCCATACACCACGACGCCCTGCCGCGCGAGCACCCGGATCGCTGAGACGCCGAGGGCATTGAGATCGGCCCGCTCGCTCTCCGACAGATCGCGCGCGCTCGCGACCGCGCCGAGGATCGAGGTATCCCCGAACGGCGCGGCGGGCCCGCGGCTCCGGGTGACGCTCGCCAGGATCCCGGCGACATGGCCCGACGGCGGGATCAGCACGCGCCGTTGCCCAGGCGTCCTCGGGTCGAGGACGCGAATCCACGGATAGAGCATCGTGCCGAGGCCCGACGCCCGCACGAGCGCTCCGCCGCGCTCGGCCAGCACGTCGGCGAACCTCCCGGCGCGCTCGGCGACCTCGAGCGGCGGCTCGGCTGGCAGCGGGTCGAGCAGCGCGATCCGCTCGCGTCCCTCGACGCTGCCGGCAAGGGCCGCGAGCAGCTCCTCCTGGAGCATGGGAATGCTCGCGCCGTAGCGGGGCATCTCGGAGGGGATCTCCGCCGCGGGCAGGCCCTGTAACATGATGGGCGCGCGCCGCGGCTTCGCCGCCAGGGCCCGCTCCCACGGGCGCGGGGGTGGCGCCGGCGCCGGCTCCGGATCGAGCGGCGGCAGCTTCTGCGCGTCGTCGCTGCCGGCCTCCAGGGGGGCGAGCGGCAACATCAGCTCGGGGACGCAAACGATGCTCGGCTCAGGGCTCCTCGCGAGCACGTTGAACGCCGATAGGAACGCCGCCTCGTCGATCTCTGCGAGCGCGTCGGCGCCGCCCGTGAGCTCGACCACGATCTCGGAGCCCTTGGCGCCGCTCGGACACCCGGGGAGCGCGCCCCAGAACGGATCGCACGCCTCGTATCCCTCGGCGTCCGGCGCCGGGAGCACGATGCTGCGGAGCAGCATCGACGCGGCGGGCCCCTGCTGGCCGAGCGCCAGCTCGAGCTCGCAGTCGATCGGCTGCCAGGCCGACGGGATGGCCGGTGTCCACACAGGCGGTCGCGGCTTCGCTACCGCGAGGAAGTCGAAGAGGTACGGATACCGCCGATCGTTCGGAAGGAGCGAGAGGTTGCGAAACCGCTCGCGGCGGTTCGCCGCCCCGGCTCCTTCGATGGTGACATCCACCGTGGTGTCGATCTGCTCGACGACGAGCGGCGGCACGAGCCGCCGCCTCGACAGGAGACCGACACGGCCCGCGAAACCCTCCAGCAGCCCGAAGACGACGTTGTGCTCGCGATCGGTGACGCGGACCAGGCTCCCCGCCGGCAGGCCGTGGTCCAGCGGGAAGCCGCTCGGCGCGACGACGCGCCGGAGCACCGTGAGCGGGATGCGCAGCCGCACGCCGTTGGCCCACGCGCCCGGCGACGACGCGACGAGGCCTATCGCCCGGCCGGTCGCTGGATCGATGAGCGGCGCCTTCGCGGCGCGCATCCGCGGCGACGCGAGCCGGTGGACGATGCACGTCGTCCCGCCGTTCTGGAAGAAGCCGTGAAGCGCGAGCGGTGAGAGCGCCTGGCGCCCCGGGGCGCCGGGGATCGGGACGAAGCCGCCGTAGATCGCGCGGAGCTCCCCCCAGTCCTCGACGCGCCGGGACACGAGCACCGGGCCGTGCTCGAAGATGCCCGCGAAGCCGGCGATATCGGCCCGCAGCGCGTCGGTCGGCCCAGGGCGGCGATCAGGGCCGGTGAACTCGATTCCAGGCGCTCTCATGGCCTCACTCCACGGTGATCCCCTCGTGCGCCAGCTCGAGGGACTCGATCACCGTCTCGCCCTTGTTCCCCGCCAGCGACGGCCCGGTCCACTTGGCGGGCCACGCGTTGGTGATCTTCCAGGTCATCACCGTCGTGCGCTTCTCGTCGAGCAGCTCCACGGTGACCGTCGCCTTGCGGTCCGGGTCGCCGATGCCGTCGATGACCTTCTTGCGCCAGGTCCAGAGGTCGATCACCCCGAGGATCCCTCGCTTCAGCACCACGTTCGGGTACTTGGCGAGCCCCGGGATCTTGGTCATTCCCAGCGTGGGATCCTCGCCGCTCCGGTACTCGATGACGTCTTGATCGGTGTCGAGCCCGCTGACCTCCGAGAACTTGCCGGTGATCGTCCCCGAGCTGCCGCCGCTGACCGTGACCTTGAAATTGAATCCGCTGTACGGGATCTCGCGTTTTGTCGCCATCGTTCGTCTCCTTGAATCAGGTCGTGCGCGCGTCCGCGGTGAGCTGGCCGATGCGGAAGATCACGAATTCGGCGGGCCGGGTGGGCGCGATGCCGATCTCGCAGACGAGCCGGCCGTTCTCGATGTCGTCGAGCGCCATCGTCGAGCGGTCGCAGCGCACATAGAACGCGTCCTCGGGCTTCTGGCCGAGGAGGGCGCCCTTGCGCCATTCGCCGTCCAGGAACGTCTCGATGGTCCTCCGCACCTGCGCCCAGAGCGCGTCGTTGTTCGGCTCGAAGACCACCCACTGGGTGCCTCGCTCGATCGAGCGCTCGATGTAGAGGAAGAGGCGGCGCACGTTGACGTACCGCCACTGGGGATCGCTGGAGAGGGTGCGAGCGCCCCAGATCCGGATCCCGCGCTCCTGCTGGCGGAAGTCGCGGATGACGTTGATCCCCTCGGGGTTCAGGATCTCCTGATCGCCCTGGCTGACGATCGTCATGAGATCGAGCGCCCCGCGGGCCACCTCGTTCGCGGGCGCCTTGAACACGCCGCGCTCGCCGTCGCTCCGCGCATAGACGCCGAGGACGATGCCGCTCGACGGCGCTTCGATGGTATCGCCGGTGAGCGGGTCCGTCACCTGGACCCACGGGTAGTAGAGCGCCGCGCGGCTCGTGTCGAAGTTGCTACGGTGCGCGCGGATCGCGGCGAGGTCGGCGTCCCGCGGCCCGTCGAGCACGGCGAAGCGGTACTTGGCGTTCTCGGCGTGATCGATGAGCGCCACCTGGACGCTCCGGCTGACGATGCCCGGCACGGCGACGAGGGCGATCTCGTCCTCGTCGACGAGCGCGGCGATGCCGGTGCGCTCGCCGGGCCCGGCGGGGCTGCCGATGTAGCCCATCGGGTCCGGCAGGTCGTCGGGCTGCCCTTTCGGGCCCGACGCGGGGACGAGCCCGGTGGGCCCGCCGGTCACCGTGGTCGGGTGCGAGCGCAGGGGTTCGCCCGGGGTGTAGTCGAGCACCGCGTCGTCGTCGGGGAAGCGGCCGTCGCCCTTGAGCTGCACGAGCTTCGAGCGCTGGTGGAGCGCGAGCCACGCCGAGCGCGCGGCGTTGAACTCGTCGCGCTGCGCGGGGGTCAGGCCGAGCGGCGGGGTGGTCTGCCGCGGCATGTACCACCACGAGCCGCGGAAGCGCTCGAACGTCTTTTGCCAGGAGACGAGGATCTCGATCTCGGCGAGCGAGACGGTGACGCGCGCGCCTTCCCCGGGGAGCGACACGCCGCCTTCGGGCACGGCGACGAGGAGGCTGTCGCCGAGGATCTGCTTCACGGTCGTGCAGACCAGCGTGAGCTGGTTGCCCTTGTCGATCGCGATCTCGACGGCGCAGCCGACGTAGAACGAGGTGGAGGACCCCACGTTGAGGCGCAGCTCGTCCTCGGCGCTCGTGACGCCGAGGAGCGCGACCGGTGGCCCGCTCACGGGGCGTACCTGGACGCGCACGCCTTCGCCCCAGAGGCCCGGCTCGCGGGCGATGAGGAGGTTGCCGTCGGTGAGCGCCTCGGTGATCTGGCAGAAGGCGCTCTCGGTGCGGTAGTCGCTGTCGAGCTTGGCGGCCGTCATTACCTTGCCCGAGGCGAGCTCCGGGGTGCGGAGGTCGACCGGGGTTGCGCCCGCGGTGCTCCAGAGCTTCGCCTTGCCGGGGCTGAAGCCGCGCAGGGTGCTCAGGTAGACGCGGTCGCTTCCCTTGGGCGCGCCGCTGCGGAGGCGAGCGACGACGCCTGTCTTGAGCGCGAGCTGACGGCGATCGGCGAGCTCGCTCTCGCCCTTCGGTTTGTAGGCGCGCACGATGAAGGCGCGCTTGCCGCCGTTGTCGAAGAAGTGCTGGACGGCCAGCGGCAGGTAGCCGTGGACGTTCTGCTCGCCGTCCTCGCGCGGCTTCAGGTGGCCGCCGAACTGGCGCTGGAACTCCCCGAAGCTCGTGACCAGGACGGGCGGACCGCTCGTCGGGCCCCGCTCGGTCATGCCCACGAAGCCGGTGGTGCTCGTGGACACGCCTTCGATGGACCGCAAGCCGGGCCGCTCTTCTATGTATACGCCGGGGGCAAGATACTCGGGCATGACTCTCCTTCAAGGCACCGTCGTCAGCGGCGCCGCGTTGATTCGATGGATCTGCACAGTCGGTACCGTGGTGAGGACGAAGCCGGATGGATGAGAGACCTTGAGGGTGACCTCGCTATCTTTTCGTTTTGCGGGGGCGCAGACAGCGAACTGGCCGCGTGCGTTGAGCGGCACGCGGTACCGCGGGACCTTCGGGTCGGGGTCGATGAGCTCGACGCGAGCTCCCGCGAGAGGCGCCCCGGACGCGCTCACGACGGCGCCCAGGATCACGGTGTCGCCCGAGGCGAAGGGGTACGTCACGTCGCGGTGCAGGCGGACGCCGATGGGCGCGCGGCGCGGGGCCCGGACGCGGGCGCGGCGCGGCAGGTAGCCGCGGGCGCGGATCTCGACGGCGAAGACGCCGGGCGGCATGTCGAGCACGAGGATGTCGGCGTGGGGGTTCTTGGCGGTCCTGAAGAACAGGCGAGGATCGCCGAGACGCACGCTCGATCGAGGCGACTCCACGAGCGGCGGGAGCGCACTCGGGCGGCGCGGCACGAGGACAGTGAGATCGCCCTCGCGCGCGGCGACGAGGCGATCGCCTGTGGCGTGGTCGCGCAGGGTGAAGCCCAGGTACGGCATCAGGGGCGCTCCATCGAGCCGCCCGCGGGCGGGGGGTCCTGGGGGCGGACGTTCTGCGCCGGGGCCTGGACGAGCGCCTCGCGGCGGCGCACGCCGGACTGGATGGGGACGCTGCGCGCCCGGTAATAGAGCGAGAGCTTGAACCGCTTGAACCCGAAGGCGGACCAGATGCGCGCCTGTTCCTCGATGGGCGGGTTGACGAGCGCGAGGTGGACGGCCTCGCCGGGACGCCAGGCGGGGCCGAGCAGGGGCGCGTCGAGCTGCGGGTGATCGTTGAGGACGCGGATGACGTCGCCAAGGAGCTGGAGCTCCTCGTCGGTCGTCGTGGCCCAGGCGCAGATCATGTAATCGAGATCGAGGAAGACGGGCGGATCGACCACCTCGACGGTCCCGTTGCGGGTGGGGTGCAGCTCGGTGGATTGGTTGCTGAGGTAGGGGTCCTCGTGGATGTTGAAGAGGAAGAGGGTGATTCGCGGCGGGGGCACCGGGTCGGGCAGGAGGTCGAGCGACTCGATCTTGATCTGCGCGGGCAGGATCGGGAGGAGGGAGAGCCCGTCCTGCAGGATCTGCTGGAGCGCGCGGCTCGTGTCGAGGATGGCGCGGGCGTCGGCCATGGGTCAGCCCTCCTCTCCGGCGCCGGAGGGGGCGCGGCACGTGAGCAGGAGAGCGCCTCGGGGGCACGGCCTGTCGGGGTGAATGGGGGAGGTGAGGATCGAGCGCATCTGGGGAGTCGCTTCATCACGAAGCGGGCCAGCCAGAAACCTCGAGGAATGCGGGGCTCGGAGGGGGAGGGATGTTGCGCGGTGCAACGGGCCGTGATGCAGGGGGCGACCTGAGCGGGGCTCGTGCGATCCGATCCAGGTTGCGCGGTGAGGCCAGTGGGCGGCGCGCACGTCGGGCCTGCCGCTGGAGAAGACGCTGGCGACGCTGGACCGCACTCGCCTGCCGACCTGCCCGGCGATGCCGCGGCGCACCAGGACGTCAGCCGTCGCCCTGGCTGAATCCGTTCATCCGTCGAGCGCGTCGTCGAGGGCCTTCAAGGTCCCCTTGCCGACCTTGCCGTCGACGCCCAGGCCGTTGGCCTCTTGAAATGTCTTGATGGCGGCCTCGACACCCTTGCCAAAGACGCCATCTGCGCCGCCCGGCACGCCGTAATCGAGCTTCATCAGGGCGTCCTGCACGGCTCGCACGCCCTCGCCCCTGGAGCCCCGATGCAGCGCGGCCGCGTGCCCCGCCAGGATGGCCTCGAGATCGGTGTGGCCGGCGAGCGGCGCGTTTCGCAATGCGCCTGGCGCCGGGGGCGGGGGTCGCGTCGCCCCTCCGCCGGCGTCGGGGTAGCGCCCGGGCGCGTCCCAGATAGTCCTCGGGATGGGCCGCCTGTGGCTGCCCTGATCGGGCACCCAGGACATCTTCGCGTTGCCGTTGGCGTCGCACGTGCAATCGAGGAGAGGCAGTGGCGGCTTCTTCGCATCGCCGGGCGAGTTGATGCACCAGGTGGGCTCGAGCTCGTCGCAATGGGGGGCCCCGCGCATGGATCGGAGCAGCCAGGAGATGGGCAGCCCCTCGCTTTCCATGGATATCCAGTCCGATCGGTAGAGGAGCGCATGGTCGCTGCGCCGCCGCAGGAGCAGCCTGCACCGGCCGCGCGGCGCCAGCGAGGCGGGCGCCTCTACGCCCAAGCCGTCGATGCGCGCGAGGCCCCGGAAGAGCCAGTTGCCCCCCTGCATGGTCTCCGGGATGTGCGCCCACCAGTGCGACTCCCAGAGCATCCGCGCGCCCTTCTGGGCGGCCGCGTGCGGGGCCGGATCGGTGAAGGAGGTCGTCGTGTCCCAGAGCTGCCATTGGCGTTCGATCGGGTGCTTGCGCAGCACGAGGGACACGTGCCCGGAGCCCTGGCCGCAGCCGAGGACGTGGGCGGAGCCGTCGCAGGTCTCCCCGTCCCTCGTTATGGGACAGGGCGCGGACCAGAAGAGGCAGGTGCCGGGGCGGATCTCGTGCCAGAGGTCGTCGTGCCAGTCGGCGAGCGCGAGCCCGGAGCTGCTCGGCCTGGAGCGCGCCTTCAGATCCTCGAGGCTCCAGCCGTTGCCGAGCCTGGCGCAGAACGGCTGCGCCGCGATGCCCGAGCCGATATCGCCGAAGATGCCGCCATCCCAGCCGCCGATGCAGAGGGCCGTGGTCACCGATTGCTGGCATTGCCCCGCGAGCGGATACCGCCCCTCGGCCGCGATCGCGGCCGCGACGGCCTTTTGTCCGCCGCCGTAGAAATAGGCTGGCTGGGTGTAGGGGATGCCCGTCTGGTGCTCCGCGATCTTGCGGGCGAACGCCTCGGCGCGCGTGCTCTGCGCGAGCTCGGTGAATTGCGCATAGTCGTCGTGCGAAAGGATGTCCGCGATGCCCTCCCTGGCGCGCTTCAGGAGGAAGTCCGCGATGCCCGCCACGTCGTCCTCTGCGAGGCGGTGCTCGGGGAAGGGGATCACGTTGACGGTGCGGACGATCTGCGGGGGCGGCATGGTGTCGCCGAAGCTGCGGAGCTCGGACATGAGATCGCGGGGCGGCGCGGGCTCGTCGAAGACGCGATCTTCCCAGGGCGTCCCCTCCGCGGGCGCCTGGGTCGCATCGCTGTGTGCGGAATCCTCGTCGATGGGCATCTCGTCCTCCCGGTCGAGCATTCGGCTCGTGTCGACGCCGGCGCGGCGGCCAGCCATGGGGCAGCGCTCCTCTCCGGCGCCGGGGGGAGACGCGGCTGGGGGACGCGTCATCAGGAAGCGGGCCACGCGGACAGAGCGGGAACTGTGGTCATGGGAGGGGTGGGGATGTTGCGCAGTGCAACGGGCCATGATGCAGGGTGCGACCTGCGCAACCATGGCGCATGCGCGCCGTCCGCTACCAGCGCCCCGGACATCAGCTCGGGAGTGCCGGGAGCGCGCCGAACCTCAAGGGATCGACCGGCGCGCTGAGGAACGGCTGGGGATCGGGGCCGCTACCCAGGGTAAACTGGGTTGGGTTGCGCCGCCTCGACGCAGATGTCCAGAGGCCCCGTCACGAGGCCGCGAGCGGGGGATCGGGCCGTCCTCGCAAGAAGACGGTGACGCGGTCAACCTGGGTCGGGTCGCGGCATCGCTGGTGGCATGAGTAGGGCGCGCGGCTCCTCGATCACGCGGCCTTCACGATCACGGGGTAGGGGCCGGCGATGTTGTCGTCTTCGTCCACGTACATGCGACGGAACGCGCCATCATACTCGTCCAGGTCAGCTTCGGACCACGCCTCGTCGAACGCATCTTGGTCTTTGTACGTCCCGTCAATCAGAGCCTTTGCTACGGCAACCAGATTGGCAGGGATGCCCCAGTCCTGGAGGATGCCCTGGGTGATCTGCGTCGCTGGAAGATAGTCACCACCGGCAACGACGTTCGGGTCGTCCTGCTGCAGCGTGACGGGGTTGCCGACCGCGGTCCAGGTGTTATTGGACCATTCCCCCTGCTCGGCTTGGATGGTCTTGGGGATGCCGCCAGGGTACGTGTTATCGTAGGTGAGGCTCACATCAACATAGGTCCAGACGTTCTTCGAGGCGCTGCTCTTTGCGGCTTCCTCCAGGCTGCGCCATCCTGGGTTATGGTTCAAGACGTGGGTGGTCGGTACCAGGTTCAAGGGGTTGTTGCCCGGACCGCCGAGCTTGGCGTTGATGATGTGGAAGCGCACCCATTCACCTTTCAACTTGCCGAACTTTTTCTTCAGCCAAGCCCAGCCGGGTGGATCGACGCTCGGTGACTTGCCGTCGGGCGGGTTCCGCATCACGGCGATGACCTCGGAGGGTACGGTCTCTTTGTTATGTGTCGTAGACGTCTCGGTGTCCCAGTGGATGCCGTCATTCGTTGGGGTCGCGTTGACAAAAGGGCCTTGCGGTTTTCGCTGGATGGGACTCACGATGCTCCCGGCTGCGAACGACGCAGGGGACGTCCGCCGCCCGCCGATATGCCTTGCATCCTGTGGCAACTCCTGCTTCTGCGCTGGCGCTCCAGAAACATCGGTACCCTGCGCATACGCCGACACCGACGACTGACCCGGCGTGTCGGCGCTGTCATCGGTGGAGAGGAGATTCAGCCGCGACCCCTCTGCCCTCCCCATCTCTTCCGACGCACTACCGGCGTGACCCCACGCAACCGACGCCCGCGGCCAGACGGCCTCCCTCCGCGCGGCGCGCGCACCCATCGCGTCCGCCTCGGCCTCCAGCGCGGGCTCATCGTTGATCCCGAGCCCCTTGAGCTGCGTCGTCGCCCGCACCCGCCCCTGCTTCTGCTGCGCCACATGCCACGCCTCGTGCGGCAGATGCCGCTCCTGCCCCGGCGCTACGTGGATCTCGGAGCCCTGCGTGTACGCGAGCGCCTGGAGCTGGGCGGGCGCTGGGGAGTTGTAGTGGACCCGGACGTCGTCCATGGGCAGGCCGGAGAGGCCCTCGATACCGGCCTTGAGTGAATCGGGCAGGCCGGTGCGGTTCGGCGCCGGTGCTCCCTCGACGCCCCTCGACACCGCACCGCCGCCCGCGCGCTGCGCGGCCACCCGCGCCGTTCGCCGCTGGAGCGCGATTCCCGCGGCCTCTTTGGCCGTCATCCGTCCCGAGGGCGAGGAGAAGCTCCCCTCCTCCGGTGTCAGGGCGCTCCTGCTCCCGAACAGCTCGCGAGCGAGCCCCTCGCTGCGCCGCGGGACCGGCGGCGCTGCGCTTGGTGAGTTCTTTTCGTCACGGAACGCCGAATCCATGCGGACACCTCCGCCGCTCGACGACGCAAGGAGCGCGCCGCCGCCGTTCCTCGGCGATCGCGAGGGTCGGGCTCGACGCGGTGTTGCAGGGTGCGACGCGCGAAGTTGCCCCCTGCAACATCGGTCAGGGGCGGCGACCCAGGTCAGTCCATGGGGCGGGACGAGCCGACCCAGGTTGGGGTGGTAGCGCCGCGATGTCCGAGCCGATATCGCCGAAGATGCCGCCACCCCAACCGTCGATGCAGAGGGGGGGCGCGACTGGCATGCCGGCGCTCACCAAGAAATCCTACTTGCGCTCCGGATCCTTGGGCCAGGAATCCCTGCCGCGGCTCAGGTACCCGCTGAGCACGCCCGCCACCGTCGACACGTTGAACTGATGAGAGACGAGGAAGTCCACCACGGAGACGCCGACACTGGCACAGTATTGCGCCAACAGCTCTGCCAAATCGATCGACCCATAGGCGAGCAAGCCCCCCACAGCCGACATGAACGCGAGCTCGATCACCGACCATATCTGGCCCGGATCCGAGATGTTCACGATTCCTCCAGCTGGTGTATCGACCCAGTACTCCGTCTCGCCAGGCTTGCTAATGTCCAATTGTGGTACCCATTTTTTGAGGAGAAGCTTGCGTCCTCCATTGACATCGTACGTCCACACTTTGCAGTACAGCCCGGTGGGCACGTGGTCTTCGGCCGCCAGCACGTCTCCGGCTTCCTGGACGTAGTCGATCGCGTGCACCAGATAGCGCGGCCACTTCCAGGGGGAGCGCCCGTACTTGGGGATCACCTGATAGGCCAGCGTCTCCTTCTTGCCAACCTCCCGCTTGACGACATCCTCGACCGATCGGAGGTGTCCGTTTGGGCTGTGATTGTTGGTTCGCTGCGACAGCGGCGTGAGGTTCTTCCAGTCGTCGCCGGGGCCATGGAGGTTGTCGTTAAGCAGGTGGCCACGTACGTAGTAGGTTGATCTCCCGTTGCCCTTCTGCTTGCGCCGGGTGAGCACGTCCCAAGTCGGATTCGTGACGGTCGGGCCTCTGCCGGGCGGGCCGATGGCCGTCAGCGGGTCGGCAAGCATATAGGAGCCGAACCCGCGTCCTGTCAGCGGGCCCCAGATGACCTCCGTGGCGTCGGTGCTCTTGGGCTTCTTCCACTGGATCCACCGGCTGGCTTCCGAGACCGAGCCGTAAGCGCCCCAGACGAGCCAGTCCGACAGGAGGTTGCCGATGAGCTTGTTCCTGAGGTAACCGCACCACAGCGTGGGGGAGGCGACTATGCCGATACGCGCCTCCATTTTACCACGCATGTCGAGGATGAGATCGGTCAGGCCGAACTGCTGGACGGCCTGCTCGAGGAGGGCAACCAGGGCGGTGCCATCCGCCGGGTTGGACTCCAGCCGGGACTCGATGAAGGCTTTGGCATGTATCTTCCTGGCGCGTGATTCGAGAGCATCGGTGCCCTCGCCTTCGTCCAGGACCGTGTCCGCCGCACCCTTCGGAGTCGGGCCCTGCTCCGCCTCGGATGGAGAGGGCGTGTACGCGAGCGCCGCGCCGCCGCCCGCGCGCTGCGCGGCCTCGCGCGCCGTCTGTCGCTGGAGCGCGATGCCCGCGGCCTCTTTGGCCGTCATCCGTCCCGACATAGAGGAGAAATTTCCCTCCTCCGGTGCCAGGCCGCTCCTGCTCCCGAACAGCTTGTGAGCGAGCCCCTCGCTGCGCCTCGGGAGCGGCGGCGCGGCCGTTCGTGCGTTCTTTGCTTCACGGAACGCCGAGTCCATGCGGATACCTCCGGCGCTCGACGGCGCAAGAAGCGCGCCCCTCCCGCTCCTCTGCGATCGAAGGGATCGGGCTCGACGCGACGTTGCAGCGTGCGACGTGCGACGTTGCACCCTGCAACGATGGCCCAGCGCACGTCACGGGCTTTCCATGCTTCCAGGCGGGAGGCTGCGCCGGGTCTTTTTCATGAACTGCCAGAGCTCCTCCATCTCCACCACCCGCTCCACGGACAGCCGGACGACCGCTGCCTTCGAATCCACGCCGAGGAGGCGCTTGGCGCGGCGCAACGTCTGCTCGTCGACGAAAAAGGACTTCCGCTTCATGCGCGTGCCGCTACCCCCGTTCGCCATGAGCACCTCCGCGCCGCTCTCCGGCAGGCATACCTCCTGCTCCCCGCCGGCATACATTGTCAAGGGTCCCTCAGCACCCCACGAGCCGCACGGCATTCCCACCGTGCGTCACCTCCCGCACGAACAGCTTCTCTTGCCACGACCGCCCCTTGCGCAGGTCCGGCTCCGGTCGAGGTAGCCCTGCCGGACCTGGGTCAAGAGCGAGACCATCGTCGCGCCCACGAGCCCGTCCGCCTCGTCGAAGAGCACGACCAGCGGCTCGTCGCTGCGCGCCGCGAGATCCCGCAGGTAGCGCAGGACGAAGGTGCTCGCGGGGTCGACGCGGCGGACGTCGTCCGCGGGGCGGCCGAGGTCGGGCAGATCGCGGTCGACCGCGGTGTCCAGCGCGTAGAGGACCGCCTCGAAGGCCTTTGCCGGCTCGGGATCCTCGCGGGCGATCTGGACGTCGACCCAGACCGCGCGGAAGCCGTCTCCGCGGCTCAGGTGCTCGACGAGCCAGCGGGCGCTGGTGGTCTTGCCCGTCTGGCGGCCGGCATGGAGCGTGAAATACCTGCGTTCCTCGAACAGCTCGAGGACAGGCCCGAGGCGGCGCTCGGGCGGAAGCATGTAGTGCTCGCCGGGGATGCAGGGGACGGGGTTGTTGAACGAGCGCTTGACGAGGGAAAGCTACCACGCAAGCGGCGTCCCCACGGCCCGGCTTTCGACCGAGCCCCGGTCGGTTCGCGCAACCCGGCGTTGCGCCTCACCGGCCCTCGGAGAGCCGCTTCGCCCTTCGCCACAGCGTCGTCCGGTGGACACCGAGATCCTCCGCGACCTGCTGTTGCGTCCCGCCGCCGCGGAGCCGATCGGCGATGGCGTGTTCCTTCACCCCCGCCAGCGTCGCCGTGCCTGGCCCGATCGCGCCCGCGCCTATCGCGAGCTCCGGCGCGATCTCCACGAGCTCCTCGCACCCGAGCTCTCCCCCGCAAGCCAGGCAGAACACCCGCTCGATCACGTTGCGCAGCTCGCGCACGTTTCCAGGCCATGCGTACGCCAGGAGCGTCGCCTCCGCCGCCGCCGACAGCCGGACGGCGCGCCCCCGATCGTGCTCTGTCACGAGCTTCCTGACGAGCGCCGCGAGATCTCCCGGCCGCTCCCGGAGCGGCGGCACCTCGAGGACGAACGTGGCCACGCGGAAGTACAGATCCTCCCGGAACTCGCCGCGCTCGACAGCGCGCCGGAGGTCGCGGTTGGTCGCCGCCACGACGCGCACATCGACGTGCGACGCGCCCGACGCCCCGACGGCGCGCACGCTCCCGTCCTCCAGGGCGCGCAGCAGCTTGGCCTGGACCGTGGCGCTGAGCTCGCCGAACTCGTCGAGAAACAGCGTGCCCTGGTGCGCCTCCACGAGGGCCCCCGGAACGCGCCGCACCGCTCCCGTGAACGCGCCGCGCTCATGGCCGAAGAGCGCGCTCTCTACCAGGGTCTCGGCGAACGCCGCGCAATTCAGGGCGACGAACGCGCCAGAACGTCCCGAGCGCTCATGGACGCGCCGCGCGAGCAGCTCCTTCCCCACTCCGGTGGGGCCCATGATGAGCACCCCCCCTCGGCGCGTCGCCGCGCGCTCAATGGTGCGCAGCGCCGCCTGCAGGGGCGGGTCGACAGCGACGATTTCCCCCTGTTCGGCGCAGTCCCTCCTCGTGAAGGCGACCGCAGCGCGTGTCCCTGATTTGCCAAGCACGCTTGTCATCGTCGTCCCCATGATGTGCAGAGTCCCCTCTGCCGATCGATCGGCCGAGCGGACGAAGCGGAGCCCGCACCTCACGAAGGCCCGACGACCGCTCGGGTCCTCGATAGTGCAGACGACCAGGCCACCCTCGCACATCAAGGGGCGGCGGGTCGGTGTCGACCGGAACAGCACATGACGTGCCCTTCCGGTCGATGCCTGGGTCTTGCCATATTTTTTGAGAATTTCATCCCGTGGGTGCTGCCGGACACCATCGCCATCTCCCTCGGTGCAGATATCCTGGCAAGAACAGCCGAGTGCTGCCGGCAATTTAGGCCATCCCGGCAATCGTTGCCGGCTGCGCTCGGCGTCTACGAGACACGCCCTCCGGGTGTGTCCGTGCGGCCATCGCCATTCGGTTGGACGCTGTTACGGTTCGGGATCAGGGATCCGCGGGGTAGGACGATGTCCACACGCTTGCCCCACGAGCACGCGTGCTGGACGAACGCGCGACCCGGGGCTCCGGTGGTCTGTGAAGCCGTTGTAGAGCCGGGTGAAGCGGCGGGCGTGCGTGGACGGCGCGGCGCCCGTGGTAGGGTCGCGGTATGAGCGCGTTGCCATCGCCGCGCCGTGCCCATCGTGTCGCGCAGAGGTCCCCGCGGAGTTCGAACTCGACGACATCCGGCGACCGGCGCTGTTCACCGGCCAATGCACGGCGTGTGGCGTGCCGTTCGAGATTCCCGCGGAGCTGGAGCTTGTGGCGGGCAACCCCGACATGTCGCCGTGCCAGACGCTGGCACCGACGGTTCTGCCGACGGTTGATCTGCAGCAGCCGTCAAGGTCGTCCGGAGCCGGTTGGTCAAAATTGACCATTACCGAGGCGTCTCCAGTGGGAGATAGGTGCGACTCATCTCTTTGTGGAGGCGTGTCCCCCTGGGATGCGGGGGCCACCCATCTTCCGCGTGGGCGAGCCAGCTCATCCGGAGGAGTGCAGGACCGCGGATCGCCCGCGCCGCGACGCCATGTCGCACAACCGAAGCGGTGGCGCTCGCACCTAACCCTCCAAATGGCCACGCGATCGCGTCGACAGCCGCTCTCGGCCCTCCTCATCCTCTGCACCCTCGCGCCGATCCTGGGATCCAACCACGCGTACAGCGGTGGCGTCGCGGAGCAGGACGCGGACGCTTCCGTTCACTCCGTGGCCAGGCGCAACCGCGCGCTGGCGCCTCCGCCGAGCTGCGCCGGCGTCACGTCCGGCGCCGACCATCGCTGCGGCCTCGGCCACGACGACGACTGTTGCGCCAGCCTGCTCGTGCCCGGCGGGACGTTCAACCGGCTCAACGACCCGCGTTATCCGGCGAGCGTGAGCAACTTCCACCTGGACAAGTACATGATCACGGTCGGGCGGTTTCGCCGCTACCTGGAAGAGACCGGCGGCCCGACGCAGCTGAGCCCGCCGCCGGCCGGCGCAGGGGCGCACCCGAAGATCCCGGACAGCGGGTGGGACCCGGCCTGGAACACCATGCTCCCGGCGACCACGGCCGCGATGAAGCAAGCGCTCGTCTGCGATCCTTACGGCTGGCCGACGTGGACCGACGCTCCGGCCGCGAACGAGGACAAACCCATCGTGTGCGCGACATGGCTCGAGCTGTTCGCGTTCTGCGCGTGGGACGGCGGGCGCCTGCCGACCCAGGCCGAGATGAACTACGCCGCTGCCGGCGGCGACGAGCAACGGCTGTATCCGTGGGGCTCTTCCCCCATCACCTCCGAAGACGCGGCCTACTGCTGCCAGGGCGAAGGCTCGACGTCGCTGTCCTGCGAGGACGCGTTTCCCCCGTGGAGCCTCATTCACTGCACAACGGACGATCTCGCGCCCGTCGGCTCCTTTCCCAGGGGAGCGGGGCGCTGGGGCCAGCTCGATCTCGCCGGCGAGGCCTACAAGGTCACGCGCGACGCCGCCGACGACGACCGCCCGCTCGTGCCGTGCGCCGATTGCTCCCGCCTGGACAACCACGCTGCCCTGCGTGTCACGCACGGCGGGAGCTTCGTCGCCGCCGGATACCGGCAGACGACGACCTACCGCGCGCCCTACGAGACCGATGGCCGCCACTACTATGTATCGGCGATGTGCGCGCGCGACCTGCCACGGCCGTGAGCCTCCGCGCGGCCCTCGCCGGCAGCGTCGCGGAGGGCTCACGTTCCTATTCCTGACGAGGCGCGCCTCGGGGCTCCTCTGCCCGCATGCGCGCGGATCGCCAGCATCAAGCGCTCTCGCGAAACACCTTGATGAGCGCGGCTGGCGACTCCGCCCCGTGGCCCGCGGCGACTCCCTTCCTGAAGAGCGCCGCGGCGAACGCCGGGAGCTCGGCGTTGATCCTCGCCTCCCGCGCCTGCCGCTGGATGAGCTCGACGGCCTGCGCGCAGATCTCCAGCGTGGCCTCCGAGGCCTCGTACGCTCCGGACTGGATGGAGTCCGCGTCGTGCTTGACCATCCCACCGATGGCCGGAGCGACGACGGCGGCCATGGCCCCGAAGTCGGCCACGCGGATCCCTTCGGCCTCGCAGATGCGGGCGCCGTGGTAGAAGCCGAGGAGCCCCGCGAACAGGTGCGACAGGAACGCCAGGTCCATGGCCGCCGCCCAGCCGACCTTCTCCCCGAGGTAGCTCACGGTCCCGGCCGTGCTCTCGAGCAGCGGCCTGCTCTTCTCGTAAGCCGAGCCCGAGCCCGAGACGAGGATGCTGCTCTCCGGCTTCCCCATCTGGCTCGGGGTGGCCAGGATGGCGCCGTCGAGGTAGTCGATGCCGCGCTGCTTCGCCCACGCTTCGAGGGTACGCGCGTCCTCGGGGCTGCCCGTGCTGAGCTGGACGAGCACCTTGCCGGCGAGGGAGGAGACCACGTCGCGCCCCTCCAGCACGCCGTACGTCGCGCGGTAGTCGGTGATGCAGGTGATCACGATCTCGCTCGCCTGCGCCGCCGCGGCCGCGCTCGGGGCCAGCGCCGCTCCCTCCGCGACGAGCGGCGCGGCCTTCGCGATCGAGCGGTTCCAGACGGTGACGCGAGCGCCGCTGCGGAGCAATCCCCGAGCGAGCGCGGTGCCCATGAGACCCAGACCGATGACCGTGACTTCAAGCATGTGAGCTCCTTCGTTTGCGGCCCGTCTGCCGGTGACGGGCGCGCCTTCATGCCCGCCAAGGTGGGGGCCTGCGACCCGGGCCGTCGCGCACGATCGGACGCCCGGAGAGCACATTCGGACGGCGGTGAGCGCGGAGCCGCCCCGTGGCGCGCCGCTCGGCGGCGGTGGATACTGGCGGGGATGCAGGTCATCGGACAGACCCGAGCCCCCCTCCGACTGGAGCCGTCCACGGGCGCGCCGCGCCCCTACGTCGGGGTCCATATCGGCGTTCACTCGACCCAGCCTGGCGTGATCGCGCTCGAGGCCTCGCAGGATCATCGGGTGAAGATCCATGCGGGCGCGCCGGTACGCGGAGCCTGCCGCGCCGATCGGTTCGTCTACACGCGCGGCGACGTGGACCTGATCCCCGCCGGAGCCTCGGACGTCTGGCAGGAGGACGACGCGGGCACCTCGCTCATCCTGGCGCTGTCCCCTTCGCTGCTGCGCCGGGTCGCAGCGGACATGGGGCTCGACCCCGACAAAGCCGGTCTGGAGCCGCGCCACCAGATCAAGGACCCGCAGATCGAGCACATCGCCTGGGCGCTCGACGCCGAGCGCAGGGCCGGCGATCCGACCGGGCTTCTCTACAGGGAGAGCCTTAGCGTCGCGCTCGCCGCGCACCTGCTCGGCCGTTACAAGGCGCCGGGCCGCCTGCGGCGAGGGCTGTCTGCGCCGCAGCTACGGCGCGTGACGGCGTACATCGAGGAGCACCTCGATCACGACCTGTCGCTCGATCGGCTGGCCGGCGTCGCCGGGGTCAGCGCGTCCCACCTCAAGACGCTGTTCAAGCGCTCGACCGGCGTGCCGGTGCACGAGTACGTGATCCAGCGCCGGGTGGAGCGCGCGAAGGCGCTGCTCCTGCGCGGCGACCTGCCCGCCAGCCAGGTGGCGATCGAGGCCGGGTTCTCGCACCAGAGCCACATGGCGAGGTGCATGCGCCGCGTCCTCGGCGTGACGCCGGCAAAGGTGGCAGCCAGCGCGCGCTGAACGGACCCTCTCGGCGTTCCCGGTCGATGCCTATCGCGACTGCGGGAGGTCCCGTCGGGGCAGCGGCTCGCCTTCTGCCCGCCGGTGCTCCCGGCCGGGCGCGGCCGCCGACGCCTCCACCGGTGACGCTGTGGCAAACTGCCCCGCTTCACGGGGCCTTGCGGCATGAACTCCGGCGGCCCGCGAGTGCTAGAGTTGCCACCACCCATGCTCGACAAGCTCGACATCGCCCGCGCCCTCCGCGAGACGGGCACGCTCCTCCAGATCAAGGGGGAGAACCCGTTCAGAGCGCGCGCTTACGAGACGGGGGCCGAGGCGCTGGAGCAGCTCACGGACGACCTCGGCGGGCTCGTCAGGAGCAAGAAGCTCACCGGCATCAAGGGCATCGGCCCGGCGCTCGCCGCCCAGATCGCCGAGCTCTACCAGACGGGGCGCTCCGGGCAGCTCGAGGAGCTCCGCGCCGAGCTGCCCAGCGGCGTGCTGGAGCTCGCCCAGGTGCCGGGCATGAGCCTCAAGCGGATGAAGGCGCTCCACGAGGCGCTCGGCATCGGCAGCGTGGAGGAGCTGAAGAGGGCCTGTCTCGCCGGGAAGGTCCGGGCGGTGAAGGGCTTCGGGGCGAAGACCGAGGCGAGCCTTCTCGAGGGGATAGCTCGCCACGAGGCGCGCGACGAGCGCGTCCTGCTCGTCGACGCGCTCGAGGCGGCCGAGCCGCTCCTCGCCCTCGTGCTGCGAGGCGACCGAGCAGGCCGATCTCGCGGGCTCGATCCGGCGCTGGGAAGAGACGGTGACGGGCATCGACCTCGTGGCCGCGGCGGACGACGCCGCGCAGGTGATCGACTGCTTCGTCCGGTCCCCGCGGGTCACCGAGGTCGAGGAGCGCGGCGACGCGCGTTGCAGGGTGAGGCTCTCGGGCGGCCTGCGCGGCGAGCTCCTCTGCGTGCCGCCCCGGGACTACGCGGCCGCGCTTCACCACCGGACGGGGGCGCCCGAGTACCTCTCGGCGCTCGGCGCGCTCGCGCGCGAGCTGGGGCTCACGCTCGACGAGAGAGGGCTCCGGCGGGGCAAGAAGCGCCTCTCCGTGAAGACGGAAGGGGACCTCTACGAGCACATCGGCGTCCCGTACATCGCGCCCGAGCTCCGCGAGGGCGCGGAGGACATCGTCGCTGCCGTCGAGCGCGCCGCGCGGGGGGGCCGCGAGGGCGAGCTCGTCGAGGAGGGCGATATCCAGGGGATGGTGCACTGCCACACGGTGTACTCGGACGGCAAGAACACGATCGAGGAGATGGCCCTGGAGGCCGAGGCGATGGGGATGAAGTACCTCACCATCACCGATCACTCGCCCGCCGCCCATTACGCGAACGGCGTCGGCCTCGACAGACTGAAGCATCAGTGGGACGAGATCGCCCGCGTCCAGGAGCGCGTGAGCGTGAAGCTCCTTCGAGGCACCGAGTCGGATATTCTCGATTCGGGGAAGCTCGATTATCCGGACGCGATCCTGGAGCAGCTCGACGTGGTCATCGCGAGCATCCACTCGCGCATGAAGATGGACGCGGACCAGATGACGCGCAGGCTCGTCAGCGCCATGCGGCTGCCTGTCTTCAAGATCTGGGGGCACGCGCTCGGCCGTCTCATCCAGCGGCGCGAGCCGTTCGCGTGCCGCGTCGAGGAGGTGCTCGACGCCGTGGCCGAGTCGAGGGCCGCCATCGAGGTGAACGGGGACCCGTACCGCCTCGACATGGAGCCCCGGTGGATCAAGGAGGCGCGCAAGCGCGGTATCCGCTTCGTCATCTCGACGGACGCGCACTCGACGAGCGCGCTCCACAACCTGCGGTTCGGCGTGGGGACCGCGCGGCGAGGCGGCCTCCGCCGGGGCGAGGTGCTGAACGCGCGCAGTCTGGCGGCATTCCAGAAGGCGGTCCGGCCCGCCGCCTGACGCGCGCTACGGCGCGGAGCCGCCGGCGTCGGCCTCCCGGATCGACCTCGGCTGGGCGCCGTCCACGTCGGTGAAGCCGTATTCCCTCGCCAGCTCGGCCGCGATCAGGACCTCTCCGCTCTTCTGCATCACGCCCGGATCGGCGGCCAGGGCGGCGACGGCCCTGCCGATGAAGGTGGGGCTCTCGCTGTTCTTGAGCTGCTCGCCGAAGAAGGACGCGTGCTTCATCACGCCCTCTGTCCGCACGAGGCCCGGGTACAGGCTCACGGCCGCGACGCCGTGCGACCTGAGCTCGTGCGCCATCGCCCTGGCCATGCGGTCACAGGCGGCCTTGGCCGCGCCGTAGGCCACGCCCATGTCGTCCTTCTCGGCGGCGATGAACGAGATGTTCACGATGAGCCCGCGACCCCGCGCGATCATGAGCGGAGCCGAGAGGGCGCTCGCGACGTAGTGGGCCCGCACGCCCGCGGAGAACATCTTGTCCCACCGGGAGAACGGCGCAGCCCAGAACCCGGCTTCCGTCCAGAACTCGGTGCCATCGTGGAAGTGCTCGTATCCACCCCAGACGTTGTTGACGAGCACGTCGAGCCGCCCGTGCTGCTCGGCGCGGATCCGCTCGATGACGGCCCGGGCCTGCTCGTCGTCCCGGTGGTCGCAGCGGACGGCGATCCCGCGCCCGCCGAGCCGCGTCACCTCGTCGGCCGTGCCATCGATGGTGCCGGGCAGCGGGATGGCCGCTTCGCCCTCCGCGACCGTCCGCCCGGTCACGTACACCGTGGCCCCTGCCTCGCCGAGCCCGAGCGCGACTCCCTTGCCGACGCCGCGGCTGGCCCCCGTGACGAGCGCCACGGCCCCTGTGAGCGGTCGAGACATGAGAAACCCTCTTTACTTTATCTGGCGCGCCCCCTCGCGCGCTCCGCAAGGAGCAGTCCATCCTAGCGGACGTTGTTCCGTTTTCCAAGGCTGCCCTTGTCGACGCGCGCGTCTGCCCGTGTCGATGCACGAATGCGTGCGTCACGGCGCGTCACGCCCGGTCGAACACCTCGACAGACGGTGCGCGTCGTGTGACCGTTGAGCTGTCATGCCAATGCCCCTGCCGATCCCCGCGCCCGCAGAGAACATCGTCGCTCTCATCGGGCACACCCCGATGATCCAGGTGACTCAGCTCGACGCCGGCCCGTGCGAGCTCTTCCTCAAGATGGAGAGCCAGAACCCGGGCGGCAGCATCAAGGATCGCATCGGCCTGTCGATGATCGAGGCGGCCGAGCGCGCCGGCCAGCTCGGGGGCGAGCGGCGCCATGTGGTCGAGGCGACGGCGGGCAACACCGGGCTCGGCCTGGCGCTCGTCGCGGCGCAGAAGGGCTACCGGCTCACGCTCGTGATCCCGGACAAGATGAGCCAGGAGAAGGTGTTCCACCTGAAGGCGCTCGGCGCGCAGGTGGTGATGACGCGCTCCGACGTCGAGAAGGGCCACCCGAGCTATTACCAGGACCTCGCGGCCCGCATCGCGCGCGAGGAGGGCGCGTTCTATGTGAACCAGTTCGAGAACCCGGCGAACGCGCTCGCCCACGAGACCGGGACGGGCCCCGAGATCGACGCGCAGCTCGACCGAAGGATCGACGCGATGGTGTGCGGCGTCGGCTCCGGCGGCACGATGACAGGGCTCTCGCGCTACTTCGCCAGGGCGCAGCCGCGCTGCGAGATGGTGCTCGCCGATCCGGAGGGCTCGGTGCTGGCGGGCTACGTCAAGACAGGCAACCTCGGCAAGGCGGGCTCATGGCTCGTGGAGGGCATCGGGGAGGACTTCCTCCCTCCCATCCTCGACCTCTCCCATGTCAAGCGCGCTTACACGATCTCCGACCGGGAGAGCCTGGAGACGGCGCGGCTGCTGCTCTCCAGGACGGGCATCCTCGCCGGCTCGTCGTCCGGGACGCTGCTCGCGGCGGCCCTGCGTTATTGCCGCGAGCAGTCGTCGCCGAAGCGCGTCTGTACCCTCGTCTGCGACAGCGGCAACAAGTACCTGTCGAAGATGTACAACGATTTCTGGATGGCCGATCAGGGCTTCACCGACCGCGCGCCGACAGGGGATCTGCGCGACGTGATCACGCGCCGCCACGCCGACAGGGCGGTGGTCACGGTGCAGCGGTCGGACGCGCTCCTCGTGGCCTATGCGAGGATGAAGCTCTACGACGTGTCGCAGCTGCCCGTCCTGGAGGACGGCAAGATCATCGGCATCCTGGACGAGTCCGACCTCCTCCTCGCGGCCGTCGACGACGTGACGCGCTTCCGCCAGTCGGTCGAGGCCGCGATGACCACGCGGCTCCGGACGGTCGACGTGCGGACGCCGATCCGGGAGCTCCTTCCGATGTTCGACGCCGGGCTCGTGCCGATCGTGACCGATGGAGACGAGTTCGTCGGGCTGGTCACCCGCATCGACCTGATCAACTACCTGCGACGCCGGGTGAAGCTGCACGAGGTGTGAGCCGCGCGCGCGGGCACGGGCCCGCGCCCGCGCGCAGGCGATCCCCGCTCGGCCGTCGCGCCGGGCGGGCGCGGCGCGAGCGCCCGTCGGCGTGCCTTGTGCGGGCAGCGGGCTCGTGGTGAGCTGTGCGCCATGCAGGAGGCGTGCGGAGCTCTCGTGATCGACCTCGCCACGGCGCGGGTGGTCGATCTGACGCACCCGATCACCGCGGACATGCCGCTGTTTCCCGGCGACGAGCCCTATGCGTCGGAGACGCTCAGCACCCTCGAGAAGGACGCGTATCGCTCCAATCGGTTCTCGATGGACGAGCACGCCGGCACCCACGTGGACGCGCCGGCGCACTTCACGGCCGGGACAGCGACCGTCGAGCAGATCGCGCCGGAGCAGCTCGTGGGGGCGGCGGCGGTCGTGGACGTGACGGCGGCCGTGGCGGCCAGCCCGGACCACCGGGTCACCGTGGACGATCTCCGGGGATGGGAGGCGCGGCACGGGGCCCTCGGCGCGAGGCATATCGTGCTGATCCGGACGGGCTGGGGGGCTCGCTGGTCCGATCCGGCGAGGTACCTGAACCAGGACCCCCAGGGCGTCATGCACTTTCCCGGGGTGTCCGTGGAGGCGAGCCGCTACCTGCGCGAGCGCGGCGTGCGCTGCATCGGTATCGACACGCTGTCGACCGACCCGGGGCAGAGCGAGACATTCGAGCAGCACAGGGCCTTCCTGGGCGCCGGCGGCTACCACATCGAGAACCTCGCCAACCTGGAGCAGCTGCCCGAGGCCGGGGCGGTCGTTGTGGTCGCGCCGCTCCCGCTCGCGCGCGGCAGCGGCGCGCCGGCCCGGGTGCTGGCGCTGGTGCCGGCCTCCGGCGGCCCGGCGAGCTAACGCGGCGCGCCGCCGCGTCGTCCTGGCCCCGCTGCCCCGCTCTGGCGACGTGTCGCCTGTTTGCCTACCGCGCCCCGCGACGGTCGTACGAGGTGCTGCTCGCCGCGCCGGAGCGACCACACGGAGCTTCGCGTCCTGCCCGGGATTCGGTATCCTCTCGACTCCCCCCTCGGGAGGTGACCGGGCGTATGAAGTTCGAAAAAGACGTCCTTCTGGCCGGCAAATTCCGCCTGGAGCGAGAGCTATCGCACGGCGGGATGGGCTCGATCTGGGTGGCGCAGCACGTACAGCTCGGCACGCTCGTCGCGGTCAAGTTCATGCGCGACTCGTTTTCGCGGCTGCCGGTGCTCCGGGCGCGCTTCGAGCGGGAGGCGCGCGCCGCCGCGCAGCTCAAGAGCCCTCATATCGTGCAGGTCCACGATTTCGGCTTCGAGGAGGACGACGAGGTGCCCTACCTCGTCATGGAGCTCCTGCAAGGCGAGGATCTCAGCAAGCGCCTCCAGCGGTGCGGCCGCCTCTCGCTCCCGGAGACGCTGCACATCATCGTCCAGGCCGGGAAGGCGCTCCGCAGCGTCCATGAAGCGGGGTTCGTGCACCGCGACCTCAAGCCCGCCAACTTCTTCCTGGCGCGCGTCGACGGCGAGGACGGCGAGATCGTGAAGCTGCTCGACTTCGGGATCGCGAAGGACGTCTCGGCGGTGCTCGCGGCCGATATCTCGGCCACGGGCGAGGTGATGGGCTCGCCCAACTACATGAGCCCGGAGCAGTTCTATGGCGAGCGGGACGTGGACGCGCGCAGCGATCTCTGGTCGCTCGGGGTCATCCTGTTCAAGATGCTCACGGGGCAGCTGCCGTTCCCGGGCGACGCGATCGGGCGCGTGGTCACGAAGGTGATCCTCGGCACGGTGCCGTCGGCGCGCGGGCTCGCCCCCGATCTGCCGAGCGGCATCGACGCGTTCTTCGAGCGGGCGCTGGCGCGCGATCGGGAAAAGCGGTTCCAGAACGTGCGCGACATGGTGAACGAGCTCGCGCGCGTCGCGGGCGCGCCGCCGTTCTTCTCGCTCGTGGGGGAGACCTCGCTGGGCGCCGGGTGGTCGTCGCTGGTCTCCGGCGGCGTGTCCGGGCTCGCCGACCCCGGCACGCCGCCGGTGGCGCAGCTGACGACGATGCCCATCCAGCGGCGCTCGGACCCGAACGATGTCCGCGCCTCGACGCCGAACCCGCACTCGCTGCCGGGCACCTTGACCGGCGCGATCAACCTGTCGGCGCCGCACGCGGCGCGCGGCGCCATCGCGCGGGTCGCGGGGCGCGTCGCCATCGGGGCGACGATCGTCGCCGTGGGGGGCGGCCTGTTCATCGCCACGCTCAAGGGCGCATCGACCGGCGGCGACGAGACCGCGACCCAGGCGTCCGCGGCCGCCGCGGCGCCCGCGCTCGCCGCGCCGTCGAGCGGCGCGCCGGCCGGGCTCGCCGCGGTCCCCGCCATCGCGAGCGCTCCCGAGGCGCGCGCCGCGGCGACCCCCGCGGTGGTGCCGGCCCCGCTGCCGCTCGACCCGGGCGCGGGCGCGCCGGCACAGGCATCCGCCGTCCCCTCCGCGGCGGCGGCGCGAAGCGCCGCGCCCGCGCGCCCCGCGTCTCCGGCCACCGCTCGGACCACGTCGACGGCGGCGCCGCGCAAGGCGGCGCCGGCTCCTCGCAAGAAGTCCGGCGGGAGCAGGCCGGACTGGGGGCTCTAGCCGGGTGGCTCCGCGTCCCCAGAGAGCAAGAATGCGCTTCCGAGCGGCGGTGATGGGTACGTTCCTCCTTGTCACGCTCGCCGGCGCGGAGGCGTCCGCGCAGGCGCCGCCCCCGTCGGCGAAGGCGCGGCAGGCGGCCGTCGCGTACGCCAACCAGGGGTGGACGGCCTACCGAGCTCGCCGTTACCGGGACGCGCTCCAGGCCTTCCGCCGAGCGGAGGCCACGGTGCATGCGCCGACCTTCCTGATCATGGTCGCGCGCTCCTGCCACAAGCTCGGCCGCCTGACCGAGGCGCGCTCGGTCTACCAGGTCATCGTCGACGAGCAGCTCCCGGCCGACGCCTCGCAGGCGTTCCGGCAGGCGCAGGCCGAGGCGAGGACGGAGCTCGAGGCCGTCTCGTCGCGCATCCCGACCGTGGAGATCACCGTGACGGGCGCGGGCTCGGGGGGCGCGCAGGTGGCGCTCGGCGGGCTGGACGTGCCGCTGTCGACGCCCGTCGCGCGCGATCCGGGCAGCCACACGCTCGCCGTGGGGGCGCCTGGACGACGCGGGCTGACGAAGGAGATCGTCCTCAAGGAGGGGATGAGGGCCAAGGTCGAGGTCGATCTCGCGGCCGGTAAGGTGCGGATCGAGAGCGACAGGACCGGGCGCGGCGCGGGCGGCGAGCCGCAGCCGCTCGGCCCCGGGCAGGTGGCGGCCGACGGCAGCGCCCAGGAGGGCGGCGGGCCGCTGGGGCCTGGGCAGGGTGCGGCCGACGGCAGCGCCCAGGAGGGCGGTGACGCGGCGGATGGACGCCCGGGCCCGCGCAGCACCGCGGTCGTGTTCACGGGGCTCGCCGCGACCGCCGCGGGGACGGGGCTCGGGGTCGCGTTCGTGCTGCTCTCGAACGGGAAGGCGAGCGCGCAGCAGCGCCTCCTGGAGCCGGCCTGCACCGACCCTGCGCGCTGCCCCGGGCTCGACCTGCGCGAGTACAACGACCTGGGGCACGCCAAGGCAGACCTCGCGAACGCGGCGGTCTGGAGCTTCCTGGCCGCGGGCGCGGCGGGGCTCGGCACGGCGGCGTACGTCCTCCTGACAGGGCAGCCCGACGCGCGGGACGCGACGGCGACCGGCCTGTCGGTGATCCCCATGCCGGGCGGGCTCGGGCTCAGCAAGCGCTGGTGAGGTTTCCGAAGAGAGGGATCGTCCCGATGGTGCGCATCGTATCTTGGACGTGGATGGGCCGGGCGCTCTCGACGATCGTCCCGCTGGTCGCGCTCACCGGGGGTAGCTGCGTCTTTTACAGCTACGAGGATGTCGTCCCCGGCGCGGGCGGCGCAGGCGGAACGAGCGGAACCGGCGGAACGAGCGGCAGCGCCGGCGGCACCGTGGAGCCTTGTGAAGGGGGTGGCGGCTGCGGCGGGGCGCCCCCGGAGGGCTGCGATGGGCCGGGGAGCCATATCTCGACTTGCCTTGTCGATGATGGCTTGCTCGCGCGGTACTTCCTCGACGCGACCGGCACGGATGGCAAGCTCGTCGACTCGGGACCGGCGCCGGGGCTCTCGCTCGACGTGGTGTCGGACGGAGAGAGGCTCAACCTGGAAGGCGAGGCGGGGCGCGTGGGCATCCGCTGGAACAACCTCGGCGGCAACGCGCGCGTGGAGGCCGCGTTTTCTTCGACCGCCACGCCCCCGAGCAAGCTCCTCGTCTCGAAGGCGGCGCTCACGCTCGAGACCGTGGTGAGCGTGACGGCCGCGGCGGTCGAGGGCGTGCCGGCTCGCATCCTGTACCTCGGCACCGATACCGGAGAGTTCGGGAAGTATTCGCTGAGCGCGGGCGACCCCGACGGGATGGGAAACCGAGAGCTGCTGTTCCACATCTACGCCAGCTCCCAGACGCTGCTCGTGGGGCAGTGGTTCATTCCCCTCGAGGAGCTGGAGCAGCCCTGCGTCCTGCACCTCGTGCTGAACGCCGCCGAGGGCGTCGTCGATCTCTACGTGAACGGCGATGTGCAAACGAACGCGATCCCGGATCGGCCGCCCGCCGACTATGTCTTCACGTGGGCGGAGCCGACATGGTATCTCGTGCTCGGAAACACGCGGAAGGCCGGGCGCTCTCTCCGCGGCTCGATCCAGTATGCCGCGCTGTATGGCAAGCCATTGACCCCCGAGCAGGTGGAGGCCAACGCCGCGACGCTGGCGAAGAGCGACGACGGCCCAGGGATGTGAGCTAATGCGCGCCGCGCCCATTCCGGGTTCGCGCCGGCGCCCGCGCCCCCTCGCGTCCGGAGAGCGCATAGGTCACCCCGCGCTCCAGCGTCCCCCGCGTCACGATCCCCCCCAGATCGGCCCCCAGCTGCACGAGCGCCTGCGCCACGCTCGGCCGGATCCCGGTGAGCACCACCTCGGCCCCGAGCAGCCGCGCGCTCCGCGCCGCCCGGATCAGCGCGTCCGCCACCTCCGGCCCCGCCTGCGGCACCCCCGTCACGTCGAGGAGGGTGATCCGGGCGTGCTGGCGGGAGATCCCGTCCAGCAGCGTCTCGGTGAACTGCGCGCCCCGCTCGCGGGTCAGCTCGCCGACCAAGGGCGCCACCAGCACCCCGTCCGCGATGGGCAACAGCGGCGTTGAGATCGCCCGTATCGTCTCCTGCTGCACGCGCAGCATCTTCTCCTGCAGCTGCCGGGTCCTCGCCTCGGCCCGCACCCGCTCGGTGATGTCCACCGCGATCGCCCCGCATCCGGAGACCCTGCCCTCCTCGTCGCGGAGCGCGAACCTGGTGCTCATGTACACGTGCGTCCCGTCGGCCAGCTCCATCTCGTCCTCGGAGGTGATGGGCTCGGAGGACGCCATCGCCGCCCGGTCTTGCGTCGTGAACCTGTCGGCGATCTCCGCGGGGAACAGGTCGTGCTGGGTCTTCCCCATCAGCTCCTCGCGGGGCTTGCCGAGGAGCGCCTCGACCGGCGGGTTCAGCAGCGTGTGGCGGCCCTCGCTGTCCCGCGCGAACATGAGCATCGGCGCGTTCTGGATGAAGGCCTCCAGCAGCGCGGCGCCCCGGCGCCTCTGCGCCTCGGACTCCACGCGCGCGGTGACGTCGATGGTCACCACCGCCACGAAGCGGTTCCCGCTCGCGTCCTCGAACGCGACGTAGCTCGGCTCGGTCCAGAGCCGGCGCCTATCCTTGTAAAGCTCGCCCGGCTCGGTGTCGTAGGGGACCGGGGGCAGCGTGACCACCTCCCCGGCGAGCGCTCGGCGGAAGGCCTCGGCGTGGCCCGTCTTCACCGCCTGCGGATCCTCCAGCGCGTTGTACTTGCCGATGATCTGCTCGGGGCTGATGCGCCACCGCGCGCAGTCGGCCCGGTTGATCGCGACGAGGAGCCCGTCCGCGCGGTGGACCACCAGCGGTACGGTCACCGCATCGAAGAGCGCGCGGTAAGGCACGCTGTCCGCGAGTTCGCGCTGCGCGTCGCGCGGCGCCGCGCCCGAGCTGAGCCTTCGCTCCAGCTCCTCCACGCGAGCCCGGAGCCGCGCGTTCTCTGCCTTGATTCGCTCGTCGCTCTGCCGGTCGATCTCCATCGTCCCCCCTGAGCCCTGCCTGATCTGCGATCTCACGCGCGGCCGCTCGCCGCCGAGGAGAGCGCGCTCAGCCCCCCTGAGCCCTGCGCGCCGCTCTCCGCCCGCGGCGGTCCAGGAACTCTCCTGCGTTGAAATGGTGCACCATCAGGCTGGCCCCGTGAAGTACTGAATCGGCCGGGGCTGGCTCGTTCTCTCGGGCTGGCGCGCCGACAGCGGTACTCCCACGCACGACCGACTCGCCCTCATCGCAGCCCCGCGCACCACCGACCGGGACCTGCCCTTCGTGCTCGCCGCCTCGTACATCGGAGCATCTCGGAAGTGCTATCGACACGGCGAAAGACACGTTCGATCCGGACGGACGTCGCTTCGTGGTTGCGTGGCTCCTGTTCCCGGAGAATGTCCTGTCGACCAGGGGCAGGTCCCGCGGCTCGGGCTCGCCGTCCGTGGCTAGGGAAGAAAGACGGTGATCACACGGGTTGTCGACTCCGGGCTGCCGGTGAGGTTGTTGACGCAGCTCGGGTAGTACATGCCGTTCGTGTTGAGCTGCTGGCAGTAGGCGGCGCACGACCCGCGGACGCTGAGCATCCCGCATGGCTGGACGGCCCCGCCGCTGGTGAGGTGACCGGCGGCGCACTCCCGCGAGAGCGACCGCGCATAGCTGCGATTGGCCTCGTCGTAGCAGGCGTTCAGGTAAGGAGAGGGGGCAAACAGATTGCCCCAGAAGGCGCCTTCCAGACGCGTGTAGGTCGTGAGCTCGAGGGTACCGGTCTTGTCGATGACCGCGGAGTTGCCCCGCGAGGAGATCGTCACGGAGACGCCATACCAGTTCGTCCGTGACGCGAGGCACGCCGAGATCCACTGCTGGTCGTTATGGCTGAGCGGCTTGGTGCTCCAGTCCGGCACGAGGCCGATGATTCCCCAGTACACCTCGTTGTGCACCACGCCCGAGCCATCGGTCCACGAGAAGCTGAACGACTGCGAGGGGAGGAACGCACAGCCGACCACATAGTTGAGGAGCTGGCGCGAGAGATCGCCGGCCGCGCCCGGATCCCGGATCGCGCTCAGGGCCGCCGGGCTCAATGCGTTGGGGTTGAGGGCGTTGGGGTTGAGGGCGTTGGGGTTGAGGGCGTTGGGGTTGAGGGCGTTGGGGTTGAGGGCGTTGGGGTTGAGGGCGTTGATGAACTCGAGCGCGCTAAGGGCAACTCCTAAGGAGTCCTCCTCCTCTTCCTGAACTGCGACGCAGCCGACCAAAGACGCAAGCAAAAGCGCCGCGAAACCAGCGATGCTGATCCGGTACATCGTCGTTTCCCCCCCCCCGGGTTCGTCCCTTCGTGCCCTCGTCGAAGGTCACATGGGGTGTACCGATGACTAGCCATCATGTCCAGTACTCAACAGGCGATTTGTGTAGAAATCTGAAGTCGTTGGAGTCAGGGGTGCTCTGTCCACGGCGTGCCGGGCGAGCGCGAGGCCGCGTGTCGCGTTCGTCGCGCGCCGTCTGAGGCCCAGTAAGGAGCGTGGATGATCGAAATCTCACATTGCATGAAGGCTCGACAGAAGGGCAGCGAGCGGCCTGTGTGTCATTGCAATGTGCAGTGTGTCGATAGGAGCGTGCGCGGGGCCGGGGCAATGGCGCGAGGCACGCCGCTGACGAGCGCGCCGCCGAGCGCCCCGGCAGGCGCTGTCAGGGGATCTCTTGCGCCGGGGCCGAGCAGGCGGTGATCGAGCTGCTCGGGTCAGCGATCCGGCTCACCCGGCGTCGATCTCGCCGTCGCCGCGCGGGCCCTGCGCCGGAGGCGGCGAGGTCGGTTCCGGGGAAGGCTGCGCGCCCTGCGCCGGCGGCGCGGTGATCGGGTAAGGCTGCGCACCCTGCACCGGCGCCGCGCCGCTCGGGTAAGCGTGCATCGGGCCCGCCTGGAAGGGTGGACGGAAGCTGGCTGTCGTGCGCCGCTGCCGCCGGACGATCGCGCGAAGGGCGTAGTAGAGCGCTGCGAAGAACGCCGCCAGGAGCAGCAACGTGGGGCCGATCGAGGCGGCGAGGACCGCGGTTTTCACGGCGACGACCCCCGCGTTCTCGATTCCCTCGCTGGCCGCGCGGGCGATCTTGCCGCCGGCGCCCAAGGTCTGCTCCTCGCCGCGCGCCGTGATCGACATCTTCACGGTCGCATAGGCGATCTGCCCCTCCAGCAACCGCTCCTGGGCCTCGATCTGCTCGATCGTCTCACGCACGCTCCCGAGCTGCTTCTCGACGGCGACAACGTCCGCGAGGCTCCCCGTCCTGTCGGAGAGCAGGTCGAGCAGCCGCTTCTCCTGGGCGCGGGCGTTCCGCAGCCGCGCGCCGATGTCCGCGCGCTGCTCGGTCACGTCCTCGGCCTTCTCCGCGTCGTCGACCACCTCGCCGACCGACGCCACCGCGGCGCGGAACGCGCCGACCTTCGCCGAGGGGACCCGCGCCTCGAGCGACGCGCTCCGGTGCGGGCCGCCGTGCACCCGGGCCTCGCTCACGTAGCCGCCGTGCTCCTCGACCGCGGTCCGCAGCCGCTGCATCGCCGGCTCGAAGGCATCGACGAGGATCGCGGTCTCGACGGTGATCCGCATCGCCCGCCCGGCGAGCGGCGCCGACGCGGGTGAGGGCCCCGGCGCTCGCTGATCCAGCGCCGCGACCTGCGCGGGCGGGGCCGATCCGGAATGGTCCCCTCTGGCGCAGGCGCTCGTCAGCGTCACCGCCAGGAGCAGCACGGCAGGCAGCCTCATGCAGGAGCGCATGCGGTGACCATAGCGGTTCGAGCGAACGACCGCGAGCGGCGCCCGCGAGCCCACCTCGGGCGAGGACGCGGACACGCCGTGCGCGCCGGCGGCGGGCCCGCCCGTTGCGAGGCGGGCGCCGACCATGTCGACACGCGAAGAGGACACCCCGGGATACGACGCGATCATCGTCGGCGGAGGGCCGGCCGGCCTCAGCGCGGCGCTCATCCTGGGGCGCTGCCGGAGGCGCGTCCTCGTGTGCGACTCGGGGCGGTACCGCAACCACGCGGCGCGCGAGATGCACGGCTTCCTGTCGCGCGACGGGATCGCGCCGTCCGAGCTCCGGCGGATAGCGCGCGAGCAGCTGGCGCCGTACGGCGTCGAGATCCGCGAGGCCGCCGTCACCGACGTGCGCCGCGGAGCGAGGCGCTTCGAGGTGACGCTGGAAGGCGGCGAGCGCCTGCGCTGCCGCAAGCTGCTGCTCGCCACCGGGCTCGTCGACCGGCTGCCGGAGCTCCCGGGGCTCCTCGCGATGTACGGCAAGAGCGTGCACCATTGCCCCTACTGCGATGGATGGGAGGCGCGCGATCAGGCGATCGGCGTCTACGGACAGGGCAGCACCGGGGTCTCGCTCGCCGTCAACATGAAGACGTGGAGCGATGACGTTGTCCTGTTCACGGACGGGCCGGCGTCCCTGTCGAGATCGAACGCGGATCGGCTCGCGCGCCACCGGATCGGCGTGCGCGAGGAGCGCGTCGCCCGGCTCGAGGGCAGGGACGGGATGCTGGAGCGCGTGGTGCTCGAGGACGGCAGCGCGGTGGAGCGCCGCTCGCTCTTCCTCAAGGCGAAGCAGGAGCAGGGGGCGGATCTGGCCGAGCGGCTCCGCTGCACGGTCACGGAGGAGCGGGGCGTCGAGACGGTCGCCGAGCACGAGGAGACGACCCGCGAAGGGGTCTTCGTCGCCGGGGACGCCTCGAAGGAGGTGCTGCTCGCCATCGTGGCCGCCGCGGAGGGAGCCGCCGCGGCGTTCGGGATCAACTGCGCGCTGCAAGAAGAGGAGCTCGCGTAGCGGGGCAGCGCGCCCTCGCCGGCGCTGCCAGGACAGGCGCTCAGTCGCCCCGACCGCCCGGCCCGCGCCCGCGGCCAGGCCCCGGCCCGAACGGCGGCGGGCCCGGGCGCCGCCGCCGCTCGGCCTCGAGCTCCTCGTAGCGGGTGAGCTGCTCGGGCGTGAGCACGCCCTTCACGCGCGCGTCGGTGCGATCGCGGAGGGCGTCGAGCGCGGGGCGGCACTCGGAGAGGAGCCTGTCCCGCTCGGTCTCGGCCTCGGCGAGCGTCGCCTTGAGCTCGCGCACCTGGCGGTCGGTGAGGTCGAGGTGGCGGCGCATCGCCTTGAGGCGGAACTGGGCGCGCGCCTCGGTCGGAGGACCCCGGAAGGTGGCCTCGAGGTCGCGCAACGCCGTGACGCGGCCGATGGCCGCGCCGGCGACGCCGCCGAAGAGGAAGACCGCGGCGAGCACGGCCAGCGGCTTCCAGCGGGCGAGGGCGGGCGGGGACGCGGGGCGTTCGGTCATTCGCTCGCCTCGAGGGCCTCCACGGAGGCCATGATCGCGCTGTCGACGTCGCGCTGCGTCTGCAGGAAGAAGAGGATGCTCGCGGCCGCCGCGAGGGCGGTGACGACGAGGGCAGGGCGACCCGAGCGGACGATGCCGTCGGCGATCGCGGGCCGCGCGGGCAGGGGCAGGAGGCGAGGAGCGGCCGTCGCGGCGCGGACCATGGCGTCGGTGAAGCCGGCGTCCGGCTCGAGGCCGTCGGTCGCGGCCGCGATGCGCGCGAGCGGATCGCTGGCCGCGCTGGCCGTCGCAGCGCGCAGCACGGCCGCCGTGAAGCGGTCGTCGGCGTCGATGCGAGCGGTCGCGGCCGCGAGGCGCGCGAGGTCCCGATCGGGTCCGGTCCGGTCGTCGTCGCGGTCAGACATGCGGCGCCTCCTTCTCGATCTGCCCGGCGCGGAGCGCGGCGCGGGCGCGCACCAGGCGTTGCTCGACGGCGCCCTCGGAGCAGCCGAGCGCCGCCGCGGCCTCCTTCGCGGGCAGGCCCTCGACGGCGACGAGGACGAGCGCGGCGCGCTCCTGGGGCGGGAGCGCGGCGAGCAGCGCGTCGAGCTCGCGCAGCGCGACGCGCGCCTCGGCGGAGACGAGGCCGTCGAAGCGCGGCTCGGCGGGCGCCTCGCGCGCCTCGCGCGGGGTGTCGCGGCGGCGCCGGAGGGCGTCGAGGCAGGCGTTCGTCACGATGCGGTACAGCCAGGTCTCCACCTTCGATCTCCCGTCGTAGCGCCCCTCGCGCAGGGCGCGGTAGGCGTCGACGAACGCCTCCTGCAGGGCGTCCTCGGCCTCGGCGAGGTCGCCGACCAGGCGCGCGGCCAGGCGGTACATCGGCGCGCGCGTGTGCTCGACGATCTGCCGGAAGGCCGCATCATCGCCCCTGGCGACGCGCGCTGCGACGAGCCTGAGGTCGACGATCACGTTCCTCCGCGATTCTGCGCCCATGGCACCGCGCGCGCTACAGGGACGGGCGCTCAGCGGCGCTCGGGGCCGTGCATGCCGGGCCCGGGGCCGTGCATGCCGGACCCGGGGCCGTGCATGCCGGGCCCGGGGCCGTGCTCGTGGCGGTGCCGGCCAGGCCCGGGGCCGCGCTCGCCGCGCTCGGGCCTGCCCGCGGCCGGCCCCTTCTCGATGCGCTCGGCGAGGGCGTTGCGCTGCGCCTCGTCGAGGATCGGGACGATCGCGGCCAGCGCGCCGACCATGCGGTCCAGGTGCGCCCGCGGGCCCATCTTCTCGCCCGCCGGCGGCTGCGGCAGGAACGCGTTCGCGTCGAAGCGATCCGCGGCGAACGTCTCGAGCCGCGCGCGCATCTCGGCGCGCCTCGCCGCGTGATCTTCCTTCCGCCCGACCCGGTCGGCGTCGCCCGGGCGCGCGGCCTCGAGGGCCTTGTCGATCTGCGCGCGCTGCTCGTCGCGCAGGTCGAGGCCGGCGAGGAGGTAGCCCAGCGGACCGCCGCGCATGCCGGGGCCGCCCATGCCGCCGCGGTCGCCGCGCATGCCGGGGCCGCCCATGCCGCCGCGGTCGCCGCGGTGGTGCTCGCCGCCGCGCGGGCCGCGCTCTCCTCGCTCGTCCATCTTCGCGGCGATCACGTCGACGAGCTGCCGGCGCTGCTCCTTCGTGAGCGTGGCGTGCAGGGTGCTCAGCGCCCCGGCGACGCGCGCGCGGCGCTCCTCGGCCGCGCGGCCGGCGTCGGGGAGCTTCGCCTCGATCGCCGCCCGATCGATCTTGCCGGCGCGCACGCCCTCGGCGAGCGCCGCGAAGACGGCCCCGTCCTTAGGGCGCTCCTTCGCGCCGTCGCGCAGCCCCTCGAGGGCGCCCTCGATCGTCGCTTCCTGCGCGTCGGAGAGGTCGAGCTCGTGGAGCGCCGCGCGCAGGAGGTGCTCGGGGCCGCGCGGCCCGCCGCGATGGCCGCCGAAGCCCCCTCGGGGACCGCCCGCCCCGGGCGGGCCCTTGGCGAGCGCCGCCTCGGCGGCCTCGTCGCTCGGGGACGTGTTGCCCTGCCCCGTCTCCGCCGTGCAACCGGCCGCGCCGACGAGCGCGCCGACGAGCGGCAATATCCCACCAAGCCTCCACCAACGAGACTGCGTCATGGACTCTTCTCCTGCGTCGCCCGCGTCGTGCCGAGCGGGTCGTTCATCCCTGTGACGCGGGCGGGGAGGGGGGCCCTACGAGGACGAGCTACTTTTTCTGGAGGCCCGGTCGTCCGGCAAGCTCCGCAGGCATCCGGGAGAGGCCAGCGCGGGCTGGATCGGGCCCGGCCTTACCGCACGCTGGCGATCAGGTGGGTGCGCGTCCCCTGCGGTGTGGCGACCTCGGCCTCGTCGCCCTCCGACAGGCCCAGCAGGGACGCGCCGAGGGGGCTCGTCGTGGCGAGGGTCTGCAGCTCGACCCCCTGGAACTGGATGCGCTCGCCGCCCGCGGCCGGCAGGAGGAAGTAGAGCGCGCGCCGCTTTCCGCTCTCCAGCTCCACGAGCGCCGAGCTCTCGATGCCCGCGCCAGGGCCGAAGTCGCGCACCGTGACGGCGCCCAGCCTGGCGAGCGCGTGCTCGATCTGGAGCACGCGCTCGCTGTGACCTCGCGCCACGTAGGACGCCTCGGTGGCGCGCATGTCCTTGTCGCCCTCGGCGCGGTTCTCCTCGTGCGTCACGGCGCTCGCGGCGTCGCGCGCCCGCTCGGTGGAGCGCTCGAGCTCACGGGCGAGCTGGTCCTTCAGGGCCGCGAGCAACGCGCGCTTGTCGATGGCTGGTGGCATGGACACGCACATCTTACCAGACGGGATCGCGGCGGTCACTCCACGGTCGTCAGGCGCCGCGCGGCGCTGAGGACGGCCGAGGGGCGCAGCCGTCCTCAGCGCCGCGCGGCGCGCGTCCGTCTCCGCCGGTGCAGATGCAGATGATGAGGAGACGGGAGGCGGCCCGGCTCCTCCGGGAAGGCCGCGCGCCGCGCGCCCGCCCGCCGGCGGGCGGCGCCGAGCGCACACCTGCGCTGATTGCAACTCTGTAATGGATGCCTCTCGCACAGAGTCGCAGCTCATGGCGCCTTTTCGCGTCGAGATCTCCCCGCTCCTTGCAGATGTGCAATCCACGCGCGTCTCGCGCGGCGGACTGCCGACGCGCTTATCGTTCGTGTGAATCGAATGTTTCAACACCGTGACCTGGAAGCACGAAGACGCGCGAAGACGCGCGAAGACGCCGATGAAGCGCGAAGACGCCCGATGAAGCGCGATGACGCCCCGCGACGGCGAGCGGGAGAATCGTTCAGGAATCTCTTTGCCGGCGTAGGGTGAGTAGTGTAGATTCCTAATCTGCTGCGCCGCTGCTCCGGGCTGGAACGCATCGACACGAGAGCATGGGTGTCGTGCCGCGCCACCGCACAGCCTGGAGCGCGCGGGCCGAGCGCGCGCGACATGACGCGAGGCGTCCTGCCGCCGCTCGCCCGGGCTGCTTCCAGATCACTGCACGAGCACACAAGAGGAGAATCGTGAGCCTGTATGCCCAGGAGCGGCTGCGCGTGCTCGTCGTCGACGACGAGCGGAGGATGCTGGACAGCATCGCGGCCATCCTCGACGACGACGTCGATGTCGAGACCTGCACGTCCGCCCACCGGGCGCTCGAGCTGCTGCAGACAGGCCAGTTCCACGTGGTCTGCTCCGACTACAAGATGCCAGGGATGAACGGAGACGAGCTCCTCAAGCGGGTCGCCGGCCTGCCGTTCTACACGAGCTGCCTGCTGATCACCGGCGACGAGGAGTACATCCGCTCCGGCGAGGCGGGCCGCCACTACGTCATCCTCAAGCCGTTCGAGCCCGCCCGGGTCACCCGGATCGTCCTGGAGCTCGCGCGCCTCGCCCTCGCGCGGCGGTCCGCGGACGCCGGCGCGGGCGCCGCCTCGGCGCGTGAGGCCGCCGCGCCCGCCTCGAAGACGAGGAGGGCCACGCCGTCGCTCAGGCCGCGGGAGGCCCAGGACGCGCCGGCGTCCTCGCAGCGCGAGCGGGTGAGCTCGTACCCGCCCCCGTCCTCCCGCGCGGCGTCGAGCTACCTGGACACGGTGCGGGTCGGAGACGCTGGGCTCCCGGCCCGGACCCTCAAGTGATCCCCCGCGGCGGCGAACGCGGCACCCGAGGAGGCCATCCCCCACGATGACGAGCCGAGATCCGCTCGGCGCGGTGGAGCAGACCGCGACGGCCGAGGAGATCGTGGCCACGCTGCGCCACGATCTGCGCAATTGCTTCGGGACGATCCGCAATGCGGCGTTCTTCATCCGGCGCAAGGTCGCCCGGGAGCAGGCCTTTCGGGACGACCCGCGGGTGGAGCAGTTCCTCGACGTCATCGACGAGGAGGTGATCGCGGCGAGCGCGCTCGTCGACGGCGCCGTCGACGCGAACCCGAGCCTCAGGCGGCGGCCGGTGAGCGTGAGCGCCCGCGAGTGCGTCCTCACGGCGGCGGCCTGCGCGCGCATCGCCGAGCCGGGGATCCGCGTCGACGTCGACGCGGCGGAGGGCGTTGTCGAGCTCGATCCGGCCGAGCTCGCCCTGGCGGTCCGGTGCCTCGTCGAGAACGCGGCGGAGTCGATGCCCGGGGGCGGGGTGGTCACGCTGCGCGGGAGCGTGGCCGGCGCGCGCTACCGCATCGAGGTCGGCGACGCGGGGACGGGCGTGCCCGAGCAGGAGCGGGAGGCGATCACGCGCCCGTTCTACACCACCAAGCCGGGCCGCCTCGGCCTCGGGCTCAACATCGCCGGGCGCGTGGCGCGCCGCTATTTCGGGACGCTCACCGTCGGCCGCGGCGCGCCCTCGGGCACGCTGGCCTGCATCGAGCTGCCCCTCGCTCTGGCGCCCGAGCCGCCCGGCGCGGGCGCCGAGGAGCGGCTGTGACGGCGCGCGGCCGAGGCGCCGCGATGAGCATCCGGGCCGCCCTCTCGCTGATCTTCGCCGTCGCCGCGGCCGTCGTGCTGCTCGCGACCGGCGCGCTCCACGTCACGTCCGCCAGCATGACGCGGCTCCAGCGGCGCGCCGAGCTGTCGTACGAGGATCTCACCCGCCACGTCACGCTCGCCAACCACGCCGGCCGCTACATGCGGGAAGCCGCGGAGATCTCCCTCGGCGGCGGCGACACCGAGGCGCTCCACCACCTGGCCGGGCTCGTCGCGCGGGACCTGGCCGCGGCGGAGGCGATCGAGCGGGCGCGGGAGCCGATAGGGCGGGCGCGGGAGCCGCTGGAGCGGGCGTGGGCGCCGCTCGAGCGGGCGCTGATCGAGGGCGAGCGCGCCCTAGAGGCGCTGCGCGAGGCGCAGGAGGGCGACGAGCGCCTGCGCCGGATGCGCGCGAGCTTCGCGGCGATCGCCGGGGGCGTCGACCACGTGTCCCGCATGGCGAGCGCCGGGGATCCGGCGGCCTACCGGAGGTTCGTGGAGCGCCCCGAGGTCGAGTACGAGGAGGGGTTCGTGCCCCAGATCGACGCGGCCATCGCCGACGCGCGGCGCGACGTCGCGCGGAACACGGAGGAGGCGGGCCGCGCAGGCGCCAGGATCAGGATCGCGAGCATCGCCCTGATGACGGCGGCGCTCGTGCTCCTCGTCGTCCTCCTCGGCGGGCTCCTGCGCTCGATGGCGCGCGGGTTCGGCGCGCTCGCGGAGTGCTCGCGGCGCATCGCCGGAGGCGACCTCGATTACCCGCTGCCCGACCTGGGAAAGCACGAGTTCGGGCGCATGGGCGCGGCGCTCCGCCACATGGCCGAGAGCCTGCGCGAGGCCCAGGCGTCGAGCGTGCGCGTCGAGCGGCTCGCGGCGATAGGGCAGCTCGCGGCGAGCGTCGGGCACGAGCTCCGCAACCCGCTCGGCGCCATCCGGAACGCGACGCACTACCTCAAGAAGCGCCTCGCCGGGACCGAGGTCGGCGCGGAGCCGCGCGTCGCCCAGCTCCTCGCTCTGATGGAGAAGGAGCTGCTCTCGTGCAACCGGATCATCGGCGATCTCCTGGACTTCGCGCGTGAGCGCAGGCTCCGCCGCACCGCCTGCCCGCTCGCGCCCCTTGTGGACGACGCCATGTCGGTCGTCACGCCGCCCGCGCACGTGCGCCTGGAGAACCTCGTGCCGGCGGCGCTGCCGGTGCCGAGCCTCGACAAGGACCAGTTCCGGCAGGTGCTCGTGAACCTGATCCAGAACGCGGCCGAGGCGATCCCGGCCGAACGCGAGGGGTGGGTGCGCGTGGTTGGACGTGTGTGTGACCAGGCCGTGAGCCTGGTTGTGGCCGACAACGGGGAGGGGATCGAGGAGGAGCACCTCGCGAAGATCTTCGAGCCGCTCTTCAGCACGAAGCTGAAGGGGACGGGCCTCGGGCTCGCCATCACCGCGGGGATCGTCCGCCTGCACGGCGGCACGATCGCGGTGGAGAGCGCGCCCGGCGCGGGGACGACGTTCACCATCCGGTTACCGCGCGCAGCGGCGCCGGAGGTACACTCCGTTCAACTCGCGTGACAGCGGAGGGAGACGTCCGTCGATGCAAGGGACCGGACCGGTGCTCGTGGTGGACGACGAGGAGGGGATGCGCGCCACGCTCGCCGCGAACCTCGAGCTCGAGGGGTACGAGGTCGTCGAGGCGCGGGACGGGGCGCACGCGCTCGAGCTCGTGAGGCAGCGGCGCTTCGCGCTCGTGCTGAGCGACGTGAGGATGCCCGGCCTCGACGGCGTCGCGACGTTCCGGGAGATCAAGCGGCTCCAGCCGGAGCTCACGGTGGTGCTGATGACGGGCTTCGCGCGCGAGCAGCTCATCGAGCAGGGCATCGGCGAGGGGGTCTACGCGGTCATCTACAAGCCCTTCTCGATGGAGCACCTCATGCGGATCATCGCGCGGGCCCTCTCGTCGCGCGGCGTGCTCGTGGTGGACGATCTCCCCGCGGTCGCGGAGTCGATCGTGGCGGGGCTCAAGGCGGCCGGGCTGCGCGCGGAGGCCGCGTACGACGGGCACACGGCCATCCAGCGCGCGCGGGACGCGGCGGTCGACGTCTGCGTGCTCGACCTCCGGATGCCGTCCCTGGACGGCGTGAGGACCCACGAGCAGATCCGGCGGCTGAGCCGCGGGATCACGGTGATCGCGATGACCGGCCACGCGACGCCGGAGATGATCCACGCGTTCACGAGCCAGGGCGGGTACGCCTGCCTCCACAAACCGTTCGAGGTGCGCGAGCTGATGCACACGATCGCGCGCGCCAGGAGCGACCCGGGGACGTGCTGAGGGCCGCGGGACATGGTGCCGGGCGGCGGCGTGCGCTGCGCCCTGCCTGGCCAGGGCCGCGCCGGTCGCGCGGGCGGAGGAGGGCGGCGTGAGCGTGACCGTGCTCCTCGTCGACGACGACGCGTCGTCCCGGTTCGTGCTCGCGACGCTTCTCGAGGACGAGGGCTTCCAGGTGGAGGAAGCCGGCTCGTTCGCCGAGGCCGGGCGGAAGATCGCGGCGGAGGGCGCGCGGTACGACCTCGCGCTGCTCGACCAGAACCTCGGCGACGGCCACGGCACCGATCTCGTGGCGGTGCTGCGGGCGCGCCTGCCGCGCGCGAAGGCGGTGCTGATCAGCGGCAGCGGCGACGAGGCCCTCGGCGACGCGCCCCCGCCGGACGCCGTGCTCTCGAAGGGGATCGGCTTTCCGGATCTGCTCGATCGGATCCGGCAGCTGCTCGGCTGACGCGCGAAGGCGCCGCGCGGGCCCCCCGCGGCGGCCCTCAGACCCGGCGCAGCCGCTCCGCCGCGCGCTCGAGCGTCTCGTCCCGCTTGGCGAAGCAGAACCGCAGGACGGGCCCGGGCTCCACGCCGGAGAGGAACGGGGAGATCGGGATCGAGGCGACGCCGTGCTCGCGGATGAGGCGCAGCGCGAAGTCGGCGTCTCGCTCCGTCGTGATCTCGGAATAGTCAACGAGCTGGAAATACGTGCCCTCGCACGGCAGGGGGCGCAGCCGCGAGCCCTCGATGAGCTTCAGGAACCGGTCGCGCTTTGCCTGGTAGAAGGGGGCGAGATCGGCGGCGAGCGGATCGCGCGCCACGACCTCGGCATACGCGTGCTGGATGGCGCCGTTCACCGCGAACGTCACGAACTGGTGCACCCGCTGGATCTCGGCCGAGAGCGCCTGCGGCGCCGCGCAATAGCCCACCTTCCAGCCGGTCGTGTGGTACGTCTTGCCGAAGGAGCTGATGACGACGGAGCGATCCGAGAGCTCCGGATACCGCGCGAGGCTCTCGTGCCGGCGGCCGTCGAAGAGGATGTGCTCGTAGACCTCGTCGCCGACGACGAGGACGTCCCGCCCGTCCACGACGCGGGCGAGCTCCCGCATGTCGTCGGCCGACAGCGCCGTTCCGGTCGGGTTGTGCGGTGAGTTGATGAGCAGGAGCCGCGTGCGCGGGGTGATCGCGCGCCGCACCTCGTCCCAGTCGACGCGGTAGTCCGGAAAGCGGAGCGTGACGAACACGGGCGTTCCGCCGTTCAACAGCACGGCCGGCGCGTACGAGTCATAGCAGGGCTGGAACAGGATGACCTCGTCCCCGGGGCGGACGAAGGCCGTGATCGTGCTGAAGATGCCCTCGGTGGCGCCCGAGGTGATCGTGATCTCGGTCGCCGGATCGTAGCGGCGGCCATAGAGCCGCTCGATCTTCATCGCGAGCGCCTCGCGCAGGGCCAGCGCGCCGGGCATGGCGGCATACTGGTTGTGGCCGGCGCGCATGTGGCGGGCGACGGCCTCCACCAGCTCCGGCGCGCAGTCGAAATCCGGGAAGCCCTGCGACAGGTTGATGGCGCCGTGCTCGTTCGCGAGCCGCGTCATCACCGTGAAGATGCTGACCCCGGTCGACGGCAGCTTCGATGGGAGCGCGGGCGTGGTCATGGCAGGTCCTATATCACCCCTTCAGCCCGGCCGTGCTTCCCGGCGGCGCGCCGCGGAGCGCGAGGGCCGTGACCGCCGCCACTGAAACCAGCCTGGCTCGAGGCCGGCGCTCCGCCTGAGGCCGGGCACCGGCTTCGCGCCGGCGAGCCGCGCCCGTGATAGCGTGCCTCCGCCGGCGCGGGGGAGCGGCGCTCCGTTCCTCTCTTCTGCGCGCGGCGGAGAGAGAGGGGGACACCGTGCGGCTGAAGGACAAGATCGCGCTCATCACCGGGGCGAGCAGGGGAATCGGGAAGGCCAGCGCGCTCGCGCTGAGCCGGGAGGGGGCCGTCGTGGTCGGCGTGGCGCGCAACGCGGCCGATCTGGCGGCGCTCGAGCGGGAGATCCGCGACGCGGGCGGCCGCGGGCTGATGATCGAGGCCGACGTCACCCGCGCCGCGTCCGTCGCCGCGTGCGTGGAGCGGGCGGTCCGCGAGCTCGGGAGGGTCGACATCCTCGTCAACAACGCGGGCATCGGCGGATACCGGCCCTTCCTCGAGTGGTCCGAGGACGACTACGACCGCATCATGGCGACGAACGTGAAGGGGACATGGCTGTTCTGCCGCGAGGTGATCCCCCACATGCGCCGCCAGGGCGGCGGCCACATCATCAACGTCGCCAGCGTCGCCGGCCTGCAGGGCTATCCGAGCGAGGCCATCTACTGCGCCTCCAAGTTCGCGCAGATGGGCCTGACGCAGGCGCTCGATCGCGAGTTCTGGCAGGAGAACATCAAGGTGAGCGCCGTCTGTCCTGGCGGCGTCGAGACGCACTTCGCCCTCGGCGACGGGCGCACCGCCGGCTCGGACCGCATGCAGGGCTTCTCCACGCCGGAGGACGTGGCCGAGGCCGTTGTGCTCGCCGCGCTGCCGCGGGACCGCTCGCGCATCGTGCAGATCGTCATGCGGCCGATGAACGAAGCCACGTAGAGCGCGGGCTCGCCGCCCGCGCTCAGACCGCGGCGCGCGGCCTCGCCAGCGTCTCCCATGCGGCCATCGCGCAGTCGACGATGGCCCGGAGCGCCTCGCGCGAGGCGCCGTCGCGGGCCTGGAGGGAGAGGCCCTGGAGCACGGTGGTGTAGAAGGCGGCGAGCGCCGCCGTGTCGGTGCCCGCCGGCACGTCGCCCTCGGCGACGCCGCGATCCAGCCGGCGCCGGAGCGCGTCGAGCGCAGCCCGCCGGCACCCGGCGAGGTAGGCGCGCACGCGCTCGTTCTCCGGCGTGCCGAGCGTCGCGGCGAGCACGATCATGCAGCCGCTCGGCTTGCCCGGCGTCACGTACCCCTCCACGTTGCCGCGCAGCATCGCCTCGACCGCCCCGCGCGCCGTCGGCTCGTCGATCATGGCCCGGTTCGTCGCCGCGCCCTCGACCTCGCTGTAGAGCGCCACGGCCTCGCGAAACAGCGCCTCCTTGCAGCCGAACGCGGCGTAGAGGCTCGGCGAGTTGATGCCCATCGCAGCCGTGAGATCGCTGAGCGAGGTGCCCTCGTAGCCCCGCTCCCAGAACACCTCCATCGCCCGCCGCAAGGCGGCGTCCCGATCGAAGCTGCGAGGGCGACCTCGTCCGACCATCAGCGAGACCTTTCTGTGTTTCTGTGACGATCGATAAAAAAACCGATTGACCACCGATCACGGGACAACGTATATATTCTGTATCGATCTGTACAGAAAAGAGGACCAGATGGCGGAGTTTGCAGGCAAGGTGGCGCTGGTGACCGGGGGCAGCCGCGGGATTGGCGCGGCGATCGTCAAGCGGCTGGCGCGGGGCGGGGCGGATGTGGCGCTGACGTACGTGAGCGCCGCGGACAAGGGGCGCTCGGTGATCGCCGACGTCGAGGCGGCGGGTCGGCGGGGGATGGCGATCGCGGCGGACACAGCGGATCCGGCTGCGATCGTCGCCGCGGTCGAGCGGACGGTGGCCGAGTTCGGCAGGCTGGACATCCTCGTCAACAACGCCGGTGTCGCCATCATGGCGCCGCTCGAGGCCGTGACGCTCGCGGACCTGGACAAGACGCTGGGGATCCATGTGCGGGGCGTCTTCCTCGCCTCGCAGGCCGCGGCGCGGCACATGGGCGCTGGCGGGCGCATCGTCAGCATCGGCAGCTGCCTCGCCGACCGGGTGCCGGGGCCGGGAATCACGCTGTACTCCATGAGCAAGACCGCGCTGGTCGGCCTCACGAAGGGCCTCGCCCGCGATCTCGGGCCGCGCGGCATCACCGCCAACCTCATCCAGCCTGGCCCGATCGACACGGACATGAACCCGGCCAACGGCGCTGGAGCGGATGGGCAGCGGAGCATGCTCGCGCTCGGTCACTACGGCAACACCGACGACATCGCCTCCACGGTCGCTCATCTAGCCGGCGAAGGTGGGCGCTTCATCACCGGAGCGACGATCACCATCGACGGCGGGTTCTCGGCCTGAGGGGGGGCCGCGCGACCCGCGCTGGGCGCCGGTCGCGCGGCCATCTTCGACTCCCGGGATGTACGGCGCGGAGCCGTCGAGTTGTCCCAGGAGCATCGGTATCTGCCGACATTCGACATTTCGCGGCGCCGGCGTCGGCAAGCGAGATCGCAGCTCGATTCGGCCTCTGAGCGCAGCCCGCCATGGCGCCGCCACCCCGCGTGGACGCCGTCTACCAGCGCACGATCGGTGAGCTCCGGGCGCGCGGCAGCGTGCTCTGGCTGGTGTTCGCCCCGCTGGCGCGAGACGCGACCGCGGCGGCGCTGCGCGAGGTCGTCGCGGAGATCGACGCGGGGGCAAAGGCCGCGGCGGAGCGGGCCGAGCTGTACACGGCGCTCCTGGTGATGGCCGCCATCGATCCCTGGGGGCATAATCTGCGGAAGGAGCTCATCGACATGGTGGAGGACAAGGAAGAGGGGCTGCTGCGGCGCACGCCGATCATCGGAGAGATGATCATCGAGGCCGAGCGACGAGGCGAAGAACGAGGACAGGAGGCGATCGCAGATCTGCTCGGCCGCCTCTTCGCGCGGCGGATCGGGCGACGGCTGACGAAGCGCGTTTGATCCTCGAGCGAGCCCGCGCGAACGGCCCGGGGGAGGTCACGGATGCCTTGCTCGATCTCGAGGGCGAGGCGCTGGTTCGCTGGCTCGCGGAGCCGATTCGCCACTCGTGAGCTCCCGCGAGAGGCGTGGAGATCGGGCGCGTGGCCGTCGAGCGTCGCCCCGCTCGGGACGACGCGTATCAGGCCGGCCGCGCCACCCTCAGAGCGACTCCAGGTAAGCGACCAGGGCGCGCCTATCCCCGGCCGACAGGTGGGCCGTGTGGCCCATGGAGCCGTCCACCCCCTCGACCAGCGCGAGCAGCGTCGGGTAGCGGCCGTCGTGGTAGTACGGCGCGGACCGGCCGACGAAGCGCAGCGAGGGCGTCTCGAAGGAGCGCTCCGTCTCGAAGCGCGTCGCGCTCCGCACGTCGTGCCGCGCGCCGTCGGTGGTCAGCTCGTTGCCGACATGGCAGCTCGAGCAGCCCGCCTCGCGGGCGTGGAAGAGCTCCTCGCCGCGCGCGGCGAGGGCCACGCGGGCGACGGCCGCCGCGGCTGCCGTCTCTGCGGCTGCCGGCTCTGCGGCTGCCGCTTCTGCGGCGCCGGCCGGCGCCGCCGCGAGCGCGGCGCGCTCCTCGGCCGTGAGGACCGCCGCCTCGGCGGGCGGATCCATGCCGCGGAGGTACGCGAAGATGGCGTCGCGCTCCTTCGCGCTCAGGCCGGTGCCCGCGAGCCGGGACATGGTGCGGGCGAAGTGGCTCTCCAGGTCCTTCTTGCCGCCCTCCCAGCCGTACGGCGCGGTGCCGTCGAGCCGCCCCATGAGCATCGGCGTCTGGCGCGGGCCCTCCGGCGTCGACCAGGTGAGCGCGTCGTCGCGGCCGTCGGGGTGGCAGCTGGCGCAGGCGCGGCCGTCGAACGCGACGCGACGGCCGCCGGCCGCGTGGAAGAGCCGCTGGCCCTCCGCGCGCTGCTCGTCGAGGCGCGGCGCGCGGGGCAGGGCGATGACCGGCAGCTCGCCCGCGAACTCCTTACCGTTGGCGCCGATCGCGGTCGGCCCCGGGTCGCGCGCGGCGGGAAGGATCGTCAGCGCGCCGTCGAACCGGGAGAAGACCACGGCGCGCCGGCGCGCGCCGTCGACCGCGATGGCGATGGGCCCGGCGCCCACGCGGGCGCGGAAGATCTCGCGATCCCGCACCGATCCGGTCCGCTGCGGCTTGCCGGGGATCTGGGCGCGGGCGTCGTAGGCGATCACCTCGTCGTGGCCGAGGCACGCGACGAGCAGGACCTCGTCCCCGGGCTCGATCGCTGCTGCGCGCGGGAGCCGGCAGCCGCGGAGCCCGAGGTGGGCCGAGACCGGCGGGACGTCCGCGCGTTCGCCCATCGCGTCGACGACCGCGATGTGTTCGATCACGGTGTGGACGAGCGCGCTGCCGTAACCGCCGCCGCCCGTCGCGGGCCCCGGATCGACGAGCGCGATGGGCGCGAAGACCGCGCCGCTCGCGGCGCGCGCCAGCGCGAAGCCCTGGGAGCCGCGGCGATCCACGCTTACCGTCGGGCGGCGCATCTGGAACGGCGTCCCGTCTTCCAGATCGAAGGACACTTTCCGCGACGGCCCGCTCGAGCTGCGGGGGAAAGGCTTGGCGAGCTTCGACGTCGATCTCGGGGAGCGCCGCTCCACCCCGTCGGTCGACAGCTCCCGCGCGCCGGTCGGCGCGCCGCCTTCGCCGAGCGTCACGACGCTGATGCGGCCGCCGACCGCGTGGGAGACGAACGCGCGCCGGCCGTCGCTCGACGCGACGACCGCGCTGGGATCCCGCGCGAGCGGGAGCTCGCCGGTGCGCCGGAGGTCGGCGGTCGCGAGGCTGGTCAGCGCGTGGCCCCAGCGGCTCGCGACGAGCAGCGTGGCGCGGTCCGGCGTCATCGCGAGGCCCACCGGCTCGCTCGCCACGGGCACCAGGCACCTTCGCTCGAGCGGGGCGGCAGGGCTCACCGGCTCCAGCACCTCGAGCAGGGCGCGGTCGCGCAGCGAGGCCACGACGCGGCCGTCACCCAGCACGATCACCTGGGCGGGCCGGCCCGCGAGCGGCGTGCGCGCGAGCGCGGCGCGGGCGTCGACGTCGACGGTGTGGAGGGCGGCGTCGTCCTCGTCGGCGACGAAGGCGAGGGTGCGCCCGCCGAGCTCCGCGAGGGCGACGCCGGAGCCGGCGTGCGTCGCGTCGAGGGACGCCGGCGCGGGGCCCGCCGCGCGCCGGGCGCAGATGGGCGGCGGCGGCGCCTCCGCCGCGGCAGGGGGGCTGGGCGGCGGCGCCGGGGCCGGGTCGCGCGGGGAGGGGGCGCAGGCGAGGGCGAGGAAAGCGAGGGCGGTCGGAGCGGCGGCTCTCATGCCTGGACCATCGGCCCAGCGGGCGAGAGTGTGACAGGGGCGTCGCCGCGGGGTCGTCGCTGGCCTGGCCTGGCCGGGTCGGGCTGGAGCGCCGGAGGATGAGCCTGCCTGCCCTCGCGAAGGGCCTACACTGGGATGCATGCCCCTCAGCGACGACATCCCCGAGTGGAAGGCGCTGCGAGACACCTTGAGCGATCTGGTGGCCCGCGCCGGCGCCGCCGCCGCGGCCGTGATCGATGAATCGAACAACATCTGGTGTGCCTGGCCGGTCGCGCCCACGTTGCTCCCGCTCGCCGCGCGCTTTGCCGAGCGGGAGATGGCCGGTCGGTCGGGTCCACCCTTGCGGCGGGGCGGCCGGCTCCGCGTGGCTCGCCCCGCCGCTCCTCCCGAGGACTCGTACCTCGCCGAGTCGTTCGGAGGGATTTACGTGCTGGTGCTGTGGTTCAAGGGTCCGTTCGACGCGGATTTCCAGCGCGCTCGTTTGCGGCGCGAGCTCCCCCGGATCGAGGCGCAGACGGTCGCGCTGCCGCCTCCGGACGGGCCGGAGGCCGGCGAGGGCGCTGCGAGGATGCGCATCCCATAGATCAGATGAGCGCGTGGACATCGTGAATCCGGGACTCGGGTGGCCAACTGGGACGCTTGACAGCGCGGGTCCGGCGTCGGATACGCGGTGTATCCACGATGCGTGGGAGCGGCGCGACGGGGCTGGGTCGGAGCTCAAGGCGCTCCACGGGCCGGACCCGCATCGACACAGAACGGTTCCCGGATCGGAGAAGCAAGCATGTCAGAGGCTCTAGGAGAGCTCGTCAAGCCCGTCATCGTCGGCCGTTCCAGCTCGCACTTCACGCGTGTCACGCGGATCTTCGCCGTGGAGATGGGGGTCGACCATTCGCTCGAGGTCGTGCGGGACCTCATGTCGTCCAACGCGGCGGACTACGGGGGCAACCCCGCGCTCAAGATGCCGGCTCTCCGGACATCCCGCGGCGTGTGGTTCGGCGCGCTCACTATCTGCCGCGAGCTGTCGCGGCAGTCGAAGCGCGCGGTACGCACGGTATGGCCGGAGGACCTCGACCAACCCCTCCTCGCCAACGCCCAGGAGCTCGTCGTTCATGCGATGGCGACGGAGGTCGGGCTGATCATGGCCGGCGCCGCCGGGGCCGACGACGGAAGCGCGCACCATGCCAAGCAGCGAAAGAGCCTTTTGAACACCATGTCATGGCTGGAGGACAACGCGGGGCCCGCGCTCGCCGCGCTCCCGTCGGACCGGGATCTGAGCTACCTGGAGGTCGCGCTGTTCTGCCTCGTCACGCATCTGGAGTTCCGGCGCGTCCTGCCGACCGAGCCCTATCCGGCGCTGAACGGCTTCTGTCGAGAGTTCGGGGCGCGGGCGTCCGCCGTAGAGACCACCTACCGGTTCGACCCCTGAGCGCAGCCCGCCATGGCGCCGCCACCCGCCCGACGCGCATACCTCCTGCGGGGAGGGCGAGCCTGTGCCGCCGATCGAGAGCGTCGTCGTGGTCCTCTCGGGGAGAAGGCGGCGCCTGCCCGCGACGGGCGAGCGCTCTACCGCCTGGCCGGGGCGGCCGTTCAGCGGCGCGCACTTCAGGATCGATGCCGTCTACCAGCACACGATCGGCGAGCTCCGGGCGCGCGGCAGCGTGCTCTGGCTGGTGTTCGCCCCGCTGGCGCGGAACGCGACCGCGGCGGCGTTGCGGGAGGTCGTCGCGGAGATCCACGCGGGGGCGGCGACGGCCGCGGAGCGGGCCGAGCTGTACACGGCGCTGCTGGTGATGGCGGCCATCGATCCCTGGGGGCATAATCTGATGAAGGAGCTCGTCGACATGGTGGAGGACAAGGAAGAGGGGCTGCTCCGGCGCACGCCGATCATCGGGGAGCTGATCATCGAGGCCGAGCGACGAGGGGAGGAACGAGGAGAGCAACGAGGTGAGAGGAGGGGCGAGCAGCGCGGGGAGGAGAAGGCGACCGCGGAGCTGCTCGGTCGACTCTTCGCGCGGCGGATCGGTCGACGGCCGACGACGGAAGAAGAGCGCTCGATCCTCGAGCGAGCCCGCGCGAGCGGTCCGGGCGAGGTCGAAGATGCCTTGCTCGATCTCGAGCGCGAGGCGCTGATTCGCTGGCTCGCGGAGCCGGTGCGGAGCTCCTGAGCTCCCGAAGGAGCCTAACGAGCCGGCCTGTTGCACAGACGATGGGAGTCGGGTCGGCTTCCAGCGGAATACCCGAGAAGCGCGTTCATCGAGCGCGCTCGCGCGCCAGGCCGGGCAGACCACCCGACGACACCGGCGAAGGCGCCCGCTCAGATGCCGTGGCCGATCTCCACGCCGAGGACTCCGCTGAACCCGAGGTAATCGTCTCGAACCACCGTGTCGAAGCCGGGAACCGCCGTGAAGCTCGCGCCCACGTAGGGCCTGAACCACGGCGCGTCGTCCGGCTGGTACCCGAGGCGCAGCCCCGTGTCGACGACCAGGCCAAGGAAGGAGTCCTTGCCCGCGAAGAGCTCGTCCTCCCACGCGCTCACGCGGCGTCCGTCGGGCGTCTTGCGATCGTTCCCTTGCAAGTAGAAGCCGAACCCGCCGTAGCCGACCGTGATCGGGATCTGGATCGCCAGCGCTTCCGCGAAGGGCAGCCGGAACGAGAGCCCGACGTGCGCGCCCAGCATGGATCCGTCGGACTTGAGCTCGAGCGTGCGTTGCCCCTTGTAGGTCTGCCCTCCGGGCAGCGTGACCTCGAAGGTGGCCGGATTCATGGGCCCCGGCCGCCCGAGCCCACCCAGGCCGAGGCGCACCAGGCCGTTGGCGAAGGTCACGCCGGCGGCGAACGCCGGCCCGTGCGACACGTGTCCTCCCAGGCCCATCACGCGCCACTCGAGGTCGACGAAGCCGCCCACAGGGACGTCCGGCGCGGGACGGCGCGCGCCCCGCGCGTCCGCAGCCCCGGGCGGCCTGGCATCGAAGGCATCCGCGCCGGCGCGCTCGACGGCCCCGGACCCGGCGTCCGGAGCCTGCGCGTCGGCCCGCGCGGCCCCGGGCAGGAGCGCCAGGCACGCGCTCGACGCGAGCGTCATGAGGTGAAGGCGGTGGCCGCGGCGGTCAGTGAGCGACACGGGAGCCTCCTTGTCCGAAAGCGAAGCGCGCTCCGAAGGAGCCCTCGAGCAGGAACTTGCCGTTGTCGCCGTTGAATCCAAAGCTGCCTCCCGCGCTCGCGTCGAGGGTGAGGAGAACGTGCTCGGACACGGCGTAGCCGGCGCCCGCCGTGAGGACCTGCGCCAGGTCGGCCAGCTCCGTGGTCGGATCGAGCTCCAGCTCGAAGCCGACGGTGGCCCCGGCGCGGAGCAGCCACGCCTCGCCGAGCGCGACGTGCGCGACCATCGATAGCTCGTCGACGTGCCGGAGCGCCGACGCGGGCGCGTCGCCGCCTCCCCCGTTGCCGCCTCCCCCGTCGCCGTCTCCGACGTCCCGGAGCGCCAGGAACCCCGTCTTGAGGCGCAGATCGAGCTCGAGCGGGCCGCGCGTCACGAGCGGCATCAGGAAGACCGCAGCGCCCGAGGCGCCGCTCGCGCCTTTCACCGTTCGCCCCCCCATGTACGCTCGCTCGAGGGCCCAGAAGGAGGCAGCGGCTCCGAGCTGCGCCCCGCCCGCGAGGCGCACGCGGCCGTCGAGCTCCAGGCCGCCGCCCGTGTCCCTGCCCACGAGGCGTGATCCAAGGACGAGGCGAGCCTCCGCGGGCCCCGCACCCGCGGAATCGGCGCCGCGGGGCGCGACCTCCGGCGGCGGGGATGCCCCCGTGGCGTCGGCTGCGCGGGCGCCCAGAGGCGGCAGCAGCGCGCTCAAGAACGCGAGGAGGCGGAGCAGACGGCCCCGCCTCGGCCCATCGAACGTGTGGCGTACGAGCATGCACGCAGGATGGCCAGCGCCCGCTCATGCCGGTAGCGATAGAATACGGCTTACAGTTAGTTCAATTCAGAATAGATTGAGCCATGGATCGGTTCCTCGCGCTGCGCGTGTTCTGCAAGGTGGCGGACAGCGGCAGCTTCTCGCGGGCGGCGCGCGAGCTATCCATGACCCAATCGGCCGCGAGCCGCGGGATCGCCGATCTGGAGTCGCGGCTGGGTCTCCGGCTGTTCGAGCGCACCACCCGGCGCGTCGCGCTCACCCTGGAGGGGCGCGCGTACTACGAGCAGATCGAGGAGCACGTGCGCGCGCTCGAGGACGCGGAGCTCCGCGCCGCCTCCGGCTTCGGGGACCTCGCGGGCCGCGTGAAGCTCTCGGCGCCCGGGGCGCTCGGCCGCCGCCTCCTCTTGCCGGAGCTCGTGCGGATCATGCATGAATCGCCGGGGCTCGTCGTGGACGCCGCGCTCACCGATCAGCGGGTCGACCTCGTGGCAGGCGCGTTCGATTTCGCGCTTCGCGTCGGCGTCCGCAGCGAGCCTTCGTTCATCGAGCGAACGCTGGGGACCTCGCCCCAGTGGCTCGTCGGTAGCGCCGGCCTGTTCGCGGGCAAGCCGGCGCCGACATCCATGTCGGAGCTCGCCGCGGAGCGGGTCGTGGCGAGCGGCGGGGTGCGCGATCTCGAGAAGATGGGGCTCACCGTCAGGCTCACGACCGACGACATCGAGACGAACCTCAGGGCCGTGGAGGCAGGGCTCGGCGTGAGCGTGCTCCCGCGCTGGCTTGTCGCGCGCCGGGTCCAGGAGGGGCGCCTGATCCGGCTCTTGCCCAGGCTCCCGCTGCCGAGCCCGCCCCTCGTCGTCGTCTACCCCCGGCGGCTCCGGCGCGTGGCGCGCCAGGTGCTGGAGCGGCTGGAGCGGCACCTCCAGAAGGAGCTCACCTCCGACGGATGAGCGCCTGCCGGGAAGGCCCGGCGCTCACAGCGACTGGTGCCCGAGGCGCACCTGCATCGACGGGTGGCGGGCGGCGAGGGCGCGGAGGAAGGCGAGGCTCTCGGCGCTCCCGGCGGGGTCGGACGAGAAATTCCCGGGCTCGACGTCGTTCCGCCAGCCCCAGGCCGTGTGGCACACATCGCCGGTGAAGAGCACCGGGCCCTCGGGCGTCCGCGCGACGTAGGCGACCGAGCCCGGCGTGTGCCCCGGCGCCGAGAGCGCGAAGAGCGAGGCGTCGCCGAGCACGTCGATCACGCCCTCGCCGCCGAAGGCCCACTCCTCGAGGGGCGCGCGGCCCTCGAGGAGCTGGTCCACGGTGGGCTGGGTGAGCGCATGGAACGGGCTCTCGAAGCTGGACTCGCCGGGGCCGACGAAGATCGGGACGTCGCGCGCGACGTCGGGCAGGCCGAGCACGTGGTCGATGTGCAGGTGCGTGAGGAGCACGCCGGCCAGCGCCCGCTCGCCGCGAAAGGCGCCGAGGCTGGCCTCCACCCGCAAGGCGCCGAAGTTGAGCGCCTGTCCGACGGGGCCGGTGCGGAGGGGATGGTCGCTCGCCGCGAGCGCGTGCGACGCGCCGGTGTCGATGAGGTACAGGCCCCGCGCCGGGTGCGCGAGCGCGTGAAAGGTGATGTCGACAGGCTCGAGGCCGTCGGTCAGGCCGGCGGCGCGCTCGTGGGCCAGGTTGATGAGCCCGGCGCGGCTGGTCTCCCACCGCGCGCTGACGATGGTCTCGACGGTGATGGGGCCCGCCTCTTCGAGGAGCGCCTCCATCACCTGCAGCCGGATCGGCGTGCCGAGCGTGGCCTTCGCCGCGCCATGCGTCGACGCCGGCGGATCCTTGGGCGCGGGGAGCGGCTCGGCGCACGCGCCGAGCAGGAGCGCGGAGCCGAGGAGAGCGCGAGATACGAAGCGGAAGGTGTGTTTCAACATGCCGCCAGTGTGTTCCCCGAAAAATGAATGGGTAACTGGCGAAAGTCGCATGTAGTCATACGCAGATGGATATCTCGTGGGACGATGCGCGGCTGTTCCTCGCGGTGGCGGAGGCAGGCAGCCTGAGCGCCGCCGCGCGCAAGCTGCAGATGACCCAGCCCACGGTGAGCCGGCGGCTCGCGGAGCTGGAGGCGCTCCTCGGCGAACCCCTCTTCGACCGCGGCGTGGCCGGCACGGCGCTGACGGCGTACGGGGCCGGCCTCGTCGAGCCCGCGCAGCGGATGGCCGACTGGGCCGCCGAGCTGACCCGCGCGGCGGAGCGGCGGCACGCGCCCACGGGCGTGGTCCGGGTGACGGCGCCCCCCGGCATCGCGCACGGCTTCCTCGTCCCGTTCGCGGCGGCCTTCGCGCGGCGCGCGCCGGCGATCGAGCTGCACGTCGTGTCCACGGTGCGCCCGCTCGACCTGACGAGGCGGGAGGCGGATCTGGCGCTGCGGCTGGGCGTCCCCGCCGGCGAGGACAGCGTCGCCTCGGTCGACATCGAGCTGCGCGCCTTCGCGTCGGAGCAGTACGCGGCGCGGGCGGCGGGCAAGGCCGATCCCGCGGAGCTCGCGTGGATCGGCTGGGCGCCGCCGCTCGACGACCTCTCGCCGAACAGCGCGCTCGGCCGCCTGATCCCGGGGTGGCGCCCGTCGTTCGCGTCCGACGACTACCTCGTCCAGATCCGCGCGTGCGAGCTGGGGCTCGGCGCGATGATGCTCGCGCGCGAGCACCCGCACTTCCGCAGGCACCCGCCGCTCGTGGAGCTGAAGGTGGACCTGCCGCCCGCGCGACGCCCGCTCGTGCTGCTCTGCCCGCGCAGCGCCAGGGCCATTCCGCGGGTGCGCGCGGTGCTCGAGCCGCTCGCGGAGAGCCTGCGCGCGTGGCGCCCGCCGAAGGCGAGGGGCGCTCGGCGCTGACGGCGTCGCGCGCCCGCGGGCTGGGCTATCTTGGATGGCGATGACCGCCGCCGCACACGCCCTGCCCAGAGGCCCCTCTCTGCGGATCGTCTGCGTGAACGACGTGTACTTGCTCGACAACCTCCCGCGCCTCGCGACCCTCGTGCGGCGCCACGCCGCCGCGCCCGCGGATCGCTTCCTGGTGGTGATGGCCGGCGACTTCCTCGCGCCGAGCCTGCTGTCGAGCCTCGATCACGGCAGGGGCATGGTCGACTGCATGAACGCGCTGCCGGTCACCCACACCATCTTCGGCAACCACGAGGCCGACGTCGAGCTGCCGGAGCTCAGGGCGCGGGTGCAGGAGTTCCGGGGCACGTGGCTCAACACCAACATGCCCTCGTTCGCCCCGGCGCTGCCGACGCACGAGATCCTCGATGTCTCGAGCCCCGGCGGGCGCGCTGTCCGGATCGGCCTCCTCGGCCTGCTCGTGCACGTGAAGGGCCTGTACCGGCGGGATGCGTTCGGGGGGATCGACATCGAGCCGGCGAACGACGCGGCCCTCCGCTGGACCCGCCGGCTCCTCCGCGACGAGGGGTGCGCGTGCGTGATCCCGATCACGCACCAGAGCCGCGACCAGGACCTCGAGCTCGCGCGGGCGCAGCGCGATCCTCACTTTCCCGTGATCCTCGGCGGCCACGAGCACGAGGTGATCCTCGACGACGTGGACGGCTGCTGGGTCGTGAAGGCCGGCACGGACGCGGAGAGCGCCGCCATCATCGACCTCGTGTGGCCGGCCATGGCGCCGCCTGCCGGGGTGCCCGACCTGCCCGCGGTCACCGTCCGGATCGAGGAGGTCGGCGCCTATCCCGAGGATCCGGCGATGCGCGCGCGCGTCGACCGCCACATGCAGATCGTGCGGGACCTCGACGCGGCCACCCTCCTCCGGCTCCCGCCGGGGAGCGAGCTCTCGTCCGTCGGGACGCGGGTCCAGCAGACGTCGCTCGGCGCGCTGCTCTGCTCGCGGATCCGCGACGCCTTCGGGGCGGAGGGCTGCCTCTTCAACGGCGGCGGCATCCGCGGCGGTCGCGCGTACCGGGAGCGCCTCACCTACGGGGATCTCAAGGCCGAGGTGCCCTTCAGCAACGAGGTGGTGGTGACCCTCCTGCCTGGCCGCGTCGTCCGCGAGGCCGTCGCCGCGTCGCGGTCGCGCGCCCCCGCCCAGCACGGCGGTTACCTCCAGATCGACGACCGGATGGCGACGGACGCGCGAGGCGTCCTGAGCGCGATCGACGGCCTCCCGCTGGTCGATGATCGCGAGTACCGGATCGCCCTCCCGCGCGGGCTCCTCGGCGGCATGGATGACATCGCGCCGCTTGTCCGCTTCGCTCTGGAGCACCCGGAGAAGGTGCCGCCGGCGGACAGCGGGCGCGATCCGAAGCTCGTCCTCGTCGAGTCGTTCGCCGCGGACCTCGTCCGCCAGCTCGGGGCCTTCGAGGCGATCGACGCCGACGGGGATGGCCGCGTCTCGGCCGAGGAGCTGAGGGCCGCCGCCTCGAGGGCGAGCTCCGAGACGCCGTCCGAGGTGGTCATCGGCGAGATGATGAAGGCGCTCGACCGCGACGGCGACAAGCGCGTGACGCGCGGCGAGGTCGACGCGCTGTCCTCCCCGTCGGACGCGGGGGAGCGCGGTCGATCCGACCCGTGAGGGGTCTCTTTTTCTACGCGGATCAGCTCACCGCGAGCGGCGCAGGCCGTCCGGCACCGCGCGCACGGCGCTCTGGATGGCGGCCCGGAGGGCGTCGCGCTGGGCGCGCTCGCCGGCCGCCGCGCTGTCCTCGACCCGCGCGCGGCCCTCGACCACGAAGAGGATGTTACCCGTGTCGAGCTCGCGCACGGCCGCCGACACCACGCAGGCCGCCGTCAGGGTTCGCTCCCCGGTGCGCTTCGTGTCCAGGCGCACCACGGTGGCGGCGACCCCGTAGCGGCGGGTGAGCCGGAGCGGGCTCCAGTCGATCGCCGAGATCTCGGCGGACGCGTCCTGCCGCAGGAGAGGGACCACGTCACCGAGCCGCGTGGCGGCGGGATGCACGCGGCTCCGCGTCTCGGCGAGCGTGACGCCGGCGCGGGCGCGCGGCGCCTCGGCGACGCCGCTCCGCGGGTCCGGACGGGCGTCAGCGGAGAGCGTGAGTAGCGCGACGGCGAGCGCCCACCGTCCGATCTGCGTCATCAATCCCGGCCACCTCGATCAGAGGCGCTATCAGGATGCGCGCGGATGGCCAACAAACCACCCTTCCTGCGCTCGCAGGTGTGCAGAGAGGGTCAGTCGATCCCGGTCTTGCCCGCGATCCAGTAGGCCTTGGCGCGCACCTCCCGCACCCCGGCCGCCCGGAGCACCTCCCGGGCCCGCTGGATCCACGCGCCGCCGCCGCAGGCCACCGCCGTGGCGACGCCCGCCGCGCGCTCGCGGAGCAATGCGGCGGCCTCCTCGTCGGACCCCGCGAGGTCCACGGAGACGTCGAGCGATCGCGCCGCCGCCTCCGCCGCGGGGACGTTCGCCACCCGGAGCACGGCGCGGGCGCCGAGGCGGCGCGCCGAGGCTGCCACGCCGAGCGAGGTCTCGTCGCCGGTCAGGAGACCCACGCCTCCCAGACGGAGGGAGCGTTGCGGGCCGACGAACCGCACGACGTCGCCCGGGCGGACGGCCTCCGTCCACCGCGCGCCCGGCGCGCTCCCGTGCGCGTGGAGGAGCAGCGTGGTCCGACCCTCCGCCCAGTCGATCGGGGTGTACGTCCGCACGTCGTTCGAGGGGAGGAGCACCTGGATCTTGTCTCCGGGCTGCCAGCTGCTCGTGCGCAGCCCCTCGCCCTCGAGCACCACGTGCCGGTAGAGCGGGTGGGGCGTGTCCACGGCCCGCACCTTCGCCTCGGTCAGCACCAGCCCGCCGAGGAGCCCGAGCAAGCGACCTTTTCCGGATGCCATGCGGGTCAGCGTAGTCAGGGCGACTGTGCCGGTGCGTGAAGAAGCGCAAAGGCCGGAGGACCGGAGGGCGAAAGCCCTGCACAGACCTCTGGGCCCGCGCGCTCCAGCGCGGTCACGCAGCGGCGGGCGCGAAGGTCGGCCGGCGCTGAGGCCGGGCTCCCCCGGCAGAGAGGGCGATCACAGGCCCTTCGGCCCGCGCACGAGCGCCGCTCGGACCGGCGGCGCTCGAGGGCCGGAGCCCCCTGTCAGATCTGACAGAGCTGGGCGAGCGCTGGCGTCTCCACTAACCTCTGTCGGATGACCTCATCCTCCCGCGGCATGAACCCCGCTCGACGGCGCTCTTACCTGGCTTTCGCTTCCGTGCTCACCCTCGGCTTGGCGGCGGCCTGCGGAGGCGACGACGACGGGTCGGGCGACTCGAGCTCGGGTTCGGGCGGCTCGGGCCCGAGCCCCTCGGCGCTCGAAGAGCGCATCGCCGCCTGTCCCGACCTCTCCCTGACGAGCGATCCCAGCGCGAGCGCCTGCCTGGTCGGCACCTACGAGGGGACCACGCCTTCGGGCGAGGCCTGCAGCCTCGAGCTCGGCGAGGCCGGCGCCTACGAGTTCACGAGCCCCTCGCTCTCCGTCTCGCACACCGCGCCCGACGACACGATCTTCGTCTTCGATCACACGTCGATCGGCGGCTTCGAGCAGCTCGCGTGGAAGGTGTCCGATCCGATCTCGACCGAGACCTGGTACGAGCTGGACTTCACGGCTCGCTTCGGCACCGGAGCGGACGAGGCAAGCTCGAAGATCCAGATCGAGGTCACGGAGTATCGCGAGGACACGACAACGAGCGTCGTCTGCGTCGTCGACCTGTGACGGCTCCCTCCGGCGGCAAGGACCGGCGAACGGGCTCCTTCCTCGGCGCCGAGAGGACGCCTCAGGCGAACGTGCCCGCGTGATCGCGCGGGGTGCCGTCCACGGGACCCGGGTCGAACGCGAACGGCGGGTACTGGTCGACCAGCGACGCATGATGGGCGAGGAGCCGCGCCTGCCACCGGAGCACGCCGCACTGGAAATCGTAGATGGCCGTCGGGACGCGCTCGGTGAAGAGGACCGCGACCACCGAGACGAGCCACGCCAGATAGGCGACGCAGGAGAGCAGCGCGAGGACGATGGCCGAGGGGAGGCTCGTGAAGAGGCGCAGGAGCGCGTCCTTCGCTGTCGGCGCGCCGGTCGGATCGACGTCGAGGCGCGCGGTCTCGGCGGGGCGATCGAGCGGGAGCCTGTCGGTGAGCAGGAAGAGATAAGCGAACGCGGCCTGTAGCCACACGAGCGCGCGCGTCAGCCTCGGGCCGTCCTCGGCCAGGAACCGGGCCGATCCCTTCTGAGCCACCAGCGCGGCCGCCACGGCGGGCAGGGCCAGATAGACAAGCATCATGACGAACCCCACCGTGACGCCGGCAATCGAGAGCGCCGCGAGCAGGAGGACACGCGCGAGGAGCTGGACGCGATCGAGCTTCCAGGGGCGCGTGACGGTGAAGGTGACAGGATACGATGTCATCTCGAGATCTCCCAGGTTCATGGCGCTTCACGCGCGCGCCGGGTAACTCCCCGCGATCTTCTTGGTGAATCGGTGGAGCCGGTGGACGAAGCCCGCGTTCGGGAGGAACATCAGCGGGCACTCGCCCGCGACCACGCGGATCCCGAGCTCCTGACAGGCTTGCACGGCAGGCGCGCTCACTGCACCCTGACCGACCCCCCGGTGCAGCCACACGCGCTGGATGCCGGCAGCGGCGCACGCCCGCACGATCTGCTCGGTGACCTGGGGCGGGGTCATCACGATCGCCCCCTCGACCGGGGGATCGATCTCGCCGACCTCGGCGTACGCTACGCGGCCTTCGATCACGCCGCCCCCCGGGTTCACCGGAACGACGTCGTAACCCCGATCGATGAGCTCCCGCATCACCATCCGACTGAAGTCCTTGTCGTCATGCGATGCGCCCACCAGGGCCACCCGCCGGTGGGAGAGGAATTCATTGACGTCTTCCATCCTGTTCCGCATTGGGGCCTCCCGCGCTCCGCTTGTGCGCTCGTCACGACCGACGATCGACGATTGACGATCGACGATTGCACGGCTCGTGCCGGCCGGCGCAGGCGCGGCGCAGGCCGGAGAGCCTGTCCTCTGCGGCGCAACACGTGCGCCTGCGGTGCAGGTCGTGCTGGGCCGCGCCGCGCGCCTCTGCCTCGAAGTCCCGGACAGCGGGGAGCGCTGCGACGGTCCCCCTCCGGCGTCCGTGGTTCGCGCGCGCGTCGAGGAGCGCGACTTTCCGTCCGCCGAAGGTCCACGAGTGCAGCAGGAGCAGCTCGACGTCTGTGGGGACGGCCAAGTTACGGCGCGCTGCTGCGAGCCCCGCTGTGTAAGATGGGGATCCCCATGGCATCGATGTTTGCGAGCGCTGGGCGGGACACAGCGGCGCGCATCGCGCCGTCGCGGGGGTCGACCCTGGACGTCATCTGCGCCGGCGAGGCCCTCTGGGATCTCGCGCCTCCGGGCGGTGCCTCGCTGCGGTTCCGTCCGGGCGGCGGGGCGGTGAACGCCGCGGTCGCGCTCGCGCGGAGCGGGCTGCGCGTCGGGCTCGCGGCCGCGCTCGGCGACGACGCCCCGGGTAGGGCGCTCCTGGCGAGGGTCGCGGCGGCCGGCGTCGACGTCGCGGGTGTGGCGCTGATCCCGACCCGCCAGGGGCTCATCGTGCTGGAGGACACCGGCGAGGCGCGGCACATGGTCGCCCACCGCGCAGAGGACGATCTGCCCCTCTCGGTGCCCGAGGGGTGGGCGGCGCCGGTGCTGCTGCTCTCGGGGATCTCTCCGGCGCTCGCGCCGATCGCCGCGCTCTGCCGGGCCGCGCGGGCCGCGCGCCGCACGGGCACCGTCGTCGTCGTCGACCTCAACGCGCGGTGGCGCCTCTGGGCCGGGCGCGATCCGCGCGTGCTCCACGCCCTGCTCCGCGAGGCCGACGTGGTGCGGTGCAGCGCGGCGGACCTCGCCGGGCTCGGCCTCGACGACGCCCAGCTGCGCGCCGCCATGCGACCGAGCGCGACCCTGGTGCTCACCCAGGGCGCCGGCGCAGCCCGCGCCGCCGGCCCCTTCGGCGAGATCGCGCTCGCCCCGCCGGTCGTGGCCGAGAGCCGCGCGGCGGGCGCGGGCGACGCGTTCACCGCCGCGATCTGCGCCGAGATCGCCCGCGCCGGCGACCACGGCCCGGAGCGCCCCGACCTCTGGACCCGCGCGATCCAGCGCGGTCACGCCGCGGCGAGCGCGAGGGTCGGCCGGCGTTGAGGTCGGGCTCCCCCGGCGGAGTTCGCGGTCACGGGCCCTTCGGCCTGCGCACCAGCGCCCCCGTCGCGGGCCCGCCGTTCCACGCGAGGCTGAAGTAGACGTTGGTCCCGTCCACCGCGATGCCCCACGGGTAGCTCAGGTTGCGCGCGTGCGTCGCGAGATCGCTCCCGTCGAGCCGCGCGCTCTGCACCTGGCCGTCGGCCTCCCGCGCGGTCGTCCAGAAGACGCGCGCGCCGTCGAACGCGAGCTGCGCGGGGATCTGCGGCAGATCCGGGACGACCCTGCGAAGCGGGCTCCCGGGCGAGAACGTGGCGATCCCGCGCCCCTCGATGAGCCACAGCGCGCCGCCGCGCGCCTGGAGCGCGCGCGGGGCGACCAGCGCCTCGTGCAGCCTCTCCGGCGTGCTCGGCGGCGCCGCGTCGCGCGCCACCCGGTAGATCGCGCCGTCGGCCGCGCCGGTGCCCCGCGCGGTCACGTACACATGGCCGGCGTCGAGCGCCACCCCGCTGGCGGCGCCCGGGATGGCCGCGAGCATCACCTTCGGCGCGCCGGGCTCGGCGCCGAGCGGCAGCGTGAACAGCCCGCCGTCCTCGAACGCCGGCGGCGTCCCCGCCTCGACCCAGTAGAGCGCGCCCTTGTCGACAGCGAGCGCCGTGACGCGGAGGGCGTCGGGCGCGAGCTCGGTCACCTCGCCGCCGGCCTTCGGGACGGCCGCGAGGCCGCGCGCGTGCGCGAAGTACACAGCGGCCTCGTCGAGCGCGAGCGGGCCCGGGCGCTCCTGCTCCGGCGCGAGCGCCACCGGCGTCCCGCCGCCCGGATCGAGCCGCATGACGCTCCCGTCCGGCGCGTCGCCCGAGCCCTGGTTGGTCCAGTAGAGCCCGGTCGCGTCCATCCCGAGGAACGTGGGCAGCCGGAGCTCGCCTGCGAGCACGGCGGCGTCGCAGGTGCCGTTCCAGCAAGCGTCGGCGCAGGTCACGCCGCAGGCGCCGCAGTGGCGCGGATCCTCCGCGACGAGGACCTCGCAGCCGTTGGCGCCGTCGCCGTCGCAGTCGGCCCGCCCGGCGTCGCACGCGAGGGTGCAGGCGCCCGCCGCGCAGAGCGCCGTCGCGCCGCCGCCGCCCGCGCAGCGCGCGCCGCACGCGCCGCAGCTCTCGACGCTCGTCAGCAGGGCGGCCTCGCAGCCGTTGTCGCTGTCGCCGTCGCAATCGGCGAAGCCTTCCGGGCAGAGGTCCTCGCGCGGCGTCGTGGGCCCGGGCGGCGCGGCGCTCGGCGGTGAAGAGCAGGCGGCGAGCAGGAGCGCGCCGAGACCGAACAGTGCATGACAGGGGTTCGAAGGCATCGGCGTCTCCTCAGGGGTTCGGGTGGACGACAGGCAGGAACGCCACGCACATCTCGTCGAGCGTCGACTCGCCGAGGACGATGTCCTGCGGCGCGGGCAGGCGCTCCTCGATGAGCTGCGCCGCGAGCGCCGGGTTCTCCGTTGTGTTGTCGTACGTGCAGCGCAGCTCGATCGTGTCGCCCGACCGCAGCGTTGGCAGCTCGTCGATCGGCGCGTCGTAGCTGTAGAGCCGCTGCCAGTTGTAGTCCCACGCCGGCGTCTGGACGAGGCACTGGCGGTCGGCCTCGTCGCCCCGCGGATCGGCGCGGATCTGGTCGACCTTGAGGTCGACGCCGGCCCGGTGCATGTGGACGCCGGCGCCGTAGATCGAGATCTCGGGGATCGGGAAGTCGATGACGTACCGCATCCGTTCCACGTGCCCCCGGGCGCCGGCCGGGATCCGGAACTCGACGCTCCCGCGGTCGCCCGGCCCGGGCAAAAGCCCGTTGCCGTCCCGGAACGGCGCCTCGGCGTTGCCGAGCGCGAGGTTCGAGAGCGCGCGGCTCGGCTTCTCGTCCGCGAGGCGGAGCGCGACCCGGGTCGCGTCGGGCGAGGGCGCCTCGCCCGGCTTCGGGTGGTAGTGGACCTGCATCACGAGCAGCGCGTTCGCTGGCACCGAGATGCCGATGTCCGGCGGCAGCTCGAACGCCTGCGTGCCGGGCGCCCAGGCGCCGAGCAGCGACGTCTCGGAGAGGCGCGCGTCGCCGAAGCACTCGTAGCTGCCGCTCTCGCCGCCGAGCGCCTCGCCCTCGCGGTTCGCGTCGATGAAGAGCAGCGCGTGGTGCACGACAGCGCGGTTGCCCGGCAGCACGTCGTAGCCCTGGACCCACGCCTGCTCCGTGAGCCCCGGATCGAGGACGAAGCAGCGGAAGCTGTCGGAGCCCTCCGCCGCGGCGAAGGGGGCCCTGGGCGAGAGTTCGAGGTCCGTGCGCGACAGGCCTGCCGCGACGGGCGTATAGGGGGCCGGGGCGTCCGCGGGATCCCCCTTGGGCGCGCCGGCGTCGCTCCAGGCGCGGAGCAGGGCGATCTCGTCGAGGGAGAGGTGCAGGTCCCCCCGGAACGGGCGAGGGGGCGCGCACTCGTCGGTCGGCAGGGCGCCCCACGGCGGCATCCGCCGCGCCTCGGTCTCGTCGGCGATGACCGGCGCGAGCGCCTTCGCGTTCTCGTACGAGGCCAGGCTCACCGGCGCGGTGCCGCCCTGCGCGTGGCAGCCGAGGCAGCTCTTCTGGAGCAGCGGCTCGATGTCCCTGTGGAATGTCGGGGTGCTCGCGCCCGGCGCCGCCTCGGGGGAACAACCGAGGAGGAGCGCCGTGGCGGAGGGCAAAACGAAGTAGATGAGAAGACGCATGCGAGGCGCCCAAGCAGCGAGCGTGCCCGAAAGGGATTGGCCGCAATCGGCGGGCGTCGCGCGAGGGCGCGTGTCCGCGTCCGGACAGGTGTCCGCGAGGGAGGCGGACAGGTGTCGTGCGGCCGCGGTCCGGCGCCGGTTTCTTGCGGGGGACGAGCGATGGATTCCGTCCCTTATCCGTCTACGTGGACGCCGCGCCGCTCCTCGGGGAGATGACATGACGTGCTGGAACTTCAACGAGGAGCGCCGAGATGATCACCCTCTATCAGGCCCCCGCCGCGTGGGGCATCCCGAACATCAGCCCCTTCTGCGTCAAGCTCGAGACCTGGCTGCGCATGGCCGGCCTCCCCTACGAGGTGCGCTCCGCCGACCCGCGCCGCGCGCCGAAGGGCAAGATCCCCTATGCCGACATCGACGGCTGTACCATGGGCGACTCGCAGCTCATCATCGAGCAGCTGGAGCGCGCCCACGGCGACAAGCTCGACGCCCACCTCACCGCGGAGGCGCGCGCTCGAGGCCATGTGATCCGGCGCATGCTCGAAGAGGCGTTTTACTGGATGGTGGTGTTCGTCCGCTGGAGCGAGCCCGAGGGGTGGGCCGCCTACCGCCCCATCTTCCTTCCGTTCATGCCGCGGGTCGCCGGCGGCGTGATCGTCGAGCTCTTGCGCAAAAGGATGACCGGCATGCTCCGCGCGCAGGGCACGGGGCGCCACAGCCGCGAGGAGATCTATGCCCAGGGCACGGCGGATCTCGGCGCCATCGCCACCCTGCTCGGCGACCAGCCCTTCATGCTCGGGACCGAGCCGAGCTCGGTGGACGCGACCGTGTACGCCCTCCTCGCCAGCGTGCTCCGCTTCCCCGTCGATTCCCCGCTGAAGCGTCACGCCGCGGCCCAGCCCAACCTCGTTGCCTACTGTGAGCGCATGCGGCAACGCTACTATGCCGACTGGACCGCTCCCGCCTGACCTCCGAGGAATCCGCTCATTTGCAGCCCTTTTCAGCGGAGACAATTCACAGGGAGGCGGGGAGAGGGGGAGGGAAATCTTCAAAATACTCCCCGTCTCCTCGCCTCCCTGTGAAATTCTCCCCGCTCCTGCGCCTCTATCGTATCAGGCGCCTTTGCGCGCGAGCCGATAAACCGCCGCCACGAGCTCGCCCGGCTGGACCGGCTTGGCGAGGTGGAGCTGGAACCCGGCGTCTCGGGCCTGAACGATGTCCTCGCGCCGGGCGAAGGCGGTGAGCGCCAGCGCCGGCACGGAGCCACCGAGGTCCGGAGCGCGGGCTCGAAGCTCGCGAAGGAGGGCGTAGCCGTCCTGCTCCGGCATGGCGATGTCGCTGACGAGCACGTCGGGCCGAGCACGACCCATCATCTCCAGCGCGGCCGAGGCCGAGCCGGTCTCGGCCGCCTGGGCGCCTGCCTCGCGCAGCACCATGGTGACGAGCTCCCGCGCGTCCGGCTCGTCGTCGACGACGAGCACGCGCAGCCCGTCGAGCCGGGGGATCGTCCCGGCCGAGGGGTGCTCGATCTCGGACGAGACCTCGGAGCCCTCGCTCTGCGCCAGGGCCACGGCCCGCACCGGCAAGCGCACGCTGAAGGACGCCCCTTTCCCCTCGCCGTCGCTCCGCGCGTGGATGGTGCCGCCATGGATCTCGACGAGGTATTTGACGATCGCCAGCCCGAGACCGAGTCCGCCGTGCTGCCGTGTGGTGGCCGCCTCCGCCTGGCGGAACCGCTCGAACACGTGCGGGAGAAACGCGGCCGAGATGCCTTTCCCGGTATCCGTCACCGTCACCTCGACGCCGCCCGGATGGAGCGCCGTCTGGAGTCGGACCTGCCCGCCACCCGGCGTGAACTTCACGGCGTTGACCAGCAGATTCGTGACCATCTGCTGGAAGCGATCGGGATCGCAGACGATGTTCCCGACACCGGGATCGAGCCTGACCTCGAGGCCGATGGCCTTCGCGTCAGCGGCCGGCCGGATGGCGTCGACCGCGGTGCGGACGAGCTCGTTCACGCTCGTGTTCCTGGGGTAGAGGCGGATCTTCCCGGTCACGATGCGCGAGCTCTCGAGGATCTCCTCGATGAGCCTGGCCTGCGCCTCGGCGTTGCGTTCGATGACCTCCATCGCCTTGGGCGCGAGCTCCGGCCGCGAACGCTGCATGCGCGCCCACCCGAGGATCGCGGTCAGGGGCGTGCGGAGCTCGTGCGAGACGATCGCGAGGAACTCGTCCTTCAGCCGGCTGGTCTCCTCGGCCTGCGCCAGGACCTCGGCCCGCTGCTGCTCGAGGCGCTTCTGATCGTCGACGTCGGTGCAGGTGCCGAACCAGCGGAGGATGCGCCCTGCGTCGTCGCGCATCGGCAGCGCGCGGCCCAGGAACCAGCGGTATGCGCCGTCGGCGCGCCGGAAGCGGTACTCGATCTCGTAGTCTTCCCCCGTCTCGACGGAGCGAACCCACCGCTCCCAGGCGCGTTGCTGATCGTCGGGGTGCAGCTGGTCGTTCCAGCCGGCGCCGCGCGTGGCGTCGGGCGTCTCGCCTGTGTAGTCGTACCAGCGGCGGTTGTAGAAATCGTGATACCCGTCGGGCCGCGCCGACCAGACGAGCTGTGGCATCATGTCGAGGATGCGGCGAAGGCTGCGCTCGACCTCCGGGATATCGTGGGTCTCCGAGGTCAGCGCTGGAGCGGCCGTCACCGGAGCGGCGCGCTCCTCGACGAACAGGATCCCGACGAACGCCACGGCGCCTGACGCATCGCGGATCGGGAAATAGTGCCCGGTGAACGGCGCGCCGCTGATCGAGCCGAGCGGCACGGCGCGCGAGACGCCGTCGAGCGCCGCGCGAAGCGCCGGGGCGTGCCCGCCCCGCAGCGCGGGCGCGATCTCGCTGCGCTCGTCGGCGCTCGGGCCGAACCTCGCGCGATACGCCGGGTTCTCGTGGGTCGCGACGCCAGCCGGGCTCAGCACGAGGACGGGGAGGGGGAGGCCTCCGATGACGTCGTCGAGCCACAGCTGCTCTTGCTGCTGCTTCATCCGCGACGACACCCTATAGCGCACCGGCGCGATAGGCGCCGTCGGCGCGTCGCGACCTCGCGGCGGACGAGCTGCTTCGCGAGCAGGCGAGCGTACCGGGGCGAGCCGAACGCACGCGGCCGCCTCGCAAATTCAGCAAGTCCTGGCCAGTCCAGACTCACGCGGTCGCTTGAGAGCCTCGACACGACACGTCGCGCTCAGCGCGGGCGATCCGCGAGAGCGGCGCGCGCCGCGACGAACGCGGCGGGGCGCGGCGTGAAGACGCCGTCCACCCCGAGGTCGCGCAGGCGCGCCAGGTCCTCCACGCGCTCCACGACCCAGACCCACACCCGTTCTCCGCGCGCGTGCGCCTGCCGCAGCCCACGCCGACTCAGCACCTGCAGCGCGCCGTGGCGCTCCGGGATCATCAAGACGCCGCCGGTGCGCGGCGCGAGCGCGTCGAGCCGCGCGCGCTCCAGGAGGACGCGCAGCAGCACCTCGCGCGACGTGCCGGCGAACAGCCAGCCTGGCCGCGCGCTCCGGATCGCGCCCACCACGCGCGGCGCCTCGCTCGCGATCACCACGCGTGACGCCGCGTCGTGGCGCGCGACCAGCGCCGCCACGTCCGCCGCGATCTGCGGGTGCGTCGCGTGGACGTCGAGCACGAACGGGTGCCGCGGGAAGCTGGCGAGCGCGTCGTCGACCGTGGGGATGCGCACGCCGCGCCCGCGGTGCGTGTGCCGCCCGCCCGCCTCGAACGCGAAGCCCGCGTCGAGCCGGGCGAGCGCGGGATACGGCAGCTCGGCGACGCGCCCGCGCGCGCCCGTCGTGCGCCAGGTGTCCTCGTCGTGGTGCGCGACGAGCACGCCGTCGGCCGTCCGCTGAACGTCGAGCTCGATCACGACGTCGCTCGCGAGCGACGCGGCGTGCTGGAACGCCTCGAGGGTGTTCTCGGGCTGCTCGGCGGCGCCGCCGCGGTACGCGATGATCCTGAATCCGTCCGAGAGCAGCGGGTGGCGGCGGCTCGACATGCGCGCACCGTAATGCCCGCCGCCCGCGGCGCGCATTCACTTCGGATAAGATCGCGCCCGTGCTTGTCGGGCAAGCCTCGCGCTGATACGTCCGTCGCCCGTGGAGGGCTCCTTCGCAGCGGTCCGCGAGCTCCTGGCCGGCTACGCGCGCGTCCCCGAGGAGGAGATCCGCTATTTTCTGGGCCTGACGCGGCGCGTGCGCTTCGAGCGCGGCGAGCTCATGACCCGCGCCGGGGAGCGCCCGCGCGATTTCGGCCTGGTGCTGAGCGGCCTGGTTCGAAAGTTCTACGTCACCCCGCGGGGACGCGACGTGACGCGCGGCTTCGCCATGGAGGGCGAGCTCGTTGGCGCGTATGCCGCCTTGCTCAGCAAGTGCGCGTCGCAGCTCAGCGTGCAAGCGCTCGAGGACTCGAGCGTGCTCGTCGTCGAATTCGAGGCCTTCGAGCGTCTCTACGACCGGCACCCGAGCTGGAGCACGCTGGGGCGGCGCGTCGCCGAGGCCCTCTTCGTCGAGCGCGAGCAGCGCGCGGCGGAGCTGCTCACGCTCAGCGCCGAGCAGCGCTACGAGGCGCTGCTGGCGCGCAGTCCCGCGCTCGCCGAGCGCGTCCCGCAGTACCAGATCGCGTCGTACCTGGGCATCACGCCCGTGTCCCTGAGCCGCATCCGCGCACGGCGCGCGCAGCGCCGGCGCGCGTGACGTGGACGCGACGCGCCAGCGTCAGCCATCGCCGGCGGTCTGCGTGTCGCCCTCGATCTCGCGCTTCAGGGCGCGATCCAGCACGAACGTCCCGAAGGGGACGAGCGACGCGACGAGCGCCGCGAGGGAGCGGCGATGCGGCCAGTCGCGCTCGCTGGCCACGCGAATCAGCGCGCCGACGAACAGGAGGAAGAGGAGCCCGTGGGCGCTGCCGACGATCCGCACGGCGATCGGCAGCTCAAAGAGGTACTTGAGCGGCATCGCGACGCCGAGGAGGACCAGGAAGGACAGCCCTTCCAGGAAGCCGACGAGGCGCAGGGTGCGGAGCGCGCTCATCGTTCGACACCAGACCAGGTGGGGTGAAAGACCATCATCAGCGGCACCCCGAAGGGAAGGGTAAAGGTCATTACGAACGTGCCCGTCGTGGACGAGGGCGAGCTGCGAAGCCAGCGACGGGGTGATCGCCGCGGCGATCCAGAGCTCTGTCATGGGGAGTTGTCGCAGCGCGGTCAAGAGGTATCCCGCGATCCACGTGACGACCAGCCCCCGGGAGGCCGCGGCGTGGGCGGCGCGCTCCCGATCGACGAGGGATGCGGAGACAGATGCTGGCATCATGCTACGGCCCGTGGCGGCCGCGCGTCCGGCGCCTCAGCTCGCTCTGCTGCTCCTCTCGGCGGCGATCTTCCGCATCTGCTGATCGTACGGATCGAGGACGCTCAATAGGCGCTGCGTCAGCTCGGGTCCCGCAGCTTCGGGCACCCCGGCGTTGAAGGGCGGGGCGGGGTCGTATTCCAGCATGAGCTGCGTCAGCTTCGCGGCATCGTCTCCGCGCAGCAGCGCCAGCAGCGCCAGCCCGAAGTCGATGCCTGCTGTCACCCCGCCGCCCGAGATCCGGTTGCGATCGACCACCACGCGCGCCCGGACACACTCCACGCCGAACGCCTCCAGGATGTGGCGCGTGGACCAGTGTGTCGTGGCCTTGTATCCTTGCAACAAGCCCGCCGCGGCCAGGATGAGCGACCCCGTGCACACGGAGGTCACGTACCTGGAGCGGGCGCCCCGATCCCTCAGGAACCGAAGGACCTCCTGATCCACCATGGCGTCGGGGGTGCCCATGCCGCCCGGCACGAACAGGATGTCCAGGTCGTCCGGACAGTCGCTGAAGGTCGCCGTCGGCTGGATGGGAACCCCCGAGTCAGACATGACCAGGTCGCGCGTCTTCCAGAGCAGATAGGTCGTCGCATGAGCGGTCAGCACGCTTTGCGGGCCGATCAGATCCAGCGCCGTGAGGCCCGGGTAGAGCACCATGCCGACCTGGAGCGGCGGCTGAGGACCTGGCAGCTTGATGTCATAGGTGTCCGTCATCGTTCGTCCCTGAACCCTTTCGTTTCTTCATTTTCGGATGATCGCCCTGATGGCGGAGCTTCGTCTCGACGCCGCCCCGCGCCCGGCGCTCACGAGCGCGGCTGAACGCGCTTCGCAGGCCTGACTGTGAGCGGCGCCGGCCGCGGCGGAAAGGACATCGTCCCCTGCTTTCAGGACACGCGGGCGCAAGGCACCCGCGCACCCCGTCGCGTGCAGCCGTGCGCGAAGGATCCGGCGAGCGTCGACGGCGCTCGGCCGAGCGCCCGGCGTCCGCTCACGCTCGACCGAAGCGCCTCCGGTAGTCCTCCGGCGTGACCTGCAGGGTGCGCTGGAACGCGCGCCGCATCCGCTCGTCCGTGCCGAAGCCGCAGTCGCGCGCCAGCTGCTTCATCGACGCTCGGCCCCCCTCGAGGCAGGAGCGCGCCTGCTCCAGCCGGGCCGCCTCGACGAATTTCGCCGGGGTCATCCGCATGGCCCGGGTGAACGTCCGCGCGAAGTTGCGCGGGCTCATCCCGGCCCTCTCCGCCAGCGCCTCGACGCGCAGGTCGGCGTCGAGGTGCCGGAGCACCCAGTCGATCACGCCCTGCAGCGGGCCCGCGGCGACCGTCTGCGCGAGGAGCGGGCGGCTGAACTGGGACTGGCCACCCGGGCGCTTGAGGAACACAACGAGCCCCCGCGCCACCTGGAGCGCCATGTCGTATCCGAGATCCTCCTCCACCATCGAGAGCGCGAGGTCGATGCCCGCTGTCATGCCCGCCGACGTGTAGATCTTCCCGGAGCGCACGAAGATGGCGTCGGGGTCGACCTCGACGCCGGGAAACTCGCGCGCGAGCGCTGCCGCGGAATGCCAGTGGGTGGCCGCGCGGCACCCCGCGAGCAGCCCCGCGGCGGCGAGGAGGAAGGCGCCTGTGCAGACGGCGCCCATGCGCCGCACCTCGGGCGTCGTCGCGCGGAGCCAGGCGAGCAGCCGGGCGTCCCGCGTCGCTTCACGGGTCTCGCCCCCGGCGACAAGCACCGTATCGATGCCGGGCGCCAGATCCGCGAGCGCCTTGTGGGCGACGATCTGCACCCCCGACAGCGTCCGGATCACGCCGCCGTTCACGGCCGCGATCTCGACCGCGTAGGCGGGGGGAGCGCCGGGCACCTTCGCTCTCGCGATGTCCGAGGCCAGGGCGAATACGTCGGTGGGCCCCACCACGTCGATGGCGCTCGCGCCGTCGTAGGCCACGGCCACGACCCTGCGCGTCGGTCCATGGCGATGCGCGCGCGGCGCGGCAGAGGGAGCGGATTTCGATGCAGGGGGCCGCTTCACGCGACGACGGTAGCTGTCTGGCCGGTGGCCTTGAAGATAAAGTACCTGCAATTCCTGCCAAAGAGACCGACATGATACGGATGACGAACGTCACCAAGGTCTACCGGCGCGGCCTGTTCGAGACCCACGCGCTCGCCGGGTTCACGCTGCACGTCGCGCGCGGCGAGTTCCTCGCCGTGATGGGCCCCTCCGGCTCCGGGAAGACGACGTTCCTCAACGTCGCAGGGCTCCTCGATCCCTTCGACGGGGGCGAGTACCTGCTCGACGGCGAGCCGATGCAGGGGCTCTCCGACGCCCGCGCGAGCGCGATCCGGAACCGGAAGATCGGCTTCGTGTTCCAGAGCTTCCAGCTCATCGCCGACCTCGACGTGCTCGACAACGTCGACGTGCCGCTGCGGGTCCGCGGCATAAGCGCGCGTGTGCGGCGCGAGCGCGCCTTGCGCGCGCTCGAGGGCGTCGGCCTGAGCGCGCGGCTCCACCACCGGCCCAGCGAGCTCTCGGGCGGCCAGCAGCAGCGCGTCGCGATCGCGCGCGCGCTGGTCGGCGAGCCCTCGCTCCTCCTGGCCGACGAGCCCACCGGCAACCTCGACTCCCGCTCGGCGCGGCAGATCCTCGATCTGCTCGAGCGCATCCACGCCGGCGGCACGACGATCGTCATGACAACGCACGACCCCGAGCTGGCGGCGCGGGCGCGCCGCAGGGTCCACGTGCTCGACGGCAAGCTCATCGATCCCTGGGCCCCCGCGCCGCCGGCGCCGCCCTCGGAAGCTCCGCCGGAGGGCCTCCCGTGACGGCCGGCGACGCGCTCCGGATGGCCCTCAGGAGCCTCGGCCGGCAGCCTGGGCACACCGCCATCATGCTGCTGGCGTTCACGCTCGGCCTCGCCGCATGGACCGCCGCGCGCGCTGTCCTCCACGCGCGCGCGTCCGATCCGTTCGCGTCGGCGCGCGGGCTCTACTTCGTCTCCCTCCCGCGGGAGGGCGGCGCCGTCACCGATCCCAGGGCGATCGATCCCCCGAGCTACCGGGATCGCGTCCTCCTCGAGAGCCCCCACCCTTCGCGCGCGTCGGATCTCTTCGCCGCCGTGGCCGCCGGGAGCCCGGACGACGGCCCGCTCGCCCCTGTCCAGGTGATCTTTTGCACCAGCGATCTCTTCGGCATGGTGGGCGCAACGGTCCGGAGCGGCGCGATCTGGCCTGCGGCGGAGGGCGTCGGCCAGGAGCGCCCCGTCGTGCTCTCCGACGTGGCGGAGCGCGCGCTGTTCTCCGGAGCCAGCGGGATCGGGCGCACGCTGCGGCTCTTCGGCGAGCCGTTCCGGGTGGTCGGCGTCGTCGCGCTCCCGGCCGCCCCGCGCACGCGCGCCCCGCGCACGGCCGTGGTCTTCGCGCCGAGCGCCGCCGGCCTCGCGCTCGGCGTCCGGCCGGCGCTGGTCCGTGAGGTCGAGGACCCGGGCGGCAGCTTCGACGCGCTCGCCGCCACCGACAACGGCTGGCTGGATCTCGTTGTCGAGCTGCGCGACGAGCCCAGCCGGGCCGCGTTCCAGGCCGAGCTCGACGCCTACGCCCGCGGCGAGCGCGCGCGCGGCCGGCGCGTCCTCGGGGCCGAGCTCGTGCCGCGCGAGCGCCTGCACGCGCTCCGCGCGGACGACCCCGGAACGACCCTGTTCGTCCTGCTCGCCGACGTCCTCCTCGGCGCCTGCACGCTCAGCGTCGCGCGGCTGCTCGAGGGGAAGCTCCGCGCGAAGCGCGCCGAGATCGCCGTCTACCGCGCGTTCGGCGCGAGCGCCCGCGGCGTCTTCCTCGGGCTCCTGACCGAGGTGGCGCTCGTGGCCGCGAGCGCCGCCGCGCTCGCCATCGGCGTCGCCGCGGCGGCGCTCGAGATCGTCAACCGCGTCATCCACCTCCGGCCGGTCGACTACCACCTCGAGGCGCGCTCCGCCGGCGCGGCGCTCGTGGCCGCGATGACCGCCGGTCTCCTCGCCGGCGCGTACCCGGCCCTGCGCGCGGCGCGGATCCCTCCGGCCGAAGGGCTCCGGCGATCGTGCTAGGCCCCCTCGTCAGGGCGCTCTCTCGCCGGAAGACGCCCGCGCTCCTCATGGTGCTCGAGACCGCCTTCGGCTTCGCCGTGGCCGTGCACGCCTCGGGGCTCGCCGTCCACTATGCCCGCGGCGCCTCCGCGCCGCGCGGCATCGAGACGCGGTCGCTGCTGCTCGCCGCGACCGAGCGCGACGGCCCGAGCTTCGCGTCCCTCGACGAGCGCGCGGCCGCGGTCCGCCGCGACGCCGCGGCCCTCGCGCGCGTCCCCGGCGTCCTCGCCGCCGCCGAGGCGACCGCGGCGCCGTTCAACCTCACGCACCGGGAGGTCGTCGAGACGACCCTCCCGGGCGGCCCGCGCGCGGTCGCCTGGATGCTCGACGATCGCGGCGGCGTCGCCGAGGTCCTCGGCCTCGCTCCCCTCGCGGGGCGCCTGCTCACCGCAGGGGACGCTGCGGGCGCGGAGGCGACGCCCGCCGTCGTCACGCAGGCGCTCGCGGCGCGCCTCTTCCCGGACGGCCGCGCGGTCGGGCAGATCGTGCGCCGGAGCGCCCGGCAGAGGCCCCTCGTCGTCGTCGGCGTCGTCCCGTCGTTCCGCGTCTCCATGGGCCGCGATCCCGACGACGCCCAGCGCGCCCTCTTCGCGGCCCAGGGGCCCGCCCTCGGCCGCTCGCTGACGTACCTCGTCCGTGTCGGTCCGGGCGCTGACGACCGCGCCGGCGCGCGCGTGCGCGAGGCCCTCGAGCGCGCCGATCCGCGCCGCGCCGTGCTCGTGCGCCGGCTCGACGAGGGCGTCGACCTCGACGCCGGCACGAGCCGCGGCGCTGGCGGCCTGGCCCTCGCGCTCCTCGGGGCGATCTTCGTCGTCGTGTTCCTGGGGCGCATCGGGATGGCCTCGCTGCTCGTGGCCGAGCGCCGCCAGGCCCTCGGCATCCGCCGCGCCCTGGGCGCGACCCGCGCCGACGTCGCGCGCCTCGTGCTCGCGGAGAACGCGCTGCTCACGACGGCCGGCCTCGCCGCCGGTGCCGTCGCCCTCGCGGGGCTCCGGGCCGCGGCGCGCGCCGCGGCCCCCGAGCTCGACGTGCCCCTCGAGCCGCCGACGGCCCTCCTTGTCGCCGTGGCCCTCTGGCTCGCGGGCATGGCCGCGGCGCTCGTGCCCGCGCTCCGGGCGAGCGCTGTTTCCCCCGCGGAGGCGTCGCGATCATGAACTCCTTCCACGCGTGGCCCCGCGCGCCGCTCCGCGCGCCGCTCCAGGTCCGCCTCGCCGCCGTGGTCGCGCTGACCGCCGCCGCGGCTTGCGCCGGGAGCCTCGCCGCCGCGCGAGCGCAGGCGTCCCTGCCCGTGTCCGCCCTTGCGGGGCTCGGGCTCGCCCTGGTCGCCGGCGCGCTCGCCTCCCGCGCGCTGCTCGGGCGCGCGGTCGGCCTGCTCCGCGCGGTGACCGACGGCCTCGCGAGCTTCGCCGAGTCGGACTACACGCAGCGCGTCCGGCACGACCGCCGGGACGAGCTCGGGGATCTCGTCGAGCGCCACAACCGCCTCGGCGACGCCCTGCGGGCGCAGCGCGACGACCTCTACCAGAAGGAGCTCCTGCTCGAGACGGCGCTCGACGCCACGCCCGTCGCGATGGTGCTCCACGACGAGGCGGGCCGGATCGTGTACGGCAACGGCGCCGCGCGCGCCCTCTTCGCCGCGGGCGAACGCGTCGGCCAGAGGACGCTCTCCGCGCTGCTCGCGGGGGAGCCCGAGGAGCTCCGCGCCGCGATGGTCGCCGGGCATGACGCCCTCGTGTCCGTCGAGCGCCGGGGCGAGATCGAGACGCTGTACGTCGCCCGCCGCGCGTTCCGCCTGAACACCCAGGCGCACGTCCTCGTCTCGGTTCGGTCGCTCACGCGCGAGATCTCGCGCCGGGAGGCGGAGCTCCACAGGAACGCGATCCGGTTGATCAGCCACGAGCTCAACAACTCCCTCGCGCCGATCTCCTCGCTCCTCCACTCGGGCCGCCTCCTGCTCGATCGCCCGGAGCAGCGGGAGCGCCTCGGCGTGGTCTTCGACACCATCGAGGAGCGGAGCGCGCACCTCGCCCGCTTCCTCGCCGCGTACGCCGAGCTCGCGCGCCTCCCGCCGCCCGCTCCCGAGCGGGTCCCGTGGCGCCCCTTCCTCGAGCGGCTGCGCGGGCTCGCGCCCTTCACGCTGGGCGGCGCGCCGGACGAGCCAGGCTTCTTCGATCCAGCGCAGATCCAGCAGCTCCTCCTGAACCTGCTCAAGAACGCCGTCGAGGCCGGGAGCCCGCCCGACCAGATCGAGGTCTCGGTGCGGCGCCTCTCGACGGGCGAGCTCGCGCTCACGGTGGCCGACCGCGGCCACGGGCTGCCGGACGACGCCCCGGGCAAGGCGCTCCTGCCCTTCTACTCGACCAAGCAGCAGGGCCGCGGGCTCGGCCTCGCGCTCTGCCGCGAGATCGCGACCGCGCACGGCGGCGCGCTCGCGCTGCGGCGCCGCGAGGGGGGCGGGGCCGAGGCGGAGTGCCGCCTGCCGCCGCCGCCGGACGAGCGCGCTACTTGAGCTTCCGCTCGATCTGGATCCCGAGCCGGTCCATGCGCCGGTAGAGCCCCTGCCGGCTCAGGCCGAGCGACGCCGCGGCCTTGGCGATGACGCCCCGCGCCTCGACGAGCGCGCGCTCGATCTCGAGGCGCTCGGAGGAGGTCGCGGAAGGCGCGGACGACGCGGCGTGCGCAGCGGGCGCGGCGCCGGTCGCGATGGGCGCCGGCGGCACGCGCGCGACCGCGTCGAGCCCCAGGTCGTGCGGCTCGATCGTCTCGCCCTTGCGCACCAGCGCCGCGCGCGTGAGCCGGTTCTCCAGCTCGCGGACGTTGCCCGGCCAGTCGTGATCGGCGAGCGCGTGGCGCGCGCGGGGGCCGAGCGTCACCCGCTCGCCGCCCGCCGCGCGCGCGGCGAGGCGATCGAGCAGGTGGCTCGCGATCGGCGCGATGTCCTCGGGGCGATCGCGCAGCGCGGGGATCGTCAACTCGATGACGTTGAGCCGGAAGTACAGGTCTTCGCGGAAGGATCCCTCGGCGATCGCCCGCGGGAGATCGCGGTTGGTCGCGCTCAGCACGCGCACGTCGGCCTTGCGGGTGACGCTGCTCCCGAGGCGCTGGTACTCGCCGGTCTGGAGGACGCGCAGCAGCTTCTTCTGGCCGTTCAGCGACAGCGTGCCGATCTCGTCGAGGAAGAGGGTGCCGCCGTCGGCCTCCTCGAAGCGGCCGGCGCGGAGGCGGGTCGCGCCGGTGAACGCGCCTGGCTCGGCGCCGAACAGCTCCGCCTCGACGAGCTCGTCGGGGAGGGCCCCGGCGTTCACCTTGACGAACGGCCGGTCCCGCCGCCGCGAGTTGGCCTGGACGATGGTGGCGAGGAGCTCTTTCCCGGTGCCGTTCGGCCCGGTGATGAGGACGGGCACGTCGGCGGGCGCGACCTTGACGGCGAGGTTCACGACCTCGTGCATCGCGTCGCTCACGTACACGAGCCCGGCCAGGTCGTGGCGCTCGGCGAGCCGGTGCCGCGCGCGCCCGCGCTGGGCCAGGAGGCGCGCGTTCTCCTGCTCGAGCGCCCGCAGCCGCGCCAGGTTGCCCACGGTGGCGACGAGCTTCTGGTCGTCCCACGGCTTGGGCACGTAGTCGCTGGCCCCGGCCTTGATCAGCTCGACCGCGCCCGCGATCGACGTGAACGCGGTCATGGCCACGACGGGCAGCTCGGGGTCGACGGCCTTGATCCGGCGGAGCAGCTCCAACCCCTCTTCGCCCGAGGTGGCGCTCTGCCGGAAGTTCATGTCCTGGACCACGGCGCCGAGCTCGTCGCCGAGCACCGCCGCCATCGCCTCATCGGGCGTGGCGGCGACGCGGACCTCGTGCCCGTGCAGCTCGAACAGCGTCGTCAGCGCGACGCAGACGGCGGGCTGATCGTCGATGACGAGGATCTTCGGCACCCGGCGAGACTAGCGTGTTCGCCGCCGGGGGCCCGTCACATCCCGTAAGGGTACTTGGCCAGGTCGATCGCGCCGCTCGCGCGGACCTGCTGCAGGGCTTTTCCGTACTGGAGGAGCATGCCCAGCGCGTAGCGGAGCCGCTCGCGGATGCGCTCGTCGTCGGGGGACTGCGGCGCCTCAGGGTCGTTGAGGAGGCTGCGGACGTTGCGCACGATCACGTGGTCCGGGATGTAGCAAAGGTACGTGTTCTTGTAGCTGCTCATGCGCAGCTCCGCGATCGGGTAGGCGCCGCCCGCGCTCGCGGAGACGCCGACGATGAGCGCGGGCTTGTGCGCGAGCTCGCCCCGGGAGCAGAGGAGGAAGAAGTTCTTGAGTCCGGCGGGGACCATGCCGCCCCACTCCGGCGCGATGATCACGAAGGCGTCGGACGTCTTGAGCTCGGCGGAGATGGGGCCCCAGACGCGCTCCCATTTCTCGGACGGCTGCCAGACCTCCGGGTCCCAGAGCGGAAGCGGGTTGTCGGCGAGATCGAGCGTGTACGTGGAGGAGACGTCCGCCGACGACGACAGCTGTTGCTGCACGTGGCGCGCGATCTTCCCCGATTCGGAGCCGTTGCGGTGACTGCCTGAGATGACAGCGAGCTTCATAGGGTCTTGCGTGCGGCCGGCGACGGATCGCGCGGCGCTCCTCGGTGATCGGTGGAATGCGGCGCGATGCTACCCCGCGCTCGCGCGGCGGGTCGAGGAGTTCGTCGGCGCGGGCGACCCTCGGCCCGCGCCGCGAGAGGCGCCGTGGCGACAGGCGCCGCGCGCGGCGAGCGCCGCGGCCGGAGCCGCTTGAGGAGGACCGTTTACGAAGGCTGGAAGGGGACGGGCCGGCCGCGGCGCCAGCCGCGCCCGAGCAGCCGCTCGATGAGGCCGATCGTCAGCGCCGAGGCGAGCGTCAGGGCCGCCGTCTCCGCGCGCGCGGCGGCCAGCGCGGCGAGGAGCGCGCCCGCGGCGAGGACCCAGGGGCGCACCATGGTGAGCGGGCCCAGGATCGTCACGCTGGCGAGCACGCGCGCCTCGTGGATCGGCAGCGCGTAGGCGAGCAGGGCGGTGCAGACGAGGGCGGCGTAGGCGCCGTAGACGAGGATCAGGCGCTGTCCTGCCGCGAGCAGATCGATCCAGAGGCCCGCGGGGTCGGGCGCGAGCCCGAGAACGGCGAAGGTGAGGGCCGCGAGCGCGGCGATAGCGAGCAGCCCTGCGAGGGCGCCGCGGCGGACGGCGCGGAGGAAATAGGCGCGCTTTTCAATGCGCGGGTTGCGGCCGGCGGCGTCGCGAAAGCCGCAGAACGCCGCGTCGACAAGGGCGAGCAGGGTGAGCAGCGCGGGGATCACGTGAATGCCCCGAGCCGGCGGCCGGCGCGCGGGCCGAGCTGCTCGGCGAAGGGCGCGCGCAGGTCCGGGCGGAGGCCGATCACCGCGTGCATGATGCGCAGGACGGGAAAGGGCCCGACGTGGCCGTCGAACAGCGCGCAGGAGAGGCCCTCGGCGCCCGCGCGCGCCGCCGCGAGGAGCGCGTCGCCGGCGTGGGCGCGGAGGGCGGAGAGGACGCCGTCGTGGCGGGAGAGCGGCTCGCGCATGCGGGCCTGGTGGAAGATCCAGGCGCCGAGGGGAGACAGGTGGCTCGGCTTGATGTCGAAGTGGATGAACGCGAGGGCGCCCGCCCTGGCCTGCTCGCGGAAGAACGACACGAGGGCGTCGCCGCGGAAATGGTGGACGACGCCGGTGGACAGGAAGACGGTGGCTGGCTCGCGCAGCGTGAACGCGTTGGCCACGTGGAAACGGCACGGGAGGCGCTCGTCGCTGGCCGCCGCGCGCGCGGCCTCGATCAGCGCGCGGTTGTAATCGCAGCCCACGAGCTCGACGTCGGCGCCCAGCGCCCCGCGGGCGGCGAGCCAGCGGACGACGTAGCCGAGCCCGCAGCCCACGTCGACGACGCGCAGGGGGCGGGGCGCGCCGGCGGCGCGCAGCGCGTCGAGCAGCGGCGCGAGCACGAAGCGGACGCGCGCTCCCTGGTCGAACTCCTCGGACAGGCGCTGCAGCTCGGCGTGGACGCGGAGCAGGAGCGCGTCGACGGCGGCCTCGTCGAGCAGATCGTCCCGCGCCGGGAGCCGCGCGGCGAGCCGGGCTGCGCCGGGGCGGCCTGCGGCGCGGAGGCGCTCGACCACCGCGCTCCGGCGCACGGGGAGGCGCGCGAGGGTGTCGGGATCGTAGTCGACGAGGAGATCGGAGATCTCCGGAGCATCCACCGGCGCGAGGGTGCCGCTCCCGTGCGGGGATGTCCAGCGCGGCGGCCTCGGCGGCTCCTGCGCTGTCGCCGCCGGGGGCGTCCTCGGTTTCTGCGTCGACAGGCGCGCCCGGATCTGCTGGAAGTAGGGAAAGGAAACGGCGGCGGGTGGGATCACGCTCTGCCGCGCTGGATCGGTGGAGGGCGTGATGGCGGACTGGGATCCTGCGCAGTACCTGAAGTTCGAGGACCAGAGGGCGCGTCCTGCGATTGACCTGCTCGGCCGGGTCGACCTCACCGCGCCGGGCGACATCGTCGATCTCGGTTGCGGGGCCGGCAACATCACCCGCCTCGTGGCGCAGCGCTTCCCGGGCCGGGGGCTCCTCGGGGTCGACAGCTCTCCGGAGATGCTGGCGCAGGCGCGCGCCGCGCTGCCCGGGGCGCGGTTCGTCGAGGGCGATATCGCGCGCTTCGCGCCGTCCGCGCCGCCCGCGCTGATCTTCAGCAACGCCGCGCTGCACTGGCTCGACGACCACCAGGCGCTGTTCCCGGCGCTGCTCGGGCGGCTCACGGCCGGCGGCGTGCTGGCGGTGCAGATGCCGAGGAACCACGGCGCGCCGTCGCACGCGGCGATGGTGGAGGCGAGCCGGTTGCCTCGCTTCCGCGACAAGCTGGCGGCGGTGGTAAGGGAGAGCCCGGTCGCGGCGCCGTCGGCCTATTACGGGATGCTGGCGCCGCACGCGGCGCGGCTCGACATCTGGGAGACGGAGTATCTGCACGTCCTCGAGGGCGCGAATCCGGTCGTCGAGTGGACCAAGGGGACCGCGCTGCGGCCGCTGCTCGCGGCGCTCGATGAGCACGAGCGGGCCGAGTTCCTCGAGGAGTACGGCGGCCGGGTGGCGGCGGCGTATCCGAAGGCGGCGGACGGGAAGACGCCGTTTCCGTTCCGGCGGTTGTTCCTCGTCGCCACGGCGCGGTGAGCGCGGCCGCCGCGCGGCTCAGCGCGTGTACTCGATGGCGCCGACGCCTTCGGCCTCGGGGAGCACGGTCACGAGCGCCTGCGCCCCGACGGAGGTGGACGAGAGCGAGGAGCGGACGGCGACGAGCCATGTCCGGTCGCTCCTCCGGGCGACGAGGATGGCGCAGCGCTCGCCCTGGGGCGTGCCCGCGCGCGCTTCGGCCTCCTGGACCACGCGCGCCTCGGAGGCGTCGCAGCCCTGGACGTCGAACTTGCGGTTCAACAGCGCGGTGAGCGCCATGCTGGCGGCCTTCTTCGCGGTGACCTCTTCGGCCGTCGGGGCCGCGGGGGGCGGCGCCGGGGCGCACCCGGCGGAGAGCGCTGCGAGGAGGGGTATCCACCGTGCGATGGTGCGTGTCACGGCGCTGTCCTATCGCGGCGGCGCCGCCACGGGAAGCCCTCGGCGTGTCCGGAATCGTGTCCGGGTCCTCCGGTCATCGCGACCGCAGACTACCCGCAACGAATTCAAGGAGAACGCCGATGTCTTCCCTCACTCACTACCTGGTCATCGATCTCGAGGCGACCTGCAGCGACGACCCCGCCTTCCCCCGCGACGAGATGGAGATCATCGAGGTCGGCGCCGTGCTCGTCGATGCCGCCACCCTGCGACCCGCCGCCGAGCTGCAGTGCTTCGTGCGCCCGATCCGACACCCGCGCCTCTCGGCGTTCTGCATGCGGCTGACGAGCATCCGCCAGGCCGACGTCGACGCCGCCCCGCGCTTCCCCGCGGCGGCGGCGCGGCTGAGGGAGCTGGTGCGCGCGAAACAGGCGCTCTTCTGCTCCTGGGGCGGCTACGACAAGCGGCAGCTCGAGCGCGACGCCCGCCGCCACGGGGTGGCGCTGCCCTTCGGCGGCGATCACCTCAACCTCAAGCGGGCCTTTGCCCGCCGCCTCGGCGCCGAGCGCGAGCTCGGCGTGGGGCAGGCCCTGCGCCGCGTCGGCTTCTCGTTTCAGGGGACGCAGCACCGCGCCATCGACGACGCCCGCAACATCGCGCGGCTCCTGCCGCACGCGCTGGGCCTCGAGCCCCACCCCGCCGGCGCTCCCGGGAGCCCCGCCGCGCCGCCGCTCACCGGCCCTCGGGCGGCGTCTCCGGCGCCTCCGGGGCCTCCGGCGCCTCCAGCGCCGCGAGGAGCGCGGTGAGCCCCTTCTTCAGCGAGGCCATCTGCTTCTCCCCCAGGGCTCGCGTGAGCTCATCCTCCAGCTCCTGCAGCACCCCGAGCCCGTGGAGGAGCATCTTCAGCCCGTGCGGCGTGAACCGCACCCGCTTCGCCCGCCGGTCCTCCGGATCGGGCGTCCGCTCCACCACGCCCGCCGCCTCGAGCTCCTCCACGAGCTGACCCACCGCCTGCTTCGTCACGCCGGCGCGCTCCGCCAGGTCGATCTGCCGCGTGCCCTCGAGATCGATGTACGGCATGAGCGCCGTGTGCGCCCGGCGCACCCCGGTCGCGCCGCGCCGGGCGACGCGCGCCACCGCCCGCTCGTCGAGCAGCCGCGCCGAGCGGAGCAGGAGCTGCCCGAGGCTCGCGCGCTTGCGCCGCTCGAGCTCGGCGACGTCGCATGGATCGAGGTCGTGCTTGTTCATGATAGTCAATTTGCTTGACCAAATGGTCAAGCTGATTTACCAATTGGAGCATGCTGCGACGGCTCGATCAATCCCTCTGGGTTGCGGAAGACACGTTGAAGGTGGGGTTTCTCCGGTTTCCGGTGCGATCTCCGGTCGTGCGCCTCGAGGACGGCGGGCTGCTGCTGTTCTCGCCGCTCCCGGGCGTGGAGCGGGAGGCGGACGAGATCCGCGCGCTCGGCAAGGTACGGGCGATCGTGGCGCCGAACCTGCTGCACCACCTCGGCCTCTCGCCGGCGGCGCGGCTGTTCCCGGGGGCGCGGCTGGTCGGCGCGCGGGGGCTCCGCGAGAAGCGCCCTGACGTGACGTTTACCGGTGTGCTCGACGGCGCGCCGGACCCGCTCTGGTCCGCGGAGATCGACCAGGTGGCGATCGGCGGGATGCCGAAGCTCGAGGAGACGGTCTTCTTCCACCGGCAGAGCAGGACCCTCTTCGTCTGGGATCTCTGCTTTCACATCGCGCAGAGCGAGCACCTCCCGACGCGCCTCTTCATGCGCCTGAACGGCGCCTACGGGAGGTTCGGCCCGTCGCGCATCGCGCGCTCGATGATGCGCGATCGCGCGGCGGTGCGCGCTTCCGTGGAGCGGATGCTCGCGTGGGGGCCGGAGCGCATCGTGGTGGTGCACGGCGACGTCGTCGAGCGCGGCGGTCGAGCCGCGCTGCAGGGCGCGTTCGAGCGGGTGCTCTGACGTCCCTGACGTGGAGCGGCGCGCGGGCGCCGGTGCGGTATAACTGTGGCCTGGCCATGAAGATCAGGACGGCCCGGTGATGGGCGCTCAGGTAACGCTGCTCGGCCTGGACTTCGGCTCCACAACGAGCTGCGCCGTGGCCGCCTCGGCGACGCTCACGCGCGCCGCGGGCAGCGGCCGGGTGGAGCTCGGCGCGCTGGAGGAGCGTTACCGATCGGAGATGGCGCTCACCCCCCTCGCCGGCGACGCCCTCGATCTCGACGCCGCGGCGGCGCTCCTCGATCGCTGGCTCGCCGAGGCGGGCGTGGCGCCCGGGGCCCTCTTCGGCGGCGGGGCGATCATCACCGGCCTCGCCGCGCGCCGGAGCAACGCCGACGCGCTCGCGGCGCTGATCCGCGCGCGCGTCGACGAGGCGCTGCTCGCCGTCGCCGAGGACCCTTGCCTCGAGTCCTGGATGGCCTTCATGGGCAGCGCCGCTCCCCTGTCGCGCGCGCGCCCCGGCGAGCCTCTCGTCAACCTGGACATCGGCGGCGGCACCACGAGCCTCGCGCTCGGCCTGGCCGGCGAGGTCCAGCGCACCGGCTGCCTCCTCGTCGGCGCGCGCCACGTCGCGCTCGACCCGCGCTCGCGCTGCCTCCGCGCGCTCTCGCCCGAGGCCCGCGCCGCCTTCGACCACCTCGGGGTCCGCCGCGGCCCGGGCGAGGTGCTCTCGCAGGCCGAGGCCGACGCCGTCGTCGCCTTCTACGTGGATCTGCTCGAGGCGGCGATCACGGGGCGCGCCGGCGCCTTCGCCGCGCCCGCGGCCGCGCGCCACGTGCAGGTGCCCTTCGCGCTGCCGGAGGGGATCGCCGCGCCCACCCTCACCTTCTCCGGGGGCGTCGGCGAGCTGATCTACGCCGGCCTGGCCGGGCGCCCCCTGCCCGAGCCCGCCCACCACGGCGATCTCGGCGTGGACCTCGCCCGAGCGATCCTCGCGTCACCTCGGCTGAGCGCGCGGGTGGCGACGCCGGCCAGCATGGGCCGGGCTACGGCGTACGGCCTGCTGCGCCACGCCACCCAGCTCTCCGGCGCGACGCTGTTCCTCCCGCGCCCCGAGCGCTTGCCCCTGCGCGACGTGCCCATCCTGGCGCGCATCTCGCCGGCCTCTTCCGACGCCCAGCTCGATCACGCCATGGACCTCTTCCGCTGGAGCACCCGCGGCGGCTGCCTGGAGATCGCCTTCGACGACGTCTCGGCGACGACCCTCAAGCGCCTCGGCGCGCGCCTCGCCGACGCGCTGCGCCAGGGCGGGGCGATCCCGGAGCACCCCCTCGTGCTGCTCACCGCGCAGAACGCGGGCAAGGCGTTCGGTGGCTACGTGACCGGCTGGGGCGCGCTGCCGCTCGACCTCATCGTCATCGACGAGGTGCAGGCGCACGGCGCCCAGTTCGTCCAGGTCGGCCGCCTGTGCGATCAGGTCCTGCCCGTCTCGTTCTACGGGATGACGCCATGACGTCGCTCGGCGAACCTTCCGTGAAGGGAGGAGCGCGCCGTGAAGGAACCGACCCCGCTCGATCGGATCGAGGTCCCCCGCCCCCGGACCGACGTCGTCTACGCGGCCCGCCTGCCTGGCCACGGCGGCTCGTTCCGCGGCTTGAAGCGGCTCCTCGGCGCCGCCGACTGCAGCAAGGCCGGCGATCGCCAGGCAGGCCTCGCGGCGAGCGACGACGCGGCGCGGGAAGCCGCGCGGGAGCTGCTCGGCGAGCTGACCCTGGAGCACCTCCACGATCACCCGCTCACCGACGCGCGGGGCGAGATCGACGCGGTGATGCGCGTCAATTACGACATCGACCGAGACGCCTTCGCCCGGATCGCCTCGCTGCGCCTCGGCGAGCTCAAGGACCACCTGCTCCGCGCCCCCGGCCCGGAGGTGGCGCGCCTCGGCCGCGCGCTGACCGGGGTCATGGCCGCGGCGCTCGCCAAGCTCTGCGACGTGCACGAGCTCGTGTACCTCGCCCGCAAGATCAGCCGCCCGACCCGCGCCCGCACGCTCCTCGGCGCCCCCGGCACGCTCGCCTCGCGCCTCCAGCCGAACCACCCCACCGACGATCTCCGGGGCGTCACCCTGCTGCTCTACTGGGGCCTTTCCCTCGGCGCCGGCGACGCGCTGCTCGGCGTCAACCCCGCGTCCGGCACGGTGGAGACCACCGCCGCGATCCTCCGCCACCTCGACCGCATCCGCCGCGCGACCGGCGTCCCCACGCAGATCTGCTGCCTGTCGCACCTCAAGGTGCAGCTCGCCGCGCTCGACCAGGGCGCGCCCGTGGAGATCCTCTTTCAGAGCCTGGCCGGCACCGAGTCCTGCTGTGTCACCGAGTTCGACGTCACCGTGGATCTCCTCGACGAGGGCTATCGCCGCATGGCCGCGCGCGGCCCGCTCGCGGGCCAGGCCGAGCAGTTCATGTATTTCGAGACCGGCCAGGGCAGCGAGCTCACGTACGGCAAGCACGAAGGCATCGACATGGCCACGGCCGAGGCGCTCTGTTACGGCCTCGCCCGCCGCTGGGACCCGTTCATGCTCAACAACGTCACCGGCTTCATCGGTCCGGAGACGCACCTCGATGACCGCGAGATGATCCTCGCGAACCTCCAGGACCATTTCATGGGCAAGCTCCTCGGCGTGCCCATGGGCATGGCCCCTTGTTACACCCTCCACGCCCACGTCACGCTGGAGGGCCAGCAGATGGCGACGCAGCTCCTCACCGCGGCGGGCGCCAACTATTACATGGATGTCTGTCTCAACACCGATCGCATGCTCGCCTATTTCGACACGAGCGGGCACGACGTGCAGACCTTGCGGGAGCTCCATGGCCGCGCGCCCGGCGGCGAGTTCCTGGAGTGGGCCCTCGCGCGGGGCATCCTGGCGCGCGCGGGGGAGGGACAGGGCGAGGCGGGCGCGATCACCCGCGGGCCGCGCTTCGGCGACGTGCGGCAGTTCTGCCCGGACGAGGCCGAGCTCGCCGAGCTGCTCGCGGCCACGCCCGCCGCCTACGGCTTCGCGACCGCCGGCCCGCGCCCGGCCAACGCGGTGAGCCGCCGCGGTCGCCGCGACGAGGCCATTGCGCGGGCGGCGCTCGCCACCGAGCTGCGCGAGGACGAGCTGGCCCGCGTCGCCGCGTTCCGCCTCGTCTCCACGACGGCGGCCAGCAAGGGAGAGCACCTCGGCTCGGCCGACGCGGGGGCGCGCCTCGCCCCGGAGAGCGCCGCCCGGCTCGCGCCGGAGGAGGCCGAGGTGCAGATCGTGGTGTCGGACGGCCTGAGCGCCGAGGCCGTCCACCGCAACATCCCTGACCTGCTCCCCGTCCTGCTGGACGGCCTGGGGGCGCGCGGCGTGACCGTGGGCCAGCCGCTGCTCGCGCGTTACGGCCGGGTGAAGCTCGCGGAGGCCGTCGCCGAGCGGCTCGCGGCGCGGCTGGTCATCGTGCTGCTCGGCGAGCGCCCGGGGAGCGGCGAGCTGGCGTCGAGCAGCCTCTCGGCCTACCTCGCCTACCGCCTCACGCCCGGCCCGGACCAGGAGGCGGCCGCCTCCTTCAGCGGCAATCCTGCGATCGGCTTCGAAACCACGGTGATCTCCAACATCCACGCTGGCGGGCTGCCCGCCGCGGAGGCGGGGGGCGTGATCGTCGAGAAGGCCCTGGCGGTGCTCGGCCACCGCGCGGCAGGTAACCGGCTGGAGGCGTTGCTCACCGGCTAGAGCGACAAACGGATTGAAAAGGCGAAGAAGGCGCGAGAATTCAACGCAAAGGCGCAAAGGCGCAAAGGCGCAACGAGAAGATCTCTTTTTTGCGCCTTCGCGCCTTCGCGCCTTTGCGTTGATCTCCCGGCTTCCAAGCCGATCGGTGTTCTAGCGCCGCGGGTCAGAAATCATGCCGGGATATCGTGCTTCGGCGATACGCCGAACTTGCGCGTGTAATCGCGGCTGAACTGTGCCGCGCTCTCGTAGCCGACGTCGAACGCCGCCGCGGACACCGAGATCGTGCCGGCGCGCAACAGGCGGCGGGCCTCGAGGAGCTGCAGGCCCTTCCGGTACTGAAGCGGCGACGACGCCGTGATCGCCTTGAAGTGCTTGTGAAACGAAGACGCGCTCATCCCGACGCTGCGCGCGAGCTTCGGGATCTCGACCGGCGATCGAAAGTCACGCCGCAGCTGTGCGATCGCGCGCGCGATCGCGCTGGCGTGGCTGTCACGGCGGATCAGGTCGCGCAACATGCTGCCAAACGGCGCTGTCGCGAGCCGGTAGTGGATCTCGCGCGAGACGAGCGGACCAAGCACCGCCGCGTCCGTCCGCGTACCCGCGAGCGCGAGATAGCGATGGAGCGCGTCGACGAGCCTGGCATCGCAGGTGTGGACCGCGAGCGAGCGAGACGGCGCGGCGGAGGGAAGCGAGTCGGCCATTGCCTCGACCAGGTCGCGCAGCGTCTCCAGCTCGACATCGAACAGCAGCACGAGGTACGGGGCCTTCGTGACGCGTGCGATCACCGGAAGGTCGTGGCTGATGAGCAGACACTCGCCAACGCTCATCGGAAACGAATCGGCTCCCAGCACCGTTTCTTTTCGCCCCTGGAGAACAAGGCCCATGACCGGCTCGTAGACCGCCGCTTCGAACGATGTCGGCCGGTGGTGCCGGAGGACGCCGAGGTTCTTCAGCGGTCGCACGTACTGGCTAGCGCGGTCCTTCGGGCGAGGGAGCTGGCTTGCAGCGAGCTCGGCGAGCGCCGCGAGGTTCATGCGGAGAGCGTAGCACCATCACGCCTCTTTGTCCTCGTGAGAGGATCGAGCAAGAAGCAGAGAGCTACCGGCAAGCACCCCGCGACGTGCGGTCGTACATTGGGCTCATGGCGAACAACATGCTGACCGTGCATCACCTCGGGCGTTCCCAGTCGGAGCGGATTGTCTGGCTCTGCGAGGAGCTTGGGCTCGACTATGAGCTGAAACGGTACGAGCGCCGGAAGGACAACAGGATGGCGCCGCCGGAATACAAGGCGCTGCACCCGATGGGGACGGCGCCGATCCTCACCGACGGGCAGCTGGTGCTCGGCGAATCCGGGGCGATAGCTGAGTATCTGATCGCGACCCATGGCGAGGGGCGGCTCGCCGTGCAGCGCGGCCAGCCTGGATTCGCTGACTATCTCTACTGGCTCCACTTCGCCAACGGGACCTTGCAGCCGGCCGTCCTGCGGGTGTGGTCTCTGGAGCGCGTCGATGCGTCCGAGAAGAATGCGGCGCTGCAGGTGGCGAAGGAGCGGTTCGACCTGATCTTCTCCACGGTGGAGAAGCGTCTGGGTGAGGCGCCTTATCTCGCCGGTCCGGAGCTGACGGCGGCGGACATCATGACGGTGTTCTCGCTGACCACCATGCGGCTGTTCAAGCCGTACGATCTCTCGCCGTGGCCGAACATCCTGGCTTATCTGCAGCGTATCGGCGCGCGCCCCGCGTATCGGCGCGCGATGCAGAAGGCGGATCCGGACATGACGCCGTTGCTCGGGGCCACTCCATGAACGAGGGGGCCGTCAGCCGCGGGCTTGATCCACGGGTTTGGTGCCCATTTGGAACGAGAAGCCGGGGTCCACGAATGTCCGTTTCTTCCAATCGGAGGCCGCGGGCGTGTGGCATGAACACCCCATGACCCACCTCGATGCCACGATGGGCCGCTCCCCGCTCCGATCGACTCCGCTGGGCAAGACCGGGCCCAGCGTCTTTCCCGTCGGCCTCGGCTGCATGGCGATGTCCGGCGCCTACGGCCCGGCCGAGGACGCCGAGGGCGTGGCGACGATCCGCCACGCCATCGAGCGAGGGATCACCCTGATCGACACCGGAGACTTCTACGGCAACGGGCACAACGAGCTCCTCATCCGGCGCGCGATCGAGGGGGTGCGCGACAAGGTCCAGCTGTCCGTGAAGTTCGGCGCGATGCGCGGCCCGGACGGCGCCGCGCTGGGCATCGACACCCGCCCGGCGGCCGTGAAGAACTTCGCGGCGTACAGCCTGCATCGGCTGGGCGTGGAGGTCATCGATGTGTACCGCCCCGCGCGCCTCGACCCGCAGGTGCCCATCGAGGACACCGTCGGGGCGATCGCCGACCTCATCAAGGCCGGCTTCGTCCGGCATGTCGGGCTGTCCGAGGTGGGGGTCGAGACGATCCGGCGCGCGAGCAAGGTGCACCCGATCGTGGACCTGCAGATCGAGTATGCGATCGCGACGCGCGGCCCCGAGGCGTCCATCTTCCCCGCGCTCGAAGAGCTCGGGATGAGCGCGACGCTCTACGGGGTCTTTGCGCGGGGGCTGCTCACCGGCAGCAAGCCCTCGGGAAAGGGGGACTTCCGGCAGTACATGCCGCGCTTCGCGGGCGAACAGGCGGCAAAGAACGCGAGCGTCGTCGAGAGGCTCCACGCCTTCGCCGGCGAGCGCGGGATGACGCCGGCTCAGGTCGCGCTCGCGTGGGTGCTGGCGAAGCAGCCCACGCTGGTGCCGATCGTCGGGGCCCGCACGCGAGCCCAGCTCGACGACGCCCTCGTGGCCCTCGACAAGCCGCTGTCGGCGAGCGACGTCGCGGCGCTCGAGAGCATCGTGCCAGCGGACGCGATCGGCGGCACGCGCTACCCCGCCCAGCACATGAAGGCGCTCGACAGCGAGCGGTAGCCGATCGACGCGGCCACCCGCGTCGGCTTGAACGGCCGCACGAGAGGCGTAAGAGTGACCAACATGGCCGCGGCGATGGATCTCCCCACCCTCGCGCTCCCGCGCTTCGTCGAGGACGTCCGTGATGTCGCGGCACCCCCCGGTCGGGTGTTCGACCTCGAGTGGCTTCCCGACGGCAGAACGGGCCTCTTTTTTCGAGCGCTCGAGGGTGGGCGCGAGGGGGACGTGTGGGTCGCGGGCCCCCGGACGCGCGCGGTATTCAAGAGCAAGACCGGCCTCGCGCGGACGGTCATTCTTCGGTTCAAGCCTGGTTGGTCGGCTCCGCTGCTCGGCGTGGCAGCGAGCGAGCTCACGGACCGGATCGTTCCGCTGGAGGACGTGTGGGGCCGCGCGGCGCGCGAGCTCTGCGGTGAGCTACTCGCTGCGAGGAGCCGCGCGGACGTGGTCGACCGCGTCACCCGGGCGCTCGCCCTTCGCGCCGGCCAACCCTTCGAGACGGCACCGGGGCAGCTCGCCCGTCGTGCGGTTCGCTTGCTCGAAGGGGGCGAGGTCCGGGTGGAGAGCGTTGCCGATCGGCTCGGCGTCACAGCGCGGCACCTTCGCCGCGCTTTCATCGAGAACGTTGGCATCGGCCCGAAGGAGTTCGCGCGGACCGTCCGCCTGCAACGCGCGGTGCGAATGGCAGCGACCTCGTGCGACTGGGCGCGCATCGCTGCGGACGCGGGCTATTATGACCAGGCCCACCTCATCGCCGACTTCCGTCAGCTCGTCGGGCTCACACCGGGCGCGTTCTTCAAACGCGCGGGCGGCCGGACGACCAGTTCTCCTTGCATGCAGGCTGATGATCGACCTTAGGCTTTCGCGTTCGGCAGGAGAAGGCACCGCACATTTGGCTCCTCGTTCCAGGCATCGGTCACAGCGCTGAGCGGCAGACTCTTGAACGGTGCACGAAAGCCGGCCGCCGGGGCCGCTGACAGCAGCTCGCCGGCCCCGGCCAGCAGCTCCTTCACGGAAACGCTTCCGATACCGCTGCCGATGAGCTCGAGCCCCGTGCTGCGCAGGATGTCACCTCGGATCGGGATCTCGTCGCCAGCCACGGTACCCAGCTGAACAAAGCGCAAGCGTGGCTCGCCAGCCCTGGACCCACGGTCCTTCGTCGCTGCCCGGAGAACGCGGACGGCCGGCTCACCCCACACGAAGTCGAGCACGACGTCGACGCCTTGATCGAATTGATCCCGCAGTGATCGATCCGCGTCCTCGTCCAAGGCGATTTTCACGTCGGCGTCGAGCCGGTCGAGCTTCACCCTGTCACGACCGACAGCGATCACTCTGCTCGCTCCGAAGTGACGGGCGGTTTGAATCGCCATGCCCCCCGCCGCGCCCGTCGCGCCGTTCACGAGCACCGTGTCGCCCTTCCGGAGGAGCGCCCGGCGTGACAGCGCAATCCAGGAGGCGAGCCCCGCGGTCGCGATCGCTGCGGCCTGCTCATCGGACAGCGCGTCGGGAACCGGCACAATCATGCTGTCCATGGCGAGCGACCTCTCGGCCATCGAGCCGAAGGGCGCCTTCGGGAACAGGAAGTAGACACGCCTCCCCGCAGCGTCTGCGCCGACGCCATCGACGCCTGGGACGAAGCCGCCGCTCTTTCCGCTCGCATAGTGCCTGCCAGAGGCCAGGCCTTTGACGATGGGGCTGAGCGGAGCGGCGTGTACGGTCACCACGGTCTCACCGTCGCCGGGCTCCGGATCACGGAAATCGTCATAGGACGGCGGGACACCGAGCGCATGTACGACTGCCGCCTTCATGCTGAAACCTCCAGGCGATTGTCGAGGTGGCGCCGTGTCGGCGACGACCGAGCCCGTCTCCCCCGAACCCCCGCGATGACGCAGTGCATGTGCGTGCTCCTTGTTCTTCACGGCGAACGCGCCGTCGACACGGAGAAGATGCGCCCGCTCGGCGCATCGATCCACTGCATGATAGACATACCCATCATGCCTGCCATTCATGACTTGGCCTCGGTCGATCTCAACCTCGTGCGGGTGCTCGGCGCGCTCCTCGACGAGCGGCACCTCACGCGCGCGGGCAAGCGGCTCGGCCTCACCCAGTCGGCGACGAGCCATGCGCTCGGCCGGCTCCGGCGCCTCTTCGGTGATCCGCTCTTCGTCCGCACCTCGCGCGGCCTCGCCCCGACCGCGCGCGCCCAGGAGCTGGCGGAGCCGGTGCGCGACGCGATGCGCGCTCTCGATCGCTGCTTCCGCGCCGAGGAGCCGTTCGTGGCCGAGAGCGCCGCCCGCAGCTTCAGCGTCGCCACCGCCGACTACGGCTCCTTCGTGCTCGCGCCGAAGCTCCTCGATCGCCTCGGGCGCGAGGCGCCGAACGTCGATCTCTGGCTCCGCGCGCTCGACGCCTCCTTCGAGGAGCAGCTCGCCCGCGGCGACGCCGACGTGGTGGTGGCCCCGGCGCGCAGCGACGGGCTCCCGGCTGGCGTCCGCTCGCGCCCGCTCTACCGGGAACGCTTCGTCTGCCTCGTGCGCAAGGGGCACCCGCTGGTGAAGAAGGGCATCGATCTCGCCTCCTGGACGTCGATGCGCCACGTCTTCATCGCTCCGCGCGGCACGCCCGGCGGCGTCGTCGACGAGACGCTGGCGCAGCTCGGAAAGCGCCGTCGCGTGGCGCTGGCGGTGCCGCACTTCCTCCTCGCGCCGCACGTGGTCGCCGGCTCCGACCTGGTCGTCACCGTCGGCGCGCGCGTGGCCGAGGCCTTCGCGGAGATCCTCCCCTTGCGCGTGGTCGATCCGCCGGTGAAGCTCCCCGGCTTCGAGGTGCGCATGTACTGGCACGAGCGTCACCACCGCGATCCGGCGCAGCGGTGGTTCCGCGACGCGGTGCGCGGCGCGGCCTAGCCGTCGCCCGTCAGAGCGTGACGCCGAGCGAGGGCTCGCGGCGTCGCCCGCCGGCGGCGCCCGGTGAGCCGAGCGCGCAGGCCGGATCGCGCTATCCCAGGAGATGGAACCGCAGGAACCCCAGGAGGCTCCTGATCGTCTCTCGCGAAGCCCCGCTGTCGTCGAGCAGATCGAACGCGTGCGGCGCCGCGGCGTGGTTCACGAGCGTCACTGGCAGGTTGCGGGCCAGCGCTCCGGCAATGAAGTCATCGATCGTCTCGTTCAGGTGAGGCATCCTGTCCTGTCCTGCCCTGGCGATGAACAGGGGCAGGTCCGGAGGGAGGTCGTCGATCGACTTCCCGGCGCACGGGTTGACGAACCGGAACTGCGCCGCCGCCTCCGCGACGCGGGTGGACGCTCCGAGGTCGAGCATGAAGCCGTAGCAGAGGGCGGCGCACCGGAGCGAGCCGCTCGGTTCCCGCATCAGCGCCGACAGGGCCATGGGGACGTTGCCGGAGCATGCCCACAGGCCGATCCGGCCCTCGTCGATCCCGAGCGAGGCGGCGTTCTGCCGGAGGTGCTCGAGCAGCGCGTGCAGATCGGACGGCTCCCGGTTCGTGTAATTGATACCCACGAGCCCGGACGCGGCCACCAGCCGTCCCCACGACGTGGACTGCCCTATCTCCTTGCGTTTGCAGCCGAACACCGACTCGAACCCCGGATCCGGATAGCCGGACACGAAGACGACGGCAGGCGCCCGCGCCACGGCCACCGCGGTTGGTGGAGCGTAGAGGTCGAAGGTCAGGGCGCCTGCATCGGTCGCCTGGTACTCGATATCTCTGCGGAGGATGACGGCATCCATGCCGGGGATCTCGAGGACCGCCGTCCTCTTCATCATCTTGTCTCGCTCGGATTCTTGGCTCATCGGTGCTTCTCCTTTGCTGTGGTGCCGACCAGCGCCGCTCGATGACAGCGCACCGCGCCGGGATCCTCGGACGCAAGCGCGCACGGCCCGCGTGGGCGGCCGACGAGGCGCACGCTGCCGAGCGATGTGGAGCCCCCCAACAACGACGAAAAGGGTACGACCGGCAATGCGCCAAGGACGCCAAGGAGAGAAATTTAGGTTTCTCTTGGTGTCTCCGGCGTCTTGGCGGTTTTCTTATGCAGGCGCTGTATCAGGCGCGGTCGATCACCGCTGTAGAAACAGAAACGCCAGCCGTGTCTGGGCTGGCGAGGTGCACCCGAAGCTAGCAGCCGGCGGACCCCATGGCAATCCCGGTGGAGTGCGATGCGGGCCGACGTGCCAGCCCAGGGGCTCACGCTGCGCAGGAGCTTCAGCGGTGCGCACGGTAGGCGAGAAGGGCATAGATGATCCCGGCGCCCGCCAGGCCGAACTTCGCCTGCGCGCAGCGGCGCGCGAGCGGAGGCCAGAGCGCTTCGTCGGATCCGCGCAAGATCTCGAGCAGGGCGGCGTTCTCCGTCGCGTCCAGCAGGCCGGCGAGCCATTGCCCCCACGCGAGCGGCGCGCCGAGGCCAGCTCCTGGCAGGCCGCGCTCTTTCAGGGCATCTGCTCCCATCACACAGGCCAGCGCCAGGCCGTTGGCGTAGGCCGTCAAGAAGAGGTAATCGAGTCCCAGGCTGAACGCAGCGCTGGTACGCGCATCCTCATCCCAGGACTCGAGGATGTCGCGGACACGCGCCCTGGTCCCCGCCAGCTCGAACGAGATGATCCCCCACGGAGCGGCCTTCGTCCGTAGGCGCTTGTCGGCGACCGTCAGCGCCGCACCGCTCGCGACCGCGAGGCCCAGCAGCGACCAGAAGAACGGTGTACGTCGATCTGCTGGAATGAACTCGAACGGGTGTCGCATCGTCGGGACCTCTCTCGGGGATCTAGCACGACGAAGCTCAGCGCTTGATGGCCGCCGGATCAACCTGGGCCGCGGGGGCGGCCGCTCGCGCGCGGAGGGGCCGCCTGGCCGGTCACTCGACCACCCGGACCGCAGCGTCGAGCCGATTGACGCCGCTGGCGCCGTCCCACGCGGCGCCGCTCGAGAGCCGGATCGCGTAGCGCGGGTCATCGCGCAGGCGCTCGGATGCGTCGGGCAGCCACAGACCGAGCTGGTACTCGCCCGGCGGCAGATCGGCCGGAATCTGCGCCTCGAGGCACATCTCGCTCTCCTCGCCCGGAGCCCAGCGGCGCGGATCGGCGTCGACCTGGACCACCCGCCGCGCCTCGCCCTGCTGGAGCACGAGATAGACCGGTCGCGGGTTATAGGCCCGGGCGTACCCGTCGTTGAACACGCGCAGCCGGAGGGACAGCGGCTGCCCGCGCGCGATCTGCTCGGGTGACTCGTGCTCCATCACGACGAAGCGGTATCCGAGGCGGCAGGCGATCGTCTCGAAGCAGCCCCCGGATCGCCAGTCATCGAGCACGTCAGGATGATAGTCGGTGTTGATGAAGCTGAAGTGGTGCGCGGACAGCTCGGCGAGCGCCGAGGCGCACTCGCTGCGCGGCGGGTTGCGGCCGCAGGTCTCGCCTCCGACCGGCGTGAACGCCGAGTCCGCGGCGGCATAGGCCTTCTCGCCGGGGAGCTGGTAGGTGCCAACGTCGTCTTCGCTCGCGAGGAAGCAGTCGTTCAGGTGGCCGATCCGCGAGAGCGGCGCTCCGGAGAACGCCGTCTCCTCGGTCAGCGGGCCGCCATACGCCTCGAGCTTGTGCGAGGGGCGGCGCGCGAGGGTCATCCGGCTCGCGGGCAGCGCCCGAAGCAGCGCGTCGAAGATCTGCTCGCGGCTGTCTGGACGGGTGAGATCGTTCGTCGAGGAGTGCCACTCGCCCCAGGCGCCGACGAAGCCGGGGTGCAGCACGGCGATGACGTCGGCGTTCGCCTCCAGGACGGGCTTGAGCTGGTCGATGTGGGACAGCACGCGGCCGAGCGGCGCGTCGTCCTCGCCGATGTCCGTCGCGTAGTAGAAGCGGGGGAGCACCTTGAGCCCCGCCGAGCGCACGGCGGCGAAGCTCTCGTTGAGCTGGTCGATGAGGGGCTGGTCGATGTCCTGCGCGCGGTAATCGTCGATGAGCGCCTGACCGTAGATCAGCGTGTATCCCTCGTCCCGAAGGCCAGCCACGGATCCCAGGCTCCGAAGATCCCTGAAATGGAAGACGCCGCGCTCGGGGTTGAGCACGCCCTGGCACTCGGCATCACCGGAGGGATCCGCGCCCGCCGTGAACAGCCCGGGCGCGTAGGTGCGCCTCACGACGGCGCCGCTCGCGCCGCAGCTGCCGGGCGGGGCGACCGCGCTGCCGGAGCTGCCGCCGGTGCCGCTGCCGGAGCTGCCGCCGTTGGCACCGCTGCCGCCGGTGCCGCTGCCGCCGTTGCCACCGCTGCCGCCGTTGGCACCGCTGCCGCCGTTGCCGGAGCCCTCCGCGGTCGCGCTGGACGTCAGCGAGTCGACCGGGCTGCCGCCGGAGCCAGCACCGCACGCCGTCGCGAGCGCCAGGGAAAGACAGGGGGCGCCGCCGCGAAGCAGGCGCGACAGGACATGGGACGATGACCGGCTGCTCTGGTGATGCTGGTGACGCTTGTGACGCATAAGCAATCTCCTCGCCCGCCGTGAATCGACGAGGCTTTAGGGCCCGACCTGTGGGGCGCGTTGTCCAGTGAATGGTCGAGGGGATTGCAGGGCCGATGCCACCGGCGCGGCCCGCCGGCGCGGGCAGCGCTGAGGTCAGGGGCTGCGCAAGGATCGTACACGTGCGCACGAAGCGGACGGCGCGCGAGGGCGCATAGCCCCATCCGCCACGGCGGCTCAGCTCATGACGCGCTCGCGGCCCCGGCGGCGCGCGAGAGCTCGTCGATCGCGCCAAGCAGCGCGTCGTTCTGCTCCGGCGTGCCCACCGTGATCCGCAGCCTGTCCTGGATGCGCGGCGCGTCCCAGTAGCGCACGAAGATCGCGCGGTCGTAGAGCGCCCGGTACATCGCCTGCGCCGACAGCCCTCCTCCGGGCGGACTCGCCAGGACGAAGTTGCTCTGGCTCGGCGCCACCGTGAACCCCTTTTGCCGGAGCGCCCCCGTGAGCCGGGCGCGCTCGGCGATCACCTTCTCCCAGCTCTTCCTCGCCTCGTCCCGCGCGGACAGCGCCGCGGTGGCCGCGGCCTGCGAGAGGATATCGGTGTTGTAGCTGTCGCGGGCCTTGTCGAGCGTCTCGATGAGCCGCGGGTGCCCGAGCCCGTACCCGAACCTGAGCCCCGCGAGCGAGTACCCCTTGCTCAGGGTCCGCAGCAGAAGCACGTTGTCGAGCCCCCGCGCCGCGTCGAGCAGCGGCGTCGCGTCGAACTCCGCGAAGTCGACGTACGCCTCGTCGATGAGGAGCACGCCGCGGAACGCCCGCGCGACGCGCTCGAGCTTGTCGAGCGGCTCCTGCCGCCCCGACGGCGCGTGCGGGTTGACGAGGAGCGCGAGCCGGCAGCCGTGCTCGTTCAGGCGCTGCGCGAAATCCTCCGGGACCGACCAGTCCTCCGCGAGGGGGACCTGGGTGATCGTCGTGCCGTGGATCTCCGCGAGCACGTCGTAGAGCGAGTAGGTCGGGTACGTCTCGCCGATGCCGCGGCCGCCGGGCTCGCAGAACACCGTCATGGCCATGCGAAGCAGCTCGTCGCCGCCGTTCGTGGCGATCACCTGCTCGGGCGACAGGCCATGGAGCCGCGCCGCGGTCTCGCGGAACTGCTGCGCCCGGGGCGGCGGGTACCGGCGGAGCTGATCGGCCGAGACGTCCCGGATCGCCTCGAGCACGGCGGCCGGCGGCGGGTACGGGTTCTCGTTCGTGTTGAGCTTGACCACGTCGGCCCGCTGCGGCTGCTCACCGGGCGTGTAGGGCGTGAGTCGATGGATGTTGTCGCGTTCGTACAGCATGGGGATGGCCGTCTCTCGCCCACTGGCCCGCCGGAGACAAGCGCCTCGTCGCCGGCATGACGCGCGCGCGGCGCTCGATCCCGCCGCTCTCGGGGGAGCTCGGCCGGAGGACACGGACGGCGTTGCCCGGGCGCTCGTCGTCCGGGACGCGCACCTCGCCGCGCGGGCGGCGAGGTGCGCTGGCTGCGCGGATCGGACTAAGATGCGCCGCATGACGACGACGTCCGAGCCTGAAGTCTTCCTGGTCCTCTCCTGCCTCGGCCCTGATCGGACGGGCATCGTCGCGGAGGTGACCCACTACCTGACGGAGCGCGGCGCCAACGTGGAGGACAGCCGGATGGCGGTGCTCGGCGGCGAGTTCGGCATCCTCCTGCTCGCGTCGGGGCCCCCCGGCGCGATCGAGGCGGTCGAGCGCGAGACGGAGTCGCTCACCCGGGCGACGGGGCTCACGGTGCAGAGCCGCAGGACCAAGAGCCCCGAGTCGCACCGGCGCGCGGCGACCATCCCCTGCGTCATCTCCGTCGACGCGCTCGATCACGAGGGCATCGTGCGCGCGGTGTCGCGCGCGCTCCACGGCGTCGGCGTCAACATCGTCTCGCTCGAGACCTCGGCCTACGAGGCGCCCGTCACCGGCTCGCAGCTCTTCCGGATGGAGGCCCGCGTCGACGTCCCCGCCGGGGTGACCGTCACCCAGCTCCGCAAGGCGATGGATGCGGTCGCGGAGACCGAGAACCTCGACATCGACGTCCGCTCGCTCATCAAGGGCTGACCGCGCCGCGCGAGAACCGGTATCCTAGCCGGCCATGCCCTTCAGCAATCTGAGCTCCCCCCGCAAGGTGCACGGCCTGGACGCGGAGATCCGAGGCGCCGCGGTCCTCGCGAGCCCCGGGCTCGTCGCGATGATCTCGACCGATCCGGTGCGCCTCGGCGTCTGTCCGATCGGCGGCTCCGGCGCGAAGACGACGAACCTGTCGCTGTCCTCGGCGCACGACGTGGCGCTCCTGTCGAAGGACGTCGCCGTGGTGCGGAGCGGCGACGACGCGGTGTGGGCGCTGCTCGGCATCACGCACGGCCCGAAGCTCGATCAGGTCGGCCGGGACGCGCGGCAGCTCGCCACGCGGCCGTCGGGCGAGACGGCGCTCGCGCTCGGCTGGGACGGCAGCGCGACGGAGCTCAAGCTCGACAAGACCGAGGTGAACGGCCGCACGTTCGCGGTGCGCGGCTCCGCGCGGGCGTTCGACCTGACCGAGACCGAGGCGCACGTGGTGATGGACGGCGCGGGGGAGGGCGGCGAGCTCCGCGTCCACCCTGGCGCGACGCCCGAGCCGGGCCCGACGCTCCGCGCCTCGCTGCCGCGCGCGGCCCAGAACCTCGATCGCGTGCGCGGTGGCCCGAAGCTGACGGCGGTGTACAAGCGCGGCGCGAGCGCGCTCTGCGCGGTCGTGAGGTCGTCCGGCAAGCTCGCGGCCAAGATGCTCACGTTCGCCGATCCCGTCGCCGACGTCGCCGTCCTCGAGTCGAGTCTCTTCGCCGCCTTCGCGGACGGCCGCGTCGCGCTGTTCGACGGCGCCGCCATCGAGGCCGCCACCGGCGCGCCGCTCGCGCCGACGGCGAGCGTCACGCTCGGCGCCCGCGGCGAGCCGGCGGTGCTCGCGGTCGCGGGCAAGGGGTCGCCGACGCTGTGGGTCGGGACGAGCGCCGGGGAGATCTGGAGCCTGGCGATCGTCCGCAAGCAGGGCGGCTGAGGGGGCGCCACCCTCACGCCGCGCGCGCCGCGATCCGCCCGTCGACCAGCGCGTCCGGATCGAGCTGGTCGAGCGTCGTCACGACGCGATCCGCCCCCGCGGCCGCCAGCAGCGCCTCGTCGGCGAGCCGCGCCACGCCGATCGAGGTCATCCCGGCCGCCTTCGCGGCCTGCACCCCGGAGGGGGCGTCCTCGATCACGAGGCAGCGCGGCGGCGGGACGCCGAGCGCCCGCGCGGCGGCCAGGAACAGGTCCGGCGCCGGCTTTCCGCGCGCCACCGCGACGCCGCAGAGGTCGGCGTCGAACAGGTCGAGCAGCGTCGTGCCCAGGGAGACCGGCGCGCGGCGGGGGTTCTGGTGCTCGACGAAGGCGTCGACGCGGATCCTGCGGAGGAGCTCGCTGGCGTTCCTGGACGACGACGCCGCCGCGAGGAGCACGCCGCGCGCCTTGAGCTCCAGGATCAGCCGCGTCGCGTCAGGGAATACGACGAACTTCCCCGCCGCGATCTTCCGGAGCAGCACCGCCTGCTTGCGCTCGGCGTAGACCCCGGCGCGCTCCGCCGCGTCGGGCACGCCGAAGTAGTCGAGCGCCGCGCGCGCGCCGCTCTCGCGCGCCTTGCCGGCGACCTCGCTCTGGTAGACGGCCGTCGTGAACCGCTCGGGCGCGTAGCGCGTCTCGGGCGCGATCGCGCGCCACTCGGTCGCCATCAGCGCCTCGAGCGCCTCCTGCCAGGCGCGCTCATGCGGCGAGTCGACAACCACCCCATCCACGTCGAAGAGCACTCCCCCGAGAGAACGCATGCCGCCGACATGGCGCCGGCGCGCCGGATCGGGAGCCCCACGGCGCCTCGGCGACGCGGCGCGCGGTCCGTCGGAGCGCGCCGGCGACAGCCGCCCGCGGCGCTGCGCCGCCCCCCTCCGGCTCCGCCCTACGGCGCGCAACGGCCGACTGCCGCGCGCGGTCGCGCCCGCCTGTGGCTCCCGCCGCTCCGCTCGGGGTGCTACCGTGTGGGCTCGTGCTGCCTGCCCGTTCCGGAGCCGCTCCCCCTGCGACGCGCCTGCCGCGAGCGCTCGTCGTCCGCGACCCGGAGCCCGAGGAGCTCCGCGCGACAATCGACTGGTCGGACTGGTACCTGGACGACGCGGACGGCATCGGCGCGTGGGGCGAGCACGACGAGATCTCCCGCCTGCTCCTCTCCTCGATCGCGCAGCTGGCGCGCGAGCGCGGCTGGACCGACCACCACGCCGGCACGGATCGGTTCTTCGCCTGGGTGCGCGAGGAGCCGCTCGTGCGCGTCTCGCCGGACGTCTACTTCCTCGATCACCGCCCCGCGCCGCCGCTGCCCAAGCAGTGGCAGACCTGGCTGCCCGGACACCGGCCCCCGCGGTTCGCCCTGGAGATCGTGGCGACCGACTGGCAGAAGGCCTACGAGGACGTCCCGCTCAAGTACTGCCAGCTCGGCTGCCCCGAGCTCGCGATCTTCGATCCGCTGGCCGCCACGCACCGGCCGCCGGCTGGGCGCGTGGCGCTCCAGGCCTACCGGCGCGACGCCGACGGCGCGTATGTCCGCGTGTACGCCGGCGCCGGGCGCGTCTGGAGCCCCGCGCTCGACAGCTGGCTCTGCGTGATCGGCAGCGGGGCCGAGTCCCGGCTCCGCCTCACGCGCACCGGCGGCAAGGGCGAGCTCGTGCCCACCCAGGAGGAGGCCGCGGCGATCGAGGCCCGCGCGAGGGAGGCGGCCGAGGCGCGCGTGCGCGAGCTGGAGGCGCGCGTGCGCGAGCTGGAGCAGCTGGATCAGGGGTAACGCATGGCGCGCGTCACGGCGCGGCGAGCGTCTCCGGTCGCGAGGAGGCGCCGGTCACACCTGCTGGGTCGGCATGATGGTGACGTGCGCCAGGTTGACGTGCCGCGGGAGGCCGGCCGTGAAGGCGATCGTGCTCGCCAGATCGTCCGCCGTGAGCCACGTGATCTGCTGCCTCGCCTCGGCGATCCACGCCTTGGCGGCCTCGTCGGTCATGTGACTCTGGAGCTCCGTGTTGACGAACCCAGGCTCGATGACCGAGACACGGATGTGCTTCGGTCCGAGCTCGGCGCGCAGGTTGCGCGAGAGGTGGGTGACGGCGGCCTTGGTGGCGCAGTACACGGCGAACGTCGGAAAGACGCCGTGCGCGCCGATCGACGAGATGTTGATGAGGTCCGACGGGCCGCCCCGCTTCGCGGCCGCGAGCAGCGGATCGATGAACGCGTCGACGACCCGCATCGCGCCGGTGAGGTTGACGTCGATCATCTGCTCGAAATCGGCGATCCGGTGCTCCTCGACGCCGGACGGCAACATGACGCCGGCGTTGTTGATCACGAGGTCGACGGCGCCGAGCTCGGCGGCGATCGACCGCGCGGCGTCGGCGACGGCGGTCCTGTCCCTGGCGTCGACCGCGAGCGCCAGCGCGCGCCCGCCCGCGGCGCGGATGCCCTCGGCCAGCGAATCGAGGCGGTCTTGGCTCGAGCAAGGGCGTGACGTGAACCCGTCGCGCGAGACGCTCGAGGCGATCGCGCGCGTGCTGAAGCTCGACGACGACGAGCGAGGTCACCTGTTCTACCTGGCGCGGCCCGAGCCCGCGCGGGCCGCGGCGCGCCAGGAGAGGGCCGAGCCGGCGGTGGCGCGCGCGCTCGAGGCGATGCGCGTCCCGGCGCTCGTCTTCAGCCCCCGGTTCGACGTGCTCGCGTGGAACGGCGCCGCGCGCCGCCTGCTCGTGGACTTCGGCGACGTCTCTCCGCGAAGGCGCAACCTGCTCTGGATGACCTTCCGCCATGCGGCCTACCGCGCGCGCTACGCGGAGATCGGCGTGATCGAGCGGGAGGTCGTGGCCGCCTTCCGCTTCAGCGCGAGCTCGCACGTGGGAGATCCGGAGTTCGACGCGCTCGTCGCCGAGCTGCTCGAGACGAGCGAGGCGTTCCGGGCGATCTGGGCGCGCCACGAGGTCCGCGCCAAGGTGAGCGGCACGAAGGCCTTCCGCGTCGAGGCCGAGGGCGCGGGTGGCCGCGACGCCGGCGGCGCCGGGCCGCTCGTGCTCGAGTGGCACACGCTCGCCTCGACGACGTCGAGCCGCCAGCAGCTCGTCTACTACACGGCGCGCGCGGCGGGCGGACCCGAGGACGAGCGCCGCCTCGCGGCGCTGTGCGGGGCTGACAGCGGATGAATGGGGCGCGCTGATCCAGCTGCGCCAGCCAGGGAGAGCGTCTTGGGTTCGACTGTTCGAGGCCGCACATCGGCGATCCGCGCGATCGAGCGGGAGAGTCAGATGGCGTCTTCGGTGTAATAGGTGGCCCCCCAGTACCGCACCGGGTACCCGTGCGGGCGGTGCCCGTACTCCGTGGGGTGGTACGGGACGGTCACGAGTGCGTTGTTCATCTGGTCCGGGTCCATGACGCGCACGTCGCCGCCGCGCGTGACACCCACGATGACGACGTAGTGCCCCAGGTCGGCAGCCACGATGTTGACGCCGGGGGCGACCTGCCGCTGGGTGACGCAGACGATGAGGGGCTGTTGATCCCTGACCACTGCGTCCCGGATCTCTTGCAAGGTGGGGATGTTCGAGGCGTCGTCCTGGCCGGAGTAGAGCTTGATATCCGCATGATCGAGCGCATCCTGCACGTTGCGCATCTGATTGTGGTGGAAGCCCAGGTGGTCGCTCAGCGCCCGGTCGTTGCCGAAGTTCATGCGATTCCCCAGGGCGAGCGTGGCGTCGTAGTACGCGTTGACGACCCGGGTGCAGCACGCCCAGCACGAGTTGGCGTACTGCTGCCGGGTGTGGACCGTGATGAGCTCCGTCCCCGTCCCCGTGAGGGGGACGGACGTGGGCGAGGTGGGGGCGTTCGAGGTGATGACCAGCGTGGCAGCCTTGGCGTCGGTCGAGGTCGACTCGAAGACGACGTCGACCGTGCGCGTGTTCCCCACGGCGATCGTCTGGCCCGACGCCTGATCGTTCTGGATCCGGAACTCGCCGGGGTCCGCGCCCTGGAGCTGGATGTTCTGGATCTGGAGGGGTGCGGTGCCGCTGCTCGTGATCGTGAGCGTGGTGGCCGGCGACGGCTGGCCGTGCCGGAACGAGCCGAAGGCGACGTTGCCATGGCTGACGGTGATGGCAGGGATCTCGATGCCCGTCCCGGCGAGCGCGACCGGGGTGGGCGAGGCGGGGGCGTTGGACGGGATGCGGAGCGAGCTCGCCTTGGCCCCCGCCGCGGTGGGGGCGAAGGCCACGTCGATGGTCGCGGAGGCGCCGGGCGGCAGCGTCTGGTTGGAGGCGGCGTCGTGGTCCGTCGAGAAGTGGGCGTGATCGCCGCCATTCAGCGCGATGCCCCCGAGCACGAGGTTGGCCGTGCCCGAGCTGGTGATCGTCACGGTCTGCCCCGGCGAGGCGTGCCCGCGCTCGACGTTGCCGAACTGGAGGTTGGTGGGGTTGACGGTGATGGCTGGGATCTCGATGCCTGTCCCGGCGAGCGCGACCGGAGTGGGCGAGGCGGGGGCGTTGGACGGGATGCGGAGCGAGCTGGCCTTGGCCCCCGCCGCGGTGGGGATGAAGGCCACGTCGATGGTCGCGGAGGCGCCGGGCGGCAGCGTCTGGTTCGAGGCTGCGTCATGGCCCGTCGAGAAGTGGGCGTGATCGCCGCCATTCAGCGCGATGCCCCCGAGCACGAGGTTGGCCGTGCCCGAGCTGGTGATCGTCACGGTCTGCCCCAGCGAGGCGTATCCGCGCTCGACGTTGCCGAACTGGAGGTTGGTGGGGTTGACGGTGATGGCTGGGATCTCGACGCCCGTCCCGGCGAGCGCGACCAGGGTGGGCGAGGCGGGGGCGTTGGACGGGATGCGGAGCGAGCTGGCCTTGGCCCCCGCCGCGGTGGGGATGAAGGCCACGGCGATGGTCGCGGAGGCGCCGGGCGGCAGCGTCTGGTTGGAGGCGGCGTCGTGGTCCGTCGCGAAGTGGGCGTGATCGCCGCCATTCAGCGCGATGCCCCCGAGCACGAGGTTGGCCGTGCCCGAGCTGGTGATCGTCACGGTCTGCCCCGGCGAGGCGTGCCCGCGCTCGACGTTGCCGAACTGGAGGTTGGTGGGGTTGACGGTGATGGCTGGGATCTCGATGCCTGTCCCGGCGAGCGCGACCGGAGTGGGCGAGGCGGGGGCGTTGGACGGGATGCGGAGCGAGCTGGCCTTGGCCCCCGCCGCGGTGGGGATGAAGGCCACGTCGATGGTCGCGGAGGCGCCGGGCGGCAGCGTTTGGTTCGAGGCTGTGTCGTGGGCCGTCGCGAAGTGGGTGTGATCGCCGCCATTCAGCGCGATGCCCCCGAGCACGAGGTTCGCCGTGCCCGAGCTGGTGATCGTCACGGTCTGCCCCAGCGAGGCGTATCCGCGCTCGACGTTGCCGAACTGGAGGTTGGTGGGGTTGACGGTGATGGCAGGGATCTCGATGCCCGTCCCGGCGAGCGCGACCGGGGTGGGCGAGGCGGGGGCGTTGGACGGGATGCGGAGCGAGCTCGCCTTGGCCCCCGCCGCGGTGGGGGCGAAGGCCACGTCGATGGTCGCGGAGGCGCCGGGCGGCAGCGTCTGGTTGGAGGCGGCGTCGTGGTCCGTCGCGAAGTGGGCGTGATCGCCGCCATTCAGCGCGATGCCCCCGAGCACGAGGTTGGCCGTGCCCGAGCTGGTGATCGTCACGGTCTGCCCCGGCGAGGCGTGCCCGCGCTCGACGTTGCCGAACTGGAGGTTGGTGGGGTTGACGGTGATGGCTGGGATCTCGACGCCCGTCCCGGCGAGCGCGACCGGAGTGGGCGAGGCGGGGGCGTTGGACGGGATGCGGAGCGAGCTGACCTTGGCCCCCGCCGCGGTTGGGACGAAGGCCACATGGATGGTCGCGGAGGCGCTGGGCGGCAGCGTTTGGTTCGAGGCTGTGTCGTGGGCCGTCGCGAAGTGGGCGTGATCGCCGCCATGCAGCGCGATGCCCCCGAGCACGAGGTTCGCCGTGCCCGAGCTGGTGATCGTCACGGTTTGCCCCGCTGAGGCGTGCCCGCGCTCGACGTTGCCGAACTGGAGGTTGGTGGGGTTGACGGTGATGGCTGGGATCTCGATGCCTGTCCCGGCGAGCGCGACCGGAGTGGGCGACGCGGGGGCGTTGGACGGGATGCGGAGCGAGCTGGCCTTGGCCCCCGCCGCGGTGGGGATGAAGGCCACGTCGATGGTCGCGGAGGCGCCGGGCGGCAGCGTCTGGTTCGAGGCTGCGTCATGGCCCGTCGCGAAGTGGGCGTGATCGCCGCCATTCAGCGCGATGCCCCCGAGCACGAGGTTCGCCGTGCCCGAGCTGGTGATCGTCACGGTCTGCCCCAGCGAGGCGTATCCGCGCTCGACGTTGCCGAACTGGAGGTTGGTGGGGTTGACGGTGATGGCTGGGACCTCGACGCCCGTCCCGGCGAGCGCGACCGGAGTGGGCGAGGCGGGGGCGTTGGACGGGATGCGGAGCGAGCTGGCCTTGGCCCCCGCCGCGGTGGGGATGAAGGCCACGTCGATGGTCGCGGAGGCGCCGGGCGGCAGCGTCTGGTTCGAGGCTGTGTCGTGGGCCGTCGCGAAGTGGGTGTGATCGCCGCCATTCAGCGCGATGCCCCCGAGCACGAGGTTCGCCGTGCCCGAGCTGGTGATCGTCACGGTCTGCCCCAGCGAGGCGTATCCGCGCTCGACGTTGCCGAACTGGAGGTTGGTGGGGTTGACGGTGATGGCTGGGATCTCGACGCCCGTCCCGGCGAGCGCGACCAGGGTGGGCGACGCGGGGGCGTTGGACGGGATGCGGAGCGAGCTGGCCTTGGCCCCCGCCGCGGTGGGGATGAAGGCCACGGCGATGGTCGCGGAGGCGCCGGGCGGCAGCGTCTGGTTCGAGGCTGCGTCATGGCCCGTCGCGAAGTGGGCGTGATCGCCGCCATTCAGCGCGATGCCCCCGAGCACGAGGTTCGCCGTGCCTGTGCTGGTGATCGTCACGGTTTGCCCCAGCGAGGCGTGCCCGCGCTCGACGTTGCCGAACTGGAGGTTGGTGGGGTTGACGGTGATCCCTGGGACGAGCACCGGCGCGGGCACGGACGAGCAGAAGACGATGGGGCCGCTCCCCGAGCTGGTGGAGCCGGAGAAGGACTGCTGAGCCAGGGAGTTCGCGGTGCTGTATTTCGTCCGCTGCCTCTTCAGCGGCGGCTCCCCGTCGGGGCGCTGAGGGCTGCCGATCATCGCTCGCCTCCGTCCTCGACGCCCGGGAGAGGGGCACAAGCGGCCTCGGGCTCCATCTCGGCGCGGAGGCAGAGAAGATCCGTCTTCTCGCGCGAGCCCAGCGACGCGTCCCCAAGGATCGCGCGAGCCCAGGGGCGGTTCGGGTCCTCGTCGAAGCAGGGGCTGAGACAGATCATGGTGTTGATGTAGCGCACCACGTCGTAATCCAGCGTGATCCCATAGCGGGCCGCGCGGGTGATGCCCTCGTCGATCAAACGACGCGCCCCGGGCTCGCCGAGCGCTTCGTAATCCTCGGGCCAGGCGTGGCGTATGTGGGCGAGGATCCGATCTTTGAAGCGCTCCGCTAGGTCGCGCTGGAAGACGGCTATCTGCTCGGCACGGATGGTGATCATGGTCGCCCCTCTTTCACCTGGAGAGATGGGAGGACAGACCGCGTTGCCTGTCAAGGCGCGGCACGGCGGAGGGGCACCTCGCGCGCGCTTCCGATCCGAAGACGGGACCGTGGCTGGGCCACGCGGCGCCGCTTTCGAGCCTGCCCGAAGCAGAGTGGGTATCGCGCCGCGTCTCCGACGAGCGCGTCGTGTTCCGCGCGACGAGCCGCCTCCCCGTTCAATCCTTGCTTAAACCGCGGTATGGCTTTCACCCCACCTCGACGGTGAACGACCGTCCCACCATCGCCGATCCCGCCGTCCCCGTCGCTCCTCGCGGCCCCACGCGCACGCTCAAGAGCCCCTGGCCTGCCCGCTCCGCGCGCACCCGGAGCTCGATCACGATCGCCGGTTGCGGACGGAGCGCCGCGGAGGCGCCTTTTGACGCCGCGGGCATGAAGCCCGCTTCCAGAACAGCCTCCGGCAGCTCGGCGCGCGCCGCCGCTTCCTCCCGCGTGAACGCGACGACCGCGCTCCCCTCGATGGCCACCGCCAGCGCGCTCACCATCCCATCGGCGAGCGCGGCTCCGCCGATCTCCACGAAGAGCCCGCGCGCCGGTCCGCCGCAATTCTCGACGCGCACCCGCAGCACCGCTTCGGCGCCGACGCGCGCGCGCCACGGTGTCGCGGAGTCCGCGACCGCGCCCAGCGCCGGTGCTCCCTCGGCCCGCTTCGCCGCGGGGGAGGCGGGCGCCGGCGGCTCCACCGGCCGGAAATCAGGCATCTCGATCTCGCTCGCGCGGTAGCGCGCCCCGTGGCGCGTCCAGCGCGAAAGGTGCCAGTTGTGCGGACGCTTGTAACTGTGGTGCGTGCGAGCGGTGAAGTGAGCCGCGCCGTCGGCGCTGGAGCCGGCGTCGATCAGACCTCCTGTATCCTCGCCGAACCGGCTCGCCTCGAGCGCGGGCAGGGTGAGCGACTGAATCTGCTCTTCGCCCAGCGATTGGCTCACCAGCACGGTTCGCTCGTCCCACGCGAGCCCCGGCGAATCCGCGCCCCACGCCAGATCCTTGCCAAACTGGTGACGATGCCCGCGCACCGCGCCGGACGTGTCGACGTAGACAAACTCGGTATGTCGATAATTGGCTACGAGTGTCACGAGCGCGCCCTCCGGCATCGGAAGGACGAAGATGTCGAATTGCTCGCGCTCCGCGGGAGAGCGGACCGCGAGGCGACACGCCAAGGTGCGCGGATCGAGCACCGCGACGAGCCCGCTGTAGGTCGAGGTCACGCCGATGCCGAAGCGGCTTGCCGACAGCCGCACGGTCCCGCGCCAGCAGGCGCCGCCCGCGCCCTGGATCTCGACGCCGAGGAGCCGTGGATCGAAGGGCGGATCTTCGGGCTCGTCGTCGTCTTCCTCATTCGGCTCCTCGGGCCACCTGCTACCCTCCTTGAACAGCGATGAGCGCCACGCGAGCCGGGGCGCCTCGGGAATGGCGATGTCGTCTCCGAGGTCGAGGCGCGCGCCGTCGAGGCGGGCCGCGCGCAGCCGGAGTCGCGCTCCCGATCCGGGCGTTCGATCGACCGCGAGCGCGACCATCGGTCCACCCGGTGACGCGGCGAGCCCGAGGATCTCGCCTGCTTCGCAGGGCGTGAGGGCGCCGCCGTCATCATCGTGTGTCCAGATCGAGGGCGAGCCGCCTTCGCGCAGCACGAGCGCCCGCCGGCCATCGGCATCGAGGACCACGAACGAGACGAGCTCCGGCGGATCCTCGTCGCGCCGCAGCCCCTTCGTGGGAAAACGCAGCACCGTCTGCTTGCGATCCCGGCCCCCGCTCGATCGCGCGATCCCCCAGCGCGTGCAGAGCACGAAGTCGGTTCCGTTGGTCCAGATCGCCATGTGAGGGGCACAAGACGAACAACAACTCTTCGAATCAAGCAAAATCGTCCACGCCCGACGTGGTCGAACTGGGGCGAGCGCCGGCTCACCGTGAGCTGGCGTCTCAATTTCTCGCTGTTCGGGCTGCCGGTGGCACCGGAGGCATGAGCAAGCTTGGACCGAACGTCGAGCCCTCCGCTCGCGTCGACTCGCTGCCGAAGCCTTGCCGCTCGACAGCGCCCGCAGGCTCTGCAGGCGCTCGTCCGGAGGCGTCGTGTCGAAAGGATGCGCTCCCGATGGCGCCTGGCAGTCCGGAGCGCTTGCGTGATCGCTGGTAGCCAGCGGCAGTCCTGGCCGACCGGCATCGCTTTAAGGCATCATTAAGGAGCACCCCCGCTGCCTGCTCCCATAGTTCCTCCGTCCGGCGGACATCTCCGCCGGACGGAGGATCCTATGCCACGATCCATCGTCGCCCCTTTCCTCTATGTCGTTGCTCTCCCCGCCTCCCTCGCCGCCTGCGGCTCTGTCGAGCTCGCCCCGTACGACACCTCGGGCGGCACCGGCGGCGGACCTGCCGTCACGGGGACCGGCGGCGGATCTGCCGTCACGGGGACCGGCGGCGCCGGTGCCAATGGCGAGGACGCTTCCTCGACCAGCTCGACCGGCGCATCTACCGGCCTGGCGCCGGCGCCCTCGTGCTCCGCCGCAGACTGCGCCGTGCGCATCGCAGAGGGCGCACCGAAGTGCGCCGTCTCCGCCTCCGGAAAGGTCTCCTGCTGGTGGGGCGGACCCCTGCTGAACGAGCGCCTGGCCGCCGTCGCCCCGGTCGAGGGCCTCGACGATGTCGTTGCTGCGTCTGGCTCGTCCTTGCATATGTGCTTCCTCCACGCTGATGGGCGCGTCGCCTGCCAGGGCGTGAACTTCGGGCAGCTTGGGCAGGCCGTTCCCCTTGGGAAGCGCAGCGCGGTGCCCGTCGTGCTTCCGGATGTCGAGGGGGTCGTCCAGCTCGCCTCGGGTGAGCACCACATCTGCGGCCTCCTCGGCTCGGGCAACGTCATCTGCTGGGGCAAGTCGACGTACGTGCCGCTGCTCGGCGTCGAGGGCGTCGAGCAGACGGCGGTCCCGGTCACCGTCACCGGCCTCGACGACGCAGTGCAGGTCGTGATCAGCTTCGAGCACACCTGCGCGCTGCGAGCCACCGGAGAGGTGGTGTGCTGGGGCGCGCTCACCACCGGTGGGGCGGCGGCGACGCCCGTGCGCGTCGAGGGCATCGAGGGCGCCGTCGAGATCACGGCCGGCTGGAATCACGACTGCGCCCGCCTCGCATCGGGCAAGGTCCTCTGCTGGGGCAACAACGAGCAGAGTCAGCTGGGCGACGGCACCAGCGAGCCGCGCAGCGAGCCGGTCGAGGTGCTCGGGCTCGACGATGCCATCCAGGTGAGCGCCGGAAGCCGAGAGACCTGCGCGCTCCGGCAGGGCGGCAAGGTCGTCTGCTGGGGGACAACACCGCAGGAGATCGACATCCCGGAAGCCGTTTACGTCTCCGTCGGCGTCGTCGGCGTCATCTACGACGACGCCTGCGCCGCCCTCGCGAGCGGCGAGATCGCCTGCTGGTCCACGCCCGCCGGGCGCGATATCGTCGTGTTCGGGCCGTAGCCTCAGCGCTCCAGCCGACGCATTGAAGCGACCCGACCGCAGGTTGCGGTGCTCTCGGTGGCAAAACAGCCGGAAGATTCGGAAATCGCTATGATTTCTGGCGGGATTGCTGACACGCCGATCTAGCGCGCCTTGGCCGAGGTCGCGCCGGCGCGCTCTCGCAGCTCGCCGCGCGCGCGCATGTGCGCGAGCCACCGCGCGCGGAGGGCGCTCGGCTTCTCGGCGTAGCGCTCGTCGAGGAACCTTGCACCTGTCACGCGGTCCGTGCGGAAGTGGCGGAAGTCCTGGCGGAGCTCGCACCACGCCGCGAGGAGCCGCGTCGACTCGAGATAGCCCACGATCACGGGCCACACGACGCGCTCGCTCTCGCTCCCCGTCTCGTCGCGGTAGCGAAGCGCGATCTTCGTGCCGGCGCGGATCGACGCCCGCACCTCGGCCAGGTTGAGCGTGTCGGGCGCCTGGACCCCCCCGACCGGCGCGCCCGTCGCCGGCTCGAACACGAAGGGCCGCAGCCGCTCGGGGACCGCCGCGGCGATCTTCGCGATGAGGTCCTTCGCCGCCCGCTGCAGGGCGACGTCCCCGCGCTGGGCGACCCACTGCGCGCCGAGGACCGCGACCTCGATCTCGTCGGGCGTCAGCATCAGCGGCGGCATGTCGAAGCCGCGATCGAGCACGTACCCCGTGCCGGCCTCGCCGCGGATCGGGACGCGCTGGGCCAGGAGATCCGCGATGTCGCGGTACACGGTGCGCTTCGACGTCTCGAGCTCCTCGGCCAGGGCCGCCGCCGTGATCGGCGCCCGCTGCCGGCGCAGGATCTGCAGGATCTGGAACAGGCGATCGGCGCGTCGCACGGGGATGCTGACACCAGGTTGTCAGCAGGGCGGGGCTACATCAAGCGCAGTCCACGGCGCACCCACAACCGCTCGGAGATTGCACATGATCACGCTCCACAGCTTCGGCCCCATGTTCGGCCTGCCCGACGCCAGCCCCTACGTCACCAAGACCGAGGTCCAGCTCAAGCTGCTGGGCCTGCCCTACACGAAGGAGCGCGCGCGGCCCGATCAGTCGCCGAAGGGGCAGCTCCCCTTCATCGACGAGGGAGGCGCGCGCATCGCCGACTCGCACTTCATCCGCGAGCACCTCGAGAAGAAGCACGGCAAGGATCTCGACGCGGGCCTCGACGCCCGGCAGCGCGCCGAGGCGTGGGCCATCGAGCGCATGATCGAGAACAGCCTCACGCCGACCATGGTGCACTCCCGCTGGCTCATCCCGGAGAACTTCGCGAAGGGCCCGGCGAATTTCGTCAACGGCGCGCCGGAGGAGGTGCGCCCGAAGCTGCGCGAGGAGCTCGTCGCGCGCGTCCGCGAGGCGCTCCGCGCGGTCGGCCCCGCGCGCCACGCGAACGACGAGGTCGCCGAGCTCGGCGCGCGCTCGCTGGCCGCGCTCTCCGCGCTGCTCGGGGACAAGCCGTACCTCTTCGGAGCGCGCCCGGCGGGCGTCGACGCGACGGCCTTCGCGGCGCTGGCGGGCCTGCTCACGCCGTTCTTCGACTCGCCGCTGCGGCGCAGGGCCGAGGGGTTCGCGAACCTCACCGCGTACACCGCGCGGCTCATGAAGGAGTTCTACCCGGATCACCCGTGGGAGGCGGCGCGGCCGGGCGCCTGAGCGGCGCAGCGCCGCCGGCCCGGACGGGGCGGCGGCGCTGCGGCCGATCGCGGGCTGGTTGGCGCTACTCCTCGGGGGTGGGAGCGGGCGCCGGCGCGGGCTCCGCGACGTCGCCGGCGCTGGCGCACGCGTACCCGACCGAGTCCGGGGTGGGCAGCGGCAGCGACGCCACCGGCGTCGCGAGGTCGTCGAGCGCGTTCACGAGCACGCCGCCCTGGGAGTACGAGTAGACGTAGTCCTCGATGAACAGGCCGCGCTGCACGGCGGCCCCGCCGTAATAGCACCCCGACGGCACGCTGCTGAAGAAGCCGCTGTGGTCGACAGCGCCGAGCCGGCTGAACCCGTCCTCGATATCGACGTTGAACAGCTCCAGCGTGCTCGACATCGCGCCGGTCTGCCCATCGAAGCTCACGAGCGGGAAGGCGAGCACGCCGAGCGCGCCGTAGTACGTGAACGCCTTGTGGTTGTACTCGGCCTCGGAGTGCATGTACTCCGCCCCGTCGAGCGCCTCCTTGTGCAGGAGCGCGGGCGCCGACGCGTTCGTGACGTCGAAGATCTGGAGAGCAAGGCCGGTCACCGTGCCGTCCTCCTCGCCATCCCTGCCGATCGTCAGGAGGTGACCGTCGTCGAGCGGGTGCATGTACTCGCTGAAGCCGGGGATCTTGAGCTCACCCGCGACGGAGGGGGACGCCGGGTCCGCGAGATCGATCACGAACAGCGGATCGACCCGGCGGAACGTCACGACATAGCCGCGATCCCCGACGAACCGGGTCGACTGGATGGTCTCTCCGGGGGCGAGATCGGTGACGGCGCCGATCTGCGCGAGCTCGGTCCCTTGCGCCTCGAGGACGAACACGTTGTTGCTGGTCGTCCACCTGGGCTCCTCCTCCGCCGGCTCTTGCGAGGTCGTCGAGACGCGGAGCTTGCCGTTGTGCTCATCGAGCGAGAACTGGTTGATGATGTGGCCGGGCACCGAGCCTGACGCGACGTACCCGGGCTGGCTCGGGTCGGCGATCAGATCGAACTTGTGCAGATGGGTGAGGTTCGTGCCGACGAAGATCTCGCCGGGCGCCGCCTGCTCCTGCCAGGAGCGCGCGGCGACGTAGAGGGCGTCGTGGCTCGCGTACACGGTGTCGGTCGCGCCGACGATCGAGGTCGACTCCGGCGCCGCGGCGAGGTCGGCGAGGTCGATCGACTCGATCTGCGTCAGGCCGTACGACGTCGTGCCGGCCTCCGGAACATAGAAGTCCGAGCAGCTCGCGTCGAGCAGCGTGACCGCCTCTCCCTGCTTCTCGAAGCGGTACGGCAGCCACGTCGAGAGCGCGGCGTCCTCGATGATCGCCGCGTTCTCGGTGCGGAGCTGCTCGAACGCCGCGGTCCACGCCTCGGCGGTCTCGGGGTACTCGGTCAGGCCTGAGGGCCAGTAGTGGAGCGCCGGGCCGTGGGCGCCGCCGGTCAGCACCGTGCGCACGTTCGGGCCGGTGCGCCGCGCCGAGCTGTAGCCTCCCTCGAAGTAGACCTCCTTGACCACGCTGGGGGCGCCGCCGGCGAGGCTCAGGACGGTGATCTTCGTGAGCGGGGCCCAGACGCCGCCCGAGCCGGGCACGTCGGGCGGCGGCTCATCGACCCCGCCGCCGTCCGGAGGCGGGGGCGCCGGCGCGTCGGCGTCGGGGGGCGTGTCGGCGTCGGGGGGCGCGTCGTCCTCCGACGGCGTGTCGCCGCCGGAAGGTGGCTCGGCGTCATCCGGCGGCAGCGGCCTCGCGTCTCCGCCGTCGGCGGGGGTCCCCGGCGCCTCGCTCGGCCCGCTGGGGTCTCCAGGCGTCGGCGCGACGCCGCCGCCGACCATGGTGTTGATGAGCAGGTAGTCGTAATACCCCGGCCGCGGCGTGACGCCCGCCTGCTCGTAGATCGCGGCCCCGTTGACCGACGAATAGACGACGACCTTGTCGTCTGCCACGAACATCTCGAGGGGCGACCCCTCGATCGCGAGCGAGCTGCCCACCGCGAGCGACGAGGCCGGCCACGCCGTCAGGGTGTAGAAGCTCTGGCCGTGGAGCACGTAGATGTTGTTGCCGTCGGTCTTGATGATATCCGCCTCATCGACGCCGGCGACCTGGGTGTTCGTCTCGGAGTGGGCAGGGTCGGCGCCGCTGCCGCTGTCGTCCCCCGAGGTCTCCTGGCCGGTTCCCCCGTCGTCTGCTGTGGGCGGCACCGGGGCGGGCGTGTCCGTGGGATCCTGGGCCCCTCCAGGGACGCCGACGCTGCCGTTGTCGACGCCGCCGACGGGGGCGCCGCGGGGGTAGCCGTACGCCGAGTAGCTCGCGATCGTGGCGTCGATCTGGGCGTTCATCTTGGCGAGCGCGTCCTGCTTCAGCAGCGCTTCGAGGTCGCCGCAGGACTGAGCCCGGTGGAGCGCCGCCTGCTGAGAGTCGACAGGCTCGCCAGGCGTTGATGCCGTCTCGCATCCGACAGCGAGGAGGCCTGTTGCCAGGAGAAGCCAAAGGGAGGAATGGGTGCGGTGGGTTCGCATGGTGCCTGACGCGTTCGCAAGGCCCGCGCCAGCCGCCCGCTCGCTCGGTTCACCGCGCTTCTCTCGCGCGCCGCTCGGGCAGCGCCGCCGAGAGCACGACATGCAAGCACTGGCCGCAGGCCGCTTGGCACACGTGTGCCAGCCGGGATGGTGGGACTGTTGATTTGCGTCGGTACGGGATGGCGCCGACGTTCATGGGACCCGGGCAGCACACCTTGTGGGGTGAGCGCTCTGAAACGTGTGAGTCTGGCGCTGGATCAGAGGGGGACGGGCGCCGGAGGGATCTTGAACACGTCCCATGCGGGCGTGTGGTTGCTCGTGCCTGGATCCTGGTTCCAGAGGTAGATGGCCGGATACGTGTGCACCGTCGTGCCCTCCACGACCACGCCGGTCACGTAGAGCTGCGAAGCCTTCTTGCTCGGGGTCTTCTGGAGCGTGTAGCCGTCGCGCGACGACGAGAAGATGACCCAGTAATAGGTCTTGCCGTCGACGGTGGTGGCCTCGGGCGACCATTGAGGCCAGCTGTTGTGGATTCCAGGGCTCGTGACGCCGAGGCACGCGGGCGGGTCGTTGGCCGCGAGCCGCGTCGGCGTGCCGCCGGCCGCAGGGATGACGTGAATATCGGAGTTGGGGTTATAGTACATCTCCCCCGGACCAGGCGTCCTGTTGAACGCGATCAGCTGGTCGTCGGGGGCGAACGCCGGGTAGTACTCGTTGAAATTCGCCTCTGCGGCGCCGGGCAGGGGCGTGGCCGCGCCGCCCTGCCTGTTGTTGTAAGGCACGGTGTAGAGATCGCCGGCGCCTGCGGCGAGGCGCCCGTCCTTGCCGGTGTCGGTCGACACGTAGACGATGGTCTGGCCGTTGTTGCTCCAGTCCGGCATCATCGCCCCGCGCGGGTCGCCCTCGCGCTCGATGAAGCCGAAGGCGGTGCCTTCCGCGGCCGCCATCTCGGTCTTGGCCATCGTGGCGTTGGTCCCCTCGGCGTAGGTCGGCGCGGGCGACTCCAGGTCGAACCATGCGAGGCGCGCGTTCGGCATGCTGGTGTGCGACTGGCCATCCCAGACGGTGCCCTTGTCCCGGCCATAGGAGGTGATGAAGATCCGGTCTCCAGGGGAGAAATGCGCGGGCGACATCTTGGGTGGCCCGAGCCAGGCCTGGTTCATGGCCTCCGAGCCGCCGGGCGTCACATAGGCGGGGACCGCTCCCACCGAGTCTTCCTTCACGGACGCGATGGCGAGATCCCACGGCCAGTGGTCCATGAACATGACGGCCTCGCCGTCGGGCGTCGACGAATGGCACCCGATGCACCGCGCCTTGCCGTCGCCCCTCACGTTGCCGTTCTCGTCGCGCCGGCCGCCCTGCTGCACCTGGTCGACCTTCAGCGCGTCGACGACGCCCTCCTCGCCCACGCCGAACCCTGCCAGCCAGGCGTCCGCGGGCCCTTCGCCGATCGCCGCCCAGTACACCATGCTGCCGCCCGCCGGCGCCGGCGCGATGGTGATCGGTCCGGAGGAGCCCACGAGCGGCGCGCCCGGCGCGCTCGTCGACACGGAGCGGATCGTGATGGTGATCGGCTCGCCGCGGACGTGCGCGGCCAGCTTCTCCCACATGTCCTTGGGCATCTTCCATTCTCGGTTCGTCGTGTAGACGACCAGGTCGTTCTTCTCCCTGTCGGCGTGCACGCGGATCTCGAACAGGTCCTGTCCCTGCGGCGCGATCCAGCGGAACCTGGGCCGCAGCCAGTTGTTCGGGTAGAGCGCCCCGATCTCCGGCTCGGCGAGGCACGGGCCGCCTGTCCCGCCGCTGCCCGGGGCGCCGAAGAGCTCGGCCGCGTTCGCCGGCGGCGGCGTCCCGCTGTCGTCGAGCACCGGGGCCGCAGGAAAGTCCTCGCACACCTCGCAGGGAGGCGGCTCCACGGGGCCGCCGCTGCCCACGTCGAAGATGTTCCCCGTTCCGCCGCCGATGTCGTCCGGGATGCCGCCCGAGCCGCCGGTTCCCTGGACCTGCTGCGGGGGCCGATCCGCGCCTGCCGAGCAGGCGATCGCGCAGGCAGAGCCGATCACCAGAGTCCCAATCCGTTGATGCAAGGTTCTCATCCAGGTTCCTCCGTGCGCGCGCTCGAGGCTCGGCGCTCCCGGACCAGCGCACCGTGAGGTGCAGCCGTGATCTCGAGGCCGCGGCCGGCGTTGATCCCGGACGCTTGCGCGACGCGCCCGAACCCGGGCTGACGCGATGGCTACGTGGTCACGGTGCTGCTGGTTCGTCGCGCCGGGCCCCGGGGTGTACCAGCAGCGGATCGCGAGATCGCTCAGCGCGAGGCTGCCGCCGTTGCCGATGATGTGAAGAAAGGTTCGAGCGGGTAGGAGGACATGGACCCTTGTCGCTGTCAAGCGCCCGGCAGGGGCGCGTCGCGTGGCCTTGTTGCCGCGGTTGCGTCCGTTGCGTCGGTTGCGTCCGTTGTCTCTGCTGCCCCGCGGGGCCTGTCGGGGTGCTAGTTTCCTCGCGTGGCATCGCCGAATCGCATCGGGTTCCCGCTCACCCCTCGGCGTCCTCCCCGCGCGCTCGTGCTCCGCGATCTGTCGCCGGAAGAGGCCGGCGCCGCGATCGACTGGTCCGGCTGGCACCTGCCCGATGACGCGGAGCGTCCTGACAAGGCCGAGCGGTCCGAGGTCGTCCGCCTGCTGCTGTCGGTGATCGCGCAGCTCGCGCGCGAGCGTGGCTGGGCCGACTTGTACGCTGGTACCGGGCATCTCTTCGCGTGGGTGCGGGGCGAGCCGCTCGTGCGCGTCCTGCCAGACCTCTACGTCCTCGATCATCGCCCGTCGCCGCCCATCCCGCGGCAGTGGCAGACCTGGCTGCCGGGCCATCGTCCGCCGCGGTTCGCGCTGGAGGTGGTCGCGGGCGACTGGCACCGTATTTACGAGGATGCGCCGGCGAAGTACTGGCAGCTCGGCTGTCCCGAACTCCTGCTCTTCGATCCCGAGGCGGCTGCCGCCCGCGCGCCGCTCGCGGAGGAGCGGGTGCCTCTCCAGCTGTACCGGCGGGACGCGGACGGCACTTACCTGCGGGTCCACGGCAGCGGCGATCCCGTCTGGATCGAGGCGCTCGACGCGCACCTCGTCGTGTTGAAGGACGGCCCGCACCCGACGTTGCGCGTCGCGCGGAGCTCCCGCGCGACGGATCTCGTGCCTGCCGAGGAGGAGGCCCTCCGCTCCGAGGGCGAGGCGCGCGCCCTGGAGCAGCGCGCCCGCGCCGCGGAGCAGCGCGCCCGCGCCGCCGCCGAGGCGCGGGTCCGCGAGCTCGAGGCGCGGGTGCGCGACCTGGAGGCCCGCGTGACCCGGAGGTGAGCGCGGTGCGCTCGCCGGGACCTAAGGAATCCCCTTGGTTTACAGCCATTTTCAGCGGAGAAATTGAACAGGGAGGCGAGGAGACAGGGAGTATTTGAGGATTTTCCTCCCCGTCTCCCTGCCTCCCTGTGAATTTTCCGAAGAGTTCGAGGGGATGCCTCAGCGCCGCGACCCGGCTGCGCCAGCGCGCTCACGAGCGGGTCGCCGTGACGTCAGGGCGTGCAAGCGCAGCCGCAGACGGACATCTGGCCCGCGACGGTCGTGCTCCACTGCCCATTCCAGGCGCGGCCCGTGCCGCAGGCGGCCGGGCACTTGCTGGGGGCGTCGGCGCTGCTCCAGATGGGCCCGGCCTCGAGCGACACCGTGGCCGGCGGGGTGAACGCGCACTCGCAGACGGACATCTGGCCCGGGACGGTCGTCCACCATTGCCCGTTCCACTTCGTCGCGCTGCTGTACGCGGCGCAGGTGTTCGGACACTGCGTCTGAGCGTGGGTGTTGCTCCAGATGGGGCCGGCCTGCACGACGGCGGCGGGGCGCGGGCTGCATTCGCAGACCGACATCGCGCCCGGAACGGTGGTCCACCACTGCCCGTTCCAGTTCATGTTCTGCGGATTGCAGACGTTCGGGCACTTGGTCTGGGCATCGCTGGTGTTCCAGATCGGCCCGGCCTCCAGCGCGAGGTTCTTGGCGACGCACGCGGGGCCGAGCGCCTGCGACGCCTCCTCGACGGTCTCCTCGTCGGAGAACGCCTGCTCGGAGTCGCCTTCGTCCATCGGTACGCTGCAACCCGCGATGAACATGATGCCGAGCGCGCTGGAGGTGAAGAGTCCGGAGAGGATGTGTTTCGTGTTCATGGTCGGCTCCTGGAGTGGGCTGTCTGGTGGATGTCTCGGGCCGCGATGTTCGCCGCCCGTCAGCTTCTGGTTTCGGTTGTTTGCAGCCTGTGTGCCACCAGGGCGCGCTCTCCTCGGAAGCGCCAGGCCCTCTATGTCAGCGGGCAAATGCGAGCGGCATCCGCGCGTTTCCGGGGGCGCGGCGCGCCCGCCGACGGCCGCCTCGGCAAGATCTTGCCCGCGAGAGATCGCCGTCGCGAGTTGCCCGGCAAGAGGTTGCCGGCAAGGATGAGCCGAACGTAACAGCGGTGTCCTTCCGGCGACCGCGGCCTTCGTCCAGATCGTCGCTCCGCCCGGCACGTGAGCCGGCCAGAGCCCTCGGTCCCTGGCTCACCGTGCATGACCCGGCGCGCCGGTGAATGCTTGCGCGCAATGGAAGTGGAAATGGAGACGGATCGGCCGCCTGCTGCGACCTGGCGACACGAGCAGCAGCGGCGCGGCTGAGACTCGTGAGCGGCGAGGTCCGTGGTGGCGCTTGGAGCTCCCGAAGGAGCCTGATATAGAGACCAGCGAGGCGGAGCGCATGCGGTCAGGCAAGTCGGTGCAGGACGACGCGGCGAAGACCTGGACCCTGACGGGGAGGTCGATCTCTGCCATTCAGCAGACCGCGGCGCTGGGCATCGCGCTCGTCTGGCATCACGCCGGAAAGACGGAGAGACGATTGCTCTCGCCCGACACGCCGCTTGTCCTGGGGCGCGCCGCGCCTGCCGCGCTCTGCATCGACGATCGTACCCTGTCGCGGGAGCACGCCCGCTTCCTCCTCTCGCGCGGGCGGGTGTGGGTCGATGACCTGGGATCCAAGAACGGCACGTTCCTCGACGGCCGCCGCGTATCCCGCGCCGGGATCGCGATAGGGGATGAGGTCGTGCTCGGCAGCGTCGCGCTGCGGGTGCAGGCGTTCGGCGCCGGGGGCGAGTCCCTCGATATCGAGGGAGAGGAGAAGCTCTTGCGCCGCGTGGAGGACGAGCTGACGCGCGCCCGACATTTTCGCCGTCCGTTCGCCCTGCTCCACGTGCGCATGAGCGCGGCGGTCACGGCAGAGGGCTGGATCCACGCCGCGCGCGCCTGTCTTCAGCCCGTCCATCGTGTGGCGCTCTACGGCACCTGCGCTGCCCATGTGCTCCTGCCAGAGGCCGGCGCCGAGGAGGCGCGCCGCACCGCGCAGGCCATCGCTGCCTCCTTCGTGGGCAGCGACGCCCGGCTCCTCGTCGGCCTCGCCCTCTACCCGGACGCCGGAAGCACCGCGGACGAGGTCTTCGCGGCCGCGCGCGAGGCTGCCCGCCACGCCTCGCCCGAGCGCCCGGTGGCGTGCGGCCCGGCCGCGACCTCGGTGCTCGCGCGCGAGGAGCCGGAGGAAGGGGGGATCATCGCCGGCCAGCAGATGCGCGAGGTCATCGAGACGGTGAGGCGCGTGGGCGCCTCGCGCATCCCGGTCATCCTTCACGGCGAGACGGGGACCGGCAAGGAGGTCGTCGCGCGGATGATCCACGAGGGCGGCCCGCGCAAGGGGCAGCGCGTGGTGCGCGTCAACTGCGGGGCGATCCCGAAGGACCTCGTGGAGAGCACCTTGTTCGGCCACGAGCGCGGGGCGTTCACCGGCGCGCTGCAGCAGCAGAAGGGCGTGTTCGAGGAGGCCGACGGCGGCACGGTGTTCCTGGACGAGATCGGCGAGCTGCCGCCGCCGGCCCAGGCCGCGCTGCTCCGCGTGCTCGAGTCGGGGTCGTTCAGCCGCGTCGGATCGAGCCGCGAGATCGAGGTCGACGTGCGCGTCGTCGCGGCGACGCACCGGGATCTCGAGGCGATGGCCGCGTCGGGCGCGTTCCGGGCCGATCTGTATTATCGGCTGGGCGGCGTCGTCATCGACATCCCGCCGCTGCGCGATCGAAAGGACGAGATCGAGCCGCTCGCGCGGCATTTCTTGCGCGCGGCCAGCGCGGCCAACGGACGGCGTGTCGAGGGCATCACCCCGGACGCGCTCGCCCTGCTCTGCGCGTACGCGTGGCCTGGCAACGTGCGCGAGCTGCGCAACGTGATCGAACGCGCGGTGGTGGTGACGCCCGGCGCGCTCGTCGGCCTCGAGGATCTGCCCCCGAGGGTGCGCGCGGCGGCGGCGCGCGGCGAGTCCGAGCGCCCCTCGGACCTGGGGACGGACGCGGAGCTCGGCCGCGCTCCGCCCGACGTGGCCGTGTTCGGCCGCACGCCGTCCGCCGCGAAGGAGGCGCCCCCCGAGGGCGGGCAGGTCCGGGGGAAGGTGCAGCAGTATGAGGCCAAGCTGCTCCAGGACATGCTCGAAACCGCGGGCTGGAACCGGACCGAGGCCGCGCGGCGGCTGGGGATCCCGGTGCGCACGCTGTCCTACCGCATGAAGGTCCTGGGTGTGAAGCGGCCCTCTCCTCGCTGATGCAGGGCTGCTGTCGACGGGCCCCCGCGTCTCGAAGCTGAGCAAGCGCGCTGGGAGCTCGCTACACTGCGCCCACCATGCTGAATCGCACGATCGCGCGGAAGTACTCGCTGAGACGAGAGATCGGACGCGGCGGGATGGGCGTCATCTGGGAGGCGTTCGATCAGGTGCTCCGGCGTCCTGTGGCGCTCAAGGTGATGACGCCCGAGCATGTCAGCTCCGACTCGGCGCGACGCCGGTTCGAGCGAGAGGCGACGGCGATCGCTCGGCTCCAGAACGAGCACATCGTCCAGATACACGACTACGGTATCGACGAAGATTGCCCGTACATCGTCATGGAGCTGCTCGAAGGGGAGGACCTCGAGGCCAGGCTCACCCGGGAGCGGCAGCTCTCGCCGTCGGCAATGCTCGCCCTGCTCCGGCAGATCGCCATTGGCCTGCAGGTGGCGAGCTCGGCGGGGATCATCCACCGCGATCTCAAGCCGGCGAATGTCTTCCTGGCGCGGAAGGAGCCAGGAGAGTGCGTGAAGCTCCTGGATTTCGGCGTGGTATGGACGATCTTCGAGTCGGACGACGATCAGCAGGGCTCGTTCGGCAGGGTCGTCGGCACGCCGTCGTACATAAGCCCCGAGCAGGTGCGCGCCGTCGTGCCGGATCACCTGAGCGATCTCTGGTCGCTCGGCGTCATCACCTACAGGGCCCTCACGGGCCGGCTCCCGTTCGCGGCGAGCGGGATCGGGGAGCTGCTCATCAGCGTCTGCACCGATCCGTTCCCGCCGCCGTCGAGCGTCGTGCCCGGACTGCTGCCCGGCTTCGACGGCTTCTTCGAGCACGCGCTGGCGAAGGACCCGGCGCAGCGGTTCCAGTCCGCGGCCGATTTCGTGGCGGCGTTCGCTGCGGTGATCGATGCCAGCCAGGGCCCCGTCAAGATCCTCATCGCCGACGATGAGCCGGACGTGGCGCTCATGATGAAGCTGCTCTTCCGGCAGAAGATCCGCGACCGGGTCTACGAGTTCATCTTCGCGGACAACGGCGAGAACGCCCTCGAGGAGCTCCGGCGCCACCCCGACATCGACGTCGTCGTCACCGATATCAACATGCCCGTGATGGATGGTCTCACGTTGCTTGGACGCGTCCCCGAGGTGAGCCCCTTTGCGAGGACGGTGATGATGTCCGCCTACGGCGACATGGGGAACATCCGGAGCGCGATGAACCAGGGCGCGTTCGATTTCCTGCTCAAGCCGATCCAGCGCGGCGATCTCGAGGCGACAATCGACAAGACCATCAAGCACGTCGCGGAGCTGCGGAGGAACGCCCGCTCGGACGAGGAGAACAAGATCCTCCGGCAGTTCACGAGCGCGGCGTTGATCGAGCGGATCCGGGAGATGGGCCCCGCGATCGCGCTCGCGAGCGAGGCGGTCATGGCCACGGTGGCGTTCATCGACATCTTCCAGTTCACGCCCGTGACCAGGGAGAGGCTCCCCGGCGAGGCCATGCGGCTGCTCCGGGCCAACTTCGAGGTGATCGTCCCGGAGCTCGTCGCCAAGGGGGGGGTCGTCGACAAGTTCCTCGGCGACGCGGTGATGACGGTGTTCCAGGGGCCGGATCACCTGTCGCGGGCGCTCAGCGCGTGCGTGGCCGTCCGCGCGCAGATGGCGGCGGTGGCGCGCCGCGCCGGCGAGGGCTCGCCGTACACGCAGGGGATCTGCATCGGGCTCTCCACGGGGCAGGTCCTCTCCGGCAGCGTCGGATCTCAGGCGTACGGCCGGCTCGACTACACGGTGCTCGGCGAGGTGGTCAACGCCGCCGCGCACCTCGCCAGGGCGTCGCGGCCCGGGGAGATCCTCGTCGAAGCGACGGTCCGCGAGGCCGCGCAGCAGCTCTTCGATTTCGAAGAGGTCGGCGCGCGGAGCCTGCTGCCGGGGGCCCCTCCCGTGAGCGTCTTCAACCTGGTCAAGCGCGCTCCGGTCGACGTCATCGCAGGGGGCGAGCCGACCATCGGAGTCCACTCGACGACCACCATGCGATGAGGTCGCAGCCTGAACGGCTCCGCGCAGCGGGCTACGCCGGCCGCAGGATCTGCCGCACCGAGTCCACGTCCGTGACCCGGTGCAGCACCGGCTGGAGCCCGGCGCCCGGCGCCTCGCCGAAGGCGCCGCTCGCGGCGACGGCGCGGGCGCGCGGGCCGTCGAGCACGAGGAACACGTCCCTCAGGCCCCCGGCGCCCGGCGCGTCGATCACGTCGACGATGCGCGAGCGATCGAGGTGCAGCTCCTCGTCGCCCCGCTGGATGAGCACGCGCCGGTCGGTGATGAGGTACCGCGTCCGCGCCGAGAGCCGCGCGGGGCGCACCACCGACATGTAGAGCATCGCCGCGCCCGCGGCGACGAGCAGCACGATCGTGAGCGAGAGGGACGCGACGAGCGCCACGAAGGAGACGCTCTCCGGATCCATGCCCGCCGCGGTCACGATGCGGATGCTGCGCACGGCGTGCACCGCCGTGACCACCGCGAAGGCGCCGAGGAGCACGCCGAGCAGCACCGAGCCGACGCCGCGCAGGCCGTTCGGGAGCCACTTGTGCCAGCCGTCGGCCGGGTGCGCCGACCAGAGCACCCGCTCGCCCTCGTCGAGGCGCTGCGAGAGCAGGCGGTGACCGTCGCCCGCGGGCGCCGACGGGACCACGCCCCGGAGGATCGCCCAGACGCGATCCGGGGCCACGACCCCGGTCAGCACGATCGACAGCCGCCGCCGGAGGGCGCCGGTCGGCACCGCCCTGACGAGCTCGAGGTCGCCGACGCCGGGGTGCTTCGGGTTCCAGTGGATGCGCGCGTAGCTGATCGACCGCCGCTCGATGGAGCGCCGGAGCTTCCCGCGCTGCACGACGATGTGCCGATCGGTCAGCATGTACTCCAGCTCCGAGCGCCACCAGCGCGGCAGGTAGCTGAACGCCACCGCGAGGCTCGCCATCCAGGCCGCGAAGGCGAGCAGCTGGTTCGGCGACGCGTCGAGCGCCTGGCTCACGACGATGGCGGACGCGGTGCTGATCGCGGAGGTCACGCCGCAGACCGCCGCGCCCACGAGGTAGAGCATCGGCGTCGCGACGACCTTGGGACGTCCGGACCAGAGCACATGCTCATCGAACACCGAGTCACGCATCTCGATGGATCCTCCGTCCGGGGTGAGCTGGCCGGCGCCGCCCCCGCGCGCGAGGGCGACCACGTTAAGGTGAACCCGCCGGCCGGGGTCGTAAAGGGGGCTCTCGCCATCGCGCGCTCTACGCTGTACGACCAGAGCGCCATCGGTAACCACGCGCACGCGCGGCCTTCCTTCGCCGTGCGCCGCCGGAGCGGGCGGAAGCGGCGCGCGGCCGTCCAGGCGATGAAGCGCCCGCCGCCTCGGCTCAGCGCCGCTGCGGCGCCGCGAGCTTGCGCAGGCGCTTCAACGTCTGTTCGGATTCCCTCTCGCACTGCGCCCGCCGCGCCTTCGCCAGCGGCAGCCAGTGATCGTTCCCCGGCGCCCGGGCGATGTAGGACTCCCACGCGGCCACGGCCTGCAGGTAGGCCTCTGCGCGCGCGGCGCCGAGCTCTGCGCTCCGCGCCGCGGCCCAGTGGCCGAGCGCCGCGTACCAGGCCTCGTCGTAGGGAGGCACGTAGAACCAGCCCGCGCCGTTGATCTGCTGGTCGGCCCGGTCGTAGGTCCTCGCGAGCCGGATGTTCTCGATGCCTCCCTCCAGGTCGCCGGATCGGTCGAGCGCCACCGCGAGCCCCCAGAGCGTGGTCACGCCGTAACGGACCATATCGAGCGACCCGAGGGTCGAGAGCGAGGCGCGGTACCCCTCGACCGCCGACGTGATGTCGCCGAGCGCCATGTAGGCCTCGGCCTGGTTGGCCAGCAGCAGCGCCCGCGAGACCGCGTGCGGCTCGAGCACCAGCGCCTCGTCGTACGCCTCGATCTCGTCCGTGTACCTGCCGAGCCGCGCGTAGCAGACCGCCAGCGCGTGCCAGGCGTCGGCCCGGAAAGGCGCCGGCGGCTGGAGCCGCAGGAGCCCCTCGAGCGTCGCGACGGCGCCCTGCACGTCGCCGAGGTGCTCCAGGATGTCGGCGTAGCGCAGCCGCACCGAAGGGGTGCGCGACGTGGCCGCGCCGGCGCGCTCGTACAGGGCGCGCGCCTCGCGCAGCCAGAGCGGGCCGATCTCCTCGACCCGCTCCAGGAGCGGCGAGCGCCGGAGCTGGTCGTACCGCGCGAGGAGCGCGTCCGCCTGGGAGATGAGCTCCTCGCGCTCGTCGGCCGCCGGATCGAGCGCGCGGGACCAGACGGTCGGCGCTGCGTGGAGGGGCCCCGCCGCGAGCGCGAACGCGAGGAGCGCCGCGACGCCCGCCAGGCGCGAGCGCCGCGGCAGGGGCGACCGCCGGGGCGGGAGCGACGGCCGCGTCACCGCGCCCCTCCCGTGGTTGGCCGCGGCGCCGCGCTCCGCTCCTGCGGGGCGCGCGCGGGCCGGTGGCCTCCGCCGCCTGCGCCTCGCCGGAGCGCGTCGAGGCGCGCGCGCGCCGCCGGGGCCCACGGCCCCTGGCCGCCGGCGCCCGACAGGTACGCCTCCCAGCGCGCGATCGCGGCCGCCGTCATGGCCCGCTCCAGCGCGAGCGCCTCGAGGGCGAGCCTGTCCTCCGGGACCGCGAGGTAGTCGACGGTGCGCAGGCGCGCCGCCGCGCTGGCGAGGTCGTCCGCGGTCCGCTCGCGCGCGGCCGCGCCGGCGCTCTGGTTTTCCGCGCGCCCGCGCGCGCCCTCCCCGCGCGGGCGCGCGGCCTCCAGGGGGGTCGCCTCGCCTTCGAGCGCGGCGTCCGCCTGGGCCTTGTCGCCGGAGCGGTCCAGCGCGAGCGCGAGCGACAGCGTGACGTCGCGGGCGAGCTGCGTCTGCGCGCGCAGGCGCGCCTCGCGCAGGTAGGCGATCGCCTCGTCGAGGTCCCTGCGGGCGGCCGCCTCTCCGCGCGCGCCGCCGGGCGGCCTCGCGCTCGCGTCCGCGACGGACGCCGCGCCCGCGGTGGCCATCGACAGGTGCGCCGCCTCGAGCAGCACGAGCGCGCGCTGGTCCGCGGTCCCGAGCAGATCGATCCGCGGGACGAGCGCGCGGTAGATCGCGATCGCCTCGCCGCGCTTGCCGGTGCGGGCGAGCGAGCGCGCGAGGTCGTGCATCGTCTGCGGATCCTCGACGCTGCGGGGATCGACGCTCCGCGCCCGCTCGAAGGCGCGCGCGGCGTCCTCGGGCGAGCCGAGCGCGAGGGCGGCGCGGGCGAGCAGGACCTGCGGCGCGGCGTGCCCCGGGAGGAGCTGGTCGGCGAGGCGCGCCGACGCGCGCGCCGCCTCGGCGTCGCCGCCGAGCTGCGCCTGGCCGCGCGCGAGCAGGTCGCAGTAGCGCGGGAGCTCGGGCGCCCGCGCGCGCTCCCAGACCGTGGGCCCCCGCGCGATGGCCCGGCCGGATCGCGCCGCGCACTCGGGCGGACGCCCCGCGGCCGCCGCGGCGGCGACCAGATCGCCAGCCTGTCCGGCGTGCGCGGCGAGCGGGAGGACGAGCAGGGCCGTGAGCAGCAGCGGGCCGAGGTGCACGGCGAGAGTGTACCAGGGAGGCGCACTGGAGGCTCACGCCGGGGCCGACGGCGCAGGGCTGCGATCCGGTTGATCGGGTGGGCGTTGGTCCGTTATGGTGCCCGAGGTGACAGCGTCGACGGGGGGCGTTCGCGGGTCGTGTATCGCTGGACTCCGCAGCCTTGGAGCCTGAGGAGGATCGACATCATGGGCGAGGTGATTCGCAAGGATGCGCCAGCGGACGACATCATCGGTGACGTGCGCGCGACGCTCCACAGCGCTTCCGCGAAGGGCGGGCCCCTCCGGGAGCTCGCCGAGCAGCGGCTCGTGCCCGTGCTGACGCTCTTCGACGGGGTGGAGGCCCAGCGCAACGCCGCGCGCTCCGAGGCGGAGCCGCTGCTCGCCAAGGTCGAGGCCGAGTCCGCGCGCGCCGACGACGCGCTCGGCAAGGTCGCCGACGACGTCTGGAACGCCGTGGGGCGCCCCTCCGCGGATCCTGCGCTGTCGATCCTGTTCCCGGGCGGCGTGGCCTACTTCGCCGACGACGAGGACGGCGATCTCACGGGGCAGCCGGATCGGCTGGAGGTGCTCGCGCAGCTGCTCGGCTCGGGGATCCACCCGAAGCTCAGCCTGGACAAGGCGCAGGCCGCGGCGGCCGAGGTGAAGTCGGCGGCGGCGGCGGTGCGCTCGACGGTCGAGGCGACCCGGCTGCCGCTGGAGCGGCTGAGCGTGCTCGACCGCATCCGCGTCTCGGTGGCGAAGAGCGCGCACATCGAGCTTGTGCACCTGAAGCGTCTCTACAGGGCGGCTGGCTTCAGCGAGGCGGAGATCCACGCGGTCATCCCGGATCGCGGCCGGGCACGGCGCCGCCTGTAGCGCGCCGCGCCCCTCGGCTCACGGGCGGGGGTACGGGCCGGGCGCGCCGAAGCCCGACGGCACGCTGCGGCCGTAAACCCCGTAGTAGGGGGAGACGGCGGGCGAGTAGGGCCCGTTGGCGCCGAAGTAGACGGGGCCGTAGGAAGGCGCGCTGTTGGCGAAGCCGCCGCCGTAGTTGCCGTAATTGCCGTAGTTGCCGTAGTTGCCGTAGTCGGTGTAGTTCCCGTAGGTGCCGTAATTGCCGTAGTAGGGAACGCCAGGCGGATAGCCGCCCTCCGGAATGTACGGGCTGCCGATGAGCGCGAGCAGCGACGTGGCGAACGAGAGGTTCCGCTTCGTGGCGCTCAGGACCTCCGGGACGAGGTGAGAGAGCCCCGGGTGCAGCTCGGGCCCCACGATGGCCATCTGCTCCTGGAGATGGGCGAGGAACTCCCGGTGTCGATGGATCTGAACATTGACGAACGTCCAGTCGAAGCTGGGCCCCGCGAGCCCCGTGAGCTGCTGCTGAGCCGCCGCGCCCTGCTCGATCAGCGCCAGGCTGATCTCGTTGTCCACCGGCGCCATGCCCATCTGCGTGAGCGCGAGCGCGAGCTGCTGGCTCGCGGCGGTATGATAGTCGAACAGCTGCGCGGCGAGCTCGATGACGTGCGGGTCCGACGCCTTGGCTCGGGCCATCTGCGCGTCGCTGATCTCGGTCGCGTTGAAGGCGGCGAGCACCGCGGCGAGCTGCGGCATGGTGAGGGAGAAGGCCTGTGAGGTGGACTCGACCGCCTCCTCCGAGCTGTCCTCGTCCGCCGCCACCAGAACACCGTCTCCCGCCGCGACGGAGCAAGCGCTGGTCCCCGCGAGCGCGAGGGCTGCCATCCATGCAAAACGAAGAGAGTCGACTCGAATGTTCATAATTCCCCCATGTCATTGACGGAAGCGGGGCCGGCGCTGGAGCGCTCGGCGGTGATGCCTGGCCCGCCCCGTCACGTATCTTGAACTGTTGTTGGGAGACGCAAGCCGCGAGAAGATCAAATAAGCAATTCTCACCAGCGCGCAGGATCGGCTGAATCGTCCGTGCCGCGCGACGGACCGGCGCAGAGGTGCCACCTCTCGACGTCGATGAACGGACGCGGGCACCGCCCGGACCGGCGGCCCTGGAATCCCTGCGTGAGGGCGGGCGGGGGCCGGGAGCGGCGCTGTCGGAGGATCAGCGTGGTGCCGTGTCCTGGCTCGACGGAGAGCGCAGGACGGAGTTTGCCGCTTTGCTGGAGGACGGGCCCGGAGTCGGGATCTCGGTCACTGCCACCTGGCGCCGTCACCTGGCCGCCCGGGCGGGAGAAGGACGTCAGTCGGAGATCCTGGCCGGTTTGCGGGCCAGGACGCCGACGGTGCCATAGTAGACACCCCACGCCGACGGATCGGCCGCGAACCGGGCGTAGCCGGCGAGATCTTCCGCGCTGACCCGCCCTGTCGCGAGGTGCCTGTGCTGGAGCTGGGTGGCTGAGAGGCTCATGATCTCGGACAGCGGGTGACCGCCCGGGCACAGCGGCGCCTCGTTCTCGACGGCCTCGATGGCGAGCCCTCGCGACGTCAGGATCGCGGGCAGGCGCAGGCCGAGGCCGGGGTCCTTGCCGTCGGCCTCGAACATCGCGAGGATCGACCGATTGACCCGATCGAACGCCTCGATATCCGGACCGGAGGCGCCCCTCGCCGCGGTGAAGTCCGGCTCCTCGAGCACCAGGTGGCCGCCGGGCTTCAGCGCTCCGAGCATGGCGTCGAGGAGATCCCGGAAATCCGCGTTGTGGACGAGCACGTAGCGGGCGTGCACCAGATCGAAGCGCGCCGCGTGGAAATTGAGCTGGCGGATGTCGCCCTCGATGATCCGGACGCCCGGCGGCGGAGAAGCGTCCATGAACCCGACATCGAGGTCGACCGCGACCACCTCGCCCTCGAGGCCCACGCGCTCTGCCATCCAGCAGGCGATCGACCCAGCGCCGGCTCCTACCTCGAGACAGCTCCAGCCGGGCCCCATCCCGGACGCCTTGAGAAGGCGCCGGCTGCCGGGGTCGAAGAAGCCCTCGATCCGCCGCAGGCGCTCCAGCTCTCGCGCACGCTCCGAACCCGCAAACACGTAGCTGTTCTCGGCCATAGGAATGGACAGAATAATCGATCCCATGGAGGAAGAGCGAACTTCTCCCTGCTGACTTCGCCCCACCTTCTTCCAGCGACATCGATCTGTCGAGCGGCGCACAGCGGGTGAGCTGTTCGGCCCGGGCTGTAAAGCGCGCTTGTGCTGACGATATGTCCAGACGCCTTCAAGGGAGCGGGAGCGCGCCGTCACCGCCAGGCGAGCAGCCTTGGGCGGAGCCACAAGAGGCCTGGCGCGGCGGGCGCGAGGGCCGCGAGCCCGAGGACCGCGGCGCGAAGGAGGCGCCCTTCCCGCGCGGCTTCTGATGAGCACGCCGCTGCCCTGCCGCCGGAGCTGGTCCAGCGCGGCCCGGGCGCCGTGGCGTGTGGCGCGTGTGGATCGATTCGCTCGCTCCGTGACCGGCTGAGCGCCTGTCATCGAGCGCGCGCCGGCCGGCGTCAGGCGTTGTTCGTGTCCCGAGGGGTCAACGGCTCTCGATCGGGCGCGGCCCGATGCGCCGTTCCGGCGTCGTCTCGATCCCGAGGGCCGGATCCGGCCCCAGCATGTCGAGCGCGGGACGCTACGCCGCCAGGCTCCGGAGGCGGCCTTCGCGCGCACGGGCGCGTCCGCATCGCCGGCGGCTCGGCACGAGCCGCAAACGCAAACGACCTGGGAGACACATCATGCGAAGCATGTTTCTGGTAGTCCTGACCGCGCTGCCGCTCATGGCCTGTGGGGGCAATCAAGGCGGAGAGGCGGCCTCGCCGGCGCCCACACCGGCGGGCGGAGAGACCCCCGGCGCGCCTGGAACCCCAGGAGCGCCCGAGAGCGGAACGCCCGGCGCGGGTACGATGCCTGGAGAGACGGGAGAGCCGGGCGCCCAGGGCGGGCAAGGCACCCAGGGCGGCACGCAGGAGTGGGGCAGCGGCACCCAGCGCAGACCGGGCACCGGCGGCACGAGCGGCGGCACGCCGGGAGGCACGCCGGGCACCGGCGGCACGACGGGCGGCACGCCGAGCACGGGCGGCGCGCCGGGCACGGGCGGCACGCCGGGCAGCGGCACCGGCGGCACGCCGGGGGGAGGGGCTTACGCGCCGGGCGGCGGAACCGGCACGCCGGGCGGGACCACCACGCCGGGCGGCGGCAGCGGCCAGCGGGGCGGCGCGCCCGGCGGCGGAAGCAAGAACGGCGGCTCGGGCCAGTAATTAGCGAAGCTGCACGTCCGGACAACCGTCCCGCTGGACGAGACGGCGGCTCATCGCCCGCTGCGGTGAGCCGAGGTCCCGCCGCTCAGGCGAACGCGTTGCGCCGGACGATGGTCGCCTCGCGGTCCGCGCCGACCGAGACGACGTCGACCGGCACGCCGGTCTCCTTCTCGACCATCTCCACATACTGCCGCGCCGCCGCGGGCAGCTCGGTCATGGAGCGGGCGGCGTCGATCGACTCGCTCCACTCGGCCACCGTCTCGAGCACCGGCTTCGCCGTCGCGATGTCGTCGATCGGGAACTCCCGCGTGCGCCCCGACGGCGTGTCGTAGGCGACGCACACCTTGAGCTCCGGCATGCCGGTCAGCACGTCGAGCTTGGTGAGCGCGATCCCGTCGAGGCCGTTCACCCGCGCCGCGTAGCGCAGCGCCGGCAGGTCCAGCCACCCGGTCCGCCGCGGCCGGCCCGTCACCGAGCCGTACTCGCCGCCGACCGACCGGAGCCGCTCGCCGAGCGGGCCGTTGAGCTCGGTCGGGAACGGCCCCTCGCCCACGCGCGTGCAGTACGCCTTCGCCAGGCCGAGCACGCGGCGGATGCGCGTCGGGCCGACCCCGGCGCCGACGCACGCGCCGCCCGCGATCGCCGACGACGACGTCACGAACGGGAACGTGCCGTGATCGATGTCGAGCAACGTCCCCTGCGCCCCCTCGAGGAGCACGCGCTCGCCGCGGCGGAGCGCGCCGTCGATGAGCTGCGACGTGTCGGCGAGCAGCGGCGTGATGCGCTTCGCCAGCGGCGTGAGCTCGTCGAGGATCGCGTCGAGCGACGGCGGCTCGCCGCCCAGGGCGCGCAGCGTCGGCGTCCACGCCTCGATCGAACGCGACACGAGCTGCGCGAGCCGCTTCATGTCGCGCAGATCGCCGAGCCGCGCCCCGCGCCGCGACGCCTTGTCCTCGTAGCAGGGGCCGATGCCGCGCTTGGTCGTCCCGAGCCGCACGCCGTCGGCCGCCGCCGCCTCGCGGAGCGAGTCGACGAGCGGGTGGAACGGCAAGATCAGGTGCGCGCGATCGGAGACGAACAGCCGCCCCTGCGTCGAGCAGCCCCGCGCCTCCACCGCGTCGATCTCGGAGACGAGCACCCCGGGATCGACCACCATGCCCTGCGCCATCACGCAGCGGGCGTTCGAGCGGAGGATGCCGCTCGGGATGAGCCGAACGATGAGCTTCTCCCCGCCCACCACCAGCGTGTGGCCGGCGTTGGGTCCGCCGGCGTAGCGCACCACGAGGTCGGCGCTCTCCGTATAAAGGTCGACGACCTTGCCCTTGCCCTCGTCGCCCCACTGTGCGCCGACGATCACGATCGCGGTCATTCCGAAGCTCCTCTTGGATCACGTGGCCCGACCTCGGCCCGCTCGTCACTCCGAGCGGCTCCGTCCGGGTCCAGGTTCGCCTTTACCCCAGGCTCGCTTGCCGAGCGAGCGTCTACTTGCCGCCCGGACGTCCTGCCCCCGTCTTCAGCACGATCGCCTGGGCCGCCGCGGCGTCGTCGAGGGCCTCCGGAACGGCGCTCGCGCTCGTCGCGGCCTCGCCGCCGGATGTCGCCTCGACCACAAGCGCCCCGTCCCGCTCCCGCACCAGGTGAGAGAACCGCCAGGACAGCGCGTACCCCTCCGGATCCTGGTCCGGCGCGTGCGTCACGGCCGGGAGGCCCAGCCCCCGCAGCGCCGCCGCGAGCGACGCGGCGCGCTCCGGCCGCACAGCGACGAGCACCCGCAGCGCCGGCTCGTCCGCCGCGCCCGCGACGTCGCGCGCCCAGGCGATCGCGTCGAGGTTCAGCGCGAAGCCGACGGCCGGCATCGGCAAGCCGAAGCGGGACAGCAGCATGTCGTAGCGCCCGCCCGCCGCGATCGCCTCCCCGGGGCCTTCGGCCAGCACATGGAAAATTGCACCCGTATAGTACGCCAGACCGCGGAGCTCGCCGAGGTCGACCCGGAGCGCCGGGCCGAGCTCGGGGCTCACCCTCGCCGCGTCCCAGAGCGCGCGGAGCTCGGCGAGCGGCGCCTCGGCGGGCGTGCCGGTGAGCAGGCGCGTGGCGCGGTCGAAGACCGCGGCGCCGTCCGGGTCAGCCGCGCCGCCGCCCGCGAGGTCCGGCAGCGCGGCGATGGCCGCGACGATGCGGCGCGGGACGTCGGCGGCCTTCGGGCTCGCGAGCACGGCGGCGAGGCGGGAGGCGTCCTTCAGCTCGAGCACCTCCGAGAGCTCGGCCGCGAGCCCCGCCGGGACGGCGTCGAGCAGCGCGCGCGCGATCATCGCGTGGCCGAGGTCCACGACGAAGTGCTCGAGGCCGGCCTCCCGCACCGCGGAGGCGGCGAGGCGGAGGATCTCGAGCTCACCGGCGAGCGTGCCGACGCCGTAGAGCTCGACGCCGGCCTGCGGGATCTGCCGGTGGCGCCGCGCCCGCCCCTGGCGGCGGCGGAGGACCGTGCCCTCGTAGCAGAGGCGGATGGGGCGGGGCGCGTCCGCGAGCCGCGTGGCCACGAGCCGCGCGATCTGCGGGGTCATGTCCGGGCGGAGCGCCGCCACCTCGCCCGACTCGGGCTCGATGAAGCGCAGCACGTCCGCGGCGTCGAGCGTGCCGAGCCCGCGCTCGAGCACCTCGGCGAACTCGAACGCGGGCAGCGAGACCGGCTGGTAGCCGCACAGCACGAAGTGATCGAGCACGCGCTTGGCGAGCGCGCGCCGGCGCCGCGCCTCCTCGGGGAGGAGATCGCGCATCCCGGCGGGCAGCGGGTGGGCCAGCGCACGCGGCGGGGCGGAGGCGGACGGCGCTGGCCGGTCCACCTCGGGCGTCGGAACGTGGCTGTTTCCCCCTCGGGGGGCTTCCCATCGCGGAGCGTCGCTGGACATCGTGGCCCCGCTTATACCGGCTGAGCACGCGGTGCGCACGCGGCGCGCACGTCCGTTGAGCTTGCCGTGGCAAGGGCTTTGCTGGTCGGTGCGCACCACCGGGCCCGTGGACCGGAAGCGCACGCGGCGCCCTCGACGGAGAGATGGCTCATGGCTCTGACCGCCGTTCCGACCGATGTACCGAGCGCCAGCACCAGGCCTGAGACTCCTCCGGCGCCCTGCGGTCTCACCCCGCCCGGCGTGGTCGGGTCGCGCCCTTCGCCCCGCGCCGCGAGCGCGGGCCCGTTAGCCGAGGTCATCTGCCGGGCGAAGGACGGCGATCGGGAGTCGCTCGACGAGCTCACGCGGCTCATCCGCCCGCACGTGGAGCGGCAGCTCGCGCGCTACCCCGTGTCCGACGAGGACCGGCTCGACCTCGTGCAGTCGACGCTGCTGCAGGTGGTGCGGACGATCCGCTCGTTCCGCGGCGACTCGAGCTTCACGACGTGGCTCTTCCGCGTGACGGCGAACGAGGCGCTCATGCTGATGCGGTCGCAGCGACGGCAGCGCGCGCGCATCGTCGAGGGGCTCGACTTCGAGGAGCTCGGCCTCTTGCCGACGATGCGCAGCACGATCGGCGAGGACGACGCCGCGTCCGCGGCGGAGCGGGAGGCGTACGTCCGCGAGGCGCTCTGCGAGCTGCCGGACGACTACCGCGACGTGGTGCTCGCGCACTACCACGAGGACCTCGGCCTCCAGGAGATCGCGCAGAAGCTCGCCGTGAGCGAGAGCGCCGTCCGCTCGCGGCTCCACCGGGCGCGCGTGCGCCTGCGCGCGATCCTCAACGCGACGGCGTTCGGGCGCGAGATCGCCGAGGGCGTCGCGGCCTGAGGGGCGCGCGGGCGGCGACGTCCTGCGCGTGCGGGCGGCGACGTCCTGCGCGTGCGGGGAGGGAGGCTGCGCGCAGATCCGACGCGCACCACCCGGCGGTGTGCAGCTAACGAACGGTGGAGAGCCTGACCGTCGCGTCGCGCCAGCGGCGGAGGACGTCCCAGAGCTCTCCCATGGTACGGAGGAGCACGTCGGGGCGGGCGTCGAGGAGATCGTCTTGCGATCCGAAGCCGCCGAGGACGGCGATCGACCGCGCGCCCGCGCGGCGAGCGCACTCGATGTCCTGGGGGCCGTCGCCGACCATCACCATCTTGTGCGGCGGGACGCCGACGCACGCCGCGAGGTGGAGCAGCGGCGCCGGATCCGGCTTCTTGGCGGCGACGTCGCCGCCCGCGACCACCGCGCGGAAGCGCGCGCCGACCCCGAGCGCGGCGAGCACCGCGTCGGTGGTCGAGCGCGGCTTGTTCGTGCAGACGCAGAGCGCGAGATCGCCGAGGTCCGCGAGCCTCTCGAGCATCTCCTGCGCGCCCGGCATCCAGCGGGTGAAGTCGAGCGGGTGCCGCGCGTAGTAGTCGAGGAAGTAGCGGAGGACGTCCTCGACGCTCTCGGATGTCTCGGGGAGCCTTGCGGCGCGCGCACACAGCGCGCGCGCGCCGTCGCCCACGTACCGGACGATCACCTGCCCGGGCAGCGGGGCCCGGCCCGTCGCCACCAGCGCATGGTTCACCGCCGCCACGATGTCGCCCCGACTGTCGATCAACGTACCGTCCAGGTCGAACACGACCACCGTGGGAGTGAGCATCACCAGAGAGCCTACGCTGGCGCCCTCGCTGACGGAAGGTACGGCGAGCACCCCGATGTCGCATGAACCGGACTTTATGTCCATTAATTGCGACTTTATGTATGAAAAATTTGACATTGGTTCGCCGGTCAGTTACCTGGTTCGAGGTTCCGGCGATCCCTCGAGGGATCGCCAGCACCTCGAACCAGCGCGGCTGCGGAGCGGGCGCCGGAACGCGGCATGGGCAAGGGGCAACCTCGGATCACCAACGTCATCCGCACGCTGAGGTTTCATGCGGGCGAGATGACCCAGGCGGAGCTGGCCGAGAAGGTCGGCGTCACCCGTCAAACCATCGTCGCCATCGAGCAGGGCCGCTACTCGCCCTCCCTCGAGGTCGCCTTCCGCATCGCGGCGGCCTTCGGCGTGCCGCTCGAGCACGTCTTTCAGTGGAAAGGTGACGCGCCGGGCGAGCGGCGTTGAGAACAACGGTGCTTGCCTGTGTCGAGCAAGGGCACGAGAAAGGAAGCGTCGTCGTGACCACGAGCGCCGGCGACGACGAAGGCGCTGCGCGCGCGGTCGTGCTCCACGCGTGAGGCGACGCGCATGCGGCGCGAGGAGCCCACGCCCAGCGCGCTTGTGCGGGTCGACGTGCACCAAGGACCGCAATTTCCGCTGATGCGGCGTTCATGCTGGTTCGAACGCTCGGCGCAGCTCATTCACGAAGTGCCCGCGGTCACCAGGTGCCGCAGCTCCGTGCTGGCCTGTCGATTTCGTGATCGAGTCGCCTCGATCCGGAGATTGCACAAGGCGTGAGCCGTGGTGAAGCGCTGACCCTGATGCAGCTCCCCGCCGCAGTTCCGCCCGACAGCCGGGCGGCGGCCGGGCGCCTCACCGGGCTCGTGATGGAGCATTCGGCGTTCGTCTGGCGCTCGCTGGTGCGGCTCGGCGTGCCGCGCGCCGACGCGGAGGACGCGGCGCAGCAGGTCTTCCTCGTGGCGGCCCGGCGGCTCGGGGACATCGAATCGGGCCGGGAGGCCGCGTTCCTGTTCAGCACGGCGCTGCGGATCGCCTCGCGCGCGCGGAGGACCCAGCAGCGGCGCCGGGAGGTGCTGGAGGACGCGCCCTGCGAGCGCGTCGACCCGGCGCCGGACCCCGAGGAGATGATGGATCGCGCCCGCGCCCGCGCGATGCTCGACGCCATCCTCGACACGATGCCCCTCGAGCAGCGCGCTGTCTTCGTGCTGTTCGAGCTGGAGCAGATGACGACGGCGAACATCGCGGCGCTGCTCGATCTTCCGGCAGGCACGGTCGCGTCTCGCCTCCGCCGGGCGCGCGAGCACTTCCAGGCCGCCGTGAGGCGGATAGAGGCGCGGGCCCATTTCCGAGGTGAATCGCCATGACCGATCCCGAGCGCCTTCTGGACAAGAAGGGGAGTGCTCTGCCAACGACGCTCCTCCGCGCGGCGCTCGACGAGAGTCCGCCGAGCGGCTTGACCCGGCGAATGCTCGTCGCGGTCGGCGTCGGGGCCGCCGTGACGGGGACGGGGGGCGCAGCCACGGCGGGGACTGGGGGCGCGGGCGCGACGGGGGGCGCGGTCGCGACGGGGGGCGCGGGCGCGACAGGGGGCGCGGGCGCGACGGGGGGCGCGACCGTGGCAGGGGGCGCGGGCGCGACGGGGGGCGCGGTCGCGACGGGGGGCGCGACCGTGGCAGGGGGCGCGGGCGCGACAGGGGGCGCGGTCGCGGCAGGGGGCGCGACCGCGGGGGTGGGGGGCGCGGCCGCGATGGGGGGCGCGGCCGCGGCGGGGGCGAGCGCCGCGCTGAAGGTGGCGGGCGTGGCGGGCGGGAGCGGGATCTTGAGCGCGCTCGGGATCGGCGCGCTCGCGGGGGTCCTCACGCTCGGGGTCGCGGAATGGACGCACGTCGACACGCCGATGCCCGCGAGGCGCGCTCAGGAGGCCTCCAGCGCGCCGGCTGCGCTCGCCGCGCCGCGCGCGCCTGGCGCGGCCGAGGCGGAGCTGCACGAGCGCGTCCCGGAGGAGCGAACGGACGACGCTCCGCTCCTGGCCGCGCCCGCCGCCACGGCTCCTGCCGCCACGGCGGTGAACAGCCCGCGCGCACGCGAAAGGAACGCGCCGACGCTGGCCGCCGAGCTGGCGCTGCTCGACACCGCGCGGCGCGCGCTGCGACGCGGCGATCCGGCGGCCGCCCTCGCGCTCCTGGCTCGCCACGCGCGCGAGTTCCCTAGCGCCCAGCTCTCCGACGAGGCCGCCGCGATCCGCGTCGAGGCGCTGGCGCGCAAGGGGGATCGCGCGGGCGCACACGCGGCGGCGCGGCGCTTCCTCGAGGCACACCCGGGCAGCCCTCACGCCGATCGCGTCGAGTCGGCCGCCGGGCTCGACACGAGCAAAGGCGCCGTGCAGCGGAGGAGCGGACCCGCAGATTGATACGAGAAGAGGCCTCGCCATGGCGCGGCGAAAGACCGCGCCCACGCGCGAGCACCCGTCACCCGGCCCTCGCGGTGGGGTGGTCCTCAGCGCTGGCGTCCTCCGCCCAGGAGGGCACCCGACCTTGGTTGGTCCCCTACCGCGGGTTCACGATCGAAATCTGGAACCACTCGCCCACCTTGCCGGAATACTGGGATATGCCTCCGACAACACCGGGCCCGCACAGGTTTCCTTCGGCGCCGTTCGTATCCCGCGGTCCCATGACGTTCCACACCGAGGAGCTGCAGTCCGCTGCGGTCTCGGTCAGATGGAAGTGCGCCAGGCCGCTGCCCGCGCTCCAGTACAAGAAGTTATATTGCGGGTAACAAGAGGCCCCGAAGCAGTCGACGCAGCCAGCCGACCACTGCATGATGTCCTCCTCCCCGTCCACGACCCCTTCCTTTGTCGTGAAATAATAGGTCATCTCGCTGATCTGCTCCTGGCTGAAGCCCACGCTCGCGAGGCTCCACCGCGACGTCCCGCAATCTGCGCATTCTCTGCATTCCAGCACGATGTCGTCCGCGTCTGTCGCATCCGCGAGCACGACAGCAGGCCACATGGCGGGGATGTCATCGCCGAGCGTGTCGGTGAACTGCGCCGCGATGCTCGGCGGCGCGCAGAGGGGCAGCCCCTGACATTCCGGATCGGCGCAATCCGCGAGCCCGTCCACATCGTCATCGTGGCTGTTGCCGCAGGCCGCGTCGGTGTCCTCGCGCGGCGCCGCCGTGTCGTCGACGCCGATGACGATGTCGACGCTCCCCTGACCGACGGAGACGACCTCGTCGTCGGCGCGGAACTGGAACACGACCGTCGATGTCGTGCCTTCGTCGATGAAGACCTGCAGCGGATTCGGCGACGTCAGGACCGCCTGAACGGGCTGGTAACCGGCGCCGGTCCACCGCTCGAGGACCCAGGTTGGCTCGAGATATACGTCATAGTGGCCGACCGGAAGCACCTCCGTGATCACGGGCGCCTCGGTCGAGCCATCGACGAGCCGGTTCGTGGGACCGTGGATGTTGAACCGTGCGTTCGACAGGCGGTACGTCGCGCCCGTGACGCTGGTCCCGACGAGGGCGAGGCTGATCGAGCCGACCTCGGACGCCTGCTCGACGCCGTCCGGCGCCTCCGCTCCACAACCCACCTGCATCGCAAGAGCGGCGAGGACGGAACATACGAAGAGCTGGCGCAAATGTCTCATGATGACTTCATATCAGAAGCGCTCGCCCAGGAGAAGTGAGATCGTCGGACGCGCGATCACGGCCGATCACGGCGAGTCAGCGCTTCGTGCGCTGTGCAAATCACCTGTGTGTCGGGACGATCTTCCGGATCGTCCCGTCGTCGTTGTAGTAGGCGCGATCGACGCACGTGGATCGCCGGTAGCTACCGCCGGTCGGCAGCGCGGCGTTATGGTACGTGAGGTAGCTGGCCCCTTTGAACTCGAAGAGCGACTGGTGAATGGTGCTGCTGTTCGGCACCGGATCCAGGATGACGCCTCGATGTTGCCACGGCCCCTCCGGTGACGTGCTGGTCGCGTAGGAGATGCTCTCCGGGAACCCCGAAGCGTAGGTCAAGTAATAGAGGCCGCCGTGCTTGGACAGATAAGGCGCCTCGGTGTAGCCGGGGATGTTCTTGAGCACGTGGATCTGGGCGCCGCTGATGCTGCGGTTCTGCATCTTCCCGCTGCCGTCGGTCGTGTAGGTCTCACCCTTCAGGTGGATCATGTCGTCCTCGAACTCGACCCAGTACAAGACCCCATTTCCCCAGTACATGTAGGCCCGGCCGTCGTCGTCGACGAGCACCGTCGGATCGAGGTTTCGCCACGAATGGTCCGCCGTGCCGTCGGTGTCGGCCAGGAAGATGAGCGGGATCCCCCGTGCGTCCTTGAACGGCCCTTCCGGCTTGTCCGCGACCGCGACACCGATCGAGATCCCGTAGCCGGACTGGCCGCCCTCCACCGGCGCGTAGAAGTAGAACTTCGGGGTGCCGTCCTCGTCGTCGCGTTCGACCACCTGAGCCGCATTGGCGTTGCCCGTCGAGTCGCCGCCGCGAGCCCAGGAGAACACATTGTAGCGCATCACCGCGCCCTTGTTCTTCCAGTGGATCATGTCGGACGATGTCCAGAGCCGCCAGTCGAACATGCGGTGTCGAGCACCTCCTCATCAGCCTATCCAGCACGACGACCATGGCGACGGTGAGCACCACCACGCCAAGCTGTACCGTTCAGACGTCCAGTAGCCGGCCATCGAATGTGATCGTTCACATTTTTAGCGTCAATCGAAAAACCGCGATCCCTAGCCTGTAGGGTCAAGCTGCCGGATCGCGTCAAAGCACGTGCGGCCGATCGCGCTTGACATCCATAATGTGAACGTTCACATTCGGCGTCGGCTTAACCGATTCATTCTAGGGGGCGCGTCGCGCGTTCGTGTGGCGTTCGTGTGCCCGTGTGCCCGTGCGATCGCGGTGGGGGCTGTCGGCTCCACCTTCCGTTGGGATGGTCACCTATCATGACTCACACGCTACAGAAGAGGTCAGGCATGCGTTCGACGAGGATGGGACTACGTTGGCTCGGCTTTCCTTCGTTGGCCGCCCTGCTCGCGGCGTGTTCCGGCGGGGACCTCAACTCACCGGAAGGAAATGACGGCGGTGGCTCCGGTGACACCACATCCGTGGTGGTGGGCAGCGGCGGCGCAGCCCCGACGCCGGCGGCAGGAGCCACGAGCAGCGGGGCGACGAGCAGTGGCGCCACGAGCAGCGGGGCGACGAGCAGCAGCGCCGCGAGCAGCGGCGCCGCGAGCGGCTCGGGTGGAGGCGCCACGACCGGGAGCACCGGCGCGGGCGGAATCGACCCGGACACGATCACGGCCCCGGAAGGCAAGATCCCGAACATGCCCATGCCGGCGAACAAGATCAACTTGCCGCGCAACAGCTGGCGAGACGGCCTGGTGTCACCGACGCTTGAGGCGGGCCATCACCAGAACCAGCCGATCGTCATCAACGGATACGTTCAGGGCGCCGGCAACGCCGAGATCGTCTTCTACGACATCGCCGATCCGACCAACCCGAAGATGCTCTCGCGCATCCAGAGCCCTGGCTTCGATCCCAGGGGAGGGCCCAAGGGCGTCGGCGAGGCGGAGTCGCACCAGACTTCGGTCGCCCGCTATGGCGACAAGTTCTACCAGGTCACCACCTCGGGCACCGGCGTCGACATCTGGGACGTCACCGACGCCCGCGCGCCTCGTCACGTGAAGCTCGTCAAGCTCGACGGCATCAATTACGGGGACTTCACCGACTCCGTCTGGGGAATGTACTGGCAGGGCAGCGTCATCTACGTCGGCGGCACCAACACGGGCCTGCACATCCTGGACGCCGCGGATCCCGAGGACGTGAAGTTCGTCAAGAAGATCCCGATCTCGCAGTTCGGCGGCGTGAGCGCCGGTCCGCTGTGGGCCGTGGGCAATACGCTGGTCATCACGACGCCCAAGGACAACGGCGGCATCGCGACGATGGACATCAGCGATCCGATGAACCCGGTCGCGCTCGACTTCATCACCCCGAGCAAGAGCTATATCTGCGGTCTGTATGGCAAGCACATCTACGTGCAGTCGCCGCTGCGCGTGTGGGACGTGCTGACCGACCCCACCGACATCGGTTCGGCCAATTCACCCATCGCCACGCTGCCCGACTCGGCGTTCAGGGCCATGGGCTACCCCGCCGGGTCCGAGTACATGAGCTTCTCCGACGGCACTCTGTTCCTCGGTCACCTGCGGCCGGACGCCGGCGTCTCCAAGATCGACGTGCGCGACATCCACAAGATGTCGATCAAGAGCCGGGTCTGGGGGCGGCTCGAGTTCACGAACGGCGACGACCAGTTCTCGATCCCGGTCGGCAGCCTGCTGGTGCTGGCCGACGACGAGCTGCCCTACCGCGGCATGGTCATCGCCGCGCACTCGACCGAGCCGGACACCATTCCCCCGGCGGTCGACACGGTGCTGCCGAAGAACGGGGCGACGGGGCTGTCCAAGAAGTCGCGCGTCGGCCTCAGCCTCACCGACAACGTCGAGATCGCCACGGTTCACCACGGCAGCTTCATCGTAAGGCCGATGGGCGGGCAGCCGTTGAAGGGGAGCTTCGGCCTGTACATGGGCATCGTCAGCTTCGATCCCGACGAGGACCTGATGCCGAACACGACCTACGAGATCGTCCTGCCGAAGGACGGCATGAAGGATCTCGTCGGCAACGGCATCGCGGCTGAGTTCAAGTCGACGTTCACGACCGGTCCCTGAGCCATGCGCTCGCTCCCGAAGCTCCTCGGCCTGCTCGGAGGCATCTGCGCGGCGGCGGCCTGGCCGGCCGAGGCGCGCGCCGTCACGGCCAGCGTCCCCGTGCGCGCGCCCTCGCTCGCCGGCGAGGCCGTCACGTTCGACCTGACGATCGGCGACGCGGTCGGCCCCGTTCAGGTGCGCTGGGACATGGGAGACGAGACGCGCACCGAGTTCATGGTCGACGACGTGCAGCAGGTCCACACCTACGCCGCTCCCGGCCACTACCCGGTGCTCGTGACGGTGAAAGACGATGTCGGGTTCACCAGCGTCGCCTTCGGGCACACGGCGCACCGGCCGCTCGTCACGGGCAGCGCTGCGGGCTCGACCGACCTCGTGTACGATCCGCCGAACGCGAAGGTCTACACGGCCAATTACGAGAACGACAGCGTGAGCGTGCTCGACGCGAGCGCGCTGACCAAGGTCGCGGAGGTGCCGGTGGCGCGCGGCCCGGTCGGGCTCGCGCTCACCGCGCAAGGCACGCTGTGGGTGCTGCACCGGGATGCGCACTCCGTCTCCATCCTCGACACCGCGTCGCTCTCGGTGGAGCGCGAGATCGCGCTGCCGTACGCGTCGCAACCGATGGGCCTCGCGATCAGCCCGACGGGGGACGCCGCGTACGTGACGCTGATGGCGGTCGGCAAGGTGCTGAAGCTGGACGTGGCGAGCGGCGCCGTTGTGGCCGAGCTTTCGCTCGGCGGTACGCCGCGGGGCGTCTCGGTGTCGCACGACGGCTCGCAGATCTACGTCACGCGCTTCCTCTCCGAGGACAGCCACGGCGAGGTGGCGCGCATCGACGCGGCGACCTTCCAGGTGAGCACGCGCTTCGCGCTCGCCGCGGACACCACGACGGAGGACACGGACCAACAAGGGCGCGGCCTGCCGAACTACCTGTTCTCGGTGGGGCTCTCGCCCGACGGCTCGTTCGCGTGGGTGCCGGGCAAGAAGGACAACATCTTTCGTGGTCCATTTCGCGATGGGCTCGACCTCACCGACGACAACACGGTACGTCCGCTCGTGGCGCTGCTGAACCTCGCGGAGGGCGCCGAGGACGTCGCGCGGCGCATCGATCTGGACGATCGCAACCTGCCGAACCAGGTCGTGTTCACGCCGCTCGGCGACTACGCGTTCATCAGCGTCGCCGGCTCGGCCCTGGTGGAGGTCCGCGACGCCTACACGGGCGAGTTCGTGACCGCGCTGAAAGAGACGGGCTTCGCTCCACGCGGCCTGGCGCTGACCGAGACCAACAGGCTGTTCGTGCACGCGTCGCTCAGCCGCACGGTGACGGTCTACGACGTCGCCGACATCGTCAGCTCGCACGACCTCATCACCAAGAAGCTGGCCGAGATCCCGACGGTCGCCGTCGAGAAGCTCGACCCGCAGGTCTTGCGCGGCAAGCAGCTGTTCTTCAACTCGGCCGATATCCGCATGAGCGACCAGGGCTACATCAGCTGCGCGTCGTGTCACTTCGACGGCGCGGAGGACGGGCGAGTCTGGGATTTCGGCAGCGCGGGGGAGGGGCTCCGCAACACCGTCTCGCTGCTGGGGCGGCGCGGCACGGGCCACGGCAACGTCAACTGGAGCGGCAGCTTCGACGAGATCCAGGACTCGGACGACAACATCCGCCACCTGTTCGGCGGGAAGGGCTTCCTGACCGCCGAGCAGCTCGCTGTGGGGACGGTCGGCACGCCGCGCGGCGACAAGAAGGCCGGCCTGAGCCCAGAGCTCGACGCGCTGGCGGCGTTCCTCGGTTCGCTCGACACGCACCACCCGAGCCCCTTTCGCAACGCCGACGGCTCGCTCACCCAGGACGGCGTCGCGGGTCGCGCGATCTTCAAGCGCCTGGGTTGCGGCTTCTGCCACACGGGTGCCGACGGGACCGACAGCGCGGGTGGCAAGCTGCACGACGTCGGCACCGTGAAGCCGTCCTCCGGGATGCGCGCCGGTGAGCCGCTGTTCGGCATCGACACGCCGACCCTGAACGGCGTCTGGGAGACGGCGCCGTACTTGCACGACGGCTCCGCGCCAACGCTGCTCGATGTCCTCGTCACGGCCAACCCCGAAGATCGTCACGCCTTCACCAGCGCGCTCAGCGAGGCCGAGCTCGGGCAGCTCATCGCCTACGTGCAGCAGCTGGACGGCACCGTCGACCTGGAGCCGAGCGAGGTGGACGGCGCGGATGGGGAGCCGAGCGAAAAGGGCCTCTTTGGCTGCAGCGTGGCGGGCGGGCGCGGCGACCGCCACGCGCCGCTCCTGGCGCTCGCGCTCGTCGCGGGGTTGATGGCGTTCGGCGTCCGCCGAGGGAGGCCCGCGTGAGGCGCCTGCAGAGCCTGTGCCTGGTTTCGCTGCTGCTGGCGGCGTGCGTCGGCGAGATCGGCGGGGGCGCTGCCACGGACGGGGCGACGACCGACTGGGACACGCTGCCGTCCGTGAATCCTCCCGACCCGGAGCTGTCGGGCCTACCCAGGCGCGAGGCGCAGCACCGCGCGCTGTGCGCGACGCCGCGCGGCGACAGCTTCTGGCAGGCGGTGTGCGAAACGCCCCGCCCGGACATCACCGACTTCGCCAGCTTGCTCAGCGTCGCGAAGCTCGACGAGAATCGCGCCTTCGCGCTCACCGGCAACTCCACCTCGCTCGTGAAGGGCGCCGTCTCCGCCGTCAATCCGCGCCTCATCGTCTTTCCGCGCGTGACCGAGATGCGCGAGAGGCCGGCTGAAATGACCGCGCTCGGCTTCGTCCGCGGCGAGCCCTTCGTCGAGATCGTGAGCCGCGACCTCTCGACCGGGGACTACAATTTCTACCTGTTCACGTTCGAGCGGCAGTGTGATTACGACGGCAGCTGCGATCTGGCGAGCCTGCTCACCGAAGAGATAGAGCACGGCTGGACCGCGTTCAGCGTTTACAGCGAGGAAGACGTCGAGAACACGTCGTTCGACTGTCGCTCGTGCCACCAGCCCGGCGGCCATGGCACGAAGAAGATCTTGCGCATGCAGGAGCTGGAGTTCCCCTGGATGCACTGGTTCCCGCAGCGCTTCGTGCAGCGGACGGAGTCCGATCGGGTGCTCACGGCGCAGTTCCTGGAAGCCCACGCAGCGGACGCGCAGTACGGCGGCATCCCCATTGCGGTCATCCAGAATGCCATCGACGAGGGCAGCGGCGCGCAGCTGGAGGCGTTGCTCGTCGCCGAAGGCCAGGCGGCGCAGCCGAACGCGTTCGACCCGCGCATCGAGGCCGAGGCCAAGGCCGGCTCGTCGAGCCCGATCTGGGAGGAGCAGTTCGCCTTGTCGCAGGCGGGTGATTCGATCCCGGTGCCTTACCCGCTCGTGGACGTGACGGATCCCGCGCTCCGCGCGGAGCGGGCCCGGTCCTATCTCGACGTGGTGACGGGCGCGGCCCCGCGACAATCCCTGCTCGATCTGCGCGACCTCTTCTCCGCAGACGCCAAGGTGAAGCTCGGCCTGGTGCCGCCGCCGGGGGCGAGCGGGCGCGCCGTGCTCACGCAGCTCTGCTCGCGCTGTCACGACGGTCGCGGGAACCCGGCGCTGAACCGCGCCAAATTCAACGTGAAGAACCTGGACGGCATGTCGCGAGAGACGAAGGACAAGGCCATCTTTCGCTTGCAGGAGCCCGCGACCTCGGCGCTGCGCATGCCGCCGTGGCGCGCCGCCGACGAGCTGCCCCCCGCGGAGCTCGCCGCGGCCATCGAAGAGCTGGCCAAGTAGCGCCGTCCGCGTGACCGCAGCGCGCCAGTTTGTGATTGACGCCGGCCATGTGAGCGTTCACATTTGCGCTGCAGGACCTGCATTGCCTTGCCCGCTTCGCGCTGGCGTGACGTAACGGAGGCGTACAGCGGCCGGCGATCGTGGCCTGGCTCCGTTACTGGATCTACAAGGACACCGGTGGGAAGCACTATGTCTACGGTGATGATTGCGTGATGTGCACCTCCCCTGGGTGAATCCCCAGCGCAAGAGCTGGGAATGACCTGGCGCTGAGGCAGACGGCGCGGCCCCATCCACCATCGGAGCCGCGGAGCCCCGCGCCCGTCCCATCGGTTGGTTGGGGAATGTCGCGATTCGCAGCGTCGTCGTGGGCTTGCGTACGGATCTCGCGTACATCTTCGGGGATGTCGACCTTGCCACCCCGGGCGCGCTCCGGATACAGTTCAGCACCTAGCGAATGACAGATGAGGGATTAGGGGAGATCGGGCGTCTCAGGGCAGAGATCGCAGCGCTGCACGCGCGCGTCGAGGAGCTGGAGAGCGCGCTGGCGGAGCGGTCGAGCGGCGGGGCGGCCGGGGGAGCAGCGCGGCCCGACGCGGTGAGCGCGGACGCTCACGCCGCCTGCGGCGCGCTCGCGTGGCTGCTCACGCCGGCGCCGGCGCTGATCCACTGGCGTCCCGATGGCGTGGTGACGCGCTGGAACGAGGGCGCCGAACGTGTCTTCGGCTGGAGCGAGGGCGAGGTCGTCGGCCGCAGGCTCTCCGAGCTCGTGGGCGCAGATCCCGTGTCCCCGGACGCGGTGCGTGCGCTCCTGCTCGACTGGGCGGAGAACCGGTTCTCCTCGGCCACGAGCGAGGGCAGGACGAAAGACGGGCAGGCGCGCCTCTTCCGGTGGACCCACGCGGTGCTGCGCGACGACCGCGGCGGCGCGCGTGAGATCGCGGCGATCGTCGAGGACGCCGGCGACCCACCGGGGAGCCAGCACGTGCTGCTCGGGCGGCTTCAGCTGCTCCTTCAGCTGCTGGACCACTCGCGCAATTCCATCTTCGTCAAGGACACAGGCGGGCGCTACGTCTTCGTCAACCGAGCTCACGCCGAGGTCCTCAAGAGCCACGTCTTCGAGGTCATCGGCAAGAACGATTACGAGCTGGGCCCCCTGGCCCCCCAGGCCATCGAGGAGGTCGTGGCGAGAGAGCACGACGTCATGGCCGGGGGAAAGGCGATGCAGTACGAAGAGGTCCTGCTGGTCGGCGACACGAGTATTCATTTCTCCACTGTCAAGTTCCCGATCCTCGACGGACGTGGCGAGCCGATCGGCCTCGGCGGTGTCGTCACCAACACCACCTTGCTGAGGCACGCTGAGGCCGAGCGGGCCGCGCTGCAGGAGAAGATCATCGTCGCCCAACAGGCGGCCCTACGGGAGCTGTCCACGCCGCTCATCCCGATCGCCGACCGGGTGGTGGCGATGCCGCTCGTCGGGACGATCGACAGCGCGCGCGCAGCGCAGATCATGGAGACGCTGCTGTCCGGCATCAGCAGTCAGAGCGCACACACCGCGATCCTGGACGTCACCGGCGTGCGCGCGGTCGACGCGCACGTCGCCGATGCGCTGACGCGGACCGCGCGCGCCGCCCAGCTGCTCGGCACGCGCGTGGTGCTCACCGGCGTGCGCTCGGAGGTGGCGCAGACGCTGGTCACCCTCGGCGTGGATCTGTCCGGTATCACCACGCTGGGCACCCTGCAAAGCGGCATCGCGCACGCCCTCCGCCACCCGGGGAACCAGCGGTCAGCGGGTTGAATCCGTCTGAGAGAGCAGGAGCTCGGGCGGACGCCGCCGGAGGGGCGGGCGGCAAGGCGCGTGGTCGGCCGGCGGGAGCTGGCCGGGAGGCTACAAGTGCCCGCCGGATCGGTTACGTTGTCTGGACCCCATGACGATCGACACCTCTCCCGACGCGCCCATCCCGTCGGTGCTGTCGAAGCTCGACGAGATCCGGCAGCGCATGGCCTCCCACACCGATCGGGACGACGAGCGGCGGGTCCTGGAGATCCTCGCGGGCTCGACAGCCGTCGAGCTCGACCAGCTGCTCCTCCAGCTCGATCTCCCCGCCCTGATCGGAGACATCGACGATCGCCTCATCGGCCCCGACAACCGCACGGCGCTGCTCGATCTCCTGACCGCCGAGCGCCTCGGCGACCTCGGGATCCCGGCCCGCGCGGCGCTCATCTCGGCGCTGCAGCGCGGCCGGACGGGTAGCCTCGACGAGCAGGCGCTGCGCCGCATCTGGCTCGGCACGCGCGGCGCGGACGTCACGCGGCTCAAGAACGCGCTCGACGGCCGCGGCGGCTACCGCGACCTTCACCAGCTCTTCTACCACGATATCGACGACGACTCCCTGCGCGAGGCGATCCTCGCGCACTTCGCGCGAGAGGCGGTCTCGGCGTCTGGCTCGGTCTCGGTACGCGAGGTGAAGATCCTGTCCGATATCGACGATACGTTTTATGCGAACTGGAAGGACGCCCGGTACCCGAAGAAGACCGTCTATCCCGGCGTCCTGCAGTTCTATGCGGAGCTCGACCGCGGCCCTGGCCCCGTGCCCGGGCGGGCCGGTGATCTGACCTTCGTCACCGCCCGCCCGGGCGACCGCCTCGGCCTCGTGGAGGACGCGACGATCAAGGCGCTCGCCGAGCGCGGTCAGCTCACCGCGACCGTGCTCGCGGGCTCGTTCACCCGCCTCATCGGCAACCGCACGATCGCGGAGAAGAAGCTCGAGAACTTCCTCGAGTACCGGCGGCTGTACCCGGAGTACGATTTCGTCTTCGTCGGCGACAGCGGGCAGGGCGATATCCACTTCGGCCAGCGCATGCTCGAGCTCGCGCCGGGCGCGGTGAAGGCGGTTTTCATTCACGACGTGGTCGCCACGCCCGATCTCGCGCGCAAGGAGCTCGCGGCCTCGGGCGTTCACCTGTTCGATACCTACATCGGCGCCGCGCTCACGGCCCTCGAGCGCGGCCTGCTCGGCCCCGAGGGCGCGGCGCGCGTGGCCGAGGCCGCCACGGCGGCGTTCGCCGCGATCCCGTTCCCGTCACAGGCGGACCAGGAGGCGCGCCGCCTCGAGATGGCGCGCGACGTCGCACGGCTGAACGAGGCGCTGCCGCCTTCGCTGCGGACAGGACAGCCGTGAAGGAGCGCGGCGGGGTTTCCCACGACCCCAGAGGGTATCAGGCTAGCCGCGCCGAGCGCCGCCCGGGCCTCGAAAGGGTAGACTGACAGGCATCATGAGCGGCGAGGGACGTCTGCTTGCGTGGTTCTTCGAGGCCATGGCGCGCCATCAGCCGGACGACGCGCTCTCGTTCACAGAAGCACAGGCGAACTTCACTTCGGTGCTGAAGGGCCTCATCGCGGTGGAGCGCGGCGGCGGGATGGTGTTCGGGTGGGTGCTCTCCGGCGAGCACGCCGATGCGGTCGTGCGCGCCGCGCCGCCGGCGCTCACGGACGCGGCGCTGGCCTGGCGCGCGTACTTCGAGCGACGTTATGGCGCGCGCGGGCGCCAGGAGGTCGCCCGCATCGCCGCCGCGCTCCGCTACACGCCGTTCCTCGACCGCGGCCCCCTCCGCGCCGACGCGGGCGTCGACGAGGCGCTCGCGGGGTTCATCGACGCCTGCCTCGACCCGCGCCACGCCGCGCCGCGCGCCGACGGGCCGGGCGCGGCGCCCGCGGACGACCGGCTCGGCGACACGCTCCGTGGCGCCATGGCGCAGCGCGACGCCTCCTCGCCGTGCGCCGGCCGCTCCGTCGCGGTGAAGACCCCCTCTCCGGATCGCCTCCTCGACGTGGCCGAGGTCGAGGGGCGCCACGGGGCGTTTCACCCGCAGATCGAGGCGCTCTACGCCGCCATCGACGGCCTGGCGCTCCTTGATTCGGCCTCTCCGCCGTCCCGGGTGCCGTGGCCCGCCGCTCTCCCGCCGGGGGCGCTTGTCCTCGTGTCGCCGCTCGCGTGGGCGAGCGCCGTCCGCAAATCGAGCTCGTCGAGCGCGATGGGCGAGATGCAGCTCCTCGTGCTTGCCCGGCTGCCACAGTACATGCTGCCCAGGGAGTCCGAGCGCGGCGTCGAGTTCACCGTGAACCTGTATCTCGCGTTCCGCGTCGGAACGGCGGAGATCTACCTGACGGACGAGTTTTACGGCTCCCCTCCGCTCTTGCTCGCGCGCGACGTGGTGACCTTCTTTCGCGCGATCCGCGGCGCGGCCCCGCGGCTGGAGGGCGTCCTCGCGGCCCTGGCGAAGGCGCTCGGCGGCGGCGGGTCGCGCGCTGGCTGATCCCGGGCCGCGTCGCAGCTCCGAGCCTCCCCCTCGCTCAGGCCGCGGCGAGCGCGGCGACGAAGCGGTCGATCTCGGATTCGTCGTTGTAATAATGGACCGAGGCGCGCACCAGATCGGGAATCCCGCGATCCTCGAAATCGAGCAGCGTCCCGGCGGCGGTCGACACGCTGACATGGATCGCCTGCGCGGCGAGCCGCTCCTTGATGGCCGTGGCGTCCTCGCCGGCCCGGGTGAAGGTCACGATGCCGCAGCGCTGCTCGCCGAGATCGCGCACGGCGACCCCGGGGAGCTCGGAGAGCCGCGCGCGCAGGCGCTCGGCCAGCGCACCCACCCGGTCGCGGATCGCCGGCAGGCCCAGCCGGAGCGCATACTCCGCGGCCGCGCCGAGCCCGAGCCGGCCGGCGACATAGCTCTCCCAGTTCTCGAACCGCCGGGCGTCGGGCCGCAGCTCGTAGCGGTCCGGCGCCGTCCAGCGCGCCGCGTGGAGATCGAGGAACGGCGGCTCCAGCCGGTCGAGCAGCGCGCGCCGGACATAGAGAAAGCCGGTGCCGCGCGGCCCGCGCAGGTACTTGCGCCCGGTCGCCGACAGGAGATCGCAGCCGATGGCCTCGACGTCGATCGGCAGCTGGCCCACCGACTGGCAGGCATCGAGCAGGAAGGGCACGCCCGCCGACCGGGCGCGGCGGCCGATCTCCTCCGCCGGGTTGACGAGCCCGCCGTTCGTGGGGACGTGGGTGATGGCGATCAGCTTGACCCGCTCGTCGAGCAGGCGATCGAGCGCGGGCAGCGAGACGGCGCCGCGCTCGTCGCTCGGGACAGGGACGATCTCCGCGCCGGTGCGCCGCGCGACCTGCAGGAACGCGATGTAGTTCGAGGCGTACTCGGTCCGCGCGGTCAGGATGCGATCGCCAGGGCCGAAGCGGAGCGAGTAGAACGCCATGTCCCAGGCGCGCGTGGCGTTCTCGACAAGCGCGATCTCGCCGGGCGCCGCGCCGATCAGCCGGGCGATCGCGCCGTAGACCGCCTCGAGCCGCTCGCCGGCCTCCGCCTCGGCCTCGTAGCCGCCGACGGTCGCCTCGCGGCGCAGGTGCTCGACCACCGTGTCGACCACCACGGCCGGAGGCAGCGAGGAACCCGCGTTGTTGAAGTGAAGGACGCTGGCGCAGGCCGGGGTGTCGCGGCGCAGCGCGGCGATATCCATCGTCATGACGTCGTCTCCTCGAGAGGCCGACACGCTGCCGGCTGGGCAGCTCCACGTCAATCGCGGCGGCCGCCGGCGGATCTCGTCGCGCGGCTCGGTGGCCTGGAGCTCGCGAGCGACGCGCCGTGGGAGCCGCGCCGGGCGATCCACGTGCACGGCCCGACGCGCCTGCCGATCCGCTTCGCGCCGGGGCCGCGCCTCGGCAGCGGCGCGGGGCCTTAGGGCACCCGCAGCGAGGCAGCGACGTCGAGCAGCGGCACGAGCGCCTTGTCGTCCGCCGCGCCGGCGAAGAGGTGCACCATCAGGCCCTTGATCCTCGGGTGCGGCAGGATCGCCTCCGCCATGACGCGTGTGGGGCTCATGGGCCAGACTTGCCAGCTCATCGCCTTTCCGAACACCTTGCCTGGCCTGGACGTGGGGGTCACCTTCACCCCGTTCTGGTTGTACTGGAACGATGGGTGATCACCGACATAGATGCCTATCGCGGACTGCGGCGCGCCGAGCTCCGCGGGCAATCGCACGCGGTGCACCGTGAAGTCCGGGCCGCGCTGCAGGGCGGTGCTCGCGCCCGCCGGGACCTTCATGAGGAAGCTGTCCTCGCTGCCCTGTCCCTTGATGGCGCGCTCTCCTCCGCCCGCGTCGATGCGCCGCGGCCCCGCGCTCACGGTGGCGGCGATCGCGCGCGCGAAGGCCGTGCAGCGGGGCAGCTCGCCGGGCGCCGCCGGCAGCGCGCCCGCGCCGGCCGCGAGCGCGCTGCAGCCCGCCGCGTCCTTCGCGGCCGGAGGATTCACGTAGAAGGCGAGCCTCTGAACGAAGCCGTCCGGGTGCAGGACGTACAGGCCGAGCACCGGGATCGCGACGCTGCCGCGATTCGTGCTTCCAGGGAACACGGCCCAGGCCCTGAGCTGCTCGTCGGACAGGCGGAGCGGCTCCACCGTGGCGCTGCCCCCGGGGAAGTCGGCGGCCATCGCGGCGCGAACGCCGCCCTCGGGGTCCTTGCCGCCAAGCGCGAAGAGCTCGGAGGCCATCATCACGAAGCGCTCATCGCCGGCGTCGAGCACCACGCGGGTCTCCTCTTCGTCCGGCTCCGCCGCGGCCATGACCGAATGCGCGCGCGCCTCGATCCGCGCTCCCTCGGGCAGCCGCACCGCGAGGCGACCCGAGAGCAGCGAGGTGGCCGGCCGCTTGCCCAGGAAGTCGGTCGAGGGCGCTGCGGGCCCGGGCGAGGCCTGGATCGGCGCGATGGGCGCCTCGCCCTGCGGCGCGGGCGCGGGCGCGTCGCCCTGCGCTGTGGCCGGCGCCTTGACCGGCGCGCCGCCGCTGCCGGAGCACGCGGCGCAGGCGAGCAGGGCTCCGCAGGCAAGCGCGAGCGCGGCAGGAAGGCGGAAGAGGCGGGCTCGACGCATGCGGTTCATCGGGCGCGACCGTAAAGCACCGCTTGCCAGCGGGCAATCGCGCTCGCGGCCGCAGGTCACGAGGCGTCGAGGGCGGCGCGCCGTGAGCGCCTCGTCGCATGGATGGCTCGGTCGCGCGGTCCTCCAGCGTTCCTGATGCCTGCGGGGCTGATGCCCGCGGGCCTCACCCGTCCTGCTGTGGGGTCCGGCGAAGCGAGCGGACGCGCCGCGATCGGCCGTCAATTTCGCGGCGGCGCCGCGCCGACGAGCCCGTCCGGGCCGGGCTGGCGCGTCGCGCGTGGCGCACGGCCGGCGGTGAGGGGAGGACCGTGGCGTCATCGCTGCTTCTCGCACCGGTGGCACCAGCATTGCTGGATGTGTTGGCGCTGATCGCGCCGGCGCCGACCGCGTGAACGACGCTGACGGTGCCCGGCCGACCGCCGTCCGCGGCCAAGGTTGGCGATGGGATGGGCAGGCATGGAGGATCCGATGAAAGACCAGAGCTCCGTCGAGGTTCTTGTTCCACGTGAGATGTCGCCGGATCAGAGACAGCGTCTCATCGACGAGCTCTATGGCTTACGCCGCGTGATCTTCGAGGGCGCGCAGCGGGAAAAGAGCTTCGCCACCCACGTCATCGACGCTGGCGCGGAGCACGGCGCCGTCGTGGTCCAGAGGGGCGCTGGCGGCCAGATCACCGGCTATTTCGCGGTCCAGATCATGGATCCGGAGCCTTCCGGCGCGCAGATCGCGATCTTCCGCGGCGAGTCCGGGGCGCTCGGCGAGCACGTCGGCGACGATGACGTCCTCCGCCACGTCCTTTTGCGCCTGATCCGGTACATGCTCGCCCACCCGGGTCGCCCCGTGTTTTGCCTGTGCTCGGTGGCTCATCCGTCGAGCTATGCGCTGTTCTCGCGCTTCGTTGACATCGCGCGCACGAGCCCGCCGGAGGGCGCGGATGAGCTCATGTCCAGGCTCGCCTCCTCGTTCGACCCGGAGGTGAACGATCGAGGTAGCCCGTTCGTCTTCGAGGTCGGGCAGACGGCGGCCGAGCCGGCGGGCGGCTGCGACTTCCTGCACGTCTACGAGAACCCATCGGCGCGCCCCCGCGCTGCGGAGGAGCGCGAGCTCGTAGCGCTCGTGCCGCTGCGCCTCGGCGGCATGCTGCGCGCCGCGGTGGGCTGCGCGCCGCCGGAGGCGAGGCGCTGGTAACGCGCCGCTCGCCGGGTCAGGCCAGCACTTCGGACAGGCTGTCGAGGAATCGCTGGTTCTCGCGCTCGGTGCCGATGGTCACCCGAAGGCTGGTCGGCAGGTTGCCGAAGGGCCGCACGATGACGCCCTTCCGGAGCAAGGCGTCGTACACGGCGCGCGCCGGCCGCCCGACGTCCACGAGCACGAAGTTCGCCTGGCTCGGCGCCACCGACAGCCCGAGCCGCGTGAGCTCGCGCGTGAGCCGGTCGCGCTCGCGGAGGTTCAGCGCGCGGCTCTTCTCGACGTGCTCGGCGTCGTCGAGCGCCGCGACGGCCGCCGCCTGCGCCAGCGCGCTCACGTTGAACGGCGCGCGCACCCGGTTCAGGTAGTCGATGAGCTGAACCGGGCCCACGGCGTAGCCGACGCGGAAGCCCGCCAGGCCGTAGATCTTCGAGAAGGTGCGGAGCACGAGCAGCCGCTCGCGCAGCCCGCGGAGGCGCAGGGAGTCCGGGAAGTCCGGCGCGTCCGTGTACTGGATGTACGCCTCGTCCATCACCACGATCACCTCGGGCGGGAGCTCCCTGAGCAGGCGCTCGACGGCGGCGCGGCCCACGTGCGTGCCCGTCGGGTTGTTCGGGTTCGCGATGAACAGGAGCCGCGTCTTCGGCGTGACGGCCGCGGCCATGGCCTCGAGGTCGTGCCGCTGGTCGCGCAGCGGCACGGCCGTGAACGGGACGCCGTAGGCGAGCGCGGCGAGCTTGTAGACGACGAAGGCCGGGTCGGCGAACACGATGTGCGACCCGGGCGTCGCGAAGGTGTGCACGATCAGGTCGAGCAGCTCGTTCGAGCCGTTTCCCTGGACGATCTCCTCCATCGTGACGCCGTGGACCGCCGCGAGCCGCTCGCGCAGCCGGTAGGCCGCCCCGTCCGGGTAGAGGTGCACGCTCTCGAGCGCCCGGCGCGCCGCCTCGAGGGCGCGCGGGCTCGGGCCGAGCGGGTTCTCGTTCGAGGCGAGCTTCACGGCGTCCGTCACGCCGAGCTCGCGCGCGAGCTCATCGAGCGGCTTCCCCGTCTCGTACGGCGAAAGCAGCTCGACGGAGGGCAGAACTAGCGCAGACATAGCGCGCACCCTATCACACCTTGGCCGTGGGGCGTGAGCCGGCTCGCCGGCGCCCTGCCGCGGGTTCGTCGCCGGGGTTTGCCGGGATCTGGCCTCTCCCACGGAGCTCCGTGTGATACTCGCCGTCCCGATGAAACCCGGGGACATCGTCGCCGACCGCTTCTTGATCGAGCGCCTCGCCGGGTCGGGCGGGATGGGCTCCGTCTACCGCGCCCTCGACCGGCACACGGGCGAGACGGCGGCGCTCAAGGTCATGTCGGGCCGCGGCCTCGAGCACGGCGAGCGCTTCGCGCGCGAGGCGCAGGTGCTCGCCGAGCTGCGGCACCCCGGCATCGTCCGGTACATCGCGCAGGGCGCCACGGAGAGCGGCGAGCCCTGGCTCGCGCTCGAGTGGCTCGAGGGCGAGAGCCTCGGCGACCGGCTGCGCCGGCGCGGGCTCACCATCGCGGAGAGCGTCACGCTCGGCCTCCGGGTCGCCGAGGCGCTCGCCGAGGCGCACCGCCACAACGTCGTCCACCGCGACCTCAAGCCGAGCAACCTGTACCTCGTCGACAAGTCGGTCGAGCAGGCCAAGCTCCTCGACTTCGGCATCGCCCGCCTCACGTCGCTCGCGCCCCTCACGATGACCGGCGTCGTGATGGGCACGCCGTTCTACATGGCGCCCGAGCAGGCGCGCGGCGAGCGCGACGTCGGCACCCAGGCCGACGTGTTCGCGCTCGGCTGCGTCCTGTTCCACTGCCTCACCGGGCGCCCGCCGTTCGTCGGCGACGACATCCACACAGCCCTCCTCCGCGTCGTGCTCGACGAGGCGCCGCGCCTCCGCGATCTGCGCGCCGACGTCCCCGAGAACGTCGACATCGCGGTGGCGCGCATGCTCGCCAAGGCGCCGGCGGACCGGCCCGCGAACGGCGCCGCCGTGGCCCTCGAGCTGCTCCGCGTCGGCGAGATCAAGAGCACCCCCCCCGCGCCCGCGAGCCGGCGCGCGAGCGCGCTCACGACCGGCGAGCGGCGCACGCTGTGCCTGATGCTCGCGCGCGTGGGCGCGCCGGAGGTCCCCTCGTGGCAGGGGCCCACCATGCCGATGACGCTCCCGATGACGATGCCCCTCGCGCGCACCGTCCCGGAGGACGAGGTGAAGCGCGTGGCGTCGCGCTTCGGCGGGGCGCTCCAGACGCTGCCAACGTCGGGCGACGGGCTCCTGCTCATCACGCTCGAGGGGCGCGGCCTTATCACGGACCAGGCCGCCCGCGCGGCGCGGTGCGCGCTCGAGGTGCGGGACCTCCTGCCCGGCGTGCAGATGGCCCTGGTCGCCGGCCGCGGCTCCGCCGACGACCAGCTCCCGATGGGGCCCACCATCGACCGCGCCGTGCGGCTGCTCGACCGCGCCGACGGCGGGTCGATCCGCCTCGACGAGGTGATGGCCGGCCTGCTCGACGCCCGCTTCGAGGTCGGCGGCGACGCGACAGGCCTCGTGCTCCGCGCCGAGCGCGATCTCGTCGAGGCCGCGCGGACGCTGCTCGGGCGCACGACGCCGTTCGTGGGGCGCGACCACGAGCTCGCCATCCTCGACGCCGTGCTCGACGAGTGCCTCTCCGAGCCGACGGCGCGCGCGGTGCTCATCACGGCGCCCGCGGGGCTCGGCAAGAGCCGGCTGCGCTACGAGTTTCTGCGCCGCGTCGAGGAGCGCAAGGAGCGGGTGCAGGTCTGGCTCGGCCACGCCGACCCGATGAGCGCCGGCTCGCCCTTCGGGATGCTGCGCCAGATGCTCCGCCGCGAGGCCGGGCTCTCGGGCGGCGAGCCGCAGGAGGTCCGCGAGCAGCGCCTCCGCGCCCGCGTGGGCCGGTACGTGAGCGGCGCCGACCTCGACCGCGTGACCGAGTTCCTCGGCGAGGTGGCGCGGATCCGCTTCTCCGACGAGGGCCGGGTGGAGCTGCGCGCCGCGCGGAGCGACCCGATGCTCATGGGCGACCAGATCCGCCGCGCCTTCGAGGACTTCGTGCTCGCCGAGTGCCGGGCCGAGCCGGTGCTCCTCGTGCTCGAGGATCTCCAGTGGGGCGACGTGCCCACGGTGAAGCTCATCGACGCGGCCCTCGCGCTCCGCGACCAGCCGCTCATGGTGCTCGCGCTGGCGCGGCCGGAGGTGGAGACCGTCTTTCCGAAGGTGTGGGTCTCGCGCGGCGTCCAGGAGCTCCGGCTGCGCGAGATCGGGCGGCGGGGGAGCGAGCGGCTCGTGCGCGAGGTGCTCGGCGACGCCGTGACGCCCGACCTCTGCGCGCGCCTGTGCGAGCGGGCCGGGGGCAACGCGTTCTACCTGGAAGAGCTCATCCGCGCCGCCGCCTCGGGCCGGACCGAGGCGCTCCCCGAGACGGTGCTGTCGATGGTGCAGGCCCGCCTCGAGTCGCTCGACGGCGAGGCGCGGCGGGTGCTCCGGGCCGCGAGCGTGTTCGGCCAGAAGTTCTGGCGCGGGGGGCTGATGGCGCTGCTCGGCGGCGAGCGTCGCGCCCCCCAGGTGGACGGGTGGCTCGCGGTGCTCGTCGATCGCGAGCTCATCGCGCGGCGGGGCGAGGGCAAGTTCCGGAGCGAGCACGAGTACGCGTTCCGGCACGCGCTCGTGCGCGAGGCGGCGTACGCGACGCTCACGGACGAGGATCGCGCGCTCGGCCACCTGCTCGCCGGCGAGTGGCTGGACGCGGCCGGCGAGCGCGACGCGGCGCTCCTGGCGGACCACTTCGAGCGCGGCGGCGACGCCGAGCGCGCGGTCGTCTGGTTCCGGCGCGCGGCGGAGCAGGCGCTCGGGGCGAACGACTTCCGCGCCGCGATCCAGCGGGCCGAGCAGGGGGCCGCGAGCGCCGACGTGGACGGGGAGTTCTTCGCGGCGCTGCGCCTCGTCCAGGCCGAGGCGCACAAGTGGCTCGGCGAGGCCTCCCAGGCCGAGCGGTGCGCCGTCATGGCGATGCGGGGCTTCCCCCGGAAGAGCGCGCTCTGGTACGCCGCGGCCGGGGAGGCCGCGTCGATGCGCGTGCGCCTCGGCATGGGCGACCGGCTCGCGGATCTCGTCGAGGAGCTCCGGGGGGCCGGCCCGGGCAGCGGGGACCGCGGCTCGTGGGTCGACGTCGCGGAGGCGACCGGCGCCTCCGTGAGCGCGCTGGCGCGCATCGCCGGGTCGCTCCTGCACGGGGGCCAGTACGCCGCGGCGGAGGAGATCGTGCAGGAGCTCTCCCGGGTGGCGATGCCGCTCGCCGAGCGCGACGCGGCGGTGGCAGCGCGCATCCACGCGCTCCGGGCGTCGCGGGCGCTCTGCTACGGCGACCCTGCGGCGTCGCTCGCGTGCACGGAGCAGAGCATCCCCGCCTACCTCCAGACAGGCGACCTCAGGAACGCGTGCCTGAGCCGCGTGAACGCGGCGCACTGCCTGCTTCAGCTCGGGGTGTACGGCCGCGCCGAGGCCGAGCTGCGCGACGCGCTCGCGGAGGCGGGGCGGCTCGGGCTCTACAACGTGGCGGCGTTCGCCAAGCAGAACCAGGGCCTGCTCTGGATCCAGCAGGGCGACCTCGGCGCGGCGCGCGCGGCCACGGCCGAGGCGATCGACGCCTTCGTGGCGCAGGCGAACCGGCGGCAGGAGGCGCGCTCGCGGGCGTACCTCGCCGCGATCCTGACGCGGCTCGGCGACCTCGACGCGGCGGACAACGAGGCGGGCGCGGCCGTGGCGATGCTGGCGCACGTGCCGACGCTCCAGGCGCACGCGCTCTCGGTGCGCGCGCGGGTGCTGCTCGAGCAGGGCCGGGCAGAGGACGCGCTCGAGGCGGCCCGGCGCGGGCTCGGGCTGCTCGTGTCGGTCGGCGGGACGGAAGAGGGCGAGGCGCAGATCCGGCTCGTGTACGCCGAGTCGCTCCGCGCCTACGGCCACCACGAGGCGGCGCGCGAGGCGATCACGGTGGCGATGCAGCGGCTCGTCGCGCGGGCGCAATGGATTCAGGACCCGGCGCGGCGGCAGAGCTTTTGCCAGGCCGTGCCGGAGAACGCCAAGACGTTCGCGCTGGCGGCGCTCTGGCAGCAAGAAGCGGAGCCGACGCTGCAGTGAGGCGCCGAGTCGCGGCCGCGCTGCGGACGGAAGAGCTCATGTGTGCTGGCTCGCCCGGCTGCGCCGGCGGGCGAGGGCGAGGGGGATGCGCAGCGCGCGTGTCATCGCGCCGCGGTGAGCGGATCGAGCTGAGCCGCGCCGCTGTCATAAGGAGTTCACTCACGCCATCTCCGCGGTAACCAATCGTGGCCGCGGGTGGCGTGGCGTGCGCAACATGTGGGTGGGCGCGCGTGGGTGGCGCGCGCGTGGGGAAGCGGCGACCCGGCCGCGGCTGCTTGACTGTGTGGCCGAGGTTCGAAAGAATCCTGAGCAGCCATGTATTCAACCCTCTTTCGGAACGTGCTCTTTCCGTTTTACGAGACGAAACTCCGAGGGAGAGCCACGCTGGCCTACCTGGGGGAGCTGGAGCGGTCCCAGTGGCGTCCGGAGCGCGAGCTCAGGGAGCTCAACTGGAGAAAGATGCTGGCGGCCCTCCGCTTCGCCGAGCAGAGCGTGCCCTTCTACCGGCGCCGCTTCGCCGAATACGGGGTGCGGGTCAAGGACGTTCACGCGCCCGACGATCTCGCGCGCTTTCCGGTTTTGACCAAAGCCGATCTCCGCGCGCACGGCAGCGAGCTCATCGCGGATGGGTGGCGCGGCAAGCTCTTCAGGAGCGGTACGGGCGGATCGACTGGAGAGCCGGCGCGCTTCTTTTACGATCACGCGACGTACGAGTGTAGAAGCGCCGCGGCCCTGCGCTCCGACGCGTGGGCTGGCGGCCGTATCGGGGACAAGGAGCTGTACATCTGGGGGATTCCGACCCTGGAGCCCCGCTGGAAGAAGGCGAAGCGCACGCTGCACGAGGCGCTGATCCGGAAGAAGACGGTCAGCGCGTGGAACCTGGCGGAGGAGCGGCTCGCGGGGGTGGTGGACGAGATCCGGCGCTACCAGCCGAACCTCGTTGTGGGGTACACGAGCCCTCTCTACTACACGGCGCGCTATGCGCTCGAGACGGGGCACCGGCTGCCCACGCCGAGGGGGATCATCGCGACGGCGGAGCGGCTCTTCCCTCACCAGCGCGAGGTGATCGAGCGGGCGTTCCAGGCGCCGGTCTACGACCGCTATGGGTGCAGGGAGATGATGCTGATCGGCGCGGAGTGTGAGCGCCACGAGGGCAAGCACCTCAACATCGAGAACGTCTTCCTCGAGGTGGTGCGCGGCGGCCGGCACGCGCGGCCCGGCGAGCCGGGCGAGGTGATCCTGAGCGATCTCGTGTGCCGGTCGATGCCGCTGCTGCGTTACAAGAACGAGGATGTGGTGGTCGCGGCCGACAAGGCCTGCTCGTGCGGTCGCGGTTTGCCGCTGCTCGCATCGGTCGAGGGGCGGGTGCTCGACATGATCGTCGGGACGGACGGCCAGCTCCTCTCGTCCGTGTTCTTCCCCTACTTCTTCAAGGACAACCCAACGGTGGAGCGGTATCAGGTCCACCAGGACAAGACGCGGGCGATCACGATCAAGATCATCCCTGGCGAGGGGTACGGGCCGGAGACGTCGCAGGCCATCGAGCGTGATCTGCGCCGGTTCCTCGGGGAGCGGGCGGATATCCGGGTCCAGCTCGTCAGCGACATCCCGGTCACCTCGGGGGGGAAGTTCCGCTTCACCATGACCGAGGTGCCGATCGAGTTCGGCCGCGGGGCCGCGGCATGATCGGAGCGTCCGGGGTCCGGCCGGCGCCGTCCGCCGCGCCGGGCCGGCCCGCGAAGGTCGCCCACGTCGTGCTCTCGCTCAACGTGGGTGGGCTCGAGCGGGTGGTGCTCCGGCTGCTCGACAGGATGACGCGCGACCGGTTCGCGCCGGTGGTGTGCGCGCTCCAGGAGCCCGGCGCGCTGGCCGAGGAGCTGGCGCGGCTCGGCGTGCCGCTCGTGGTGCTCTCGCGCAAGCCCGGCCTCGACCCGGGGCTGCCGTTGCGGCTCTCGGCGTGGCTGCGGCGCGAGGGGATCAGCCTCGTGCACACGCACAACCCGGGGCCGCACCTCTATGGCGCGCTCGCGGCGGGCCTCCTGCGGGCGGCGGCGTTCCCTGGCGGCGGCGGGCCGCGCGTCATCCACACGAAGCACGGGCGCAACTACCCGAAGCAGAAGCGGAAGGTGCTGGTCAATCGGCTGGCCGCGGCGCTCACGGACCGGGTGGTGGCGGTGAGCGACGACTCGCGGGCGGTCGCGCTCGAGGTGGAGCATGTCGACCCGGCCAAGGTCGTGACGATCTTGAACGGCGTGGACACGGACGTGTTCCGGCCGGGCGACGCGGGCGCGGCGCGGGCGCGGCTCGGGGTGCCGGCGACGGGCTATCACGTTGGGTGTGTCGCGCGGCTGTCGCCGGAGAAGGATCACGCGACGCTGCTCGACGCCTTCGCGCGGCTCCGCGCGACGCGGCCCGACGCGCATCTGACGCTGATCGGCGACGGCCCGCGGCGGCCTGCGCTCGAGGCGCAGGCGGAGCGGCTCGGGCTCGGCGGGGCGGTGACGTTCACGGGCACGCGCGGGGACGTGGCGGAGCTCTTGCCGGCGTTCGACGTGTTCGCGCTCGCGTCATTGACGGAGGGGATCTCGCTGACGCTCATCGAGGCGGCGGCGGCGGGGTTGCCCATCGTGGCGACGCGGGTGGGGGGCAATCCGGAGATTGTGGTGGATGGCGAGACAGGGCTGCTGGTGCCGGCTGCAGCGCCGGAGACCCTGGCGGGCGCGCTCGAGGCGGCGGCAGAGCGGGAGGATCGCGCGGAGATGGGGTTGCGCGGGCGGGCGCGGGTGATGGAGCGGTTCGGGATCGACCGCATGGCGCGCGCGTACGAGGACCTCTATGACGAGGTTCTTGGGCGATAGCGTTCGCAGCGCACGACACGGAATGTCTGCGCCGTCGATAAACGGTCGGCTTTCGATTTCGTCCCTGAGACAAGCTGCCGCGGGTGGCGCTGGGCCACGGCTCGCCGTTGAGCCTGGTGATTGACGTTGTCGCCGCATGTGAGGGGACCACGAAGGCCGACGTTGCGGGCGCAATTCACAGGATACCTTGTCCCTCGTGATCCTTGGCCCGCGGGACGCCTTGTCCGGCCCAGATCCACTGGCTCGCGGTGGTCCGCGCGGCGCGGGAGACGTCGGAGGCGATGGCCGACCAACTCCCGAGGCCCTGGTAGCGGTTGCCCCCTCGTCCGACCCCCGATCCCCTTCAGTTCGTACAAGGTTGCTCCCCTCGCCCGAGCGGTGGGACCTCGAACCTGCACAAGGTTGCCGCTTCGGCCGACGGGGGGTGTTTCAATCCGTGGACGGCCGCCTTCGCGCCACAGCCAGCCTGAGGGAGCGCACTCCCCGAGCTCTCCATGGCAGATCGCCGTGGGCGGGACGAACGTCTGCTGGACGCTCTCCGTAGAACTTGTGGGTGAGCCAAGGCGGCTCTGCCGATTGGCCGAGCGAGCGCCGCACGCGGGCCCGCAGCCTCACCCTTCTTCGTTCCCGCCCGCCGCGCGTTGCGCGAGCCAGCGGTAGAGCTGGGTCCGGTGCATGCCGAGCGCCCGGGCCGCGCGCATCACGCTGCCGTTTTCACGGCGCAGCGCCTCCTCGATCTCCGCCGCGGCGGGCCACGCCGCTGCCCCCCGCGAGGGCCCCTTCTCCGCCGCCGGCCGCTGCGCCCGCGCGGCGTCCTTCTCGGTCTCGCCCAGGACCCCGCCGGACATGCCCGCTGGTGGCTCAGGGACGCTCAGCCGCCCCGCCGACGGGGAGAGGTGCTGCTCGTGCACCACCGAGCTGCCCGCCAGGTGCGCCTCCTGCGCTGCTGCCCGGATCTCTGCGGTGAGCTCTCGAATGTTTCCTGGCCACGCCCGCAGGAGGCACGCCTCGATCAGCGACGCATGCGCCCGAGCGGGCGCGGTCGTCTCGTCGTGCGCGCCAGCCGACGTCGCATGTCGCAGGGCCGCATCGACGAGCCACGGGATGTCTTCCGCTCGCTCGCTCAGCGGCGGCACGCGGACCGAAGGCCGCGCGATGCGGAAGAAGAGATCGTCGCGCAGCTTCCCCGCGGCCATCTGGGCTCGCAAATCCCTGTGGGTCGCCGAGACCAGCGCGAAATCCACGCTCACCGGCCGCGAGGCCCCGAGGGGGATCACCTCCTTCGCCTCCAGCGCCCGCAGGAGCTTCGCCTGCACCCCGAGGTCGAGCTCGGCTACCTCGTCGAGAAAGAGCACCCCGCCGTGCGCTGCCTGCACATAGCCCTCGGCGTCCGCCGCGGCGCCCGAGTACGCCCCTTTGCGCGCGCCGAAGAGCAGCCGCTCGGCCAGCACCTCGGGGATGGCGGCGCAGTTCACGGCGACGAAGGGCCCATCGCGCCGCGGGCCGAGCACGTGGAAGGCCCGCGCCGCGTGCTCCTTACCCGTTCCGCTCTCGCCGGTGATGTGCAGCGTCGTCCCGAGGCCCGCCGCCCGACCGATCGCATCCCACGTGCGGGCGAGGGTCGGGCCGAGGATCGTGCCCTCGGCGCGCGAGATCCCCGCGCGGAACGGCTCCACATCGGCCTGGAGCAAGAACACCGACCAGCCTGTGCGCAGGATCCGGAGCTCGGCGCCGGCGCGCGTGCCGATCAGCGGGACGCCATCGAGCCAGGTGCCGTTCCGGCTGTCGAGATCCTCGACCTGCCACTTGCCCTCGATCCAGCGCACGCGCGCGTGCTTGCGCGACATCCGCTTGTCGTCCAGGAGCACGCCCGCTACCTCGCATCGCCCGAGCTCGATCTCGCCGTCCTCCAGCGGGAGCGCATCGCAGCGGGGGCCGTCCACCGAGAAGATCAGGAGCAGCCCGGGCCTTGGCTTCCGGAGGCCGCGGTGCTCCGACGGGGGGCCGGGCGCGTCGTCCAGGGTCGTGTTCGGTGCAAGGGGCGCCACGATCACCGCGGAGTGTAACGCAGCTCGCATGTCCTGTGCAGGGGGCACCCGCCGCGGTGGACGGAGCTCAGCGCCGCCGCTCCACGGCGAGGGGCGCGCTCAGGATGCCCTGCGCCTAACCCGTGTGCCAGCCATACGACGTGAGGGCGCGTGGGACGCGCCGATGGGGAGGCTAGCTTCCAGGCGGGCATCCATGGCAAATGGGTTGCTGTCGATGGCGATCGATGGCGACAGGAGGGTTCCTCGTCATGAATCAACATGTGTTCTTGATGTCGAGCCTCCTCCTCGTCGCGGCCGCATGCGCGAGCGACGTGTCCACTCCCTGCGGGGACGGCTACTGCCTGGCGGCTTACCAGTGCGCCGATTCGGATGGAGCGCCGCGGTGCGTGCCGCAGGATACGCCGCGGAACGTCTGCGGCAACCGGATCGTCGAGCGCGGCGAGGAGTGCGACGAGGGCGACGTCGCGGCGGGCGACGGGTGCGGCGCGACCTGCCGGCGGGAGGAGTGCGGCAACGGGATCGTCGATCCCGGCGAGGAGTGCGACGAGGGCGACGTCGCGGCGGGCGACGGGTGCGGCGCGACCTGCCGGCGGGAGGAGTGCGGTAACGGGACCCTCGATCCCGGCGAGGAGTGCGACGAGGGCGATGTCGCGGCGGGCGACGGGTGCGGCGCGACCTGCCGGCGGGAGGTGTGCGGCAACGGGATCGTCGATCCCGGCGAGGAGTGCGACGAGGGCGATGTCGCGGCGGGCGACGGGTGCGGCGCGACCTGCCAGCGGGAGGTGTGCGGCAACGCGATCCGCGACCCAGGCGAGGCGTGTGACTGCGGCGTCGATGCCGTCGCGCCCCGGGAGCCGGTGTGCAGCGATCGCCAGAACGCGTCGGCGGGCGGGGTGTGCCGCCTGGACTGCCGGCTTCATTGCGGCGACGGCGAGGTCGCGCAGGAGGAGACGTGTGACCCCGCCGCTCCTTTGGTCGCCTCCTGCGTGGATCTCCGTTACGATTTTGGCCGCCCTGCCTGCTCGCGCGCCTGCGACTCGCGGGAGGTCGTGGGCTGCGGCGACTTCAATTGGCGCTTGACGAATGTGCCTGTGCCGATAACGGAGTGGCTCGCCGACGTGTGGGGAAGCGGAGCGCGCGACGTCTACGCCGTCGGGGGCGGGGGCACCCTGGTTCATTACGACGGCACCGTATGGACATTGATCCCGTTACCGGTCGCTGCGAGCGCAGAGCTGCGCGGCGTGTGGGGCAGCGGTCCGAGCGACGTCTTCGTCGTCGGACTCGAGGGCCCCGCCGCCGGAGCCACCGGCCTCGTGCTGCACTATGACGGAGACTCATGGACTCGGATGCCCTGGCCCTACGAGCGGGCTCCTAACGACGTGTGGGGCAGCGGCCCGAATGACGTCTTCGCCGTCGGAGATGGGGGCACCTTGGCCCGCTTCGACGGCCGCTCCTGGACGAAGATGATTTCACCAGTCGATGTGGGGCTGTCCGGCGTGTGGGGCAGCGGTCCGAGCGACGTCTTCGCCGTCGGGGGACATGGCACCGTGCTGCATTTTGACGGAAATTCCTGGACACAGATGCGCTCGCGGGTCGATGAGTGGCTGTTCGACGTGTGGGGCAGCGCTCCGAACGACGTCTTCGCCGTCGGAGATGAGGGCGCGCTGCATTTTGACGGAAATTCCTGGGAAAAGGTGCCTTCGACGTCCAATATGGAACTTCGCAGCGTGTGGGGCAGCAGCGCGAGCAACGTCTTCGCCGTCGGAGATGTCCTGGCGCACTTCGACGGCCGCGCCTGGACGGAGATGAATTCACCGATCGATCAGATTGCGGCCGTGTCGGGCATCAGTGAGATTATGGCCGTGTGGGGCAGCGGTCCGAGCGACGTCTTCGCCGCCGCCGTCGGCACCGTGCTGCATTTCGATGGCATCACCCTGACAGAGCTGCCTGTCGCGGCCGATGACGAGTTGATTTACGTTTTGGATCTATGGGGAAGCGGAGCGAGCGACGTCTTCGCCGTCGGAGAGCGGGGCGCCGTGCTGCATTTCGACGGCAGCTCATGGACGGCGATGGCATCGCCGGTCGATGTGAATCTCCGCGGCGTGTGGGGGAGCGGAGCGAGCGACGTCTTCGCCGTCGGAGAGCGGGGCACCGTGCTGCATTTCGACGGCAGCTCATGGACGGCGATGGAATCGCCGGTCGATGTGAATCTCCGCGGCGTGTGGGGAAGCGGAGCGAGCGACGTCTTCGTCGTCGGAGCGCGGGGCACCGTGCTGCACTATGACGGTCGCTCCTGGACACCAATGTCTGTAGAGGGCATCGAACATGCGCTCTACGGCGTATGGGGGAGCGGGCCGAGCGATGTGTTCGCCGTCGGGGATTTTGGCGCCGTGCTGCATTTCGACGGCCGCTCCTGGACGACGATGGTATCGCCGGTCGATGTGGGCATCTTCCACGTGTGGGGGAGCGGACCGAGCGACGTCTTCGCCGTCGGAGAGCGGGGCGCCATCCTGCACTTCGACGGCAGCTCTTGGACGGCGACGACATCGGTGCGCAATTTTGCATTTACCGACCTGTGGGGCAGCGGGCCCAACGATGTCTTCGCCGTCGACGGCGCCGTGCTGCACTTCGACGGTGGTTCTTGGCTGCCCATGCGTTCCGAAGAACTTGGGTTCCCGCGGGCGGTATGGGGTGATTCTTTGGGTAATGTGTTTATTTTCAGCGACCAGGACCTCAGCCAACGCAGCCATCGACTCGGCCGGACAGCGCTCAGCCGCTGAAGGCCGAGGACGGATGCTTGGTTTCGGTTGGCTTCGCGCTGCGATGGACGCCCCGGAGCCGCTCTGCGCGCCGCGGCGCCGGGGACCGGCGTACGGCGGGCGCGACGGCCAGGCTTCCGGCCCGCAGGCATGAGCCTGTCGGGTTCGTGCGGTGAGATTGTCATGAGCCCGATGAAGGAAATACGCTTCGCTTCTGTGGGCGACTCGGGCGCCTCTGCCGTCGACGAGGAGGCGGCCGCCCCGCCGCCGAGCCGGAGGGGACGTCCGGAGTCAGAAGAGGGGATGTACCCGTCGGCGACCTGGAGCACCGACAACGATCTCGACGCGGCGCAGCTCACCGCGCCCAGGACCGGCCCTGCGCGGCGAGCGCCGCGCGACCTGCCCATCGACGCCGGGACGTCCCTCGGTCACTACGAGCTCATCCGCGAGCTCGGCCGCGGGGGCATGGGCACGGTCTTTCTGGCCCGCGACGTCCGGTTGGGCCGCCTGGTGGCGATCAAGCTCGTCACAACGCTGACCGGCTCCCGGCTCGACCGATTCCTTGTCGAGGCCCGCGCCACCGCGCTCTGCAAGCACGAGAACATCGTGACCATCCACGATGTGAACGAGCACAACGGGTATCCTTACATGGTGCTCGAATACATCGAGGGCCAGAGCCTCCGCGCGTGGATGGCGCAGCGGAGGCCGGCGGGCGCGCCAGCGGGCGTCGCGGCCACCTCGGTGTCGACGAGCGCCGCGGTGGAGCTGATGGTGCCCGTGGTGCGCGCCCTCGTGTGCGCCCATCAGCTCGGCATCGTGCACCGCGATCTCAAGCCGGAAAACATCATGTTGGAGCCGTCCGGAGCGATCAAGGTGCTCGATTTCGGCATCGCCAAGCTGCTCGACGTCGACGCCGCCGTCACGTGCGAGCCCCCTGCTCCCAGGAGCGAGCTGACCCTGACGCACGAAGGGGCCGTCATGGGGACGCTGGCCTACATGTCTCCCGAGCAGCAGGCCGGAGAGGAGATCGACCAGGCGACGGATATCTGGGCCGTTGGGATCATGCTCTATGAGCTCGTGACCGCCGCGCGCCCGTTCGACGGGGCGACGACGGTCGGCGCGCGCCTCGACGCGCTCGACGCGTCCGTCCGGAAGATCGGCGGGATGCGCGCCGAGCTGGGCGCGCTCGGGCCGATCATCGAGCGGTGCCTGCGCAGGCGGACCTCCGAGCGCATCGCCTCGGCGCGGCAGCTCCTGGCCGAGCTCATTCCACTCCTGCCGGGGCGCCGCGAGGTCGTCCTCGGCGCCGACGAGAGCCCATTCGCCGGCCTCTCGGCGTTCCAGGAGGTCGACGCGGACCGCTTCTTCGGCCGCGACGACGACATCGCCGGCATGGTCGCGCGCCTGAAGAGCCAGCCGCTCCTCGCGATCGTCGGCGCGTCGGGGGTCGGGAAATCATCGCTTGTGAGGGCGGGGATCATCCCGGCGCTCAAGCGCTCGGGGGCCGGGTGGGAGTCGCTCGTCATGCGGCCCGGGCGCGAGCCCATGGCGGCGCTCGCCGATCTGCTCAACCATCCATCCCTCCTGGAGCAGGGCGAGGTCGGCTCGCCGGCGGCGCGCGGCCGTGAGGCCGAGCGCGGGCAGGTGATCGAGCGGCTGCGCGCCGAGCCCGGCCACCTGGGCGCCGCGCTGCGCGCGTGGTCCGCCCGGACCCAGCGGCGGGTCGTGCTGTTCGTCGACCAGTTCGAGGAGCTCTATACCCTCTCGTGCGGCGCCCGAGAGCGCGCCGCCTTCTTCTCGTGCCTCGAAGGCGTCGCCGACGACGCCTCCTCGCCCCTCCGCGTCATCCTCTCCACCCGCTCGGACTTCATCGAGCGGGTGGCCGAGGACAGGCACTTCATGGCGGGGGTGACCCGCGGCCTCGTGTTCCTCTCGCCCATCGGCCGGGGAGGGCTGCGCGAGGCGCTCTTGAAGCCGGTCCAGGCGGCGCGGTACGAGATCGAGGACCCGGCGATGGTCGAGGGCACCCTCGATGTGCTGGAGACGACCCCAGGCGCCCTCCCCATCCTGCAGTTCACCGCGGCCAGGCTGTGGGACATGCGCGACCGCGAGCGGCGGCTCCTCACGCGGGCGAGCTACGAGGCCATCGGCGGCGTGGCGGGAGCGCTGGCGAGCCACGCCGACGCGGTGCTGGCTGGGCTCAGCGGCCGTCAGGCGAAGCTCTGCCGAGCCATCTTCGAGCGCCTGGTCACGCCCGAGCGCACGCGGGCCATGGCCAGCCTGGAAGAGCTCCGCGAGCTGCCCGGGGACGGGGATCCAGACGAGATCGAGCGCGTCGTCCACCTGCTGGCCGACGCGCGGCTCCTCGCCATCGAGACGGGGCGCGACAACGCCGGCGGCAAGGTGGAGATCGTGCACGAGTCGCTCATCGTGCGCTGGCCGACGTTGCAGCGCTGGCTCGACGAGAACCAGGGAGACTCGGTGTTCCTCGACAAGCTGCGCGCGGCGGCGCGGCAGTGGGAGTCGAGCGGCCGCGCCGAGGACCTCTTGTGGCGCGGCAAGCTCGCGGAGGAAGCGCGCCGCTTCTCGGAGCGCTCGGCGCGCCGGCTTCCCGAGCGAGAGCAGCGCTACCTCGACGCCGTGGTCAGGCTGGCCGGCCAGGCGCAGCGCCGGAAGCGCAATCTCATCGTCGGAACCATCGCGAGCCTGGCCCTCCTGGTCGTCGGCGCCGCCGCGGGGATCGTCACGGTGGCCCGCCAGAACCGGGTCATCGGCGCGCAGCTCGCGGACATCCGCCGGACCGAGCGCAGCCTCGAGGAGGCGCTCGCGAGAGAGACGGCGTCTCGACAAGCCGCCGAGCAGGCGAGGATGAGCACGGAAGAGCAGCGAAACCGGGCCGAGCGGCTGCAGAAGGAGGCCGAGGAGGCCAGGGACAGGGCCGAGGTCGAGACCGAGAGGGCGCACGCCGCGGCCGAGGAGGCTCGGACGGCGCGCGACGGGGCGCGGGCGTCCGAGGCCGAGGCGCGGCGCGCCGAAGCTCAGGCCGATGACGAGCGGGCCAGGGCCGGCGTCGAGGAGCGGAAGGCCAAGCAAGCGGCAGACGACGAGCGCCGGAGCAAGGAGGCGCTGGAGCAGCTCATCCAGCGCTCCGTCGGGCAGGTCCGGGACCGCTTGAGGTGAAAAGCGCTCCGGGAGATCATCGAACCATTCCCGTGCAGAGGACGCCGACGAGCACCCGAGCTGCGATCTGTTCATGGCTCTCGATCGCGATCCTCGCGTCCCGGGCCGTGCCCGCGTGGGCTCAGACCGAGCCGGCGCTGCCCCCCTGGCATGAGGGCGTCGCAGAGGAGCGCAAGCAGGCGGCGCTGGAGCTCTTCATGCAGGGGCGGGACCTGCACAGAAGGATGGTGCTCGGCGATGCCAAGAAGAAGTACGAGGAGGCGCTCGCCCTGTGGGAGCACCCGGATCTCCGGTTCTCTCTGGGCAGGGTGCTCAAGATGATGGGGATGCCGCTGCTTGCCTACGAGAACCTGCGCCTCTCGCTCCGGTGGGGGCCGGCGTCGCTCGAGCCCGAGGACCTCGAAGAGGCGCGCTCGCTGATGAAGGAGCTCGTCGAGCGCGAGCTGGCCGTCGTCGAGATGCGCTGCGCTGAGCCCCGCGCCGAGGTGCTGCTCGACGGGAGGTCGTGGTTCGTCGGTCCTGGTTCGGCGCGCCGGTTCGTGACGCCCGGAGAGCACGTCGTCAGCGCGAGGAAGGCGGGGTATTTCCCCCTCGTCGAGCCCGTCGTCGTGCTCGCCGGGGTCCAGGCCTCGGGCGTGCTCAAGCTGAGCGCCGACGGCATCATCACGGTGCGCAGGTGGTCCGCCTGGAAACCCTGGGCCGTGGTCGGGGCCGCGGCGGGCCTCGGGCTGGCTGGTGCGGTGTTGCGCTGGCAGGCCGACGAGCATCTGGAGGAGGCGGAGCGGCAGTTTGAAGAGACCTGCACGTCGGGCTGCCCTCCAACGACGACGGACACGTCGAGCCGGGGTATGACGGAGAGCCGTGTCGCCACCGGCCTGTTCATCGCCGGCGGCGCGACCCTGGCGGCAGGCGCGGTCCTCGTGTTCCTCAACATGCCGCGGACGTATCGCACCGAAAATCAAGGCGGCGTCCAGCTCCGGATCGTGCCCGCGGCGCCGGGCGCGGCGGCCGGGCTGTCCGCTCGGCTTTCCTTTTGAAGCGCCGAAGGCACCGGACGGCGCCGCCGTCACCGCGCCGCTGCTGTTCTATTTGCGCTCGTAGAAGGTGAGGCTCACCCCGCCGCCCGCCGCGCCGCCCGGATCGGAGCTCACATACTGCTTCGTGTTGAGGATCGCATAGGGGCCGTCCGCGCGCGTCTCGAAGACAGGAATGAGCGCGCCGAACGGTCCGCAGTTCCTCACCACGATGACCTCGCCGTCCTTCGAGGACAGCGCGTACCTCGCGTCCAGCACCGTGGTCGACCCGATGAGCTGGTAATCCGCGCCTCCGGGGAGCACCGAGCCCGACAGGCCGCTCAGCAGCATTCCGCCGGTGACCGTGCCCCCGGTGATGGGAATGATGTTGCGCGTGCCGCGCTTGCTCGCGCCGACAGACACGGATGCGCCGAGCGTGACGGACTCGGTGAACACGCTCGAGCCCTTCGCTCCGGTCACCTTCGAGCACTCCCACGATTGGTTCGGGACGCCCTCGGGATCCTTGAGCTGGATCTTCGGCTCTCCGGCGGCCACCTCGCTGATGTCGTAGACGTCGAGCTGGATCGTGCCCGCCGCTGCGTCGACGACACGGGTGCCCGCGAACTTCCCGGTGTTGAGCCACGCGAGCGAGCTCGAGTTGGGGACCTCGAAGTCCGGGACGATCCGGACGACGTCATCGCCGGCGGCGGCCACGCCGCAGGTCCGCATCAAGATGCTGGTGCCATCGCTCGCTTTCAGGATGTTGATCTCCTCGAGCTCGACGGATCCGTTCGACAGCGTGAGCTCGAGGTCCATGCCGCCCGTGAGGAACGTGGCCTGGATCTTGTCGCCCGTGAGCGTGCCCCCCTTCACGTCGAGGAGGCGGCGGTGTCCGAACTGGGTGGTCCCGACATCGTGGGTCTCGCCGAGCTGGAGCGTCGCCCGAAGGACGAGCTCGCCGCGCGTGGGGAGCGGAATGCCGCTCGGCATCCCGCAGGTCCACGACGGATCGGGGACGATCGTCGCCTCACCGCTGCCGTTGTCGCCCCCGCCAGCGCCGGGCATCCCGCCAGCGCCGCCGCTGCCGCCGCTGCCCGTCTCCTCGGCGCCACCGGCTCCCGTGGTTCCGCTGCCCGCGGTGGTTCCGCTGCCCGCGCCGCCCGTGCCGGCGTCGCCGCCCGTGCCTGTCGCTCCGACGGAACCGCTCGACGCCGCGCCGCCGGAGCTGCTGCTCGTCGTCCCTCCGCTGGTATCGTCGGTCGACGAACCACACCCTCCAGAGCAGATGCCCAGGATTCCAGTTATCAAGAGCTTCGCTGGCAGATTTTTGATCACCATGGCCGGACCCATCCATTCAATCCACGATGCGATTCGATGCACCCTGAAACGTGGCGCTGGTTCGAGCGACGCCCGCCTCAGAACTGCGAGAAGAAGCTCCAGATCGACTCGCCGGAGTTGTTCTGCGGGGCGTGGCCCCCGTCGAACTCGCACCAGACGACCGGATAGCCCGCGTCGCAGCCCTCGTAGCTGACGCAGGGGCTCGGCTCGACCGGTGTAGTCTGCTGGCCGCAGTGGTTTCGCTCGAGGAAGACATCGCGAGCGCTCTGACCGTTCTCGAGCGGAACCACGTTGTCGGTCTTGCCGTGGGCGCCCCACATGGCCACGGGATGGTCGCCGTCCTCGCAGCCGCTGTAGATCGCGCCGGACATGGAGGCGATGGCGCGGAACTCGTCGCCCATCGCGCAGCCGATCGCGTAGGACATCATGCCGCCGTAGCTGAACCCCGTCGAAAAGATCCTGCTCTCGTCGATGCAGAGCTCGCCGCGGAAGCGGTCGAGCATGGCGCGGAGGAACGCGATGTCGCGGCCTCCCGTGTTCGCCCAGCCCTGGTCGATGCCCTCGGGCGAGACGAAGATCGCCGAGCCGTCGGCGCGGCTCTGGAGCCCGTAGTAGCCGCCGCCGAACCCGGTCGCGACCTGCTCGGCCGAGCCGCCGCGGGGATGCCAGGCGAAGATCAGCCGGTAAGGGTGCTTCGGATCGTAGCCGTCCGGTACGGCGAGGATGTACTCGCGCGTCGTGCCCCCGACATCGACGCTGAAACGGCCGCTCTTCGGCGCGGTCGCGCTGCCGCAGCCGGCGCTCTGCGCCGCTCCTCCAGCGCCGCTCGAGCCGGAGCCGGCAACGCTCCCGCCGCCCGCGCCAGTTGCCCCCGAGTCCGGGCTCCCGCCGCTGCCGCCGGCGCCGCTGGCCGCCCCCGACGAGCCAGCGTTTGCCGCCGAGCCACCGTTTGCCGACGAGCCACCGGTCGCCGACGTGCTACCCGTGGCGCCGGAGGCGCTGGATCCGGGCCCAGCGGGCCCTCCGGCGCTGCCGCCGGAGGATGCCTCGGTCGTTGCTTCTCCCTCGCTGGCGCAGCCCAGCGCCGCGAACGCCGCGAGCGCAACGATCCCTGGAGCGATCACGCCGAAATTGCGAAGCGTTTTCATTCGTCCCCGCCTCTCTATTCTAAGATCGCCGTCCGTCCTCGCATCACCCGATGCAGGTCATCTGCGACGACGTCGTACCCTATGCCTCACACCCGAGGCATAGGCATATTCACCTATGCCTCGGGCGTGAGGCATAGGCATATTCGCCTATGCCACGATGCGAGACGTCACGCCCAGAGGGGCGGACTGGACGACGCGGGCGAGGGGCGAGCTCGAAGCGGCAAGGTCGGCGCGAACGGCGCGGTTCCAGCTAGCCGCTCGGATCGAGCTGCACGCCGACGGTCCACGCGGCGCCTCCCACCTCGTCCTTCACGGTGATGCGCCCCGTCGCGGCGTCGAGCTCGAACGCCGGGTCGCCGCCGTTCGGGGTCGTGTTCCCGTCGTGGACGCGGACGACCTTGTCCCCCTCCACCGTGCACTCGGCGACGCCGGTCGTGCCCGCGCCGTAGAGCATGCGGCCGGCGCACGCGAGGCGCGTCAGGCACTTGCCGCCGCGCGGGAGCGGCGAGACGAGCAGCGCGCACCTCTGGCCCACCTTCACCGGGCTCGGCCCCGTGGACTCGGTGACGCGCGCGGACCGGCGCAGCGCCCTCCGGGTGGCGTCGAGGAGCGGCTCCCCCGCGACGGACAGGCTCTGGTAAGCCAGCATGAACTCGACGCGGTACGCGGGCGCCGAGTCGCGCCAGACGGCGCCCGCCTTGCGGATGCTGTCGAGCGAGACCTCGGCCCGCTCGCCGGCGCGCGAGCCCTTGTCCTGGTACGAGAGGGCATAAGCATAGGTGCCAGGCTCAGGACCGGAGTCCTCCTCCACGCCGCTGCTGAACATCGACATGCCGTTCAGCGGATCGCTCGACCGGTAGATCGGCTTGCCGCCGCAGAGGACCCGGAGCGCGGGAACGCGGATGTCGTCGCCCGAGCTCGCGAGCTCCGCCTCGACGGTGCACGCCGCGCCGGCCGCGAGGGGGAGCCCCGTGGCGCGCGTGACGGCCGCCTTCCAGGTCGCTGTCGCGGTCCGCGACGGCGCCTCGCGCGCCGGCGGGGCCGGCTCCGGCGGCGCTTGCGCTGGCTCGGGGACCGGCGCCGGCGGCTCCGGGGGGGGAGGGGCAGGCGAGGGCAGGGCCGGCTGCTGGACGATCGCCATCGTCTCGCGCGCGGGCCGCGCCAGCAGGTAGCTCGCGATCATCGCGCAGAGCCCCACGCCCGCCATCGTCACGAGGAGCGGCACCGCCGACGATCGCTTCGGCCGGCCGCGCACCGCGGCGAGCTCCCGGCCGAGCTGGTCGAGCACGCGGCGGGCCTCCGCCATCTGGCGCTCGATCTGCTCGACCCGCGCGGCCCGATCGTCGTCGCGGTGCTCCGCGAGCTCCTTCCTGGCCGCCGCGAGCTGCTCCTCGAGGCTGTCCACACGCCCCCGCAGCGCGTCTCGTTCGTCGCGGTATTGCATTGCTCGACGATACCACCGACCAGCTCACCAGCGACGCCGGGCGCCGGCGGCGCGCCGGCCGTCGGAGCGCGTCGACACACGCGCCGCGCGTGGGGCGGCCATGTTCGCAGTCTGACGCTACGCTCCGGATTCCACGGCAGGACACGAGACTTCTCGCCCGGGCCGGCTGCGCAGCGTATACGATGTAGCCGGTCCTCAGCGGTCGTGGGGAGGGCGGTCAGGTTGTGGAGCAGGAGGCCGTCGGGAATGGGTCAGGGTCGCCAGGGCAGTGCGGTACCGTTGCCGGAGCAGTGGGGCGAGCTGCCTGGCGCAGCGGAGCGGAAGGCCAGGGGAAAGGCCGGCGTCTCCGGCCCTGTTGCGCGCCGCTCCGAGGGCGCGCCCGCGGCGGCCCGCCCTCCCACCCTCGGCGTCGTCGCCCCGTTTCTCTCCGGCGCGTTCTGGGGCCCTGTCCTGCTCGGCATCCATGAGTCGGCCCAGCGGCGCGGGATCCGCACGCTGGTGCTGCGCGGCACGCCGTCCGAGGTCCTGGCCCCCTCGCTCGCCAGAGAGCAGGTGGACGGGTGGCTCGTCATCATCGAGTTCGGCGGCATCGAGGCGCTCGCCGATGCGGGGGTCCCGTTCATCACGCTCGGCGCCCGCCCCGCCGGCGTCCGCTGTCCCGCGGTGGTCCCGGACAACCACGGCGGCATCCGGAACGCGGTGCTCCATCTGATCGAGCACGGGCACCGGCGCATCGCGTTCGTCGGCAACTTCGCCGCGTACGACGTGCGCGAGCGCCGCGACGCCTACATCAGCACGCTCGCCGAGGCCGGGATCCCCTTCGACCCCGATCTGGTCATCCCGTGCGACAACAACATGTACACCGGCGGCCGGGCCGCCGCGCCGGCGCTCCTCGCGCAGCTGCCCGCGTGCACGGCGGCCGTCTTCGGGACCGACAAGAACGCGCTCGGGACGATGTCCGAGCTGAAGGCGGCGGGCGTCCGTATCCCCGAGGATTTCGCGATCATCGGCTTCGACGACGTCGTGGAGGCGCAGAGCGCCGACCCGCCGCTGACCACGGTGCGCCAGCGGTTCGAGATGATGGGGAGCGCGGCGTGCGAGCTGCTCGCGTCGATGATCGCCGGCGAGCCCTTTTCGCCCGAGGGCGTGCGCACGGCCAACGCGCTCGTCCTGCGGAGCTCGTGTGGTTGCAACGTGGTCCAGAACTTCCTCGACACGGAGGACGCGGCCTCCGAGGAGGACGCCGGCGACACCCTGGCCCGACAGATGGTCGAGCAGCTGCTCCTGCCGCGCCCGCTCCCGCCGGATACCCCGCCGGCCGCGGTCTGGCCGGCGGTCACGCGGGTTGTCGACATGTATTTCGCGGCGCTCCGGGGCACCGCGCCCGCCCCGGCCGCCGAGCTCGAGCGCGCCTATCGCCAGGCCGTCGCCATCACGCCCGATCTGGGGGCCCTGCTGTCGACGGCCCGCCTGATGGATCAGCTCCCGGAGCGGCGCCGCATGTCCCTGGACGCCGCGGCCAGCCGGCGGGTCCAGGACTTCGTGGAGCTGGCGCGCCTCGCGAGCGCGCGGGCGCGGCTCGACGCCGAGACCCACTCCGTCCACCAGCTCGGGGTGCTCGCGAGGACCAACTACGATGTGAGCTTCGCCCTGCTCGGCGGCACCCAGCAGGAGTACCGGTCGCTCTCGTGGCTCGGGACGACCACGATGGTCTGGGGTTGCCTCGCGTTATGGGATGACCCGGCGGAGCGCACGGGCCTCGTCGTCGCGGGCGCCTACAGCCGCGACGGCAGCCCGGTCCCCCCGAACGGGAGCCGCCATCGGCTGGAGGCGTTCCCGCCGGCGGAGATGCTGCCGCCCTCGGCCGCGGACGGCACGTACATGGTGCTGCTCCTGCCGATACGCTCCGTGGAGCGCGACTGGGGGATCCTCGTGCTCATCGGCCCGGCCGTCGTCGCGATGACCGGGGACGAGGGCACGGTCGCGATCTGGGGGACGCTGCTCGGGGCGGCCCTCGAGCGCGACGCGCTGCTGGCGTCGCTGTCGGCGCGGCACGCCGACCTGCAGCAGGCGTTCGCGAGCGAGCGCGCGCTGTCGCAGACGGTGCGGGAGCTGGGCTGCCCGATCATCCCGCTCCTCGCCGGCGTGCTGCTCGTGCCGCTGATCGGGATGCTCGACAACGGCCGCGCCCAGCAGGTGCTCGAGAAGGTGGCCGAGGGGGTGAGCCGGCACGAGGCGCTGTCCGTGCTGCTCGACCTCACGGGCGTTCCGTTCGTGGACCTCCAGGTCGCCCATTTCCTGGGCATGACCAGCCGCGCGGCCGCCCTGCTCGGCGCGCGCGTCTACCTGGTCGGCGTGCGCCCCGAGATCGCGGAGAGCCTCATCGACGTCGATCTCGGCGAGCTGGCCACGTTCTCCTCGCTCGCGATGGCGCTCCTCGAGCTCGGGCAGGCGGGGGTGCGCGCGGCGCGGGCGGCGGGGCCGGGCGCGCGGTAGGCATCATCGCTTTCCTCACCTCTCGCCTGAAATCGATTAAGGATCGCGCTGCCGACGGAAGTCGAGAGGCTCGGCCGGACGTGGGCGAGCAGGCAGGGAGGGAGCGCGAGGATGGGTCAGGGGAGCCGGGACAGCGGCATCGTGGTGCCGGAGCAGTGGGGCGAGCTTTCCGGCGCACCGGGGCAGGGGGCGGGCTCGGGGCGCGGCACCGGCTCTTCTTTCCCTCCGGCGCGCCTCTCGTCTCTCCCTCCGGCGCGCCGCTCGTCTCTCCCTCCGGCGCGCCGCACCGACGCCCCGCCGATCCATGTCCCGGCAGCCGGCGCCGCGGCCCGCCCTCGCACCCTCGGGGTGATCTCCCCCTTTCTCGACGGCTCGTTCTGGAACCCTGTCCTGCTCGGCATCCATGACTCGGCCCAGCAGCGCGGGTTTCGCACGCTGGTGCTGCGCGGTACGCCGTTCGAGGTCCACGCGCCGTCGCTCGCCGGGGAGCAGGTGGATGGGTGGATCGTCCTGATCGAGCTGCATGGCATCGAGGCGCTCGCGCGCGGCCGGGTCCCGTTCATCACCGTCGGCACCCGCGCCGCCGATGTCGCCTGTCCAGCCGTGATCCCGGACAACCACGGCGGGATGCGGAGCGCGGTGCGCCACCTGATCGAGCACGGGCACCGGCGCATCGCGTTCGTCGGCTACTTCGACGCGTTCGACGTGCGCGAGCGCTTCGCGTCCTACAAGGACACGCTCGCCGAGGCGGGCATCGACTTCGACCCCGATCTGGTCATCCGGAGCGACAACAACTGGTACAGCGGCGGCCAGGGCGCCGTGCCGGCGCTCCTCGCGCGGCTGCCCGGGTGCACGGCGGCGGTCTTCGGGACCGACAAGAACGCGCTCGGGATGATGCCCCTGCTGAAGGCGGCGGGCGTCCGCATCCCCGAGGATCTCGCCATCATCGGCTTCGACGACATCGCGGACGCGGAGGGCGCCGATCCGCCGCTGACCACGGTGCGCCAGCGGTTCGAGATGATGGGGAGCGCCGCGTGCGATCTCCTCGCGTCGATGATCGCCGGCGAGGCCTTCCCGGCCGAGGGCGTGCGCACGGCCAACTCCCTCGCCGTGCGGAGCTCGTGCGGGTGCAACACGATCCAGGAGTTCCTCGCCAAGGAGGATACGGTGCCCGAGGAGGACGCCGGCGGCGCCCTGGCCCGGCAGATGGTCGAGCTCCTGCTCCTGCCCCAGCCGCTCCCGCCCGACCTCTCGCCGACCGAGGTATGGCCGGCGGTCACGTCGTTGATCGACGGCTATTTCGCGGCGCTTCGGGGCGCCGCGCTGCCTTCGGCGGCCGAGCTCGGGGGCGCCTGCCGGCAGGCGGTCGGCATCACGATGGATGTGGGGACGTTGCTGGCGGCGATCCGCCTGCTGGGCCAGTTTCACGAGCGGCGCGGCGCGTCCCTGGACGACACGGCCAGGCGGCGGGTGGACGCGTTCCTGGAGCTCGTGCGCCTCGCGATCGCGCGGGCCCGGCTCGAGGCCGAGAGCCAGTATGTCCGCCAGCTCGGGGTGCTCGCGAGGACGAATTACGATGTGAGTTTGGCCCTGCTCGGCGGCACCCAGCAGGCGACGCGGTCGCTCTCGTGGCTCGAGACGACAACGGTGGTCTGGGGCTGCCTCGCGCTGTGGGATGACCCGACGGCGCGCTCCCGCCTCGTCGTCGCCGGCGCCTACAGCCGCGACGGCAGCCCGACCCCGCCGATCGGCCGCCGCTGTCGGCCGGAGGCGTTTCTGCCGGAGGCGATGCTGCCGCCGTCGGCCGAGGACGGCACGCACATGGTGCTGCTCTTGCCGATACGCTCTGCCCGGCGCGACTGGGGGATCCTGGTGCTCGTCGGCCCGACCCTCGTTGCCATGGCCGGAGACGAGGGCACGGTCGCGATCTGGGGGACGCTGCTCGGCGCGGCCCTGGAGCGCGACGCGCTTGTGGAGTCGCTGTCGTCGCAGCACGCCGACCTGCAGAAGGCGTACGAGATCGAGCGCGCGCTCTCGGAGACGGTGCGCGAGCTGGGCTGTCCGCTCATCCCGCTCCTGCCCGGCGTGCTGCTCGTGCCGCTGATCGGGATGATCGACGGCGGCCGTGCCAGGCAGGTGCTCGAGAAGGTGTCCGAGGGGGTGAGCCGGCACAGGGCGTCTTCCGTGCTGCTCGATCTCACGGGCGTTCCGTTCGTGGACGCCCGGGTCGCCGACACGGTGGGCATGACCAGCCGCGCGGCCGCCCTGCTCGGGGCGCGGGTCTATCTGGTCGGCGTGCGCCCCGAGATCGCGATGAGCCTCGTCGGCGTCGACCTCGGCGTCCTGAGCACGTTCTCCTCGCTGTCGGCGGCGCTCCGCGAGCTCGCGCCGGCGGGCCGGCGCGAGCGCAAGGCGAGGCGGGAGGCGCGCTGAGGCGCCTTGACCTGCCGAGACGCGGCTGGCGTAGAATCGGTCCATGCTCGCCGTGCATTGCCCGCGCTGCGGGCGACCCGCGCCTGTGTCCCTCGCCAGCCCGGATCTCATGGCCTGCGCGGGGTGCCACTACCGTGGCCCGCTGCCCGGGGAGGCGGCGCAGGGCCTGCGTGCCGCGGCGCACGTCGTCTTCCAGACCGACGTGCGCCGCCGCCAGCTCTCGGAGGCGCTGCGGCGGAGGCTGGTCACGGCGTCCCAGCGGCACGCGCGGCTGCTCGTCGTGTTCGCGCTCGCGTCGGTGCCGATCACCCTGCTCGGCGCGCTCATCGTGCTGGGGGTCTGGGTCAGCCCCGACACCGAGGGGAACGTCATCACCGGCGGCATGACGGTGGCGGCGTGGCTCGGCACCGTCGGGACCGGCGCGGCCGTGCTCGCGGTCATGCGCAGCAGGCAGCGGCGGCTCGAGGAGGCGTGCGCCGCGCGCCCCCCGGCGGCCCCGGGCGAGCCGGCGGCGTGCCACGTGTGCGGCGCGCCGCTCGGCGCGGGTGACGGCGCGATCGCGCGGTGCGGCTTCTGCGCCGCCGACAACCTGGTCGCCGCGGCCGTCCTCGAGCGGGTGCGCGCGCGCCAGGTCGTGATCCTGCGGTCGTTCGAGCAGGCCGTGAGCGCCGAGCTCGCCTCGTTCGGCCGGGCGACGTCCGGCGCCGCCGCGGTCGTCGTGGCGACCGCGCTCGCGGTCCCGGTCGCCTCGTTCGTCCTCGCTGTCGCCGTCACCCTGGTGGGCGAATCGAGGCGGTCGCCGGTGGATGCCGCCGTGACGTACGCGGTCGTCGGCACGCCGCTCGGGCAGTGCATCGGAAAGATCATGCCGGGGAAGGGCGGCGGCACGGCGGTGCGGTTCGGCGGGTTCCGGCGCGCGGAGCTGCCCGAGGAGCAGGCGATCGCGCCGGGAGCGCCGATCGAGGCCGTGTCGCCCGGGTCCCTCGTCGGCCGCTCCGTGACGGCGAAGCAGGGGGCGGGCGTCGTTCAGGGGGTGTTCTCGTCGCCGCTCACGGGCAACTCCGTCGAGGTCCGGCGCGAGGAGGGGACGTCGTTCACGAGCAGCATCGCCGGCCTGTGCCTGAGCGGCCCGCCGCCGCGGTGATCTGCGCGTGTCTCGCGCCCGCGTCCAGCAATGGACGTCGAGACGTCGAGACGTCGAGCGCTCAATCGCTGTTGATCGCCGGATTCCGCGCGCGCTCCGCGATTGCTGCGCTGTCCGCAATCGCGGCGCGCGCCCGGCATTCGGCCGTCGCTCCTCTGCGCGGCGGCTCGGTGCGGGCGCGCACGGGGCGCCGCGCGCCGGAAAAGTTAGTTGTTCCGTGCCGGCGCCCTCCACGTATAGTGGGGGTAGTTGGTTGGGCGTAGTCGGTATTCACACCCAGTGGAGACAAGATGAGCCAAGGTGGCTGGGGCGGGGGATCAGGGGGCGGTCAGGGCGGTGGTGGTTACGGGCAACCGCCGGGCGGTGGCTACGGCCCGCCGCCGGGCGGTGGCTACGGACAGCCACCCGGGGGCGCTGGCCCCGGTCAACCGCCGGGCGGTGGTTACGGCCAGCCTCCGGGACAGCCGCCGGGCGGTGGTTACGGCCAGCCTCCGGGCGGCGGTTACGGCCAGCCGCCGGGGCAGCCTCCGGGCGGTAGTTACGGCCAGCCGCCGGGGCAGCCTCCGGGCGGCAGCTACGGCCAGCCGCCGGGGCAGCCTCCGGGCGGCGGTTACGGCCAGCCGCCGGGGCAGCCTCCGGGCGGCAGTTACGGTCAGCCGCCGGGGCAGCCTCCGGGCGGTGGTTACGGCCAGCCGCCGGGGCAGCCTCCGGGCGGCAGCTACGGCCAGCCGCCGGGGCAGCCTCCGGGCGGCAGCTACGGCCAGCCGCCGGGGCAGCCTCCGGGCGGCAGTTACGGTCAGCCGCCGGGGCAGCCTCCGGGCGGCAGCTACGGTCAGCCGCCGGGGCAGCCTCCGGGCGGTGGCGGCTGGGGCCAGCCTCCGGGCGGTGGCGGCGGCGGCTACGGCCCGCCCCCGGGGGGAGGCGGCGGCTGGGGCCAGCCTCCGGGCGGTGGTGGCGGCGGCTACGGCCCGCCTCCGGGTGGCGGCGCCGGCTGGGGTGGGGCTAACCCCTACCAGCCCCCGGGCGGCGGCGCGGGCTATGGCTCACCCCCGGGCACGGGCGTCGCGGGGCCGTGGGGAGCGGGAGATGCGGCGTCCTTCGGCTGGGAGCGCCTGAAGCGCGACCCGGCTGTCCTCATCGGCGCCATGGTCGTCGTCGGGCTTGCGTCGAGCGTCCCCAACGGCATCGGCGGAGGCATCCAGGCGGCGCTCGCGAGGGACGCGCCCACCGCGGGGGCGGCCATCCAGTTCCTGATGCAGGCCGTTGCGCTCGTGGTCGGCGCCTACTTCGCCGGAGGCATGAACAACCTGCTGCTGAAGGTCGCGCGCGGCGAGCCGTACTCGTTCAGCGACGTCCTTGGCGGCGGGCGGTGGTTCCTGTCCATCCTGGGCGCCCAGATCCTGACCGGTCTCGCTGTCGGCGCCGGCATGCTCCTCTTGATCGTCCCCGGCGTCATCGTCGCGCTCGGTCTGAGCATGACGACGCTGTGCATCGTCGATAAGAACCTGGGCGCCATCGACGCCATGAAGGAGAGCTGGCGAATCACGACCGGCCACAAGGGGGGCCTCCTCGTCTATGCCCTGCTCGCCTGCGCGCTCGTGCTGGCGGGCGTGCTCGCCTGCTGCCTCGGCACGCTCGTGGCCGCACCGGTCGCCGGCATCGGGCTTGCGTTCATCTACCTGCGTCTGACGGGCCAGCCCACCGCGAGCTGAGCCTCCCAAGGGCGCGCTCCCGCGCTGCCCTCCTCCCTGCAAGCCGAGCCCCTCCCGCGCGCCATCGTCGCGCCGCCTCGCATCTCCCGCCTGACAGATCCCCTCATTTAGCGGGAAATTGAACAGGGAGGCGGGGAGACGGGGAGATTGGTGGGATCTCACTCCCCGTCTCCCCGCCTCCCTGTGAATTTCTCCGAAAAATTCTAGGAGAAGCGTCAGACCTCCCTCTCCGCTTCCGTTTCCGCCCCGCGCCGAGCGCGCTCCTCCCTTCTCCCCCCCGTCCCCGCCCGCGCTCATCGCCTGTCCGATCGGCGCTCCTCGCCACAAACCCCCTTTACGACACATCGAGTCTCCTCTGCCATCCGGCGGCGCCGTACCCTCTCCAGGCGGCGCGGAAGGCGATACCGCTCGTCAAACAAAGCTCCTTCGATCGATTGCGGCTCTCCAGCTCGCATGTTAATCGGTGTCTCCTCAGGGACTCCCGCGCAGCGAGGCGCGGAGCCGGGGGGGGACATCGCGCGGCGGGCGGGCGTTCGGTCTGCCTGCCGCGCTGCGCCGTCGTGCGCCGTCCGTTCGCGAGGCGCTCTCTCTCATCGCCCGCTCGCCCGCCGCTCGTCCAGACCGGAACGGAGCATTCTATGCCTGACCATGTCCTGATCACGGGGGGAGCCGGGTTCATCGGCTCTCACCTGGCCGACGAGCTGCTCCGAAAGGGGGAGCCGGTCCTCGTCCTCGACAACCTCTCGCGCGGGTTCGTCGAGCGCAACGTCGAGCGCCTCAAGGGGCGTCACGGCGCTGGCGTGGAGGTCCGGGTGTGCGACGTCCGGGACGAGCAGGCCGTGAGCGACGCCGTGCGGCGCGCCTCGTTCGTCTTCCACCTCGCCGCGCAGGTCGCCATCGCGAGGAGCGTCGCCGACCCGGCGCACGACTTCGAGGTGAACGCGCGCGGCACCCTGAACGTGCTCGAGGCGCTCCGGAGGCTCGACCGCCCTCCGCCGCTGCTCTTCGCCTCCACCAGCAAGGTCTATGGCGCGCTGCCCGATCTGCCGATCGAGCGGGGCGAGGAGCGGTATCGACCCCTGTGCGAGAGCGCGCGCGAGCACGGCATCTCCGAGAGTCAGCCGCTCGATCTCCGCAACCCCTACGGGTGCTCGCGGGGCGCCGCCGACCAGTACGTCCTCGATTACGCCCGCACCTTCGGCCTCCACGCCGTGGTGCTCCGGGTGAGCTGCGTCTACGGCCCCCCGCAGTTCGGCAACGAGGACCAGGGGTGGATCGCCCACTTCGTCGCGCGCGCCATCCGCCGCGACCCGATCACCCTCTACGGCGACGGGCTGCAGGTCCGCGACGCGCTGTTCATCGAGGACCTCGTCGACGCCCTCCTGCGCGCGCGGCGCGCGCTCAAGCCCGCCTCGGGCCGCGTCTTCAACATCGGGGGCGGCCCGGGCACGGCGGTGAGCCTCGTCGAGCTGCTCGATCTGCTCGAGGAGCTCGACGGGCGCCGCCCGGTCGTCTCGCTCTCCGCGTGGAGGCGCGGCGATCCGCGGTACTACGTCTCCGACTGCCGCGCCTTCCAGGCGCTCACCGGCTGGGCGCCGCGGGTCCCCCTGCGCGACGGGCTGCGCGCGCTCTATCAATGGCGCCTCGGCGTCGAGGCGCGCCTCGGGGCCGTCTACGCCGACATCCCCTCGTCTGTCCGGATGGACCGGCTGGAGGCCGCGTCGTGAAGGTCGCGCTGGTCAACCCGCCCTGGACCTTCCACGGCAGCGTCTACCTCGGCTGCCGCGAGCCGCACCTGCCGATCGAGCTCGGGTACGCGAGGGCGCTGCTCGAGCGCGCGGGCCACGAGGCCGCCCTCATCGACGCCCAGGCCCGCGGGATCGACCTCATCGCGCTGCGCGCCGAGGTCGCGGCGCTCCGCCCGGCCATGACGGTGATCGCCACGGCGCCGAGCTACCTCTCCTGGCGCAGCCCCCCGCCCGAGCTGCGCGTGCCCATGGCGACGGCCGCCGCGCTGCGGGGCCACGGCGGCCTCCTCGTCGCCGTCGGGCCTCATGGCTCCGCGACCCCGCGCGCGGCTCTCCGCAAGCTCGGCGTGGACGTCGTCGTCCTCGGCGAGTGCGAGGAGATCCTCGTCATGCTCGCCGGCGCGACCGAGTCGCGCTTCTGGCAGATCCCCTCGATCGCCTACCGCAGGAACGGCATCGACCACGTGCAAGGAGGCCCTTACGCCGCCTGCCTGAGGACGCTGCCGGCCCTGCGGTGGGACGGCGCGACGCTCGCGCGGCACGTCCACCACCACCACCGCTTCGACGCCGTGCCCGAGGGGCCGAGCGCCGAGATGGAGACCTCGCGCGGCAGCCCCTGCCGCTGCGCCTCCTGCGCCAGGGACGGCGCGCGCGACAGGCTCCGGAAGCGCCCGCTCGCGACGGTGCTCGAGGAGCTCGACGCGCTGCTCGCCGAGGGCGTGCGCCACGTCTATTTCATCGACGAGCGCTTCCTGCCCGACCGGGCCCTGCTCGAGGAGCTCTGGGCGCGGGACATCGTGTTCGGCGTCCAGCTCAGGATCGACAGCTGGTCGCGCGACATGCTCGATCTCCTCGGCCGCGCCGGCTGCGTCTCGATCGAGGCCAGCGTCGAGCGCCCGTCGATCGAGGGGATGGACGCGCTCGCCAGGCGGTGCAGCGCGTCGACCGAGGAGCTCACCGCGCTGCTCGTCCACGCCCGGCGCAGCGTGCCCTTCGTGCAGGCCAACCTGGGCGACGCGGGCCCCGGCGATCCGGCCGAGGCCGCGTCGTGGCGGCAGCGCCTCCTCGGGCTCGGCGTGTGGGCCAACGAGCCTGTCCCGGCGTTCCCGTACCCCGGCTCCGCCGCGTACACCCGGCGCTGGGGGGCGCCCGACGACGGCGCCTGGGAGCGGGCGCACGCCCATTATATCGCCGAGCACCGGACGTTCGGCGATCTGCCGGACAGCCGGCCGCTGCCGCTCACGGAGCTCGAGCATGGCGCGCGTTGACCGCGGAGCCCCGGGCGCCGCGGCGCCGCGGCCCGGCCGGGTGCTGATGACGGCCGACACGCAGGGCGGCGTGTGGACGGTCGCGCTCGAGCTCGCGGGCGCGCTCTCCCGCGCCGGCGTGGCCACGGTGCTCGCGATCATGGGCGGGCCCCTGTCGCCCGCGGCGCGCGCGGCGGCCGCCGCGGTACCGGGCCTCGAGCTCGTCGAGAGCGCCTACCGGCTCGAATGGATGGATGACCCGTGGGACGACGTCGCGGCCGCCGGCGACTGGCTGCTCGACCTCGAGGAGCGGGTGCGGCCGGACCTCGTCCACCTGAACGGCTACTGCCACGCGGCCCTGCCGTTCCGGGCGCCCCGCGTCGTCGTGGCGCACGCCTGCGTGCTGTCGTGGTGGCGCGCGGTGCACCGCCGGCCGGCGCCGGTCCGCTACGAGCGCTACCGCGCGCGGGTCGCCGAGGGGCTCCGGGCCGCCGACGCGGTGGTCGCGCCGAGCGCGGCGATGCTGAGCGCCCTCGCGGGCGAGTATGGCGCGCTCGGCCTGGGCCGCGGCCATGTCATCCCGCACGCGCGCGACCGCAGGCGGTTCGCGCCGGGGCTGAAGGAGCCGTTCGTCTTCGCGGCCGGCCGGCTCTGGGACGAGGCCAAGAACCTCGCGGCCCTCGAGAAGGTCGCGCCCCACCTCGCGTGGCCCGTGCTCGTGGCCGGGAGCGACGTCGCGGCGGGCGGCGTCGGCCGCCGCGCCGGGGAGAGCCTCTGCTCCCTCGGGTGGGTCGATGAGCCGGAGCTCACGTGGTGGATGTCGCGCGCCGCGATCTACGCCTCCCCGGCGCGGTACGCGCCGTTCGGCATGGCCACCCTGGAGGCCGCCCTCTCCGGCTGCGCGCTCGTGCTCGGCGATCTGCCGAGCCTGCGCGAGGTCTGGCGCGACGCCGCCCTCTACGTCCCCGCGGACGATCCGCGCGCGCTCCACGCCGCGCTCGACCACCTCATCCGGGACGTCGCGCGCCGCGAGGCGCTCGGCGCGCTCGCCCGCCGGCGCGCGGTGCGCTTCAGCCCGCGCGCCATGGCCCGCCGCTACCTCGACGTCTACGCCCTCGCGCTCGCCGCCCGCCCGCCGGCCCCCCGGCGGGTTTGCCCTCCTTCGTCGCCTTCACCCTGCGGGACACCATGCGAATAGCCCTCTTCTGCCACTCCTTGCTCTCCGACTGGGACCACGCGGACGCGCACTTCCTCCGCGGGATCGCGGCCGAGCTCGACGCGCGCGGCCACGACGTGCTCGCCTTCGAGCCCGAGGACGCCTGGAGCGCCCTGGGCCTCGTCGCGGCGTACGGCCCGGACGCGCTGCGCGAGGCCGCCGCCGTCTATCCGCGCCTCCGCCCGCGCCGTTACGCGCTCTCCACGCTGGACCTCGACGCCGCGCTCGCGGGGGTCGACGTCGTGCTCGTCCACGAGCGGAGCGACCCGGAGCTCGTGCGGCGGCTCGGCGAGCACCGCGCCCGCACGGATCGTTATCGCCTCTTCTTTCACGACACGCACCACGGGCTCATCACCGATCCGGCCGCGATCGTGCGGCGCGATCTCTCGGGGTACGACTGCGTGCTCGGCTTTGGAAAGAGCGTTTGTGATCTCTACCTGAGCCGCGGCGTCGCGCGGCGCGCGGTGGTGTGGCACGAGGCCGCGGACGCGCGCCTGTTCCGGCCGCTGCCCGAGGTCGAGAAGGAGCGTGATCTCGTGTGGATCGGCAACTGGGGGGACGGCGAGCGCACGGCGGAGCTCCACGAGTTCCTCGTCGAGCCCGTGAGGGCGCTCGGGCTCCGCGCGCGGGTCCACGGCGTGCGTTACCCCGATCGCGCGCTCTCGGCGCTGGCGGACGCCGGCATCGAGTACGCCGGCTGGCTCCCCAACCACCGTGTCCCGGACGCCTATGCGCGCGCCAGGATCACGGTGCATGTCCCGCGGCGGCCGTACGCCGCGTGGCTCCCCGGCATCCCCACGATCCGGCCGTTCGAGGCGCTCGCGTGCGGGATCCCGCTCGTGAGCGCGCCGTGGACCGACGCCGAGCGCCTCTTCTCGCCTGGCCGGGACTACCTCGTCGCGCGCACGGGCGCCGAGATGACGGAGCACCTCCGCGCGCTGCTCGCGGACCCGGAGTTCGCGCGCGGCGTCGCCGAGCACGGGCGCCGGACGGTGCTCGCGCGGCACACGTGCGCGCACCGCGTGGACACGCTCCTCGACCTGATCGACGAGCTGCTCTTGCGGCCGTGCTACCGGCCCGGCGAGGCGGGGGACGACGACGTGGAGCGGAGCGGCCCTGCGTCCGGCGTTCGCCGCCGCGACCCGGGCCGCTACCGGAGCCCGCTCGCGTGAGGTGCTGCGCGGCGCGGGGGGGTCTCGGCGGTTCACGAGGGGCGGTGTTGCGACGACGGAGGTGTTCCTATGGGTGACGCGAACGGGAGGACGGTGGGGAGCGGCATGCGCGTCCTGGTGGCGGGGGGCGCCGGCTTCATCGGCTCGCACCTGTGCGAGCGGCTCCTCGCGGACGGCCACGAGGTCATTGCGCTCGACGATTTCTCGACGGGCTCGCCGGCCAACGTGGCTCACTTGATGCGCAACAGCCGCTTCTGGCTGGTCGAGCACGACGTGGCCCTGCCGTTCGACTACGAGGTCGACAGGGTCTACCACCTGGCGTCGCCGGCGAGCCCTGCGCGCTGGCGGGGCGATCCGGTGCGCTCCACGCTCACGAACGTGATGGGCACGCTGCACGCGCTCCTGTGCGCCGAGCGGCACGGCGCGCGGCTCTTGCTGGCGTCGTCGTGCGACGTGTACGGCGATCCCGAGGTCGACCCGCAGCCGGAGAGCTACCTCGGGCGGGTGGACCCGGTCGGGGTGCGCGCCTGTTACGACGAGGGCAAGCGCTGCGCGGAGTCGCTGGTGATGGCCTTTCACCGCCAGGGGCGGGCGTCGGGGCGGATCGCGCGGATCTTCGACACCTACGGGCCGCGGATGGCGATCGACGACGGGCGCGCTGTGAGCAATTTCATCGCCCAGGCGCTCCGGGGAGAGGAGCTGACGGTGTACGGGAGCGGGTCGCAGGCGCGGAGCTTCTGTCACGTCGACGACCTGGTGGAGGGGTGTTTGCGGCTGATGGAGCACCCGTCGGAGGTGGGGCCCGTCAACCTGGGGAATCCGGTGGAGGTGACGGTGCTCGAGCTGGCGCAGGAGATCGTGCGGCTCACGGGGAGCGCGAGCCGGATCGGGTACCGCCCGCTGCCGGAGGGTGATCCGATGCGGCGGCGTCCGGCGATCGATCTGGCGCGGCGGGCGCTGGGGTTCGAGCCGCGGGTGCCGCTCCGGCAGGGGCTCTATGCGACGATCCAGAGCTTCCGGCGCGCGCTGGCGGGGCTCGACGAATGCGCGAGGCGAGGGGAGCCGGCGATGGCGAGCTGACGGATTGCCGCCCTGCGATTGTGGTGTCGGGGGCGGAGCGGGCGCGTCGAAGCGCACGATCACCGCGTGTGTTCCTCGGCCACGTCGCTTGCGATGCTGCGCGTTGCGCTGATAGCCTCGCTCACCGTGAGCGCTTGGGTCGAAGCTCGGGAGGGGTGGAGCCGCGACGTCCGCGTGGTGCGCCGGCGCGCTCGCGTGGCGATTGCCGGGCTGATCGCAATGGGGGCGGTGGCGTCTTTCACGGCGCTGACCGGCGCCTGGCACATTGTGTTGCTCGGCTCGACGGACGTCTCGGCGCCGACGTGGCGGCTTGCCAACACGCTCCGTGAGGTCGGGGGTTTGCTCGAGCTGGGGCTCGGGCTCGTTGCTGGCGTGGTGTTCCTGCGCTGGCTCGCCAGGGCGGTCGCGCTGGCTGGCGTGCTGGATCTCGTGAGGGGGTTTTCCTGGACGCCGTCCGAGGCGGTCCTGGGATTCTTCATTCCCGTCGTGAACCTGGTGCAGCCGTACAGGGTGGCGCGCGATCTCCACGACGGCCTTGCCCCGGAGGCCGTGCCCGAGCCTGCGCCGCGCCCTCTCCTGGACGGCGGGGGTGGTTACCGGCGCGTCGAGATGGCGCACGCCCCGCGGGCGGGCGCGGTGCACCATGCCGCGCTCGGCGCGTGGTGGGGGTGTTATGTCGCGAGCCGCGGCCTCGGGTGGGTGGCCTCTACCATGGCGGATCTGACCGTGGCGGAGTTCATCCGGTCTCGCTATGCGTTCATTGCGTCCGACGCGGCGTCGATCGCTGCCGCGTGGCTCGGGGTGCGGATGATCCGGGCGATCGACAGCCGGGTCGAGGAGCGCCATCGACGGCTCGCGTACGCTTCCGACGAGGAGCTCGACCAGCTCCTCGTGGAGCGTGATCTCCAGCTGCGGCGGGACATGGCGAAGATCGCCGACTTCGACGATCCCGAGTAGGGCCCGCGCCTCCCGGCGGAGATCTTCTCTCTCCGCGTGGCGGCTTCAGAGCGAGAACTCTGCGCTTGTCCCCGCGGGCGTGAAGACGATCTCCTCCACCAGCGCGTAGAACGAAGGCGGCGTGGCCGCCCCGAGGGCGTTGAACACGGCGAGCGCCGCCGCCGCGCCGACCGCTGCGGGGCTGGTGTCGGTGCTCAGCCCTTCGATCCTGGTCACGGTGACCGGACGTGGGGCGCTGGCGAGAAGGCGGAAGGCGAAGCGCACGCCCGCTGCCGCGCCTCGTTTCCAGTCGTCGTATCCCGACGCTGGAGCTTCCTCGACGTGCCCCTGAGCGGTGAACCCCGACCCGCTGCAGCTGAACGACACGGCGGCGATCTCGGTCGGGACGTCGTGGACCGTCAGGCTGACCTGCGCGAAGGCCGGCCATCCCTTGTACCGCGCGAACCGGGCGACGCCGACCTTGTCCATCGGTCTTCACCAGCGTACCGGGGTTCAGCCGCAAGCGCCAGAAGGCGCCGGCCCGCGGGCCCGACGGCCGACGGCTTCGACCCGTGCAACGCGACCCAAGATAGGGTCGTGTGCGTAGGCTCAGTCGACGAGGCGGAGAGGACACTCCACCAAGAGGGGTACTTCGATGTTGTGCTCTGCGATGTTGTAATGCAGGAGGGCACGGACATTGAGCGCTACGAGTGGATCGCGGCTGATCTGTTGGCATTCGCGGGCCGGCTGCCATTCATGACGGGAAGGGCACGAGCGAGGCCAGCCGGAGGTTCCTAGCGACGCACCGGGACGCATGCTGCCGAAGCCGGTCGAGTCCGCAGAGCTGATGCAGCGCGTCGTGCCGCGGGTGTCGGCAAGGGCCGCGGAGCCGGCGAGCTTGACGTAGCGAAGCGCTTCCTCGCCGGTCGCTCATCGGTGTGCCCGAGGGGACGCGTGCCGGAAGAGTACCGCTGCGCCGCGCCTCCAGTGATATATAGGGAACGTGCCTCCCAAGACACACGCTGCGGAACTCGCGCAGATCGAGACCAAGATGGCGTCCCTCCCCGTGAAGACGAGAACGTGGGTCCTGCCCATATTCAAGGCACTCGGTGAGGCCGGAGGTCGTGCGCGCCCGAGCGAGGTCGAAGAGCGGATCTATGGCTACTTCAAGGGCGAACTCCGTCCCCAGCAGTGGGCTCACGTTATCAACAAGCGATGGATCCCATTCACCCGGAACGAGCTGCGGAAAGTGGGCATGCTGGCAGGCACTCAGGGCACCTGGGAGTGGACACCGCTTGGCGAGCGCTTCTGGCGGAAGCACCAGAACGAGCTGCTCGTAGCCCCGAAGGAGTGGCCGTCCCTCAGCGACGAGGAGACCGGCGGCATCGGTGCTCCGCTCGAGACGGTTGAGGTCACGAGTGTTCGGGCGTATCAGATCCCGCTCCTGCGGATCCTGTCGCGTGGGCCGTCCAGCAAGCGAGAACTCATGGCGGGTCTAGGGGTTGAACTCGGTAGCTCTCTGCTGCCCGGGGATACCCGGCTCGCCCCGCAGGGGACGCCCGTGTACCAATATCGCGCGTCTTGGGCGCTCATGGCGCTCAACAAGGATGGCGACGTGAAGAACGTCGGACATGGCATGTGGCAGATCACCGCCGCCGGCCGTTCCCGACTCGAGCGCGACGAGGCGACGTGGTCGATCGCGAGCTACCGCGGCTCGCAGGCGAAGGTCCGGCGGCTCAGCGCGGGACGCGTCGATCTGCCGGAGCCATCACCGCCGGATGATGCCCAAGAGAGAGTCGATGACGAGGAGGAGAGCTCGTGGCACATCAGCCTGTGGCAAGCATCTCGCGACAGGCTCGGGCAGCGGGTCTTCGCCGACGTCGACTCCCGCTTGCGTCCCGACCTCGGGCCGAGCCCGAGCGCGCTGAAGACGCCGCTGACGCGCAATCTAATCTTCTATGGACCGCCGGGCACCGGGAAGACCTTTGTCGCCGCGGAGATCGCGAAGGCGCTCACGGGCGAAGCGCAGCATACCGACGAGGGGCGCTACCGTATGGTGCAACTCCACCCGAGCTATGCCTACGAGGACTTCGTTCAAGGTCTGCGGCCTGACCTCGAGCGCACTGGCCTCCACTACCGCATCCAGCCCGGGCTGCTCCTCCAGATCTGCGAGGCAGCCCGGGAAGACCCCGACCGCTTCTACGTGCTGGTCGTCGACGAGATCAACCGGGGCGACCCCTCCCGCGTGTTCGGCGAGGCGCTCTACGCCATCGAGTACCGAGGTCGGCCGATAGGCCTCGCCTCGGGCGGCGAGCTGGTCGTGCCTCCCAACCTGGTCCTGCTCGGAACCATGAACAGCGTCGATCGCAGCGTGGCGCTCATGGATTACGCTCTGCGGCGGCGCTTCGGATTCATCTATATGCAGCCCGACCTCGACATCGTGCGTTCGCGAAACGCGAGCGCGCCCGGTATCGACGCGATCGTGCGCGCGGTGGAGCAGCTGAACGAATGGCTGCGGCTCCGCATCGGGCAAGAGCACGTCCTCGGACACAGCTTCTTCCTCAACGCGGCCCACCCGCTCGACCAGCGGGAGAGCCTCGCAGCGATCTGGCGCCTCGATATCGTGCCGTTGCTCGAAGAGTACCTGTTTCACGACCGCGAAGGGCTCAAGGAGGTGCGTCAGCACTGGGAGCGATGGACCGCAGACATCCCCACGACGTCGCCTTAGATGATGGCTGCGCTCGAGATTGTCGAGAACGAGACGTTCTCTGGCCTCTCCGACCGGGAGCTCGCTCACCTCGAGTGTCGCCTCCGCGGGCGTCTGGAGCGACGCCGCGGCGGTTACGCCGTCGTCCGTAGGGTCGGCCACGTCGTGTTGCCGGGCGGTCGCCTCCTGCGCATCCGCTCGAGCAAGGCCCCTGCGCACGCGCTGCTCGCGTGGCTCGGGTATGTGGACCCGACGCTGCAATCATTCTCGGCGAACGGGATCGCGCCGCACCTGGCCGACACCGGGGACCTGGCGAGCCTGCTGGCGCGTCTCTATGTAGGCGCACTGCTCCAGGCGTGTGCGCGCTGCGGGCTCCACCGGGACTATCGCCGGGCGAGCGTTCGGGGGGCGAGCGTCCGGGGTCGAATCGAGTTCTCCCGGCTCATCGCCGATGGCCATAACCTCGCCAAGCTTCCATGCGCAACCTGGACGCGGGCTGCGGATACGCCGCTCAACCGTTTCCTCGCGGCGGCGCTCCGCCGCGTGGTGGCAGACCCGTGCATGCGCACGGCGGCGGAGGACGGCGTCGCTGCCGCGGCGCGGCTGTTTCAGGGCATCCCCGCGGAGGTCACCGAAGCGCTGCTGCGCCCGCGCGTGCATCTGCAGCGCTCCCAGGAGGCCTTCCAGGAGGCCAGCGAGCTCGCTCGCTGCATCCTGCAGCACGGAGGTCTCGGCGACGGCTTTGGGCTCCCGGGCCTCGCGTTCGTCATCGATCTCGAGCGGCTGTTCGAACGCGCCGTCCTACGCGCCTTCAGTGACGCGCCCCACGCCTGCGAGCCCAAGCGCGTGGTGCAGTATACGGCCAGGACGCGGAGCGAAGCGGAGCGACGCTCGATGCAGCTCGATCTGCTGTGTCATTCTCCAGACGGACAGATCGTGGTCGACGCGAAGTTCAAGCACGAGGTCCGCGCGGACGACGTGCAGCAGATGGTGACGTACTGTTTCCTGACCGGAGCGCGCCGAGCGGCGCTCATCCTGCCGGGGAACGATATGTCAGGTGAAATATACGAGCTTCGCTCTCCAAGCGGGGCCTCGCTCGAGGTTCGGGTGGTCCGGCTCGACACGTGCGCCACGAGCGTCAGTGCCTGGCAGAGCAACGCGGCGTCGATGGTCGAGCGGGTCGTCGCAGCGGCGCCGGCCGCGGCGGCCTCGAGGTAGACGTCGGAGATGCCCACCCCTGTGCGGGAGGATGCGGCGAGCTCCGCAGTCGGATCGCGTGCGAGCGCGGTGAACGCGGCCAGAGCATGCTGCCCTCGCGCTCGGAGCTCAGTGAATTCGCGCTGCTGCACGGGGGCCGGTCCGCCGCTACGACGCCGGGCTGCTCATCCCGGGTTGGATTGGCAACGGATGTCCAACGAAAGGAGCTTGATGAGAGAGCATGCGGGACTCACATCATCTCTTTCTCCAATCGCCCGGTGTCCGCTTTGCGTGTGCGATACAGCCTGCGTTGGCTGGTGACAGTCGGGTCGAACTCTGACTTGCAGTGCGTCGACGAACTTCAGCACGTCGACCCACTCGAACGGCTCGGCCGGTCGTGGCGCGCGGTCGATCATGCCTGCGGGCAGTTCCTCATGCCCTGCCTTGCGCTGGACGAGGCGCCGGTGATCGCGCGCCACACGGCTGAGTATCGCGAACAGCCACGTCTTCACGCACGAGCGTTGCTTGAACTCGAGGAGCCGCCGGTGGACGACGAGGCAGACGTCCTAAAGGGCGTCGACGCGTCTCGCCTCGCGCACGCCGAGCCGGCGCAGGCTGCGCCACACGAAGTCCGCGTGCTCGTCGCACACCACGTGAAAGTCGAGCAGGACGCGCGCGTCGTCGGCGCCGGCGCGTGGATCGAAAACGAACCCCGCAAAGGGAAGCGCCGGTGCCGCGGACGTCCTCGTCACACGCAGGCCATGGCCGGCGCCCTCTGGCCTCGTCACGTAAGTCGCAGCTCGACCCTCGTGGGGGGGCGGAGCGTGGCCGCAAGGATCCGGTGGACCGCGTGACGCATTGGGATGTACACTTAACAAAGCGCGCGCGCGGGGGAGCCATGATCGCATTCCGTGTCTCGGTCAATGGAACGAAGGTCTGCACCGCAGGCGTCGGCCCGGCCGGCGTTCTGACGATCATCATCACGCGGCGCGCCGGCTCTCCGGAGGCGCTGCTCAGGGACGGCGACGTGTGGATCGGCGGGTTGGCCTCCGACCGCCGAGAGTTTTTTGTGTGGCCTTCTCGCGCGCTCAGGGTCGGGGACGAGATCGGGATCGAGGTCCTCGAGGCCGACACGGTCGACCCCCCCTGGAGACGCACGCCGAGCGGCGAGTCGTATCGTGACACGCTGCTCCGCCAGGTCCGTACCGCGCTGGGCGCGTTCGCCGGGCCGATGCTCCGCGATCCACGAGGGCAACTCGCGACCATCTCCCGGAGCGCCCGGGACCTTCTCTCGAGGACCGCGACAGCGATGGCGCGCCGCGCTCTCGGTGCGCCTGGCGCGCGCGCAGAACGCGCCGTCCGCGTCGAGCTGAACTCGCGGCGAGTCTGTGTCGCGGGGGTGCCGCGCCGTGGTCATGTGACGTCCATGATCACCTGGGCCGGACCCACGCGAAGCCGCGTCCCCAGCCATTTCTGGTTCTCGGTCCGTGGGCGAGACGCCCGCACGGACGAATGCCTGGACTGGGGCCGTCCGGCGCTGGCCGTCGGCGACTCTATATCCATCCGATTTGCCCGTTCGAGAGAGCACGACGCGCCCACGCGCCGACGTGACCGCCCGGTGGCGCGGTAGGCCAACGCTTTCGTCGCGCTCGGCCAATGTGAGGGCGCGCTCGCGTCTTTATAAAAGCCTCATGAACGACGGAGCTCCCGTCCGAAGGAGGCAGGTCATGACACGTGAGTTGCATCGACGAGCGTTCGTGCGTGGGATCATCGCGGCGGCGTCGGCGGCGTGGCTCGGGCTCTCGCTCGGCTGCGGCGCCGACAGCCCGGTGGACGCCGGCGACGCGAGCCCGGAAGCCCAGCGGATCGCCCGCAAGAGCGCGTCGGCGATGACCAGTGAAGAGATCGACAGGTTCAAGCGAGCCTACGAGTACGCCGTCGCGAACGGCTTCTTCGACGTCTTCAACGACGAGCACTACGACCACCACCGGCATCGCCACCACGGCGCCGACCTCCAGGCCACCTCGCCGATGACCGTCATGGTCATGGACGAGGCGTCGGGATACCGGCTCCTGCCGTGGCACCGCGCCTTCCTCCTCGAGGCGGAGCAGATGCTCCGCGCCGCCCTCCGCCAGCGAGACCAGGAAGAGGGCGTCGACCCGAGCGAAGCCGATCTCCTGTTCATTCCATACTGGGACGCGGCGCATGATCAGGACCTGCCGCACTGGGTCCACGGCTTCGAGCCCAAGGGCGGGACGGCCGTCGTGCCGCCCGGCCTGCCCGAGGGGCACGCCGGGTACGGCAAGGAGGTGGGCGAGCGCTACGACATCGTCTTCCGTCGCTGGCCCGGCAAGAACCTGGTCTTCGATACGCTGCAGGCGCCCGATCACGTCGGGCGCATCCTTGCGGAGGGCACGTTCGCCGATTTCTACGATGCGCTCGACGTCACCCCCGAGCTCCGCATCGAGAACTATCCAAAGGCGCTGTCGGCGCTGGAGGTGCTGAAGGTGAAGCTGCCGGACAGCGCGGCCGTCCAGACGCTCGTCGACGCTTTCGGCGGACCCCCGAGCAGCTCGCAGCAGGGCGCGGAGACGACCAACGCCCTCTTCGAGATCGGCTGGATCGGAGCCGTCGAGGCGCAGAGGGCGGCGCCCGACACCGAGCTCGTCGGCGCCGTCAAGGATGTCTATGGCCTCTTCAACTTCATGCCCCACGTCCGGATGCACCTGTGGGCGGGCGGGCTCGATCCGGCGAACGCGGACGTGCGCGGCACCGTGACGTATTTCAATGAGCTGACGGTCGACCCCGTGTTCTGGATGCTCCACGGCGAGCTCGATCGGTACTGGTACACATGGGAGAAGACGCACGCGGACAAGCCGCCGCTCCAGGGCGACGATGGGAGCTTCAACCCCCTCACCTCGAGCGAGGGCGCCTGGTACGGCGGCGGAAAGACGTACACGCTCGACGATCTCACCGCGCACGACGCGCTGCCGTACGTTTACGACGTGCTGTTCGAAGGGTGACGCGCCGCCGCGCGGGGGAGCTCTCGCGGTGGGCGCCCCGCGCCGCGACGGTAGGCGGCCGGCGTCACGCCGGTCCAGCGCTTGAAGGCGCGGTGGAACGTGCTCACCTCGGAGAACCCGAGCAGGAACGCGATCTCCGAGATCGCGTCGCGCGACTCGCTCAGGTAGCGCACGGCGAGATCGGCGCGCAGCCCATCGAGCACCGACGAGAGCGATGTGCCCTCCTCCTTGAGCCGCCGCTGGAGGCTGCGCGGGCTCATGCGCAGGCGCGCCGCGATCGCCGGCAGCGCCGGCTCGCCGTGGGCGAGCTCGGCCGCGATCGCGGCGCGCGCGCGCTCGAGGAAGCTCGCCTCGGCCGGCAGCGCGGCGGCGAGCGAGGCGAGGTGCTGGTCGAGCACCTCGCAGAGCAGGGGCTCGGCGTGCGCCTGGGGCCTCGCGAGGAAAGCGCGCTCGATCACCAGCTCGTCGTGGGCCTCCCCGAAGCGCAGGCCGGCGCCGAAGAGGCGGCGGTGCTCGTCGGTGCGCGCGGGCGCGGCGTGGCGAAACCGCGCCGCGCGCGGGGTGAACGCCGGGTCCGCGCCCCGCCTCGCGAGGACGACGAGGTTGCCAAGGAAGAACTCGACGGCGTGGCGCGAGGGCGCCGGGCTGCTCCGGGGCGGCTCGTGGCGGAGGCGGGCGACATCGCCGTCGATCTGGATCTCGAGCGAGGGGCCGATGGCCACGACGCGGAGGTAGCGAGCCGCGCGCGCGTAGGCTTCCCCGAGGGTGGCGCTGCTCCGCACCGCGAACCCGAGCGCTCCGAGGCTGCCCACCGCCAGTCTCTGCGCGAGGCGCAGGCCGAAGCTGTCGTCGCGGGTGAGCCGGGCGGCTTCGCTCCAGAGCCGGGCCTCGATCGCCCGCGGAAAGCGCATGTCCGGATCGGCGAGGTCCCCTGGATCGACCCCGGCGGCGGCGAGCAGCTCCGCGGGCGCCACGCCGTCGGCCGCCGCGCCGGCGACGACGGCCTGGAAGACCTTCACGGAGATGTCGCTCATAGCTCCCGCGAATTCAATCGCACCCGGCAGAGGCGGCGCAAGGAGTCCGCGCCCCCGCGGGGACGGCGCGCGTCAAGGCCTCAGGCGACGGAGGACGGCGGCTCGCGGCCGGGGCCATTCGCGGGCGCGGCGCCGAAGCGCGCCGCCATCATCGCGTTCACCGGCGTGGCCGGAGCGGTGCGATGGGCGGGGCAACCGGAGCCTTCACGGGCTGGAGCCGAGTGTTCTGACGAGAAAGCTAGGCTCCTCTCCATCTCCCTTTTCACGAAGGAACTTCAGCGCTTTCCCGAGGGGGTTCGCCGTGGCCATCTCTCCTCGAAAGGAGCACCTGTACTTGAGCGGTAACGTTCCTTGACCTGTGACGTCATAGAACCATGCACCTCCGTTGGACGTGCCGATCGCAGCACCTGCGAGCGCACCAAGCTCCAAGATGATAGTCCAGAATGTCGCGATGTCCGTTTCCTCGGGGAACCCCGATTCGGCGATTTTCAGTTCCAGCAGCTCAAGGACTCCAAGCGGTTCGGTCGCGACCGCTTCTGCCACGAGCTCGTGGGCAAGCTCGCGCATCGCATGGTCAGCGAGTCGGGACACTGCGCTCTCGTCGATCGCTGCCGGCGGCACACTCTGGTCGAGAATCGCGGGGTCATCGCCGATCCAGAGCCGAGCTCCGCATGCCGCGATGGTGTCGCGGAGAAATGCAGGCGGCTCGTGTAGGCAATTGTAGAACAGCTCGAGCTCGCCATAGGCTCGACGCGGGTTGAGACAGCGGATCAGTCCAATGATGGTTGAAAGTGCTGGTCGTGCCGCTATTTCGGCTGCGGAGCGGTGGTCGGTCTGGACCGCGCGTTCACGACCGTCCTTCGGTTTGAGTTGCACATCGATGCAATCCAAGGAAATGTACATGGTCTGGGTTCCCGTCGAGGTAACGATGTTCTGGACGCCTTCCGTGCGATCCGACCGTGTGAGGCGGTTGCTCAGGTTGTCCCGAAGACGGCGCTCAGGCGAAGGTCTTGATGAGCATCGCCTGCGAGTACACGGCCACGAGCCCCGCTCGCTCCAGGTTGCGCTGCGAGGTGCTCCCCGCCTCGGCCACCGAGTAGGCGAGGTCGCACCCCAGATCGTGGGCGTATGCGAGGCGGGCGTCGATGAGGGCGCGGTGCACGCCCCGGCCGCGGTGGGCTGCCAGCGTGCCGCCCGCGAACAGGAGGGCGACGCGCTCGCGCACGTAGACCGCGCCGACGCCGGCGATGGCGCCGGCGGTTGACGATGCCAAGAAGTGCGCCGCCCCGGGCACCTGGAAGCCCGTCTCGACGAGCTCGACCCAATCGGACGGAGGCTCGCCCGGCGTGGCGAAGGCAGAGAGCAAGGCCGCGACCCACGCCGAGGCCTCCTCGCGCGCGGCGCGCCGCGCGGCCATGCCGTCGCACGCGGCCGGCTCAGGCGCGTGCACATTGATGGCGGGGGCGAGGTGGCGCACGAGCACGGTGTCGAGCGAGTCGAGGCGGAAGCCGCGCTCCCCGAGCCGCGCGAGCAGCGAAGGGTGGGCAAAGGGCGAGACAAGGATGCGCGCCGCGGTGCCTCGCGAGGCGAAGAAGTCTTCGAGGGCCTCGACGTCGCGCGCTTCGACCGGGCCGCTCATGCCGAGGCCGGCCGCGCGCGAGAGCCGGACGTGCGGGACGACGAACGCGGCGCGGCCGCCGGCGATGACGGCGACGGCGGCGCGCCGCGCCGGAGCCCGCGCGGCGACCTCGCGCGCCAGCGCCTCGATGTTTGCGGCCTCGGTGGCCTCGATGCGGGCGGACAGGGCCTGATCGACGAAGACCGGTCGGGACGTCACGGGGGAAGCGTAGCGCCGGAGGCGGCGACGCGGACGCTCACTCCGGCCTGAAGGCCGGGCAAGGTCGTCGCTCGCCTCGCCGACGGCGGGCGAGGTCGACGCGACCTGAACAACGCAAGCCCGCCGAACGACTTCGTGTTCACCGGCGTGGCCGGAGCGGCGCGCTGGGCGCATCGGGGGCGACATGGAGTCGTGCGGCGGCGTCGTGGTGCGTTCTCGTTCGACACCTCGACACGGCAGCGTCCACGCCTGATTTCGAGCTGCTCAGAACAGGGATTCCGAGGTGATGGACCAGCTCGGCCGCGGGGGCCATCGACGCCTGAGCCAGAAGCACGAGATCGCCCGGGAGCGCTGTTGCTTCGATCGTCCTGGCGATCTCGTCAGCATAACCGGGATAGTCACCCCTCTCGAAGAGCCGCCACGCTCGCTCGCACAGGACTTCGACGACATCGATCGAGCGCCCCGCGTCAGCGGCTATCTGATGCAGCAACGCCCCGGTGGGCTGAAAGGTGCTCCGGAGCGCGGCCACGACGAGGATCCGGCGGCCGCTCGCGACGGCTTGCTCTGCCATCGGGCGATCGATCCGCATCACCAGACAGTCCGAGACGGGGACCGCCTCCGCGACGCCGCCGAGGGTCGAGCAGGTGCACACGATGACCCTCGCGCCCTCGTTCGCGAGCGCCTGAACGACCGTGGCGGTGGCCGAGCGGATGCCGTCCGTGATCGCGCCGGCCGCCAGCGCATCCGCAAGGAGGCTCTCCTGCACCTCATGCCGGACCATAATCGCGTCGTCTACGTCCCGAACGAGACGGCTGAACGTCTCGACGTGAACGCGGGAAGTATGAAGAAATACGAGCATGTTTCTCGGTGTCCGGAAGCGGCGTGCCTCGTCATGGGTCGATGAGCAGCCGCCTGGCAATCCTCTCATCAACGGCGTAGGGCCTCTCGCGCGGCAGCGACTTCGCCGCGCTGTCCGCGTGGCCGGCCTGAATCTGCTGGTACATCTTCCGGACCAGGGGAGTTCGGTCCTCGATGGCGACGACCCAGCTCTCTGCGTACTCGCGAATGAGATCGCGGCCGACGCCGACCTGGATGCTGTAGCAAGGCAGCGGGCCGCCTCGCAGGTTCCGCTCGGTATCCCATTGAATGTGGACCTTGGCTTCGGCAAACGCCTTGCTCCACTCGTCCGGCGAGCGAAACACAGTCGCTTCCGGCGAGGTGAGGACAGCGAGGGAGAGCGCCTGCTCCCAGCCCGTCCGCCGGATGCGGACGGCGAGGATCCGCTCCTGCCCGGCCTTGCGCCCCCAGTTGCTGCGGTGCATGAGCCAGAGGAACGACGGCTTGATCCAGGTCATGCGACCGAACGAGAACGGGGCGACGAAGCGCTGGGCAGCGAGCGCAGGCTCGGCGATGGCCGGCGCGTAGGCCTGGTACATGACGATGGTCTCCGCGTCGTAGTCCGCTCGGATCTCGTGAAGCTTCGGCATGCAATCCACTCTTCGCGATCGGTAGGGTCTGACGGGAGGCTACCCCTGAAGACGGCGCTCAGGCGAAGGACTTGATGAGCATCGCCTGCGAGTAGACGGCGACGAGGCCCGCGCGCTCCAGGTTGCGCTGCGAGGTGCTCCCCGCCTCGGCCACCGAGTAGGCGAGGTCGCACCCCGCGTCGCGGGCGTACGGGAGGCGGGCGTCGATGAGGGCGCGCTGCACGCCCCGGCCGCGGTGGGCCGCGAGTGTGCCGCCCGCGAACAGGAGGGCGACGCGCTCGTGCACGTAGACCGCACCGACGCCGGCGACGGGGCCGGCGGCTGACGATGCCAGGAAGTACGCCGTCCCGGGCACGTGGAAGCTCGCCTCGAAGATGTCGGCCCGATCGGACGGAGGCTCACCCGGTGTGGCGAAGGCGGAGAGCGAGGCCGCGACCCACGTCGAGGTCTCCTCGCGCGCGGCGCGCCGCACGACCACGCCGCAGTGCGCGGCCGGCTCAGGCGCGTGGACCTCGACGGCGGGGGCGAGCTGGCGCACGAGCACGGTGTCGAGCGAGTCCAGGCGGAAGCCGCGCTCCCCGAGCCGCGCGAGCAGCGAAGGGTGGGCGAAGGGAGAGACAAGGATGCGCGCCGCGGTGCCTCGCGAGGCGAAGAAGTCCTCGAGCGCCTCGACGTCGCGCGCCTCGACCGGGCCGCTCAACCCGAGGCCGACCGCGCGCGAGAGCCGGGCGTGCGGGGCGACGAACGCGGCGCGACCGCCGGCGATGGCGGCGACGGCGGCGCGCCGCGCCGGGACCCGCGCGGCGACCTCGCGCGCGAGCGCCTCGATTTTCGCGGCCTCGGTGGCCTCGAGCCGGGCGGACAGGGCCTGATTGACGAAGACGGGTCGGGGCGTCACGCGGGAAGGATAGCGCCGGAGACGGCGGCGCGGACGCTCACTGCGGCCCGACGGTTCGGCGGCATCGTGCTGCCTCATCCGCAGAGACATCGACGACATCGAGCGAGCGCTCCGCGTCAGCGGTGTACGGTCAGCGCTCTGGATGCGTGCGCTGTGCCCAAATGACCGCGTATGCCTGGGCATCCTCCACGTCCAAAGGCACAGCAGTCCAGGCGCCGACTGCATCGCCAACCTCGAACTTTAGCTGGTCTTCAGCGTTCTCGCGGCATTCGTGCCATGTGTCGCCAGCGAAGATGCCGTCCCGTGTGAAGCGGTAGAGGAGCGCTGGTCCGTCGTCGAGGACCTCCATCAAGACGACTTCAGCCGGTGGCATGAGGCGGCCTGCGCCTCCGAGCGTGCCCATGGTGTGGCGAGTGCCAGGCTCACCCCGCAGGGGACCAACGTGCGCTACCAGGCGAAGCTTGGACATAGAGCGAACCTCACCGCTTTCGGCCTTCTGCTTCTGCGAGGGAGCGCGGTCGCTGGCGGCGACCCGTGACGACGTCGTCGATCAGCTTCAGCAGGCCACGCGTGATGGCGTCGGTGGGATCGAGCGACAGTGCGGAGGTCGCTTTGGCGAGCGCGCCCTCGACGTCTCCTGTCAGCAGGAGGATGAGGGCGAGGTTGCAGTGCAGTCCGGCATCATCGGGCCGAAGCTCGATCGCGCGTCGGGCGACCGGCAGGGCGTCGTGCGCGCGATCGAGCTCCAGGTAGACGGCGCCGAGCTCGCGACATCCGTCCGGCTGCTCGGGATCGATCGCGTGCGCGCGCTGAAAGGCGGCAAGCGCGGCGTCCATATCGCCCAGTCGCATCTCGACCTTCCCGAGAAACCAGAGCGTCGGAAACGTGCCCTTTCGCTCGGCCGCCTGCCGGAGCAGCGCCCGGGCTCGCTCCAGAGCGTCTCGATCCGCCGTTGTCAGGGGTTTTGACGGCGGTTCGAGCGCGAGGCATCGACTCATCTCGGCAGCCCGGGAGAAGAGCGCCTTTCCGTCGCGGAGATCGGTCGCGAGCGTCTCCGCTTCGGTGCGGACCGACGCTGGAAGCGCCGCGTCGCACAGGAGCCCGTCCAGCACCTCGAACGCGTCGCGCTCCTTGCCGTTGAGAGCGAGGGTCCGCGCCAGAGGAACGCGCACTCCTGCGAGCTTGCGGTCGGGGTCGGCAAGCACCGCGCGCCGGAACCAGGCTTCGGCCTCGGACCGATGGCGTTCCTTTGCTTCCGGATCTGTAGCCGCCTCGGCGCGTGCAGACGAGAGTTGACCCAGCTCTGCGTAGCCTGGCGCGCAGCCTGGCCATGAGCCGATGATTCGCCGGAGCCAGAACTCCGCGTCGTCGAACTGCCCGTTCGACGCGTGGGCTGCCGCCTCTCGCCCATACTGGCCTGACTCTTCGGCGCTGAGGAACCGCGGCATCGCCGACCACCCGCACCCTCGGCACATCCACCCATCGATAGCCAGCGGGTACTCTCGCCAGATCTCGGCCTGAGCACCACGACCCGCGGTCGTGAACACCACCTGACGGAGCGGCCTGTCGCACCGCTCGCATGCCGCTATCTCCCTGCGGCCTGGCTCTCTCGGCTCCTGCGGAAACGCCTTCGCACGATGCAGATCTCGCAAGATGACTCGGTCCTCCTCGAACGCGACGTCTCCCGTGCTCGTGTAAATACCGAAAGCGGCGAGAGCGCGACTCCAGAGTGAGAACAATGAGGGCATAAAGGAGTGTCTCGACGACAGGGCTCGACGGGGGCGAAGGAGAGGACGTGGTGGACCTGTTACCTCTGCCCGTTCGGCACGGCAAGATCGCATCCTTGCTCGCCGGCCGAGCGTCGCGATCGATCGTGGCGCATGGCCTATCTCCGGCTTCCCGCGTGTCTTCTTCTTCGTTCGGGGCAGTTTCATCGGCTTGTTCGGCGGTGTCAGGTGAAACCACCGGTGGTGACTTTTGCTCGGAGGCCATGGCCAACCCGTCGCTCCAAGGTCGCCGCGTCCAGAGACCCGCGACTGATCGACGCGCGAGGGCAGCCTGCTCGACGCTCGGGCCTGGGCACGCACCGATCGATCAGCCGCGTCGCGCGGCCGCGCCGTCGACCACCGCCGGTACGGACTCCCGCATCACCTCGATGAAGCGACGCAGCCGGGCCGGATAGAAGCGGGCATGGGGATAGACCAGGTGGACCGGCAGCGGATCCGCCTGCCACGACGGCGCGAGGTGCAGCAGCCGCTTCTGCGCCAGGTCGTCGGTCAAAAGCCAGGACGAGGCCACGCAGACGCCGAGTCCCATCAGCGCGGCGCTGCGCAGGGCATACAGGCTGTCGGTGCTCATGCGCGGGCGGATCGCGAGCTCGACCCGTTCACCGCCCGACGCGTGGGTCAGCGTGATCGTGTCGCGGTAGTAGGTGCGCAACGCCAGCCAGGGCATGTCGGCCAGGTCCGATGGATGAGCCGGCCGCGCGGCCCGGCCCAGCACCGAGGGCGCGGCGGCCACGATGCGCGGCACCTCGGTCAGGCGGATCGCCACCACGGCCGGATCGGCCACCGCGCCGACCAGGATGGCGCAGTCGATGCCGTCGGCGATGAAGTTCGGCTGCCCGTCGTGCAGCAGCCACTCGACCGAGACGCGCGGGTAGCGGCGCAGGTAGTCGGCCAGCGGCTTGACCAGCTGGTGCTGGCCGAACGCGTGCGGCACGACCACGCGAAGCGTCCCGTCGGGCTGGTCGCGGTCGCCTCGCATGTCCGACGCGAACGCCTCCAGGCTGGCCAGCAGCGCCTTGGCGCGCTCGAAGCACCGTTCGCCGTCCTCGGTCAGCTTCATCGTGTGCGTGGAGCGCTGTAGCAACGGCAGGCCCAGCGAGCGCTCCAGCGCCTGCAAGCGCCGGCTCACGGTGGGCTGCGTCGTCCCCAGCAGGGTGGCCGCGGCCGACAGGCTGCCGGCCTCGACGATCCTCACGAAGGTCTGCAGCAAGCCGATGTCGTCCAGCGACGAGGGCGAGGGAGGTGCCGGCCTGGTCATACGCCGAAGGTATAACCATCGTGCGCTCCATGCCACTACAGCGCTGGAGCGATGCGTCCCAACCTAGGTGTACCATGCACGCCATTCAGTTGACGCATACACCCCCCGCCACCCAGCCGCCGCCCGCCGCGTCCGCGCCGCCCCTGCCCGCCGCCCTGGTGCTGCTGCTGGCCACCGGCGCGGGCCTGGCCGTGGCCTCGATCTACTACAGCCAGCCCATGCTCGGCGTGCTGGGGGCCGAGATCGGCGCCTCTGACCGCGCGCTCGGCCTCGTGCCCACGCTCACCCAGCTGGGCTATGCGCTGGGCATCCTGCTGCTTGCGCCGCTCGGCGACCGCTACGACCGGCGGCGCATCATCCTGGCCAAGGCTGCCCTGCTGGCGGCCGCGCTGCTGCTCGGCGGCGCCGCGCACGCGATCGGCACGCTGCTGGTCGCCAGCCTGGTCACCGGCCTGGCCGCGACCCTGGCGCAGGACATCGTGCCCGCCGCCGCGACGCTGGCCCCGGAGGCGCATCGGGGCAAGGTGGTCGGCACCGTGATGACCGGCCTCTTGCTGGGCATCCTGCTGTCCCGCGTGATCAGCGGCTTCGTGGCGGAGAATTTCGGCTGGCGCGCGGTGTTCGTCGCCGCCGCGGCCAGCATCGCGCTGCTCGGCGCGGCGATGTGGCGCAGCCTGCCGCGCTTCAAGCCGACCACGCAGCTGAGCTACGCCGCGCTGCTCGGCTCCCTGGCCGAGCTGTGGAAGCGCCACGGCGCCCTGCGCCGCGCGACGCTGGCCCAGGGGCTGCTGTCGGTGGGGTTCAGCGCGTTCTGGTCCACGCTCGCCGTGATGTTGCACGGCGCGCCGTTCCACCTCGGCAGCGCGGTGGCGGGCGCCTTCGGCCTGGCCGGGGCGGCCGGCGCGGTGGCGGCGCCCCTGGCCGGCCGCATCGCCGACCGCAGCGGGCCCGAACGGGTGACGCGCATGGGCGCCGCCCTCTCGTTCGTGGCCTTCGCCGCCATGGCGCTGTCGCCCATGCTGTCGGCGCATGGACGGCTGTGGCTGCTCGGCGCCAGCGCCGTCGCCTTCGACCTCGGCATCCAGGCCGCGCTGGTGGCGCATCAGACCATCGTTTATGGCATCGAGCCCGGCGCGCGGAGCCGTGTCAATGCCGTGCTCGTCGTCGGCATGTTCGTCGGGATGGCCGCCGGCGCCGCGCTGGGCAGCGTGCTCTTCGCCCGGTGGGGCTGGCTGGCGGTGACGGCCCTCGCCTCGTCGGCGGCGGCCAGCGCGCTCCTCGTCCGACTCTGGCCGGCGACGCGCCCCTCTCCGAGCGCGTGACGGCTCACCTGAGCTGACGGCCATGATGTCGATCACGGACCGGGGAGCACCAAGACGGCCGGGAGCCCAGCGACGGCCGTGGTCACCATGACCTCCTTAAAACGGGAATTCCTTCGTGTTGCAATGTCCGCACTTCTTCGTCTTGAACCCGCCCTGCTCTGCCCAAGCGAGCAAAGCCGCCAGGCTGTTGGAGCAGACTTTTCGCGCAGTGGTGTAGCAGCCATCCTTGTCTGCTCGATAGTCATTGCCGCTGCCACCCTGATGCCAGCAGCCTCGTCCTTCGGGATTTTCCCGCTTGTCTTGCGTGTAGTGAATCGTGAACGTGCCAGCCGGGCCCTCCGTCATATCAAAGCCGTCGATATTGGCGCGCCTCCACTCCTGGAAGGCTTGATGGGTAGCGGCGTCGTCGCCGTGAAAGATCTTGACCATCTGACATTCTCCTCGGTTCTGGAGCCAGAGCTCTTCGAGCGCGGCTACAGTGGACGTGCTCCTGTCCTTCAGCCCTGCTTTTGCCAGCGAGAACCGCGCGACGTCCCCTTCTGTACCTCGACAATGTCGAGCGACACATGGTGATCGCTCAGCGCGCCGCCGACGAACGCGTGGTAGTGGCTATGGCTCGCGAGTTCAGGGTGGGCCGCAAGCATCCGCTCGTCCTCTGAGATGTCATTGGTAGAGAATTGTTGGTCGGCGCTTGCTACGACCTGCTTTAGAACGCTCACCTGAATCGATTTTCGGCTCATCGCTGCCTCCAAATTTCGATCGTCGCGATTGCGCCAGTGCGCGCCATCACTGCGCCGGCACCCCGCTCTCTCCGTCGTGGAAGAACTCCATCCCTTCGTAGGGCTTCTCGCGGCAGGATGCGAGGCGCGTCCGGAGGTCGCCGATGTGGATCTCGAGCTTGTGGCCGTCCGGGTCTTCGAAGTAGAGCGATGCCCCTTCGGAGCGGTTCTCTTTCCAGATCCGGGCCCCGCTCTGGCGAATGGCCTCGCCCAGGGAGGCGAAGCCCTCTGCATCGACCGAGAACGCGAGGTGCGAGTCGTCGGCCTGCCGAGCGGCGCGCGCGTCCAGCTCCAGACACAGCCAGAGCGCTCCCAGCTCGAGGTACGCGCCCCTGGCCCACTGCGCTCGCCGCGTTCCCCCGAGCACCTGGACGTAGAAATGGACGGCGCGGTCGAGATCTCGAACCGCGAGGGTCACGTGGTTGATGCCGCCGATCGCCATGGCTCCGGCAGCATAGGCGACAGCGGGCCCGTGCGGGAGCGTTCGATCGCTCGAAGCACCCGGTTGACGACCCGGTGCCGGAGCGCCCCGCCAGCAACGACGGCAAGAGCCGTCAGTCCATGCTCCGCGATCTCGCCCGGCGCGAGAACCTCACCATCCGGCAGCTCTACCTGCGGATCGCCGAGGCGCGGCCACAAGATGTGCCGAGATCAAGTTCGTGTTCGGCAGCGCGGGGCAGCTCCTGCCGCAGCCGCTGACCGAGGACGAACTCACGCTGTCGCAGGCGATCAAGGGGTACTGGTCCAGCCATGTCGTCCCGACGCCGAGCCGCGCGGGAGCGAGGCCGCGCGGCTCCATGCGCCCGGACGCAATGAATTTCATGCTCCTTTACATTACTTCACACGATAGTTTTCGAAATTAAACCACGAAATCGCTCCTTGCACATGGATCCATGTCGCCGAGGATGGGTGGTACGCCAAGCGCACGAGGATCCGTGCTGAAGTCCGGAAGAACCCTACTGGCGCAGCCGTCGAAGAGCGACTATGCAATGCGCCGCCATCGGCCGTCCGGCGATGGGAGAAATGATTTTGCACTGCTGAGCTTGACAGGGCTCCTTTGTTTGCCAATAGCGTTCGTCGCACCGAGACCGACCGCCCGCCGCGCCGGCACGAGCGCGCGGCGTGCGTCGTCAGGTGTGAGCCCCGGCATCACGGCTGAATCACGGCATCGCGCATGCGCATCGGGTCATCCTCAGCGCTTGCCAGGCCATGAATCCGGACGCTAGATCGGTTCGAGTGTCAGCAGCTCGTCGTGACGCACGGGGTGGTTCGTCGCCCTGCCGAACGAGGCGCGACGATCGGACGCTTCATCACCAACTTGGGTAAGAACCATGCACAACTTCAGCTTCCAGAGCAGATGGAACACGTGGGCGGCGGCTGCAGCGCTGGCGCTGCTGCCGGCATGCAGCGACGGCTCGACGGAGTCGATCGGCACATCGCAGGCCGCGCTGCAGGGCGCGAACGGGATCAGCGCGGATCGCGTGATCGATTCGCAGTGGGCTCAGGGGTACTGCGCGCGCATCGTCGTGAGCAACCAGCACCCGAGCGCCACGACGGGGACGTGGAGCGTCGCGCTCGACGTTGGCCCGGGCGCTATCTTCTCGTCCTGGGACGGCACGTTCAGCGGGAGCACGGGGCAGATCACGGTCACGCCCCAAGGCAGCAATGCGGCGATCCCCCCGTCGGGCAGCCGCCAGTTCGGGTTCTGCGCCAGCATCCCGAGCCCGGGGATCGAGCCGGTCGTGCTGTCGGTGAGCAGCGACCTGCCGCCGATGGGCAGCGGCGTGGCGATCGCGGAGTACAAGTTCCCGGCCGCGATCGACGCGATGGTCAGCCCTGACTACGCGACCGAGCTCTGGGCGTCCTTCTACCGCCCGACGAGCCTCGAGGCCGGCAAGCAGTATCCGCTGCTCGTGTTCATGCACGGGAACCACCCGACGTGCGGCACGGGCGTGAATCCTCGCACGGACAACAACAACCAGTATGCCACGACGGGGACGTGCCCGGCGAACTATGTCGTCGTCCCCAACCATCGCGGCTACGACTACATGGCGGCGGACCTCGCCGCGCGCGGCTATTTCGTTGTGTCCATCAACACGAACCGGGGTATCCATGCCGCGTCGGGCTCGCCCAGCGACGAGTTCGTCATCGGGCCGCGCGGACGCCTGCTGCTCCGCCACCTGGAGCGGCTGAGCCGCTGGGACAGCGGCGCCGAGCCGACGCCCCCGGAGCTCGGCGTGGATCTGCTCGATCGCATCGATTTCGACCAGGTGGGCTTGCTGGGGCACTCGCGCGGCGGCGAGGCCGTGCGGTTCGCCTACAACGAGTACCGCCGGAGCGGCAGCCCCTGGCCTGGGCTGATAGAGAGCCCGGTGAGCATCCGCGGGATCTTCGAGATCGGCCCGACCGATCAGGGCCAGAACGGCCAGCGCCTGAACGCTGACCAGACGGCCTGGAACGTGATCCTTCCGGCCTGCGACTGGGACCTGAGCGATCTGCCCGGGATGCGCCCGTTCGATCGCATGATGAGCATCTCCGAGCCGGAGCCCCTCTCCAAGTCCTTCTATCATGTGTGGGGCGCCAATCACAATTACTACAACAGCGAGTGGCAGCTCGCGGACGGGAACAGCGGCGGGATCACGGGTTGCATCGACCATGAGGAGCTCTTCGATCCGCTGGAGCACGGCTCGCCGGCGCAGCGCGAGACGGGTCGCCTGGCGGCCGTTCAGTTCTTCACCGCCAACGTGGGCGCGGAGCGCGACGAGGCCGCGAACGCCCTGTTCGACCCCGCCTTCCCCTTTCCGGACGTCCCGTACCGCGTCCGCCGCGGCTATCACCCGGGCGGCGGCTCCGCCGACAGCCTGATGCTCGAGGATTTCATCAATCCGACAGGCACGAGCTCCTACGGACTGCCGAACACAACCGGCGGCACGCTCTCGGTGGAGCACACGCCCTTGAGCGGGCACGACCCTTCACTCTCGGGCGCCTGGATCCACGACGTGGCCGCGGGCAGCGCGACGTTCTTCCAGTCGAACTGGTCCGCAGCAGGCACGGGCTTCGATCTCACGGGGTACGACACCCTCGATCTTCGCGCCGACCGCAGCTGGGGCTCCGACCCGACCGAGGCGTCGTTCCTCGTGGAGCTCGTGAACGCCGACGATACCCGGTCGAGCGCCGTCGCCATCGATGAGTTCCTGGAGCTCGGTCCACCGCCGCGGGGCGGCACAACGCTGCCGACCGCGCGCATTCCGCTGTCCTCGTTCAGCGGCGCCACGCTCGCTTCGGTGCGCGGGGTTCGGCTGACCTTCACCACCCCGCTCGACGGAAGCAGCCTGTACCTGGCGAACATCCGCGCGACCCGTGCCACCACCGAGGCCCTGGCGGCGTCGGGGCAGCTCGCCTCCGTTGCGTCGAGCGCGGCGCCGCCCAGCGCCCGTGCGCGCGCCGCAGGGACGTCCCTTCCCGAGCAGCGGCGGATCACGGCGGGCAACGCCATCCAGAGCGTGAGGCGCAGCGGATCCGACGCTGTCGAGCTCACGCTCACCAGCTCCGAGTTCTTCGACCTCCGCGCCACCAACCTGGTGCTCACCGTCGGCGCCGAGCGAATCACCGCGGCTCGCCATCCGAACGGCGATCTCCACACCGTTCAATTCACGCTCCCGCGCGCCGCCTTCGACCGCCTCGCCGCGCAGGAGCCGGTGACGGTCGACTACGGTCCTGGCTCCTCCGTGGCCTGGGACTTCGGTCATCTCGACAAGACAGCGCTCGCTCCCTGAGCCGACGACGGCGCGCCCTGGCCTGCATCAAGGACCAGCCGGGGCGCGCCGCCTGCTTTGCGCTGAAAATCCCAATGAATCGAGGGGGGTCAGGTGTTGCCCTGGAAGCACCTCCGCAGCACCTGTGCTTCCCCACGGGCTCTCGTTGCGCCGCTCGGCGGCCACTCAGGCGCACCCGTACCGGCACGACGCTTGCCCAGGCCCCCGGACGGTCGGTTCACCAGGGCCGACCGAGCCCGCCGTCCCGCCACGGGCCCGCGGCGGCTGACCTCTTCACGACCCAGCCCCAGGACCCTTCTCATGAGCTCACCCCGCAAGCAGCTTCGGCTCGGCGCGTTCATCCCCGCCACCGGTCACCACGTCGCGGCCTGGCGGCACCCCGACGCGCACGCCGATGGAGGTCACAGCTTCAAGCACTACAAGCGGGTCGCCCAGGCCGCCGAGGAAGCCAAGTTCGATGCCGTCTTCCTCGCCGACAGCGCCGCCGTCTGGGGAGGGGCGTCCGATCTCGCTTCCCTGTCCCGGAGCGCCCACGCCGCGGCGTTCGAGCCCATTACCCTCCTGTCCGCCCTCTCGTCGGTCACGGAGCAACTCGGACTCATCGCCACCGTCACCACCACCTACAATGAGCCGTATCACCTGGCGCGCAAGTTCGCGTCGCTGGATCATCTGAGCGGCGGCCGCGCCGGCTGGAACCTTGTCACGTCGGCCAACCAGGCCGAGGCCCAGAACTTCGGGCTGGACGCCCACGTGGAGCACGCCCGCAGGTACGAGCGCGCCGAGGAGTTCATCGACGTCGTGACGGGGCTCTGGGACAGCTGGGAAGATGACGCCTTCCTGCGCGACAAGGAGTCCGGCGTCTTCGTCGATCCGGACAAGCTGCACCCGCTGAACCACAAGGGAAAGCACTTCTCCGTGCGCGGGCCGCTCAACGTGGCGCGCTCGCCGCAGGGGTACCCGGTTCGCGTGCAGGCGGGCTCGTCGGAGCCGGGCAAGGAGCTGGCCGCGCGCACCGCGGAGGTCATCTTCACCGCCCAGCAGACCCTCGCGGACGCCCGGGCCTTCTACGCGGATGTGAAGGGACGCCTGGCCAAGTACGGGCGCAGCCCCGAGCACCTGAAGATCATGCCCGGCCTCTTCCCGGTCGTCGGGCGCACCCAGGCCGAGGCGCAGGCGAAGTTCGACGCCCTCCAGGACCTGGTCCATCCGACCGTGGGGCTCGCGCTGCTGTCGGGGATGATCGGGGGATTCGACCTCTCGAAGTACCCTGTCGACGGTCCGATACCGGAGCTCCCCGTCAGCAACGGCGGCAAGAGCCGCCAGGCCCTGCTCCTCGATATCGCGCGGCGGGAAAACCTCACCATCCGCCAGCTCTACCTCCGGATCGCCGGGGCGCGCGGGCACAAGCAGCTCGTGGGCACGCCGGAGACCATCGCCGACCTGATGGAAGAGTGGCTGTTGAACGACGCCGCCGACGGCTTCAACGTGATGCCGCCCCACCTGCCCGGCGGGCTCACCGACTTCATCACCTTGGTGCTCCCCGAGCTGCGCCGCCGCGGCCTCTTCCGCACCGAGTACGAGGGCCGCACGCTGCGCGAGAACCTGGGGCTGCCGCGCCCCGAGAGCCGATTCGCCCGGCGCGCAGCCGGCGCGGCCTGAGCGAGCGCCGGCCGCTCGCTGGACCGCGCGGCTGTCAGCCTCTGATCGAGTAATCGGGGAGCTCGATCTTGTCGGCCGCGGAGGAGCCGAACCACCCCTCGCGGCGCTGCAACAGGGGAGTGGAAGCGAGCCAGAGGACCCGGTGAAGGAGCGAGACCCCGAGCCTCGACTTCGGGTGCGCGATCCAGGGGACGCCTGGCGGGAGCTTCTGGGCCAGGTCGACATAGGGGCGCATGAGCTTTTCATAGGCCGCGAAGGCGTCTCGATGGCCGGCGTGCCGCGACAGCTCTCCCGCGAGCACGTAAGCGCCGACGAGAGAGAGGCTCGCGCCCATCCCGCTGACCGGCGACGGGCAATACGCAGCGTCACCCACGAGCGCGGCGCGACCGTGGGACCAGCGTGGCGCCATGACCTGGCTGACCGCGTCGAAATAGACGTCCTCGGCGTCTGCCAGCGCCGCGAGCACCCGCGGCGATTCCCAGCCGGCGCCGGCATAGACGCGCGCGATGACCGCCTTCTGCTCGGCGGCGCTCAACCTTTCATAGCCGCGCGGGGGCGACAGGAACCAGAGCGACGCCCGGGTGGTACCCGTGTTGTCTGGACGCAGGAGCATCGATCGCCCGCCGGGGGCGTGGTACCAGCGCGCCCAGGCGCTGTCGGATGCTCCGCGGGGGATCGTGAAGTAGCTGGCATACAGGTCGAGCGGGCGAATCCTGGGCTCATCGCCGACGATGAGCGTACGGGTTCGCGAGCGGATGCCATCGGCGGCGACCACGAGGTCGAACTCCCGCGCCGCGCCATGCTCGAACGAAACCGTCACCCGGTCGCCATGGTCCCGGAGGCCCGTGATCTGGTCGCCAAAGACATACTCCGTCGTGTCTCGGGTGCGGTCGTAGAGGATCCTGGCGAGGTCACCGCGGAGGATCTCGAGCTCCTTCGTAAACCCACCGGTGTCCGAGGTCTCCGCGGGGAACTCGGCCCTGGTCACGTCGTGTTCGTCGACGAAGCGGAGTCCCAGCTCCCCCGTCGTGGCGGCTCGGATGTCGCCTTCGATCCCCATCAGGCGCACGATCTTCCGCGCCGCTCCCTGGACGTCGATGTTCTGCCCGCCGAGCCGGAGCGAGGCGGCGCGTTCCACGACGACGGGTCGGACTCCGTAGCGCGCTAGCCAGAAGGCGAGCGCGGGACCGGCGATGCTCGCACCCGAGATCAAGACCGTCCGATGTTCCACCGGTGGAGTGTCACCGGGCGGGCGCAGGTGTCAACCCCGTCCGGTTCGCCGGAGCCTCACCGCGGCTGGAGCATCGCCGGGCTGTGGCGTCGCGGTCCGCTCGGCGGGGCTCGGGCCCTTGGTATCCCCGGAGCGTCGTGCAGGCGCCGGCCTGGCGGTGCGTTCGGCCGCCGCTTCGTCTATCCTGGTCGCCATGATCAAGCGCAGCGGGAGCAGCCGAGTCGCGCCGGCGGACGACGTGTTCGCCGCGAGGAAGCGCGAGCTGGTACCCCACGAGTTCGTGCTCGACGCGCTCGCCCCGCTCGGGCCCGAGACGCGGCGGATGTTCGGCTGCCTGGCGGTCTATGTGGAGAACAAGATCGTCCTCGTCCTGCGCGACAAGCCCGCGCCCGCGCAGGACAACGGCGTCTGGCTCGCCACGACGGCGGAGCACCACGCGGCCCTGCGCCCCGAGTTTCCGAGCATGCGAAGCATCGAGGTGCTCGGTAGCGGGGTGACAGGCTGGCAGGTGCTCCCGGCGGAGGCGCCCGATTTCGAGGAAGCCGCGCTGCGGGCCTGCGCGCTCATCGAGGCGGGCGATCCGCGCATCGGGAAGGTGCCGGGCGAGCGGCGGAAGCGGGGCGAGGCGGCGGCGAAGCGGGTGGTGAAGAAGGCGCCGGCGAAGAAGGCACCGGCGAAGAAGGCGGTCAAGAAGGCGCCGGCGAAGAAGGCGGTCAAGAAGGCGCCAGCGAAGAAGGCGGGGAAGGCGACCGCGAAGAGGGGATCTTGAGCGTTCGCGATGAAGGTCCTGGTCGACTCATCGCTCCTCGCGCGGCGCGGTGACCCTCGCCCACACCGCGAGGATCATGGCCTGTTCCATGGTCCTCGGCGGGGGATGGCCCTTCGGGGGCTCGGCCGGCAGGGGCACGGGGGGCTTCCCCCTGCGCCATGCCGCGTCGTGGCGCGCCGAGGCCCCGGCCGCGGGGCCGCGGCGCGCGACCTCGTAATCGACCGCGGCCACCGCCTCTTCGAGGGTGGAGAAGCGCTCGACCTGCCTTCCGTCCAGCAGGACGTGCCACCGCTTCCCGCGAGCGCCGCGGGCGAGGACGACGACCTCGCTGATCGCGCCGGGCTTCCTCTCGTAATGGAGCGCGAGCCCGAAGCGGCCGAGAGAGGCCCACGCATTGCGCGAGATGGCCATCACCTCGGGGTCGACGCGGAGGCTCAGCGGATCGAAGTGCGCGGCGCGCTCCTGGATCTCGCGCAGCGTGATGCGGCCCGCCTCGACCTCGAACCCGGGGTAGTCGAAGGTCACCTGCCGAAAGAAGCGGCTCGCCTCCGACGCGTCCCTGCCCTCGAGATCGAGGTCGCGGGGCATGCCGAAGAGCGAGGGCAGCGTGCACAGCTGGAGCGAGGAGAGGTCGACGAAGTCGAGGATGAGGCAATCCTTCTTGCCTGGATGCAGGCGCGTGCCGCGCCCGACGCACTGGGCATAAAGCCCATCCGAGCGGGTGGGGCGGGCCATGGCGATGCAAGAGACGCCGGGGTCGTCGAAGCCCTCGGTGAGGACAGCGACGTTGGTGAGGACCTGCACGCGCTCTTCCCGGAAATCGGCGAGGATCCGGCCGCGGAGGTCGGAGGGCATGTCGCCGTGAACATAGGCGGATCGGACGCCGAGGTGGTTGAGCGCCTTCGAGAGGTTCCTGGCGTGCGCGACCGTGACGCAAAAGGCGATGGTGCGTCGGTCGCGGGCGAGCTCTTGAATGGAGCGGGCGACGAGCGCGTTGCGCTCCTCCAGGTCCACGGCATCCTCGAGCTCGTCCGTGGAGAAGTCGAGTCCGCCGGCGTCGAGGGGGGAGAGGTCGGTGGCGGTGGCGACGCGGTAGCCGGTGAGGGGGGCGAGGTAGCCGTCCGCGATCATCTCGGTGAGGGAGCGGCTGTAGACGATCGCCTCGAAGACATCGTCGAGGCCTTTGCCGTCGCCGCGGGCCGTCGTGGCGGTGAACCCGAGGAGGGTGCCTGTCCACGCGGGGTCAAAGGCGCCGAGCTGGCGGAGGACGCGGCGGTTGTCGTCGGCGGGGGCGTGGTGGCATTCGTCGTAGATCACGAGGCCGATATCGCGGCCGCCGGTGACCTGTTCGAGCCGCTTCTCGTGGAGGGAGCGTATAGAACAGACGATGACGCGCGCGTCCGCCGGGGCGCGGAGCTCGCCCTGCTCGACGGCGACCGTGGCCTGTCCGGCGAGGGCGCGCTCGATCTTGTCCTTGGCCTGGAAGAGGAGCTCTTCGCGGTGGGCGAGGACGAGGACCTGCCGCCTGGCGAGGCGGGCGAGATGGGAGAAGATGACCGTCTTGCCAGCGCCGGTGGGGAGGCACACGACCATGCGCCGGACGCCGCGCCTGCGGGCCGCGAGGACGGCATCGACGGCGGCGCGCTGGTAAGGGCGGAGGGCGGGGGCGCCGGGGCCCATCGGTGCTGAGGCGGTCGCGGGGGTGGTCATGAGCTCTCGCGCGTGCGTCGCGCACCATAGCCCGGAACCCCAGTCCGTGCTCATCGGCGATCGGCAGCTCCCGCACGCCATGCAACGAGGGAACCTCCTCTTGACGCGGCGCCCCCGGGGATCCCCGCGGCCGGGCCGATTGGAATTGACATCGACCATGTGAGCGAACACATTTCACGAGCGGTGTCCTCTTTCTTCGACTTGGGTGTGTCGCCATGCGCATCGAGACCTTCGTCGGCTGTGTGCCGACAGCACTGCTAGCCTCGGCCCTGTGCGGCCTTGTCGTCGCTTGCTCCGAGCCCGCGGGACCCGGAGCGGCCGGAGCGGGAGAGGGGAGCAGCGGAACCAGCGGGCCGACGGGCGGCGGCGGGGGCCAGGCGGGTTCGAGCGGAGGCGCCGGCGCCGGGACGGGCGAAACTGGGTCGGGTGGGCAGGCGTCGGGCGGAGCAGGAGGCGGTCCTGATCTCAGCGCCGAGATCTACGACCCCACCAACCTGCCGCGCTTCGACATCGAGCTGCCCCCGGAGTCGGTTCAAGCCCTGCAGCAGGTGTCGGGCCCGGACGATCCCCTCCAGGACGAGTACGTGTCGGCCACGCTGCGCTACGGGACGGTCACGGTTTCGAACATCGGGCTGCGCATCAAGGGCGAAGGCAGCTTCCGCGGCCTCGACGAAAAAGCGCCGTTCAAGCTCAAGTTCGACGAGTTCGTGGACGACCAGACCTTCCTCGGCCTCGAGCGCATGACGCTCAACAACATGGTCGAAGATCCGTCGTTCCTCGCGGAGCGCCTGGCGTACGACCTCTTCCGCCACGCCGGCTTGCCCGCCCCGCGCTGCAACAGCGCGCTCGTGTATGTCAACCGTGAGTTCTACGGCGTGTATGCCAATGTCGAAGCCGAGGACACGACCTTTCTCTCGCGCTGGTTCGCGAGCAACGACGGAAACCTGTACGAAGAAGGGCAGGTCGACTTCGTGCCGGGCGCCGAAGCGAAGTTCGATCTCGAGACCAACGAGACCGCGAACGACCGCACGGACCTCGCTGCGCTGATCGCCGCCGTGGACACCGCGAAGAGCGCGACGTTCCTCGAGGACATCGGCGGCTCGCTCGACACCGATCACTTCCTGCGCTTCACCGCGGCCGAGGCTGCGGTGAATCAGTGGGACATGTACGCTTACACGGTCTTTTATCCGAACAACTTTCGTATCTACAACGACCCCGCTTCCGGGAAGTTCGTCTTCTTGCCGTGGGGGATGGACCTCTCGATGAAGCCCTTCCGCGACTCGGGCAAGCCCCACATCGCCCTGTTCGAGCTCGCGCGCCAGGGGGACTTCCCGGACAGCGCGATCTCGACGGGGCTCATCTTCCGGCGTTGCCTGGAGAGCCCAAGCTGCGTGACCGCCTATCGCGGCGCCGTGGAGAGCATCATCGAGGCGTACGAGAGCGCCGACCTCGAAGGGCTCGCCAACAGCTACTACGAGCAGATCAGCGAACAGGTCGCCGCCGACCCGCGCAAGGAGTACTCCCAGAGAGAGTTCGAGCGGGGCTTCCAGAGCTTGCTCGACACCATCCGCGAGCGCCCGGACGCGCTGCGCGCGGATCTGGCCGAGTAGCGCCGCCCGGATCGGGCGGCTTCGCGCCGCGCCGGGCAGACTGCGATGGCGCGTTGGGTCCGTTCAGCGGCGGTCGCGACGCCGCCGCGCGCGGCTCGCGAGGGACAGCGCGAGCCCGATCGCGGGGAGCGCCCAGCCGGACGAGGCGCCGCGGCCCGCGCTGACCGAGCAGCCGGCGCTGCCTTGCTCGGTATCCGGGTCCTCCGGAGAGGTACCGCCGCCACCCGCACCGGTGTCCTCGCAGGAGCTCACGTCATCGTTGGCGCAGAGGCTGATATTCTCCGCGCAGAACGCCTTCCTCGCGCTGCACCAGGCCTCCTCGAAGCCCTCGGGCGGAGAAGCGCACGCCTCGATGGTCTCGCCGATGCCCGCCGCGTCGGCCGGGAAGACGCCCGTCGCGCCCGCGTCGCCGTGCGCAACACAGGTGCGCTCCTTCTCGACCGTCGCGCCGTCGACCAGGCTCTTGTACGTGAGCTGGTAGCAGTACTCCGTGGCCGCGACGTCGTACGTCGCGGTCAGGGCCCCTCCCCAGGACGTCTGTTTGCCGAGCCCCTCCCCCTCTGGGCTCGAGAAGGTGACGATTTGCACGTACTGGCCCACGCCGTGGTCCACCCCCCCGCTCGCATCGAGCAAGACGGTGACGTAACGCTCCACTTCGTCTGCCACGCAGCTTCTTTCCCCACCGCAGCTCCCCGGGCCCCAATCGGGGGTGCAGCAGCTCGCCTCGCCGTGCCAGCGCTCCCCCAGGAGGACGCTGGCCTGGACGGGGACGGCGCCGACGTCCATGTCGACAGCCGCGCTGGCCTGGGTCTCCTTGAACGGGGCGCTGAGGTTCGGTCCCTCGACGGTGACCTGGTAGGTGTGGCCGTCGACGAGCGGGGCCGCGGGGCGAAAGGCGAGCACGCTCTCGCCCTCGCGGACAGGCACGTCGGCGACCTCCTCCTGGGTTCCGGTGAGGACCTCACCCGTGTCCTTGTCCTTCACCACGAGCACGGGCGCGCTCTCCGGACAGCTGGAGTAGCAGACGGTCCGGGCCACGATGACCCCATCGATCGGCACGGCGCGCGGGACCAATGACGCATAGGGCCCGTCCAGCGGAGGCGAGCAGGCAGAGCTCGGACGGGAGATACCGAGAGCGCTCACGCCTCCCATGGCGGCGAGGATCAACGCGGTGAAGCGAGAACAAGACATCGAAGTTCCTCCTCGAGGGTACGAGGTCGTCAGCACGTCCCATGCGAAGTAGTCCTGGTGGTCGGCGAGCGCGTAGCGCCAGCGATCCCGGCGGGGATCTGGCTCGGACCGGTCAGCGGCGGTCGCGACGCCGCCGCGCGCGGCTCGCGAGAGATAACGCGAGCCCCAGCGCGGGGAGCGCCCAGCCGGACGAGGCGCTGCGGCCCGCGCCGACCGAGCAGCCGACGCGGACGTGATCGCCATCCGGGTCCTCCGGAGCGTCACCGCCACCACCCGCCCCGGATCCCCCCGAGCCGCCGGCACCCGTATCGGGGGCCTCGCAGGAGCTCACGTCGTTGTCGGCGCAGAGGTGGGGGGCCTCTTCGCAGAACGCCGCCCTCGCGCTGCACCAGGCCTCCTCGAAGCCCTGGGGCGGAGAAGAGCACGCCGCGATGTTCGCGGCGATCTGCGCCGGGTCGGCCGGGAAGACGGCCGTCTCGCCCGCGTCGCCGTGCGGAACGCAGGTGCGCTCTTTCTCGACGGTCGTGCCGTCGATGAGGCTCCTGTACGTGAGCTGGTAGCAGTACTCCGTGGCCGCGACGTCGTACGTCTGGCTCGGGGACTCATTCCAGACCGTTTTCTTGCCGAGCTCCTCCCCGTCCGGGCTCGAGAAGGTGACGACTTGCACGTACTGGCTCTCGCCGGCGTCGACTCCCCCGGTCACAGTGAGGAAGACGCTGACGTAACGCTCCATTTCCTCCGCCACGCAGCGCTCGTCCGGACCGCAGGTCCCCGGGAGCTGATCGACGGTGCAGCAGCTCGTCTTGCCGTGCCAGCGCTCTTGCACGATGACGTGGCTCTGGACAGGGATGGCGCCCACGTCCATGTCGACAGCGGTGCTGGCGTAGATCTCCGAGATGCCGGCGCTGATGTCCTGACCCTCGATCTCGACCTGGTAGGTGTGGCCGTCGACGAGCGGGGCCGTGGGGCGAAAGACGAGCACGCTCTCGCGCTCGGCGACGGCGACGTCGGCGACCTCCTCCTGGGTGCCGCTGATGGCCTCGCCCGTGTCCTTGTCCTTCACCAGAAGCACGGGTGCGCTCTCCGGACAGTTGGAGTAGCAGCTGGCCCGGGCCACGATGACCCCGTCGAGCGGCACGACGCCAAACACCCCGGACAGATAGCGCCCGTCCGGCACAGGCGTGCAGGCAGAGCTCGGACGGGAGATACCGAGAGCGGCCAGGCCTCCCATGACGGCGAGAGTCAGCGCGGTGAAACGAGAGTAAGGCATCGAAGTTCCTCCTCGAGCGACCCGACGCGGTCAGCTCCGCGCGGGCATTTGCAGAGACCACGCCGGTATGCAGACGCCGTGCCGACCGCGACTCGCCCGATCACCGCGGGATCCTTGTGGGTCCCCGCGCGTGTCGCGCATGACCGTGGTGTCAACCTGTGCCGGCCGCCCTGTGTCACCTCGCCCATTGGGAAAAGAGATATTCGTAGAATTGTTCGAGATCCACATGGTCGAGCGCCTGCACCGGGCGGCCGCCGGGCACGACCCTGGTGCGCCCTTGCGAGGGGCCCGCGGTGACGATCTCCGTCTCCCAGGCGCGGAGGGTGAACATCTCCGGCTTGCCGAGGTACGAGGTCGTCAGCACGTCCCACGCGAAGTAGTCCTGGTGGCCGGCGAGCGCGTAGCAGGTGCCCGCGAGGTCGGAGAGGGGGTATCGGCGCTGGCGGGACAGGCGGCGGAGGAACGCCTGGGTGACGGGGACGAGGTTCGTGATGTCCAGCGGACAGAGGGTGATCGGGATGGCGGTCTTCCAGATGCGGTCGGCGGCGATCGGGTCCCAGTAGACGTTCCACTCGGCGGAGCCGTCCTGCCCGCTCTCGAAGGCCGTCTGCACGTTCCCGTGCACGTTGAGCGCCCCGCCCATCCAGACGATCTCGCGGATGTTCCTCTCGATGCGAGGATCGATGTCGAGCGCGGCGGCGACGGTGGTGAGCGGCCCGGTCACGAGGAGCGTCACGGGCTCGGGGACGGCGCGCAGGGCGCTCGCCATGAAGGCCTGGCCCGCCTCGGGGACGCGCCGGGTGAGGATCTCCTCGCGCTCGTTCAGCACGGGGATCTTGTCGATGCAGAAGGCGTCGCGCCGGAAGATGGGCGGGAAGGGGTTGAGCCCGCGGACGGTGCTCTCGGCGACGGGGACGTCGTGGCGGCCCACCAGATCGAGGATCTTGCGCGTGGCGCTGACGGCGGGCTCGATGTAGCAGTCGGCAGGGGTGACGATGACGCCGAGGACATCGACGTGGTCCATCGTCAACAGGAGGAGCATCGCGAGGTAGTCATCGACGCCGCCGTCGTGATCCAGGAGAACGCGCGTTCGTGTCATGAAGAGCTCCTTGCGAGCGCGGAGGGTTGGTGCCGCGCGCCAGGGATCCCGCCGGGGATCTGGCGCGCGGTGAGAAGGAGAATCTCAACGCAAAGGCGCAAAGACGCAAGGGCGCAAGAAGGCACGAAAATGGTTCTCCGCTGCCGATGAAGGGGCTCGTCCCCACCATGGCCGGGTCCCCTGGGGGCCTGCTGTGTCCTGACCCCTGTGCGCTCGGAGGGACGTCGTGGTCGGACAGGTACCTGAACGAGCGCCCGGCGTCGTGATCCGGAGGCGACGACAGCGCGCGCACGCGGGTGCTAGCGTGGGCTCGTGCGCGAGCGCCTCGACGGGATCATCGCCAAGCTGGCCGCCGTTCGTGAGCGGGGACTCAAGTGCTTCGGCAGCGCCGCGCATTGCTTCGAGCTGCGGCCGCCGGCCGCCGAGGCCGAGGTGGCCGCCTTCGAGGCCGCGCGGCGGGTGCGGCTGCCCGAGGACTACCGTGCGTTCCTCCTGCACGCGGGGCACGGCGGGGCCGGGCCGTTCTACGGGCTCATGACGCTCGCAGCGTGCGACGACGCGCGGTACGAGGCGCTCGACGACCTCGACGCCGAGTGCCCGCTGCACCCCGATACGCTGCCTCCGGGCGACGGTTGGCTCGAGGCGCTCCTGCCCGGCGAGGAGGAGGCGATGGACCGCGCGCTGCGGGGCACGCTGAGCCTCGGCTCACAGGGCTGCAGCTACTACACGCAGCTCGTGCTCACCGGGCCTGCGCGCGGGCAGGTCGTGTACATCGACCTCGACGGCGGGCGCCCGTACTTCCCGGAGAGCGCGGGCTTCCTTGACTGGTACGAGCGGTGGCTCGATGAGCTCCTGGCCGGGTGCAAGATCCATTGGTTTGGCACCGGCATGCCTGGCTTCGAGTCCGAGCTGGCCGATGCGCTGCGCCGGGGCGAGCGCCTCGCGGATGCGCTGGCGGCGATGAGGCGACTGCCGCAGATCGGCGAGGGCACGCTCGATCGGGTGATCGCGCGGCTCGATCACCCCGATGCTCGCATCCGGGAGCGGGCGCTCCAGGTGCTCGGGGATTTCGACGGCGATGCAGGGGCGCGGGCGCGGCCGTTCTTGCGTGATCCCGAGCCGGGGCCGCGCCGGGCGGCCCTGGATTGCGTGTGCAAGGGCGATGCGGCGCGCTGGGCCGCCGATGCCCGCGCCATGCTCGAGGACGCCGACGGCTCGATCGCGGCGGCGGCCCTCAGCGCCCTGGATGACGCGAAGGTGATGACGCTGGCCGATCTCCTGCCGCGCCTAGGCGATGCGCGGCAGGGCGTGGCGGCGGATGCGGGCCGGCGCCTCGCGGCGATGGCGGGCCGGGGCGTGTCGCCGGCGGACGCCCCGGTGTTCGCCGCCGCCGCGACGGCGATGCTCGATCACGCCGAGCCGCGCGTCGCGATGCACGGCCTGCAGGTGCTCGCGCACGTGGACGCGCCGGAGCTGCCGGAGTTCCTGGCGCGGCTGCGGGCGTTCGCGCTCGGCGAGGAGCCCTCTCACCGGCTGAACGCGTGCCGGGCGCTCGTGCGGCAGGATCGCGCCGCGGGCTTCGATGCGCTGGCCGAGCTGACGCGGCACGCTGATCCGTTCGTGCGCCAGGACGCCGCGCGCACGCTGGGTGAGCTCGGCGATGCGCGGGTGCGGCCGGCGCTCGAGCGGCTGCTCGAGGACGAGACCAAGCCGTTCGAGCGCACCGCGACCGGCAGCCGCACCAACATTTACCGCGTGTGCGACACGGCCCGGATGGCGCTCGAGGCGATCGCGCGCCGCGGCGAGGCGTAGCGACTGGGCCCGCGTCGTCCTCGAGCAGCGCCGCCACGTGGTCCAGAAGGACCGAGTGGTCAGGCCGCGCTGCTGGCCCAGCTCGCGAACCTGGGAAGTTCGTCGACCACAGGAACACGAACCTCATCTCGCTTGACCGAGCTCCGGTGATTGAACCAGACGCCTTGCACGCCGAACTGGCGTGGATACATGGCGTCCTGCTCGTAGGAGTCGCCGATCATGGCGACGTTCTTGAGCGGCACGCCGAGGGTGCGCTCCACGGCTTGCCAGAACTCGGGCTGGCTCTTGCGGAATCCGAGCTCGGTGAAGCAGAAGATGTGGCTGAAGTAGCCCTTGAACCCGACGCGGGAGAGCGCGAGCTCGATCATCGGGCGTCTCGAGACCGAGGCGTTGGTGGCGATGGCCAGCGGAAGCCTGCCCGCCAGGGCATCGAGGCACTCTGCTGCCCCCTCGATGGCCTGAACTTCGGGCCATTGCCCCATGGGGATGTCTTCGGGGCCGTGCTCGGACATCAGCGTGCCGCCCCAATCGAAGCAGACTGCCCGGACTTCGCGAAGGGGATTCATGGCACGCGCCGTCCCGAGGCGTGCGTTGCGCTCACGCGGTGCGGGCCGCCGGGAGAGGCGAGCTTCGCGAGTGTGCGGCGGTCGCAAGCGCGGCGGATGCGCGAGCGCTGGGCCAGCGTGGAGAGGGCCTTGGAGAAGCCATGGAGAGCGCTCATCGCCAGGTGATCGTTCCGCGCCGTGCGGCTCAGCCCGGGTGCTGCTGCAGGCGGTGCAGGTGGTGCTCCTCGCCGTTCAAGGTCAGCACCGCCATGAACCCGTCACGCGCGAGCTCCTTCTCGATCCTGAACTCGTGTGTTCCCTGGGAGACGGAGGTGTCGGCGACGCGCGCGACCTCCGGCTCCAGGGCGCCGCCGGGGTAGCTGTAGATGTCGAGGCGCAGCGCGCAGGCGCGCTCGATCGTCGCGCGCGCGACGAAGGTGTCATTGGCCTCCGTCACCGAGAAGGCGCCCCCGAGCTCTCCCTCGACGGAAGATCTCCTGAGCGCCCAGGCGATCTGCTGGCTGGCGATCGGGGCGTACACGTCCAGCACCATCACGTCCTTGTTCTGCTCCTTGAAGCGCGCGTGGAGGCGCGCCCGGGTGACGGCGTCCACGCCGCCGCCGAGCGTGATGAGGTCGAAGTCGCCGGCGTGGAACTCCGTGTCCGGCGACGCGCTCAACGTGCCGACAGCCGAGTGCCCCTGCTTGTTCAGCGCTGCCACGCCCCGCTCGAGGACATCGGCCCTCTTGCCGATGACGAGGATCCTGGTCGCTCTCGATGCCATGCTCTCTCCTCCTTGGCGATCTGCCGCCGCGCCCTACTGGAACGCTTTCACGTGGCGTTCCAGCCATTCGTCGAACGTCCGCGCCCTGCGCCCGAGGAGCTGCTCGACGGCGGACGACGGCTCCTCTCCCTTCCCGGACCTGATCAACGCGAACGCCTCGAGCAAGGCGCGGATGAAGCCCTCGGGGAGCCTCGCCTTCACCATCGCCTCGCGGGCGGCGTCCTCGCTCACGTCGACGTACCTGAGCGGCCTTCCGATCGCGGCGCCGATCTTCGCCACCTGCTCCGCTGCGCTCAGCGCCTCCGGCCCGGTGAGCTCGTACTCCTTGCCTTCGTGCCCCGGCGAGGTCAGCGCCTTCACCGCGACCGCCGCGATGTCGCGCTCGTCGATGGGTCTCGTCTTGGCGTCGCCCAGGGGCTGGAACACCGCGCCCTGCGCCTTGATGGACGCGGACCACCGGAGCGTGTTCGAGGCGAACCCTCCCGGCCGGAGCATCGTCCAGGCGACGCCCGACGCCTTGACCCTCGCCTCGGCCTCGCGGTGCCAGCGGGCGATCTGGACGTCGGGCGCGCGGGCGACGCTCGACGACGAGAGCAGCACGATGTGCTTCACGCCCGCCCTCTTCGCCGCGTCGGCCGCGTTGCCGGCGAGGTTCGGCAGGTCGCCGCCCACGCAGACCAGGAACGCCCTGTCCGCGCCCGCGAACGCGGCGTCGAGCGTCTCGGGCTTCGAGAGATCGCCCTTCACGACGGCGATGTCGCCGCCGAGCGCCCCCAGCCTCGCCGGATCGCGCACGAGCGCGCGGACCGGCTGGCCCGCGTTGACGAGCTGCTCGAGCACCGCACCGCCAACATTCCCTGTTGCTCCGGTCACCAGGATCATCTGCCGCTCCCTTTCATCGCGTTCACCTTCCATGACGCACCTCCCTCGCCTCGTCGGCGGGCCGCGCCCGAAGAGCAGCGTGCAACGGAGCCTCCCGCATGTTGGATCTCACGCCAATGGATTGGAATAACTCTGCTCGTTTGTTTCCTGCCCACCGTGCGCTCCCGAGCGGGAAGTGCTCTGTCGGCCGAGCTGGATCGCTCTGATGTCGAACCGTTTCGAGCGCTCATGCGGGCAGCCCTGCCGGCCGGAGACTGCGCTATAAGCCGCCGGTCGAAGGAGACTGAACATGCGTCCGCTCTTCCGTGTCGTGTTTTTCTCTGTGATTGGATTGATCGCTTGTGACGGCAAGTCGGATTCTAGCGGGGACGTGTCATCGGCAAGCTCCGGCACGACGGGTGGGGCGACGGCTGGCGGCGCGGGTGGGGCGTCCTCGGGCGGCGCGGGCTCTGGCGCCGCCGACGCGAGCAGCGGCAGCGGCGGCCAGGCCGGCGGGGGTGGGAGCGCGGGCACAGGCGGGGCGGCCGGCGCGGGCGCGGGCGGGGAGGCCGGCGCGGGCGCAGGCGGTGAAACCGGCGCGGGGGGGCAGGGCGGAGCAGCGTCGTTTCCAGCGCTCAAGATCTCGAGCGACACGGCGTCCATCGAGTTCACTCCTGCGCTGATCGCGGCGCAGGACTTCTATCCCGGTGAAGCGACCGTCCAGTCCGGCGGCATCGTGGGCATGCTCAACGACGCCAGCGTCGATCTCGGCACCAACGCGGAGACGCAGGCGCTGCGACAGTCGGTGGCTCACCCGAACCTGCGGATCATCTTCACGGTGACGGAGACGTTCTACCGGATCGTGGCCAACCGGGCGGCGGGGATCCGCTCGCTCGCGGATCTGCGCGGCAAGCGGATCGGCTCGATCGCCAACACGTCTGCGGCCTTCTTCATCCACAAGTACCTGGGCACGGTCGGCCTGACCGACGCCGACTACACGGTTGTTTCCGGGGGCATCTGCATGGCCGCGCCCTGCGCGAGGAACACGTTGCCGGCCATGCTCGAGGAGGGCGCCGTGGACGCCGTCGCGCTCTGGGAGCCCTCGACCCAGCTCGCGGCGAACGCGATCGGGAGCAACGCCGTCGTGTTCCAGGATCGCTCGCTCTACCGCGAGATCGTGAACCTCCACAGCACCGCCGAGAAGCTCGCGGATCCGGAGAAGCGGCGCGGCATCGTCGAGTTCGTGCGCTCGCTCGCGAGCGCGCAGGAGCTCTATCGCACCGAGCCAGAAGCGGTCTGGCCGAGGATCTCGGACGCGATCGGCATCGAGCCTTCCGTGCTCGAGCAGGTCTGGGAGGACGAGCGGTTCCAGGGCACGCTGGTGCCCGACATCCTGGATGTCCTCGAGGAAGAAGAGGGCTGGGTCGCCGCCCAGACCAACCGCACCCCGCGCACCCGCGCGGAGCTCGCGCCGCTGGTCGACGACAGCGTGATGCGGGAGGCCCTCGGGCTTCGGTAGGTGCGCGGCCGCCCGGGGGGCCGCATCGGGACTCGCAGCGGTCGCTACATCGGGCTGCCGGTCTGGCTTGGGTTCATCAGGGGAGCCCCCGACTTCGGACTCGATGCTTTCGAGCTGTCTTCGGCGTTCCACGGCGAGGACTGTGCCGGCGAGCTTACCGCGATCGCCTCCGCTTGTCGTATCGTTGGCGTCGTGCGGCCTAGCCCACCCGCCTCGCCCTCCCGTCTTCGCGAGTACCTGGCCATCCTCGCTGGCGCGCTGGCGGTGGGCATCTGCGGCGCGCTCTTCGATCAGGTCACCGCCACGATCTCCCCAGAGTATTTCCTCGACGGAAAGGGCCTCGCCGCGTCGAGCTTGCCGTTCCGGCTCGCGGTCGCCTGGACGGGGTTCCGGGGAGGTCTGCCGCTCGGCGCCCTCGTCACGGGCGTGGGCCTCCTCCGCTCCGCGCGCAGCGACCGGTTCTCGTGGCGCGCCTGGCTGGTCAGGATGATGGCGGCGCTCGCCGCGGCGCTCGCGCTCTGCCCGGCCGTCATGGCGGCGCTCGACCCGTTCGGCGTGCGCGAGGCGAGCCTCGGAGTGTGGTCCCGCGGCGCCGTCACGAGATACCTCGTCTGCTGGGGGCTCCATGCCGGCGCATACCTCGGCGTCCTGGTCGGCGTCTTTCTGGAGGGCCGACCCGCCCTCCGCCGATCGCAAGGGCCGTGAGCAGGCGGGTCCTCCCGGCCGCGCTGCTCGCCGCCGCGAGCGCGCTGCTCGCCGCGTGCGCGCCGCTCCCCGCGCCGCGCCGCTTCGCGGGGAGCCTCGATGTGCCGCTTCCGACCACGAGCGGCCGCGTCGCCGTCATCGCCGATCTGCAGCGCACCTCGTACCTGGAGTTCTGGCGCGAGTCGAACGATCCCGAGCGCGCTGCGCTGGTGCAGGCGCTGGCCGCCGCTCGCCCCGACGCCGTGTTCGTGATCGGCGATCTGGTGTTCGACGGCGGCTCGGCGCAGCACTGGGCCGATCTCGACGCCCTGATGGCGCCGGTGCGCGACGCCGGGATCCCGGTGTTCGCGGCGTTCGGCAACCATGAGTACTGGGGTGGCCGCGACGGTGCGCGCCACCTCTTCGCGCGCTTCCCGCACCTCGGCGGGCGCCACTGGTACGAGGTTGCCTATGGCCCCATCCGCGTCGTGGTCCTCGACAGCAACATCGACGAGCTCACCCCCGCGGAGTGGGACGCCCAGATCCGCTGGTACGAGGGCGCGCTCCGCCGCCTCGACGCCGATCCTTCAGCGCGCGCGACGCTGGTGCTCGCGCACCATCCGCCCTACACGAACAGCACGGTGACGGGCGACGAGCCCCACGTGCAGCGCCACATCGTCCCGCCCCTCCTCCGCTCCCGGAAGGCGCTGGCGCTGATCAGCGGCCACGTGCACAACCACGAGCGCTTCCAGCGCGGCGGAAAGCTCTTCATCGTGGCTGGCGGAGGCGGCGGCCCACGGGCCGCGCTCGCCCTGGGCGCGGCACGCCGCCATCCCGACGATCTCGCCCGCGGCGCGGCGCTCCGCCCATTTCATTTTCTGCTGATCGCGCCCGCCCCGGAGGGCCTCGCCGTCGAGGTCCACGGGCTCCCCAAGGGCGGCAGAGAGGCCGCCGCCCTTGACCATTTCGTGATTCCCTGGCCGGCGCGCTAGCTCTACTGCGCGAAGTTGCCCCGGATCAGCAGAAAAGCCGCCAAGCCGCCAAGGGGAGAGGGGGAAGGGGGCCGCCCCGGCATTCCCCCCGATTCCCCGGGGTTTCTTGGCGCCCTTGGGTGCGCCGGTAAAACCGGCATCAGGAAGTAGGTGAGCATGCAGCAGTACAGAAGCAAGTCCTACCCCGGGAGGTGCCCACCCCCGGGAAGTCAACCTTGCGGCGGCGTGGGCGACCACGACGGCGAAGCGTAGGAAGACGAGCGGACGGGCCGGGCGATGGAGCCTCGAAAACAAGTCAGTCAGTGGGAGCCGACGCGTTCCAAGACCGCGGAAGGCCACGGTGCAGCGGCCGCAAAGACAGCGGTGGGCGATGGCACTGCACTCCCCTCGGGGTCGGAGAGTTCGGCACGTCAGCACTTGCCTGATGAACGGGAACCGGGAGGCCTCGGAGGCGCCTCTTCGCCAGTGGTGGGCGGGAGGCAGGCGCGGGAAGGCGACAAGCCGCAAGCCGCAAGGGCGAAAGCCCCGGAGCCGCATGCCCCGATGGAGTCGGACGAGCCCATAGTACCGAAGAAGTCGGCGAACTCGCGGGTAACGCCCGAGGAGTCGATGGAGGGAAGGGGCGAGGCCAACGGGAATCTCGACCAGCGAAACGCGTCCCGGGCTCAGGATCGGCAAGACGCGCTCACGCACCTGGATCGAGTCGGAAAGCGAGCGACGAAGGAGAAAGGGACGCGGTTCGATAACCTGCTGAGCTACATCAAGGCGCCGCTGCTGAAGGAGGCGTACGAGCGCCTGCGGAAAGACGCGGCACCTGGCGTCGACGGTGAGACGTGGAGCAGCTACGGCGAGAGGCTGGACGCACGGCTGCTCGACCTTCAGGACCGCGTACAACGCGGAAGCTACCATCCGCAACCGGTACGGCGCGTGCACATCCCGAAAGGCGATGGCCGCACGAGGCCGCTCGGGATCCCCGCGCTGGAAGACAAGATCGTCCAGCTGGCGGCGCGGATGCTCCTGGAACCGATCTACGAGCGAAGCGAGTTCCTGGGGTTCTCGTACGGCTATCGGCCAGGCCGGTCGGCGCACGGGGCTCTGGACGCGCTGAGCGTAGCGATCGTCAGCAGAAAGACGAACTGGGTGCTCGACGCAGACATCCGGGCGTTCTTCGACACCATCGATCACGGGTGGATGCAGAAGTTCGTCGAGCACCGGATCGTGGATCGACGCATGGTGCGGCTGCTGATGAAGTGGCTGCACGCGGGCGTCATGGAGGACGGCCAGCTCCACGACGTGGAGGAGGGAACGCCGCAGGGGGGGATCATCAGCCCCCTGCTGGCAAACATCTACCTCCACTTCGTGCTCGATCTGTGGGCGCATCGATGGCGGAAGCGGCACGCGCGCGGGGAGATGTACATCGTGCGCTACGCCGACGATGTCGTGATGACCTTCCAGTACGAGCGGGACGCACGGGCGATGCAGGAAGCGCTTGCGGAGCGCCTCGCTCAGTTCGGACTGGAGTTGCATTCTGAGAAGACGCGGGTGCTCCGGTTTGGGCGGTACGCATCGGAGCACTGCGGCAAGGAAGGACACGAGCGGCCAGAGACGTTTGATTTCCTCGGCTTTACGCACATCAGCGCGAAGCGCGTGGATGGACGTTTCGCGCTCGTGCGCCGGACCTCCCGGAAGAAGAGGGCAGCAAAGCTGCGGGATCTCCGTAGGAAAATGAGGCGCAAGGCGCACGACCCAGCCAGGGAGCAACACCGATGGCTGAGCGCCGTGCTCCGAGGGCACTACAACTACTACGGGGTACCTGGAAACGCGCGAGCCCTGGGCTCGTTTCGCCACCAAGTGCGCGAGGCGTGGCACAGGGGCATGCAACGTCGCAGCCAGCGGGCTCGTTGGACGAACGACCAACGGACCCGTTTCGACGAGCGTTTCCCGCTTCCTCCGCCGCGCATCACACACCCCTATCCCACCGTGCGCTTCTCATCCGTAGACCGGAGGTGGGAGCCCGGTGCGGGAAAACCGCACGCCGGGTTCTGTACGGGGGGCGGCCCGAAAGGGCCGTCCCTACCGTGACCGGTTCGCTTCCCCGGCCGACTTCCCGCAGTAGAGCTATGGCCCGCGCTACGCGGCCACGCCGAGGGTGCCGATCTCCTCGAACTCGCGGATCATCCGAGCGAGCCCGCCCTCGTCGACGCGGAGGTCGAGCGCCGCCGCGGCGTGGACGAGGAGCTTCCGCTCCCGCAGCGACGCGACCTTGTCCACGGCCGCCGCGATCTCGAGCGCGCGCAGCAGCGGGGCGCGCGCGCCCTCCGGCACGCCGCGGAGGCGCTCGATCCAGGTGATGTCGTCGGCGAGGCGCTCGTTCAGGCCAGCGCGCGCCGGGGCCGGCAGCCGCCGCAGCACGGCCGCGAGCAGCGCGGACTCCTCCGGCGTGAGGCGTCCATCGGCGGTGAAGATGAACCAGAGCCCGTCGAACAGCCGATCGAGGTGCGGGCGCAGCGTCTCGTCGCAGAGCGCCTCGTCGAGCGCGCGCCGGTAACGCAGGTATCGACGCGCGGTATCGCCGAGGCGCCGGGTGACTACCCAGCTCGTGATCGACGACGAGGCGACCGAGAGCACGGGCACCAGGTTGCGCGCCACGCTCTCGCCGGCGAGCCGCGCCGCGAGCTGCTTCGCCACATCCGAGCCGCGCCCGCGCGCCGAGCGCACGAGCACGCCCGCTGGATCGTCCGTGTCCTGGGGGTGCTCCACGACGCCGAACGCGAGGGCGAGCAGCGCCCACACGTCGGCCGGCTCGTCCGGATCGAACCGGAGCCCGAAGAGATCCGCGAGCTCGCAGAGCATCTGCACGTGCAGGAGCAGCCGGAGCACCGTCTCAGCGCCGATCGCGAGCATGGCTGCAGGGATAGCGACGAGCCCGCCGAGCCCGTTCGTCTCGGCCGTGGCCACGGCCGCGCCGGTCGAGAGCGCCCCGGTCGTGCCGCCCGCGAGCGCCGAGCGGATGCAGGCGCGCCGGATGACCGCGCGCGCGTCGGTCGACTCCGTCACGCCGGTCGACGCCGCGATGCTCGCGGGGCGAGGCCGCCGGTTGTAGCGGCGCACCGCGCGGGACAAGAGCTCTTCGAGCCACGCATCGACAGGGCGCCCGCCCACGCCTGCTTCGCTCGTCGCCTCGCTCAGCGGGAGCGCCGTGGCCCCCGCTGCGTCACCAGGATGCGCAGCCTCGTCGCCCATGGATCAGAGGGGTTCAAGATGCATTCCGCGCCCCGCGCGTGCCGAGGCCGAGCCCGCTCGCAGCCCTGCGGAGATCGGCTATCGCCTTGATCGGGCGTACAAGGATTCACCTGCTCCCTCGCCGAGCAGGAGAGCACCTTCCGCTCACACGGCTCGACGAGCCGACTCAGCTCCAGGAGGCTCCGGCCGTCTGGGCCTGAACGGATGATCCGTGGCATGGGCGTCTCGCCCTGCCTCCCGTCTCAGCATGTATACCGGAACTCTGGCGTTGATACGATGAAAAAACGCGTCTCCGGTGCCATCGTCGCCTCCGTCATCCACGCGGCCTGCGTGGTGGAAGGGAGAGAGACGATGCGGGTATTGCTGACGGGAGTGGGGACTCGCGGTGACGTGCAACCCGTGGTGGCCTTGGCCGTCGAGATGCGGCGTCGGGGGCACGATGTGAGGCTGTGCGTCCCGCCGAACTTCATCGCCTGGGTGGGCGGCCTGGGCTTCACGGCGACCCCGATCGGAATCGCGATGCGGCAACCGAGCGGGGCCGCGCCGGCCGTCCCGCCGACGCCGGAGCAGATCCGCGCGCTGGTCGAGCACCTCGCGAGAGACCAGTTCGACGCGACCGCGTCGGCCGCCGAGGGATGTGACATGATCGTGGCCGGCGGAGCGCACCAGTACGCCGCGCGGTCCATCGCGGAACGCCTGGGCATCCTGTCCGTGGTCGCCGTGTACGCGCCGGTGGCCCTGCCGTCGCCGGACCATGCGCCCGGCGGGGAGCCCGGGGGCGACCCGGAATCGAACCTCCGGCGCTGGCAGGACGAATCGCGGAGCTGGAACGAGCGCCTCCTCGAGCGGCTCAACGCCAACCGAGAGCGCCTCGGCCTGGGTCCGCTGAGCGACGTCTTCAGCCACGTCCTGGGCAAGGCGCCGTGGCTCGCGACGGACTCGGTCCTTGGGCCGCTGCCGTCGACGCCCGGCCTGCAGGTCACGCAGACGGGCGCCTGGCTCCTTCCCGACCAGGCGCCGCTCGTACCCGAGCTGGAAGCGTTCCTCGCCGCCGGCGAGCCGCCCGTCTACATCGGCTTTGGCAGCATGCCTGTCGACCCGCAGACGGGCCGTGTCGTCATCGAGGCCGTGCGGGCGGCGGGGCGCCGGGTGGTGCTGTCGCAGGGGTGGGCCGAGCTCGGTCTCGTCGACGACGCTCCCGACGGCATCGCGATCGGCGACGTCAACCAGCAGGCCCTGTTCCCGAGGGTCGCCGCGGTGGTGCACCACGGCGGCGCGGGTACGACCACGACGGCGGCGCGCGCGGGCGTCCCGCAGGTGATTGTCCCGATGTTCGCCGATCAGCCCTACTGGGCGTCGCGCGTCCGGGCGCTCGGGCTCGGGACGTCCGTGGCCCGTGGTGCGCTGAGCGCGGAGTCCCTTCTGGCCGCGCTGGAGGGCGCCCTCGACCACGGGGTCGCCGCCCGCGCGGCCGCGAGCGCGGGCGCCGTGGCGGTGGATGGAACGACCGTCGCCGCCGACCTCATCGAGCGGGCCTCCGCGTGAAGCTCGGGTGATGGCCGCGTTCGTCCGGCCGTGTCCGCAGGTCGACCCGGGGTGATGCTCAGCTCGAACGAGCCGGCAGAGACGTTGTTGTAACTGTCGACGAAGATGTCGAGCGGAGTCCCCGCGGCCACATCCAGCGTGACCGACTCGGCGTCTCCGGCGTAGCCGGCGTCCAGGCAGTTGATCTCGGTCGCGCTCTCGCCGCAGTCCGTCCGCACGTGGAGGACGAGATCGGCGGATCCCGTCGGCGTCACGGTGATCGTCGCGCTGCCGTCCGCCTCGGGGGAATAGCGGTACACGAGCTCCGGGCCGTCGCCCGCGCATGTCGCCGTGAAGCCGCGCGTGCCCTCGGACGTGTCGCCCGTCACCGCCGCGGCCGTCACCGGCGCCGCACCCGCGCACGCCGCCTCCGGGGCGAGCACACACGCGCTCGAGCACGTGTCACCGTTCGCCGCATTGCCGTCGTCGCACTCCTCCGTGCCCACCCTCACCCCATCGCCGCAGACCTGCTTTGCGAAGGTCACCTCGAGCGCATACTCCGGGTCCCTTTCACCGGTGTCATCGATGAAGAGGAAGCGCGTGTCCCCGGCCTCGACAAGGAGCTCGACCGCAAGCTCATCCGGGCCGAGCGCGACCGAGCAGCCGAGCAGCGTCGACGAGTCGTCGCAGCCCGTCCGGACGTACCAGTCGTAGCCGCCGCCCGCGGCCGACCTCGGGGCCAAGACGACCGCCCCCTTGGTCGGCGCCACGAACCGGAAGACCTTCTCCTTCACGCCCACGCCGACCGCATACGTGCCGTTGGAGGCAGAGCAGATCGTGGCGAACACGTTCGTACCGTCCTTGGTGCTGCCCGTGAACGCGCCGCCCGCCGACACGTCGATCGCCCCCGCGCACGCCGCGGCAATGCCGTCCACGCAGGCTTCGTGCTTGGAACAGTCGCGCTCCTCGCAGTCCTGCAGGACGTCCCCATCGTCGTCCTCGTGGTTGTCGCACGCCTCGTCGAGGGAGCAGCGCTGCGTCTCGCTGTTGCAGGCGACCTGGCACTGATCGTCGCTGTCGCAGCCGCCAACGCACGCCGCCGTCGCGCCGTTCTGGCGCGCCACGAGGCAGCTCCGCCCCGCGCCCGGACAGTCGGGCGCCTCTTCACAGGATCTGAAGCAGAGCGAGAAGTTGCTGTCAGTCGCGACACAGATCGAGCCAGACTCGCACGGGGCGAGCGGCTCCGCGCAGAGCGCCGAACAGTAACCCCCCGCCCAGCCCAGGTCTGCCTCGGTCAAGCAGAGTCCCCCGCTGCATTCCTCGTCGGCGGTGCACGGCTCGCCGTCCGCTCTCCCCGCCTCCGGCGCGCCGCCTTCGCCGCCCGCGCCGCCTTCACCCGTCGCGCCGCCTTCACCCTCTGCGCCGGACGCCGCTCCCAGCGGCGACAGCTTCTCATCGTCATCGCCGCACGCGGCGAGCGCCAGCCACATGGTTGTCACCGCGGACAGGGAAGTGCCAAGTCGCATGTCCTGTTCTCCTCTTCCGGGGAGCGTAACGCCCTCGCTGCGCGGTGTACGACAGAACGTGCCCCAGGACCGCAATGGCAGAAATGGGGAAATTCTTGTATTGGGGGCGAAATTTTCCGGGGGCGTGACGACGGAATTCCCGAGGGGCGCCGCGGTGCGCGAGGGCGTCTGATAACCAGCGTGCGTAAATTCCTGCTAGACGGAGGGCTCCCGTCGCCGGACATGCTGTTCGAGCCAAGCGAGGAGCTCGTGTCGTGAGAGCGCGCCGGAAGCAAGCGAGAGCATGATGCGCTCTTGAACATCGACGTGGGCATCAAGGGAGTAGCCGTTCAGCATCAGGAAGACTTCCATCGCTGCATGACCGACACGCTTGTTACCGTCGATGAATGGGTGGCCTTGCACGAGCGAGAAGCACAGAGTTGCTGCCTTGGCGATCACGGTAGGATAGAGCTCTTCACCTCCGAAGGTCGCCTTCGGCTGGGCCACGGCAGCCTCGACGGCGCGGAGGTCGCGAACGCCTGCGGCGCCACCGCTCGCCGCAAGAACCCGCTCGTGGAGGAAGAAGACCTCCGCCAAGGTCAAGTAGCGCACGCTCAGGCGAGCCGCCTGTACAGCTCTGCGTTCTTCACGAGGACAACCTCGGCAGCAGCGCGAAACTCGTCGTCCGGCGTCGTCAGCAGATCCGCCACGGCGGCCCGCGCCAGCTCTTCCGGCTGCAAGCCGAGGCTCTTTGCGCGTTCCTGGAGGCGGTCGGCTTGCGCGGGCGACAGGTCGATGGCGAGCTTCATGGGACGAAGTGTACCTCGGGCGACCCTGGCTCGTCACCCGGTATACGGGTGGGCCGGCGAGCGATGAATCCCGGCGGAGAAAGGCGGTTCCATCCGTCCCGAGAGCGCAGCGGCCGATGGGGGGTTGAGGCTGGAGAGAGGAAGATTCCGGAGCGCTCGGGAGTAACGGCGTGCCATGCGGAGCCGTTCCGCGCCGGGTCGTCAGAGACGCTCCGGCGCCACGCGATGGCCGCCCGGCCCGGGTCGCCCTCATCCGGGTCCGGTGGCCGCGCTTCGTCAGCATGTTTCGTCGGCGACACGCCGCACCAGCGCGAAAGAGAGCACGAACGACGGGAAGCTGAACTTCCGTGAAACCACCCGCCCGCTGCCGCGTAGAGGTGGCATCTCCGCGCCGCCAACGCCGAAAGCAGCGCCCTACGGGGCGCTCGCAGGCGTACCGCTCACCGCTGCAGCGCGGGGAGACGCCTGGCTGTGGGCGCTTCTGCCCGCAGCGGGCTGTGCTCGGCCGGCGCCCCTGGCGCCTTCACGTGGGCCACGAGGCCCGAAAGAGACAATGACCATGAAGACGATCCGATTCGCGCTCTGCTCTCTCCCCCTCATGCTCGCCGCCTTTGCCGTCCCCGCGATCGCGGCGGCCGAGACCGGCCCGAGCTCTGCCGCGAGCGGCGTGCAGCTCGAGTCCACGGCCGTGGACGCCTCGGCGGAGCTCGGGGGCGCTGCGGACGATGCGGCGTGCTCCGGTGGTGACGTGACCGACGCCGACGACACCTCGCTGATGAGCACCGCCGCGCGCTCCGATCGTCCCAATGCCCCTGGCCTGAAGCTGTGCTGTGGAACGGCGGGGGACTACGGCGTCATCTGCTGGCGCTGCTGAGTGGGCGCCGGACGTTAGCTGTTGGCCGCGGTGCGCTGGCGCGCGATCGACCCGATCTCGCGCCAGCGCCCGGCCAGGGATCAGATGTCAGGAGGGGGTCGATGATCTGTTGCCAAGTGAGCAGGGCCAGCTAGGGTGCGGGCCTCGACGGACGGAAGGCGCGGATGAAGGACACCCTGTCGGCGGCGGAGGCCCGGCGCATCGCGCTGGCGGCGCAGGGCTTCCGGGCGGAGCGACCCGGGCCGGCGACGACGAAGCAGCAGTTGACCCGGCTGATCGAGCGGCTGGGCGTGGTGCAGATCGACAGCGTCAACGTCGTCTCGCGCACCCATTACCTGCCGGCCTTCTCGCGGCTGGGGGCCTATCCGCGGCCGATGCTCGAGGAGCTCGCGTGGGCGAGCAAGCGGCCGCTGTTCGAGTACTGGGCGCACGAGGCGTCGCTGCTGCCGCTCGCCACCCAGCCGCTGCTGCGCTGGCGGATGGCCGACGCGCGCGACGGGGCGGGCGTCTGGAAGGGTGTGGCGCGCTTCCTGCGCGAGCATCGGCCGATGGCGGACCAGGCGCTGGAGCAGATCCGCGAGCGCGGGCCGCTGGCCGCCTCCGAGCTCGAGATCGGCAAGAAGGGGCCGGGCGGCTGGTGGGGCTGGAGCGACGCCAAGCGGGCGGCCGAGTGCCTGTTCTGGAGCGGCGAGCTGACGACCGCCACCCGGCGGGGGACCTTCGAGAGGGTGTATGACCTGCCGGAGAAGGTGCTGCCCAGGGCGGTGATGGAGGCGCCGACGCCCGCGCGCGAGGACGCCCAGCGCGCGCTGATCCGCATCGCCGCCCGGGCCCTGGGCGTGGCGACCGAGCGGGACCTGCGGGACCATTTCCGCATGGGGGTCGCCGAGACGAAGGCGCGGCTCACCGAGCTCGCCGAGGCCGGTGAGCTGATCCCCGTGGGCGTGAAGGGCTGGCGGGAGCCGGCCTTCCTCGATCCCGCCGCCCGGCGACCGCGGCGGATCGAGGCCTGCGCCCTCCTCTCGCCCTTCGACAACCTGATCTGGTTCCGCGAGCGCACCGAGCGGATGTTCGGCGTGCGGGTGCGGCTCGAGATCTACACCCCCGCGGCGAAGCGGACCCACGGCTATTACGTGCTGCCGTTCCTCGAGGGCGACGCGATCACCGCGCGGGTGGACCTGAAGGCCGATCGCAAGGCGGGCGTGCTGCTCGTGCAGGCAAGCCACGGCGAGCCCTCGGCGGGCGCGCAGACGCCGGAGCGGCTGGCAGGCGAGCTGCGGACCATGGCCGCGTGGCTGGGGCTGGAGCGCGTGCGGGTGGAGCCGAAAGGCGACCTGGCCAAGCGGCTGGCGGGGGCCCTGTCGGGCAGATAGCTACGACAACACGCTGCGTGTAGCCAGGCGCCCAGCGGGCAATCTTCACACGTCTCTCCAGGTGGGTCGGGTCGCCGCCGGAGATCGCTTCAAGGCTCGCGGAAGTATCGCGCAACCCCGAGCGCCACTCTCGCCGGGTCCGTGCCCTGGTGTCGGGGCGCACGCAGATCACACGGCGTGACAACTCGAGGGAGGTGCCCGGAATTGAAGAGCAGGACACGGCTGCTCCGACTCCTGCGGGGCCCACGCATGAGCTTGGCATACCGCCTGGAGAGCCACGATGTCCGGCATGGCTGTAACCACCCGAGAGACGCCCCGATGCTCTCCGTGACCCATGAAGCCCTGGTGGAGCTGTTCAAGAACCGGCCGACGCTGGCCGATGGCGCACGGGCAGGGCGAGGCGGGGGAGGCGATCGGCGTGGCGTTCCTGGCGGCGGCAGGCGGGCTCGATGAGGAGCGCCGCGCCGTCTACGGGGACCTGGTGCTATCCTCGCTGAACGCAGCGGCGAGGCGGATGTTGGAGGCGATGATGAAGAGCGGATACGAGTTTCAGAGCGAATTCGCGCGCAGCTACGTGGCCAAGGGCGTGGAGCAGGGGCGGCAGCAGGGGCTCCTCGAAGGGAAGGTGCAGGCCGTGCTGGCCGTCCTCGAGGCCCGCGGGCTGGAGGTTCCTGCCGAGGTCCGGGAGCGCGTCCTCGCGAGCACGGATATCGCCGAGCTGGACCGCTGGATCCGCCGCGCTGCATCCGTCGGCGACGCCAGGGAGCTGCTCGCGACGACCGGCTCCTGAGCGCGTACAGCGTCGGGAAGCCGTCGAGCGGCCGGCGACACGGCCGCGCGCCCGGTTTTCATGGAAGACCGCTCCTGAGCTCAGCGAGATACTCTTCCGACATCACCGCAACCTCGGTCGGGTCGCTCCGACGAGCTCGATGCGGCTCCACACGTCGCCCTCACACGAGCCCTCGGCTTCGAGCCAGGCGCGGCAGAGCTCACAGTCGGTATAGATCTCGAAGTGCGCGGGCAGCCGGAAGCGCTCCCGGTCGGACGCCGGTATGGCACATTCCTCGTCGACGTGTTGCCGAGGCGGTGAACGCATCCCCTGCACCCATTCGAACAGGCCGCAGGGACCATCCTTTCCCTGCCAGCCGTCGACCGTAGTCCCACACCTGGGGCAAGCGAGCTGCGGCACCGGCGTATACCAGTCGAACATCCCCATGATGAAAACCTGTCAATGAGGTCGGTTAGCCCAACGGCGCGGCGGTGCGCTGCCGCGCCGCACGCGGGGTCGGCACCAGCGCCTCCTCGGTCGCACCTTTCGTGGCATCTTGAACGGTTCGCGACCTGGACGCCACGCGGCTCCGCCTCGTCGCGCCGCTTGTTCGCGTCGCGGATCCGTCGGTGGGGTTCGGGCGCTCGGGTATTCTCAGGGCGTCGTCCTCCGCGAGCAGCGCCGCCACGTCGTCCAGGATGCCCGCATCGCCGGGCGGCGCCTTGCGCAGCCGCGCGGTCTGCTCGGGCTTGAGCGGCGGCGGGAACGTCACGCCCAGCATGTCGGCCACCGAGGGCCACCGTCCGGCGCAGCGGGGCCCGGCGTCGCCCCCGGCGCCGATCCGTGCCAGGATGCGGCCGGATCGTCGCATGGGAAACCACCTGGAGCGGGTCGTCGGGGTGCTCAACGGCGTCCTCGGCGACTACCTGAAGCGGACCAGCAACGGCCTCGCGACCGCGATGCAGCTCGTCCGCGACGGGCACCCCGTGCCGATTGCCAGGGCATTTCCCGCGGCCGTCTCTGCCCAGGCCACGCCCCGCGTCGTCGTGCTCGTGCACGGGCTGATGAGCACCGAGGAAGTCTGGACGATGCCGGACGGCGAGACCTACGGATCGCTGCTTGCGCGCGACCTCGGGTACACACCGTTTCATGTGCGGTACAACAGCGGCCTTCGTGTCTCCGAGAACGGCGAGGCCCTGGATGTCCTCCTCGAACAGCTCGTCTGCGCCTACCCTGTTGCGGTGGAGGAGCTGGCCCTCATCGGCCACAGCATGGGCGGCCTCGTCGCGCGCAGCGCCGCGCACGCGGCGAGCGACAAGGATCGACGGTGGCTGCCCCTCGTCAAGCGGGCCTTCTATCTCGGAACACCGCACCTCGGCGCCCCGCTGGAGCGCTTTGGCAACGTGGTCACGTGGACGCTCGCGAGCATCGACAATCCGTACACGAAGCTCATCGCCGACATCGTCAACCTCCGCAGCGGCGGGATGAAAGACCTGGCGTACGCCAATCTACGCCGCGAGGACTGGGAGGGCGCCAGCGCGAACGCCCTGCTCCAGAATCGCCGCCATCCCGTGCCCCTGCTCCCCCACATTCGCCATCATCTCATCGCCGGCGCGCTCACGGCCGACCCGAGGCTCTCCCTCCTGTTCGGGGACGCGATGGTCTCGCTGCGGAGCGCCACGGGGCGGGCGGTCGTCGAGGACCGGTGCTCGCCCTTCCCTCAGGAGCACGCGCGGATCATGCCGTCGCTCGGACACCTGCGCCTTGCTCACGACCCGGACGTCTACGCGCAGATCCGCGCGTGGTGCGAGGAGGCGGTGTGATGGACCGGTGGCGCGGCCTGAAGGACCTCGTGCAGGACGCGGTCGACCACGGCTCCCGGCGGGTGGAGCGCATCCAGAAGGACGCGGCGAAGCTGCCCTTCGACCTGCTGGAGCAGATTCCCCCGATCAAGGCGCCCGTGAGGGGGATCCGGCTCATCCACGATACGACGCTGTCCGGCGTCCACGGGGCGATCCGCCTCGTCAACCGCGCCGTGGGGGGCGCGGTGGATGTGGTCCTCTTTCTCGTGGAGCAGAAGGCACGGCCGGGGGAGGCGCCGGCCGGCAGCGCGGGCGCCACGCCGGACACGCCCTCCGGGAGCTCGGACGACAAGGTGATTTGAGCCCGGCGTCGGACGCGGATTTCGCCGGCGAACTTCACCCGGTTCCCGCGGCTTGCCGAGATCATGCCGGTGCAGCTGTTCTTTACGATGAACCTGGGCTGAGAGCTTTCGCTGTGAACACCAGCAGGCGGCTCGGAGACGTCAAGCCCGGCGAGTGTTCGCCGCGCCTGAGAGGGTGTTCGCCGCGCCGCCCGCCGGTGCTGGGCGAGTGTTCGCCGCGCCGCCCGCCTGTGCTGGGCGAGTGTTCGCCGCGCCGCCCGCCTGTGCTGGGCGAGCGTTCGCCGCGCCGCCCGCCGGTGCTGGGCGGGTGTTCGCCGCGCCGCCCGCCTGTGCTGGGCGAGTGCTCGCCGCGCCGCCCGCCTGTGCTCCCTGAGCGTTCCGGCGTGCGCGGTCTCGCGGGCTGCTCGGTAGAATCACCACCTCGACCTTGCGAGGCGGGGACGATACGCCCCGCATGCTCCGCCCCTGCGTCTCACGGCGGCGGCGCTCGTCGTGGTTGGCATCGCTGATGAGCTCCAGGACCGAGTCGGTATCGACCCGCCTCGAAGACGCCTGGAAACGGCCGCTCAGCCGTGTCTCGGGCGTGAGCTGGCTGCACGAGTAGAGCTCCCACATCTCCTGCGCGTAAGGGCGGGGCTGTCGATTGGGAGCGAACCGAGAGAGGAAGCGCTGGAGGTTGTCGACGTCGCGCAGCAGCAGTTTTCGCGCGTTCTGATTGCTGGAAGCGTCCACTGCCTGCGGGAAATCGATGACGACCGGCCCGTCCGCCCCCATCAGCACGTTGAAGTCGGACAGATCGCCGTGCACGACCCCGGCGCTCAGCATCCGGACCGCTTCTGCCAGCAATCGGTCGAAGACCCTCACCGCCTCGTCGGGGTTCAGTCTCACCTCGGCGAGCCGCGGGGCCGGGCTGCCGTCGGCGTCGGTGATGAGCTCCATGATCAGCACACCGTCGATGAAATGGTGAGGTATCGGGACGCGCACCCCCGCGCTGTGCAGGCGGAAGATCATGTCCACCTCGGTCGATCTCCAGGCGGCTTCGTCCTGCGCACGACCATGGCGCGAGCGCTTGTTGATCGCGCGCTGATCGCGGCTGTTGCGCACCTTGCGCCCCTCCGTGTACTCCGCCCGGTTCTTGAAGGTCCGGTCCTGCGCCTCTTTGTACACCTTGGCCACCCGAAGCTCGCCGCCGGAGCGCACCAGGAAGACCTCCGCTTCCTTGCCGCTCATCAGCGGGCGCACGACCTCCTCGATGAACCCTTCGTCGGCCAGAGACATCAGGCTGCTGGGAATTCGCATCTCGTTCTTGCTTCTCCGCCGGGGATCGTTCTCCGCCTTCTAGCCACACGATCTGGGGCGCCGCAACTGGATTGGTCCTCCCCGCTTGCGCGGACACCCCGGACGACACCAGGGAGCAGGAATGGGACGGTGAAGGAGGAGGGCGTTCATGCCCGAGTCGAAGGCGGAGGTGTACCGGCTGGCGAAGGTGGGCGACCGGAGAGCATCGGCCAGGTGGCGACGGACCTCGACCTGACCGAGACGGCGCTGCGCGGCTGGATCAGGCGCACGGAGGGGATACGACGAACAAGGGCGATCGCGGGGAGCAGGGGCAACGGCTGCGAAGTTGCAGAAAGCGTGCTTCGAAAGATTTCGCTGTGCCCGAAGCGCCGGAACGCCGCGGGGCCGGTAGGGTGGACGCAGGCCCGCCTTGCGCGTGGTCCTGCCACGAAGAGCGCTCCACCGGTCGGAGCTGGGCTACCGTGATCGCCATGAACCTCGCCGGAATCGCCCATATCCAGCTGTCGGTCACGGACTTCCCGCGCAGCCGCGCGTTCTACCGCGCGCTGTGCGAGCACTTCGAGATGCAGTGCCAGTACGACGATCCGGGCAGCGAGAGCGAACGGCCCATGCTCTATTACATCGGCGGCAAGACCGGCCTGTTGATCCGCCCCGTGAACCCGGAGCACGCCGGCGCCCGCTTTCACCAGTACAAGCCGGGCCTGCACCACCTGTGCTTCCGCGCCCGCAGCCGCGAGGACATCGACGCATTCCACGGGTTCTTCGAGAGCACGCTGGCCGCGCTCGGCGGCAAGCTCGTGCAGGCGCCGCAGGACGGTGCGTGGGCGGCAGGCTACTACTCGATCGTGTTCGAGGATCCGGACGGCATCCGGCTCGAGATCAACCACGTCCCCGGCAAGGGCAACCTGTCCGAGGGCGTCGAGCTTCCGCTGCCCGCGCGCGTCCCGGGGGGCGTGCCCGAGCAAGCGTGAGGGATGCTGATGCTCCGTCCCACGGGCACCTCCACGTCCGCTCAGCCGGGGGTGGCGCCCCCTCTGCGCTCCCTGGTCCGCAGCGCGTAATCGATGCCGCTGCGCAGCGTGGCCTCTGTCACGAGGCCCTGCCAATCCACGCCGAGGTCGATGAGCATCCGCGCGATGGCCGGCTGAATGCCCGTGAGCACGACTTTCGCCCCAAGCAGCCCCACCGCGCGAGCGGCCTGCATGAGCACCCCCGCCACCTGGGCGTCGACCGATCTCACCCCCGTGATGTCGATGATGGCGATGGTCGCCTGGTGCGCGCCGACCCCGGAGAGCAAGGTCTCGATGATCCGGCTCGCCCGCTCGGGGTCGAGCGTGCCGATGAGCGGCATGACGAGCACTCCGTCGGCGATCGGCAAGAGCGGCGTCGCGAGCTCCCGGATGATCGCCTGTTGCGCCGCGATGACCGCCAGCTGCGCCTCCTGGCGCTCGGCCTCCGCCCGCTTGATGGCCGTGATATCGATGGCCGCGCCCCCGACCGTCCCCTCCGGGATGCCAGGACCCCGGACGGGAAACTTGACGGAGTGGAACTGCTTTATCCCTTCTGTCGGGTGAGGGACGCTCTCCTCGAACATCGTCGCAACGCCGGTGTTCCTCACCGCGTCGTCCGCGGCCTTCACCTGAGCGACGATGTCGTCCGGGAGCATGTCGTGGTCGCGCATGCCAGCGCCGCTCCCCGGCTCCATGCCCATGAACCGTTCAAATTGAGCGTTGAGCACGACATACCTGCTGTCCGAATCCTTGGCGAACATCATGGCAGGCATGTACTCAAGGAACGCGTGGAACAGCGCTTCGCTCTTCTGCAGCTCCACCTCACGGCGCGCTTTCTCGGTGACATCCTCGGCCGAGACGAGGATCTGATGCGCCGCCCCGTCGTCGCCGCGCGTGAGGACCACACAGCGCAGGGCAAAGGAGCGCTCGACGTCTCCACTGCACCGCGCGCGTAGCGCGCGTTCGAGGGGCTGGCCGTCCAGTGAAGCCGTGAGCTGCCGCACATGACCTGCTGACCCATCGAGGTCCTCGGGGTGGATGCGAGAGATGAGGGTCTCCCAGGCGCGCTCTGGCGTCTCCTGGTCGTTGATCCCGAGCGCCCGGACGAAGGCGCGATTGCGGGCGACGATCCGCCTGTCCCTGAGATCGAGGACACAGAGGATGGTCGGCGCCAGATCAAATATCTGCTCGACCAGCGTGCCTTCCGGCCCCTTTGCCCGCGCGGCCATCGAGCCGTTCGAGGTAGGCATATCCGTCATACTGTCCGTGCCCTCCTTGTTTACGCCTAGCGGATTTCTTCGCCTCTGTGGTGCGAGAATTCCGTGCTGCACGGCGGATCGGGCGGGCGAACGAGCGCATGGCCGGTAGGCGGGACGCGTTGGATTGTGCCCAATGATGTGGGCAGTGCTTCATCGCAGCAGCGATTCCGGCTTTCGAGGCCGCCCGGCGGCTCATCCAGGAGGCGTGCCCGCTCAGCGGGGCGGCCCGGGGTCCGCCGCAGCGCGCTTCGCGCGGAGCTCCGCGAGCGTCCACTGCGCCACGCCGCGCGCCCCCTCGATCGTGAAATGCACGCCGTCGGGCCGGATCGCCCCGTCCTCGTACATGCGCCGGCACTCGCCCCCGGGGCAGATGTTCTCCTGGAGGTCGAGGAGCGCGACGTCGGGCAGCGTCGCCACGACCTTCCGGATCGAGCGGTTGATGCACGTGACCTGCTCGCGGACGTCCTTCGTCTCCCAGTCGCCGAGCGCGTAGGGGACGGTCGCCATCCAGACGCGCCCGTGCGGGTTCCGGAGCTTGTCGAGGTTCGTGACGAGGTTCGTCTCGAAGCGCTCGTGCCACGCCGGCTTGCACGCCTTCGTCCACTCGTCGTTCACCGTGATGCCGTGCATGAAGGCGCCGCCGAGGTAGAGGACCGCGGCGTCGGGCTTCGCCTGCGCGAGGAGCGCGGGCCACTCGGTCATGCCGCAGAGGTCCGCCATGATGGTGCAGCCGTCCCGCCCGTGGAGGTCCACCGCGAGCCCGCGCTCCTGCAGGCCGCGGAGCGCCCAGCCGAGCGTGTTCGCTGTCGAGTCGCCGACGACGACGACGCGGAACGTGACGTCGTCCTTCACGACCGCGGTGACGAGCGCGTCGATCATCGCGGAGCCCTTCGGCGCCTCGCCGTCCTGCGCGTGGGTCGCGCGGACGGCGATGAGCAGGCCGAGCGTGACGCCGGCCGGCACCGCCCAGAACGAGCGCCCCTTCGGCAGCCCGCGCTCGCGGATCGGCTTCTCGAGGAAGCGGTAGGAGACGAGCGCGACCGCGAAGGTTACCGCGAAGCGGAGCGCGGTGAGGGCGGGGCCGTGCAGGCGATCGCTCGACACGAACACGTGCACCGGCCAGTGCCAGAGGTAGACGCCGTAGCTGATGGTGCCGACCCACGCGAGCGGGCGCCACGCGAGCGCGCGCGCGACCAGGCTCCGCGAGCCCTGCACGGCGCACGCGATGAGGACGAGGGCCCCGAGCTCCGTGAGCCAGAACCCGCCGTGGTAAAGGAGCCACGACTGGCCGTCGAACAGGGACCACGCGATCGCGAGGCCGATCGCCGAGGCGACGCCGGCGCCGTCGAGGAGGCGCACCGCGCCCGCGGAGAGCTCGGCGCGCGGCGTGAGCACCGTCGCGAGCGCGGCGCCGAGGAGGATGCCGGAGGCGCGCGTGTCCGTGCCCATGTACACGCGCGTCGTGCTCTCCGGCGCGAAGAGGACGAGCATCGCGATCGCGGAGAGCGCGGCCAGCGCCAGCGTGAGGACGAGCACGCCGCGGCGCGACCACCGCGAGAGCACGAAGACGATGACGAGCGGCCAGACGACGTAGAACTGCTCCTCGATCGCCAGGCTCCACGTGTGCTCGAGCGGCGAGCGCGACGTGAAGATCTCCCAGTAGCTCTTGTGCGCGTAGATGGCGCGCCAGTTCGCCACGTAGCCGAGCGTCGCGAGCACGTCGGCGCGGAGGCCGGCGAGCGCGCTCGGCGGCCCGAAGAGGCGCCCGTGGAGCACGACCACCGGGACGAGCGCGAGGAGCGCCGGGAGGAGCCGGCGCGCGCGGCGGATCCAGAAGTCCTTGAGCGAGATCGCGCCGCGCGCCTCGTGCTCCGCGAGGAGGAGCGACGTGATGAGGTAGCCCGAGAGGACGAAGAAGAGATCGACGCCGAGGAAGCCGCCGCGCAGCATCCCGTTCGCGTGGAAGAAGAGGACGCCGAGCAGGGCGAGCCCGCGCAGCCCGTCGAGCGCGGGCAGGTGAGGGAAGAGCGGGCGACGGGCGGGCGTGTCCACGAGAGGAGGGCGAGACTATCAAAACGCCCGGGCGGCGCCTCCCCTGCCGCGCGCTCGCGTCGCGCGGATCGCGCCGTGGTCGAGGTTACTCGTCAGTAATGATCGCCCTTCTTCGTGACGCCGAAGGGGATGAGCTGCGACGGTTGACCGTTGATCGTCGTCCCCCCGGCCTGGATCATGTGCGCCAGATTGAGGAACTCGGCCGGGAAGTTGAGCTTCGGAGCGGTGAGCGCGTCGAGCGCCGCCGTCTGCTCCGGCGTGAGCTTCACCTCGAGCGCCCTCACGTTGTCGTCGAGCTGCGCCAGCGTGCGCGCCCCGATGATCGTGGACGACACCGCCGGGCGCGCCTGCACCCAGCTGAGGGCGACGCGCGCGACGGTGGTCTCGAGCTGCTTGGCGATCCGCTCGAGCTCGTCGATCACCGCGTAGCTCCTCTCGTCGAGGTAGCCCGCGGCCCACTGCCGCCCTTCCGGCTTGACCGTCGCGGCGTTCCTCCGCGTGTACTTGCCGCTCAGGATCCCGCTCCGCAGGGGGGACCACGGCGTCACCCCCAGCCCGAGCTCCTGGGCCATGGGGATCAGCTCCCCCTCGACCGTCCGCTCGAGGAGCGAATACTCGATCTGCAGCCCGATGAACGGCGCCCATCCGCGGAACTGAGCGATCAGCTGCCCTTGAGTCACCTTCCACGCAGGGGTGTCGGACACGCCGATATAACGCACCTTCCCCGACTGGACGAGATCGTGGAGCGCCGCCATGGTCTCCTCGATCGGCGTGAACTTGTCCCAGTTGTGCAGCCAGTAGAGATCGATGTAGTCGGTGCGCAGCCGGCGGAGCGACTGCTCGCAGGCGGCGAGGATCGATTTGCGGTTCGAGCCGCCGCCGTTGGGATCACCGACGTACAGGTTTCCGCTGAACTTCGTGGCGATCACCAGCCGGTCGCGCTTCTGCCGGTCGTGGCCGAGGTGGTCCCCGATGATCTTCTCCGAGTGTCCTTTGGTGTAGAGGTTCGCCGTATCGATGAAGTTCCCCCCGAGCTCGATGAAGCGGTCGAGGATGGCTTCGGAGTCCTTGACGCTGCTCCCCCAGCCCAGGTCTTCGCCGAACGTCATGGCGCCGAGGCAAAAGGGGCTCACCCGCAGACCTGAGCGACCGAGCGTGACATAATGATCGAGCGGCATCGCATCACCTCCGGAACTTGTTCCGTTTCGAACAGTTCAATGTTGAACTAGTAATGCCGCACCGATCCATCGTCAAGCGCGAGCAGAGAGAACATGGACAAGCCTTCGCCCTGGGAGCTCTGGACGCTGAACTTCGAGTTCAGCATGGCGGTCATGGCCGAGGTGGAGCCAGAGGTGCGCGCGCTGGGGCTCGAGATGAAGGAGTTCTTCCTCCTCGGCAAGCTCGACGACCACCCTCACCCTGCCGAGCTCGCGCGCGCGCTGATCACGCCCAAGCCTTCGATCACCTTCATGGTGAAGCGGATGGAGGCGGCCGGCTTCGTCCAGCGTGAGACGGAGGCGGGCGATCTGCGGCGTTTTCGGCTGACGCTCACCCGCTCGGGGCGCAAGGCGATGGAGGCGGCGCGGGCGATCCTCGACGACGCCTTCGGGCGAAGGCTCGCGCGGATCTCCGCAGGCGAGCGCGCCGAGCTGGCGCGGCTCCTCACGCGGCTGACGGGGGAGCGCGCCCGCCCGCGCTGACGGCCGCCCTCGCGCTCACTCGTAGTCGCTCCGCAGCGCTTCGTAGAACGCGTCGCTCATGAGGTAGTCCGCCCACCACTGCTCGACCGGCGTCGCGCCCCGGCGCTGCTGGAAGAGCACCAGATCGTCCAGCTCGCCGTCGTACCAGCCCCACAGGAACCGGGCCCGCAGCACGTCCACGTTTCGCCCGCGGAGCTCGGCCACCGCGTCCTCGAGCGACTCGTCGTCGAACTCGTCGACCAGCGCCTCCGCCTCGTCGATGATCTCGCCGAGGTAGGCCAGCCCCTTCTTGGTGAGCTCGAACCGCGCCTTGCGGCGGTTGACCTCGACGAGGTCGGCGTTCACGAGCTCCTGCAGGACGTCCTCCAGCGGGCTCAGCTCGGACGGCAGCACGAGCGGCATCTCCATGCCTCCGTCGGCGGGCTTCAGGTCCATCTTCTTCAGCACGTAGATGCCGGCATAAACCAGCTTCTGCTCGCGCGACACGATTGGCTGTCTGCGTCCTTCGAACATCGTCTCACTCCGCGGTGCGCCAGGCCTCCGCCTCGAGGCGGATGTGCCGGCGACCGTCTGGGTCGGTGTCGAGCCACGCGTCGACGTCGCCGTCGGCATAATACACGGGGGTGCGCCCCGCCGCCTCCGGCCGCCGGATGCGCGCGGCGTGGGGGTTGCACATGGCGAGCACGATGGCGCGCTCGGCCGACAGCGCGGCCGGCAGCCAGCGCTCGAGGAACGCCGACAGGAGCACGGTCACCGAGTAGTCCTTGGCGACCTCCTCGACGAAGAACTCGAGCTCCACGTCATCGGGCAGCACCTCCGGCTCGTCCGCGGCGTGCACCGCCACGACGAGCGCGTCGGTCACCCGGAGCGGCCCGCGACCCGCGCGGCCATCCAGCCAGAGCGCGTCCACCCGGCACCAGCCGAACTGCGTGGACTCCACGTCCGGCTCGTCGCGGTGCTGTTCGAGGTTCAGCAGCTCCAGCGCGGGACGGCAGCGGAACGGGAGCTCGGAGATGCTTCGCAGGGGCTGCATCGCGGCGGCCGGCGCGCGCGGCTACGCGACCAGGCGCTCGGGCCTGCGGCCTCGCTCGCTGCGGCGGACGCCGAAGCGCGAGCCGGCGCCGGACTTGCCGCTGCCGAAGCGGCTGCCGCCGGCGTTGTTGTAGCGCCGCCCGGTCTGCGACGACCTGCTGTGGTCGACGCTGGACGGGTTCGAGGCGCGGTACGCCTCGCGGTGGGATCGCAGATCGGGCGCGCGGCCGGGCGGCGTGGTGTACGGCTGCGTGTACACCGGCACGTAATTCGGGCGCAGCGCCGACGACACCATGGCGCCGAGGAGCATGCCCGACGCCAGGCTCATCACCGGCGAGTGGTAGTACCCGTAGGGGCCGAACCCGGACGTCTGGATCTGCGCGGCGCCTTCGCCCGAGACGTCGCGGCGGATCGAGAACACCTTCTCGGGGTCCTGCACGCCGCCGTCGCTGTTCTTGTCGAAGAACCCGGTGACGACCTGCGTCTTGGCGTCCAGGTCCTGTACGGCGACGCTGATGACCTCGCTCCCCTGGTAGATCTCGTTGACGCGCCGCTCGAAGTCCTCGGGCCCCTCGGCCGCCTTGAAGGCTTCGTTGACCTTGTCGAAGTCGAGCTCGACGTTGGTGTTCTCGGTGGTCGCCCAGCGCTCCCTGGACCGCCCGCCGCTGCCGCTGGAATCGCAGCCGGCAGTCGCGACGGCGAGGGCTGTCATGAGCACGACGGGCAGGGTGGTCTTCGTCATCATCTGGAGGGATCTGTCTGGTGCTGTTGGAGGATTCTGTCAAGCAGGCGCCGAGCCCAGCACCGGGAGCCCGCAGGCGCCGGGAGAGAACCTGCGCACGAGGGGGCGCCGCGCAAGATCCGCGAGATCATGGAGGGCGCGGCAAGATCATGGAGGGCGCGACGCGTCAGGGCGCGCGCCGGCGGGAGCGGCCCCCGGGGCCGCCGGGCGGCGGCAGCTCGGCCGGGCGCAGCCGCTCGGGCAGGGGTCGGGTCGCCAAGCGCGGGGTACTCAGGTCGCCTTCGGCTTGTGGGTGGCGAAGAAGAGGCCCGGCAAGACGAGCGCCGCGCCGAGCCAATGGTAGGGGGCAAACGCCTCGCCGAGGAGCAGCCACGCCAGCACGGCGGTATAGACCGGCGACAGGTAGAGCAGCAGGCCAGTGCGGCTGGGGCCGAGATGCTCGGTGATATAGCTGTACGTGGCATAGGCGCCGACGCCCGGCACCAGGACCAGGGTCACCACGGTGGCGATGGTGCGCAGGTCGAAATGCGGCGCGCCGCGGCTGGCCAGCTCCCAGCCGAGCGGCGGCAAAAGGAGGATCGCCCCGGCCAGCGCGATCGCGGTGAGCCGCGCCTGGACCCCCAGCGGATCGGGCCATCGCTTCAGCAGCACCGTGTAAAGCGCCCAGGAGATCGCGGCGCCGAGGATCATCAGGTCACCGGTGCTGAAGCGGAGCGCCAGCAGCGCCGCCGGGTCGCCGCGCAGCACGATGACCAGCACGCCGGTCAGCGCCAGCGCGGCGCCCAGGCCCTGGCGCCGGCTGAGCCGCTCTCCGAACATGGCCCGTGACAGCAGGATGATGATCACCGGCGAGACGGCGTAAATCAGGCCGATATTGGTGGCCGTGGTGGTGGCGGCGCCGTAATAGACGCCGGCGCCGCAGATGCCCATGCCCAGCAGGCCGAGCAGGGCATATCGGGCCCAGTCGCGCCGTAGCGCGGCGCGGTTGCGCCACAGCTCGCGGCCGCAGAAGGGGAGCAGCACCAGCGCGACGCCCATCCATCGAAGCTCCGCCAGCGCCACGGGCGGGATGAAATCCGCCGTGGCGCGCGCCAGCAGCATGTTGGCGGTGAACAGCGCCGGAGTGACGAACAGCAGGACGTGGGCGATGCGCTGCTGGCGGGACTCGGCGAAGCCGAGAGAGCTGGAAGCCATTGGCGCCGACAGTAGGGAAGCGCCGCTACCCTGGCCAGGGCTCGTCGTCCCGCTACGCCTCCCAGCGCTCTATCCCGACCCGCCTCGCTGCCTCCGCCGCTGTCGGCCAATACACCTCTTCCCGCGGGATCTCGATCTGCCCGGCACCCCCGCCGCGCAGCACCTCCCTCTGCTCCGCCACGAGCGCGGAGATGTCCTCCACGCCCACCGTCCACTCCTCGGCGAACCGCCGCAGCGTCGCGCCCCGCAGACCGAGCTGGATCGCCCTCCGCTCGACCGGCGCGCCCGACGGATGGTGGTCCGGATCCCACTGGAGCCGCACGTCCGAGCGCTGGAGATCGCTCTTCCACGCCTCCTCGCTCGGGTAGAGCTCGGGCACGAAGCCCGATGGCACCGCGGCTGCCAGGATCGCGTCGAACCCCGCGCGCTGGATGCGGATGGCCAGCACCGCCTCCTGGTCGGGCTTCGTGCCCCAGCCCGAGCGGAACATCATCCAGAGGAAGTTCGGCTTGATCCAGCTCATGCGGCCAAAGCTGAACTCCGGCCCTCCGAGCCGCTGGTGCAGGGCCGCGTGGCGCGCGATCGACGGACGGTACGCCTGATAGACCACGACGGTCTCGGCGTCGAACTGCGCGAGGATGTGGCGTCCTGCCGAGGGCCAGCGGGCGGCCTGCGCAGAATACGACTCGAGCTCCAGCTTCTTCATCACGCCTGCATCACTCCCTCCTCATGCTCTCCTCGACCCACCCTGCCTCGTCCGAGCTCCCGCGTCACCGCGGCGCTCCTCTTCCTCCTCACTTCCTCACTGGGCCCTCCGGCGCCTGCGCGCTGACCCCATCCGCTGTCAGGCGCAATTTGTGCCGGCATGTGCCAGGTGGTATCCGCCGTATCTGCCCGTAATTGCTGACGAAATGTCTCGGCATGTCGAGTGCTTCTCCTGAGGCCATCGATCCGAACGACAGACGGACACGGAGACTCACATGCGATCATTCTACAGGGGTTGTACGCTTGTTTCTCTGCTTGCGCTCGGCGCCAGCTTCGCCGCCTGCTCGCGCGGAAGCGGATCGGGCGGGCCCGCGGAGACGGGCCTGGCACAGAGCGCCCTCACGCCCGCGACGAGCTGCGACGATGTCGAGGCGCTGCTCCGCGAACGGCTGAAGCAGAACATGATCAAGTCGGTCGACGTGGCGCGGAAGTCCGCCCTGCAGCAGCTCGAGGAGGGGTGCTACTGGTCCGGCGCGGACGGCGGGGTCGTCGCATCCGCCTCCTCCGGCTCCTCCTCCTCCACGGGAGGGCCCGTCTCGCCGCCGGCCGAGGAGGCAGGAGGGGACGACGGGGCTGCCACGGAGTATTCGACGACCAACACGCAGGAAGCGGACGTCGACGAGGCCGACTTCATCAAGAACGACGGAGAGCACGTCTACATCCTGGCCCACGGGCAATTCCAGATCTTCGACGCGTGGCCCGCCGCCGACACGCACCGCGTCGCGTCGGTCGTGATCGAGGGGGATCCGAAGAAGCTCTTCGTCCACGAGAAGCGCGCCCTCGTGTACTCGTCGCTGTCCCCGTCCTCGTCGCCTGACGGCGAGCTCCCTTATTACGGGGGTGAGTGCACGTACGGATATGATTGCGAGTTCACGGGCGACGGCACGCCGCTCCTGGTCACCGAGCTCGACATCAGCGATCTCACGGCGCCGACGGTCGTTCGGACGCTGAAGTTCTCCGGATCGTTCCTCAACGCCCGGCGCATCGGGAGCGCTGTGTACACGGTCGTGGCCTCCCCCGAGCCGGTGGTGGAGGGACTCTCTACCTGGCCAGAGGGCATCGATATCTGCACCCTGTCCGAGCAGGGGGTCAACCCGTCCACGGTGGCCGCCGTGAACAGCGCGTACGACAAGCTCGTGGAGAAGAACCTCGCCGTGATCGACGCGGCCCCGCTCGACATCCAGCTGCCCACGGTGGAGGACACGCTGTACCGGGACGGCGTGGCCTCGACGAGCAGCCACGCCCCGTTCGCGAGCTGCGAGAACTTCTACCTGTCGAACACGGGCGACGGGCAGAGCTTCCTCTCGGTCGTCTCGACCGAGCTCGGCACCGAGGCGCTCGGCCAGACGACGATCGTGGGCAGGCCCGGCGCCGTCTACGCGACCGCGGACTCGCTCTACGTGGCGAGCCGGCACCAGTACGGAGAGACGTACGGCTGGTTCTACGACGACGGCGAGACGACGCCCGACGCGACGACAGTCCACAAGTTCGCGCTGAGCGAGCGCGCGGCGCCGAGCGCGTACCTGGGGAGCGGCGTCGTGAAGGGGCGCGTGCTCAACCAGTTCGCCCTCAGCGAGCACGAGGGGTATCTCCGCATCGCGACCACCACCGGGCACCTGCCCGACCCGGACACGCACAACACCGTCGCGTCGCTGAAGCAGGAGGGCGGCGCGCTCGTGGTCAAGGGGATGGTGGACCAGCTCGCGCCCGGCGAGGACATCCGATCCGCCCGCTTCTACGGCGACGTCGGGTTCGTCGTGACCTTCAAGAAGACCGACCCGCTCTACACCATCGACTTCTCGGATCCCGAGGCGCCGAGGGTGCGCGGCGAGCTGAAGATCCCCGGCTTCTCGACCTACATGCACATGATCGACGAGGGGCACGTCATGAGCATCGGCTACGACGCCGACGACCAGGGCGACTTCGCGTGGTTCCAGGGGATCCTGCTCCAGATCTTCGACGTGACGGACCTCGACGCGCCGACGCTCACGCACAAGGAGGTGATCGGGACGCGCGGCTCCGCGAGCGACGCCGCGACCAACCACCTCGCGTTCAACTACTTCACCCAGCGGGGGCTGCTCGGGATCCCCATGGTCATCTGCGAGGGCGGGAGCGGCGGCGACTTCGGCGACACGATGACGTTCAGCGGGCTGCTCGTCTACAAGGTGGATACCGGCGCGGGCTTCACGTCCGTCGGGGGCGTGCCCCACCCGCTGCCGGACGCGAGCGCGGGCGGGAACGGCCCGAGCTGCGGGAACTGGTGGAGCAACGCGACGTCGTTCGTGAAGCGGAGCGTCTTCATGGAGGATTACGTCTACTCCGTCTCCGAGGACGAGATCCGGGTCGCCAACATCAGCGATCTCGCGACGCCGGAAGCCGTCGTGTCGCTCGTCCCCTGAGCGAGATCGAACGTACGCCGCGCCGAGCCGAGCGACGGGGATGGGCCCGTGGCGCACGAAGATGCGCCCCGCTATAGAGCTCCGGCATGGAAGCGCTGGACCTCCCCGCCGAGCAGCTGGCCTCGGCGGTCGGCGCGCGGCCCTTGCTGCTGCTCGCGCTGCTCTTGATCGGAACGGTGGGGGTGCTCCTCGGGCTCGTCGCCGTCGCGCGCTTCTCCGACCGCCACGCGCGGGCGCTGTGGGCGTGGGCCGTCCGGGCCTACGCCGCGGCGGCCGCGCACCCGGCCACGCAGCGCCTCGCGGCCCGGTTCCCCGCGGTCGCGAGGGTGCTGCGCGAGCTCTCCGCGGCCGAGTACCTCGTGATCCACCTCGGCCTCGGGCTGGTGCTCAGCATGGCCGCGCTCGTGTTCGTCGCGCTCGCGGAGGGGGTGCGCGAGGGCGAGCCGATCGTGGACGTCGATCTCGCGCTCGCGCGCGCGCTCCACGCGTCGTCGAGCCGCGCCGGGGTGGAGGCGCTCCGCGCGTTCACCCTCCTCGGCAGCTTCTGGGCGCTCGCGCTGCTCGCGGTCGTCGTGGCCGCGGCGCTGCTGAGGCGGGGCCGGCGGGTCCTCGCGGTCGGGTGGCTCTTCGCGCTCGCCGGCGGCGGGCTCCTCAACTTCGCGCTCAAGGCCCTGTTCGCCCGGCCGCGGCCGACGTTCGCCGATCCGCTCGCGGTGGCCGCGGGGTGGAGCTTCCCGAGCGGGCACTCGATGGGCACGTTCGTCGCCTTTGGCATGCTCTCGTACCTGGGCCTCCTGCTCCTCCGGACGCTGCGCGCTCGCCTCGCGCTCGTCGCGCTCGCGCTCGGCTGGACGGTGGCGATGGGCTTCAGCCGCATGTACCTCGGCGTGCACTACCTGAGCGACGTGCTCGCGGGGTTCGCCGCAGGCACCGTGTGGCTGGCCGTCTGCATCTCGGGGATCGAGGTCGCGCGGCGCAGGCCGGGCCGGATCGACGGGCAGCCGCTGCCTTCCTGAGACGGCCAGTCGCTGATCGCCGGGTGAGCGGCGGCTGGCCCGCGTAAACCTCGCCGCCGCCGCCCTGATCCGCGGCGAGCCCGGCGATGTCAAGATCGAACTCCGGCCGTGCCCGATTCGACATCAAGCCGCGAGCTCGTCGGCAGAAGCCGTGTTGAGCCACGGTGGAAATAGACATTACTATCGAAATTTGCGCCGAGACGAAGGCGCAGGACCGAGGTGGACGCCTGGGCGCAGAACCAAGGCGCAGAACCACAGCGGCGACTGGCGATGAGCGCGAATGAAGCGCGAATGAAGACCCGCGCCGAGCACAGCAGCGCCGCCAATTTCGCCTGGAGCCGGGGTGCACTTTTACGATAAAGTGTGTCTAGCGCCGTTTGCTCGGGAAGAGCGCTACGTGCGTTATCGAGGTGGCCGTGGGTTTAAGGACTTCTTATCTGGCTTTGGCGGTGGGATTGCTTCAGATCACGGTCGCTTGCGGCGGGGGCGGCGCGACCACGAGCGATGCGACCGGCTCCGGGAGCGGCGCGAACTCCGGCGGCGGCCCGCCTGGCGTCGGCGGCGCCGGCGGAACCGGCGGTGTGCCCGAGTTCACGGTGGGCAGCGGCATCGGCCTTGGCGGCAACGGCGGCGGCGAGCCGGACCCGTGCGACGTCGCCGATCCGCCCCCCGAGTGCTTCCTGCCTCCCGACCCCGCCTGCGGAGACGCGGCGCTGAACCAGGCGTCCGAGGCCTGCGACGACGGCAATACGCTGCCGGGCGACGGCTGTTCTGGGCAGTGCCAGGTCGAGCCTTACTGGGAGTGTCCGACGGCCGGTCAGCCTTGCGAGCTGACCATCGCGTGCGGCGATGGCGTCGTCGACCCCGGCGAGTTCTGCGACGACGGCAACAACGTCGATGGCGACGGCTGCAGCGCCGACTGTTACTACGTCGACCCCTCGTACGTGTGCCCGAAGCCGGGCCAGCCGTGCATCCTGCTCTACGACTGCGGCGACGGCCGCGTGAACGGCTCGGAGGAGTGCGAGGACGGCGACGACCCGCCTGCGTCCGGCGACGGCTGCAGCGCGGACTGCAAGCGCGAGGCGGGGTTCCAGTGCAGCCGGCCCGGTCTGCCGTGTACGCGGCTGCCGGTCTGCGGCAACGGCGCCAAGGAGACAGGCGAGGGGTGCGACGACGGCAACACCGCGAGCGGCGACGGCTGCTCGAGCCTGTGCCGGCAGGAGCCTTATTACAACTGCCCGACCCCCGGATCGCCCTGCGTGCGGCTGATCGAGTGCGGCGACGGCAAGGTGCAGCCGGGCGAGCTCTGCGACGACGGCAACGCCGCGGACGGCGACGGCTGCTCCGCCGACTGCCAGGTGAAGGACCCGGCGTACGTGTGCCTCGAGCCGGGCGAGCCGTGCATCCCGCTCTACCTGTGCGGCGATGGCCGCGTGAGCGGCAACGAGCAGTGCGACGACGGCGACGACCCGCCGGCGAGCGGCGACGGCTGCTCCGCGGACTGTCGGCTCGAGGAGGGCTGGGTCTGCAAGCCCGGCCAACCCTGCACCGTGAGGACCTATTGCGGCGACGGCGTCGTGCAGCTCGGCGAGCAGTGCGACGACGGCGGGGGGGCATCCCCCGAGGGCGGCGACGGCTGCACCGCGCAGTGCAAGATCGAGGTCGGCTGGACGTGCCCGCCGGCGGGCGGGCGCTGCACCCCGCCGCCGCCGCCCGTGTGCGGCGACGGCAAGGTCGGCGGCACCGAGGTGTGCGACGACGGGAAGCAGCCCCCGGCGAGCGGCGACGGCTGCAGCGCCGATTGCCAGACGATCGAGGAGGGCTGGGACTGCTCGCGCGTCGGGTTCCCCTGCAAGACCATCTGCGGCGACGGGCGCAAGCGCGGCGCCGAGCAGTGCGACGATGGCGATCTCGTCTCGGGCGACGGCTGCGACGATACGTGCCGCATCGAGCCCGGGCGGGTGTGCACCAACGCCGTGCCCCAGGACTGCACGGGCTACTCCGTCTGCGGCAACGGCGTCCGCGAGGGCACCGAGGCCTGCGACGACGGCAACGGCAACTGGCGCGACAACTGCACGCCGGACTGCAAGGGCGAGCCGAACTGCAGCGGCGGCGCGTGCATCTCGAGGTGCGGCGACGGCATGCTCCTGCCCGGCGACGCCACCGAGGCGTGCGACGACGGCAACACCGCGAGCGGCGACGGCTGCTCCGCCACGTGCACGATCGAGCCGGGCTACGCCTGCACCGTTCAGCCCACCGAGATGCGGCTGCCGATGGTCCTCCGCGACTTCATCGGCTGGTGCCCGACCTCGTACGACCGCACCGTCAGCAACAGCGCGTGCGACAACAACCTGAACGACACCCTCGTCGGGCACTTCGATTTCGAGATCGATCCCAGCGGCAATCAGATCGACCAAATGGTCCAGTCGACGCTCGACGCCGCCGGCAAGCCCGTCAGCAGGTTCGGCCCCGGCTTCGTCACGCCGAGCGACGCGAACGGCTGGACTACGGGGCAGAACAACTTCCAGTGGTGGTACCGGGACAACCCGACGTACAACAGGACGCTCGTCACCTCCATCGAGCTGACCCCGCAGGCCGGCAGGTACGTGTACCAGCGGAGCCCGTTCTGGCCCGTGGACCCCACCCCGCCGAACGGCGATCCCGTGCTCAACAACCTGGTCTCCGCCGGGCTGGAGAAGGCGCAGCAGAGCAACCCCTCGCACAACTACTACTTCACGAGCGAGGTCCGGTACTGGTTCCAGTTCACGCCGAACGGCGCCGCGGCCGATCCGGTGCTCACCTTCTTCGGCGATGACGACGTCTGGGTGTTCATCAAGAACACGCTGACCGCGGACATCGGCGGCATCCACGGGCAGCTCCAGGAGAGCGTGACCATCCTGGACAACGGCGACGCCCGCGTGACCCCCTGCACCCAGAACACCTGCCCTGCGGGCGCCCGCACGCCCTACGACGTCGACCTGAACCTCGAGCCGGGCAAGGTCTACGAGATCGCGGTGTTCCAGGCCGAGCGCCACGTCACCGGGTCGAACTACCAGCTCACGCTGTCGGGCTTCAGCGCCGGCACGTCGGTCTGCTCGCCGCAGTGCGGGGTCGACCCGCCTGTCGTGACGCCGGGCGAGGAGTGCGACGACGGCACCGAGAACGGGACGGGCTACGGCGAGTGCAACAGCTGCCAGCTCGGGCCGTACTGCGGCGACGGCCAGAGGAACGGCCCGGAGACCTGCGACAACGGGCTCAACAACAGCGCGTACGCCAACGCCTCGAACGCCTGCGCGCCGGGGTGCGTGGCCCCGCCCCGGTGCGGCGACGGCGCGGTCAACGCGCCGTACGAGGCGTGCGACCTCGGCTCCGGCAACACGGCGAACGGCTACGGCGGCTGCACGCGCGAGTGCGAGATCGGGCCGTACTGCGGCGACGGCGCGACGAACGGCCCCGAGCAGTGCGACAACGGCAGCAACGACGGCTTCTACGGCACGTGCAACCCGAACTGCACGCCCGCCCCGCGGTGCGGCGACGGCAACGTCGACGAGGAGTGGGGTGAGGAGTGCGACGACCCGGCCGACCCGAACTGCGTGGGCTGCCAGCTCGGGGCGCTCTGCGGCGACACGGTGGTGCAGGCGAGCTACGGCGAGGAGTGCGACGACGGCGTCAACGACGGCGGCTACGGCGAGTGCGCGCCGATGTGCCTCTACGGCCCGCGCTGCGGCGACGGCGTGGTGCAGCCCGACGAGGAGGACTGCGACCTCGGCGAGGCCGACAACAACGGCGCTTACAACGGGTGCACGCAGCACTGCGCGTACGGGCCGTACTGCGGCGACGCGGCCGTCAACGGCGCTGAGACCTGCGACGACGGCGTGAACGACGGCTTCTACGGCAGCTGCTTCCCCGATTGCACGCCGGCGGCCAAGTGCGGCGACAGCCGCGTCGACGAGGACTGGGGTGAGCAGTGCGATCCCCCGAACGAGGCGACCGGCTGCAGCGAGAACTGCCGCCTCGGCGCCCAGTGCGGCGACTCGGTGGTGCAGGCCAACCTCGGCGAGAAGTGCGACGACGGCGTGAACGACGGCGGCTACGGCGAGTGCGGCCCCAGCTGCCTGTACGGCCCGCGCTGCGGCGACGGCGTGGTCAACGGCCCCGAGCAGTGCGACGACGGGGACGGCAACAACACCGGCGGCTACGGCAAGTGCGCGCCGGGGTGCATCTACGGGCCGTACTGCGGCGACGGCGTCCGGCAGAGCCTGTACGAGGAGTGCGACGACGCGAACAACACGAGCGGCGACGGCTGCAGCTCGGCCTGCAAGAACGACGGCCAACCCCAGTAGTAGAGACGGCCACCCGCGGCGGATCCGGGCCCACCTCGGCGTTTTCGGTGCTCAGCGTACAGGAGTACGCTTCCGCGCCGAAAACGCCGATCTGGGCCCGTCTCCTGTGCGGGTGGCCGTCGGCGGCGCCCGGCGGAGGGGGCGCGAGAGGCGGGAGAACACCCTGGGATGGGGCTCACCTGGGGGCGCGATCGCTCACGAGCGCGGCGCGTCGGGGGGGCGCGGGCGCACCGTGGTGTCGCCCAGCGGCTTCTCCAGGAGGGGGGGGCCCGCGATGGGAAGCCAGATCTCGAAGACAGCGCCACCCTTCTTGGCCTTGCGGTAGGTGATCTCTCCGCCGTGCTCGAACACGATCCGCTGCGCGATCGCGAGGCCTAGACCCGTCCCCTTCTCCTTGCTGGTCGCGTAGGGCTCGAACAGGCGCGGCACCATTTCCTCGGCCACGCCGGGGCCGTTGTCGCGCACCACGATCCGCACGCGGTCGTTCGGCAGCGGGCCGATCGTCACCGAGACGCGCGGGTCGCGCCGGATGGCGCTCGCGGCGTCCAGCCCGTTCTGGACCAGGTTCGTGAGCACCTGGATCAGCTGATCGCGATCGGCCGAGACCTCCGGGATCGGATCCGCCACGAGCTCGACGCGCGGCGACGGCGCGCCGGAGGTGGCGCCCGCACCGGAGGACAACCCCGCGCCAGAGGTCACCTCGCCCGACGCCGGCGCGGCGTGCAGCGTGATCACGCCGCGCGCGACCGCGACGAGATCGATGGGCGTGAGGTTCGGCGGCGGCAGACGCGCGAACTGGGTGAACTCGGTCACGATGTTCGCGATGCGGTGCACCTCGTTCAAGACCGTCGACGTCGCCTCCGCGAAGTAGTCGTCGAACGCCGGGTCGTCGCGCTGCCGGAGCCGGCGCAGCGTCTCCACCGCCGCACGGATGGGCGCCAGCGGGTTCTTGATCTCGTGGGCGATCTGGCGCGCGACCTCGCGCCGCGCGGCGATGCGCTCGGTCGCGGCCAGGCGCTTGCGCATCGCCGCGAGCTCGTCGATGGTCGCGTTGAACGCCGCCGCGAGATCCGCGATCTCCCGCCCCCCGCGCCCCTCCACACGCCGCGGCGCGCCGCTCATCACCTCGCGCGTCTCGCGGGCCAGCGCCACGAGCGGCCGCGACAGGCTGCGCGCCAGCACGACGGCCATCGCGACGGCGATCGCCAGCACCGTGGCGCCCGTCAGCGCGATCGCACGGTCGAGCCGGGCGAGCGCCTGCCTCAGCGGATCGCGCGGAACAGACGCGACAACGTCAAGGCCCGGGATCTCCGCGAAATGGAGGACGCGCACGACCTCCGCCTCGCTGCTCCGAGGGGCGAGCTCCCCCTCCCGCGCCGCCGTGAGGCGCACATGGTACGCCTCGCCGATCCGCGCGAGGACCGGGCCGATCCGCCGCGCCCCCACGAGGCCGATGGTCACCCCGTGGCTCGACAGGGCGCAGTGGACCTCCAGCGACGGCTCGCCGCCCGCCTTCGCCGGCCGGAGCCGCGGCGCGCCCCCGGGGGCCTGGATCAGCTCGGCGAGCCGCTTGTCGCGCGCGCCGATGCGCGCGGCGTCCTCGGCCCCCAGGACGCTCCCGTCGCCCGCGACGAGCGACAGCTCGTCGAGGCGCAGCGCCTTGGCCTGGCTCGGGACCAGCCGCCCGAGGGCGATGCGGCTCCCCGGGTCCATCGCGTCCGGGTCGCCCTTGGCGCGCTCCAGCTCGACGTGGGCCTTGTCGACGAACGTGTCGTGCCGGCAGAGCGGCGGCAGGAGGTCGCGCAGCGCGTCGGCCTCCCACGCGAGCTGCTGCCGGACGCCTGCATGCGCCGCGTCGATCCGCTCGGCGAAGCCGCCCTCGATGATCTCGCGCGACGCCTCGCGGAGGGTCAGCCCGACGAACGCCGTCGCGATGATCGCGACGAGCCCGAAGGCGAGCAGGAGGCGAGCGGCGAGGGACATGGCGGGACGGCCACGCCCGCCCGGCCGCGCGGCCGCCGGTACGGCCGGGCGGCCGCCGCGGTCCGCGGCGGTGTTCAGGGTCGGTGCGGTCGAACCTAGAGGAATCGGCGCCCGTGCCGAGCCCCCGCGGCGGGCTCCATCTCCGCCGCAACCTCCGTGCATACGCCATCGGGTCGAGATCGTCCAAGTTCATCGCGTTTCCCCCCAGCCGCGCGGGCCCGCCCCCTGCGCCTCTGCCCAGGAGATCTCGGTTCGCGGCTCGCCTGCCCGCGGTTCCCATGCCGCGCTCGCCACGCTCGCCGCGCTTCTGCCGCGCGCTCTCCTTGCACCGGGGGGCACTCGCCTCTTACGCTCGGTCGTCCTTCGGGGTCGTCGGGGGCGCGCTGGCCAACGCGCGCCGCAGCTCGACCGCGCTGGAACGTACGAAATGAACGCCAAGCAGCTCTCCATCCCCATCGCCGCAATCCTCGCGTCCATCGGCCTCGGGCTGAGCTTCGCGTCGAAGTCGCTGGCGGAGTTCTCGGGCCAGCTGTTCATGGTCTTCGGCTTCGCCGCGGCGGGGGCGGTGCTGTACGCGAGCTTCGGGCCCAAGGGCGGCGTCCCCCTGGGAGGCCTGCGCGACGCGCTCCGCGGCGCCGCCCGGGGCAAGCGGCCCAAGCTCCCCGAGGGCGCCCCCGCCGACGTCGCCGAGACCTACGAGCAGATCGCCGAGATCGCCGGCCGCCAGCTCGAGCTCGCGGAGGAGCGCCACGCGCTCGCCGAGGAGCGCGACAAACTCGCGAGGGAGCGCGACGGCGTGAGCCGGGAGCGCGACGGCATCGCGAAGGAGCGCGACACCGTCGAGCGGGAGCGGGACAACCTGAGCCGGGAGCGCGACGGGCTCGCGAAGGAGCGCGACACCCTCGAGCGGGAGTGCTCGACGCTCACCCGCAAGGTGAACGAGCTCGCGCAGCGCGGCCCCGACATCGACGTCGACGCGCTCGTGGACGCCGTGCTCCGCGCCACCGCCGGCGAGCGGGTGCGCGTCCCGGCGGGCGCGCCGTCCGAGCTCTCGCGCCTCTACGCGGAGCTCAGCGGCATCGCGGAGCGGATCACCCAGGCGGAGCTGCGCGACAAGCAGCGCCGCTCGGAGCTGGCGCAGGCCACGGGGCTCCTCGACGAGCTGCTGCCCAAGCTCAGCGACGGCGTGAGCAGCGTCATGCACGCGAGCGAGCAGGCGACCGTGTACATCCGCGAGATGACGACCGCCCTCGCCAACATCGCGCAGTCGGTCGAGTCGCTCGCGTCGAGCGCCGAGGAGTCGAGCTCGAGCATCCTCGAGATGACGGCCACGAACGAGGAGGTCGCCGAGAACGTCGGCGAGCTCGGGTCGAGCGTGCGCGAGACGGTCTCCTCGATCGAGGAGATGGCCTACTCCATCCGCGAGGTCGCGAAGAACGTCGACGCCCTGGCGCTGACGGCCGAGGAGACGAGCTCCTCGATGAACCAGATGGACGTCTCGATCGACCAGGTCCAGTCGAACGCGAACGAGACGGCCCGGCTCTCGGAGGAGGTGGCGACCGACGCCGAGAAGGGCGCCGAGGCGATCCTGAAGACGATCGGCGAGATCTACCGCATCAAGGAGTCGAGCCAGGAGGCCGTGGCGGTCATCTCGAACCTCGGCTTCCGCATCGAGGCGATCGGGCAGATCCTCGCCGTCATCGACGACGTCGCCGAGCAGACGAACCTCCTCGCGCTGAACGCCGCGATCATCGCCGCCCAGGCCGGCGAGCACGGCAAGGGCTTCGCCGTCGTCGCCGACGAGATCAAGGACCTCGCCGAGCGCGCCGGCGGCAGCACGAAGGAGATCGCCGAGCTCATCAAGACCATCCAGTCCGAGTCGAAGAACGCGATCGCCGCCGTCGAGCGCGGCGCTCACAACGTCGACCGCGGCGTCGAGGTCTCGAACGAGGCCGAGCGGGCCCTCAAGAAGATCCTCGAGAGCTCGCAGAAGTCGACGAACATGGTGCGCGCCATCGCCCGCGCCACGGTCGAGCAGGCCAAGGGGTCGAAGCAGGTCACGGACGCGATCGGGCGCATCGCCGAGACGGTGCAGCAGATCGCCGCCGCCACGGCGGAGCAGGCGCGCGGCTCGGAGCTCATCATGAAGAGCGCCGAGAAGATGCGGACCATCACGCAGCACGTGGAGCGGTCGAGCCAGGAGCAGGCGCGCGGCGGTCGCCAGATCACGAGCGCGATCGAGCAGATCTCGCACGGGGTCAACAGCCTCAACGCCTCGCACCGCAGCCAGACGCGCGGCGGCGAGCAGCTCGTCGAGGCCGGCAAGCGCATCGAGGAGGCGGCCCGGCAGCAGGACCAGGCGGTGCGCCAGCTCCTCAGCGCCACCGAGCGGATGCGTCGTACGGCGGCGATTTGAGGCCGAGCCGCCCCCTCGCGCGCAGGCAGCATCGATGGCGTTGACGATCGTGGTGCTCGCGCCCGACGGGGCGGGGAAGGCGGACGGAGGCGAGCTCTCCCTGACGCTGGACGCGCCCCGCGTCATCCTCGGCCGCGCGGAGGGCTGCGAGGTGCGCCTCCCCGACACGAGCGTGAGCCCCCGGCACGCGTCGATCCGGCAGCGGGGCGCCACGTACCTGCTCCTCGACGAGGGCAGCGAGAACGGCACGTTCCTCGGCAAGACACGCATCGCCCCGCGCACGGCGATGCCCCTGAAGACCGGCGACCGCATCCGCATCGGGCGCGTGTGGCTCCTGCTCCGGATCGAGCCGGCGGTCGCGAAGGCCGCCCCGGCGGCGGCCGCCAAGGAGCTCGCCCTCGAGCTCGTCGCGCGCGGCCTCGCCGCGCAAGGGGAGGATCCGGCGCCGCGCGTGGTCGTCGTCGAGGGCCCCGACAGCGGCCGCGCGTTGCGGATCGAGGAGGCGGCGCGGCCCTACATCCTCGGGCGCGCCAAGGACACCGATCTCGTCCTCGACGACCCGGACGTCTCTCGCCGTCATCTGGCCATTACCCGCAGGGGCGATCAATTCTCTGTTCAAGATCTCGGATCGCGCTCGGGCGCTTCGCTCGACGGCGTTCCGGTGCCTCAGTTCGATACGATCTGGCGTCCTGGACAGGTGCTCGCGATCTCGGGTGATCGGCTCATCTTCGAGCACCCGGCCGCCGAGGCGCTCGCGGAGATCGAGCGCAGCCCCTGTGAGCCGCTCCGTCCAGACGCGGTGTTCGAGCCGCCTTCGCTCGAGGAGCCGAAGGCCGCGCATTCCACGCCGACGCCTCCGCCTGCCTCGGTGAGCACGAGTTCGCCGCTCGCGCAGCCCGCTGAAGCGGCTCCGGCGTCTCGCGCGGCGCAGGGAAGTGGATGGGGCTTCACAGAGGCGCTCATTGCCCTGCTCGCGCTTGGTGTGCTGGCGCTCAGCATTGCTGGCCTGTTGTGGCTGCTGGGGCGCTCTTAGCGTCTTGACGTCGCGCGCGCGCAGGGTTCGAAGAGCGCAGTCCCGGAGGGTGCGCATGCGTGCGATCCGAATGAGAGCTGACGGCGAGGGCGAGGCCACCGAGGCGGAGCTTCAGGCGGAAGGGATCCGGTGCGGCGCGTTCGACCCGGGCGCAGCTGCGCTCGCCTTGCAGCGCGTGGTCGCGGACCGCGGATGGACGGAGCACGAGGATGTCCGCCGCGACGGGAGCAAGCCGCGCGACGAGGCGGAGAGCGCGAGAGAGGCGGATGAGCACTGTCACCTGGGCGACGAGGTGCGGCTCTTCGTGGAGGGACAGGGCTGTTACGACATCCGTTGCACGAACGACGATTGGCTGCGGATCTGGGTCGGCGCGGGCGATCTCATCGCCGTGCCGGCGCGGCGCTACCATCGCTTCATGGCGAGCAAGGCGGGCGCGATCCGCTACCTGCAGCCGTACGGCGGCCGTCACCTGCTCATGCAGCTTTACCGCGTGTCCGATGATCGGACGCGCGCGATGTGATCGCGAGGTACCCCATGGCGCATCCCTACCGTCTCGTCACCTCCAGGGCCCGGATCCCCGTCCCTGGCGGCAAGCTCATCGAGGAGATCTTCGGCCGCGTGAACACCGGCACGGAGGGGTTCAGCCTGGCGCACATGGTGGCCCCGCCGGGCTGGAGCGAGCCGGCACAGACGCCTTCGTTCGGCGAGCTGACGCTCGTGATCCGCGGCCGCGTGCGCGCCGAGATCGCGGGCGAGACGGTCGACGTATCGGCCGGCCAGGCCCTCTGGACGGAGCCCGATCAGCGCGTCCGCTACAGCAACCCGTTCGACGAGGAGAGCGAGTACTTCGCGCTCTGCATACCGGCCTTCGCGCCGGACCTGGCGCGGCGCGACGCCGAGTGAGCTCCGCAGTGCGCGCGGCGCCGGCGCGTGATCTGCGCGGCGCCGGCGCGTGATCTGCGCGGCGCCGTCGCAGGATGCGCGCATCGCGGTGCGCGGCGCCAGCGCGCGCCGCGCAGATCCTCGATCCCTGGTGGGCGCCGAGCGCGTACTATGCCCCATGCTCTTCGATCCCGCGGAGTTCCGGAAGGTGCTGGGCCAGTTTGCGACCGGGGTCACGCTCGTGACCACGGTGCAGGACGGCACGCCGCAGGCGATGACGGTGAACTCGTTCAGCGCGGTCTCGCTCGACCCGCCGCTCGTGCTGTTCTGCGCGGACAGGCGGTCGCGCACGAGCGCGGCCATCGCGGCGTCCGGGGTCTTCGCGGTGAACATCCTGCGGGAGCAGCAGCGGGAGTTCTCGGACCTGTTCGCCGGCAAGGGCACGGACATCGATCGGCAGGTGGTGCTCACCGAGGCCCACGTGGCCGAGTCGGGCAGCCCGATCCTCAAGGACGTGCTGGCCTTCCTCGACTGCAAGGTGGAGCACACCTACGACGGGGGTGATCACATCATCTATGTCGGTCGCGTGCTCGCGTCGGGCCGGGGGGAGGCGGGCGCGCCGCTCCTGTATTACCGGGGCACGTACCAGGCCCTCGACGACGTCTGGCGGTGGCGCGATCGTTATGCGGCGCGAGAGCAGGCGACCCCGTTCCACGAGCTCGTCGACTTCTTCGATCGCATGCAGGCGGAGGGCCCTTATGCGACGCTCATCGACGAGCTCGTCACGCTCGTCGATCCGGGCGTCGAGGAGCGGTGCCTCGATCTCGGCTGCGGCACGGGCCGCCTGACGCGCGAGATGGGTCGCCGCTGCCACGAGTCGATCGGGATCGACGCGACGGCGGCGATGGTGGAGCGCGCCGCGCAGCGGGCGAAGGCGCTCGGCCTGGACAACGTGACGTTCCGGGAGGCGCTGGCGACGCGGCTGCCGTTCCCCGACGCCTCGTTCGACGTGGTGACCGCGTCGAACCTGCTCCTGCACCTGCCCGAGCCGGGCCCGGTGCTGGCCGAGGCGGCGCGCGTCCTCCGCCCGGGCGGCCGCCTGGCGCTGCTCGAGCCCGCGGCCACGATGGGCCGCGCCGCGATGGCCGGCTACCTGCGCGGCCACCGGTACAACCCGTCGACGGCCCACGCGATGCTGGCGTGGGCCGACGCGGCGGAGGTCACCTACCGTCACACCGAGGACAAGCTCGGCGGCGAGCTCGGCGGCGCAGGGCTCCAGGTCGACCGCCGCGAGCGCCGGATGAACGGCCTCGCGCTGCTCTGGATCGCCCGCAAGGCCTGAGCGCGCCGCCCGAGCGCCCGGGCTCCAGGCACCGGCCCCCGAACCTCGCCCGGCGCGCGGAGCCCCGCGCTAGAGGCTCATGCCGGCCGCCGGAGCCCTGCCTCGTCGACCAGCCGGGGCACCCAGTCCTCCGCGCCGATGGACCGCATGTGGATGCCCGAGAGCCCGGGGATGTCGCGGAGCCCGCGGATGAGCTCCAGCGTGATCCGGTAGCTCTCCCCCTCCGCGTCGCCGCTCTGGCGGACGCGCTCGATCAGGTGTTCGGGGACCACGAGCCCCGGCACCTTCTGCAGGAAGCTCAGCCGATCCACGCCCGCGAACGGGAAGATCGCCGCGATGAAGTGCGCCCGCTCGTGCAGCCCGCGCTCCACCACCGCGGCCATCCAGCGGCGCATCGACGCGAGCTCGAACACCGCCTGCACCTGGATGAAGCTCGCGCCCGCGTCGATCTTCGCGGCGAGCCGGTCCATCGCCCCGGCGATCGCCTGCTCCGCGCACGGGAAATCGATGGTCCCGACGTGGAAGTAGGGCGCCGGCGAGACGACGTCTCCGTTGAAGAGCTTCCCCTCGCGCGTCAGCCGGCGGGTCAGCTCGATGGCCGCGTAGCTGTCGACGTCGCTCACCTCCTTCGCGTCGGGATCGGAGCCGATGGCGCACGGGTAGCCGCCGAGGACGATGATGTTCGAGAGCCCGAGCGCCGCCATCCCGAGCAGGTCGCCCTGGAGGGCGATCTTGTTCTTGTGGCGGAGCGAGAACTGGAGCACCGGCTCGAGCCCCTCCTGCTTCACGAAATGGCCGACTGCCATGTTGGCGCAGCGCGCCTGCGAGAGCAGGTGATCGTTGATCTGCACCACATCCACACAGCCCGCCATGTTTCGGGCGTGCTTCAGCAACTTCTCCAGATCGTAGTGACGCGGGGGCGTCAGCTCGGCGGAAACGAGGAACTGGCGCTCGCTGAGGAGGCGCTCCATCTTCGACTTCGTCACCATCTCCTGCTCCTTCCGTCACTCGACGAACCTGAGGACTCCGTCACTCGACGAACCTGAGGACCCGGACCTTGGCCCCGCTCCGGCCGTGGAACCGCGCGGCCGCGCTCGCGATGCGCGCCGCCTCGGCCCGCGCCAGGCTGCAGGGGAACCCATACTTCTTGAGGACCCGCTCGCTCGCGATATCGAGCGCCGTCCGGCAACGCGACACGAAGTCGTCGAGATCGTAGCTCTCCCCGACGTCGAGGTGCTCCTTCACGACGAGCGACGGAGAGTAACAGACCTGCTGCTCGCCGCTCGGCCACTCGATAACGAAGCGCATCTCCGGCATACGTCGCTCGCTTGTCCTACGTTTGGCGGGATCCAAGGAACTCGCGGTACACGCCGGCCGCGATGCGGGCCGAACGATCCCACGTGTACCGGGCCGCGGTCTCGAGCCCCGCGGCGCGGAGGCGCCGCCTCACGCCCTCGTCCAGGATAGCCTCCATTGCGCCGGCGAGATCGTCTGTTCTCGAGGGATCGACGAGCAGCGCGCTCTCGCCGTCGGCGAGGAACTCGGTGAAGGGAGGTTGCGCAGAGCTCACCACCGGCGCCCCCGAGGCCATCGCCTCCAGCAGGACGAGCCCGAACCCCTCGCGGACGGACGGAAAGACGAACGCGTCGGCCAGCCGGTAGAGCGGCGGGATCAGCGCGTCGGGGAGCACGCCCGCGAGGACGAGCGGCGGCGGCGACGCGCCCGTGGGCGAGGGCCATACGCCGCCTTCGCGCGCGATCGCCTCGAACTCGCGCTGGTAAGGTTCGTAGTCGAACAGCGTCTCTCCGCCGGCGATGATGAGCTGGGCTCCGGGCAGCCGCTTCCGCACCGACAGGAACGCCTTGAGCAGGCCGATCGAGTTCTTGCGCGGCTCGACGCCGCCCACGGTCACGAAGAGCGGCGATCCGGTGGCGTCGAGGCGCGCGCGCAGCGCCGCGTCCCGCTCGTCGGGCGTGGCCGTGTAGCGGCGCAGGCTCACGCCGTTCGGGACGATCGCCGCGTCGACGCCGTGCTCGGCCCGGAGCGCCTCCCTCCACGCCTCGCTGACCACGAGGCACGCGTCGGCCTCGCGCACGGAGCGGTCCTGGCAGGCGCGCAGGTACGGGCTGTCGTAGTCGTCGAGGTGGTGCACCGTCCGGAGGAAGTGGGGGACGCGCCCCTCGGCGCGCAGCGCCGCGAGCGCGTTCGCGCTGATGCAATCCTGGGAGTGCCAGACGTCGTGCCGCGCCCCGAGGCGGCGCAGCCCGTCCTCGAACTCCGCGATGCGCTGCTTCACGACCGCGTCGATCCCCGCCGGCGGGGGCGCGGCGGGCACGAGGACCGAGGGGCAGCGCGGCGCGCGGTAGAAGCCGCCCTGGTCCTTGTTCAGCGCGTAGATGCAGACCGAGACGCCGAGGTCGTGGAGCGCCTCCGCGAGCTCGACCGTGTGCACGACGCCGCCGCGCGGCTTGGTCGAGTAGGTGAGGAGCGCGACCGAGAGCGGCGCGCCCGAGGCTTTCGTGGCGCCGGCGCTCATCGCGCCCGAGGCAGCGCGGGCGCTCATCGCGCGCCCTCGCGCGCGAGCCCCGTGAGCGGCTCCGCCGAGAGGTCCCAGAGCGTCTGCCGCTCGCCGGCGGCCTGGAGGGTGAGCCTGTGCGAGCCGTCGACGGCGCCGACCGCCGCGCTCGCGATGCCCCGCCGCGCGAACGCCGAGAGCACGTCGCCGGCGACCGCGGGGCGCACGCTGAGCAGGAAACCGTAGCTCGGGAACGCGAGCAGCCAGCGCGCGAGCGGGACGTCGCGCGGCCGCGGGACGGCCTCCAGATCGAGCACCGCGCCGGCGCCGGACGTCTCCAGGAGCATGAGCAGCGTCCCCGCGACGCCGCCCATGCTGATGTCCTTGCCCGCGTCGCACAGGCCCGCCTCGGCGAGGGCGGGCAGGACCTCGAGGTCGCCGCGCAGCCGCGCCGGATCCGCGCCCGTCGAGGCGTTCCAGAACGGGTGCTCCGCGTGCATCTCGCCGCGCAGATCGATCGCCGCGACGAGCACGTCGCCGGGGCGCGCCGCGAAGCTCGTGATGAGCCGCCGCGCCCGGCCCGCGATGGCCACGGCGAGGGCGTTGTAGGGGCTGCGCGCGCTCGTATGCCCTCCAACGATCGGCACGCCGTAGGCGCGCGACGCGGCGACCATGCCCTCCCAGACCGGCTCCAGCGCGCCGGCCGAGGTCCCCCAGACGACGTCGACAACGGCGATGGGTCGGCCGCCCATCGCGTAGACGTCGCTGACGTTGACCATCACGGCGCTGTAGCCCGCGAACCGCGGATCCCCTTCGAGGAACGCGGGCCAGATCCCCTCGGCGGCGAGGAGCAGGTAGCCGTCTCCGTCGGGGATGGCCGCGCAGTCGTCGCCGAGCGCTGCGGGTCGCTCGACGGAGCCGGCCGCGCCCGCCGCGTCGCCCGCGCTGGCCGCGAGCGCCGCGCCCCGCTCGCCGGACAGGTACCGCGCCGGGATCTGCACGTCCCGCTTCGCGAGGACGCCGATCGCGCCGCGCAGCTCGGCCGCGACGCCGCCGAGCATCAGCGGAACCTCTGCCCGGGCGGCGGCCGGGGCTCGTCGCTCGGCGGGTAGCTGTCGAGGTCGGCCTCCATCAGGTGGTGCGGCCGCTCGCGGTGCGATCGCTCCTCGAGGGAGCGCCAGTGGATGCCCTCGAAGAACGGGACGTTGGCCGCCTGGACGAGCGCGAGGAACCGGCGGCACCCCCAGCCGTGGGCGGTGGTGACCGCCTTGTGGACGAGGCCGCGGCCGACCACGCCCTGCTTGCGGTGGGCGCGCTCGACGCCGAGGCGGCCGCCGTACCAGAGGCCGGGCTCCGCCTCGTAGATGCGCACGGTGCCGACGAGCCGCGGGCCCCCTGGCGCCCCGTGCTCCAGGGCGGCGATGGGGAACGCGGAGCCGTCCCAGTCGTCCTCGTCGGTGGTCTTAAACAGCCCTTGCTCGTCGCAGAAGATGGCCCGGCGCAAGCGGAGGTACTCGAGGTACGTGTCCCTGCTCTGCACAAGCTCGAAGCTGTAACGTGGCGTCATCGGAGCTCTCCGAGGTTGGTGTCCATGCCGCGCCGGGTCCCGGCCGCGCCGCGGGCCGGCCTTCTGCCTCGAAGCCCGAGAGCCCCGAGCAGGCGCCGCAGCGGGCGCAGCCCGCCTTCACGTCGGTCGAGCGCAGCCCCGCCCGCGCGAGCAGCGGGCCGATGTGCTCGTAGAGCGCCCGCATGAAGTCCCCCGAGGGCGGCGCGCGATCGGCCCCGGGCGTCCCGGGGATGGGCACGAGCGGGACGAGGAACGGATAGACCCCCAGCGCGATGAGCCGCTCGCTCGCGTCGAGCAGCGACGCGAGGGAGTCACCGAGCCCCGCGATGAGGTACGTCGACACCTGGCCGCGCCCGAACACGCGCACGGCCGCCTCGAACGCCTCGAAGTAGCGGGCCACGCTCACCTCGGCCTTGCCCGGCATCGCGGCCGCGCGCACCTCGTCCTCGACCGCCTCGAGGTGCATGCCCAGGCTGTCGACGCCGGCCGCGCGCATCCGCTCGAACCAGGCGAAATCGTCGGGCGGCTCGCACTGCGCCTGCACCGGCAGATCGACGCGCGCCTTGATGCCGCGCGCGCAGTCGGCGAGGTGCGCCGCGCCGCGATCCGCCGACCGCGGCGTGCCCGTCGTCAGCGTCACGTGCCGCACCCCGTCGAGCCGCGCCGCCGCCTCGGCGACCTCGCCGAGCTGCTCCGGCGTCTTCTTCGCGGTGGTGCGCCCCGCCGCGAGCGACTGCCCGATCGCGCAGAACGTGCAGGCCTTCTCGGGCTCCGTGTACCGGATGCACGTCTGGAGCACCGTCGAGGCGAGGACGTCCGCCCCGTGCAGCAGCGCGATCTTGGGGTAGGGGATGCCGTCCTTCGTCGAGAGGGCATAGAAGCGCGGCGTCTTCACGAGGGCGATGGGCGCGAGCTCCAGGCCGTCCCGCTCCACGGTCCCCGCGCCGTCGCGCCCGAGCCGCGCGACGAACGGCGACGCCGCCGCCTGGTCGGTGTGGATCGGGATCATCACCGTGGCCCCGCGCAGCGTCGCCGCGACGTGCTGGGTCGGCCCCGCGCCGCCGCGCCGCGAGGTCCACGCCGCGCGGCGGCCGTCGCCCTCGCCGGAGGCGGGCTCCGGCGGGGGCGTGGCGCCCGCGTCGGGGGCGCCCTCGGGGGCTTCAGCCAGCCTCAGGCCGAACGACTGGAGCTCGGTGATCAGCGTCTGGGTATCCATGGTCCACCGCCGCAGGGGCAAGGGAGGAGGCCTTGGGGCTGCCCGCGCCGAGCGTTATCGAGCGCTCCGCCGTATCCATCCAAAGCCGCAGCAAGTCGGGCCGGGCGTAGTGCCCCGCCGCATCCATCATCCGCTTTCGCTTCGTGATCAGGGCGAAATCGAGCTCGGCGATGGCCATCCCCTCGCCGTCGGTCACGGGCGTGCACGCGTGCACGCCCTCGGGCGTCACGATCGCCGTCATGCACCCGCCGCGCAGCACGCCCTGGATCTGCTCGTTCGGAGCGACCTCCCGGACCTGCTCCGGCGTCAGGAAGGCCGTGGCGTTCACCACGAAGCAGCCCGACTCCAGCGCGTGGTGCCGGATCGTCACCTCCATCTGCTCGGCGAAGATGGGCCCGACAAGGGAGCCGGGGAACTGGCTGCAATGGATCTGCTCGTGCTGCGCGATGAGCGCGAACCGCGCGAGCGGGTTGTAGTGCTCCCAGCAGGCCAGCGCCCCGAGCCTCCCGGCCGCGGTGTCCACGGTCCTGAGCCCCGAGCCGTCGCCCTGCCCCCAGATCATGCGCTCATGGTAGGTCGGCGTGATCTTGCGGCGGTGGAGCACCAGGGAGCCGTCGCTGTCGAAGACGAGCTGCGCGTTGTAGAGCGTCCCGTGATCGCGCTCGTTCACGCCGAGCACCACGACCACCCCGTGCGCGCGCGCGGCGGCCGCCACGGCCCGGGTCACCGGGCCGGGGACGGTGACCGCCTCGTCGTAAAGGCGCATGTGCTCCTTCCCCATGGCGGGCGGCGGGAGCACGAAGGAGAAGTACGGGTAATACGGGACGAACGCCTCGGGGAAGACGCACAGCTCGGCGCCTTCCTTCGCGGCCCTGGCGATCGCGGCGACGACTCGCTCGGTCGTCCCGTCCCGGCTGCCGAGGACGGGACTGGCCTGCACCGCGGCCGCCCGGACTTTGCGGTTGAACTCCATGGACCGCGCTCGGATCAGAGCGTCCAGGAGTGGACCATGAACGCGTTGTCCCGGCGGTGGATCAGCTGGATGTCGAGCACGTCGAGCGGGCTGATGGGCTTGATGCCCGGGATCAGCGCGTGCTCGCCGTGGCCGTAGAGCGCCTGCAGCGCGAACCGGCAGGCGTACACCTTGCCGCCCTCCTCCATGAACCGGCCGATCTGCTGGTTCACCGCGAGGTGCCCGGAGAACGCCTCGCTGCCGAGCTTGGGGAAGCCGCGCTGGAGCCCCAGCGTGACGCCCGGCCCATAGAGCAGGATGGATGTCTCAAACCCCTTACGTTGCAGGCGGATCGCCGTCAGCACGTTGACGAGGCCGATCGACCCTTCGAAGGCCACCGTGTGAAAGGTAACCAGCGCCTTCTCTCCCGGCTTCGCCTTGACGTCTTCGAAGACCTTCTCCTCGTAATCGACCAGGAAGTCACCAGCGTTGTAGGCGGGATACGTCGGCTTGGGCATTGGTTACCTCTCTCCTAGAATGAGTTAGTTGAGAACATAGTGGTTTTCTGGACGCAAGGAAAATGCAGGAGCCCTCCCTCGTCGGGTCGTCTCGATGATTTCGACGAGGTTTCGTGCTTGTCCGCTTGAGCGAGCGTGGCTGGGAAGGAGCGGCGCGCTCGTGCGTTCGAGCGCAAAGCCTGCAGGGAATCGAGCCCTCGGGCGGGCTGCTACCGCTGCTTCTTTCGCACCTTGGCGCTCTTGCCGCCCTTGGTGCGCTTGCTGGTCTTAATGACCTTCAGGGGCTTGGTGCTCTTGCTGATCTTGACACGACGGGGGGGCCGTGCGTCCGCCGCGTCGCGCCGCGGCCGGCGCGGCTTCGGCTCGTCTGTCGCCGACTCGCCGGCGAGGCGCCGGCCATAGACGGCGCGCCGGAGGATGGCCACGTCCTCGATCTGCACGAGCATCGCGTCGCCGATCGCGATCCGGTCCCCCGAGCGGCGGCCGATGACGCGCAGCCCCTCGTCGTCGATCTCGTACTGATCCGGGCCGAGCGACTCCATGCGGACGAGCACGTCGACGAAGGGATCCTCGATGTTGACGTAAACGCCCCCTCCCACGATGCCCGTGACGGTGCCCTCGAAGGTGTCGCCGAGCCGGGAGCGCATGAGGAGCGCGCGGTGCAGGTCGACCACCTCGCGCTCCACCTCCATCGCCTTTCGCTCGCGCTCCGACGCCGTGATGGCCGCCTCGCGCAGCCGCTCGGTGGCCGCCTCGCTCCTGTCGACGCGCTCGCCGCGCAGCACCGCGCGGATGGCCCGGTGCGCCGTGATGTCCGGGTACCGCCGGATGGGCGAGGTGAAGTGCAGGTACGCGCTCGAGGCGAGCCCGAAGTGGCCCACGTTCGCGACGTCGTACACCGCCTGCTTCATCGCGCGGAGCAGCAGCATGTGCAGCACCTGCTTCTGCGGGTGCGCGTCGAGCTTCTTCAGGAACACCGACAGCCGCTTGGGGTCGGCCGCGTCCTCCGGATCGAACGCGAGCCCGAGCTCCCCGCACATCGTCGCGAAGCGCTCGAGCTTCGCCTGGTCCGGGGGCGCGTGGTACCGGAAGACCGTGGGGATGCCCTGGTCGACGACGAACTGCGCGCACGTCTCGTTCGCGAGGAGCATCATCTCCTCGATGAGCTGGTAGGCCTTCGCCACGCCGGGGTCGTGGCTGCGCTTCTGCACGTCGACGGGCGCGCCCGTCTTCGGGTCGAGCACCACCTTCGCCTCGGGCAGGTCCAGGTCGAGCGCGCCCCGCCGCATCCGCTTGCCGCGGAGCAGCCGGGCGAGGTCCCACATCACCTGAAGATCGTTCCTGAGCGCCTCGGCCTCGGGGCTGCGCGGCGGCTCGGGGGTGAAGCCGAGCGCGCGCGCCACGCCGGGGTAGGTGAGCTTCGCGATCGAGCGGATGTACCCCTCGATGACGCGGGCCCGCCGCACCGTCGCCGTCGCGTCGAGCTCGACCTCGACGCACAGGCAGAGGCGGATCACGCCCGGCAGCAGCGAGCACAGGTTCGACGACAGCGCCCGCGGCAGCATCGGGATCGCGCGATCGGGCAGGTAGACCGAGTTGCCCCGCCCGAGCGCCGCCTTGTCGAGCGCGGTGCCCGGCCGCACGTAGTGCGAGACGTCGGCGATCGCGATCCAGGCGCGGTACGAGCCGTCCTCCTCGCGGATCACCCACACCGCGTCGTCGTGGTCGCGCGCGTCCTCCGGGTCGATCGTCGGCATGGGCAGGTGGGTGAGGTCCGTGCGCCCCTCGAGCGCCTCGGCCGGCACCTCGCCCCCGAACGCCTCGGCCTCGGCGATCGCCTCGGGCGCGTGCTCCTCCTCGATCCCCTCGCGCAGCAGGATCTTGGCGACCTCCACGTTCGGGTCGCCGGGCGTCCCCAGCACGGCCTCGAGCACGCCCTCCGGGTTCTCATCGGCCAGGTCAGGGAAGCGGGCGATCGACACGACCGCCGCGGCGCCGTCCTCCGCGTCGGGCGGAACGAGCGGCCCGCCCGGCTCGCGCGGCACGATCACGATGGGCCCGCGGACGCGCCCGTCGTCCGGCTCGAGCCACGCGCTCCTGCCACGCCGGCGCAGCACGCCCGCCACGCGCGCGTGGCGCCGCTTGACGACCCGGACGATCTCCCCCTCCACGCCGCGCCGCGAGCGGGTCGAGATGCGCACGGCGACGGTGTCGCCGTGGAGCGCGCCGCCCATCGCCTCGGGCGAGACGTAGACGTCCTCGGCCGCCCCTCCGAGCGCCACGAAGCCGAAGCCGCGCGGGTGCACCGTCAGCGTCCCCTCGCGCTCGGCGCCGCGCGCCTCGACCTGCTTCTGGCTCGTGCGGAAGCGCTGCCCGGGGAGCGCGACGATGCTGCCCTCCAGCGACAGCTCCTCGAGCAGCCGCTGCAGCTTCGCGTAGCGGCCCGGCTCGACCCCGAGGCGCTCGGCGATCTCGTTCGCGTGCAGGGCGCGCTTGAACGAGGACAGCAGGTCGACCACGGCCTCCCGGCGGCGCGCGCCGGAGCCGGTCGTCGGAGGATCTCCGCGAGATGAAGAACGCATGAAACTCGACTAGCACGAGTCTCCTCGCGCTGGCTGTCTCCGCCCGGGTCCGGTATGCCTCGAACCCACCCCTCACCGACCGCAACGACCGATGCTGCTGAACTCGATCGCCCTGCTCCTCGCGCTGGTGCTCCTCGTCGCCCTCGCCGGCAGGGGCAACGTCTTCGCGGTGCGTCCGGCCGGTGACCGGCGTGAGGGACGTGAAGGACGCGACGGACGGCCTGGGCGCGCGGAGGCGCCTCAGGCGAGCCCCGAGGCGCCTGCGTCGCTGTCCTCGAGCGACGAGCGGCAGGCTGGGCGCGCCCGGTTCTTCGTCACGCTCTTCCGGCTCGCGCTCTTCGTCGCCATCGCGGCGAGCGCGGCGCTCGTCGTCGAGTACCAGAACGCGGGCGATCCCGCGTTCTGCGGCGTCACGTCGGGGTGCTTCGCCGTCAGGATCTCGCCGTACAGCCGCTTCCTCGGCGTGCCGCTGCCGAACCTCGGCCTCGCCGCCTTCACCGCGCTCCTCACCGCCTCGCTGCTCGCGCGGGCGCGCTGGCACCACGCCGCGATCGCGGCCGCCTCGGCCGTCGGCGGCCTCGCCGCCGCGGTGCTCCTCGGGCTCCAGAGCTTCGTGATCGGCGCGTTCTGCGCGTGGTGCATCGCGGTCGATCTCGCGGCCTTCGCCGCGGCGGTCACGTCTGCCCTCGTCGCGCGGCAGGCGCGGCGCATGCCGGCCAGGGCGTTCGAGCGCGCTGCCCAGGGCGGGCCGCTGGGCGTCACGGTGTGGGGCGCGGCCGCCGCGGCCGCGATCGGCCTGCCGTTCCTCTGGGGCAGCCACCCGGTCATTCCGCCGCTCCCGCCGGAGCTCGCGGCGCTGCAGGAGCCGGGCAAGATCACGATCGTGGCCTTCACCGACTTCGAGTGTCCCTTCTGTCGCAGGCTGCACCCCGAGCTGAGCAAGATCGAGGAGCCTTACGGCGACAGGGTGCGCCACGTGCGCAAGATGGTGCCGCTCCCGATCCACCCCGGCGCTCTCCCCGCCGCGAAGGCCTACGTCTGCACGCCCGAGGACAAGCGCGAGCAGGCCGCGGCGCTGCTCTACAGCGCGTCGCCCAGCAAGCTCACGGACGAGCGCGTCGCGTCCGTCCTCTCGCCGCTCGGCCTCTCCGCCGCGGAGCTCGCGGCTTGCCTGGCCGCGCCCGAGACCCAGGCCGCCATCGACGCGGACGTCGCGCTGTATGGGCGGATGGAGGCGCGCGGGCTCCCGACGACCTACGTCGGCCGGCGGCTCGTGGTGGCGTACAACCCCGAGCGGATCCGCGATGCGCTGCGCCGTGAGGCCGCCGGGGACGACATGAGCTTGCCGCTCCCGTGGCTCTTCGTCGCCCTCTTCGGCGTGGCGGCCGTCGCCGTGCTCGCGGCCGGAAGGGATCGCTCGCGCGGCGCGGCGGACGAGGGGGGCGCCGCGCCCTCGTCGTCCTCGCCAGAGCGATCGTGAGCGACGTCGCGCCCCGCGCTGCCTTTCGCGGCCGGTCGCCGGGTGACAGAATAGCTCATGAGTGATCATCCCGAGCTAGCCGGCAAGCTCCCCCTGGAGTTCTTCCGGCAACTACCCAAGACCGATCTGCACGTCCACCTCGACGGCTCGCTGCGCCTCGAGACGATCATCGAGCTCGCCCGCACCCACCACGTCGAGCTCCCCACGTACGAGCCGGCGGAGCTGCGCAGGGTGATGAACCTGGGCCAGAACTGCGGCTCGCTCGTCGAGTACCTCAAGGCGTTCGACATCACGCTGCGCGTCCTGCAGACCGAGGAGGCCCTCCACCGCGTCGCCTACGAGCTCGCGGAGGACGCCGCGCGCGAGAACGTGCGCTACATGGAGGTCCGCTACTCGCCGATGCTGCACACCCGCCTCGGCCTGCGGCTCACGAGCGTGGTCGAGGCGGTGCTCTCCGGGCTGAGGACGGCGCGCGACGCGCTGGGCATCGAGAGCAACGTCATCGTCTGCGGCATCCGCAACATCTCGCCGGAGTCGTCGCTGGAGATGGCGGAGCTCGCGGTGGCGTACAAGGGCCGCGGCGTCGTCGGGTTCGACCTGGCCGGCGCCGAGTACGACCACCCGGCGAAGCACCACAAGGCCGCGTTCCAGCTCGTGCGGCAGAACAACATCAACTGCACCATCCACGCCGGCGAGGCGTACGGCCCCGAGTCGATCGCGCAGGCGCTCCACGTCTGCGGCGCGCACCGGATCGGCCACGGCTGCCGCCTGCGCGAGGACGGCGACCTGCTCCACTACATCAACGATCACCGCATCCCGCTCGAGTGCTGCCCGTCGTCGAACGTGCAGACCGGCGCCGTGCGCGATCTCGCCTCGCACCCGCTCAAGCTCTACCAGAGCCTCGGCCTGCGCGTGACCGTCAACACCGACAACCGGCTCGTCACCGACACGACGGTGTCGCACGAGCTCTGGCACTGCCACACGAAGATGGGGTTCGGGCTGAAGGAGATCAAGGCGACCATCGTGGCCGGCTTCAAGAGCGCCTTCCTGCCGTTCCACATCAAGCAGGCCTATCTCCGCCGCGTCACCGAGGACCTCGAGCGCTTCTCGGCGGACGGCTCGATCCGCCCCGCGGTGGCGCCCATGGCTCCTGGCATGGCCGCCGGCCACGACGGGCTCGAGATCGCCTCGAGGGACGGGAAGGACGGCAGGCAGGGGGCCCCGGCCTCCGTCGAGAAGGCCGCCAACTGACGCGTTGCCCGCCGACGCGCCGCGCGCCGCGGATCGAAGCGTCGATCGCGCGGCGCAAGGCGGCGGCCGCGCCCTCGGAGCGGGCTCAGCCGCCCTTCCACTCGGTCCGCTGCACCACGGGCAGCTGCAGCGCGCGCTCGCGGTCGAGGTCGAGCGAGCCGAGGTGGATCGCGATCGGCGACTGCACCCACTTGAAGATCGACCTCGAGAACAGCGTCGCGAACTTCTCGGCCCAGGCCCGCAGCGCGGCGGGGTCCTTGTCCGGGAACAGGCTCGGGAGCGCCGTCGCGACCTCGTCGGCGGCGAGCTTCTCGGCGCCGTAGAGGTGGAGGCACGCGTCGAGGACCTCGAACGGCATGAGCTCGGCCTCGCCCGACTGGTTCTCGGCGAGCTCCGGCCCGGCGGTGGTGGCGAGCGTCTGCTGGATGCCCTGGAAGCGGAAGCGCTGCGAGAGCCGCTCGAGCAGCGCGATGACCACCGTCTTCGGCAGGTTGGCGATGACGCTGAACGCCCCTTCGAGGTCGCCGCCCACCGTGGTGTAGCCGAGCGCCTTCTCGCTCATGTTCCCTGTCTGCAGGAACAGCGCGCCGCTCGTGTTCGCCCAGTTCCACATGCGCCCGCCGCGGATGCGCGCCTGCACGTTCTGCTTCGTGAGCTCGGTGAGCTGCCCGCCCTCGCCGACCATCGCCTGGGCGGCCTCGAGCTCCCGGGGGAACGCGTCCTCGATCGGGATGACCGCGAACGACACCCCTAGATCGTCGGCGATCTGCGCGGCGGCGCGGTGCGTGGCGTCGCTGGAGTAGCGGGACGGCATGAAGAACGCGTAGAGCGACGCCCCCATCCGCTCGCGCAGGGCCGCGCCCTCGAGGCCCGGGTGGATGAGCTGCACCGCGCGCCAGGCGACGAGCAGCGTGAGGAGCGAGTCGCGGCCGCCCGAGAGCGCGAGGCCGATGCTCTTGAAGGCGCCGATCTTGCGGTAATAGTCGGCGACGCCGAGCGCGAGCGCCTCGTAGAAATCGTCGAGCAGCTCGTCGCGCGCGGAGATCGCGGGCAGCGCCGCCGAGGGCAGGAACGGCGTCGTGCCGGCCGGCGGGGCGGGGTAGGCGAGGCGCGCGCGGTCCGCGGTCTCCCCGTCGATCCGGAGGACCTGCACCATGCGCGCGGAGGCGCGGCGGAACTCCTCGAGATCGCTGCGCCAGGTGCTCGCCTCGCGGCGGCAGCGGGTCGTCCGGTCGAGGTCGACCACGGCCGCGGAGAACCCCTCGCGGAACCGCGGCGCCTCCAGCATCGGCCGGCCGTTCTGGTTGATGAACCCGCCGCCGTCGAAGACGAGCCCGTCGTTGCCGCCGACCAGGTTCGCGTAGGCGATCGTGCACTGGTTGTCCGAGGCGCGGGTCGCGATCATCTCGCGCCGGGTGCTCGTCACCCCGGCGCGGAACGGCGACGCCGAGATGTTGCAGACGATCTCGGCGCCGGCGTAGCAGCGGCGCCGCATCGGGCCGTCGGGCGACCAGATGTCCTCGCACACCTCGACGGCGATCGTCCCGAAATCGAAGGCGTAGACGCGATCGCCGCAGAGCACGCCGTCGGCGTCGAGCTCCATGAACGGCATGCCGCGCGAGAACGTCCGCGCCTCGTAGAAGATGTTGTAGGTCGGCAGCTTCTCCTTGGGGGAGAAGGCGAGCACCCGGCCGGCGTGGACGATGGCGCCGGCGTTGAAGAGGTCGCCCCCCACGCCGACGGTCACGCCGATGACGAACACGGTGCGGAGCTGCGCGGTCTCCTCGGCGAACCGGCGGAGCTCGCGCTGCTGGCTCGCGACGAACGCCGGCCACTGCACGAGGTCCTCGGCCGCGTAGCCGCCGATCACCTGCTCCGGGAAGACCGCCAGGGTGACGTCGTCGCGCGCCATCGCGCGGGCGAGCGAGAGGCACCGGTCGGTGTTCGAGCGGACGGCGCCGACGGTCGCGTTGACGTTGGCGATTCCGATCTTGACGAGTCGCATCGGGCGGCAGCCTACCGCGGCAGCACGGCGCTGAGCAGGCCGAAGAGCTTGTCGAGCTCCCCGGGCGTCACGCGCCGGTTCGACTTCACGCGGTCCCCCTCGGCGAAGAAGACGATCGGGTCGACGACGCGGACCGTCACGATGGCGATGCGGAACGAGGTCGCGCGCTCGATCTCCTCGTTGAGGAAGGCCGCGTCGCGGGCGGCGAGCTCGGGGGTCTCGCTCGCGCCGTCGAGCGCGACCGTGGCGCCGCCGTCCTTGGTCAGCGTCACGGTGGCCTCGAGCGATCTCAGGGTGGGCGGCACCCGGGGCGCCTCCCGCGGTCCCTTCAGCGTCCGCGCCGGGTCGATCGCCGCGGCGATCGCGGCCTCGTCGCCTGTCGGATCGGGGAAGCCGCCCGTGCCAAGGAAGCGCCGCGCCTCGCGCGCCCGCGCGACCGGCAAGACCACGAGGAAGTCGGGCTCCACGGTCGCCACGACGCGCGTGTGCCCCTTGATGGTCACGCGCACCGCCGGCACGCCGAGCCCGCTCTCCCGGGCCCCTGGCGGCTGGCTGCGCGAGAGGAGCGCGTCGAGGCCGGACGCCAGCCTGTCCGGCGGCACGCTGTGCTGGACGACGACCACCGCCTCGTGGGCCGCGTCCGCGCGCGGCGCGGTGACGAAGGCGCGCTCGACGTCCCGCTCCGGATCGAGCCCCGTGCCGGTGAGCACGGGGCCCCACAGATCGAGCGCCGCGAGCCGCCCCATGATGGGGTGTCCCCGGGTCCTGTCGCCATAGACGAGCACCGAGACCTTCCCCCCGGCGATCGACTGCGCGATCGCGGCCGCGTTGCGCGGCTTCGGCGGCGGCGCCGTCTCCGCGCTGACCGGCGCTCCGGACGACGCGGAGCCGCACGAGGCGGCGAGGAGGGCGAGGCCGATGGCGGCGAGCCGCAGCAGCGAGCGGCGCAGCGGCGAGACGCGCATCGCGGCGGGGAGCCCTTGGCGAACGGACGGCATCACCCGGGCGACGTTACCGGCACCTACCCGATCCCGCCAGCGGGGCAAACCTCCAGGGCGCCCGTCGCCGGGCGCACGTCGACGGACCGACCGCGCGATCGTCACTCCCCGCTCGCCGACGCGCGACGCGACGACGCGCTGCGCGGCGACGATGCGAGAAGGTACGCGGGCTCGCGGTCCTGCGCGCGCACCTTGCTGCGGCGAGGCCATCCCTCTTCCTCGGCTCGGGACCTGGAGTAGGATGCCGCTCCCGCGGTCCACGCAGAGCTCGTGCGCGCCGCAAGGCTCCGTGTCCCGCGACGCGGACGCGGAGCCCGACCCATGTTGAAGAGGAGTGTCATCCCATGGCGGTCCGCCCATCCGACCTGCACGCGATCCCGCTGTTCGAGAGAATCACGGAGGATCACCTCGATGACCTGATGAAGGCGTTCCAGCGCCAGGAGGTCCCGTCCGGCCACGTGCTCTTCGAGGCCCGGAGCGCCCCGGCGCACCTGTTCCTCCTGGTCCGGGGCGAGGTCGCGCTGCTCGAGGCGGGCGAGACGCGCTTCCGCCTGAGCCCCATCTCGCCCATCGGCGAGCTCGGCGCGCTGACCGGCTTCCGGCGGACGACGACGGCGGTGACGACGCAGCCCTCGGAGATCTGGCGCATCGGCGTCGCCGAGCTCCAGAACTTCTTCGAGGACCACGGGGACGTCGCGTACCCCTTCTACAACAACCTGCTCAACGTCGTGGCCGGCAAGATCCGGCGCGACGCGCGCCGCCTCGAGGAGACCCGCGCGAACCTGATCCGCACGCAGAAGGCGATGAAGCGGCTCCTCGATCTCGTGCTCGACAGCGAGGAGACGCCGCTGAGCAAGGTCATCTGCGCGACCCTCGAGGAGCTCATCGAGAAGAACCGGCGCTCCCACTACATGGTCGAGCCGGCTCACACGCTGAAGAGCTCGGTCCGTCTGGACAGCGGCGCCCTCGTCCCCGTCGTCGAGCTCTCGGACGGCTGGCTGCGCCTCGCCGGTCTGCGCGACGTCGCGAAGGACGCGCACTGGAGCGGCGTGCTCGTCCTGCCCACGCGCGAGATCCCGGTGAGCGGGACCATCGACGCGGTCGACGATCACGGCGCGCTGGTGAAGCTCGATCTCCTGATCGACGAGTACGCCTCTGCGCTCCAGGACTACCTGACGCGCCTCCAGATGCTGGATTTCGTGGTGTGATGTCTCGCCGCGCCGCGATCGCGGGCCGCGCCTCGATGCGCGGCGGCCGCGGCGCGGCGGCGCTGCTCCTGGCTTCGCCGTGCCTCGTGCCCGCGCGACCGCTCTCGGGCGCTTAGGCTCTCAGGCTCAGGCTCAGGCTCGTAGGCTCGTAGACGGTTGCCAGGATCGTGCCCGGTGATCTACGGTTCCAGGAGCTCGCTGACATCGCAGCGCTGAGCCGAAGTGGCGGAATGGCAAACGCGGCGGATTCAAAATCCGCTGTCCGCAAGGGCTTGTGGGTTCGAGTCCCACCTTCGGTACCGAGAGCGCCCCTCATGATCGTTCGTCGCCAGGCAGCCGAGGGCGGGTGGTTCGCTGTGGCGGGCGACCGTCTTGGTCACAAGGCGGCGCCGTAGGGGCTGACCGTTCGTGACGCTGGGCGAGCCTGGACGGCGCGCTCTGCCGGAGCACGGCGCTGTCAGGCTGCTACGCTCGGCGCGCATGTCGCGTCGGAGCGGAGGTGGGATCGAACGGCTGGGGGCGCTGATCCAGCGCGGGTCCTCGCTCTCGGCGCCGGTGGAGGTCGACACCTCGCCGATGCCGTTCCGCGAGTGGGAAGCGGCCGTGGGGTCCCGGATCGCCGCGCGCGCGCGGCCGCTCAAGCTGGAGCGCGGCGTGCTCCACGTCCGCGCGGCGAGCTCGATGTGGGCGCAGGAGCTCTCGCTGCTCGGCGACGCCATCACCGCGCAGCTCCGGTCGCGCGGCCTCCCGGTGCAGTCCCTCCGGTTCCGCGTCGGCAAGGTGGAGCCGGTCGCGCGGCCGCCGTGGCGCGAGGAGGTCCGCCCGACCCCGAAGGAGGCGCCGCTCCCTGTCGAGGTGCGGCGAGAGCTCGGGAAGGTCGCCGATACCGAGCTGCGCGATGCGATCGCGAAGGCCGCCGCGAGGAACCTCGGCTGGCAGGAAGCCGAGGCGGGCGCGCGTCCCCGCAACGCACCGCCGCCGCTCCAGCCCTCCGCGGCGCCGGCCCCCCGTGTGTCGCCGCCGCCTGTCCAGCACGGGGCCGCTCGCGCGGCGCCGCCGCCTGTCCAGCACGGGGCCGCTCGCGCGGCGCCGCCGCCGGCTCCGCGCGTGTCGCGTGTGTCGCCAGAGGCCGCCGCTCCCGCGACGCCCGGCGGCGATGCGGAGGCTACTTCGCCGCGACGAGGCGCTCGAGACCCTCGATCCGCTGCATCAAGAACCGCTCGGTCGGACCGAACGACGGAGCCATCCGGCGGAGGTCGTCGAGGTAGATCCTGAGCGGCTGGATATCGAGCGTCTTGACGCGCCGGACGACGGTGTAGAGCTCGTCGACGACGGGGCCGGGCAGCGGGCGGCGCGCGATCGTGAAGAGCTCGAACGCGTAGTTGACCCACGTCCCCTTGGTCGTGGCGCCCGCGAGGCGAGCCGCGTAGCGCGCGGCGAGCTCCGCGGCCGGCATCTCCAGCGGCACGTTCGTCCGCGCGCGGCTCAGGATGTCGATCAGCACCGTCTGCAGGATGCGCTCGGCCTCCTCGCTGCGGCCCATCGCCAGCGCCTTGTCGGCGAGGCTCGCGAGCAGGCGCAGCGACTGGAAGCCTTTGGAACCGCCGTCTCCCGTCGGGCTCGTGAGCTCCGTCGGGTCGTCCGACATCTTGCGCATCTCGGTCAGCGCCATCGCGCCGAGCGTCGCCGTCGCGCGACGGAACTCGACCCCGTAGGCGTCGTGGGGGCGCGACTCCTCCCCGCCGTAGAGCAGCATCTCCTGGCTGCCGATGATGATGCGGTCGCCGTCGGTCAGCTCGCGCTGGCCGGAGATGCGCGTGCCGTTGACGTACACGCCGTTCCTGCTCTCGAGATCGTGCAAGGCCACGCCGTCGTTGCGCACCTGCAGCGTCGCGTGGCGCCGCGACACCAGCGGGTCATCGAGCGAGAGCTGGCAGTCGCCGCTCCGGCCAATCACGAAGGGCCCTTCGGGGAGCTCGAAATCGTGCGCCAAGTACCGGAGGCGGAAAGGCATGGTCTATTTCAGTGCGCCGAGGCGCTCGAGCCCTTCAATGCGCTGGAGGATGAACCGCTCCGCCGGCGTACGCTCACCTGCGCGCTCGCGGAGCCGCTTCGCATAGCCACGGAGAATGGACATGTCGACGGCCTTCACCTTGCGCAGGACACTATACAGCTCATCGACGAGGTAGGCGGGGAGGAGGAGCTCGAGCCGGGTATTCAGCTCGAAAATATAGTTGATCCACGAGCCCCGACCCGTCGCCGAGGCGAGGCGGGCCGCATACATGCTTGCCTTCTCGACCAGCTCGGGCTGCACGGCGCCGACGCCCCCGTCCCGCGCCTTCGTGAGGATGTCGGTGAGCGAGCGCTGGAGGATGCGCTCGGCTTCATCGACGCGCCCCAGGGCGAGCGCCTTGTCGGCGACGCTGCCGATGAGGCTGAGCGCGTGCACGCGCTTGTCCGGGTGCTGGGGGACGAGCCCGGGGAGCGACCTCCGGGAGGCGATGGCCGTCGCGCCGTCGTCCTCGCCTGCGGGCATCTCGCTCATGTCGACCGTGCGCGCGTTCTGCTGCCTCGTCCAGAGCGGCGCGCTCCGCGGCGAGTGCGCCGAGCTCGGCTCGATGGCCCCGAGCAGGAACATCTCCTGCCCCCCGATCGCGATCTTGTCGCCGTCCGTCAGGATCTGGCGCCCCGCGATCCGAGCACCGTTGATGAGCACGCCGTTGCGGCTGCCGAGATCCTCGATCGCGACGCCGCCTTCACCGACGGTCAGCAGCGCGTGCCTGCGCGACACCAGCGGGTCGTCCAGCGACAGCTGGCAGTCCGCGCTCCGTCCGATGAAGAACTCGCCGAGCGGCACCTCGAGATCGTGGGCGAGGTAGCGCAATCGGATGCCCATGATCGAGCCATACCAACAGCCCAACAGGCCGTCAAAAGACAGCTTTCGGGCCGTGTAGCATTGGTTTGCAAGCCCACAAGAACGGCCGTGCAATGCGGACGGGACGTCCGTTTCCGTCTTACAGTATCACACCAGTCCTCGTTGTCGTCGTCGCGTGTCGTCGCGCGCCGTTGCTACCGGCTTGGGCGAGGCGCTCAGGGGAGGCGGGAGAGGACCCGGAGCAGCCTAAGGAGGAGCCTTGGGTGCGCGACGAGCCCGTAGATCTTGAGCTCCCCGCGGGCCACGAGGCGCGCGAGGTCGCGCAGGGGGCCGCTCTGTCGGCGGTGCAGCACCCCCAGCTTCGGGAGGCGCAGCCAGCGGTGGAACGCGACGTCGGGGAGCCGGCGGAGCGCCGACTCGTCGCCGCAGAACGTGACGGACGGGATGCCGATGGCGCCGTCGTGGATGGTGAGCCGCCCGTGATCGAAGCGCATCGTCATGGACGTATCGGCGTCCTGCGCGACGACGAGCACCGACCCGCGCAGCGCCCGGAAATCGGAGGCGCGCTTCGGGTCGCGCGCGAGGTGCTCGCGGATGAGCTGACCGAGGTAGGCCGCGAGCGGGTTCTCCTCAGCGCCTGGGGCGAGATCGACGATGGGTTCCATGGTGCCGCCTCACCCGGCCGCGCGCGCTCCGTCCACCCCGATGTCGCGGCGGAGCACCTTGCCGTCGAAGTCGATGGCGCCCGCGGCGCGGAAGGCGCGCTCCCGCGCCTCGGCGAGCGAGTCGCCCGCGGCGGTGACGGCGAGCACGCGGCCCCCCGCGGTCACGACCGCGCCGTCCCGGTCGGCCGTGCCCGCGTGGTTCACGAAGGCGCCCTCCACCGCGGCCGCGGCGTCGAGGCCTCGGATGACGTCGCCGGTCACCGGCGCCGTGGGGTAGCCGCGCGCCGCGAGCACGACGGTGAGCGCGTGGCGGCCGGGGGCGACGCGCGCCGCCCCGGGAGCGAGCGCGCCCGCCGCGGCGGACGCGCAGAGCTCGGCGACGTCGCCCTCGAGCAGCTCCATCAGCGCCTCGCACTCGGGATCGCCGAAGCGGACGTTGTGCTCGAGCAGCATGGGGTCCCCGGCGGGCGTGATCATCAGGCCCGCGAACAGCACCCCGCGGAAGGGCCTCCCTTCCGCCCGCATGCCGTCGATCGTCGGCCGGAGGATCTCGCGCTCGACGCGCGCGGTCAGGGCCGGGGTGACGCGGGCGCTCGGCGCGAACGCGCCCATGCCGCCCGTGTTCGGCCCGGTGTCGCCCTCGCCGACGCGCTTGTGATCGCGCGCCGCCGGCAGCACGAAGATCGCCTCGCCGTCGCTGATGGCGTGCACGCTGGCCTCCTCGCCCTGGATCGCGTCCTCGAGGATCACGGTCGCGCCGGCGTCGCCGAAGCGGCGATCCACGAGCATGTCCTTCGCGGCCGCGAGCGCCTCGTCGACGGTCGTCGCGACGACGACGCCCTTGCCGGCGCAGAGCCCGTCGGCCTTCACGACGATGGGCGCGCCGCGCTCGCGGATGACGCGGGCCGCCTCGTCGAAGGAGCGCACGATCCGGAACGGCGCGGTCGGGATCCCGTGGCGGGCGGCGAACTCCTTGAGGAACGCCTTCGACCCCTCGAGGCGCGCCGCCTCGCGGCTCGGCCCGAAGACGGCGACGCCCTCGGCGGCGAGCGCGTCGGCGACGCCGGCGCAGAGCGGCGCCTCGGGGCCGACGACGACCAGGTCGGCGCGCTCGCGGACGGCGAGCCGGGTCGCCTCGGCGGGCGACAGGGACGGGAGGTCGACGCGGCGGATCGGGGCGCGGCCGGCGCCCGCTGGCGCGTGGGTCCCGGCGTTCCCGGGCGCCACGATCACCTCGGCGACCGAGGGCGATCGGGCGAACGCACGCGCGAGGGCGTGCTCGCGCCCCCCGGAGCCGAGCACGAGGATGCGGCGATCTGACCTTCGGGGGGCGGCGGAGCTCACCCCCGCGCGCTACCACGCGCCGGGCCTCGCTGTCGAGGCGCCTCGCGCGGTCCCGCGCCCGCGGGGGGCTCCGCGGCGCCCGGCGTCGTGATAGAAGCGCCCGCTGGGCGCGCGGCGCGGCTCAGCCGGGGCCGCGGGCGCGCGCCGCCGGGCCCTTCGCGAGGGGGACCGGAGGGCGGATCCCTGAACATTCTGGAGGGATCGGCGAGCGCGGGTCGCTCGACGTCGAGGGGACGTCGAGGGGGCGGCGGGCGCGGATCCCCCGTCGTGGAGGTGAGCGATGACGCATCGGGCTTCGTGGGATGAATATTTCATGCGCATCGCCGAGGTCGTCGCGTCGCGGGCGACCTGCGATCGGAAGCACGTCGGCGCGGTGATCGTGCGCGACAAGAGCATCCTCGCGACCGGGTACAACGGCTCGATCCGGGGGCTACCTCACTGCGACGAGGAGGGGCACCTGATCGAGGACGGCCACTGCGTGCGCACGATCCACGCGGAGGCCAACGCCGTCATCCAGGCCGCGCGGAACGGGGTGCGGATCGACGGCGCGACGGTCTACGTCACGGCCTCGCCTTGCTGGGGGTGCTTCAAGATGATCGCGAACGCGGGGCTCTCGCGCGTCGTCTTCGGCGAGTTCTACCGCGACGAGCGCATCTTCCGGTTCGCCACGGAGCTCGGGATCGAGCTCGCCCCGCTGGAGCGGCGCGAGACGCCCGCCTGAGGTGTTGCGCGAGCGGCCGCTCGGTTGAGCGAGCCCTCGCGCAATCGACGCCAGATCGACGCCAGGTTGCGCGGCGATCTGCGCAACGCTCAGGCCTTGCGCGGCCGCGGCAGCCCGTACACGCGGATCCGCTCGACCAGCGTCCGCCGTGAGATCCCGAGCAGCGCCGCGGCGCGCGTCTGGTTCCCCATGCACTGCTCGAGCGCCTGGACGATGCGCTCGCGCTCGTGGGCCTCCATGGCGTCGCGCAGCCGGGTGGGGCCCGGGTCCACGCCGTCCGGCGCGCTCTTCGCGCCGTCGGGCACGCTCCTCGCAATCGTAGAGGCTGACGCTGGCGCCGGCGCACGCGCGTTCGAGGGCGCCTGCGGCGGGCGCGCCGGAAGGGGCATGGCATGCGATGGACGGGTGGGATCGGCCAGAGAGGAGAGGAGCAGGTGCTCCGGCCCGATGGGCGCCCCGTTGGCGAGGATCACCGCGCGCTCGATCACGTTGCGCAGCTCCCGGATATTGCCTGGCCAGCTGTGGCGCTGGAGCTCGGCCAGGGCCGCGGGCGAGATCGGAACGGACGCGGCGCTCGCCTCGCCGGGGAAGAGCTCCTTCGCCGTGCGCTCCGCGAAGAGCTGCGCCAGCGCCGCGACCTCCCCGGGCCGCTCGCGCAGCGGCGGGATGGAGAGGGTCACGCCGTTCAGCCGGAAATACAGGTCCTGCCGGAACGCGCCGCGGCTCACCTCGGCCTCGAGGTCGCGGTGCGTGGCCGAGACGAAGCGGACGTCGATCTTGATGGGGGTCAGCCCGCCGACCCGCATCACCTTCCGCTCCTCGATGACCCGGAGCAGCTTGGCCTGGATCGAGGGCGGCAGCTCGCCGATCTCGTCGAGGAACACGGTGCCCCCTTCGGCCGTCTCGAGCAGCCCCGGCTTCGCCCGGACGGCGCCGGTGAAGGCGCCGCGCTCGTGGCCGAACAGCTCGCTCTCGAGCAGCGACTCGGACAGCGCGACGCAGCTCAGGCGCAGGAGCGGGCGGCTCGCGCGCGGCGAGGCCCTGTGGATCGACTCGGCCAGCACCTCCTTGCCGGCGCCCGTCTCGCCGAGGAGGAGGATGTTGATCGGGCCGTTCGCGACGCGCTGGGCGAGCTCGTAGACGGCGCGCATCGCGTCGTCCTTGACGATGACGTCCTTGCCCGCGTCCCGCTCGCCGCCCTTCTGGCGGAGGACGACGCGCGCGGCGCCGAGGTAGATGACGTCGCCGGGCGAGAGCTCGACCGCGGCGCCCCGCGCGGGCGTGCTCTTGCCCACATCGATCAGGCGCTCGGTCGCCGCGCTGCAGTGCCGGGCGCGCACGCGGGTCCCGTTGCTGCTGCCGAGGTCCTCGATCCGGAGCGGCGGGCCGAGGTGCAGCACCGCGTGCCGGCGCGACACCGAGGAGTCGGGGACGCAGATGCCGGCGTCCTCGTCCCTGCCCAGGACGACGCTGCCCGAGCCCGGCAGCTGTCGGGTGCTCATCGAGCTCTGGGTGATGATCAGGAGCTCGAGCGAGCCACCATCGCGGGAAAGAATCTCCGGCTCAGCCACATCGCACCCCAGAGTCGCGCCGGACGACGAGCGACGTTCTGCCGCTGCGCGCGTGCGATCCATTCCGGGGACCGTTGCGGCAGCGTTCGCGTTCGCGGGACGGTCGCCAGGACCGAGGGCACGCCCAGCAGCCGGCTGCGTAGCACGGACGCGCGCGCAGGGCGACTGCCGTCGCGCTCGCCTCGCGCCCGCGGGGCTCGATGGGCGTGGCGGTCGCGGTGGTCCAGCGCGCGCGGGGCAGCGATCGTCATCGCTGCGAGGCGGCGCGCTCCCGGCGCCGCGGCGCGGGCAGTAGAGTTTCCGCGGATGATCGCGCGGGACCCGTTCGGCTGGGTGGGCAGCACCATCGGCGGCAAGCTGCTGGTGGACGCCGTGGCCGGCGAGGGGACGTTCGGCGTGGTCTACCGGGCGACCCACCTGGGGTTCCAGGAGCAGGTGGCGGTCAAGTGCCTGAAGATCCCCGCAGATCTCCTGCCGGAAGAGCGGCAGTCGCTGCTCGACACGTTCGAGCGCGAGGCCCGGCTGCTGCACCGGCTCTCGCGCCGGACGACGGGCATCGTCCAGGCGCTCGACGTCTCGGCCGCGACCTCGCCGGAGGGCTGCTGGACGCCGTACATCGTCATGGAGTGGCTCGAGGGAGAGACGCTCGCGCAGCACATCGAGGCGCGGCGCGCCTCCGGGCGCGCGCCGTACTCCGTCGACGAGGCGATCGATCTCCTGGCGCCCGCGGTGGGCGCGCTCGCGATGGCGCACGACGAGAGGGTCTCTCACCGCGACGTCAAGCCGGCGAACCTGTTCCTCGTCGAGATTCCCGGCGCGACGACGATCAAGGTCGTCGATTTCGGCATCGCCAAGGTGATCGACGCGTCGATGCCGCTGTCGAAGGCGCTCGCGGAGACGAGGCGAGCCGTGGTGGCCGCGGCGCGGGCCGTGAGCCCCAGCGACACGACGCAGGTGCTCCCGACGTCGCCGACGTTGCACGTGTTCACGCCGCTCTACGGCGCTCCGGAGCAGTTCGAGCCGAAGCTCGGCGCGACGGGGCCCTGGACGGACGTGTTCGCGCTCGGGCTCGTGCTGCTGCAGCTCGCCTCGGGGAAGCAGCCGATCGACGGGCGCGACTGGGCCGAGCTCTACCTCGCCGCCGTGGACCCCCGCAGGCGGCCGTCGTTCGCGAGGCTCGGCGTCGAGGCGAGCCCCGCGCTCGAGGCGGTCGTCGCGCGGGCCGTCGCGGTCGAGCCCGCAGCGCGCTTCCGGGACGCGCGCGAGCTCGGAGAAGCGCTCGCGTCCGCGCGCGCCGGCTCCGCGCTCCGGCCGCCGGCTGCCCCGCTCTCCGCGATCTCGCCGAGGGCCGACCAGGCGTCTCCGCGGGGTCCGAGCGCGGCGCTCCCGGCCGCCTCGGCGCCCGTGGACGCCACGAAGGTCGCGGCGCCCGCGGGCGGGGCGAAGGTCGCGGCGCCCGCGGGTGAGTACCGTGTCTGCACCGTGCTCTCCGCGGAGATCGTCGCCGGCGACGACGGGCAGGAGCCGCTCGATCCCGAGCAGGAGCTGGAGCTCCGCGAGGCGTGCCGCGAGCTCGTCCGCGAGCGCGTCGAGGCGCTCGGGGGCGTCGTGCAGGGCAGGAGCGAGGGCGTCGTCACCGCGCTGTTCGGCGCGCCGCGCGCGAGCGACAACGACGCCGAGCGCGCCGTCCGCGCCGGGCTGGAGCTCGCGTCGCTCGACGCCGCGTCGCTCCCTGTCCAGCTGCCGCCGCGCTCCCGGCCGAGGTTGCGCGTGGGCATCAGCACGGGGAGGCTGTTCGTCAGCGGCGCGACCGGGCGGGGCGCCCCGGTCGACGCCTCCGGCGAGGCCTTGAAGGCGGCCGCGCAGCTCCAGCAGGCCGCCGTGCCCGGCGCGGTGCTGATCGCGCAGCCCACGTTCCGGCAGGTGGCCGGGCTCTTCCAGGTCGAGCCGCAAGGCGACGGCGCGCCGGGCTTCCGTGTGCTGAAGCTCGCGAGCGGATCGGGCGCGGGATCCGATTTCCTCGGCCTCGACACCCGCTTCGTCGGGCGGGCGGCGGAGGTGCAGCGGCTCTCGGAGGCGCTGGAGACGGTCATCGCGGAGCGGCGCGCGACGTTCGTCTCGGTGATCGGCGCCGGCGGCATCGGCCGCAGCCGCCTCCTCGCCGAGGTCCGGACGAGGGCGCTGTCGCAGGCGGAGCCGTGCATCGTGCTCGGCGCTGCGTGCTCGTCGCTGTCGATGGATGCGAGCTACCACCTCGCCGCGTCGCTGCTCCGCGCTCATTTCCGCGTCCAGGACGGCGACGCGCGCGACGTCGTGCTGCGCAAGCTCGCGAGCGGCGTCCTCGGCGTCGACGCCGGAGGCGAGGCCGGCGGCGCGCCGCACCCGCTCGCCCTGGAGGACGCGCTGGCGGAGGTCGCGGCCGTGCTCTGCCCGTGCCCGGCGGCGCAAGCCGCGCCCGCGACGGCGATCGTCCCCGACGAGGGCGGCGCCGAGGTGGCGAAGCGGGTGGCCGCGGCCGTCGCGATGCTGCTGCGAGCGATGGCCGCGCGCGGAGCCGTCGTCGTGCTGCTCGACGACATCCACTGGGCGGACGACGCCAGCCTCGACCTCTTCGACGATCTCGCCGTGCGCCTGTCGGACGCGCCCCTGCTGCTCGTCGGTGCGGCCCGGCCCGAGCTCTACGAGCGGCGGCCGCACTGGGGCGAAGGGAAGGCGAGCCACGCGCGCCTCGATCTCGGCCCGCTGCCGCGGCGGCACATCGAGGACATGGCGCGCGAGCGCCTCCGCCTCGTCGCGCGCTGCTCCGCCGAGGCCATCCGCGCCCTGGCGGAGCGCGCCGAGGGCAACCCGCTCACGCTGACCGAGACGCTGTACCTGCTCATCGACGCCGGCGCGCTCGAGCGGCGCCTCGGCGAGCCCTGGATCCTGCACGAGGAGCAGCTCGCCCGGCTCTCGTTGCCGGCGACGATCCAGGGCATCGTCCAGGCGCGGCTCGATCGGCTCGACGGCGAGGCGCGCGCGGTCCTGGCGCAGGCGGCCGTGGTCGGCAGGACGTTCTGGAAGGGCGCGATCGACCACCTGCGCGGCGCCGCGCCGCTCGACGGCGGCGGATCGAGCACCGCGGACGTGCTGCGGCGGCTCCGGGATCAGCAGATCATCCAGGCGCGTGACGCGTCGACCTTCCCCGAGGACTGCGAGTACGTCTTCGCCGAGGCGGCGACCCAGGAGATCGCCTACGAGACGCTCAGCCTCAAGGTGCGCCGGGCCATGCACCGCGCGGTCGCCGCCTGGGTCGACGGCGTCTCGGCGGGGCGCTCGCCTGCGCGCGCGCCGCGGGGGCTCGGGGAGGCGCTCGCGGCGCTCCACCATGATCGCGGCGGCGACGCGCGGAGCGCGGCGCTCGCCTACGCGCGCGCGGCGGCGAGCGCGTCGTCGCTCGGGCAGAACGCCGAGGCGCTGCGGCACTTCGAGCGGGCCCGGGAGATCCACGCGAGCGCGGCGGACGGCGCCCCGGCGGGGGGCTCCGCGGCGCGCGCCCCTTCGGCCGCCGCGCCGGGGGGCGACGAGCGCCGGCTGTTCGCCTGGCACGAGCGCGCGGCGCTGTTGCTCGACGTCGGCGACGCCCTCCGCAGGGCGGGCCGACTCGACGAGGCGGAGCGCGCGTACCTCGAGGCGCGGACGCGGATCCTCCGCGTCGAGCGGCGCGCCTCCGCCCCGCCCGCGCAAGGCCCGGAGGCGGCGCTGCTCTGGGATGCGCGCGTGGATTTCCGCCTCGCCCTCGTGCTCAAGGTGCGCGGCGCGACGGCCGACGCGCGCGCGCTGGTCGAGCGCGCGATCTCGCTCGCGGAGCGCGGCGGCGCCGCTCCGGAGACGCTCCCCATGTACGGGCTGCTCGCGGCGCTCCACCGGCGCGCCGGCGATCTCGACGCGTGCCGCGCGGTCGCGCTCCGGAGCCTGCGCATCTGCCGGACGCTGCATCGAGGCGACGACCGCCGCCGCGTGGCGGCGTCGCAGCTGCTCCTCGCGCTCGGGACGGTGTTCTACTCGCGCGGTCGGCTGGCGCAGGCGGAGCGCTGCTACCGCCAGGCCGCGCGGGCCGTCGACGAGCGCGCGTACCCAGAGGCGCTGGGCTTCGCGCTGAACGGCGTCGCGGCCGTGCTGTTCGCGAAGGGCGATCTCGGCGGCGCGCGGGAGGTGTTCGCCCGAGCGCTCGCGCTGAAGGAGCGGCTCGGCGATCTCCAGGCGATCGCGTCGGGGCACAACAACCTCGCGGAGGTCGAGCTCCGCCTCGCGCGCCCGCACGCCGCGCTGGAGCACGCGCGGCGCGCCGTGAGGCTGGGCGAGCAGGCCGGCGCCGGCGCCGATCTCCCGGACGCGTACCGCAACCTCGCCGCCGCGCTGCTCGCGGCCGGCCACGTCGGCGAGGCGATCGAGTCCGGCTGCGCGGCGCTGCGGCTCGCCGAGGTGGGCGGCGGGCGCGTGTACCTCGCGGACGTCGCGCTCGGCCTCGCGCGCATCTGCCGCGCGGCCCTCCGCGACGCCTCGACGCGCCCTCGCGCCGAGGCGGCCGTGGCGCAGCTCTCCGCCTCGCTGGCGGCGCATTTCCGCGACGGCGAGCTCGCGGCGCGGGCGGGCGAGTGCCGCGCGCTGCTCTCGGATCCCTGAGGCGCTGACCCTTTCTCGTCAGGTAGCGCGACGTGCCGCGCGGGAGACGTTCGTCATGATCAAGGCTTGGAATCAGGCAGCTATCGTTCTGACCGCCGCGGCCGCGCTCGGCTCGGCGGCGCTCGGGTGCGCGTCGGATCCCGCGCCGCCGGGCGGGTGCCCTGGCGCGCGCGCGGCGTCTGGCGCGTGCATCGGTGTCCCCGCGGGAGCGCTCTGCGACGGGGACTTCTGCGCCGCGTCGGTCGATTGCGCCGAGGTGATCGAGGTCCCGAGCGCCGCCGCGCTCTCGCAGGCCACCGAGGCCGCTCGACCTGGGGCGTGCATCGCGCTCGGCCCTGGCGCCTACGGCCCGATCGATCTGCCCCCCGGCGTGAGCCTGCTCGGCCGCGGCGCCGGCTCCGTGAGCGTCGCGGCGGTCTCGCTCGCGGCCGGTGACGGCGCCGTCCTCCGGGCGTTGACCGTGGGCGAGGGCGGCGTGCGGATCGCGGCCGGCGCCCGGGCGCGGATCGAGGCGGTGCGCGTCGTCGGCAGCGCGTCCGACGGCGTGACGCTCGGCCTCGGCGCGTCGCTCGACCTCGTCGCGTCGGCGATCGAGGGCTCCGCGCGGTACGGCTTGAGCGCGTTCGACGCCGGCCGCGTCTCCGTCGTGCGGTCCGTCGTCTCGGGCTCGCAGGGGCCGGGGCTGTGGGCGCAGTGCACCGGCGGCTGTGACTGCGAGGCGCCGGTGGAGCTCCACGTCGAGGACGCGCTCGTCCGCGACAGCAAGGTGGTCGGCGTGTCGCTCGTCGGGGCGCGCGCCTCGATGTCTGGCGTCGAGATCAGCGGCAATGGCCTGATCGGGTTCGATCCGAGCGGCGGCATCTCCGTGTCCGGCTGCTCGACCCTCGACGCGGCGGCCCTCAAAGTCGCCGACAACACCGGGTTCGGTCTCCTGATCGATCGCGCGAACGCAGCCCTCGGAGAGAGCGGCGAGGGCTTCGAGGTGAGCGGCAACCAGCCCGGGATCTGGATCCAGCACACGACGCCGGAGCAGACCGTCCAGCTCACGGGAGGCCTCCTCGAGAAGAACCGGGCCATCGGCCTGGGGATGAGCGGCGACGCGCGCGGCATCATCATCGACGGCATGCGCATCGCCGGGACCTTCGCCGACTCGGCGGTGGTGAGCGCGGACGGCGGGCTCGCCCAGGAGGTCGTCGGCGACGGCGTGAGCTGGCAGGAGCGCGCGCAGGCCGCGATCTTCGGGCTCGTGCTGAGCGGCAACGGGCTCGAGTCCCTCAACCCCTCCATCCGCCCGTCACGCCGCGCGAGCGTGCTCATCGACGGCGGCGTCGGTCTGGACAGCCGCCTCTCCGCCGTGACGCTGGAGGGCGGCGACGAAGCGGCGGGCATCGTGCAGCAGCATCTGCCCGCTGACGGCATGAGCCCGCTGCGCGACGCAGATGTCCCGCGCATCGTGACGAGCCCGGAGGCGCTGTTCTCCGTGCCCGTCGCGCCCATCGCGCCGGCGGCGCTCGACGCCCCTTGAGGCCTGCATCCGCGCGGCGACGGCCCGGCTCCGGGACCGCGTCCCGAGGTGAGCGCGGGAGCGCGTCGGGCCCACAAATGGACCGACAAAAAGTAAGTGGGCCCGCCACACTCGCTTTCCGCTACCGTTGCTCCCTTCCGGGCCTGGCGGGGTTCACGGCGCGCTGTCGGCGGACCCATGAGGTCCAGGCGCTGTTGCCTGACGCAGGGACTTCGTAGTCGAACCTCGTCCCCATGTCGAGCCCCACGGCGCGCGCGGTGGCGATTCGTGGGCCATGGCGCCTCGGCTCCTTCGCGAACGCAGCGCCGCCCACGCCGCCCACGTTTGGTTCCTTCCTCGGAGCCATCGGGGGGTGAGCGCGGTGCGAGTGGAGGCGTGAGCGTGAGCTGCGATCGGGGTGTGCAAAGGGTGGTGGTGTGAGCGCGGAGCGATCGACCTGGAGCGGCATCGGCCAGGACTTGCCTCGTTCAGGAAGCCCCGTACGCTTGGAGGAGTCGTGAATCCGTTCGATTCCGAGGACGAGGGACGGGGCAGCCGGCTGATTCCGGCGCTTCTCTTCATCGGCTCCGCAGCGCTGGCAGCGGCCGCGCTCCGGTTCGCCTGGCAGCAGCCGGTGATCATGGCGGCGGTGCTCAGCGTGGTTCTCGTGTTCGCCGCGGCCCGCTGGCTCGCGCGCCGCAAGCTGCGCCGGCTGCTGCGCTCGGGCGATGTGGGCTCGGTGCTGCGGCGCTGGTCGTCGTCGCTTCACCGCGTCCCGCACCCCGCCACGATGGCGCCGCTCATGACGGCGACGGCGTTCGCCGCCTATGGTTGGGTCGAGAAGGCGCGCGCGGCCATGGCCGCCGCCGAGCGGGGGCCCGCGTGGGAAGCGGCCCTCGAGCACCGCCTCTTCCTCGACACGCTCCTCTGCACCTTCGAGGGCGATCGCGACACGGCGCTCGCGCAGGCGGGTCGCCTGGCGCGCCTCCCTCTCCCGGACATCAGCTCGCCCTTTCGCAGCCGGGTGGTCACCCTGCGATCGGCGGCCGGCGCGCTCGCCCGCGCCTTCGCTCACACGAGCGTGCCGGGCGACCGCGCGCTGCTGGAGCGCGCGAGCGAGGCCAGCCCGCTCGTCTTCTGGGCCATGCGCTACGCCGCGGCCGTCGTCGCCATCGACGAGGGCGAGCTCACCCGCGTCGAGGAGCTCCTCGCCGACGCGCCCTCATGGCCCCAGGAGTCGACGTTCCGCGCCTTCCACGACGAGATCGCCGATCGCGCCGGCCTTCCCCGCACGGCGAGCGCGTAGCGGGCCGGTCATCGCGCGCCGCTGCGCGCGGCGCCGACCCGGAACGCCGGTCCTTCCAGAGGGCGCGCCGTCTTCGCGTTCGCGCCGGCTCAGCCCTGGAACAGCGTGCGGATGTAGCAATAGGCGCGCGCCCCGGGGGCTGCGCCGGCGGGGTCTTCCGGCGCGTCCGGCACGAACGCGCCGAGCGCGCCGAGCGCGCCGCCGAGGGTGAACGTGCGCAGCATGATCCTCGCCTGCGTGCCCGCGAAGCACGGCTTGCGGTAGGCGATCTCCACCCTCCGGGCGAGCACCGCCGTGCTGTGGCCCTGCGCCGAGAGACGTCGCAGCGCGGCCTCCGCGAAGAGCCGCGGGTACACGAGCGAGTTCACGTGCTGGTTCCCGTCCGTGTGATCCAGGCCGAACACCACCGGGCTCGGATCCAGGGTCGGCTTCGCGTCGAGCGGCTCCGCGCCCTCGGGCAGGCCCATCAACGCCTCCGGCGAGCGAAAGTCGTAGCGCTCCGGCGGCACCGCCGGCAGATCCGGGGACTCGAAGCGCAGCACCTTGCGCGCCTCGGGCGCCGCGAAGGGCCGCGTGAAGACGTGCTCCGCGAACACGCGACCGACCTGGATCGGCTCGCCCGCGCCGGGCGGCGGCGGGCCGTAGGTCCGGCTGCGGCGCCCGCTGGCCGAGAGCCACATGGCCAGGATCAGCCGGTTCACGTGGGAAGTGGCGTCCTCCGTGTGCGCCAGCTGGTAGCGGCCATGCAGCTCTAGCGCCTCCCGCGTCGCGATCGGCCCCTCTCCGCCCTCGATGATGAGGCGGGTGAGGATCGGGACGATTCCTTGCGTGAGCATGAGCGCCTCGACGGGGCTCGCCCGCAGGAGCTTCATCCAGACCGCGGGCCCGAGGCCGTGCGGCAGCGCGTCCAGCATCACCCGTCCGTTCTGGCTGACGTCTTCGAAGCGGAGATGCATGACGGCGGTCGCCTGCTGCTGCTCGGGGACGCAAGGCTCGTCAGGGAAGTAGTGCATGCCCCGTCTCCATAGCTGACGCCGCCGCGCGCCGCATGGATCAGCGCCTGGGCGCCGCTATGGCAGGCCAGGCCGACGGCGCGGGTCCATGGTACGATCGCCGCGTGACGCTCCTGAAAATCGCCCACATCGGCAACCCTGTCCTCAGGCAGCGAGCGCGTGAGGTCACGCCAGAAGAGCTCTCCTCCCCTGCGATGCAGGCGTTCATCGACGATCTGGTGGAGACGATGCGCGACGCGAACGGCGCGGGCATCGCCGCCACCCAGGTCCATGTGCCGGTCCGCATCTTCGCGGTCGAGGTGCAGAACAACCCCCGCTATCCGTACAAGCCGAACATCCCGCTCACCGTCGTGGTCAATCCGGTGATCGAGCCGCTCACGCAGGAGACGTTCGAGAACTACGAAGGGTGCCTGAGCGTCCCGAACCTGAGGGGTGTTGTCGACCGCACCACCGAGATCCGGCTCACCGGCCTGGATCGCGACGGGAGGCCGATCGACCGCGTCGTGCGCGGGCTGTCGGCGGGCACCTTCCAGCACGAGAAGGATCACGTCGACGGCGTGCTCTTCGTCGATCGCGTGAAGGATCCGCGGACGCTCTGCACCTGGGCGGAGTTCGACCGCTATCACAAGCAGCCCTTCGTCGAGCGCATCGTCCCGTTCATCCAGCGGATGGGCGGCTGAGGTGCCTCGTCGCGCGGGTCTGCTCCTGCGTGTGATCGCTGCGCGGACCAGAGCGCTCGGCACGAGCTCGAGCGCTCCCGCGGATATGCGCCTCCGCTAGCGCAGGCCGCACGTCTCTCGCCCGCGCTGGCGGGGAGGGACGTGCGGTGTCTGCTGGCGGGGAGCGATCAGGCGCCGCCGCCGGTCCGTTCTTCGCGCTCGATCTGCTCCTGGTAGGCGACGCTGTAGCGCGCCCAGGGACGCAGCTTGAGGCGGCGGTAACCGATGGGCTCGCCGGTGCCCTCGCACATCCCGTAGCTCCCTTCCTTGATCTTCGCGAGAGCACGGTCGATCTCGGCGAGCACGCGGACATCGCGCTCCAGGAGCTTCGACGTCAGCGACGTCGCGCCCTCGGCGTTGGCCTCGTCCATCTCGTCGCCGACCTCGCGCGAGATGTCGCGCTCCGCGTGCTGCCGCTCATCGATGTTGGCGACGAGGCTCGCCCGGCGCTCCTCGAGCGCCTTCCTGAGCTCGTCGAGCTGCTCCTGCGTCAGATCCGGGAGATCGGAGTCGTCCGTTTCGGGCGCCGCGCGGCGCACGGGCGGCCTCGGCATGGCGGCTGCCGGCGTGGCAGACGTCTCTGGCTGCGCCGGGCTCATTCCGTCGCGACTCGCACCTTCACGGTTGTTCATTGTTTCCTCTCATCTTTTCGGTGGCAATTCGCGTACCGATCTTGAACGTGGGCGGACGAAGCACGCGCGGCGCGGTGACCAGGGAACACGACCGAGCAGGAGCAGCCGCGCCAGCTTACTGGCTGTGGTGATAGCGCATCCACGAGCCTATGGCTTCGTGATGCCGGCCATTCGAAGCCCTGCCGCGACGAGCGCGCCGATGTCCTCGAGCACGGGCTTCGACACGTTGATCGAGATCTCGGCCCGCGGCGCGGCGCCGCCCTGCTGCTGGGTCGTGACGAACATCAGCCCTTCCCCTTTGTGGGGGAGCTTTGCCAGTGCTTCGCCGAAGATGCGAGCTTCCTGAGGCAGCGCCACCGGCGCCGCGCCGGGCTGATCCAGCGTCGAGAGCACGCTCTGAAACGTGCGGGTGATCGGGGAGAGCGTCGAGAATCCACCCCAGGCGAACTTCCCGGTCTTCAGCTTCTCGAGCCCCGGACGTGACGCGAGCGTCGCTGCGGTGGGCGCGCCCGCTTTCACCGAGGCGAGCCGCCTCAGCAGGTCGCCCTTGTCGTGTCCGAAGGCGACCCACGTCGTCTTCTCCTCACCCATGACGAGGAGGTGGAGCGTCATCGTCAGCTTGGGCCGCTGCTTGCCCTTGGCGGCGGGGGTCGAGCTCGCGTCGTCGTCGAGCCGCGGCAGATCGCGGACGATCTGGATCTCGACGGCGAGCGACGACTTCCCGAGCTCCTTCGGCGCCTGGACCGCCTTGACCGTCGGCAGATCCTTCGGATCGACGTCGATCTCCGGGAGCCGCTTGCGCAGCCCGGGCGTGTTGTAGGCGGTGACGGCGTTCTTCACGTACTTGATGAGCGCGTCGGGCGCCTCCTCGAACCCGAACAGGTTCCAGCCGACGAAGCTCCCCATCATCTTGTCGAGCGCCTCGTTCGGCGTCGGCTTTCCGGCCTGGGCAGCGGCAGGAGGCGCGTCCGGGTACCCGTGGGCGGACACGCTCGGCCCCTGGTTGATCGGCAGCGAGAGGAGATCGGCGAGCGCCTTGCGATCGGCGGGCTTGCCGATCTTCTCCTTCTCCAGCCACCCTTCGAGCATCTCGCGCAGCGTCTTCAGGATGCCGCCGTAGTGCGCCGGGTCGTAGCCGTGGTCGAAGAACGCGCCGGCGCTGTCCTTCGGCGCGCGCCAGTACAGCGCCGGCGCGGCCGCGGCGCGGTTCGCCCTGTCGGCCATCGTCTTGGCGACCCACGACGACTGGCCCCGGAGCTCCAGGGCAGCCGTGAAGTTCACGCAGGACTGGTTGTCGACCTGGAGATCGACGACCGCCTTGCTCGCGTCGTTGATGAGCGCCTCGAGCTCCTGCTGAACGGAGGTCGCCGCGTCAGTGAGCGCCCGGTCGAACTGGGGCTGCCCGATCGAGAGCTGGCTCTGCGCGAGGATCGGGAGCCCGCCGAGCTGCTGCTTCGCCATGCCGCCGAACTTCGTGCTGAGCGGGACGAAGCGGACCTCGCCGTGGAGGTCGCGCGCCTCGGGCGCGAGCGTCGGCAGCGTGCGCGCGAGGTACGGCCCGAGCGTCGTGACGTCGCGGTCCCGATCGCCGCAGAGGAGCCGCGCGGGCGCCGATCCGGCGGACGCGGCGAGGAAGCAGCTCGACGACGAGGGCTCCTTGCCGCCGATCTTCCACATGCCGGGCTTCACCTCGGTGAGCGCGGCGCCCGCCTCGAGCGCGCCCCTCGCCCGCTCGAGCGACGTGAGCCCGAACGACACGGCCGCCACGGGCTTGCCCCGCTTCGAGCTGTCATCGAGCGCGACGATCAGGTGCACCGGCGCGTCGAGCGCGAGCACCGTGGCGAGCTGGTCCGTGTCGATGGAAGGGCTCACGAGCTCGCCCAGCACAGCCGAGGAGAACGCCTGCGCGCCCGTCTCCGCGAGCGCCGGAGGCAGCCCCGCGCACGTCGCGATGCTCGACAGCGTGGCCGCGGGGTTGCTCCAGCGGAGCACGCCGACGACGTCGGCCGGCTCGGCGACGGGCGATAGATCGAACGCTGGGCTGGCGGCGACCTGGGCAGGCCCGGCCTTGACCTCGCCTTGTCCTGCTGTCGGCGCGACAGGCGCGGGCGACGGCCCGCAGGCGAGGGAACTGGCCATCAGGACCAGGGGGGCGATCGGCAGGAGGGTTCGCATGAGCGCCGGTTATACGGCTCCCGGACATCCGAGTCGACGCCCAAGGAGCGCGCCGCGCAGGCGACGGCCGCATGCGCGGCCTCGCGCGCGGCGGCCGCTCCAAATGCGAACGAGCGCGGACGAATCCGCGCTCGTTGCGCTTGGCGCTTGCCGCTCGGCGAACGCGCGCGGGGGAATCCGCGCTCGTCGCACACCGTCGAGGAGCGGGCTCCTCGCGGCGATCAGTTCGACTCTTCGAACTCCGCGTCGATGACCGAATCCTTCCCCTTGCCGCCGGCGGGGGGCGGCGGCTGGCCTCCCGGCGCGCCGCCGGGCGCGGCGCCGCCGCCGTCCTGGGGCGGGCCGGCCTTCTCGTACATGACGCTCGCGATGCGGTGCGCTTCCTTCTCGAGCTTCTCCAGCGCCGCGCTCACGGCCGCGTCGTCCTGCTTCTCGATGGCCGACCGCCCCTCGGCGATGATCCCGTTCAGCGCCGAGACGTCGCCCTCCGGCAGCTTGTCCTTGTTCTCGCTGATCGTCTTCTCCAGCGTGTAGCAGAGGTTATCGAGCTTGTTGCGCCGCTCGATCTCCTCGCGCCGGCGCTTGTCCTCGGCCTCGTGCGTCGCCGCCTCGTTGACCATCCGGTTGATCTCGTCCTCCTTCAGGCCGCCCGACGCGGTGATCGTGATGCGCTGATCCTTGCCGGTGGCCGTGTCCTTGGCGTGGACCGAGAGGATGCCGTTCGCGTCGATGTCGAACGTCACCTCGATCTTCGGCACGCCGCGGGGCGCCGGCATGATCCCTTCGAGGTGGAAGCGGCCCAGGGTCCGGTTGTAGCGGGCCTCGGTGCGCTCGCCCTGGAGCACGTGGACCTCGACGCTGGGCTGGCTGTCGGTCGCGGTCGAGAAGATCTCCTTCTTCTGGGTCGGGATCGTGGTGTTCCTCGAGATCATCACGGTCATCACGCCGCCGAGCGTCTCGACGCCGAGCGAGAGCGGCGTGACGTCGAGCAGCACGAGGTCCTTCACGTCGCCCGAGAGCACGCCGGCCTGGACCGCGGCGCCGACGGCCACGACCTCGTCCGGGTTCACGCCCTTGTGGGGCTCCTTGCCGAAGAACTTCTTGACCGTCTCCTGGACGAGCGGGGTGCGGGTCGAGCCGCCGACGAGGACGATCTCGTCGATCTGCTGCGGCGACTTCTTCGCGTCGGCGAGCGCCTTGCGGGTCGGCTCGAGCGTGCGGTCGATGAGCGGCCGGATCATCTGCTCGAGCTTCGCCCGGGTGAGCTGCTTCTGGAGGTGCTTCGGCCCCGAGGCGTCCGCGGTCAAGAACGGCAGGTTGATCGTCGTCTCCTGCACGTTCGACAGCTCGATCTTCGCCTGCTCCGCGGCGTCCTTGAGCCGCTGCACGACCATCTTGTCGTTCGAGACGTCGATGCCGGTGTCCTTCTTGAACTCGGCCGCGAGCCAGTCCATCACGAGGTGGTCGACGTCGTCGCCGCCGAGGTGGGTGTCGCCGTTGGTCGAGATGACCTGCACGACGTTGTCGCCGACCTCGAGGATCGAGATGTCGAACGTGCCGCCGCCGAAGTCGTAGACGGCGATGACCTGCTCGTTCTTCTTGTCGAGCCCGTACGCGAGCGCCGCGGCCGTGGGCTCGTTGACGATGCGCTTCACGTCGAGCCCGGCGATGCGGCCCGCGTCCTTGGTCGCCTGGCGCTGCGAGTCGTTGAAGTACGCCGGCACGGTGATGACGGCCTCGGTGACCTTCTCGCCGAGGTAGTCCTCCGCGGCCTTCTTCAGCTTCTGGAGGACCTTCGCGGAGATCTCGGGGGGCGACGCCTGCTTGCCGCGCACCGCGATCGAGGCGTCGCTGTTCTTGCCCTTGCTGACCGTGTACGGGACGCGCTTCGCCTCCTCCTGCACCTCCTCGTAGCGGCGCCCCATGAAGCGCTTGGCCGAGTAGATGGTGTTGGTGGGGTTCGTGACCGCCTGGCGCTTCGCGATCTGTCCGACGAGCACCTCGCCCTTGTCGTCCCAGGCCACGACGGACGGCGTGAGGCGCGAGCCCTCCTCATTCACGATGACCTTGGGCTCTTTGCCCTCCATCACCGCGACGACGCTGTTGGTCGTGCCGAGATCGATGCCGATGATCTTGCCCATGACGTTGAACCTCCGAGAACTGTTTGCGCGACGGCCTGATGACCACGGGGGGCGAGAAGACCCGACCGGCCAGCAGGGCTCAGCTGACAGCTGCCGCGAGCCACCGCTCCAGAGCCGTCAAAAACCGCTGGGAATCCGGATACTTTCGCCGAGTTTTCGCGAGCTCGCTGGCTCGCGACCGCGAAACTAACCATGTGCGCCCGAGCGTCAACGCCGCCTCTAGCAATTGCCGTGCGCGCGGGCTGGGGCTGCCCGCACCTTGACCGGAGCCCGGTCGCGCCGCACCTAAGGTGTCCGCGCTTCGCACCGCCAGCGTCTCGAGCCGGGGGCCTAGCTCCTGGGGGAAGCGCGGCGGGCTCGGCCGGCAACGCCAGGGCCGCCTCGCTGCGCAGCTTCGCGCAAACCCGCGCGAACTCGCGCAAACCCGCGCAAACCCGCGCAAACGATGTCGAGCGGGCCGGACGAGAACCGGACGAGAGATAGAAGAGCGGGCGCGTCCGAGGGGCTTCTTGCGGTCCAAGACGCGCTGAGCTATAGGCGCCCTCCCTCGCAACACCCGAAGGACTCACCATGAAGCCCGGCATCCACCCCGAGTACAAGGCCTCCACGATCACCTGCGCGTGCGGCGCCGTCGTCGAGACCCGCTCCACCCGCGGCAGCTTCACCACCGACGTCTGCTCCGCCTGCCACCCGTTCTACACGGGCAAGCACAAGATCATGGACGTCGCTGGCCGCGTCGACCGCTTCCGCAAGAAGTACGCGACCGCAGGCAAGTAGCCGGGCCGATCGTCCCTCTACCCCCGAACTCCCTTCTTTCACCGGATTCGCCCGTCACGCCGCGCCCGCCCAGGGCGTGGCGGATGGGCTCGTTCGCCTCGCGCTCGCTAGCCCTGCGCGGAGCGTGAGCGGCCGAGACGTCGCGCGCGGCGTCGGCGGACGCGGACGCAGACAGGACGACGTCGGCACATTCACCATGTGCGGCGCTGGTCGGTCGGGCCGATGCGCTGGCCGTGTTATGCGCTAGATTGGAACGCGTATGAGCGATCAGCCTGCACGTCCGTATATCGGCGGCCAAGCGGTCATCGAAGGGGTCATGATGCGGTCGCCGAGCTCGGTCGCGATCGTCTGCCGGCGCCGCTCGGGAGAGCTGGTCGTGCGCGAGCAGCCGATGACCGCTGTCTCGAAGGGGCCGCGCACGTGGCCTTTCGTGCGGGGGGTCGCGACCCTCGTCGAGTCGCTCCGCCTGGGATCCCAGGCGCTCCGCTGGTCCGCGGACCTCTATGAGCAAGATCTCTCGGCCGAGGAGGCGGGCTCGGCCAAGGGGCCGGAGTCGAAGCGCCCGAGCGCAGGGCAGGCGGGCGGGGTGAACCTCACCTCCCTGGCGCTCAGCATGGCGGCGATCGCGGCGCAGGACGTCGAGCCCGCGCAGGTCACGGGCAGCCCCGCGCCGGGCGGCGGCGCAGAGGGGAAGAAGCGGGGAGGAGGGATGGGCATGATCCCGATCCTCTTCGCGGTCCTGCTCTTCGTGGCGGCGCCCCAGGCCGGCGCCGAGCTTGTCAACAAGCTCCTGGGCCTCGGTCTCGAGGTCACGTCGCCGGCCTTCCAGGCGATCACCGGCGTGGCGAAGCTCGCCATCGTCGTCGGCTACCTCCTGCTGATCCGCCAGATCCCCGAGGTTCGACGCGTTTTCCAGTACCACGGCGCCGAGCACAAGGCGATCTCCACCTACGAGGCGCACGAGGTCCTCGAGGTCGAGAACGCGCGCCGGAAGACGGCCATGCACCCCCGCTGCGGGACGACGTTCCTGGTCATGGTGGCGCTCGTGTCGATCGTGGTGTTCTCGGTGGCCGGGGCGTCGCTCGGGGCGCTCCTGCCCAAGCTCCCCGGTGGCCGGCTCGTCGAGAGCGTCACGTTCTTCCTGATGAAGCTGCCGTTCCTCCCGCTGATCGCCGCGGTCACCTTCGAGATCCAGCGGATCTTCGCGCGTTATTGCACCACCGGCCCGCTCCGCGCGCTGCTCTGGCCGGGGTTCCTGGTCCAGAAGATCACGACGGCGGAGCCCGAGGATGCGCAGCTGGAGATCGCCCTCGCGTCGCTCCGTGCGACGCTCTGGCGTGAGGCCTCGGTGGCCGCTCCTGCCCAGCCCGATCGGGTGTTCGCCGACTACTCCAAGCTGCTGGCCGACCCCGGCTACGCAGGCGCTCACGGCTAGCGCGCGCCGGCTCCGCCGGGCCCCTCGCCGCCGTCCAACCCCGCGTCGTCTTCGGATTGCAGATGCTACCTATCGCGAAACTCGAGGCGGTTCAGCGCCGCTTTCAGGAGCTCGAGCACCTCATGTGCAGCCCGGCGGTGCTCTCCGCGCCGGCCGAGCTCCAGCGGCTCAACCGCGAGCGCACCGAGCTCGAGCCCGTCGTCGTCGCCTTCGCCCGGCTGCGGGACGTCGAGCGGCGCATCGCCGAGGATCGCGAGGCGCTGAGCGATCCCGACCTGTCCGAGCTCGCCCAGGCGGAGCTCCCCGAGCTCGAGATCGAGCGCGAGCGGATGGCCGCCGAGCTCGAGGTGCTCCTCCTGCCGAAGGACCCCAACGACACGCGAAACACCGTGATCGAGATCCGCAGCGGCGAGGGCGGCGAGGAGGCGGCGCTCTTCGCCGCCGATCTCTTCCGCATGCTCTGCCGCTACGCGGAGACGAAGCGGTGGAAGGTCGAGGTGCTCAACCTGAGCGAGGCCTCCGCCGGCGGCTACAAGGAGGTCGCGGCGCTGATCACGGGGCAGGACGTCTACTCCCACCTCCGGTACGAGGGCGGCGTCCACCGCGTTCAGCGGGTCCCCTCGACGGAGACGCAGGGGCGGATCCACACCTCGACCGCGACGGTGGCCGTGCTGCCCGAGGCCGACGAGGTCGACGTGCACATCGACGACAAGGACCTGGAGATCTCGATCGCCGCGTCGGGCGGCCCTGGCGGCCAGGGCGTCAACACGACGAACAGCGCCGTGCAGCTCAAGCACCTGCCGACGGGCATGATCGTGAAGTGCCAGGACGAGCGCTCCCAGCTGAAGAACAAGGCGAAGGCGATGAAGGTGCTCCGGAGCCGGCTGCTCGAGCTCGAGCAGCGGCGGCAGGAAGAGGCCCAGAGCGCCGAGCGAAGGACCATGGTCGGCACGGGGGAGCGGGCGCAGAAGGTGCGGACCTACAACTTCCCGCAGAACCGCGTGACGGATCACCGGATCGGCCTCACGCTGCACAAGCTCGACAAGATCATCGAAGGGGACCTCGACGAGCTCATCGGCGCGCTGCGCACGCACCGCCAGGCGGAGCTCCTGCGCCGCGGCGGGCTCTCGGGGCCCGCGCTGGAGCCCGCCACGTGATGGGGGCGCCGTCCATCGAGAGAGGGGCGCCGCCCGTCGATCTGGAGGCGCGGCTCGTCGCGCTCGTGCTGGCGCCGTCGACCTTCTCGCGAAACCGCTTCTTCTCGCTCTACTCCGACCCGGAGGCGCGCCGGGTGCGGCGGCGGGCGGCGCTGCTCAGGAGCATCGTGCGGCAGCTGGTCGCGGGCGCGGACCGCGCCGGGCTCGCGCCCGCTGCGAGCGGCGGCGCGCTGCTCACCTACGACGTGCCGTCGCTCGGGTTGAAGCGCACCGCCACGCTCGACGCCCTGGAGCTCGCGGTGCTCCGCATCGCGGTCGCGCGCGGGGCGGTCCCGCGGGCCGAGCAGCCGGGCGGCGGGGACGCCGCGCCGAGCTCGGCGACAGGCGCCGCCTTGCCGCATGCGCTCCTCCCCGAGCCGGCGGACACGTCGCGGATCGAGCGCGCGCTCGCCCGGCTGCTGCCCGAGGGGAAGCCCGGCGGAGCGCTGGAGTCTCCTGGCGAGGGGGAGCCGGGAGAGCCGGACCCCGGGACCAGGGCGCTGCCGCGTGACCGGGCGCGGCGTGACTCGCAAGCACCCTGGGAGTAGGAGGCGGCCATGTGCATCTTCTGCAAGATCGCGAACAAGGAGATCCCGTCGAAGGTCGTGTTCGAGGACGAGCACGTCATCGCCTTCCACGACGTGAACCCGCAGGCGCCCACGCACGCGCTCGTCATCCCGAAGCGCCACATCGCGGGCATCGCCCAGGCCACGCCCGAGGACGAGGCCGTCCTCGGCCGGCTGCTCCTCGCCGCGCGGCGGGTCGCGGAGCTCACCGGCATCGCGGAGAGCGGCTTCAGGACCGTGGTGAACAGCGGCGCGAACGCCGGCCAGACGGTCTTCCACATCCACGTCCACGTGATGGGTGGAAGGCCGATGGCCTGGCCTCCCGGCTGAACGCCGTCCGCGCCGTCCGCGCTCCGAGTGAGCGCGGCGCCGACCGCGCTCAGCGGACGCCGCGGGCGGCGCTCACCGCCGCGTCGAGCCACGCCGCCTCGTCGTCACGGAGCGACGGCTGCCTCGGCAGCGCGGTCGGCAGGGCGCGGGACCGCGACGCGCCGTGGGCACGGAGGTGCGCGGACGTGATGGCGCCGGCGCGCCCACCCACGCCGAGGAACAGCGCGAAGAGATCCGGGCCCACCGCGCGCCGCGGGGCGGGCCGCACCGCGAGCTCGGCGCCGGACGCGAGCCGCGCGGTGAACCCGGCGACGAGGTGATCGACCGGATCGCTCCACGGATCCGGGGCGCCGGGGGCGCCCGCCGCGATCCACGCGTCGAGCGTCAGCTCGGGTGAGGTCGCGCCGAAGTCGATCGCCAGCGTGAGGCCGCGCTGCTCGAGGGCGCGCTCGATCTCGCCGAGGCGAGCGGTACCGGCGGCGTGCACGAGCATGGAGTCGCCGTCGAGCACAGGCGCCGCGGGCGGCGGCGGCAGCGGGCGGCGCGCGGTGGAGGGCGCCTCGCGCGGGAGCAGGTTGCCAGGGTTCATGATGCCGGCGGGGTCGAAGACGCCGCGGAGCGCATGGATGACGTCGACGCCGAGGCCGAGCTCGGCGCCGAGCCGCGGCGCCTTGCTCCGGCCGACCCCGTGGTGATGCGAGAGTGTCCCGCCGGCGCCGATCGCGGCGTCGAGGGCCGCCCGCCAGGCCGCGTCGTACTTCGCCTCGGCCGCCGCGACGCTCGGCGCGCTGCCAGCGAAGGTGAAGTAGATGCTGCAGCCGTCCGGGTACGCGTGGGACAGGTGAGCCATCACGAACACGTGGCGCCCGAGCGCGCCGCGCACCGCGCGGTAGAGCCCGTCGAGGCGCGACCAGGGCGCGGCGACCTCCATGGTGTCGCTGAACGCGCCCGCCATGAACACGGGCGCCTGGCGGTAGCTCACGCTGTAGCGGTGCGCGAGCCAGTGGCGCGCGGGCTCCTCGCCGAGCGGCCTGGCCCCGCCGCGCTCCGCGATCGCCGCGGCGCGGGCGAGGTCGTCCGCGCTCGCGCGCGCCGTGCCCTCGAAGATGAGGATGAGCGTCGCGCCGCGGAGCACGCGCGACCCGACGCCGTCGACGATCTGGTTGAGGAGCCCCGGCGCGCGCAGCAGGCCGCGCAGCACCGCGGCGCCGGCCCCAGGGCCGCGCGCGCCGTGCCCCCGCGCGGCCGTCCCGCCGGAGGGTTCATCGGCTGCGCCGGCGTGGGCGCGCTGCCGGCGCACGGCGCCCAGCCGGGCCATGAAGGAGTCGAACGGGTCGTAGAGCCGCGAGACCGCCGGGCGGAGGCCGGCCTGGAACATCGCCCGCATCGCGTCCCATCCGGCCTCGACGCTGGGGAACGAGAACGCGGCGAACGCGCGCGCCGGCGGCGCGGGGTGCAGCCGGAGCGTCGCGGCGGTGACCACGCCGAGCACGCCCTCGCTGCCGATGAGGAGCGGCGTGAGATCCGGGCCTCGCGCGCGCCGATCGAAGCGGACGATCTCGCCGCGGCCGACGACGCACTCGAGCGACGCGACCATGTCCTCGATCTTGCCGTAGAGCCCGGAGCACTGGCCGGCGCTGCGCGCCGCGACCCAGCCCCCCACGGTCGAGCAGAGGATGGACGACGGGAAATGGCCGAGCGTGAAGCCCTCGGCGTTGAGCTCCTCCTCGAAGCGGATGCCGAGCGCGCCGGCCTCGACCTCGACCGACGGGGCCTGACGATCGAGCGAGCGGCGGCGGGAGAGCCGCTTGAGGTCGAGCACGACCGTGCGCTCGTCCGGCAAGACGCCGCCGCACACGCCCGAGCCCGCCCCGAAAGGCACCAGCGGGAGCCCCTCGTCCGCGCAGAAGCGCACCACCTGGGCGACCTCCTCCGCGGAGGACGGCCAGACGATCATCCCGGGCCGGTGCTCGGCGATGCGGCCTTCCGTCACCGCGAGGTGGTGCCGCGGCCAGAGATCGCGGGCGTAGGCGATCTGATCGACGGGGGAGGCGCTGCGCGGGATCCCCGGCAGCGCGCGCGCGATCGCGGCCTCGAAGCTCATTCCCGGGGAGCCCTAGCGCCTCAGCTCCGCTCGGCAAGGACGATGAGCCGCGGCGACTCGGAGCCGAAGAAGACGCCGGGGTGCGCAGGGTGTCCGGTCACCTCGGTGACCTTGAAGCCCGCCTCGTGGAGCACCTTGCCGAGCTCGTGCAGACCGTAGAGGCGGAGCGAGTAGTCGAGCTCGCGCGAGCGGCCGTCCTCGAACATGACGGTGCGCTTCACCTTGAGCCTGCTCGTGAAGAAATCCACGTGCATTTCATCCATGCAGACGCAGCCTTCCCCCTCGAACCAGACGAGGCTCGGCTGGCGGGACGCCACATAGTCGCGGTTGACGATGTCGAGCAGGAGCATCCCGCCGGGGCGGAGGGCGCGGCGGATGCGGGCGAGGACATCCACGTTCTTCTCGTCGTCGAAGTAGCCGAAGCTCGTCGACCAGCAGTAGACGCCGTCGAAGGTCTCCTCGAACGTCATCTCGCGCATGTCGCCCTGGAGGAAGTTCAGCTTCTGGCCGCGGTCCTGCGCCTCGTCGGCGGCGCGGGCGAGCATGGCGAGCGACAGGTCGTAGCCGACAACGCTGTAGCCGCGGCTGGCGATCTCGATCGCGTGGCCGCCTGCGCCGCACGCGAGATCGAGGATCACCGCGCCCTTCTCGACGCCGAGCCGCTCCTCGATGAAATCGACCTCGCGGCGAACCACCTTGCTGTCGATCTTGTCGAGCGTGCGCAGGAAGTCGTCGCCGAAGAGCTCCTCCCACCACGGGCGCTTCCGGCGCGCGGCGGGCTCGGTCGAGGGTCCGGAATCGTGCTCGACCTGCTTTGCAGCGGGCGCCGCGGCGGGAGCGGCGGGCCGCGCGGACGCGGACGGCTCGCCGTGCGACGAAGGCGCCGACACGGGCGGCGCCGACGCGGGCGGCGGCGGCACCGAGCTCGTGAATGTCGCGAGATCCGGTGATGCCAGCGCCTGCGCGCGCGGGCGCCGCGGCGGCAAGGGAGGCGGCGGTGGCTTCTTGGGGTGCGCGCCGTGCGGATCGGCCTGCGCGGCCGAGCCCGCGTCGGCCAGCTCGGCGTCGCGCTCGGGCTCGACCTCCTCGAGCTCGACCTCGGTGCTCCTGGGCGGCACGGTGATGCGCGTCGCGTCGCCCTGCGCCTGCTGGCCTTCGCCGCCCGCGGGAGGAGCGCTCGATAGCTCGGCCTTCACCTCGGCGACGGGCTCGGACTCGGGCTCGACCTCCGCGACCACGTCCGCGCCCGCCCCCAGCGGCCAGTCCAAGGGGTGCGCGTCGATCTCCGGCGCCGAGGCCTGCCTCCTGGGCCGCCTCCGAGGCTGCGGCTGGAGGGCGTCGACGGCGGCGTCGCGCGCCGTCGGCGGGCCCTCGGGGAGGCCTTCCTGGAACGAATCGAGGCCCATCCCGGTCGGGACGTCGTCCGGCCGGATCCTGAACTGGAGCGGCGGCCACTCGTGCTCCGCCGGATCGGTCAAGAGCGGCGGTCTGGCGGGCTCGGGGGCCGAGGTGATCGGCGGCACCGGCGGCAGGTCCGACTCGATGCTGACAATCTGGAGCGGCCGGATCACCGCGACCGAATCGGGATCGATGATGAGCCCGCTCGGCGCCGGCATCGGCGGCATGCTCGAGGATTTCGGTGACGGACGCGGGACGGCACGGGGCGGAACCAGCTCGGCCAGGTTCGTCGCCGCCGCCGTCGCCGCCGCCGGCTTGCTGGGGGGCCTGGATCCATCCAGCGCGGGCTCGCTGGGATGCCGGGGCGCATCGAGCGTCGGGTAGCTGGGCCGCCTCTCGGAGGCGCTCGGCCACCCGTCGTCGTCCGCCTCGTCGCGCGCGCCCGAGCGCTGCGCCGCGGCGTCCTCGGGCACGGTGGCGCGGTCGTGCGTGGCGACCTGATCGTCACCCTGCTGCGCTGCGTCTCCGGACACGTTCACGAGCCGCCGCGAGCGCCGTCGCCCGGTCTTCGCGCCCTCGCCGCGCTCCACCTCCGCCGCCCGCTCCACCTCCGTCGCGAGCGACTGCCAGGACCGCCTGGAGCTGGGGCTCGTCGGCAGGGGAGCGCCGTGCCGCGAGCGCTCCGTGGGCGGTCCGGCGATCCGCGGGTCGAGATCGAGGTCCGGGATCTCCGCGATCTGCCCGCCGGAGCTCCCGTCCGTGATGCCCGCGATGACATCGAGGCGCGGCAGCGGCGTCGTCGTCGCGAGCTGCGGGCGCGCGCTCGGCGAGCGCTCGGGCCGTGGAGCGGACGCTCGCGCGGGGAGCGAGCCCTGGTCTCCCTGCGGCGCAGGTGCGGCCGCGTTCCCTGCCTCGCCCGGCAGCGGCGCGCCGGGCTCTCCGGAGGCGCCGCCTTCCTGGGCGGGCGTAGCCAGGGGGTTGCGCGGCCGCTCGCTCGTCATCGCTGGCCCCCTCCGCCTAGCGGCTCGCCGTAGAGGATCGGCCCAGGAGCCCTGCTCCAGGGGGGCGCCACCCCACGCTCCACGAACATGACCGCGGTGGATCCGAGGTGGAACTTGCCGATCTCCTCGCCGCACGCGACCGGAAGCGCCGGCGAGATCGTGTGCAGGCCGAGCGGCACGTCGCGCGCGTCGACGGCGCTCACCGTGATCCGTCCGACGATCATCGCGCCCACCATCACCACCGTAACGCGCCCCTGGCGCTCCGTGTCGATCACGATCGCGACGCGCCGGTTGCGCGCGAAGAGGCCCGGGACGTGGCGCTCGCCGATCGCGTTCACCGGGAACAGCTCCCCCGGCATCGAGCGGATGAGGCTCACCCGCCCGGCGACGGGCGAATGGACCCGGTGGTAGTCGCGGGGCGACAGGTAGACGATCGCGAACTGCCCGCCGTCATAGCGCGTGGCTTCTGCGGGGTCGCCCACGAGGTCTTCCACGCGGTAGGGCTGCCCTTTGATGGTCAGCCGCCCACCCTCGGTCACGGGGCCGATCGCTTCGACCCGTCCGTCGGCAGGGCTGGTGATGGCTCCGGGATCGGAGCAGACAGGGCGCATCCCCTCGCGGAGCTTGCGCGTGAAGAACGCGTCGAAGCTCTCGTAAGGGCTCGTCAGCACCTCGGCGGCGTCCATGTCGACGCGGTACGCGCGCGCGTAGAGCTTCACCACCGTGCTCAAGACGGCGGCGGGTGCTCTGGCGTCGCAGAGGCGGCCAACGGCCCGGGTAATGCGCTCTCGCGGAAGCACCCGCAACAGCTGTGCGGCGGCGTAGGTGGCAACGGTCATTGTGCGGAGCAGCGGTAACGATGCGGGAAAGAGAGCGGTGCAGGAATGCTAGGCCTCAGGAAGGACCTTGGTCAACGCTCGGGTCAGACGAACCTCCCAGCGTCGGCGCGGTCCCCAACCAGCGAGGGAGCTCAGCCTTGACGCGACGCACAGCGCGATCCGAGGCGCGACGCCAGGCCCGTCCCCCGCGCCCCACGTTTCTCCACGTCGCTGCGAGCGCGTCAATCGCGAAGCGCCGCTCCGCGCAAATCGGGGCGCGAGGGCCCGCAGGCCGTCCCCTCGACGCGATCCATTCTGAAGCGGCGATCCGGACCTCGCGCTGCAACTTCGATCGACCTCCGCGGGCGCAGCAGAAAAGCGAAGGGATTTCAATGGCCTGCGTCCTGGCACGCCGCTCGCTGAAGAGGGCCGAGGAGGCTCGCAACAACGATGGAGATCAAGTTCTGGGGAGTTCGCGGGAGCATCGCTTCGCCTGGGCCGGAGACGGCTGCGGTGGGCGGAAACACAAGCTGCGTCGAGGTTCGCTGCGGATCGTCGCGGATCATCCTCGATGCAGGGACGGGCGTGCGCAAGCTCGGAGATGCCCTGCTCCGGGAGGGACCGGTCGAGGCGACGGTGCTGCTGTCGCACCTGCACTGGGACCACATCCAGGGCCTGCCGTTCTTCGTGCCGGCGTACCTGCCGAGCTCGCGGCTGTCGTTCGTGGGCAGCGCGCACGGGGTCGGGAGCCTCCGCGAGGTGCTCTCGACGCAGATGGCCGCGCCGAGCTTCCCCGTCCGCATGGATGAGCTCTGCGCGCAGATCGCCGTGCGGGAGGCGCGGCCGGGCGAGGCGTTCGATGTGGGCGAGGTGCACGTGCGGATCGCCAAGCTCAACCACCCGGGCGGCGTCCTCGCCTACCGCGTCGAGCACGAGGGCCGCAGCGTCGTCTACGCGACCGACACCGAGCACTACGCCTGCGTCGATCCGGCGCTGCGCGCGCTCGCGGACGGCGCCGACGTGCTCATCTATGACGCGCAGTACACCCCGGAGGAGTACCGCGGCGACGGCGGGCGCTCGAAGGTCGGCTGGGGGCACTCGACGTACGTCGCGGGCGCGGAGATCGCGCGGGCGTGCGGCGCGCGGAAGCTCGTCCTGTTCCATCACGACCCGCAGCGGACGGACGCCGGCGTCGCCGAGATCGAGCGCCTCTCCCGCGAGCTCTTCCCTGGCTCGGTCGCCGCGCGCGAGGGGCTGTGCATCCACGTCGAGGCCCTCGCGCGGGCCGCGTGATGACGCGGATGACGACAAGCGTGGCGCCCTCTATGCTGGACACTGCTCCGCTATCCATGTCGCGCCTCTCGCTGCTCGTCGATCTCGCCTCCCTCCTCGCCCGGGAGGTCGACTTCGACGCCCTCCTCGGCACGGCGTGCGAGCGGCTCGCGAAGGCGCTCCGCGCCGACCGCGCGACGATCTGGCTCGTCGACGCCGAGCGCGGCGATCTCGTGACGCGCGTCGCCCTGCTGCCCGAGCTCCCCTCGCTCAGGCAGCCGCTCGAGCGCGGCATCGCCGGGCACGTGGCCACGACCGGGCAGGTCGTGCGCGTCGACGACGCCTCGCGCGACCCGCGCTTCGATCCGTCGGCGGACCGGGCGACGGGCTACACGACGCGCTCGATGCTCGTCGCGCCCATCCGCGAGGACGGCGCCGCGCCGGTCCGCGGCGTCGTCCAGCTGCTGAACCGCGCGGGCGCGCCCTTCGACGAGGAGGACCAGCGCTACCTCGTCGCCCTCGCGACGCAGCTCGCCCGCGCCCTCTCGCTGACGACGCTCCGCGCCGCCGAGGGCGGCGGCCCGGGGGTCGTGCTGCAGGGGCCGTTCAACCGGATCGTCGGCCGGAGCGAGCGGCTGGCCGCCGTGTACGAGAAGGTCCAGCTCGCGGCCCAGACCGACGCGACCGTGCTGCTCCGCGGGGAGACAGGCACCGGCAAGAGCCTGTTCGCCCGGGCGATCCACGTCAACTCGCGGCGCCAGACGAGGCCCTTCGTCACCGTCGACTGCACGACGCTGCCGGCGCAGCTCGTCGAGAGCGAGCTCTTCGGCCACGAGCGGGGGGCGTTCACCGGCGCGGACCGGCGCGTGCCGGGCAAGGTCGAGCTCGCCGAGGGCGGCACGCTGTTCCTCGACGAGCTCGGGGACCTGCCGCTCGACATCCAGGGCAAGCTCCTTCGCTTCCTGCAGGACCGCTCCTTCGAGCGCGTCGGCGGTCGCCAGTCGCTCCGCGCCGACGTGCGCGTCGTGTGCGCCACGCACTGCGACCTCGAGCGCGCGGTCGCCGAGGGGCGCTTCCGGAAGGACCTCTACTACCGCGCGCGCGTCGTCGAGATCGATCTGCCGGCCCTGCGCGAGCGCGGCCCGGACGACGTCGAGACGCTGGCCCGGCACTTCGCGGACGTCTACGCGACGAGGTACGGCAGGCCGTCGCCGCGCTTCGATCCGGACGCGCTCCGCCACCTCCGCGCGCATACGTGGCCAGGCAACGTGCGCGAGCTCGAGCACTGGGTCGAGAGCGCCATCGCCCTCGCGCCGGACGGCCGCATCTCCGCGGGGCACCTCCCGACGCGCCGGGGCGAAGGCGCCCCGCCGCCCGCCGCCGCGGCGCCCGAGGGCGACGCGCGGGTCGCGCTGCCGCTCGGGCTCACCCTCGACGAGGTGACGCGGCGCTACGTCGAGGCGATGGTCCGGGCGTGCGAGGGGAACAAGACGGAAGCGGCGAAGCGGCTCGGCGTCGGCAGGAACACCCTGGCGCGCGCGCTCCGCGCGAAGCACTGAGGCCGCGCGGAGCGCACGACCTCCTCCGGCACGACGCCTGAGCCGCGCGAGGCCCGAGGAGGCGCGGGGCGTGGGTCACGGCGCGCAGGCGCGACCCTCCTCACCCCGGGTCCACCGGGAACGTCAGGCCGATCCCGGCGATCGCCGCGACGGCGGAGCTCTTCCACCTCGCGGCCGGGCCGGCCGAGAGCAGAGGGCGCGCCAGGACGATGTGCAGCTCGAGGAAGCTGCGCAGCTGGAGGTACCGCGCGATGCGCCACTCGGCGCCGCCGCGCGCGCCGGAGGTGAGCAGCCAGAGGACGTCGCCTTCCGTCTGGGTGATGCTCTCCGGGATGGGCGCGCGGACAGCGCCGAGCTGGAAGACGTTGCACAGGAAGACGCCGTCCCGGTGCCTGCAGAGCGACATGACCCCCAGCCCGGCGCTGATGCGCCGCGGGCCGGCGCTCGGCAGATCGCTCGGAGGGCCGCCCAGCGCGACGATCGCCCGCGCCTCGAGCGACAGGGACAGGTCGGACCAGCGGAGGGCGGCAGCGGGCGAGATGCCGATGCCCGCCGTGGGTGTCAGGCCAAATGCCATCACGGAGGACGCGCTGAACTCGCTGTGCACGCGCGGCTCTGGCGCGCGCTGCGCGCCGTGGGCGTAGGCCGGGGCCGGCAGGGCGAGGCCCAGCGCGATCATCAAGGGGATGCGACCAGGGTTCGGCATCCCGCGCACCGTAGGAGCGCGCTGCGGCGCGACGGAATCCGGAGCGGGCGCGCTCGCGAACAAACCGCCGCTCGCGCGCCATTGCGTCGAGCGGCGCTATTTCCTCGGCTCGCCGTCTTTTTTTGGATCTCGGAGGCGACGGCCTAGCGCGCCCTGCGGCGCGCGGCCTCGCAGAGGGCCGAACGGAGGGGGTCGCCGGGGAGATCGGGCAGCAGCTTCTCCTCGCAGGCCACGTCGGGGTTCAGCGGATCGAGCGCCGTGCCCGCCGAGAAGGCGCGGTCCCCGTCGGGGCCTCCGTGGAGCAGCCCGTGCAGCGACCACCACCGGCCGTAGCGGCTGTGCACGTCCTCGACCCGCTCGACGAGGGGCGAGGCGCTCGCGCGCTCGCCCGACGCCAGCAGGGCGGCGGCGAGGAAGCAGCGCACCGCCGGCTCGTGCGGCGCGAGCGCCTGCGCGCGCGCGTGCTGCACCGCGGCGGCGGCGTGGTGGCCGCGGTCATGGAGCAGCTGGCCGAGCCGCACCCGCTTGCTCACCTCCTGCCGGTGCGGCATGTCGGCGCCGGGCGCGAGGTCGGGCGGCACGTCGGCCGGCACGCTGGCGAGGTAGGCGCGCCAGCGCTTGTCCCAGGCCGCGAGGTCCGCGCCGGAGATCTCGGCGATCGCCCGCTCGAGGTCCGCGTCGCTGCTCGCGTCCTTGAGCCGGCGCAGGAGCTGCGGCAGCGCCGTGTCGCCCGCCTCCCTCGTCCAGTAACGGATGAAGCTCGCGACCTCGGCGAACACGACGGCCGCCTCCTCCGCGCTCGGGAGCATCGCGATCGAGGGGCCGATCTTGTCGAGCGGCCGCCCGAGGCCCCTCTGGATGCCCAGGAAGGCGATCGCGTCCGCGGACGGTACGTCGTCCAGCGGGTCGGGCACGCGCCAGCGGACCTCCTCGCGCTTGGCCACGCCCTCCTGCAGCCACAGCGGGGCGTTGTCGCGCGTCCCGCGGGACAGGGCGAGGTGCGTTATCTCGTGCGCGAGCGTGTCCAGCCAGGGGTAGCCGTTCGGCGTGGCGCGCGGCGAGAGCATCGTCACCCGCCCCCACTTGGCGATGGCGACCGTGCCCGTCGTTCGCGCCGCCTCCTCGGGCAGCCCCGTCATCGCGGAGAGCGTGAACTGATCGCGGACGAGATCGATCCGCAGCGGCTGGAGGAGCTCGACGCCGAGGTCCTTCGCGAGCACGTCGCGCGTCCTCGCCGCGACGTCGACGAGGAGCGGCACGAGCGCGCGATCGTCGTCGTCCTGGAGCCGCACCCAGACGCCGCGCTCCTCGTCGTTCACGACGACCGTCGCCGCGGTGGCCCGGGCGCAGCCGCGCGCGATGTCCCCGAGCGCCGCGCCCTCGGCCGTCGCCGCGAGATCGGGGCGCGCGAGGATCGCCGAGGCCGCGTCGCAGTCGCCCTCGTAGATGGCGAGGCGGCCGCGCTCGAGCGCGAGCGCGAGGTCCGCCGGATCCGCGTCCTTCAGGGCGTCCCGCGCCGCGGGGACGTCGATCTCCAGGATCGCGGCCCGGGCCCGCGCCGCGCGATCGAGATCGCCGACCGTGAGGCGTCCGGACGCGGTCGCCGACGCCGTCGCGAGCCCGGCGAGGATCGCCGCCCGGAGGCCGCGCCTCGCGATCGCCGTCGCCCCGCGCCGGGCCGTGGCCGCCCCACCGCCTGTGCGCGTCATTTCAGGAGCCCCTCCGCGTAACGCTTGATCGCCTCTCGCAGCCGCGGCTCCGAGGTCCCCCCGAGCCCCTCGAGCACGCGACGGCGGAACTCCTCGGGGCCCTTGTGCTTGTCCTTGTCCGGGATGTCGGCCTTCCTCGCCATGTTCCGATCCCCTTCCGACTCGGCGTCGCTGTCCTGACCCTGGTCCTCGCTGCGCGACATCTCGAGCAGCCGCTGCGCGTCGCGCTGGCGCTCGTTGCCGCCCTCGCCGTCCCCCTCGGCGAGGGCGCGCTGGGCGTCGCGCATCGCCTGCTCGGCCTCGTCGAGGCGATCGAGCATCTCCTCGGGCATGCGGCCGTCGCCGCGCTCGCCCCGCTTGCGGAGATCGCGCGCGCGGTCAGCGAGCGACCCCTCGCGCTGGCTCGACTTCCCGAGGCCGTCCCGCGCCCGCTCCGCCGCCGCCTGCCGCAGCTTGCGCAGCGCCTCCTCGGCCCAGGCCAGCTCCTCGGCGAGCGCCTGCTGCGCCTCGCCGGCCTCGCGAGCGGCGCGCTCTTCGGGGAAGAAGCCGCCGGCCTGCCCGCCGAGCCGCTTCGCGTCGCCCAGCGAGCGCATCGCGCCCCGGCCGTTCGTCACCGCTTCCTCGGGGCGGCCCTGCTCCAGCGCGCCGGCCATCGCCTCGGCCTGCTCCCTGCCAGCCGCCGCGGCGGACTCGGCCGAGCCCGGCGCCGCGCCCGGCTGCGGCAGGTCCCGCACGGCCTCTCGGATCGCCTCCGCGTGCTTCTTCGCCTCTTCCCGGAGCGCCGCGATGTCCTCGGGCCGCGACGCGCGCGAGAGCTCCTCGGCGACCGCGTTCGTCTCGGCGGCGTGATCGCGCGCGAGCTCCTCGAGATCCCGCTCGCTCTGGGCGACGCTCTCGTCGGCGTTCGACGCGTCCCCGGGGTCAGGCCCGCGCGGCGCGCCCGACTCCACCCCGCCGCGGCCGCCGCCGCCGAACGAAGGCTCCGGCCGCCTGAGCCGCGCCGCGAGATCGCGCGCCGAAAGCTCGGCGTGCAGCCAGTCGCTGGCGCCGCGGGCGCGCGCGATCCGGCGCAGGTCGTTCGCGACGATCTCGCCGAGGTCGAGGCCGAGCTCGCCGAGCTTGCCGAGCTCGACCCCCCCGCCGCCCAGCACCGTGACGGCCGCCTCCAGGCGGACCTCGCCGCCCTCGCGGTCGCCGCTGCCCAGGAGCTCGGCCGCCGCCGCCGCCTCGTCCGCGACGTCGGCGAGCCGCTGCGCGACGGCCCGCGCGTCGCGGTGGCCCAGGCCGCGCAGGCCGGCGTCGAACGCGAGCAGCGCGCCCTCGGTCTCGTCGAGCAGCTCCTGGTGCGCCGCGCGGGTCGTCGACTTCCGCTCGGCGGCGAGCGCCGCGTCGAGCCGGGCCAGCTGACCTCGGGCGAGCGACGCGATGCGCCCCCGCACCCGCAGCCCGCCATGATCCGCGGCGAGCGCCGCCTCGACCGCCGCCTTGGCCGTCGCCTGCACCTCGGCCTCGTGCGCCGCGTGCGCCGCGGCGCCGCCCGCCTCCGGCGTCCTCTGGCCGATGCGGTCGGCGAGCAGATCCGTGAGGGCGTCGCGCGCCTTCACGAGCGCGGCGTAACGCCGCGCCTCGGGCTCGCCCACCTGCGGCGGGACGACCAGGATGGCCTCGCTCCTGCCCCACTTCGGGCCCTCGATCGGATCGTTGTCCCGCGCCTCGATCCGCACCTCGACGGGCACGTACGTCCTGCGGAAGAAGGGATCGCGCGCCCGGAGCTCGTAGCCTCCGCGGTCGACCTTCGCGTCCGCCGCCGGCCGCGAGAGCACCCGCCGCTCCTCCTTCGCTCCGGCGCGCAGGACGAGATCGACCTCGCGCAGGCCGTGATCGTCGGTGATCTCGTAGCGGAGCGGGATGCTGGGCTCGTCGAGGAGCTTCACCGTGCGGGGCGCGCCCTCGAGCGTGACGCGCGGCGCGTCGTCCGGGATCGACACGACGCGCTGCGCGTCGGCCTGCCGGACGCGCACCTGCCCGAAGCGCGCGGCCGCCTGGAGGGTCGTCGACTCGCCGAGCGTCCAGCGGGCGACCACGCTGCCCTTGCCGTCGTCGACGAACGGCACCTCGGCGCCGCCGTCCGTCAGCACGAGCGCGCGCCCCGCGCGGACGGGGCGGCCGCGCACCGTGATCACGGTCCCTCGGGGCTGCATCGTCGGGGCGAACGGCAGGAGCTCCTCCGCGCCCTGGTGCAGGTAATCGGGCGGCGCCGCCGTCATCTCGACCTCCTCGATCCACGGCAGATCGAGGGGAGCCTCGCCGCCGCGGGCGGCGAGGACATCGAGCCCCTCGACGACGCGCGACGGCTCGATCACCGCCGCCGCGAGCGCCGCCGCGCCGAGGGCGAGGCCCGCGCTCGCCCACCGCGTCGCCGCCTGGCGCGCGCGCTCGACGACGCGCGCCTGCGAGGCGCGGCCGAGCAGCCGCCGGAGGTGAAGGCCGGCGAGCTCCGGCGAGCCGACGCGATCGTCGGCCGCGGCGCGATCCGCGAGCGTGAGCGCCCGCAGGGTGGCGGCGCCGAGCGCCTCGTCCGTGCGACCGATGATCTCGCGCACCGTGCGCCGGGCGTCGCCGCGCCGGCGGCGCACCAGGATGGCCCGCGCGGCGATCGCTGCGAGCAGCAGCGCGAGCCCGGCGCCGGCGAGCCCGCGGGCGAGCGGCGACCCCACGCGCGCCACGTGCGCCGCGCCGAACAGCCCTGCGCAAGCGGCCGCGGTGAGCGCGCGGCGCGCGGAGGGGCCCACCTCCGCATCCCAGACGGAGCGCAGCCGCGCGATGGACAGGGCCGGCGCCTCGTTATCCATGGAGAGGCAAGGGTAACCGGCGGGAGGAGGTGGTCCAGCGGATCGGTGGGATCCCCCGAAAGGCGGGAGCCCGGGCGCTCAGACGTCGAGCTCGCCGTCGGTCATGAACCAGCTCTCCGCGTCGAGCAGCACGCGCCGCAGCTCGTCGGGGAAGGCGGGATCGAGGTGGACGATGAGCCACCGCGAGCCGACGTTCGGCGGGTGGGGGCGGGAGAAGAACCCGAGCGCCCGCAGGCGGGCGCTGAACGAAGGGGGCGTCACGAGGAGCATGCCCACGGAGACGTGCCCCTCTCGCCGCATCGCCCGGCAGAACTCGAGCAGCAGGGCGTCGAACGTGGGGCCGCTGTCCTCGCAGAACAGGTCGCTGATCTCGACCTTGTTGTTCCGCACCGAGTAGACGGCGTAGCCGAGCAGCCGCCCGTCATGCCGGTCGAGCATGCAGAAGAAGCGGTATCGGACGTTGCCGAGCTGCGCATAGCGCCAGTTCAGGAACTGGGCGCTCCGCTCGCCGACGACCGGCCAGGGCTTCGCCCGCGACCACAGCGCGTCGAAGCGGTGATCGGCGGCGTCCACGAGCTCGGTGCGCACGCGGCTCCCCTTCGCGAGCAGCGCGGCGGTGTCCCGGAGCGCCATCGAGGCGTCGAGGGCGCTGCCCGCGGCGCGGACCAGGAGGTTGTCCGGCTTCACCGTCGCCCGCTGGACGGCGCGCTCCGCCGCGGTCGACAGCGCCTGCGCGAGCGGGGCGGGCGGGGCGCCCGGCTCCGATGCCTCCCAGAGCGCGCGCCAGCGAGGGTGGGGGACCGCCGACGCGGCCCGCTCGGCGACCCGCTGCACCACCGCGCTCACGGTGCTCCGCTGCTCGCCGGCCGACGAGGCCGCGAGCTCGTTCAGCTTGTACGCGGCCATGAGGGGCCGGACCCAGATGATGGAATCGGCGATCTTCTTGTAGCCGGCGCGCTGGAAGATCGGGAATGAGGCCTTGTTGGGGAAGCCGAAGACGAAATCGACCCCGGCGTCGCGGCAGCCCCTCGCGAGCTCTCGCTGGATGCTCATGGCGGCCCCCGCGATGCGGTGCGCCTTGGTCACGCCGAAGTCGCCGAGGACGCCAGCCTTGAGCTTGCGCCCGTCGACAACCAGGTCGCGCGGGTAGAACGAGCCGCTCCCGATGATCTCCCGCTCCGGTCCGTGAAAGCCCATCCAGGTCCGCGGGGGGCCGGCCGGGTTCTGCTCCTGGAACCAGCGCATCCGCCGCTCCACGAGCTCCTGCGATACCTCGCCGTGGGCGAGGTTCTCTTTCCAGAGCTGCGCGAGGACGTCCTTGTGCTCTTCCGGCTGGACGCGGGCGGCGCTGTAGACCTTCTCCATGGCTTTCCGGTGCGCTCTCCTGGCGCGGCAGAGCGGCGCGCCGCGCCCGTCATGGCCGAAGGCGGCGAGGGCGTCAATCGCGCCTGGCGGCGCGGCGAGGCGTTCCGCGCTGGGCACAGCGACGCCCGCGCGGCGAAGGCGTCATCGCGGAACCGGAGTACACTCGCGCGATGTCTCGCCGCGCCATCGCCGCCGTCGCCTGGCTCTCGTTGCTGTTCGCCCTGGCTTGCAGCTCCGCGCTGCCGCCCCCTCCAGACGCTTCGCAGGTGAAGAGCAGCGGCGCCTCCGCGCGGCAGCCGGGCCCAGCCGCGGATCCGGGAGCGACGTTCGATGACGAGGTGATGGTCGCGGACGGCGACCCCGGTCCGGTGCCGGTGACCCGCGCGGATCCGGCGCGCGGCGGCCGGCTCGCGCCCGTGACGATCGTCGTGTTCTCCGATTTCGAGTGTCCCTTCTGCAAGCACCTGGGCGGCACGCTGAGGCAGCTGGAGCAGCGGTACGGCGCGGAGCGGCTGCGGATCGTGTGGAAGAACTTCCCGCTCGCCTTCCACAAGCAGGCGCGGCCGACGGCCGAGGCCGCGATGGCGGTGTTCGCGCACGCGGGTCCCAAGGCCTTCTGGGCGTTTCACGACGCCATCTTCACGGCCGACGAGCGGCTCTCGCCGGAGGTCGAGGCCAACGCGCTCCGGCGGGCCGGCGTGACCCCCGGCCAGATCCAGCAGCTCGTCCAGCAGAGCAGGGCGGCGCAGAAGGTCGACGCGGACATGGCGCTCGCCGGGCGGCTCGGCGTGAACGGCACGCCGGCGTCGTTCATCAACGGCGTCCTCCTCGTCGGCGCGCAGCCGGCGGAGCGGTTTGCGGAGATCATCGACGCGCAGCTCGCCGCGGCGCAGGCGCTCCGCGCCGAGGGGACGCCGCCGGAGAAGATCTACGCGGCGCTCGCGAAGAAGAACTTCGCTCCTCCCGCCGAGGAGCCCGACGACGCCGAAGAGGAAGGCGACAGCGGCGTGGTGCACCTCGTGCCCGTCGGGGACTCGCCCGTGCGCGGCGCGGACACGGCGCTCGTGACGATGGTGCTGTTCAGCGACTATCAGTGTCCGTTCTGCAGGCGGGTCACGCCGACGGTCGAGAAGCTCAGGGCGCAGTACGGCGACAAGCTGCGCGTCGTCTGGAAGGACAACCCGCTCCCGTTCCACCCCCGGGCCGAGCCCGCTGCAGAGCTCGCGCGCGAGGCCCGCGCCCAGAAGGGAAACGACGCCTTCTGGCAGGCCAACGATCGCCTCCTCGCCGGCGAGGCCGCCCTCGACGACGCCGCCCTAGAGGCCGCCGCCGCGGACCTCCGGCTGAACGTCGACGCGGTGAAGCGCGCCGTCGCCTCGCACAAGCACGCTGCCAAGATCGAGGCCGACGTGGATCTCGCCGACGATCTCGGCGCCCAGGGGACCCCGCACTTCTTCATCAATGGCCGCAGCCTCGTCGGCGCGCAGCCGATCGAGAAGTTCCAGGCGATCATCGACGAGGAGATCGCCAAGGCGGAGGCGATGGTCGTGGCCGGGACGCCGCGCGCGAAGGTGTACGAGGCCATCCAGAAGCAGGCGGTCCCGCCGGCGCCGCCGCCGAAGGTGGCCGTGCCGCCGGTGCCCAAGGGCCACCCCAGCAAGGGCGCGGCCGCGGGCAAGGTGGTCATCCAGGCGTTCTCCGACTTCCAGTGCCCTTTCTGCGCGCGCGCCGCCGCCACGATGGACGAGCTCATCAAGGCGTTCCCGGGCAAGGTCCGTGTCGTCTACCGTCACCTGCCGCTCCCCTTCCACCCGGAGGCGCAGCTGGCCGCCGAAGCGGCCATGGAAGCGCTCGCGCAGAAAGGGCCGGCCGGCTTCTGGAAGATGCACGACCTGCTCTTCAAGGTGAGCGACGCCTCGAACCTCGACCGCGCGGCCCTGGAGCAGCACGCCAAGAGCCTCGGGCTCGACGCGGCGCGCTTCGCAAAGGCGCTCGACGAGCACACCCATCGCGCCGCCGTCGAGGCCGACGCGCAGGCCGCGCGGAGCGCCGGCATCACCGGGACTCCCGGGTTCGTGATCAATGGTTACCTGGTCAGCGGAGCCCAGCCGCTCGCGAAATTCAAGAAGGTAGTTCGGCGCGCCCTCAGCGAAGCGAACTGAACACGACCTGAACACGCGCGACACGCGCGTCCCGGCGGCGCGCGCTCCGGCTCCGGGCCCCAGGACCTGCGCTCCGAGCGATCTGGCGCTCGGCTCACCATGTGCGTTTCCCGGGGCGCCTCCATCGATATCGCGCTTCGAGCTCGTGATAGCCTGTCGCAATGCCCAAACCGCGCGGTCGAGGGACATCGGCCGAACCCAGGCGCACCGTCAAGGCATCGAGCGGATCCGCGCGTGCGCGGCGTCATGGCAAGGCGGGCGCGAAGGCGGGCCCGCCGGCCGCGCTGCGCGACGGGCAGGAGCGGGCGCCCGCAAGCTCGCGCGCCAGGCCCAGGAAGGCAAAGGGCGCGACCTCGCTCGTGGAGGCCGCCGTCGCGAAGCGACCGGCAGCGCCGGGGAAGCGCGCGGCGGCCGAGCCACCGGCGGCGCCGAGGATGCGTCCCCCGAGAGCGCGCGCCGGCGAGCAGGCCAGCGCCGCGCCGCCGAAGCGCCGACCCCGGAACGCGAAGGCGAAGAGCGGAGCGGATGACGCGGAGTTCTCGCCGCCCCGGCCGCCTGAGCTCGACTGGGACGACACGCCGTCCGAGAGCGCCGAGGAGGCCCTCGCCCAGCGCTGGGCGGCGCGGGGGGAGGAGCTCTTCCAGCAGCTCGAAGGCCACGGCGCCGCGCTCCACGAGTACCGCGCCGATCTCAAGGAGGGGCGCTTCGTCTGGATCGCGCCGAGCGGGCGCGTGTCCGCGGAGGCGAGCGCGCGCCTCCTGTGCAGCTGGTCGTGCGCGACCTCGGTCCTGGTCATGGCGTGGGCCGACCCGCTCGCCAGCGGCGCCGGGATCGAGCGCATCGACGGGATGCCCGCGGAGCAGGACGGCATCGACGAGCAAGGCGCCTGGCAGATCGCGATGAGGGCGGCCGACGCCTGCAACGCCGCATTCCTCTATCGCGTGTCCTCGCCGCAGGCCTGGTACTTCCTTGCGCTCGACGGGCTGACGTTCTCACCGAAGCGCACCTCGTTCCATCCGGGCGCGCCGGTCTGCCTCGTGCTGCGCGCCATCGGCGAGGTGCGCGAGGCGATCGCGTCCCGCGCCGAGCCCGCCGACGTCGTGCGCGACAGGATCTCGGCGCTCAGCGACTCGCTGTTCCACCAGGCCAGATATGCCTATCGCGACACCGATTGGGTCGCGCGCCTCGATCGGACCGGCTCGTGCCTCTCGCACCTCGCGAAGCGCATCCCACGCGCGGGCTTCAGCGCGATCGCCGCGGGCCAGCGCATCGACGAGTGGCTCGATCGCGAGCTCGCGGTCGAGCTGATCAACGCGCTCTCGCTCATCGAGGACGAGTGGAGCCTGTTCGGTTGATGGGGCGGTGACGGGCGCGGCCTTGCCCGTATCGCTGTCAACCCCCGCCTCTCGTCGCGTCGCGCGCGGCCGAGCCCGCGCCGCGCGCGCCCCGCGGCACCGCTTTTGAAGGAGTCGCAGGAGCGGACGTGAGGGGAGGGGACGATGGGGCGAGCGAAGCTGTTCGAGGATCGCAGGGACGCCGGGCGCAGGCTCGCGCAGCTGCTCTCGGGGTACAGGAGCGAGGCGCCGCTCGTGCTCGCCCTGCCGCGCGGCGGCGTCGAGGTGGGCTACGAGGTGGCGCGCGCGCTGGGCGCGCCGCTCGATGTGTGGATCGTGCGCAAGCTCGGCGCACCCGGGCAGCCGGAGCTCGGCGTGGGCGCGATCGCCGAGGGGGGCGAGGTGTACATCGATCGGGGCCTCGTCGCGCTGCTGGGGATCTCCGAGGCGGAGCTCGCCGAGATCGCGGAGCGGCAGGCCGCCGAGGTGGAGCGCGGGGTGCGCCGGTTCCGGGGTGACAGGCCGATGCCCCGCGTCGAGGGGCGGACGGTGATCGTCGTGGACGACGGCATCGCGACCGGCGGCACCGTGCGGGCCGCGCTGCGCGACCTGCGCAAGCGCTCGCCGAGGCGGCTCGTGCTCGCCGCGCCGGTCGCCGCGCCGTCGAGCCTGTCGTCGCTCAGCCGCGAGGTCGACGGCATCGCTTGCATCGAGGAGGACCCGGGCCTCCAGGCGATCGGCGCCTACTACGAGGATTTCTCGCAGACGTCGGACGACGTCGTCGCCACGCTGCTCGCCGAGGCGCGGCGCGAGGTCCCGAGGCCGGAAGGGGCGGAGCCGCCGCTCTTCGTCGAGGCAGGGACGGCGGCGCTCCCCGGGGACCTCGCGATCCCGGAGAGGGCGGGCGGCCTCGTGATCTTCGCGCACGGCAGCGGCAGCAGCCGCAGGAGCCCTCGCAACCGCTCGGTCGCGGAGGCGCTCTGGCGGTGGGGGCTGGCCACGCTGCTCTTCGACCTGCTCACCGACGAGGAAGAGGCGGAAGATCGCCGGAGCGCCCACCTCCGCTTCGACGTCGATCTGCTCGCGCGGCGGCTGATCGGGGCGACGGACTGGGCGCTCGCGCGACCCGAGCTCCGTCACCTCGCGGTCGGCTACTTCGGCGCGAGCACCGGCGCGGCGGCCGCGCTCATCGCCGCGGCGGCGCGGCCGCGCGCCGTGGGCGCCGTCGTGTCGCGCGGCGGCAGGCCCGACCTCGCGGGCGCGGCCCTGACGATGGTGCGCGCGCCGACGCTGCTCATCGTGGGCAGCGCGGACACCGAGGTGCTGGCGCTGAACCAGGCTGCCCTCGACGCGCTCGTGGGCCCGCGCCGCCTCGCCGTCGTGCCTTCCGCGACGCACCTGTTCGAGGAGCCGGGCGCGCTCGCGGCGGTCGCCCGGCTCGCCGGCGAGTGGTTCGCGCAGCACCTGATCGCGCGAGGAGCCGAGGCGAGGGCGTGACGCGCCTGCCGCGGCCTGCGCAGGGCGCCCGGCGGGAGCGCCGGCCGGCGCGGCGCCTACCTGGAGAGCCAGACCGTGTACGCGTGCGGCATGAACGGCGCGTCGTCGGGATCGAACGGGAGGCTCCGGATCATGCTCCCCGCGTTGACGCCCACGACGAGCAGCCCCGAGAGCCCGTCGAGCCCCACCACCGTGCGCTGCGCGCGGCTGCTGCCGAAGACGCCGGCCACGTCGACGCGGCCGGCCTCGGCGCCCTGCGCGTCGACCTTCACGATCGCCCAGCGGAACAGCGCGGGCAGCTCCCAGTCGGCCACGAAGGTGATCTCGGCCGTCTTGAGATCCGGCCGAGCGGCCGCGTTCTCCGCCGAGAGATCGAGCCAGAGGTACGTCGCGCCGGTCGGCTCGATCGGGCGCAGGGGCGCGACCCGCCGCGGGAGCGTGGCGTAGGGCAGCGACCACTCGAAGCGAACCCGGCCGAAATCGCCGAAGCGCTCGGCGTCGGAGAGGTGCGCGCCGTCGCTGCGGCTGCCCAGGAACGCTCGCGCGATGGCGAACTCGAGGAGCAGGTCGTCGAGGTCCTCGCCGCGGGATCGCAGGGACGCCCGGAGCGCATCGAAGGTGTCGGGCTCGGCGTGGAAGCGCGCCGAGCCCGCGGGCGTGGACTGCGCCGCGATGGCGAGCAGCGACGTCGCGACCTGCGCCGGCGTCCCGGTGCCGTACGCGTCGTCGAGGTACCACGGAAAGAGCAGGCCGCCGTCGAGCGCGCCGAGCGCCGCGCCGGTGAGCGCCCGCTCGGGCGCCCGCTGGAAGGCGTCGACCGCGGCGAGCTCCTCGGCCGCGCAGGGCGCCGCGATCGCGGCGAGGTAGCTCGCCGTCATGGCGATCGCGCCCTGCTCCGCCCCGGCGTCGAGGCGCATGGCGACGGCGGCTCCGAGCGCGTAGGCCGCGTCGGACGCGCTCGCGCACCCGCCGCCGCGCCCCGGCGCTGCGATGATGGCGAACGCGCTCGCGGCGTCGAACCGCTCCCCGAGCGCCCGCAGGTCGTGCCCCACGCGCATCGGGCCGCGGCGCGGGCCGCGCTCCAGGTAGAGGTCGTACGATGGGCCGCCGCCCCGCGCGCCATCGGGGAGCGGGCGCGGCAGACCGAGCGCGTCGTAGGCCCGCATCGCGGCCTCAAGGTCGGTGAGGCTCTCGAGGACGGCGGCGCCGGGGACGTCCGCGGGCGCGTGCACGCAGACGGGCAGCGTGAAGGAGCAAGCGCGTTGTCGGACATCGCGGACGTCGCGCTCGTCCGGGCGCTGCACCGGCGAGATCACGGGTCGGCCCTCGGCCGGCGGGGCGGCGGCCACCGAGGCGCTGTCGTCGGGAGGCGCCCCGGCCTGCGCGCTCGCGACGGGCGAGGGCGGCCTGGCCGACGGCGCGTCCGCTGCGCGCGCCGCTGCCGCGGGGGGGCCGCCGAGGGCCGCGCCCAGGGCGAGGATCACCAGCGCCCAGGGCGCCTTGCGTCGTAGCGCGGGCGCTCGCTTGGGTCGCGCTGCTGGGGCGCGTGTGGGGAACGGTCTCATGGGGAGCGCACCTGGTATCCGGAGATCCGCCGGCGAGTCTGCTCCGGCGGCTTCGCGCTAGCTCATCGCACGAGCGACCGCCCTTGCCCATGCTCGCCAACGTCGGTCCTGCGCCCCGCGCCTGGAGGGCCCCGGCGGCGGCGTGGCTCATCTCGTTCCAGAGCGGGAATGCGGGGGTGTCTGGACGCCGATCTCACCGAATCGAACTCCTGGTATCCTGTGCGCCCCTCGCCCGCCTCCCGGGCGGGGGCGAAAGCCCAGGACGATTCAATGACCCATCCGCTCCACGACATCTTGCTCCCCGACAGCCGACACGACTTCTTCCCGGTGGTGATCGAGATCCCGAAAGGATCGAAGTGCAAGTATGAGCTCGACAAGAAGACCGGGCTCTTGATGCTCGACCGAGTGCTCTACTCGTCAGTGCACTACCCGGCCAATTACGGCTTCATCCCTCAGACACACGCGGGCGACGGCGACCCGCTCGACGTCCTCGTCATCATGCAAGAGCCGGTCGTGCCGCTCACGATCGTGAGGGCGCGCGCCATCGGCGGCTTCTTCATGCGCGACGACAAGGGCGTCGACGACAAGATCATCGCGGTCGCCGTCGACGACCCCTCCGTGGCCCATTACCTGACCCACGAGGAGCTGCCGCCGCACGTGACCAAGGAGCTCATGCGGTTCTTCATCGACTACAAGACGCTCGAGAACAAGCTCGCAGAGGTAGATACGATGTACGACAGGAACCGCGCCCTGGAGGTCATCGAGGAGTCCGTCGCGAGCTATCGCTCGATCAGCGCCTGGTCCAAGGGCTGACGCGGCTGGCCCTGGGGGCCCGGTTGCAGCGGCGCATGGATGGATCGCGGAAGCGGTGGATCGCCCTTCCTGGACCCCTCGGCGTCCACCCCTCGCAACCTTCGAAAAAATCCAGAAACCGGGCACAGCGGCGCCCGGTAACCCCGCGAGAATACTCGGCACGAGGGTTGCTTTACCGCCCGCCGTGGATCGCTTCTCGACGCTCATGGACGACGAAGGCCTTGCCCAGCGGCTCGCCCAGAGCCCTGAGGTCGAAACGCGCCCGGCGATCCAGCGGCTCCGGTTCGGCCTCGGATCCGGTGGGAGGTCGAGCTCTCTGGCGTGGCGGGTGACACCGTGAGTCGGCTCAACGCGGAGCGTCGAACTCGACTTCGCTCCGGGGAGAGCCACCAAGGGCCCACCATGACGCATGCAGGCGAGCAGGCAGGGCAAAGACGCTGAAAACGACGCTGAAAACGATTCGAACGCGGCGAACGCAATCAACGCAAACAACACGAATGACGCGGACGATTCGGTGACAGGCCATTGAAGCGCGCGGGTATGCGCATGGATTATCGAGGCGACACCGCTTGATCGGGGCTTGACAACATGAGAGACATCAGCTTTTCTCAAGCAATGATGAGCACGCTTAATAGCTTAGTTTCGGCGAAAGCGTGTCGCCGCTACTCCGCAGTGGCGCTTCTCCTCGCCGGCCCGCTCGGTTGCTTGGGCAACCTCGGAAACCCCGACGGGACGCCCTCCGAGACGGGTAGCAGCGGCGACAGCAGCGGAAACGGCAGCGGCAACGGCAGCAGCAGCAGCGGCGGCGACGGCGGGGGCCCCAACGATCCGCCGGAGGTGCCCCCGGAGATCCCGGAGGTGTCGGAGTGCGAGGTTGCGGACAAGAGCACCCCGGGCCCGCGCGTGGTGCGTCGCCTGACGGTGGATCAATTCGAGGCCACTGCCCGCGATCTGTTCAAGGACCAGAGCGTCGCCCTCCCGAGCATCTTCAACGATCCGCAGGTGCTCGGGTTCACGGCCGACGCGAACGCGCTGGTGATTCGCGACCTGACGGCCCAGCAGATCATGGATTGGGCCGAGACGACCGCCGACTGGGCGGTGACGAACAAGCTCGCCAGCATCACCACGACGGCGTGCAGGACCCTGGACGCGAGCTGCCGGACCGAGTTCATCCGCGACTTCGGCCGCCGCGCGTTCCGCGACAAGCTCACCGACGAGCGCGTCGCGTCCTACGACGCGCTGTTCGGGGCGGAGAAGTCGTTCGAGGACGGCGCCAAGGTGGTCGTGGGCGCCATGCTGCAGTCGCCGTACTTCCTCTATCGCCACGAGATCGGGACCGAGGCGAGCGGCTCGGGCGTCTATGAGCTCACCCCGCACGAGATCGCGAGCAACCTCTCGTACTTGCTGACCGGGACCATGCCGGACGAGGCGCTGTTGCAAGCCGCCGACGCGGCCGCCGCCCAGGGTGCCAACCTGACCAGCGAGCAGATCGCCCAGCACGCGCTGCGCCTGCTGGAGGACTCGGCGACAAGGCCGCTCGCCGAGAAGGAGATGATGCGGTTCATGCGCGGCTGGCTCCAGCTGAACCGCCTCGTCACCGCGGTGAAGGACAACACGCTCTTCGATCTCACGGACGCCATGCGCAAGGACATGATGGCCGAGACGCAGGCGCTCGTCGTGGACACCGCGTTCAACCAGAACGGCTCGTTCGCCAACCTCCTGCAGGCGGACCACACGTTCATCAACGCCAGCCTGGGTGCGCACTACGGCATCAACGGCGCCGGGGGCACCGAGCTGACGAAGGTGACGCTCACCCCGGGGCAGCGCGACGGGGGCATCCTGGCCCACGGCAGCTTCCTGACGGGGCATGGCAGCGCGAAGCTGTCCTCGCCGACCCAGCGCGGCAAGATGGTCCGCACGCGGCTCCTCTGCCAGCCGCTCGAGCCCCCGCCGCCCGGCGTGGATCCGAACGTCAAGCCCCTGGAGACCCCGGCGACCACGCGCGAGATGGTCGAGCAGCACACGAAGGCGGAGTACTGCGCGGGTTGCCACAAGTTCACCGACAAGATCGGCGTCGGCTTCGAGCACTACGACACGTTCGGCCGGTGGCGGAACGACGAGAACGGGATCCCCGTCGACGTGACCGGCACGGTCGTCGAGCCGCCCACCGGTGGAGACGTCAATTTCAGCGGCGTCACCGAGCTTGCCGACTACCTCGCGGCGAGCGAGGACGTCAAGGCGTGCATGGTCCGTTACTGGTCGTACTACGCGTTCGGCGGCACCTGGGAGCAGGACGGCTGCACGTACGAGACGGTCCAGCAGGCCGCCGCGGCGGACGAGTTCCGCCTCAAGAGCGTGTGGCTCGCGCTGACGCGCGCGCCGCACTTCACCCGCAGAGTCCAAGGTCCGTGACCCCACGGCTGCAACCCAAGAACAGATCGGTAGCGAGTGAAAGGATCGGTCATGCGCAGCCACAGTCGTAGGAAGTTTCTCAAGGGTGTCGGGGCCAGCCTGGGCGCCAGCCTTCTGTTCTCTCCCTTCTATGATTCCATCGCCAACGCGGCTCCCGGGAAGAAGCCGAAGCGGCTCCTGATCTTCTTCACCATGGGGACGGCCCCCTCGATCTGGAAGCCCAAGAGCGTCTCCGGCGAGACCCCCACGTTCAGCGAGTCCACCTCGCCGCTCGAGGAGGTGAAGGAGCACATCGTGATGCTGGACGGCCTCCCCAGCGGGAGCCCCAGCAACAACCACGGCTCCGCCGACGGCCTCACCGGGATGGGCTATTACAGCAACGGCCCCTACGGGCTGATCTCGGTCGACCAGTACATTGTCGAGAAGCTGAAGGGCAGCGGGCTGTCGACGCCCATCCCCTCGCTCCTGCTCGGCGCCGCCGTCGAGGGCGGCAAGACGGGGTTCTACAAGGGGACCAACCTCTCGCCGATCGCCTCCCCCACGTCCGCCTACTCGACCGTGTTCACGGGCTTCACGCCGTCCAACAACCAAGGCAACAACAACGACAACAGCGCCGCCGAGGCCCTGCTGAAGCGGCGCAAGAGCGTCCTCGACAACCTCACGAAAGAGCTCACGTCGCTCAAGGGAAACCTGGGGAAGGAGCAGCAGTACAAGCTGGATCTGCACCTCGAGTCGATCCGCCAGCTCGAGCAGCGGCTCTCGAACACCATGACCCCGGGAGGAGGAGGAGGGACGGGCGCCTGCTCCGTCCCGGCAACGCCGACCGGCGACATGACCAATGGCTTGAAGGCCAACCAGCTTCATCTGGATATCATCGTCGGCGCGTTCGCGTGCGATATCACCCGCATCGCGGCGATCCAGTGGGGCTCGGATCAGATGATGAACGCGAACCTGAGCGAGATCGGGCTCAGCGGTGAGGAGCATAACGGCATGATCCACACCGGCGCCCCTGCGCACCTCGACCTGATCAAGCTCGAGAAGTGGCTGCACCAGCAGTTCGTCGGCGTCATCAAGAAGCTGAAGGCGACGCCCGAGGCCGACGGCTCCGGGACGCTCCTCGACAACACGCTGGTCGCCTGGTGCCGTGACATGGGCGACGCGCCGAACCACACCCAGAACGAGATGAAGTTCGTCCTGGCGAGCGGCAACGGCGGTTACCTGAAGACGGCCCCTGGCGGCCGGTTCATCAAGAGCGGCGAGCGGCACGAGCGCGTGCTGCTCAGCCTGTGCGACGCGATGGGCGTCACGGACTTCTCCGGCTTCGGAGATCCGGCTCTGGGCAGCAAGTCGCCGCTCCCCGGCATCGCCGCGACCTGACACCGAGGGCGCGAGGCCGCTCGCCGCGACAGGTGCGCCCCCACGCACCTGTCGCGGCGAGCTCCGCTGGCGCGAGATCGGTAGCGTGAAAGGGTCGTTCATGCGCAGCAATCGTCGTAGAGATTTCCTCAAGGGGCTGGGGGCCAGCGTCGGGGCCGGCTTCTTGTTCAACCCATTCCTCGACTCCATCGCCGAGGCGGCGCCCGGGCGGAAGCCCAAGCGGCTCCTTTTGTTCTGCACGATGGGGACCGCGCCATCGATCTGGAAGCCCACGAGCGTCTCGGGCGAGACCCCCACGTTCAGCGAGTCGACGTCGCCGCTGGCGGACGTGAAGCAGCACGTCGTGCTCGTGGACGGCCTCCCCAGCGGGAATCCGGGGAACAACCACGGCGCGCCCGACGCCCTGACGGGGCTCGGCTTCAGCGACCCCGCCAAGCTGATCTCCGTCGACCAGTTCATCGCGGACAAGCTGATCGCCGCCGGCACGAAGACGCAGATCCCCTCGCTCTTGCTCGGGGCCGAGAGCACGGTGAACGGGGGGAGATCGCCGTATTATCGCAAGGACAACCTGCCGGGCATCGCCTCTCCGACGTCCGCCTACTCCACCCTGTTCGGCTCGGCGATCCCGTCGAACACGTCGTCAGACGATCTCTTGCGCCGTCGCAAGAGCGTCCTCGATCACCTCAAGAACGAGATCAAGGCGCTCGAGGGGAACCTCGGCTCCGAGCAGAAGTACAAGCTGGAGCTGCACATCGACTCGATCCGGCAGGTCGAGGAGCGGCTGTCCAACGCGTCGTCCGGCCAGACCGGCGGCTGCAGCGTGCCGACCAAGCCCTCCACCGATCCGGCCAACCCGCTCCAGGCCAACCTGCTCCACATGGATCTCCTCGTCGGCGCGTTCGCGTGCGACATCACCCGCGTCGGCGCGATCCAGTGGGGCTCGGATCAGGCCATGAACGTCGATCTCCCGGACATCGGGCTGAAGGGCGACGAGCACGGCGCCATGATCCACACCGGCGCACCGGCGCACCTCGACCTGATCAAGCTGGAGAAGTGGCTGTCGCAGCGGTTCGTCGACCTCATCAACAAGCTGAAGGCGATCCCGGAGGCCGACGGCTCCGGGACGCTCTTCGACAACACGCTGATCGCGTGGTGCCGCGACATGGGCGACTCGCCGAACCACAACCAGAACGAGATGAAGTTCGTCCTGGCGAGCGGTGAAGGCGGCTATCTGAAGACGGCCCCTGGCGGCCGGTACATCAAGAGCGGCGAGCGGCACGAGCGCGTGCTGCTCAGCCTGTGCGACGCGATGGGCGTCACGGACTTCTCCGGCTTCGGCGATTCGAACCTGCGGTCCAAGTCGCCGCTCCCGGGCCTTTCGGCCAGCTGAGGCGGCCGGCGCGCCGCTTTCCGGCGCGCGCGCTCCGGTTCCCCGCGACCGCCGCGCCGCGCCCGGGCGCCTGCGCTCTCCCGGGCGCACGCCGCCGTCGACCCCCGTCCCGCGCCCGGCGTACACTCGCCACCATGACGACGCGCGCGCCGGCGGGATACGAGGCAGATCAACGGCGAGACGACCTGTCCGCGTACGCGCGGTACCTGTCGGCGATGGACGCGTCGATGCGCCAGAAGGTCGCGCTCACGGCAGCGCACCTCCTGTGCGAGGGCCGCGTCGCCGACATGGGCATGGGCTCGGGGCAGGGCAGCGCCGCGCTGGCCCAGCTCTACCCGCGCCTCGAGGTGATCGGCGTCGACATCGATCCGACGGTCGTCGAGCTCGCGCGCCGCGCTCATCAGCAACCGAACCTGGGCTTTCAGCTGGGCGACATCGCCAGGACGGTATTCCCGCCCGAGAGCCTCGACGGCGTCTTCGACTCGTCGGTGCTCCACCACGTCACCTCGTACGGGGGCTACCGCCACGCGAACGCCGCGGAAGCGCTGGCGGCGCAGGTGGAGCAGCTCTCGCCGGGCGGGGTGCTCGTGGTGAGGGACTTCGTCGATCCCGGGCCGGAGACGGTGTTTCTGGACGTGCCCGCCGAGGACGGCGACGACGGCCGCGATCCCCGCGGCGCCTCGACGGCGGCGCTGCTCGAGCGGTTCGCGGGCGAATTTCGCTCGCTCTCGCCGGAGCCGGGGTTCCCGCTGGCGCGCGCCCCGAGGGAGCCCTCCGGCGCGCTCCCCGCGCCGCGCCCGGGGTGGCGCCGGTATCGGCTCGCCCACAAGCATGCTGTCGAGTTCGTGTTGAGGAAGGATTACCGCGCTGACTGGGAGGCCGAGGTCAAGGAGGAGTACACCTATTTTTCTCAAGCGCAGTTCGAGGCGCTCTTCGCACGGCTCGGCCTGCGCGTGCTGTCGTCGACGCCGCTGCGCAACCCCTGGATCGTGCGGAACAGGTTCGTCGGTCGCTTCGAGCTCCGGGACACCACGGGCGCGCGCCTGCCTTATCCGCCCACGAACTACCTGATCGTCGGAGAGAAGGTGAAGGCCGGTCAAGGGGTCTCGTTCCGGCTCGCGCCCGCGGAGAGCGCCAGGCAGTTCTTGCGGATCGAGCACCACCAGGATCGGGCGACAGGGCAGGTGTTCGACCTGGCAGCGCGGCCGCACCCCACGCTGGACATCGTGCCGTTCTTCTTCGCGGGTGAGACGGCGTATGTGCTGGCGCGGACCAGCTATCCGCGGCCGATCGCGCGCGCCTGCCGCGAGGAGACGCCTCCGCTCGACGGCAGCGGGCCGGCGGACTATCTGGCCGAGCCGATCGCGGTCGTGCAGACCGAGTTCCCGGTCGGGCACACGGTCGAGCATGCGCTGGAGCGGGCGGCCGGGGTGCGGGCGGCGGCGATCCAGCGCATGATCCCGGGCACGACGTACTACCCGTCGCCGGGCGGCATCCTCGAAGAGGTGCGCTCGATGCTGGTCGAGGTCGAGCCCACGTTCGTGAACGCGCCCTCGGAGAACGTGTCGGGGTTCGGCACCTCGGGGCGCATCCGCGCCATCGAGGCGCGCCAGCTCCTCCGCGCCGCGCAGGTCGGCGGCCTGCCCGACGCGCGGCTCGAGCTGAACGTCTACGACCTCCTGGCGCGCTTTGGCCTGCCGTTCGGGCCGTGGATCGGCGACGAGATCCCGCTCGCGGCGGCCGGCGCGGGCGTCGCTGGCGGTGCCGGCGACGACGCCGACGACGCCGACGGCAGCGGCGTGGCCGCCGTGCAGCCGACGTCGCTCGCCGCGCTGCTCGCGCGCCCGAGCCGCCGGAGGTTCTCGCGGGTGGACCCGAGCGCCAGCGCGGGGTTCCTCGAGGTGCGGCGGGCGCGCTTCGAGGAGCTGACAGCAGACGGCGGCGTGGTGGCCGCGCGGGAGCTGGAGTACGTGGTGCCTCGGCCGCTCGGGGTGCTCACGGTCTCGACGGCGCTGCTCGCGCGGGCGCCGTCGGGGGAGGTCGTGCTCGGCGTGGACGACCACGATCTGCCGGCCGCCCAGAGCTTCTCCGGCAACAGCGGCATCCTTGTCGCGCCGGCGTGGCGGCTGCCGCGGAGCGTGAGCGCGCTTTCGGCCGCCGAGGCGTTCGTGCGCGAGCGGCTGCAGGCCGAGTACGGCGTTCGGGTGGGGGCGGCCGTCGAGCTCGGCGGGGCCTACCGCCCTTCGCCAGGGCTGACCCCGGAGCTGGTCCAGCCGCTCGCCTTCGTGGTCACCGCGGCGCCTGCCTCGGCCGGCGCGCCCGCCTCGGCTGCCGCCGTGCCCGACCTCGCGCCGGGGTCCGATGCCGCTCGGCGGCTCTCGTGGGTGCCGCTGATCGAGCTCGTCGCGGGGCGAGAGCGCCTGCCGGACGGCCACCTCCGCGTCGCGGCCCTGCGCGCGGCGCACGCGCTCGGCCTGGCGATCGCGCCGCCACACCCGCGGTGACCCGCGGCAGGCTTACCTGAGCGCTTCCTCGAACATGTTCGTGTTGCCGGTCTGGTACGACACCTCGAACCTGACCTTGGAGATCTTCCAGCCGCCGGCGTGCCTGGCGAGCTCATAGCGGTAGTGGCCCGCGACCAGCCAGTCCTCGCCGCCCGGCGCGCGCGCGAACCGATGGTGGGCGCGGACATGGCACTCCACGGAGGCGTGCTCTCCTTTCACCTCGATGTCGAGGGGGCCGAGGAAATGTTGTGATGCGTCGATCGCGTCGTGAAACTTGCTCCAGCCCGCGAGCAGATCGTCCGTCTTCTGCTCCTGCGGCTCGCCCCCGAAGACCGACGTGAAATCGGCCACCACGACGTCGGCATAGAGGCCGCGGAGCTCGGTCCAGCGCCGCTTGTCGATGTGGTGGGCGATCCGGACAACGACATTCTGGATCGCCTGCACGTCACTCAACTCTCGCGTCATGGTCGTCCTTTCATCGCGTGGAGCAGGACGCGCCGTGCTCCGTGGTGAGCTCTCTCGATCCGTTCCTGGCTGGAGGAGACATGCGGTTAGCATGGACGTAAAAAGGCGAGAAGGGCCCCGCCCCCTCGCCCTCTGGGGTTCGAGATCGTCCGAGCGAGGCTGTCGACCCGGAACGGCGCGGGCGCGCGCCCGCGCCGCCGGGGTGAGCCCATGAAGCCCAGCGAGCTGCGGTGTCGATGACGCGCTGGTGGCCCCCTGATGCTTGGACCCCGCAACCGCGCTCGGCGGATGGCGGTTTCGAGGCCTCAGCGGCGCCGCCGGCGCGCGCGAACATGCCGTATCTGCGCGCGCCGCCCGCGCGCGCGAGGAGCTCCGGGCCTCCGCGGCGGCTGGCACGCCGGGCGCTTACCGCGTCGCACATCGCCGTTTCGCCGGCCGCTCCCCGCGGCGCACAGCGGGGCGGAAGACCCCATGGAACTCATGAGCAACTCCCTGAAGATCCCGATGCCCGGCGCCGCGCCGACGGACCTCGCGAGCCGGAGCAGGAGGCTCGGCTGGCGCGCGCGCGCCGATGCCGGGAGGGCCCGATCGTTCGTCGCCCTGCGCGGGCGCATGCTCGCGAGCCCGAGCCTGGCCGGGGCGCTCCATTTCATGCAGGTGGCGAACCGCCCATGGGAGCCCCATGAGCTCAGGGCGTGGCTCGACGATCACGTGATCGTTCCGGGGTGGATGATGGCCCCGCGCGCGGTGCGCGAGCCGGGCGCGGAGACCGTGGCGCTCCGCGAGCTGGACGAGCGGCCCGAGGCGGTCGCGGCGCTCACCGGGCGCGCGCGCCGGCGCGTGGGGAGCGCGCTGCTCGACTTCGTGGCACCGGACCCCGAGGGCAACTTTCTCCGTGCAGCGCTGTACAGCGCGCGCGTCCGCTGGGCCGTGGTGGGCGACCGATCCGGCTGGCTGCCGGCGCCGCGCGAGAGCGACTTCCTGAGCGACGTCGTGCTCAGCCTCTTCGCCGCGGCGATCCTCTCGAGCCCGGACATCTATCAGCGCCACATGACCGTCTGCTCGCACTGCGGGCGCGTCGCGTTCGCCCAGGAGGCGCGGCCGTCCACCGCGGCCTGCCCGCGCTGCGACGGAGAGGTGCGGTGGCGCATGCCCCCGGCGGGAGCGGGCAGGCGTCGCGGCGGCGGCGGGACCGGCGAAGAGCGCACATGAGCGTCGCCCGCGGCGCCTCGCCGGCGGGCGTCCCTGGTATAAGTTGTTGTAATTATTATTGTTTAATGACTCATGGCAGCGCGACGTACGCGACCGCCTGGTCCCTCAACCACGTGCGCTGCCGGCGCACGAAGGTGCGTGTGGCGCGCACGATGGCCGGCGCGAGCTCGTCGGCCGGCAGGCGCCCTTCCAGGTGCTCCCGCACCTGCCGGTAGCCGACGGAGCCCATCGCCCGCGCGTCGCCGTGGCCGCGGGAGAGGAGCGAGCGGACCTCCTCCACCCAGCCCTGCTCCAGCCACCCGGCGACGCGGGCCTCGATGCGGCGGTCGAGCTCGGCGCGGTCCCGGTGCACCGCGAGCAGGCGCGCGGCGTGCCGGCGCTCCCGGAAGCCGTGCTCCGCGTGCCACGCGCTCTGCGTCCGGCCCGAGCGCTCGTAGATCTCCAGCGCCCGGCTGACCCGCACGAGGTCGTTGGGCGCGAGGCGGGCCGCGCTCTCCGGATCCACGGCGGCGAGGCGCGCGTGGAGCGCGGCGCGCCCCTCGGCGTCGGCGATCGCGCGGTGGCGCGCGCGCGCCTCGGGATCGGCGGGCGGCGCGGGCGACAGGCCGAGCACGAGCGCCTTCACCCAGAGGAACGTGCCGCCGCAGACGACGGGGACCCGGCCGCGGCCGCGGATGTCGTCGATCGCCGCCTCAGCGAGCTCCGCGAAGCGCTGGGCGTCGATCGCCTGGAGCGGATCGACCGCGTCGACAAGGTGGTGCGGCGCGCGCGCCCGCTCGGCGGGGGTCGGCTTCCCGGAGCCGAGGTCGAACTCCCGGTAGATCTGCACGCTGTCGGCGCTCACCACCTCGCCGTCGAACCGCTCCGCGAGCCGGATGGCGAGCTCGGTCTTGCCGCTCGCCGTCGGGCCGACCACGACGAGCAGCTCACCCGGCGCCGGCGGCGCGATCGTCTCCCACGACGGCGGCGCGCCCGCGCCGGCGTCCGGGGCGAGCTCGAGCGCCGCCTCGCTCACCGCCTCCCCACGCGGTGCTCCAGCTCGGGCCAGCCGACGCGCATCACGATGGGCCGACCGTGCGGGCAGTGGCCGGCGAAGTCGACCTCGTCGAGCGCCGTGAGCAGCGCCCGCGCCTCCTCCGGCGCCACCGGGTCGCCCGCGCGCAGCGAGCCGTGGCAGGCCATCGTCGCGAGCGCGAGGTCGACCGCGCCCGAGAAGGCGCGCTCGCCCGAGTGGCTCAGCTCGTCCACGAGGTCGCGCACGAGGCGCTCGGGCGCCGCGCGGCGGAGCAGCGTCGGCACCGCGTGCACCGCGAGCTGCGCCGCGCCCGCCGGGCGCACGTCGAGCCCGAGCCGCGCGATCGCCTCCTGCGCCTCCTCGACGAGCGACACCTCCGCGGGGGCCGCCTGGACGATCACGGGGAAGAGCAGCTTCTGCGTGGCGACGTCGCGCCCGTCGAACGACGCGCGCAGGCGGTGGAACGTCACGCGCTCCGCCGCCGCGTGCTGATCGAGGAAGTAGATGCCGTCCGGCCCCTCGCACACGAAGAAGGTGTTGCGCACCTGGGCGAGGAACCGCAGCGACCCCCAGGAGACAACGCGCTCGGCTGCGGCGAGCACCGGCCCGCTGCCGGTCGGGTAGGGGACGGGCGGCGACCCCGGCGCGGGCGCCGGCGGCTCGCCCGGCCCGCCGCGCGCCGGGAAATCGAGCGCAGCGATGTCGGCCCACGCCCCGAGCTGCGCCGGCGCTGCCGGCCCGGCCGGCGCAGCGTGAGGGCGCGCCGGCGGGACCCCGCCGAGGTCGCCGCCGAGGCCCCATGGATCGCCCGGCGGCCCCTGCCGCTCGCCCGATGCGCCCGCGGCGGGCGTCGATGGACCTGCCGCAGGCGTCTCCGCCGCGGGGCCGCTCGACCAGACCCAGGCGTCTCCGGGCGGGGACGCCGCGTCCTCGAAGAGCTTGCCCTTGCGGCCCTGGAAGCCGCCGGGGGCAGGCGCGGGCAGGCCGAACGCCGCGGCCACCTGCGCGGCGACGATCTTGTAGAGCGCGTCGGCGACGGCGCGGCCGTCGGCGAAGCGGACTTCAGCCTTCTGGGGGTGGACGTTCACGTCCACGAGCTCGGCGGGCAGATCGATGAACACCGCGCCGATGGGGTACCGGCCCGGCTCGAGGACGCTGCCGTAGGCGAGCGCGATCGAGCGCGCCAGCGAGCGGTCGCGCACGTGCCGGCCGTTCACGAACATCCACAGCCAGCTGGCGCCCGAGCGGGCGCGCTCCGGCCGCGACACGAACGCCTCGACCGTGAGCGGCCCGCGCTGGCCCGCGCACGTCGCGAGCTCCTCGCCCGCGAGCATCGCGCGCGCCCGCTCCGCGCGGCTCGAGGTGCGCAGCCACTCCCGCGCGACGCGCCCGTCGCGCGAGAGGACCAGCGTCACGCCCGGCTCGCCGAGCGCGACCGCCTGCGCGATCTCGGACACGTGCGCCGACTCGGTGCCGACGGCGCGCAGGAACTTGCGCCGCGCGGGGACGTTGAAGAAGAGATCGCGCACCTCGACCACGGTGCCGGCGGCGCACCCGCAGGGGATGGCCTGCGCCGCGCCGCCGCCCTCGATCCGGATCTCCGTCCCCTCGGACTCGCCGTCGCGCCGCGTCCGCAGCGAGAAGCGGCTCACCGAGGCGATGCTCGGGAGCGCCTCGCCGCGGAAGCCGAAGCTCTGGATGCTGCGGAGGTCGTCGATCCGGGCGATCTTGCTCGTGGCGTGGCGGAGCACCGCGAGGGAGGCGTCCTCGCGGCTCATCCCGCGCCCGTCGTCCGCGACGCGCACCAGGCCGACGCCGCCCCCCTCGATGTCGACGCGGATGCGGCGCGCGCCCGCGTCGAGCGCGTTCTCGACGAGCTCCTTCACGACGCTCGCCGGCCGCTCGACCACCTCGCCCGCCGCGATCTGGTTGGCGAGGTCGTCCGGGAGGATGGCGACCCTCCGCTCCTCGGCCTGCGTGAGCGTCGATCGAGGATCCGCGCCGGCGATCCTCTCCGCGGTGCTCATGGCTCGTCGCCGGGGTCGACCGCCCGGGCGACCGCCTGGAAGTACATCTTGGTGCGCTCCCGCGTCAGCGCCACCGCGGCGGAGCCGAGGACGGCCAGCTCGAAGATCGCGAAGCGCACCCGCTCGGCGGTCCACCAGAGGCCGGTGTTCGTGAGGCCCGCGCGCTCGGGGATGTCCGGCGGAAGCAGCGCCCCCGCCTGCGCCACCATGTCGATCCAGGCGCCGCGGACGCCCCGCGTGAGCGCGTACTCGACCGCGGCGAAGGCCAGGTTGGCGATGAGGACCTGGAGGACGAAGCCGCGCGTGCCGGGCCGCCCGCCGAGCGCCAGCCCGCTCGCGACGACGAGCAGCCCGCCGAGGAGCAGCTTCCCGATGCTGAGGGGGAAGGAGACGTCCTGGTACAGGCTCAGCGCGCGCGCCTGCGCGGCCTCGAGCACGAGGAACGTGAACTGGAACGGATCCCCCTGGTCGCGCGCTTGCTCGGCCACGGCCATGACGTCAGGGGCCATGCCGGCGCGCAGGTACATGGCCGTCCCGCACCCGGCCATGAAGCCGCGCACGCCGATGAGCCAGGTGAGCAGCATGGTGGCCACCAGGTACCAGGGGCGCAGCGAGCGCGGGCGCGGAGGGCGGTGCGAGTCCACGTGGAGGAGGCTGGCGTGTAGCACGTTCTCCGATCTCGCGCGCTCTCTTCCTTACCTGCGGATCGCGGAGCGGGTAGCCTCCGGATCGCGAAGCGCCCGCGCGCCTGCGCGCCGGGACAGGTGGCGCGGTGCGGCGGGGCTGTACTAGAACTTCGAGGACGAGGTCCGGGTGGCGAAGAGCAAGAGCGAGCCGCGAACGAAGCGAACGAAGGGGACCGGAGCGCCCCAGCCCGACGGGGTGGCGAAGGCGGGGCTCCAGGCCGGAGCGGAGGACGAAGGCGCGGAGCTCCGGCCCGACTCGGACGCAGCCCCCCGGCCCGCCGCGAAGCGCCGCGCGCGCTCCACCGCGAAGGACGGCGGGCGCGCGGGCGGCGAGGCGCAGCCCGCGGAGAGCGACGACGAGGGCTCGCGCGAGGACGAGGGCTCGCGCGAGGATGACGACGAGGCGGACGGCGCGCCCGAGAGCGGCGCCGCGAGGGCGGGCGACGTCGACGAGGGCGATGTCGTGGAGGTCGTCGGCGAGGTGATCGACGACGCGGGCGTCGATCTGAACGACATCGAGCTGCCGCGCTCCGCGCGGGCCAGCGGCGGCGAGGGCCGCAGCGGCGGCGGCAGTGATGCCGCGCTGTCGCGCACGGACCCGCTGCAGGCTTACCTGCGCGAGGTGCAGCGCCACGCGCTGCTCACGCCGGACGAGGAGAAGGAGCTGACGATCAAGTACACGAAGACGCAGGACGTCGCGACCGCCGCGCGGCTCGTGACGGCGAACCTGCGGCTCGTGGTCAAGCTCGCGTACGAGTACCGGCGCGCCTACAAGAACATCATGGACCTCATCCAGGAGGGGAACATCGGCCTGATGCAGGCCGTGAAGCGCTACGACCCGTACCGCGGCGTGAAGCTCTCCTCGTACGCGGCCTGGTGGATCCGCGCGTACATCCTCCGCTTCATCCTCAACAACTGGCGCCTCGTGAAGCTCGGCACGACGCAGGCGCAGCGGAAGCTCTTCTTCAACCTCAACAAGGAGAAGGCGAAGCTCTCGGCGATGGGGATCGAGCCCACGGCGGCGGAGATCGCGAAGCGCCTGTCGGTCGAGGAGAAGGAGGTCGTCGACATGGACCGCCGCCTCGCGAGCGGCGAGGCCTCGCTCGACGCCCCGGTCGGCGACCTCGAGGGCCGGACGATCCCGCGCGTCGAGCTGCTCGTGTCGTCGGGGGCGAGCCCGGACACCGCGTACGAGGCGAGCGAGATGGGCAGGCTCGTCCACGATCGGCTCTCGAAGTTCCGCGAGACGCTGAAGGGCAAGGACGTGATCATCTTCGACAAGCGCATGGCCGCCGAGGATCCGCTCACGCTCCAGGAGCTCGGCAACGAGTTCGGCATCTCGCGCGAGCGCGTGCGCCAGCTCGAGGCGCGGCTCCAGTCCAAGCTGCGGACGTACCTCCAGGAGGAGCTCGGCGACGCCGTCGAGATGGACTAGGCCGTGTCGAGCGGCGGCGAGCAGGGCGGGTCGAGCGACCGCGGTTGCCTCTACGTGGTGGCGACGCCGATCGGCAACCTGGGCGACATCACGCTGCGCGCGGTCGAGACGCTGCGCGGGGCGGACCGGATCCTCGCGGAGGACACGCGGCGGGCCCGGGCGCTCCTCGGCCACCTCGGCGTCTCGGGCAAGCCGGTCGACCGGTTCGACGCGCACGCCTCGGAGGCGGACGCGGCGCGCGCGGCCGCGCGGCTCGCGGCGGGCGAGTCGATCGCCTTCATGACCGACGCCGGCACGCCGGTCGTGAGCGATCCGGGGACGGCGCTCGTGCGCGCGGCCACGGAGGCGGGGGCGCGCGTCGTGGCGATCCCCGGGCCGAGCGCGGTGATGGTGGCGGTGAGCGCGTCGGGGCTCGTGACGGGGGGCTTCCGCTTCGTCGGGTTCCTGCCCCGCGGCGGGCGCGAGCGGCGCGAGGCGCTGGCCCTCGTCACGTCGACGCCGGAGGCGGTTGTGCTGTTCGAGTCGCCGCGGCGCTTCAGCGAGACGCTGGCCGAGCTCGCCGAGCGGATGCCCGGGCGGCGCGCCGTCGTCGCGCGCGAGCTGACGAAGGTGCACGAGGAGATCCTGAGCGGCAGCGTGGAGGAGCTCGCGGCGATCGAGCGCGAGTGGCTCGGGGAGATCACGCTCGTGCTCGCGCCCGCGGCGCCGGCAGCGGAGGGCGCGCGCCCGAGCGACGAGGAGCTCGACGCGCGCATCGATCGGGAGCTCGCCCAGGGGAGGCGGGCGAAGCACATCGCCGAGGAGCTGTCGGTGGAGCTCGGGCTACCGCGGCGCGAAATCTACACGCGGGCGGTGGCGCGGCGGGGGGAGCCGCGCGGGTAGAGCGCTCACGTGTGCCGGCCCTGCCCTCGCGCCTTCAGCTCGTCGACGGCGTGCTTCACCTCCTGGGCCCGATCGCGCGGCACGATGAGCAGCGCGTCGTCGGTCTCGACCACCACGAGGCCCTCCACGCCGACGAGCGCGATCACCCGGCGATCGTCGGGCGCTGCGCGCGCGCGCAGATCGACCACGTGGTTGCCGTGCGCGTCGATCAGCACCGAGCCCGCGGGCGCGCTGTTGCCTCGCTCGTCCTTGTCGGCGAGCTCCCAGGCGCTCTGCCAGCTGCCCACGTCGCTCCAGCCGAAGTCGCCGGGCACGACGGCGAGCCCGGCGACGTGCTCCATCACGCCGTGATCGACGCTGATGGCCGGGAGGCCCGGGAACACCCGCAGGACGGCCTCCGCCTCGGCGCCCGGGCCCAGCGCGGCGGCGCGGTCGATCTCGTCGAGCCCCGCGGCGAGCGCCGGCAGGTGGGCGCGGATCGCGGCCAGCATGTCGCCCGCGCGGAAGATGAACATCCCCGCGTTCCAGAGGAAGCGGCCGCTCGCCACGAACTCCGCGGCGCGCTCGCGGCTCGGCTTCTCGACGAAGCGCCGCACGCGGCGGGGCTCCGCGGGCGCCGCGCCCTCCGCCCCGGCGGCCTCCTCCACCTCGATGTAACCGAAGCCCGTCTCCGGGTGCGTCGGGCGAACGCCGATCGTCGTGATCGCGCCGCCCTGGGCCGACGCGACGGCGGCCTTCAGCGCCTCGAGGAACCGCGGCACGTCGGCGATGTGGTGGTCGCTCGGGAGCACGACGACGACCGCCTCGGGGTCGTCGCGCGCGATGGTGGCGGCCGCCCAGCCGATGCACGGGGCCGTGTTGCGCGGCGCTGGCTCGACCAGCAGCCGCCGCTCGGACACCTCGGGCAGCGCCGCGCGGGTGGGCGCGACCAGGTGCTGGCCGGTCGCGATCCAGACGCGCTCCCAGCCCGCGCGCCCGCCGGGGGCGCACAGCGGGAGCACGCGGCGCGCCGTCGCGGCGAGCAGCGGCTCGCCGCCGAGCAGCGGCAAGAGCTGCTTCGGGCGCGCGGCGCGCGACGCCGGCCAGAAGCGGGTGCCCGCGCCGCCGGCGAGGATCAGGACGTGGATGGAGGGGTCGGTCGGGGTCATCGGCGCTTCTCCGCGGTCTGGACGTGCGGCTTGGACGTCGAAGAGGGTCGCACGGTTGCGGTGCGGCCGCCGAGGGTCGCTCAGGCGAGGCCGGGCAGCGCGCGCGCGTAGGCCACCATCGCGAGGCCGAGGGGGACGACCCACAGCGAGAGCGCGCCCACGCGCCGCCGCTCGGCGAGGGCGCGGAGCGCGGAGGCCGCCGCGGCGGCGCTCACGAAGGCGGCGAGGAGGCCGAGCGCCACGGCGCCCGCCCCTGGCGCCGGGCCGTGGAACGCGCGCGCCTCGGCGAGCGCCGAGACGAGCAGCGCGGGGAGGCTCAGCGCGAGCGCGAGCTCGACGGCGCGCGCGGGCCGGACGCCGAGCCAGAGCAGCACGACGAGCGCGGCCCCGACCCGCGACGCGCCGGGCAGCGCCGCGACCCCGTGCGCCGCGCCGGCCGCGAGGGCCCCGGCGATCGACGGCGCGTCGGTCTCGTCGCGGCCGTCACGCCACGGCGCGAGCGCGGTGCTCGCGAGCGCCGCGCCGGTGGCGAGCAGGCCGAGCCCCACCGCGAGCGGCGCGTCCCGCCACGGCGCGACGTACGGACGGAGCGCCGCCGCCACGATCAGGCTCACGGCGGCGCCCAGCGCGAGCCCCGCCGCGTCGCGCGCCGGCGGCGACGAGCTGAAGAGCGACGGCGTCGCGAGCGCCCGGAGGAGCCGCTGCCGCACGGCGAGCGCGAGCGCCGCCGCCGCCGCGAGCGCCTGCGCGGCGGCGACCCAGGCGTCGCCGTCGGCCGCGCGGAGCCAGAGCCGGGCCGCCGCGCCATGCCCGGTCGCCGAGATGGGCAGCGCCTGCGCCGCCCCCTGCACGGCCGCGAGCACCGTCACGTCAACGAGACCCACATCCGAGCGATATCCCAGCTCGGCGCGTCCTGTCGATCCCGAGCAGCAGCGCCGGCGAGGCCAGGGTCTGCCGGCTTGCCGCGGTTCAGCTTTTCACCTACATAACCACCCATGGATCCGACCCCTCTCGCCTGAAACGAGGGGGGCGAGCCGAGCGAGGTTCCGCCCGATGTTGATGGCCTACGCCAGCGTTGCCGCGTTCTTTCTGGTGGCGATCGGCTTCATGCTCGGCTCTATGCTGTTCGGGAGGCTGCTGCGCCCCAACAACATGTACGCCGAGAAGGTCGAGACGTACGAGTGCGGCGAAGCGCCTGTCGGGCCCGCGTGGTTCAACTTCAACCCGCGTTTTTACATCATCGCGCTCGTCTACATCATCTTCGACGTCGAGATAGCGTTCATCTACCCGGTCGCGGCCGTGTTCAAGCGCTGGGTGGACCAGGGCAACGGGCTCTTCGCGCTGATCGAGATCTTCCTCTTCGTGGCCATCCTGATGCTCGGCTTCGCCTATGTCTGGGTGAAGGGCGATTTCAACTGGATCCGCTCCATCAAGGGGGATCCGCGCGGGGCTCAGAACGTGAGCAGCCGGGCTCGACCGCGCGCGCCGCTCGCGGGCGCGGGCGGAGGCGCGCCGGCGGGCCTCCCGGGTCAGGCGGCGGCCGCCGAGGGAGGTGCGGAGTCATGACATCGAACCTGAACCTGATGGCCCCGCCCCGCGGGTGGGAAGCGAAGTACGAGAGCGACGGCGGCGGCGTCATCACGACGAGCGTCGATCAGACCGTCAACTGGCTGCTCAACTGGGGCCGGTCGAACAGCGTCTGGTACATGCTCTTCGGCCTGGCCTGCTGCGCCATCGAGCTCATGCAGACCGGCGGCCCCCGCGGCGATCTCGAGCGCTTCGGGGCCGCGCCGCGGCCGAGCCCCCGGTCGAGCGACCTGTTCATCATCGCGGGGACGCTGACGTACAAGATGGCGACCCGCGTGAGGCGCCTCTATGACCAGATGTCGGAGCCGCGCTTCGTCATCTCGATGGGCAGCTGCTCGAACTGCGGGGGCCTCTTCCAGTACGCCTACTCGGTCTGCAAGGGCGTGGACCAGATCATCCCGGTCGACGTCTACGTGCCCGGCTGCCCCCCGCGCCCCGAGGCGCTGCTCGAAGGGCTCCTCAAGATCCAGGAGAAGATCAAGAGCGAGCGGGCCCTCGGCCGCCGCGGCGGCGCTCACGAAGGCGGCTGAGCCCACTCCTCTCGACACCTCCCGGATCTCCCATGTCACCCGAAGCTATCTTCCAGGCGCTCCAGGCGAAGCTCGGCGAAGACGCGGTCTTCGACTTCCACCCCGTGTCTCCGAAAGATCGCGACGCCTGGCTCCAGGTCGCGCCCGCGAAGATCGAGCCCGTGTGCCGGCTCCTGCGCGAGGCGCCGGAGCTCGATTTCGATTATCTGGAGTGCATCACCGGGGTCGACTATCCCGATCTCAAGAAGATCGTCGTCGTCTATCATATCTACTCGTACGCGAAGAAGCACCGGGTCGTCCTGAAGGTGTTCCTCGACCGGGAGAGCCCCGCGCTGTCGACGCTCGTCGACGTGTGGTCGGCGGCGAACTGGCAGGAGCGGGAGTGCTTCGACCTGCTCGGCGTGCGCTTCGAGGGGCACCCGGATCTCCGCCGCCTGCTCCTGCCCGACGACTGGGAGGGGCACCCGCTGCGCAAGGACTGGCAGGAGAAGGCCGAGTACCGCGGCATCCCGACGCAGCGGCCGAACCCCGTCGAGCTCTTCAAGATCAAGCTCCCGAAGAAGGACGCGGAGGCGTCATGAGCCAGGTCATCTTCAGCGTCGACCGCGGGGGCGCGGAGCCGGGCGCCGAGATGGAAGACGAGATGACCCTCAACATGGGGCCTCATCACCCGTCGACCCACGGCGTGCTCCGCTTCATCATCTCGACGGACGGCGAGATCATCCGGAAGGCGGTGCCGGACGTCGGCTACCTGCACCGGAGCATCGAGAAGATCGGCGAGCGCTGCACGTACAGCGGCTTCATGCCGTACACGGATCGCGTCGACTACATCGCCGCGATGTTCGCCAACGAGGCCTGGGCGAGCGCCTGCGAGAAGCTGATGGGCATCGAGGTGCCGAAGCGGGCGCAGTACCTCCGCGTCATCTCTTGCGAGCTCAACCGGATCGGGAGCCACATGATCGCGCTCGGCGCGATGGCGATGGACGTCGGCGCGGTCACGCCCTTCCCGTGGGCGCTGCGAGAGCGGGAGTACATCAACGACTTCATCGAGGAGCTGTGCGGCGCGCGGCTCACCTTCAATTACCACCGCATCGGCGGCGTGTCGTTCGACATGCCGAAGGGGTGGGCCGACAAGGTGAGGTACTGGCTCGACCGCTTCGAGCCGATCATGGTCGAGTTCGACCGGCTCATCAGCCTGAACGACATCTTCATCAAGCGCCTCGCCAACGTCGCCGTGGTCACGGCCGAGGAGGCGAAGGACTGGGGGCTCGTCGGCCCCAACCTGCGCGGGTCCGGCGTGAAATGGGATCTCCGCAAGGAGGACGCCTACTCGGTCTACCCCGAGATCGAGTTCGACGTCCCCGTGGGCCGCGGGCGCTACGGGACCGTGGGAGACTGCTGGGACCGGTTCTACGTCCGTGTCGAGGAGTGCCGCGAGTCGGCGAAGATCCTCAGCCAGGCGCTCGACAAGATCGACGAGCACCCCGAGGACGACATCCTGGGCAAGCTGCCGAAGAAGATGCGGCCCGACGGGGAGGCGTACGCTCGCATCGAGAGCGCCCGCGGCGACATGGGCTGTTATGTCATCGGGCGTGGCGCGGAGGAGGCCTATCGGGCGCGCTTCCGGACAGGGAGCTTCACCGCGATGGCGATGATCGAGGCCAAGAGCCCCGGGCTGTTCCTCGCCGATCTCGTCGCGCTCATCGCGAGCTTCGACGTCGTGGCGCCCGAGATCGACCGGTAGAGCACCGATCACGCCGCGAGAACCCGAGAGAAATCGACAGGGAGACCGGGAGGCGGAGGGATAGAGAAAGAGAGCGCTCCCCTCGCGCGGGCGCTGTCATTCGTGCGCGTAGCGGAAGTCCGGGAACCGACACTCGCCGTCGACGCACGCCCACGCGCCGGCATCGCTGGGCAGGTACAGGGGGCAGTCCGCGGGGGTGGAGCACTCGATGGGTGTGCTCGTGCAATACGGCAGCTCCACGCGGCGCGACGCGGACTCGTTGCATAGGAGGCCGGCGCCGCACGGATCGAACGTCGGCTCGACGATCGTGCACAGCTTCGCGCACGACGCGGTGCACTCGCCATCAGAGCAATAGGCCTCCTTCGGCGTGCAGCGCCCGACCTCCTCGGCTGCCGGCGACTGTAGGCACTCGCGGTGCGTCGTGCATGAATTGGAGCTGCACGAGCAGAGCCCCGTCCCGAGCGCGGCGACCGCCGCGAACGTCACGAGGCGCGGGAACCAGGTGCGCAGATGCTTGCTTACCATGAGACGTCCTCGCGATCGTTGTGCATGCTTGTTTTCGTGGATCGGATCGTCCAGCCATCGCCGTCCTCTGCAGTGAAGACCCGCAGATCGAAGCCATCGTAATGGACGAAGCGCACTCGCGTGGGCGCTGGTCGATCCGCGATGAGCCTCACCCCGCTCGTGCGGGGCAGCGTCGGCCGCGAATAGCTGGGAGGCGCGGGCGCGCCGCGCCAGTTGAACTCGATCTTGGCCTGGCTGAGCACCTCGACACGCTCGCCGCAGCCGACGATGCGCGCGAGCTCGAAGACGTCATCGTCACCGCACCGCTCGACCGCGCCGAGCACGGGCTCCAGGCCGTCCCCGCCATGGACCACTGCGAACGTCGTCACGTCGCACGAGAGCGGGAGTTGCTCGGCGACGAACGAGCCGCCCGCGCGGCGGAGCGCGTGAACACGGCGCGGAGCGTCCCCTGCCTCCGGCGGGTACAGGCCGACGCCGAGCGCGAAGAGTTCGCATCCGTCCGGCACGAAGCTCGTAAGATGGTCGTACCCGATGTGCGGCTTGAGGGCCCCGATGAGCTCCTGAGGAACGTCGATGCGCGCCTCGATGGACGAGGCTGCTGCGGCCGCGCTCGCAGGCGTGAGCGCAAGCATGGTGAGAAACTCGCCTCGCTGGAACGCTACCTCGATACCTCCGGCGTCGAGGGGCGCGGTCGCCGCGAGGATATCGGAGGCACGCAGCGAGCTCATGTACGGCATGAGGAAGGAGAGGTCGATACGCTCCCAGGCGCCCCGGAAGCGGGCAACCGCGATCGCCCCCTCGTTGGACGAGACGATCGCGGGGCGTTCCTCTCCCGGTATCGGGATCGCATAGAGGTAGGGGTTCGGCGGCAGCGCGGGAAGCACATCCTCCCACGCTGCCGGACCGAACCCCCCTCCTTGCTGCCCGAGCGCGATCCAGTTTCCGCACGCGGGGTCCAGGATCAGCACGTCGTCGAGGCCGTCCGCGTTCACGTCATGGGAGGCAAGCGCCACCGGAAATCGCTTGCACCCTCCCTGATCCGGGGCGGACAGGGCGGTGATGGCCGGGCCAGGCTCTAGCGTGACGATCTCGACGGTCTGCAGCCCGTGCACCGCCGTCACGAAGGCCGCTTTCCGCGCAGGCAGCCACGCCAGGTCGACGCTCCGATGGATGAGCGGTCCGCCACCGCTCACCTCAACGTCGTGCCCGGTCGACGCACACCCTCCCGCGCCGAGACACAGCGCTGCGACGAGCCTCACCGAGCCGTAATGCCGCGACCTTCGCCCACGCACGTGAACCATCTGTAACCCTTTATCTCCTCACATCGCCGGCCGTATCCGGATTCGCCCACTCCGTATAGTCCTGCGCGGCAGCGCCTGCATCCTCGACCGAGTAGCCGATGTGCCGCCGCCGGGACAGGACTTGCTGGCCGTCCGAGATAGATTCTATCGAGAAGGCGAACACGTAGCGCGGCTCGATTGTACCCTCGCTGTTGTCCGGCATCACATACATCGGCTCCTCCCAGTGCACGCGGGCGGTCGGCCACTCCTGCATGAACCGCGCCTTGATCGTCTCGGTGTCCACCCTCCGCGTCAGCATCCTGGACTGCCCGAGCGGGATCTCGCCGGCGGGCGAAAACTCGGAGGCCATCTCCGCTACGAGGAGTTCCCCGCAGGAATGCACCGTGAATAGCCCGTTCTTGAGGGGCTTCAGGGCGGCTTGGGATGACAGGAGGTCGCTTCTTTGACGAAGCGCGCGGGCTCCACGCGTTCCTAGGCATGGATGGGCACCGCTCTGGTCATCTTCAGATGAAGTGGCAGCGAGGGGAGGCGCGGCGGGCGGTGAGGGGCCGGCGGCCATTTCCTACTGCCGGGACGTCACGGCCCTCGTCGATCCAGGCCAAGAGCCCCGGGCTGTTCCTGGCCGACGTCGTGGCGCTCATCGCGAGCTTCGACGGCGTGGCGCCCGAGATCGACCGGTGAGCGGGGCCAGATCGAACGCCCCTGTCTCCACGGGTCGAGCCTGCCGCAGTGGTCGGTGTCGCCGTATCCCGAGGGGATGAGGTAGGCCAGCTCACTTGGGGCTTGGCATTCGCGCGAACTCGATCAGGGGCGCACGACCCGTGAATTGACGGCGCCCTCGAAGACCCCGAGCCCCGGTCGCACGCGGGGCCCGGCCGAGCGCGGCGCGGCCTCGATCGAGAGGCCGCCCTCGGGGGTCACGTTGACGCGGCACTCCGCGCCGACGTCGAGCGTCTGCGAGAGCTCCTCCCAGGCTGCCTCCACGCCACGCCGAACCTTGTAGTCCAGTATCTCGAGCAGGCCGAGACCCAGGACCTCATAGTACCAATCGGAGTCCGCATCGACCTCGAGGTTGCTCGTGACGATGCTGAGCGCGCCGTCAGCGCACACGAAATCAAGATCGAAATCGACGTCCACCTCGGGGTCGGGCAGCCATGTGCTGTAGGCCAGATCGAGGTCGACGTGGGCCGTCGTGCACTCGGCTTCGCCCGCCGGGCAGCCGCGGGTGATCTCCACGGCAGGGCCGTACAGGTTACCCCAGTACAGGTCCTCCCCGTGCAGCGAGTCACCGACCAGGGCCTCGACCCGGCTCACCAGCTCCTCGTTGGGGATGCCGAACGCCAGCAGAAACTGGGCGGCGGTGTGATTGTAGCCCGCCCAGGCCGGGTGGGCGCGTAGCTCCGCATGGCTGACGGTGAGCGTCGGGGAATGGCCGCTGTCCGTGTCGAGCCAGTGGCAGCTGGACGCAGCCCCGAAGTCGCGATCGAAGACCTCCATGCCGTTCACCAGGAGCGAGAAGCCCTGCACGCAGAGGGCGTCATCGCCCTCCTTGGACAGGGTGATCTGCGTGATGTCCCCGATGTCGTCGATGGAGTCGAGGTTCAGGTCATACGTGAACGTGCTGCCGCGTTCGAAGTCGTCACGCCCGTAGTCCATGTACGTGATGTTGCCGGACGGCACGGCGCCGCCGTTCAGACGCGCGAACACCGCGTCATCCGTGTTGGCGTCGCTGCGATCGGCCACGCGCACCTCGAGCTGCGCCCGCCAGACGCGAAACCCCCGGCTGTCGCGCGAGAACGCGCAGCGCTCCGGCGAGAAGCGCTGGCCGTACTGGTTGTACGCGCGCACACGATAGCAATAGGACGTATCCGGGGTGAGGCCCGAATCGGTGAAATTAGCTGTCACGCCAGAGCTCAGGGCGCCAAAGCTGCGCCGCGTTACCCAGCTGGTCGAGCCCCCGCCGCGCCGCTGCAGTTGATAGCCCGTTTCGTAGGGCGAAGAATCGCGGAAGGACAGCGCCACCGTCGTCGCGGTGCGCGCGCCGACGCTGATACCGGAAGGTGCCGCGGGCGGTTGTGTCGAGGGATCGACAGGGTCGAGCACCGGCCCGCCCTCGCCGGGCGGCGGCAAGGGGGGCAGGGCAAACGCGGTGCCCGTGAGGCTCAGCGCCGCGAGCATCAATCCCAGCGTGCGCGCAGCACGCCGTCCCTCCCGTGCTGACATGATGGAAACCGATCGGCTGACGTGCTGGTTCGAGAGCATGACGTAGTCCCCTTCTTTCGAGGATCGCCTCGTGCGACGCGAGAAGACCGTCCCGCTCCCCGTCGGCAACCTGGGCGATGCGATGCTCGCTGCTCATGCAAGCTCGAGACCAGCGAGCGTTGCGGCGCCGACACGCCACGTCTGAACGAGCTTTCGCGGAGTCTCAATCCTCGCTTGCGGGCAGAGGCGGAGGCGGCGGCAGCGCGCGGGGGGGCTCGAGGCGCGTCGGCTCCGCCTTGCAGGCGATGGTGCGGCCATCGCAGCCACAGACGTTACCGCCCAGATCCTCGTAGACCGCCGGGGAGCGCTCATCGACGTACCTCACGAGGTCGAGCGGCTCGCACGTGAAGGTCGTCGACGCGAGCCGCACCGTCGCGCCGACGTTGTAGATGCCGGCCGCGGTGCTCCGCTCGATCACGCTGTCCCGGACGAGGGCGTCCGCCTGCCCCGTCTCGTTGTTGTAGGCGATGATGCCGTAGCCGTAACCGTCCCCGCCGTCGAGCGTGCGCCCCAGGGTGTCCGTGATCGTCGTCGAGTCGATGGTCGCGTCCGAGTCGCTGAGGAAGAGGCCGCCGTCCCTGCTCGACTCGATAAGGACATTGCGCAGGTGAGCGCTCGCGCGCTCGCCGAGGTCGGGCAGCGACTGGACATTGACGCCCCGGCCGACTTCCTCGTTCGACGGCAGCGGCCTCGTGTCGCGCACCACGGTCGAGTCCAGGGTCGCGTCGGCCCCGAAGACGGCGATCCCGATCCCGTAACTGCCTTCCACCGCGCTGCCGCGCACCTGGGCGCTCGAGCGCCGCTGATCGTGCGCGATCTCGATCCCCGCGCCGTAGTCGGGCGCGCCGGGGACGATCTCCCGCACGAGGAGGCCATCGATCTCGACGTCGGAGCCGTTGATGACGACCCCCCTCTCGCGGCTCCGCTCGACAAGGACGTGCCGCAGCGCCACGAGGGCGGGACGGCCGTCGACGCGGCTCGGCTCGGTGTAGAGGCCCATGCCATGGCCCGGATCGCCCTCTGTCAGCACCAGACCCGTGTCGCGCACGACCGTCGCCTCGATGGTCGCCTCTGCGCCGATCATCGCGATGGCGGCGGTGTGGTTCCGCTCCAGGACGCTGCCCCGGACCGTGAGGGTCCCCGGATCGAAGTTCGGGATATGGGTCGCCGTGAGCCCGGTGCCCGGCAGCTCCGCCGCGAGCCAGGCGACGTCGCGGACGACGCTGTCCTCGACGACGCCGTCCGCTCCGGAGAACCTGAACCCGAGCCCCCCGACGCGCTCGATAACGACGGATCGCGCCGTCACGCTCGCGCGGCGCTCGAACGACTCGACCTGCATCGCGATCGCATGGCCGTAGAACGGGTGCCCTCGGTCTCCGGTGGCGAGATCGATATCGCGCAGGACCGTGCCCTCCAGCGTCACGGCGGCGTCCGCCACGACCATGCCCGCGCCCGTTGTGTGCTCCACGAGCGCCCCGCGCACGGTCAGGCTCGTTTCGGAGTTCAGGCCTGCGGCGAGGAGGCCGATGTCGCTCGTGTCGTGGATCCAGACCCGCTCGACAAGGACATCGCGCGCGTTCGCCACGCCGAGGCCCATGCCCTGCCCGCGGATCGCGAGGTCGTGGATCTCCGTGGCGCTCGCGCCCCTGTCGATCTGGACGGCGATCGCCGAGGGCGGCCCGACGAGCTCGACGCGCGCGGGGCACCGGCCCCAGAGCCGCACGGGCTGCCCTGAGATCAGCAGCTCTTCGGCGTAGCTGCCCTCCGCGATCGCGATCAGGGCGCCCTCGGCCGCGCGGTCGATCGCGTCCTGGATCGTCGTCCACGGTCTGGCCTCCGTGCCGTCGCTGTCCGCCCCGGCATAGGCCGCGTCGACGAACTCGGTCGTCTCATCGATCGGCGCGCCGCCCCACGGGCCCGCCCCGCACGGAGCGACCTCGCGCCACGCCGCCTCGCCGGGGACGGCCATCTGCCCTGACGGGCCCGCCTCCGCCGGCAGCACGGGCACGCAGCCCTGCGCTCCGTCGGGCGTGAAGCCGCTCCCGCACCGCCCGGGCGGGACCCCCGCCGGCTCGCAGCTCGCGCCGGTCTCCACCGCGCCCGGCGGGCACGGGAACGTGGGCCCGGCGTCCGTCCCTGCGCCGTCGTCGGGTTCAAGGCGCTGTACGCACGCAGTGAGCAGCGCGATCTGCAGGAGAGAGAGGGCGAGCCGGTCTAGACGCATGGTGCTTCGGTGCCTCGCGGGAACGATACGCGCTCCTCGTCCCCGAGGCGCCCTCGGAGACCTGCGTGCGCATGTTGAGCGAAACCTCGCTCACTTGGGCGCGTAGTTGCGCATCGAGGGCAGCATCGTGGGGATGCCGCCCGCGCCCCGGGCGCCGCTCCGCCGGTCCCGGGCTGCGGTCGTGAGCTCGGGCCCCGCGGCATGCGCGTTGCTTGAAGTGAAGGAACGCGAGCCTCGGGGCTGGAGCGGCGCCGGAAGGCACGCTCGCTGTCCGGCTCGACGATCACGGGGTGTCACAGGCGACATGCCGCCTTGGACCTCAAGGACTCTTCGGAGCGCATCCGAGAGGGCGCGCGCGGTCGTTCGCGAATCCTCGCGAGCGACCGCGCGCGTCGATACGTAGTCAACGTCTGTAAGGAGATTGCCATGCTCACCATCCAGAATACCGAGTCGATGATCGAGACGCAGACGACCGCCGGCGCGACCGACGTCGTCGACACGAAGGCCGGCGTGCAGCGTCTCGAGCTCACCCTCAAGAAGATCAGCGAGAAGAGCAACGAGACGCTCCAGGCCGTCCCGCTGAGCTCCGCCTGTACGAGCGGGTGCTTCTCCTCGGTCAGCTCGATCAGCGTCTCGTCGAACTCGTCCTTCGACAGCCTCGACGAGGGGCAGCTCGAGAGCGTCATCCGCATGCACGACAAGGCGATCGACGTCATGGGCCAGGACGCCCTCGTCTCGGCCGCGATCGCCAAGGGCGTCGAGCTCGGCGCCGACAAGAAGTGAACCCGTAGGCGCACCCTGGGCGGCCCGGACGCGCGTCGCGCGTCCGGGCTCCCGGGGCGCCGCCTGCTCCGCTCAAGGAGTCGCCACCATGCCGGAGATCTCGCTCATCGATCGCCTCGCGCCGCTCATCGACGAGCGCTGCGGGATCATCCGCCGTGTCCGGCGCTTCATTTTTCCCCCCGGCTTCGAGGGGCAGATGCACGGCTTCACCGCGTTCCTCGGCAGGCCCGCGGCGCTCCACCCGGGCCCGTCCCGCACGGGCTCGAAGCTCGGGTCGCTCACGGGCTCCGGCACGGCCGTCGACGAGACCACCGCCCAGATCCGGGCCGTCTGCGAGGCCCTCGAGCGCTACTGCGGCGTCATGTACCCGACCGAGGGGGTGCTGCGCGCGACGCCGCGCTCGCTCGGCGATCGCGCCCTCGACCCCGCGCGGCTGCCGCGCTGCTCTGCGCGCGAGCGGGCCCGCGCGCCGTCGGCCTTCCGCCTGCGCGAGCCCGATCCGGATCGCGACGAGCTCTGGGTGCGCGGCTTCTCGCTCACCCACGGGCGCCCGATCTGGGTGCCGCTCACGGCGACGTACATGGGGTTGCCGCTGGCGATCCGCGAGCACGCGCTCTTCCCGCTCTCGACGGGGTTCGCGGCGGGCGCGAGCTTCCGGCAGGCGATCCTCTCGGGCCTGTGCGAGGTGATCGAGCGCGATAGCCTCGCGCTGTTCTGGCTGCACCAGCTCCGGATGCCGCGCATCGCGCCCGGGAGCGCGCGGAGCCCGCTCGTCGCGGCGCTCCTCCGCAGCGCCGAGGCCGCGGGCACGGAGACGGCGCTGCTCGATCTCACGACCGACGTCGGCGTCCCCGTGATCGGCGCCGTGCAGACGTGCGCGCACGGCGCGCCGCACGCGATCGCGATGGCGGCCTGCCGCCCCGACGGCGAGGCCGCGGCGGCGCGCGTCCTCGAGGAGGTGGGGAGCCTGCGGGTGGCGCTGAGCGAGCCCGCGCCGCCGGTCATCCGGGCGTCGTTCTTCACCGACGCCGATCAGACACCCGAGTCGTTCGGGCGCCTCTACGCGGGGCCGGACGGCCCCGCGCGGTTCGCGTTCGCCACGCGCGAGGCGCCGGTCGCGACCGCCTTCCCCCGCCCGATCGAGGGCGACGACCCGCTCGCGGCGATCGTCGCGCGGCTCGCCGCGCTCGGCATGGAGGTGGTCGCCGTCGACGTGACGATGCCCGAGGTCCGCGACTTCGGGATCGTCGTCGTGAAGGTGATCGTGCCCGAGCTCCTGCCCATCAGCTTCACCCACCACGCGCGGTACCTCGCGCACCCTCGCCTGTACGACGCGCCGGAGAGGCTCGGGTACGGCGCTCGCACAGAGGAGTCGATCACCGATGATCCGATCCCGTTCGCCTGAGGAGAGCCCGGCCTCGGAGCGCGCCGCCGGCGCGCCCGCGGTGCACGTGCTCCGTGACGGAAAGCTCGGCGCCCGCTGCGCGGAGCTCCTGACCGGCGCGGGGGCGCGGGTCACGACGTCGGCGCTGGGCACGGGCGCGCCGGAGTCGCTGCCCGACGCGGTGATCGTCCTCGCGACCGATCGCCCCCGGCCCGCGGCGGCGCTCGCGCTCGACGCGGCGGCGTTCGCGGCGCGCGTCGCCTGGACGTCCGGCACGCTGCTCGCGCACGAGCTCCGGATCGGGCCGTCGATCGTCCCCGGCCGCACGCCGTGCTTCGCCTGCTTCTCGCGGCGCGTGCGCTCGGTCGCGCTGGACCTCGAGGCGCACGACGCCCTCGAGGCGCTCGGGGCCTCGGGCGACCCTGGCCCCTGGTTCCAGGGCGAGCTCGCGGCCGTCACCGAGCAGGCGGCGGCGCTGCTCGCCGCGGAGGCGCTCGCGCTCTCCAAGGAGCGCGGCGCGCCCGAGCCGCCCCGCGCCGGAGCCGCGCGCATGGGGCGCTTCTGGGAGTGCGACGTCACGTCGGGCGCGCTCCGCGCGCGGCGCTTCGCCCGGGTCGGGCTGTGCGGGCGGTGCGCCGCCGGCGAGCACGCGGCGGGGCGCGGGGCGTCGCTCGCGGGGTACTTCGCCGAGCACCCGCTCGCGATCGCCGGATCGTCCGGCGTGGGAGATGACCGATGAGCCCGTCCGATGATGCCTACGAGGCCCGCGATCTCAGCCGCTTCGCCGAGCTTTACTGGGAGCTCCGCTGCCCGGAGCGCCCGCGCTTCGTCGAGGATCTCCTCCGCGTGACGCTCCCGGGCGGAGAGCTCCATGTCCTCGGCGGCGAGGCGCAGATCATCCAGGGAGCGTCGCTCCCGTGGGTGATGGAGAACCTCGTGCCGCTGCTCGACGGGACGCGCACCGTCGGCGACGTCGAGGCCGCGTTTCCGGGCGTCGTCGCCTCCGACCTGCGGGACGCGATCCACCTGATGCACATGCACGGCATGCTCGAGGAGGGCGACGGCGCCGCGGCCGACGAGGCCGAGGAGCCGCGCCGGGCGCAGCGCGCGTTCTTCAGCAGGTACCTCCGCCGGACCGGGCGCAACCGCAGCCGGGGGGAAGCGCAGCGGGCGCTCGAAGGCGCGCGCGTGCGCGCGCTGGGGGACGGCGACGCGAAGCTCGCGGGGATGCTCGTGACGATGCTCCGCGAGGCGGGCGTCGCCGACGTCCGCCTCGCCGCGAGCGCCGGGGAGCTCGCGCAGGGCGAGGTCGATCTGGCCGTGGTGATCGGCGACCAGGGAGCGCTCGAGGCGGCGGCGCGCGCGTGCATCGCGGCGCGCGTCCCGATGCTCGCGGCGAACCCCGGCACGTGGACGATCGGGCCGCTCACGATCCCCGGGGCATCCGCGTGCCCGGCGTGCGTCCGGCTCCAGATCGGCGCTGCCGCGGCGGATCCGGCGCTCGACGACGGCGCTCTTCGCGCGCTCTGGGGGCGCGCGCTCGTGAGCCGGGTCGCGCAGCACGTGATCTTCCACGCGAGCGGGCTGCTCGCGGTGGCCCCGCTGGAGCACGTCGAGGTGTGGCGGCCCGGCGCCGGCGAGACGGCGCTCCACCCCTTCATGACCAGGCTGCCCAGCTGCCCGCTCTGCGGCGGCGACGCGCCGCCGCGGACGGCGACGCTCCCGTCCGGCCACGCGGAGAGCCTCGCGCGGATGTTCCACAACACGACGGTCGTCCAGCCGTGGCACATCGGCCAGCACGCGGGGATGCAGGCGCACATCAGCCCGGAGGTGCGGAAGCTGCAGAGCACGCCGGCCGCGCCGTCGCCGCGGCGGTCTCCGGAGGGCGCCGGTGCGACGAACGCCACGCCGCTCGGCGGGGCGTTCGGCGCGCCGGTGGGGGCCGCGCTGTCGCGACGGCGCGACGCGACGGGGACGCTCGACGCGGGCGCGCTCGGCGCGCTGCTCGAGCTGAGCTTCGGCGGGCGCGTCGAGCGCCGCGCCGAGGGCGAGGCCCACGTGCGTCGCACCACCGCGTCGGCCGGGAACCTCGGCTCGGCGGAGGCGTACGTCGCCGCGGCGCGGGTCCCCGGGATCGCGGCCGGCGTCCACCGGTTCGAGCTCGCCGCGCGAGCGCTCACGCCGCTCCGCGCCGGCGTGGCCGCGGGCGCCCTCGCGCGCGCCGCGCTCGCGGGCGGGAGCGCCGAGCACGCCGCGGCCGTGGAGTCCGCGGGCGCCGTGATCGTCGTCGTCGGCTCGGTCGCGCGGGCGTGCTCCAAGTACTACGCGCGCGGGTACACCTACGCGCTGCTCGACGCCGGGTTGATGGCCCACCGCGTGGAGCTCCTCGCCCAGGAGCTCGGCCTCGCGGCGACGGCGGTCTGGACGTTCGACGACGAGGTCGTCGCGCGCGTGGTCGGCGTCGATGGCATCGATCTCGCACCGCATCTCCTCATCGCGCTCAGGGGCGCAGCCACGGAGGCCCGCGATGTCTCTCGCTGATCACAGGATCTCGTCCACGCTCGCCGCGGCGACCCAGCCCCTGCGGGGGGTCGCCGAGCTCGTCGTCGCGAGCCGCTACCCCGGGACGCGGCCGTCGCCGGAGCCCGCGCTCCCCGCGCCGTCGCCGCTGCCCGGGGACGCGGAGCGCGCCCTCTCGCTGCCCGCGCCGCGCGCGCTCGAGCCGGTCCAGCGCTCGCTCGCGGCGGTCATCGCCGCGCGGCGGAGCGGAAGGCTCTCGGCGGGGGCGATCGACGCGGCGACGCTCGGGACGCTGCTCGCGGCCGCCGCGGCGCGGCCGGCAGGGCTCGCGGACGCGACGCTCGATCCGCTGCTGTTTCCGGTGGTCTTCGACGTCGACGGTGTCCCGCCCGGCGCGCACCGGTACGACCGCGGCGAGCACCGCCTCGCGCCGATCGGCCCGGCGTCGCGCGCGTGGATGGCCGAGACCGCGATCCTGCAGCGCGAGCACGCCATGGGCGCGGCGGTGCTCTTCCTCGTGGTCCCGATCGGGCGGTGGCTCGTGGCGTTCGGCGATCGCGGCTACCGGGGCGCGGCGTTCGCGGCGGGGTGGCTCACCGATCGCCTTTACCTCGTCGCGGAGACGCTCGGGCTCACCTACACGGCGACCGGCGGCTTCGCCCCCGCGGTCGTCGACGAGGTCCTCGGGCTCGACGGCCGCGATCATACGGCGTTCTTCGCGTTCGCCGTCGGAGGGCACCGCCAGCCGACCTCCCGAGAGGCGCCTCGCGGAGGGCAGCCGCGATGAGCCGCGGGCTCCAGGTCGCGCCGTGGGGCGCGCTGCGCGTCGCGGGGATGCCGGCCGACGCGCTCGCCGGGCTCCGCCTCCGCGAGAGCCCCGCGGTTGAGCGCGAGCTCGCCGTGGCCGAGCTAGAGCTCGCGGCCGCGCGGGCGGATGCGGCGGCGCGCATGTTCGACGTCGTGCGCGGGTGCGAGGACGAGGCGCTGCGCCGCGCGGCGCTCGAGGTGAAGCGGCGGCTGTTCAACGAAAAGGCCGTGGCGGCCGGCGCGCTCGAGGGCGCGAGGACCGCGCCGCCGGAAGGGGCGCGCGCCGCCCTCGCGCTCGTCGATGCGCGCGCGGCCCGGTGCGCGGCGCTGGAGGAGCGCTACGAGGCGACGTTCGCCGCGGAGTGGATCGCCGCGTCGGAGCGCTTCCGGAAGACGCTCGGGAGCTCGCGCCTGCTCGGGGGGATCCTGCTCTCGAGCGCCGACCATCATACCACGGCGCAGAAGCTCGCGGAGATCCCGGGCGGCGCGCCGCTCACCTCGGCGCAGCAGATCCGCGAGGCCACGATCGCGCGTTACGTCTTCCGCGCGACGGCGCGCACGACGCCGTTCGCGGGGTTCGCGGGCGTCGCGCTGCTCGACCTCTCCGCGTCGCCCGAAGGCGTCTGCAGCGCGCCGCGCACGGCCGAGGAAGCGCGGTGGCGCAGCCTCCCGCAGCTCGCGCTCGCGCACGCCGGGGAGCTCGTTGCGCGCGCGATGTCTTCTTCGTCTTTCTCGTCTTCTTCCCCGGCTTCCCCGGCGGCTCACGCCCACGCACGCGCGCGCCTGCCGCTCCGGATGAACCCGCTCCGGCGCTTCACGGCGGGCGCCGCGCCGTCGGTCGTGTTCTCGCGCGCTGGGTCGGGCGAGCTGATGTCGCTCGGGTGGACCCCCGCCGTCGCCCGCCTCGTCGAGGGCGCCGAGGGGCGCACGCTCGAGGACGCCGCCCGGGCGCTCGCGTCGGACGACGCCGACGAGCGCGCGTGCCGCGACGTCCTCGAGCAGCTCGTCGAGGCGGGCATGCTCGAGCCGGCGAGCGTCCCGATGGGGCCGACCCCTGCGGGGCTGCGCGCCGCGGCAGACGCCCTGGGCGAGATCGGGTGCGCGGGCGCGCCGGACGAGCTCCGCTCGGTCGCGCGTCGCCTCGAGGACTACGCGACCGCCGACGTCGAGACCCGCGCGCGCCTCGCCGTCGAGCTCGGCCGCGGCCCTGGGCGCTCGGCCTTGCTCGAGGATGTCATGGTGGACGGCGCCTTCGGCGCGGAGCTCCCTGTCCCACGCGGGGCGCTCGCCGAGGCGCTCGATCCGGTCGTGCGCTTCGTGCGCGCGAGCGCCTGCGGGGCCGCGCACCGCCGGCTCTGCGCGGCGTTCGTCGAGCGGTTCGGTCGTGACGGCGTGTGCGACGACGTCGGCGGCTTCGTGACCGAGATCCTCGAGGACCCGCGGCGCGTCGCGGTCATCCGCGGCGCGTCCGAGCCGATCCGCTGGATCGACGCGGAGCTCGGCCGCGTCGCCGCCGCGGCGACGGGCGACGTCGTGCGCCTCGATCCAGGCCTCTTCGAGGGGCTCGCCGCCCCGGACGCGCCGTCGTCGATGGCGCTCTTCCTCCAGATCGCGCCTCCCTGCCCGCGCGACGGCGGAGCGCCGCGCGTCGTGCTCAACGGCGCGCAGGCCGGGCGCGCGAAGTACCTGTCGCGCTACCTCGCGGACGCCGAGGGGCGCGCCCCCGAGGCCCTCGAGGTGATCCGCCGCCGCCTGGCGCTGGAGGACGGTCCGCTGCCCGTCGAGCTTTCGCCCACGCTCGGCCTCAACTTCCAGGTGCACCCGCGCCTCACGGAGTGGGCGCTCGAGCTCCCGTGGGAGCCGAGCGCGCCGGGCGACAAGGTCCTGCCGCTCCGCGATCTCTCCCTCCGCTTCGACGCGGCGGCGGTCCAGCTCCGGCTCCGATCGCGGCGCCTCGGCCGCGAGATCGAGCCGATCCACCTCGGCTTCCTGCGGGACGCCGCGCTCCCCGATCCGCACTTCCTGCTCCGCGCGCTCTCGCCGCGGCTCCGCGACGACACGGTGGCGGAGCGGGCGGATCTCTACAACGTGCTCGATCGCCTCGATCTGGCCCGTGGCGTCGCGCTGGCCCCGCGGCGCCCGCGCCTCACGGTCGGTCGCGTCGTGGTGGAGCGCGCGCGGTGGGCGATCCCGGTGAGCGCGATCCCGCGCAAGGAGCCGAAGCAGCCGTACGCGTCGTACTTCCGCGCGATCGCGCGCCTGCGGCGCGAGCTCGATCTCCCGGGCCGGGGGTTTGCCCGGTACGTCGGGCCGGAGGTGGCCGGCTACGGCTTCACCGAGACGAACATGTACGTCGACTGGGAGAGCCCGTTCACGCTGATCGGGCTGGCTCGCCTGCTCGGCGGTCCCGGCGACGTGAGGAGCGGGTACCTCGTCTTCACCGAGCTCCTGCCCGAGCCCGAGGCGTCGTGGCTGCGCCTCGACGGGAGGCCGCACGCGGCGGAGCTGCTTGTCGAGATCGACGGCGAGAGGAGCGCGCGATGAGCTGGATCTACCGGAAGCTGTTCCACGATCGGGGCCTCGAGGGCGAGGGGACCGACGCGCTCCTCCTCGGGCTGATCGATCCGCTCGTGTCCGAGCTCGAGCAGCGCGGCGCGATCGATCGCTTCTTCTTCCTCCGGTACGCCGAGGGAGGCGACCACCTGCGGCTGCGCGTGCGCGTGGCGCCCGGGCACGACCCCGTCGACGTGGCGGCGCGCGTGGACGCCGCGGCGGCGTGCTGGGCCGCCGTGTCGCGCGCGGAGGCCGCCGCGTACGAGCCGGAGCTCGAGAAGCACGGAGGGCCCGCGGGGATGGAGATCGCGGAGCGACAGTTCTTCGCGTCGAGCAGGTTCGCGCTCGGCTGCATCCGGAAGACGGCGGGGCGACCGCGGGCGCGCGCCCTCGTCGCGGCCTGCGCGCTCGACGCGCTGCTCGCGCGCGCGGGCATCGCGGGCGACGCGCGGCGGTCGTTCCTCGCGGGGTACGCGCGGCACTGGCGCGCGTTCGCCCGCGCGATCTCGGGCACGGAGCTCGCCTGCGCAGCGCCGGACGCCGAGTCGGTCGCGCTGGTGCGCGCGCTCGTGCGGGGAGAGGGGCTCGCCGCGCTCGGCGAGCTCGTCGACGGCGAGCGCGCGCTCCTCACCGCGTTCGACGCCGATCTGCCCGAGCTCGCCGAGGCGTCACGGCGCGGAGCGCTCGGCGTGCCGCTGGCGACGGTCGTGACCAACCTCGCCCACACGTTTCACAACCGCCTCGGGCTCACGCTCGCCTTCGAGGTGTGGGTGGCCGACGCGCTCGCCGAGGCAGGCGCCCCGCACGAGCCGCCGCGGGCTCGCCCGCCGGGCGTCTCGCCGGGCGAGGCGTGGCAGCGCCTCGCCCGCGCGGCCGAGCAGCGCCGGCCCGTCACCGCGCTCCTCGACTCCGGCGAAGGTGCCGTGCTCGACGCGCTCCGCGACGCAGCCCGCCGCGACGGCCTCCGGTTCATCGCGCCCGCCGCGCCCGAAGGCGGGATGTCCGCGCCGTTCGCGCTGCTGCGCGCCCTCGCGGACGCCCACCCGGCGGGCGGCGCGCTCCTCGCTGCCCTCGGCCGCATCGAGGCCGCGCACGACGCGCCGGAGTGCCCGCTGCCGCCCGACCCGGCTTCCGTGGCCGAGGCGCTCCGCGCCTTCCTCGCGGAGCACACGCTCGAGCCCACGGTGCTCGTCCTCCGCGACGTCGACGGCGCCGACGCCGACACGCAGCACGCCGTCGCGTTCCTCGCGCGCGCCCTGGAGACGGAGCCGCTCGCCCTCGTCGTCACCGCGAGCGGGCGCCCGAGCCCCGGGTGGGCCGCGATCGTGGCCGAGATCGAGGAGGGGCCGGGGCTCCTCCGCGTCGCGATCGCGCCCGCGCCCGCACTCGAACGCGAAGCGGCCGCCCCCGCCGTGACGCCGGGGCCCGCGATGGTCGCGCGGGGCGAAGCGTTCTGCCGCGCCGGCGCGCTGCACGAGGCCGCCGCGATCCTCGGCGACGCCCTGGCGTCGCCCGGCCTCTCGCCCGCGGCGCGGGTCGACGCGCTCGTGGCGCTCGCGAGGACGATGCTCCGCATGTCGCGCCCCGCCCTCGCGCGGCAGGCGGCAGAGGCGGCGCTCCGCCTCGGCCTCCCGGAGCGCCGCCGCGCGCTCGCGCGGCGCGTCCTCCTCGCCGCGCTCCACAACCTGGGCGAGACCGCCGCGCTCGACGCGCTCCGGGACGAGGTCGCTTCGCAGCGCTTTGCGCCCGGCGCGTCCGCCGCGGAGCGCTGCTGGGCGGAGCTCGACGCCGCGCTCACGTGCGCCACGGGCGAGCGCCGCGCCGAGCACGAGGCGCGGCTCGACGCCCTGCTCGCCGCGCCGCGCGGCGACGTGCCGCCGCAGTGCCTCGCCGCCGCGCACGCGTGGCGCGGCGCTGCGCACGCGGCCAGCGGCGAGCACGAGCGTGGCCTCGCGCACCAGCGCCGGGCGCTCGCCTTCGCCGAGGAGCTCGCCGATTTCCGCCGCGCCCTCATGGTGCGCGTGCGCCTCGCGAGCAGCGTCGCGGCCGCGGGCGAGCTCGCCGAGGCGGCGGCGCTCTTCGAGATCGCGGCCTGTCACGCGGCGTGGATCGGCCTCTTCGACCTCGCGTCGCTCGCCGCGCAGAACGCGATCTCGCTCGGCCTCGCGCGCCGCGACGCGGCCCCGGTCCGCGCGTGGCTCGACGGCGCGCGGCCCGCGCGCGCCCGCGTGTGGCGCTCGCCCTACGGCGAGCTCGCCGTGCTCTACGCGCGCGCCGAGTCGGCCCTCGCGCGGGGGGAGGCCGGTGCGGCGGGGGCGCACCTCGATCGCCTGCGCGCGCGCCTCGCCGCGCTCGGGGGGGCCGCCCCGCGGAGCGCGCCCCTGCTCGCGCTCGCCGCGGCGCACCTCGAGGCCGACGTCGCCGCCGCCGCGGGGGACGACGCCGGCAGGGAGGCCGCGCTCGCGCGCGCCGCGGAGCTCACCGCGGGCGTGCCGCCGGAGGAGCGGCGGCTCGTCACGGCCATCGCCCGCGCGCGGCGCGACGCCTGCCGCGGCGACGGCCGCCGCGACAGGCCGGTGGTCCTCGGTTTGCAGAGCACTTGAACGGAGAACGAACTCGAGCCGCGCCCGCCATGGCGCAGAGCGAAGGAGAAGCATCGTGGAGACTCAGACAAAGCTTCCGCCCATGCCGGGGCTCTCGGGCCCCGAGAAGAAGCGCTTCATGAACGGCACCCACCGCGCGGCCTCGCCCGAGGAGACCCTGGATCGGATCAAGGGCTTCATGCCGGCGATGGGGATCACGCGGATCGCCAACGTCACGGGGCTCGACGCGATCGGGATACCGGTCGTCGTCGTCTGCCGCCCCAACTCGCGCTCTCTCTCGGTCAGCCAGGGAAAGGGGCTGACGCTCGCGGCGGCGAAGGTCTCGGGGCTGATGGAGTCGATCGAGGCCTATCACGGCGAGAACATCGTCCGGCCGCTGCTCCTCGGCTCCTCTCGCGAGCTCCGGCGCTCCCACGCGATAGCCGACGTCTCCGCGCTGCCGCGGACCTCGAGCGTGCCGCTCGACGAGGACACCCCGCTCCTGTGGGCCGAGGGCTACGACCTCATGCGCGGCGCCCCGGTGTGGGTCCCCTACGAGCTCGTGCACGTCAACGCCACCGCCACGGGCCGCGTCAACCCGGGTATCTTCTGCTGCTCGACCAACGGGCTCTCGTCGGGGAACGGGATCCTCGAGGCGGTGAGCTACGGTATCTGCGAGGTGGTCGAGCGCGACGCCACGGCCGTGTGGGGGGCGCTCACCGACGAGGAGCGGGACGCGAGGCGGCTCGATCTCGACAGCATCGATGATCCCGGCTGCCGCGAGGTGCTCGCGCGATTCTCTGCCGCCGGGATCGCCGTCGGCGCGTGGGAGACCACCTCCGACGTCGGTATCCCCTCGTACGAGTGTCTGATCGCCGAGCGGACGGAGGACGCCGTCCGGGCGCTCCACGGCTCCGGCGGGCAAGGCTGCCACCCGTCGCGCGCCGTCGCGCTGCTGCGCGCCCTCACCGAGGCCGCGCAGACCCGGCTCACGGTCATCTCGGGCGCGCGCGACGACCTCCTCCGGACCGAGTACGACCGCCACCGGAGCCCCGATCAGGTCCGGCACCTCCGCCGCCTGCTGACGGCGCGCGGAGAGCGCTCGTTCTCCGCGGGGCCGACGTTCGCGGGCGACACGTTCGAGGACGACGTCGCCTGGCAGCTCGAGCGGCTGCGCGCGGTCGGGATCGACAGCGTCGTCGCCTTCGATCTCACGAAGCCGGAGTTCGGCATCCCCGTCGTCAAGATCGTGATCCCCGGGCTCGAAGGGATCCACTCGTTCCCCAACTACATCCCTGGCCGCCGGTTCCGCCGCGCGCTCGAGCGCCGGAGCGGGAGCGCAGCGAGCTTGAAGGAGATCGTATGAGCATCATCGTCTTTGTCGGTCCGACCCTCTCGCTCGAGGCCGCGCGGGCGGAGCTCGACGCCCTCTATCTGCCGCCGGTCTCGCAGGGCGACGTCTACCGGGCATGCGCGAAGCGCCCGAGCGCCATCGCGATCATCGACGGCTATTTCGAGCGGGTCCCGGCGGTCTGGCACAAGGAGATCCTCTTCGCGATGGCGCAGGGCATCCACGTCTTCGGGAGCTCCAGCATGGGGGCGCTGCGCGCCGCCGAGCTCTCGGCCTTCGGCATGGAAGGCGTGGGCGCCATCTTCGAGGCGTACCGCGACGGCCTCCTCGAGGACGACGACGAGGTGGCCGTCGTCCACGGCCCCGCGGACAGCGGCTTTCGCGCCGGCTCCGAGGCGATGGTCAATATCCGCAGGACGTTCGACGCCGCGGCGGCCGCGGGCGTGATCACCGCCGCCACGCGCGACGCGCTCACGGCGGTCGCAAAGTCTCTTTACTATCCCGACCGCGTCTATCCCGTGATCCTCGAGGCCGCGTCCCGCCACGGCGTCCCGCAAAGCGAGCTCACGTCGCTGCGTGACTTCCTCCCGAAGGGGCGCGTCCACCAGAAGCGCGACGACGCGATCGCGCTGCTCCGTCACCTGCGCGCGCGCGCCGAGGCGGGCTTCTCGCTGAAGACCGTCACGTACAGGTTCGAGGTCACCGAGTTCTGGTGCCGCGCCGAGCAGGCGGCCGGCGAGATGGTCGCCGCGGAGCGCCCGACCGCTGGCGACCCGTCGCCGTATGAGACAGTCGCCCTCGACAGCATCCTGGACGAGCTCCGCCTCGACGCGGCGGCTTACGGCCGGGCGAAGCGCGGGGCCATGCTCCGGTACCTCGCGCTGCAGGAGGCCGAGCGGCGCGGCCTCACCGTGGACAACGCCGCGCTGGAGCGGGCGTCCGACGCCTTCCGCCGCGAGCGGCGGCTCTATGAGCCGGACGACGTGAAGGCGTGGATGGGTCGGTTCAGCGTCGGCTGGGGCGAGCTGACGCGGCTGCTCCGCGACGAGGCGCTCATCGGCTGGGTCGAGAAGGCGGTCGACGAGGTGGCGCAAGGCCACGTCCGCGACCACCTCTCGGTCTCCGGCGAGTACGCGGAGCTGCTCTCCCGGGCCCGCGACAAGCAGCAGCGCCTCGCCGAGCTCGGCCTGTCGAACCCCGCCTTCTCCGACGCCGGGATGGCCGAAGGCGACCTGATCCGGTGGTATTTCGAGCGATGCCTGGGCGCGCCCGTGCCGCCCGATCCGGCGAGCGCGCTGCGCTCCGCCGGCTTCGCCGACGCGGACGAGTTCAAGCGCGTGGCGCTGCGCGAGGTGTGTTATCGCCGCGCCGCGCACGGCGACCGCGCCGCGAGCGCCTCGGCCCCGGAGCGCCGATGACGCCCGCGATCTCGCTCCGCGGGGCGACGAAGGTCTTCGCGTCGCGGCGGGCCGTCGACGCCGTGTCGTTCGAGGTGCGGCGCGGCGGCGCCACAGCCCTCCTCGGCCGGAACGGCGCCGGGAAGACGACGACGATGCGCCTCGTGACAGGCATCCTCCTCCCCGACGAGGGCGCGGTCGAGGTGCTCGGGGGCAGGAGCGACAGCGTCGCGATCCGCGATCGCGTCGGGTACCTCCCGGAGGAGCGAGGCCTGTACAAGCAGATGCCGGTCGCCGAGCACCTGGCCTTCCTCGGCGAGCTCAAGGGCGTCCGCCCGCGCCGCGCGCGCGAGAGCGCCGCGCGGCTCCTCCGGTCGCTCGAGATCGAGCACGTCGCGCGCGCGAGGATCGAGACGCTGTCGAAGGGCAACCAGCAGAAGGTGCAGCTCTGCGGCGCGCTCGTCCACGACCCGGAGATCCTCGTCCTCGACGAGCCGATGTCGGGCCTCGATCCCGTCAACGCCGTGCTCGTGAAGCGGCTCTTCGGGGAGCTCCGCGCCGCCGGAAAGACCCTCTTGCTCTCGACCCACGTCATGCCGCTCGCCGAGAGCCTGGCCGACCACGTGGTCGTCGTCGATCGGGGGCGCGTCGTCCTTTCGGGGCCCGTCGGCGAGGTGAAGGCGTCCTTCGCCGGCAACACCGCGCGGATCGAGTTCGACGGCGACGGGACCTTCCTCCTTGGCGTCGACGGCGTGGTGAGCGCGCGGATCGAGCCGGGCGCGGCGGAGCTCGTGCTGCGCGACGCCGGCGACGCGCAGCGGGCGCTCTCGGCGGCGCTCTCGCGCCTCCAGGTGCGGCGGTTCGAGGTCTCGTCGCCGTCGCTCGGCGAGATCTTCTCTCGCGTCGTCGGCGAGGGCGCCCCGCCGCCGCTCGCCCACAGGGCGCGCGCGGGTCGCGAAGCGGCGCTGGAGGCGTCATGAGCCGCATCCTCGTCGTGCTGAAGCGTGAGTACGTCGCCTCGGTGAAGACCGCGTCCTTCGCCCTCACGACGCTCCTCCTGCCGGTCCTCTTCGCGGCAATGGGCCTGCTCCCTGCGCTCATCGTCGCCGTCGGCGCCGGAGATCGCTCGGTCGTCGTGGTCGACGGGACAGGCCGCCTTCGCGGTGTCGTGGAGGCCGCCTCCGCGAGCCTGGCCGAGGAGGCGTCGGCGCGGTCCAGCGCGAGGTCGCTCGGCGCCGCGATGGGCAGCGCTGTGCTCCCGAGGGCCGCCCGGCTGCGGCTCACCTACGTGGCCCCCGGGGACGCCGCTGCCACGAGCGCGGCCGTGGCGGCGCTGCTCGACGGCGCGAGGGCGGGCGTCGAGACGGGAGGGCACGGCGTGGACGGCGTGCTGGTGCTCCCGCCCGCGATGCTCGAGGACCTCGGCGCGCGGGGCGCGCTGTACGCGAAGGGGGCTGACCTCGATGCCGTCGAGCACGCCGCGGCGGTGGTGGCGCGCGGCGTCGCCGTGGCGCGGTGGACGGCGCGCGGCCGCGACGCCGCCGAGATCGAGGGCCTCCTGTCGCCCCCTGCGTTCGACTCGGCGCCTCTCTCCTCGAGCGGCCCTGGGGGCCCCGGCGGAGACCTCGACCTGCTCGTCGCCTTCGGCTTCGGCGGCCTGCTCTTCGTCGCGATCCTCTTGAATGGTCGCGAGATCTTGCGCCGCATCGTGCAGGAGAAGTCGGACCGGATCATGGAGATCCTCCTCTCCTCGGTGACGCCGTTCGAGCTCCTGTCCGGGAGGATCCTCGGCCTCGCCGCCGCCGGCCTCACGCAGATCGTCGTGTGGCTCGGGATGGCGGCTGTCGCGGGCGTCGCGATAGGCGCGCTGGGAGGGCCGCGCCTCATCGACGCCGAGACCCTGCTTCGCCCCATGGTCGCCGTGTACTTCGTCGTGTTCTTCGTCCTGGGATACCTCGTGAACGTGGCTGTCTATGCCGTCGGGGGCGCGGCCGCGAGCTCCGAGAAGGCCGCGCAGCAGCTGATGAGCCCGATCTCGATGGCGCTCTCCGCGCCGCCGTTCTTCCTCGTGGTCATCGCCGGTCACCCCGGCTCGACGCTCGCCGTCGTGCTCTCGATGATCCCGATCTACGCCCCGATGGTGATGTTCGTCCGGGTCCTCGTCTCCGAGCCGCCGCTCTGGCAGATCCTCGTCGCCATCGGCGGCACCGGCGCGACCGTGCTGCTCTTCATCTGGGTGGCTGCAAGGATTTTCCGGATAGGCGTCCTCTCCCATGGATCGACGCCGACCCTCCGCGAGCTCTGGCGCTGGGCCCGCGCCGGGTGACGCGGGCGGACGGCGCGATCGGCTGTCCGGACGCGCGGCGCAGCGCTTTCAAGCCGCCGACAGCGTCTTGCCTGTCTCGAGCAGCGTCTTCAGATCGCTCAGGATATAGCTCCAGCCACCGCCGGCTTCCTTGATCGCGCCCGAGGTGATGGCGGCTGTCTTGGGTGCATCGCCGACCTCGTGGGTCACGGTCAGCGACGTGATGCCGTAGGGGCTCACCTCGATCTCCCAGGTAAGTCGCCTGAAGCCTTCCTCCTTCATCTCGGGATCCCAGAGGATGCGCCACGTCTGAACGAGCTTTCGCGGGGGATCGGCCTCGATGACCTCTCCATCGATGATCACGTTGGGGCCGCCGTGCTGGGCCATCTCCGCGTTCGCGAACGCCTGGTATTTGCCGCCGGGGCGCAGATCGTACTCCGCGCGGGCGCAGTAACCGTATTTCTCGATCCACTCGGGCTTCGTGATCGCCTCCCAGACGGCCTCGGGCGTCGCCTTGATGTGGACTCGGTAGATGTGGACCGGCTTCTCACTCTTCGTCGTCATTGTTCTTCTCCAGGTGTTTCTTCAGATCAACGAGCGCCGAAATGCGCCCCTCGGTGTACTTGTCGATCCAACGGTCGTGGATCTGGCGAATGGGGACCGGGTTCAGGTAGTGAAGCTTCTTCCGGCCCGATCGAACCGTGACGACGAGCCCCGCGGCTTCGAGCACCCGAAGGTGCTTCATCACGCCGAACCGCGACATCTCGAGCTCGGACTCGAGCTCCGTGAGCGTGAGGCCGTCACGCGCGAAGAGCCGGTCGAGGAGGGAGCGCCGGGTGGGATCGGCCAGCGCCTTGAAGACGCGATCGTCGTCCGTCACCCACTTGATATGTTACCAAATGGTCACCTGTCAAGGTCCGGGATGCTCGGCCGGCGCGTTCCGGGCGCGGGCCGCAGCAGGTGCTCCAATGTAGGATGCGAGGAGCCGCGACGGCTTGACGGTCGCGCTCGGCGACCGAAGGCATGGGCGCGAGGCGATGCGGTGACGCGGCGGACGAGATCGAGAGCGGCCGGCAAGCGGGGCGAGAGGCGACCTCAGAAGCCTTCGCCGTTTTCGAGGATCGACGGGCAGAGCGCGCGGACGCCCACGCACTCCGCAGGAGGCTGCAAGAGGTCGAGGCTGGACCCGCACGAGAGCGCCTTGAGGGTGCCGGCCATGGCGATCAGGCAGGTCTTGGCCTCCGCGACCGTGACGGTGCACCCCTCGAAGTCGTACGTGAAGCACCTGGTCGACGTCAGAGGTTCATCTGCAGAGAGGATGCACGCCCGCCAGATGGCCACGCACTCCTCTATGTCAGAGGCGTTGACCAGTCCGATGAGATCGCACTGATCTGCTCTCGCGAGCTTCATCGGCTCTTTGAGATCGTCGCACACCTGACTGGCCTCTTTGGTCGTCAGCTCGCCGAGCTGCCGGTTCTCGTCGAGGGCGGTCTCGCCCCCATCGCCACCGCACGCCGCGAGCGCGAGCCCAGCCCCCAGGACCCCGAGAAGCATCATCCGTCTCATTCGAGCTCTCCTTGACGAGGAAGGTGCGTTCCTGGCCGTTCAGGACCCGCAGGCGCCCCGTCGCCTCGACGATATCCGCGCTCCGCGCTGTCGGGCAGCCTCCCCTCCGGATCGCCACGTCGGCCTTGCGTGCCACGGGTCGACCATCTCGTCGGTGGAGATCCGATCGGCGGACAGCGCGGAATGGCGCTCGAGGCATGCCGGTCGCGTGCAGCTCGTGGAGGTGCTCGGCCCACCGCATGTCATGGCCTGGGCGGGGAGGAGGCGTGACGGGCGCGGCTCCGGACAGGGAGCTTCACGGCGATGGCGACGAGGCCAGGCTCCTCGGGCTGTTCCTGACCGACCTCGTGGCGCTCATCGCGCGCTTCGACGTCGTGACGCCCGAGATCGACCGGTGATCTGGGAGAGGGGCGACCTCAGGAGCCCTCGCCTTCGCCTTCGGTCTCGCCGAGCTCCGGGCACTTCTCGTTGACGACCGCGCACGCGGCGGGCTGCTGCGCCAGGTCCGCGATGCTCGATTCACACGTGAGCGCTCTCATGGCGCTCGTCATTGCGGTCATACAGGCCTTCATCTCTGCGACCGTGGCGGTGCACCCCGCGAACTCGGACGGATCGCACGAGCCGATCGGCTCGGGATCCTCCGGCTCGCTGATGCACTGGTCCTTGAAGGTCTCGCAATCCCCCCCGAGGATGGTGTTGCCCAGCCCGATTAGCTCGCACGAGTCCTCCTTCGACAACTCGATCGACCCTGCGATGTCCGCGCACACCTGCTGGGACTCCGCGGCCGTCAGCTGGTCGAGCTGCTTGCCGTCGAGATCGCCCCCGCCGCTGGTGTTGCCGCCGGTCTCGGCCCCATTGCCTGCCTCGTCATCGCCGCACGCCACGAGCGAGAGCCCGGCCATCAAGAGTCCAAGAAGCTTCATTCGTGTCATCGAGTACTCCATCATCGAGAAGGTCCACCTGGGTGTCCGTGCGGCGCTCGAGACGGCTCCGCCGGAGGAAGCGGGCGGGCTGCCCCGTCGATCAGGCAGGCGCCCATGCGTGAACCTACTACGACCAGTCTCGAACTTTCCTTCCTCACCATCGGAAAATGGACCGCAGCCTCCGGCCCGGGGCTCGCCGCGCGCGGCCGAGGCGCTCTCCGGACCGCGCATCCCGGCGCCGGTCACGTCGCGCGCCGGCGTCTCCGGGGAGGTGAGGGAGAGCCCGGCGGCGCCGCCGGCTCCCCGCTGCGGCCCGCGTCCCACTGCGCGACCACGCGCTTCGGCGCCACGCGGCGCCAGGCCCCCACGAGCAGCTCTTCCAGGAGCGTCCGGTCGACGCGGCGGAGCTCCACCCGGGTCCAGCCCTGGTGTCCCCACGGCGTCACGGAGAAGACGTCGGGCTGCGCCTGCACCAGGCTGTCTTGCTCCTCGAGGGACAGCTTGAGGACCGCGCGCTCCTCCGCCACCCAGTGGGTCGCGAAGATCTTCCCTCGCACGCGGAACGATGGTTTGCCGAAGTGGTCCTGCTCCTCGGCCTCGGGGAGCGACAGCGCGAGCCTCTGGAACTCTTCGGAACGGAGACCAGGAGGAACATGCGTGGGAGGTGTGGGAGGCGTGGGAGACAGGCTCGACATGGTGTTCGTCCCTTCGAAGCCTATCCTGGGGAACGCGACGCCGGTGGTCTTGTAAAGATTTTACCCCGCCACGGGCTCCTGCCAGCGAGACCGAACCGCGCGGCGGGGCGGGCGCCGCGCTCAGGAGCCTCCGTCCTCGCTCTCGTCTTCCTCTTCCTCTCCCCCTCCGCGCAGGGCCCCCGGGCACTTCTCCTCGATTGCGGCGCACGCAGCGGGCGGCTGCGCGATGTCCGTGAACGTCGATTCGCACGTGAGCGCCTTGATGGTGCCTACCATGGCGTCCAAGCAGGCCCTGACCTCCGCGACCGTGGCGGTGCAGCCGGTGAACTGGGACGCTCCGCACGCGTCGAGGTCGTCCGTCGCCTCGGGCTCCTCCGGAGCGCTGATGCACTCCTGCCTGGTGGTCTCGCACTCCATTCCGAACAGAGAGGCAAGCACCCCCTCGGCCTCGCACGCGTCCTCCTTCGAGATCGTCTTGGCCTGCCCGCGGAGGTCGTCGCACAGGCCGTCGGCCTCCTCGGCCGTCAGCGCGCCGAGCTCTTTGCCTTCGATGTCGCTCCCGCTACCGCCATCGCCATTCCCCTCATCGTCGCCGCAAGCCACGAGCGCGAGACCAGCCATCAGAAACCCGAGAAGCTTCATCCGTGTCATGTCGAGATCTCCTTGAAAGAACGAGGACGTTCACCTCGAGCAGGCCCGCGCGGCCCTCCAGGCGACGCCACAGCGCCTGGAAGCGCCGGGCGCGGCGCCTTCCGGGCGACTGCGCTGCTCAGACAGGTCTACGTTCGATGAAAAGATTCCTTTCCTCCGCGAACGGCGCGCGCAGCTTTTCCACGCGAGCGCCGCCCTCGCCGCGTACAGGGAGTCCCACGTTCGACCCGGCGCGCCCGACGCCCGAGGCCCCGAAGAGCGCTCGCCCGCTACGGGCTCATGCCGGCGACGTCGATCAGCGCCGCGCGCGTCCGGGTCGGGGTCGTCCCGCTGAACTGCTTCACGTCCCGCGCGAGGTGCGCCTGGTCGTAGTAGCCGAACCGCTGGGCGAGCTCCGCCCACGTCCCCGTGGCGCCCGTCTTGAGGTGCCGCACCAGCCGGTCGAAGCGCACGAGCCGCGCGAGGAGCTTGGGCGGGACGCCGACGTGCTCGCGGAACAGGCCGATCACGTGCTTCTGGCTGTAGCCGAGCTCGCGCGCGAGGGCGCGCATGTCGACGGCGCCCCCGCGCTCCTCGATCCGGCGGAACGCCCACGAGACCACGCCGACCTCGAGCCGCGCCTCGTCCACGCGTTCGCCGAGCGCCCGCTCGATCAGGTCGAAGCGCGCGTCCCAGGTCGGGAGCTCCTCGAGGCGCTCCGCCAGCCGGGCGTGCTTCCTGGGCAGCAGATCGCGCGCCGGGATCACGCGCCCGGTCAGCTCCTCCATGGGCACGCCGAAGAAGAGCCGCGCCCCGATGGGGGTGAGGTTCACCTGGAGCCCGCGCTGGAACCCGTCGTGCTCGGTGATCGTGAAGGTGGCGTCGAGGCCCGCGACGAAGCCGCCGGGGTGCGAGGAATGACGGCGATCGCTCCCCGCGTCGAACACGCGCAGCGGCGGTCCGAACTCGATGATCACGACGATCTGCGGCGCCGGGAGCTCGCGCCGCCGCAGCGGCCCGGGCGTCTCTTCCGTGTAGCCGCTGTAGTCGCGGATGTACGGGCGGAGGTGCGGCGCCGGGGGCCGCGTCGCGATCTCCCAGCGGCCCTCACCGGAGTTGCCGCGGGAGATCCGAGCGCGAGGCGCCAGCGCTTGCATCGCGGGGGAAGGGTACCCGTCGACGCGGGCGCGAGCCAGCCGTGCGCGCCGGGCGGGGCGCGTCAGCGGATCGTCTTACAGCACCTCAGCCCGAGGTGGTAGTTCGCGTGCCACGCGTCCTCCATCGGCTCGACGTGCCAGCGCGGGCTGTAGGCGCAGTGGTCGGGGTAGGTCTCGCGGCCCTTCGGCCTCGGGGCGTCGTGCTCGCGGGCGACCTCGACGTAGAACCAGGCGCTCCCCTTGAGCTGGCTGTACAGCTTGCCGTCGTCGCGGTCGCGGCGGGTCATGATCTCTGCCACGTTGCCGTGCTGATCGAACACCCCGAACCGCGAGCGGCACGCGGGGAAGGACCCCGCAGGCTCGGTGTCGGTCGCGCAGGTCTTGTAGGCAGAGCGCGCGGTGTCGCCGTCGCACGGCTTGCCGTCGATCTCGCGGTGCGGCGTCTGCGTGTGGCAGACGGCGAGATCGAGCTCGTCACCGTAGGCGTACGTCCTCGGCTTGCCGCCCTCTGGATCGCCGCGGCACGCGAGGCTCCACTCGTCCTCGGTGCAGAGGCGCTTGCCCTGCAGGCTGCACACGGCCGCCGCCTGCGTCGGGCTCGCCCAGACCATCGGCAGCTCGCACGGCTTGTTGGGGAACTCGAAGATGTCGACGCAGAACTCGGCCGACGCCGGCTTCCCGCGCCTGTACACGGGCACCATGTTCTCGTGGCCGCCGCAGCGGGCGCGCTGCTCCTCCGTCTGGAGGACGACGCCCCGGAGGCCCTCCAGGCACTGCTCCTTCGATCGCGTGTGCCGCGCGAGCTCCTTGTTGCCCTGGTTGAGCCGGGCAGGCGAGCCGCCGCCGAAGTTCTTCTCCAGGAAGAGCTCGGGGTTCTTGAGCTTCCGCTCTCGCTCCGAGAACTCCTTCAGCGAGAAGAGCCGCACCAGATCCTCGCGCGCCTCGTAGTGGGTCGCCATCGGATCCCCGACCGCCCCGGGCGCGCCGGCGTCGCCGCTGACCGCGTCGGGCGCGCCGGGCTCGCCAGAGGCCCGAGGGGCCGGCGCCTCCGGGGCGGAGGCCGCCGGCCCCGAAGGCGGCGCGGAGGCGCTGGCCGGAGGCGGCGCACCGGCGTCGCGGCCGCGATCGGCGTCGCCGCGGGAGCAGGCGGGCGCGGCGGCGGCGAGCGCCGCCAGCACGAGGTGCAAGGGACGGGAGGGAAGAGGCACGTGGAACGAGCGGGGCACGTCGAGCTAGAGAGGCACGTGGAGCGAGCGGGGCGCGTCGAGCGAGATCAGAGGGCCGCCTCGATGATCTCGGAGAGGCTCGCCTCGTCGACGACGCCCGTCAGGTAGGCCGCGACCTTCCCCTGCCGGTCGATCACCACGAGGCTCGGCAGCTTGTCCACCCCGTAGTGGGCCGAGGCCTCCTTCGCGTCGTCGATCAGGATGGGATACGAGAGGCCCTTCTTGAGCGCGTACTGGCTGGCCACCTGGGGCGGGTCGTCCACGTTGACGCCGAGCACCACGAGCCCCTTCTTCTCGTAGCGGCGCGCGATCCGGTCGAGGATCGGCGCCTGGACCGCGCAGGGCCCGCACCACGTCGCCCAGAAGTCCAGGATCACCGGCTGGCCCCTCAGCTCGGCGATCTGCATGCGCGCGCCGGGCTCGCCGTTGGCGGCGACCGGCAGCGTGACGTCGGGGGCCTCGGCGCCGACCATGCCCGAGGCCCCCGGCGCAAGGCGCGGCAGGATCACAAGACCAATCAGCGCGCTCAGGGCGATGAGCAACGCGACTGCAGGATAGAGAATCTTGCCGGAATTGGGCTGGGGTTCGGCCATACGGGCCCTGGGCTTCATAGCAAATCTTTGGGCCTACGTCCGAGCGGCTCTGGTACGGTCCGGCGCCTCGACCGGCCGGGCGCTTTGCCGCCTGGCCCGGGGGCGGGGGCGCAGCGCGGCTCGCCGCGCGACGCCGCCGCCACCGGGAGGGGTCGGGGGCGCAGCGCGGCACGCCGCGCGATGCCACCGCCGTTCGGGTCACGTCGTCGCCCGCGCGCTGGAGGAACCATGCTCGATCGTCCGAATCTTTCACGAGAGAATCCCGCGGGGCCGCGCGGACGGCGCCCGCCGCCGGGGCCCCTTCCGGCCAAGCAGGCGGCCAAGTGGCCCCCCGATGACAACGATCTGCCCGGCGCCCCGCCGGCGCCCGCAGGCGGCGGCGGCTTCGCGGACGACGGCAACTTCAAGCGCGGCCGGTTCAGCCCCGTGTCGATCGTGGTCGGCCTCGTCGTCGCGCTCGGCGCCGCGGGCGCCATCTGGCTCGGCGTCAAGCAGGACAGCCAGAAGATGACGGTCGACGCCGTCTCCAAGGAGAAGAAGAACATCTTCGTCCTGCCCAAGAAGGACCAGCTGCCCCTGTGGCGCAAGTGGGCCGCCGCGAGCGCCGAGCTGTCGCTCCAGCAGGAGGCCCTCATGCAGCTCGCGTGGGCCGACGACCCCGAGGGCGTCACCCACGCGCAGAACGCGCTCGCGCTCCCGGACCACCGCGTGAAGGGCGTCGCCGCGCAGGTGCTCGCGTACTACGGCTCGCCCAAGGCCGACGGCGCCAAGCACGCGCTGCTCGAGGCGCTCAAGGTCGCGGACGAGAGCGACAGGCCCCAGCTCGTCTGGGCCCTCGTCGAGCTCAAGGAGCCGGCCGCGTTCAAGGACGCGATGGACCAGTACAGGAAGGGGTTCCTCTCGAAGGTCGAGCGGCTCGGCGGCGGCATCGCCTTCGACCCCGAGAAGCTCGCCGGCCTCGTGTCGCTCGAGGAGCTCTCGAAGCTCGCGACCGACGAGAGCCCGTCGGTGCGGCAGCTGGTCGCGACGGTGCTGTCGCGCAACGCCGAGCCCAAATGGACGAGCGCGCTCATCACGCTCGTGAAGGACAAGGACGTCGAGGTCGCGCGCGAGGCCGCGAACGGCCTCGGGCGGATCGGCGACGAGACGGCGCGCGCCCCGCTCCTCGAGGCCCTCGCGAACGCCGACAAGGCCAGCCGCCAGCGCTTCCTCGAGGCGCTGCGCGACGGCATCGGCGGCGAGGGGCTCGTGCTCGCCCTCGACAGCGTGAAGCAGGACCCGGAGGAGACGACCTGGTTCCAGACGAAGCAGATCATGGAGATGCTGCGCGAGCTCGCCGACCCGCGGTCGGCCGACCCGCTCGTGAAATGGATCGAGGCAAGGAAGCCGCCGCTGCACTGGCAGGGCGAGGCGGGGACGCGGCTCGCCGAGGTCGGCGACATCCGCGCCGCCAAGTTCCTCGGCGAGCGGCTGCTGGCCGACCCGCTCAAGCTCTACAAGCTCGAGAAGTTCTGGGAGGCGGACGAGGGCGGGCACCTGTCGCGCACCGATCTGCCGCGCGTCGTCGGCGCCCGCATGCTCGCCGATCTCGCCTCGATCCACGCGGACAAGGCCGCCGAGCTCAAGGCCGCGGCCGAGGCCCCGGTCATCCTGTGGCTCAAGGATCGCCCGCAGCCGCACGCGAACGGTCTGCGCTTCCTCGCCACGGTCCGCTCCGAGAAGATCCTGAAGGACATGCGCGACTGGGCCTTCCCGACGGATCCGCTCCCCAAGGAGGGGCAGCAGCCGCCGTTCCCCGCGGCCTTCGAGACCGCGCAGAGCGCGCTCCGGTACATCGGGCGCATGAAGGACGAGCCCTCGTACCCGAAGCTCCTCGATCAGTTCAACCGGAAGAAGGACCCGAAGCTGGACATCACCCAGGACGCGCTCCAGGGCGCCGGGCTCGCGATGCTGGGGATGGCGCTCCGCGCGGTCGCCTACGGCGCGTCGCAGGGGCTCGCCGAGTGGGGCGATCCGCGCGCGGTGGAGAAGCTGACGAAGCTCATCGAGGACGAGACGTGGCACGAGGAGGCCCGCCAGGCCGCCTGCGAGGCCGTCGCCTGGTGCGCCGACGACAAGACGATGATCGAGGTGGCGAAGAAGGCGAAGGAGTTCGCGAGCAAGAAGGAGCCGCGCAAGCAGCTCATCGGCGCCTGCTACGCGTCGTCGCTCGCGCTCCGGCCGGTGCCCGGCGCGGCCGCCGAGCTCGTGCCGCTCCTCGCGGCCGACGTCGAGCCCGGGGTGCGCATGGCCATCGCGCGCGCCATCGGCGTCGGCGGCTTCGACGAGGCGGTGCAGGGGCAGCTGTTCGAGAAGCTCAAGGACGTCGAGGTCCGGAACGCGGCGGCGCTCGCGCTCATCCTCGGCGGCACGAGCGACACCGCGGCGCGGACGATCGCGATGTACGCCGACTTCGACAAGTCCGCGCTGGACGACCTGAAGGACCACTACTACCGCGCCTTCGGCTACTGGTCGGACGAGGACTTCAAGCGCGGCAACCTCTACCGGTACGTCGCGAACGCCGAGGCGATCACGCGGGTGAAGGTCGCGGACGCGCCGCAGGAGTGGGCGCGGCAGCGGCTCCAGGCCCAGTTCGACAACCTGAAGTACGACAACGGCCCGCACTCGGAGACCCGCGTCGTGCTGCGCTACCGGCTCTTCCAGGAGGCCAAGAGCGGCGACAGCGCGAAGAAGAAGGGCGCGATCGACACGCTCAAGTTCATGAAGGAGAAGGGCGTGCTCATGGCCCTGCGGCACGAGCAGGGTGAGACGGGCGCGCTCGCGAAGCGCGCGTTCCACGAGCTCATGAACCCGAAGGCCACCGTGGCCGAGGACCTGAGCAAGTTCGCCCCGGCGAAGGCCGGGGGCGCCGACACGCCGTAGCGGCGCGCGGTCCGGCGCGGCCGGCGTTCGGCCGGCGCGCGAAGCCGCGGCGCACGATCCAGGGGCAGGGAGCCCGGGAGCGCTCGAGGAGGAGGTCGTCCTCTCCGGAGCTTCCGGGCTTCCTGTTTTTGTGCTGGCAGCGCGGCCATTTCCGTCTCCGGCGCGCGTCGGGCTGGCCGGGGTGGTCGGGTGACCGGCGCGTGTCGGGCTGGACAAAACGCACGTTTCGGAAGAGTGTTCGCGCCGAGGTGCACTGTGGCTACCTGGCGTGATGAGCTCATCGAAGCCGTGAAATCGAAGGCGGAGCGCGAGACTGAAGAGCTCGCGCGGCACAAGAAGCGGGTCGCCGAGGCGCTCGCGGCCGCGGAGTCGGCCGTGTCGCTGGGGGCCGAGTCGCTGAAGTTCGCGCACGAGAGGCTGCAGGAGAAGGGGCAGCCCATCGCGTTCGCCCAGGAGCAGGACAAGCACCGGCTCGCGCTCGGCGACTTCAGCCTCTCGCTGGAGCTCCTGCGGGAGTCCGCGATCGTCCGGGTGACGTTCGGCGACGGCAAGCCGCGCGAGTTCGACTTCGCGAAGGACCGCCACATCGCGCCCGCCGACGTGGAGGAGTACATCGGCCGTCGCGCGCTCGAGCTGGTCCGCGCGGCGCAGAAGGCGTCGCCGTGGTGAGCGCCGGGCGCGCCGCGGCCCCGCTGTCGCCCCGCGCATGGGGTCTTCGCCGCGCCTTCGCCGCCGGCCTGCTCGCCGCGGTCGCGGCGTGCGCTCCGCCGGCCGCGCCGCCCCGCCAGCCTGACGCGCCGCCGGCCTCGAAGCCTGCCGCGCCGGCGCCCGCCGCGCCGGCCTCGGTGGAGGTCGATCCCGCCGCGGAGGCGCGGATCGCGGCGGACGTCGCGTACCTCGCGTCGCCCGAGCTCGCGGGGCGCGGGACCGGCGAGCCCGGCGCCGATCTCGCGGCCGAGTTCATCGCGCGCCGGTTCGCGGAGCTCAAGCTCTCGTCGCTGGGCGGGCCGGGGAGCGACGCGAAGGCGTACCGGCAGGTGTTCGACGCGCGGGTCGGCGCCGACGTGGCGCCCGCGGCGCTCGCGGTGCAGCGCGCGGGCCGGAAGCAGAGCGTCGAGGCCGGCAAGCTGGTCACGGCCGACGGGAGCGCGAGCGGCACGGTGTCGGGGGCCGCGGTGCTCGTCGGCCATGGAGTGACCGCGCCGGCGCTCTCCTGGGACGACTACGCCGGCCGCGACATCGAGGGGAAGATCGCGATCGTGCTCGACGGCGTGCCCACGCTGGACGGCGGCCCGGGTGGAGCGGCGCAGGCCGGCGCGCACGGCGGCGCTGCGCCCGGGGGACCGCACGGCGGCGCTGCGCCTGCGAATCCGCACGGCGGCGCTGCGCATGCCGGTGCAGCGCACGGCGGCGCTGCGACCGCGGATCCGCACGGCGGCGCTGCGCATGCCGGTGCAGCTCCCGCCGGCGCGCACGGCGGCGCTGCGACCGCGGATCCTCATCATCATGCTCCGCGGCCGGCGGACGCGCTCCGCGACTTCGGCAGCATCCGCTACAAGCTCCGCACCGCCCGCGAGCACAAGGCCGCCGGGGTGATCCTGGTCGCGGCGGGCGACGAGCTCCCGCGGGTGTCGGACGACGCGGCGAGCATGGGCATCCCGGCCGTGGTGATCACGCGCTCCGCGGCCCGCGCGCTCTTCCCGGCGGCCGGGCTCGCGCCGCCCGCGAAGCCGGCCGTGGCGAAGCCGGCAGACGCGAAGCCGGCCGCCGCGAAGCCCCCGGCCGTGAAGCCGGCCGCGACCAAGGCCGCTGCGCCGAAGCCGCTCGACGGCACCACCATCGAGATCACGACCAAGGTCACCGCGCGGATGGCGCCGGCGTCGAACGTGATCGGCCTGCTCCCGGCGCGGGACGGCTCGCCTCATGCCGGTGAGTACGTCGTCGTCGGCGCGCACTACGATCACCTCGGCTACGGGGGCACGTCGTTCTCGCGCGCGCCCGGCGTGCATGCGGTCCATCCGGGCGCCGACGACAACGCCTCGGGGACCGCGATGCTCCTGGAGGTGGCGCGGCGGTTCGCCTCGCTCCCCGAGCGGCCGGCCCGGAACCTCCTGTTCATCGCGTTCGGCGCCGAGGAGCTCGGCACCATCGGCTCGCGCCACTTCGTCGATCACCCGCCGGCGCCGCTCGCGGGGATGAAGCCGATCGTGGCCATGATCAACGCCGACATGGTCGGCCGGATGCGGGACGACAAGCTCCTCGTCGACGGCCTGGGGACCTCGCCCGACTGGAAGTCGATCGTGGACGACGCCGCCCGCGGGCTCGGCCTCACGCTCCAGTTCGGCGTCGAGGGCTTCGGCGCGAGCGATCACGCGTCGTTCACGGCGTCGCGCGTCCCGATCGCCTTCCTGTTCACGGGCGTCCACGAGGACTACCACCGGCCGAGCGACACCGCGGACAAGATCAACGCCGCGGGCGTCTCGCGGTGCTCGGTGCTCGCGGCGCGGATGGCGCTCGCCCTCTCGCGGCGCGACGCGCGCCTCGCCTTCACCGACGCGCCCGCCGACCCGCACCGCAGCATGCGCGGCGGCTTCCGCGCGTCGCTCGGCACGATGCCGGACTACGCGTACCAGGGGCCCGGCGTGAAGCTCACGGGCGTGCGGCCCGACGCGCCGGCCTCGCGCGCCGGCATGCAGGCGGGGGACGTGATCGTGCGCATCGGCGCCCACGCCGTCACCAACATCCACGACTTCATGTTCGCGCTCGGCGATCTCGAGCCGGGCCGCGAGGTCGAGATCGAGGTGGATCGCGGCGGGACCCGGGTGCCGCTCAAGGTCATCCCCGCCCCCGGCCGATGAGCCGGCGCCATCGCCGCGCCGCGCCGCCGGTCGCGCCACCTCGACGGCGCAGGGCCCCACGCGGGCCCTGCGCGGTCAGCCTCGCCTTCCTCTGCGGCCTCGCGGCCGCGATGTTCGCCTGCGACAGCCCGCCGCCCGCGGCGACCGACGCCGTGGCCTCCGGAGGGCCCGAGCGCGCCGGCGCAGCTGCGGATGCCGAGCCGGCGCCGCCCGACGCCGCTGCGGCACAGCTGTCGGACGCCGCGGCGGAGCTGTCGTTCACCCCGGCGGAGCCGCCGGATGCCGCGGCGGAGCTTGTCTACACCCCGGCGGAGCCGCCGGACGCCGGGGCAGCGATGTCGTACGTGGCAGCGGCGCCGGACGCCGCGGCGGCAGCTCTCGACGGCGGCTCGCCGGACGCGGGGGCGGAGGCGCTCGACGGCGGCGCTCCGGACGCGGGGCTGCCCGGCAGCTCCGAGGGGTGCCCGGACGACATGGTCCTCGTCGAGGGCGACTACTGCCCCGTGGTCGATCAGATCTGCCTGAAGCACCACAAGGAGTTCGAGAAGGACCAGGAGCGACGGGCGACGCCCTCCAACGAGGCCGAGGGCCCGACCACCGTCAGCGAGCGATGCCTCGAGTACAGGCGCCCGAGCGAGTGCCTCTCGAAGAAGCGCGCGCCGATGCGGTTCTGCGTCGACCGGTACGAGTGGCCCAACAGGAAGGGCGAGCTCCCGGCGCTGCTCGTCTCGTGGCGCCAGGCCGTCAAGGCGTGCGAGGGCGTCGGCAAGCGCCTCTGCACGGAGGACGAGTTCAACTTCGCCTGCGAGGGCGAGGAGATGCTCCCGTACACGTACGGCTTCGCCCGCGACGCGACCAAGTGCAACATCGACCGGCCCTTTCGCCAGCGCGAGGTGACGCTCTTCCACTACGAGCGGTGCATGCGGCACCCCAAGTGCAAGGCGGAGCTCGAGCGGCTCGATCAGCGCGTGCCTGCGGGCTCGATGCCGGCGTGTGTGTCGCCGTTCGGCGCCTACGATCTCAACGGCAACATCAACGAGTGGGTCGTGCGGCCGGGCCGCAAGTCGCCGGAGCGGAGCGGGCTGAAGGGCGGCTGGTGGGGCCCCATGCGCGGCCGCTGCCGCCCCACGGTGGGGTTCCACAAGGAAGAGGACTACGGCTACGAGCAAGGGTTTCGTTGCTGCAAGGATGCTGCGGCGCGGTGAGCGCGCGGTGGCGCGTCCTTTTTGAGGGGCGCGCGGCCGCCGACCGGGGGTACGCTCCTGTCCAGCGGGCCCGCGGCGCGGCGCTCGCCGGCGAAGGGCCTGCGGTTCCTCCTCCGGGGGCCGGGGCTCAGATCTCAGCGGCGGGCCGTCACCGGCTCGTCGCTCACGCGGGGAGAGCCCCGCACCTCGAGGAGACCTTGATGAAGCGATCCATGTGGTTCACCAGCGCGCGCTCGGCCGCCTCGGTCGTCCTTGCCCTCGGAGGCCTCGGGCTCCTGACCTCCGCGTGCAGCCGGGGCCGAGACGCCGAGGATCCGTCGGATCCGCAGTACAACGCGTACAACCAGCAGCAGCAGGGGTACCAGCAGCCTGGGCAGTACCAGCAGCCTGGGCAGTACCAGCAACCTGGGCAGTACCAGCAGCCTGGGCAGTACCAGCAACCTGGGCAGTACCAGCAGCCGGGGTATCAGCAGCCCGGGCAGTACCAGCAGCCGGGCACGACCGCTCCGGCGACGACGGGGCAGCCGGGTCCGCTCGCTCTCCCGTGTTCGAACGACATGGTCTGCGGCACGCACAAGTGCAACACGGCCGTGGGCAAGTGCGCCTTCCCCTGCGCGGCGAACACCGACTGCGCGGCGGGCTTCTCGTGCATGGGCGCTGGCTCGGCGACGGCGATCTGCGTGCCCGGCGGGCAGTAGGCAGCGCCGGGGCCCGGCGGCACGACGGCTGCGGCGGCGTTCGGAGGGCCTGAAGGGAGCGCCACCTCTCGCGCTGCTGCAGGGTTCGGCTCTCGCCATGGCAGCCGCCTGGCGACCGGATCCGGTTGTCCGGAGGCAGCTGGCAGCCTCCCGGTAACCGGATCCGGTTGTGCGCGAGCAGCTGGCAGGTGGTGGGGTGCTTTGGCCGAAGGTGGGTTTTTTTGAACCGCCATAAGACGCCAAAAGACGCCAAGGGAAACACAAATATATCAGCGTCTTTTGACGTCTTGGCGGACCCACCATTCTGGCAGATTGGGGTAAGTGCCCCACCACCAGCTGGCAGCACACAGGGAGACAGGGAGGAAAGATATATATATATAAATCAATGTGAAGAGGCGAGAAGGGACCATCCTTCGTGGCTTTTCGCTTGTGGCGTCTGCCTGCGAACAATGCTTGTGTCATGAACTGTCGCTCGTGGGCTTGAGCTTCGCGAGGCAAAGGCCACTTCCACTGACCTGCAAGGGAGCCAGGCTCGACCTTGGTTATCGACTCGACGTTGTCGTCGAGGAGAAGCTCGCCATCGGCCTGGCCGCTATGGACACGTTTCGCCGCCCGCGTGGCTGTGCCACCCTGTCAGCGCTTCAACCATGCCGGCGCCGGAAGAAGACCCCACGCTCCCGCCGGAGCGCCCCGGCCCGCTTGCCGCGGGCCCGGCGCAGACGAGCGACCCGGCGTCGACGACGACGCCGCCGGCAGACGCCTCGGCGCCGACTCGGCCCCTCTGTCCGGCCGAAGGGGAGGCGCACGCGTCTGACACCGAAACGGAAGGGGGCGCGCCCACGCGCGGCGCCGCGGTCGAAGCGGCCGGGGTTCCCGTCGCTGCGTGGAGCCGTTACGAGCTCGTCCGTCCGCTCGGGCGGGGCGGCATGGGGGAAGTGGTCGAGGCGCGCGACAAGCGCCTGGGCCGAGCGGTCGCGCTCAAGTTCATTCGCGGGGCCGACCCCGACCGCGCCCTGCGCCTCTTGCAGGAGGCCCGCGCCCAGGCGCGCATCGACCACCCGAACGTCTGCAAGGTCTACGAGGTCGGCGAGGTCGCGGGCAAAGCGTACATCGCGATGCAGCTCGTGCGCGGCCGGAGGTTCGACGAGGCGGCGAGCGAGATGTCGCTGCCCGCCAAGGTGCGCGCGATGCGCGCGGTGGCCGAGGCGGTGCACGAGGCGCACAGGCTCGGCATCGTGCACCGCGATCTGAAGCCCTCGAACATCCTGATCGAGCGGGTCGAGGACGGGAGCTTCCACCCGGTGGTCGTCGACTTCGGCCTCGCCTACGAGGCCGGCGGCGAGCAGAGCCTCACCGAGACCGGGGCGCTCCTGGGCACGCCCGCGTACATGGCGCCCGAGCAGGCGCGCGGCCAGGTGCACGGCGCCGACCAGCGCTCGGACGTCTACGGCCTCGGCGCCACGCTCTACCAGCTCCTCTGCGGCGTGGCGCCGTTCGATGGCGCCACCCCCGCCGCCACGCTCCTCAAGGTGCTGCACGAGGAGCCCCGACCCCCGCGCGCGCTCGCGCCCGAGCTGCCCGCCGACCTCGAGACCATCACCCTCAAGTGCCTCCACAAGGAGTCCGAGCAGCGCTACCCCACGGCGAGGGCCCTCGGCGAGGACCTCGGGCGCTTCCTCGACGGCGAGCCGATCCTCGGCCGGCGCCCCCGCCTGGCCTTCCGGCTGAAGCGGCTCGCGCGCAAGCACCGCGCGCTCGTGGCCGTCTCGGCCCTCTCGCTCGCGCTCATCGCGGCGCTCGGCGCCCTCGGCCTGCGCTCGCAGCTCGAGGCGCGGCGCGCCCGGGCCGAGGCGGCCGAGCGGGCGAGGCTCGGCGAGGAGATCGGACAGGAGGTCAAGGAGATCGAGTGGTTCTTGCGCGCCGCCTACGGCCTGCCGCTCCACGACACCGGCCGCGAGCAGGCCCGCGTCCGCGAGCGCATGGCGCGCATCGCGGCCCGCCACGTCGAGACGGGCGGCGCCGGCGCGGGGCTCGCGCGCTACGCGCTCGGGCGCGGGCACCTGGCCCTGCTCGAGTTCGACGCGGCGCGCGAGCAGCTCGAGCGCGCCCGTGCGCTCGGGGTCGACTCGCCCGAGCTCCACCACGCGCTCGGGCGCGCGCTCGGCGAGCTGTACCGCCGCGCCCTCGAGGACGCCCGGCGCAGCGGCGGCGCCGCGTGGGTGGCCGGGCGGCGGCGCGCGCTCGAAGAGCAGTACCTCCTGCCCGCGCTCTCCGCGCTCGAGAAGAGCCGCGGGCTCGGGCTCGAGTCGCCCCACCACCTCGAGGGGCTCATCGCCCTCTATCGCCGCGACCACGCCGCCGCCGCGCGCGCCGCCGAGCTCGCCGGCCACGAGGCGCCCTGGTCGTACGAGGCCTACCGGCTCGCCGGCGACATCGCCCACGCGCAGGCGGTCGATCGCTTCGATCGAGGGGATTACGACGGCGCGCGCGCCGATCTCGAGCGGGCGGTCGCGCGGTACGACGAGGCGCTCGAGGTGGGGCGCAGCGACGCGCTGGCGTACGAGGCGCTCGCCGTGGCCTGGCTGAAGCGGGCCGAGGTCGACGAGCGGCAGGGCAGGCCCCGCAAAGAAGCGCTCGAGCGCGCCCTCGATGCCTCGGGCAAGGCGGTGCGGGCGGCGCCGGGGCGCGCTTCGGGCCACACCCGGAGGGCCCAGGTCCTGATGAGCTGGTATCAGCTCATGAAGGACGAAGGCGGCGGCCTCGAGCCCGAGCCCATCCTCGAGGAGTGGCTCGCCACCGCCGCGCGCGCCATCGAGCTCGACCCGAGCGACGTGTACGCGCACGACGCCGCGGGGCTGGCCCACTTCACGCGGGGGTTCGAGCAGGCGCGCGCCGGCCTCGATCCGGGCCCTGCCTGGGACGAGGCCCACGCCCGGCTGACGCGGGCCCTCGAGCTGGAGCCCAACTACCCCTGGGCGCTCAACGATCTCGCGAACGTCCACCGCTGGAAGGGCAACCACCGGCGCGACAAGGGCCAGGACCCGCGCCCCGAGTACGCCGAGGCCGCGCGCTCCTATCGCCAGGCGATCGAGAGCGATCCGAAATACCTCTTTCCCTACTGGAACCTCGGCGATCTCTACAACGACTGGGCCTCGTACGACCTCGCGCACGGGTTCGACCCGCAGGACACGGTGCAGAGGGCGCTCGAGATCGGGCGCCGGGCCCTCGCGCTCGACGCCCAGTTCTACCAGGCGCTCAACCAGGCCGCGGTGGCCGAGCTGACCCTGGCGCAGCACCTCGCCGGGCGCGGCGCCGACCCGCGCCCGCCGATCGAGCGCGCCTTCGCCCACCTCGACCGATCGCGCGCCATCAACCCCGCCGCGGGGCGGACCTCGTCCTACCGCGCCGAGGGCCACCGCCTGGCCGCGCTCCACGCGCTGCGCTCGGGCGGAGACCCGAGCGACGATCTCGAGGCCGGGCGGGCCGCGCTGGCCGACGCCTACCGGGCAGAGCCGAGCTGCCTCGGCTGCCTGCTCGCGGGCGCGCAGCTCGGCGCGGTCGAGGCGCAATGGGCGCGGCAGAGAGGGCGCTCGCCCCTGCCGGCGCTGCGGCGGGCGCGCGACGACGCGCGGCGGGCCATCGAGATCTACCCCCACGCCGAGGGCCACGTCGAGCTCGCGCGCGCCTGCTGGCACCTCGCGCGGGCGTCGTCGCCGGCCGAGGCCCGCGGCGCCGCCGACGAGGGGCTGAAGCACGTCGAGCAGGCGCTGCGCCGCGATCCGCTCCTCGCGCACGCCCACGCCGTGCGCGGCGGGCTCTTGCTCTCGCGGGCGCGCGGGGCGGCCGACGCGAAGGCGCGCCGCGAGGAAGCGCGAGAGGCCCAGGCCTCGCTGGGGCGCGCCTTCGAGCTCGACCCGCTGCTCCGGCGCGAGTACGCCGAGGCGGCGCGCGAAGCGGAGCGAGGAGCCGAGGGCGCCGCGCCGGGCGCCGCCCGGCCCTAGTCTCGACTCGGGCACAGCTGCCCGGTGTCAGGCAGATGTGCCCACGTCGAGACGGGTACCGCGGGTCAGAAATCCCGCCAGAAACATCGGTCGATGACGAGCGGTCGCCGGAAACAGTAGCGATTTTCATGGTTTCCGCCTGTCTCCCCGCCGAGGGCGGCTCCAATGTTGCCCAACGGGGCGCCCTCCGTCGCCGCGTCGTCAACGGGGCCGCGTTCACTCCACAGTCTGCGGCGGCAGGAACAGGGTGGGCCGCCGGTGCCGGCGCTCGATCAGCGCGTAGGTAAAAGAAGCCGGATCGCAGCGCGAAGCAGTGTAGCGCAGCAAACCGAAAGGGTGGGACCGTGAGCGTGGTCCGGGCGGCGCCGAGCGCGCTACGGGGCGCATCGGCGTGCCGTGGGCCTACGTGTCCGTCCGGGCGTTGGTCTGGCCCGGGAGGCGCGTCGCGAGACGCTATGCGGCGTCACCGGGCGCCTTGCGGCGCAGAACGGTGCTCTTCCAGTACGGCGGCCCTCGGTTGGGAGAGCGTGCTGGAACATCGGTCGGTTCGCCGAGCGCGGAGAGGAAGCGGGCGATGTTCCTTGGCTCGGTCACCATGGCGACGAGCTTCATCCGCCCCTTGCAAGCTGGGCACTCGAGGACGTCGATCGCAAATGTGCGGCGCAGGAGCTCGGCCCACGGCCGATAGCCGCCACGCGCCGGGGTGCTCGGCTCGACGCAGATGACCTCGCGGGTCATCACCTCCACGACCAGGGTGGTGGCCGGATTGCGCCGGGCCAGGATCACCCGCGTCATCACGTCCCGTTCGCTGAGGATGCCGCTCGGGGACGAGTCGATGCTCACGAGCAACGCGCCCACGTGCCTCGCGCACATCAGGGCGGGCGGGTGGTCGGCATGATCTCGATCGGCAATCTCGTGCACTGGGCGAGCCGCGAGCAAGAGGCCGAGATCAAGATGCTCACCGAGTACGTACAGGGCGTATATAAGGGGCAATCCCCCGCGGCGGCCTCCAGCGGACGCGCGCGGGGCGCGTCCAGGGGGCGACGCGGCGATCGGCGGGAGCGCGCCCTGCGCTGGTATCGAGCAGTCCCTCAGCGGCCGCCGCACGGGCCATCCAGGACGGCGAGCCAGGCTCCGCCCTCGCAGACGAGGGCGACAGCTCTTCCGTGACTATCCTTGACGCAGACGTCCTCGTCCGTGTCGGCGCAGGCACAGCCGACCGCGCCGAGATCGTACGCCCTCTCGAGGTTCTGCGTGGGGCTGAAGCACACGGGAAAGAGAGGCGCGCACGGGCCATCCTCGACGGCGTCCCAGCGCCCGTCGTTGCAGACGAGGGCGACCCCGCGCCCGGTGCTGTCATCGACGCACACGTCCTCGTCCGCGTCGGTGCAGGCGCAGCCGACCGAGCCTGGCTCGTACGCCGTGTCGAGGTTCTGCGTGGGGCTGAAGCACACGGGAGGGAAAGGCGCGCACGGGCCATCCTCGACGGCCTTCCAGCGCCCGGCGTCGCAGACGAGGGCGACGCCGCGCCCGCTGCTGTCATCGACGCACACGTCCTCGTCGGCGTCGGTGCAGGCGCAGCCGACCGCGCCTGGCGCATACGCCGTGTCGAGGTTCTGCGTGGGGCTGACGCATTCGCCACCGTCCCCATCCACGGTACAGGAGAACATCTGCGCTGACAGGACCACACCGGCCAAGAGCCTTGCTGAGAGTTTCATAATTCACCTTCCTCTGCGCAACGGCATTGCAAGATGAGGGCCGCCGAAAAAAAGCCCGGGAACTCCAGCTCTTGCGTGTGGCATGGCTGTCTCGCTCTGGCACAACTCGCTGAAATCGTGCGGTGATCGCTGTCGGGTCTTCCGGCCGTGATCCGCGGGCCCACGGGGCGGACAGGAGGAGCCGAACGCGTGAGCCGCGGCGCTGCCCGGCCCACGCGTCTGCCGCGCTGGCGCTCGCATTGGCGGCCCCCCGAGGCCGGCTCGTTCGTGCTCGGCCTCGTCGTCTCAGCGCTTCGCCGCTTCCTTCGGCGCTGCCAGGGTCGCGACCGGGCCCGCGGCGCCGGCGCCGTGCGCCCCGACGCTCCGCTCGACGTCCAGCTTCAGGCGGGTGATCGCGTCGTAGAGCTCGCCGGCCGACTTCTCGTTGATCGGGTCCCCAGGGCTGAAGAGGTCGGCGTTGAAGAGGAGCTTCTCCGCGGGCAGGTACACGACCACCATCCCCTGCGCGTGCTCGGTCTCGATCACGTGGAGCTCCACCTCCCGTCTCGCCGGATCGGTGAGCCGCTTGAGGGACTCCACCTCGTCGATGGCGACCGGGACCTTCGCCTGCTCCAAGCGGTCGGGGCTGACAGTGTGCGGCCGGGCGAACACGTCGCGGAAGAAGTCGGCGCCCGCCTTGCCCACCGAGACCGTCACCCCGCCCTCGGCGGCGATCCCGCGGATCCCGCCCGAGTGATCGTAGTGGAAGTGGGTCGCCACGATCCGCTTGAGCGGCTTGCTCGACAGGCGCTTGATCTCCTCCAGCACGCCCGCGGTCCACTCCTCGTAGAGAGGCGCCTCGACCAGCACGAGGTGATCGCTCATCTCGATGAGCAAGCTGTGGTGGGTGGTCCCTGTCAGGAGATGAACGCCCGGGGCGAGCTCCGCGGACTTCGGGGTGCCGGTCTGTATGTCGTAGAAGATGGGCAGTCCCATGAACCCGAAGCTGAGGAGCCACTCCGACGAGCGCTGCGCGAAGACGGCGTGCCCGTGGTCGTGGGGCGCGGCCGAGGTGTCCCCCAGCAACGCGTAGAAATCCGCGTCCGTGCCGACGTTGAGCTCGATCTTCGAACGCACCTCCTTGTGGATATCCAGGCCGCCGACCCGGAGCGTGACGGCGTGGGGCAGCGTCAGAGCGCCGACCTTGCGGTAATCTCCGTAAATCGCCTCGACGGTGGCGTCGCCGATGGGGGGATGATCCTCGGTGGTCTCGCTCTTCACGGGCAGGTGGCTCGCCGGGTCGAGGAACATCCGGACGTCGGGGCGCCCGGCCAGCGTGATCCGCAGGACCTCGAGCTCTTTCCCGTCGACCTCGGCCAGGCCGTCGGCCCGGATCCCTCCCTCCTCTGCGAGCGCCCGGCGGAGGAGGCGCAGCGGCGACACCAGGTCGGCGTGCTTCTCCGCGCTGGCGACGCGCGCGGCCGGGATCGCCAGAGGGGGCGTCGGCCCGGCCGCGAAGACGTTGTCATGGCCGGCCACGTAGCCGCGCCCGCCGCTCCTGACCTCGGTGAAGGCGAGCTCCGCGCGCCTCGGGAACGCGGCGTCGACGTTGAGCTCGGTGCGCGCCCTGTCCGCTCCGAGCTCGGTCGTCGCCGTCATGGTGAACTCCGAGACCAGCCACGTGGTGCCGGGGACGCTCGACTCGCCAGGATCGAAGCGCTCCCCGCTGGCCGTGATCCTCTCGTTCGTGGTTGCCTCGATGGCGTCGCGCCTGCCGAGCGCCGCGACGAGCCTGTCGGTCGGCGAGCCCGCGTCCCCGCCGGCCGTGCCGCCGTCGTTGCATGCAGAGAGCGTCAGGACCCCTGCCAGCGCCGCTCGCGCGGCGACGACCCCCAAACCCGTGCGTCGATGGACGCTGCTTTGAGCTGGTCGCATGTTGTCCTCGTTCGAATCCAGATGACCCGACGGGAGGATGGCCACGGCGTCATCGGCGGCCATGTCCTGGAAGACACGGTGCATGTCCTGCCGAGCGCGTAGGTAAAAGAAGCCGGATCGCAGCGCGAAGCAGTGGTAGGTAAAAGAAGCCGGATCGCAGCGCGAAGCAGTGTAGCGCAGCAAACCGAAAGGGTGGGACCGCGAGCGTCGTGATGGCTCGGTCCTGGGCCGAAAGAGCGTGGTCCGGGCGGCGCCGAGCGCGCTACGGGGCGCATCGACGTGCCGTGGGCACACGTGTCCGTCCGGGCGTTGGTCTGGCCCGGGAGGCGCGTCGCGAGACGCTATGCGGCGTCACCGGGCGCCTTGCGGCGCAGAACGGTGCTCTTCCAGTACGGCGGCCCTCGGTTGGGAGAGCGAGCTGGGACGTCGGTCGGCTCGCCGAGCGCGGAGAGGAAACGGGCGATGTTCCTTGGCTCGGTCACCATGGCGACGAGCTTCATCCGCCCCTTGCAAGCTGGGCACTCGAGGACATCGATCGCAAATGTGCGGCGCAAAATCTCGGCCCACGGTCGATAGCCGCCACGCTTGCGTTTCGGAGCGGCGTCATCGTCCGCCTTCTTAGGCTCTTGTGGCTTCGCAGGGCGCGGTCCGATGCGCTTGCGCCATGGACTTGCCGAGGCGAGCACGCCAGCGTGCTTGACGGTGTGAAAGCGCGGCGGCGGGACGCTGGCCGCGAAGCGGCACAGGAGCGAGAGCGGATCCATGTCCACCGCGACAGTCCCGTCAGCGAAGGCGCGCTTGAGCGAGAGCCGCAGCAGGCCGTCCTGCTGCGGCTCGACGCGCTCCTTTGCGATCGGGGGTCGCAGCACGTAACGCAGCAGCGCCTCCCTCGCCGCGGCATGGTGCGCACCGGCGCGCGTCGCTGCGTGCAAGGTGAAGCCGTCGAGCGCAGCGCACAGCGGCTTGTCGTACGCGAGCGCGCTCGGAGAAGACGGCGAGAGCCCGCGGAGCCGTTGCGGGGCGACGACGTATGGCGCGGCTCTCGTCCCGGCCTCCCCGAGAGCGGGCTTCACAAGGCGATCGGCTACATGGTCAACATGTGGCTCGGCCTGGTGCTGTTCCTCGATGATCCCGAGATCCCGCTGGACAACAACGGGACGGAGCGCGCCGCGAGGGCGCCGGTCATCGGCAGGATGAATCACTACGGCTCGCACTCGCTGCGCGGGACCGAAGTCGCGGCGACGTTCTACAGCCTGGTGGAGAGCGCGAAGCTCAATGGGCTCGAGCCGCGCTTCTACCTGCGCGTCGCGACACGCGCGGGGCTGCGGCGCGAGACCGTGCCGCTGCCCCACGAGGTGAAGGCGATGCTCGCGGCGGGGAAGCTCGATCCGAACGACTTCGAGGATCACACCGAAGAGATCGTCCGTGCGGCGCTCGCCGCCGCGCGTGCCGCGCCGGCGGCGGACCCAGCGGACGTCGCAGATCTGACGGGTCGCTGAGTCGCCCTCGCGGCGCGGAGCTGCGCGCGACACGGCGGTGTGGCGCCTGCTGATGACCGCCGTGACATGCCCCGGTCCAGAGGGGGACGCGCACCCGTGTGTGAACGACGTGCCGCCGGCACTCACGCGCGCGCGCGATTACACGATCTCGAGGCGCTCGGGGGACGGGCCAGGGCGAGGACTTACGCCGGACGATGGACGCGAAGCGCGGTTCGAGGCGAAGCGCCGTGGGCCGCTCACGGTGGAGCTCGATGGTTTCAACGTCGAGGCGGCGGTGCGCATCGAGGGCTACGACGACGAGGGGCGCGAGCGGCTCGTCCGGTATTGCGCGCGTCCCTGCTTCGCTTTGGAGCGGCTCAGCATCCTCCGCGACGGTCGGGTGGCCTATCAGGTGAAATACCCGCGGCGAAAAGGAACGCATCGGGTGATGACGCCGATTGTGTTTTTCGCGAGGCTCGCCGCGCTGGTGCCGCCGCCGCGCCATCCGCTGGTGCGCTACCACGGTGTGCTCGCGCCGCATGCGAAGCAACGCAGCCTCGTGGTGCCGAAGGCGACGGGGAAGGCGCGTAAGGGCGAGCAGCGCGCCGGAGCTGATAGCGCGGGCAGCGATGACAAGAAGAAGACGACGACGATCACGCCCTTGCCGGCGAGGCAGGCGCCGAAGGGGCCGGCGAGAGGCATGGAGACGCCGTCGCGCAGAGGAGACGAGCGAAGCGAGGCGGCGCCGTCGGCAGTGTCGGAGCGAGGCGCTCGGGACGTGGCGGTTGGGGCGCTGCTGACGATGGTGCATGGCGCGGTCGAGCGCGAGCGGGTGTCGACTGCGCTGGGCGCTGTACTGCCGTGGGCTGATGTTGGATTCGTGTCGGAGGGGATCTCGGTCCGGCATCTTGATCGGCTGCTGGATGGGCTCCTTCTGGCGACGTCGCCTCGCGTCGAATGGGCGAAGCTTTTGCGGCGGACTTACGCAGTAGATGTTCTCGCGTGCCCGCGATGCAGCGGGCGGATGCGACTCATGGCCGCGATCACGGACAAGGCGACGGCGAGGAAGATCTTGAGCCACCTCGGTCTGTTCGCCGAGCCGCTGGAGTGCCGCGCGCGGTACCCGGCGGACCCCGCGTGACGAAACTGAAAGGGGAGGGACGCTGCTCGACGACGTGGCCGGGGGGAGGTCTGCCCTGAGGTGCGTGCGCCGGCCATCACGACGCGCCGCGAACCGCGACGGCGGCCGTTTGGACGAGCTCAGTAGTGCACAGCTATACGGTAGGATGCCTTCCGCTTGGTGCCAGTAGTGTACAGCTATACGGTAGGATGCCTTCCGCTTGGTGCGACGTCGCGGTAATCGCAGGCGTCTCACGAGTGGAAGGCCTGTCTGATCGCATAAGGCCCGTTCTGTCGATAAGCTCGTACAGTCGGACTGCACGAGCCAGGAACGGCTCCGAGAATCTTGACTTTGCGGAACGCGTTTGCTTGTCCTATCCGCCAAAGCGCTTGACGACGCTGAGCGGCTGGGCGAGGACAGAGTCACCATGAGGCGTTGGCTACTGGCTTTGGGTGTGTGCGTTTCCACCGCGGCGTGTGGTAACGGATCGAATGGGGACGCTGCCGCGAGCGGGGGCGCGGTTGGCACGGACAGCGGTGGGACGGGCGGCGGGGGCACGGCCTCCGGTGGTGCGACGGGCTCTGGGGGAACGGCCGAAAGCGGCGGCGCATCCAGCGGCGGCGCATCCAGTGGTGGGGCTGGCGGCTCGGGGTCGGGCGGCTCGAGTGGGGCCACGGGTGGCGCGGCTTCGGGCGGGCAAACGGGCAGCGGCGGCCAAGGAAATGCCGGAAGCGGCGGCACGACAGGTAGCGGCGGCTCGGTCAGTAGCTGCGTCGGCGACCCGTTCCCCACGGCCGATCCTACCAAGACGGGCCCCTTCTCGGTCACCGCAGACAAGAACGTCGGCCCCCTCGCCGGCGTCGTTCCCGATCCGATCTATGGGGACGAGCAACAGCGCTTCAACGTGTACCGCCCGAGCAATATCGCAACCAGCGGCCACTGCCATCCGATCCTGATCTGGGCCAATGGCTACCGGGACAATCCGGAGCAGAAGCCGCCGAAATGCGTCGTCAACTCCGGCAGCAATCAGTGGTGCGGACAATACGGACCGATCGTCAACCATCTCGCGTCCCACGGTTTCGTCGTGGTGGCTTCTCTCAGCACCGCGACCGCCGAAGGCGATCCTCTTCCCACGACCGCGGGCCTCGATTGGATCTTGGAACAAGCCGAGGATGCGAGCAGCCCGTACTATCACGCCCTCGACACCACGAAGATCGGCCAGCTTGGCCATTCCTATGGGGGCATGTCGACTTGCAAGACGGCCTCCGATCCCCGTTTCTCGGCCCTCGGCACGATTTGCGGCACCACTGCCCTCAAGGGAGTGCACACCCCCATGTTGTTCTTCTGCGGGGGGAAGGACTCCACGGTGAAATGCAGCGGGGTCCACGATGTCTTCAAGACGGTCACCGATCAGCCCGCGTTCTTCCTCAACGAGCTCAACGCGGATCACGGTAGCTGGGTCTATCAGGGCGCAAATGGCGTGTCCCTGTCGTCGGCCGCGGCCTGGTTCCGCGTTCATGTGATGGATGACACAGCGAACAGGAACTTCTTCTACGGCGACAACTGCAAGTTCTGCACCGATGGCCGCGTGCAAGCAGAGCAGAACGCCCTGATGAAGGTCCCCTGAGCGACGGGGCCGATCTGGCTAGGCTTCACTGACTCACGAACGTCGTCACGCTCATGGCTTCGAGGGCCATCGGGAGCGTGGCGTCCGTTACGGTGACGGGAGTTCCTTCGGCCCAGTTCTTCGAAGCGGCGGTCACGAAGGGGACCATCGCGCTTGGCGCGGTGCCGCCTGAAGGCGAGGGGAACGGTCTGGGCGGAGGTTGTCTCGTTGATGGCGACGACGACGACTTTGCCGCTGTCGTTTGCGTAGGCGCTGACGAGGACCTTTTCTGGGAAGACGCCGGTGACGGCGACGCGGTGGTAGCCGGGGCGAATGTAGCGGGTGAAGTTTCCGAACGTGTAGTAGCGCTTGGTGGTGACGCTGCCTGACTGCTGAATCAAGCCTTCGTTCGTGGTGTTGCCCGAGTACCACCACCAGAGCCAGGCGTTGGCTTCGCCGACCACGAGCGCGCTGTGCACCCAACGGGCGATGGCCACGCCGTTCTCGATGGTGTTGCTCGGTCCCTGTTCCGGCCACCACTTCACGCCGGACATCTCGGTCTGCCAGACTTCCTTGTCGCCCCGAGGCGGGACATCGTCCGGCCCGGGGTAGGCGACCTGAGTGTCATATTGGTGGGTCCCGAGGATGTCGAAGGCGGCCCACGCGTCCGGGTCGGCAGCGAGCGCGTGCCGGTTCGCGAGGCGCGTAGGAGTGCAGCCCTTCACCGCGGGCGACGCGACGGCCGAGGGCGCCCCGTTGGGCCACACCAGAGCCGCCCTCGACGGCGAAACAGGCGGAAGCCATGAGAATCGCTACTGTTTCAGCGACCGCTCGTCATCGACCGGTGTCTCTGGCGGGACGATTCCGCGGGGGCGAACCGTCGCGATCCGGTGCTTTGCCCCGAATTTCAGGGAGGCGTGACGACGGATCGCTGCCCGTCGGTGGGGTTGGGCCCAACCCGGGCCCAACCGGCGAGCCTCGATCCTGGGAAGCTCGCGTCGGCCGACGCGTCGCCTCGGGCCCTCGTGGTTGCCTCGCTCGCCGGCCCCCTGAACCGCGCCGTCGCCCTTGGGGATGAGGAGGCGGCGCGGATCGTTCACGAGGCGATCGGTCGGCTGCTCGGCCTGGTGCCAGCACCGGAGGGGAGAGAAAGGTCGCGCCTACGGTAGCAAGCCGCATTGACGAGGCGCCCGGATAGGGCAGGTGCGGAGATCCGCGGAAACCGAACTGTCTTGGCCTTGGCCGGCACTGTCGGAGATGGCGGCCGATGTGGCACAGGACAGCTATCCAGCGAGCTCCGACGCCACGAGCACGGGGACGTCCGGCGGGGGCGGCGGCTTGCCCGCTTGCGATGATGGGCAGACCTTCTGCTCCGGATCCTGCGCGGACACGAGCTCCGGCATCGCCCACGCATCGTGAGCGAGCTGATCGAGTCGGCACCACTCATGGCGTGTCTGTCGGATCGCGAGCGGCTTCTCCGCTCGATGCTGCGCCGTGCGACCGGGCAATGTGCTCTTGTCTTTGTTGAGCGCCCCACGCGACATTCGCTCGCTGGCCTTGCGGACGCTGGGTAGAAGTCGCGGATGCTGGCGGCGGCCTGCGGCCGCCAGGCCTGATCCGCCGGCGCCCTACCAGCCTGCCAGCCGGGGGACGAGCACCCGGATGCTGACGCCGGCGATGAGCAGGCAGCCGGCCAGAAACAGCATGGGGGCGAGCTGGCTGCCGGTCGCGTCGTAGATGCGCGGCACCACGTTCTGGGCCACGAAGCCGCCGAGGTTGCCCACCGAGTTGATGGCGGCGATGCCAGCGGCGGCGTGCGGGCCCGCGAGGAGCTTCTGGGGCACGCTCCAGAACACCGGCTGGCCGGCGAAGATGGCGGCGGCGGCGACGCACAGCAGGGCGAACTTGGGCGCTGCGCCCGGCACGACCACGCTCAGCACCAGGGTGACGGCGCCCAGCAGCATGGGGCCGGAGATGTGCCAGGCGCTGACGCCGTTGCGGGCGGCATGGCGCGGCACCCACCAGAGCGCCAAGGCGACGAAGACCCAGGGGATGACGTTGATGAAGCCGTTCTGGATGTTCGAGGCGCCGAAGCCCTTCACGAGAGTGGGCAGCCAGTAGCTGAGGCCGTAAGCGCCGAGCGGCAAGCCGACATACAGGCCGGCGAGCGCCATCACTCGTATGTCCAGCAAGGCCCGCCAGGGGGAGCCTTCCGCCTGTTGGCGGGGCTCCGCGGCGAGGGTCCTGGCGAGCCAGGCCTTCTGGTCGGGGGTGAGGAAGCGGGCCTGCTCGGGGTGGCTCGGCAGGCGCCAGAGGACGTAGGGCGCGAGCAGGACGGCGGGAGCGCCGGTGGCCACGAACACCCACTGCCAGCCAGCCAGTCCCAGGAGGCCGTTGAGATCGAGCAGCGCGCCGCCGACGACCGAGCCCACCGCGTTGGCCACGGCGCTGGCCATCATGAAGGCGCCGATCATGCGGGCGCGGTGCGCATGCGGGTACCAGAGGGTCAGGACGTAGAGCACGCCCGGGAAGAAGCCGGCCTCCGTCACGCCCAGCAGGAAGCGCAGGACGAAGAACATGGCCGGGCTCTGGGTGAACCCCAGCGCGATGGTGACGAGGCCCCAGGTGCCCATGATCCGGCTGAACCAGACCCCGGCGCCGACGCGGACGAGGATCAGGTTGGCCGGCGCCTCGAACAGGAAGTAGCCGAGGAAGAACAGCGAGGCGCCGAGGCCGTATGCGGCTTCGGTGAGGCCCAGGGCGCCCACCATCTCCAGCTTGGCATAGGAGACGTTCTGCCGGTCGATGTACGCGATCAGGTACATCAGGCAGAAGAGCGGCATCAGGCCACGGGTGATCCGCTTCAGGGTCGCGGCGCCGATGTCCGGGGTCGCGACGCCCATGTCCGGGGCCGCGGGGCCCATGTCCGGGGCCGCGCCCCCTGCGTGCTGCATGCCATCCTCCAATGCTCTCGATAGGCTAAGAAATCCAAACTCGATCCGAAAGTCAAGCTCCTCTCGTAGCGGCCGTCCAATCGTACAGCCACGCTGCATGCGATGGTTGACATGCGCTTGGCTGTGGGTTGCCGTGTCGCCGCTCCGCGGAGCGGCTACTCCTGCGAAACAGCCATCTAAGCGGATAGGAAACGATAGAGCTCTCGCCCGTGTCAAGCGCCGCGGGAACGGCGCCTGGCGAGCCGTCTATCGCGCATCAAACACCCGCTCGCCCCGTCGCAGGGCCCGCGCGCCGTGCATTGGGTGCAGCTCTGGCTCGACGGACCGCGACGTGCGTTCGCCATGACGGGCTCGGGCCGGGTGCCCACCTACGCCGCGTCGAACCCGAACGCCATCGGTTCCCACGTTGGATCGCGCGCGGGTGCTGCCGTTCGGGGCTGCGAGGGCAAGTTCAGATGATCGAGGATGCGGCGCACCACCGCTGAGTCGGTGATCGTGGGAAGCACGCGCATCCTCCGTTCGCATTTCGGGCAGCGGAGCGCATCGATCCTGCGAACGTAAAGGCGAAAACCGGCCGGAGAGCGGGATCGCGTGCTCGATAGCGACGTGGTCGCCTGTCACGACGACGCGCTCGATCAGCAGCCGGACGAGGCGTTGCCGGCCGACAAAGTCCAGCTTATCCAGTCCTTCCCGCAGCGTCGCCGCAAAGGACGTGAGGTCGTCGGCCAGCTGATTGAGCCGAGTTTGGTTCTGGTCCTGGGCCGCAATCTCCTCGATGCGAACGCGCACCGCGCGCTGCTCGGCATCAAGGCGATCGCGACGCGCCTTGAGCTCCTCGACGGATATCGCGCCAGCCTGGTAGGCGTCGACCAGACGTTCGATTTGAGTCTGGAGCTTGCGCTCGGCGCTCTCGAGACGGGCGCGGTCACGGCGACTCTGGTCCTCTCCCGCGCGGCTGGAACGCCATGCCTCGATCTCTTGCAGCAGCATCTCCGGGGACTGAATCCACGACACCAATGCGTCCCACACCACCGCATCGAGCTCGTCTCGACGGATGTACTTGGCTTTGCACCGCTTGTCATGGCCGCGCACTTCGGCGAGGCGGCGGCGGCATCCATAATAGAAGTACTCGTAGGGCACGCCGGACCGCGGGGCCTGTCGATGGCCCTCCATGCGCCACCCGCATTCACCACAGACGACGAGCGACCGCAGAAGGTAGTCGTACTTGAGATGCCGCGGCGCCTGCCATCGGTGTTTCGCGAGGATTGTGCGAACCTCGGCTTGCTCCTTTTCGTCGACGATCGGAGGGACCGGAATGACGAGCCACTCCTGCTTCGGACGGAAGCGACTGGAGCTCTTGAGGTGCTTTCGGTACGACCCCGGCTTTCTCGGCCGTTCCGGTTCGACGGACATCCGGCGACCGTAGGTCGCCATGCCAGTATACGTGGGGTCGGTCAGCACCCCATAGATGCGGCCCTCGGTCCACCGCGCCGCCCTGCGAGGACGTATCCCCTGTGTGTTCAGTCGCCTGGCGACGGCGCGTGAGCTGAGGTCCTCCTCGCGCACCCACCGATACATCGCCCGTACGTGCTGTGCTTCGACCTCGTTGATGACGACTGTGCGTCGCAACCCGTCCGCAGAGCGTTCGATGGCGTAGCCATAACGTGCGACAGAGCTGTAAGGGAGCATCTGCCCGGTACGCAGCTTGTGAAGACGACCGCGACGCGTGCGCTCCATGATCTTCGCGCGCTCATACTCGGCGATGACGCCCTGCATCTGCACGAGCAGGCGGTCCTCGGCGCGCTCGGTCGCGGGGCATTCTACGAAGTGCACGTGGACTCCGCAGCGCGTCAGCTCCTCGACCAACACAACCTGATGCACGTAGTTGCACGCGAGCCGATCGGGCTCGTACACCAGCACCACGTCGATCAGCCCATCGGTCGCGGCGTCGCGCAACGCGTCCAATCCCGGCCGATCGAGGCGTGCACCACTTATGCCGTCATCGATGTACCGTCGCTCTGCCGGCACCGTGAGCCCCATGGCGGTCGCTGCCTTCTCGAGCGCCTCGATCTGCGACGCCACCGTTTTCTCCTGTTCCTGCCGCGCCGTCGAGACGCGCGCATAGAGGGCGGCTCGTTGGCTCATGGTCTCTCCTTTCGTTGCCGTTGCTGTTGCTGGCGTTGTCTTCGCTGCTCCTCTTGGCTCCGTCGTCCCCGCTCCTGCGCAGCCCGATCGGGGGGCTTTCCGCGGCGTCGATCACGAGGCCGACCGCCAGGCTGAGCCGAGATGAACCGTCGGGCTGGGGGCGCGATCTCCACTCGATCCTCCACGCACGCTTGGTCATGGATCCCCGTCATCCTTTCGGGGACCCCCTCACGACCCCAGGCCCTCGACGGGAGAGGCCGATCCGCGGCCTCATTCCCACCTTTCCCGGGAGTCCTGCGGATCTTGAATACCCGCCGATGGAGCACCAGCCTCAGCAGGTTTTTATGGTTTTCGTTCGCAGGATGTGGATCGCAAATGTGCGGCGCAAGAGCTCGGCGCGGTTTGTCGACCGCCCGATAGCCGCCACGCTTGCGTTTCGAAGCGGCGTCTTCGTCCGCCTTCGTAGGCTCTTGTGGCTCCGCAGGGCGCGGTCCGATGCGCTTGCGCCATGGACTTGCCGAGGCGAGCACGCCCGCGTACTTGACGGTGTGAAAGCGCGGCGGCGGGACGCTGGCGGCGAGCCGGCACAGCAGCGAGAGCGGATCCATGTCCACCGCGACAGTCCCGTCAGCGAAGGCGCGCTTGAGCGAGAGCCGCACCAGGCCGTCCTGCTGCGGCTGGACGCGCTCTTTTGCGATCGGGGGTCGCAGCACGTAACGCAGCAGCGCCTCCCTCGCCGCGGCATGGTGCGCACCGGCGCGCGTCGCTGCGTGCAAGGTGAAGCCATTGAGCGCAGCGCACAGCGGCTTGTCGTACGCGAGCGCGCTCGGAGAAGACGGCGACAGCCCGCGGAGCCATTGCGGGGCGACGACGTATGGCGCGGCTCTCGTCCCGAGACGGCGGAGGCACAGAGCGCTGCCTCGGGCTCGTCGTCCTCCTCGACGTCGTGCTCGATGTCGAGATGCCCGTGCCGCCGGAGGTAATGGAGCATCCGCCCGACGGCGTGCTCCAGGACCTGACCGACCTCGCGCGTTCGCAGGTGACCGAGTTCGTTCCACACGAGCTCGGTGCCGTCTTCGTGATAAGCCCCGTCGAGGAAGACCACGTGCAGATGCGGATTGAGCCGCATGTCGCCGGACGTGCGTTGCACGACGGTCACCGCGCCGCTCTTGACCGCGCCGCACGCGCCTCGGCGCGCGGCGCCACCGGCAGCCCGAGCAGCCGTCCGATCGCCTCGTGAACGACCCGGGCCGCCACCTCATCCCCGAGGGCGACGGCGCGGCATAGGGTGCTGGCGAGCGAGGCGACCACCGCAGCCCGACGCGACGGATCGGTCACGGCGAGCTCCCCAAGCCCGGGGCTTGGCCGCTGGGCCCGGGGAGCTCGCGACGTCGATCCATCGCCTCGAGCCGCCGTGGTTGCGTCGCTCGCCGCCACCCTGAGCCGAGCCGTCGCCCTCGGGGACGCGGAGGCAGCCCGGGTCGTGCACGAGGCGATGGGTCAGCTGCTCGGGCTGCCGATGGCACCGGAACGGTGAGCAAGCTTGGGGCTCGGTGATCGGGATCATCGGCGTGGACAGCTCCGCTAGCCGGCTCTGCTGCACCCGGATGATCTCCTCCTGCAACGCTGCGCGCTCGCGCTCTCGCGTTCTCGCGTTCTCGCGCGCCGACATATCGAGCGCGAGCCGGGTGCTCGGCGAGCGCCTCCGCCGCCGCGGCAGCGAGCGTCGCGGCCCGCCGGCCCCCGGCCCGCCACTCCGCCATGGCGCCGCCATGGGCGATAGCCCGGCGGGTTGTCGAAATTCGCGGCGAAAACGCGCCCTCACCGCGTGGCGTGCGGTGTCGGCGCCGTGTGGCCAGCGCGCGCCATGCTCGAGCTTCGACGAGGAGAGGCTCAACTCGGAAGACGTGGCGTTGGTGATCGTCCAGTTCGTGCTGCGAGCGGCCGTGATTCATTCCTCCATTCTTGGATGAGAGCGAGATGATCCGTGGCTACCGGGCTCCCTGTAGTCGAGGGTACCCAGGACCTCCTAAGCGCCCACGCACACGGCAATTGCAGCCATCGTGCCATTGGGGGGCTGGAGCGATTCAAGGAGATACGTTGAATCCGCCGTTGGATCTGGGTCGCGCGGCAACCGCTTACCGGGGACGATTCGTCCGGCAAGTATTTGCGCGCCAGTGACGGCAGGACGTTGCCGGCGAAGCGGCGCGCGGTTCCGAGCCGGCGAAGCACGCATTTTCTGCTCCCCGCTCCATCACACCTCGATGCGCGCGTGGGTCGCGGCGCAGAACCGTAGCTCGACTGCGGGAAGTCGGGCTGGGATGCGAACCGCCTTGACGCCACGCGGCGTCGGGGGCTACCCGTTGTTTGGTCCACGCTACCAGAACACCGGCCGCCGCCCCCGGCGACGCCTCAGCAACCAGTCCTTACCGCGCGCCGCCTCCCCCGCCCGCCGGCACCAGCGCCAGCACCCGCGCCGGCGCGCCGCTCCCGCGCGCGAGCGGCAGCGGCGCGACCATCACGACCGCCCCCGTCTCCGGCAGCTGGTCCAGGTTGGCCAGGTTCTCGATATGGTACCCGCCGGCCCCGAGGAACGTCTTGTGCTGTTCGAACGTCTGGCTCGGCCCGGGATCGGTCGAGAGCGTGTCGATCCCGATGCCGCGCACGCCGCGCTCGTGCAGGTACCGGCTCGCCTCCACCGAGACGCCGGGAAAATGCATGACGCCCTTTGCGTCCTGGTTCTGGTACCGCGCGGGATCGCCCCAGCGCGCCGCCCAGCCGGTCCGGACGAGCACGATATGCCTCGGGCCGAGGGCCCCGTGCCGCGCCTCCCAGCCGCGGAGGTCCTCCACGGTGAGCTGATGATCCGGGCTCGCCGCCACCTTCGCCTTCACGTCCACGACCGCCGCGGACCCCACGAGGTGCTCCGGCGCGATCTGCTCGACCGTCGCCGTCCCGGTCTTGAAGTGCGCCGGCGCGTCCACGTGCGTGCCCGCGTGCTCGTCCATCGAGAACCGGTTGATGTAATACCCGTCCTTCTCGACCGTCCCCAGCGTCTGCGTGGCGTACGGCTTGCTCCCCGGGAACAGGGGTATCTCCGGCGTGATCGGGTGCGACAGGTCGACGACCCGCGCCGACGCGAGATCGATCCCTCCCAGCGCCCCCTGCGCGGCAGCCGTCCCCCCCGCCGCGCCGCCGCCCTCCGCCGGCACCGCCGCCGCGGCGGCCGGCGCCGCCGCCGCGCCAGCGCCCCCCGCCGCGCCCGGCCCCCCCGCCGCGCAGCCCGCGAGGGCCACCGCCCCCGAACACACCACGCCGGCCGCTGCCCGCCTGGCGCTCACCTGGAACGAGAACGTGCTGAGTTCACCCGCCTTGTGCATGGCGCCCATGTCACCACAGGCCCGCCCACACCACAAGGCGCGGTGCCGCGGCTCACACCTCGTGCAGCTTCACCCGGCGCCGCAGGTGGTTGATCAGATCGATGCGCGTCACCAGCCCCACGAACTCGTCCCCGTCCGTCACGATCGGCACGAGCCCGGCGTCGAACATCGGGAGCAGGTCCCGGATCGGCGTGCGCACGTCGACGGTCCGGAGCCGCGTCGTCATCGCCGTCTCCACCGGCTGCTGGAAGCGCGACGCGTCGTCCACGGCGGCGAGCAGCAGGTCCGACTCGTCCAACAAGCCGACGATCTTGCCGTCCTCCAGGACAGGCAGCTGCGACACGTCATAGAGCTTCATCCTCGCGTAGGCGACGAGGAGCGCGTCCCCGCGCTGCACGGTGACGATCGCCCTCTCCGAGTGGCGCCGCGTGATCACGTCGCGCAGATCCCCTGTCGGCTGCCGATCGGTGAAGCCTTGATCGGCCATCCAGAAGTCGTTGTATATCTTCGAGAGGTACTTGTTGCCGCTGTCGCACTCTGCACGTGGTCTTCCTCGACGGGGCTTATCACGAAGACGGCACCGAGCTCGTGTGGAACGAGCTCGGCCACCTGCGAACGCGCGAGGTCGGTCAGGTCCTAGTGCCGCCCCGCAGATTTGACGATCCGTTTCGCTCGGCTCGTGCGTCTGGGTGGGCGTGAGGGAAGAACAGTGCCCAGACCGCTGCGCTCACCGCGATGATCTGCGGGCCGCCGCCCGAAGGGCGGGCGCGATGGACCATTGCGCTGGTCACCGACGAAGCCGAGCGCAGAAAGATCGTTCGCTCGGTTAGCCGAGAGACCATACGCGAGGACCCTCGCCGACCAGGACATCAAGCCCTGGCGGGAAAAAAATGTGGTGCGTTCCGAAGATCGACGAGCCGTTCGTCGAGCGGATGAAGGACGTGCTGGAGCTGTACGCCCGGCCCCACGACCCGAGCGAACCGGTCGTAGCGCTCGATGAGCGTCCCGTCGTCCTGCACGACAACGCAAGGCCCGACAGGCCGATGCGCCCAGGAAAGCCGCGTCGCATCGACTACGAGTACGTGCGTCGGGGAACGGCCAACATCTTCTGCATCGTGGAGCCGAAGACAGGGCGCCGTCTCACCCACGCGACGGAGGACCGGACGCGTCCGTCCTTCGCGCTTGCCGCCGAGCGTATTGCCCGTGCCTACCCACGGGCGTGTCGGATTCATCGTTGAATTGACCTGCGGCGCGAAGCGCCGTCAGGTCCAATTCTGTGTTGGGCGGTGCCTGGTCGCGCATCATGGGATCAGACATCCCAGAGCCGCCTCTTGCCGGGCTGAGAGCCGCCGCTTGCCGCAGCAGCGGTCGTGGTCGCGCCGTACCTCTCCGCCATGGCGCCGCCAGGTCCCGCCGGCTTTCGTCCCGCTGAATTCCCCGCGGAGCACGAGCGGCGCGGCTTTCGAGCGCCGAGAGCGGCGCTTCTCCGCGGCGTGCGACGGGTTCGACGTGCATTGCGCGGTGCGCATCGCAGCGGATGACGGCGGTCGACGACCCGCGCGCGAGAGGCTCGTGCGGTACTGCTCCCGCCCGGCCTTCGCACTCGATCGAATCGAGCTCCTGCCCGATGGGCGTATAGCGTACTTGCTGAAGACACCTCGGCGGGGACGCACTCTCCGCGTCATGAATCCAATGGAGTTCATGGCCCGGCTCGCGGCTTTGATTCCTCCGCCGAAGATCCCGCTTGTGAGATACCATGGCGTGTTCGCGCCTCGCTCGTCGTGGCGCTGTGCTGCCCGAGATGCGAACGGAGGATGCGCGTGCTTTCCACGATCACCGACTCAGCGGTGGTGCGCCGCATCCTCGATCCTCTGAACTTGCCCTCGCAGCCCCGAACGGCAGCACCCCGCGGGCCAGAGCTCTATGGTTTCCTATCCGCTCGATCGTGCAGTCGTCGCCGACGACGAGCCCGTTGCAGGCCTCGACCCACTCCGGCGGCGGCTCGAAGATAATGCAGGATTCTTACGTTCATCGATCGCTCCTAAGCTCGGAAGTCCCGGGGCGATCTTATGACAATCATGCTACGATTGTGTCACAAAGTGCGCACGCGGGAGGCGGTTTCGCGCCTCCTTCAGCGCGGTGCGAGGCGCAGTCGGCCCCTCGATTCAGGGGAATCGAGGGGCCGACGCCCTGCTGTGCGTCGATCGGATCATCCGCTCCACTGCCGGTGTGGCAGAGGGTGCCCAAAGCGCCCACTCACAGGCGCGCGTCGCAGGCGCCGCGCTTCACAGGCGCCGCGCGTCGCAGGCGCCGCGCTTCACAGGCTCCGCGCGTCGCAGGCGCCGCGCGACGCCACCGACACCCCCGCCGCGTTCGCGGTGCAGGCGTTGCTGTACGTCCGCCCGTCGCAGCCGCAGACCGGGGCGTACACATGGAGGCAGGCCTGCGGGGTGGGCTCGCACGTGCCCATCTGATCGCCCGCGCCGCACTGGGTCTCCGGGCTGTAGTCGCAGAAGAACCCGCGCTCGCACGCGAGGCCGGCGATGCCGCCGCACGCCTGCTCCTCGGGAGCCCCGCACGCGCCGAGCGACGCCACCGACACGCCCGCCGCGTTCGCCGCGCACTCGTTGCCGTACGTCTTGCCGTCGCAGCCGCAGACAGGGTCGTACTCCTTCGTGCACATCTTCGGGAGGGGCGTGCAGGCGCCCCACTGATCGCCCGCGCCACACATGGCATCGATCTCGTAATCACAGAAGAAGCCGGGCTTGCAGGTGAGGCCGAGCAGGCCGCCGCAGAGGGCCACCGAGATGGTGCCGCCTGCCCTCGCCTCCTGCGCCTCGGAGGCGATCGGCTCGACGGCCTCGTCGGCCACCTCCACCTGACAGCCCGCGGCGAACGGGGCCATCGAGAGCGCGAGCCAGAGCGCGGAGGCGAATCGATGATTGTTGATACGACGCTGAACGTTCATGATGTCTCTCCATGGGGCCGCGCCGTTTCCGGCGAGGCGGTTGCAATGCACGAGCACCTCCCTCCGCGGCGGCGACATCCGCAGCGTCGAAGCGAAGGATCGACGCGTTGCTCGACGCGGCGATCGCCGTGTCGAGGAGGCCTCGGCGACGCGCCATCGGGGGTCCGTCGCCGTGTTGCGGAGGCGTGGTTCCCTTGGCAGGAGTCGGGCCACGCGGCTTTTGCGGGGTTCACGCCTTTCCGCGGTCCCCGGGCGGTCCGGATCGGGCAGGGGCTTGCTCAAATGGGCCAGAGCTTGCGCAACTTGCGCGACAGCGCCCCGCAGGGGACTCCGGCCCGCGGTTCTTGGTAGGGAGCGCGGATGCACCGCCGCCTTCGCCCCGCCGCCTCCTGCGCCGCCCTCACCGCGCTCCTCAGCAGTTGCAGCGCCACGCCCGACGCCGCCTCCCCTGACCAGGCCCCCGCGCACGGGCAGCACGGCGCCGGTCCAGCCGGTCATGCCGGCGCTCACGGCGGGCACGCCGGCCGCCTCCGCGGGCACTTGTCATCGATCGCGACATCGCCGCCCACGTGCTGGCTGAGCACGGGTGTCCCGACGAGGACTGAACCAACGCTGCGACCGAGCTGGCCACGCGTTACACACGCCACTTCCGGTCGTGGTCGTCGTCGGTCCCCTCATCGGTATCACTGGAACCGGTCAGCTATTGGATAAGTCATCATCGGCGACCCGCCTCCTCCGTATCTCAACGGTTTGGCAGCCTGGAGCCGACACGAAAAATCACCTATCGATTTTGGCGATCGAGCATTGCGTAGAATTGCTCGGCAGCGGGACTGGTAGTTGCATCGCCGCACTCAGAACCACGCAACGTCAACATCGGCGATTCGCCAACGCCTTGGCGTTGATGGCCTTCGTGAACGGCGATCATCAGCCTGACGACGTGCGACGTCGCGGCAAGTGAGAGCGGTTCCAAGAACCCATGCCCGACGACCGTGCCCGCGTGTTCGGCGACGAGATAGATGCCGCCGCAGCGATCGTCGAGCTCGACGATCTTCTTTCGAAGGTCGTCGTCGACGATTTCGTCGGGCATCGAGGCGAGCTTCCCCGGAACGCTCGCGATCGCGCGCTCGGCTGCCGCGAGCAGCGGCGCGTCCTCCGGCCGTGCTTCTCGGATCAAAGGCACATCGAACCCCATGACGTTCTCTTATCACTCGACGGGGCCGGTCGCAGACGCCGTCACGCGGAGAGCTCGTCCGCTCGCAGCACATCGCGAGGTCAGGAGCCCGTCGCTAGAATGCCGAAGCCATGCCCTTGCGCCAGCAGACACCGCCCGGCGGAGACCGGCGCGCCGCCGTCCCCGGCGCGCCCGGTCGGCTCGCCTGCCTGAGGTCCCCGTGATCCGGGCCGCTCGCCCCGAGGAGGCTGAGCTCCTCGGCGCGCTCGCCCTCCGTTCCAAGGCGCACTGGGGCTACACGCGCGAGTTCATGGAGGCGTGCCGCGCGGAGCTCTCGATCTCGCCGGCGTACGTGGCGCGGCATCCGACCTTCGTCCTGGTGCGCGGAGACGAGGCGCTCGGGTTCTACACGCTCGAGGCCCTGAGCTCGACCCGGGTGGAGCTCGGCCACCTCTTCGTCGAGCCGGAGGAGATCGGGCGCGGTCATGGCCGCGCGCTCCTGGCGCACGCGCGCGACGAAGCGCGGCGACGCGGGTACCGCGTCCTCGTGGTCCAGGGCGATCCGAACGCCGGGCGGTTCTACGAGGCCTGCGGCGCGCGGCGCGTGGGCGAGAAGGGCTCTGCCAGCATCCCTGGCCGGCTGCTCCCGCTCTTCGAGCTCGACCTGTCGCGCTGACGCGCCGCCGCTCGCGCTGGCCGAGCCTCCACGATATCGGCAACGTGAATCGATCTCCGGATCCTGTTCGTCCTCGATGGCGTGTCGTACTGAATGTTCGGTCGGCCCGGGGCTTGGTCTCCGTGAAATTCGGGGCAAAGCACCGGATCGCGACGGTTCGCCGCCGCGTGTCCGCAAGCGCGCAGGAGCCCGCGCGGCCGCCTCTCCTCACGTCGGCCCGGCGGGGCTCGCCCCGGCTCCCCCTCGCCCCCTCGCCTCGACTCCCCCTCGCCTCGGGTCACGTGCGCGTGATGGAGAGGCCGCCGTCGACCAGCGCGGCCGTCCCGGTGACGAAGGAGGCGTCGTCCGAGGCGAAGTAGAGCACGGAGCGGGCCACCTCCTCCGGGGTCGCGACGCGCTTGAGGGCGTGGAGGCTCGTGACGAACGCCTGCGACTCCTTCGTGCTGTTCGCCTCGTGGTACATCGCGGTGTCGACGGCGCCCGGTAGGATCGCGTTGACCCGCACGCCTTGCGGCCCGAACTCGGCGGCGAGGGCCTGCGTCAAGCCGATCAGGCCGGACTTGCTCGCGGCGTACGCGGCGGTGCCCGGGAACGCGACGGTGTAGCCGACGAAGGTCGAGGTGAAGATGACCGACCCTCCGCCGTGCTTGAGCATCGCGGGGATCTGGTGCTTGGCGCCGAGGAACGCGCCGGTGAGGTTCACGGCGAGGGTGTCGCGAAAGCCGGCCTCGGAGACCCCGGTGCTGGGGCCACCCTCGCCCAGGACGCCCGCGTTGTTGAAGGCGATATCGAGCTTGCCGAACTTCTCTGTCGCCCGCGCCACGAGGGCCTTGGCGTAATCTTCCGAGCGCACGTCGCCGGCCAGCGCGGTGGCGCGCCCGCCGCTCTTCTCGATCTCGCTCACCAGGCGTGCGAGCTCGCTCTCGCGCCGCGCCCCGAGGATGACCTTCGCCCCCTCGGCGGCGAAGAGCTTGGCGGTGGCCTCGCCGATACCAGCGCTCGCGCCCGTGATGATAGCCACCTTGTCTTGCAAACGTCCCATGATCCTTCTCTCCTGTCCGGCGCGCGGCGTCCCAGGGGCCGAGTGACAGACGGTCAGCGTTGCTGCTCGAAAGAGGGGAGAGGGCGCCGCCACCAGCCAGCGCGTCAGCCCCTCTGACAGGCGAGAGGGTAGAGCGCGGCGCGCGTTCGCAGTAGGCTCCCGTCGGTGGAACTGGATTTCGGAAACGCCGAACGATGAAGCTGGAGGGCATCGCGACGTTCGTGGCCGTCGCCGAGGCGCGATCGCTCAGCGAGGCGGCGCGGCGCCTGCGCCTGTCGAAGTCCGTCGTCAGCGAGCGCCTGGCCGAGCTCGAGAAGAGCGCGGGCGCGAGCCTCATCCACCGCACCACGCGCAAGCTGTCGCTCACGGAAGATGGGGCGGCGTTCCTGGAGCGGGCGGTCCGGATCGTCCACGAGGTAGAGGACGCGACCGCCGATCTCGCCGCGCGGCGCGGCACCCTGGCGGGCCCCCTCCGGCTGTCGGCGCCGGTGACCTTCGGGCGCATGCACCTCGGCCCGGCGCTCTACCCCTTCCTTTTGCAGCACCCGAGGATCGAGCTGACGCTCGATCTGGATGACCGCCGCGTGGACGCTGCCGCCGCCGGCCACGACGCGGTGGTGCGGCACGGGCCCATCGTCGACTCGCGCCTCGTGGTCTGGCGCCTTGCGCCGAGCCAGCGCGTCCTCGTCGCTTCGCCGGATTACCTGGCGCGCCACGGCGCGCCGGCGTCCATCGCCGAGCTGGAGGAGCATCGGGGCATCTTCTACACGAACCGCGGCATCGCCGACTGGCGCTTCCCGGGGCCGGACGGCGCCGTGCTCGTGCGGGCGCGCGTCGGCCTCCGCGTCAACAACGGCGACATGATGCGGGACGCCGCCGTCGCCGGCGTCGGCGTCGCTCTTCTACCGATGTTCATCGTGGGCGCGGCGCTCAGGGCAGGTGAGCTGCGCGTCATCGACGTCGGCGCCCAGCCCGAGCCCGAGTTCATCTTCATCGCGCACACGGAGGGGCGGCGCCCCTCGGCCAAGCTCCGCGCGCTCGCCGACCATCTCGTCACCGCCTTCGGGAAGCCGCCGTACTGGGATGAAGACGTGGGAGGGAACAAGGGCTCCTCCGCGAAGCGGAAATGAACCCGCGCAACCAGGGTGTCCAGATCGGCAAAGCCGACTACATGGCCCACATCGGCTACGCGCTGCGCGGCACCCCGCCCGCCGAGGGAAGCGGACGGCAGTAACCATCAACGGTCGCCCCTCCGGCGGACGCACGAGGAGGCGCCCCCCTGCGCCACCGGCGCGATACCGAGGGTCGCCGCGGCGCGATCACCCTGAACATCGCCGCGGTGCTGTGCGGCGAGAAGGCTCCCGACGACGCGCTGGCCCGCGACCTGCGTGGCTGGTCCCGAGCGAGCTCAGAACCCTTTTTTCCTGAGGATGAACTGGCCACCGTCGCCCGGGGGATCGTAGGTCTCTCCGGCGAAGTCGAAGCCCGTGTCAAAGGCCCCGCTGACCCATACGCCGCCCTTCGCGTCGACCGCGATGTGCGTCAGCCCGTTCGGAATGCCGCTCGCGAACTCGACGCTCTCACCCCTGTCGCCGTTCGCTTCGAAGCGTGTGAGGCACCCCCCTTGGGGCGTCTGTTCGTTGGCGAGATCACCATAACGACAAGCCACATAGCTCTGGCCTCCGCTGCCCAGCGCCAGGGCCTTTCCGAAATGATCCGGCGCCCCGAGCGCGCTCGCCCAGCGCACCGCTCCAGCGTCCAGAAAATCATAGAGGACCGAACCTGTGACCTCCTCCTCGAAGCTCACTGCATGATCGAGGAACGTCGACGGAGAGGTCTGTGTGGCCAGGAGCATCAGCCGTCCGGAGCTCGTGGACTTCAAGTCATGCACATAGTCGAAGGACGCGCCCCCGAAGCGCTGCGCGCGCAGGGGAGCACCGCGCTCCGGATCGAGCCAGGCGAGCCAGCCATTGTAAACCACGGGGTCATCCTGTCCCCCAGCCTTCGTGAGCACGGCCTCGCCTACCGTGAGGACTCCAGTGAAGACGCCGCCGACGAGGACCTCACCGCTTCCAGTGAAGGCCAGCGCGGTCGCGTAGGCTTGACTCCTGTCGTGCTCGAACGTCTCGCTCCAGATCTGCTCGAGCGTCGAGCCGGAGAATTTCTGGATCAGGGGCTTTTGAACGGTGGCGTCGTCGTTATACACCCCGAGCCCGACGACAATATCACCCGCAGCGTCGACGGCCATCGCGCTCAGGGGCGTGCCTCCTTCGAGGGGTACCCCGACCGCGTTCGAGATCGAGAAATCGGGGGCCACTTTGACCAGGTAGTACCCGTACTCGACCGCCTTCAGCGTGAACTCACCGAAGGTCATATCCGCATAGAGCTGACCGATGAGGAGGATCGACCCTTCGGGATCGACGGCCAATAGCTCGGGCTCGGCCGCGCCGGTGAGCGAAAGCACGTTCAGGACCTCTCCCTTCGTCGAATATTCAGCCAAGAAGGGCTCATCCACCGCGTCCGGGAGGAGCTCCGCCGGGGCCCGCGCTCCCACGGTCACGACGGAGCCATTCGGCATAGCTGCGAGCGGTTGACCAAACCCGAAGGCAGGACGCCGTGGAAAGCTCAGCAGGAACTCTTCGCCGCTATCACCGGGTTCACCCTCCGCGCCGCCGGTACCGCCACCGCTGCTGCTCCCTCCGCCTGATGAACTACCGCCGCTCGATGCACCACCGGACGCCGCGCCACCGCCCGCGCCTGCTCCCGACGAGCGCTCCTCGTTCATCGCGGGGCCGCCCACGGTCGTTCCGCAGGCGAGGAGCGCGAGGGAGAGTGAGCCTGCCAGAAATGGGGCCGCGAGGCGCGGCGTCAGGCTCGGCCTCTGTCGTGCTTTGACACACCCTGGCACATGGAGAAGGCCGCTACTTCCTCCGCTCGGGCCAGGGAACGGCGCGATCGCTGAGTTTTTTTCAGGACTTCGAAGGATTGAGTTGGAAAGCATGTCTCGGTGCGGAGCAGAATTCGTGCCGCCATTGCGCGCCGGGCGCGTTCCCGTCTTCGAATGTCCGCTCACGGGCGCGGACCACGACGGAGAGCCAGCATGGTGCAGAACTACGACATGACGGTATTCAATAATCGGTGTGCTCGAAGAGGCCCGCTTCCATGCCGACCGTGAAGCATTCCAGCCAGACGTCGAAGCTCGGGAAGAGAATGCAGCGAAGCTCGTCGTCGCGAGACCACCGCGAGAGCTGACCTCCCTCGCCGCCGTACGCGCCCGTGGGATCGAGCGCGATGAAGCGCTGACTCGAGTCGGTGAGGAGCGGGCGCCAAGACGCGTGACCTGCGGCGCGGGTCTCACCCCCTGAGGGTCGCGCCGTGGAGTTGCGCCGCGAGATCGGCGTACTTCATCCGGAACCGCCCGCAGCCCTCCGGCAGCGGCGCGCGGGGCGGGTTGCCCTGGCAGCTGTCCGACCCCGCGGGGTTGCGCAGGATGACCGAGGCGGGCGCCCCGTCGGCCCCGCGCTCTATCTTCTCGGCCGCGACCCAGTGGTAGCCGGCTTCCCATTTCAGGAGAACAGGCACCTTCTCGCCGCGCCCCATGGCCCGGCGACGTCGGCGGCGACGGACGCGCCGCTGCGCAGGAGAGACGAGACGCTCGTGTAGCTGCCGCCCATGATGTCCTGGAACAGGCTCGTGAAATTGCCGAGCGGGACGCGGGAGTCGCCCCCCAGGGGCACGTCGACCGTCGCCCGGCGCGTCGAGGCGCTCGAGCTAGCCCTGGGGCGGCCGCTCGTGCATCGCGGCAACACGGGTGTACAGGTCGACGCCGAGGCGCTCGGGCTGGTGGGGCTGGGAGAGGACCTCGAGCTGGGCCTCGAGGCGCTGCGGCGCGACGCCCGTGACGCGACGGTGGCGGGCATCGTGCGGGTGTCGGTGAGCGAGGGCTTCGTGCGGCCGACGACGCGAATCCTGGCCCGCCTCCGCTTGCAAAAACGAGAAACGCGGGCCGCGGCTCGGCCTGTTCGTTTTTCATGGCTGGAAACCAGCTTGTCAGGAGCGCGCATTGACGATCGCTGGCGCCAACACGATAGTGGCGACATGAAGTTCAGACGCGGGATGAATGCGCTGTGCGCCGCATCGATAACGACAGGCACGCTCTTCGGATGCGTGGGCGACCAGCCTGGCGAGGACGACCAGACTGGGAGCTGCGCCGGGCTCGCGGAGACGCGGTTCACGGCGGCTCGGATCGGCTTGCCCACGGGCGGTGCAAAGATCGTATCCGCGGTGGAGGTCCCAGCGCGCACCGACGGGCAGGTCACGAAGCCGGAGCATTGCCTGGTCTCGGCGGAGGTGCTCCCCGTCGATCCGAAGGCGCCGTCGATCCTCCTGGCGGTAGCCCTGCCGACCCGGTGGAACGAGAAGGCGGTGTGGCTCGGCGGCGGCGGCTTCGACGGCGTCATCGCCGACGTGACGGGCAACTCGCTCAACACGCTCGCGCCGACGCCGCTCGCGCGCGGGTACGCCGTGTTCGCGAGCGATGGTGGACACCAATCGACGGCCGCCTCGCCCGGCGCGGACGCCTCTGCGCTCGCGAACGAGGAGGCCTATCGCAACTGGCTCTCCGACGCCCCCAAGAAGGCGCGCGACGTGGCGGGCCAGATCATCCGGGCGTATTACGGGGTCGACGCGGCGCGCTTCTACGCGGTGGGGAGCTCGACGGGCGGGCGCGAAGCGCTGTTCGCGACGGCGCGCTCCCCGGCCGACTGGGATGGCGCGCTCGTGTTGTACCCGGCGCGCAACGTGGTGAGCTTGACGCTCGGCCTCACCGCGACGCTGCAGGCGCTGTCGGCTCCAGGGGCGTTCCCGAGCGCGGCGAAGCGCAGCCTCGTATGGGACGCGGTGCTGGCTGAATGCGATGCTCTCGACGGTCTGGCCGACGGCGTGGTCGGCGACGTGGCGAGCTGCAACGGGCGATTCGACGTGACGGCGCTACGTTGTATGGGTGGTGAGGACACCGGCGACGCGTGCCTGTCTGACGCGCAGATCCACGCCTTGGAGGCCATCAACACGCCCGTACGGCTGGCGTCGCCGCTCGCCAACGGTGACACCGAGTTTGCTGGCTTCAACGTGTACTCGGCTGCACAGGGCGTCGGGACCGATTCGCCGCTGGAGCCTCACGTGCAGTCCGTCGACCTCGGCTCGCGCGCGCCGACCTTTCCTGTCGACCCGCTCACCAGCTCGTTCGCGGCGGCCCTCGTCGACGGCTTCATGCGCCACGTCGTCGTCAGGGATCCGTCATTCGACTATCGGACCTTCGACGTGCGGACGTTCGGCCCCCACGCTACGCGCGTACAGGAGCTGTCTGCGCTCGACGTGGGCGACGCCGACATGGGCGGCTTCGCCGCGCGGGGCGGAAAGCTCCTGTTGCTCCATGGCACGGGCGACATGCTGACGAGCCCGCGGACGACGGAGCGCTACGCGGACGGGTTGCAGGCGTCGCTCGGCGCGACGGCCGCCGGCGCGATGCTGCGCTACTACGAGGTCCCTGGGTTCCAGCACTCCGTGAGCACCGGCTTCCAGGTGTCCTGGGATGGCCTCAGCGCGCTCGAGAGGTGGGTCGAGGCCGGCGAGGACCCTGGTGACGCCGAGGTCGTCACGGACCTGGCGGGCGTGCCGGGGCGCACGCGACCGCTCTGCAGGTATCCAACCTTCGCGAGGTATCGCGGGACGGGAGATCCGGACGACGCCGCGTCGTTCGAGTGCGCGGCGCCCTGACGCGGCCGCGGGCGTCGCCAGCGTGACCACGGCGGCCCACTCCTGAGAAGTATGTCGACAGATTCTGCTCGAGCTGCGGCTCGAACCTCGGCGGGCTCGACGTTCGGCCCAAGCTTGCTCACCCCTCCGGTGCCACCGGCAGCCCGAGCAGCCGACCGAGCGCCTCGTGAACGACCCGGGCAGCCACCTCATCCCCGAGGGCGACGGCGCGGCTCAGGGAGCTGGCGAGCGAGGCGACGACGGCCGCCCGAGGCGACGGATCGACCATCGCGAACTCCCCGGGCCCAACCGCCGAGCCGTGGGCCCGCGCCGCTCGCGCCGGCCGCCGGCGCCGCCCCGCCCCACCGCCTTGGGGGTGAGTCGGCTCGCGACGGAGCTCGCGCTCGATCTCCTCTTGCACGACGCCGACTCGCGCGTTAAATACTGAACCACATGGTTCAGTATTCGAGTGCCCGCCTCGATGCATCCTTCGCCGCGCTTTCCGACGCGACCCGGCGCGGCGTTCTGGAGCAGCTCGGACGAGCCGACGCTTCGATCACGGACCTCGCCGAGACGTTTCACATGACCCTCACGGGCATGAAGAAGCACGTCGGCGTCCTCGAGCGGGCTGGGCTCGTCACCACCGAGAAGGTCGGCCGCGTGCGTACCTGCAAGCTCGGCCCGCGCCAGCTCGACGAAGAGACGGCGTGGATCGAGAGGTACCGCCAGCTCTGGGCCGCACGCTTCGACGAGCTGGACAAGGTCATCGAGGAGCTGAAACGAAAGGAGAACGTCGATGGACGCAAGTAAAGAGAGTGAGCCCAAATTGACGAGTAATCGCACGACGGTGGAACCGAAGTCCGATCGCGAGATCGTCGTCACACGGACCTTCGATGCCCCGGCGCGCATCGTGTTCCAGGCGTGGACCACGCCGGAGCTGTTCAGGCGGTGGTGGATACCGAAGTCGATGCCCGTGCCTCTACTTTCCTACGAAGCGGATATTCGCGCCGGCGGCAGCTACCGCCTGGTCTTTGGTCACGATGCCGCGCAGTCGATGGCGTTCTTCGGCACGTACCTCGAAGTGACACCGCATTCGCGCATCGTGTGGACGAACGACGAAGCGGGCGACGATGGCGCCGTCACGACCGTGACCCTCGAGGAAAAAGGCGGCAAGACGCTGCAGGTGCTGCACGAGCTCTATCGATCGAAGCAAGCGCGCGACGCCGCCCTGGCCTCGGGCGCGTACAGCGGGATGGGCGAGACGTTCGAGCAGCTCGATGAGCTCCTCGTCACGCTTGGTACGACGGCGCGATCGTCCTGAAGCCATCGCGCGGGAGGGGCGCCGGGGAGCGCGACGAGCGCGATCCTCCTTCTCGGCGCTACGCATTCACGCGGGCGGCGCGAGGCGCACGAGGGCCGCCGCCTCGGCACGCGCGCGAAGAGGGCGCGGAGCTCGGGCGGGATTCTCTGCAAATCAAGCTCTTACCCCGAACATCGCCGCGGCGCTGCGCGGCGAGAAGGCTCCCGACGACGCGCTGGCCCGCGAGCTGGGCGCGATGGGGCTCCTCTGAGTCAGCGCGCGCGCCGGTAGTGCATCGCCACCGCGCCGCAGCGGAGCGGCTTGGCCGAGACCAGCTCGAGCCGCCGCGCGGCGGGCAGCCCGCTCTGGTACAGGGTCGGGCCGTGGCCGGCGATCCTGGGGTGGACGAGGAACTTGTACTCATCGATGAGATCCAGCCGATCCAGCTCGGTCGCGAGCTTGCCGCTGCCGAGGAGCACGCCGGCCGGGGTCGCGTCCTTGAGCTTCTGCACGCCCATGCGCAGATCGCCGGCGATGTGGTGGCTGTTGATCCACGGGAAGTCCTTGCGCGTGGACGACACCACGTACTTCGGCTTGGTCTCCAGCTTGACCGCCCACTCGCGTAGCGCCGGAGGCGCCTCCTCGTCGCCGCGGGCGACCGCCGGCCAGTAGCTCTCCATCATCTCGTAGGTGACGCGGCCCCACAGCATCGCGCCGCTCTCGTCCATGAGGCGGGTGAAGAAGGCGTGCGTCTCGTCGTCGGTGATCCCCTCCTGGTGGTCGACGCAGCCGTCCAGGGTGACGTTGATGGCGAAGGTCAGCAGTCCCATGCGGCGAGTCTCCTTCGGAACGAGGCATCGGTCAATGTTCCGGTATTGCAATGCGCACCGCGAGGCTCTTGGCCTTGTCATCTCGCAAGACCCTCGAGTCCGTGGTGTCGCTAAGTCCTGGGTCGAAAGAGCGTGGTCCGGGCGGCGCCGAGCGAGCTGCTCCACGCCGCCCCAGCGGCTCAGCGTCGAGACGACGCGTGACGCACGCGCGGTGCAGCGTCGCGAGCGCTCCCTGCGCGAGCGCGACCCGCACGAAGCTCGAGATCGTGTCGGGCGGATTCACCGCCTCTTCGACGGCGCCGGATCGAGCTCCGGATAGTGCCGGAAGATGCCGTCTTCGTTGAAGGGTATCCGCCGATCCGAGGCCAGGTAGGCCGCGATCCTCGGGCGCTCGGCCATGCGGTCGTGCAGGGCGACGAGCCCGGGGATCCTGGGCGCGAAGGCGGCCATGGCGTGCGGGAACGCGTAGCGGAGGCCCGCGATCACCTGGAACAACGAGAGATCCACGTAGGACATCGCGCCTCCCAGGACGTGAAGGCCGCCATGGCGCTCGAGGACGCGCTCGAAATAGCCGAGGAACTTGGGCATGCGCTCGGCGAGGAAGGCCTGGCTGCGGCGGAGGGCCTCGGGCTTCTGGTCCTCGTAATAGAGCTCGACAGAGATGGGGTGGTGCGTGTCGTGCACCTCGGCGACCAGATCGGTGATGGTGAGCTGGAGCTGATGGGCGCCGAGCCTGCTCGCCTCGTCGTCCGGCGCGAGGCCGAGGCGCGGGCCGAGGTAGAAGAGGATGTTGGCCACCTGGGCGATCACGAGATCGCCGGAGCGAAGGAACGGCGGCGCGAAGGGCTCGAGCGCGAGCGCGTGGCTCTTCATGAGCTTCTGCATGGCGGCGACGCCGCCGTGCTTCGCCGCGGGCAGCCGGGCGACATCGACATAAGGAGCGCCGGCGTCCTCGAGCGCGAGGCGCACGAATTCGCCGCGGCCCTGAATGCCAGGCCAGTAGTACAGCTCGTACGTTGGCGCGTTCATGATGGATAACTCGCGCCGGCACGGGCCGTGGTCAATGGGCGCGCCGCCGAGCGGTCCGCCGGGCCCCGCGCGGGCACGCGAGCCGGTGCCCCCTGCGCCGCGCCGCCGAAGGAGAGATCCATGGCCGAACGTCTGGCGAGTCGATCGATGTCCTTCAGCGCAAGGGCGGTGGCTCCGAGCGAACCTCGTTCGCGCCACGACCCTCCATGACGGTGAACGCCCCCTTGGCCTCGTCCCATTCGAAGAGCTCGGCCTGACGGACGTCATAGAACCAGCCGTGAAGCTCGATTTCACCGCTCGCGAGCCGGTCGCGCACCAGCGGAAACCGCCGGAGGTTGTCGAGCTGGCGCACGATCACGGCGCGCGCCGCCTCATCGACGTCGGCGTACCCCGACAGATCGCCCGACGCCTCCGGGATCTCCGCGAGCCAGCGCCTGAGCGTCGGCAGCTCGTCGGGCACCTCTCCGCTCTTCGCGGCCTTCACGGCGCCGCAGGACGAGTGCCCGCAGATCACGATATTGCGCACGCCCAGCACGCCGACCGCATATTCGACCGCCGCTCCCTCGCCCGGCCGCGTCGACTCGCCCGGGGGCGGCACCATCGCGCCGAGGGCGCGCACGATGAACAGATCGCCCGGGTGCGTGCCCGTGAGCATCGATGGCGTGATCCTGCTGTCGACGCACGTCACGAAGAGCGTATGAGGGTGCTGCCCGTCGGCGAGCTGGTCGAAGAGCGGCGTGTAGTGCTCGCGCACCTCGATCCGGAACCGCTCGAGGTTCGCGACCACCTGCGCGCGCATCTCGAACGCGCGCGCTCGCCCGAGGATCGCGTCGACGTCGCGGTCCGTGATGGCCAGGCGTCCGTCGAGGATCTTCCTGCGATCGGCCGCGAGCAGCTTGTCTCGGCAGGCCGGGGAGGCGCCGAGCACGACGACGCGGACGCCGCGATCGAAGAGCTCGGTCACGAGAGCGAGGAAGCGCTCGCAGCCGGTCAGGTCCATCACGAGCACGCCGCGGATATCGAGGATCACGCCCGCCGTCGGGTCGAGCGCGGCCAGGCGCCGGCGCGTCTTTTCGAGCTCCAGCACCACGAGGAACGTGATGGGGCCGCTGAAGTTGACCTGGTGCGGGGCGCCCGCGCTGCCCTGGTGGACCGCTGCGCGGAAGCGAGCGATTCGCCACAAGGCCAGCGCCAGCGTCGCTAGGAGCCCGGCCTCGATCCCGCGCAAGAGGCCGCCGAAGATCATCACGAGCGCGGTCGCCACGAGCACCACCGCCCCGGAGCGCGAGACGCGATAGACCGCGACGAGCGGCCGGAAGTCGAGGAGCGGCGCGGCGATCGCGATGACGACGCCGGCCAGCGCGGCGAGCGGAATGGAGCGATCGACCAGCAGGACGACCGCGACCAGCGCCGCCCCGAAGACGGCATGAAAGAGCGCGGCGGCGCGGTGGACGCCGCCCGCGGCGCGCAGCACGGACGAGCGGGCGATGGACCCGACCGCCGGGACGCTGCCGAGCAGCGACAGGACGATGTTCGCGAGCCCGTAGCCGATCATCTCCTGATCGAGGTCGGGCCGCGCGCCGGGCACGCGCTCCTCTTCGGCGCTCGCCGAGAGCAGCGTCTCCATCGAGGCGAGCGCGAAGAGGACGAGCGCGGCCCGACCGAACTGCGCCACGCCGTGCGCGGGCTCGCTGGGCCACGGGCCGAGCGGCAGCGCGAACGGCATATCGGACAGCGTGGGGAGATCCAGGTGCGCTCGTCGTGTGACCCAGGTGCACGCCGCGATCGCGAGCAGCGCGACCGGGGCGCGCCGCGCGTAGCGGGCTCCCAGCCACGTGGCCGCGCCCGCGAGCATGGCTATCGCGAGCGCCGGGGCGCGCGCACCGCCGAGGTGGGCGCCGATGTGGTCGAGCGCGCGCAGCGGGTCGAGGTCCGCGGGCGCCGCGAGCCCGAGCGCGTCGGGCAGGCTCTGGATGACGAGCAGCGCGCCGAGGCCGAGCACGAAGCCGTGCACGACGGAGAGGGGCACGAGGCGAGCGAAGCGGCCGACCCCGAGCACCCCGACGACGAGCTGAAAGAGGCCGCACATCGCGCCCGCGAGCGCGAGGGGCGCCGCCCCGTAGTCGCGGGCGACGTCGACGAGCGCGAAGCCCATCGCGAGGCCTGGCCCGGCGAGGCCGAGCGTCGTGCCGCCGAAGAGCGCGACCACGGCGCTGCCGATGACGGCGCAGGTCAGCGCGGCCGCAGGGGGGAGCCCGGCGTGGTGCGCGGCGAGCAGCGCGAGCGCGAACGAGGGGCCGAGGGCCGCGGCGCCCGCGAGGACGTCGCTCCACCGCGTCGCGCGGCGAGACGCCTCGCGCCATGCCGGGAGGAGCGCGCGCAGGCCGAGATCCGGCCGCGGCATCAGCAACGGCCTCGGCCGATCGCCCATGGCTCGCAGGATGCCCGGAAGGATGCGCCGGGTGGAAGATCGAAATGCGCTCGCGGCGTCTCCGATCGTGCGCGGGAGACGCACGTCCGCGCCGCGGCGATCTCGCTCAGGATCACGGGGCGCTGTTCGAGGCCGTCAGGGATCGAACCGGGTCAAACCCCCTTCCTCCGAGCGGGGCGGCCGTCGCGGCGGAGGCGGCGATGAGCGTCCGTTCGTTGAACAGGCGAGATCGCGGGCGGCGCGCAGGACATCGGCATCGGCGCGGAGCGCTCCGTCTGGGTCGTGGGCAACGACGGCACGCTCTTCTGGTGGAACGGCCGGGGCTGGGATCGGCGAGGCGGCCGGCTCGCGCAGGTGAGCGTCGACGAGGGCGGCAATCCTTGGAGCTCCTGCGCGGAGGGCCACGTCCCGCGGCGTAGACAGGCCATGACGAGCTTCAGATACGTTTGAACTTTCTGCTCCTGATGCAGAAGGTCTCCGGGGTTGCGGCCGGGGACGCCGAGCTTTTTTGTCGAAGAATTTTTGACCCGTTCGACCCACCGCTGCCCACCGGGAAGAACGCTGGCGACGTGGGGCCTCCGACGTCGTCCCGTGCGGGTTCGATGGCTTCTGGCGGTCGGGAAAAAAAGGGGCGAGACATGATGGCTTATCGGCGGATGGTGGTGGCGGTGTCGGCGTGCGTGACCCTCGTGGCGGCGACCGCGTGTGCAGGAGGGGCCAGCGACGCTGGTGACGCTGTCTCCCACGGCGCCGGGACGGCGAGCGGCGGCACCGGGACGGCGAGCGGCGGCACCGGGACGGCGAGCGGCGGCACCGGGACGGCGAGCGGCGGCGACTTCGGGCAAGATCCTCCTTTCGGCGAGATCGGGGGTAGCTCGGGCGGTAACCCGAGCTCGGGCGACGACGCGTGCGGCAGCGAGCTCATCGCAATCGCCCGCGACTTCAAGGACACGCACCCTGATTTCGAGGCGGGCCGGTTCGGGAGCGACCGGGGCCTCGTGGAGGCTCAGCTCGGCGCGGACGGCAAGCCGGTGTATGCGGGCGGCAGCGAGGGCACGCGGACCACGACCGGCAAGGAGGCCTTCGATCAGTGGTTCCGCGACGTGCCCGACGTGAACACCGCCGTCCAGATATCGATCGCGCTCGCCGACAGCGGGAATGGCACGTCCACGTACGACAGCACCGACTTCTTCCCGATCGACGACATGGGGTTTGGCAACGAGGACCGGAGCCACAACTACCACTTCACGCTCGAGCTCCGCACCAAGTTTGAATACGAGGGCGGCGAGGTGTTCACCTTCTCGGGCGACGACGACCTATTCACCTTCATCAACGGCCACCTCGCGATCGATCTGGGCGGTGTTCACAGGCCGGAGAGCGCGACCATCGACCTCGACGCGCGCGCTGAGGAGTTCGGCATCACGCCGGGCAACAGCTACACGCTCGACTTCTTCTTCGCCGAGCGCCACACGACCGAGTCGAACTTCCGCATCGACACGTCGATCGGTTGCTTCACCCCGGTCGTCAACTGAGCTCGGTCGCCCGCTGACTCTTTCTCCTCGACGCGCCGCGCCTCGCCTACGCCTGCCGGATCAGCTTGTCGATCTCCGGCGGGATGCAGCCGTAGCCTTCGGAGGCGGCGAGCAAGGCGGCGTTGTGAGGCAGCCCGAGCAGGAAGCTCCGCGAATAAGGGGTGCCCTCGAGGCTCTTGAGGCGGCGGAGCAACGGGGCGATCCCGCGGGCCATGGCGTCGCGGGCGCCGCGGAGGTCGCCGATGTCGACGTGCGCGCCGTGGAGGGCGAGGTAGATGGGGGCCTCGTTGAGCAGGCCGCCGCAGTGAGCGCAACGGAGGACGTCGATCGCGAACGTACAGTCGAGGCGCCAAGGACGCCAAGAGGAGCGACTTTCACGTGTCTCTTGGCGTCCTTTCTGTTCACTTCCGCTGTGTCCGGTACGGCCGAGCGCCGCGCTGTCTAGTAGAAGTCCGGGTGGACGCAGACGTCGACGGCGTTGGTCGCAAAGCCGAAGTGAGAGCCGACGTTCGCCTTGCACTTCAGGAAGCCGCGGCAGGTCGCGTGATTGCCGGAATCGCAGTCGCCGTCCCCGAGCCCGCAAGGCTCGTCCACCGTGCACCGGCCGGAGGTATCATCCTTGCTGTTGTTGAACACCATCGTCCCAGGCATCCGCGGCAGATCGCACACGTCGGTCGCGTCGCTCTCGCCGATCGCGTACCCGACGTTCGGACGACACACGAGGTCGCCCTGGCAATCGGCATGGGTGTCGCAGTCCCCTTCGTAGATCTGACAGCCGCCGATCGAATCGCAGTATCCGCTCGTGCTGCTCGACTGGCGGCTGGTCGACTCGACGCACAGGTCGTAGTCGCCAGGCAGGCCCACGAGGGCTCCGTTGTTGTTGCCGCAGACAAGCCCGGTCTGGCAATCGCTGTCCGAATCGCAGTCGCCCTCTCCGGCGCCGCACTTGCACCCGGGGGTGCAGAAGGCGGGGTCAGGCTCGCTGGTGTCGAACGCCCCACACGCGAACGCGTCCGTGAGCCATGCATTGAAGCCAGAAGGGTGATTCGCGCTGCCGTTGCTGATCGAGTGAATCCCCTCGAGCACCCACTTGCCGCTCGATTGAGCATCCCGCCAGATGGGGCTGCCAGAGTCACCGCTCTCCGTATCGATATCCACCGTAATTCGCGTGGCAAAGGTAGGATCCGGCACGGCCTCTCCCCCCGTGTCGAACGCGAACGTCCAGCCCCCGTTCATCCTCGCGCTCTCCTGGAACACGTCCCGGGTCGCCCTGGTGGATGAGAGGCTCATCGGAGGGCCGTTTAGGTCCACGGTGCTCGCGAGGTGAGCGAGCACGATATCGACCTTCCCGTGGTTCCCGACGCTGCCGAGGTTCGATTCGGCGATCGGGTGCCAGTAGATCTTGTCCACGCTCGCGGTGAGGCCGGTGGTCGATTCCACCGAATAGACGGTCGGATCCGTGTCCGAGACGCAGTGCTGGTTCGTCAGGACCCAGGTTGAATCGCCCCCCGAGCCCAAGGCGTCCGGTAGGAACACGGCGGAGCAAATAATCGAGCCGCTTCTCTTCCAGCGACCGACGAGGCCCGTGACAGTCCCAGCGGTGGCGCTCGTCAGCGCCGACTCCGCCGTCCGAAGCTCCTCCCCTCCCACGGCGTCCGATACCGCGCTCTCCGGAGCATCGGCGACGCAGCCAACGAACGCCGCTGCGATCATTGCGAGAGGAAACCTTGCGATCTTCTTCATTCCCAGCGCCTCGCCGCCGTCCCTCGACGAGACGGCATCAGATGGATGACCACATGCCTTCTCCTCGGCATGCAGCCGGACTGTGCGCCGCCCGCATCACGGCCCAACGTGACCAGCCGAACGCCGGCACGTCGCGCAGCAACCGCCAAGCAACGCCCATAGCAGGCGAATCTATGCCGAGGTCCGCCCGTTTACCAGCCTTCCGGGCGAGATTATCGATGCGCCCCATCGCAGCGCACCCGGCGCAAAGCACGCCGACGGCGGACAATTCCGGTGCCGCGCCCCCCGGCGCGATCGCCGGCGGAGCGCGAGGCCGGCATGGATCCCGTCACGGGACGTCCATTGCAGCATCGCGGCGGCTCCGGAAAGCGCGGCCCGCGCGCGCCTGCCTCCTGGGGGGGGCGCGGACGGCCCTTGCTCCGTCGACCCCAGCCAGCGCGCCCGGCCAAGGCGCGCGCCGCGGCGCCGTCAACCCCGGCCTCCGGATCCTTCCAGAATCCACGCTGGGCCGCGCAAGCTTCATATTACCAAAAACTTTTGGCCCCGCAACGCGTCCAAGTGGACTGTGCTCTACCCCTATGACGACGACGCCTGTAACGCCCGACGTGACGACCCCTGCAGCAACCTCGCCGAGCTCACTCGCAACGCCAAGGAGTTTCGACGGCAGATCCGCGATGGCGACCCGACTAGGCGCGTCCGCCATGGGATCGCAGGCATCCTGCTCCTCCCGCTCGTGACAGTGATCGGCTGCACCGATCCACCCGTCCACGACTTCTCCGTCAACGACTTCCATGACGCCATCCTTGGCGCGCTCTGTGCGGACCTCACCGCATGCTGCGGCGTGACGGCTCCTGCAGACGCGTGCGTGGACCGGCTCCGATCCTCGATGGGCGCGCACCCCGAGCTCCAGGCGGAAGCTGTCGCGGCAGGGCGGCTCGAGTTCCGCGAGGGGCTGGCGCGCGCTTGCATCGATCATATGCAAGCGCTGTCGTGCCCCGACTTCGAGGCAATGGGAGCCTCCGGGGCGTGGTCCGCATGCGACGGCGCGTTCGTCGCGAAGGTCGCGACGGGGGGCGACTGCGCGATGTCCGCGGAATGCGCAGACGCGGACACCTACTGCGAGGTCGCGGACTTTGCGCACCTCGGTACGTGCGTGGTGAAGCCGGGGTCCGGCGATCCATGCACGCGCGAATGTGCCGATGGCCTTGTGTGCCCGAGCAAAGGTGGCTCTTTTTGCGTCGCGGCGAAGCCCAACGGCCAGGCATGTGAGAGCGACCGCGCGTGCCTGAGCGGCTACTGCAACGACTCAGGTGGTGAGACCCTCTGCAGCGACCCCGGGGCCAACGGGCAGCCGTGCGCCAATGGCAGTCAGTGCAAAGAGGGCAACTGCGACACCTCGAGCGACCCACCCGTCTGTGCGCCGAAGAGGCCGAACGGCGCGACATGCACCACGGGCGACGAATGCGCGAATGGCGCGTGCGTGGACCATCAAGGTTCGGGCGTATTCACGTGCGCTTCGGCGGCGTCCGGATGCTCCATCTCCCTCTGATCGGCATGACAGTTTGGGGCTCGCCGGAAGGAGCGCAGGCGAGCCTCAAAAGGGGCTCGCCGGAACGCGAGCTCTCCCGCGACGAATGGCAGGCCCGCCGCGCGTCGATTTCGTGAGCCGGGGGACGCGTTCGGGTAGCATCGCGGCCGTGCCCCTGCTGCGTCCGCTCGCCCCGCCGTACGATCCACTCGACTGGGCGAAGCGGCCGTTCCCCGAGCGCGCACGCATGGTCTGCGAGGCGTGGGCGCTGCAGGGCTTCGGCGCGCCGCTCGCCGCCTACGTGCTCCACGCGGTCAAGCTCGCCCTCTATGCCGGCGCCTGGGTCCTGTTCTGCAGCACCTCGCCGAGCCTCGGCGGCCTCTCGACGATCGGCGACTGGTGGCTGCACCCGCTCGCGTTCCAGAAGGCGATCCTGTGGAGCATGCTGTTCGAGGGCCTGGGCCTCGGCTGCGGGTTCGGTCCGCTCAGCGGACGCTACGTCCCGCCCTTCGGCGGCGCCCTCTACTTCCTCCGCCCCGGCACCACGAAGCTCGCGCTGTTCCCGCGCGCGCTGCTCCTCGGCGGCACGCGGCGCACCCCGCTCGACGTCGCGCTCTACTTCGCGCTGCTCGCCCTGCTCGTGCGCGCGCTGCTCGCCCCCGCGCTCGGCGCCTCGCACCTCGTGCCGATCGCCGCGCTCGTGCCGGTCCTCGCCGTCGCCGATCGCACCATCTTCCTCGCGCTGCGCGCCGAACATTACTGGACCACCGTCGTCGTGTTCGCGGCCACCGCCGACTGGATCGGCGGCGCAAAGGCGGTCCAGCTCGCGCTCTGGCTCTGGGCCGGCGTCTCGAAGCTCAATCACCACTTCCCGACCGTCGTGTGCGTGATGACGAGCAATAGCCCGTTCGCCCGCTTCGCATGGCTGCGGCGGCGCATGTACGTCCGCTATCCGGACGACCTGCGCCCGTCGCGGCTCGCGATCGCGATGAGCCACGCCGGCACCGCGCTCGAGCTCGGCGTGCCCATCGTGCTCGCGTGCTCGACCGGCGAGACGGCGATCGCCGTCGGCATCGCGATGGCGCTCGCGCTCCACGCCTTCATCACGAGCAATGTGCCGATGGGCGCGCCGATCGAGTGGAACCTGATGGTGGTCTACGGCGTGTTCGCGCTGTTCTGGGCCCACCCCGGCGCGTACCCGTTCGACGTCGGCCCGCCGCAGCTCGGCGCGCTCCTCGCGATCATGCTCGTCGCTGTTCCGCTCCTCGGCAACATCGCGCCAGGGCGGATCTCGTTCCTGCTCGCGATGCGGTACTACGCCGGAAACTGGCCCTATAGCGTGTGGCTGTTCCGCGGCGACAGCTATCGAAAGCTCGACCGGCTCGTGAAGGCCGCGCCGTGGATCTACGACCAGCTCGGCCGGTTCTACGACCGCGCCACGTCGGTCGGGCTCGTCGGCAAGGTGCTCGCGTTCCGCCTCATGCACCTCCAGGGCCGCGCGCTGCCGGTCCTGCTGCCGAAGGCGATCGAGGGCCCGCTCCACGAGTACGAGTACCTCGACGGCGAGCTCGTCGGCGGCCTCGCGCTCGGCTGGAACTTCGGCGACGGCCACCTGCACCGCGATGGCTTGCTGCGCGCGATCCAGGACCAGTGCGGCTTCGCCCCAGGCGAGCTGCGCTGCATATTCGTCGAGAGCCAGCCGCTCGGCGGCGCGAAGATGGCGTATCAGATCCACGACGCTGCCTCCGGCCTGCTCGACGCCGGCGAGCTCGACGTGCGCGAGCTGCGCGGGCGCCAGCCGTGGGCGGGCCCCTGACCGACGTGGACGCCGTCGTCGTCGGTCCGCGCAGCGGATTGCGATCGTATGGGCTCGAGTCCACGGTGGATAGAACGAGGAGCGGAGATGAAGAAAGCAAAGCCGCCGGAACTGTCGCTCCAGGAGCAAGTGCAGTGGGTCCTCGAGTGGCTGAAGGCTCACAGCACGAAAGCAACGCTGGACGGCATGTCGCGCTACGCCATCCCGTCGGACAAGGCGTTTGGCGTCGCGATGAAGGACATGAAGGCCCTCGGCAAGAAGCTCGGGCACAACCATGAGCTTGCTCTGGCGCTCTGGGAGACCGGCTGGTACGAGGCGCGGATGTTGACGTCGTTCGTAGCGGACCCCTCCGCGCTCACCGCCGCGCAGATGGATCGGTGGTGTAAGGAGTTCGACAACTGGGCCTACTGCGACACCCTGAGCTTCAACCTCTTCGATCGCACGCCGCATGCGTGGGCGAAGGTCGAGCAGTGGAGCCGTAAAAAGGGGGAGTTCGAGAGGCGAGCGGCGTTCGCGCTGCTTTGGAGTCTTGCCCTCCACGACAAGCACGCGGAGGACCAGCAGTTCGTCGACGCACTCGGGCTCATCGAGCGTGCGGCCGACGATGACAGGAACTTCGTCAAGAAGGCCGTGAGCATGGCGCTTCGAGCGATCGGAAAGCGCAATGCTTCGCTCAGAGGCGCCGCCGTCGCCGTCGCCGCGCGTCTCGCCCAATCACCGCAGCCTTCTGCGCGATGGATCGGAAAGGACGCATCGCGCGAGCTTGCAGCGGCGCTGCCCAAGGCTTCGAGGCGCGCGGCGCTCCGCTAGGGCGGCGGTCACCCTGCTCCAGGATGGGGACGGATCACCCGACAGGTTGATACCCCGCTCATTGACCCAACGCCCGACGGAGGTTAGCAAGGCGTTCGATGCGTTTCGCCGACGGTTCGCCGCTCGCTTTCATCCTGGCCGCGGTGATCACCGCGGCCGCCCTGCTCGCCGTGGGGCTCTATCTCGCTCACTCGCGGCTGGGCGCCGGCAAGCCCGGCATCGCCAGCGCGACGCTCCACGGCGCGGGCCCCTTCACGCTGACCGTCGCGGCGCCGCCCGCGGGCCCGGTGGACCTCTTCATCCGCTACGCCGTGGCCTTCCCCTTCTTCAAGCCTTCGGGAGGGCCGACGAGCCGCACCTTCGGGCTGATCGTCGAGCTCGTTGCGGACGGTCAGGTCCTGACCTTCGGCCACGGGGGGAGGCATCCACCGGGGCTCCTCGAGTTCGAAGGACTGGCCCATTACATGACCTCGTTCCGACCGGGAAATGCCGGCGAGCCCACGCGCTACACCGCTTCCGTGCTGGTGAAGTCTTTCTCGAGCTGTCCACGCACGCTTTCGGGCGTCGTGCGCACTGCCGAGGGCACCACGCTGGCGACCGCAACACTCACGCTGAGGTGAGCGCGGCCCTCAGGGCGCCATCGAGCTCTGCAGGAAGGCGGGGAGCCCGGCGCACCAGTCGAGCACCTCGGCGAACCGGCGCGTGATGAGGACGCCGAAGAGCGGATCGCGCGCGAGCTTGGCCTGGGTGGTCGCCGGGCTCGAGAGGCCGCAGAGGAAACGCGCCGCCTGGCGAGGATGGCCCAGGGCGCCCGCGTGCGCCGCGCGCAGCGCCGTGAACGCGGCGACGTCGAGCCCCACCGGCATCGGCGGCGCGTGCGCCGGCTCCGGCAGCGTCACGGCGACGCCGGCGCGGCAGAAGGTGCAGCTCCCGCACGCGGCGTCGAGGCGTTCGCCGAAGTACGCGGCGAGCGCGGCGGCGTGACAGCGCTCCGAGGTGAGCAGCTCGATCACCTGCCGCACGCGCCCGATCTCGGCGTCCTCGCGCCTCGCGAAGCGCGCGAGGAGCTCGCCGACGAGGGCGCCCGCGTCGTCCGTCGAGGCCACGCGCACGAAGCGGTGCCGGATGTCCGACGCCTTGAGCTCCGCGAGCCCCTGCCGCTCGAGGTACTCGAGCGCGCGCACCACCCGCTCGCGCGGCTGATCCAGCGCGGCGGCGGCGGCGGCCGGGTCGACCGCGTACAGGACTCGCCCCTTCCTCGCATGGCCGAAGAGCGCCTCGAGGAACTGCGCCGGCTCGCCCTTCACCGACGCGATGACCTCCGCGAGCGTGCGGTGGAGCCGCACCTCGTAGCCGGCGTAGTGCGGCGTGAGCTGCCGGACCGCGCCCATCAGCTCGAGGTAGGTCAGCGCGGTGCGGAGCACGAGCGGCCGGACGTCGTGGCGCGTCCCCAGCGCGTGCAGGCCGAGCTCCACCTGGGGCGCGGCGAGCACGGCGCCGACCACCCCGTGGAGCGCGTCCTCGGTCGGCGTGTCGCCGTACGCAAAGTTCTCGAGGACCGGCAGATCGTCGCCGCAGACGAAGACCTCGACCACCGAGTGCGCCTGATCCCTGCCGGCGCGGCCGATCTCCTGACTGTAACTCTCGAGGCTCTTCGGGAGATTGTAATGGTCGACATAACGCACGTCGGGCTTGTCGATCCCCATCCCGAACGCAATGGTGGCGACCACGATGCCGCGGTCGCTCTGCATCCAGTCGTCCTGCACGCGCGCGCGCTCCGTCGCCTCCATCCCGGCGTGGTACGCGCGCGCCGGCAGTCCCGCAGAAGCGAGCTTCTCGGCCACGTGCTCGGCGGTCTTCTGGAGCGTGACATAGACGATGGTGGAGCCGGGCGGCCGGGATCGCAGGCGCTCGATCAGGACCCGGTCGCGCGCGGTCGCGCTCACCGCCGTCGCGCGGAGCTCGAGGTTCGGTCGGTAGAAGCCGGTGATGACCGTGTGCTCCTCGCGGATGCCGAAGGTGGCGCAGACGTCGCGCACGACCCCGGGCGTCGCGGTGGCCGTCAACGCGAGCACGCGCGGCACGCCGAGCGCCCGGGCGGTGTCCGCGAGCCTCAGGTAGTCGGGGCGGAAGTTGTGTCCCCACTCGGAGATGCAGTGGGCCTCGTCCACCGCGAAGATGGCGATCTTGAGCTCTTTCAGCAGCGCCATGAACCGCTCGCTCACGAACCGCTCGGGGGCGACATAGAGCAGCTTCGTCTTGCCCGAGCGCAGATCCCTGTGCGCCTCCGCCGCGTCGTCGGCTGACAGCGACGAGTCGAGCCGGACCGCGGCGATGCCGCGCGCGCTGAGGAAATCGATCTGATCCTTCATCAGCGCGATCAGCGGAGAGATGACGATCGTGACCCCGTCGAGCAGGAGCGCGGGGAGCTGGTAGCAGAGCGATTTGCCGCCGCCTGTCGGGAAGACCGCGAGCGCGCTGTGGCCCGAGAGCAAGGCATCCATGACCGCGCGCTGGCCTGGGCGGAGCTCGCGGAAGTTGAACCGCGCCTCGAGGACGTCGAGCAGATCGGGGCCGGATGGTGTGGGCTGGTTCAAGGGGGCATCCTACACCTCGCTCGCGCCGAGGAACACGCCGCCGTCGCGCGCTGCGCGCGACGATCGAGTGGTCGGCCACCGAAGCGCTCGGCGTGACAGCGCCCCGCCGAGCTGGTCGTCGTCCGGGACGATCCGGACCTCGAGTTTGGCTCGCTGGGCGGGCGGCAGCTGCCCAGCGCGCCCCCCTCGCGCGGGCCGACCCCTCGGCTCCGACCGCAACGGCCCCCACGTAAGACGGGGATACGACTGATCCGCTCGAGCGAGCGGGCGACGAGGCTCGCTGAACCTCAGCAGCCGCGTAGAGCGACAAGCCCGGGTCAGCGAGCGGCTCTCCCGCGGAGCCGACATCACACCACGCGGCGCTCGTCTCGCCGGCCTGGAGCCCTCGGCACGACGCTCGGCCATGTGAAGGCGAGCTCACCGCCCACTGGCAGCTGGTTCCACAGAGGCGCCAGCTCTTCGAGCCGGACGACGACGCGATCGACTCGCCGGGCATCTTCGCCCGAGAGCGACTCGCGCGGCGCGGGCCGCGAGGCATCCGGGCGCTGCCCCTGGCGGCGCCTCCAGATCAGGTCGCAGACGGCGGCGAGGCGCTCCGACGTGACCATGTCGTGCTGCCTGCCCTCGTCCGCGCTGCGAAGCGATGTCTCCCGGCGCAGCTGCTTCCGCCGCTCGCGCGCCCGTTCGCGCGCGCTCCGGTCGCCCGGCGCGGCCGAGATGAAGGTGCCGCCGCCGCTCGCGGCACGACCGAAGACGCCCGACGTCAAGCCGAGCTCGGCCTCCACGACGTAGTGGACGAGGTCGTGCGGAATGTGGTCGTCGAACCCAGGCGCCGGATCCATCGCCTGGGGCTGTTTGCCGGCGACCTCCACGACGACGGCGTACCGCCGCTCGCCGGTGCGTCGAAAGATAACGTCCATGATGAGACATCGGGATAGCACATTCGCGTCCGAAGACAACCTGCGGCCTTATCATGGCGACGTTCAAGGCGGCGATGGGTTCCGTCGCGACGGACGGGCACTTCGGTATTGAGCAGAAGCCTGCCAATCTACCACGCCTCTGCAAGCGGTCTCGACGCGTCAGTCGAAGCACGGCTAGAGCGACAAACGGGTTGAAACCAAGAGAAAAAGCGGGAATTCACAGGGAGGCGGGGAGCGAGAGACGGCAAGAGAAATAAATTCATTCTTTCTTCCTCCCCGCCTCCCCGCCTCCCTGTGAAAATTCTCCGGGTTTCAACGTAATCGGTGTTCTAGCTGCGGGGCGCTTCACCGCGTGTCGAGCGCGGTCCAAAGATTTCGGCATGCGCCAGGTCGTAGTCCGGATCGCCGACCCTCTCATCATCGAAGGCCAGATCGAACCAAGCCTCTCGGTCTACCCACCTTGGCCCCAGATCAAAGCGTTTGAAGTACGCGATTCGACCATCGAGAGGAAGCGCCCTGAAATGCGCGAGGAACGCTTTCATGCATGCAGCCCCGTCCAGCGTATGCCAGAAGAAGCTATCCTTCTCGGCGTAGACGAGGAAGTCGACGCCCCGCGCGTCGAGCTCCCGCCGATCGAACTGGAGAGGGAAATGATAGCAGAGCCACGGCGCGAGAGGCTCGGCCGCACGCTTGGAGAGCTCTCGTTCAGCGATGAGCGTCAGAAGCTCGCGCTTGTATTCGTCGAGGTATTCTCGGAACGCCTCCGTGCCTCTCCCCTTCGCCCGCGGATCGCCTTCCGCACGCCTCTCTCTCTTGAACCAAGACATGGTTTCTCGTTGTCTGTCCTAGGCTGGGGTCAGGCTGGCCGTGTAGAGTTCTTGATCGCTTCAGCCGGTCGCGAGGTGACTGGAGGGCCAGGCTGGTTGACATAGAGGACCTTACGCGATCCGCATCCCTTGCACACCGGGTTGGCGCAGGAGGGGCGCTGATCGACGATCGTCGCCTGGACGGTGTGGCCGTTGTCCCGGACCACCCTCGTGCCTGATCACCACGCCGAAGGGCCGGGCGGCCCGACGCGCCCCGTGGCGAACGCGCCGATGGTGGACCAGTGGGCCGTGCACGGGGGCAGCGAGGACAGCGAGGCCACATGGTCGTGGAACTCGGAGATGCGCAGGTTCTCCACGTTCAGGCACTTCGCGCCCTCGGGGCTCCAGATCGCTTCGAGGTGCGTCGGGTCGGCGCCCGGAAGGATGCCCAGCTTGTCGCGCACGACGATCGGGGTGCCCGGGCGCGTGAAGCTGGTCGTGCGCTCTGCGCCGCCGGCGGGGCCGGCGAAGTAGGCCGCGCGCTTCGCGTGCAGGCAGGCGCCGAACAGGAAGCGGCCCTCGTCGGTGCTCGCCGTTTCGGTCCGCCAGGGGGCATATCCCCACGAGAGGCACGTGTCGATGGCCCCCGTCTCACAGCTCATCGTTGTCGCGCTCGCGTCGCGCGTGACGGTGGCGAAGAGCCCGTCGACCCTGCTCTCCCCCGCGAACGACGCCCAAAGATCGACGCCGGCCACGCTGCAGTGGCGGCGCCACCTGGAGGCGCCCGGATCGGCCCCGGCAGGGACCACCCGGTATTTGACGTTGTACCGTCGGAACCAGGAGCGCGGCTCCGGATCCGGAGACGGCGGCGGCAGCGGCGCCGGGCCCGGCGGCTCCACCATCAGCTCGTAGCGGAAGAACAGGCCCCCGGGGCCGGCCACCTCGAGCTTGAACGAGGAGAGCGCCGCTCCCCGGACGGGCGGGAACACGACGCCGTCGAGCGCAACCTCGATCTCGAGCTCCATCCCGACGGCGCGCACGCTTCGCAGCACGACCGGCCGAAAGGCCGTCTCGCCGGGCAGCCTGCGCGACGCGCTCACGGCGGACGAGTACACCGCGGTGGGGTTCGTCGCGCTGCGGAACTCGAGCTTGACGCTTCCCCCGGCGTTGACGAACCGCTCGGGGCAAAAGGACGGGACGCCTTGATCGTTGAGAAAGCAGTAGGTGCTATCGCTGGCCGCCGCCACGTAGATACCCGGGCCATTGCTGCCAGGGCGCTTCGTGGGGTCATAAGGCAGCAGCGCCCTGAAATCGGGGATCTCGTAGGTCGTGTCCCCCTCGGCGCCTCCCGTCGCCGCGCCGGGCTGCAGCGCGTCGGCGGGCTCGCCGGCGCCGCCGGCCTCGATCCCGGACGGGGGCGCGTCCGGCGCCGCCTGCGCTGCGTCTTCGGCATCCCCGGGCTCGGGCAGCGCGCAGCCGCCGCACGCGCCCGCTGCCAGGAGCGCAAGCGTCGATCGCGCGCGCCACGCCCCCGAGACGCCTCCGGCGGCCCGCACGCCGCGCTCACGTCGCTCGCCTCGCCAGGTTCCGTTCCTCATCGGTCATTCTCCTCGTCGCGCTCGTCGTGTTCGCCGCCCTCACCACCCCGGGGACCGCGGCCTCTGCCTCTGCTGGACACAGGCCCCGCGCTCCGACAGCCCCGCAGGGACGCCGCGGGGCGGGAGGCAGGATGCGGCCCTCCGGCCCCGGGCGCCGCCTTCATTCGCAGCTCGGCGGGCGGATGGTCGTGCCGCCTGCGGTGACGCTGAAGGGCGGTCGATTCGGGCTGAAGGGCTTCGCGTGGTCGTCGCAGGCCTCGACGCCGAAGAGCGCTCGCGCCGCGCCTGCGCCGAAGGCGTCTTCGCACTGCTGCATCGCCTCGCTCACCGCCCTGGCCTCGGCGCCGATGGCGCTCGTGTCGACGCTGCCGTCGGGGTTGAAGCGAATGTCGGTCACGTGGTTCACGCTCGTCGAGCTGGTCTGCGTCGAGACAGGGGCGCACACGAGGCTGAGCTGGGCCTCGACGCACTTCGCCTGCGCCGCGTTGAACCCGCTGGCGCGCAGGGTGTTCGAGTACGAAGCCGGGTCGGCGCAGACGTTCGACGGGTAGGGGAAGCCGGAGACCGCCCGGCCCGTCAGGCAGATGTTCACGGCCGGGCGCGCGCCGCTCGGCGGATCGGCCGCGCAGGGCGGCGGCGTCGGCGGGTTCGGCGCCGTGTCGGCGAGGCAGGTGTCGACGTCGACGGGGAAGCTCGAGAAGGCGCCGTCGAGCGGCAGGTGCGACTGGACGTTCGGCTGCGTCAGGGGCGCGCCCGTGCCGGAGCCGGTGCCCATGCGGAAGCGGTTCGCCTCGGGCCAGTCGCCCGTCGTCGTCTCGGCCAGCGTCCCGCGGGTGTTGACGATGGGCACGTCGAAGCCGAAGGGCCCGAAGCGCAGGTGCAGCTTGATGCCCGCCGAGTACGTCGCGTTCACGAAGCCGCGGGGGGTCACCGAGAGCACCGTGACGGGCTGCTGGTTCTCGAGCGCGACCGCATCGCGCAGCACCTGCTCCTGGCCGCCGTTGACCCCGAGCCCGCCGGAGACGTCGAGCCACATGGCGAAGACGCCGATGTCGAACCCGGCGCCCGCCGTCAATACCGACTCCATGCCGGCGCTGTGCCGCACCGTGAAGGTGTGATCATCGTCCTGGATCATGCGCGCGAGCATCGGGTTCGTCACCGGCATCAGGCCCATGTCGCCCGCTCCCGAGGGCGACAGCAAGAACCAGCGCAGGCCCGACGCCGGCGCGACCGGCGTCGGCGTGGCGGCCGTGCCCGAGCCGAGCATCATCGGCATGTCGCCCCACGACACCGGGAAGGGCGCGACGATCGAGCCGATGGGGGCCATCGGCCGCGGCGTCAGGCCGAAGGGCAGCGTGCCCGAGGTGTGGCCGAGCAGCCGTTCGTTCGGCGTGCTCAGCGCGCCGATGTCGGCGCGCGCGTTGAGATCGAGGTACACGTGCACGACGCCGATATCGAACAGCGGGAACCTGACGGGGTCGGGCCGCACGACCGCCCGGCGCGAGACCACCGCGTCGGCGTGCGTCACGGTCTGAAAGCGCCGGCGGAAGGCGCCCGTCGTCGGATCGAGCGACGCGTCGTTCACCACCTCGCCGTCCGCGCTGACGAAGGCGAGCGGCGCGCGCATCTCGCCGAAGCCCGGCAGACCCATGTTGCCGATCGGCGTCAGCTTGCCCCCCGCGAGGATGGGCACGACGAACGCCTGCGCGCCGTCGTTGACGCCCGAGCCGGTGAAGCGCTCGGGCCCGTCGAGCACCACCGTCGGCTCCATGACGAGCAGGTCCACCGTGTGGCCGAAGAGCTTGAGCTCGGCGAGCGCCCTCCGGCCCATCGACCGCTTGCCGCGCGCGCTCTGCTGGCGTTGCACCTCGCGGGCCGCGCAGTACAGGCGCGCGCCTCGCTGGCGCGCCTCGCCGAACAGGCGCGGGTCTGGATAATTGAACGTGCCTGTCTTCTCGATCGAGCGCTTCAGCCAGCGGGCGCGCGCGGCGCCGAAGCCGTCGAAGTCCTGCGTCACGCTGGCCGAGAGTCCCCCGGGGAACATCGCCCTGAAAGCGGCCAGCGTCGCCGTGGCGTCGGCCTCGTCGAGCGCGGCGGCGACCTTCGCGTCCGCGCTCGCGAGCGCCTCGTCGAGGTGCGTCCTGAGCGCCGGAGGCGCCGAGAAGGGGTCGGTCGTGGCCGCGTTGCGCCAGCTTGCGCGGTCGCTCGTCGGCCCGGCCGCGAGGTTCGCTCCGTTCGAGAAGCTCGCCAGGCGGATGGCGCTCGTCGTCGTGTCGCTGATCGGCGTGCTCGCCGGCACGGCGCTCATGCCGGCCGCGGGCAAGGTCGCGCTCGTGGTGGCGGGGCCGGTGACCGGCGAACCCACGCTGACGATCGGCTGCTCGCCGACGCCGGTGTCGTCCGGCGCTTCCGGCGCGGGCTCCGCGTCGGCGAGGCACCCGGCCGCGAGCGCGCCGAGCGCACCCAGGACGACAGGAGACAGGACCGAGCTGCGGCGAACGCGCATGTGGACATGATTCGACATGATTTCCTCCTGAGCTGGCTCGCGACGCCTGCGCGCGGCGCGGCGTCGTCGATGGATGGCCTCGCGCCCCCCGGCTCGGGGGGCGCGGCGTGGTGGCGTCGACCCGGCCACCGCGGACGTCGGTGCCGCCGCGCGCGGCATGCTCCGCGGACGCGACGGCCTTTCGCGACGGCCTTTCGCGACGGCCTTTCGCGACGGCCTTTCGTGGAGGTGTTTAGCGAGGCGCGTGCCAGCCGCTCCGCCTCCGGCCCGGATCCAGCGCAGGCCCGCGGGCGCCGCCGCGGGACGCTGCGCCTCGTGTCACCCCTTGGAGCCCCCGCCCCGGGCACCGGCTCGGGCACCGCTGTGGACACCGCTATGGGCACACCCGTCGGCGCCAGGCACCTATACTGACCGTGGGATGACGGACGACGGGTCGACCCTGCAGCCGAGCGGGCATCGCGCCTCGAGCAGCGGTGGGCCCGCCGCCGCGCCGGGCCTCGTCCGCGTCTTCGGCGCCGGGGTGACCCTGGCCAGCGCGCTGCCCTTCGAGGGCGAGGCGCTCGAGGTCGGTCGCGGCTCGGCGGCGCTCGGCGAGGCGAAGGACCCTCGCATGTCGCGGCGTCATGCCCGCTTCCGCTTCGATGGCCGGCGCTTCTGGGTCGAAGACCTCGGCAGCCAGAACGGCACCTTCGTCGACGGGGAGCCGCTGCCGGCGGGGGCGCCGCGCGAGGCGACGTGCGTCGTGCGCCTCGGCGACTCGCTCTTCGTGCCCTCGAACGACGTCGGCCCCCTGGCGCGCCAGGGCGTCGTGGCGCGTCAGGGGTTCGTGCGGGGCCCGGCGATGCAGCGGCGGCTGGCCGAGGCGGCGCGCGCCGCCGAGCTCGGGCTCTCGCTGCACATTCGCGGCGAGAGCGGCACCGGCAAGGAGGGGGTCGCCCGGGCCTTTCACGAGGAAGGCCCGCGCGCCGCCGGGCCTTTCGTGCCTGTCAACTGCGCCTCCATCCCGCAGGGCATCGCCGAGCGCCTGCTCTTCGGCGTGCAGCGCGGCACCTACTCGAGCGCCAACGCCGACGCGCAGGGGTATCTCCAGGCGGCCGAGGGGGGCACCCTCTTTCTCGACGAGATCGGCGAGCTCGACCTCGAGGTGCAGGCCAAGCTCCTGCGCGCGCTCGAGACGCGCGAGGTGCTCGCGCTCGGCGCGTCCAGGCCGAAGAAGGTCGATTTTGCCTTCTGCTCCGCCAGCCACCGCGACCTGCGCGCGCAGGTCGCGAGCGGGCGGCTGCGCGAAGACCTCTACTTTCGCCTGGGGCGCCCCGCCGTCGAGCTGCCGCCCCTGCGGCGGCGCCTCGAAGAGATGGCCCTCTTGATCGAGCAGCAAGTGCGGCAGCTCGCGCCCGAGCTGGGGCTCCACGTCTCGCTTGTCGAGGCGTGTCTGCTGCGGCCCTGGCCGGGCAACGTGCGCGAGCTCCTTGTCGAGGCGCGCGCCGCCGCCCAGAGCGCGCTCATGCAGGGGGCCTCGCGCGTCGAGGCCGCGCACCTCAGCCCGAGCGCCGGCGCCCTCTTCGAGCCCGACCCGCCCTCCGGCGCCCCGCCCGCCGGAGGCCGAGACAGCGCGCCTGCCGCGCCCCGGGCGCGCCGCGCGCTGCCCTCGCGCGCCCCACCGCTCGATGCCGGAGAGCGCGCCCGCATCGAGGCGGCGCTGCGCGAGCAAGGCGGCAACGTGCGGGCCGCGGCGCGGGCGCTCGGCATGCACCGGACGCAGCTTCGCCGGCTCATCGAGCGGCACGGCCTCGGGGCATCGACGGGCGCCGGCGAGCCCGACGACGCGCTGGGCTCTGTCGACGAGAGCCCGTCCTAGCCCTGGCCAGACGACATCCCGGGCGTCTTCACGAGGGCGGGCCGCCTCGTGCCCTCGTGGAGGGGCTCGCTGCCTTCTTCAGGGTCTGATCGCGAGCAGCGTCGGCGTTTGACCCGGCGCCGCGGCGGCTATCGCGTCGATCAGCGCGCGCGGCTCGCCAGGCCCGACGGCGCCCGTCTTGCGGACGGCGTCGACCCTGCTGAGCCCCCACAGGAGCGCGGCCGCCGCCGGCGTGGGCAGGCGGCTCAGCGTCCCAATCGGCTCCGGCGTGATGGTGTTTCCGAGGTGGCGCACCACGCGGAGCCCTTCCTCCATGGCGCGCGCGAGGCGCATCGCCTCTGCCCACGACACGCCTGCGTTCCGCGCGTGCGCCGTGGTGATAGCCACCATCGCCGGCGCGACGAGCGCCGCGTGCGTGCGCAGCCAGCTCTCCATGTCGGAGTGCACGACGGCGGGAATGCCGGCGTCCGTGAAGACCTTCGCCCACGCCGCGTCCGTCACCGTGGTGACCATCCCTCGGGTGACGACCTTCGACGTCAGCTTGCCGTCCTCGAGGGTCGCCAGGATCGCAGGGAAGCCGAAGGCGAAGCGCGCCGGGCCCACCGCATCTCGGAGGCGGCCCAGCGGCTCGAAGGTGTTGAACATGAACATCACGGACCTCGCCGCGCTCTCGGCCAGCGCAGGGAGCACGGCGTCGACCTGGAACGCGAGCACCGTCACGAGCACCAGATCCCACGGCGCCGTCGCGTCGAGCGCGGCGCTCACGCGCACCGCCGCGCGCTCGCCCGAGGCGCTCACGATCGCCTCGTCCCGCCGCAGCTGCTCCAGCCGCTCTCCACGGGCGATCACCGTCACCTCGTGCCCCGCGCGCGCGAGCTGAAAGGCAAAGGCGCTTCCAATCCTACCGGCGCCGAGAATGGCAATCTTCATGCGTTACACCGTAGCTCCTTTAAAAATGCCCATGAAGGACCGCCCGAGTCAGAAGTACCGACCAAGGCTCTCCCTGGTGAACTCCGTCAGCTCCGAGGTCAGGCCGGTCTTGATCTTCTGCACCCAGGCCGGGTCGCTGAGCAAGGGGCGCCCGACGGCGACGAGATCGAAATCGCCGCGCTCGAAGCGGCGCACGAGCTCACCGAGCCCCTGGGGCGCGGAGGCCTCGCCCGCGAAGTTCCCGAAGAGATCGCCGGACAGGCCGACCGACCCCACGGTGATCGTGGGTTTGCCGGTGATCTTCTTCGCCCATCCCGCGGCGTTCAGATCGGAGCCGGCGAACTCGGGCTCCCAGTAGCGTCGCTGGGAGAGGTGGAGCACATCGGCGCCCGCCTCTGCGAGCGGCAATAACCACTGCTCCATTTCCTTCGGCGTCTTCGCGATCTTGTGATCGTACGCGCCCATCTTCCACTGCGAGAGGCGGAGGATCACAACCATCTCCGGCCCGACGGCCTCTCGAACGGCCTCGAGGATCTCGACGGCGAAGCGATTCCTCTCGCCGATGGTCTTTCCTCCATACTCGTCGGTGCGCTGGTTCGTCACCTCGTAGAAGAACTGATCGATGAGGTAACCGTGGGCGCCATGGATCTCGATGGCATCGAAGCCGAGGCGCTTCGCGTCGGCCGCCGCCTTGCCGAAGGCCCGCACGGTGGCGTGCACGTCGTCGCGCGACATGTTCGCCGGGCCTTCCAGGGCCGCGGGCTCCTCGTGGCCGTTTGGATCCTGCTTGGCGAGCCCGACGTGCCATAGCTGGGGCGCCATCTTCCCTCCCGCCCTGTGCACGCTGTCGATGACCTTTCGCCAGCCGTCCAGCGCCCGCTCGCCATAGAAGTGCGGGACGTCGCGGAGGTGAAGCTTGCCCGGCCGCTCCACGACCGTTCCTTCCGACAGGATCAGCCCGACATCTGCGGCAGCGCGCCGGGTGTAGTAATCGACGTTCGGCTCGCCCGGCGCGTTGCCCGGCGATCGCTGGCGCGTCATGGGCGCCATGACGAACCGATTCTCGAGCTTCAGCCCCTTCAGCTCGAATGGCTTGAAGAGCGCGCTGACATCGTCGTTCTTGTTCGGTTGCGGATCCGCCATCGCTCGGTCCCTTCTCCGGTTCTCTGGGCGTCGTCCTCGCCAGGGCGCCGCGGCCGGCAGCGCCCCGGCGCTCCGGCAACGCCCGCGCCTGCAATCTCGACACCGCGGCGCCATCGTCATCGACGACGCCCTCCTCGGTGTTAAACCAACTGGATGGTTTAAACTTAGGGAGCGGTCTTGGCCGTGTCAACTGGGCGAGGCGGCGGCGCGCTCTCCTTGCCGCGCGCCACGGCGTGTGCTCCATGAAGGATCCACCCATGCGCTACGATTCGGCGGCGACCAAGAAGAGGCTCCTCGACGCTGCGCTCGACGAGTTCGCCGAGCGAGGGCTGGCTGGCGCGCGCGTGGACCGCATCGCGGAGCGGGCCTCGGCGAACAAGCAGGCCATCTACGCCTATTTCGGCTCCAAGGAGGGTCTGTTCCGCAGCGTGCTCGAGGAGCGGTGCCAGATCGCGTTCGACGCCGTGCCCTTCGACCCGTCGGACCTGCCGGCCTTCGTCGCAGGCGTCTTCGATCACCTGGTCGAGAATCCGAAGAGCGTGCGGATGATGATGTGGAGGCAGCTCGAGCTCCCCGACGAGGCGCAGCACGACGTCGCGACCGCCAAGGTGCAGGAGCTCGCCGCGGCCTATGACCTCGGGGCGACGCCGAAGCGGTGCGCCGAGGACCTGTTCGTCATCCTCCTCGGGCTGTCGATGTCCTGGTTCGGCTTCGCGCCAAACCAGCCGGCCGAGAAGGGATCGGCGGCGGAGCAGCGGATGCACGCCTTCAGGAGGTCGCTGGTCACGGCGACCGATGCGGTCGTGAAGGCGATGACGACGAAGAATCGATAGCTGGTCCGTGCCGAGCCTCGGCGCCATTGGCCGCCGAGGATGCCGCCGGCGCGCTGCCAAAGCAGGCGGGCGGCAGTCCATGACGGCAGCCCGCGAGCACCGCGGCGCTCAGGGGAACCACGCTGCGACCTGCACCACCTCGCGCGCTGCGCCCGCCAGGCCCTCGTCGCCTGCGATCGCAGCGATGAGCGGCACGAGCTTCACGAGGCTCACGCCGTCGCCCGCGAGCGCGGCATGGCGGTAATCGCCTGCGAGCGCGTCGAGCAGGAGGCCGAGCGCCGCGGCGGCCCCTTCGGCCGGGAAATGGCGGGCCAGCGGGAGCAGCTCAAGCAGACACTCCGGCTCGTCGGCGCCGAAACGCAGGGCCAGGTGGAGAGCCTGACGCACCAGCTCGGGCGCGCGCGCGGGATCGTGGCGTGCCAGGATGCGGAAGGCGGTCAGGCGGCTACCGTCGCTGAGCGGCGCGACCGCGGCGAGCAGCGCGTCGCTGTGGCCCGTCGCCGCGAACCAGGGGCAGACGTCGAACAGCATCCAGCCGCGCTCGCGCGGCTCGGCGTTCTGAATGGCCTCGTCGATCCGCGCCCGCAGCCGCGCCGGCTCCGCGGCGAAGGGGAGGCTCCGGGCCAGCGCACGCACGCGCGCCTCGACTGGCAGCGCCTCGAGCAGGTCCTCGGCGGGATCGCCCAGCGCGATGAGGCGTGGGACCAGGTCCTCGAAGAGCTCGGTGGCCCGCTCGCCGAACTGGGGCGCGAGCGCCGCGGCGCGGCGGGCCTCCGGGGCGTCGAGGACCGGCACGAGTTGCGCGAGAGTCCGTTGCATCAGCAGGTCGTACGGATTGACGTGCTGCTCCACCGCGGCGAAGGCGGCGCACACGCGCTCGGGATCGCCGAGGCCCCGCGCGAGCGCGGCGAGCGCTCGCGCCCGCGCGGGCCCAGGCAGCGCCTCCGCGTCGGGCCAGAGCGCCTCGGCGACCGCACGCGGGTAGCGGTCGGCGAACAGGTCGAGATCGCCAGGATCTCCGCCGCCGTCACGGAGGACGGCGAGCGCCTCGCGCACGACGGCGATCCCTTCCTCTGGAGGCAACCACTTCGCCACGAAGAGCATCTGGCGCGCTCGCTCCTCCGCGTTCTCCGTGGTCCGATACGCGGCGAGCGCTTCCCGCGCGAACGCGTATCCCGCCTCGCCCCCGACGATTTCGGCGAGGCTCAGGAGGCCATCCCCGCGGAACTCGACGTCCGGGGTGCGCCGTGCAGCGTCCGTGGCCCATTCGAGCACCTCGGCGCGCGCCGGGCCGGCCGTCATCGCCGCGCCGAGCGCGGTGAGCGCCCTGGCCTGATCTCGCTCGTCGGCGAGCCGCTTCTCCCGAACGATGAGCTCGACGCCGACGGGAGCATCGTGGTCCTCGCGGCGGGCGCACCAGTTGATGCTCGCCTCGACAAGGGCCGCGCGCACAGCGAGGGCCGTTGCTTCGTGACCCATTGGAAGCGCCTCGACGGCGCGGCGGCGCACGCGCTCGAGATCGGCGACGAAGCCGAGATAGGCCTCGGGCCGAGCCATCCAGCGGGCGAGGTGCTCCTCGGTGACCAGCGCGGCGAATGCCTGGAGCGGCGCGGCGGCCTGCTCGAGGTGGGCGCGCACGTAGGCGCACGGATAGCCGTCCGGCGGGAGCGACAGCAGGCGGCGGATCGACGCGTCCCGCGCGTCGCGGCCGAGGCGCTCCTCCACCTCGCGCCGCGCCGCGTTCGAGCGGAACGCGTAGGTGCCCTCGATGGCCGTGACGAGCGGCTCGATCCCGGCGAGGGCGCGCTCCATGGGGGCCCCGAGGGCAGTCGTGATCTCGTCCCGGCGAAGGCGGCCGTAGGCGACGGAGAGCAGGCCGAGGAGCTCGGTGGATGCTGCGCCCGTGGTCGCGAGGAGCTTCGTGGGATCGCCCGGCGCGGGCCAGGGCCGCACCGGCAGCGGGTGGATCCGCGTGCGCGCCGGATCGAAGCCGAGGCGCTGGAGCCACGCGTGGGCCGCGGCGTCGTCGCTCTCGACGGTGGCGAGCACCTTGACGCGGGGACCCACGGCGGCAAACAGCGCTGGCCAGGCGACGAGCGGCTCCGCCTCCTCCACGTCGGTGATCGCGAGCAGCAGCGAGGGGTCGTCCTCGGTTGGCCCCACGCGCAGATGCTCTTTCGCGATACGCATGCGCAACCACCGAGGAGGACCGCCACCGCAACCGGCGAGCAGCCGCGAGGTGAGCAACGCGAGGATGTCACGCTCGAGCTTGAGATCTGGCCCAATTGGCACGAGGTGCGCGGCGTACGCCGTGCCTTCCTGCTGCGCACGGACGAGGTGGGCGGCCACGACCGCGCGCCGGCTCGGGTGCCGGCCGTGCAAGATTGCATAGGGTCGGTCTGGCTCCTCGATCCATCGGCCGAGCGCGGTCAGCGCGCCTTGCTCTCCGGGGTCGAGCTTGGCGCGCGACGCTTCGCGCCAGGCGCAGCGGCAGGCGCGCTCAATGGGCGCGGGGGCGGGGATTCGGGGCCGGGGTGTCGTCATCGCGTGCGTCAGGTGGTGAACGGGGGGGTTGTGGAGCGCGTCGTCCGGATGTTCCGTTGTCGAGAGTGTTTATCCTGGCTGCTCTGCGTGATGTTCCCATCCCACCGCCCCATCTTGTTCACCTTTGTTTCCGTCTCGTCGTTCGGGCCGATCACACCGCCCTTGGCGTCCTCTCCGATGTTTGCCGGGTGGAGGCCGAGCTCGCGGAAGATCTGCGCGCACATGGGGCAGGGCGCCATGCCCTCGCCGGTCTTGTTCGTGGTCTCGATCGTCGCGCCGTTCCGGAAGCGCTTCTGAAGCTCGGCGCGCACCTCCTCATTGGTCATCTCAGGCTTCCCCTTCGCTGTTCGCTGGGCGTTTCCTTCGGCGCGGATCTGGCGCGCCATCTTGTGCAGCGCGTCCACCTCCGAGCACGTTGTGTCCCCCGTCGGGGTTTTCTGCGGCTCGCGCGCTCTCTGCGCGTTCTTGACGGCCTCGGTGATCGCGTCGTCCCTGCCGAACTTCTCGCGGTGAGCCTCTGCCTTCGGCCCGCCGCGCTCTCCCTGGCTCTTGCCCTCGATATCGCCCGGCACCCCGCGACGGTTCTTCGGATCGGTAAAATCCTTGCCCTCCGGGTTGTTCCCGGCCGCGTTCCGGACGGTCGAGAACGGCATCAGGCCGCTCGGATCGACGAACCGCGTCGGCGCGTTGCCTGCGTAGTCGAAGCCGTTGAACCCGCCGTCGAGCCCGGCCGGGTCCGCGCTCAGGTACCGCCCCATCGCGGGATCGAAGTAGCGGTAGCGGTTGTAGACGAGCCCCGTCTCCTCGTCCTCGTACTGGCCCGGGAAGCGGAGCGGCGTCGTGGTCCGCCCGCCCTCCTTCACCTTCGCGCCGAACGCGGATCGGTCGAGCTCGCACACCACCTCGCCCGCGGGGCCGACCAGGCGCTCCGGCGCGCCCACGTCGTCGTTGAGGTAATGGAACCACGGGCTCTCCTCGGACCGCCCGCCCGCCACGCGCGTGTCGCGGTGGGCCCAGGGGGCGTACCGGGCCTCCTCGAAGCAGTACGTGCGCTCCTCCACGACGGGATCGCCCGACACCTGCGCCACGCGCTTGATCTCGTGGACGAGCATGCCGCCGTCCCACACGAAGCGCACGCTCGACACCTCGCGCCGCTTCCCGTCGGGCGCTCGCTCGAACGTGCGCTTCCCGATGCGCCGCGCGAACGGATCGTAGCTGAGCTCGACCACCCTTCCATCGGGCCTCTCGACCGCTGCGAGCAGCCCGAGGGCGTTCCACGTGTACCGCGTCAGCCGGCCCTCCGCGTCGCGCGCGCTCGTGAGCCTGCCCGACTCGTCCCATGCGTACGTGGTGCCGCCCTTCTGCACCAGGCGGTTCCCCGCGCCGTAAGCGCGCTGCTCGCCGTCCGGCTCGTGAAGATTGCCCGCGGCGTCGTAAGCAAAGCGTTGCCCCCGGCCCCGCTCGTCGCGGACTCCCAGGAGCTGCCCAGCGGGGTCGTGCTCGAACAGCCTCCGGCCGAGCGCGTCGTCCCACGACTCGACGAGCTCCGAGCACGGCCCGTAGCGGAACGCCTGGTACACCGTAGTCCCCGGTGGGCGAGGGCCGACCCACTCGGGCCGGCCGGCGCCCGCGCTGGCTTGCCCGGGGTGGCCTACCCAGCGCTGAGCCATGCGGCCGAGCGCGTCGTAGACGACCTGGATGCGCCCTCCGTCCGGCAGCGCGCGGGCGATCTCGCGCCCGAGCGCGTCGTGCGCGACCCCGACCGTGGTGCGCCCGTCCAGCACGACCTGCGTGGCTCGGCCGCAGGCGTCCCGCGCGAAGGCGGCCGAGTGGCCCAGCGACGTCGTCCGCTGCACGACGTCGCCCATGAGATCGTACGTGCGCCGCACGAAGAACGCTTCCCCCGAGGCGAGCTGCCGCTCCTCCACGACCCAGCCCACGGCGTTGCGTGTGAACGTGAGCTCTCCGGCAGGCGTGACGGCGGCGATCAGCTGCCCGCAATGGTCGTATTCGAACGACTCCGTGGCGCCGTCCGGCAGGGTGCGCTGGACGAGCTGTCCGGCCGCGTCGTAGGCGAACTCGGTCATCTCGCCCGCGCCGGTCTTCTCGTGGAGGAGCTGCCCGGCCATGTCGTGCCGGTAGTGCTTCTCCTGCCCGGCGAACGTCCGCTCGTACACCATGCGGCCCGCTGTGTCGTAGCGCATGAGGTACACGTCCCCCCGCGCGTTCTCGGCCTGCACGAGGCGGCCCTCGCGATCATAGCCGAGGCGGTTCACCTCGCCGTTCGGGCGCCGGATCGCGCAGACCTTGTGCAGGCCTCCCCGATCGAAGCGCGTCGAGGTGCCGTCCGGGTGATCGACGCGCACGACGTCCCCGTTGCGGTCGTGGGCATAGCGGGTCACGCCCCCATCCGGGTGGCGCACGGCGACGCGATCGCCCCGGTCGTTGTAGGCGTACGACGTGATGTGCCCGAGCGCGTCGCGCACCGAAAGGCAACGTCCCCAATAATCGTAGACGTGCTCGGTGACGGCGCCTGTCCCGTCGATCTTCTGGATCACGTTGCCCTGCGCGTCGTGGGCGAAGCGCGTGCGCGCGCCGTTCGGCGCGACCGTCTCCGTGATGAGCCCCCGCGCCTCGATGCGGACCTCGAAGGTCGCGCCGATCGGATCGGTCCAGTACAGGGCGCCCGCGGTGCGCGTCACCTCCGTGACGCCGCCGCCCGGGTCGGTGACGCGACGGATGTGCCCGTCCGGCTCGCGCTCGATGACGGTGGTGCGGCCCAGCGGATCGCTCACGCGGAGCGTGCGGCCGCGGGCGTCGCGGACCCAGGTCGTGGTGGCTCCGAGCGGGTCGGTGAACGAGCGGAGATTGCCGTTCTCATCGTAGGTGCGGCAGTAGACGGCCCCGCCGGATACGGCCTTGTCGAGCTTGCCGAACTCGTTGGCGAAGTAGCGGTGCACGGTGATCGAGTCCGCCACCTCCGAGTACCCGTCGTCGCCATAGACGAGCTTGCAGTGGTAGATCCCCCGGGCCTTCGTGCCATCGGCGAGCGTATCTGGGACGCCCTCCGCGAGGCCGAGGCGCCCCGGATCGGGGTGATCGCCCCAGGTCTCGACGCAGCGACCACGCTCGTCGTACCGGAAATGGAAGGTGATGTCCTCGGGATCCGTGCGCGACATCAGCCGGTGATCGTCGTAGGTGTAGCGGCTGACGCAGCCCTCAGCGTCCGTATCGGCGACGAGGTCGCCGCGCTCGTCGTAGGTATAGCTCCGGAGGGTCACCCATCTCCCTTGCTCGGGCGCGTTCTTGACCTCGAGCGCGGCGATGCGGCCGTCGGGCGTGCGCCGCACGCGCACGACGCGGCCGGCGGCGTCGGTGATCGACTCGATACGCCCCTCGCGGTAGGTGAGCCGCGTCGTGTTGCCATGGGCGTCGCGCACGGCGGAGAGGCGGTATGTCGAGCCGTCGCGCTCGGAGAACAGGTAGAACGTGCCCGCGGCGTCATCGAGCACGAACCCGCTGGCGTCGCGGGTCAGGACCCAGCCGTCGGGGCCGATGCCCGCGTCCCCCTCGGCGATGGGGTCGAACGAGAGCTCCGCGCCGGTGTCGGTCCACAGCACGGTGGTCTGGCGCCGCACCTCGGCGGCCCACGCGAACGAGTGAACCCAGCCGAAGCCGAGGCCGACGTCGCGCTCGCGGGCGCTCGTGCTGTAGCGACGCACGAACCGCAAGCCGAGGGCGCCGAGCAACTCGAGGTCGACCACAGGATCGGTGAACACGCGGCCGGTGGCGACATCGACGGGGTCGCCTTTCGAGACCTTCCCGCTCTTCTTCGACCCGTGGTGGTTCGGGCAGCCGGAGCCGTCGCCGCCCGCGCCGCCGCAGGCCGACTTGCCCCCTCCGTTGGCGCCGCTGCCCCCGTTGGAGCCGTCGGCGCCCTGGTCCTTGCCGCTCCCCTTGCCGCCTTGCCGCTGCCGCCGCCGCTGCTTCCGCCGCCGCCCATGATGAAGACACCGGGATTCATGCCGGGGATCGCGGGGATATTCGGGACAGGGGCTGTGCGCGCCATGGGAGCGAGCGTAACAGGGGGCAACAGCACCGGAAGTGCGCATCGTCCCCTCCACGGACGCGCAGGAAAGCACGTTGACCCGACCGGTCAGCCGCGAGGCCCATCGCGCTGCCTCCTCGTTCGGCCTGTCTCAATCCCGCTGGCATGTTCGCGCATTCCTGCGCGTCTCGCGCATTTTCGCGCTCGAGGTTGCGGCAAGGGGCGAGCTGTCGGTATCGTGCGCGCCATTCGCCCACTCAGGAGCTCTGCCGTGCACAAGATCTACCTCGTCCTTTCCGCAGCATTCCTCGTCACCTCTACGGCCTGCTCGGATGAATCCGATTCCAGCGGTACGAGTAATGACCAGGCCAGCAGCAGCACTTCGACCAGCAGCGCCTCGGGCAGCGGTACCGGAGGCAGCGGCGGGTCAGGGAGCACGGGCGTCGGAGGAGGTGGCGCTGCTGGGGCGGGCGGATCGGGCGGCGCAGGCGAGGGCGGAGCAGGCGAGGGCGGCGCGGGGGCAGCAGGCGGGCCCGCTACCGGGGCCGGTGGGGACCCGGGCACCTCATCCCTGGGTTTCTTCGTGTCCACCCCGAGCGACAGCGGCGGCGATCTCGGAGGGATCGCCGGCGCGGACGCGACCTGCCAGGCGCTGGCGGCCGAAGCGGGCGCCGGCGGTCGCACGTGGCGCGCGTACCTGAGCACGAGCACGGAGGATGCCCGCGATCGCATCGGCAAGGGGCCCTGGGTCAACGCCAAGGGCGTCACGGTGGCCGCGACTGTCGAGGCGCTGCACGCGCTGCCCGGGGGCAACCCGGAGCTCTTCGTCGATCACAAAGGCAACCGCATCAACGGCCAGTGGCAGGGCTCTCCCTCGCCGATCGAGCACGACATCCTCACGGGCTCGGCGGCGGACGGCACGGCCCTGGCCGCCACGTGCAACGACTGGACGTCGTCCACGGCCACGCCCGGGCCGCAGGTGGGGCACTCCGACGGCCTCGGTCCGAACATGAACGGCCAGGCCCCCTACAACTCGTGGAACTCCGTGCACGCCCCCGCGGGTTGCAGCCAGCAGCAGCTCGTGGCGGTGGGCGGCGCGGGCCGTATCTACTGCTTCGCCGCGGATTGAGCCTTCGTCCGGCTCAGGCGGTCGCGCCGGGCTGGATGCCGTTCAGCGCCATCATCTTCCGCCGCTCGTCGTCCTTGTTGAGGCCGCGGTACCGCTCGTCGAGCTTCGCCATATCGAGCTTCAGGATACGGCCGTAGAGCGAGAGGGCGACGCCGACGATCGACGGGTGGCAGGCGGACTTCACCCGCTCATCGTAGTAGGGATACGCCGCCTCGTGGAAGCTGCGCAGGTTGTAGAACGGGATGCCCGGGAACTTGTGGTGCTCGTTGTGGTACGTGACGTTGTTCCAGAGGAAGTTCGTGACGCGCGCGCTCGTCCCGTAGGTGCGAGAGCTGTAGGCGTCCTCCCCCGGGAGCATCTCGTAGTGCTCGATCATCGAGGTCACGCTGGCGAGGATGGCGCCGAAGACGAACGGCAGGACATAGAAGAAGAAGAACACCTGGAGCGGCATGACCCAGAAGAAGAAGGCCATGAGCCCGTAGAAGCCGAGGAGCTCCACGTTCATCTTGACGCGCTGGAGCGGCGACAGCCGCTTCACGTACCGCGCCATGCAGCCGAGGAAGTAGAGCGGATAGGCGAACGTGTAGACGGCGAGGAGCAGGATCCTCGCGAGGACGGGGTTCCGTGTGTAATCCGTGACGACGAAGTTGTCGACGTCAGGGTACGTGTTCGCGATCTTGTGATGATGAAGGTGGTAGTTCGTGTACAGCGTCACGCTCATGCCGGTCGGCGCCCAGCAGACCAGGGCGATGAGGTACGAGGTGAGCTTCGAGCGCGAGCAGCTGCCGTGGACGGCGTCGTGCGCCACGGCGCCGAGGCCGCGGACGAGGTTGGCGATCAACCACGAGCAGGCGACCCCGATCGGGATGGCGAGCGGGTGGTGCTGCGTCGCGTACAGCACCCACGTGACCGCGGCCCAGATGCCGAAATGAAGCGGGATCTTGAGCAGGTGAATCGGGTTGCGCCTGTAGGCAGCCTGCAGCAGCTCCCGCGGTACTGTGTCCATGCCGGCCATGCTGATCTCCGTGTTTCTCGCGCGTGCGCGGCCCGGAACTTCGCAAAAAACAGGCGGGAAAACAAGAGCACGCCCGCTTTTTACCCCCGCGGCGCGAATGCGCCTACGCGCCTGCGCGGGGGCTGGCGACAGGGCTTCGCGCCGCTTGAGGGGCGCGTTCGCCGCCGCTAAGACGCGGCCATGGGGACGCGCATCGAGAAGGACAGCTTCGGGCCGATCGCGGTGCAGGACGACCGCTACTGGGGGGCGCAGACGCAGCGTTCCCTCGAGAACTTCCGCATCGGGGGCGAGCGCTTCCCGCGGGAGATGATCGCCGCGCTCGCCACCGTGAAAAAGGCGGCGGCGCTCGTGAACCGCGATCTGGGCCTCCTGCCGGCGGACAGGTGCGCGCTCATCGTCGCGGCGGCCGACGAGGTCATCGACGGCAAGCTCGACGACCACTTCCCGCTCGTCGTGTGGCAGACGGGCAGCGGCACCCAGACCAACATGAACGTGAACGAGGTCATCGGGAACCGCGCGATCGAGATGAGCGGCGGCGTGATGGGCTCGAAATCGCCGGTCCACCCGAACGACGACGTGAACAGGTCGCAGAGCTCGAACGACGTGTTCCCGACGGCCATGCACGTCGTCGCCGCGCTCCAGATCGAGCGCCGCCTGCTCCCGGAGGTCCGCCGGCTGCGTGAGACCCTGGCGCAGAAGAGCGCGGCGTTCGCGGACATCGTCAAGATCGGCCGCACGCACCTGCAGGACGCGACGCCGCTCACGCTCGGGCAGGAGTTCTCCGGCTACGTGGCGCAGCTCGACGCCGGCATCGCCGCGGTGGAGCGCGCGCTCCCGCCGCTCCACGAGCTGGCGCTCGGGGGCACAGCCGTCGGGACGGGGCTCAACGCCCACCCGGAGTTTCCGGTGAAGGTCGCCGCCAGGATCGCCGAGCTCACGGGGGCGCCCTTCGTCACCGCGCCGAACAAGTTCCAGGCGCTCGCGTCGCACGACGCCCTCGTCGCGGCGCACGGCGCGCTGAAGGTGCTCGCCTGCAGCCTGACCAAGATAGCGAACGACGTCCGCTGGCTCGCGAGCGGGCCGCGCTGCGGGATAGGCGAGATCACGATCCCGGAGAACGAGCCGGGCAGCTCGATCATGCCGGGGAAGGTGAACCCCACCCAGGCCGAGGCGATGACGATGCTGTGCGCGCAGGTGCTCGGCAACGACGTCGCGGTCGGCATCGGGGGGGCGAGCGGCAACTTCGAGCTCAACGTGTACAAGCCGCTCATCGTGCACAACGTGCTGCAGTCGATCCGGCTTCTCGCCGACGGCTGCGCGTCGTTCGAGGAGCACTGCGCGCGGGGCATCGAGCCGAACCGCGAGCGCATCGAGCGGAACCTGCGCGACAGCCTGATGCTGGTGACCGCGCTGAACCCGCACGTGGGCTACGACAACGCAGCGAAGATCGCCAAGAAGGCGCACGCGGAAGGGACGACCCTCCGCGAGGCGGCGCTCGCGCTCGGGATCCTCGATGGGGGGAAGTTCGACGAGATCGTTCGGCCGGAGAGGATGATCGGGCCTTCCGGGGACGGGTGAGGCTGCGGTGGGGACGCGAAGGAGAGGAGGTCGTGCCGAGTTGCCGGGCGCTCGGAGAGGGGGCCTCGGCGATAACCGAGCTCGTTCGGTCACGCTCAGCTCACGAAGCCCTCCACCCCATCATCGGTCACCAACGTAAACGTTTACGTCGTCGTTTACGTAAACGACCACGACCACGACGAAGTAAACGACGCTCTGGTCTGAGTTCTTTTTTTACCCGGGGGATTAAGGAACGGCCCACGGCAGCCGTACCCGTGCGCCAGGGAGGATCCCCTGCTCGCCAGGCATGGTCCAGACCACCGGCGACACGGGCAGCACCACCGGCGCAAGCGTGACCTCATAGCGGCCCAGCTCGAATGCCACGCCCGCCTCCGGAAACCCCTGCGTCGGGTCGTCGAACTCCCCCAGCGCCTCCGGATCCTCAAGAATGTCCGAGGACGGAAGCGCCGGCGCGCTCGCCTGCGGCAGGTCGGTCACCCGCTGTAGCGCCTCGTCGACCACACGCTTCCAGTTACGTCCCATCTGCGCGGACGGAAGCTCCGCTGCGAGCGCCTCCAACCGCGCCTTGAACTGTGCGTCGGACAGCACCGTCGCAGTCCGCTCTGCGGGCGACCGGGGCGGCGGCCCGACCTCCTGCGCCTGCGCCAGGCCAGGCGCAACCAGCGTCGCGAGCAGCGCCACGGCAGCTCCGTGCGCTCTACTGCACACCCTCATTCACCACCTCCTTTGCGCGCCTTCGCGCGGCTGACGGACATCCAGCGAGAGGTCGACCGCGCGGAGCGCCGGTCATTCCGGCCTTCCGCGCGGCGGCGGGGCGAGCCCGCCTCCGGGAACGGGCGGCGATCGACGTCGAGCGCCGCGGGGTTCGGGAGCACTCAGTGTACGCCCATCGCAGGTGCCCGGAAAGGGCAACTCGCCTGGTGCGCGCGGGGGCGAGGCGGCGCGTTGACACCCTGTCGACACGTGGGATAGACGAAGGCGCCTGCCAGCGGCGCTGTTGCCGAGTTCGTTGCGATTCCTCTCGCCCGCCGGCCAGCACGGACGCCAATGACACCTTGCGCATGGACTCGTCGCGGTGCGGATCCTCGATGTGCCCGGCCGCGGCGCCGCGGGAGCGGCACGGCGCCGGACGGCGCTGCGCTCGCCCTTATCCTCCTGGCAGCGGCGGCGCTCTGGTGTCCGCAGGCCAGCGCGCAACCCGCCCAGCGGCTGCCAACCCAGCCTCCGGCCGCCGACGCGCTCCCGGTTCCCCCGCCCGCGGCGCCGGCCATCCCGGTCGCGCCGCCGCCCGGCGCGGTTCCCCCAGGCGGCGCGCCGGCCACGCCGCCCTCCGGAGCTACGCCGCCGAGCGGCGCGCCGGCCACGCCCCCTGCCGGGGCCACACCCGGCACCCCCGCGGCCACGCCGGACGCACCGCCTGCGAGCGTTGCGCCGTCCGCTGTCGCCGCACCCGGAGCACCCGCCGCCAGCACGTCGCCGGCAGGCGCCGCGCCGTCCAGCGCTGCGCCGCCCGCAGCGATCGCGGCCGCACCGTCACCTGCCGGGGCGGCCGCTGCGCCGGCCGCGGACGAACCGCCGTTCCAGCTCGCGATCGGCCGTCTCGTGCTCTCTCCCCTCGTGCTCGTGCAGGCGCAGGCCGTCCCCTACGTGGGCGAGGACGCCTTCCTCCAGGCGGGCGACGTCGCCGAGGGGCAGGGGTTTCGCCTGCGGCGCGCCCGCGTCGGCTTCGCGGGGAGGCTCGCCGGGTACGTGCCGTTCGCGGTCTCGGGCGAGCTCGCCGGAGGCGCGGACGGCTCGGCGCGGCTCTCCGAGGCGTGGATCGGCTACGCCCACTTCCCGTTCGCGAACCTCTACTTCGGCGCGCACGACGTGCCGTTCAGCCGCTCCGCGATGGCCGGGGCCGGCGAGGGCGCGCTCATCGAGCGGCCCCTCGCCGTGCGCGCCATGGCGCCCTCCCGCCAGGTCGGCCTCCACGTCGAGGGGCACTTCCGGGGCCGGGCGTTCAGCTACTTCGCCGGCATGTTCAACGGCTTCCAGCGCTCGGATCAGTTCTTCGCCGGCTATGTCGAGAACGCCGCGAGCTTCGGCAACCGCTTCGACCACGTCGCCTATGTCGCGCGGCTCGCCACCGAGCCGCTCGGCCCCCTCCCTCGCTCGGTGCAGGACCTCGCCGTCTCGCGCCTCCGCGTCGGCGCAGGCGCGAGCTACTTCTTCAGCGACGGCGGGACGCGCGACATCCACGGCATCGGCGCCGACGTCCTGGTCCAGGCCGCGGGCGCGCACGCGCTGGCCGAGCTCCTCTGGAACCAGAGCGACCCCGAGAGCACCCCGACGCAGCCGCTCGGCCAGCTCGCCCCGGTCACGTCGATAGGGCTCGTCGGCGAGGTGGGGTATTTCGTGAGGCGCATCAAGCTCGGGGTGAGCGCGCGGTTCGAGTGGCTCGATCCCAACCTCGACCTCTCGGACGAGACGGACAGCTGGGCCCTCACCGCCGGCGCGAGTTACCACTTCATCGACAACACGCTCAAGGCGCAGGCCGACTTCACCCACCGGCAGGAGCGCCACGGCGTCGCGCTCGACAACGACGCCGTGGCGCTGCAGCTGCAGCTCAACCTCTAGCGGCCTGCCATGCGAAGACGCCGCTCCGCCCTCGCCCTGCCCGCGCCGCGCGGCGCCCTCGGCCTCGTCGGCCTCGTCGGCCTGATTGGCCTGGTCGGTTGCGACGAGCCGAACCTCCTGCGCGCCAAGCCGATCGAGAACCGGTTCGAGCTGGTCGGCGGCCCGGTGGCGATGGCCGATGTCGGCGATTTCCTGTTGGAAAACGACGAGATCCGGGTCGCGATCCTCGGCCCGCGCCACTCGCCGGGGCCGGGCGTCTACGGCGGCTCGCTTGTCGACGCGGACCTGCGCCGCCCCGATCCTCGCTTCGCGAGCGCGTCGGGCCGCGACCGCTTCGCCGAGTCGTTCCCGGTCGCCAACCTGCTCGTGCCCGACCCCGGCGCCACCGAGGTCTTCGTCGTCAACGACGGCTCCGGCGGGCAGGAGGCGATCGTCCGGGTCGAGGGCGACGGCGGCTTCCTCTTTCACGCGCTCGGCGTGCTGAAGACCCAGGAGGACTTGCTCGGCCTCCTGTTCGACGGCCTCAAGCCGGCGATGCGCTTCCGCACCGACTATGTCCTGCGCCCGGGCGAGCGGTTCGTCACGATCCGCACGACGCTCCTCCTGCCGGACGAGGTGCTCGGGTGCCCGAGCGTCGCCTCGTGCGCGCTCGAGTGCGAGGACGGCCTCGCGGCGGGCGACGACGGCTGCCCTGCGTGCGCCTGCGGCGAGCCGCTCTCGCTCGACAACTACGCCGGACCCTCGGACATCTTCAGGGGCATCCTTGGCGACGAGCGGAACGGAGATCCCGAGCGGAAGGGCGGGATCGTCGCCGGCGATTTCGTCTTCTTCGGCAACCAGAACGACATCTTCGGCCCCGGCATGGGCTTCGACGAGGAGAAGGCGGTGTTCGACGCCCTCTTCTCCGGCCGGGATACGTTCCAGCAGCCGCTCAGCTTCGACTTCGTCGCCGCGGCGGGCGGCGACGTCAGCTACGGCTATTTCACGAAGGCGCCGGAGGGCGGCCCGCCCTCCACGGTCAACGTCCCCGTCTTCACGAGCGCGGCGACGGCTTTCCTGAGCGCCGGCCGGAGCTGCCTCGCGGCGGACTCCGACGACGAGGCGTGCGACCGGAAGCGGTCGTTCACCTACGAGCGCTACTTCGCCGTGGGCGAGGGCGACATCGCGAGCGTCGCCGAGGTGGTGTACGGCGCCCGGGGCACGCCGACCGGCGCGCTCGAGGGCGCCGTGCGGTGGCGGTCGACGGGCGCGCCCGTGCCGAACGCGCGCGTCCACGTCTTCCGCGACCCCGACCCGGGCGCCGCCTTCGCGAGCGTCGACGCGCTCGTCGAGGCGAACCTCGCGCGCTCGGGGGACGTGGGGCTGCTCAGCTCCATCGACGCCGACCTCGGGCTCGATCCGGTGGAGGACGGCGACTTCCACGCGCGGCTCGCGCCCGGCGGTTACCTGCTCGTCGCCGAGAACCCCGAGGGCACCGCCGTGTCGGCGCCGATCCGCGTGGCGCTCGGCGCCGGGGCCACGGTCTCGGTGGCGGCGGAGCTGCCGAGCCCCGCGCGGATCGCGTACCGGGTGGTCGACGAGGGGGGCCGGCTCGCGCCCGCCAAGCTGACGTTCGTCGCGCTCGACGCCGCGGGGCGGCCGCTCGAGGGCGACGGCACGAGGCGGGTCTACCTCGGCCGCGGCCGCCTCGGCAGCGGCGTCCGGCAGATCGAGCGATCGGAGACGGGCGAGGGCGCTGTCGAGATCGAGCCCGGGCGCTACCGTGTCCTCGCCACGCGCGGGCCCGAGTTCGGCCGGTTCGAGGTCCCCGACCTCGAGGTGCGCGCCGGGGAGGTCCGGCGGATCGAGGCGGTCGTGCCGCGCGAGGTCGACTCGACGGGCTGGATGTCGATCGACATGCACCTGCACCAGCGCCCGAGCTTCGACAGCGGCCTGCCGCTCGAGGAGCGGGTGACCTCGGCGGTCGTCGAGGGGCTCGACGTCGCGGTGACCACCGACCACGACGTGCACACGGATCTCGAGCCCGCGGTGAGGCAGCTGGGGCTCGAGCCGCACCTGAAGACGGCGGTCGGCGCCGAGGTCTCGACGCTCGAGCTCGGGCACTTCATCGGCTTCCCGCTCCGCTACGACGAGCTCGACGTGCCGGATCACGGCGTCTTCGACTGGGTCTGCCGCGCGGGCGGGGACGTCATCGACGGGGTGCGCGGCACGGCGGCGGAGGGCGAGGACGCGCTCGTGATCGTCGCTCACCCGCGCGACGGGTTCATCGGGTACATCGACCAGCTCGGCGTCGATCCCTTCACGCTGCGCCGGTCGATCCCGACGCTCGAGGCGAGCAACCCGCTGTTCCAGGCGGGCAGCTGCGATTTCGACGCGATGGAGGTCTTCAACGGGAAGCGGCTCGATCTGCTCCGGACCCCCACGGTGCAGGAGGTCGTCGATTTCAACCGGTGCCTGTCCCGGATCGACGCCGCGACGGACGAGGCGTCGCTCCGCGCGGCGTGCGCCGAGCTCCCAGGCGGCCTGCCGGCGTGCAAGCCTGGCGAGCGGTACGCGGCGTGCCAGCAGCGCGCCCGCTCGGCGCTCGCCTGGAGCGTGACCAAGCGGATCCTGACGAGGACGCCCGAGGAGCAGGACGCCGTCTGGGACTTCGACAGGAACGCGGCCGACGGGGAAGCGCTGTGCCTGGGAGGCGAGGGCGGCGTGGTCCCGCCGGAGGACGAGGATCGGCCGTGCACCTTCCACGCGGGCCAGGTCGACGACCTGTTCCGCTACCTCGACCACGGCTTCTCGCCGACGCAGGTGGGGAGCAGCGACAGCCACGGCGCCACGCTGGAGCCGGGCTTCCCGCGCACCTATTTCCGCTCGCGGACCGACCAGCCGGCGGCGCTGGATCTCGCGGAGGCGACCGGGGCGCTCCGCGCGGGCAGCGCGTTCGCGACCTACGGGCCATTCGTCCGCGCGAGCGTGGGCGGCGCGACGTTCGGCGGCGTGGCGCGCGTCGAGGGCGACACGGTGCCGCTCGACCTGCGGATCGAGACGGCGAGCTGGTTCGGCGTGGATCGCGTCGAGGTCTACGTGAGCGGCCGCCTGGTCCGGGTGCTCGAGCCGCCTTCGGGGCCGTCGGCGATCGTGGACGTCGACGAGCGGCTCGTGTTGCCGGCGCCGCCGTCGGACGGCTGGGTCGTGGTGGTGGCGATGGGCCTGCGCGACGAGAACCTCCTCACGCCGGTCGCGCTGCCGGTGTCGTTCGGCGAGCTCCAGCTGCCCCGTGTCGCGAGCCTCGCGTTCACGCAGGTCGAGGCGCTCTCCCGGTTCTTCACGGCGTCACCCCCGGTCCCCGACTGGTACCCGGTGGCGCCCTACGCGGTCACGAACCCCATCTTCCTGGATCGCGACGGGAACGGCGCCTACGACGCCCCGCGCGGCCCGCCCCCGTTCTGCGCGAGGCCGTGCGACCCGGCCGTGCTCGATCCGTCGCAGTGCCCGGAAGGGCAGCAGTGCCTGGTGAACGAGCGCGTCTGCGGGATCTTCGTGCTCGGCCGCTGCGAGGACAAGCAGGCGTCGCCGTAGCGCCCGAAAGGTGGCGCGCGCAGACCGCTCGGGCGGGGGCGACGGCGGAGCGCTCTTCGCGCAGCGGCGGCCCTGGCCGCGTGCGCTCGACGTGGTGTCGAATCGTTCTTGGCCGCGACCCACCGCGCGCCACGGCGCCGCCGTCTTGAAGGGCTCGCGCGGTCGGTGTTAAGGTCGGCGGTGGGTGAGGGAGGCGAGAGTGCTCGAACGAGACGTGGCGCTTCCGACCGCCGGGATCCGACTCGCCGGCACCGCCTGCGTGCCTTCGGGCGCGGGACGTTTCCCCACGGTGCTGATGATCCACGGCAGCGGGCCGCTCGACCGCGATGAGAACATGCCGGGGCAGCGCCTCGACGTGTTCAACACCATCGCGCGTCACCTCGCGGCCGCCGGCATTGCGAGCGTGCGCTACGACAAGCGCGGCTGCGGAAAGAGCACCGGTGATTACTACAACACCGGTTGCGGAGAGCTCGTGCACGACGCGGGCGCGTTCTTCGACGCGCTGCCCGGATACGATTTCTGCGATCCATCACGGAGGTACCTGCTCGCGCACAGCGAGGGGTGCGTGTTCGCGCCGCTGCTCGCGATCGAGCGCCCGGCGGTCGCGGGGCTCTTGCTGTTGTGTCCCTTCATCGACAATGCCGAGCTTAGCCTGCTGCAACAGGCCCGGCAGATCGAGCAGGACCTCGCCGAGGTGCGCGGGGTCTGGGGCGCGGCCCAGCGCTTTCTGTTCGGGCTCGGCGGCGGTCCGATCGAGCGGCAGAAGCGCCTGATCCAGCGCATCAAGGCGTCGGACTCGGCGACGATCCGCTTAGGTCTCCAGCGCTTCCCGGCGAAATGGCTGCGCGAGCTGATGGCGATCGAGCCGCGCGAGATCTTCTCTCGTGTCGCGTGTCCGATGCTGCTCATCGGCGGCGAGAAGGACGTGCAGTGTGACCCGGGCGCCGTCGAGCGGATCGCGGAGGTCGCGCGCGGCGAGGTCGAACGGCACGTGATCGCCAACCTGACGCACATCCTGCGGAGCGACCCCGGCCCTCCGTCGTTGTTCGGTGCGCACAAGCGCATCGGCGATCCGCTGGATCCCGCGGTGCTGTCGCTGATAGCGGACTGGCTGAAGGCGCGCCAGCTCCAGATTGCCGGTTGAGCTCACAGCCAGTCGCCCGCGGCGGGGCGCTCCGGTCGCCTGACCGACACTCGAGGTGATTCCACTCGGGCGACGCGGTGCTGGTGGCTAGTGCTCGGGTGGCTGCACGGCCGCGAGGAGCCCACTCGGCTGCGACGCGAGATCGAGCGTCGGATCGACGAGGTCGCGGAAGGGACCTCCGTTCAGCGACGCGACGACCTTGGCCGTGACGATGGGCCGCACCCCGGAGTCCTTTTGCAAGCGATCGGCCACGTGGTGCGCGAAGTCGACGAGCATGTCGGGCCGCGCGCACATCTCCCCGAGCTGGCGGTCCGTGAGCCACGCCTCGACGTCGAGCGGCTCGCGCACGCCGGTCCTCGGATCCAGCACGTGAATCCCGAGCTCGCTCACGTTCTTGTCGCGCAGCTTCATGCGCCACGAGAAGCGGTGTCCGGCCTCGTTCCAGGCGACGTCGCCCGGGTAGACCCAGTGGCGGAGCGGCACCACGAGGTGGAACAGGAGATATCCGTGGAGCAGCGCGAGCGGCAGCGCGCTCCGGCGCGGCGCGGCGGGCGAGGGGGCGCGGGCGACGTCGCCGGGGGCCTCCGCGCCCTTGAACAGGAAGGGCAGGCGCCGCCTCGGCCACGAGGGATCGCCGAACAGCGCGAGCGAGGCGATCATCGCGTAGGGGAAGATACCGATCTTGAACAGGAGGGCGTTGGACAGGTTGAACGCCACGGCGAGCGCCGCTCCGAAGGGGAAGGTGCGCCGGGAGAAGAGCAGGAAGCCCATCGAGAGGTCGATGAAGAGCCCCGCATACGAGAGCGCGAGCCCCGCTGTCGGCGAGGCAAGGAGCGGCCCGACGAGGGGCGCGTCGCCGTGCGCGGCGAGCCACATGGTGAGCGGCTGCCCCCGGAGCCAGTCGCCGTTCAGCTTCGCGACGCCGCCGTAGAAGTAGACGATGGCGATCTGGGCCTTCAGGGCGAAGAGATAGAAGCGCGGCACGGTCTCCGCCGGCGCGTCGGGCGCCGCCCCTGCGGGCGAGGCGCGCCGCGCGCGGAGGCGATCCAGCGAGAGCGCGCGGTGCGCCGGGGCGGCGGCGAGCAGCAGCCCGAGGAGGCAGAGGAGATAGAGGTGGTTGAGGTATTGTGCCTTGTCGAGGAGGAAGACATAGGTGAGCGCGGCGCAGAGGAGCGCGGCGCTCACCCGGTAGAAGAGCCCGACGGCGCAGAGCAGCGCGAGGACGAAGAGGGCGCCGAAGTGCCAGTACATCCCAGTCCCGCCCCACGGGCGGACGAAGGGGACGAAGCTGAAGAAGAAGTCGGGCTCGATGTAGTAGCGGTAGATCCGATCGTGGAGGGCGTACCGGACGACCTCCCATGCGATCAGGGCGCCATAGCCGGCGCGGAAGACCGCGAGCGAGGCGGCGTCGACCTCGGCGGTGAGGTAGGCCGCCCAGCGCCGCGCGAGGGGGCTCCTAGTGACGGTGGTGGGGGTGGTGCTTGTGCTTGTGCTTGTGCTTGCCGTGAACGTGGATGTGGACCGGTCGGCCGTCGTCATCGTCGTCGTCGTCATCGTGGACCACCACCACGCCTGGAGCCGTCTTGACCCTCACATCCACGTTCCACGCCGTCGCCACCACGACGTTCACGGCCGGCGCGCTCGGGCCGACGATGACGTGCACGCCGGGGCGATAGCCGACGAGCACCACGTCGGCGTGCGTCGGGTGCGCCACGACGACGGTGAGCTTCACCGGGTTGACCTTCGCCGCGACCTTGCCGACGCAGTAGAGGCCGCCCGGGCCGGGGGTGAGCACGACGAGCTCGGAGCCCTGTCCCACGAAGCCGAGCTTGATCTTGCGGTCGCCGACGGGGACCGGCTTCAGGTCCGCGTCGAGGACGTAGACCCTGACCTGACCGGAGGCCTTGTCCGCGACGACCTCGATCGTGTCGTCGCCGACGACCTGGATCACCCCGCCGTTCGGGCCCGTCTTGCCCGGGGGGATGGGCCTCTTCTCGGCCTTTCTCGCGCCCTCGACGATGACCTTCGTGCCCCCTGAGGGCACGTGGAGCGTGCCATTCCACGGCTTCCCGGAGACGCTGATGTTGTACTTCACCTCGGTGAGATCGGCCTCGAGTTTGGGCCCGGTCGCGACGAGGAGCCCTGTCTTCGCGTCGAGCGCGAGCGGGGCCTGCGCGTCGCCGTTCGGCCCTTTCCAGCTGAGCGTGCCGCTCACGTCCTTGTCGATGGGCTTGCCGTCAGGCGCCTTCACGATCGCCTTCACGGCGCCGTCGGGCGCGAAATCCCACCCGACCGAGCCGCCGTCGTGCTCCTCGGTCAACGGATCTTCGATCGCCACGGGGACCGCCTGGACCGACTCCTCGGTCACGCTGGCCTCGGCGGTGGTCTTGCACCCTGCCGCGAGGGGGCTACCGGCGATCAAGGTGGTCAGGGCCACCACGGAAAGGATGCTCTTGGCTTGCATCAAAGCCTCCAAGCGCAGGAGGGTATCGCAACCGCCGCGCCGCGTCTGCACGAACCGCCTCGCGTTGCGGCGATGAGGGGCACGGGCGACGACATTGGATGCGCGGTGACCACTTTGCCCGTGATCGTCGCTCGCGCGTGCCTCCGGCGTGAGCTCGTAGGCTTCGAAGAAGCCCTGTGCGGAGTGCCTCGTGGGATGACGAGCGATGTGGATGCTCTGGGCATATCGCCGAGCGCGATGGCGAACGCGGCGGGTGCCTGTGGCAGCTCGCCAGGCGCGATCGCGGCGTGCCGGATGCCTGTGGCGGCTCACCAGGCGCGAGCGTGCGTGGTGTTGCGGATGCCCGTGGCGGTTCGCCAGCCGCCGTCACGCCAGGCGCGAGCGTGCGTGGTGTTGCGGATGCCTGTGGCGGTTCGCCAGCCGCCGTAACGCGCTTCTGAGGCTCCTCGGCGTCTTCGCGCCTGGGCTTCCCCCCAGCGCCTCTTCGGGCTAGCGTCCCGGACGAGCCTGTCCTGCCATGTCCCAGCGCGTCTATGTCGGCCTCGTCGGCTACGGCCTTGCCGGTGCCGTTTTCCACGCCCCGCTGATCCGGTCCGTCTCTCGGCTACGCCTCGCCGCCATTGCGACCCGCCGGGAGGGCCAGGTCATGGCCGACCACTCGGGCGTCGCCGTGCATCCGACGCCCGAGGTGTTGATCGCCGAGCCGGGGATCGACCTCGTGGTCATCGCCTCGCCCAACGAGACCCACTTCCCGCTCGCGCGCGCCGCGCTCGAGGCGGGCAAGCACGTCGTCGTCGACAAGCCGTTCACGATCACGAGCGCCGAGGCCGACGAGCTCATCGCGCTGGCCGAGCGCCGGGGCCGGCTCCTCTCGGTCTTCCAGAACCGCCGCTGGGACGCGGACTTCCGCACCGTGCGCAGCTGCATCGAGCAGGGTCTGCTCGGCGAGGTGGCCTCGTACGAGGCGCACTTCGATCGCTTCCGCCCCGCCATCAAGCAGGGTTGGCGAGAGCAGGAGGAGCCGGGATCGGGGATCCTGTACGACCTGGGCGCGCACCTGATCGACCAGGCGCTCGTGCTCTTCGGCCTGCCGCGCGCGGTGACCGCCGACGTCCTCGCGCAGCGAGCCGGGGCGCGCACGGTGGACTATTTCCACCTGACGCTCGACTACGGCAAGCGCCGGGTGATCGTGCGCTCCTCGACGCTGGTGCCCGAGCCGGGGCCGCGCTTCGCGGTCCATGGCGACGGCGGGAGCTTCCTCAAGTACGGGATCGACGGCCAGGAGGACGCCCTCAAGGCGGGCGCGCGTCCGGGCGTGCCGGAGTGGGGGCGGGAGGACCCGCGCTGGTTCGGCACGCTCGTCACGGCGAGCGGCGAGCGCCGCGTCATCGAGAGCCTGCCCGGCGCCTACGAGGCCTATTACGAGGGCATCGCGGCGGCGATCCTCGACGGCGCCCCGCCGCCGGTGCGCGCCGAGGAGGCGCGCGACGTGATCCGCGTCATCGAGGCCGCGATGAAGAGCGCCGCCGAGCGGCGGACGATATCGCTGGGGGCGTGATCGACGCTGCGCAGGAAAACCGCTGCTTGCGTTGAGAAGCGGTTGAAGAGCGCATGTTCACGCGACCTCCGTCGCCTCCTACCGAGGGTGCTTATCGGTCGGTGGGCGTGCGCCGATATTCGAGGTGCGTCACCAACGACAGCGGTAGTCCCGGAGGATGGGCCGATGTCCGAGGTAGGTTAAAAAGGGACAGCGGTAGGCGGACAGCGGTAGGCCCGGTGCGAGGGTGCTCGTTGGGCGGGGTGGGGGATGGGCCGATGTCCGAGGTGGTTTAAAAAGGGACAGCAGTAGGCCCGGTGCGAGGGTGCTCGTTGGGCGGGGTGGGGGATGGGCCGATGTCCGAGGTGGTTTAAAAGGGACAGCGGTAGGCCCGGTGCGAGGGTGCTCGTTGGGCGGGGTGGGGGATGGGCCGATGTCCGAGGTGGGTTAAAAAGGGACAGCGGTAGGCCCGGTGCGAGGGTGCTCGTTGGGCGGGGTGGGGGATGGGCCGATGTCTGAGGTGGTTTAAAAAGGGACAGCGGTAGGCCCGGTGCGAGGGTGCTCGTTGGGCGGGGTGGGGGATGGGCCGATGTCTGAGCCCGAGGCATCTCTCCTCCGGCTTCGCCGGAGGAGAGATGCCTCGGGCGAGTTCGGCGGGGCCCCCACCCCGCCCAACGAGCACCCTCGCACCGGGCCGGGCAATTCGGAACATTGCGCGCAGCAAGGCCGCCGCACGCTCGGCGCCCTCTCGGGCAATCAGATCAGCGCGCCGCCGCCATCGCGGCCTGCATCGCGATGCCCATCTCGGCCGGCGTGGCGGCCACCTTGGCCCCCGCCGCCTCGAGCGCCGCGATCTTCTCGGCCGCCGTGCCCTCGCCGCCCGCGATGATCGCGCCAGCGTGGCCCATGCGCTTGCCCGGAGGCGCCGCGCGGCCGGCGATGAACGCCGCCACCGGCTTCTTCATGTTCTTCTTGATCCACGCCGCCGCGCGCTGCTCGGCCGTCCCACCGATCTCGCCGATCAGCACCACGCCGTGGGTGTCGGGATCCTGGTTGAAGAGCTCGAGCACGTCGATGAAGTCCATGCCGCCGACCGGATCGCCGCCGATGCCCACGCAGCTCGACTGCCCGATGCCGAGGGCGCTCAGCTGGCCGACCGCCTCGTAGGTCAGCGTGCCCGAGCGGGAGAGGACGCCGATGTGGCCCTTCTTGTGGATGTGGCCCGGCATGATCCCGATCTTGCACTCTCCCGGGGTGATCACGCCGGGACAGTTCGGCCCGATGAGCCGCGCCGGCTTCCCCTCGAGGAAGCGACGGACGCGGATCATGTCGAGCACCGGCACGCCGTCGGTGATGCAGATGACGAGCTTGCAGCCCGCATCGATGGCCTCGGTGATCGCGTCCGCCGCGCCGACCGGCGGCACGAAGATGCACGAGACATCGGCGCCCTCGTTGCGCACGGCCTGCTCGACCGTGTCGAAGATCGGCACCTTGTCTTCGAATCGCTGGCCGCCGCGGCCCGGCGTCACGCCGGCGACGACCTTCGTCCCGTACTCGATGCAGGCGCGGGCGTGCTGCGACCCGTAGGCGCCCGTGATGCCCTGGAAGACGACCCGCGTGTCCTTGTTGACGAGGATGCTCATCGCTTGATTACTCTACCTTCAACGTGGACAGGAGCTCGGCCACCGCCGCTGGCTCGCTGCTCAACTGGGTTCGAGGCTCGGTGCACGCGGGCGCCCTAGGCGCCGGCCTTGCCGCCGCGCGTGGCGGCCACGATCTTCTGCGCGCCGTCGGCCATGGAGCTCGCCGACTGGATGGTCAGGCCGCTCTCGTCGAGCAGCTTGCGGCCGGCCTCGACGTTCGTCCCCTCGAGGCGCACCACGAGAGGCACCTTGAGCCCGAGCTCCTTCGCCGCGGCGATGACCCCGGCCGCGACGACGTCGCAGCGCATGATGCCGCCGAAGATGTTCACGAAGATGCCGCGGACCCGCTCGCTCCGGAGGATGATCTGGAACGCGGTCTTCACCTGCTCCTGCGAGGCGCCGCCGCCGACGTCCAGGAAGTTCGCCGGCTTTCCGCCGTAATGGAGGATGATATCCATCGTCGCCATCGCGAGCCCGGCGCCGTTCACGAGGCAGCCGATGTCGCCGTCGAGCGACACGTAGGACAGCCCGGCCCGCTTCGCCTGGAGCTCGACCGGATCCTCCTCGTCGACGTCGCGCATCCCGTTCCAGTCGGCGTGCCGGAACTCGGCGTTGTCGTCGAAGCTCACCTTCGCGTCGAGCGCGAAGACGTCGCCGGCGCCGGTCACGACGAGCGGGTTGATCTCGAGCAGCGAGCAGTCCTCCGCGGTGAAGCACGCATAGAGCGAGCCCACGAGCTTCAGGAACTGGCGCTGCGTCTCCTTCGCGGTGAGCCCGAGCGCGATCGCGAGCTGCCGCCCCTGGTACGGGGCGAGGCCGAGCACCGGATCGATGAAGAGCTTGTAGATCTTCTCCGGCGTGCTGTGGGCCACCTCCTCGATGTCCATGCCGCCCTCGGTCGAGGCGATCACCGCGACGCGGCGGCGCTCGCGATCGACGAGCATCGCGAAGTAGAGCTCGCGCGCGATGTCGAGGCCCTGCTCGATGTAGAGCCGCCGGACCTTCTGCCCCTCGGGGCCCGTCTGATTGGTGACGAGCTGCATGCCGAGGATCTTCTCGGCGAGCGCGTTCGCCTCCGCGCTGCCACCCTTCGCGACCTTGACGCCGCCGCCCTTGCCGCGGCCGCCCGCGTGGATCTGCGCCTTCACGACGACGACCGGGTTGCCTGTCTGGGCGATCAGCCGATCGGCGATCGGCGCCACCTCACTCGCCTGGAAAGCGGGCTCCCCTTTCGGTACCGGCACTCCGTAGCGAGCGAAGAGCTGCTTGCCTTGATACTCGTGGATTTTCATGAGAGGGGCCGCCACCCTATCACAAGGCCGCGCCCACGCGAGACTCGAAAAACAGGGTCGACGGACGTCCGTGTGCGCGCCCGCGCGGGCGCGTGTGAGTTACGTGTTACGTTTTGTTACGCTCCGGCACGTTACGTTTCGAGTGTTTCGCGCCGGCTCACCCCTCCATGGAAAAGTGCGGCAGCGCGGCGCCGCTTCCGTCGCCTCACTTGGCGGCGTAGGGCGGCGGCTCAGGCCGGCGGAGCGCCACGAGGGCGAACACGCCGGGCAGGATGTCGTCCTCGACCCTGGAGACCTTGCCCTCGAGGCTGAGCTTGAGCTCATCGAACGGCGAGTAGGTGAGCCCGGCGCTCGCGGAGACGCTCGGCTGAGGCGCGAACAGATAGGCAGAGAGGGCGCCTTCCGATTCGTGGAGAGCCTGGACTCGAAAGACCGGATGGATTGCCACCTTCGGGAGGACATTGGCGATGATCTCGCCTCCCACCCAGGGATTCAGCGCGATCGCTCCCGCCTCGTCCGCCGCGCCGACCAGCCCGACGCTGCCGTCGATCGACACGGACAGCGCCTCGGCCGGGTAGAGCTCCAGGGCGACGACCGCCGAGTAGAAATCGATCGACGGATACAGCGCGACGCCCGACCAGGTCGACCAGAGCGGCTGCATCGTGGTGAGACCGGCGCCGAACGTCGGCGCGTCGACGTCGAGATCGAAGCCGCCGAAGAGGTTGATCTCGTATCCCTCGCCGAGGACGAGCCCGGGCTCGACGCCGAGCATCCGACCCGGGACGGTGCTGATCATGGTCGAGGTCGTCGGGAAATAGTTGATCCAGCCGTCCCAGTCCTCGAGGCCAATCGGGTGCGTGATGATGCCCAGCCGGAGGTGGTGATCCTCGCGGCCAATCTGGAGCATCGCCCACTCGGGCGGGCCGATCTTGATCCCCGGCGTCGGCAAGGACCACGTGGGGTAGACGAACGCCGGCAGCCCGAACGCCGGCAGCCCGAGCGGCGCCGTGGTGGCCTGCACGTCGAGATCGAGCCGGAAGTACAGCGAGCCGCTCGCGAGCCGGAGCCCGACCTCGGCCTGCGCGAGCGCGTCGAAGCGAAGGGCCGCGGGCTGCTCGCGGTGCACGCCCGCGACGACGCTGGTCCCCCCTCCCACCCAGGTGTCGATGTCGGCCGGGAGCGCGGCGAGATGCGATAGCAGCTGGGCCTCCTCTCTCTGGGTCTCCAGACGGCGGCTGTCCTCGATCAGCGAGCGGCGATGAGCGCCCCCGCGGCGATCACCGCCCCGCGCCGGCCGTCGCGGCCCGCAGGCGCTCGACCAGCGGGCGGATGACGTCGCTCCGCAGCTTGTAGGACGCGCGGTTCGCGATGAGCTGGGTGCTCACCTCGGTGACCGTCTCGAGCACCTCGAGGCGGTTCTCGCGCAGCGTCGAGCCCGTCTCGACGATATCGACGATCAGGTGGGAGAGCCCGACGAGCGGCGCGAGCTCCACCGAGCCGTGGACGGGGATGATCTCGGCCACCACGCCCTTGCTCGCGAAGTGATCCCCGGCGATCCGCGGGTACTTCGTGGCGACGCGCGGCAGATCGGGCACCGGCGTGTCCTCCGGCCCGGCCACGACGAGGCGGCAGCGGCCGATGCCGAGATCGAGCGGCGTGTAGAGATCGTGGCGGCGCTCGAGGAGCGTGTCACGGCCGGAGACCCCGAGATCGGCGGCGCCGTACTCGACGTAGGTCGGGACGTCGTCCGGCTTCAGGAACACGTACCGGAACGCGCCGTCCGCCGTCGGCCGGACCAGGCGGCGATCGTTCTCCTCGAGGGGCGTGCTGTCGAGGCCGGCGCGCCGCACGAGCGGGATGAGGTCCTTCAGGATCCGCCCCTTGGGGACGGCGATGGTGAGGGGCTTCGTCATCCGTCCCGCCCCTCGACGCGCGCCGTGTCGGCGCCGAGCTGCGCGAGCTTGCGCTCCATGAACTCGTAGCCGCGATCCAGGTGGTAGACGCGCAGCACCTCGGTCTCGCCCTCGGTCGCCACGAGCCCGGCGATGACGAGCGACGCGCTCGCGCGCAGATCGGTGGCCATCACGGTCGCGCCCGACAGCGGCGCGCCGCCGTGCACGTGCGCCGTGTGGCCGTCCACGTCGATGTGCGCCCCCATCCGCGCGAGCTCGGGGACGTGCATGAAGCGGTTCTCGAAGATGGTCTCGACGATGCGCGACGTGCCCTGCGCGAGGCACATCAGGACCATGAACTGCGCCTGCATGTCGGTCGGGAAGCCCGGGTGCGGCGCCGTCGTGACGTCGACGGCGCGCAGCGGCCGCCCCTCGCGGCGGACGCGCACGCAGTCGCCCTCGCGGCCCACCTCGACGCCCGCCTGGCGGAGCTTGGCCGCGACCGCCTCGAGGTCCTCGAGCGGCGCGTTCTCGATCAGCACGTCGCCGCCGGCCGCGGCGGCCGCGACCATGTACGTGCCGGCCTCGATCCGGTCGGAGATGATCGCGTGGTCGAACGGCTCCAGCTCGTCCGCGCCCTCGATGTGGATGACGTCCGTGCCGGCGCCGCTCACGCGCGCGCCCATCTTGTTGAGCACCCGGCCGAGCTCCTCGACCTCGGGCTCGCGCGCGCAGTTGACCAGCGTGGTCCGCCCCTTCGCGAGCGCCGCGGCCATCATCAGGTTCTCGGTGCCGGTCACCGTCGGCAGATCGAACACGACCTCGGCGCCGCGCAGCCGCTTGCACTCCGCGACGATGTAGCCGCGCGACAGCCGGATCGTCGCGCCGAGCGCCTCGAGGCCCTTGAGGTGCTGATCCACCGGGCGCGTCCCGATCTGGCAGCCGCCGGGGAGCGACACCTTGGCGCGGCCGAAGCGCGCCAGCAGCGGGCCGAGGACCATGACGCTCGCGCGCATCTGCTTGACGAGCTCGTAAGGCGCCTCGGGCCGCACGTTGTCGCCGGCGCCGACCTTCACGAGCGGCGGCGCGGTCTCGACGTTGCGCCCGAGGAACCGGAGCAGCGCCGAGGTCGTCTCGATGTCGCGCAGCGCGGGCACGTTGCGGAGCAAGCTCTCCCCGTCGGAGAGCAGCGTCGCGCAGAGGATCGGCAGCGCGGCGTTCTTCGCGCCGCTGATGCGGATCTTGCCAGAGAGCGGCTTCCCGCCCCGGATCCGGATGGAGTCCATGCCCCCGCTATCGCACAACCCGCGGCGGAACGCGATGTTTCGGGGGCCGGCCGCGCGCCGCGCGCCGCGCGCCGTGGTTCGCCCCGTGCTCGGCGCCGGCCGTCGCGCTCGCGGCCGGCGCGCCGCGCCGGCCGTCGCGATCGCCGCCGGCCGCGAGCGCGACGGGGCCCACTTTCCCGTGCGCTTCCCGTGCGCTCGTCTAGTCTCCACCGGCCATGCGACCGAGCGCCATCGCCCTGTCCTCGCTGCTCGCCGCGTCTGTGGCCCCGCTCGCGGCCGCGCAGCCGTCGGCCGATCTCCGCGGGGTCCGCGCCTCGATCGACCCCGGGGCCGGCGTCTACCTCGAGCCCGCCGCGACCCCGGACACGGGCGAGTGGAGCGCGAGCCTCTGGGCCTCGTACGCCTACCGCCCCGTCGTGCTCCGCGATCCCGCCTCGGGCGAGGTCCGCTTCGACGTCATCCGCCACCAGGTCAGCGCGGATTTCGCGGCCGGCGTGGGCATCGCGCGGCGCTTGCTCGTGGGGCTCACGCTGCCCGTGGTCCTCCACCAGACCGGCGACGCGCCCATGTCCGACGCCACGCGGGTGCTCGGCGACACGTGGCTCCCGGCGCAGGCGCTCGGCGATCTCGGCCTCGTCGGCAAGCTCACGCTCGTGCAGCCCACCGGCGGCGATCTCGGCGGGCTCGCGCTCGCGCTGCACGAGCGCTTCACGCTGCCCACGGGGGACGAGGCGTCGTTCGTGGGCGAGGGGGGCGTCACGAACGAGCTCAGGCTCCTCGCCGAGTACCGCCTGATCGCGTTCGGCGCGCACCTCGCGGCGGGGGTCAAGCTCCGCGCCGGCGAGGCCCGCTTCGGGTGCCAGGCGACCCCGGTCTCCGCCGCGGGCGACGATCCGTGTCCCACGGTGTTCGGCCACGAGCTCCCCTTCGGCCTCGGCCTCTCGTTCCGGCCGCAGATCCTGGGCATCGACCCGGAAGGGCGCGCCACGTTCTTCCTGGAGGCGCACGGGCACCTCCCGCTCTCGCCGATCGCGCCGTTCTCGAGCCAGGAGGCGGCCGCGCTCGAGCTCGGCCTCGCCGCGCGCTACGCGCTGGGCGACGTCTCGTTCCTGGCCGGCGTCGAGACGGCGCTGGCCGGCGGCGTCGGCACCACGCCGCTGCGCGCCGTCCTCTCGGTGGCCTGGACCCCGCGCGTCCACGACGCCGACGAGGACGGCGTTCCGGACGACGTCGATCAGTGCGGCGAGCTCGCGGAGGACCGCGACGGCTTCCAGGACGACGACGGGTGCCCCGAAGGGGACAACGACGAAGACGGCGTCTTCGACGACGAGGACCGCTGCCCCGCGCAGAAGGAAGACGAGGACGGCGTCGCGGATGAAGACGGGTGCCCTGACCCGTGACGCCGGGCCGTGGACGATCCATGACGACGTGGACCGCATGAGCGACGACGGCTACACGAAGCACGGCGGCGGCCGCCACGAGGGGCCCTCCCGCACCTCGCCCTATCCCCTGAGCCGGCTCTCCGCGCCGCACGAGCTCGTCGACGTGGCGCGGGAGATCCAGCAGGCGGACGCGCTGCTCGGCGCGGTCACCGGCGGCAAGCTCGCGCAGATCGCGCGGCAGATCCGGTCGCTCCAGGAGGAGGCGCGGCGGGTCCTCGAGGCGGCGCAGCGCGACGGCGAGCTCCACCGTGCGGCGTGCAGCTTCAAGAAGCGGCCCGGCCACGTCTACCACCTGTACCGGCGCGGCGACGGCGTCCCTTACCTCTCGATGCTCTCGCCCGAGGAGTGGGGCGGCTCGCCGCCGCACGCGTTCGAGGGCTCGTACCGCCTCGAGGTCGACATGTCGTGGACGCCGGCTGACGAGGCCGAGGCGCACGACGCGGAGGCCGGCGCGCTCGCGCGGCTCACCGGCCGCGGCGCCTGACCGCGGCGCTCGCTCACCCGCCGAGCTGGAGCAGCACCTTCCCGAACGACGCGTTGCTGGCGACGTAAATATGCGCCGCGGCGGCATCGCCGATCGGGAAGACCCGGTCCACGACCGGCCGCACCGCGCGGCTCGCGAGCCAGGGGGAGATGTTCCGCTCGAGCACCTGCGCCGCCGCGATCTTCTCCTCGAGCGGGCGCGAGCGGAGCACGGTGCCGAAGAGCTCGATGCGCTTCCGCAGGATCTCGCGCAGGTCGAGTTCCGTGGACGCGCCGGCCGTCAGCCCGACGAGCGCGATCCGGGCCCTCGGCGCGCACGCCTTGATGTCCTCGCCGACGTACGCGCCTCCGACGAGCTCGAGGACCACGTCGACCCCCGCGCCTCCGGTCGCCTTCAGCACCTCGCCCGCGAACGTCGCGCCCGACGTCGCGATCCCGGCGTGCAGCCCGAGCTCGCGGCAGCGATCCAGCTTGTCCTGCGTGCGCGACGTCCCGACGACGAAGCACCCGAGCGCGCGGGCGATCTGGAGGCCGGCCGTGCCCACGCCGCTGCCGACCGCGTGCACGAGCGCGCGCTCGCCGGGCGCGAGCCGGGCGCGCGTCACGAGCGCGTCGTAGGCGGTGACGAACGCCTCGGGGACCGCCGCCGCCTCCTCGTCCGTGAGCCCGTCCGGCACCGGCGCGACCTCGCGCTCGTGCGCGACGACCCGCTCGGCGTAGGCGCCGCCCGGGAGGAGGCCGAAGACGCGATCACCCGGCGCGAAGCGGCGCGCGCCCTTCCCCGTGGCCTCGACCACGCCGGAGTACTCGAGCCCCGGCACGTCCTGCGGGGCGCCGGGCGGCGCCGGGTAAAAGCCCAGCCGCTGGAGCAGATCGGCGCGGTTCACCCCGGCGAAGCGGACGGCGACGCGCACGTGCCCGTCGGGCACCTCGGGCGCATCGACCTCGCGCACCTCGAGGACCTCCGGCCCGCCCGGCTCGCGGATGACGACGGCGCGCATCTTCAATGTGCCGCTCACGCCCCGTTCATTCTTCCATGGGCGGCGGGAGCACGCTCTTCCGGTAGAAGTATTCCACCTTCTCGGAGTCCGGATCGGCCGGCTCCTTCTCCGGCTCGACCGGCGCGTTGCCGCCGATCGCCGCCTCGATCTGCACCTGCTCGAGGGCGTCCATCATCGAGGCCGCGCTCGGGAAGCGCTCCTCGCGGTCGAGCGCGAGCGCGCGCATCGTCGCGACGTCGAGCGAGTGGGGCACCTCGGGCCGCAGCATGCGCGGGCGGATCGGCTTCACGCGCTGGATCTCGGCGAGCAGGGCGGCGGCCGTCGGCGCCTTGAACGGCAGCTGCCCGGTGAGCATCACGTAGAGCAGCATGCCCACCGAGTAGAGGTCCGCGCGCGCGTCGAGATCGCGGACGCCCTGCGCCTGCTCCGGGGCCATGAACGCGGGCGTGCCGGCGATCGCGTGGCTCCCCGCGGCGGCCATCGAGACGAGGATCGACGGCGCCACCCCCGTGTTGAACGCCTCGGCGACGCCGAAATCGAGCACCTTCACCGTGAGCGGGCCGCGGTCGCCGCCGACGAGACAGATGTTGTCCGGCTTGAGATCGCGGTGGAGGATGCCCTCGGTGTGCGTGACGACCAGCGCGCTGAGCACCTGGACGGCCACGTCCAGCACGACGGGAATGGGCATGGGGCGCTCGCGCGCGAGCCGCTCGGTGATGGTCTCGCCCTCGAGGCGCTCCATCACGAGGTAGGGCGTGCCGTCGTCGAGCACGCCCAGATCGTAGACCTCGACGATGTTCGGATGGCCGAAGCGGCCGGCGACGGCGGCCTCGTTGTGGAAGCGCGCGATGGCCGTCTTGCTCTGAGCGTACTGGCCGCGGAGCGTCTTGATCGCCACCCGGCGCCGCAGGCCGATGTGGATCGCGTCGTAGACCATCCCCATCCCGCCCTTGGCGATGACGCCGAGGATGCGGTAGCGGTCGTGCAGCAGGCGGCCGACGAGCGGCGCTTCCTTCGTCGGCCGCGGCTGATCGGGATCGATATCGGGCGGCAGCGGCCCGTCTACCGGCCACCCCGACTCGCCCCTGCTCGTCGGCGGTACCCGCGTCGAGGAGGGCGGGGCGACGCTCGGCGTGAGCGCCGTGCCGTGCACCGGGCACCTCTCGGTGTCCGACGGGTGCGGCAACCCGCACGCCTGGCATCGGATGAAGTGCTGCGGCGGCATCGGGGACCCGGTCAGAGTACGGGTACATCCGCCCATGCAGCAAGCTCGTTCAGGGAGCGAGCGTCCCGGCTGGGGGGGCACGCCCACAGCGTGTGGTTGGGTAGCCAACCCATGTCATCTTCAGCAGCTGGGTTGGATCGGCTCGCGGCTTACGGTAGGCTGAGCTCAAACGTGCCGCAGCCGGTCCGAAAACCAACCCGACGAGCGCGAGAGGTTCCGCAGCGGGGCGGGTACCAGAATTTGCATCCGAACGTAAGGCGAAACGTAAGACGAAACGTGAGACGAAGCGTAAGCCGGAACGTGAGGCGGTACGTCGACCTGAACGTTGACCAGCACGTAAGCCAGTACGTAAACCAGTACGTAATTCGAACGTAAGTCGAGCGTTGGGCAGCGCGTGACGGGCTCGGGGTACGCTTTCCCCGACTGCCAGCAGTGGGGGCCAGCGGGATGGGAAGGGGAAAGAGACAGAGGCCATGAGCACGGCGGAGAAGCTTTCGGACGGTGCCTCGGCCAGCGGTGAGTCCGATCCGCTGCTGGGAAAGGTCTTGAATCAAAAGTTCAAGATCCACTCCCTCCTCGCGACGGGCGGCATGGGCGTCATCTATCGCGGCGAGCAGATCGCCCTCGAGCGGCAGGTCGCGATCAAGGTCCTGACGCCCACGAACTCATCGAATCAGATCGACCCCAACTTTCATAAGCGCTTCTTCCTCGAGGCGAGCATCCTCGCCAGGCTCCAGCATCCGAACATCGTCACGGTCTTCGACTACGGCCGAGTCGAGAACATGGAGCCCGAGCGGTACTTCATGGCCATGGAGTTCCTCGAGGGCGAGACGCTCTTCCGGCGGCTGCGCAAGGCCGGCCGCCTCTCGGCGCCCGACTCGATGGGCATCGCCCGGCAGATCGCCCGCGGGCTGCGCGAGGCGCACAAGCACGGCGTGGTGCACCGCGATCTGAAGCCGTCGAACGTCATGCTCGTCCCCGGCGAGGACACCGGAGAGCTCGTCAAGATCCTCGATTTCGGCCTCGTGAAGGTGCTCGCGGACGACTCGGAGGAGCTCACGCAGCAGGGCTCGTTCCTCGGCTCCCCGCGCTTCATGTCGCCGGAGCAGATCTCGCACGGCAAGGTCGATCTGCGGACGGACGTGTACTCGCTGGGCGTGATCCTCTATCAGATGCTCTGCGGTAAGGTCCCGTTCGAGGCGCAGAACTCGGTCCAGATCCTGATCGCCCACCTCCAGCAGCCCGTCCCGCGGATGAAGGAGCGCAACCCCGAGGCCGACGTGCCCGAGCCGCTCGAGGCGTTCGTGCTGCGCTGCCTGTCGAAGGATCCGGACGGCCGACCGACCAACATGGAGGCCCTCATCCGCGGGCTCGGCGAGTGCGCGCAGGCGATGGGCCTGTCCCCGGCGTTCGGCTCGACGGGCCTCGTGACCATGGACTCCACCGGCACCGGCAGGATGCCGACGCCGATGCCGCCCGTGCGCGTGATGACGGCGATCCCCGCCAGCTCGTCGTCGCCCACGTCGACGTCCGGCGCCACGACCTCGCAGGTGGACGACGCCTCGCTCGGCGCCGCCTCGCGCCCCGCCGACGCCGCGCCGCAGGGCCGAAAGGGCATCGTGCTCGTCGCGGTGGGTGTCCTGGCCGTCGCGGGCATCGGGGTCGCGATGTCGCAGATGCGCTCCAGCGAGCCGCCGCCGGCGCCGGCCGCTGCGCAACCGGAGAGGCCGCAGGCCGCGCCGCCGCCCGCCGACGTCGGGTCGTTCGTGCTGATGGTCGAGTCCATGCCGTCCGGCGCCGAGGTGCTGGAAGACGGCAAGCCGCTCGGGAACACGCCGCTCCAGCTGTCGCTGTCGAACAGCTCCGTGCGCGCCAACCCGCGCCGGTTGACCGTGCGCCACGAGGGGTACGAGCCGTACTCGATCGTCCAGGGCCCCTCCGATCAGTCCGTGCGCCTGGTCGCCACGCTCACGAAGCAGGCCGCGGCGCCGACGAGCACGCCTGCCGCGCCCACGCCGCCCCCGGCCGCCCCGGCGCCTCGCCCGTACTCCGGCCGGCCGGCCGTCAGGCCCGCGCCCGCTCCAGACGCGCCGTCCCCGCCCCCGCCTCCTTCTCCTCGGCCGCTGGATATCCAGATCGAACGATGACCCTCCAGCGCCCCACACACCACATCGTCGTCTCCCCGTCTGTCTTCACCGCGCGGCCGCTCTGGGCGGATGACTTCGCCGACGTGGAGGCACCTTGTTCCAGGCTTTCCGTCGGCGGGCACCCCCCGCGCAGTGCGCACGGTGACGGTGAAGGAGACGATGTGCCGCATTCTCCGGAACATGCGCAAATGTACGCGCACGAACGCGCGCGCGAACACGCGGAGGGACACGCGTGCGCTCGGTCCGTGCAGCGCGGCGAACATCAAATCCAGCGGCGAACCCAGGCTGCGCTGACCGACCGAACGATCGATCGAAGATCCCCGTATTCATCCGTTCCCGCCGGCAGTAGACTCCAGGCTCTGCGTCCCGCAGACGCGCTTCCCAGGCCGATTCCAAGCGGGATCCGTTGCTGAGGAGCAAGGAAATGAACCCGCTCGTCCCCGACTTCATCATCCAGCAAGACGCTCTCGGCAACACCGAGGGCAGCTTCACGGGGGCGGTGCTGATGATCGACATCCCCGGCTTCACCGAGCTCACGGAGAAGCTGATGCAGCACGGCCGCGCGGGCGCGGAGACGCTCGCCGGCACGCTCCGGTACTACTTCGACCCGCTCATCGCCGCGGTCCACCACGCCGGGGGCTTCATCACGAACTTCGCGGGCGACGCGTTCACGGCGCTGTTCCAGGACACGCCGGACCGCAAGGTCGCGGAGTACGTGCTCGGCGCGGCGCTCGCGATGCGCGACCTGTTCGCGGAGCACCCCGAGCGCGACACGCCCTTCGGCAGCTTCCCGTTCTCGTTCCGGATGGGGCTCGCTTGGGGCTCGGTCGAGTGGGGCATCGTCCGCATCTCCCCGGAGCGCGCGTACTACCACTTCCACGGGCAGGCGCTCGCCGCGTGCGTCGCGATCGAGCGGCAGGCGCTGAAGGGCGACATCCTCCTCGACCGCGCGCTCTGCGATCGCATCCCGCCCGCGAGCGCGAAGTACCACGGCGAGGGCGTCTACAAGCTCGGCGACGTGCCGGCGCCCAGGATGCCGCAGGTCCCGAGGAACCCGCCGCGCGGCGAGGGCACCGCGTTCGTGGCGAGGGGCGTCGCGGACATGCCCCCGGAGGGCGAGTTCCGCAACGTCACGAGCGTCTTCCTCTCGTTCGAGCAGATCCCGAGCTTCGCGGAGCTCACGCGCCTCCTGCACGAGCTCTCCGAGCTGTACGGCGGCACCTTCACGGGCATCGACGCGGGCGATCTCGGCATCGCCGCGCTGATCCACTTCGGCGCCCCGATCACCCACGAGAACGACAACGATCGCGCGCTCGACTTCGCGCTGGAGCTGAAGAAGCGCGGCCTCCGGCAGATGCGCCTCCGCGCGGGGATCACGCGCGACGTCCGGTACGCCGGCTTCAACGGCGGCACCGAGCGCCACGAGTTCGCGTGCATCGGCCGCGCGACGAACCTCGCCGCGCGCCTCGTCGCGAAGGCCCCCTGGTCGGCGATCTGGGCCGACGAGCAGGTCTTCCGCGCCGGTGAGACGAGCTACCAGTGGACGACGGAGAACATCTTCCGGTTCAAGGGCTTCGATCTGCCCATCCTCGTCTACTCGCTGGAGCGCCGCCGCATCTCGGTCCAGAAGGAGTTCTACGACCTCGGCCTCATCGGCCGCGAGGCGGAGATCGAGCAGCTCGTGCGCTACGTCGGGCCGATCTTCGAGGGCAAGCCGGCCGGGATCACGTACATCGACGGCGAGCCGGGGCTCGGGAAGAGCTACCTCGTGCAGCGCTTCCGCCACCGGTGCGAGGAGCACCAGAGCGACCGGCCCTTCCTGTGGATCGACGCGCGCTGCGACCAGACGCTCCAGAGCTCGCTGAACGCGTTCGAGTTCGCGCTGAAGGAGTACTTCTGGGAGTCCTCCGCGCTCGGCAAGGAAGAGAAGCTCACGAACTTCGACGACGCGTTCGAGTACCTCCTCGAGCGCCTGCCCGAGAGCCAGGCCGCGCTGAAGCGCGAGCTCGATCGCGCGCGCTCGGTGTTCGCGGCGCTCATCGGCATCCGGTGGGAGGACTCGCCGTACGAGCGCCTGCACCCGAAGCTCCGGTACACGAGCACGCTCTCGGCGCTGAGCTTCGTCTTCCTCGCCGAGGCGTCGCTCCAGCCGGTGATCCTGCACCTCGAGGACGCGCACTGGGCCGACGAGGACTCGCTCGAGGCGGTGCGCGTGATCGCGCGCGCCTGCCGGGGGCTGCCCATCGCGATCATCTGTACGACGCGGCGCAAGGACGACGGCACCCCCGTCCGCATCCCGCTCGACCCGGGCATCTCCGAGAACGTGATCGAGCTGAAGCCGCTGCCGCGCGAGCAGCTCCTCGCGCTCGCGGTCCCGTTCTTCGGCGGCCCGATGCCGGACATGCTCGCGACGCTCCTCTGCGAGACGGCCGGCGGCAACCCGTTCTTCGCGCAGGAGATCCTCGCCTACTGGCTCGAGGACGGGCGCTACGGCTCGAGCTCGAGCTCCATCTCGATCTCGAACACGTTCATGCCGCCGAAGAACGTGAACAGCCTGCTCATCTCGCGCCTCGACCGGCTCGACGCGAAGGTGAAGCAGACGATCGTCGCCGCAGCCGTCCTCGGGCGCGAGTTCGACCTGCGGGTGCTCGCGCTGATGCTCCCCGACGCCTCCGTGCTCGAGGAGCACGTGCGCATCGGCGAGGCGCAGTGCATCTGGTCGCAGATGACGGAGCGGCGCTTCCAGTTCAGCAACGCGCTCCTCCGCAACGCGGCCTACGAGATGCAGTCCCGCGCGCGGCTCCAGGAGCTCCACCGGCTCGCGGCCGAGGCGATCGAGAGCCTCTACGGCGATGACCTCGAGGACCAGCTCGTCGCGCTCGGCCGCCACTGGCGCCGCGCGGGCAAGGTGGACCACGCGCGCCGCTACTTCCTCGCGGGCGCCCGCAAGGCAGCGGCGCGCTACGCCCACGAGGAGGCGACCCGCCTCTACCGCGTCTACTTCAAGCTCTCGCCGGAGCCGACGCCCGAGAGCGTCGTCGTGCGCTACGAGTTCGCCCGCGACGTTCTCGAGGCGAGGGGGCGGTACCAGGAGGCGCGGCAGGAGCACATCCGCGTGCTCACCGACGCCCAGAAGCTCGGCGATCGCGGGTCCGAGTCGCTCGGCTTCCTCGGCCTGGGCCGTACGCACTGGGCGATGCAGCAGCCGGACGACGCGCGCACCTACTGGGAAGAGGGGCTGCGCGCCGCGCGCGAGGCGGGCAACCTGCCGACCGAGGGGCTCACGCTCGCGAGCCTCGGGATGGCCTACGCCGTCCAGGGCCGGTACGACGCCGCCCGGACGCTCTACTCGCGCGCGATCACGGTCGAGCGGCAGATCGGGAACCGGCGCGAGGAGGCGAGGCTCCTCGGGGAGTTCGCGAAGCTGCACCGGCTGAGCGGCCACCTCGGCGAGGCGGAGGCTCTGCAGGAGCAGGCCGCTGCCATCGAGCGTGAGCTGGGGGCTTCTTGAGCCGGTGGGGGACGCTGCCGTGCCCTCCGCCCACGCGAAAGCGACCCCGTCGTCCGACGTCGTCGCGCGTTCCCTAGATCGCGGCGCAGAGGCCCCGCCGGCCCGCGCGGCGCCGGCGCGCCCCGGCCCTCGCCGCCCTGCGAATTCCGCTGACAATCGATCACGAGGTCTCCCAAGAGCATGACACGACAGGCAACAAAGGAGTCACCTGCGCTGTTGAACGAGGAGCTCCTTGAGAAGGCGAAGCCTTCCAAGCTCATGCCCGCCGTGATCGCCGGAATGGTCTCGGGGACGCTGGTCGTCTCGTTCGATATCTCCCTCGGCGCGCTGATATTCAACCACGGGCTCGCCGATTACCTCTCGAGAGGGATCGGCATCATCCTGATCAGCTCCGTCATCGTCGGCGTGATCGTGTCTCTCCTCAGCTCCTACAAGCCGGTGATCGCCGCGCCGCAGGAGGACGCCGCCGTCATTCTCGCCTCGATGGCGGCGGCGATCACGACGGCCATCGCGCAGAAGGACCCGGCGGCGAGCCCGTTCCCGACGGTCGTGGCCGCCATCGCGATCACCTCCGTGGTCGCGGGCGGCTTCTTCCTGCTGCTCGGGCTCTTACGGCTCGGCATCCTGGTCCGCTTCATCCCGTACCCCGTCGCCGGCGGCTTCATCGCAGGCGCCGGTTGGCTCCTCCTCCAGGGCTCGATCTCGGTGATGTCCGGGCAGCCATCGACGCTCGACATTTTTCCGGCCGTGGTGATGGATCCGGAGCTCTTGAAGCGGGTCCTGCCGGGCCTCGTGTTCGGCGTCCTGCTCCTCGTGGTGCTGCGCCGGTTCTCGTCGCTCCTGCTCCTCCCCGTGCTGCTCGGGGGCTCGATCGTGGTGTTCTACGTCTCGCTGGGGCTCGCCGGCGTCAGCGTGCAGCAGGTGCTCGAGGGTGGCTGGCTCCTTGGTCCGTTCCCGACCGCGTCGCTCTGGCCGCCGATCGGGGTCTCGGACCTCGCGAAGGTGGACTGGTCGGTCCTGTTCAGCAGCGCGGGCAACGTCGCCGCCGTGATGATCATGGCCGCCATCACCGTGCTGCTCAGCGCGTCAGGCGTCGAGCTCGCGACGGAGCAGGAGATCGATCTCGACCGCGAGCTGCGGGCCACGGGCGTCGCGAACATCGTCACGGGCCTCTTTGGCGGCATGGTCGGCTACCTGTCGCTGGCCGAGTCGTCGATGAGCTACAAGGCCGGCTCGAACAGCCGCATCTCAGGGCTGGTCGCCGCGGCCATCAGCTGCATCGTGCTCTTCGTCGGCGCCGAAGCCATCCTGTACTTCCCGCGCCCCGTCCTCGGGGGCCTGATCGCGTATCTCGGGTTCCACTTCCTCATCAACACGCTCTACGAGGGCTGGTTCCGGCTGCGGCGCATCGAGTACTTCGTCATCGTGGTGATCCTCCTTGTCGTCGCCGTCCGGGGCTTCCTTGTCGGCATCGGCGTGGGGCTCGGCGTCTCGTTCATCCTCTTCGCGCTCAGCTACAGCCGCATCGAGGTGGTGCGCAACGCCATCACCGGGGTCCACCTGCGCAGCAACGTCGCTCGCAGCGAGGGCGAGCTGGAGACCCTGACGGCGCGCGGCAAGCAGCTCTACGTGCTCCAGCTCCAGGGGTACATCTTCTTCGGGACGGCGTACAACCTGCTCTCGACCGCCCAGCAGCGCATCCAGAGCGACGAGGACGAGAGGCCGCGTTACCTGCTGCTCGACTTCCTCCACGTCAACGGCATCGACTCGTCCGCCATCGCGAGCTTCCTCCGGCTCCGCAGGCTCGCCAAGTCGAACGGCGTCAAGCTCATCTTCACGGCGGTGCGTGCGGACATCCGCAATCACCTCGAGCGGGGTGAGGTCTTCCTGGCCGAAGGCGACGAGGTGTCCCTGCTCTACCCGGATATCGATCGAGGTCTCGAGGCGTGTGAGAAGGAGATCATCGCAGACGCGCCGCCCAGCATGCTGCCGCCTCCGATGCTGTTCTACGATCTCCAGGATGTGTTCGGCGGTCGCCCGGAAATGCTACGTTTCAAGGACTACCTCGAGCGCGTGGAGCTCCCGGCTGGGTTCGATCTGTTCCGGGCCGGAGATGTCTCGAAGGACCTCTACCTCATCGAGAACGGGGAGCTCACGGCCTGGGCCGAGATCGACGGAAAGAAGGAGAAGCGGCTCCGCACGATGGGGCCGGGGTCGGTCGTGGGCGAGTCCGGGCTCTACATGGGAGAAAAGCGGTCGGCGACGGTCACCGCCAGCCAGAAGTCCACGCTCTACCGGCTCTCGGAGGAGGCGCTGCAGCGAATGACGGCGGAGGCGCCCGAGCTGGCTGCGGCCTTCCACCACTTCGTGGTCACGCTCCTGGCCAAGAGGATCGTGCACGCGACGTCGCCCGTGAAAGCGCTGTTCAACTAGACTCGATCGGTCCGGCCTGGAGCGTTGCGTTCCCGTGGAGACTCGCTTGCAGCATGGTGCGACGGCAATACGCCTCCCGCCGGTGCGCGCCGCGCACCAGGGAGCCGGCGTGTCCGCTCTTCAATGCTGCACGCGTGCGCACCTGGCTCCCGCAGATCCGATCGCGCACGACGCGCACGACGCGCACGATCACCAAGCGCGGCCCGCGAGCATTGCCGTCCTGTGTTCCGGTGGCGTCGAAACACGCATTGCCGTGCCGCGCGCCGTTTCACCCGGGGGAGAACAATCTCGTGTAGACGCTATCCCGGAGGTGCGTGGATGCGCGGTGAACACACATTTGAATGCAATTTCGACGATCTCTTTCGGATTCAGAGCCACGGAATGTACGATTCGCCTAAGCTTGCGAACAGTCGTGGTTTCGCTCCGAATGAGAAGGCCAGTCGTGTTGCTCACCGCGCAACACATTTTCCTTGACAAGGGGACGCGCGCTTGCAATCCACGGTCCATAGGGTTGCCGCCGGGGCTGCCCGGCATCCCGCGCGCGTCCTACCGGCCGATGGGGGCCTCGGCCTGCAGACGCGCTCCGCTGGCTTTCGCTTCCCGAGATCCCAGAGGCCAGCATCGCGCCAGCGAACACCCGCAGGCCTGTCCGCCTTGAGCAGCTGGAGAAAGGACAACTTATGAAAACTCAACGTCGACCCCTGATGGTACTAGCCATTCTGTTGGGTGTCCTATCGATCGCCGCCTGCGGCAAAGATAAGGCTCCTTCTGAAGCACGTCCAGAGTCGGGCACCAAGGAAGCTCCGGCTCAGCCCTCCGAGCTCAGCGTCCTCATCTTCCCGAACTACCTGGACGACAAGAGCATCAAGGACTTCGAGACGCAGAACAACGCCCGTCTGCGGCTCACGATCTACGACTCCACCGAGGAGATGGAGAGTAAGCTCGCTTATGCGGGCGCCGACGCGCAGTACGATGTCGTCGTGATGGCGGCGCACGCCAGCGGGCGGCTCGCGCGGCGTGGGCTCATCCGCCCCCTGGATCACGCCCAGCTCCCGAACCTGAAGAACCTCGAGTCGCGGTTCTCGGGCCCGAACTTCGACGAGGGCAACAAGTACTCTATCCCTTACCAGTGGGGCACTGTCGCGATCATCTACAACAAGAAGAAGATCCCCAACATGGATCCGACGTGGGGCGTGCTCTTCGACGCCCAGAAGACGCCGGGCACGTTCGTGCTGATCGACGAGATGCGCGACATGGTCGGCGCGGCGCTGAAGTACAAGGGATTTTCCAGCAACACGTCGAAGCCTGAAGAGATCCGGGAGGCCGGGCGCATCCTCAAGGAGGCCAAGAGCAACCCGAAGTGCCTCGGCTTCAAGGGCGGCATCGGCGCGACGCAGGACGTGAAGGGCGGCTCCGTCGACATGGCGGTCGTCTGGAACGGGGACGCGCAGAAGGTGGTCTGGGAGGACAAGGATCGCCTCGCCCTCGTCATTCCGAAGGAAGGCTCCGTGATCTGGGTCGACGTGATGACCGTGCCCACCAAGTCGCCCCACCCCGAGCTGGCTCACAAGTTCATCAATTACATGCTGACCCCCGACGGCGGCTCGCAGCTCTCGATGATGACGAAGTACGCGACCCCGAACAGCGCCGCGCAGGCCAAGCTGCCGGTGGAAGACCGCACGAACCAGCTCATCTATCCGACGGGCGATATGGCGACCCGCCTGGAGGCCCATCGTGATCTCGGCGAGTCGGCCAAGCTCTATGACGAGGTCTGGGCGGCCGTGAAATCGAACTGACCTTGAGGCGATGGCGCCAGCGAGGTGCTCAGCCTCCGATCACGCCGATGCCCATCCTGCGCGACGCGCCGGTGTCGAGCGCACGCCCTAGCTGGAATCCGGGCCGCTGCGTGGAGCCCCTGGCACTACTAGGACCTCTATGGAAGATCATCGCTCGAAGACCACGGCTCGCGCGAGAGGCATGGTCGTAGACAACGCGTTCACGGCCGATGGCCTCTATGGCGTCCGGCGCGAGCCGACCTACAGCGGCGCGCTCTCCTTCCTGCGCCGCAGGTACACGCGCGACCTGACTGGCGTCGATGTGGCGGTCACCGGCATCCCGCTCGACACGGCGACCAGCAACCGCCCAGGGACGCGCTTCGGCCCGCGCGCGGTGCGGGAGGCCTCGGCGCACCTCGCGTGGAACCGCCCTTACGGCTACGAGTTCGATCCGCTCGACCGGCTCGCCGTGGTGGACTATGGCGACTGCGTCTGGGATTACGGGCGTCCGGAGGAGTGCCCTGTCGCCATCGAGGAGCACATCGGCCGGATCCTCGACGCCGGGGTGACGCCCCTCTCGATCGGGGGGGATCACTTCGTGAGCTATCCGATCCTGCGCGCCGTGTCCAAGCGCCGCGGGAAGCTCTCGCTGATCCATTTCGACGCTCACTCCGACACGTGGAGCGACGAGGTCGGATCGGGTCGGGTCGATCACGGCACCATGTTCTTCCACGCGGCGCGGGAGGGCCTCGTGGAGCCCAGCCGCTCGGCGCAGATCGGGCTCCGCACCTACAACGCCGATACGCTCGGCTTCCAGGTGCTCGACGCGCCCTGGGTTCATCGCCATGGCGCGAGGGCGGTGATCGAGCACGTTCGTAATATCGTCGGGGACCACGAGGTTTACCTGACGTTCGACATCGATTTCCTCGATCCGAGCTTCGCGCCCGGCACCGGCACGCCGGTCTGCGGGGGGCTGTCGACCGCTGTCGCGCTGGAGATCCTGCGGGGGCTCCAGGGCATCGCGCTCGTCGGCATGGACGTCGTGGAGGTCGCGCCCGCGTACGACGTGGGGGAAATCACGGCGCTGGCTGGGGCGACGATCGCCCAGGAGGGGCTCGGGCTCATCGCGTGCCGGCCTGGCGCGCCCAGAGCAAGGGAGCCAGCCTAGAGCGGCGGTCACCCGCTTCGGATACGGGCCCATCTCGCCGTTTTCGGTGCTCAGCGCACAGGAGTGCGCTTCCGCGCCGAAAACGACGATCTGGACCCGTCTCCTGTGCGGGAGACCGCCGCTCTGCGTCGGATCTACGAGCGTTTCCGGCGGCGCGGAGACTGCTGTCGGTAGGGGGCAAAGACCGCTTCTGGCGAGTCTTCGGTGAACTGGCGGAGCACCCGGTTCAGGCCGCGCGTGCCGTGGGCGCGGACCGTCTGGACGCGGTCGAGATCGAGCACCTCTCCGAGGTACTCCTCGCCGGAGCCGCCCAGGAAGAGGACGCGGCCCTCGGGATCGACCGCGATGGAGCGGCCGCCGCCGATCTCCACCGCGGCGTTGACGTTCACCACATAACACTGGTTCTCGATCGCGCGGGCGCGGGCGAGCACGAGCTCCTCCTCGCGATCCGGCGTCGTGGTCAGCGTCGGGTGCAGGATCACCTCGGCGCCGCGCAGCGCAAGGCCGCGCGCGACCTCGGGATACCAGCCGTCGTAACAGATCATGAGCCCCAGCCGGCCGACGCGCGGGATGTCGAACACGGGCGCGGGCTCATCGCCCGGCGCACAGGTCTCGAAGGGCATCCAGGGATAGAGCTTGCGGTACCGCGCGACGAGCTTGCCGCTCGGCGAGAAGACGAGCGCGGTATTGTGCAGCTTGTCGCCCGCGCGCTCGTAGATCGACCCGGCGCAGAGCCACCTCCCGGCCCTGCGCGCGATGGCGCCGAGCCGCTTCGTGAGCGGCCCCGGGATCGGCTGGGCGAGCTCGTGCGATGGGGAAGTGTGGCGGAAGGGGTGATCCCCCGTGAGCCACAGCTCGGGAAACAGGTAGAGCTGCGCCTCGGGGAACGAGACCCCGAGCGTCTGCACCTCGCGCTCGAGCTTCTCGAGCGTCGCAGCAGGGTCGCCGGGCACGGGCCGGGACTGGACTCCGATGACGTGGAGGAGGCGAGCCATACAAGCGACGTTATACACCCCCTCCGCGGCGTGCGTTCGAGGGGCGTCGTGAACGTCGCGCCGGGGGGCGCCTTTCGAGCTCGCTCAGGTGGTCGGCTCGATCGACCCGCGAGCCGCCGCGATCACCTCGGCCGTGGCGAAGTGCGCCGACTCGAGGGCACCCTGCGCCCAGCCCGTGTAGAGGCACGTGTGATCGCCGGCGAAGACGACGCGCCCCTCGCCGCGCTGGAGATCCGCGATCAGGTCGGTCTGATCGGGCCTGTACGCGGGCCAGCCGCCTCGCGTGTACGGCTGGTGGTGCCACGAGAACGACAGCCCCTTCTGGAAGTACTGCCGAGCGTTCGGGAAGAACGACTCCATCGTCTTGAGCCCGAACTCGATGCGATCGGCCGCGGTGGGCAGCTCGTCGAGCGCCGCGGCGTTGCGGTCCTGCACGTAGGCCGTGAGGATGCCCGGGGTGCCCGACTGGAGCGAGGTCAGGTCCCACAGACGCTCGATGGGCGTGGTCGTGCAGGCCGCGAGCAGCCCGACGATGCCCTCATCCGCCCAGAACCGGTGCGAGAACTGGAAGTTGAGGCGCGTGACGGTGAACATCGGGATCTCCGACGCGGCGCGGTGCTTGGGGCCGGAGAGCGGCGGGTCGAACGCGACCTCGAGCAGGATGCGGTGGGGGAGCGCGCACACCACGAAGTCGCCCTCGATCGTCTCGGGGTCCCCGTTCCTGAGGAACTCGACGGTCACGCCGTCCTCGCGGGAGATCACCCGCTGCACATGGGCCCCCTTGAGGATGCGATCGCCGAGATCGTCGGCGAACGCGGTGGTCAGCCGGTCGTTCCCGCCCGCGATCGCGTAGGTGTGGAACCACTTGGCGTCGAGCCGCTGGTTCGCCGACCAGGCGAGACCGCTGAACATCTCGATCTCCGTCCCCTCGTACGCGCGGCAGATCTCCCTCGCGGCGTGCGAGGCCCCGGTCCGATCCAGGCTGCGGTAGAACGTCTCGCCCGAGAAGTCCTTGCGGACGGTGGCCGGTGGCCACTGCATGTCGCGCGGGTCGCCGATCACCGAGAACGCCTTCGCCGCGAGCTGCAGGTTGAGGGACTCCGCGTCGATGTCCCGCTCTTCCGGAGAGAGCGGAAAGTCGGCAGGATAGTGCGCTTTGCCCCGCGAGGTGCTCAGGAAGCGATGGCCCATGACGTAGTACAGCTGCGTCGCGTCGAGCGGATACTCGAGGATCTCCAGCCCGAAGTGGCGCGCATAGGCGAGCGTGAGGACGTGGGTGTCGGCGATCCGGGTGACGCCGAGCTCCGCGTACTGGTCGCCGAAGTGGTTCCGGAGCGTGTAGAAGCGGCCGCCTACACGGTCATTCCGCTCGAGGATGATCGGGTCGAACCCGGCCTTCCGCAGCGACCATGCGGTGCACAGCCCTGAGATCCCGCCGCCGAGCACGATGACACGGCGCCCGCCGCCGACGCTCGGCCACTCAGGTAGGGTGTCCCACATCTGTGGCAACATCTCCCCTGCGGCCGCGAGGCGACGCCGGTCGTAGACGGAAGCGAACGGCTGCTCGGGGACATCGATCGGGCGGTCGGGCAACATGGACCTCTTGCTCGGGCTGGCTGACGATCGTCAGGTTGGCAAAAACGCCTTCAAGATGGCGCGCCGCGGGCGGCATACCCGACGCGCGCTCCTCTCGTGACCTAGGGTTCGGCGCGAAGATCGGCGCCCATCGCTCTCCTGGTCGCTCCTGGTCACGGCGCGGTCCGCCGAGCGGCGCGCCCATTGTTCCGCCGTCGCTCCGGACCGCGCGCGCCGTGTGTCGCGTGATCCGAGGTCGAGGAGCGGATATTCACGAGTGACCATGATGGACAAGCGATGTTTTGCTTTCAAGCAAAATCATGACCGCGCGGATTGCCACAAGAGTGTGCGGGCGTCCGATGATGTGGTCACTTGGTTACGTGGCGCGCGTGGCACGCGGCCGCGCGTCGTCAGATCGCGGCGTTTCCGGCGACGGCCATGAAGCGAACGCACCGCTCCACACCATCGCGCCTCGATCGTGGATTGCGGAGGAACGTGCGTGGTTTGCGCCCCGGCGCATGATTTGCGTCTGGCAAGGAAACACACGAGAGCGCTGCATACAACGCGAGGCAGGTCCAGGCGCTGAGTTCACGCGAGACGCTGAATTCGAGCGTGGCGCGAACCGCGTGCAGCAGCGGAACTCCTGTCGGAGTGGAACGGTGGCGCCGCCGTGGCTTGCGCCACGCCTGGCATGGATGAGGCCGCCAGGGCGACGCCGCTCGACGGCCGCGGGGCGCGAGGCTACGCGCTGCGCGGGCCGCCCTGCGCCGCGGTCGAGCAGGGCGGCGCGGGGGCGGAGCGCCGAGGGGTGATGGGGGTGAGGTGGAGAGCGCGCGGCCAGGACGGCCGCGCGATGATCAGAAGTTCAGGTTGGCAGAGAGGAGGAAGGTGCGGCCTGCCTGCGGCATCCTGGTCGCCGTGAACTGGGGCGAGATGGGGGCCTCGTACTCCCAGTCGGCGACGTTATAGACGCCCATGTTGTAGCGGAGGCCGGCCACTTCCGTCTGACCGGAGAGGACCACGTCCCAGATCACCGCGGGGTCGGTCTCCGTCAGGGTCTTGTCGATGCGCGGCGACTCGACGGTGAGGCGCGTCGACAGCATCAGCGCCTTCCCGAACAGCGGCACGGTCCCCTTGACGGCGGCCATGTGCTCCGGCGAGTTGGGCACCTTCTTGAGCACCTCGTCGACGTCTCCTTTATCGAGGTACCGCGCCCGCGAATAGGAGTAGGAGAGAGAAGCCATCCAGCCCTGGCGCCACTCGCGGCGCAGCTCGGCCTCCGCGCCCAGCACGAGGATCGGCTCCTTGGTGTTGTCGTAATGCCCAAGGTCGTCTGCCGTGAACGAGCCGGTCTGCGCGATCATATCGGTCATGTAGTTCACGTACCCCGCGCCGAGCAGGGAGAGCGTGGACGAGAGCCGGTGCGTGAACTCGACCTCTCCCGAGAGCACGCTCTCGGGGCCGATCTGCTCTGACTCCGGCTCGTTCGGATCGTACCCCGGACCAAGGAAGCTCGAGGGTACCTGCAGGAAGAGCTCGTAGATGGGCGGAGCGCGGAACGCGCGGCCGCCGGTGACCTTCAGGTTGCCCCCTTCGTAGGGCTTGACGACGAGCGCGATACGCGGGCTGATCCCGGAGTTGAAGCTGAGCTTTTTCTGCGCCTCGTCACTACTATAGTTGTAATAGTCGATACGAGCACCCGCAGAGATGCGGACGCGGTCGGACGGGACGAAGTCGACAACGCCGTAGCCGGCGAGGATCTGGTAAGGGTGCGAGTCGAACAGATCCTCGTCGTCGGGGTCGAGGCCGCCCAAGGGCAGGATGAGGTCATTGCGGGTGACGATGTCCCCGGTGTACTCTGTCTCCTCGATGCGCATCCTGCCGAGCAGGTGTACCTGCCCCTCGGCGCCGACCGTGACCTTCAGCTCGCGGAGCGGTGAGATCTCGAATCGCTGATCCGCCAGCAGCCACGTGTCCTGGTACTTCTCGACGTCATGGATCGTGCCGGCCCCGTCGTCGGACAGCCACAGCGTGTCATCGTAGAGCTGCATGTCGACGGCCACGCGGGTCGTCATCGAGAAGCTATCGGAGAACCGCGGCGAGAACGTGAGCTCGGCGAACCCGCGCCTGTCGCGGTAAAACGTCCTGTCGTCGCCGACTATGGTGAAGTTGGCGCCGGTCGGGAGCGACTTCTTGCGCTCGTTGTAGAACACCTGCGCCGAGAGGGACTTGTACCAGAGCCGCCCCTGGATCGTCCCGACATTGAAGTGATCCGCGCCGCGGGAGTTGGGATCCCGGTTTTTCCATTTCAGCGCAGGATCAGGGATGTTGGGGGGATCGTTCGGGAGAGGCGCGCCATCGGGGTCGGGTGGGATCGGCAGGAAGTAGTCTCGCCCTTGACCGTGGCCGCCGGCGACCGACAGCCACATGCCGGAGTCGCGCCCGAAGGGCACCTGCACCTGGCCGCGGCCCCGGATGAAGCCGTGCTGCGCCGCGCCCACGCCGACGCCCGCGCCGAACGACGTCGGGCGGCCCTTGGTCACGATGTTGATGACGCCGACGAACGCGCCCGTACCGTAGAGCAGCGAGCCCGGGCCACGGACGACCTCGATCCGCTCGACGTCCTCCAGGTCGGTGCGCGCCGATTGATCGGCGAAGGCGAGGCCGTCCCACGTGTCGTTGATCGAGTGCCCGTTGAGGAGCACGAGCACGCGGTTGCTGTAGTCGCCGGGGATGCTGATCCCGCGGATGCCAACCCAGGAGTAGGTGCCGTCGTACGTCGTGTAGACGCCGCGCATGCCCCTCAAGGCCTCCGCGACGGTCGGATACCCCATCGCGCGGAGCTCCTGGCCCGAGATGATGGTGACCGAGCCGGGCGCGTCCTCGACGGCCTCCGCCGTACGCGACGCGGCCTCGACCTCCTCGAGCTGCCGGAGGGAGATGTCGATCCGGGTCTGCTGTGCGGCCACCACGTTGGCTGTCTGCTCGACCGGGCGGAAGCCGCGCAGCGAGACGCGCACGCGGCGCTGGCCGCTCTGCACGTTGAGGACCGCGGGCGTGAAGCCCATCGGCTTTCCGTCGACCTCGACGAGCGCGTCGCGCTCATCCGCGTTGACGACGAGGCTGCCGGTGAGCGGGTTGAGCCGGTAACGCGCGGTCACCGTGCTCGCGGCCGCCACGTTCACGTCCTGCTCCGACGGCTGATACCCCTCCTGCGAGAGGTAGAGGCGGTGCCGGCCAGGAGGCAGCGTGAGATCGCACGGCGCGGTGCACGCCGGGGGGCCGCTCGCGTCGTTGACCCGCACCGTCGTGCCCGCCATCTCACCGACCACGCGCACCGTCCCGACGATGCGCTTCAGCTTGACCGCGACGTTGGTTTGCTCGCCGATCTTCGCCTCGACGTTCTCGACCTCCGCCGGCTCGTACCCCTCGAGATCGACGATGATCTTGTGCTTGCCGGGCTGGAAGCCGAGGAGGCGGGGCGTGCTGCCGCGGCCGCCGAGATCGCGGCGGTTGATGTACACCGTCGCTCCGGGCGGGTCCGTCGTCACGTTGATGACGGCGACGTTGGGCCGGATGCGCGCGAGCGCCTCCTCGATGGCCGGCCTGCGCGCGGCGTTGGGCTCGAGATCGAGCGCCTGAACGTAGTAGCGAAATGCGTCTGGATACTCCTGGAGAGCCTCGTAAGTTCGGGCGATGTTGAAGATGACGTTTCGGTTCGGGACAAGCCGGTTCGACACCAGGAAGTGCTCCAGGGCGCCCCGGTAGTCACGCGCCGAATAGCGCTCCGTGGCGATCCTGAAGTGCAGATCGGCCTCATCGGCCAGATCATCCGCCCAGGCAGGCCGACCGGAGAATGTGAGGAGTGCTACGAGTATGAGTAGGAGTGCGGAGCGACGAAAGCTCATCTTTCGATCTCGATTCCCAACGGTCGAAGTGGAGCGCAAAGCGCCGTCCGCCGGGTCCAGCCGTCACGCAAAAACCCGGCGAGCTTGGGACGAAACAGCCGCATTGCCGGGTCAGCTTACCGTAAGCCGTCAGCTGATCCAACCTGTTCGCACAGGCGGCCGTGGACCTCACGCCGGCATGGACGCCGCTGTGTAGGCGCCGTGCGCGGAGCGCATGACAGAGTGAGCGGAACCCGGGGCGGCGCGCGGTCCGGGCCCGGTGCCCCGCAGGAGGCCCCGTCAGGCAAGCGCTCGAGCTCGGCGCCCCTAGGCTGGGCCGCGCGAGCCAGAGCGAGGTGGAGCGCTGGTCAGGTCCAGCGAGAAGGTGAACAAGGGCGGTGCATCGCTGCGCTGACGCGCAGGAGTCGTCCCGGCTCCGCGCGGCGCGCGCGAGCCCCTTGGCCGCCCGGCGCCCGGCGCGCCGAACTCCGCCGCGTCCGCCGCGAGCCCCGCCCGGCGGCTCAATTGTGCCTCCAGCGGGTGAGCCGCTCCAGGATCATGATGGACACCGCCACGCCGATCAGGAGGAGCGTTGAAATCGCGAACAGGTCGGTCCGCACGCCTCGCATCTGAGATTGGTAGACGTAGAGCGGGAGCGTGACCGAGCGTGGGCCGGACGTGAAGAAGCTGATCACGAAGTCGTTGAGCGACAGCGTGAACGCCAGCATGGCGCCCCCCACGATCGCCGGCCACAGGAGGGGGAGCGTGACCCTCCGGAAGTGGATCCAGGGCGACGCATAGAGGTCCATCGCGGCCTCGCTCAGCGTCGGCCCGATGGCGACGAGCCGACTGCGGACGATGAGCGTCACGAACGCGATCTCGAACGTCACATGACCGATGATCATCGTCGTCATGCTGGGCTCGAACCAATGGTCCACCACGCGGCGGAGCACGTTGAACGCCATGACCAGCACCGCCGCGAACGTGATGTCGGGGGCGACCGCCGGGATGTCCACGATCGACTCGAGCACGCGACTCACGGAGCTCGGCCACGGAAAGTGCATCCCCAGGGCGAGCAGCGTCCCGAGGACCGTCGCGATGAGCGTGGAGGCGCCTCCGAGCACCAGGGTGTTCACGGCGACCTCGCGGATCTCCATGGCGCGCCGGTTGATCTCGGGATCGGCGAAGAGATCGAGGTACCAGCGGACCGAGAAGCCGGTCCAGAGCAGGCCCCGCTCCGCGGCGTTGAACGAGTAGACGGCGACCGCGAAGAGCGGCAGGTAGAGGAGCGCGAAGCCGAAGAAGGCGGCGATCGTCGTCAGCGCGCGCCAGAGGCCCCGGCCGAGCTTCACAGGATCTCCACGGAGCGCCCATTCCGGCGGTAGAGGGACACGCCGCCCAGCGTCAGGACGATGAGCACCAGGCTGAGCGCCGCGCCGTAAGGGATGTTCCTCCCCGGGCCGAACTGGTGCTGGATGAGGTTCCCTATCAGCCAGTGCTTCGCGCCGCCGAGCATGTCGCTCACCACGAAGACGCTCATCGCTGGGACGTACGTGAGGAGGACTGCGACGCTGAGGCCCGGGAGGGTCTGCGGCAGGATCGCCGCGAGGAAGATGCGCAGCCGCGACGCATAGAGGTCCTGCGCGGCCTCGACGAGCGACCAGTCGAGACGATCGATGCTCGTGTAGAGGGGGACCACCGCGAACGGGAGGGAGGCCGCGACGAGGCCGATCGTGACCGCCGTCCAGCTGGGATAGACGTCGCGGCCCGGGTCGATCCACCCGAGCCAGGCGGCGAGCTTTGCAGGCAGGAGCTGCGCCGACAGGAGGAGCTTCCAGCTGAACGTGCGGATCACGAGGTTCGTGCAGAGCGGGACGATGATGAGCGCGAGCCAGAAGAAGCGCCGGCGACGCGAGCCGCGCGCGATGAAGAAGGCCATCGGATAGGCGAGCATCACGGAGGCGGTCGTCACGACGAGCGCGAGGACGATGCTCCTGATGAGGATGCGCGCGTTCTCGCCGGACGCGGAGCCGAAGATGCGCTCGAACGACTCGAACGACAGCTCCCAGAGCAGGGCGCCGTCCGCGTCGCGCTTGAGGAACGACACGACGAGGAGCGCCAGGCTCGGCAAGAGGAGGAACACGGACAGCCAGGAGACGCCGCCCGCGATGAACAGGGACCCCCGCGCGAGGAGCCTGCGCCGCGTCGTGAGCTGGCCATACCAGACCGTGGGCTCAGTCACTGAGCACCTCGAGCCGCTCGGCGGGCAGGGCGAGCCAGACCGAGGAGCCGGGCTTGAGCCGCGAGCGGGGGCTGAGCTGCACGCGCAGCGGCCCGGGCTCGATGATGAGCTCCACGTGATCGCCGCGGTAGAAGCTCTCCTTCACCACGCCGCGCACGCCGTTCTCCGCCGGCTCGTTCTCGCAGAGCTCGATCCACTCGGGGTGGATCGCGAGCGTGCCGTACTCCCACTGAGGCTTGGTCTGCACCCTCAGCGCGCCCACCGTCGTGAAGACGAGCGTGGCGCCGACGCGCTGCGCGGAGATGAGGTTGGCCGCGCCGAAGAACTCGGCGGCGAAGCGGCTCTGCGGCCGCTCGTAGACCTCGGCCGTCACCCCCTGCTGCTCGATGCGGCCCTTGTTCATCAGCACGATGCGGTCCGAGACGGTCATCGCCTCGTCCTGATCGTGCGTGACGAGCACGAACGTCTTCCCGAGCGCGCGCTGGAGCCGGCGCAGGTCGAGCTGCACCTCGGCGCGCAGCTTCGCGTCGAGCGCCGACATCGGCTCGTCGAGCAGCAGCACCTCAGGCTCGTTGACGACCGCGCGCGCGAGCGCGACTCGCTGCTTCTGACCGCCCGAGATCTGGTGCGGATACCGCTCCGCGAGGTCATCGAGCTTCAGCATCGAGAGGCTCGAACGCACGCGCTCGCGCACCTCGGAATCAGGGAAGCTGCGCGACCTCAGGCCGAAGGCCACGTTCTCGAACACGGTCAGATGCGGGAACAGCGCATAGTTCTGGAACACGGTGTTCACCGGCCTGCGGTTCGCCGGCAGGTGGTCAACCGCCCTGCCCGCGAGCAGGATCTGCCCCCGATCGGCGCGATCGAGCCCCGCGATGATGCGGAGCAGCGTCGTCTTGCCGCAGCCGGAAGGCCCGAGGAGCGTGACGAACTCGCCGGCCTCCGCCGTGAACGACACGTCGTTCAGTATCTGTGTCTTACCGAAGCTCTTGCTGACGTTCTCTACAACGAGGCTGCATCCCGGGTTGCGCTCGGCCGCGCTCTCGGTCTGGGGCGTCATGCTGCGCTGCCCCGGCGACGAGAAGAAGTCTCTCAACCTCTGGATCACCCCAGCAAACCCTTTGCGCGTGGCGCTTTCCGAACCGCTTCCGAAGCCTCGGAGCGTACTACGCAGACCATGATGCCCTCCCGTTGTCAACTGGGTGCGCGCCGGGCTGACCGGCTGAGCGGCGCGCGCCCGGCCGGGCTCTTTTCGCTCGCAGGCGGCGTACGCTACCGCCCTTCCCCTGGGCGTGCCACCTTTCTGCCGATCCTGCTCGCGGCGCGCTCCAGCGCCGCGCAGGGCTCGCGCGGCGCTGGAGCGCGCCCAATGCGTTCGGAGCGCGCCTCCCCTGCGCGTCCGGGCGCGCTGCCCACGCGTTCGCCGCGCGCTGCCCACGCGTTCTCCACGCACTGCTTGCCACCGCCCGGCGCCGGTGATTTCTTGGTCCCCACGCATGGGCCTGAGGAACGCGAGACCCGAGTTTGGAGGCACGCGTCGCTTCCAGGTCGTTCGCGTCGTGGGCCGCGGCGGGATGGGGGTTGTCTACGAGGCCTTCGATCGCGAGCGAAAGGGGCGGGTCGCGCTCAAGATCCTCCGGAATCTGAGCGCCGACGCGCGCCTCCGGTTCAAGAACGAGTTCCGCGCGCTCCAGGACATCCAGCACCCGAACCTGGTCAGCCTCGGCGAGCTTCACGAGGAAGAGGGGCAGCTCTTCTTCACGATGGAGCTCATCCGCGGCGTCGACTTCGTGGTCCACGTGCGGCTCCACGAGGAGGGCGACGCCGGGCCGAGGGGCGAGCCCGCGGGCGTCGGGCGCCGCTCCACCCTGCCGTCGAGCCCCATGTGGCCTGCTGCGCAGGGCCCTGCGTCGGAGCCACAGCCCCGGATCAAGCGCCCCTTCCACGAGGCCCGCCTCCGCTCGGCCCTGGCGCAGCTCGCCCAGGGGCTCGCGGCGGTGCATGCGGCTTACAAGGTTCACCGCGATATCAAGCCTTCCAACGTCCTCGTCACCGCGGAAGAGCGGGTGGTCCTCCTCGACTTCGGCTTCGTCGCCGACGCGAGCGGCGCAGGGCGCGAGCAGGCCGTCGTCGGAACGCTCCATTACATGGCGCCCGAGCAGGCCGAGGCCAAGGCCGCCGGGCCCGAGGCGGACCTCTACAGTGTCGGGGTCATGCTTTACCTCGCGCTGACCGGCGTCTACCCGTTCCAGACGGCGCCCAAGGCGGCGCTCGACATGATGCGGCGAGCGGAGCCTCCGCCGCCGAGCCGGCTCGTCGAGGACATGCCCCCCGACATCGACGAGCTCTGCGTGGACATGCTCCGCATCGACCCGGCCGCCCGGCCGACGGCGCGCGACGTGCTGCGCCGGCTGCAGGTGCAGGAGCTCATCGAGGAGCCGCCCGTCCTCTCGCAGCGCATCGGCTTCGTCGGCCGGCGCAGCGAGCTCGCCGCGCTCGAGGGCGCGTTCGCGGAGGCGAAGCTCGGGCGCGCGGTCACGCGGTTCATCGAGGGCGAGTCGGGCGTCGGCAAGAGCGCGCTCCTGCGCCGGTTCCTGGAGCGCATCGACAAGGAGGCGCTCGTCCTCGCGGGGCGCTGCTACGAGCGCGAGGCGGTCCCCTACAAGGCGGTGGACGAGCTCATCGACGGGCTGAGCCGGCACCTCGTGCGCCGCCCCCCCGAGCAGGTCAAGACGCTGCTGCCGCCCAACGCGGGCCTGCTCGGCACGGTGTTCCCGGTGCTCCGGACGGTCCCGGCGATCACGGAGGCGCGCGCTCGGCGCAAGGCGATCGACCCGCCCGAGATCCGCGCCCTCGTCTTCGCCGCGCTCCGGGAGCTGCTGGGCCGGCTCGCGGCCGAGCGGCCGCTCGTGCTCGCGATCGACGATCTCCAGTGGGCTGACGCCGACAGCGTCGCGCTGCTCTCGGAGGTGATGCGCCCGTGGACCGAGGCCGATCTCCACGCCGCGACCCGGCCCGGCTCGTTCGCCGGCCTCGATGGGCCCGTGTCCTCGGGCGCGCTGGTCGACCCCTCGCGCCCGCGCGCGATGATGCTCGTGGCGACGGTGCGGACCGCCTCGGAGACCGCGCCGCCCGTCTCGCGGCAGCTCGGGGTGCCGATCGACTCGCTCGGGCACATCATCGTCCACCGCCTGTCGCTCGCGGAGGCGCAGGAGCTCTGCGCGCTCCTCCTCCGCGGCGCCCAGGTCGGCCACCCGCTCAGCATCGAGGCGATCGCGCAGGAGGCCGGCGGCCACCCGCTGTTCATCGACGCGCTCCTGCGCCACCGGATGATGTCCCCGGACGCCGACGGCGGCCCGGTGCGCCTCGACGACGTCCTCTGGGCGCGGATCAGCCGGCTCGACCCGCGGGCGCGCCAGCTGCTCGAGCTCGTCGTGTGCGCCGGCGCGCCGGTGCTGACGTCGGTGGCCGCGCACGCCATGGCGGCGGACTTCGGGGAGCTCACGCGGGTGCTCTCGGCCCTGCGCGCGGCGAACCTCGTGCGGACCGGCGGCTCGGGTCAGGACGAGTTCCTCGAGCCGTTCCACAACCGCATCCGGGAGACGGTGGCGAGCCGGCTCGACGAGCAGGCGGCGCGCAGCTGGCACGGCCGGCTCGCGCTGGCGCTGGAGGCCTCGGGGCGCGCGGAGCTCGAGGCGCTGGCCGAGCACTGGCGCGCCGCCGGGGACCCCGAGCGCGCCGCCGGCTACGCCGTGCGCGCCGGCGAGCACGCCGAGGCCGCGTTCGCGTTCGACCACGCGGCGCGCCTCTACCGCATGGCGATCGACCTCCACCTGCCTGGCGCGGCGGAGCGGCGGGTCGTGCTCGCCAAGCTCGGCGACGCCCTGAGCAGCGCGGGCCGCGGCGCCAAGGCCGCGGAGGCCTACATGGCCGCGAGCGACGGCGCCCCGGAGTCCGAGGCGATCGATCTCGGCCGCCGGGCCGCGGAGAACCTGCTCCGCGCCGGCTACGTCGACGCCGGGATGGCGGGCCTGCGCTCCGTGCTCGGCGCGGTCGGCATGCAGGTGCCGAAGACGCCGGAGCTCGCGGTCGCGTCGCTGATGCTGCGGCGCGCGCAGGTGCGCCTGCGCGGGCTCAACTTCGTCGAGCGCCCCGCCGACGAGGTCTCGCCCGAGGACCTCATGCGCATCGACGTCTGCTGGTCGGCGGCGATGGGGCTCGCCATCGTCGACCCCACGCGCGGCGCCGACTTCCAGGCGCGCAACCTCCTCCTGTCGCTCAAGGCGGGCGAGCCGTACCGCGTGACGCGCGCGCTCGCCTTCGAGGCGACCTACCTCGCGATCGACGGCGGCCCGTCCGCGTCCCGCGTCGCCGACCTGCTCTCGACGGCGAGCGCGATCGCGGCGCGCATCGGCAGGCCTCACGCGCTCGGCCTCGTCGGCTTCGTCGGCGGCGTCACCGCGACGCTGTTCGGCCGCTGGCAGCAGGGCGTGGCCGATCTCGACCGGGCGGACACCATCTTTCGCGAGCGCTGCACCGGCGTCACGTGGGAGCGGAGCTGGGCGCACACCTTCTCGGTCTGGGCGCTCTGGTACGGCGGCGAGACGCGCGAGTTCATGCGCCGGGTCCCGATGTACCTGCAGGCGGCCGACGAGCGCGGCGACCGCTACCTCGCCACGAGCCTCCGCTCCTCGCAGAGCAACGCCTACTGGCTCGTCGGCGACGACCCCGACTCCGCGCTGCGCCAGGCGCAGGACGCCATCCGGAGCTGGTCCAAGGCGGGCTTCCAGCTGCAGAGCTACTTCGATCTCGTCGCCCGCGCGCACATCGGCCTGTACCGGGGCGAGGGCGAGGCGACGTACCGCCTCTTCGCGGAGCAGCGGGCGGGCCTCGAGAGCTCGCTCGTCCTGCGCATCCAGGCCGTGCGCATCATCATCACCCACCTCCGGGCCTGCGCCGCGCTGGCCGCCGCCGCCGCGTCCACGCCGGCCGACGCGGAGCCGCTGTACGAGGAGGCGACGCGCGCCGCCCGCAAGATCGACGCGGAGCACATGCCCTGGGCCGACCCGCTCGCGGCCGCGGTGCGCGCGGCGATCGCCGCGGCCCGCGGCGAGGGGGAGGTCGCCGTCCAGCAGCTCGCCGACGCGGTGCGCGGCTTCGAGGCCGCCGGCATGGCCCTCTACGCCGCGGCGGCGCGGCGCCGCCACGGCGAGCTGCTCAAGGGCGACGAGGGCCGCGCCGCCGTCGAGGCGGCGAACGGCTGGATGCACGACCAGGGCATCGTCAGCCCGGACCGCATGACAGCGATGCTGCTCCCCGGTTTTGCGAGCTAGCGCGGAGCGCCTCAGGGCTTCACGCGCAGGACGGCCGTGCCCTTCGCCTTGCCGTAGAGCTGCTTGATCTCGATCTTGTACTCGCCGGGGGACGACGCGCTGAACTCGACGGGCGAGGCGCTCTGCGGCTTGCCGGTGGGCAGATCGCGCAGCACGCGCTCGATGATGATCTTCCCGGAGGGGGAGCGGATCTTGATGTTGAACGGCGGGGTCGCCTCGTCGTAGGCGCGAAACACGAGGCGCACGGCGTCTCCGACCGAGACCGGGGTGGTCTGGCTGATCGTCTCGATGTCGCCTTCGTTCTCAACGGTATCGGCCACGCGTCGCTCGTCCCGTGAGGTGCCTCACTGCGGTCCCTCGGCGCTCATTGTAGTCGCGTCTGGCGGAGATTCGCGAATTTGGAGCGCGCGGCCGGCTGGCGCCGCCCGCCGGAGGAGGCCGACCGCGGGCCGCCTCCTCCGGGAGCTCAGGCCTTCGTCCATCGCAGGCGCGGCTGGCGCGCGGCGCGGGCCTCGTCGAGGCGGCCGACCACCGTGCCGTGGGGCGCCTGCTTCACGACCTCCGGCGTCTCCTGCGCCTCCTTGAGGATGCTGAGCATCGCGGCCACGAACTCGTCGAGGGTCTCGCGGGTCTCCGTCTCCGTCGGCTCGATCATCAGGGCGCCGGGCACGACCAGCGGGAAGTAGACGGTGGGCGCGTGAAAGCCGTAGTCGAGCAGCCGCTTGGCGACGTCGAGCGTCTTGACCCCGGTCTCCTTCTCCAGCTGGCTGTCGGAGAGCACCACCTCGTGCATGCACGGCTGCGGCACCGGCGCGAGGTAGTGGTCCTTCAGCTTGGCCCACAGGTAGCGCGCGTTGAGCACGGCGAGGCTGCTCGCCGCCGTCAGGCCGTCGCCGCCCATCTCGCGGATGTACGTGTACGCCCGGATGAACATCCCGAAGTTGCCCGTGAAGGCCCGGAGCCGCCCGACGCTCTGGGGCCGGTCGCGGTCCCACGCGAAGGCGTCGCCGCGCCGCACGAGGACGGGTGAGGGCTGGAACGGCTCCAGGTGCTTCTTGAAGCAGACCGGCCCGGAGCCGGGGCCGCCGCCGCCGTGCGGGGTCGTGAACGTCTTGTGCAGGTTGATGTGGATGACGTCCATGCCGACGTCGCCCGGGCGCGCGTGCCCCATGATCGCGTTCGTGTTCGCGCCGTCCCCGTACACGAGCCCGCCCTTGTCGTGGATGAGCTTGATGATCGCCGGCAGGTGCGTCTCGTAGGCCCCGAGGGTGTTCGGGTTCGTGATCATCAGCCCGCAGACGTCGCCGTCCGACCCCTCGCGCTCGATCGCGGCGAGGACCTGCTCGGGGTGGGTGATGCCGTCGGCGGTCTTCTCGATCCGGACGGCCACGAGCCCGTTGAGCGCGCAGCTCGCCGGGTTCGTGCCGTGGGCGCTCTCCGGGATGAACACCTTCCTCGGCGAGCGCCCCTTCGACTCGTGGAACGCCCGCATCATCATCAGCCCGGCGAGCTCGCCCTGCGCGCCCGCGGAGGGCTGCAGCGAGCAGCCGTCCATCCCGCTGACCTCGCAGAGCGCCTCCTGCAGGCGCCACATCACCTCGAGCGAGCCCTGGCTGAGCTCGTCCGGCGTCATCGGGTGCAGCTTCGCGAATCCGGGGATGCGCGCGGCCCACTCGTTGATCTTCGGGTTGTACTTCATCGTGCACGACCCGAGCGGGTACATCTGCCCGTCGATGCAGAAGTTCCACTGCGAGAGCCGGATGAAGTGACGGAAGGCCTCCGGCTCGCTCACCTCCGGCAGGCCGGCTGGCTCCTTGCGGGCGAGCGCGCCGTAGTGGGCGGCGGGCTCGACCTCGGGCACGTCGAGCGGGGGGAGCGACGCGCCGGTCCTGCCCGGCGTGCCACGCTCGAAGATGGGGGGTTCGCGGAACTGAATGCCTCGAGGCTGCGGTTGGGTCATCGGGGGCTGTTATGTCAGAGGCCGGGGGGCTCGGCAGGTGCTTCGTCGGAGGGAGCGGCGGGCGGCTCGGGCGCGCCTTCCTCTTGGTTCGCGCTGTCCCAGTCGCCGCCGCCCATGTCGGAGGCGCCGGAGCCCCCGATCGACTTCAGATCCGGGAGCATGTTGCGCTGCTTGACCGCTTCCCAGGGCTCGCCGACCTCGTCCTTGTTGCGGCCGATCTCGCCCGCCAGCCGGTCGTCGACGTTCTCGCCCTCCGGCCGCGTGTACTTGAAGTACCCCCGGCCTTCCTTGGTCGCGCTCTCCCCGATCGCGCCGATGGTGTGCTCGGTCCACGTGAATTTGATGAGGTCGCCTGTCACCGTCCCGTGCAGCACGCCCCAGCGATCCTTGACCGGACGGAGCCAGCGCCCCTCGATGGCGTCGTTGTCCTGCACGAGGTGCAGGTAGCCGTAGAGCTCGCTGTAATAGACCCCCGTCCAGTCGCCGCCTTCGGGCATGTCGCCGGCCTGCACCTTGGCCGTCTTGGGCGCGGGATTCGAGCTGCAGCCAAGCGCCGTCGTCCCCATCAGGAGGGCACATGCGGCGCCAGCAATCCAAAGCCGTCGCGATACGTTCATGGCGGCGGAGCCTAGCACAGCACCTACCCGCACCCATACCCCCGCCATGCGCCTCCGACGTCGCGCGGGGGCGCGAGCGGAGGTGGGGAACGGGAACGGGGGTGGAGCGCGTGCGCGCTACGTCACGAACGTGTACTTGCCTCCCCCCTGCAATGACGTGTGCCACCTGAGCGCCAGAAGGAGGAGCGTAACGCACCGTCCGGCGTGTGCGCGACTGCGTCAATTTTCCGCTTCCACCTCCTTGTAGGGCCCGGAGCGCTGGTAAGCTCCCTGGCATGATGAACTCCCTTGTCTCCAACCGAGGTTTTGTAATTCCCGGTAGAATCGCTCTCTTCACCAGTGTCCTCGCCCTCGCGGCCTGCGAAGGGCAGCTCGGTAACCTCGACGGCACCTCTCCCACCACCGGCAGCGGCAGCGGCAGCGGCAGTGGCTCCTCTGGCTCCGGTGGCTACCGCCCCCCCGTCGGTGGGGGCTCCAAGCCGCTGCCGGCCGCCGCGTCGTGCGCTCCGGCGTCGAGCGGCTCGTCCGACGTCGCGGAGCCCCAGCTCCTCCTCCAGCTGTCCGACGACGACGAGAGCGCGTGGCTCGGGTCGCCGGTGGTCGCCGATCTCGACGGCGACGGCGAGCAGGAGATCCTGGTGACGCACAACGGCAACGTCGTCGTCTGGGGCCCCGACGGCGAGCAGAAGTGGCGGTACAACGAGGCGCGTGAGAACGGCCGCATCTGGGCGAGCCCGATCGTCGCGGACTTCCGCGGCGACGGGCAGCTCGAGGTGGTCTTCGCGGCGCGCACCACGATCTACATGCTCGACGCGAGCGGCCGGCTGGTGAGCGGCTGGCCCGTCACCTGGAACGACGAGATCCGCTCCCTCGCCGCGGGCGACATCGACGGCGACGGTCAGCTCGACGTCGTCGCCGCGAGCACCGACAGGTCCCCCGACTACTCCGACATCCTGATGGCCTTCCACGCGAGCGGGTCGGCGGTCGCGGGCTTCCCGCCGATCGAGAGCGAGACGATCGGCTGCGACGCGCGCCGCAGCGACGACGCCGAGTGCTGGATCGTGGGCGGCTACGACCAGAACCTGGCCATCGGTGATCTCGACGGCGATGGATCGCAGGACATCGTCTCGCCGATGGATAACTCCTATGCCGGGTTCTATCACGGCACGGGAGAGGCCTTCGACGCGAATCCCATGTTCGAGGGCCGCCCGAAGACGCCGGGCGTGCGGTACATGCACGATCTCGAGCTCGCGCAGCAGGGCTTCGGCGACAGCAGCGACCTGCAGGCCTATTTCAAGAACTCGGCCCCTGCGATCGCGGACCTCGACGGCGACGGCACGCCGGAGATCATCATGCTCGCGGCGGCCGAGGACGTCGCCATGAATGACCAGTCCCAGGGCGTCGGCCTGTGGGCGGTCCGCAACGACGCGAGCCGCATCGAGGGGTGGGAGAGCCCGTTCTACGCCTCGGACTACCTGTCCGGCGGCGAGGATCTCGGCGGCAACATCGTGGCCATGACGCAGCAGGTGACCGTGGCCGATCTCGACGCGACGCACGCCGGGCCCGAGATGATCTTCGCGGGCCTGGACGGGCGGATCCACGCGGTCTACGCCGACAAGACCGAGTTCTGGGACGTCACCTACACGGACGACACGCAGGTGCTCACGGGCGGCGTCGTGGTCGGGGATCTGTCGGGCGACGGCATCCCCGAGGTCGTGTTCAACACCTACTCGACCGAGGAGGGCAGGAGCCACCTCTTCGTCCTCGACGCCGGCGGCACGATCCTCCACACGATCCCGCTGCCGCGGCTCGGCGCGATGCCGGTGCCGACGCTCGCCGACGTGAACGGCGACGGGACGATCGAGATCGTCGTGTCGCTCCGCGAGATCGGGTGGAACGGGGCGGACCCGGAGCCGAACACGTACGTGTACACGGTGCCGGGATCGGCGACGAACTGCCTGCTCTGGCCGACCGCGCGCGGCAACTACTACAGAAACGGCTGGGTCCGCGCGGCCGACTGACACGCTCCGAGGACCGTTCGCGCGCCGGCACCGAAGAAGGAGCGCCGGCGCGGGGAGGGCCGATCGCCGCGGCGGTCGGCCCTTCGCCGTCCTGGCCCCGCCGTCGCGGGTGCCCTCCTGGGAAAGGCCGGCGCGGCCCTCAGGCCGCGAGCGCCTCGCGGCAGGCGGCGATCGTCCGCTCGATGTCCTCTTCCGAGTGCGCGCCGCTCAGGAACGCCGCCTCGTACTGCGACGGAGGCCAGTAGACGCCTCGCGCGAGCATCGCCGCGTGGAAGGCGCTGAAGCGCTTCGTGTCGGACGTGGCGGCGTCGGCCCAGGAGCGGACCGGGCCCCTCGTGAAGAACAGCGTGATCATCGAGCCGACCCGCTGGACGCACGCGGCCGCGCCGGCGCCCTCGGCGGCGGCCCGGAGGCCCTCCTCGAGGGAAGCGCCGAGCTTCTCGAGCCGCTCGTAGAGCGCGGGCGTGAGGCGATCGAGCGTCGCGAGCCCCGCCGTGACCGCGATGGGGTTGCCGCTGAGCGTGCCCGCCTGGTACACGGGGCCGAGCGGCGAGACGACGTGCATCACGTCGGCGCGGCCGCCGTAGGCCGCGAGGGGCATGCCGCCGCCGACGATCTTGCCGAGCGTCGTCAGATCCGGCCGGAGGCCGAAGCGCTCCTGCGCGCCGCCGCGGGCGAGGCGGCAGCCGGTCATCACCTCGTCGAAGATCGAGAGCGAGCCGTGCTTGCGGCAGAGGTCGATGACGAGGGCGAGGAACCCGGGCTCCGGCGGGACGCAGCCCATGTTGCCGACAACGGGCTCGAGGATGACCGCGGCGATGTCGCCGCCGCGCGCGGCGAAGGCGGCCTCGAGGGCGGCCGGGTCGTTGTAGGGCAAGGACAGCGTGGTGCGGGCGATGCTCTCGGGGACGCCGGCGGAGTCGGGGGCGCCGAAGGTGGCGAGCCCGCTGCCCGCCTTGACGAGCAGGTGATCGGCGTGGCCGTGGTAGCAGCCCTCGAACTTGATGATGGCGTCGCGGCGCGTGAAGCCGCGCGCGACGCGGATGGCGCTCATCGTGGCCTCGGTGCCGCTCGAGACGCAGCGCAGCATGTCGATGCTCGGGTAGAGCTCGCGGATCTTCTCGGCGAAGCGGACCTCGAGCTCGGTCGGCGCGCCGAACGAGAGTCCGCCGAGGGCGGCCTCGCGGACGGCCTCGATGACGGCGGGGTGCGCGTGGCCGAGGATGGCCGGCCCCCAGGAGCCGACGTAGTCGATGTACTCGTCCCCGTCGGCGTCGAACAGCCGCGCGCCCTGGGCGCGCGCGATGAACAGGGGGTCGCCGCCGACGGCGCGGAATGCGCGCACGGGGCTGTTCACGCCGCCCGGCAGGACGGCGGCGGCGCGGTCGAACAGGGCTTTGGAGGCGGGGGCCCGGTCCGCGCGGGCGGGCGGAGCGCTTGTCGCGTTCGTCATCGTGCTCCGGCCATAGCAGGGGCGAGGCGTGGGAGCGACGCGGATCGCGGGTGAGGGGAAGTGGAAGTAGAAGTGGAGAAGGTCGCGCGGGGCGTCGCGGGCATCGCGGACGCCGGGATCGAGGCGTCGTGGGCGCGGGCGCGCCACACGAGCCTTTCCGGCGCGGTCGCGCTTGGCTATGGTGATCGTCTGGAGAGAGGGGCCGCGACCCGCGGCCGGGCTGCTCCTGGGGACCGCGGGCGCGGCTCCCCGAGCACCAGCATCTGGTGAGCCATGCGGATCTCCGAGGACCCCGCTCCGGGGCAGCGTCTCGGGCGATATGAGCTCCTGCGCCTCATCGGCGAGGGCGGGATGGCGCAGGTCTGGGCCGCGCGCATGGAGGGCTCCCGCGGCTTTCACAAGGTCGTCGCGCTGAAGACGCTCATCCCGGCGCTCGCGCGTGATCCGCAGTTCCAGCGCATGTTCCTCGACGAGGCGAACCTCGCCTCGAAGATCCACCACCGCAACGTGGTCGAGATCCTCGACCTCGGCGACACGGACGGCGTGCTCTTCCTCGTGATGGAGTGGATCGACGGGCAGACGATGCAGCAGCTGCTCCGGCCGGGCCTCCGTCCGATGCCGCTCTCCCCGGCGATCGCCTCGCGCATCGTGGCCGACGCGGCGCACGGGCTGCACGCGGCGCACGACCTCCACGACGACCGCGGGGAGCCGCTCGGCATCGTGCACCGCGACGTCTGCCCGCAGAACATCCTCATCGATCGCGACGGCACGGTGAAGGTGGCCGATTTCGGGATCGTGAAGGCGTTCGAGCGCCTGGGCGACACGACGCAGACGGGCGAGATCAAGGGCAAGGGCGAGTACATGTCGCCGGAGCAGGCGCAGGGTCAGCCGGTCGATCGCCGCTCGGACATCTTCTCGCTCGGCGTTGTGCTCTTCGAGGCGGTGACGGGCGCGCTCCCGTTCCAGGTGCTGCACGACCTCGTGCTGCCGCAGACCGGGGTGCCGGAGCCGCCGCGGCCCACGTTGATCGCGCCGCATTGCCCGCGTGATCTCGAGGAGATCATCGTCAAGGCGCTCGCGCGCGATCCGCGGAAGCGCTTCCAGACGGCGGGCGAGATGGCGAGCGTGCTGGAAGATTTCCTCATGCGCAGGTCGGGCGTGGTGACGCCCGCGCACGTGGCGGAGCTCCTCCTGGAGCGCTGCGGGGAGAGCATGGAGGAGGAGCGGCAGCGCATCGCGGCCGCCGTCGCCCCGCAGCAGCGCGCGGGGTGGCGGCCGAAGCCGGGCGCGACGCTGTCGGCGGGGCCGCCCTCCGAGGGCCGGCGGAGCGTGCGGCCTGCGCCGCGGCGGGGGCTCGGCGGGCTGATGCGCGCCGGCGGAGACGCGCTGCGCCCGGTGGCGCTGCCGTGGCTCGTGGCCTCGGTGTCCACGGGCGTCGCGGTCGCGTCGCTCATGTTCGTCGCGCTGAGCCGGCCGAGGGATCAGCGGTCGCTCGTGGATCCGATCGCGGTGCAGATCGAGCCGAGCGCCGCGGTGGTGCGGCTGAACGGCGTGGTGCTCGGCGTGGGCAGCCAGGTCATCGCGCGGCCGATGCCGGGCGTGTCGCTCTCGGTCGACGTGCGATCGAGCGACGGCGTCTCGCAGACGGTGGAGATCACGTCGGAGTCCCCCGCGCGGATCCAGCTGAACCTGGGGCGCAAGGGCGATGCCGGGACCGCGGCGCCGCCGGGCAGCAGGGGTGCGCCGGCGCCGAGGTAGCCGCGCGGCCCGCTTGACGGCGCCATGTCCGTGGCCGACATCTCCTGGGGAGGACCTCGCATGACGGTGCTCGAGGATCTGCGTCCGGGGCAGAGCATCGCGATCCATGAGGTGGGCGATGAGGGGGAGGGCGCTACGCGCGGCGACCTGGAGGGCGCTATCGGCGACCTGGAGGGCGCTGCCGGTGACGAGCGTGGGGCGGGAGCCAGCGTTCCTGGGTGCCGCGTCCGTCTTGCCCTCGGGGTCTCCGAGCTGCCCGGCGATCGCGCCGTGGTGGTGCTTCACGAGGACGTGATCCTGCGGTGGCGGCCCACGGCGAAGCGGCCGGAGGGCGCGCTATCGCGGCTCTCCGAGGTGGCCGTGGGCGCCGCGATCGCGATCGAGCACCGCGGCATCTGGGATGAGGGGCTCGTCCTCGGCCGCGTGGTGCGCCCGGCGTGCGAGGGGAGCTTCCGGGTCGACGGCGACGTGGAGCGCTATCCATCCATCGCCGACGCCGAGAACGCGCACGGCCCGCTCGAGGCGGGCGAGCCGCAAGCGCCGCCGGCGAGGACCGGCGAGCCGGCGTTCGAGCTGGGCGAGCCGATCGGGCGCGACGCGCGCGGGATCGGGCGCAGGGCCAGGAGGTAGCCGCCGCGTCCTGCGCAGCAGCGCGCGGCCTCGCGCCATGCTGCGCGCCCATGTCTCCGCAAAACTGCCGATCTCGCTGCTCGGCTCCGGACGGTGTGAGGGACGAGCGCGCCGGGACAGCTCCGCCGAAGATGGATCATGGAGAGTCGCTCGGTTCCGAGCGGGTGTTCTGACGAATCGAAGACTGGACCCCTCAGAAAACCTGGCACGAGTCGCCGAGACGGCTCGCTCTGGCGTGGAATCCCGGAGAGGGCTGTGCACCGCGCGAGGGGGCGCGCTTCGCGGCACGTCCGGCGAGCATCGATGTCCAGGCCCGAACCGCTTGACTCGGTTGAAGCGCGCTCGCACCGCGACGGCGCCGCCGCGAGCCGGCCGGTCCGGCGTCGCGCGCCCCTCTGCTACCCTTCCGCGAATGGAACGCCACCGCTCGCTCCGCATGACCCTCCTCCTCGCCGCTGGCGCCGCCGGCTGCTCCAACGCGAAGAGCCCCGAGATCGCAGTCGTCACGCTCGGCGAGCCGCAGGCCACGCCCCGCGACGCCGGCGTCCCGGACGAACAAGCGTCGCCCGGGCCCCGGCCGCCGCGCGGCGTGGGCTGGGTCAAGGAGCGGGACGGCACCGTGCACCGCGCCACGCGGGTCCGGTGCGACGCGACCATCGATCAGCGCGCGTGCAGCGGCACGGAGCGAACGTTCCAGTGCAAGACGGACGCCGATTGCAAGGAGGGACCCCGCGGAAAGTGCGTGAGCTCGTTCGGGCAGATAGGCGCGTATTGCGGCTGCGAGTACGCCTGCGAGAGCGACGCGGAGTGCGGCGCGTCCGAGGCCTGCGTGTGCAAGGGGACGGGCGCCCTCCGGGAGCAGCACTCGGTCTGCGCAAAGGCCCTCTGCTCGGTCGACGCCGATTGCCCCGGCAGCACCTGCGGCCTGTCGGCGTACTTCAATGGCTGCTGGGAGCAGGTGACGCTCGCCTGCCGCACCAAGGAAGATACCTGTCTGAGCGATGCGGACTGCCGATCTTCTGACGAGGGCCGCGGCGCCGCCTGCGTCGTCACCGACCCGGAGGGAGAGAGCGTGCGCTGGGAGTGCGCCGGGATCTCCTGCGCCATCGGCCGCCCGTTCGTCGTCGATGGCCGGCCGCGCGCCGCGCAGGGCGCCGCGCGCGACGACTGGCGCGCTCCCGCCGAGCTCGATGTCGCGTCCCTCTCGCCCGAGGTGCGCGAGCTCGCCGCGGCGCACTACGCCGCCGTGGCCGCGCTCGAGCACGCGTCCATCGCGAGCTTCGCCCGCTTCTCCCTCCAGCTCCTCGCGCTCGGCGCGCCGGCCGCCCTGGTCGGCGAGGCGCACCGCGCCGCGCTCGACGAGGTGGAGCACGCGCGCCTCGCCTACGGCGTCGCCTCCCGCCTCGCCGGCCGGGCTATCGGCCCCGGGCCGCTGCTCGAGGCGGCCACGGCGCCGCTCGGCGCCGGCGTCGCCGAGGTGGTGGAGGCGCTCGTCGAGGAGGGCTGCGTGGGCGAGGCGCTGGGCGCGGCGGAGGGCCGTGAGATCGCGCAGCGCGCGGCAGATCCGGCGCTCGCGGCCACGCTCGCGCGCATCGCCGCCGACGAGGAGCGGCACGCGGCGCTCTCGTGGAGGGCGCTCTCGTGGATGCTCGCGACGTTCGGCGAGCCGGCGCGCTCCGCGGCGGACCGCGCGTTCTCCCGCGCCGCCGCCCGCTACGGCGCCGACCCGGCCCCCGGCCCCGCCGTGCACGAGGCGCTCGGCCTGCTCCCGGCGAGCGCGCTCGGGGCGCTGCGCCGCGAGGTGCTCGCCGAGGTCATCGCGCCGTGCCGCGCGGCCTTACCGGGGCTGTCGTGCGACAGTATCGCCGCGCAACCGTCGAGTCCGCCACAGGCATCCTCCTGAGCGGACTGATGAGGCAGATTCGCTCACTCCCGTGGCAACTTGCCACAGCGGGGAGGGAGGCAGTCGCGTGGATTCGGGAGAAAAGGGGGCACCCGTGCCGTGCACCGGATCTTGCACGGGGGCCGGCACTCGAATCCACGTGAGGAGGTCTTTACCCATGGTTGCATCGCGCAACGCTCTCGTCCTGACGATCGGTCTCGCTGTCGGCGTCGGCTGCTCCAACACGCCCCCGGCGAGCAGCCCGAGCACGAACGAAGCACCACCGCAGCCGGCCCCGACCGCCGCCCCGCCGCTGCCGGAGGCGGCCCCTCCCGCGACGCCGCCGGCTCCGCCGCCCGGCACCGAGCCGCAGGCGGGGACGACGCCCAGCGCCCCGGCCGAGGCCCCGCTGACCGACGAGCAGATCCTCGCCGTGCTCGACGCCTCGAACAAGAAGGAGATCGACGAGGCCCAGCTCGCGCAGACGAAGGCCAAGAGCAAGGACGTGAAGGCCTACGCCAAGGCCATCGCCCAGCACCACACCGAGGCCAAGGCGAAGCAGGCCAAGCTGGTCAAGAAGCTCGGCATCACGGCGGCGGACTCGGACAAGAGCAAGCAGCTCACCGAAGAGACGCAAAGCGCGCTCGATCAGCTGAAGGCGCTGCAAGGGGCCGATTTCGATCAGCAGTTCGTGGCCACGATGATCAAGGATCACCAGAACACGCTCGACTTCCTCGACAGGAAGGCGCTGCCGTACGCGAAGAACGCCGATCTGAAGGCGATGGTCGAGAAGGACCTCCGGCCGACGATCGAGAAGCACCTGAAGGACGCGGAGGCGCTCTCGCAGAAGCTCGGCCCGGCGGGCGCGGGCGCGACAGGGACCCAGGGCGGCGCGCAGCCCCCGGCCCCTGGCACGAAGGAGGCCCCGCCCCCGCCGAAGTAGTCGCTGCAGGCGAGGACGGGAGAAGGAGACGAGAGCGGGGCGCGTCGTCAGCGCCGATGCGTCCCGTTCAGCTGAGAGAGACCCAGACGGACTTTAGCTGCGTCAGCTCGTCCAGCACCGCGCGGCCGTTCTCCCGCCCGAAGCCGGACTGTTTGGTTCCGCCATACGGGCTCGCCGCGTCGAAGCGGTTGTACGTGTTGATCCAGACCGTGCCCGCCGAGAGGCGCGCGGCCAGCGCGTGCGCCTTGCCGACGTCGCGCGTCCAGATGCCCGCCGCGAGGCCGAACTCGGTCGCGTTCGCGACGCGCGCGGCCTCCTCCACGTCGTCGAAGGGGAGGACCGCCAGCACGGGGCCGAAGATCTCCTCGCGGGCGAGGGCCATCGACGGGGAGACCGCCGAGAACACCGTCGGCTCGACGAAGAACCCCGGGCCCTCGCGGCGCCCGCCGGTCTCGCGGCGGGCCCCCTCGGCCGCGCCACGGTCGATGTAGCCGAGCACCTTCGTGAAGTGCGCCTCCGAGACGAGGGGGCCCATCTGCGTCGACGGATCGAGCGGATCGCCAGGGACCAGCCGGCGCGCGCCGCTCGTGACCACCTCCAGCACGCGGTCGTGCACCGATCGCTCCACGAGGAGCCGGCTCCCCGCCGTGCAGAGCTCGCCCTGGTTGTAGAAGATGGCCGTCACCGCCGCCTTCGCGGCGCTCTCCACGTCCGCGTCCGCGAAGACGATGTTGGGGCTCTTGCCGCCCAGCTCCAGCGACACCTTCTTCAGCGTGCCCGCCGCCGCGCGCATGATCGTCCTGCCCGTCTCCGTGCCGCCCGTGAACGAGATCTTCGCGACGCCCGGGTGCTCGACGAGCGCAGCCCCCGCCTCCTCGCCGTGCCCCGTGACGACGTTGACGACGCCCGGCGGCACCCCCGCCTCCGCGAGGATGCGCGCCAGCTCCAGCGTCGTGAGGCTCGCCTCCTCCGGCGGCTTGACGACCACCACGTTGCCCACCGCGAGCGCGGGCGCCACCTTCCGCGCCGCGAGCAAGAGCGGGAAGTTCCAGGGGATGATCGCGCCGATGACGCCGAGCGGCTCGCGCACGGTGTAGTTCAGGAACGGACCCCGGACCGGGATCGTCTCGCCGCCGAGCTTCGTCGCCCACCCGGAGAAGTAGAAGAACGTGTCTGCCGTGCGCGGCGCGTCGATCGTCCGCGCGGCCGTGATCGGCTTGCCCGTGTCGAGTGCCTCGAGCCGCGCCAGCTCCTCGCACCGCGCGAGGATGAGCTCCCCCGCCTTCCACAGGATGCGCGCGCGCTCGTTCGGATCCATCGCCGCCCAGCGCGGAAACGCCGCGCGCGCGGACGCCACGGCGGCGTCCACGTCCTCGCGGCGGCCGCGGGCGAGCCGCGCGAGCGCCCCGCCCGTCGCGGGGTTCGCGGTCTCGAACGTCTCGCCCGAGAGCGCCTCCCTCTCGGCGTTGTCGATCCAAAGCCTCTTCACCGTCTCGCGCGTGTCACCCATGCCCCCGTCGTAAACCCGCGCACCCGGGCGCGGCAAGCGGCGATGACACGCGCCCCGGCGTGCGGGATACTCGCGTTGCCTATGGATTTCTCCGATCGCCCCACGCTCCCGTCCGTCCCTCCGCGAAGAGTCGTCACCGAGCTGCCCGGGCCGAAGGCGCGCGCCTGGATGGCGCGCGGCGGCTTCGACATGCAGTCGAGGTATCGCGCGGTCGTGATGGACGACATCGCGAGCCGCGGGTGCTCGCTCGTCGACGTGGACGGCAACGTGTTCCTGGACCTGTTCGCGAACTTCGCGCTCGGGGCGCTCGGCTACAACCACCCCGCGCTGGTCGAGGCGGCGCACCGCGAGGGCTTCATCCGCGCCGTCGCGAACCCGACGTCGACGCCGTTCGTGACGACGCCGGCCTGGTTCGAGTTCGTGGAGGCGCTCGAGCAGCGGTTCGCGCCGCGCGGCATGGCGCGCGTCTTCTGCGTGGACGCGGGGGGCGAGGGCGTCGAGTCCGCGATCAAGGCGGCGTTCATCCGGCACGGCGAGCGCCGGCGGGAGGCCGCCGGGCTGCCGAGGAACCCGCTCGAGCTGCCGGAGGAGCTGCAGAAGAGCATCCTCGACAACGCGGGCACCGACGCGGTGGTCGTGTCGTTCGCCGGCGCGTTCCACGGCCGGGGCCTCGGGCCGATGTCCGCCACGCACTCGAAGGTGATCCACAAGGCCGACCTGCCCGCGTTCCCCTGGCCGACGGCGCCGTTCCCCGCGAGCCGCTTCCCGCTGGCGCGCTTCGCCGACGAGAACGACCGCGCCGAGGCGGAGGCCCTCGCCGCGCTCGAGCGGATCCTCGACGCGCACGGCGGCCGGGTGGCCGCCCTGATCGTCGAGCCCGTGCAGTCCGAGGGGGGCGATCGGCACGCGAGCGCGGCCTTCTTCCGCCGCGCGCAGGAGCTCGCCGGGAAGGCGGGCGCGGCGTTCATCCTGGACGAGGTGCAGACCGGCATGGGGATCACCGGCACGCTCTGGGCGCACGAGCAGCTCGAGCTGCCGCGCCCGCCCGATCTCATGTGCTTCGGGAAGAAGATGCAGATGGGCGGGTTCTTCGCGACGAGCGCGTACGACGTCGCGCAGTTCGGGCGCATGTACCAGACGCGCAACGGCGATCGCGCGCGGTCCGCGATCGCGCTGGCGACGCTCCGCGCGATCGAGTCCGAGGACCTGCTCGGCAACGTGCGCGCGACGGGCCGCCACTTCCTCTCGCGGCTCGAGGAGCTCTGCGAGCGCTACCCCGCGCTCGCGAGCGAGCCGCGCGGCCGCGGCTTCCTGCTCGCGTTCGACCTGCCGACGACCGCGGCGCGCGACGATTTCCTCTCGCGCGCGCTCCGCCGCGGGGTGTTCGCGAGCTACACGGGGACGCGCTCGGTGCGGCTGCGGCCGCACCTCATCACGACGGTCCCGGACGTCGACGAGGCGATCGGCGTCTTCGACGCGGTGCTGCGCGAGATGGCCGGATGATCGTCGATCCGCGCGACGTCTGCCCGGGGGAGGGGCCGGAGAAGGTCGCGCGGGCGCTCGCGCAGTTCTCCGTGGACGAGGCGCAGGACGGCGCGGCGTTCGACGAGGGCTACCGGGCGCTCGACGCGGTCTTCGGGCCGAAGGGCGAGCTCGAGCGCCGCGAGGTGCTCTGGGCGTGGCTCACCGGGGCGCACACGGACGCGGGGGCGCCGATCACGGCGACGTACCACCTGCTGCTCGCGCGGGACGCGGAGGGGCACCTCGCCGGCGTGCGCGATTGCTACGTCACGCTGGACCGCGCGGCGCGGCGCTGCGTGGCGCTCCTGTCGCACGCGCTCGTCCTGCCGGCCTTCCGCCGCACCGGGCTCGCCGCCCTGCTGCGCGCGGCGCCGGTCGCGCTCGCGCGCCGGGCGATCGAGGGCGCGGGGCTCGCAGGGGGCCAGGGGGCCGGCGGCGATGGCGCGGAGGTGATGCTCGCCGCCGAGATGGAGGCCGTCGACCCGGACGACCGCGACACGGTGGTGCGGCTCATCGCGTACGGGCGCGCGGGGTTCGCGATCGTCCCGCCGGACGTGCTCCCGTACGCGCAGCCCGACTTCCGCGACACCGCGGCGCTCGGCGTCACGCCGGTGCCGCTGCCGCTGCTCGCGGTGGTGCGTCAGGTCGGCGAGGAGGAGCGCGACGAGATCCCGCGCGCCCGGGCCGAGTCGTTTCTGCGCCATTACCAGGCCGTCCACGCGCGCGAGGTGAGCCAGGGCGAGCTCGCGCCGATCCGCGAGAACGCGCTCGCGCGCCTTTCGGCGTTCCCGGGCGAGCGCGTGCCCCTGATCCGGATCCCGCGGGGGCCGGCGGATGTCGCGGGGTTCGCGCCGGTGCTCCGGTGCGCTGTGATGCCGCTGTTCCCGGAGGCGTGGCGCGGCAAGGCGCCGCTCGACGCGCCGGAGCGGGAGATCGAGAGGCTCTGCGCGGCGTGGAGGGGTTGAGGGGTCGGGCGGCTCGGGCAACGACGGCGCTCGACGCCGGGAACCTCTGGCTGCATCAAGGTATCTGAAAGCTGCCCTCGTCATCGCGCCGGTCGAAGACACCGGACCCGAACACGCACCAGCGCGTCCTTCCGCTCTGCAACGAGCACGAACGGCGGTTCCACGTCGGCTGCGCTGGCCTCGATCGCTTCGAGCATCTCGATCACGAACGTCGGTGAGATGTGCCCAGGTCTCAAATAGATGATGCCCACGAGCGGTTCGCCGGCCTGGTAAGCGAGCGTTCCGAAATCCCCATCGTGTGTCAGAACGACACGACCGTGGCCGTGTGCATGGCGCAGGACGTCGATGTCATCTCTGCCGCCCATTCCCTCTTCGAGCACCGCTCGGACGTCTTTGCCCCGAAGGACGAGCGCACGCACCACCTCACGGTGGATGTTCTCGTCCGCGAGTAGCGGGAACGCGAGCGGATTCATGCAGGGATCTTCACATCCCAGACCACCTCGTTCTTCAGGGAGCGCGCCGCGTACCGCAGCGCCGCCGAGAGCCCTTCAGCAGGAAGCTGCGGGTAGGCTTCCAAGATTTGCTCACGTGTCGCCCCGCTCGCCAGCAGATCCAGAACGAGTTCGACGCTGATGCGGGTGCCCTTGATGCAGGGCTTACCCCCGAGCAGGCCTGGGCGCGCGACGATCCAATCTTCCATCCGGCTCTCCTCCTGTCATCGTCCCGTCGGTTGGAGGATAGCAGCACCATCGCCTTCTCGACGCCGCCTCATCGGCCCGCGCTGGCAGACCATCGAACACATCCTCCGGAGCGGCCTGCTCTCCTGGGCGCAGCAGGCTAGGATGACGGAGCCCGGAACCACCCCGCCATGCCGTCCAGCACAGCCCACGTCTCGATTCGCACGATCACGGGCGAGACCGCCTCGGACGCCGAAGATCTGCTCGCCGTCGAAGAGCCGCTCGAGATCGTCGTCGTCGCGCGCGCCCCCGGGGACGCGCGCCGCGCCGAGCGCCGCCTCGGCATCACGATGCGCACGCCCGGCAACGACCGCGAGCTCGCGGTCGGCCTCCTGTTCGCCGAGGGCGTCATTTCCCGCGCGGCCGACGTGGTCGCCGTCGAGGAGGCCCTCGGCCCCTCGGGCGATCTCGTGCGCGTCACGCTCGGCGAGGACGTGATCGTCGATCTCGGCCGGACCGAGCGCGCCCTCGCGGTCGCGAGCGCGAGCTGCGGCGTCTGCGGCAAGGCGTCGATCGACGTCGCGTCGCTCGCGCCGCCCTCGCCGCTCGCGCGCGGCGTCCCCCGGATCGCGCCGGGCGTCGTGCACGGGCTCGCCGCGCGGCTCCGGGGCGCGCAGGCGGTGTTCGGGCGGACCGGGGGGCTGCACGCGGCGGCCCTCTTCGACGCGGGCGGCGCGCTCGCCGACCTGCGCGAGGACGTCGGGCGCCACAACGCCGTCGACAAGCTGATCGGCGCCGCGCTGCTCGCGGGGCGGCTGCCCGACCCGGGCGCGGTGCTCATGGTCAGCGGGCGCGCCGGGTTCGAGCTCGTACAGAAGGCGCTCCGGGCCTCGATCCCCGTGATGGTCGCGGTTGGCGCGCCCTCGAGCCTCGCCGCCGAGCTGGCGGCGGCGCACGGGATGACGCTCGTCGGCTTCGCGCGCGACGGGCGGTTCAACGTGTACGCGGGCCGGGAGCGCGTCGAGGTCCCCGTCGTGGTCCCGGCGGAGGCCGCGTCGTGACGGCCCGCGACGTGCCGCGCAACGTGCAGGCGGAGCCGCCGATCGAGCCCGAGGCGCCGAGGATCGGCGAGCGCAGCGCGGCGGCCGGCGGGCTCCCGGCGGTCGGCGCGACGCTCCGGCACGCGGTCGGCGAGATGGGGGTCGCGCGCGCCGTGCGCACGCTCCTCCGCGTGAACCAGGGCGAGGGCTTCGACTGCCCCGGCTGCGCGTGGCCCGAGCCCGACGAGAAGCGCTCGCTCGCGGAGTTTTGCGAGAACGGCGCCAAGGCGGTCGCCGAGGAGGCGACGCTCCGCCGCGTCACGCCCGAGTTCTTCCGGGAGCACAGCGTCGAGGCGCTTTCGCGGCAGTCCGACCACTGGCTCGGCAAGCAGGGGCGGCTCACCCACCCGATGCTGCTCGACGAGGGCGCGTCGCACTACCGCCCGGTGTCGTGGGACGAGGCGCTCGACGTCGTCGCCTCGTCGCTGCGCGCGCTCGGCTCGCCGGACGAGGCCGTCTTCTACACGTCGGGCCGCACGAGCAACGAGGCGGCGTTCCTCTACCAGCTGTTCGTGCGCGAGCTCGGGACGAACAACCTGCCCGACTGCTCGAACATGTGCCACGAGTCGAGCGGCGTCGGCCTGCGCGAGGCCATCGGCGTGGGCAAGGGGACCGTATCCCTCCACGATTTCGAGCTGGCCGACGCCATCTTCGTCGTCGGGCAGAACCCGGGGACGAACCACCCGCGCATGCTCTCGGCGCTGCGCGAGGCGCGGCTGCGCGGGTGCGAGCTCGTGACGGTGAACCCGCTCCCCGAGGCAGGCAACGAGCGCTTCCAGCACCCGCAGCACCCGCTCGATCTCGTCGGCTCGGGCGTGCCGCTCTCGACGCTCTTCCTCCAGGTGCGCATCAACGGCGACGTCGCGCTCTTCACCGGGATCATCAAGGAGATGCTCGAGGAGGAGGCGCGGAGGCCGGGCGCCGTGCTCGATCGCGCGTTCATCGCGGGCCACACCCACGGCTTCGAGGCGTTCGCGGAGGCCGTGCGCGGCGCGCCCTGGGACGACATCGTCGCGCAGAGCGGGGTCCCGCGCGACCGGATCCGGGCGGCGGCCGAGATCGCGATGCGCTCCGAGCGCACGATCGCGTGCTGGGCCATGGGCCTCACGCAGCACCAGAACGGCGTGGCCAACGTCCAGCAGGTGATGAGCTTCCTGCTCCTGCGCGGCAACATCGGGCGGCCCGGCGCGGGCGCGTGCCCGGTGCGCGGGCACAGCAACGTGCAGGGCGACAGGACGATGGGCATCTGGGAGCGCCCGCCCGCGGAGCTCCTCGATCGGATCGAGCAGAACTTCGGCTTCTCCCCGCCGCGCCGCCACGGGCTCGACACCGTCGCCGCGATCGCGGCGATGGCCGAGGGGCGCGCCCGCGTCTTCTTCGCGCTGGGCGGCAACTTCCTCTCGGCCACGCCGGACACGGCGCTGACCGCCCGCGCCCTCGCCCGGTGCGACCTCACCGCGCACGTCTCGACCAAGCTGAACCGGGCGCACCTCGTGACGGGAAGGCGCGCGCTCATCCTGCCTTGCCTCGGCCGCACCGAGCGCGACGCGCAGGCGGGCGGGCCGCAGTTCGTGACCGTCGAGAACTCGATGGGCGTCGTCTCGAGCTCGCGCGGCAGCCTCCCGCCGGCCTCGGAGCTGCTGCGCAGCGAGGTGGCGATCGTGGCGGGCCTCGCCCGCGCGGCGCTGGGCGCGCGCTCGCGCGTGCCGTGGGAGGAGCTCACCGCCGACTACGACAGGATCCGCGATCTCATCGAGCGCACGATCGACGGCTTCGACGGCTTCAACGCGCGCATCCGGGACCCGCGCGGCTTCGCCCTGCCGAACGCGGCGGCGCGGCGCGAGTTCCGCACGGAGACCGGCAAGGCGAACTTCATCGTCCACCCGCTCCCGCGGCACGATCTCGAGCCGGGCGAGCTCCTGATGATGACGATCCGCAGCCACGACCAGTACAACACGACCATCTACGGGCTCGACGACCGCTACCGCGGCGTCCGGGGCGGGCGCCGCGTCGTGTTCATGAACGCCGAGGACGCGGCCGAGCGCGGCCTCGCCCAGGGGGACCTCGTCGACGTCACGAGCCGCTTCTCCGACGGGGAGCGCGCCGCGCGCGCGTTCCGCGTCGTGCTGTACACGATCCCCCGCGGCAACGTCGCGGCCTACTTCCCCGAGGCGAACGTGCTCGTGCCGCTCGGCAGCATCGCCGAGAAGAGCCACACGCCCGCGTCGAAATCGATCGTTGTGCGCGTCCGGGCGGCCGTCGCGACCGACGGATCTGCGTGACGCTCCGCCGCCCCCGTTGCATTGGAGTCCGACCATGAACGCCCCGACCCACATCCCCCCGCCCATCCCCGGCGAGCCCGAGCGCGCCTCGATGCGCACCGCCATCCCGGGGCCTGCGTCCGAGGCGCTCCGCGCCCGCCACCATCGCTACCAGGACGCGCGACCGATCCACTTCTATCAGGACGCGCGCAAGAGCCTGGGCAACTACATGGTCGACGTGGACGGCAACGTGCTGCTCGACGTGTACGGGCACATCGCCGCCGTGCCCATCGGCTACAACCACCCGGATCTGCTCGCCGCGTGGCGCAGCGGCCGCTTCGACTGGTGCGCCGGCTACCGCTCCGCGCTCGGCGTCGCGCCCGCGCCCGAGTGGGTCGACCTCGTCGAGAAGACGCTGATGCGCGTCGCGCCGAAGGGGCACACGCGCGTCTTCACGTTCACGACCGGCGCGGAGGCGGTCGAGAACGCGCTCAAGGCCGCGTTCATCCGGCTCGCCCGGCGCCGGCGCGGCGGCGCGCAGCCGAGCGACGGCGACCTCGCCGCCTGCATGCTCAACCGGCAGCCCGGCGTGAACGCCTTCAAGGTGCTCTCCTTCGATGGCGGCTTCCACGGCCGCAGCATGGGCGCCCTCTCGGCGACGCGGAGCAAGCCGATCCACAAGCTCGACATCCCCGCGTTCGACTGGCCCGTCGCGCCGTTCCCCGCGAGCCATTTCCCGCTCGCGGCGCACGCCGAGCAGAACCGCGCCGCCGAGGCGCGCTCGCTCGAGGCGGTCGAGGCGGCGCTCGACGCCCACCCGGACGAGGTCGCCGCGGTCATCGTCGAGCCGATCCAGGGCGAGGGCGGCGACCGCCACGCGAGCCCGGCCTTCTTCCAGGCGCTCCGCCGCCTCACCGCGGAGCGCGGCGTCGCGCTCATCATCGACGAGGTGCAGACCTGCGGCGGCGGGACCGGCGCGCTCTGGGCGCACGAGGCGTGGGACCTGCCCGAGCCGCCGGACATGGTCACGTTCTCCAAGAAGATGCAGCTCGGCGGCTTCTATTGCCGCGAGGAGCTCGCGCCGATCGAGCCGCTGCGCGTCTTCAACACCTGGCTCGGCGACCCGCTCCGCGGCGCGCAGCTCGAGGTGATCCTCGAGGTCATCGAGCGCGACCGGCTCCTCGAGAACACGCGGTCGACCGGCGAGCGCCTGGTCGCCGGCCTCGAGGACCTCTGCCGGCGCTACCCCGGGGTGCTCTCGGGCGCCCGGGGCAGCGGCACCTTCGCCGCTGTCGACTTCCCCCACGCCGCCCGCCGCGACGCGGCGCTCACCGCGCTCCGCAACCGCGGCCTCGAGGTGGGCGGCTCGGGCGACCGCACGCTCCGCTTCCGGCCGGCGCTGATCTTCGCCCCGCGCCACGTCGGCGAGGCGCTCGATCACCTCGAGTCGGTCTGCAAGTGACCTCGGACGCCGCCGCCTCGCCGCCGATCCGGGTGTTCCACACGCCGCGGTATTTCGCGGACATCGGCGAGCACGTCATGCCGATGCGCAAGTTCGCCCTCGTGCGCGAGGCGATCGAGCGGAGCGGCCTGCCCGCGCGCATCGAGGAGCCCGAGGCGGCCTGTGACGAGGACCTCCTGCGCGTCCACGCGCACGGCTACGTCCAGGCGATCGCGACCGGCGAGCCCCGGGCGCTGGCCGAGTCGCAGAAGCTCCCCTGGTCGCCGGCGCTCGCCGGGGCGGTGCGCTTCACGAACGGCGGCTGCGTCGCCGCCGCCGCCGCGGCCCTCGAGGACGGCGTCGCGGGCAACCTCGCGAGCGGCTTCCACCACGCGCACGAGGGCCACGGCGAGGGCTTCTGCACCTTCAACGGCCTCGTCGTCGCGCTGGAGCGCGCGCGCGCCGAGGGGCGCATCCGCCGCGGCCTCGTGGTCGACATGGACCTCCACTACGGCAACGGCACCGCCTCGCTGCTCGCGTCGCGCCCCTGGGCGTTCCAGCTCTCCATCTACGGCAGCTGGTACAAGCAGAACAAGGCGCACCGGGACGTCGAGGGCGAGCGCGCCCCGGACACCGAGAACTGCTGGTCCGTCCCGGTCCCGAACGGGAGCGGCGGCGCCGCCTACCTCGAGATCCTGGAGCGGCACCTCGGCCCGGCGATCGACCGCGCCGCGCCCGATCTGATCCTGTACCAGGCCGGCGCGGACCCGTACCGCGAGGACCCGTACTCGCCGCTCGACCTGACGCACGACGATCTCTACGCGCGCGACCAGATCGTGTTCCGGGCCGCGCTCGAGCGGGGCGTCCCGATCGCGTGGGTGCTCGCGGGTGGGTACACGCCCGACGTGAGCCGGGTGGTCGAGGTGCACCTCCGCACCTTCATCGCGGCGGTGCGGGCGAGGGAAGCAGCGGCGCGCCCGGGGTGACCTCGGCCGACCCGCGCCCCGCCAGGCAAGGTAGCATCGCGCGATGGCCGACCTGAACGACCCTGTCCGCCTGGCCGAGCTGCGCGGCGCCGTGCTGCGCGCCGAGGCGGACGCCATCCTCGACGCCTGCGTGGTGCGGGCCGCCAAGCTGGCCCGGTCGCCCATCGCCGTGGTCAGCCTGCTCGTGCGCCATGTCCAGCTCCTGCGCGCGCAGCACGGGCTCCCCCTCGAGCTCGCCGTGAGCTGCGCGACGTCGAGGAGCAACTCCTTCTGCCAGCTCGTCGTTCTCGACGAGGTGCCGCTCATCGTCGACGACGCGCTGCGCGACGAGCGCGTCCCGAAGGAGCTCGTCGAGAGCTACGGCATCCGCGCCTACGCGGGCGTGCCGGTGCGCGCGCACGGGCACGTGCTCGGGGCGCTCTGCGTGCTCGACGTCGTCCCGCGCCGCTTCGATCAGCGAATCGTCGGCGCCCTCGAGCAGCTCGCCGTCGACGTCTCCGGCCGGCTCTCGGCGCTCACGCTGAGCGACGCCCCGCTGGCCAGCGCCGACGTGCAGGAGCGCCTCGTCCGCGTCGAGCAGGCTACCCGCGCCCTGGAGCGCGCGCTCCTCGCCCTCTCGCCCGTCATCGCCGCGGCGCAGGCGGCGACGGCGGGGCCGCGGGTCGACGCGGCGCGCGGGATCGACGCGTCGCACGCGTCGCACGCACCGCACGCGTCGCGCGCGACGCTCGTCACGCCCGCCAGCCTGCGCGCGGCCGTGTCGTGCTGGCGCGACATGGGCCCCGTCGCGGAGGAGCTCTGCGAGGAGGCCGCGGCCATCGCGAGCGCCTCGCCCTGCGAGGCGGCGTCCGGGCTCGCCACGGACGCCCGGGCGCTCGCGCGGAACCTCGCCGAGATCGGCCCGCTCGTCCGGCTCGCCGAGGGCGTGCTCGACGGGACGCTGGGAGAGGCCGCCGCGGCCAAGGGGCGGGCGCTCGTGCTGCGCGGCGCGCTCGACGCCCACGAGGCCGCCTCCGCCGCGGTGCAAAGGCTCCGCGCGGGCGCCCTGCGCGCGCGGGCCGCGACGGCCGGCCCCGGGAGCGGCAGCGCTGCCCGTCCGCCTGAGGCGCGGTGATCACGGCGCCGTGGGGGATCACCGCGGCGGCAGGGTCGACGGCGGCGCCGGCACCTCGCGGGTGATCTCGCCCGCGTCGGGCCCGTCAGCGAGCGGCTCCGAGCCCGGAGCGAGCGGTATGCCCTCCCACGTCGCGGTCCTGTCCCGGCTCCCGTAGACGAACGGCGGACGGGTCTCCAGCTCCCGGGCGATGCGGGCGAGCTCCTCGTCGAGGTGGCGCGGATTCGCGAGCAGCCTCTCGCGGATGCCGCTGTTCTTCAGGTAACCGCGGACGTCGGGGCTGTCCGGATAGTACTTCGTGAACACGTTGTACCGGAAGAGCGGCTTCAGCCGGTGCAGATCCCTGGGTCCGGTCGGGAGCGGCAAGAGCTCGACGAAGCTCTTCCGCTTCGCCCGCTCCTCCAGCCGGTCGAGGACGAGCTGGAGGCTGTTCTCGAGCAGGTGCGGCGCGCAGTGATCCGCGAAGTCGTCGTACAGGAGCCGCATGAGCGCCCTCGCCTCGTCGATCGGCAGCTGCGCCTGCCGCTCGCGGCCCATGCGCCGCACGAGGACCATGAAGGGAGACGGCTGGTTGCCGGTCGCGCGGATCACCTCGGGATCGCGGAAGTCGGGCTGGCGGTAGGGGAAGTGGCGCGGGTTGATCGCGTCGAACCCGCCTCGGCCGTAGAACAGGATGCGCTGCCACGACAGGCGCTCTTCCGGCGTGAAGTACTCGACCTCGGCCGCGAGATCGACGTTCATCCCGAAGTACTTGCCCGGGGCCGACGGCGCGGGGAGCGTGATCTTCCCCATCGCGTGCAGGTCGGTGAGGTACTGCATGGCGAGCTCGACCGGCGAGATGCGCAGCCAGTACGACAGCACCGTCCCGCGCGCCTCGGGGATCATGAAGATATGAGCGAGGTAGATGACGCAGAGGTCCGGGGCGTACGCCGGATTGATGAGCACGGTGCCGTCGCGGACGCCGCGCACCTTTCCGTCCGCGTCTCGCGCCACGAGCAGGAAGTAGCGCATGTACGTGCCCGACGGCTCGGGCGTGAACGGGTCGTCGCGGAGGAACGCCTCGATCGCCTCCTTGCGCTCCATCTCTCCATGAGGACCGAAGCAGTCCCAGAGGATCTGATACGCCGCGTCGAAGTCCGGGTCGGAAGGATCCTCGATGGACCAGATCTGGTATTTGCGGGTTTCGCGCTCGATCATCTCCACCACGTCCTGGTGGAAGAGATCCTTCATGCAGAGCCGGACACGTCGCTTCAAGCAGGGCTCCCGGGGTTCATGGTGCCAGAGGCGCATCCCTCTGATAGGTGATCATCGTGGCTCGTGCAGCGCTCGTTGACACGTACACGCACACGCACATCGATTCCGCGCGCTCCGTGTGGAGCGAGGCGGGCCCGGTCTATGAGCCCGTCCCTCCGCTGCGCGCGGACGCGACGGCCGACGTGGCCATCATCGGAGGAGGTTTCACCGGGATCTCCACCGCATACCATCTAATCCGCCGGTTTCCGAGCCTCCGCGTCATGATCCTCGAGGCGCGCCACCTCGCGAACGGCGCGAGCGGGCGCAACGGGGGGATGATGCTGAACTGGATCAACGGGGTGGGCTCTCGCGATCCGGAGCTCACGCGCCGCGTGTACGAGACGACGCGCGCGGGGATCGACGGCATCGTCGGGATGATCCAGGAGCATGACCTCCCTGTGCGCCACCGCCGCGACGGATGCATGGAGGTGCTCACCGACGCGCGCCGGGCCGAGGCGGCGCACGCGCGGGTGGAGCAGCTGGCCAGCTGGGGCATTTCGCTACAGTACCTGGACAGCGCGGCGCTCTCGAAGCGGCTCGGGATCCAGGGCGGGGCCGGGGCCGTGCTGGACGCGACCGAGGGGCAGCTGAACGGGGTCGACCTGCTGCGCTGCCTGCGCCCGCTGCTGCTCGCGTGGGGGGTCGCCGTCCACGAGGACACGCCGGTGCTCGGGATCCGGGAGGGGCGCACGATCGAGCTGACAACGCCGGGCGGCGTCGTCCGGGCCGCGGCCATCGTGCTCGCCACCAACGGCTACACGCCGCGCCTCGGCTACTTCAAGACCGGCATCTTCCCGCTGCACTCGCACGTCATCGCGACCGAGCCGCTCGACGCCGAGGCGCGCGCCGCGCTCGGCTGGGGGCAGGTCGCCGGCTTCAGCGACGACCGCGACCGGATCGCGTACGCCAGCATGACGCCCGCCGGTGAGCTCGTGTTCGGCGGGGGCAGCAACGCAGCGTATGCCTACCTCTATGGGAACAAGACCTCCTACCCGGGCACACCTGAGTCGGCCGGGCCGGCGTTCGAGGCCATCCGGCGCCGGCTCACAGGCTATTTCCCTGCGGCCGAGCGGCTGCGGATCGCGCACCGCTGGACGGGCACCCTCGGCATCACGATGAGCCGGCTCTGCAGCATGGGGGTGCGCGGCGAGCACCGGAACGTGTACTACGCCCTCGGTTACAGCGGCCACGGCGTGACGCTCGCCAACCTCGCGGGCCGCGTGCTCTGCGACATCTACGCGGGCGACGACGCGCGGTGGCGGGATCTGCCGTTCTACATGGCCCCCCTCCGGGGCGTCCCGCCCGAGCCGCTCCGGTGGCTCGGCTATCACGCGTACACCAAGCTGACGGGGCGCTCGCCGCGCAAGGCGGGCTAGAGCGGCTAGCGCGGTGGGGCCCGCCGAGCGGGCTTGCGTGGCCGGAGCGCGGGGCGCTATTCGATGCGGGGCCATGTTCTGCGCGCGCTGCCACCGGGAGTACGACGCGGGCCATCGGTTCTGCCCCTACGACGGCGCGGAGCTCACCGAGGGCCGGCGCGTCGACCTGTTCCGGTACAAGCCGACCCGGCTGCGCGGGACCCTCCTTGGCGAGCGCTACGAGGTGCGCGGCTACCTCGGCAAAGGGGCGATGGCGCGCGTCTACCTCGCGGTCGAGATCGAGACGGGCCAGCCGGTCGCGATCAAGGTCCTCGAGGAGTTCGCCGCCCGGGCGGAGCGGACGCGCGAGCGGTTCGTGCGCGAGGCGCAGAGCGCCGCGACCATCGGGCACCCGAACATCGTCCGGGTGCTCGACGCCGGCACGCGCTCGGAAGACGGCGCGCCCTACCTCGTGATGGAGTACCTCTTCGGCGAGTCGCTCGGCGACTGGCTCCGGCGCGAGCGCCGCATGGACGCGGACCTCGCCATCCCGGTGCTCTCCCAGGCCGCGTCCGGGCTCGCCGCCGCGCACCGGGCCGGGATCATCCACCGCGACGTGAAGCCGGACAACATCTACCTCGTGGGCCCGCAGGGCGACCCGTACGCGGTCAAGGTGCTCGATTTCGGCCTGGCGAAGATCCAGGCCGCCGATCTCATCACGGCGACCGGCACCGCCGTGGGCACCCTCGAGTACATGGCGCCCGAGCAGGTCGTGAGCGACCTGCCCGACGCCCGCACCGACGTCTACGGGCTCGGCGTCGTCATGTTCCGGGCCTTCACCGGGGAGCTGCCGTTCCCGCGCTCGGAGCAGTCGGAGCTCCTCGCCCGGCAGCTCGTGACCCCGCCGCCCCGCCCCTCGGAGAAGCGCCGGAGCCTCGATCCGCTGCTCGAGTCCGTGATCCTGAAGGCGATCCGGAAGAGCCCGAACAACCGCTATCCCTCGATGGAAGCGTTCCTCGAGGATCTCGAGCGGCTGGCCGGCGACCGGGACGGGCCGCTCTCGGCCGACGAGCCGCTGCGCGAGCCCGGCGACGTCTACCTCCCGCAGGGATCGTTTGCCAGGAACGCGGCGATCTACTTCTATAGGCGGCTCGGCATGGAAGCCCCACGCTTCGACTGAACCGACACCACCTCCCGCGGGCGCTTCCCGCCACCCAGGAGATTCGATTGCCATGGCCTACTCTGCTGCATTCCGATGCCTGACCGGTTGTGCCGGCAGCTACCCGCTGACGCAGCCCCTCTACCGTTGCCCCACCTGCGGCGGCCTGCTCGACGTCGCCCACGACATCGCCGCGCTCCGTGACCGGAGCCCCGCGACGTGGATGAAGCTCTTCGACGAGCGCTACAAGCGCACGGTGTGGCCCTACGGCTCCGGGGTCTGGGGCAAGCGGGAGTGGGTCGCGCCCGAGGTCCCGGACGAGGCCATCGTGTCGATGGACGAGGGCGGCTCGAACCTGTTCTGGGCGGACCGCTACGGCAAGACGCTCGGGCTCGATGACGTCTGGGTGAAGCTCTGCGGCAACAGCCACACGGGGTCGTTCAAGGACCTCGGCATGACGGTGCTCGTCTCGGTGGTGAACAAGGCGATCCGCGAGGGCCTCGAGGTGCGCGCGATCGCGTGCGCGTCGACGGGGGACACCTCGGCGTCGCTCGCGGCGTACGGGGCGGCGGCCGGCTTGCCCGTGGTCGTGCTGCTGCCGCGGGGCAAGGTGTCGACGGCGCAGCTCGTCCAGCCGATCGCGTCGGGGGCGCTGGTCCTCTCGCTGGACACCGACTTCGACGGCTGCATGGCCATCGTGCAGCGCCTCTCGGCCGAGGGCATCGTCTACCTGGCGAACTCGATGAACGCCCTGCGGCTCGAGGGCCAGAAGACCGTGGCCATCGAGATCGTGCAGCAGTTCGACTGGACGCTGCCCGACTGGGTCATCCTCCCGAGCGGCAACCTCGGCAACGCCTACGCCCTCTACGCGGGCTTCAAGATGCTGAAGGACCTCGGCCTCACGACGCGGTTCCCGCGCCTGTGCGTGGCGCAGGCGGCGCGGGCCAACCCGCTCTTCAAGGCGTGGTCCGAGGGGCGGAGCGAGGTCGTGCCGATGAAGGCGGGGGAGACCCTGGCGAGCGCGATCCAGATCGGCAACCCGGTGAGCGCGCCGAGGGCGATGCTGGCCCTCAAGGCGATGGACGGCGTCGCGGAGGAGGTCACCGAGGACGAGCTCTGCGACGCGGCGGCCCGCGCCGATCGCACCGGCATGTACACCTGCCCGCACACGGCGGTCGCCCTCGCCGCGCTGGAGAAGCTCGTGAAGAAGGGCCTCGTGGAGAAGCGTCAGCGGGTCGTCGTGGTCTCGACCGCGAACGGCCTCAAGTTCACGGAGTTCAAGGTGAAATACCACGAGCGCGCGCTCGCGGACGTCACGAGCCGGCTCGCCAACCCGCCGGTCGCGCTGCCACCCGACTACGACCGCGTCCTCGCCGCCCTCGACAAGCACGCCGCGCAGACCAGCAAGCGCTGACGCTCCGGCAAGATCGGGCCGCCGGCCGCTACCCGCGCGACCTCGCGCGGCGCCGCCGGCGCCGTCCGCGCGCGTTCGCGGAGGTCATCGCGGAGGCGATGCCGTTCTGCAGGGTGTTGTGCGTGGCGATGCCGCTCATGTCGACGCCGATCTCGACGAGCGTCCTGGCCACGTCGGGGCTCAGGCCCGTGATGATCACCTCCGAGCCGAGCAGGCGCACCGCCGTCGCGGCGCCAAGGAGCGCGTCGGCGCACGGCCCGTCGATCCGCGGCACCCCGGTGATGTCGAGGATCGCGACGTGCGCGCGGCGGGAGGCGACGCCGCGGACCAGCGTCTCCTGCACGCGGCGCGTCCGCTGGCTGTCGAGGGCGCCGACGAGCGGCATCACGACGATGTCGTCGCTGATCGGGATGAGCGGGGTCGACAGCGCCGCGAGGATCTCGTTCTGCGCCCGGAGGGCCTCCTCCCGGGCGCGCCGCGCCTCGGTCTCCGCCTCGGCGCGCTTTCGCTCCGTGATGTCCCGCACGATGACGACCGCCTCCGCCCGATCGCTGCCGGCGATCCGGACCTCGTAGTCGCGCGCGCTGCCCGCCTGCTGCTCCTGGTACTCGAAGACGTGCGTCGCCTCGTCGGCGAGCGCTCGCGCCACGAGGCCGGTGATCTGCTCGGCGACGTGGGCGGGGAACACGTTGGCGACGTGCCTGTGCAGGAGATCCTCGGCGCGGAGCGACGGCCTCGGGTCCCGGGAGGCCTTGAAGTCAAGGCAGATGCCGTCGCTGCTGATCCGGAGGATCGTGTCGGGGATGGCGTAGAGCAGCGCGCGGTTGTTCGCCTCGCTCCGGCGCAGCGCCGCCTCCACGCGCTTGCTGCCGATGAAGTGGCCGGCCTTGGCGGCGACGGCGAGCAGGACGTCGAGCAGCCCCGGATCGGGCGCGCGCGGCTCGGCGTCCATGAGCTCCAGCACGGCCGCGACCTGCGCGTCGGCGCGGACCGCGATGGGGAGCTCGACCGCGAAGCGGAGGCCGGCGCCGCGCGCCGCCTGCGCGCGCGGGTCGTCCGTCTCGGCGTCGAGGTCGCTGAACCAGGTCGGCTCCCCCTGGGCGAGCGCGCGGCCGGGCAGCCCGGCGTCGCGGGCGAACCGCGCGCCCCGGGTCGCCGCCTCGAGCGCGATCGAGTCGTCGGGCGCGGCGCTCCAGGTGTGCTCGCAGCGCAGCCCGTCGCTCTCGTCGTCGCCGAGCCACAGGGCGGCGAACCGGAAGCCGAGCGTCTCCCCGAGCGCGCCGAGCAGCGCCGGGACGCCCTCGGAGAGCGTCGTCGACTCGACGAGGATCCTGGTCACGGTGTACTGCGTCGACACCTTGTAGTTCGCCTCGGCGAGGGCGCGGCGCTGGTTCCACTTCTCGGTGAGCGCGAAGGCCATCTGGCGGACCTCGCTCGGGTCGAACGGCTTGGCGAGGATGAGGAGGTTGTCGGTCTGCCCGAACCGGGCGGCGATCTCCTCCCACGAGTCATCCGAGTCCGCCGCGCAGAGGACCGCCTGGATGGCGCCGTCCTCCTTCCAGATGCGCGAGAGCGTCTCGACGCCGTCCCACCCCGGCATGCGCGCGTCCACGAACACGAGCGCGTACGGCGCGCCGCTCTGCAGCGCCTCGCGGACCTTCGCCAGCCCCTCCTCCCCGCGGGTCGCGGACGTGAGCTCGAACCTCACCGGCCGCCGGGCGGGCGGCTCGCGGAACAGCGTCGGCTGGAGGCTCGCGAAGGTCGAGCCCTCCGCCTCGGATCGGAGGATCCTGCGGAAATCCTCGTGGATCGCCGCGTCGTCGTCGATCAGTAAAACGCGCCGGTTCTGCTGCCAGCTGGGATCCCCCATCAACGAGTCCTTGGAGCGTGGGTCCGGGTCCTAGAGCGAGGCGCGTCTTCGTCGCACGAAGCTGCGCCCCGCTCTATTCAACGGGAGGCGTGCCCTCGCCGTCTACGGGCGGAGGCGTCGGGGGCCGTGTGGGGGACTCGTCCTCGGTGGAGGGCGGGGGCGGAGGCGGGGGCATCCCAGGGGGCTCGTGCTCCTCGCCTTCCCTCGGGGCGGCCTCGGAGGCGCCGAGGGGCATGTTCACGCCGCCGGGCTTCCTCGTGGTCGTGGCCGGGCTCGCGCCCGGCGTGCCGCGGCCCCGCGCGGCGGGCGACTCGGCCGCGTGCGGGTCGAACCGGGGCCGCTTCAGCGGGCCGTGGACGTGCCAGCCGTAGAAGCCGTCCGCCCGCTTCGACCGCTTCATCTTGGGCTGCTGCATCTCGATCAGCCCGGGCACGCTCGACCCCGGCGCGCCGAGCAGCGATTTCGTGAGATCGCTCTTCGATCGGTACGCGTCGGTGAACTTGAAGCGCACGTAGAGATCCGCCGTCGAGTTGTTCCAGGGCTCGCGCATGTTGACCTTGCCGTCGCCGTCGAGCTCGAGATCCTGGCCGTTCGCGGACATCTTCGTGACCTTGAGGACCCCGTCCTTCGCCTCCGCCGACAGGAGCAGCTCCCCCAGCTTGGCCTCCGGGAGCGCGATGAGCCCCTGGATCTTCGTCTTGCCGTCGCCGACCGAGACCTCCTTGGCCGAGACCTCGAGCGCGCCGTTGGCCTTGTTGAACTTGCCGTCGGGCGCGCTGAGATCGAGGCTCGCGCTCAGCGTGCCGGCGATCGGCAGGCCAAGGATGTCCCCGAGCGGACCCACCTTGGCGAGCTCCACGTCCGAGACCTCGACGTGGACGTCGCCGCCCGATCGGCCCATCGGGACGACGCCCTCGATCTCGCCGCCGAACACGCTGGCCCAGAACGAGACCCGCATCCGCCCGATCAGGAGGGGCAGGATCTTCACCCGCGCGTGCGCCTCGTCGATCTCGATGACGCTCGGCTTCGGCGCGCTGTCCTTGGCGGCGTCGCCCGAGGCGAAGGCCGCGGCGGCGCTCGGCCTGCTGCTCGCGCCGAGCTCGCCCGGCGGCAGGATGAGCCGCACGCCCTTCATCTCGACCCCCGTGAACCAGTACGAGTCGAGCTCGTCGATCTCGAGGCGCTGCGCCTGGCTCGGGCCCCGCTTCTGCTGCGTGCGGTCGAACTCGGCGATCAGCCGGTCCTTGAGCCGGTCGTAGGGGAACGTGAGGTAGCCGAAGAGCCCCAGACAGAAGAGGTAAAAGAGCGGGTAGACCGCCCATCTCGCGATCTTGATGAGCCGCGCCTTCATGGCTCTTGCTCCTCTTCGGCGGCGGGGGGCGCGGACGGCGCGGGGGTCGCCGGCTGGGGCTCGCCCTTCCGATCGAACGCGGAGATGCCGAGCTCGACCTCGTAGGAGTCCGGCTCCCCGGCGCGCGGCTTGAGGTTCAGCTTCGTCACCGCGACCGGGTGGCCCGAGCCCTCGATGTGCTCGAGCATCTTGGCGAGCCCGAGCATCCCGATCCTGTGCATCTTCACCACCGTGATCCGCTCGTTGTACTTCTTGCCGTGCGGGACGTCGGGGCGATCCTGCGACTCGGCGGCGGTGAGCCCCTGCTGCTTCGCCGCGTCCTCAATGAAGCCGGCGAGCGCGGGCGCCGGCCGCGCGTAGCGCGCGAGCAGCGCGTCCTTCAGCGCCTTGCGCTCGCTGACCTTCCCCGAGGCCTCGTAGATCGACTGGAGCAGGTCGCGGATCTCCTGGTTCTCGGCGCGCTTGCTGGACGCGACGCTCGCGAGCCCGATCGGCACGAGCAAGAGGACGAGCACCGCCAGGAATCCGAGGAGGATGGTGAGGAGCCTGCGCTCGCGCGGCTCCAGCTTGTCGAGTCGCTCGCGGAGCGTCATCGCGATCCCTCCGGCTTCTCCGGCGCGCCGGCCGAGGCGCTCTCCGCCGCGTCGGCGGCGCCGGTCTTCTTCTTCTTCGTCTTGTCCTCGCACCTGAGATCCAGCTCGAGGACGTACTTGTGCTTGCCCTCCGTGAACTGGCTCGTCCGGCCGACCTTCACGTCGCGGAAGCAGCGGTGCTCCTTCATGTGATCCGCGATGATCTGCGCGTCCGACACCGACGGGACGACGCCCTGGAGGGTCACGTGGCCGCGGTTCACGTCGAGCTCGAGCACGTCGTGCGTGATCTCCTTCGGCACGGCCTTCGAGAGCTGCACCATGACGTCGAAGGCGTCGACGCGGGGCATCGGATCCTCGTCGGCCGCGCCGGGGCCCTGCTCGAGCAGCTCCCGGGCCTTCTGCGGGTCGCTCGTCTCCTCGCCGAGCACGTCGTGGGAGGCGGTCGCGAGCGAGGCGGCGAGCAGCTCCCGCTCCGCGTCGAGGGTGCGCAGCTCCGCGACGATGGAGAACCCGAAGCTCAGCGCGATGACGGTGCCGAGGCCGGCGAGGATCGGGATCTTCTCGCGCAGGAACGGGTAGCTGCGCTCGGCCTCGAGCGCGCCCTTCCGGAGGTTGAACCCCTTGGTCTTCGGCGTCAGCCCGAGCGCGAGCCCGAGCGCCTTGGCGAAGCGGGGCAGCGCCGCGGCCTGCTCGGGCGTGAGCCCCTCGATGCGAGGGGTCGGCAGCGGCAGGATCGTGAGGCCGAGCTGCGTCGCCAGGAACATCTCCGCGCCCTGCGCGGTGGCGCCGCCGCCGACCAGGTAGAGCCCCGCGAGCGGCTCGCCGCCGAGGTTGCGCCACGCCGCGAGCGTCTGGCGGAGCTCCCGCGCGAGCGCCGGCGCGGTGCCGGGGAGGCCGGCCGTCCCGCGCGACAGCGTCCGGGCGAAGACGGGCTCGCCGCCGGAGACGATCACGATCTCGGACGTGAGGTAGTCGAGGTCGAGCAGGGCGATCGGCGCGCTGGCGGGCGACGGCGCGGCGAGCTCCGGCATCACCGCCTCGAGGTTGGCGAGCGCCACCGCGCCCAGCGCGACCCGCTCCGGCTCGAAGCCGAGCGCCTCCTTCACGACGGCGATGCGCTCGCGCACGTCGTCCGCGCGCGCGACGGCGGCGAAGACCGGCAGCGTCTCCACGCCGGGCGGCCGCTTCAGCAGGCGGTGGTCGAAGACCGCGTCTTCCATCTCGAACGGCACCGTGGCCTCGAGCTCGAAGCCGAGGACGTTCTCGATCTCCTTCTGCGCGGCCGCCGGCAGGTCGAGGCGGCGGTAGAACGATTTCTCCCCGGAGAGCGCGATCGCCGCGGCGTCGGGGCGGAGGAGCCCCACGGCGGCGCGGATGGCCTCGGCCTCGGAGACGGCGTCCGTGACGGCCGCCTCGCCGAGGGCCTCGACGAAGACCCTCCTGTACGTGGTGCGGATGAGCGCCGCCCGCACCACGGATTTTCCAGCATCTATCCCGAGCAGCCTGTGCATTTGCGCGCTTCTTCCCGGAGGGGTGTCCTAGTCGATGCGATAGTAGATGATCGTCCCGGCAGGGTTCGATCGCACCTGTTGTTCGTACGTTTCCGGCGTCGGAGGGGTGCTGGGCTGAGCGGGGTCCTCGGGATCCTTGACCGGATCGTCGAGCTTCGTCGCCCCCGTGAGATCGACCACCGCATGGATGCGCACGCGCGTCTCGCGCTTGTTCCCCGGGACGATGCCATCGGCGTAGATGCTCAGGAAGTTGGTCTTGTTGCCGAGGGACTTCGTGACGTTCGGCTTGAACTTCACAGCTTCCACGCCCATGGCCTTGAACTGCTGCCCGAGCATCCCCCCGAGCGAGCTGCCCGCCTTCTGGGTCATCGCATCGACATAATCTTTCGGGGTGGGGAAGAGCAGCCCCCCGGTCATGCTCTGCACGAGCGACGCCACGGTGAGGAACGCCGTCTGCTGGTTCACGTCGGTGCACAGCGTCGTCGTCGCGATATCCACGAAATCGGCGGTGCACGTGAGCCGGAGCAGCGTCAGCGCGTTCGCCGACGAGACGTTCACCTTCTGCTTCCGGCTGCCCCAGACGGTCAGGACCCTCTTGTCCGGGTTGCTCGGATCCGGGTCGACGAACGTCGCCCAGAAGTCGTCGTTCATGCCCCGGATCAGCCGCAGCTCGTCGACCGAGTCGAACGGGGCGTTCTTGCGCTGATAGGAGAGGCCGACCGTCTGGTAGAAGCTGTCCTCGGCGCCGGTGGAGCTCGGGGCGTTCGGCGTCGCGTCGCAGGCGAACGTCTGGTCGCCCGGATCGGCCCAGTCGATGAGCGCGCTGCAGATGGTCGCGCGGTCCGAGAACTGGCCGTCGCCGTCGCGCTCCTCGAAGAGCGTGTTGTACTGCGCGTCGCTCATCAGGCTGAGCAGCTGGTTCCCTACGGCGATCTGATCGGAGATGCCGCCCACGTCGTCGGCGGCGCGGTTGACGTTGATCTTCGAGTCCTCGTCGACGATCTTGAGCTCGAAGCGGCCGCCGCCGGTGAGCCCCAGGTTCTTGCCCGTCGCGCTGCCCTCGCCCGCGCCCTCGGGGGGCGGCGCCGCGCTGCCCTCGCCCGCGGCCCCGGCGAGCTGCGCGTTGAAGGGGCCGAGGAACATGTCGGTGAACTTCCAGACCGGCACCTGGAACTTCCCCCTGATCCCGACGATCGCGAGCATCGGCCCGATCGTCGTGCTGACGCTCGGCTCGGAGGCGATGAGCATCCGCGACAGGTTCACGGCGCTCTTCGCGTAGTACTCGGCCCGCAGCGCGTCGCGATCGGCGAGCGCCGCGGAGAGCTCGGTCGAGGTCTCCTCCTGGAGCTCGGTCAGGAACACGGTGAGCACCGTGATCGCGCCGAGCACCATGACCAGCGCCACGCCGCGCCGGTCGCGCCGCCTCCGGAGGCGGCGGCGCGCGCGCCCGCCGCGCGGCCTCTCTGCGGCGCGATCCTCGGCGTGGGGGCAGCTCGGGCGGCTCATGGCTCAGTTGGCCCCGAAGGCGATGGGGACCTGCATCGGGAGCGGCACCTTCGACTCGAACTTGATCGGCTCCCCGCCGGGCCCGCCGTTCAGGACCAGCGTCACCCACACCTGCGAGGGGAGCCGGTCGAGCTGCGCCGCCGGCTGCGTCGAGTCCCACGAGTCGACCCACTCCCCGCTGATCGGGTCGAGGTACTGGAGATTGAAGCTCTCGATGTCCTCGGCGAGCACGTTGACGACTCCGCCCCTCGTCGGCTCGGTATCGATGGTCCTCGCCTCTCGCCGCACGAGATCGAGCCTGTCGCGCTCCGGGTCGCGCGCGCCGAAAAAGCCGATCTCGCACTGATCGGACTCGTGCGCGTTCCGGAGGAGCCTCCGGTGCGCGAACGCGGTGAAATCGACGCGGTCCGCAGGGGACGAGTCCTCCCCCGCGAAGGCGGTGAGCCGCACGACGATGTTCTTGTCGGCCGGCTGGTGCCTGGACAGGAAGGCCGTCTGGAGCTCGCGCGAGATGCGGGCGATCGCCGCGCGGCCCTGGTGGTAGCGGTCGCCCATCCGGGAGAGGCCCGAGCGCGCGCGGCTCATGCCGTCGAACGCGCCGTAGATCAGCGTCCCGATGAGCGCCAGGATGCCGACCGAGACGAGGACCTCGAGGAGGGTCACCGCGCGCGAGCGGCCGCTGCGCCTGCGGAGAGAGCTTGGCCTTCGCGCCGCCACGGTCAACTCCCTCCTCCCTGACCGCCCGCGCCCTCCTCGGGCTGGCCCATCTGGGGGATCGTGACCCACTGCACGAGCTCGAACGCGTGCTCCCGAGACCCTTGCTGCCAGGTCAGCTTGACCGTCACCCGCCGCGCGCTCGCCTCGAAGATGGGCTGGAGCGTCGGCGCGAGCATGTCGACGAACGGCTGCAGGAGCCCCGAGATCCCGCCGCCCGACTCGCCGCCCCCCGCGCCGCCGCCGACCAGCGACTGCGCGAGATCGTTGATGTCGCCGCTCGGGGCCGCGGTGCCGCTCGACTCGCCCGGCTTGCCGAGCGCCCCGAGCCCCTCGAGGTTGGTGTCGAGGTCCAGATCGCCGTACTTGGGCTCGGGCATCTCGGGCTTCTCGATGCGCCAGCTGCACTTGATGTTCGGCGACTCGTCGCCCTCGCAGCATGGCCCGCTGTCGGCCTCGTCGAGCGCCGGCAGGCCGTCCTTGGCGAGCTTCTCCTCGAGCTCGGTCATCTTGCAGCGCGCGAGCCCGTTCGCGAGGCTGAGGTTCCGCGCGTGCGCCGCGGCCGAGAAGGCGCCGGCCTGCGCGGAGAGGATCGCCGTCAGCCCGAGGCCGAGGATGGCGACCGCCACCATCACCTCGAGCAGGGTGAAGCCGCGGGCGCGCATCAGAGCCCCGTGTCCTCGCGCTCCGACGCCTCGGCGTCGTCGCGCGGCCTGGGCATGCTCGCCTTGCCCTTCCTGAGCTCCGTCTTGCCGGTCAGCGGCGAGACGAGCACCGTCATCACCGCGTCCTCGGTCTCCCCGCCGCCCAGGCTGAGCTGGATCGCGGCGTGCTCGGTCTGGCCTCCGGGCCAGAAGTAGAGATAGGCCCGCCCCTCCGTCACGGGCTCGTCCTGGTGTCCGGTCTCCACCTGGAGGAAGCGCACGCCGCTCGACAGCTCCTTGCCGGGCCTGTCCTTCTCGGGGTTGAAGCCGTACGCCTTCGCCGGCTCGAACGAGGGCCGCGGCGCGCGCGGCCCCTTCAGGATCGCCTCGGCCTCCGCCGTGGCCGCCTTCTCGGCCTCCGTCGCTGCGGCGGCGCCGCCGGCCCGATCGTTCCGCTCGACGAGGAGCTCGCCGGTGGACTCCTCGAGCACGATCATCCGCTCCTCGAAATCGAAGACGAGCCGCACCGGCTTCGACTTCGCGTTCGCGTGGGCGTACGCGACCCGGACGGCGCCCGCGAGCAGCGCCGCGCTGCGCTTCAGCCGCGCGCTCGTGACAGCGCCCATGCCGAGCATGACCGAGCCGCTGATGAGCGCGATCACCGTGACGGTGATCAGCACCTCGACCAGCGTGAGTCCCCTCGTGCGACGGCGTGTCATGGGCGCTCCTGCTTCCGCGCTGCGCTACATCTCCGCGATCTTGTTGAGATCCGACTGCTTCATGTCATCCCGGATGTCGTCCGGGGTGTTCTCTTTCTTGTCGTCGCCGGACGAGACGACATGGACGTCGTTGTTCTCGTCACACTTGATCTTGTAGGGCTGGCCCCAGGGATCGTCCGTCTTGTTGCCGTCGATCTGCTTCGCGCTGACCAGCGCCTGGATCGTCGGGCACCCTTCGCTGCCCGCCCCGAGCTGCTGGTACTGCTCGGCGGCGCTCTTGATGATCGTCGCCCCGGTATAGGCGCTCTTGACGCGCGACTGCTTGAGCTTCGGCCACACCACGAGCGTGGCGCCGCCGGCGATGATCGCCATGATCGTCACGACGATGAGCACCTCGACCAGGGTCACGCCCCGCGAGAGCTTCCGGCTCAGCCGTCGAATCCTTCTTGCGCTGCTTGCTCTGTTCGTCTCCATCTCTCACTCCACCCTGTCAAGGCCGCCTATTTCGCCGTCCGGTCCGTCGCTCAGGAGATCGTATCCGTCCGGATCCTTCCTTCCGGGACAGGTGAGCCGGAGCGGCCTGCCCCACGCGTCGACCGGGTCGATCGCGAGGTATCCCTCGCGCTTCAGCTCTTCCAGGGAACCCGGGCACCGCCGCTCGTGATCGGCGCGGTACAGGGTGATCGCCCCGTGGACGACGGACAACGTGGCGCGGGTCGATCGAATTCCCACGAGCCGCCGCTCGCGCGCGCCGAGGAGCAGCAGGAGGACCGCCATCGCGAGGCCCGCGGCGAAGGGCCTCGCCCGCGCCATGCCGGTCCGCCGGAAGAGCCCGCCGCCGCGCTCCCAGGGGAAGAAGATCGTGCTCTCTCGCTGCCTGCGCCGCCCCATAGCCACCTACCCGACGAAGCTCGACATCTGGATGAGCGGCATGAGGATGGATATCGCGATGAACGCGACCGCGCCGCCCATGATGACGATCATGAGCGGCTCGAGCAGGCTCGTGAGCACCTGGACGCGGGTCTCCACGGCGGAGTCGTAGGCGTTGGCGACGTTCTCCAGCATCGCCTCCAGCTGCCCGCTCTTCTCGCCGATGGCGATCATGTGGGTGACCATCGGCGGGAACCGGCCGCTCCGCTTCAGCGGCTCGGCGATGCTCTGGCCCTCGCGGATCGACGCGATGGCGTCGACGATGACCTTCTCCAGGGCCGCGTTGCCGAGCACGCTCCGCACGATATCCATCGCGCTGAGGAGCGCGACGCCCGACGACAGCAGGGTCGAGAGGGTCCGCGCGAAGCGCGCGATGGACAGCATCTGGATGAGCTTGCCGAAGATGGGCGCCCGCAGCACGAACGTGTCCCACGCGAGGCGGCCCTTCGGCGTCCGCACCCAGCGGCGGAACCCGTACACAGCGCCCACGAGCGCGATAACGACGAGCCACCAGTAGCTCGCGGCGAACGCCGACGTGCCGATGAGCGCCGCCGTGTACCAGGGCAGCGCCTGGTCCATGGAGGCGAAGATGCCGGTCACGTTCGGCACGACCGCGATCATGAGGACCGAGATGAGCCCGATGCCGATGAGCGCCATCAGCGCGGGGTAGGCGAGGGCGGCGGTCACCTTGCCCACGAGCTTCGCCTGGTTCTCCATGAAGACGGTCAGGCGGGTCAGCACGCCCTCGAGCGTGCCGGACGCCTCGCCGGCGCGCACCATGCTCACGTAGAGCGGCGGGAAGACCGAGGGGTGCGCCTCGAGGGCCTTGGCGAAGCTCGTGCCTTCGCGCACCTGCTCGCGCACCTGCGTGAGCACCCTCTTCAGCGACTCCTTCTCGACCTGCTCGATGAGCGCGTTGAGCGACTCGAAGAGCGGGATGCCGGCGCCGATGAGCGTCGCGAGCTGGCGGGTCATCACGGCGACGTCCGACGTCGAGGGGCGGCCCGCGAAGGCGAAGATCTTGAGATCGCGCTTCGCCTTCGCCTTCGCGGCCTGCTCCTCGGTCGCGCCGGTGAGCATGACGCCGTCCTTGCGCAGGGCGGCCCGGAGGGCCTTCGCGTTCTCCGCGTCGCGGACCCCTTTGACCGGCTTGCCGGTGCCGACGAGGATGCCTTTGTATTCGAATACCGCCACGGCCTTCCCTACTCGTCGACGATGACGTCTTCCTGCGTCGCCGCGAGCACCTCCTCGACGGTGGTGATGCCCTTGAGCACCTTGCGCGCCCCGTCATCCCGGAGCGTATCCATCCCCTGGGAGATGGCGACCCGCTTGATGGTCTGCGCGTCCGCGCTCTTCAGGATGTGCGGGCCCACGGCGTCGTCGACGACCATCAGCTCATAGATGCCCCGCCGGCCGACGAAGCCCTTCTGGTTGCAGGAATCGCAGCCCCCGGGCTTGTAGAACACGGCCCGGTCGAGGTCCTGCCCGATGTAGTCGTATTTCTGTCCGTGCACGCTGTAGCGGTTCGAGACCTTCCGCCGCGCCTTCCAGGCGAGCCGGTCCTCGTCGAGGCCGAGCTGCTGCAGCTCGTAATCGGAGGGCCGGTAGGGGACCTTGCACGCCGGGCACAGCAGGCGCACGAGGCGCTGGGCGAGGATGCCGATCACGCTGCTCCGCACGAGGAACGGCTCGATCTCCATCTCGACGAGGCGGGTCACGGCGGCGGCCGCGTCGTTCGTGTGGAGGGTCGAGAGCACCAGGTGGCCGGTCAGCGACGCGTGGATGGCGATCTCGGCGGTCTCCTTGTCGCGGATCTCGCCGACCATGATCACGTCCGGATCCTGGCGGAGGAACGCGCGGAGCGCCGAGGCGAAGGTGAGCCCGATCCCGGGGTGGACGTGGATCTGGTGGATGCCGCCGATCTCGTACTCGACCGGGTCCTCGGCCGTGAGGATGTTCCGGCTGGGCTCGTTGATCCGGTTGAGGCAGGCGTAGAGCGTCGTCGTCTTGCCGCTGCCGGTCGGGCCGGTGACGAGGATGATGCCGTCCGGCCGCTGGATGAGGGCGTCCATGATGGCGTACTCGCGCGGCGCGAAGCCGAGGTCGTCGAGCCCGAGCAGGACCGACGCCTTGTGCAGGATGCGCATCACGATCCGCTCGAAGCCGCGGCTCGTCGGCACGGTCGAGACGCGGATGTCGACGCTCTTGCCCGCGATCTTCAGCGTGATGCGGCCGTCCTGCGGGAGCCGCTTCTCGGCGATGTTGAGCGACGCCATGATCTTCACGCGGGCGATGATCGGCGCCATGAACTGCTTCGAGGCGCGCTTCGCGACGTAGAGCTCGCCGTCGATCCGGTAGCGGACGACGACGTCGCGCTCCTCGGGCTCGATGTGGATGTCGCTCGCCCGCTCGCGGACCGCCTGCGCGAAGAGGCCGTTGACCCAGGCGATGATCGGGGCGTCGTCGTCCGAGTCGATGATGTCGACGAGGTTGTCCTCCTCGAGCGCCGTGTCGCCCTCGAGCTTCGCGCCGCCGTCCTCCTTGCGCTCCCAGATGCGGTTGATCGCGTTCAGCACCGCGTCGCTCGTGGCGACCGCGATCTCGACGGGCTTGCCGAACAGCGCCCGCACGTCGTCGATCGCCGTCGTGTCGAGGGGGTCGGCGACGGCGCAGTAGACGACCCCGTCGTGCTCGGCGAGCGGCAGGATCTTGTGCTGCTTGGCGTAGGTGATCGGCACCCGGCTCGCGAGCTCGAGCGGCACCGCGTCGATGTCGATGCGCGGGAGGAGGCCGACCTCGCACTCCTCGGCGAGCGCCTTGGCGATGCTCGCCTCGTCGGCGATGTTGGACGAGACGATGAGGTCCACGAGCGGCTGACCGCGCTCGCGGACGGTGTCGTAGAGCGGCACGAGCCGCTCCGCGGGGACGACGCCCCGCCGGATCAGGATCTCGCCGAGGTACTGCTGCTGCTGCAGGCTCATTCCACGCGCTCCATCTGCCGTCCGCCCCCCGGCGGCCGCCGCGTGGGCCGCGGCGGCGGGGCGCCGTTCGGCGGCGGCGGCAGCTGGGCCGGCTCGCCCTCCATGTCGACCATGCCGGGCTGCATATGCACGGCGCCGGTGGCCTTGCCGCCGAACGTCGGCAGGCCGACCGGGTCCACCGGCACGTGCTCGCGCGGCCCCTTCGGGCGCGCCTCCTCCTCGAGGCGCGCCCGCTCCTCCTCGGCCAGCATCGACTGGCGGATGTCCTCGAGGAGCCCGTTCGCGCGGCCGAAGTCGCGCGGCGGCTCCCACGCGGCGCTCTCGCTGAAGACGAAGTAACGGTCGATGAACTCCTGCCGCTCCTGCATCTTGCGCTCGAAGATGGTCCGGAGGTCGTCCTGGTCGCGGATCACGTAGGGCGTCAGCACGAGGAGGAGGTTCGTCTTCGTCTTGGTCTTGACCCGCTGCCGGAAGAGGAACCCGAGCACCGGGATGTCGCCCAGCACGGGGATCTTCGTCTCCGAGGTGGTCATGCCGTCGCGCATGAGGCCGCCGATCACGACCGTCTGCTGGTCCCGGACGACGAGCGTGGTGCTCGCGGTGCGCTTGTTGATGGGGATCGCGCCGAGCGCGCCCTCGAGGGGGGCGCCGGCGTCGGAGATCTCCTCGGAGAGCTCCAGCCGCACCTGGTCCGAGTCGTTGACGTGGGGGACGACCTTGATCTTCGTGCCGACGTCCTGGCGCGCGGCGGCGCCGCCGCCGAGGCCGCCGAGGCCGCCGAGCAGGCCGGCGAGCCCGCCCGCCGCGGCGCCCGCGCCGCCGGCCAGGCTCGCGAGCTGGTTGAGCCCGCCGCCGCCCACGTTGGTCTGGAGCGGGATGTTCTGGCCGATCGAGATCTCGGCCGCCACGTTGTCGGTCGCGAGGATGTGCGGCGTCGCGAGGACGTTGGAGTCGCCGTCCTGGGCCAGCGCGTGGAGGACGACGCCGAACGCGGGGATCGAGATGCCCGTCCCGAGGATGTTGTTCGAGCCCGTGATCGCGGGGCCCTTGATGCCCAGCGCGAGCGCGCCGAGCTGCGCCGGCAGGCCGATGACGGACTGGCGGATGTTGTTGCCGCCGTAGACGACGCTGTCGTCCGCGTTGAGGCCGTCGAACGGCGCGCCGGCGTGGTAGCCGATGCCGAAATCGAGCGAGCGGCTGACGTTCACGTCCATGATCACGGCCTCGATGAACACCTGCCGCCGGGGCTCGTCGAGCTCGTCGATCACGGTGCGCAGCTGGGCGTAATCGTGGGGTGACGACGTGATGAGGAGCTTGTTGCTCGCCTCGTCACAGGTGACCTTGACCTGCCCCTCGAAGATGTCGTCGGTCGAGCCCGGCACCGCCTGGGCGGCGCGCGCGCCCGGCCTGCCGCCCACGGGCGCGCCGCCGCCGCTCCCGCCGCCGAGGACCTGGTTCAGCGTCGCCGACAGCTCCTTGCAGCCGGCGTGCTGGAGCGAGAGCACGTGGACCTGCCCCTCGCCCGTCTGCGCCACGTCGAGGCGCTTCAGGATGCCGAGGACGCGCAGGTAGTCCGGCTCGGTGGCGGTGATGATGAGGGAGTTGGTCCTGTCGTCCGCGATGATGCGGGCGCCGGTGCCGCCGGCGCCGCCCCTGCCGGGCCTGCCGCCGCCCGCCGCGCCCCTGCTCGGGTCGACGATCTCGTTCAGCTTGGTCGCGACCTCCGCAGCGGAGCCGTAGTGAACGGGCTGCACCCAGAGCTGATCGCCGGCGCCGCCGACGTCGATCTCCTCGACGATCCGGAGCATGCGCTGGATGTTCGACCCGGTGTCCGTGATGATGAGCAGGTTGCCGGGCGGGTAGACGGTGACGTCGCCGTCCTTCGATTTGAACTTGCTCAGGACGCCGCCCGCCTCGTTGGCGTCGATATGGGACAGCCGGTACATGCGGGTGACGAACCGGTCCTCCGCGGGCACGGGCGCGGCGGTCCCGAACACGGGCGTCGTCTCGGACACCGCGCCCGGCGTCTCCACGATCTTGAGGAAGCGGCCGTGGGGGATGACGGTGAGATCGTTCGAGGCGAGGATCGAGAGGAACGCGCTGTACGCCTCGGCGACGGTCACCTTCTCCGGCGCGTACACCGTGGCCTTGATCTGCCGGAGCTTGCCGCCGTAGATGAAGCGGCGCCCGGTGATGTTGCTGATGGCCTTCACGAGCTCGGGGAGGTCGGCCTCGTCGAGGTTGAAGCTGACCTTGTAGCCGCCGGGCTTCGGCTTGAACTCGATCTCCTGGACCCCTTGCTTGACCGCGGCGAGCGGGTCGTCCCCGGCGTCGGCCGGGGCGGGCGCGGCTGCGCCCGGCGCGCCGGCTGGCGGAGCGCCTGCGGCCGGCGCGCCCGGCGCGGGGCGGGCGGGCGGCGGCTGGACCTGGCCGGGGGTCCGCAGCACGGGGGCGCCGCGGTTCGCGGGCTGCGCTGCGGCGGGCGGCGCCGCGGCGGCGAGCACGAGCGCCGCCACCGGCGCGGCGAGGAGCCTCCTCCGGAGGCAGCAGGATCGCTCGAGGGTCGTCATCACCATCAGTCGACTCGATATTCTCTGCGTGGGTTGGTAGGGGAGGCGGCGCCGCTCAGTCGGCGTTCGGCGCGTTCTGCGCGCTCGGCGCGCTTTCGCGCGCGGCCGGCGAGGGGGGCCGCGGCCGCTTCGAGCGAGAGGTCTTGCCCAGGGCGGTCTTGCTCGCGCCGGCGGAGGCCTCGCTGTCGGCCTCCTCCGTCGCGTCCGTCGCGGACTCTTTGTCGTGGGGCGGCAGGACGGCCTTGGCGACCGACACGAGGATGAGGCTCATGACCCCGACGAACGTGAGCGAGCCGAGGACGAACGTGCCGATCACCATCAGCGTCCGCCGGAGCAGGCTCCCCTCGTTCAGCGTCCCTATCCATCGCGCCATGCCGCTACCCTGCTTTCGTCCCTGGATTCAGTCCGGAGCGCTCACTTGATGTTGAAGTCGATGTTCATCGGCTTGCCCTTGCGGTTGATGCTCACCGTGAGCCGGTCCGCCGTCCGGAGCCGCGCGTAGGCCTCGAGGGCCTTCTGCGGATCGCTCATCTCAAACCCGTTGATGCTGGACAGCCGATCTCCGTTCTCCAGCCCGAGCGTCCCTAGCAGAGAGTCCGGGCGAATCCCGAAGAGACGGATGCCCACCACCTTGTCTCCCTCCTTCTCGGGGACGATACGCGCGGAGCGCATCAGCTCGCCCTGGTTCTCCAGGATGTGGTCGACGGCGCTGCGCTCCACGTTGAACTCGTTCTCGCTCACGCGCTGGATCTTCGAGGCGATCTCCGGCGGGATCTTCTTGCCGCCGCGGGGCGGGGCCTTCCCCGCCGCGGCCGTCGACGTCGTCGTGGGCGTCGGCGTCGGCGCGGCGCTGGCGCGGGCGACGACGTGGTTGCTGCCCACGACGGCCTGGCACCGCGAGCTGCCGGACGTCAGCCAGACCCGATCCCACCCCACGTAGTAAACGGTCTGCCCGCTGATCTCATCCCCTTGCCGGCGCAAGATCGCCTTGCCGTCCGAGCCGGCCATGGCCGCGAACGACCACGCGGGATCCTCGGCCTGCGTGATGAGCAGGACGCGGGCGCCGTCGCAGGAGGGGTCCGCATACGGGTCCTTGTTGGGCAGCTCGTGCGGGACGCTCGGGATCTCGACCGGCTTGCCGTCGAGCGGCCCCGTCACCGAGTCGAACGGGTTGCGCGAGAGGATCGCCGCGGCGCTCGTCGCGTGGTCCGTGTTGCTCGCGGTCGACCCGAACGACGCCGGGCGCGTCGGAGGGCTCGGCGGCGCCGGCGGGGCGTCGATGGCGACGCTGGAGACCACCAGCTGGCCCATGCCCGACGCCTGGAAGTAGGCGGCGAGCGCGATCAGCGCGCCCAGCACCCAGGGAAAATACCGCTTCAGGATCGCGTCGATGCCCATGCGCCCATCCTCCTCTAGGCGAGTTTCATGCCAGCGGTCAATCGCCGGTGGTTTCCCGCGTCTTCACGGAATTTCGGAAGCTGTCCCGCCAAGGTGACGCACCCCAGCCGCGTCGGACGGCCTTCGTTGCCAAAGTGACAAATGGATCTTCGCGGGGTGCCGGCGCACGGGAGCGCGCCGTGTCCACGGGACGGCGCGCGCGGCGTCACTCCAGCTCGCCGAGCTTTCGGTAGATGGTGCGCGTGGAGATGCCGAGCAACTGCGCGGCCACGGATTTGTCCCCGCGGGCGTGGCGGAGCGTCTCGCGGATGAGCCTGCGTTCGACCTCGTCGAGGGGCGTTCCGACGGAGAAGGTGAGCGAGCTCGGCTCGGCGGGGGCGGCCTCGCGGATGAAGTCGGGCAGGTCGTCGACGGAGAGCTGGTCGCTGCGGCAGAGGACCACGGCGCGCTCGATCACGTTCTCGAGCTCGCGGACGTTGCCCGGCCACGTGTAGTCGGTCAGGCGCGCGAGCACGTCGCGCGGCGCCTCCAGGCGGGGGCGGTTGTTCTTCGTGCAGTAGACGCCGAGGAAGTGGTCGACGAGGAGCGGGATGTCCTCGCGGCGGGTCCGGAGCGGGGGCGCCGTGATCGCGATCACGTTGAGCCGGTAGAACAGGTCCTCGCGGAAGCGGCCAGCGGCGACCTCGGCGCGGAGGTCCTTGTTGGTGGCCGCGACCAGGCGCACGTCGGCGCGCACCGTGTCGCCGCCGACGGGCTCGTACTCGCCCTCCTGCAGCACGCGGAGGAGCTTCACCTGCACGGCGGGCGAGAGCTCGCCGATCTCGTCGAGGAACAGCGTGCCGCCGGCCGCCTTGGCGAAGCGGCCGTCGCGCTTCGCGAGGGCGCCGGTGAACGCGCCGCGCTCGTGGCCGAAGAGCTCGGCCTCGAGGATGGTCTCCGGGATGGCCGCGCAGTTGACCGCGACGAACGGCCCTCGCGATCGCGCGCTGCGCTCGTGGATGAAGCGCGCGAGCAGCTCCTTGCCGGTGCCGCTCTCGCCGAGCACGAGCACCGTGGCGCTCGAGGGCGCCGCCTGGGTCGCGATGTCGAGCACGCGGCGGAGCGTCGGGCTCGATCCGACGATCTCGCGCTTCGTGAGCAGCTTGATCTCCTGCCGGAGCGAGCGGTTCTCGGCGACGAGCGACTGGCGCTCGGCCGCCTTGCGCACGCTCTTGATGATCGTCATCCGCTTGAGCGGCTTCTCCACGAAGTCGTAGGCGCCCTCGCGCATGGCCTGGACCGCGGTCTCGACGGTCCCGTAGGCGGTCATCATCACGACCTCGGTGTCGGGCGCGAGCTGCTTCAGCGCGCGGAGCAGCTCGAGCCCGCTGACGCCCGGCATCATCAGGTCGGTCAGGACGACCTCGACGCGGCGGCTGCGCACGATCTCCAGCGCGGCCTTCGCGCTGTCCGCCGTGATGACGCGCATGCCGTCGCGCTGGAAGATCTTCTCGATGGAGGCGACGTTCGACGGCTCGTCATCGACCACGAGGACCGTCGGCGCGCCGGGCGGCGGCGCAGCGGGGCCAGCAGGCGGCGCGCTCGAGGGGACTGGTGCCAGATCGTCAGCCATGCGCCACTGTGTCACAGACGTCAGCGGCATGTCCAGGAGAGCACGGGTCTGACAAAGTCCGATCCGGCGCCTGACAAACTGACACGCCGACCTGGTCCCCGCGCGCCGCCCGCGAAGATCGCGGATCGGTCAGCGGATGAGCTTCGACAGCTGCTTGAAGTCGTCCGTCCCGGCGATCCTGAGCCAGTCGAAGGCGACGGTCTCCGCGGTGGTGATGGTGGCGCCTGCGGCGCGGCAGAGATCGAGGCCGGCGAGCCGGTGGTCGTCGCGGCGGGAGGCGACGCCGTCGAGCGGCACCTGGACGAGGACGCCGCGCGCGGCGAGGTCGCGCACGGTCTGGAAGACGCAGACGTGCGCCTCCATGCCGACGACGATGGCGGCGCGTGGCGCGCGCCCGGTCGACGTGCGCAAGGCGCGCTCGAACTCGGCGGAGCCGCAGGCGGAGAACTCCATCTTGGGGATGACGGGCGCGCCCGCCTGGGCGAGCCGCTCGGCGATGGGCGCGATGGTCGGGCCGAGGCCCGCGGGGTACTGCTCGGTCGCGATGACCGCCGCGCCGAGCCGCCGCGCCGCCTCGATCAGCACCGTGGCCGCGCGGGTCAGCGCGTCCATCTGGGGCGCCGGCATCGCGGCGGCGAGCTTCTCCTGGACGTCGATGACGATGACCGCGCTGTCTGCGGGCTCGATCCTTTGCATGGTGGCTACCTCGTGGCCCGGAAGCTCCGCAGGAACCGGAGCAGGTCGCTCCGCAGGTCGAAGCGGAGGAGCGCCTCGCCGATCAGGGCGCCGCCGTCTCCGACGAGGACGCCGGGCAGGACGGTCATCGACGTCATGAGATCGCCGGGGCGCACCGTCTTACGGCCGGCGAACGCGCAGCGGCGGCCGTCGTTGGCGGTAAACTCGAAGGAGTAGGGCAGGGTCCCGGTGCGCGCGACGTCGAGGCCGAGCCGCCCGGAGAGGTAGCGGTGATCGGCGAAGCCCTCGGCGTCGATCTCGCCCTCGATCTCGACCTCGGGCTTGCGCAGGAAGTCGAGGAGGCCGCGCGAGCGCGCGCGGATCGTGAACGACATGGGCCGCTCGTCGGAGGGCGAGTCGACCAGGTGGAAGCTCCCGGCCATGGTCTCGCAGAACTCGAAGCCGCGCATCACGCCTCCGCCCATCACGCCTGCGGGGGCGCGCCGCGGGGCGGCGCCGGCAGCGGCGGGGCGGCCGTCGCCTCCGTGAAGTCCTCGGGCGGGAGCACGAGCCGTTCGACGCGGCGGCCGTAGGCGAGCGCGTCGACGATCTCCGGGACGTCGGCGGGGGTCACGCGGCCGTAGAAGTAGCCGTCCGGCTCCACCGCGATGACGGGGCCCGCCCAGCAGACGTCGAGGCAGCTCGCGGAGCAGGCGCGCGCCTCGACCTTCGCGAGGCCCCGCTCGGCGAGCGCGGCCTTGAGCTGCACGTGGATGCCCTCGGCGCCGCGCTGAGCGCAGGAGCCCTTGGGGACGCCGTCCGGGCGGCGGTTGACGCAGACGAAGAGGTAGCGCTTTCGCTGGGGCACGAGGCGGATCCTCGTGCGTTGCGGGGGCCAGGTCAAGCTGGGGCGGGCGCGGGCGCGGGAGCGCGCTCTTGTCGAGCCCTGGCAACTTCCTTGGCGGAGCGTGCGCAGCGGGGCCCGACGCGCGCCAGAGCCGTCAGCCGTCTTCGAGCGCCTCGGGGGCTCTGATGAGCACGACGCCGACGCTCGGGGATGATTGCTAGCAGAGTCCGCCCGGCATAATACGCATATTACGTTGGACTACAATGTCGGCCGCGTATTCCTTCCGCGAGGAGGGCGCAACGCGAGTGTGGGGAACACCTTGATGAACATCGCATGCAAGCGCCTCTCCGTGCGGGAGGACAGGGGCCGCGGATCACGCTGTCACTCGATCGCCGTGCTCTGCCTAGCGCTTTCGCTCCAGGCCATCGTCGTGCTTGGAGCCGGCTGCGCGCTGACCAGCGACGGCGAGATCGGGACCGCGCAGGGCGCGGGCACGAGCCTCTGCCCGCCTCTTTCCGATGCGCCGGTCGATGCGGCTCCCTACGACAACACCGTATTCTGGCTGGCGCCGGCCTACAGGGCCCCGATCGCGGGAGACGAAGAAGGACCGCACAGCGCCCCCAGCGTGACCCCTCCGGCGGCTGCCCATGCCGTCATCAACTGGTCATTTCAGACGCTGGCGCCGGCGAACGGGATCGGCAAGACGCCCGGAAGCTTCACGGTCGGGGACAGCGACGGCGCGGCCGTCTATTCGATTCCACTTCAGGTTGCTCCAGGTCGAGCAGCGATGCAGCCCGAGCTGGGGATTCTTTATCACAGCGATAAGGGCAACGGATATCTCGGCGTCGGGTTTTCGCTCCAGGGTCTGTCCTCGATCGCCCGCTGCGGACGCACGTATGCTGACGACGGGACGCTGCAAGGGGTCACCCTCACGCCCGATGACCGCTTCTGCCTCGACGGACACCGCCTCGTCGCCGTGAGCGGCACCTACGGGGAAGACGGCACGGAGTACCGCACCTCCCCGGACACCTTCGTGAAGGTCGTCTCCCATGGCGGGTCGAACGAGCCGGGTTGGTACACGGGGCCAGATTCGTTCACCGTTTATACGAAGAGCGGGCTGGAGCGCACGTATGGGGGCGCCCAAACGAGCGCGCAGGTGCTCACGGGCAACGTTGCGCGGAGCTGGGCGCTCCGGGCTGTTCAAGACCGCGTCGGCAACTCCATGCATATCGAGTACGAGAGCATCTCGGTCGAGGGCGGTACGGCCGAGCACTACCCGACGGAAATCCGCTACGGCGGCCATGTGCGCGGGGTCCCCCACAGCAGGAGCGTTCAGTTCGAGTACGAGGCGCGTCCGGACGTGATGACGCAGTACAGGCACGGGCTGGAGATGACTGTAGGACGGCGCTTGCGGCGGATCATGGTCACCGTGGATCCCGGTTCCATGCTGTTTCGCCGCTACGATCTCACGTACACCCGGAGCAAAGGCAGCGGCCACAGCCTCCTGGAGGGCGTGACCGAGTGCACGGAGGGCGCGTGCAAGCGCCCGACGCGGTTCGGGTGGTCCGAGGCAGAGGCAGGATTCGGGGAGATCATCGACACGACGGCCACCACACCGAAGATCGGCGAGTACCGCCCTGCCTCCCAAGTCGTCGTGATGGACATGAACGGGGACGGAAGGGACGATGTCGTCTACCCTGACTTCGAGCGGTGGAACTTCGCGCTCGGCGTCGATGCTGGCCGGGAAGGGACACAGAGCAAGCATCTCTCGAAGACGTATCGGACGAGCACCCCGTCCGCAGATGAGTACCAGGTGCACGACTATCAGCGCGGATTCCCGATCGACTACAATCAAGACGGCAAGTCCGACCTTCTCCTTGCGGACATGTCACCGACCTGGCGTGTCCTCGAGTCGACTGGGACCGGGTTTCAGATTCGGGATACGGGAATCCCTCGCTCGCCGAGAACACTCTTATTTTATGATGTGGCCACCGTGTTGGATTATCTAACCACGGGAATTTACCTGGTCGATCTGAATGGAGATGGAATCAAAGATCTCTTCGAATTCGATTTTTGGCCCGGTAATCACGAAGTCTGCCTGCCTATCGAGCCCGAGATGTGTGGTGGTCAGTGGGGGTACCGCCTGCACGATGGCCATGGCTTCGGTCCGCGCGTCATCATACCAGAGCTCGACGGGACCAGCATCGCGATGCCAGTTGTCCCGATCGACGTCGACGATGACGGAGCGCAGGAAATTCTCTTGTTTCGTTGCACGGATTATGGGCCGTACGTCATCGAAGGCTGTGAGGACCCTGAGTCGTGGAAATTCGAGACCCTTTGGTGGCCGAAGAAGCCACACTCCAGCGGTGGATGGGCCGAGCTGGCGAGCAGCGGAATCGATGCAAGCTTGGACTACCGCGAGGCGCTGGTGCCTGTGGACGTCAACGGGGACGGCCTGAAAGACCTCGTGGCGAGCAGGGAGTTCGAGGCCGACTACTACAGCTTGTCTCTTTGGCTCAACCATGGAGGATCCTTTGTGTACCACGGGGTCGCGACACCCAGCGAATTCGTGGTGCAGCGACATAACTTGCAGGCGAGCCTCGTCCTTGACTATGACGGCGATGGGCGTGAGGATCTGCTGGTACCATCGGACTACGATTGGCCCTTTGATGGTAATTTCAAGAAGTTCTCCCTTCTCAGGGCGGCGCCGTCGGGACGAGCCTTCCACGTCCAAGACCCCGGGATTCCCTACGAACCCGCTCCTCACGAGCATGCGAACGCCGAATGGCCGAGCCGGCAAGGTCCGCGGATCGCCGATGTTGATGGCGACGGGCTTCATGACCTGGTGACCGTTCATGACGGGAATTTCCGGGTACGACTCCATCGCGCTCCGTCTGACGGGAAACCGGATGCGGTCGTCAGTATCCGTGACGGCGGCAATGACTTCGATCCCGTCGCGATCTGGCAGAGCCGTGGGTCGGATCCGCCGACCGTCACCATCGACTATGCGCCGCTGATCCGCTCCTACGACCCGAGCATGACGCTCGAACACGGGACCGATCCGGATGCCGTCTACCGCCTTCACGCGGGCGCTGGCGCACTTTGCAGCTACCCGTGCAAGCGGTTCGTCGGGCCGAAGTACGTGGTGGCCCAGCATCTGGAGGACGTCAGCACCGAGCCCGGTAACCAGACGGGGGCGACGAACCGACGGCTCACGGCACACTCTTACGAGGACGCATTCGTCGATCGACACGGCCGCGGGTGGCTCGGCTTTCGCGCGCACGTTCGCCGTACGAGGCACATCGACGACTTCAGCGGCTCTGTCGACGGTTATCCTGTCAGCGGGAGCGTCGCGTGGACGCGGACGGTCTACGACCCGACGGCCTTCGATGCGTCGACCCGGACCTATCCGTACGCGGGGCGGCCGATCCTGACGCTCACCTTCGGGCATGACAGCTGCGGGCCGGATCCGAGCGCTCCGTCGGGGATGTGGCTGTCGATGGACCGGGCGAGCTGGAAGGTGCGCGCGACGAACGGCGGCGCGAGCCACTTCGTCTATCAGGATCGCGAGCAGCACAGCGACCACGAGTGCCTCCAGTGGACGGCGCTCGAGCTCGGACGGGTGTTTGCCGCGGAAGAGCTCCTCAATGCCGAGAACATTCCGTATCGAGCCGCGGACATCAACAGGCAGGTGGATGATTTTGGCAATCCGACGACCGAGGCGACGCGAGCCTGGGCTCCCTCCGTCGACGTGGTGATTCCGTCGACAACGACGGTCGCGACGTATGATAACCACACCGACTCCTGGCTGGTCGGTCTGCGCCGCGTGGTCACGACGACGGATGTCAGCGCCGAGGGCGCTCAAGTCCGCACGGGCGAGACGATCTACGATACCACCACGGGCCTGCCGACGCGGATCACGAGAGGGCACCCCTCGGAGGAAGCCCACTGGCTCGACACCCACCTCGACTACGATGATTACGGAAACGTCGAGCGCTCGACGACGGTCGACGCCCATGGTGTCACGCGTCAGACCGTATATACGTACGAGCCCGACGGTAGGTTCCTCCATGCGATGCGGGACGGGCTCGGTCATACGACGCGTTTCAAGTACCATCCTTACCTGGGTGAACTGGCTGCGGTCGTCGATCCCAACGGCCACACGACGTGGTGGATCTATGATGCCTTTGGCAACCTGCGACGAGAGCACCGCCCGGATGGGAGCTCGACGACGCACTGGCTGACGCGCGACCGGGTGGGTCCCGAGTGGCTGGTCACGGCGCATGCCCAGGAGACGACGGGCGCGACGTCAGCGACGCGGTTCGACCGGCTCGGTCGCCCGTTCTGGACGCAGCGCCACGGGCTGAGGGGGCAGGTGACCGAAAAACGCCGGCGCTACTGGGGATTTGGCGGTGTGCGCAGCGAGTCGTTGCCGTCCCGGGCCGGCGTGTTGTCTAAGACGGAGACCAAGTATGCCTACGACCGCCGCCGGCGGCCCGCCTCGGTGGTCGAGCCGGATGGCGTGACGATCTCGATGGCGTATGCTGGGACGAGGACGACGGTCACGAACGGGCGGATGCAGCAGAGCAGCGTGGTCCGCAACGGCCGAGGGCAGGTGGTGCGGGCGGAGGACGCGCGCCACGAGACAACGGAGTACCACTATGGGCCGTTCGGCGGGCTCTTGCGGATCTCGGACGCGCGGGGTGACGCGCTCGTGCACGTGGTCGACGCGTACGGACGCGTGACGTCGACGTGGAACCCGGATTCGGGGGGGCGGAGCTTCGTCTACGATGCCTTCGATCAGGTCCAGTCGGAGGCGGACAACAAGGCGCAGACGACGCTGTACTGCCACGATGAGGTGGGCCGGCCGACGGTGCGTCAGGACGTGGATGGGCTGACGCGATGGACGTACGATGAAGGTCCACACGCGGTCGGCAAGCTGGTGAGGATGTCGAGCCCTGATGGCGTCATCGTGCAAGTTGACTACGACGAGGCCGGCCGGCCTTGGAGGGAGACCACCGAGCTGCCCGGCCCGTCAGGGGGGAGCGAGCCGTTTGCGATCCGGCGAGCGTACAACGCCCGGGGCGAGCTCCGCCGGGTGGCGTATCCCGCCACGGACGATGACGCGCCGTTCTCCGTGGACTACCGTTATGACGATTATGGCCACCTGACGGCCGTGGAGGAATCGGCAACCAACCGTGAGCTATGGCGGTGGGAGGAGGCCGATGCGGCGAATCGGCCCACCCTGGAGCGCTTCGGCAACGGGGTGACGACCTCGCGGAAGTACGTGGCGGCCACCGGGCTGGTGAGCGAGAGCACGACGAGCCGGCTAGCCTCGTCAGCGCCGCTCTCGACGGTGATCACGCTGCAGCGGCTGTCGTATGGGTATGACGGGAACCGGAATGTCGAGCGTCGGAGAGACCATCTGCAAGGGTTGACCGAGACATTCGTTTACGACGAGCTGGACCGGCTGGAGGACGTCTACCTCGGAGACGAGGCGACGCCGCTCTATCATTACGAGTACGACGACTTCGGCAACATCACGTACAAGTCGGACGTGGGCAGCTACGAGTACGACGGCGATCGACCCCACGCCGTGGGGCACGCGAACGGCAAGACGTACGAGTACGACGCGAACGGCAACCAGACCGTCCGCCCGATTGATGTGCGCGGCGCGAGCAACGCGTCGGCGACTATCACGTACACGCCGTTCGACAAGCCGCGCCGGATCGAGGCGGAGCACGGGCCGACGACGTACGAGTACGACGGCGATCGGCAGCGCGCGCGCAAGGTGTCGCCGGCGCAGATGACGACGTACGTGGGCGGGCTGTACGAGCGGCACGAGCACACGGCGGGGGGCGTGACGCACAAGATGCACGTGGTGGGGCCGGAAGGCGTGATCGCGGTGAAGACGATCGCGATCGACGCCGCGGGCGAGGAGAAGCGCGGCGAGCATTACCTGCATCCAGGGCACGAGGGGTCCGCGGGCGTGATCACGGACGAGCTGGGGGAGGTGGTCGAGCGGCGCAGCTACGACCCATTTGGACAGCGCCGGAATCCCGATTGGGCAACCGGTGGACCGGCCGCGGCGCCTCCGCGCGAGACGGTCGGGTTCACCGGGCATGAGGACGAGGAGGAGCTGTCGCTCATCAACATGCGAGGGCGGATCTACGATCCGGCGCTGGGGAGGTTCTTGTCGGCGGATCCGTTCATCCAGGCGCCGTTCTTCTCGCAGAGCTTGAACCGCTACAGCTATGCGTTCAACAATCCGCTGAGCTTCGTGGATCCCACCGGGTACCAGGCGATAGGCGAGGACTTCTTCTACTCGATGGACGGTGGGACGCCTCCCACGCCGACCTCCGACAACTGTGTCCCCGGCCCGGGATGCGTTAAGGTCGAGGTGGGGACGGTTGACGTGCCAGGCGTCGAGAAGGATCCGCCGTCGGGCGAGCCGTTCGGCAATCGCGAGCCAGGTCCTCCAGCATTGGATGTCATCCTCGTCCTCGATGTGTCCGATCTACGGTCGGACTATGCGCTCGGGTCGAGATGGAACCCGCACAGCTCGCTGGGGCAGGCTGGGCGCGACGTATTCGGGCAGGATAGACCTATCGCCGTATGGTCGCTGTCGCCGGAGATGACGCGTGCGGCGATGGGCTTGATCCCCGTCCCTGGCATGAGCAGCCTGATGGCGTTCAGCGATCCGCGTGCCACGCCCAGGGACAAGGCGTTCGCGGTCGCCCTCGACGCGCTGAGCGTGGTCGGCGTGGGCGTCGTCATCAAGCTCGCCGGCAAGGCCGCCGGTGCGGTCGGCAAGGCAGGGAGCGCGGCGCGCGCGGGCGTCGAGGCGCTGGAGGAGTCGGTCGGGGCCGCAAGGGGAGCAGGGCTGATCGACGATGCCGCGTCAGCGGCTACACCTGTTGGGCGACGCGGACAGCAGGTGACGTTCCCAAACCCGAGCGCCCCGAAGCCGCGAAATGCCCCGACCACGCTATTGGGTCGAGACTTTTCAGGACACGCGTTGGATCGCATGCAGGAGCGTGGGTTCACGCCTTCGGTCGTACAAAACGCTATTGAGCATGGAGTGGCGACACCCCAAGCGGGACGCGGTACCATCATCTACCGGGATCCGGTTAATAAGTTCAACGTAAGCGTCGACGCGACTAACGGTCGCGTCGTCACGGTGTTTTAATGAACGACCATGACCGCCGCCAGCTCGAATCTATGCGGCACCAAATCGAGACGTTTCGCAAAGGCGTCATCGATCTCGCCTGGCTTATATCAAGTCTAGAGTCGCTGCGTCATGCGCTGCAGAAAGTCCCTCAGGAGTGGGTCGACGAATTCTGGTCGAAGTGGGGTGTGCTCGAAGAAATTTACTCGTTGAGTGTCGTTAGGGAACAGCCAATCTCTCCGGAAGACAGGTTGGATGTTGGTCGAGTCATTGATGATATTGAATCCATGATTATCCGTATGTTGCCCGCATCGACACCTGATGAATGATGTAGGAGTCCGCCCGATACTGGCCGGGTTTTGCGAGATGCATGGCTAGTGCGGGACGCCGGTTGGCTCCCGGCCCGGCGGGGCTGAACTAGCCTCGTCAGCGCCGCTCTCGACGGTGATCACGCTGCAGCGGCTGTCGTATGGGTATGACGGGAATCGGAATGTCGAGCGTCGGAGAGACCATCTGCAAGGGTTGACCGAGACATTCGTTTACGACGAGCTGGACCGGCTGGAGGACGTCTACCTCGGAGACGAGGCGACGCCGCTCTATCATTACGAGTACGACGACTTCGGCAACATCACGTACAAGTCGGACGTGGGCAGCTACGAGTACGACGGCGATCGACCCCACGCCGTGGGGCACGCGAACGGCAAGACGTACGAGTACGACGCGAACGGCAACCAGACCGTCCGCCCGATTGATGTGCGCGGCGCGAGCAACGCGTCGGCGACTATCACGTACACGCCGTTCGACAAGCCGCGCCGGATCGAGGCGGAGCACGGGCCGACGACGTACGAGTACGACGGCGATCGGCAGCGCGCGCGCAAGGTGTCGCCGGCGCAGATGACGACGTACGTGGGCGGGCTGTACGAGCGGCACGAGCACACGGCGGGGGGCGTGACGCACAAGATGCACGTGGTGGGGCCGGAAGGCGTGATCGCGGTGAAGACGATCGCGATCGACGCCGCGGGCGAGGAGAAGCGCGGCGAGCATTACCTGCATCCAGGGCACGAGGGGTCCGCGGGCGTGATCACGGACGAGCTGGGGGAGGTGGTCGAGCGGCGCAGCTACGACCCATTTGGACAGCGCCGGAATCCCGATTGGGCAACCGGTGGACCGGCCGCGGCGCCTCCGCGCGAGACGGTCGGGTTCACCGGGCATGAGGACGAGGAGGAGCTGTCGCTCATCAACATGCGAGGGCGGATCTACGATCCGGCGCTGGGGAGGTTCTTGTCGGCGGATCCGTTCATCCAGGCGCCGTTCTTCTCGCAGAGCTTGAACCGCTACAGCTATGCGTTCAACAATCCGCTGAGCTTCGTGGATCCCACCGGGTACCAGGCGATAGGCGAGGACTTCTTCTACTCGATGGACGGTGGGACGCCTCCCACGCCGACCTCCGACAACTGTGTCCCCGGCCCGGGATGCGTTAAGGTCGAGGTGGGGACGGTTGACGTGCCAGGCGTCGAGAAGGATCCGCCGTCGGGCGAGCCGTTCGGCAATCGCGAGCCAGGTCCTCCAGCATTGGATGTCATCCTCGTCCTCGATGTGTCCGATCTACGGTCGGACTATGCGCTCGGGTCGAGATGGAACCCGCACAGCTCGCTGGGGCAGGCTGGGCGCGACGTATTCGGGCAGGATAGACCTATCGCCGTATGGTCGCTGTCGCCGGAGATGACGCGTGCGGCGATGGGCTTGATCCCCGTCCCTGGCATGAGCAGCCTGATGGCGTTCAGCGATCCGCGTGCCACGCCCAGGGACAAGGCGTTCGCGGTCGCCCTCGACGCGCTGAGCGTGGTCGGCGTGGGCGTCGTCATCAAGCTCGCCGGCAAGGCCGCCGGTGCGGTCGGCAAGGCAGGGAGCGCGGCGCGCGCGGGCGTCGAGGCGCTGGAGGAGTCGGTCGGGGCCGCAAAGGGAGTACGGGTCGGCGGCCAGGCGTGGAAAGCCTTCGAGCCCGGGGCTAAAGCTTGCCAATACGGATGTGAAGCCGTTGCGCAAGCGATCCAGAAAGCGATCGGAGGCGAGGTCAAGGTCCTTGCGGGTCCGGGCAGATTCCTGGGAAGGATACGCAACTCTGCGGGCGACTTTGTCAACCCCGCGGGTAACAAGGCTCTCGGCTGGAACAACCATCACGTCGTGACCAAAGTCGGCATGGTCTACGACGCGCTCACCGGCCCGAACGGTATGACGACGTCGGCTTACAAGCAGCTCTGGGAGTACGGTGACGTGCTCGACTTTGGCTTCTGAGGAGGGATCGATGGCATCGGTGTTCGAGGTGCTCGATGAAATTCGCAAGCGACCCGGAATGTATGTCGGAGGCGATGAGTCTCAGCGCGCTATGCAGTTGCAGAATATCGAGCAGCTTCTATGTGGGTACTCCCTGGCGCTGCGCCATCACCACATCCAGGAACGAGTTGCGGACTTCGTCCATGATTTTGGCGCCTATCTCTGGGAGACGAAAGGATGGAGTGCGTCGTGTGGGCCCATCGCCGCGATCCGTGAAGCCGCCAGGAGCGACGAGGAAGCTTGGGAACTGTTCTGGAGGCTGGTCGACGAGTTCCGCGCCACCGTTGACGCGCGATAGCGGTCCGTTGTGATCAGGTCCAGTCGGAGACGGACAATAAGGAGCAGACGACGCTGTACTGCCACGATGAGGTGGCCGGCCGATGGTGCGTCAGGAGGTGGACGGGCTGACGCGATGGACGTACGATGACGGGTCACACGGGGTCAGCAAGCTGGTGAGGATGTCGAGCCCGAATGGCGTCATTGTGCAAGTTGACTACAACGAGGCCGGCCGGTCTTGGAGGGAGACCACCGAGCTGCCCGGCCCGTCAGGGGGAGCGAGTCGTTTGCGAGCTGGCGGGCGTACAGCGAGCTGCGGCTTCGCGAAGTTGGCGCGACTCGTCCAATCTGCCCTTCTTGCGCAGCCCTCATTGAAGGTGCGGGAGCGCGACCCGTAACACCCCTGAAGGTGCCGTGATGGAATCAGTGTTCCGACTCGATTCGGTGTCTCCGACATTGGCCGAGAGCTTTCGCAGAGCATCATCGGCCAAGCGCAGACAAGCAGCGGTCGTCGCGTGTGAGCTGGCGGCTTCGTTGGCTGATCTTGCAGGCCAAGAAGTCGGCCTTGGCTTGGCTGCACTTCGTGGTGGAGCCGCCGGACAGCCAGACCTTCGGCAGCGGCTCGAAGGTCTAGCTGCTTGTTTTGATGATGAGTACTTTCTGCTCAATGAGGAGGGGGAGGAGTCCAAAAAGTCTGAAGCTCTGCGGTTATTCTCTAAAGCTCGCGCAGCATCAGCCTTGGCGTTCGCCCTCATCGACGAGCCCGGAGAACTTCATGAGGCCATCTACGAGGCCATCGCGGCGCTCGATGATCCGAGTGAGTTGGTACGGGCCGTAGAAAGTGAGCTTCGATAAGCATCCACCAGCCTGCTCGACGTCGGCCGGCTTCTGTCCTGAAGGGGTTGAAGGCGTTCCGGAGCGGTCATCGTAGTCCTGCGCCCAATTGCGCAGTCCATGCGCCTTCGACCCGCCCGGTTCTGGTAGACTGGGAGTTCCAGAGCGGATAGCCGAGCGGTTCTGGACGGCCGCCGCCATGCCGGGCACGCGGCCAACCCGGGTCGTGGTCCAGCGGGGCGAGGCGAGGGCTGGGCCGTTGCCGTGAGCTGGGTCGCGGCGTCGCTGTGAGGCACGCTTGCGGCGCCGCAGCGGCGCCTGCCGTCGCTGTCACGGCCGGCGTGCTGCTCGCCTCAGGCCCCGGCTTCCGCGGCGTTGCGCGCGCGGTGCCGGCGCAGCGCGAGGTTCACGATCCCGATCGGCGCCACGACGAGCATCGTCGCGAACCCGAGGACGCCGACCACGAGCCCCGCGAGGCTCGCGAGCGCCAGCCAGAGGACGTCGAGCGTCGCCGGGCCGGCCGATGGCTCATCGACGCGCATCTCCCTGCGCAGCTCGCCGACCTCTCGATCGAGCAGCGCCTCGAACGGCCGGCCGTACAGGCTCTCGCTGCGGCGGCCGCGGAAGAACGCGCGGACCGTCCGGCGCGGGGCCGAGAGCAGCCCCGCGAAGAGGCCACCCAGGTTGAGCTGCCAGGCCGCCACGAAGCCCTTGCAGCCGGCGCCGAGCTCCCAGGCCGCGATCTCGAACTCGCCGATCGCGTTCGTGTCGTAGCCCGTCAGCACGTGGTGCAGGTCGTGGTAACGCACGGCGCGCACGCGCGCCCGGGTGTTCGGGAACGGGACGGGGAGCGGACCGAGCTTGAAGTCGACCCACGCGTCGCCATACCCGCCGTCCGCACCGAAGCGGTTCACCTCGAAGTAGAGCGCCCGCGCCTCCCGCATCGTGAGGCCTTCGTCGTAATGCACAAGAGCCATGGCACCACCCTCGTTCGATGACTTCAGTCACTGACTATGGTCATTCTTCACGCTCGTTCTGTCAAGGAGATCTCCGCTTGACGGGGAGGCATCCGCGGCAACAGATTGCCCGGTCGATGAGCAAGGTCATTCCAGGCGCGACGAAGCGCCGGAAGCGAGCCGCGGCGCCGCGAGCTCCGGCTGCGCCGGCGCCGGTCGCGTCCGCGCCGATCGCGCCGGCGCCCGGGCGCGGCGGGCGCGCCCAGCAGAAGCTCGACACCCGCCGGCGGATCCGGGACGCCGCGTGGGCGCTCTTCACCGAGCTCGGGTACGACGACACGACGACCAAGGCGGTGGCCGAGCGCGCGGAGGTCGCGACGGGGACGGTGTTCGTGCACGCGCGCGACAAGGCCGACCTGCTCATGATGGTGATGCACGACCGGCTCGCGGCCGCTGTCGACGCGGCGTTCGAGGCGCTGCCGCGCAAAGAGCCCCTGCTCGCGCAGCTGCTCCACGTCTTCCAGCGGCTGTTCGCGATGTACGGCGAGCAGCCGCTCGTGTCGCAGGCGTTCGTGAAGGCGTTCCCCGGCGCGTCGGGTCCGAACGGAGAGCGGCTGAACGCGCTCACGTTCGCGTTCCTCCACCGCGTCGCGGGCCTCGTGCGCGACGCGCAGGCGCGCGGCGAGGTCGCGGGCGACATCGACCCGCTCGCCGCGGCGCACAACATCTTCGCCCTCTACTTCGCGGCGCTCCTGTCCTGGCTCAGCGGCTTCGTGACGCTCGGCGCGGCGCTCGATCCCGTGCTGAAGAGCTCCCTCACCCTCCAGTTCCGAGGGCTCCGGGCGTGAGGCGCCGCCGCTCCAACGTCGGCGCGCGTCAGCGCGCGCCGTGCCGGGGATCGCCGGCGCGGAGCGCGGCGAGCACCTCGGCGTGGGTGCGCGGGTCGCCGGCGGCCACCACGTCACCGGCGCTCGCGGCGTCGAGCGGGCGCCCTTCCCAGTCCGTCATGACCCCTCCAGCGCCGGTGATCACCGGGACGAGCGCCGCGAAATCGTGGAGCTTGAGGCCGTACTCGACGACCACGTCGATGCTGCCGCTCGCCACGAGGCCATACTGGTAACAATCGCCGCCGTAGCTCACGAGCTTGGCCCGGGACGCGACCTCCCCGAAGGCGCGGGCCTTCGCCGGCGGGAAGTACTGCGGGCCCGTGGTGGAGAGGCGCGCGAGCGGCAGCCCCGCGCACGCGCGGACGCGCGCCGGCGCGCCGTTCCAGAGCGTCGGGCGGCCCAGGACGCCGAGCCAGCGATCGCCTAGGACGGGCTGATCGATGACGCCGAGCACCGGCCGGCCCCGGTGCAGCAGCGCGATGAGCGTGCCGAAGAGCGGCTTGCCCGTGATGAACGCCTTCGTCCCGTCGATGGGATCGAGCACCCACACGAGCTCCGCCCCCTCGTTCTGGCGGCCGAACTCCTCTCCCACGATCCCATGGCCCGGGGCGTGCGCGGCAAGGAGCTCGCGTATCGCCGCCTCGGCCTCGCGGTCGGCGATCGTGACAGGGCTCGCGTCCGCCTTGTCGTCGGCCTCGATGCCCTTTCGAAAATAGCGCCGGATCACGGCGCCGCTGGCGTCCGCGAGCCGCTCTGCCAGCTCGACCAGGTCCTGGGAAGGGGTCATCGTCTCCTCCGTGGGCCCTCGAGGCGAGCCCCACGGCGCGATCCCCTACGCGCGCCGCCCGCTCACGGCAACACCTCGCCTCACAGCGCCCCGGAGCGAGCTCCGCATCAGGCCGCGTCGCCCACGCGGGTGCCCGGCGACAGGCTCGCTCGGAGATACGCGCCCAGCGTGTCCGTGCCCCGCGCGCCCTCCGGGTGGAAGTCGGCCAGCACCGGCCCGTTGTGGGGCATGTCCCGCAGCACGTCGAGCGTGACGTCGACGCCCGCCTCGCGGGCGCGCCGCGCGAGCTCATGGCCCTCGTCGTGGAGTCGCTCGGCGTCGCCGACCTGGATGAACAGCGAGGCCAGCCCGTCGAGGCGCGCGTGGAGCGGCGAGAGCCGGGGATCGTCGAGCGGGGTCGCGCCCGCGAAATCGCGCGCCTGGCGCAGGAGACCCTCCCGGGTACCGTAATCGGTCGCGTCGTTCGCGCGCGCCGAGGCGCTGCTCGAGGTGAGGTCGAGCCAGGGGGAGATGAGCGCGGCGCAGCGCGCCTGCGCGCCGCGATCGCGCAGCGCGAGCTGCGTGACGAGCGCGAGGTTGCCGCCCGCGGAGTCTCCGGCGAGCGCGATCTCCCCCGGCGCATGGCCGCGCTCGACCAGCGCGTCCACGGCCGCGAGCGCGTCCTCGAGCTGCGCGGGGTAGCGGTGCTCCGGCGCGAGCCGGTAGTCGATGCCCACGACGCGGGCGCCGCTCGCCAGCGCGAGCCGCGCCATGAGGTCCGCGTGCGTCTTCGTGGAGCCGAACAGGTACGAGCCGCCGTGGAGATAGAGGACGACACCGCGCGACGCCGCGCCCGGAGGCTCGAACCAGACCGCGGGGACGCCCTTCAACGTGTCGACCGTGCGCTTCACGCGCCGGACGGCCTTCTGGGAGTACGGGCGCGCGTCGAGCTCGGCCCTGACCTCTGAATAGGGCCGGTCGAGGAGCTGGATGAAATCCAGGCGGAGAAAGCGGACCACCCACTCGAAGCCGAAGCCCCAGCTCGGGCGCGCGGGCCCCCGGCGGGCGCGTTCGGTCGTGGTCTCCACGAACGCGAGGCCGAACCTCTTCATCAGGCGAAGCATCATGGCGGGCATGGTAGCGGACGCTTCCCGCGACCGCGGCGGCCTGTGCCCGCGCCGGTCCGAGCGCCGCGCCGTCGCCCCTCTCGGCGAGGTGCGCCGCGGCGCGCCAGCGCTCGCGGCGCGCGTCAGCGCTTCTTCCGCGGATCGCCCCGGAGGATGGGATACGCCATCAGCAGGCTCAGCCAGACGACCAGGAACTTCGGGTCGGTCAGCGTCTCGAACGGGATCTCGAAGCGCTCGTTCGCGGTCGCGGTCTCCACCTTGCGCTGCTGCGCCTGCGCCACCGCGGGGCTCACGACCTCGAGCCGCCTCCCGCCGCTCACGGCGCCCGTGCCGCCGGCCACGGGCATCTTCGGCAGCAGGGTCCCCTCGGCGATCGCCTTCTCCTCGGGCGTCCGCTCCATCCTGAGATCCGGGTCGATGATCACCGCCGCCGGCTCGAGCCCCTCGGCGCCCTCGGCGCCGCCCGGCGCCGCGGTCGCGACCCGCGCGTCCTCTTTCTCCGGTCGATCCACCGGGACGAAGCGCGGCGCGACCTCGCCCGGCTTGCGATCGCGGAGCTCGACGGTCACCTGGGTCGGGATGTACACGCGCTGCACCTCCTCGAGCGGGACCACGGTGTCCTTGGCGGAGGCCGGCGGCCCGCCCGCGAGCTCGGGCACCTTCGCGCGCGCCGCGTCGATCGCCGCCTGCTCCGCGGTCATCGCGGCCTTGCAGCTCGGAAGGGACGGATCGAAGTCGAGGCCGACGGCGCTGGCGCCCCCCTTCCTCCGCTCCTGGGGCGGCGTGCACTCCTCGTGGATGCGCTCCGCGACTTCGTCATCCTCCCGGTGCAGGAGCCCGAGCGGGAGCTCCTTGCGATCGTCGATGCCGTTCGCGACCTCCGGCCGGGCCACGAAGCGGTACCGCACGCGGAGCGCGAGGGTGCGGTGCCCCGCGGCGTCGACGACGGTCACGGCCTCCTTGGCGAAGTTGTCCGTCGTCGCGCCCTGGACCTCGCGGCGGCTCACCATCACCCGGGACTTCCGCAGCCCCGTGAACACCGATCGCGTCTGCGTCCGCACGCGCTCGAGGATCTTGAAATCGCTCGTCCCGGTCGGGACGTAGACATAGCCGTCGAACTGGAGCACGGCGGGCGGACGCTTCACGTCCTGCTCGGCCGTCTTGCCCCGATCGCCGCACCCCGCGAGCGCCAGCACCCCGGCCAGCACGCCGGTTGCCGGGAGAACACGGAGTACTGCACGGAGAAGTGCTACCACAACAGATCTCCACGACGGCGAGGGTGCAACGCCGGTGAATCTAGCTCCGGCGACCTGATGAAGAAACCCTTACCCACCGGAAAAGCCGGGCAAGGATGCGGGGATCGCGCACAGCGACCTGAACGTGACGACCCGGCGCGCAGATCCCGACCTTGGCGCAGGCGTCGGCCCGCGGCCTGGTGAGCCCCTCACCTCGGCCGGGGGCGCCGCGGCGGCGGCGCCCCGAGCTGGCCGCGGAGCGCGCTCGGAGCGTGGCGACACACCGCGGCGCGTTCTGGGGACGCCCCGTGGCGCGCTCCGCGCGCGCCGGGGGATTGCCCTTTCGAAAATCGGATGCATTTGGTCGCCGACATGAACACGGAAAGCCCGAACCCCGAAACCAGCGGTTCCACGCCCTCTGCCGAGCCTTCGGGTGCGGCCCCGGGCCCGGAGACGCCCGCGTCGACCCCGTCCGAGGAGGCCAAGGCCGCCGGCGCGGTCGAGCTCCCCTTCCAGGCCGAGGTGCAGCAGGTCCTCGCGCTGGTCATCAACTCGCTCTACGCAAACCAGGAGGTCTTCCTCCGCGAGCTCATCTCGAACGCGTCGGACGCGCTCGACAAGGCCCGCTTCCTGGCCCTCACGCGCGAAGGCGTCGCTGAACAATCCGGCGAGCCCGCGATCCTCATCACGCTCGACGACGCCGCCCACACCCTCACCATCGAGGACAACGGCATCGGGATGACCCGGGACGAGGTGGTGCAGAACCTCGGCACCATCGCCCGCTCGGGGTCGCTGGAGTTCCTGAAGGCCAACGCCGAGGCCGCCAAGCAGAAGAAGGACGGCGGCAAGCTCCAGCTCATCGGCCAGTTCGGCGTCGGCTTCTACGCCGCGTTCATGGTCGCCTCGCGCGTCGACGTGCAGACCCGCTCGATGCTGCCGGGCGCGGAGCCCGTCCTGTGGCGCTCGTCCGGCGCGGGCTCCTTCACCGTGGCTTCCGGCGATCGCGAGCACCCGGGCACGAAGATCGTCCTTCACCTCAAGGACGACGCGCGCGAGTACACGAAGGTGTGGCGGATCAAGGAGATCATCCGCAAGTACTCGGATTTCGTTCATTTCCCCATCAAGGTGAACGACGAGGTCGCGAACCGCTCGGCCGCGCTCTGGACGCTGCCCAAGTCGCAGATCACCGAGGAGCAGCACGCGGAGTTCTTCCGGCACGTGACCGGCGGCCACGAGGGGGAGAAGCCGCTGCTCACCGTGCACCTGTCGATCGACGCGCCCGTTCAGTTCCACGCCCTGCTCTACGTGCCCGAGAAGGCGCCGGCGGACATGTTCCACAAGGACCGCAGGGGCGTGCGCCTCTACGCGAAGCGCGTCCTCATCGTCGAGGACTGCGACAAGCTGACGCCGATGTACCTGCGCTTCCTGCGCGGCGTCGTCGACTCCGAGGACCTCTCGCTGAACGTCTCTCGCGAGATGCTCCAGGAGAACCGCACGCTCTCCCAGATCGAGCAGCAGATCGTCAAGCAGGTGCTCAAGTCGCTCAAGGACCTCTCCGAGTCGGAGCCCGAGCGCTACGCGGCCTTCTGGAAGGAGTTCGGGCGGGTCATCAAGGAGGGGGTCACCAACGACTGGAAGAACAAGGACGCCATCGCCGAGCTCTGCCGGTTCGAGTCGATGAACACGGAGGCCGGCAAGGTCATCTCGCTCCGCGACTACGTGGCGAAGATGCCGGAGGCGCAGAAGGAGATCTATTACGTGACGGGGCTCGGCCGCCACGCGGTCGAGCAGAGCCCGCACCTCGAGGCGTTCCGGAAGCGCGGCTACGACGTGCTGTTCCTCGTGGATCCGGTCGACGAGTGGTTCGTGCAGTCGCTGAACGAGTTCGACAAGCGCCGCCTCAAGAGCGTGATGCACGGCGATGTCGACCTCGGCGCCGAGCCGGAGAAGAAGGACGAGCCGGAGGCGTCGGTCGACGCGGCCGTGGAGGCGGTCAAGGCGGCGCTGGGCGACCGGGTGAAGGACGTGCGCGTCTCGCGGCGCCTGACCGACAGCGCGAGCTGCCTCGTCGCCGCCGAGGGGGACCCAGGGGCGAACTTCGAGCGGATCATGAAGCTCATCGACCAGAATACCGGGGAATCCAAGCGGATCCTGGAGCTCAACCCGGGCCACCCGGTGGTGAAGAACCTCAATATCCTGGCGGGGCGCGAGCCCGGCTCGGAGCGGGTGAAGCAGTGGTCCGAGCTCCTCCTCGACCAAGCCCTCCTCGTCGAGGGCGTTGTGCAGGAGCCGGCGAAGCTCGTCCGGCGCATCCAGGACCTGCTCGCGCAGGTCAGCTCCGCCGCCGTAAGTCAGCCCTGACGAGCCGCGGTTTCTTGGCCGGGGTCGAACGTCGGTGATAGGCGCGGGACGAGGTCGCCAGGATGTCCCGAATCGCAACACCGGCGCTCGGCCGCCGGGCCTTTCTCCGAGCGCTCGGCGCGGCGGGCGGCGCCCTGGCCGCGCCGGGGCTCTGGGCGCCGGCGCTCGCCAGGGCGGCCTCCAGGGTGAGGGCCGTCGAGGCGTCGGACATCGGCGTGACGCTGAAGATCGAGCTGTCGAACGCGCCGTTTCCCTGCGACGGGGCGCCCTACCAGGACGCCACGGCGATGGTCTTCGTGCCGGCCCATTACCGCGCGCCGGAGAGCGATGAGCTCGACCTCGTGATCCACTTCCACGGCCACGTCACGACCGCGGAGCGGGCCATCGCGGCGCACAAGCTCCGCGAGCAGCTCCACGAGAGCAAGCAGAACGCGGTGCTCGTGGTGCCGCAGTGCGCGGTGAACGCGGCGGAGTCGCCCCCGGGCAAGCTGGGGCAGAAGGGCGGCCTCCGGCGGCTCTGCGGCGAGCTCGCGTCGGTGCTCGCGAGCCCCTCGGCGCGGCGGGCGCTCGGCGATCGCGCCATCCCGCGGCAGGCGAGGCTCGGGACGCTCTGCCTGTCGGCGCACTCGGGCGGATACCGCGTCGCGGCCGCGTGCCTGCGCCACGGCGGCTGCGAGGTGAACGAGGTGTACCTGTTCGACGCGCTGTACGGCGAGGTCGACGCGTTCCGCGACTGGGTGCTCGAGCGGAAGGGCCGCTCGGGGCGGGAAAGGCACAAGCTCATCAGCCATTTCGTCGCGGGCGACGTGCGGCGGCTCAACCTCGAGCTCGAGCGCGCGCTCGAGGCGCAGGGCGTCGCTTGCCTGCACGAGCGGCGCCCGGGCGAGCTCACGCGCAAGGAGCTCCTGGATGGCCGCGCCATCTTCATCCAGGTCCCGCTCGCGCACAGCGCGGTGACCTTCGAGCAGAACGCGTTCCGCGACTGCCTGTTCGCGTCGGGCCTCCGCCGGCAGCTCCGATCCAGCTGGTTCAAGAAGAAGGACGAGCCGCGCCGGATCGACGTGCGGCGCGGGTCCTGACGTCGTCCCGCCGCCGCGGCGCTGCGTGGAGGGCGCCGGCCGGCCGTGGCGGCGCGCGTCAGTGCCGGAGCGAGACGTCGGCCAGCGCGAGGCGCGCGTCGTTGATGTACGCGCTGTCCGGGAAGCGGCGGATGAACGACCGCAAGGTCGTCTTCGCGTCGTTCCAGGCCTGGATGTCGAGGAGGCACTCGGCGAGGAGGAAGGTCGCGTCATCCATGACCTCCCGATCGGGCGACGCCTCGGAGAGCGTCATGAGCAGCGGAATCGCGTCGCGCTGCCGGTTCAGCCTGCGGTAGGCGCGCGCCAGGTTGAGGCGGGCCGACGGGGTGTGCGACGCCGTCTCCTTCTGCCGGATGGCGTCCTCGAAGGCGACAGCGGCCTCGTGCCAGCGGCCCGTCCGCATGTGATCGAGGCCCGTCTGGTACGATTTGATCGAGAGCTCCGAGCGCGACTTGTCGACCGAGTCCGAGAAGAACGCGAGCTCGGCCCGGGTGAGCGGCGCCTTGCGCAGCGCCTCGAAGCCCTCGATCACCTCCTGTCGCCGCTCGGCGCGGATGAGCTCGTAGAACGCCGCGGCGTCGCTCTCGGCCTTGGCGCGCGCGTCGCTCCGCTGCTGCATCTCCTTGAGATCGGCCTCGTGCTTCGCGATGCGGTCGCGCGCGCCCTTGGTCTCGGCCTGGACGGCGTCCACGCGTGCGTCCCAGGCGAGCTTGACCACGCCGATCACCACGATCACGAAGAGCAGGTTCGCGCTCGCGCTGTTCCAGAAGGCGCGCCGCTCGTACGCCATCTGGCGCTTGGAGATGCTCTTCAGATCCGCGGCGAGGGCGTTCGTGAGGTTGTTCGTCTTGATGATGAGCCCACGGGATTCCACGATCTCACGCTTGATCTCCCTGAGCTCGTCGTCGAAGTCGTGCATTTTCAGGTCCTGAAACCGTGCCCTGTGCAGGAGGCTGTGCTCGTGCTAAGGGGGCCGCGAACGCGGACCCCCGACCCGTGGAAGGGGCCGCGAACGCGGACCCCCGAGCCGCGCCAGGGTGCCGCGGACGCGGATCCCCGGCCTCGCCGACAGGCCGCCCTTACGCTACCAGGAAGCTCTCCCCATGGACACAAGCGACATCCGAAAAGGCCTCAAGTTTATGGTCGACGGCCAGCCCTACTCGGTCATCGACTTCCAGTTCGTCAAGCCGGGAAAGGGGCAGGCGTTCACCCGCGTCAAGATCCGGAACATGGCGACGGGCGCGGTGCTCGAGCGCACGTACAAATCGGGCGAGAAGCTGGAGCCGGCGGACGTGGAGGAGCGCAGCCTCCAGTACATCTATCCGGAGGGCACCGACTTCGTGTTCATGGACGCGGCGACCGGCGAGCAGCTCACGGTCCCCGGCGACAAGATCGGCGATGACTCCAAGTGGCTGAGCGACGGGATGTCGATCGACGTGACCCTGTTCAACGGGCTGCCGATCGGCGTCAGCATGCCCCCGCACGTGGTGCTCCAGATCGTGAGCAGCGAGCCGGGCATCAAGGGCGACACGGCGAGCGGCGCCACCAAGCCCGCCACGGTGTCGACCGGCGCGACCGTCAACGTCCCGCTCTTCGTGAAGGAGGGCGAGTGGATCAAGATCGACACGGCCGACGGCAAGTACCTGGAGCGCGTCAACAAGGGCTGAGCTCCGGCTGACGCTCGGCTGACCCTCCGGGGGCGGGGCGCGCCCACGGGCCGACGGAGGTCACTTCGCCTCGAAGATCACGGCGGCCGCGCCGGCGACGCACGCGACGCGGGCGCCTCCGTTGGCCGGCGCGCACGCCGTCGCCTGCGCGAGGTCGCCGCCCGTCCAGAGGCGCGCGGCGCCGCCCGCGGTCGCAACGAGGAGCCCGCCGGCGGCGGGGATCGCCAGCGTGGCGCCGTCGGGCGACCGCGCCGCGCCCTGAGGCGCGGGCGTGGTGAGCGGGAACGACAGCGCGGACGAGGCCGGCGCCGCCGCGCGCAGGTCGATCGAGATCAGCGCGGCGCCGAGGGCGATGTCGAAGCCGCGCTCGGACGCGGCGAGCGGGACGAAGGGCAGGCGCTCCGTCCCGGCGCAGCGCTCGGGCGCGGCCGCGCCGGGCCGGGCGCGAGGCCCCTGGCCGCGGAGCAGCGGGAGCGGGACCTCCATCTCGCCGACGGCATCGGGCGAGCTGCGGAAGAGCGCGAGCAAGGTGGGCACGTCGCAGCGCCGCTCGACGGCGACGAGCTCCGCGGGCCCGGCGTGGACGGCGGCGGGCCAGGGAGGGATGTCCGTCGCGGACTCGGTGGACGTGGCCGGGTCGACGCGGACGACGCCCTGCGCGGTCCTGACGAGCAGGGCGCCGCTCGCCTCGAACGCGAGCGGGCCGAAGGCGCCGGTCCTGGTCGGCTGCGGGGCCGCGGCGGTGCGGTACACGGCCGCGGCGGTCGCCGGCGGCGCGAGCTTCGCGAGGAGCTTGCCGTCCTCCTTGGTGCGCGCGTCGGCGCCGCCGCGGTCGAGCGCCGCGACGGCCGCGAGCGGCGCGCCCCGCGTGGACGCCGCGACCGCCTCCGCGTGGCCGATGGCGGCCGCGAGCCCCGGCTCGCCGCAGCGCACCGGGCCAGCGCCCGTCCAGACGAGGGACTCGCCGGCGCGTACGGCGTCGCGGCCCGTGGTCGCTCCGGCGCCGCTTTCGGCGTCGGCGCAGAGGGCGGCGTGGAACCGGCGCAGCCGCTGGGCGGAGGCGGCGACGGCCGGCGCCGTCGACTTGCCGCGCGCGTCCCGGAGCAGGGAGGCGGCCAGGGCGCGCAGCGTCTCGCCGGGCTGGGCCGCGTCGCGCGAGAGGCCGGCGGGGCGATCCAGGAAGACGAGCGGGGCGCGGACCTCGGACGCGGCGCCCGCCGGGGCAGGGAACGGGCGCAGGGCCCCGGAGAGGCTGACCGAGACGATGAGGTCGTCGCGGCCGTCTGCGTCGCGGTCGGTGACCTCCAGGGAGGCGGAGAGTGCTTCCTCCGCAGGCGGCGCGCGGAGGCGGAGCTCCAGGGCGAGCTCCGGCGGCGCGCCCGCGCCCGCGGCGGGCCCGGGGAGGCGGATCACGGCGATCCAGCGCGTGGGGCCCGTACCCGCGGCGCCGCGGTGAGCGCCGCCGCACTGCGGGGCGAAATCGAAGGCGAGCGCGGAGGGGCCGATCTGGCTGAGGCCGACGCGCGGGGTGCACCCCTGCGCGTCCAGATCGCCGGGGAGCGCGGCGAGCGTGCGCAGCGCCTGCGGCCGCGCGGCGGGCGCGAGCAGGAGCTCGCCGCGCAGGCCGTCGGGCGACCGCGCCCAGGCGACGAGATCGCGCGCGCCGTCCCCGTCGACGTCGAGGAGGAGCCCGGTCTCGAACGTGCGCCCGGTCGGCGCCGCGGCCACGGGGCCGCCCTCGAGGGGCCATCGCTTGCCGCCCTCCGGCGCCGGGACGCTCGGCACGACCGCGAACCGAGGCGCGGCGGCGTCCGGGGCGCCGGCGTCGGCCTCGGGGCCGGCGGTCGCCGCGCCAGGGCCGACGCCGCTCAGCGGGGGCGGGGAGCCGGAGGGCGCCGCCGAGCCGAGCGTGTAAGGCGTGTAGGGCTTGGAGCTCGGGCAGCCATCGCAGCCGGCGGCGGCGAGGAGCGGGAGCAGGGCGCGGAGGAGCTTCGAGCAGGATCGATCGGGCATCGCGGGCGGACCCGGCGGCGCACCGGTGTGCGGCGGGCGGCGCAGGCGTAGCACGGGCGGCGGGCGGGCGTCGTGGAGCCGGCGCGCCGTCCAGCCGCCCGCGCGCCGGATGGCGCCGGTGCGCCTTTCGGAGTAGCTTGATCGAGGGTAGATGAGCGGGCCGAAGCCTCCCAGGGCCGTCGAAGGCGAAGACTATTACCTCGAGGGAGGCCGGGTGGTTTTCACAGAGGCGTATCACCTGAAACGGGGATACTGCTGTAACTCCAAGTGCCGCCACTGCCCTTACCGGGAGAGGGCGCCGGCAGAGTCGATGACCGTCGCGCTGCCTCGGCTGAAGCTCCCCTGACGCCGGTGACGCCGGTGCAGCGGTCGAGCCTCCGCGGCGGATCGCGGCGAGCGGCGCCATGCAACGTGCCGCCGTGACGGGTTCGCAGAAGCCGCTGCGCACGCGCGCGCCGGCGCTCCGCGGCGGCCGCGGGAGGCAATCCGTCTGCGGTTGATGACGGGCGGAGAGCCCCGGCGCACCGCGGAATGTCGGTTGATCCGGATTGCGTGGAGCGTCTAGGATTTCGCGCCCACATTCGCGCGGGAGCTCCTATGCGTCGCGGTCTTCACCCTCTGCTCTGCTGCCTGTTGCTCTCCGCGCCGATCGGCTGCGACGCCACGTCGGCGAACAGGCCGCCGTCCGACAAGACGCCGGCGGAGCTGCCGAGCGTGGACACGGATGGCGATGGGATCAGCGATGCGGTTGAAGGGCGCGACGAGGCGGTCGACACGGATCGCGACGGTCAGCCGGATTTCGAGGACATCGACTCCGACGGCGACGGGCTGTCCGACAAGCTCGAGGGCGCTCCCTTCCCAGGGGAAGCGGAGCCGCGTGACAGCGACGGCGACGGGGTGCCGGATTACCGCGACGAGGACTCCGACAACAACGGGCTACCCGACGAGGACGACGGCGACAGCGACCGCGACCGCGATGGAACGGCCGATTACGTGGATCTCGACGATGACGGCGACGGCCTCCTGGATGTGGTCGAGATCGGGTCGGACCCGCTCGATCCGGTGAACACCGACGGCGACAGCTGGCCTGATTTCCGTGACAGGGACTCCGACGACGACGATATCCTGGATCGGTTCGAGAGAGAGTTCGACGTCGACGGCGACGGGATCCCGGCGTTTCGAGATCTCGACTCGGACGGTGACTGCCGGCCCGATTCGATCGAGCGTGGCGACGGCGCGCTCGAGCAGCCGCCCAGCGACAGCGACAGGGACGGCGGGGGCGATTTCCTCGACCTGGACAGCGACAACGACAGCCTGCTCGACGAGCTCGAGGACCTCAATTGCGACGGCGTGCTCGACCCGGGCGAGTCCAGCACCGCGAGCGAGGACACGGACGAGGACGGCGTGAACGATCTCATCGAGCAGGCCGCCGGCACCGACCCGAACGACGACCTGGACAACCCGCGGGCCAGCGGGGATTTCGTGTTCATCGTGCCTTATCAGAGCCGCCCGGATCCCGCGCAGGACACGCTGGATTTCTCGACCACCATCTCGCAGGCCGACGTGGTGTTCGCGATGGATACCACCGCGACCATGAGCGGCCAGATCAACAATCTGAAGGGCGCGCTCCAGGAGATGATCGATCAGCTCGCCAAGGAGATCCCGAACATCGGCATCGGGGTGACTCAGTACAAGGACTTCCCGATCGACGCCTACGGGGGCCGCAACGACCAGCCGTTCTACCTGGAGCACCGGGTGATGAGCGTCCTCACGCCGGCAGGGCGCGAGTCGGTGCAGGACGCGGTGAACTACCTCAAGGCCGAGGCCGGCGGCGATATTCCGGAGAGCGGCTGGGAGGCTCTTTATCAGATCGCGACCGGGGCGGGCACGAACAAGGGCGGCGCCAACGTGCCCATGTTCAATCGGCTGAGCGCTCCGCCGGGCATGACCCCGGCGGGCGAGACGGTCGGGACCATCGGCGGCGTGGGCTTCCGCTTCGGCTCGCTGCCCATCGTGGTGATGATCACCGACACGCCGAGCCACAACGGGACGTTCGTACAGCACAACTACGTCAAGTCCAGGGTGGAGTCGCCGACCTATTCGGAGGCGCTGCAGGCGGTGACGGGCGTGGGAGGCCGGCTCATCGGCATGGTCGCCTCCAGCTCGGTCGAGGCGCAAGCCGACCTGACGGCCGGCGCGGTGGCGACGGGCTCGGTGGTCCCGCCGGCGGCGTGGGGACCGGAGGGCATGCGCCCGCCGCGGTGCGCGGTGGGGCAGTGCTGCGTCGGCGAGAACGGGAGCGGCGTGACGATCGAGAGCGGCAAGTGCCCGCTCGTGTTCCGGGTCGCCAGCAGCGGCGACGGGCTGAACCTGGCCGTCGTGCAGGCGATCAAGGTGCTCACGACCTATGTCACGCTCGACATCTCGGCGGCGGCGGTGGCGGACGAGACCGACGCGGTCGACGCCGCGAGCGCGTTCATCGACAGGATCATCGCGAACAACAGCGCTCCTCCGCCCTGCACCGCCGGCCTCAGGGTCATCGACAAGAACGTCGATGGCGTCGCGGATACCTATACCAACGTGTTCCCCGGGCCCACGGTCTGCTTCGACGTGATCCCGAAGACCAACGTCTCGGTGCCTCCGACGACGGAGCCGCAGGTGTTCACGGCGAACATCGTCGTCACCGGCGACAGCGTGACCACGCTGAGCACCCGCAAGGTCTTCTTCCTCGTCCCGCCGGAGATCCCGGTGCCCCCCATCGACTGATGAGCCTCCGGCGCTCGCGGCTCCCTGGAGGCCCGGCGAGGCCTGTTCCACGCGGCACGTATCATGAGCAAAGACTCTGGCATCGAGGGGGCGCCGACGTCCGGGGAGGACCGCGGCGCGGCGCTCTGGGAGCTCGCGCGGCTCTTCTTCCGGCTGGGCGCCACGGCCTTCGGCGGCCCCGCGGCCCACGTCGCCATGATGGAGGACGAGGTGGTCCGCCGGCGCGGCTGGATGACGCGCGAGGACTTCCTCGATCTCTACGGTGCGACGAACCTGATCCCGGGACCCAGCTCGACCGAGCTCGCGATCCACATCGGGCATCGCCGGGCCGGCTGGGCGGGCCTGCTCGTGGCCGGAGGGTGCTTCATCGTGCCGGCGGCGCTCATCACGCTCGGGTTCGCGTGGGCCTATGTCCGGTTCGGCGCGGTGCCGGAGATGTCGGCGCTCCTCTACGGGGTGAAGCCGGTGATCATCGCGGTCGTGGCCCAGGCGCTCTGGGGTCTCGGCCGCGCCGGGCTGCGCTCGCGGCGCTCGCTCGGCCTCGCGGCGCTCTGCGCGGGCGCGAGCCTCTTCGGGATCCATGAGCTCGCGGTCCTGGCCGGCGCGGGCGTGCTCGCCGTGTCGCACCGGCTCGCGACCGGGCGCCCCGCGGGTCCGCCTCCCGGCGCGGCCGCCGTCGCCGTCCCGCTCGCCGTCCCGCTCGCCAGCGGCGCCGCCGCGACGGCCGCGGCGGTGAGCGTGCCGTTCGGGCTCCTGCCGCTGTTTCTGTTCTTCGCCAAGGTGGGCTCGGTCCTCTTCGGGAGTGGGTATGTGCTCCTCGCGTTCCTCCGCGCGGATCTGGTCGAGCGATACCGGTGGATGACGGAGGCGCAGCTGCTCGACGCGGTGGCGGTCGGCCAGGTGACGCCCGGCCCCGTCTTCACGGCGGCCACCTTCATCGGTTATCTCCTGGGCCGCGTCCCGGGCGCGCTGGTCGCCACGGCGGGCATCTTCCTTCCTGCGTTCTTCTTCGTCGCGCTGAGCGGACCCCTGATCCCCCGCGTCCGCCGTTCCCCCGTGGCCTCGGCCTTCCTCGACGGCGTGAACGCGGCGTCGCTCGCCCTGATGGCGGTCGTCTCGTTCCGCCTCGCCCGCGCGGCGGTGGTCGATTGGCTCACGGGCGCTCTGGCCATCGCGGCAGCGCTCCTGCTCATCCGGTACCGCGTGAGCTCGCTCTGGCTCATCCTGGCCGGCGCCGTCATCGGCGTCGCGTCGGTTCACGTCTGAGCCGGCGCTCCTCGCTGTTCCGGCCCCTCCTCGCCGTGCCCGCGCCCGGGGAGCAGCCCGGGATCCCTCGCCCCCGCTACCTGGCGGGCGATCGCAAGGAAGACGGCTCGTCCGCGGCCACCAGCGCCGTCCCTGGCCCGATGTGGAACGCGTTGCCCCGCCAGGCGACCCGCCGGTTCGAATACGCGTTCAGCCAGCAGAAGAACCAGCACAGCGTCCGGAGCGGCTCCACCGCCACCAGCGCCAGGTTGGAGCGCGCCGGGCGCAGCATCTTCAGGGCCAGGAAGGTCCCAAGGCTCTGGAGCGTCCAGGCGAACAGCCACATCTCCAGCGCGAGGCCCGTCGGGCTGAGCAGCAACGTGAGCCACGCGATGAGCAGCGGCGAGTTGAACGGCTCCGCCGCGAAGCAGCGCGGGGCGAGCGTGCGCCGCATCTTCGCCCAGCGGGTGTGTCGATCAAGCATGCGCGTGAGAGAGCAGCTCGTGTTGCGGTTCTCGATCGGATCCAGGCAGAGGTCGACGACGAACCCGCACGCGCTGAAGCGCTGTCCGAGCATGTCGTCCTCCGCCAGCACGTGGGCCACGCTCTCGAACCCTCCCACCCGCGCGAGATCGACCCGCCGCATCGCCATCGATTTGCCCACGCTGATCGAGCGCCCAGCGAGCTCGGCGGCGGCGACGACCCCGGGCGCGATGAACGCCCCGAGCTGCGCGTTCTCGACCACCGCGCCGAGCGTCCGCTCCCCCGTGCCCACGACGACGCTCGAGACGAGCCCCACGCCCGGCCGCATCAAGATCGACAGAAGCGAGCGGAGGTAGTCTGGACGGACACACACGTTCGCGTCCGAGATGACGAGGACGCTGCCCTCGGCCCTGCGCTCGAGCTCGAGGAGCTGCGCCACCTTCGGGTTCAACGCCTCGCTCGGATCCGTCAGGCAGAGCCGCGCCTTCACCTCGGGGTGCGCCGCGATGAAGGCCTGGATCACCGGCACCGCACGGTCTTCTCGCGAGGCGACGCCGAAGACGATCTCGTAACAGGGGTAATCGAGCCGGGCGAAGGATTCGAGGTTGTCGGCGAGCCCGTCGTCGACGCCCGCGACGGGCTTGAGGATGCTGACGAACGGGGTCGCCCCGGGGGGTCGCCACGCGTCGACCGGCGCCACGAGCCGGTGCCGCGCCATCCTCCAGAGGAAGGAGGTTTGGATCGTCGCGTAGATGATGGATGACAGCGCCGTCGGCGCGACCGTCGCCAGTTCTCCCCAATCCATGGATGGCCATGCTGATCGAAACGCGTGGCGTCTCGATGGCCGGACCGCAAACCCAGCGCTGACTTTTCGCAACCGAGGCGTGACAGCCCCTCATCGCCCACGACACACCGTGATGGCCGGTACGAACTCGGGGGTGTTTCGTGAGATCCGTCGCCGACACACGCGCGCCGAGGCCACGCGAGCCTATCGGCGCGGCCGGGCAGCGTCAGCTGATGCGGCCGATCAGCTCGCGCGTGATGTTCTTCTGGTGCGACTCGAGCGTGCCGCCGCCGATCTCGAGCAGCTTGGCGTCACGGAAGAACCGCTCCACCTTGTACTCGGTGCAGTAGCCCCAGCCGCCGAGCACCTGCATGGCGTTGTCGGCCACCTCCTTGCCCACCGGCGCGGCGAAGAGCTTGGCCGCGTCGGTCCCGAGCCGGTTTCTCCGCTCGGGGCTGACGTTGCGCGCCACCGCGTAGATGAGGGCGCGCGCGGCCTCGGTCTTGGCGTAGCTCTCCGCGATGTAGCGCTGGATCTGCCCGTGCTCGGCGATGGGCTTGCCGAAGCTCTTCCGCTCTCCGGCGTACTGGATCATGATCTCCAGACAGCGGTCCGCGATTCCCAGGCTCATGGCCGCGAGCGTGAGGCGCTCCAGCTCCAGGTTCCTCATCATGTTGCGGATGCCGCCCCCCTCCTGGCCCAGGACGTTCCAGGCGGGCACGACGCAGTCGTCGAAGAGGAGCTCGCTCATCGTGCTCCCCCGCATTCCCATCTTCGGGGTCTTCTCGTCGGTCGAGAACCCGGGGAACCCCCGCTCCACGACGAATGTCGTGACCCGGCCCTCGATGGTCGCATAGACCAGGAAGATCTGGGCCTCCGGGGCGTTCGTGATGAGCGCTTTGCGCCCCTTCAGGATGTACCGGTCCCCGTCGCGCCGGGCGAACGTCTTCATGCCGAGGACGTCAGTCCCGCTCGTCGGCTCGGTCATGCCCATCGCGCCGATCCACTCGCCGGAGAGCACCTTCGGCAGGTACCGCGCGCGTTGCTCGTCATTGCCGGCGTGGAAGAGGTTGTTCACGAACAACATCGCGTGGGCGAGGTACGCGAGCGTGAACCCGGGATCGCTCTTCGCGAGCTCGTGGTGGACGATCACCGCGGCGACCGCGTCCATGCCCGCGCCCCCGTACTCCGAGGGCACGGTCACGCCGAGCAGGCCGAGCTCGCCGAGCCGCCGCATCAGGGGAACGTTCAGGGTGGCGCTCCGGTCGTGCTCGTCGGCCTGCGGCTCGACGACCTCACGGGCGAAATCCCGCACCATCTGCCGCAGCATCCGGTGCTCTTCCGTCGGGTTTTCCAGATCGCTTGCCATTGCGGGGGATGACGCGCTCATCGCGGCCCAACGTAGCACGCGGGGCCGCGCGTCAGCGATGGAGTGGCACGCCGTTCGCCTCGCCCCTGGACGGACCCTCATCGAAAGGGGCACAAATGAGAAGCTGGACCGATGTGGTGCTCTGGAGCGTGGTGCTGGTCTCGCTGCTGACCTGGCTGCTCGCCGTGGTCGGTGTGCTGACCGTGCACCCCTGGACCCCCGCGCTCCTCGTGATCTCCGCCGCCTTCGCCGTGACCGGGATGCTACGGCAGGTGCCCGGGCGGCCGCGGCTCTGAGCCGGCGGGAGCGGCCGGGGCGCCCGGCGGCGCTTCCGTCGCTGAGGCGGGGGGCGAGGGCCCGTCCTGGCAGCACCGGACGCCGGTCGAGTAATCGAGGTAGCTCCTCGGGTGGGCCGTGATGAGGGCCTCGCAGCCTGCGCGGGTCGAACGCGCGTAGAAGCCGCCGGCGAACGCTCCGCCCGGCTCGTTCACCCACTCATCGAGGTTGCCCACGAGATCGTAGACCGCGTCGCTGCCCCAGCGGCTCCTGCACCGCGGGCTCCCGCCCGTCTCCCGGAGCAGCGGCTCCCGGGCGCTGCGCACGCGGTTCAGCCGGGGATCCAGGTGGCCAATCGACGCATTGCCGTGGAGCAGCGCGGCGGGGTGCGCCGGCCGGTAGACGTTGCACGCGCCCTCCTCGAACGTGTCGCCGTACGGGTACAGCGTGTCGTCCTCGCCGCGGCACGCCGTGACGAACTCCTCGACCGAGCAGAGCCGCTTGCCGGCCGCGGCGCAGGCGCTCTCGGCGACGAGGCCGGTCACGTAGCCGCTCGGCCGCACCCCGGACCGCGAGCGGGCAAGGGCGGCGATCGCCCGGCCGCGCTGCCAGGAGGCGAGCAGCGGCAGGGGGAAGGCGCGCGCGTGGACGTCGCCGATCCGCCGCAGGCCGGTCGACCAGTCGGCGAGGGTGAGCTCCAGCAGGTTCGGGGTCGACGGGTAGTCGGGCGAGAGCGCCTGTCCGGTGGCGCCGTCGACGAGCATCGCCTCGAAGCGATCGACGCAGAAGCGGCCGCCGTCGACGGCCACCATGTCCGCCGGACACGCGGGCGCGCCCGGCAGCGCGGCGGCGGGCGCCTCCGCAGGCTCTCGTGCGGCCGAGCGCGCCGCGCCGGCGCTCGCGGGCGGCGCGGGGCGAGCGACGCGCGCGACGCCGGCTTCGGCCTGCGCGTCGAGGCCGCTCACGGCGCTCCCGAACCACCGCAGGCTGCCGTCGGAGGCCCAGACCGCATCGCCCACCACGCAGGCGCCGGGCGCCGCGAGCTCCGGGACGGTCACGAAGGCGCCGGGCGCCGGGGCCGGGACCGCGCGCCGCGCGGGCTGCCCGTCGACGCAGAGCGCGCCGGTGTCGTCGGCCGGCCAGGGCTGCGACGCGAGCTCGGCGCCTTCGTCGTCGAGCCACACCACGTGGCGCCGGGCCGCGTCGCTGAGCAGCGCGCCCCCCTCGGGCAGGGCGACGAGCCGCACCGCGAGGTCGCCCTCGGCGATCGGCAGCGAGGTCACGCGCGCCGCGCCGGGGCGGCCGAGCGCGTCGATCGCGAGCGCCACGACCACGCGCGGATCCGCGGCGCTCACGCCGGCGACGATGGCCCCGCCGCCGCGGCGCTCGCATGCGTCGAACCCCGCGCGCACCGGCGACGCGATGGCGAGGGCGGGCGGCGCGCGGCCTCCGGCGTCGGGATCGGGCGCGCCGGGCGCGACGGGCGCGAGCCCGCCCTGAGCGCCGAGCCCGGTGAGCGCGCCCGAGGCGTCGATCCCGGTGATCTGGAGCCTGTCGCCGAGCACCTCGAGGAAGAGCCCGCGCTCGTGCCCGCCGACGAGCGCCGTGCTGTCCTCGTGCGCGCGCCCCCGCAGCGCGGGCACCACGAGCGGTTCGGGCAGGAGCCGCCCCACGTCGGTCCTCGCGAGCCACCAGGACGACCCGATGCGCGCGGCGCGCCGCCTGTCGGTGGGGCGCTCCGGCTCGCCGATCGGCGTCGCCGGCGCGCCGCCGGCGGCGCCCGCCGGCGCTGCGCCGACGCTCTCCGGCGCCGCCGCCGCGGTGACCAGGGCGCGCGCGTCGAGCCGGTGGAGCTGCCCCGCGGCGAAGGCGAGCCCCTCGCCGTCCGTCGCGAGCGCGCCCCACGCGATGCGCGCGCGCCGTGCCGGGAATGGGTCCGGCTCGCGGCGCGGCTGCCCGTCGGCGCGCGAGGCCGAGAAGAGCCCGCCGGAGATCGTCTGGAAGTACGCGCGATCTCCCGCCCACGCGGCGAGCCCCGGATCGTACCCCGGCTGCCCCGGGGCGCGCCGGGCGCCGCTCGCGGCGATGCGCTCGAGGGCGCCGATCTCGGCCGGCGTGACCGGGGTCGCGTCCGCGAGGCGCGCCGGATCCACCGCACAGACCGCCCTGGGCGCGGCGCCGGCGACAAGCCGCTGGAGCGAGGGCGCGACGCGCGTCGCCTGGCAGGCCCCGTTGCGGCCGGTGACGTCGACGACCACGGCGCCTGCGCTCGCCGTCACGAGGCGCGGATCCTGGTGGCCGCGCAGCGCGCCGTAGTCGAGGTCGCCCTCGACAACGACGGCGCGCCGGCCCGGATCGAGCTTGCCGTCCTCGCCGAGCGAGGCGAAGGCGATCTGCGCGCTCCCGAGCCACGACGTGCTCGTCTTCTTCGAGCTCGACGCGTAGAACAGGAGGTCGATCGCGCCTGGCCGCCCGCCTGCGTCGATCAGCCCCATGCCGTCGAGCGGCGGCCGGAAGCGCAGCCCGGTGGGGGACGACGTGGCCGCGATCCCTTCGGACGGCGAGACCCAGCGGAGCCGCACCTCGACCTCGGGCAGCGGGTCCGGCCGCTTCGGCCGGGGCGCGGGGCGCGCGGTCTTCGTGGGCCGACCGTCGCGCCCGCGGTGCTCGCCGCGCTTCTTCCGCGTGGCCTTGCCGCTCGCGCCGGAGGTCTTCGCCGGCTGCTTCGGCTTCGCCACCGTCGCCTTGCGGGCGGGGGCCTTGCGCGCGGGCTTCGCCGCGGCGGAGCGCTCGCGCGCGGCGCGCTGGGCAGGCGTCGCGGAGCTGCCGCGCGGTGCGGTCTCGGCGAGCTCGAGCAGCGCGACGCGCTCGCCCACGGCGGCCATCGCGTGCGCGCGGATCGGGGCGCACGTCCGCGATGCGGCCGAGGCCTCGCCGGGGAGGATGGCCGTCACGCAGAGCTCGCCGCCTTGCGAGGTGAGCAGGGTGGTGGTCCCGTCCGGGGAGGCGTGGGCGCCGGCGAGGTCCTCGTCGAGGAGCAGGTGCGGCGGTCCGAGCTCTCCGGTGGCAGCGTCGAGCCGCCTGACCCAGCCGGCGCGATCCGACGACAGCTTGGAGAGGAGCAGCACCGAGCGGCGGTCGAGCGACGGCTCGATCGTGAACGGGAGCGGCTGAACCGTCGCGGTGCCGAGCGGCGTGCGGCCGGGGGGAGCCACGCTCGCCAGGGCAGTCGCGGCGGCGCCGATCGATGGCGCGCTCTCCGAGGCGGGGGCCGGGGCCGGGCTTGTGCCGGGCGCGTGCGCCGCGGTGCCGGTCTGTGCGGGGGCGTCCCGCAGGGAGCCGCCGGAGCACGCGCCCGCGCCGCAGGCGAGCGGCACGAGCAGGGCAGGGATCAGGGCTCGGGGGGAGAGGGGGGATCGGGGACGACGCATCCTTCGCTCGCGCTCGGGTCTCCTTGTCCGCGTGGCTGACCGGGCGGCGGCCGAGCCTAGCGCGGGCGCCGGCCGCACGCTCGCGGTTGGTCCGGAAGTGGCCGAGAGGACGCCAGGAGGGGCGAGATGCATCGATGGCAGATCGCGATCCGCGATTGTGGGTCTCCGGCTGGACCGTGGGTCAGGAACACCTGAATCGTCGAGAAGTCGGTCGAGCGCGTAAATCTCACCGGCGTGCCCTGGATCGTCGCACGAGTATCGCAATGGCGCCCGCCATCAAGGCGACGTTCGCTCCGACGCCTCTCTGGTGGTCCATGGAGCGCCCGGTGCGGCCAACGGCGCACCCGCCCGGCGGGTCTCCCTCGATGCCCGCCGCCGGCGCTTCGCCGTCGCCGGTAACGGGCGCCTCTCCGTCGGCGTTCTCCGCTATCCAGCGGCCGTATGCGGGCGCGAGCGTATAGATCCCGCCGTCTCCGCAGTCGGCGCCGGCGGGCGAGCCGAGCGCCCGGACGCTAATGCCGAGGAGGTGCGGCTCTCCAGCGATCATGAGGCACGCAGGCCCGCCCGAATCACCAGGGCAGCTGTCCGGCGACCCGGGCGCGCCGGCCGAGAACTCGGTCGCGTTACGCTGCTGGAAGGGCGTCTCGCCGACGTACAGCGCGCCGGAGGGCTCGCCAGGCTTGCCCCGGGCGCCGTAGCCGGCGATCACGACCGGTGCGCCTTCGTCCAGCAGGTCGTCCAGCGCCTCGGGCGGGACCAGCGGAACCGGGGGCATCGTCTGCACGGGGGTCTCCAGCAGCAAGAGCGCGATGTCCTCCGCCCGGGCGAGCTCCCTCGCGCCGATCGTGCCAGGCGCCGGGAAGCTCTGGTGCCGGACGACCTTGCGGATACGGAAGGTCTGCTCGGGCGGCGCCTCCGTCACGTCGAGCGCGCCCGCCGTCACCCGCAGGTTCGCCGGCCCGAGCTCGGCAAGGAGCTCCCCGGTGACCTCGCCCTGGAGCACGACGCAGTGGGCCGCGGTGACGACGCAACTCGGTGAGATGAGGACGCCCGAGCACTCCTGGACACCCTCGCTGTCCAGCACGGCGACCGCGCCGAAGAGGGCGTCTGGGGTCGCCGGTCTCCCGTCCTTGATCGCGAAAGACTGCTCCTCCACGGGGTCGCCGGGCAAGACGTCCGAGCACCCCGCCAGGCCGCCGAGGGCCGCGCAGGCGAGAGCGACGAGGCGTGAGCTCATGTCACGAAGGCTCCGGGCTCACGGCGAGCCGGGCTCGAGTGCCCGGCTCGCCGCGCCCTCGGGATCGGTTACTGGCACTCCGGGATGCTGGAGCAGGACGCCTTCGACAGGCGGATGCCGTCCACGACCGGCACCCCGGCGAAGAACGCCGAACACTTCGCGGCCGCCCAGACCCCGATCGTGTTGAACTGGTGGCAACTCCAGTTGTCCGAGAAGGAGACGCTGGCGCGGCAGCAGTACGTCGACGCCCTCTGGGACGAGTCGCCGGACTCGACGACCTTCTCTGCGACCGAGAGCCAGCTCGCGCGCAGCTCCGTGAGCCTTGCGTCGAGGGTTCCGTCCGCGTGCTGCCGCTCCATCTCGAGCAGGACGGGATCGTAGGACTGGAAGAAGAGCTCGATCGCGTCCGACCCGACCGCGAGCAGGTCTCCGGAAGAGGCACCCTCCTGGAGGAGCTCGATCAAGGTCTGGATCGGGCTCTGCTGCCGCATGGCCTGCGCCTTGGACCAGGCCTCGGCCCATTCGGCCGAGAGCGTCCCGGAGGCCTGCCGCGCCTCCAGCTCGGCGCCGATGTTCTCCACCGTCCGCAGCAAGAGGTCCGGCGTGACGGCCGAAGTCGCCTCGGCCTGCGGCGCGGGCGCGTCGATCTCCGTCTCCGTGGCGTCGCCCGAGCCGCAAGCTGCGGAGAGCGTCGCGATCAGCATGGACAGGGCAAGAGCAAGCTTCTTCTTCATTCGGATCTCCTCGAAGGGTTCGTGATTGCAGCGCCGCCCGGCGCCATCGCCGCGGTGCGCTCGGCGCGCCGGGGCGCCCGCGCGATGCCACACGGCTCCGCCGAGCGCTCAGCAGGCAACAGGCGCCGCTCGCCGCTGGACTGCTGCGGTGAACGGACCTATCCAGGCATCCTGCTCGCGGCGAGCGTTTCCGGCCGAGACGGTGCTACGACAAGCTGTAGCACGCGATCGCGAGGGCTCGAGTTCCACTTCGCGACAGGCGATGTACAGAATGCGCCATCGTGTCGCGATACCGCAAAGTTGCGCCCGTGCTGCTTCGGTCTCGCGTTCTCTCCCTGGAGCGTTCCCAGGCGTCTTGAGCGCGCAGCGGAGGCCGCAGCCGCAGCCGCAATCGGCGCCGTCGTCGCAGGCGCAGCACCCCGGGATCACGTCGCTGGCGACGGTTTACATTTCGCGACGCGCCCACATAATCAGCGATCGTGCCGGCTCAAGGTTCGGGATCCACGGAGCTCTTGCGGGCTCTGGTGACAGCGGCAGCACCAGACGGGCTCCAGGCCGAGGAGGTTCAGCGTGCGATGGCCCTCCCCAGCGGTCTTCTGGAGAGGCGGGGCGCTCGCGTGTCCATCGCCATGGTCCGCCGCGTGTGGAGCGCGCTCACCGACCACCGGGCGGCTGGTCCTCTCCTGGGGCTCCGCGCTGCCCGGCAGCTCCCCCTGGGGAGCTTCGACATCCTGGATTACCTCACGGTGGCGAGCACGACCGGCGCGGAGGCGTTCGCGCACCTGACGCGGTATCTGCCGCTGCTCGCCGATGCCGGGCGCGTCTGGACCGAATCCGACGGGAAGAGCTTCCGATTCCGTCACGACGCTCCCGGCGGCGTCCCCTCGCTCTCGGAGCTTCTGCTCGGGCTGATCGTCGCGCGCTCCCGGGCGCTGTTCGGTCCGGCCTACGCGCCATGTCGGATCCATTTCGCGCACGCGCCCCTGGCCGCGGCGAGCACGTATGAAGAGGTCCTCGGCGTCCCGGTGCATTTCGGAGGCCGCTTTGACGAGATCGTCTTCGATCGCGGCATCGCTGAAGCGCCGATCGTCAGCCAGGATCCGCGGCTCGTGAGCATCCTTGTCGTGCAGGCGGAGGAGGCGCTCTCTCGCCTCGACGTCCGCGAGCGCATCACGCATGACACCGAGTTCGTCTCTGCCTTCCGGCACGCCCTGGCGCTGGCGCTCGACGCGGGTGACCCCGGCCTGGCGCGCATCGGCGAGCGCTTCGGGATGAGCGCGCGGACGCTGCAGCGCCGCCTGGCCGCGGCGCACGTCAGCCACCGCGAGCTCTTGCAGGAGCTGCGGCTGGAGCGGGCGAGGCAGGCGCTGGGCGCCGCCCAGCCCAAGGTCGTGTCTAACGAGCTCGGCTATTCGAGCCCGAGCGCCTTCCACCGGGCGTTCAAGCGGTGGACGGGGCTGACCCCGGGCGCCGTGGCCGAGGGCGCCGCCTCGCCGCCGACGGGACGGGGCGGCACGTCAGAGCGACGAATCGCAGCCCGCTCCACGAGAGCGCATCGCGCGCGATGACGAGACCGTGATGGCCTCGCGGCGCGGCGCGTAGGTAAAAGAAGCCGGTTCGCCGCGCGGTGAAGCGTGGCGGGGCGAGCCGAATCGGCGGGAGCGCGAACGTCGCCCGCACATCTTATGACGCGCTCCCTCCCTGATTCCTCGAGCATGAGCCGCGCGACGGACCGAAGCTTGCACGATTCATGAGATTGCGTGCAGCGCTCCTCCGTCGTTGGTCCTCCACGACATACGCAACCCAGGCTCCCCTTCCGACATGCAGGCCGGCCAAGAGCCTGGCGCGTCCGATTCCGCTGATGCCACAAGGACGGATCCTGGGTGCGCTGAGGCTGCCGGATTGCTCGGCCTCCAGACGGGCGCGTGTGCGGTTGCGCTGGCTGGCTTCAGCGGGGTCGACAGCGCAGTGGACGACCTGGCGCGCCTCCGGCGCCGGAGGTGCGTGATGCGGCGATACGTCTCGTTGTTCCTGCTGGCTCTGCTGGCGTGCGCCCTGCCCGAGGACGGTGCGTCCGTTCGAGGACGAGCGCGCATCGAGTCGGTCGGCCCTGGCGCCGGGGTGATCGAGGCCCCGTATGCAAGGGAGATCGAGGGGGGCCCGAGAGCGCGACACGGGAGGAGGACGAGCAACTCGATCGATGGTTCGCTCGTGAATCGGTGGTCGTCATCAACGGCGAGGTCATCGACCACGAGGAGATCGCGGCGCGTCGCCGCGCCGCACGCCGCGAAGCAGCCCGAAACGACCTCCCCGGACGGCTATCCCGCGCCATCAGCGAGCAGATCAGGGGAGTAAAGGTCCTCGCCTTCAAGATGAGGGGCTGGATCGAGGGGGGGCGCTGCGACGACAAGCGGTTCATGTCGCCGCCACCGGCGCCGGCGGGTCGCTGCCTGGACGGAGCTGAGGACTGCGACGACGCTGCTCGGAGGTGACCGGCGTTCTCTCGCTGTTCGCGGGACGTGGGCTGGGTGATGGGTATGAGCGTTGAATGGACGAAAGACATTCTTCTCATCTGGGAGATCGTGCGCAGAATACGGTCTGGCGGCTTGTCGGCCGAGGAACGGCGCGCTCTGGCTGAGAAATTTGGCGTGAGCGAAGAGGTGGTGCTGCGTTATGACCGCGCGAGGACCACCTACAATGTGCAGATAGCCGACAAGCGGTGGCGTCAGGCCAAGTTGGAAACGATTCTCCGGATGACGGAAGGCGGAAAGACGTTCGATGACGAAAAATTTCCAGACGAGTTGGAGGCGACGTTGGAGAGGTTGAGGGATGCGGAGCCCGAGAACGAGATCGCCCGCGAGCTCCGTGACGCTAGAGATGCGATCAGGGCAGAGCTCGGCCTGCCCCCCGTACCGCCCGAAGACTGCTCATGAGTCCGCACCCGCGGACGTGCCCGAACGTTCGGCCTCGACCGGCTCATCCACGTAAAGTGATCCCATCCAGTCTGGCGGCGAATCCGCAGACAAGACGCGTATGCGGCATCGGAGGTGCGTGATGCGACGATGCGTGGTGTTGTTCCTGTTGGTTCTGTTGAGCTGCTCTGTCCCCGATGATGCGTCTGGTCAAGTCCGAGCGTGGCTAGAATCGCTCGATCCGGACGCTGACGTGGTGGAGGTCCGATGCACAGGGAACCTCGAAGAGCCCCCTGGGAGCGGAACGTGGAAGGAGTACGAACGTGTTGATCGGTGGACCGCTCGGGAAGTGCTGGGAGCCTTCAAAACAGATGGCGTCGATTGGGCCGAGATCGTGGCGCGTTGCATCAGTAACCGCGAATATTACTTTCCCAAATGGCTTTTGGGTGAAATGAGCGACAAGATGTCGGCGGCGGACCGCATCCTCTTCAAAATGAGCTTCCATGTCGACGACGTGCTCAAGGCGGTCGAGGCGTGGCACGAGGCCTATGGCACGCTGCTGGTCCAGGCCCATGCCGAGTACGACGACGACAAGGACGAGACTCACGCGCTCCTCCGCGACCGGCTGCTCTCGCCGTACGAGGACGTGGCGGAGGAAGAGCGGCGCGCCGACCAGCGGGCCCGCGCCGCCAGCGCCAGGAAGAAGGCCGACGCCGAGCCCGAGCCGATCGGATAGCGCTGCTCCTCGCATGCCCGCCGGCAGGCGATCGGCTATCCCACCCATCGCGCGAGGACGGCGCGGTTCGCCGGTCACCTCGCGACGCCGCTCCCGTCCCACTCCCAGGTGACATCTCCCTCAGGTTGGGGGGAGATGTCGCCGGTACACCTCGCGCAGGGGGCTGGCGGAAAACGCGCATCGCGCTGGGGATCGTAGTGCAGGGAGCGCAACCCGAGCCCCTGCTCCTCCGCATAGAATAGAGCGCCTTCACGAGCGTCCACGCGCGCTGGAGCAGGTCGTAGGCCTCGCGCACCGTGGAGCTCAGCGCCGCACCACTCCCGGGGGTCGCGGCGGGTGAGCGTCCCCTTCCGCGCGGCGCCGCTTCGCTGTTAGCATCCCCACGCAATGTTACGCTCTCCGCCTGCTCCCCGGCGCCTGGCCCACCTGCTCGACTCCCCGCTCGCTCCGCCGCCGCGCTCTCCGCGTCCGATCCCACGCCGGTGGATGGCTCGTTGGCTCGTCATGCCGGTCACGGTTGTGGTCAGCGGTTGCACCATCACCGTCGGCCCGCTCGACGAGAGCGACGACAGCGAGCCTCGCACGACGTCCGGCCTCCCGGCGCCGGAACAGTCGCCTGGGCCGGAACAGCCGCCTGGGCCGGAACAGCCGCCTGCGGAAGAGCCAGAGCTCGACGCGGCCCAACAAGCGAGAAGGGCGGAGGTCGAGCGCTATGTGGCGGAGGTGATCTACCAGGGCGCGCCGATCGTCCGGTCGATCCAGCTCCCGTCGGGAGATATCGTCGATGGGCTCGACCGGGCGTGGTTGCCCGCCATCCCCTACGAGCTGCCGCCGCTGCCGTGGGCGTCGGAGGAGCTCGTGCTGCCCCCGGGCGTGGAGCTCGGGCTCACGGCGGCCGAGGAGATCCCCGAGCTCCTCGAGCTCGTCGCCACGGCGGCGCCGTTTCACCGGCCGACCTTCTGGCCTTATGTGCTCGGCGAGACGGACGCGACCTCCATCGAGGACTACCTTGACCGCTATCAGGTCGCCGGGCAGCCGACAGGCCCCGAACGACTCTACGCCGGGCTCCAATCCCTCGATCCGAACCGCGGCGTGTCCGGCTTCATGAACCAGTTTCGCCCGGAGGTGGCCCCCGGGAGCTTCAGCCTCCTGGAGTTCGCGGTCGTGTGTCCAGCCCTGGGCCCTCTCGAGGAGATGATCGGTGTTGCGATCGCCGTCGACAGGGTCAACCCGTTTGCCACGAACCAGCGACGGCTCACCGACGGCGAGCCGCGGCTGCACATCGAATACATCAGCTCCAAAGGTGGCAAGCTCCGGCACGCATGGGACGACGCCGACGGGCAGTTCGTGGCGAACCCGTTTCGCCGAGCTCGTCCCGGTCAAATCGTGCCCGTATCCGCGCCCGGCGGGGCGCAGGTGGAGCACCTGATCGCCATTTTCCAGGCCCCGGCCGGCGACTGGTGGATCGCGTACCAGCACGAGCTACTCGGCTACTATCCGGCCAGCCTGTTCGGGACATTGCACGCGGGCGCCTGCCGGTCGGATTGGTACGGGGAGGTGTATCGTTCAGGGGCTTCTCCAGCGTTCGAGAATCAGAACGGTGCGATCAAGACCGAGATGGGCAGCGGGGAGTTCGCTGATGCCATGTGGCCGCATGCGGCCTACGTGCGAAACCCGACGTACTACGATCTATTGTGGTTTGGGGTGAAACCGGTCGACGGCTACGGGCCTGGGCCATATAGGGAGTCCTGCTACAGCAAGTCGAGGTTGCACGAGGATGCCGTGTCCGGAGACAGGATCATTTACCTTGGAGGCCCCGGCGGCAACGATCCGGGGTGTGAATGGCCATCGCCATGAGAACGCATGTGAACCAGACGCACGCCAAGGCCGCCAAGCGGAGAGGGGAAGGGCCGTCCCGGCATTTCCCCCTCCTACTCCCCTGGTTTCATGGCGCCCTTGGCGCCATGGCGGTTCGCTTTCCTGTCCGACTTCCCGCAGTAGCGCTAGGATCGCAGGCGTGGTTTCCGACGACCCAGAGTCCCTGGGCAGACAGCAGATCGTCACGGTTCGTATGAAGCATGCGCGCTGGATGCACCGGCGACTTGCCCTTCTGGGGCTCGGTGCGACGATGGGTGCCGCCGTCATGTCCTGCTGCTCACCGGGCGATTCGCTGCCTGGGGGAGGACGCGTCGAGCACCCTGTCCGCGTCGTCCCGCTGTCCGCACCACCGCCTTTGCCCACCCTACCGCTTCCCGCGAGTGAATGGGTCACACCACCGCCTTTGCCCACCCCACCGCCTCGCGCCAGCAGCTCGTCTCTACCCGCTCCAGAAGCCTCCGCGCAGGAATGGCTGACGTCTTTGGAGGCGCCGTCGGCCCCGGACCCCAAACCCCTCCCCTCCGAAGTGCTCGCGCACGAGCTCCGCCTCAAGCTCTCGCCGCATGAGATGGCCATCGTCGATGATTGTCCCGAACGACGCTGGTCGAAGAACGTCCCGGACCGAGCGTGCACGAAGGGCGACGCGAAGGACGGCACATGCGGCGGCTGGCCGTGCGAGGAGGTGCGCTGCGCCGTGACATGCACGAACGACAGCCAGTGCGGCGACGGCTTCTGCGACCGAGGAAAGTGCAGCGCGATCTGGACCTGTGGCCGTCAGTACGGCCTCCGGTGTGAAACGGACGCGCAGTGCGGCGGCCTGTGCATCAAGGGGAGGTGCCGGTCCTGCGTGTCGGACGCGGAGTGTGTGAAGCGGCTCGGCCGGTCCGATGGCGTGTGCGGCCACGAGGCGCTGGACGCGCTGACCGACTCCCGCTTCTGTTTTGGCGAGAACGATGTTGGGCCGTCCATCCCCGGGGCACCTGTTCGGAGTTCGCCGTCCCCCAAGTCCAGGTCCCCCCGACGTCCTCCAAAGCCATGACCGCGCGGCGTGCGCGAGGCCATGCTGTGTCGATGAGTTCCGTCACCCGGGTGGAGATGGGTGGTTCATACGCCTCCGGCGTCGCGGCGGCCGAGCTTCCACGTTCCTTCGTTCGTGCCGCTTCGTCCAACCCTCGGTTCAGCGACCGGTGCCGCGGCGCCCTCCGCCAGCCGGCTGCGTCGCGCCAGGAGGGCGCTGGCCGAAAGGCTCGCCTCACCGAGGCTGCCGTTCGGTGAGGGCGCCGTTCGGTGACGCTCGCGCGGTGACATCTCTCTCAGTTTCGGGGGAAAGGTCGCCGGCGAACCTCGCGCATTCCTTTTCGGCTCTGGCGCACGATTTCGCAACAATCCGGGGGACCTTCCCGGAAATAGTAGGGATGACGACGGGTGACGGATGACGGCGCTCCGCTCATGTCCGGCCCGTTCCTCGCCCGCAACCGGATCCGCAGGATGAAACGCGCCGCGCTGCCGCTCGCCGCATCGCTCTTCCTGACGTCGCCCGTGACGCTCGCGCAGGTCGCGCCGCGCGGCGCGCGCCTGTCCTACACGCGGAGCCCTGGCACCGAGGGGTGCCCCGAGGAGCCGAGCCTCCGGGAGATCGTCGCGAGCCAGCTCGGCGGGGTCGACCCCTTCGTGCGCGACGGCGCGTGGCGCGTCGAGGTGGTCGTCCAGCGCAGGGGACCGGCGTTCGGGGGAGAGATCGCGCTTCACGACCACGATGGCCGGGCGCTCGGCCGCCAGGAGCTCTCGAGCCCGATCTGTGGCGTGCTCGTGGGGGACATCGGCCTCGCCCTCAGCGCCGTCATGCGCCCGTTGCTGCCACCACGGCCTGCACCGGGGAGCGCTCCCACCTCGCCGCCGTCAGAGCCGCCGCCCCCGCTGGCGCCGGGGGATGCCGCTCCGCCCGTCCCGCCGGGCGCGCCGCCCGAGGCGCCGGCCTCGAAGCCGCCCGCCCCGGTCGCTGCGCCGGCCCGACCCGTTCCGCGGCCGAGGCCGCCGCCGGATCGCCCGCGCCTCCAGCTGGGCGCCGGGGTGCTGCTCGGCGCCGGCGTGGCGCCGTCGGTGGCGGTCGGGTTCTCGGGGTTTGCCGGCGCCCGCTGGGAGAGGTTTTCGCTCTCGCTGGAGGCCCGCGGGGATCTCCCGATCGATGCCGAGCCCTACCACGGCTGGACCTTCGGCGTGTCGGGGCTGAGCGGCTCAGTGGTTCCCTGCGGGCACGCGGACTGGTTCTTCGGCTGCGCCCTCGCCACGGCAGGCGGGCTGTGGAACGTCAGGAGCAGCACCGGCAGGGAGCTCGCGCTGCCCTACGCAGGGCTTGGGTTTCGTGCGGGGCTGGAGGTGCCGCTTTCGACTCGCCTTGCCGGGCAGCTCAGCGGCGACCTCTCGATCAACATACATCGGACGCACATTCGACCCATCCATGGCGAGGGGTGGTCCGTGGCGCCCGTCTCGCAGGCGGTGGCGCTCCGCCTGGTCGCTTTCTTCTGAACCTCCGTGCGGTTTCGCGAATCGTCGGATGCGCCTGCGGGAGCGATTCCCATGAGGCGGCTGCGAGCGCGTGCAGCGCGCGGAGGTCGCGGGCACGCCCCTCGCCGCCTGCCACCCCCCTTGGCGAGGCCGCTGTTGCCCCCGGAACGAGCTGTCGACTCAGGCCGGTACAGAGCTGATGCGTTGACAGCAGAACGTCGCCGCCGCGGTGGGTGCGATGCTGCCTACCGCCTCGCCGCCGAACGTTTCGCACTTTCCGGGCTCGAGGCTGACGACGCTCACCGATTTGCTTCCGAGCGCCGTGCCGCTCGCGACCGTCCCGCAGTGGGGGGCGTCGGCCGTGATCACCTGGGCCGCAACGAGCTGCGAGCACCCTTCCTCCCTGAACGCGGAGGCCAGGACGCTGCACGTCGCTCCGGTGGGCTCGGTGCAGCCGCAAGGAGCGCAGCCGCGGGTGTCCTCCACGCCGGCGTAGAAGACGTGCCGGTCCGGGTACGTGGCGGGGCAGTCCTGCTCTCCCTCGTGGTGGATGCACGTGAGGAATCCCTCGGGAGGCGCGGCGTCGCCGATTGGCGGTGCCGGCGTGCAGGTCATGCCGGGATCCGCACACGGGGGGGACGCGTTTCCGGTACACGCCCGGGCGACGATCGCGAAGCTCCCCGCAATCGCGGGCTCGTCGGGGTTCTCCGGCGCCTCCGCGACTCTCGGTGCGCAACCTGCGGAGACGACGCGAGGCGCCTGGATCGCGAGCGACTGCACGCACGGGGCGCCATCGCAGGTCCGTCCGGCCTCGACGGCATTCGCCGAGGTGCAGGTCCCGTCCCACCCCTCCGGGGCCGCGAAGGAGGTCGCGGGAGCCTCGGGGCCGCCGCACGGGAAGCTGGCGTAGGCCCTCCATTCCGCCGGCACCTCGCACCTCGCCTCGGGCGGATCGCACGCGCAGGTGGGGCACGGGCGCGGGGCCGGAGCCGCGAAATCCGCGTAGCCCTCGTAGCCGACGATCGGCGCGGTCGCAGGGCAGCCCGGCACGCCGTCGGGGGAGCCGATCCAGAGCAGCGCGGGCTCGGACCACCCGAGCGGCTCCTTCGGTACGCACTGCCCTGCGCAGACCTCTGCTGGCGGGATCAGGTCGCCGAATTCGGACGCGATGGCGACGTCCGTGTCGTCCTCGGCCGCGCAGTCATCGCCGCCATCGCCGCCGCCGCACCCGCCAGCTCCGCCGGCATCGGGGGGATCGAGCACTTCACAAGGCGTTACCTTGGGTCCTTGGTCCTCATCCCAGGGGCATATGTATCCGGTCGACGATCCGCATCCGCCGGACGTGACCCCGACCCCGAGCCCGAGCGTGCTCGCACAGAAAATCGCCATGATTCCGCGTCGCCCACGTCGCGCTCGCGCCGCCATCGCCTCTCCTCATGATCTACGGCGCCGCAGTGGGCGTGCCGCGGTAAGTGCGGCCACGTTACCAGGGGACCCCAGGGAGCCGCCAGATCCATCCTGGGGCAGACCACCCCCGTTCGATCGCATTACGAAGAGCAAGGTACTTTTCTCATCTCTCGCCAGGCGACAGCTCACGTCGCCCTTCACGAGGGCCCGACCCTCCCCGTCGTGCGCCCGTCGCCCGCCAGTCGCCAGAACGAGCGCGCCGGCGCCCAAGGTCACGCGGGCCGGTCGATTGTGCAGCGAGAAGCGGGGCAGTCCCGGACACCGCTCCGATGAAGACCCCGTTGCCGATCCCCCGCCGGCGGGAAGGCCGCCGCCTGTCCTCCGATGCGCCGGAACCCCGGACGCGCCGCCGCGCACGCAGCGCGCCGAACGAGGCGCTCCACCCGGCGGTCTCGCCCTCCATCGAGGCCCTCTGGGCCGAGCGGCCGTTCGTTGCCCCCCTGCTCCGCGCCCTCCACGTTCCCGCCCGCGACCGAGATGATCTCCTCCAGACGGTGCTCCTCGGCGCCTGGGAAGCCATCCGAGCGCGGAGGTACCGCCCGGACCCGCGGCGGCACCCGCGCGCGGCGCTGCGCGGGTGGTTGCACGGCATCGTCTGGCGCCAGGTGTCCCATTACCGGGAGCGCGCCTGCGTCCGCCGCGAGATCCTGCTCGACGCGCCCTTCTCGCCCGCCGGCCAGGCGCCTGTGGAGATCGAGGGAGCGCTCCTCGCCCGCGCCGCGCTCCGCGAGATCGCCGCGCTCCCCGCCAGCCATCGTGAGGTCCTCCTCGCAGGGGCCGGGCCCCTGAGCCTCGTCGCCTGGGCACGAAGGCGCCGCATGAACCCCAATTCGGCCGCCAGCCGGCTGCGTCGCGCCAGGAGGGCGCTGGCCGAAAGGCTCGCCTCACCGCGGTTGCCGTTCGGTGACGGCGCCGTTCGGTGACGCCGGCGCCGGGGTGATCCTCCGTTCGGTGCCCGCTCGGCCGGTCGTGTCGAGCCCGTGTACGATTTCGCAACGAGCCGGGCGGCCTCGCCGGACTACCTATCCATGAAAGACCCCCGAGCGCGCCCAGCGTCCCCTCCTGCGCCCGACCCAACGCCCGCGCCTGCACCTGCCCCCACGCCTCCGCCCGCGCCTGCACCTGCCCCCGCGCCTCCGCCCGCGCCCGCCCCGGATAGGACGCCTGCACCGGACCCAGAGCCCACTGCCGGACCCAATAGGGATCCTGCGTCCGCCACCGGCTCGTCCCCGCCGCCTTCGTTCGAGGAGGTCTACCAGACCTTGCTCCCCTACGTCCTCGCGGTGCTCTGGCGGGTCGGCGTCGCGTCTCGGGATCTCCACGATGTCGCTCACGAGGTGTTTCTCATCGTTCACCGCCGCCTCAAGGACCAGGATCCTCGCCTGTCGCTCAAATCGTGGGTCGCGGGAATCAGCGCGCATGTCGCCCTTCGCCACCTGCAGCTCGCCCGGAACCAGCGGGAGCTGCTTGCGCTCGACGATGGCGAGCCCATCGAGCTCGCGGACCCCGGGCTCGACGCGGAGCGCCGGGTCGTACAGGCCGAGACCCAGCGTATCGTCCGCGAGCTCATCCAGCGCATCGAGAGGGAACGACGAGCGGTGTTCGTGCTCTACGACCTCGAGGGAAGCGATATGCGCGACATCGCGCAGGCCCTCCAGATCCCCGTGAACACCGCATGGGATCGGCTGAGGCGCGCCCGCAGCGAGTTCACGGCCGCGGTCAAACGACTCTCCGCGCGGGACCCGGACGCGCTCGGCCTTCGTGGCCTGCGCTTCGCTTTGATGCCGTTCGCCCTGGCCGACAGACCCCTGCTGCTCGATGCAGGCGGGGTCCGGCTCGGCCTCTCGCAGGACCTCGCCGGGCCGCTCTGGGCGCGGCTCCAGCGGTCGCTCGCTTCGACAGGAGGGCTGTCCCGCGACGCGGACAGCCTCGCCGGCGCCCGTGCAACACAGCCCGATGCAGGTGCTACGTCGTCCCACCGGCGCCGCCCCGGGAACGCGGTGGAGGCCGCCGGCGCCACCGGGGAGAAGCGCACGCCGCCGGTCGTCACGATCGCGCGATCCAGGCTCATCAAGGCGGGGGCGGCGCTGTTCCTCTGGGGCGTCGGGGCCGGCGCCGGCCTGGTCTATGCGATGCTCCCGCCGCCTGCTGCGGCGCCGGTGGTGTCCGTCCGCGCCGAGGCCGACGGCGCCGCGTCCGAGCGAGCAGAGCGCGCCGCGCCCGATCGAGCAGAGCGCGTCGTGGCCGGGCGCAGCGGGGGCGCCGCGGACGGGCGCGCCGTGGTCGCGACCGTCGGGAACGCTGGATCCACGGCGGCTGTCGAGATCGCGGCAGCAGGGCCGTCACGCGCCCCCTCCCGCAAGGCGGCTCCGCCCAGCGAGCACGACACGACCGAGGAGCGCGCGTTGCTCAGCAGCGCCGGCCTTGCGCTCAGCGAAGGGAAGGCGACAGAGGCGCTCGACGTGCTGGCTTTGCACGAGCGGAGTTACCCGCGCAGCCCGAGAGGCCAGCTGCGCGAGGCGCTGGCCATCCAGGCCCTCGTCCAGGCCGGGCGGCGTGCCGACGCCCGCGCGCGCGCCGAGCGGCTCCGCGCGGCGTACCCCCACGCCGTGTTTCTCCCCGCCATCGAGTTGGCCGTGAGCAGCCCATGAGGGCCTCCGCGTGCTCTTCTGCGCTTCGCCTCCGACCGACGACACGGCCCGCGCTTCGACCCTCCGCGAGCGGGCGCACGGGGTCGTCGGGTCCGCTCGCGAGGGAGATCTCCGGTCGGGCTGTCCGCCGCAGCGCCCAAACGGGAGGACGCCGCCGGCCGGGCCCGAGGCCGTGCAGGTGGTGCTCGACCGTCCGCGGGGCGCGGGCTAGCCTGTACCTATCCACGATGAGCAAGAAGCTGGACGACGAGTTGGCCCAGGCGCTGTCTCTTGCAGAGCAGCAGGATACGCCCGCGGTGGTGAAGCCGGCCGCGGCGAACCCGGCGCCGAAGGCGCGCCCGTCGCGCAGCCTCGGCCTGCTGGCGACGCTGCTCGTCATGGTGGGCGCGCTCGTCGCCCTGTTCCTCGTCGGCTTCAAGGAAGCGGCCGTCTACGCGACGCCGGTCGACCAGCTGCTCGCGTCGAAGGACAAGCTCGCCGGCCGCAAGGTCCGGGTCGAGGGCGAGCTCGTGCCCGGCACGCTGGTCAAGCGCGATTCGCCCTGCGAGTACCGCTTCCAGATCCACGGCACGCAGGCGCCGCTGCCCGTGCGCTACGCCCAGTGCGTCATCCCCGACACCTTCCGCGACGTCCCGAGCGGCGGCGTCCAGGTGACCGTCGAGGGCACGCTCTCGCAGGGCGGCGACTTCGAGGCGAGCCTCGTGATGGCCAAGTGCACCTCGAAGTACGATCCCAACTCGCACGAGATGAAGGGCGGCGCCCAGCCCGGCGAGGGCCCGCTCTCGCTCAACTGAGCGCTCCCCGCCCAAAGGCGCCGCCGCGCGGCGCCGACACGCCCACAGGCGCCGCCGCGCGCGGCGCCGACACGACCGGATCCCTCTCCCCGCTCCCCGGCGAGCCGCCGACTGGCTCGCTCGCGGGACCTTGAGCCTCCTCGACGAGCTGGTTAAGAGACATCCCCGGGCTGACGCCCGAGGAGGAGGCATTTGAGCCACGATCGCGATCTCGTCGTCCTGACGCAGAACATCTGGGGGGGAGTCGCCCTCTGGGAGCGGCGCCGGACGATGCTTGCCAGGCTCATCGGCGATCTGCGCCCTTGCCTCCTCGGGCTCCAGGAGGTGCACGCGCCGGCGGCGAGCGGCGACCTCGGCCAGGCCGGGGAGCTCTCGCGGCTCGCCGGCGGATACCGGGCCTGGTTCGCGCCGGGCAGGGTCGCCGCGAGCGGCGAGTGCGAGGGGGTCGCGCTGCTCTGCCGGGAGGACATCGAGGTGCTCGATCACTCCGTGGAGGCGCTCACGCTCGATCGCGACGACCCGTTCGAGCGCGACAGCCAGCGCGTCGTCCTGCGCGCCGCGATCCGGCACGCCGGCGCGGTGGTCGACGTGCTCGTCACGCACCTCTCGCTGTCGAAGCGCGCGCGGGCGCGCACCGTGCGCGAGCTCGTGAGCTTCGCCGCGCGCGAGCGCCAGAAGTCGGGGAGCCACGGCGCCGTGCTGATGGGCGACTTCAACGCGCTCCCCAGCGAAGAGGCGGTCTGTTATCTCCAGGCGAGCGCGGGAAACGGCTCCTGGCTCGACGCCTGGACGCAGGCGCACCCCGGCAAGGCGGGCGGCACCTGGCCCGCGGGCCTGCCGCTGCGTCGCATCGATTATGTCTTCGTTCAACCGGGCGAGGGGTGGGCCATCACGCGCTGCGAGCGGGCGCCTTTCTCCGGCTCGGATCATCTCGGCGTGACCGCGCGGCTGCGGCTCGGGGCCTGAAGGGCGGGGGCTCCGCTCGCCCGGATCTCCAGCAGATCTCGATGGATGAGGCATTCGGGCGCAAACTGTACCCGCTGCGGCGGACCGGGTAGGCTGGCGGCACATGAGCAGGCTGCTGATCTTGGGGGCGACCGGGGGCACGGGCGCCGCGTTGATCCGTCAGGCGCTGGAGGCTGGACACGAGGTCTCGGCATTCGCGCGCACGCCCGCCACCATCCCTGTCCCGCACCATGAGCGGTTGCGCGCGCTCCGCGGCGACATCATGGATGCCGAGCAGGTGTCGCGCGCCGTGTCCGGCCACGACGCCGTCCTCTCGGCCCTGGGGTCGCGCGGCCTCGGCCCGACGCGCGTCTACTCGGACGGCATCGTCCACGTCCTGCGCGCGATGAAGGAGCATGGCGTCCGCCGCCTGATCGCCGTCACCGCCGCGGGCATCGGCGAGGAGCAGCAGCCTGCGCTCTGGTTCCGGCTCCTGGTCAAGCCGATGCTCCGCAACAGGTATTCCGACATGCTGCGCATGGAAGAGGCCCTCCGCCGGAGCGATGTGGCCTGGACCGTCGTGCGCGTCCCCAAGCTCACCGACGGGCGGCTCACCAAGGAGTGCCGCGCCGAAGTCGACCCCTCGCCGCCGGAGGGCTACCTCTTTGGCGGCCCCACGATCTCGCGCGAGGATCTGGCGTATTTCATGCTCTCCCAGCTGGAGAGCGAAGAGTACCTCCGCAAGGCGATCGTCGTGACGTACTGAAGGCGCGGCGCGGTCGTCATCTCTTGACGCAGCCGCGGAGCATCGGTCTGCTGCCGCCCCCGCCGTCGTGGCCAGCCTGCGGCGCGCCTGCGGTGATCGCCACGAATGCCGCGATCGCCGTGATCCTCGCGACGCTGCCGAGCAGAGGCCTCATAAACCATGATTTTCTCCCCCAGGACCGCTCTCCCATGGTTCCTCGGTCTGGCGCTGATTGCCCTGAGCGGGTGCGAGCTGCTCGTCTCACCGGACCGCAGCAAGATCGAGGTGTCCGCAGTCGGGGGCAACGGCGGAGAGGGCGGCAGTCATGGACAGGGCGGCAGCGATGAACAGGGCGGCAGCGGTGGACAGGGCGGCAGCGATGTAGAAAGCGGTAACGGCGGAGAAGGCGGCAGCGGTGGGCAGGGCGGCGCGCCCGGCGCGGTGTGCGGCGATGGGGCGGTCAGCGCTCCTGCCGAGATGTGCGACGATGGGAATCGGACGGCCGGCGACGGGTGCGATCCGGGTTGCGCGATCGAGCCTGGGTTCGCGTGCGCCGGGGCGCCGAGCGTGTGTACGAGCGGGTGCGGCGACGGCGCGCTGGGCGGCGCGGAGACCTGCGATGACGGCGGCGACAAGGACGGCGATTGCTGCTCGCGCGCGTGTCGGGTCGAGTCCGGCTGCGAGGTCGAGCCGAACGACGGATTCGCGTCGGCCAACGACGCCTTCGCCATCGCGCCCGGCGGTCGGATCCGCGCGTTCATCGACCCCGAATCCGACGTGGACGTGTTCTCGGTGACCGTCCCCGAGGGGTCGGTAGGGCGCATCAAGGCAGAGACGCTCGATGGCCCGCTGGGCACGACGTGCAGCTCGCTCGGCGTCGATACCCATGTGACGATCTTCGACGCGACCCTGGCGAGCATCGAGGACAACGACGATGTCGCCGACGACGATACCTGTTCTTACCTGGCGCTGCGCAAGCTGAGCCCTGGCGAGTATTTCGTCCGCGTGCAGATCTCCCCTGAAGCGGAGCCGGGGACGTTCGACTACACGCTCTCCCTCACGCTGGATACGTCGGTGTGCGGCGACGGCGTGCTGGAGGATCCGGAGCTCTGCGACGACGGCGACACGACCGGCGGTGACGGCTGCAGCCCCGCGTGCGAGCTGGAGCTCCGCTCTCCCGAGGTCGAGCCGAACGACACCGCGGCGGAGGCGGGCGGGCGCGCCGTGCTGCGGCCGAACGTGCTCGTCTCGGCGGCGATCGAGCCCCTCGATGATATCGACGTCTTCGCCTTCGAGGTGCCGGGCCTCGCGGACGTCCAGCTCGCGACGTTCAGCCCCGGGCGGCTGAACGAGTGCGCCGAGGGAGTCGATACCTTCCTCCAGCTGCTCGACGTGGACGGCGCGACGGCGCTGGCGAGCGACGACGACAGCGGCCCCGAGGCTTGCTCGCTCATCGACTCGAGCGTCGACGACAGGGCGACACGGCTCCAGCCGGGCACGTATTATGTGACCGTCGAGGAGTTCAACAACGACGCGTCCATCCCCGGGTACGACCTCCTCATCGCCTTCACCGCGCTCTGCGGCAACGGGGTGATCGAGGAAGGCGAGGCGTGCGATGGCGGAGAGCGGTGTTCCTCGGAGTGCGCGCGGATCCCGGTGTGCGGCGACGGAGCCATCGACGGCGGCGAGGCGTGCGACGACGGCGGGACCGAGGGCGGAGATGGCTGCAGCGCCGCGTGCCAGCTCGAGGGGACCCTCCCGGAGATCGAGCCGAACGACGCGCGAGGCCAGGCGACCGCGGGGCGGGCGACCGCGGCGGGGGCGCTGTTCACCGCGTCGATCTCTCCGCCGGGAGAGCTCGACTTCTTCGCCATCGACGTCCCCGGCGTGGCCGAGCTGGAGGTGGAGACCTTCGACGCGACCGGCCCGACCTCGTGCCGCGGCATCGACACCGTTGTGCAGCTCCTCGGGCCCGACGGCGCCGTGATCGCCGAGGACAACGACGGCGGCGAAGCCAGGTGCTCCCGACTCCGCGCCGCGGTCACCGCGCCGGGCGTCTACTACGTGCGCGTCCAGGACTATGATGGAGGAGACTCCATCGCTGGATATACAGTGCGCGCGCGGACGACGGCCCTCTGCGGCGACGGCGTGGTCGAGGGCCTGGAGGAGTGCGACGGCGGCGCCTCCTGCGGGGCGACGTGCCAGCGCATCCCGGTGTGCGGCGATGGCTTCATCGACGAGCCCGAGGTCTGCGATGACGGCAACACCGGAGGCGGGGATGGCTGCGACGCCGCATGTCGGATCGAGGGCGCGATCGCCGAGATCGAGCCCAACTCGACCCCTGCCGAGGCCGAGGCGAACGGCGCTGTCGCGCCGGGAGCGCTCGTGTCCGGCGCGATCGCGCCGGACAGCGATGTCGATCTCTTCGCCCTGCAGGTCACGACCGTCTCCGATCTCCGGCTCGAGACCTTCGACTCGAGCGGCCCCGCGCGGTGCGCCGAGGGCGTCGACACAATCCTCTCCCTCCTCTCGCCGGACGGGGCGACCGTGCTCGCCTCCGACGACGACGGCGGGATCGGCGCCTGCTCGCTCATCGACTCGAGGAGCCCCGCCGGGGCCGCGGCGCGCCGCCTGGATCCCGGGACATACCATGTCCGGGTCAGCGGCTTCCCGGAGCAGCCGGGGGCCCGCTACACGCTGCGGGTCTCGCTCGACGCCGCGTGCGGCGACGGCGTGCGGCAGGGCGCGGAGGAGTGCGACGGCGGCGCGGGGTGCAGCGCCCGTTGCGAGAGGCTCCCGGTCTGCGGCGACGGCCTGCTCGACGCGCCGGAGGGGTGCGACGACGGCAATGCCGCGGGCGGCGACGGGTGCAGCCCCGCCTGCCAGCTCGAGGCGGTGACCGCCGAGATCGAGCCGAACGACACCCCCGCGCAGGCCGGGGCGAGCGATCTCGTGATCTCGGGCGACGCGCTCCTCGCGGCGAGCCTCGCGGCGGGCGGCGACAGGGACGTGTTCCGCCTGAGCTTGCCTGTCGCCTCGGTCGTGCGCCTCGAGGTCTTCGACGGCACCGCGGCGGGCTGCGAGGGAGGCCTCCTCACGACGCTCCGCGTGCTCGACGCGGCGGGCGGGACGGTCGCGACGGACGAAGGGCTCTCCGACACCGCGTACGCGGGCGGCATCGGCGGATGCTCGGCGCTCGTCGTGGCGTTGCCTTCCGGCGACCACGACGTCGAGGTCGCGGCGCGCGAGGGCGGCGCGGAATTTCCGCTCTACCTCCTCCAGGCCAAGATCCTCGCGCCCGCGGGCGCCGAGGAGGAGCCGAATGGCAGCATCGCCACCGCGAGCAAATCCGTCGGCTCCGACGGGTTCATCGCCGGCGCGCGGGCGACCGACGATTTCGACTTCTACGCCGTGGATGTCCCGGAGAACCGGTCGATCCGCGCGGAGATCATCGAGGGCGGCGAAGAAGCGTGCGAGTCGCTCGAGATCGACAGCCGGCTGTCGCTGCTCGACGCCGCGGGCTCGCTCATCGCGGACGATGACGACGGCGGCCGGGGCAACTGCTCGATCCTCGACGGCACCGGGGACGCCCCGCGCCACCCCGGGGCTCACGCGCTACCGGCGGGGCGGTACTTCCTCCGCGTCCGCGCCGCGTCTGGCGCCTCGGGCACCGCGGCCCTCTTCGCGTACCGGCTGGCCGTCACGCTCCGCTGACGAGCGCGGACGCCGCCGGACGTCCGGGATCACCGGTGACCCCGTCCGGCCGGGACGGCGCGCGTCCGCCGCCGCGCGTCCGGTGGCGCGCGCCGCCGGGAGGCCGGGACGCACTCGCCGCCGCGCGGCGACTCGATGTCTCGATATCCCATCATCGCGAGACTGCCGCGCTCCGTCGCGCCGCCGCGCGGTGTGGCTCCGCGGTGCTCATCGGAGCCGCATGGGGGGGCCCTACCCACAAGCGCCTTCGCGGGGCGTCTTCGGTAGGTAGGTAGGTAGATCGAGCGCCGGGGGCGGCACGGAGCTGCCTTGTGCCTCGCCCGCGCGTCCGACGCCGCGCGCCCGCCCTGGCGTCGCCCGGCGATTCCCGCACTCGGCCGCGCCTCGCGGCGCCGCCGCACACCGCCTCTCGGCGCGGGTGCGTGATACTTCGGCCGGATGTAGGAGCCCGCGGGGTGCGTTCGAGGCAGAGGACATGAGTTGATTGTCGAGGAGTGCCGGTATTCTCCCTGGTTCTAACTCCGTCCTGTTTTTGACCGGAAAGATGCCAGTCAAAAGTGCTTGCGTGAGACCGCGGGGAGAATAGTCTCCTGTTGTTCGCGTCATGACCTCGGGGCGGGTTCCTCCGGGAGCGTGACCGTGACGGGACGACGACGACGTGCGTCGCGCCCGTCGGGGCACCGCTCTCCTGGCGCAGGCCCCGGGGATTGCATCCCTTGGGTGACGATCTGGATAGGTATCTGCATCAAACTTCACCACAGATTCGATTCCTCGGAGGTATTTCTCATGAAGAATTTTGCTCGTTGGGTGCTCGCTTTCGCAACCATCACGTCGATCTCGGGCAGCGCCATGGCCATCCGGAACGACTGTTTCTACGACGTGTCCATGAAGACTGGCCTGAGGAAGGTGCCGGTGGGTCAGACCGTCTTCCAGCTGGCCGAGCAGGCGGGCACCCTGTGGAACGATGAGTGCGGCTACGTGGGCAAGTGGGGCGTCGTGGCGGGCCCGGGCGCCGCGGTGGCCGCCAACATCTTCCTTCGCCAGCAGACGACGATCGGGAACAACGACTGCGACTGGAACTCCTTCTATTTCACGGACGGGAGCATCTCGCTCCTGCCCACTGTGCCGATCCCGCCCAGCACCGTGGGGTTCCCGCCCAGCTCCGGCATCACCTCACGGCTGCAGAAGGCGCCCCTGTGCAACTTCGTGGGGATGGAGAACGACTACAACGGCTACATCAATGCCACGGTTCAGTTCTACTCCGCGCTGTCGATGCCTGTGCCGGTCACGTTCGCCCCGCATTGCTACTGACGGCGTGCCTTTGAGACCGGTCTTCACCGGGCTCTGAGACGGCGCCCGGCGTCCGACCGATCGGCGAGAGCCTCCCTGCAGAAAGCCCATAGTAACGGCCCCGGGCAGGTCGGGGAGGCGCTCGTCGATCGCGTCGTGCGGATTGAGGAGGGGGCGCCGGCGGAACGCCGGCGGCCCCTTTCTCTTCTCCGCCGCTGCCGAGCTCCCGGCTCGAGGGCTCTAGCCAGGTCAACTTGTCTGGAGGAACAATGATGCAACCGAGTTCGTCGCAACGGAACCCTTCGCGCCGGCCCCTGTGGATCGCCGCCGGATTGCTCCTGGCCGCCCTCGCCGGCGTCGCCCTCTTCCTCGCCTTCCGCTCCGGGGACGAGCAGACCGCCGGGGCGAGTGGCCCGGCCGCCGGGGCCGAGAAGCACGTCCGCTACCGCAACAGAGCGCTCGTGCGCGGCGCGGCGCCGGCGGCGAAGGAGGAGGCGAAGCCCACGATCAGCGGCCTCGTCTTTGGCACGGACGGGAACACCCTCGCCGGAGCGACCGTCGTCGCCATGACCTTCGAGGTCGCCGGCAACGTGCTCTCTACCGCGGGCTCCGTGAAGAGCGACGACGCAGGGCGGTTCGAGCTCACGCTCCCGGACGGCACCTATCAGCTGAGCGCGAGCGTCGATGGATACGGGACCACGTCGACCACGGCGCGCCCCGGCGAGGCGGTGAGCCTCGTGCTGCCGAAGAGCGGCGTCATCGAGGGGCGCGTGCTGGACGAGCGGGGCGAGCCCGTGCGCCGCTTCTCGATCGACATCCTCTCGGCCGTGACGGCGGAGACGCCGGCGACGCCGCCCCTGTTCTCTCGCACGTTCGAGAGCCCGGACGGCTCGTTCCGCGTCGATCAGCTGCCCTCGTGGGACGTCGTCGTCAGGGCGACGGCGGCGGAGTTCGCGCCCGCGTTCTCCACGAACGTCAACGTGCGCGCCGGAGACGTCGAGAAGATGGATCTGACCCTCTCGAAGGGATGTACCTTGACCGGGCAAGCGGTGGACTCGTCCGGCGCTCCGCTGCCTGGGGTGTACGTGGACGCCGAGTCGCTTCTCGCCGTCGGCGAGATGAGCAGCCTGTCTATGGAGGCCGCCGCGCAGGCGCAGACCGAGGACGACGGCTCCTTCAGCCTGCCGCACGTGCCGAAGGGCACGATCGTGGTCCGCGGCTATGACGGCAGCAACGCCGTGAGCTCGACCGAGATCGAGGTCGCGGGCTGCGACGGCCTGAAGCCGGTGAAGCTCGTGATGTCGCCCGGCGGCAGCCTCTCCGGGGTGGCGCGAGACGCCGAGGGCAAGCCCATCGCCGGCGCCCGGCTCACGCTCATGCACCGCCCGATCGGCTTCGTGAACACGGTGAGCGAGGAGGACGGCACCTTCCACTTCGACCAGGTCCCGCCCGGCGAGCTCCGCGTCATGATGCGGCGAGGCGAGGAGGTGATGCTCGCGGCGGTCGGCATCGAGGACGGGAAGACCACGCAGCACGACATCGCCTTTGCGCCCCGGGGCACCGGGGAGATCCGCGGCCGCGTCACCGTGGCCGGCAAGCCGCTCCCGGGGGCTCGCCTCATGATGGCCACCCAGATCGGGGACGACGGCGCGATCGGCATGTTCTACCCCGTCACCGCGGAGGACGGCTCGTTCCGCGCGTCCGGGCTCCCGGCCGGCGGCTACATCATCAACGTCGAGTCGACGAGCATCGGGACCGGCGTGCACGTGAAGGCGGGCGCGGTCACGACGGCGGATCTCCAGGTGATCGACCTGCCCAGCATGAAGGGCAAGGAGGCCGAGCTCCCGCTGCGGTAGCGAGCTCCGCGCCAGCGCGATCTCCCGGCTGTCCGGAGGCGGAGCCTCCTGGACGGCCGGTCCGCGTCTTCAGGTCACTCCGCCGGGGCGATGGTCAGCGTGAACGGCCCCGAGGAGGCGGCGTTGTAGCTGTCGACGAAGATGTCGATCGGCTGGCCCGCCGTCGCCGGCACCGTGATCGACTCGGGCAACCCGGAGTCGAAGGGATCATCCACGCAGGCGAGCTCGCTGCCCTGGTCTGCGCAGTCGCTGCGCGCGTAGAGGACGACATCGGCGTGGCCCTCCGGCGTCGCGGTGATCGTCAGTTTGCCGCTCTCCTCCGGGGTATACCGGTACACGAGCTCCCCGCCTTCGCCGCCGCACGACGCCGTGACGCCCTGCGTGCCCTCGGCGGTGTCGCCCACCGTCGTTGCCTCCGTGAGCGTCGCCGTGGCCGCGCACAGCGGCTCCAGGTTCACCTTGCACTCGTCGCTGCACACGTTGTCATCCACGGCGTCTCCGTCGTCGCACTCCTCCGCGCCGACGCGCGCTCCGTCCCCGCAGATCTCCTCCGCGAAGGACACGTCGAGCGTATACGACGCGTCCATCCCGTTCTTGCCCTCGATGAAGATGAAATAGGTCTGACCGGGCTCGGTGAGCAGCTCCAGCGGGGCGTCTTCCGGTCCGAACGCAGCGACGCAGCCGAGCAGCGTCGCCTCGTCGTCGCAGCTCTCCCGGATGTACCAGTCGAAGTCGGCCTCCGGCTCCGTCGCCGTCGCGGCGATCTGGACCGCGCCCTTCGCCGGCGCGACGAACCCGAACACCCGCTCTCGCATGCCCGTGCCCGTGACGGACGTGATGATACCGGGGCAGAGCGCCGCGAACAGGTTGGTGCCGGCCTCCGTCGTGCCGGTGAACCTCCCGCCCTCCGAGACGTCGGTGGCCTCCGCGCACGCCGCGGCGACGCCCTCGACGCACGCTGCCGTCGTCGAGCAGTCGCGCTCCTCGCAGTCCTGCAGGCCGTCCTTGTCCTCGTCCTCGGCGCTGTCGCAGATCTCACCCGACGAGACGCAGAACGCGGAGTCCTCGTCGCAGGCGCCCTTGCACTGCGCGTCGTCGTCGCAGCCGCCAAAGCACATCGTCCACCCGTCGTCGGTCACGTCGACGCACGTATGCCCCACCCTCCCGCAGTCGGACGTCTCTTCACAGGACTTGAGACAGAGCGAGAAGCTGCCCTGCGGCAGGCACTCGGAGCCCTCACCGCACGGCAAGAGCGCCGTGTCGCAGAGCCTCGTGCAGTAGCCGCCCGCCCAGCCGAAATCCTCCTCGGTCAAGCAGAGCCCGCCGAGGCAGTCCTCGTTGACCGCGCAGGCCTCGCCGTCCGCCTTCCCGTCCGGCGCGATGCCCTCGCCGTCGTCACCGCCCTGGCCGCCCTGGCCGCCCTGGCCGCCTGCGCTGGACGCCGCTCCCAGCGGTGAGATCTCGTCGTCGTCGCCGCAGGCGGCGAGCGCGAGAGACATCGCTGTGACCGCTGACAGGGGAAGAGCAAGTCGCATGTTGTTCTCCTGAAAGAGAGGTACTGCGCTCGACCACGGAACGCAGCAAAACTTGCGACGACAGCAAAAAGAGCCTGGACTGACTGGAATTGTTACGTCCGGAACGAAATGCGGTGGTAAGAAAAGAACCCTTACAATCGTTCAATACTGAGACCGTGAAGTTTCAAAAACGAAACCTGTAGGGGATGTCCCTGACGCATGACCGCAATTCGGGGTGCTACCTAGGGGTCGTCCGGATGGCACGGTCAGTGCTTCATGGGAAGCAGCGCCGCCGGCGTGGCCTTCGCCCCCCTGAGGCCCCGGCGGCGCTGTCTTTTTGTCGGTCGTCGTCTCGCCGATCGCCGTCGCCACGCCTGAGCCCACTGGCTCGCTGCGCCACGCCGGGCGCGATGGACACGCGGCACGCGGGGATCGACGCCGGATCGAGCGCCGATCTCCGTGGCGTTGTATGGTCCCGCCGCCCCATGGCGACGAAGCTCATCGCTCCCTCGAGTCACCCTCCGAATCAGAAGTTCGAGTGCCGCGACTGCCCAGCTCGGTGCTGCCGGATGCCGTGGAACATCCGCTTCAGCGGCGACGAGGCCAGGCGGTACCTCGCCGAGCCCTGGGTGCGGGAGCGCGTCGGGGAAGAGGGGGCCCTCGTCATCGGGCGCGGCGTGTTGCCCGTGCGGGAGCGTGATCGCCAGCTCCAGTGCGTCTTCCTCGACGACGACATGCTCTGCAGCATGCAGAAGCGGTTCGGCCACGAGTACATCCCGAAGTCGTGCCAGGCGTTCCCGTTCGGGTTCGTCCGCGACGAGAAGGATGTCGTCGTCGCGCAGCTCTCCCAGCTGTGCCCGTCGATCCGCGACAACTACGGCAAGCCCGTGGACCGCCAGCTCAAGGCGAAGCTCCAGCAGCGAGGCGACACGGAGCGGATGTCGACGGCGCTGGCGACGCTGAGCGGCGTGATCCTCACCCAGCCGCTTTATCTACGCGCCGCGAGGCACTGGGAAGAGCAGCTCGCGACCGGCGCGTCGCCGGCGTCGACGCTGGCGCGGCTCTACGACTGGACGGCGGCCTTCGAGCGCGCTCTCCCCCAGGGCCAAGGGCGCGCGACGGACGCCTCGGTCGACGCCGCCCTCGGGCAGGCCGGCAAGGAGGAGCTTGAGCCGCTCGCGCCCCGCAAGAAGCCCTCTTTCTATGCGCGGGTGCTGTTCGCCTATCTCCTCGGCAACCTCTGCTATCCGTCGCGGGTCCGCGAGCCCCACCGGGTCGAGAAGGCCTCGTGGACGGAGCTCCAGGCGCTGCGCAGCGTCGGGAACAAGGCCGCCTGGATGCTCGGGAGAGGCACCGTCGATATGATGTTCGTGCCCAGGCCGTTCAAGCTCCAGCGGGTGAGCACGGTCGATCGCTTCCTCGCCGGCGACGAGGGGGCCGCCGTGAAGGACTACCTGCGCCTCGTGCTCCAGCGCCGGCACATCTTCTCGGCGCCGAGGCACCTCCTGGCGGCCGTGCTCGACCTCTCGCTGGCCACCGTCGTGATCTCCCGCTTCGCCCGCTGCCGCGCCGCGGCGGACGGCCGGGTCAAGGTCTCCCTGGAGGACGTGCGGGAAGGGATCAGCGTCGCCGAGCTCGTCCTCCTGAGCCACGCGGCCCTCTCGGAGCAAGGCACGCTCATGAAGAACCTGCGCTGGCTCCTGCTCACGAAGCGCGAGAGCTTCCGGGCCCTCCTGGCGACCGAGGCATAGGCCCTCGCCCGCCTGGTTGGGTCGGCTACCGCGACAGGCTCGTAGCACCTCGCGTCAACGTCAGGCCGGGCTCGCTTCACCGCCAACCGCGACTATTCTCGCGCCCACCGGGCCCAGCTGGCCCATGGAGGCACGCGCATGATCGTCATGAAGTTCGGCGGCAGCTCGGTCGAGAGCCGCGCGCAGATCGAGAAGGTTCTTCACATCGTCAGAGCTCGCCTGGCCCGCCGCCCCGTCGTTGTGAGCTCCGCTCACAAGGGCATGACCGACGCGCTGATCAACGCCGCCAAGGTCGCCGCCACGGGGCGGTTCGATCCCTCCGTCCCGGTGAACAAGCAGCGCGCGGTCGCCGAGTCGCTCGGCTGCGCGCCCGACCTCCTCGCGCCCTTCTACGAGGAGATCGCCGATCTCCTGCGCGGCATCAGCCTCGTCAAGGAGCTCAGCCCGAGGAGCCTCGACTACATCGCGAGCTTCGGAGAGCGCATGGCCGTGCGCTGCATCGCGGACTTCTTCGCGAGGAGCGGCGTGCCGGCCCGCGCCTACGACGTCTGGGACCTCGGCTTCATCACCGACGCGAACTTCGGCCGCGCGCGCCCGCTGCCCGGCTTCGACGCCCGGATCAAGGCCATGTTCGCCGAGCGCGTCCCCGAGGGGATCGTGCCGATCGTCACCGGCTTCGTCGGCCGCAACGAGGCGGGCGAGATCACGACCGTCGGCCGCAACGGGAGCGACCTCACGGCCACGCTGGTCGCGGCGGGGCTCGGCGCCGAGGAGGCGCAGATCTGGAGCGACACCGACGGCGTGATGACCGCCGACCCGAGCGTCGTGAAGACGGCCCGGAACATCCCCACGATGCGCTTCGAAGAGGCCGCGGAGCTCGCGTTCTTCGGCTCCCGCGTCCTGCACCCCTCCACGCTCCTGCCCGCCATGGAGAAGGGCATCCCGGTGCGGGTGCTCAACACGAACCGGCCGGATCACCCCGGCACGGTCATCGGCTTCGACACCGACGCCGCGTCCCCGCCCGTGACGAGCATCGCCTACCGCGAGCGGCAGGTCGTGCTCAAGATCAGCTCGACCCGGATGTTCGGCGAGGTCGGCTTCCTCGCGCAGGTGCTCGCGGTGCTGGCCCGGCACGAGGTCGTGATCGACGTGATCACCACGTCCGAGGTCTCGGTCTCGATGACCACCGACGACCTCGGGAAGCTCAGCCGCGCGCTCCCCGAGCTCGAGCAGTTCGGCGCCTGCGAGGTCCTGCCCAACCGGACGACCCTCGTGATCGTCGGCCAGGGCATGCCCAGGCAGAAGGGCGTCGGCGCGCAGGTGCTCGAGGCGATGGCCCAGGCCGGCGTCAACGTCGAGATGCTCAGCTACGCCACGGGCAGCGTCAACCTGTCGATGGTCATCGAGGACGCGCACGTCGCCTCCGCGGTCGGCGTCCTGCACCACTCGCTCTTCGAGAAGGCGCGGTGACGCCTCGTGGCGCGCCGGACCGACTGAACCTCGAGAGACAGCAGAGATTTCACAGGGAGGCGAGGAGACGGGGAGATGTTCATTTTCCTTTCTCTTCCTCCTCGCCTCCCCGTCTCCCTGTTGTTTTCTCTCGGATCCTCCACGTGATCGGCGTTCCTGCCGGGTGACGCGACGTTGACACGCGTGACGCGACGCGGGCGCCGCAGTAGGCGTAGGCCTCGGTCGGACCAGGCGTCCGGCCCCGGGGAGACCATGACGGCGGCACACCTCGACGGCAGCGCGACGATCCCGCGCGAGAGCACGACGGACATCCTGCGGCGGATCGAGGCCGCGCACGGCACGTACGCCGCGCGCCCCGCGCTCGCGTTCGACGCGGACGGCACCCTCTGGGAAGGGGACGTGGGCGTCGACCTCTTCGAGGCGTTCCTCGCGGGGCGCTGCGCGCGGCCCGAGGCGGAGGCGGCGCTGCGCCGCGAGGCCGAGGCGTTCGGCGTCGCCGCGGAGGGCGGCGCGCACGAGATCGCGAGCGCGCTCTACGCGGCGTTCAACGCCGAGCGCTACCCGGAGGACAGGGCCTTCGCGATGATGGCCTGGGCCTTCGCGGGGTGGCGCGAGGACGAGCTCGCGGCGCTCGTCGACCGCGTGCTCGAGGAGAAGGGCCACGCCGGGCGGATCCGGCCCGCGCTGCTGCCGATCCTCGACTGGGCGCGCTCGCGCGGCGTCCCGGTGTACGTCGTCTCGGCGTCGCCGCGCGCCGTGATCGTGCGCGCCGTCGCGCGCCTCGGCGTCCCAGCCGAGCGCATCGCCGCGATGACCCCGGCCGTCCGCGAGGGCCGGCTCGCCCCCGAGCTCGGCGCGCCCGCGACCTACGGCGAGGGGAAGACCCGCGCCCTCGCGCGCATCTTCCCCGAGCTCGCGGTGCTCGCGGCCTTCGGCGACAGCGCCTACGACGCCGCCCTGCTCCGGACGGCCCGGGTGCCCGTCGCGGTCTCCCCGAGCCCCAAGCTGCTCGCGGTCGCCGATACGATCCCCGGGCTCGTCCTGCTCGCCACCTGAGCTTTTGCCATGGCCACCCTCTCGCTCCGAGGCCTGACCCGAAGGTTCCCGAGCGCCGAGCGCCCCGCGCTCGCCGGCCTGGATCTCGACGTCGACGACGGCGAGCTGCTCGTCCTCGTCGGCCCCTCGGGCTGCGGCAAATCGACGGCGCTCCGGCTGATCGCGGGCCTCGACAGCCCCGACGGCGGCACGGTCTCGATCGGCGGGCGCGACGTGAGCCGCGTCGCGCCGGAGGACCGCGACGTGGCCATGGTCTTCCAGGGCTACGCGCTCTACCCGCACATGACCGCGCGCGACATCATGGGCTTCCCGCTCAGGATGCGCGGGGTCGCGCGGGAGGAGCGGGCGCGTCGCGTCGAGGAGGCGGCGGCGCTGCTCGCCATCGGCCACTTGTTGGAGCGGCGCCCCGGCGAGCTCTCGGGAGGCGAGCGCCAGCGCGTCGCCATGGGGCGCGCGATCGTGCGCGCCCCCGCGGCGTTCCTCTTCGACGAGCCGCTCTCGAACCTCGACGCCGCGCTGCGCGCCGAGCTCCGGGTCGAGCTCGCGGCGCTCGTGCGCCGCCTCGGCACGACGTCGGTCTACGTGACCCACGACCAGGTCGAGGCCATGACCATGGGCGACCGCATCGCCGTGCTCCGCGCCGGCGAGCTCCAGCAGGTCGGCCCGCCGCGCGCCATCTACGAGGCGCCGGCGAACACCTTCGTGGCCGGGTTCCTGGGCACGCCGGCGATCAACCTCCTCCCGCTCGAGCGCTCCGGCGAGCGGTACGAGGGCGCGGCGCTCTCGCTGCCCGCCCCGCCGGGGGTGGCGCTCCCCGACCGGGCCATCGCCGGCGTGCGGCCCGAGCACCTGCGCGTCGCGCCGGGGCGCGGATCGCACGGCGACGCGGGGGCGCAGGGCGAGGTGGAGGTCGAGGCGCGCGTCGTCGTGGCCGAGCCGCTCGGCGCCGAGACGTTCCTGTACCTCGACGCGGGCGGGACGCGGCTGCGGGCGCGGGCGCACGGCTTCGCGACGCCCGCGCCGGGCGAGGCGGTGCGCGCGCGGCTCGATCCGCGCGACGTGCTCTGGTTCGACGCGGGCTCCGGCGCGCGGATCGCCCCGCCGCGGGCGGCGTCATGAGCGGGGACGGCCGCGCCGTGCGCTCGCGGCGCGACGCGCTCCGGGCGCTCGCCGCGTCGCTCGCCGCGGCCGCGGCGGGATCGATCGGCTGCGCGCGGCGCGCGCCCGACGGACGTATCGAGGGCTCGCTGTGGTTCGCCTATGGCGGCAAGAACCGCGAGGTGCTCCTGTCGCTCGTCGACCAGTTCCACCGCGAGCAGGGCCGCTACCGCATCGACGCCGTGTACCAGGGCGACTACTTCGAGGCGCTCGCCAAGCTGCGGACCGCGCTCGCGGCGGGCGCGGCGCCCGCCCTGACGCACGTGGTCGGCGAGGTGGTGCCCTACCTGGCCGAGGCGGGCGTGCTCGAGCCGCTCGATCGCTTCCTCGCCGACGCCCCGGGCGGGGACCTCGACGTGGTCGAGGCCCTCGGCCAGTCGGGGACGTTCGTGGGCGGCGGCGAGCGCCCGCTCGTGTGCCTGCCGTTCAACCGATCGACGCCGATCGCCTACTACAACCGGGATGTGTTTCGCGAGCTCGGGCTGTCGCCGCCGACGACCTGGGACGAGCTCCGCGCGACGGCCGCGCGGCTCGTCGTGCGCGACGGCGAGAGCACGCGGCGGTGGGGCTTCGAGTGCCCTGTCGACTGGTGGTTCTGGGCCGCGCTCGTCGGGCAAGCGGGCGGCGACGTCGTGGCCCCGGACGGCACGCCCACGCTCGGCGGGGAGGCGGGCGTGCGCGCCCTCCGGTTCTGGCAGACCCTCGTGCACGAGGACCGCACGATGAAGCCGCCGCCTGGCCGCGATTACAACGCGTGGCAGGTGACGAACACCGACTTCCTGGCGGGTCGTGTCGCGATGATCTGGACCTCGACAGCGTTCCTCCGGTACCTGGAGGACAACGCGAGCCAGGCGGGCGCGGGGAAGTTCGAGGTCGGCGCCGCCCCGCTGCCGCGCGACGTGCGCGCCTCGGTGCCCACGGGCGGGACGATGTTCGTCATGCCGCGGGGCGCCGCGCCGGCGGCGCAGGAGGCGGCGTTCGCGTTCCTGCGCTGGATGATGCAGCCGGAGCAGGCGAACTCGTTCGCGACGCGGACGGGCTACATCCCCGTCTCGCGCCGCGGCCTCGAGGTGCTCCGGCAGGGCGGCTACTACGCCGCGCACCCGAACGACCGCGTCGCGGTGGACCAGCTCGCGCACGCCGCGCCCTGGCCCTGGTCTCCGGATCTGTTCCGCGTCCAGCGCGAGGCGGTGCAGCCCCGGCTCGAAGAGGCGGTGCTCGCCCCGCGCGACGCCGCCGAGACCCTCTCCGAGGCCGTCCGCGCGGCGCGCGAGCGATGAAGCCCAAACACCCCCTCTCGCCCTACCTGCTCCTCCTGCCCACCGCGGCCTTCCTGGCGGTGTTCTTCCTGGTCCCGCTCCTGCTCGCGGCCAAGAACAGCTTCTTTGCGTGGGACCTGCTCACGCCCCCGCGGTACGTCGGGCTCCGGAACTACGAGGTCCTCGTCGAGAGCGGCGAGCTCGCCGGCACGCTGCTCCGCACGCTCGGCTACAGCGCCGTCGTGGTGGCGCTCTCCGGCGCCCTGGGGCTCGCGCTGGCGGTGGCGCTCGATCGCCCCGGGCCGGTCTATGCCTTCGTGCGGGGCGCGGTGTTCAGCGCCTATGTTGTGTCGTGGGTCGCGGTGGCGCTGCTCTGGATGTGGATCCTCGACGCCGAGGGGCTCTTCACCGTCGCGCTCCGCTGGCTCGGCCTGCCGACGATGAGCTGGCTCGGCGATCCCCGCTCGGCGCTGCTCGCGCTGGCCGCGGTGAGCGTCTGGAAGATCACCGGTTATGCCATGGTCATCTTCCTGGCCGGCCTCCAGGACATCCCCCGCGCGCTCCACGAGGCGGCCGCGCTCGACGGCGCCGGCCCGTGGCGGCGGTTCCGCCACGTGACATGGCCGCTGCTCCGCCCGAGCGCCGCCTTCGTGGCGACGACGAGCCTCATCCTCTCCTTTCAGGCGTTCGACGTGATCCGCGTGATGACGCAGGGAGGGCCGGTCAAGGCGACGACCCTCTTCGTCTACGCGATCTACGAGCACGTCTTCGTGAACCTGCGGGTCGGCCGGGCCAGCGCTATGATCGTGATCTTCTTCGTCTTTTTGCTCCTGTTGACGGTCCTGCAGCTCTGGGCGCTCCGCGCGGGCGCGCCGCGCCAGGCGAGGCGGCCGTCGTGACGGCGGGGCAGGGCGGCGGCGCCGGCGCGGGGCGCTTCGACTCGCACTCGCACTCGTACTCGCGCTCGCGCCGCCTCGTCTCGGACGCCGTGCTCGTCGTGGTGGCCATCGTGTGGCTCGGGCCGTATGCGTGGATGACGATCACCTCGCTGAAGACGCTGCCCGAGATCACCCGCGCTCCGGCTTACCCCTTGCCGCAGGCCTTCCAGCTCGGCGCGTACCGCGAGGTGCTCCAGGCGGTGCCGGTGATGCGGTATTTCGTCAACACCGTGTTCATGGCGACGGCCATCGCGCTGTTGCAGATCGCCCTCGCGCTCCCGGCCGGTTATGCGCTCGCGAAGCTCAGGTTCGTGGGGCGGAGCGCCGCGTTCGTCATCGTGCTCTCGTGCCTTCTCATCCCGGCGCAGGTGACGTTCGTGCCGGTCTTCACGATGCTCGGCTCGGTCGGCCTCGTGAACACGTTCGGGGCGCTGATCCTGCCCTTCGGGGTGAGCGCGCTCGGCACGTTCCTCGTGCGCCAGGCGCTGCTCTCGGTCCCTGACGAGATCATCGAGGCGGCGAGGATGGATGGGGCCGGCGAGCTCAGGATCGTCTACCTGATCCTCGGCCCGATGCTGCGGCCGACGCTCTCGGCGCTGTTCCTGTTCAGCTTCGTCTTTCACTACAACGATTACTTCTGGCCGCTCGTCATGACGACCGACGACCAGGTACGCACGCTGCCGCTCGCGATCGCCCTCCTCCGGGAGCAGGGGACAGGGGTCCGCTGGCACCTCGTGATGGCCGGCAACGTGATCCTGAGCCTGCCTGTGCTCCTCGTGTTCGCGGCGGCGCAGCGGCAGATCCTGCGCGCGGTGACGGCGCGGATCTGAGCGGCGCGGGCGCCCGGGCAGGCCCGGCGCCGGAGGCCGGCGATCGAGCGATCTACCGGCCGGCGTGTGCATCGACGTGGCAGTGACCGTCGGGCGCGATCGAGCCCTGCCATCGTCGCTGTCGAGGCCGCCCTGCGCTTCGCTCCGGCGGCGGTCGACTGGAGGGCACAGCGCACCGCAGCGTTGGGGGCAGAAGAGAGCGCTGCGCGGTTTGTTCTCGTCCGGACGCCCTCTTTTCTGGCCCGGTCATCGCACTGGCTCGCGCCGGCCATGGCAGCGCCGGCCACGGCAGCGCCGGCCAGGCGCTGCGGAAGGAGATCCACGATGACCACCACCGAGCCAATGATGCAGAAGCAGATGGTCCAGAAGGAAGAGGGTAGGATCACGACGAAGATCGAGGAGAGGACCGGCAGGATTCCGTCCGGCGCTTATCTCGGGTTGGCGATCGGCTCGATGGCGGTCTCGGCCGGCTGCATGCTGGCCGGCAAGAAGCAGATCGCGAACTTCATCGGCCAGTGGGCGCCATCTCTGCTCGTGATTGGCCTGTACAACAAGCTGGTCAAGATCGAGCACGAGCTGGGATACGGCGCCTACCGCTGACAGCCCCCCTCCCGAGCTCGGGCCTCCAGCTCGGGCCTCCATCCAGCCGGCTGCTCGGCGCCCTCCGTGGCGCCGTCGCGACCTCAGGGTCGAGCGCCCGCCCCGGCGTGCGCGGCGCGTGACGCCCTTCGCGCGTCGCACGAGAACACGCGTTCCCGCTCCCACCTCCGGACGGCGCGCCGCCCGCGGGGATCGCCGCCGTCCAAATCTCGACATCTGCCTGGAATCCTCCTTGCTAAGCTCGCGCGCGCGGCGAACGGAGGAACCCATGCGTCTGCGCCTTTCTCGTTCTCTTGTCGTGGCAGGGCTCTTGTCCACGGGCGTTTTCTCGGCAGCTCTCACGGCGTGCGGCCCGGGGGATCCATCCCCGGTGCCCGGGGCCCATGTCGAGGACCCTGATCAGCAGATCACGGTGACGGAGGTGCCACCGCCGGCCATCAGCGGCGGAACGCTGATCGTCGCCGGCGACGGTCGCACGGCGGTGGCGGCGGACGCCGACCGCGATCGCGTCTGGATCGTCGATCTCGACGGCGGCGAGCCGGCGGCGGTCCTGCTGGAGCGGGGCGACGAGCCCGGGCGCCTCGTCGAGGACGCGAGCGGCCGGGTCCACGTGGCGCTCCGTCGCGCCGGCGCGGTGGTGACCCTCGATGTCGAGGCGCGGTCGGTCATCGCGCGCAGAGAGGTCTGCCGCGCGCCGCGCGGGGTCGCCTACGACGCCTCGAGCGACGCCATCCACGTCGCCTGCGCCGGCGGCGAGCTCGTGACGCTCCCGGCCTCCGGCGGCCCCGCCGTCCGGAAGCTCCGCCTCGCCCCGGACCTGCGCGACGTCGTTGTCGAGGGCGACCGGCTCCTGGTCAGCCGCTTCAAGTCCGCGGAGACCCTGGTCGTGGGCCCCGACGGCGCGGTGCTCTCGCGCCGCACGCTCCCCGTCTTCTACTCGAACGGGTTCGCCAACTCGGAGTATGCGCCGTCCGTGGCCTGGCGCATGGCGCCGCTCGCCGGCGGAGGTGCGCTGATGGTGCACCAGCGCGCGATGTCGTCGAAGGTCACCCTCAGCCCGGGCGGCTATTACCAGTCTGCCGACTGCGACGGGAACATCGTGCACGCCGCGGTCAGCAGGATCGACCCGGCGGACGTTCCTGACACATCGATCCCCTCGCTGCCCGCGGCCGCGATCCCGAATGTCTCGCTGCCTGTCGACATCGCGGTCGCGCCCGACGGCGCGCGGATGGCCATCGTGGCGGCCGGCAGACGCACCGTCGTGAGCGCGACCGTCGACAATCTGGAGCGCGACGCCGAGATGAACGGCTGCAGCCCGGAGGTCACCGCGAACGCGCTGAGCGGGCAGCCGGTCGCCGTGGCCTTCGACGGCGAGGGCGGGATCGTCGTGCAGCTGCGGGAGCCGGCAGCCCTGGAGCTGGTCGGCCGGCGCACCATCGCGCTTCCGGGAGCGAGCGTGAAAGACACCGGCCACGAGATGTTCCACCGCCCGCCGAACGGCGTGAGCGCCGTGGCGTGCGCGTCGTGCCACCCCGAAGGGCACGAGGACGGGCGGACGTGGGACTTCGATCCGGTGGGCCTGCGGCGGACGCAGGCGCTGGGCGGCGGCATCCTGAAGACAGCGCCCCTCCACTGGAGCGGCGATCTGGAGGATCTCGCGGGCCTGATGGGGGAGGTGTTCGTCTCCCGCATGGGCGGCCAGCAGCCCGGCGCCCGGCGGCTCGACCTGATGGCCCGTTACATCGACAGCCTGCCCGCCTTCCCGGCGTCGCCGCCCGAGGACGACGCCGCCGTGGCGCGGGGCGAGGTGCTCTTCCATGACAAGCAGGTGGGCTGCGCGGAGTGCCACGGTGGCCCGATGCTCACCAACAACCGGAACGAGGACGTGGGCAAGGGCGAGTGGTTGCAGGTGCCCTCGCTCCTCGGCATCTCCGGGCGCGCCCCGTTCATGCACGACGGCTGCGCGGCGACGCTCCACGATCGCTTCGATCCGCTGTGCGGAGGCGACGATCACGGCGACATCTCCGGCCTGAGCTCCGCGCAGCTGGACGATCTGGTCGCCTACCTCGAGTCCCTCTGAGCCTTCGGCGCGCCGCGCTCCTCGCGCGGTACGACCGAGGCGTTCCTCGACATCCGGGGCCGATTGCCACGCTGCGAGCTCCCATCACCCGGCAACCAGCGGAGCGGGGAAACCGCGTGTGACGGGGCGCCCGGCCCGGACGCGCCGCCAGCGGCCGGCGCCGCGCTCTCCGGCGGCACAGCCGTTGCTCGTCCATCGAGACAGGCGCAACCGACGCAACCGATGCAACCGACGCAACCGATGCAACCGACGCAACGGACATCGCGGCTCGATGGACCCGGGCCACACGCACGGTCTGTCTTCCCGCACGTTTCCGCACGTTCCCGCACGTTCGTACGTTCGCACGATCTCGCGATTCTCACGCTCTCACAACGGGGGGAGCTGGCGTTTCCGACGAAGCTGCCGACCCGCGAGGTGGAGCAGGCGCAAGGAGGGCACCATGCCTAGAGGCGACAAATCGAGCTACACGACCAAGCAGAAGCGGCAGGCCGAGCACATCGAAGAGGGGTACGAGAAGCGCGGGGTCTCCGAGGAAGAGGCCGAGCGGCGGGCCTGGGCGACGGTCAACAAGATGACCGGCGGGGGGAAGAAGTCGGGATCGGGGGTGGGCAAGCCAGTGAACAAGGAGCCGGCGAAAAAGGGGGGCCGCAAGGGAGGCGCCGCGTCCAAGGCGCGGCCGGCCGCCGCGAGGAGCGCGGCGGCGAAGAAGGCGGCGGCGACCCGCAAGCGGAACGCCGCGGCGAGCGCCGGACGGACCACGGCCGCGAAGAAGGCGCCGGCGAGGGCGAGGAAGAGCGCCGCGTCCAGCGCTCGCTCGCGCAGCTCCTCGGCCACGTCGACGAGCGGCCGCTCCCGCGCCGCGCAGGGCACGGCCCGCCGCGGCGGTGCGGGGGCCTCACGCAAGACGACCTCGGGGGCGAAGACCGGAGCGCGGCGCGCCGCGAGCGGGGCCTCACGCAAGACGACCTCGGGGGCGAAGACCCGCTCGCGGCGCGCCGCGAGCGGGTCCTGACGCCCCGGCGAGAAGAGGAGAGGGGGCGACCATGCAGGAACTTCAGAGCAACGGAGCGACGAATGGTGAAGGCGGCCTGTTGGGCGACGAGTCCGGGCCGCAGGTAGAGAGCCGGAGAGGGCGCGAGTTCCTCACGACCCTTGTCCGGGAGCTGTTTCAGACGGAGCGCTCGGCGATGATCCATCCGCGGATCGAGGCGGAGCGCCTCGGCGATGTGCCTCCGGCGCACGCCATGCGGGCGGTCTCGACCCACGCGGAGGCCGCGCTGTCGGAGGTCCGCCCGCTCCTCCGCGAGCGCGGGCTGCCCATCAGCGCGGGCGGCCGCATGGTGGGCGAGGCCTTCTCGGCCTTGCGCGATCACCTCGCCGATCACCTGCTCAGCACCGAGAGGTCCTACCGGGGCACGCTCCTCGGGATGCGGCACGGCGTCGACCTCGTCGAGCTGCTCCAGTACGTCGCGACCGTGGAGGGCGAAACGCCCCTCGCCGCGTGGTGCGCGCGCTGGCTGTCGATGCGCAGGCCTCTTGTCGAGGCGGTCGCCGACGAGCTCGCGTGGTTCGCGGCGCGCCCGATGCGCGCAACGCGGGCGGCGAAGGACGACGTCGCCGCCCACCTCCTCCGGGGGCTCGTGAACGGCGTGGAGCTCGCGGCGCAGCGGCTCCGCCGCCTCGTCACGTTCGCCGGTTGACTCCCGCCGGCCGCGCGCGGAGACACCCCGGCGTCGAACGCCGCGCGCCGCGCGCGGCGCGCGACGCCGAGGAGGATGCGCAGTGGAGCAGGGGATTCCGACGTGGGGCACGCCGATCGAGCTCCTGAAGAGCCACGCGCCCGGCGTCTCGAGCGCGCTGTTCATCGCGATCGTGGGGTGGACGGCCGCGGCCTGGGCCGCGCGGAGCGTGCGGTCGTTTGGCAAGAAATGGACTCAGGTCGACGCGACCCTCATCCCCCTGCTGGCCAGCGTGAGTCGACTCACCATCTTGACGGTCACCGCCATGGCCGTGCTCGAGCGCTTCGGCGTGGACACGAAGAGCCTGTTCGCCGTGCTCGGCGCCGCGGGTCTGACCATCGGCCTCGCCCTCAAGGACACGCTGTCGGACGTGGCCGCCGGGCTGGTCTTGCTCGTGCTCCGTCCGTTCGATGTCGGCGACGCGATCGAGGTCGACGGGACCTCCGGCGTCGTCGACGCCATCGACGTGTTCCAGACCAAGCTGACGAGCTTCGATGGCGTCCCGATCACGCTGCCGAACTCCAAGGTCCGGTCCGCCAAGATCCAGAACTTCACCCGGGCGCAGCGCCGGCGCATGGACCTCACGATCGGCGTCAGCGCCACCGCCGACATCGCTCACGCCATCGCCACGCTGCGGGACGTCCTCTCGAACGAGCCGCGCGTGCTGCCGGAGCCGGCGCCGTCGGTCGACGTTGTCGAGCTCGCGGACGAGAAGGTCAACCTGCTCGTCCGCGCCTGGACCCTCCCCGCCGACTTCTTCCCGGCGCGGCTCGAGCTCACGCGCCACTTCAAGGAGCGGCTCGACGCGGAGGGGATCGTCGTCCCGATTCCCCAGCGCGAGCTCCATATCCCCCTTCGCGAGCCGGAGCGGCGCTCTACCCCGCTCCTCTGAGGCGGCGCGCGCGTTCGAGAGGGCCCGGAGGCGACCCCGCCGCGCCGCCTCTCGCCCCTGGGCTAGGTCAGGGCGTGCCCATCAGGAGATAATACCAGGTGCCCACCTCGATGGCGTTCGGGTGCGTCCCGCTCACCCGGGTCAGCGTGCGCGTGAAGATCTTCTTGTTGAACGCAAGGCCGTTGCTCGGCGCCTGCGTCTTCACGTACCAGGCGGCCGCCATCAGGGCCGATGTCTGGTTGTCCTTCTCGAACAGGACTCCCATCTTCACCTGGCTGTCGTCGGGGCTCGGCAACCGGTAGAGATACCCCGTGCGGGTCCCCGGGACGGAGCGCGTCCCCTGCGTCCAGTCGCCCTGGGTCGGGTTCCGGGGGGCCGTGAACTCGTTGCTCGGGCTCACGACGTCCAGGAACGCGTCGAGCGCCGGCGCCGTGAAGCTCGGGATCACCTCGGACGTGAAGGTCAATGTGTTCGAGAAGGTGAGCGTGCTCGCCCACCGCCAGTACTCCGTCTGCGCCTGGAAGGTGAGCTGGCCATTGGAAACACCGTTGCTCCCGAGGGCCACCATCCGGACGAGATCCGCGTTCGAGAAGATCCTGAGCCTCACGTCCGGCGGGATCTGGTCGATCACACCGGAGCCCGGTTTGGCCTTCGCAGGGCTGCGCGTCGAGATGGAAGCGCCGGCGGCGGGCGCACCGAACGTTGAGTCTGCATCGTTGCTCATGGTTGCGCTCTCTCCTGGGATGACGGTCACGACAGCGTCGATCGCAGCGCGCGGGCCCTGCCCAGCCCGCGCTCCGGCGGCGGCGCGGTCGCGCGTGCGTGTTCACGACGCGCGACCCGCGCGGCCTCACCCGGCGTCGACGAGAGGAAACCTGGATCCTCCCGGCCGCGGCGTCGATGACAGGCGGTCACGCGCGAGGGCCGGCGCGCTCCGGCCGCGGCCCGATGTTCAGTACCGGACCACCTCGACCGCCTCGGTGCCGAGCCGGATCTGCCGCGACGTCGTCCGGCGCTCGACGAGCGAGCCGGCGTCGAGCACGCCCGCGCGCGCGAGCTGCTGGCGGGCGCGGAAGACGTTGACGTTGAGGTGATGGAGGTCGAGCCGCAGCTTGCCGAGCAGGTCATCGACGTAGCGCCACCCGCGCTCGGCCGGGGGCAGCCCCGCCTCCCGGTCGCGCAGCCGGGAGCGCGCCAGCATGAGGAGCAGCTCGTGGTGGGCGCGCGCGGCGAGCTGGATGACCTTTTCCCCCTGCACCAGGGCGACGGCGATGTGCTCCTCGTCGTGGCTCACCTCGAAGCGCAGGACGGTGAGGCCGAGGAGCTTGGGGCTCGCCGCGCTCGACGCGGTCGTCGGCACGACGGCGTCGAGCGCCTGCGGCGGGACGCGCAGGACCCAGGCGCCGCCGGCCTCGATGCGCTCCTGATCCACGGCCGGGCGCGTGCTCCCGTCGATCTCGATCTGCCAGACGCCGTGCTGATCCTCGAAGAGCGTCACCCGGGGGTCGGCGGCGTCCGGCAGCGCGAGCAGGCCCTCCTCCGCCGGGCGCACCTCGCCGGTGAGCTCGGCCCGCGCGCTCGTGACGGGCGCGCCGGCCTCCTCCACGGTCCAGCGCTCGGCGTCGCCGCCGAACACGAGCTCCGTCCCCGCGTCGAGCGCGACCCGCTCGGCGGACGTGAGCCGCCGGCCGCTGACGTGCGTGCCGTTCGTGCTGCCGAGGTCGCGGATCCACCAGCGGGCCCCGTCCCAGAACAGGACGGCGTGCTCGCCGGAGGCGCAGCGGTCCCGGAGGCGCACGGCGCAGTCGCGCGCCCGGCCGACCCGCGCGCGCGCCGGGAGCGTCACGCGGACGCCGTGGGCTTCATGCTTCAAGACCGCCATGGATGCAGGGTAAGATGCTGCCGCCGACCACATCAACGGCGTCGAAGGCGAGGCCCCCCATGAGCGATCCCGCGGCACTCCTCAGGAAGCTGGCGGGTGAGCTGCAGCTGTCTCCCTCGGCATGCGCGGAGATCCAGCGGGCGCTCGCCCAGCACGCCGCGCGCAGCCTCACGGAAGAGCTGCCGGCGACCGTGGTCCGGGACGCGCCGGCGGCGCCGAGAGGCGCGCCGGGGCCGAGCGGGGAGGCGCCTGCGGCGGCCGGGAACGCGCCCGGGCTGACCGGGCGCGCGTCGGCGGCGGCCGAGCGCCGCCCGAGCGCCGCGCCTCCGGCGGTCCACGCGCCGGTCGCGGCGTGGCCCTGGGACCGTTACGACGATCTCGGGCTCATCGGCCGCGGGGGCATGGGCGAGGTGCGGCGCGTGCGCGACCGCGTGATGGGCCGCGTGCTCGCCATGAAGCTGCTGCGCGTCGAGGGGCAAGACGACGCGGACGGCCGGGCGCGCTTCCTCGACGAGGCGCGCCTCACCGCGTGCCTTCAGCACCCAGGGATCGTCCCCGTCCACGACTGCGGGATGCTCCCGACCGGCCAGCTCTGGTTCACGATGAAGGAGGTCCGCGGCCGCACGCTGAGCGCGCTGATCCGCGCGCTCCACGCCTCGGGCGAGGCGGGCCCCTCGCCCGAGGCGCTGCGCCGCGGGCTCGACGTCTTCGTCCGCGTCTGCGAGGCCGTCGCGTACGCGCACGGCCAGGGCGTCCTCCACCGCGATCTCAAGCCGGACAACGTCATGATCGGCGAGTTCGGCGAGGTCCTCGTGATGGACTGGGGCATCGCCCGCGCGACCGCGCGCGGGGCGCTGGCGGACGCGCTCCCGGACAGCGGTCACCACACGCACGTGGGCCTGGTCCTGGGGACGCCGGTCTACATGCCCCCGGAGCAGGCGCGCGGCGAGGCCGAGCAGCTCGGGCCCCCCAGCGACGTGTACGCCCTCGGGGCCGTCCTGTACGAGCTCCTCTGCGGCGAGCCGCCGTTCCGGGGGCCGGCGCTGGCCGTCCTTGCGCAGGTGGCCCAGCGGCCGCCCGAGCGGCTCGCCGTCCGGTGCCCTGACCAGATCCCTCGGGATCTCATCGCGATCTGCGAGCGGGCGATGGCGCGCGACCCGCCTTCGCGTTACGCGAGCGCCGAGGTGCTCGCCGCGGAGATCCGCGGCTTCCTCGACGGCGCCCGCCGTCGCGAGCGGGCGCGCGCTCTGGTCGAGGAGTCGCGCGCGCTGGCGCCGCAGATCGAGGGCCTGCGCGCGCGCGCCCGGGCCCTCCGGGCCGAGGCGAAGGCGGTGCTCGGGCGCCTCGACTCGTTCGCGCCCGCCGCCGAGAAGGCGCAGGGCTGGGCGCTCCAGGACGAGGCGCGGGCGCTCGACCGCGCCGCCGCCCTGGACGAGGCGACCTGGCACCAGAAGCTCCGCGCCGCGCTCAACGAGGCCCCGGACTTCGACGAAGCGCACGCGGCGCTCGCCGACGCCCACCTGGCCGATCTGCGGGCCGCCGAGGAGGCCCGCGACGCCGAGGCCGCGGCGCGCGCCGAGGCGTTCCTCAGGGCGCACGCGCGCGAGCGGCACGCGGTCTTGCTCCGCGGCACCGGGGCCCTCTCGCTGCGGACCGACCCCGAGGGGGCGCAGGTCTGGCTGCTCCGCTATGTCGAGCAGGGGCGCCGGCTTCGCGCCGAGCCCCAGGGCTTCCTCGGTCACACGCCGCTCTGCGAGGTCCCGCTCGCGCGCGGCAGCTACCTGCTCTCGATCCGCGCGCCCGGGTACCGCGAGGCGTCGTACCCCGTGAAGATCGGCCGCGGCGAGCGCTGGGACGGCGTGCGTCCGGGCGGCGCGGAGCCGTTCGTGGTGCCCCTCCTGCCCTTGGAGACGCTCGGCGAAGAGGACGTCTACGTGCCGGCGGGGTTCTTCTCGGCCGGAGGAGACCCGCAGGCCGGCGACGGCTTGCCGGCGTGCCGGATCTGGGTCGACGGCTTCGTGGTGCGGCGGCACCCGGTGACGCAGGCCGAGTACCTCGCCTTCCTGAACGATCTGCTCGCGCACGGGCGCGAGGCGGAGGCCGCGGCGGCGTGCCCGCGCGCGGCCCGCGCGATCGCCGGCAACGTGGACATCCCGCTGTTCGCGCGCGACGGGGACGGGCGCTTCGTGCTCGGTCCGCAGGCGCGCGCGGAGCAGGCGCGGCACCCGGTCGCCTCGGTGGACTGGCGCAGCGCCGTCGCCTACGCATCCTGGCTGGAGGCGAGCACCGGCGCGCCGTGGCGCCTCGTCGGCGAGCTCGAGCGCGAGAAGGCCGCGCGCGGCGTCGACGGGCGCTTCTTCCCCTGGGGAGACGAGCCCGAGCCGACGTGGGCTTGCATGGTGGGCGGCCGGCCCGGCCCCGCGAGCCCGGCGCCGGTGGACGACCATCCGACGGACGAGGGCCCCCACGGCGCCCGGGGCCTCGCGGGCAACATCCGCGACTGGTGCGCCGAGCTGTGGATGCCCGACGGCCCCACGGTGGTCGACCGCATCGCGCGCCTGAAGCCAGCGGACGCGGCGGCTCCGGGGCTCCGCTCGATCCGCGGGGGCGCGTGGAGCTCCGGGCCCCCCGCGGTGTGCCGCGCGGCAGGCCGCTTCGCCGCGCGCCCGGAGGATCGCTTCAGCGCCGTGGGCTTCCGTCTCGCCCGGCCAGCCGTCGCCGGCGGGTAGCCGGCGGTCGCCGGCGCGCAGGGGGATGCGGTCGGACCCGGCGACCGGCCGTGTTTGGCTGCTGAGCCCGCATCGCAGCGCTGGCGCCGGGGGACGGCCTGATATCAGACGGCGACAAACGGCGACAGACAGCGGATGTCGCGTTTGCACTCGAGCGCTAAGGTCGTGGGGACAGCCTGTGTCCACGAGGTCCATGGAGAACACGGATTCGCGTCAAGAAACGGCGGAGCTCTCCGAAGCGGCCTCGCCCGCGGCGGCAGAGCCCGCTGCGGCGCCGCTGCAGTGCGGCGAGGCGGGGGCTGCGCGGCTCGATCAGGAGCGCCCTGCGCTGGACGAGTCCCCCGCGGACCGCGCGCTGGTCGACGCCTTCTTCCAGGCCACGACCGCGGGGCTGGCGGTGATCGACCGCGATCTCCGCGTGGTGCGGCTCAACCAGGCGCTGGCGGACATCAACGGGATCCCCCTCGAGGCGCACCTCGGCAGGACGATCCCCGAGCTGCTCCCGGAGATGAGCGACGTGATCGTCGCCAATCTCCGGCGCGTCCTGGAGACGGGCGAGGCGTTCACCGCCGAGGTGACGGGGACGACGCGGGCGTCGGAGCGACCGCGCTCCTGGCTGGTCAATTACGCGCCTGTGCGGGTGAAGGGCGGGCCCGTCATGGGTGTGGGGGCGATCGTCCTCGACATCACCGAGCGCAAGCAGACGGAGGACAGGCTCCAGGAAGAAGGGGAGACGCTCGAGCTGCTCAATCGCGCCGGCAAGCAGCTCGCCGCCGAGCTGGATCTGGAGAAGCTCGTGCAGGCGGTGACCGACGCGGCCACCCGCCTGAGCGGCGCCCAGTTCGGCGCGTTCTTTTACAATGTCACGAACGCCGAGGGGAAGAGCTACATGCTCTACACCATCTCTGGCGTGCCCCGAGAGCACTTCTCCGGGTTCCCGATGCCGCGCAACACGGCCGTGTTCGCGCCGACCTTCAACGGCGAGGGCGTGGTGCGGCTCGATGATGTCACGAAGGACCCGCGCTACGGCAACAACGCCCCTTACCATGGGATGCCGAAGGGCCACTTGCCTGTCGTCAGCTACCTTGCCGTGCCGGTGGTCTCCCGTTCGGGGCATGTCATCGGCGGCCTGTTCTTCGGGCACTCCGAGCGGGGTGTCTTCACCGAGCGGGCGGAGAAGCTGGTGGTCGGCCTCGCGGCTCAGGCCGCCATCGCGATGGATAACGCGCACCTGTTCCGGAAGGCGCAGCAGCTCATCCAGGCGCTCGAGCGGAGCAACAACGAGCTCGACCGCTTCGCCTACGTGGCGAGCCACGACCTGAAGGCGCCGCTCCGCGCCATCGCGAACCTCTCGCAGTGGATCGAGGACGATCTCGTGGACAAGGCGACGCCGGAGACGCGCCAGTACATGGAGCTCCTCCGCTCGCGCGTGGTCCGGCTGGAGGCGCTCATCGACGGGATCCTGCGCTACTCGCGCGCTGGACGCCTCCGCGACAAGCCCGAGATCGTGGACGTCCAGAAGCTCCTCGAGGACGTCGTCGCCCTGCTCACGGTCCCTGCGGGCGCGTCGATCGAGGTCGCGATGGGCATGCCGACGCTCCTCGCCGAGCGGATCCCGCTGGAGCAGGTGTTCCTGAACCTGATCGGCAATGCGCTGAAGTATGCCGAACGCCCCGACGCGCGCGTCGATGTGCGGGGGCGGGCGCTGGGCGATCTCTGGGAGTTCTCGGTGAAGGACAACGGGCCCGGGATCGACCCGCGATACCACGGGAAGGTATGGGAGATCTTCCAGACCCTGAACGCGCGCGACAACATCGAGGGGACGGGAATCGGGCTCGCGATCGTCCAGAAGATCGTGCTCAGCAAGGGGGGGCGTGTGTGGGTCGAGTCCGAGCAGGGCGCCGGCGCCACGTTCTTCTTCACCTGGCCTCGGATGGAGACGGACGGCGGGCTCGGCATGCGCTGAGGCGCGCTGGCTCTGGCATGGCGCGCGGCGCGAGGCGAGCGTGGCAATCCGCCACGCTCCGCGCCGCCTGACGGAGCCGGAGCGTCGCGGCCGCTCGTCGTGGGGCGGTGGCGCGCGATCTGCTTTCTCGCTGTCGGGTGGGCATGGGCCCTTGCCCCATGCCGGGAGCGCGACGGTGAAGCATCGATCCATGGCGGTCCTCCTGAACTGCTCTTCCCGGTCGAACCGCGCGGCGGCGCAGCGCGCGCGGCTCGGGGAGCTCCTGAAAGAGAGCGGCCTCGCCGCGGAGGTGCTGTGCGCCGAGAAGGGGCGGCAGCTCGGGGAGCTCGCCCGCCGTGTGGCGCGGGGGCCTTGCGACCTCGTCGTGGCCGGCGGCGGCGACGGGACAGTGAACACCGTCGCTGCCGCGCTCGCCGGCACGGACAAGACGATGGGTGTCCTTCCGCTCGGCACGGTGAACCATTTTGCCAAGCACCTCGGTGTTCCGCTCACCCTCGAGGGCGCCGTGCGCACGCTCGCCGAGGGGCGGCGCGTCCGGGTCGATGTCGGCGAGGTCAACGGCCGGGTCTTCGTGAACAACTCGACGCTGGGCATTTACCCGGGCATCGTGCGCGCCCGCGAGGCGCTCCGGAAGCGGCGTGGGCTCAACAAGTGGATAGCCCTGGCGCTGTCGACCGTCTCGGGGATCCGGCGGCACGAGCGCGTCTGTCTCCGGCTCGTCCTGGATGGGCAGGAGGTCGAGCTGGAGACGCCGTTCGTGTTCGTCGCGAACAACGACTTCAAGCTTGGCGACGTGGACATCGGCCGCCAGCGCCCGCCGTGCTCGGGTGAGCTCGGCGTCTGTGTGGCGCACGCGGAGAGCCGCCTCTCCACGCTCAAGCTCATCGCCAGCGCGGCCGTCGGGCGCATCCATCAATCGAGCGATTTCAGCATCCTACGAACGACGGAGCTCCGGGTGGAGGCGCCCCACCGCAGCCTCCACGTGGCCGCGGACGGCGAGGTCCTCAGGATGACGCCGCCGCTCTGCTATCGCGTGCGGCCTGCAGCGCTGCGCGTCATCGTGCCGCTGTCGTCCGAGCTCCGCGCGGGCTCGCGACCGCAGGAGGATCGATCGGGCCGTGTCGCCGCGCTGGGGGTATGAGGCGCCGTGCGCACGCTCGTGCACCTGTCGGATCTGCACTTCGGCCGCGTCGACAAGGCCATCCTCCGCCCGCTGATCGACAGGATAGGGGGGCTGGAGCCGCATGTGGTCGTGATCTCCGGCGATCTGACCCAGCGGGCGCGCGACGCCGAGTTCGCCGAGGCGCGCGCCTTCCTCGACGCGCTGCCCTCGCCGCAGATCGTGGTGCCTGGCAACCACGATGTCCCGCTCTACAACCTGTTCGACCGGTTCTTTCGCCCGCTCGACAGGTACCGGAGGCACATCACGGATGACCTCTCGCCGTTCCGCGTCGACGCGGAGATCGCCGTCCTGGGCATCAACACCGCGCGCTCGCTGACCATCAAGGATGGGCGCATCAACGCGCGGCAGGTCCGGGAGATCAAGGCGAGGATGTGCGATCTAGGGCCCGAGATCACGAAGATCGTGGTCACGCACCATCCGTTCGATCTGCCGGAGAACTCGCCGCATGCGATCGTCGGGCGCGCGAGGCAGGCGATGGCGGCGCTCGCGGGCTGCGGCGTCGACGTCATCCTGTCGGGGCACCTGCACCTCAGCCACACGGGGCACTCCGCGGAGCGCTTCGACGCCGGCGGCCACTCCTCGCTGATCGTCCAGGCAGGGACCGCGACCTCCACGCGCGGCCGGGGCGAGCAGAACGCCTTCAATGCGATCCGCGTCGATGGGAAGAAGATCCATATCGAGCGGTATTTCTGGCAGCCGGAAGGCGGCCTCTTCGGGATCGCGAGCACCGAGCATTTCGAGGAGACGTCGCGCGGCTGGGTGCGGGCGGCGTAGGCAAAAGAGAGTCTTCTCCTTGCGCCTTTGCGACCTTGCGCCTTTGCGCGCGGCGGTCACGCCGCTCGCTTGAATCTCGCGCACTGCGCGCCGCGGTGGGCGTAGCATGGGGTCACGTTGGCCCCGCCCCGCATGACGAGCTCGTCCCGTGAACGCTCTGGCATGCCGCCCGTAGCGCTGCCGCGCCCAGGGAATGCCAGGATCGCGCTGATCGCCCTCGCCGTCGCGGGAGCGGTCGGCCTGACGTCCTGGTGGGCCACGCGGCCTGCGGGCGGCCCCGAGGGCTCGCCGCCCAGCCCGACCGCGCACAGCGGCGCCGTCGAACCCGGAGCGCGCCCGGGCGCGGCCGTCGAGGGCATCGCCGCGCGCTACCGCATCACGCCGGCGAGCCCTGCGTGGAAGAGGATTCACCTCGAGCGGGGGCCGTCCGCGCAGGACGGGAGCGTGGATATCGAGTTCCTTCACGAGCCTACCTCCGCCTCGTTCTCGGTGAAGGTGCTTCCCGTCGCCAACGAGGCGCTCACCGCGGATGACGTCGCGAACACCTTCGTGCAGAGGATGCGGGATGGGATGTCCGGTCTGGACGAGACCCGCCGCGAGCCGTTCCCTGGCCGCGCCGCGGGCGGGGTGGTCGTCCATGCGCGCGATCAGAAGGACGCGCACCGCGTCGAGCTGATGACGGGCGTCTTCGTCCAGGACCAGATCGGCTATCACCTGGCCGGCATCGTCCCCGCGGAGGCGATGGCCAAGGTGCGCCCGGACATCGAGGCCATGCTTCGCTCCTTCGAGCCGCCGCCGCCCGAGCCTCCCCAGCGCGCGCTCCCCGAGCGCCCCCTCGCGCTCCCGGCTCCGCCCGAGCCGCCCGCGCAGCGCGATGGCCACGATCTCCGCAAGATCGAGCCCGTGCGGCTCTTCATGGAAGCGCGGAGGGCTGCCGCGCACGGCGATTACCAGGCCGCGGCGCAGATCCAGCACTGGGCCGTGGCTGGCGGGGTGGACGGGAAATACGACCTGGCGTGTTATTGCGCCCGCGCCGGGCAGCTCGACGCCTCCTTCCACTGGCTGGAGCGCGCTGCGGTCGAGGAGGGCGTCGACCCGGACTGGGCAGCCCGGGACTCCGACCTGGAGGCGCTGCGCAGCGATGCGCGGTGGGCGACGGTCTATCCCTACCTGGCGCGGGCCGGGCGCTACTGGGGGCAGTCCGGGATCAAGAAGACGCTCCTGGTGCTCCCGAAGGGCTATCGCACCGGCAAGCCGATCCCGGTCGTGATGGGCATGCACGGCCTGGGGTCGCAGCCGGAGGATTTCACGGACGGGAGCGTCCAGCGCGCCGCCGACGCGCTCTCGGTCGCTTTCGTCTCGGTGAGCGGCACCCTGCCGCGCGGACCACGCAAGTTCGTATGGTCCGAGTCGCCCGCGCGCGACCGCGCGCGGCTGGACGAGGCGCTCGCCGAGGTGCGCGACCGGGTGACCGTTGCCCCCGGCCAGGTGATCCTGATCGGCTTCTCGCAGGGCGGCCAGATGGCCGCCGAGATCGCGGCCCGGGATCCGCGCCACTACGCCGGTGCCGTCGTCATGTCTCCCGGGTCCGTCACCGAGCTCTCGCTCGACGGCGTGCCGCGCTCGCCCGAGCTCGCCCAGCGCCGCTGTGTCGTGGTGGTCGGCGCCGGCGAGTCGCCGGGCAACGTCCGGCTCGCCGAGCGCGACGCCGCGCGGCTGCGCGCGCTCGGCGCCGAGGTCTTCCACAAACCCTACGCGGAGCAGCAACAGCACTCCTTCTCGCCGGATTTTGACACCGCGCTCCCGATCTGGATTCGCTACATCCTCGGCACGGGCCCGATGCCCCGGTAGCCCGCGACCCGGCAGGCGCGTCTCGCTCGCGGTCGCGCACGAGAACGACGCCGTGGAGAGGGCGGGATACGCTTGCGACGTGAAATGGGCGATCTCTGGAGAATGCGCGCCGTCTCGTTCTTTGCGAGAGGGGAGAAGATGAGTTTTCCAAGCTGCCGTTTGTGCTGGGCGTCGATGCAGTGCGAGCGTGGTAGCGCTGCCGAACATTGACAGCGCACCGACCGCCAGCAAGATTCCTCTCGGGCGGATGAACAGCGGGAACGGTCGAGAACGCGTGATGGCGTCGCGCGTGCGTCGGCGCGAGCGCACATGGTCTCGAGGGAGGTCAAATCATGAGAAAGCTGGCGGTGGCACGGTTGGTAATTTTTGTGCTCCTGCCGGCGGCCTGTGCCCAACCGACCGAGATTGTCTCTCTCGAGGAGCGCGGGGAGGAGCGAGCCGCGATCATCGGCACTGGCGCCCGTGCAGACAACACGCGCGTGGCGGTCGTTGCGACGCGCGGGAAACGCGGCAACCAGTGCAGCGGCACCATCGTTCACCGGAGCGCTAAAGGTGGCAAGGTCCACGTGCTCACTGCAGCGCACTGCTGCAGGGACTCGTCTCCTCCCGAGGAAGTCCGGATTGGCTTCGATCAGGACGATCCGTCGGTCATTCTGCCTGTCGACTCGTTCGAGCGTCATCCATGTTACGATGACCGCGGCACGACGCTCTATGGCTATGATGTCTGTGTCGTGACGGCCAGAGGGTCGGGCGCGCTCGATGTCAGCCCGATCCCGCTCGCATCAGCGCCGGACGAGCTCACGGTCGACAGCGCCGTCACTCTCGTGGGTTACGGCCTTACCCCCGTGACGAACACGATCCGCCGGAAGGTCGAAGCGCGCGTCAGCGACGTCGCGCCGCTCACGTTTCTCACCGATCAGATGAACGAACGAGGCGGCCTGTGCTACGGCGACAGCGGCGGTCCCGCGCTGATCCCCCAATTCGGCGTCGAGGTCGTCGCTGGTGTCATCACGTTGGTCGCCGGTGGCGAACTCTGCAACGTCGCGGGTGGGTTCGCGCGCGTCACCTTTCCTGGCATCCGCGACGAGTTCCTGGACAAGGTGCTTGCCGGCAAAAAATCGAGGCTCCAGGGCCTCTGGATCCAACGCAGTGGCGACACCCCTGGTCCAGTCCGCGATACATACATCGCGAGCGACCAGCCCGATCAGAGCTTCGGCGAGCGCGCTGACCTGCTCGTGGGGACGCCGCCCAACACCGACGCGATCCGCAGCGCTCTGCTCCGCTTCGAGCTCGCCGCGGTCCCCCGAGGGGCCACGCTGCTCACGGCCCGCGTCGGGCTCCGGGTGGCGAGCACGAGCGGGCCGGGAACGATCAGCGTGCACCGCGTGGTGAGGGATTGGGACGAAAGCGAGTCCTGGGCGTCCTTCGGACCGGACGGGTTCGACCCCACCCCGGTCGCGACCTACGGCAACGAGACGGCCCGCGTGAAGGCGGAGGGGGTCCTCTCGTTCGACGTGACCGGGCTCGTGGCGAGCTGGCTCGGCGGCGAGACAGACGATCACGGGATCCTGCTCCGCGCGGACGACGGTGCGCAGACCCAGCTCCTCGCCAGCGATGCGATCTTCTTATCTCACTCGAGCCGTCCGTGGATGCACCTCTGCTATCTGCCAGGGCCGCCCTGAGCGCTGTGCTGTGGCGGCCCGGAGCTCTTCACCCGGGAGACCGCGGCCGCGCCCTCGGCCTTCGCCGTGCAGCGCATCAGGTTCGAGCTGAGCGGGGCCGCCGATCCTGCTGGGCGCGGGGTGCAGCGCGAGCGCGGCAGCGCTGCACGATCGATTGACGATGCCCGAACCGCTACCAAGATCCTCGCGGGCGGACCGACCGCAGCAAGGGTCGAGAACGCGAGGCGGCGCGCGCGCCGGCCGAGCGTCGGTGTTCTGGGGGAGGTTGAATCATGAGAACGCTCATCTCGGTCTGGATGGCTATCTCCGCGCTCTTGCCGGCGGCCTGCGCGCAGCCGGACGAGATGAGTTCTCGCGAGGAGCGCGGGGAGGATCGGTCAGCCGTCGTCGGCGCCGGCGCCCGCGGGGACAACACGCATACGGCGGTCGTCTCCGTGCACTTCGAAGATGGGCGGTGCAGTGGCACCATCGTTCACCGGAGCGGAGGCGACAAGGCCCATGTGCTCACCGCCGCGCACTGCTGCACGGAGTCCTCTCCTCCGAAGGAAGTCCGGATCGGCTTCGACTTCTCCGAACCGTCGCTTGTTCTCCCTGTCGATTCGTTCCAGAATCACCCATGTTACAATCCGTTTGTCCGTGACTACGACGTCTGCATCGTGACGGTCAAGGGCGCGGGGGCGCTCAATGTGACGCCGGTCCCGCTCGCGTCGGTGCCTGACAGCCTCACGGTCGGCAGCGCCGTCACCGTCGTGGGTTATGGCATCACCCCGGCGGCGAACACCATCCGTCGGAGGGTCGAAGCGCGGGTCAGCGAGGTCGCGCCGCTCACGCTCGGCATCGATCAGGCGAACGAGCAAGGCGGTGTGTGCGCCGGCGACAGCGGCGGGCCCGCGGTGATCCTGCAGGGCGGCGTCGAGGTCGTCGCTGGTGTCACTTCGTTCGCCGCTGGCCTAGGGATTTGCGACATCGTGGGCGTGATCGGGCGCGTCGCTTTTCCCGCCATCCGCGACGAGTTTCTGGACAAGGTGCTCGCCGGCGAGAAATCCACGCTCAAGGGCCTCATGATCCAGCGCCTCGGCGCCACCCCTGGTCCGGTCCGCGATACGACCCTAGCGAGCGATCAGCCCGATCAGCGCTTCGGCGAGCGCGTTGATCTGCTCGTGGGGACGCCGCCTGGCACGAGCGCGGTCCGCAGCGCCCTGCTCCGCTTCGATCTCGCCGCGGTCCCCCGGCGGGCCACGCTGCTCACGGCCCGCGCCGGGCTCATGCGTGAGCGCACGAGCGGGCCGGGTACGATCAGCGTGCACCGTGTGGTGAAGGACTGGGACGAGAGCGAGTCCTGGGCTTCGTTTGGAGAGGACGGGTTCGAACCCACGCCGGTCGCGACCTCCAGCAATCAGACGGCGAGCGTGATGACCTTTGGTATCCTCTCGTTCGACGTGACCGGCCTTGTGGCGGACTGGCTCGGCGGCAAGACGGATGAACACGGGATCCTGCTCCGCGCGGGCGACGGCGAGCAGACCCGGTTCCTCTCCAGCGAGGCATATATGTTACTCGGATCGAATCGGCCGTGGATGCATCTCTGCTATCTACCGGGGCCGCCTTAGCGCCGCGTCGCCCGAGCTCGTCCCAGGTCCCTCGCCCACGGTAGGCGCCCGGTGCGGGAGCTCACCGCGCGGCGAACGTCCGCACCGAGCGCCGGGCGACCCGGTACAAGCGCAATACCGTGGCAACCCGGCTCCCATCACCCCATCACGCCAGCCTCCCGAGCTCCCGGAACCGCCCGCGCAGGTCGTTGTAGAGCCCCCGGTACACCGCGTGGATCTCCCGGTACCGCGCCGAGCGCGCCGCGTCCGGCGCGACCCGGGACACGACATGGACGAACGCGTCCGCCGCCTCCTCGACCGACGGAAACAGCCCCGCGCCCGCCGCGCCGAGCAGCGCCGCGCCGTAGGCCGGGCCCTCGGTCGACGTCGTGATCGCCACCGGCGCCTCGAAGACGTCGGCCATCAGCTGGCGCCAGAACGGGCTCCGCGCCCCGCCGCCGGTCAGGCGGATCTCGTCGATCGAGACCGCCGCCGCGCCGTTCGTCTGGCCCACGCCGCGCATCAGATCCAGCGAGTCCGCGAGCCCGAACGTGATGCCCTCCAGCACCGCGCGCGAGAGATCGGCCTTCGTCGTCCGGGCGCTCAGCCCCACGAACGCGCCGCGCGCCGCCGCGTCGTTGTGCGGCGTGCGCTCGCCCATCAGGTACGGCAGGAAGACGACGCCGCCCGCGCCCGGGCGCGCCGTCGACGCCGTGTCCGAGATGATCTCGTACGGATCGACCTTGCGGAGCTCGGCCGCCAGGCGCTCCCCGTCGCCGAGGACGTCGCGGTACCAGCGGAGCGCGCCGCCGGCGGCGAGCATCACCCCCATCAGGTAGAAGCGGCCCGGGACCGCGTGGCAGAAGCTGTGGAGCCGCATCTCCGGCTCCACGATCCACGAGTCGGTGTGCGCCAGGATCACGCCGCTCGTGCCGACCGAGGCCATCGCCCGGCCGGGGCGCACGATGCCGAGCCCCACCGCGCCCGCTGCGTTGTCCGCGGCGCCCCGCACGACGGGAATGCCCGCCGGCAGCCCCGTCGCGGCCGCGACCTCGGACTTCAGCTGGCCGAGCGGCGCGTTCGAGGGCGCCGACCGCGGGAACACCGCGCGCGGCACGCCGACCGCCGAGAGGAGCTCGGCGCTGAACGAGCGATCCCCGGGCGAGAACGCCAGCGTGCCGCTCGCGTCGCTGTCGTCCGTCCCGAGCTCGCCCGTCAGCCGCAAGCCCACGAAATCCTTCGGCATGAGCACAGCGCGGACGCGGGCGAACGCCTCGGGCTCGTTCGCCCGCAGCCAGAGCAGCTTCGGCAGCGTGAACCCCTCGAGCGCGCGGTTGCCGACGAGGCGCGCGAGCCCCGCGTCGCCGACCTTCGGGTTCGCGCGGATGGCCTCACACTCGGCCGTGGTGCGCGTGTCGCACCACAGGATCGCAGGCCGGATGACCGCCTGCGCCTCGTCCAGCAAGACCGCCGAGTGCATCTGCCCCGTGAGCCCGATCGCGCGCACGTCGTCGCGGCGCGGGCCGAGGGAGCGGGCGAGCTCGCCGAGGGCGCTCAGCGCCGCCGCGGCGAAGTCCTCGGGATCCTGCTCGGCCCACCCGGCGTGCGGCGTGGAGAGCGGGTATTCGCGGTGCGCCGACGCGACCGCCGCGCCGCGCTCCGTTTCGACTGCGATGGCCTTGAGGCCGCTGGTCCCGACGTCGATTCCGATCACGATGGCCATGGAAAGCGTCCTTTTTGCAGTTTCGTCTACTTCGGTGATCTTCGTAACGACTCTTAACTAATCGAGAAAATCGTAAGCTTTGTAAGCGCGCGAGCCGCGCGGCTAGAACACGACCTGGAGCTTCATGGGCGCGGTGCCCTTCTTCATCATCTCGAGGCCGCGCGGGAGCTCCTCGATCGGCATCGCCTCGGAGAGGAGCTTCCTTACGTCGATCGCGCCGCGCTCCATCAGCTTGAATGCCCGGTCGTACGTCCGCCTGATCGCGAAGCTGCCGATGATCTCGAGATCGCGCCGGTAGATCTCGAACGGCGAGATCTCCACCTTGTCCTGCGGCCCACACACGCCGAACACGAGGTACCGGCCGCCGTTCTTGACGTACTGGACCGAGTCGCCGAGCACCCGGGCGATGCCCGTCGCGTCGATCACGACGTCGAAGCCGTAGGGCGCGATCTTCTTGAGCTTCGCCTGGAGCGCGTTGTCGGCGAGCACCACCTCGGTCGCGCCGTGCTGGCGGGCGAGGTCGAGCTTCGACTCGACGACGTCGACAACGGTGACCGCGGCGGCGCCGTTCGCGAGGCTCGCCTGGAGGTGGAGCTGGCCGATCGGGCCGGCGCCGAGGACGAGGACCTCCGAGCCGATCTCGATGCGCGCGCGATCCTGCCCGAAGACGACGCACGCGAGCGGCTCGCAGAACGCGGCCTCGCTGAACGAGACGCGCTCGAAGCGATAACAGTTCTTCGCGGGGACCCGGACGAGCTCGGCGAAGCCGCCGTCGCGCGTCACGCCCACCGCGTTCCACTTCAGGCAGTGGTTCTGCCGGTTGATCATGCAGAAGTGGCACTCTTCGCAGGTCACCGTCGGGTCGACCATCACCCGATCGCCGGGCCGGAGGCCCTCGACCTCGTCGCCCACCGCCGCCACCTCGCCGGCGAGCTCGTGCCCGGGGATCAGCGGGAAGGTCGGGAAGAAATCGCCCTCCCAGATGTGCACGTCGGTGCCGCAGATGCCGCACGCCTTCGCGCGGACGAGGACGTCGCGCGGGCCGATCTGCGGCGGGGCGACGTCATGGCGAACGGCGATCTTCTTCACGGCTTCGAGCACGGCAGCCTTCATGCGAGACCCTCCTTGGGAAGGTCGCATAAGCGGGCCAGCGCCGCGCGTCGAGGGTCGAGGGCCGCCGGCCGCGCCCGCGCCGCCTCGCGCGGCGCCGGGGACCGCCCCGCGCGGCGTCGCACGACGTCGCGCAGGGCGGCCTGACGCGGGATGTCAGGACTTCGTGGCCGGCTTGGACGGGGAGATCGTGCGCCAGAGGAACGCGTAGACGTCCATCAGATCGCGCGGGGCGAGGCCGCGCTCGCGCAGGCGCCGCTCGAGCTCGCGCGCCAGCGATTGCATCCGGGCATAACCCTCGGCGCTCGGCGCGCGATCGTAGGCGAGATTGAAGCCGAGCACGGCGGCCTGCTTCTCGTAGAAGGAGGGCTTCACGAAGACGTGCTCGCCCGGGTAGACGAGCGCGCCGAGGATCGTGACGAGCGGCCACGTGACGACCTTGGCCGCGGCGAGCACGCCGGCCAGCCGGTCGAAGCGCGCGGCGTAGTCGCCCGCGCCATAGAGGAGATCCACGACCGCCTCGGCGTAGGCGCGGTGGTGCTCGGCCGGCATCTTGTTGAAGGGGATGAGATCGCCGAGGGGGTGCAGGAGGCCGGTCGCGGACTTGTGGACCTTGGTGATCCGCTCCATGAAATCGTTCAGGTTGCCCGCCGCGAGCAGCGCCTCGAGCTCACCCTTGGCGAGGAGCGCGCGCGCGGTCTCGATGGCGCCCTGCTTGAAGGCCTTGCTCTTCTTCTTCGCCCCGCTCGCCGGACCCTCGACCCCCTCGCCCCCGGCGGCGCCTCGTTCCTCGGCGATGAACTGCGGACCCCCGAACCCACCCTCGAACTGCGACGCGAAGCTCGCGACCTGCTCGTCGAAGCTCGTGACCGGCGGCGCGACGACGCGGGCGCGCTGCTTCTTGGCGGCGGCCGACGGCCGGTCACGGAGACCGCGGATCCTGGCCTCGAGCGCGCTCGCCTCGTCGTCGCCGAGCTGCACCGGCTCGAGCTTCGACCAGAAAGCCTTGGCGATGGAGTGATTGAGGCCATCCTCGAAATCGTAGAAGCGCTTTTCGTCGCGCTCCTCGACGAGGTATCCGAGTCCCCATTGGGGACACCCCGGGTGCTTGACGATGATCGGGGCCGAGGGTTCCGTTGAACGAGAGGTCGCCATAGGCGGCGCAGCCTACTCGATCTTGGGACGACCGCATCCGCCCCGGAGCCCCTTCTGGACCCGTGTTCAGGTGCGCCGCGCCGGCCCATGCGGGCAGGCCGGCGCTTCGGGTCTCAGTTGACGTCGCGCGCCGCCGAGGCGAGCGCGAGCTGCTGGAGCGCGAGCGCCTCGGTCACGCGGCGCACCCGCGCGACGACGTCGAGGGTCTCCAGCACCGCCTGCCGCTCCCGCGCGTCGAGGATGAGGTGGTGGGCGCAGAGATCCGCGACGAGCGACGTGGCCGCGTCGCGCGGCAGCCGGAACTCGAAATTGCTGTCCCGGTCCCGGACGAGCGCCACGAACGAGGCCGCGGTGGAGATGAGCGCGGCGTGATCCTGGGCCGAGACCTCCCCGGGCTCGTCCTCGAGGACCGTCGCCGCGGCCGTGCGGTACGGCGGCACGAACGGGCGCTCCGCCAGGCGGACCCGGGCGCGGCCCCGCAGCATGATGTTGTAGCGGCCCCCGGGCAGCTCGGCGTGATCGATGATCTCGCCGGCGCCGGCCACCTGCGCGATGGCCGGGTGGCCGTGCGCGTCGACCGCGCGGGGGTCCGTGATGAGGACGACGGAGAGGATACGGTGCGTCCCGAGGGCGTCGCGCACGAGCGCCCGGTAGCGCGGCTCGAAGATGTGGAGCGGCAGCAGGGCGCCGGGGAAGAGCACCGTCTGCGGCAGCGGGAACAGCGGCAGGTCGGGCAATGCCGCACTGAGGTCGCCCGGGCGCGGAGGCGTCGTATCCACGGGCCGCAGGGTAGCACGCGGGGGGTCGGGTGTGGCGGCGCCACGTACATGCACATCGGGCTCGGCGGTCCGCCGTCGCCGGCTCGCGTTCTGGCGCGCGTTCCGCGGAGGCGAGCGCGGCGCGCCGTCAGCCGAACATCTCGATGGCCGAGCCGGTGACGGCGTCGGGGGCGTCGAGCGCGGCGTACACGAGGAGCCGCGCCACCTCGTCGGCGCTCATCTGCGGGGGAAACCCGCTCCCGACGAGCATGTCGGTGTCGACCGAGCCGGGGAGCACGGCGACGGACTGGAGCCCTGTCCCGCGCAGCTCCTCGGCCAGGCTCTTCGAGAGGCCGATGAGGCCCCACTTGGACGCGGCGTACGACGCATTGCCGGGGCACGCGAGGGTCGAGGAGATGCTGCCGACGTGGACGAGGCGGCCGCGCCCCTGCTTCAGCATGGCCGGGAGGAACGCGCGCGAGATGAGGAAGGGGCCGCGGAGGTTGACCGCGATCACCTCGTCCCAGGCGGCGGGCGCGGTCTCGTGGACCTTCGCGCCGCGGCTCACGATGCCGGCGTTGTTCACGATGACGCGGGGCGCGCCGAGCCACGCCACCACCTCGGCGGAGGCGCGCGCCACCTGCTCCTCGGAGGCGACGTCGCAGGGGACCGGGAGCGCGGCGACGTCGAGGCGGCGAACCTCGTCGGTGACCTCGTCGAGGCGCGGGCTCGGCGGGCCGAGCAGCGCGATGGAGAGGCCGCGGCGCGCGAGCGCGAGCGCCGTCGCCCGGCCGATCCCGCGGCTCGGCCCGGTGACGACCGCGACGTCGGTCACGCCCTCCCCCCGGAGAGCGCGGCGAGGGCGAGATCGCGCTCGGGGCCTGGCTCGGCGAGCTCGCCGGCGGCGGCGACGGTCTCGATGAGGGCGCCCGCCTTGCGCTCGCCGCGGGCGATGAGGCACGTGTGCGTCAGCGTGAGCTTGCACAGCGCGCCGCGCGCGCCGAGCTCGCGGACCAGGAGCTCGACGAGCTGCCCGCCGATGCGCTCCTGCAGGGTCAGCCGCCGCGCGAGCGCGTCGAGGACGTGCGCGAGCGTCCCGATGCCGGCGACCCGAGCGCCCGGCAGGTAGACGATGATGCCGGTGCCGTGCCCCGGCAGCAGGTGGTGCGGGCACATCGTGGTCACGGCGAGGTCGCGGGCGATGACGAGGCCGCGCTCGAAGGGGCCTGTCTCCATGGCGCCCTCGCGGAGCACCGCGGCCGCGTCGATGGCCTCGCCCTCTATCAGGTCGTCGGCCCACGCGTCGGCGACACGCTCGCCCGTGCCCGCGAGGTCCCCCTCGACGTCGCGCCCGAGGGCGCGGAGGAACTCCTCGATCGCCCACGCCGCTCTCTTCCGATCGATCACTGTGGCCTCGTCAGTTGAGCAGCTGCCGGCGCCTCTCGGCGGTGATCGGCTTGCGCCCGGCGTAGCCGGCCTCGAGCCCGTGGTAGTGCTCCACGGCCGGCTCGCCGTAGCGCCAGCAGAGCCAGACGAGGGCGCCGTCGAGGCGCCCGTAGAAGTCGCAGAGGCCGATCCGCTGGTCCTTCACGACGACCCCGAGCTCCTCGATCTCCTGCCACCCGGACTCGTACGCGGCGATCTTCTCCGAGAGCTCGCGCTCGCGGGCGCGCGCCTGCTCGCTGCCGTTGCGCGCCATCTCGATGAGCTGATCGGGCGTCGCGGCCGGGCTCTGCACGGCCTGCACGAGCTCCTGCCAGCAGCGCTCGATATCGCTCGCCAGGGCGAGCTGCCGGCCGATCATCGACGAGAGCCGCGGGAGGAGCGCGTTCGCTTCTTCGATCGTCCAGATGCGGGAGGTGCTCACGGGACCTCACCTGAAGGGCGGCGCGACGACCCGGTCATGCAGGGCCGGTAAGCGGAGGAGAGTGCGGTGTCAAGGGCTTCTACGGAAGGAGCCGCCGCGCGCGCTTGCATGCCGCATGCAGCGCGCGCCCGCCGCATGCAGCGCGCGCGGCGGGCGCGCGGGCGTGCGGCCCGTGCAGGCGCGCCCTCGCGAACGACAGCCAGCGTGGCCGCGATCACCTGCGTCGCGCCCTTCCTCTCCACTCGGCAATGTGTTGCGCGCGGCGTTCTGCAAGCGATAAGCTCGCGCGGCGATCCTGTCGGATCGCGAGGCCGCCGCATGCGACTCCGGACGATGTCGGGCATCAAGCTGTCGAATTGGCTCCTTGGCGGCTGGAGCGGGCTCGTCCTCCTCTACCTGTATCTGCCGATCCTGCTCCTCGTCGCCTACTCGTTCAACGACTCGCGGATGAGCGTGGTGTGGGAGGGGTTCACCTTCAAATGGTATCGGCAGCTCCTCGATGAGCTCGTCGCCCACCTGGGCGACGAGCGGCGGTCGCCGCTCATCGAGTCGCTGAGCAACAGCGTGATCATCGCCGCGATCACGACGGCGTTCTCGGTCGCCCTCGGCACGGCGGGCGCCTTCCTGCTCTACCGGTACAGGTTCCCCGCGCTCCGGTCGATCACGACGCTGATCTTCATTCCCATGATCATCCCGGAGATCATCATGGGGATCAGCCTGCTCATCTTCTTCAAGACGGTGCAGCTCGATCTCGGCTTCACGACGGTCATCATCTCGCACGTCACCTTCTGTTTCCCGTTCGTGCTGATCGCCGTCCAGGCGCGGCTCGCGGGGCTCGATCCGTCGCTCGAGGAGGCCGCCCTGGACCTCGGGGCGACGCCGCTCAAGGCGTTCTTCCTGATCCTGGTGCCTTACCTTCTGCCCGCGATCATCTCCGGTGCGCTGATGTCGTTCACGCTGTCGATGGACGAGCTCATCGTCACCTACTTCACCCGCGGGCCCAAGTCCGAGACCTTGCCGATCAAGGTGTTCGGCATGGCGAAGGTCGGTCTGAACCCGATGCTGAACACGATCTCGACGGTGTTCATCGTGGCGACTGCGATGCTCGTCGTGATCGCCGAGTCGCTGAAGGGCACCGCGCGGCGGCTCCCCGACGAGGGCTGAAGGGGAGCGGCGCGCGGCGCGAACGCGGGGGCCTGCGCCGGCGCAGGCGAGACAAGGAAAGGCCAATGAAACGCATCTCAGCGCTCTTGATACTGATGTTCGTCCCGCTCCTCTGCCTCCTCGGCTGCGGGAAGAAGGAGAGCCCGGCGCCGCAGCAGACCGCTGGCTCGGGGAGCGCCCCGGCGCCCGAGCCGAAGCCGGGTAACGAGCTCAACCTCTTCGGGTGGTCCGAGTACGTCCCGCAGGAGGTCCTGGACGGCTTCACGAAGGAGACGGGGATCAAGGTCAACTACGAGACCTTCGCCTCGAACGAGGAGATGCTGTCGAAGCTCCTCGCGGGGGGCACCCGGTACGACCTCATCCAGCCGTCGGAGTACGCGGTCGAGGCGCTCATCCGGCAGAAGAAGCTGCAGCTGCTCGATCCATCGCGCATCCCGAACCTGAAGAACATCGCGCCCGCGTTCAGGAACCAGCCGCACGATCCGGAGCTCAAGTACTCGGTCCCGTGGATGGGCACGGTCGTGGGCATCGTCGTCAACACCCAGAAGGTGAAGGAGCCCGTGAAGGGCTTCAAGGACGTGTTCCAGCCGAAGTACAAGGGGCGCATCGTGGCCCTGAACGACAACCGGGAGATGGTCTCCTGGGTCATGGTGACGATGGGGATGAACGCCAACGACGTGACGCCGGAGAACCTCGCGAAGATCAAGCCGACCCTGGCGGAGTGGATCAAGCTCGTGAAGGTGTTCGACTCCGACAGCCCGAAGACGGCGCTGCTCAACGGCGACGTCGACATCGGCGTCGTCTGGAGCGGGGAGGCGGCCCTGCTCTACCAGGAGGACAAGGACAAGTTCCAGTTCGTCCTGCCGCAGGAGGGGACCCACAAGGCGATCGACAGCCTGGTGATCCCCGACAGCGCCCAGAACAAGATCGGCGCGGAGATGTTCATGAACTACATCCTCCGCCCCGAGGTCAGCAAGCTCATCTCGGACAAGTTCCCCTACACGAACCCCAACGCGGAGGCGCGCAAGCTGCTCACGCCGGAGCAGCTCGCGAACCCGGCGAGCTACCCGCCGATCGCGGGGCTGGAGACGTTCCACGACATCGGCAAGGTGGCCGCGGACGTGGACAAGCTGGTGACCGACCTCAAGGCGTCGCAGTGAGCGGCGGGGCGTCATGAACACGGCCACCGGGCAGGTCGTCGAGCTCCAGGGCGCCCGGCGGAGGCCGGGCGTCCGCGGGTGGCTGCTGCTCGCCCCGCTCTTGCTCTGGCTCTTCGCCTTCGTCGTGGCGCCCACCGCGATCATGCTCGTCTACAGCTTCTGCGAGCGGGACGAGCTCGGGCAGGTGGTCTTCGAGCTCTCGCTGTCGAGCTACGCCCGGGTCTTCGACCCGACCTACCTCAAGATCCTGCTGAGCTCGATCAAGTACGCCGCCATCACCACGGCGATCTGCCTCGTCGCGGGCTATCCGGTGGCGTACTTCATCGGGCGGGCGAGGGAGGGCGTCCGGAACCGGCTGCTCATGCTGGTGATGGTGCCCTTCTGGACGAGCTTCCTCATCCGGACCTATGCGTGGATGTCGATCCTCAAGTCGGAGGGGCTCCTCAACGGGCTCCTCCTCTACCTGCGGATCATCTCGACCCCCCTCGACATCATGTACACGCCGACGGCGGTGGTCATCGGCCTCGTCTACTCGTATTTGCCGTTCATGATCCTGCCCATCTACGGGAGCGTCGAGAAGCTCGACAACGCCCTGATCGAGGCGGCGTTCGATCTCGGCGCGGGGCCCGTGTCCGCGTTCTCGCACGTCATCGTCCCGCTCACCCGCCCGGGCATCCTCGCGGGCGTCCTGCTCGTGTTCATCCCGGCGCTCGGGATGTTCGCGATCACGGATCTCATGGGGGGATCGCGCGTGCCGATGATCGGCAACGTCATCCAGAACCAGTTCGGTCAGGCGCGCGACTGGCCCTTCGGCGCCGCGCTCGGCATGGCGCTCCTGCTCCTGTTCTCGCTCTTCTTCCTGCTCGGCCTGCGCAAGGAGCCGGAGGCCTGATGCGGCGCCGTCGCGCGGGGTGGCCCAGCGCCGCTCGTCTTCGCCTCTTCCGCCTCTCCCGCTTCCCCCGCGCGCTTTGCCGGCCCTCCGAGGTGAATCGATGGATGTGATGGTCGAGCTCCGCGCGGTCACCAAGCGATTCGGCGCCTTCCACGCCGTGAGCGAGGTCGACCTCCAGATCAGGGCGGGCGAGTTCATCACCCTCCTCGGCCCCTCGGGGTGCGGCAAGACGACGCTGCTCCGGATGATCTCGGGCTTCGAGACGCCGTCGAGTGGCGCTGTCTTGCTGGAGGGGAAGGACGTCACGCACGAGCCGCCGTACCGCCGGGACGTGAACCAGGTGTTCCAGAGCTACGCGCTGTTCCCTCACATGACCGTGCAGGAGAACATCGGCTTCGGGCTGCGGATGAAAAAGGTGCCCCGGGCGGAGATCGACGAGCGGGTCCGGGCCGCGGTCGCGATGGTGTCGCTCGGGGGCATGGAGCAGCGCAAGCCGTCGCAGCTGTCCGGCGGGCAGCGGCAGCGGGTCGCGCTCGCGCGGGCCATCGTGTGCCGCCCGAAGGTCCTGCTGCTCGACGAGCCCCTCTCGGCGCTGGACGCGAAGCTCCGGCACGCCATGCAGGTGGAGCTCAAGGAGCTGCAAAAGAAGCTCGGGATCACCTTCGTGTTCGTGACCCACGACCAGGAAGAGGCGCTCACCATGAGCGACCGCATCGCCGTGATCAACAAGGGCCGGATCGAGCAGCTCGGCGACGCGTCGCAGATCTACCACCGCCCCAAGACGACGTTCGTCGCGAGCTTCATCGGCCAGGCCAACATCCTCCGCGCGACCGTCCTCTCCCGGAGCGGCGAGCGGGCGCGGGTCCAGCTCGACGGGGGGCTCGAGCTCCTCGTCAACGCCGAGCACCTGGCGGGCGGGGCCGGGAGCACCCTTGTCTCCATCCGGCCGGAGAAGATCGCGCTCCGCAGGGAGCCGCAGGGCGCGCCGGAGAACCGCTTCGAGGCGCGCGTCGAGGACGAGCTGTTCAAGGGCGCCACCGACCAGCTGCGCCTCCGGACCGACGCCGGCCTCGCGCTCACGGCGGTGGTCGCCAACGAGAGCTCCGGCCAGGCGGCGCTTCACGTCGGAGACCGGGTGTTCTGCCATCTCCACCCCGACGACATCGTGATCGTCCACGAGGGGTGATCCTCGCCGGTCGGCCGTCGCGCCCGTGTGGCGCCGGGGCGTCGTGAACCGCCGTTCTCAGCCGGACGCGGCCGCGTGGAAGTTGGCCTCGAACAAGGCGTACTCTGCAGGGCATGCTGCTTGCCAATCGGCCTTGCATGCCCCGACGGTCGCTTGCGGTCGCTCTTTCTTCATCGCTCCTTCTTTCGCTCTCCGGCGACGCCCTCGCCACGGGGGCCTGGCTGCCCGGCGCCGGACAGGCGTCGGTCGAGCAGCGCGTCGCCGTCGCGGCCGGGCCGGAGCGCACGACGCTCTGGACGAGCCTGCGGTTCCAGGGCGCGAGCGGGCCGGTGGCCCTCGTCGTTCCGGTGCCGCCGCTCGCCGCGCTCGACACGAGCTCCGACGCGTGGTTCGAGGCGCTCGAGGCGGCGACGGCGCCCCGGGTGCTCCCGCCCCAGGGCGTCGACCCGTACTGCCCGGGGGAGGCGGGCGCGCCGAACCCCTTCGAGACGATCGGGCGGCTCGCCCACGAGGCCACGCTCGAGCCGGTCGAGGTGACGGTGCTCGAGGACGCCGACGCGGTCGCGCGCTGGGCGGCGTCGGCCGGGCTCGCGCTGTCCTCCGACGTGGCCGCGCAGCTCGGGGGTCTGCAAGGGATGCGGTTCGCGGCGGCCCGCTTCGACGCTCCCGGTGGCGCGGCGGTCACGAGGACGCTGCGCATCGCCATGGGCGGCGGCGAGCCGATCCTGCCGCTGTCGCTGGCCGCGGCAGGCGCGGGCGACGTGCAGGTGACGGCGTGGCTGCTCGGCGACGGCCGGGGCGCGCTCTCGGGCGCGGCGCCGGTGACGCTCCCGCCGGCCTCGCTGAGCTGGGACGCGAGCGCGCAGCGCAGCGATTACGCGGAGCTCCGCGCCGGGGCCCTCGGCCAGGCGGGGCTCCACGGGGCGCTCGTCGAGGGCGCGGGCCACGAGGCGCTGAGCCGCCGCATCTCCCTCGGCAGCGACAGCGTGGACAGCGTGATCGAGGCCTATTTCGCGCGCGCGAGCGCGTACGGCGACATCGGCGATGCGCCGGGCACGTGCGCCGCGGTCGCCGCGGCCGCGCTGGAGTCGAGCCTCAAGGTCGCCGCGAGCTGCCCGCGCGCCGCGCACGGCGTGGTCGACGGCGCGCTGGACTGCGCGGAGTCGCCCCGGAGGGACGAGGTCGATCCCGACCTCCTGCGCTGCGGTCCGGCCGCCGACGATCTCGCGGTGGGGCTCTCCGGGCTCGCGCCGTCGTCCGTGTGGCTGACCCGCGTCTCGCTCCGGCTCGCGGCCGGGCAGCCCGGCGCGGACTGGCCGCTGACCTTCGGGGAGGGCTCCGCGATCTCGCCGGTCGTGAGGGCCGGGAGCGTCCGCGTGGACGAGTGCACCGGCGAGGGCGGCGCGGGCGGCTCGTCGGGCGTTGGCGGGCCAGACGGCCTGGGCGGCGGGCCGGGCAGCGGCGGATTTGGCCCGACCAGCGGCTCGTCCGGCGCCGGGAACCCGCCGCCGGACGATGACGACTACTACGACGAGCCGGCCGCCGACGTGGGCTGCGGCTGCTCCGGCACCGCCGATACGGTCGTCGTGGATGACACCGATCCGCAGGACGTCGAGGAGGACGAGTACTACGCGGAGGACGACGGCTGCAGCGGGGACACGAGCGAGCCGGCGCCCGAGGACGAGTACTACGCAGAGGACGACGGCTGCAGCGGGGACACGAGCGAGTCTAAGGACGAGTACTACGCGGAGGACGACGGCTGCAGCGGGGACACCGACGACTCCGCCGAGTCGGAGGACTGCTCGATCGCGGGCGAGCGGCAGTCGAGCGCCCGGAAGAAGCGGGGGCCGAAGCTGTCGGTGATGGCGCTCGGGATGTTTGCGCTGATCGCGCCCCTCCGCCGCGCGAGCCGGCCGCGGAAGGGCGGCTCGCGCGGCGGGCGGTAGGCCGCGCGGCGGCGCTTTGGGAGGGGGGCGCACCGGAGGGGCGGTTCCCGTGGCATACTCCCGGGCGAGGTCATCACGTGAACGCGCCCGCCCGCCGGCTCTCCTTCACCTACGCCGAGTACCTCGAGCAGGAGCGGGCGAGCCCGACGAAGCACGAGTTCCTCGGCGGCGAGATCTTCGACATGGCCGGCGGCACGCCGGAGCACGCGCGGCTCGCGGCGCGGGTGACCGTGGCGCTCGGCGCGCAGCTCGGCCGGCGCCCCTGCGAGGTGTTCTCGTCCGACCTCCGCGTGCGCGTGCGCGCGACGGGCCTCGCCACCTATCCCGACGTGAGCGTCGTCTGCGGCCCGATCGCGCGTGATCCCGAGGACAAGGACGCCGTGGTCAACCCGCTGGTGCTCGTCGAGGTGCTGTCCGACTCCTCGGAGGCCTACGATCGGGGAGAGAAGTTCGCGCACTACCGCCGGATCCCCTCGCTGAGGGAGTACGTCCTGGTCTCCCAGGCGCACCGGAGGATCGAGGTCTTCCGGCGCAACGAGGACGGCACGTGGACGCTCTACGAGGCCGGTCCCGGCGAGCGCGCGCGGCTCGCGTCGATCGACGCCCTGCTCGATGTGGACGAGGTGTACCGGGGCGCGCTCGAGGCCTCCGCGGCGGTCTGAGCGGCCGTCGTTCCACGGAGAGCCGATGCGCGACGTCCGGATGCGGGGTTTTCGCGAGCAGACGGCGGTCGAGCGCGCGCTCGAGGTCCTGGAGCGGCGGATCCAGCGGCTCGGCGACGAGCTGGTCCCGATCGCCGAGGCGGTCGGGCGGGTGGCGGCGGAGCCAGTGCGCGCGCGGATCAGCGTGCCCCACTTCGTCCGCGCGGCGATGGATGGGTATGCGCTGCTCGGCGAGGCGACCGCCGGCGCGGCTGCTTCCGCGCCGGTGGAGCTCGCGCTCGTGGGCGCGTCGTTCCCCGGGCGCCCGCACGCGGGCGCGATCCGCCGGGGCGAGGCCGTGCGGATCACGACCGGCGCGCCGGTGCCGGAGGGCGCGGACGCGGTGCTGATGGCGGAGCGCGCGGAGGAGGGCGCGGGCCGCGACGGGGCGCCGGTCGTGCGGGCGCGCGAGCCGGTGCCGTCCGGCAAGCACGTCGCGGCGATCGGCGAGGACGTGCTGGAGGGCGCGGAGGTCGTGCCGGCGGGGCGCCGGCTGCGCCCGCAGGACGTCGGCGTGCTCGCCTCGACCGGGGTCGCCGAGGTGCGCGTGGCGCGCAGGCCGTCGGTGCGGATCCTGATCACGGGCGACGAGCTCCTGCCGCCGGGGAGCGCGCCCAGCGGGGCGTGCATCGTCGACACGAACAGCCTGGTGCTCTCGGCGCTCGCGCGGCGTGACGGCGCGGAGGACATCGCCGTCGCGTATGTCCCCGACCGGCGCGAGGCGGTGCGCAGCGCCCTCGAGGCGGCGGGCGGGGACGTGGTGCTGGTCTCCGGCGGGTCGTCGGTCGGCTCGGAGGACCATGCGCCGCTCGTCCTCGCGGAGCTGGGTGAGGTGGTGGTCCACGGCGTCGCGATGCGCCCCGCGAAGCCCGCCGGGTTCGGCTTCTTGCCCGGGGGGCGGGCGGTGTTCCTGCTGCCGGGCAACCCGGTGTCGTGCCTCTGCGCCTACGAGTTCTTCGCCGGCCCGTCGATCCGCGCCCTCGGCGGCCTGCCGCGCGCGTGGCCCCACCGGCGGCGGCGGTGCGTGGTGGCGAGCGAGATCGTCTCCCAGCCGGGGCGGGTCGATTACGTGAGGGTGCGTGTCGAGGGAGATCGGGTGTTTCCGATCGCGACGAGCGGCGCGTCCATCCTGTCGTCGACGACGCGCGCGGACGGCGTGGTCATCGTGCAGGCCGAGGAGGCGGTGATCGGCGAGGGCGTTGAGGTCGAGGTGCTGCTCTACGACGCGTGAGGCGGGGGAGGGGCGCCGCGCTCGGAGCGCGCTCCGGGGACATCCGGTGGCGCCGCGGCGCGCGTGGTAACGTGCGCCGCATGCTGATCGCTTCTCAGATCGTCGTCACGTTGATCGGAGTCCTTCACATCTACATCCTCATCCTGGAGATGTTCTTGTGGCGCTCTGAACGAGCGTACAAAGCGTTCGGTACGACCCCCGAGGTCGCCGCGATCACCGCGCCGCTGGCGGCCAACCAGGGGCTCTACAACGGATTCCTCGCCGCGGGCCTGCTGTGGGGCGTCATCCATCCGAACAGGGCCTTTGCATGGCAAATCCAGGCCTTCTTCCTCCTCTGCGTGGCCGTCGCCGGTGTCTACGGCGCCGCGACGGCAAAGCGATCCATCCTGTTCGTGCAGACCGTCCCGTCGGCCATCGGCCTCGCCTTGGTCCTGCTCGCCAATCAGGCGGGTGGCTGAAGCGGCTCGGCCGGCGGCGTCCGCGCGGCGGCGCGCCGCGGGACCCAACCCGGGACGCGGCGCGTACGTTTCAAATTTCCGCGGTCCCGGACCGTGAAATCGCTTCGCTTCGAGAGGACCGGTCGGCGCTCGAGGCGCACCCAAGGACGAACTCCGCCGATGATGGAAGAATCCATCGATGGTGGCCTTCTCCTCTCGTCGTCCCAAGCCGAATCCTGGGTGCCAGGCTCCCAAGTTGCGATAGATTGGGCGCGATAGATTGGGCCTCGGCGCTGAGCTCTTTGCGGGCGAGGTTCGTCCTGCCGACATCGCACCGGCGGCCCACCGATTCCGCCCTTCCGTTCTGATCGCGCCTCGGCGCGACGAGGTAACGACCATGACCCAGATGAACCGCACACTCCGAGGCACTGCCAGATTCCTACTCCTCCCATTCCTCGCCATCCTCGCCGCGTCCGGATGTGGCGAGTCCTCTTCGCCCGGCGGGACCGGTGATGTCGACAACACCGGGGGGGCCGATCCGGGAACCGGAGGCGCCGCGGCGGGCAGCACGAGCGCGGGAACCGGAGGAGGCGCCGCCACGGGTAGCACGAGCGCGGGGACCGGAGGCGCCGCGACGAGCAGCTCGAGCGCGGGGACCGGAGGCGCCGCGACGGGCGTGACCGGATCGGGCAGCGGCGGGGCAGGCGCCGGCGGCGCGCCGAGCTCGAGCCCGACGTTCCACGTCTTCATGCTCATGGGTCAGTCGAACATGGCTGGCGTCGCGGACAAACAGGCCAGCGACCAGAACTCCGACCAGCGGCTCAAGGTCCTCGGCGGATGCAACCAGCCGGCCGGACAGTGGAACGTGGCCAATCCGCCGCTCAACGATTGCCCCGGTGAAAAGGGGTGGAACCTGTCGACGGCGGTCGACCCCGGCATCTGGTTCGGCAAGACCCTGCTCGGAAAGCTGCCTGAGGGGGATACGATCGGGTTGGTCGGTACTGCTGAGAGCGGTGAGTCGATCAACACGTTCATCTCTGGTGGCTCGCATCACCAGATGATCTTGAACAAGATCGCCAAGGCGAAGACGGCCCCGAATGCGCGGTTCGCGGGCATCATCTTCCACCAGGGTGAGTCCGACAGCGGCCAGAGCTCATGGCCCGGCAAGGTCGTTCAGCTCTATAACGAGGTGAAAGAAGCCTGGGGTGCCGACTACGACGTTCCCTTCATCCTTGGAGAGCTCCCCGCGGGCGGGTGCTGCAGCGGTCACAACAACCTCGTGCACCAAGCGGCCGATATGTTGCCTGATGGACACTGGGTCTCTCAGGATGGGACCAAGGTCATGGATCAGTACCACTTCGATCATGCGTCCGTCGTCCTCATGGGCACGCGTTATGGTGAGAAGATGATCGAAGCCTTGAAGTGGTAACCTGAGGCATCCCCGCACTTTTACCTCGCCGAGGAGAGCTGCGGTGACTGCGCCTGCCGTGGTCGGTTGACCCTGAAGCATCCTCTTCTCCCGCCGGAGCGGGCGCGGGCCGCCGCCAGCCTGGGGCGCCGCGCCTCCGGGGCGTCAGAACCCGCCCTCCAGGCCGAAGTTCGGGACGGTGACTGGCCCGAACGTCGTCGGCTCGCACGACGAGAACGCATCACACATCCCCGGCAGGGTCTCCTTCGATAACGTCGTGTTGAGCACGTCGAGGACGACCGCCAGCCAGCCCGACCTCCCGATCGACCAGCGCTTCTCCAGGCGGACATCGAGGCGGAAGAACGGCGGCAGCCGCTCCCACCGCGGCGCTCCGCCGGCGAGGGATCCGGAGCCTCCGGGGACGCCGCTGATCGGCGGGAGCGTCGCGCCGCCGACCCTCTGGGGGAGCCCCGAGTAGAACACGAAGCGCCCGCCAGCCCTGTACCCGCGACCGAGGTCGTAGGTCAGCGCGAGGTTCGCCACGTGGGTCCGGTCGAACGAGCTCACTTGCCGGCTTCGCCCGATGCTCCGCGTGGAGCGCGACAGCGTGTACGACGCGAACCCGCCGACGCGCCGCGTGAGCCGCCGGTGGGCCGACAGCTCCACGCCGGTCGCGGCGCCGAGCGCGCGGAGCGTGAAGGCGTCCTCGACCGACTCGAGGCCCAGCGAGCCGAGCGCGTCGGTCATGTTGAAGAACGCGTTGTGGAACACCGAGACCGTGGCCGTGATGTCCTCCGGCAGCGCGAGCTCTACGCCGGCGCTCGACTGGAAGCTCCGCTGGAGGCCGTCCTCGAGGCGCGGGCGGAAGCCGGGGATCGGGACGACGAAGCTCGGCAGCTGGGAGGCGATGCCGTGCGCCTGCACGAACGTCACCCCGCGCCCGAGCGAGAGCCGCGCCGAGAGCCGCGGATCGACGGCGAGCGCGACCGTGCCGTCCGAGTGGTAGAGATCGAGCCGGAGCCCGGGGGTGATGCGCAGGCGCGGGGTGATCGCGATGTCGGACTCGATGTAGCCGCCCACCGTGAGGTCGACGCGGCTCAAGAGGAGATCGTCGACGGGGACGTCGTCCTCATCGCCCGGAGGGCCGCCGGCGCCGGTCCCGAGATCGAGCTCGTTGTCGTCGACGACGGCGTCGATGCCGGCGCGGATCGTGGTCTCGTCGCGCAGCCGGTGAGCGAGCGAGAGGCGCGCGCCGAGGCTCCGCGTCAGCGCTTTCTGGCCGTCCCCGATCCCCGTCTCGTCGTGGCCGAGCGTCAGCGCGCCGCGCAGCGCGCTGCCCTGGCCATAGGCATGGTCGTACCGGAGATCGAGCCGGTGAAATGTCGTGTCGAAGAGGGTCGTCTCCTCGCCGTCTTCGTCGCTCGCGAGGAAGTCGTGGGCGCCGAACGCGAAGAGGCTCACCCGGCCTTCCGGGACGACCTCGTAGGACAGCCGGGCCTGGTAATCCCAGTAATCGAGCGCGACCTCGGGGGCGGCGAGCGAGAGGAGCAACGCCGTGTACGAGTAGCGGCCGCCCACGAGCGCGACCCCTCGGTTTCCGGCGAAGGGGCCCTCGACGAGCCCGCCCACGTCGACGAGCCGCAGCATGCCCTCACCGTGCCAGTACGGGAGCGGCGGCGTCGTCTCGCCCGCGACGATGCCGCCCGCGTACCGACCGTGACGCGCGGGGTAGCCGCCAGGGTAGAGGTCGACGCGATCGACGATGCCGGGATGGACCACGGAGGGCCCGAGCCCGAGGTGATAGAGGTAGGGGACGCGGATGCCGTCGAGGAAATAGCCGACGTTGCCCGGCGGTGAGCCGCGAACGTAGAAGAACGGCAGCCCCGAGACGATGGGGGTCACCCCGGGGAGCACCTCGAGGGCGCGGAAGGGGTCGCCGAACGCGCCAGGGACGATCCTGACCTCGCCGCGGCTCAAGCTGGAGACGCCGGGCGCCGACTGCTCGCCGCGCACGGTGACCTCGATCGCGCGCGGCGCGCTCGGCGCCGGCCCTGCCGCCGTGGCCGGGCGCTCCGGCGCGGGCGCGGAGGCGCCGGGCGGCGCGGCTGCGGAGGCGCCGGGCGGCGCGGGTGATGCGGCTTCGGTGAAGCGGACCTCGACGCGGATCCTGGCGGCGACCGGCGCGCCGCTCCTGGTGGCCGGCGCAAAGCGGAACGACGTTGCGGCGGCCACGGCGGCCGATGCGAACGGCTCCACGCCATCCTCGGCGACCGCGGAGCGGACGGTCCCGTCCGCGTTGATCGTGAGGACGAGGCGGACCGTCGCGTCACCATGTGCCCCAGCAGGGTAGTCGGCGCCGAGCGGCGTGAGCGGCGTGGGCGGGACGAGCGCCGCCGGCGGCGCATCGGGGGGCGGCGCCGCCGGCGGCGCATCGGGGGGCGGCGCATCACCGGACGGCTTCGGAGGCGGCGCATCGCCGGACGGCTCCGCAGGCGGCTTTGCATGGGGCAGCGGCGTGTCGGGCGCGGCGGCGGCGAGGCACGGCGCGAGCGCGCTCGCGAGCAGCGCTGCGGCCGCCGTGGATCGCCGGAGGAAGCGCATCGCCGCGCCGCGGAGGGGCCGCTCAGCGAGGACCAGCGCGGGGCGATGCGCCGCAGAGCGTTGCGGCCAAGTGATCGAAATCATGTGATTTTTTTATGTAAACGGCGCTCGGGCCGACGTCCTGATGGGCTTCCCGGGGAACCGGTCGATCGGATCGCTCTCGTCGGATCGGGGTGTTCCGGAGACGACCGCCAGCTTCTGCCATGCTCTACGCCGAACGACCGCTCACTTCCCCCTCACCGGCTCGAACAGCACGTTGCGCTGCCAGGTCTTCCTGTGGAGCGTCCACTTCGGACCGCTCTGGTCGGTGGGCGATGACAGCGCAATGCGATTGCTGGAGCGCTGTTTGCCGCGAATCCTTCAACGACCACCGCTTGCCTCGCTTGGTACCGCCATCGTACGGCAGTATCCTCGGGCAAACGCATGACCCTCCGACTTATCTTCTCCCTCCTGTCCGTCCTTGCGCCGGTCGCCTGGCTGACGGGCTGCAGCGACGGCGAGCGCCCCTCGACGCCCGAATCGTCGACGTCCTCAGGCTCAGGCGGCGCGAACCCGGGCGGCGGCGGCGCGGTGGCGACGACCTCCGAGGCCACCGGCGCGGGGGGCGGCACGACGACCGGCGGCGCGACGATCGGCAGCACGACCGTCAGCAGCACGACCACCGGCGGCGGCGGGGCGGAGCCCGTCGCGCCGGGGATCGTCAAGCTCGGCGAGGGAAAGCTCGCGGAGTCGGGGCTCACCGTGGTGTCCTACGGCGGCTACCTGAACGGCGAGTCGTTCCAGCAGGACGCGATCGTGTCGTTCGGCGGCTTCCAGTACACCGCCTTCTGGAACACCAACCGCAACGTCGTCCTCGCGCGACGCCGGCTGCCGGCGAGCGCCGGCGGAGCGGCAGGCGCCTGGGAGAAGTTCGACTTCAAGGATTATCGGCTGAGCGCCGACGACGCCCACAACACGATCTCTCTCGGGATCGCGCCAGGCGACGGCACGCTTCACCTCGCGTTCGATCACCACGGCAGCAACCTGCACTACCGCCGCTCGGTCACGGGTCTCCTGACGGACCCGGAAGGCGCGGCCTGGGCCGCCGCGAGCTTCGGCGCCGTCTCCAGCGCGCTCGTGGGCTCGACCCGCGTGTCCCTCGTGACGTACCCGCGGTTCGTCACCGAGCCCGGCGGGGACAGGATGCTCCTGAGCGCCCGGATCGGCGAGAGCGGCAGCGGCGACGAGCACCTGTGGGAGTACGACGCCACGACGCACGCCTGGACAGCGCTCGGCGAGTACATCGAGGGCACCGACGCCAGCATGAACGCCTACCTGCACGGCCTGTCGTACACGCGCGGCGGCTCGCGCCTGCACGCGGCGTGGTGCTGGCGGGACACGCCCGACGCGACGACCAACCACGATCTCCTGTACGTCTACAGCGACGATCACGGGCGCACATGGAAGAACAACGCTGGCGCCACGGTCGCGACGACCGGCGCCTCCTTCGTCACATTGCGCACGGAGGGTCTCTCCGTGTGGCCCATCGGCCAGAACCGAGGGCTCATCAACCAGGAACACATGACGGTCGACGCGAGCGGCCGCGTCCATGTGCTGCTCTCGCACCTCCCCGACGCCGAGGCCGACAATTCGAACTTCACAAGCGCCCGGACACGCAGCGAGTTCTTCCATTATCTCCGCGACACCGACGGGACCTGGGCGCGCCACGGCATCGGCCTGAGGGTGGTCCAGAACTTCCGGGGCAAGCTCGCGATCTCCTCCACCGAGAACGTCTATGCGATCCTCCCCGATCTCCGCATCGCCGGCGCCTCCCCGAGCGACGGTTACGCGACCTGGACGCTCCTCGACGCCGCCGACTCGGGCCGGTTCTTCTCCGATCCTCTGATCGACGCCGCCCGGCTCGAGACCTCGGACGAGCTCACCGTGTACTACCCAGCGCGGAGCTCCGTGGACATCTGGGGCCTGGAGTACACGCTCCGCTGAGCCGCGCGAAGGGCGCTCCTCGGTCCGCGAGCGCGCCCTTCACGGCCCTGTTCCCCAGGGCGAGCGCGCGGGCTCGTTCGCCCCGCCGTCCCCGTTGCCCGCCAGCTCTCCTCTGATCGACGGATCTTCCGGTTGTTCCACCGGGCGACGCGCGTGATGCTCGCGGGGCGCGCTCCGCGTCCGTATCGGACGAGCCGCGACCGGCGCTGAGCGGTCCAGTCAGAGCGGCAGTCCCTGCTCCATGGGGACGCGCGTCGCGCTCGCTCTCGCGCAGGCACGCTCGGTGCTCGCCCTGAGGCGCGGTCTTGCCGGTGGCGAGGGCGTGCACTGCCGCGAACGCCGCGGCGGCAAGGGACACTCGCGCAGCGAGCCCCGGCGCGCTCCGGCCAGGAGGAGCGTTACTCATGAACCCGGACGCGTTCGTCAAGCGCCGATTCGCATTCATCCTCGGAGGAATGGTCGCGGTCTCCGCGTATTTTCAGGCCTCCGGGGTATCTCAGCTCGTCGCTCACCAGATCACGCGGGACGGCGAGGCCTCCGCCCCCCTCGTCATGGATCCGGTCGACGTGCCGCCCTCCGACGATCCCCCGCCGAGCGCGGCGCCGATCCTGGAGCGCAATCCGTTCGACTCGACGACAGGGCCGCTCGTACCCCCGCCGAGCGCCGCGCCCGCCGGCCCGGCGGACCTCTCGCAGCTCGACCCCTACCTCGCTCCACCCTGCGATACAGGCCGCGTCGTGCTGATCGCCATGTCCGAGGACCCCGAATGGTCGTTCGCCGCCGTCGAGAGCGACGGCGGACACACGGCGCTCGGGCGGCGAGGCGGAGAGATCGCCGGCCGCAAGGTCGAGGACATCGCCTGGGATCGGGTGTGGATGACCTCGACCTCGGGGGGCGCGCGCTGCCAGATGCAGCTCGGCAAGAAGGGCGGAGAGGGCGGCAAGAAGGAGCCCGAGCCGCAGGCGGCAGCGCCGACCCCGCCGCGCGCGACGTACCGCCCGAGCAGCAGGAGCGATGTCCCGCCCGAGATCGCCTCGCGGATGCAGCGGGTGAGCGACACGGAGATCGACATCGATCGCTCGGCGGCCGAGAAGATCTTCGCGCAGCCCGAGCTCGTGACGCAGACTTCGGCGGCGATACCGGAGATGCGGGACAACAAGGTGGTCGGGTTGAAGATGATGGTCAAGCCCGGCTCGGTGCTCGAGTCGTTCGGGGTGCAGAGCGGCGATATCGTGAAGTCGATCAACGGCATCGACCTGACCGACCCACAGAAGGCCATGCTGGCCTACTCGCGCATGCGCTCCGACAAGAGCCTTTCCGTCGTCGTCGAGCGCGACGGTCGCCCGACGAGGCTCAGGGTCAACGTCCGCTGAGGGGAGGAGGCAGGCCCGGCCGGTCGCCGCGCCCCGCGCCGGAGCGGGGCCGGGCGCCCCCTGGCCTTGTCGCACCCGCGGGCGCGGCCGGGCGGCGGCGGCCGGGCGGCGGCTGACGCGGAGGCCTTCCTCCGGCGCACGGGCGACCCCTGCGAACAAGAATCGATCGCCGCTGTCTCTCCGGCTGGAGCGCCCGGCGGCGGCCGGCGCCGTCGCTCCGGAGCGGTGCGACAGAACAGATGCGGCGCTCACCCGTCAGACCGAGCACCCGCTCTGTCCGCGGGAGGGGAAGACCATGAACGAACTCGGAATCGTGTGGGTGAAGCGAGCGCTCCTCGGCGGCGCGCTCGCGCTGGGGCTCTCGGGGGCGGGGATCGCGTGCAATGCCCAGAGAGCCTCCGAGGCGTCGGCGCCTCCGGAGGCGTCCCCGGCGTCGATGCCGCAGGGGAACGCCGCCGAGGCGAAGCGCGAGGCCGTGGCGTCGGCCGCCGAACCCCTGAGGGCGCGTGAGCTCGCCGCCCCCACGCTCGACATGGCAGGCGGGAAGGGGCGCGCAGGCGCCGGCGGCCTGGTGGCCCCCGCCCCGGCGGCCACCGCGGCGCCGGGCGAGGGCGCGGCCCGCGCCGCGGCGCCCGAGGCCGCGGGCCTCGACCCGAACGGCCGCTTCGCCACCACGTACCGCCCCGGCGGCGGCCACCTCGCCGCGTTCGAGTCCGCGGTCGCGCGCGGCATCGTCCCGCCCGACGGGCGCGAGCTCGTCAGCGACGTCGGCGCCCGCTACGCCCCCTCGATCGACGTCCCGAAGGGCTCGGCGCTCGCCCTGCGCACGGACCTCGAGCGCACGCGGGTCCCGCCCGGCGGCGGCCCGGTGCACGTGCGCGTCGCGCTCCGCTCGACCGGGCAGGCGCCCGCGGCGCGGCCGCACCTGTCGGTGCACCTCGTGCTCGACGTGAGCGGCTCCATGCAGGGCGAGCCCATGGCGCGGGCGCGCGACGCGGCCCGGGCGCTCGTCGACAAGCTCGACGCAAACGACGACTTCTCCCTCGTCACCTTCTCGAGCGGCGCCGACGTCAGGATCGACGATGGGCCCGTCGGGCCGCGGCGGGCGGCGATCAAGGCGACGATCGACGGCATCCGCGAGGGCGGCGGCACCAACATCGGCCAGGGCCTCGCGCTCGGCTACGCGCAGGCCGCCCGGCCGGGCATCCCGGAGGGCGCGGTGAAGGTCGTGCTGCTGCTCTCCGACGGCCGCGCGAACTCCGGGATCACGAGCTCGGAGCGGCTCTCGCGGCTCGCGCTCGACGCCTTCCAGGGCGGCGTCCAGACGAGCACGTTCGGGCTCGGCGCCGACTACGACGGCGCGCTGATGAGCTCCATCGCGAGCGACGGCGCGGGCGGGTACTACTACCTGCGCGATCCGGATCAGATCGCCCCGGCCCTCGCGACGGAGCTCGACAGGCGGCTCGATCCGGTCGCGACCGCGGTCGAGCTGCGGGTGCGGCTGAAGCCGGACGTGAAGCTGCTCCAGGTCTACGGGTCGCGCCGGCTGAACGAGGTGGAGGCGGCGCGCGTGCGGACGATCGAGGTCGCGGCGGACGCGCAGTCCGCGCGGCGCGACGGCATCGAGCGGGACCGGCAGGACGACGCCGAGGGCGGGATGCGGTTCTTCATCCCGGCGTTCTCGCGCGACGACAGCCACGCGATGCTCTTCAAGCTGGGCCTCCCGGCGGGCGCGGACGCGCGGGCCATCGCGGCGATCGAGCTCAAGTACAAGGACCGCGTCGCCAAGAAGAACGTCGTGGACGAGGCGCCGCTCCGGGTCGCGTACGCGACCGGCGACGCGGACAGCGCGGCGAGCGCCGACCCGTCGGTCGCCCGCACGATCCAGGGCTTCGCCGCCGGCGAGACGCTGGCCGAGGCCGCCCGCCAGATCGCGCTCGGCGATCGCGCCCGCGCCGCCGCGCTGCTCTCCGAGCGGGAGGGGATCCTGCATGCCGCCGCCGAGGCGCTCGGGGAGCCGCTCTTCCTGAAGGACGCGGCCCGCCTCGCGCGCCTCCGCGGCCACGCCGGGGCCGCGGGCGGCCTGGGGGATCCGCTCGTCCTGGCGATGCTTCTCGAGACGGCCTCGCGGACGCACCTTCACTGAGGGCGGGGCTCGGGGCACGATGGCGCAGGGGCGATGCACCGGCGGAGCCGAGGGGCGGACATGACCCAGACATTCACACTCCGGCGCGATGTGGCGGCGCAGCACGTCGACGTCGCGCCGGGCGGCGAGATCGTCCTCCGCGGCAAGCTGGTCTGCTCGACCGACGCCTCGGTCATCGACGCGGCGACGACGACCTGGCCCGCGGGCGCGCCGGGCGGCGCGTCGGTCGACAGCGGCGGGCTCGTCGACCTCGAGCAGGGCGGCTTTCACATGACGAGCCGCGACCCCGCGACCCACGAGGTCCACGCCATCGCGACCGGGGATCCGGCCCCCGCGTGCGCGCTCGCGGGCGTGGAAGCCCCGTGCCTCCCGCTCCGGCTCCTTCCGCTCGCGCGCTCGCGGCTCCAGACGGCGCAGGAGCTGGGCAGCTGCCTTCACGGGGGCATCACGGTCGAGGTGCCGGACGCCGTGCTCCCGCCCGTCGCGCCCGCGGCCGTTCCTTACGTGCAGGGCGCGGCCGTGCTGCTCGGCGCCTCCGTGCTCGTGTCGATCGGGTGGGTCGTGCAGCGCCGGCGCGCCCGATCGCCGTTCGGCCGCCTGCTCGATCTCGCGAAGCGCACCCGGGCCAAGCTGAGGGCCGCTGACCCGGTCGTGGCCGCGCCGCTCGTGCCGGCCGTGGAGGCCGCGCTGGGCGCGCTGAAGCGGCGGCGTGTGGACGCCGCCTCGACGGAGGGCAAGCGGGTCGCGGAGGTGCTGCGGCGGGTGGAGCTGCGCCTCGACGCGTCGGCCGTGGAGGCGCGCGCCGACAGGGAGCAGGAGGCGGCGGACGAGCTCGTCCGCGAGATCGAGAGCGCGCTCGAGGCGGTCGACGAGGTGGACGGCGCGCGGCGCGGGCGGGCCTGAGGTCGACCAGCCCCCGCCGGAGGTCTGCGCGACGCCGCTGTCGGGCGGCGTCCATCTCGCCTCCATCCGCGCGACGTACCGGCTGCTCGCCGCCTCCGGCGAGTGCGGCGAGCGGCGCGCCCGGCGTGCGCCGATGAAGCACGCCAAGCCGGCGCTCACCGCCACGGCCCCCAACCAGATCTGGACGTGGGACATCACCGGGCTGCGCGGGCCGCTGCCTGGGGTCTTCTACTGCCTGTACGTCGTCCTCGACCTGTTGAGTCGCATGACCGTTGGCTGTAGCCGGAACGCGCCTCTCTGCGCGATCCACGCATAGGATTCTCGTCCGGCCTGTCTCAATCCTGTTGGCATTTTCCGCCCCCTCTGTGCCAACGTTAGGTGAGAAACACGAGCAATGAAACCGCGCAAAATGGCGTTGTGTCGCGGTCGCTCCATGGCGTATAAATCCAGTCGAAGGACCACATGATCTTCCAGAGAGAGCATGGGTGTCCGGATAAGGTTTCGGACTCTGCGAATGCGCGATAGAGAGTCCCTGACAGGCGAGTCGCTTCGTGTGCATCTTCGGGAAACATTGGAAACATCTATGAAAAATTCAAAGCAGAATCAGTCCTCTCGTTGGTTCATACTGGCGTTCGCGTCAGTCGCGCTGGCAGCCTGTGGTGGTGATGACGATACCACAGGGGCCTCGAGCAGCTCTTCGTCCTCCAGCAGCTCTTCGTCCTCCAGCTCCAGCTCCAGCTCATCTTCGAGCAGCTCCAGCTCATCTTCGAGCAGCTCCAGCTCGTCTTCGAGCAGCTCCAGCTCATCTTCGAGCAGCTCCAGCTCGTCTGGTGGCGATCTCGCATTGGTGGTCGCCATTGACTCCGGTAGCAACTCGAGCTCAATGGTTGATGGCGTGGAGTACCAGGCGGACAAATACGCCAGCGGTGGTACGACCAGCAGCACGCAAGACTCTGTCGTTGGTGGGCAGCTCTATCAAACAGAGCGGTATGGTTCATTCAAGTATGAAATCCCGGTCACCGCCAATGGCAACTACACCGTGAAGTTGCATTTCGCGGAGATCAATAAAACCAGCGCTGGATCGCGCAGCTTTGGCGTTGCGATCGAAGGTAACACCGTTATCAGTGATCTGGATATCTATGCCGAAGTTGGTCATGACGTGGGCCACACGGAGACCTTCGCGGATGTCGCGGTGAATGACGGCAGCGTCACCATTGAGCTGATCAAGGGTGTGGATAACCCCACCATCGCAGGATTTGCTATTTTCTCCAACGATGGAGAGCTGGATACAACGGAGGCGCCCCTCCCCGATTTCTCCAAGTACTCAGCCTACACTCAGAGATACACTGAGAAGACTGTGATCAATTCGAATCACGCGACGGGCCACGTCGGTGACTTCTTCTTCACTCACTGGAAGGATGGCGGCTCGACATCGATGACCGTGGACCCGAACGGCGAGTTCAGCGTGACCTGGCAGGGCGGCGGCTATAACTATGTCGGTGGTCCAGGGTGGCATTACGGAGATGAGAAGAGGGTGATCGGCTACCGCCTCAATAGCGACAGCGGCGCGAGCTATATCGCTCTGTACGGCTGGGGGTACGACAAGAGCATGCCCACGTCGAACGCGGCGCACCTGGTGGAGTATTACATCCTGCAGCGATGGAGCTATGATCCCAGCGCGGGTGCCACCGCTGGCAAGACCTTCACGAGCGATGGGGTTCAGTATTCCACTTACCGCTCGACGCGGAATCAGCAGCCCTCTATCAATGGTCGCTCCACCTTCTACCAATACTGGAGCAAGCCTGCTCAACCGCAGGCCCTCGGACAGGACCACAAGATCATCTTCGCCGATCACGTGAAGGCATGGGCCGACAACGGCTGGATGCTCCCGAACATGAACAACCTGGATGCGAGCGACGATCCCACCTATCAGGTCCTGGCCGTCGAGGTGTTCAACCCCGGTAGCAATGGAACTGGAGCTGGTCGCGTCTGGAACGCGACGCCCTGATCCAAAGAAAATGGGGCGCTCCTAGCGCGTCGATCACGTTGAAACCCGGAGAATTTCACAGGGAGACGGGGAGGCGGGGAGGAAGAAGAAAATGAAGTTCTCCCTCTTGCCGTCTCTCGCTCTCCGCCTCTCTGTAAAACTCCTGCTCTTTCCTGTGGTTTCAACCCGTTTATCGCTCTAGACGTTTCGTGGGTGTACGGCGCGAACGCCCGTCGAATGCCTCGATGGCGCCGTGCTCGACGCCATCGAGGCCCTCCGCTTCGCGGGCGCCCTTTCGGGCGGCCTCAGCCCAACAGCCGGCGCCGATCGACGGTGCCGAGCGATTCGCGCGCGAGTCCGCCGCGAGGACGCGATGCGTCGCTCAGCGGATCGGGCCGGCGACCCTCGGCGGCGAGGCGGGGGCCGCCTCCGCAGCGGGCTCGAGCGGCGCGCAGCCGTCGGCGGCGAAGGGGCCGATCGCCGGCTCGCCCTTGACGAACACCGAGACGCGGCGCATCCGCTCGGCGAACGCGGCCTCGGTCTCGGCCCGCCGCGGGTCGGCCGCGAGCGGGACGGTCCCGAGGCCGTCGCTGCGCACCGGGCAGATCTCGGCGAGGGGCGGCGCGCCCCGCCGCAGGCGCAGGCGCGCGAGCATCGCGAGCTCGACCGCGGGGCCGGTCCTCTTCACCTTCATGAGGAAGTTGCCCAGGCTGTAGAAGATGGGCCGGCCGCGGCGGAGCTCGATGCCCTGGAGCACGTGCGGGTGGTGGCCGAGGAAGGCGTCGGCGCCCGCGTCGATGGCGGCGCCGGCGAGCGCGCGCGCCTGGGGCAGCGGGGTGTCCAGGTACTCGGTGCCGCCGTGGTAGCTCACGACGACCGCGTCCACGCCGGGCCGCTTGCGCGCGGCGCGCACCGCGGCGGCGAGCCCGTCCCGCTCCGCGCCCGCGACGAACTCCCGCGCCGGGTGCTGCCAGAGAGAGCCCTGGTTCCAGATGCCGGTCACGGCCAGCAGCGCCACGCGGAAGCCGCGGTGCTCGATGACGGCCGGCGCGTACGCCTCGAGCCGCGTCCGGCCGGCGCCCACGTAGGCGACGCCCGCGCGCTCCAGGTGGCCGAGCGTCTCGAGGAACGCGCCCTTGCCGTAGTCCCACATGTGGTTGTTCGCGAGCGACACCACGCCGATGCCAGCGCGCGCGAGCGCGTCCGCGCCGGCCGGAGGGCCCGTGAACACGAGCGGCTGGCGCGCGTGCTGGGTCTCTCCGCCCTGGTCGCTGAGCTGGTTCTCGAGGTTGACGAAGCGCACGTCGGCGGACGCGAACAGGGCCGCGACGGAGGCGAACGGATCGTACGCCGGATCGCGGAGCAGCTCCTGGCCGAGCGCCTTGCCGAGGCAGACATCGCCGCCGGCGAGGAGCGTGATCGCGTCCGCCGGCGCGGCGGTGGCGTCTGCCGGCGCGGTTGTGGACGCGGCGGTGGCCGGCGCGGCGGTGGCGGCCGGCGCGGCGGTGGCGGCAGCTGGCGCGGCGCGGGCTCCCCGGGTCGCTTCCGCGACGTCGCGGGGCGCGGTCGGCGCGACGACGGGCGGAGGCGCGAGCCCGGCGCCCACGTTGGCGGGCCGCTCGCAGCCGATCTGCGCGGCCGCTGCGCACATCGCGAGGAAGAAAGGGGCAGGGCGCATCGCGAGCGGCGTCTCGGCGCGCATTATCCACGGGCCCGCGGCCGCGCCCAAGTATCCGGTGGTACGCCCGCCGACGTTCGTGCCACCATCGCCGCGCGTTGAGCAGGCCCAGAGGAGCCGCGGCGTCGATCGGCGGCCGCGCGCTCTCGATGGATGTCCGGCCCGCTCCAGCGCGATCTACTCGGGATTGGACGCGCGCTCGTGCGCGGGTTGCTTGGAAGGCCTTATCTCCATGGTGAATCGAAGACGTGAGACTCCCTCGGGCTCGACGCTGCTCTCTTCGCGCGGCGCGACGCCGTCGAGCACGCGCATCGTGCCGGGCCCGCCGGCGCGCGACGAGGCGCGCGACGAGGCGCGCGACGAGGAGCGCAAGGACGGCTGGGGCTTCGCCGACACCCGGTTCGTCGTCAAGCCGAGCGGCAGCGTCGTGCTGACCGGCACGCGGTACAGCATCAGCAACGTCGAGCTGCCGTCGCTGCTCCCGTGGATGTCGGCCACGCTCGCCGCGCCGCTCTCCTACGAGAACCGCAACGAGCCGCACTACCCGCCTAAGATCCCCGACGCCAAGGTCGCGAGCGAGCTGCTCGCCGCGCTCCGCGGCTTCCTTTCGGACGATCAGATCTCGCAGGACCCGCTCGTGCGCCTCCGGCGCGGCCACGGCCACACCGGCGCCGAGATCTGGGCGATCCGCTACGAGCGCCTCGAGCGCGTCCCGGATCTCGTCGTGTTCCCCGCGTCGCACGACGACGTCGTGCGCCTCGCCGAGGTCGCCAAGCAACACGGCGCGTGCCTCGTCCCGTTCGGCGGCGGCACCAACGTGACGGACGCCCTGCGCCTGTCGATCCACGAGGAGCGGACCGTGATCGCTGTCGACATGCGGCGCATGAACAGGATCCTCTGGCTCGATCCCGTGAACCGCATGGCCTGCATCGAGGCGGGCGCGACCGGGCGGCACATCGTCGCGGAGCTCGAGAAGCACGGGCTCACCATGGGGCACGAGCCCGACAGCCTCGAGTTCTCGACCCTCGGGGGGTGGATCGCGACGAACGCGAGCGGGATGAAGAAGAACCGTTATGGCAACATCGAGGATCTCGTCCTCGACATGCAGGTCGTGACCGCGCGCGGCGTGGTCGAGCGGCCGCAGGTGGCCCCGCGCGAGAGCGTCGGCGCCAACCCGAAGAACTGCATGTTCGGCAGCGAGGGCAACTATGGAATCGTCACCAGCGCTGTCGTCAAGCTGTTCCCCCTGCCCGAGGTCCAGCGCTACGGCAGCGTCATCTTCCCCGATCTCGCGCGCGGGCTCGCGTTCCTCTACGACCTGCAGGTCGCCGGCGCGCTGCCCGCGAGCGTGCGCGTCATGGACAACACGCAGTTCCATTTCGGTCAGGCGCTCAAGCCGAAGAAGTCCGGGCTGCTCGCCCGGGTGAAGAGCCAGGCGGAGAAGCTCGTGGTGACCCGGATCAAGGGCTTCGATCCGCACCAGCTCGCCGTCGCCACCCTCGTGTTCGAGGGGACGAAGGAGGAGGTCGACTTCCAGGAGAAGACGCTCTACCGCATCGCGGCGCAGCACGGAGGGATGAAGGCGGGCGCGGCGAACGGCGAGCGCGGCTATCAGCTCACCTTCGGCATCGCGTACATCCGCGATCTCACGTTCGAGCACTGGGCGATCGCGGAGAGCTTCGAGACGAGCGTCCCGTGGAGCCGGGCGCTCGAGCTCTACGACCGGGTGCGCCAGCGCATCCTGCGCGAGCACGAGCAGCGGCGCCTGCCTGGCAAGCCGTTCTTCACCGGCCGCATCACCCAGGTCTACCCCACGGGCGTCTGCATCTATTTCTATCTCGGCTTCTACGCCAAGGGCGTCGACGACCCCGTGCGCCATTACGCCGAGATGGAGCACGCCGCGCGAGAGGAGATCCTCGCCGCCGGAGGGTCGCTGTCTCACCACCACGGGATCGGCAAGATCCGGCAGGATTTCGTGAAGGAGATCTACTCGGACGGCGCGCGCGCCTTCATGCAGCAGGTGAAGCAGGCCGTCGATCCGGACAACCTGTTCGGCGCGGCGAACCACGGCGTGCTCGGCGAGGTCGCGCTCTCGAGCGCGGAGGAGCAGGGGCGAGCGCCCTCGCCTTGACCCTGGGCGGCGCGGCCGCCGGCGGGGCGCGGCGCTGCTGGAAGCGCCGCGCCAGCGGCTAGCTCAGAGATCGGGGCGGCGCCACCCGGACGAAATTGCGCGGACCCAGCCGGCCCCACGGCTCACGGGGCAGTCGCCGGCCGTGTGCCCGAGGTGGCCGCGGAGCGGGACGTCCCTTTCCCAAATTGGTTGCGCATCGCAACCATCTGTGTTCTCCTCGAAGGGTGACCACGAGAGAGCTCCGCTCGGAGGTCCGCGCCTTCGTGCGCGGCTTCGGTCTCCTGGACGAGGAGCGCACGCCGTGCGGCGTCCGGGTGGCGCCGCGCGAGGCCCACGCCCTGACGGTCCTGGCGGACGCCGAGCGGGCGGGCGAGCAGATCTCCCAGAGCGACCTGCGGCGGGCGCTCGGCATCGACAAGAGCAATGTCACCCGGCTGATACAGCGCCTTCGCGAGGATGGCCGGGTGGAGCAGGACGTCAGCGAGGAAGACGGGCGGGTCCGCCGCCTGCGGCTCACCTCGGCCGGGCGCCGCATGGCGGGGCGACTCGAGGGGCAAAGCCTGGTGCGGTTTCAATCGATCGTGGACGCCATCCCCTGCGAGGAGCGCGCCGCTGTCGTGCGCGCGCTGCACGTCCTGAATGGCGCGCTCTCGCGCGTGACCCGCGCGACAGAGGTGCAACCCCATGCGAGCGATGCGAGCGACTCTCCCTAGCGTTCTTCCCGGGCTCCTCGGAGCTCTCTTGATGTCTCCGATCGCCTCCTGCACGCCTTCCAGCGAGGCCGCCGCGGGACCCGCGCCGGGCGCGCCGGTGGCGGTGCAGGTCCGCTCGTTCGGCGCGCTGCGCGCGATCATGCACGAGGGGCAGACGGGGCCCGCCGTGCGCATCGGCGATGTGGTGCCGGGCCCGCGCGCGTTCGGGATCGGGGCGCTCAGCGCGCTGCGCGGGGAGGTGACGGTCGTCGACGACGCGATCTGGACCTCCTATGCGCGCGACGACGGGACCCTCGACGTGCGCCCCGCCGGGGCGGAGGAGGAGGCGACGCTCTTCGTGGTGGCGAACGTCGCGCGCTGGCAGGAGGCGACGCTCGACGCCGACGTGCCCGACGGGCAGATCGACGCGCGCATCGAGGCCTTGCTGCGGGAGCGCGGGCTCGACACGGAGGGCGCCGTCCCGGTCCAGGTGCGCGGCGGCTTCCGCGATCTCCGCTGGCACGTCGTCGACGGGAGAAAGCTCGCCCCCGGCGCCGGTCACGCGGACCATGTCCGGGCGTCGGTGAACGGAGCGCTCCCCGCCGCGGAGGGGGTGCTGGTGGGCTTCTTCTCGAAGCGTCACCACGGCGTCTTCACGCACATGGGGTCGAACACGCACTTTCACGTCGTCCTGCCGGAGCGACCGCTGATGGGCCACGTGGACGGCGTGACGCTCGCCCGCGGCGCGCGGGTCCTCCTGCCGGCGCCTTGAGGCTCGACCTCCCGCGCCGCCGTCTCCGCGCGCTCAGCGGAGGATCCGACCGATCGCAATGGCGCGCCGTTCATGCGGAAGCATCGGGACTTCGCTCATGGCCGATACCGATAGGCGAGCGGCCTGAGATAGCTCACCCACGCGTCTGAGGGGGCGCCTCCACTCCACCGCCTGTGGAGACGAGCACGCTGTCGAGCCTCGTGCGCCCGAAGATGCCGCCCGCGCGCACCTCGACGACCGCGAACGCGCGCGCTTCGTCCACGGGGACGACGTCGATCACCGGGCCTCTGGGGACCGGCAAGAAGCGCATTCCCTCGATCGGGATGCTCGCGTCCCACGGAATCCGATGCGGCGGCTCCGTGGGATTCCGAGGCGCGAGATCGCGCGGGCGAGGCGGGACGCGGAGGACGCCGATGCCGTCTTCGCCCGCGGCGACGAAGAGGAGATCGCCGTGCAGCGCGATGGCGTGAAAACCGTACGAGCGCTCGGCCGAGCGTCGACTGCCTTCCAGGCGCCTCACGTGGAGCACCGCCCATTGCTGGAGCGTCCGTAGATCGATGAAGGCGACGTGCGTCCACGGACCGACGCGGGAGGGCGAATGGGAGAGCAAGGCGACGGTGTCGCTGGTCGAGGCGACGGAGACGACCCGCTCGAAGGAGCCATGGTCCACCAGGGTCAGGCTCTCGACGAGCCGCGGCTCGCGCGGGCTCGTCACGTCGACGAGCAGCATGAAGCGAGGGAGCACCCTGTCGTCGATGGCGACGAGGCGCGAGCCGCGCATGGCGAACCCGTCGATTCCCTTGCCAGCCGCGCGCGCCTCGCGCGGCACCCCGATGGGACGCCATTTCTGGGGCGCGCGGAGGTCCACCCAGCCGAGCATCCCTTCGCCCGCGTCGCCGCCCGTGAAGGCGACATCGTCGATGACGAAGATCGCGTGAATGTCGGGATTGCCCTGGATGTCGACGACGCTGGCCGCGCGCTCGCCCGAGAGCCCGCGGATCACCGTGAGCGCGCCGTGGCGCGCAATCACCAGCCTGTCGGCCTCGATGTCGAGCCGGTGCACGGCGCGCACGGGCATGGGGACGGGACCGACCTCGACGAGGGCCGCGGCGCCCTCACGGTAGCTCGGCGCTGCGGTGCGCCGAAAAAGGATGCTTTGCTCGCCCCGCGGCAGGATCCAGGCCTCGCTCATGGTCGATGGGACTCCTCGTCGATGCGCCGCGGCCGAGGTCGACCAGGGCTGAAGCGCGCAGCGTCGCGATGTCGGTCTCGCCCCGCGTGATTCCGCGGCGCCTGGCGTCGTGGGTGCACCAGGCGAGCGATCGACCGGGTGGCCGCGGGGGTACGACGGCGCGCTCCCGGTGTCCACTCGACGCCGGCGGGCCGTCGGCGGGCTGTCTCCGGTCGTGGCACGAGGGCACCGGCGGCGGCGCTCGGCGCTCGGCGCGCGCCGCGAGCGCATGTTCCGGGCGGGGATGGTATGCAGGACGGCGGTGCAGCTCATGACGGCGCCCTCGGAGGACGGCGACGGGGCGGGCCGCGTGGCCGGCCTCGCGGGCGTCGTGCTGTGCGGCGGGCAGAGCCGCCGGATGGGGCGCCCCAAGGCATGGCTGCCGTTCAGGGGCGAGCCGCTGCTCCAGCGGGTGGTGCGGCGCCTCGGCGAGGCGGCGTGGCCGATCGTGGTGGTCGCGGCGCCGGGGCAGGAGCTGCCGCCGCTGCCGGAGGGGGCGCTGCTCGTGCGCGATCCGGTGGAGGGCCGCGGGCCGCTGCAGGGCATCGCGGCCGGGCTCGATGCGATCGCGCCGCTCGCCGAGCGGGCCTACGTCACCTCGACCGACGCGCCCTTCCTGCACCCCGCCTTCGTGCGGCGCCTCGCGGAGCTCCAGGCGGGCGGCCACGCCATCGCGGTGCCGCGGGCGGAGGGGCACCATCACCCGCTCGCCGCGGTGTACGCGTGCTCGGTGCGCAGCGAGGTGGCTGCCTTGCTCGCCGAGGGCAGGCTGCGGCTCTCCACCCTGTTCGAGCGGGCGCGCACCCTTGTCGCGGAGCCGGAGCTCCTGCTCGCGGATCCGCGGCTCCGCGCCGCGGATCCGGCGCTGCGATCGCTGCGCAACCTGAACACGCCCGAGGACTACGCGGCGGCGCTCCGCGAGCTCGACTGACCCGGCCTATTCGCCGCGCGGCGCCGGCGCGCTCGCCGCCGCCGCGCCCCCGGGCTCGCCCCTCGTGATGAGGATCCGCTGCTCTCCGTGCCTGGGCAGGACCACCCGATCCGGCCCCAGCCCGCGCGCGGCCATGACGCGCCGGAGCTCGCGGGGCGCCTCTCCGAACGTGTCGGTGCTGTTGATGAAGGTGTCGAAATGGATAGCCATCATCCGCCGCGCCCCGAGGTCGAGGAAGGCCTGCACCGCCTCCGCCGGATCGACGTGCTTGCTCTCCATGAACTCGCGCGGCCCCACCGGCGCGATCGGCAAGAGGGCCAGATCGATCGAGGGGAATCGCGCGCGCGTCTTCACGAAGCCGTCGCGGTCGTAGGCTGTATCGCCGCCGAAGTAGACCGTGATTCCATGGTACTCGACGACATACCCCGTGAAGCTCTCGGTCATCCAGTCCCGGTCCAGCCCGTAGCGATAGCCGGAGTGCCGCACCGGGACGGCCGTGATCTTGAGATCTCCCTGCCGCCATGTCGTCCAGGTCGGGACCTCGAACGACGCGAAGCTATGGTTGGGCACGTAGACGAGCCCGCCCCGAGGCACGAGCAGCGCGCGGACCTTCGGCTCGATCAGGGACAGCGAGCCGAGCGAGAGGTGGTCGAGGTGCATGTGCGAGATCAGCACGGCGTCGATGGGCGGCAGGTCCTCCGGAGCGATCCCCGGCTCGACGAGCCGCTTCACCATGATGCCCACCGTCGACGTGAAGACGGGGTCGGTCAGGATCCATCGGTCGTCGATCTGCACGAGCACGGTCGCGTGCCCGACCCAGAGCGCGGCGAGCCTCGCCTCGGGGCGGTACGGCGCGCGCACCTTGTCCGGCACGGGCAGCGGGCTCGCGAACAGCCTCGCCACGTTGCTCTCCAGGATGCGCGCGGGCACGCCGCACGACAGGCCCGCGAGCGCGAGGAGCGCCGCGGCGGACAGGCGAGCTGGCGACGAGGAGGGGCGCGTGGCCATGCGCGGCGTCAGAAGTAGCGGATGCTGAGCGTGATCGTTGTCGATCGCAAGGCGGCCGTCGGCGTGGTCGCCACCTGCGCGCCCAGGGCGCCGAACAGGGTATAGACCCCCGCCTCGTACGAGGCCGCCACGTGTCCTCGACCATAGAGCGCGGATCCGCCGAGCGAGCAGGACAGGTAGTCGCCGCCGTCGAGGAGCGGGAAATAAGCGCGGACGCCGCCCCGGATCACCCAGCGATCGGCGAACGCGCCCGGACGGGCGACGTACCCGGGCGAGCCGAAGAGCTCGATCGAGCCGGCGTGGCGCGTGAGCGGCTCCGCGATGAAGGCGCGCCACGGCGAGAGCTTGCGGTTGATCCCGAACGAGTAGAGCAGCGGCGTCACCTGCCAGCGGAACCCGAAGCGCGCCTCGCCCGGTTCGAGCCACAGCTCGGGGCTCGGCACGAGCTGGACGAGGAGCCACGCCAGCGTGGGGCGGATGTCGGGCTCCGTGGCGGCGGCCGCCGGCGCCGCCTGCCGCGGCGCCTCGGGCGACGCGCCCAGGGCGAGCGGCGACGCGCCCGCGGCGAGCGGGCAGAGCAGCCAGCCGAGCGCGGCGGCGCAAGCAGCCAGCGCAGGAGCGCGGCGTCGCGCGAGGGAGCGCGCTCCGGGCATGCCGCGGCTACGGCGCGTCGCCGTACACCCTGCCGAGCTGCTTGTAGAGGAACCGCGCCGCGTGCTCTCCGTAGGGCGTCTGCGCCGCGTACACGTCGGGCGAGGCGATCGGCGCGTGCGCCGCCAGCGCGCCTGGCCGCCCGAGCCGGGCGAGATCCTCGCTGAGCGCCTCCATCGAGGCATACCGGTTCTCCGGCCGCTTGCGCAGGCACTTCACGATCACCGCCTCGAGCGCGCGCGACGCCGGGCTCTCACCCAGGTTGGGCGGCGGGGGCGGCGTGACGAGCTGGTGGGCCAGCACCACGGCCTCGTCCATGGCGGGCGCCAGGGCGGGGGAGGAGCTCCGCGCGACGCTGAAGGGGAGACGGCCGGTGAACATCCGGTACATGAGCATGCCGAAGCCGTAGACGTCCGTGCGCCCGTCGGGAGGGTCGCTGACGGTCTGCTCCGGCGCCATGTACTCCAGGGTGCCGACGGTCACCCCGGCCTGCGTGAGCCCCGAGTGCTCGTACAGCTTCGCGAACCCGAAATCGACGACCTTGGCCGCCCAGGCGTCGCCCTTCTCCCCCACGAGGAACACGTTGGCGGGCTTCACATCGCGGTGGACGATCCCCGCGCGGTGGGCCGCGCCGAGCCCGGCCGCGGCCTGCAGGAGGAAGGGCACGCCGGCCTCCGGGGACAGCCGCTTCTCGCGCAGGAGCAGCGAGCTCAGCGACTCGCCGAAGAGGAACTCCAGCACGAGGTAAGGCGACCCATCGTGGAGGCCGATGTCGAGGACCTCGACGATGTTCGGGTGCACGACGGTGGCCGCGGCCTTGGCCTCCAGGAGAAACCGCGCCTTCACCTTGGGCTCGCGGCGGAGCCTCGCCTCCAGGAGCTTCAGCGCGACGGGCGCGCCGCTCTTCGTGTCCTCCGCCAGGAACACCTGCGCCATGGCGCCGCTGCCGATCAGGCCCCGCACCCGGTACCGCTCGGCGATGATCGCGCCCACGTGCTCGGTGGGCTGGGACCGGATCCGCCGGATGTCGTGGCTCGCGACCAGCTTCTCTCCGTCGTGCGGGCAGAAGCGGTGGTCATCCGCGTACCGCCGGTGGCAACGAGGGCACAGCATGAGGTCCCGTTCTCGGGGATAGCCCTTCCGCCGCCCCTTTTGCAAGACCCGACGTGCGTGTCGTGATCGCGCCTCGCGAAGGGGCGCGGCACGATCACGACACGCGGGACATGTCCGACGGCATCCGCGCCCTGGGCTCGTGGATCAGGACCGTCTCGGCGCTGGAGAGCTCCTCCATGTCGGGCGCGTCGCCTGACATGCGCCAGCCCGGGCTCCGCTTGGGCAGGCTGTCGAGCAGGCCGACGAACGAGCTCACCCACTCCTTGATGTCCTGAGGCCGCTCGTCGGGCGACAGCGCGAGCGCCCGCGCGAAGGCGCGGTCGACGTCCGGCGGCGTCCCCGGGAGCAGCGACGAGACGGGCGCCGGAGGGGCGCACGAGAGGCTCGACAGGATGGTGGCGAGGTCCTCTCCGGCGGCGATGCGGCGTCCGGTGAGCGCCTGGTAAGCGACGGCCGCGAAGGAGTAGAGATCGCTGCGCGTGTCCACCGACCTGCCGCGCGCCTGTTCCGGGGCCATGTAGAGCGGAGTTCCCAGGAAGATGCCCGTCGAGGTCGCGCTCACGTCGGCGGAGAGCTCCTTGGCGATACCGAAGTCGAGGATCTTGACGTGAAAGTCGCCCGGCCCCGTCGACGGGATCAGGAAGATGTTCTCCGGCTTGACGTCGCGGTGCACGAGCCCCGCCGCGTGCGCAGCGCCGAGCGCCGAGGCACCCTCGCGCAGCAGCACCGCCACCTGGGCTGGCGTCCCGGGCCCGTGCGACTTCATCGCGTGAGCGAGGGTGAAGCCGTCCAGCCACTCCATCACGATGAAGAGCGTCCCGTCCTCGAGCTCGCCCGAGTCGTACACCTCGACGACGGACGAATGACGGATTCGCGCGACGAGGCGCGCCTCTCTCGCGAACCGCTCGCGCACATCCTCGTTGTTGAAGTGCTCTGTCCTGATAGTCTTGAGCGCGACCTCGCGCCCGAGCCGCTCGTCGTGGGCCTTGAATACCCTGCCCATGCCGCCCTCCGCGACAGCCCGGGTCAGGCGATACCGCCCCGCCACGCGATAGGGGGACGGCCGCGGCCTCTTCAGCGCGGCGCCGTCATCGAGGCATCGCTCCACACGCTGATCGTAACAGCGCTGGCAGCTGGGACATATCTGCAGGATATCGATACCGCGGCGCACCATGTCTTCGAGCGTCGCTGCCCGCCGCTCCGCCGCGCTCGCGAGATCCTTGCGCAGCCGCGAGAGCTCGAGCGCGCTGCCGAGGTGGTGCGCGAACGAGCGGACGAGCCGTCGGGTCGTATCGCTCCACACGACGCCGCCGCCGACGATGACCAGCGCGCCGTGGACGTCGCCCGACATGCCGAGGACGGGGACCACGACATCCGCGGATCTCGGAAAGGAGTGTTGGGGTAGCGCGGCGTGGCGCAGAGCGTCGACGTGCGGCGCCTCGGTGGTGGTCGCGGTGAGGCTGACCATCGCCTGCTCCTCGGCCTTCCACACCGCGACCTCGCGGGCGCCGATCGCCTCCGCGATCTGCGCCGCCGCGGCGGACGACCACCTCGCGATGTCGTCGAGCGCCTGTGCCGAGGAGACGACGAGCTCCGCGAGCTTCTCCTGCTCCTCCGCGAGCTGGCGCGCGAAATACTGCACCGTTGCGTACGCGATGGCCGACACCGTGAGGAGGTTCATCGCGAAGAAGCCGGCGAGGAGGCTCGGAGGCGCCTCCGGCGCGACGCCGGAGAGGAGCGGGTCGGCAACGCCGGCGGCCATCACGAGCAGCGTGTACGCGATGAACCAGGGGACGGACGCCCGCGATCCGTGGAACAGCAGCAACGTCAGCGGCGCGAGGAGCGCCCACAGGACGACGCCGCTCGAGCCGACGAACCCTCCCCGGCTCGCGTGCATGAGAAACGGCAGGGCGAAGATGAGCAGCGCCTGACGGAAGCGGAACCCGGCAAACTCCTTCGTCCTGGCGAAGTGGGCGAGGCTCAGGCCGGTACACACCATGTAGCCGAGCGGGATCGCCGCCGAGCGGTGGTCCCCGGCTGCCCCATAGGCGATCACCCAGACGGGGCACGCGCACGCCTTGAGCGCCGCGGTGAGCGTGAGGATCTTCTTGTGCTGGCGCACCTTCGGATCGTCGCCCGACTTCAGCCCCATCCGAGCGATGGCCTGGAAAAACTTCATTCTGGTCGATTGTACGACGCTGAGCAGGGCGGCCTCAAGCCGTGGTCAAGCGTTCGGGGGCACAATGCAGTCGAGGTGTAGATGTTGGGCTCACTGACAGGGGGCGGTCGCTCCGGCGTGCGCTGCGTGGAGACGAGCGACGGCTCGGTCTGCGCGCGCGCCGATCGACCGAACCGATCCTGAGGTGAGATCGGCTTCCCTCGGCGGCGCGGGCGTTGCCGCCTGCGCCGCCTGCCGGATATCCTGCGAGCGGCTCCCTGCCCCGAGCGGCCGCCCGCTCGCAACGATCATGGCAGCGAGCTCAGCGACTCGCCGAAGAGGAACTCCAGCACGAGGTAAGGCGACCCTTCCTGGAGGCGGATGTCGAGGACCTCGACGATGTTCGGGTGAACGACCGTGGCCTCCAGGAGGAACCGCGCCTTCACCTCGGGTTCGCGGCGGAGCCTCGTCTCCAGGAGCTTCAGCGCGACGGGCGCGCCGCTCTTCGTGTCCTCCGCCAGGAACACCTGCGCCATGGCGCCGCGGCCGATCAGGCCCCGCACCCGGTAGCGCGCAGTACTCTCCGGCACCTATCGGCAGCACCGCTCAGGCCGCGTTCCTCCTCGCCCGCATTGCTGACACCACCAACTCGTTTTGCCCGGCTGCTCGGATGTCTTCGGCGTCCTCGGCTTCACGGAGGCCCCCGCGAGCTTTTCCGCCGCTTGCGGCGCCTTCTCGACAGGCTTGCGCGCCGTCGAGAGCTCCGCGCGCAGCACCCGCGCCTCCAGCGCGAACGAGTCCCGCTCGGCGCGCGCCTGCCGGGCCTCCTCCAGCGCTGCCTGGCGCTCCGTTTCTGCGACAGCCTTCGCGGACTCCAGGGCGGCGTGCGTCGCGTGCTGCGCCAGCAGGATCGCTTCGGCCTCACGCTGCGATGCCTCGGCGTCGCGCAGGGCCGCGTGTTGCGCCTGCCGAGCCGCTTCGGCGTCGCGCAGGGCCGCGCTTTGCGCCTGCCGGGCCGCTTCGACTTCGCGCAGGGCCGCGCTTTGTGCCTGTCGGGCCGCTTCGGCCTCACGCTGGGCTGCCTCGGCGTCGCGCTGCGCTGAATCCTGCGCCTTGCGAGCCGCTTCGGTCTCGCGCTGCGCTGTATCCTGCGCCTTGCGAGCGGCCTCCGCCCCGCGGCGCACGGCCTCGGCCTTGCGCTCTCGCGCCGACTCGGCATGAGCCGCCTCTCCTGCAGCGAGCGCGCGCCGCGCTTCCTCGAGAGCCCTCCGTAGCTGCCGTCGCCCCCGCTCAGCGACGAGCGCCGCCACGAGCAGCGCCGCCAGCGCAAGGAGTATCAGCCCGGTCGCCATCCGTCCGCCAGCAAGCGCCCGCGCTTCGCGAGCAAGAACGCGCGATTCTCCGCCGTCAGGTGCCCACGGAACAGGGAGGGGAGCTCGTCGTAAGGGGTCACAACGCACCCGCGCCAGCGAAGAGAATCAGCGCCGCCTCTCGAGGGCAGCGATGTCCTTGTCGCACACCGCTCGCTGGACGCCAATGGCCTCTGGGCCTGTCGCCGCGCTGCGGCTCCGCGGGCCCCCTGTGGTAGTCTCGGCCCGACCACCGGCCCTGAACCAAGAGGATGCGCGATGCCCTACTCCCAGGCGAAGACGATCCTCGCCCTCCATAGCCCTCTCGGCCCCGACGCCCTCGCCCTCGTCAGGATCCATGGCGAGGAGCGGCTGTCGGGCCTATTTCGGTTCGAGCTCGACCTCCTGTCCGAGGAGCGGGCCATCGATTTTTCTGCCATCGTCGGCCAGGGCATCACCGCGGTCATCCGCCTCTCCAGCGGTGCCGAGCGCATGATCCACGGTGTCGTCACGCGCTTCCGTCAGGCCGGCCGTGTCTATGTCGACGGCGGCCAGCCGAGGACCGCCTATCGCGCCGAGATCCACCCCTGGCTCTGGTTTCTGACGAGGACCACCGACTCCCGCATCTTCCAGGACAGATCGGTGCCCGACATCGTGAAGCAGATCTTCGATGACCTCGGCTTCTCCGATCACAAGGACGAGCTGACCGGCTCGTACGCTCCTCGCGAGGTGTGTGTCCAATACCAGGAGACCGCGTTTCAGTTCGTCTCGCGGCTGCTGGAGGAGGAGGGCATCTATTACTATTTCCAGCACGAGGACGGAAAGCACACCCTCGTCCTCGGCGACGACAGCGCGGGCAACCCGCGCTGCCCCGATCTCGGCGACGTGCGCCACGTGGGCGCCGCCGAGACCTCGACGCGCGATGAGGACGCGATGACCGTCTGCGAGCTCATCGGAGAGGTCGTCGCGGGGTCGTATGCGGCGACCGACTACAACTTCAGGGCGCCCAGCACCTCGCTGCTCAGCCAGGCGAGCGGCGGCGGGGCGAAGCTCGCGCTCTTCGAGTACCCCGGCGGCTACGCCGACAAGGGCGCCGGCGACGCGATCGCCACGCGTCGCATCGAGGCGGAGGAGGGCGTGGCACGGCGCCTCGTCGGCAGCTCGTTCTGCCGCGCGTTCACGGCCGGCCATGCGTTCCAGCTCGTCCAGCACGAGCGCTCCGACGTGAACGGCGAGTACCTGCTCCTCGCCGTCACGCACTCGGCCGACAACGACGAGTACCAGAACTCCTTCGAGGCGATGCCCATGCAGAGCCCCTTTCGCCCCGCGCGCGTGACGCCGAGGCCCCTCATCGCGGGGGCTCAGACGGCCGTCGTCGTCGGCAAGAGCGGCGAGGAGATATGGACCGACGAGTTCGGCCGCATCAAGGTGCAGTTTCACTGGGACCGGTACGGCAAGCGCGACGAGAACAGCTCCTGCTGGATCCGCGTCGCCCAGTCCTGGGCCGGCAAGGGGTGGGGCAACTGGTTCTTGCCGCGCGTCGGCCAGGAGGTCGTGGTCAGCTTCCTCGGCGGCGATCCCGACAGGCCGCTCTGCACCGGGTCGGTGTACAACGCGGACCAGACGGTCCCCTACGCGCTTCCCGGCGAGCAGACGAAGAGCACCCTCCTGTCCCGCTCGTCGAAGGGGGGCAGCGCGGGCAACGAGCTCCGCTTCGAGGACAAGAAGGACAGCGAGGAGCTCTTCATGCACGCCCAGAAGGACATGGTCGTCGACGTGGAGAACGACTGGACGATCGGCGTCAAGCACGACCAGGCGATCACCATCGACCACGATCAGACGCTGGCGGTGGGTGGAGACCAGACCATCAGCGTGGAGAAGAGCCGCACGGTGACGATCGACAAGGGGGACGACCTGCTGACGGTGGGGAAGGGCAACCGCACGATCGACGTGTCGAAGGGCAACGAGTCGCACGCGGTCAAGGGGACACGGGACCTGACGGTCGAGGGGCACGAGACCCACACCAACAAGGCCAACTTCACCCAGGAGGTGAAGGGCAATCACGTCCTCAAGGTGAAGGGGAACCTGGTCATCGAGGCCAAGACGGTGACCATCAAGAGCGAGCAGGCGATGACCCTCAAGGCTGGGAAGGCGCTGAAGGGCGAGGCCGGCGCGGATCTCACGCTGAAGGGCGACGGGAAGGTCGCGATCAAGGGCAGCGAGGTGAAGAACAACTGACGTCCGCCCGGGCGTGGGCGAGCGCGTCGCGAAAGGAGCGCCCTTGTCGATCACCGAGGAGGAGGTCTTCGCTCAGGCGGTGGACAACGCAGGGTTCCTGTGGAGCCAGCGCGACAGTGCGGCGCGCGATCCGCGGTACGACCTGAAGGGCCTCGCGGAGGTCGACGGGCGGCTCGCCGCGCAGCTCGATCTGCTGGAGCGAGGTGGGCGCGCGGCGTGGGACGGCTGCGCGGCCGCGGCCGAGGAAGGGGGGGCGGGCGAGGTGTTCGCGGCGCTCTCGCTCGCGCTCACGCGGCGGGATCAGGGGGCGATCGCGGCGTTGATCGCGCGGGGGATCGATGCGCCGGATGTGGCGCGCGGGGTGGTGTCGGCGCTCGGGTGGGCGGCGCCGGAGCTCGTGAAGGACGTGCTGCCAGCGCTGCTCGGCGCGAAGGCAGGGCCGGCGCTCCGGACCATCGGCATCGCCGCGAGCGCGGTGCGGCGGCGGGATCCGGGGCCGGCGCTCAAGGAGGCGCTCTCCGCCGAGGACGCGCGGCTGCGGGCGCGGGCGCTCAAGGCGCTCGGGGAGCTCGGGTACGTGGAGGGGATCGACGACGCGCGGCGGGCGCTCTCTTCCGAGGACGAGGCGGTGCGGTTCTGGGCGGCGTGGTCGGCGGCGCTTCTCGGGGACGAGCGCGGCATGGATGTGCTGCTGGAGATCGCGGCCGGCGGGGGAGCGCTCGCGCAGCGGGCTGCGGGCGTGGCGCTGCGGCGGCTCGGTCCGCACGCGGGGGCGCGGTGGCTGAGGGGGCTCGGGGGATCGCCGAGGGCGGCGCGGGCGGCGATCGCGGGGGTGGGGGCGCTCGGGGATCCGGCGCACGTGCCGTGGCTCATCGACCGGATGAGCGCGCCCAGGCTGGCCCGCCTGGCGGGCGGGGCGCTGTCGTTGATCACGGGGGTGGAGTTGGTGAGAGAGGAGCTCGAGGGGCCCGCGCTGGAGGAGGCTGGGCCGAGCGACGACCCGGAGGACGAGGACGTGGGGCCCGATCCGGACGACGGGCTGCCGTGGCCTGATGCGGTGGCGGTGGGGCGGTGGTGGGCGCGCCAGAGAGGGGACTTCGCGGCGGGGACGAGGCATCTCTGGGGGAGGGGGGTCGACCTGGAGGGGCTGAACGAGGTGCTGCGGCGCGGGAGCCAGCCGGCGAGGGCGGCGGCGGCGATAGAGCGGTGCTTCCTGAGGCCGCGGCTGGGAGTGTTCGAGGTGCGTGCGCGGGGGGAAGTGCAGCGGGCGGAGCTTGGGGTGTAGGGGATGAGCGCCGGGGTGGTCGCGCGCGCAGGGCGCGCGGGGCGCGTGCGACTGCGCGGCAGGACGAAAGCTCGGGGCTTGGCGCGCCGCTTCAACACGGCCGGGCTCTGTCGGGGATGGGCGCGAGCGCTTGCGCGGGAGGGCGCGCAGCGCCGAGCCGGCTCGAGAAACTTGAACCGCACGGGAGCACAAGTAAATTCGAAAGGCGAGAGCTTCCGGAGTCGGCTTTAGGGTTGCCGCCCTTGGCGGAGCATGCTTCGCCAAACACGAGTGATGTTCGAGAGCTATCCCATGAGGTTAGTCGAAAATACGCCTTTTGTGAACCTACGTGTACCATGACAGCCAGCGCTGAGCGCTCAGTCAGCCGGACATACCTGCGTCAGGGCGATCGTTTGGTAGCCACTGTCGATGATGACCAGATCGAGCGTCTGTTCGACGTGGCGGTGGGCGCTAGCGCTGAGAGCTCCGACCATGGATTCTGGGTTGTCGAACGCGCTCATGATATTGTGACGGTGCCGGATGACATCGCCGGTTTCGTCCCAGCTGTGGAAGCGGTCTGGGCGGAACGCGCGCGGCGCTTGGGGAGGTTCTATCGGGTCTTCTGTGCAGCGCCGCCGCTCGGCTGGTGCCGCCGATACCTCTTCGTGCCACTTCTCTCGATTGAGCTACAGGTTCTCCCCCGGGTCGAATTAAACGTCCTACTGAAACACGCCATGGTCGTTCGAACGATCGAGTAAGCTGATGATACTTCCGCCCGAAATCGACCTCCTGTCAAATGTTCATCTCTCTTCCGTGGTCCTGAGTGAGCCACGGTATCGATGCGCGTTCGATTGTGAATTGCCGGCTCGCAACGCGAGCGAAGCTCGGCAGGTGCTGGAAGTCTGTGCATCCGGCGCCGCGAGCGGCGCTTGGAGAAACCTGGAGATCGCTCGGATCGCCGACCTGATCAGGGATGGCTATAAGGCCCACCTCGAGCACCTCGACACGGAGATCTCGGCCAAGTACGAAGAATTTCTGGCTGGGCGCATGACGAAAGAGCAGTTCGCGCGCTGGGCATCGGCGCAGCGTACCCGCGGCGCACGTTACTATCGACTGCAAACCCTGAAAAAAGGCGCGCCGATTGCTGCGGTTCTCCCCGAAATACGGGATCAATTCGAGTATGGGCTCGGCGGGCGCAACTTCTCCAATCTCGTCACTCGCACACAGGAGAAGCTTGGACCCGGAGCGTCACGCGAGCAGGTGTACGACCGCATCATCAAGGGGGCCACGAAGCCAAACGCGCAGGTCAGCCTGCGCGTAAACGATTTCGTGCGGTACATGGAGACGGGTAAGCCGCTCATCTTCGCACGCTCGGTGAAGATTTCCCCGAAGACGGCCCTCCGTGGCCTGGGTGTGATCGGGGTTGCAACTGGCGCCTACGACGTCATCACCGCACCGCCGGCGCAGCGAGGCGAGGTCGCCCGTCGTATCGGGTTCGAGTTTGGCGGGGCGATCGCCGTGTCGGAGGTCGGGATCGCGAGCCTCGTAGCTTTTACCGCAACGCCCTTTGGTTGGGTCATCGCTGCTGGTATCATCCTCGGCGTGGGAGGAAGCGTTCTAGGCGGACGGCTTCACGATAAAATATTCTATTCCAACAGCGCGGAGTCGGTACACGGCGCCTTGCAGCGCTCAGGCGCGATAGAACAATCTCACCTCCAATCGAGCTTTGCTGCGCCGCACGGTGCGCCGGCCTCGCTGGCGCGGCTCGCGCCGTTCAAGCCCGGAGGTGGCAGATTCGGAGGAGGAGGAGCTAGCGGGCGATGGTAGCCCGCTATTCGCTGGTTTCTGCGCCGATTTCGCATCCCGGTTGTTCCCCGCGGTCAAGACGCGGCGCTCTTTCTCGGCCGGAGTGTAGGAGTCATCCTGGAGGATAAGGATGGAGACGCAGTGCAGTCGCTCCACTCGCATTGGACGCGCCGCGGCGCGCTAGAACCAGTGATCATCGCTCCAGCCCTCCGCCTCCGCGAAGACGACGCCGTTGAGCGAAGCGAGCGCGTCCCGTACATCCTGTGTGACCACGAGCACCGCGGGGACCTCGTCGAGACGGAAAAGCCTCACGCCGTGGATCCGGCTTTCATCGATTGCCAAGCTCTGGATGCGGGCGATCTGCTGCTTGTAAAGCGTGTATTCCGCTCGGCCGTGGTCGATACAGGCGATCCGTCCAACCACATTCCATATAAAATGCGGGCCGAATTCAGCGTCTTGGCAGACTAGCTGGGCATGGTATCCATCGAAGTTGTCGACGCCGCTGCGCTGAAGTGCATCAATGAACTGGCGGCTCACGACAGGGCCGTGCAGCGTCATGAAGTAGTCTGGATATTTATCCATGGACGTTTCGACTATGACGCGCTTGACCGTCGCGGCCTCATCGAGGGGGAGTTTGATCCCTTGCATGTATTTAGGCAGGAGGCCCGCATCAGGCTCCTCGATGCCCGCGACGATCTCGATCTCCGGGTCCGGCTCCAGTATGTAATGCATCGATCTGCCCTACTTGCTCTTTTTGAAGGGGCCTTCGCCGCCCTGGCTTTGTAGTGTCAGGATGGGAAATCTTACGTCTTTTCTCGGATTCTTCTGTTGATAAATGTTGATGGCCTCGGACAATTCCTTTCTGTGTACGACCCATGATGCGCGGGCCAAGCAAATAAAGGCATGGTTTTCGGCTTGTCCGATGAGTTCTTTCAGATCGTTCTCCCAGTCGTCCTTGCTCTTCTCCTCGCAGTCTTCGGCCTTGGGGACGATGAACTGGAGAAGTCGTTGTACCATCGCGGTACAGGCAGCGAAGTAGCGGACGTCGTGGCCCGGACCATGGAGCTGTAGTGGCTTGCCTTCGTCGATGGATTTCCAGAATTCGCCGTATTCTTGACGCTTCTTGGCCGCCATCTCCGGGAGCCCGATGCAGTTCTTGTCGCGGTTGGGATAGAAGCCGACCTTTTTGAGAAAATGGTTGAGTCTAAGAATTCTGTCTTTGGGACTTTTGTCTGCGTCTTGAACGAGTGTTTTGAGGGCGATGCAGTGGTGCCCTTGATGCTTGTAATTGGGCGGGAATGAGCTGTTGGGATAGATTGCTTGTTTTTCGCTGGTCTTCTCGAAGACCTTTGACATCGCCTTTCGATGCCAGTTTCCATCTTGTGGCGCGACGTCTTTGACGTCCTCTTTCTTGGGCTGAGAGTGTGTTTTTGAGCAGATGGCACATTCTCCCCGATCCGCCATGGCCTGAACGTCCGAAACGGTCTCGCCGACTTGCATGTATTGCCTCGATGATCGTGGCGCTTAGGGGCGCGTGGCCAGGTCACCCCATCATGTTCTTCTTGTTATGGAACAGCGGGTCCCCCAGCCGGCACACGTTCTTCCCCTCGAACTTCACGTCGAACGAGTACAGCATGAACTCGCACTCCCCCCGGTTGCACGAGCTCATCACGCCGCCGGCCGTCCCCGCCTCGTCGCCGCTCGATTTCGAGTACTTCGCCCCCTTCACCATCGGCATCTTCCCGTCGCACGTGACCTTCTTCGGCCCGTCCGACGTGTCCGACGCCTGCCCGATGTTCGGATAGGGGATCGGCACCGGCCCGCCGGGGGTCGGCGTCTTGCAGACGTCGGGGAACACCATGCTCATGCCGCCGCTCTGCTTGTGGACCACCCCGCGCATGTTGGCGAACACCTTCGTTCCCATCGCTCACTCCTCCAGTCCCTTCCGTTCCCCGATCAGTCCCTGTCCAGGATCGCCGCGCCGCGCGCCGCCAGATCCGACGGCGCCCACACCAGACAGCGTGACGGACGGCGGCCCTCCGCCAGCGACATCGCCGCCAGCCCCACCAGCATCGCCCCGAGAGCCGCCCCCGCGTCGCCCACGCAGTCTGCCGGGTGCTCGATCACGAAGTCTTCGGCGATCCTCTTCTTGTGCCGCGCCACCGCCACTCCCCACTCCTTGGCAAAGAAGCTCTCGCCGTTGAAGCCGGCATACACCGTCCGTACAGGTCCCCCCGGCGCCGCGGCGAACGCTGTCTTGAGCGCCGCGTCCAGCCCCTCACCGCGGTACGCCGCGCCCTCATTGTAGCGGTGCCCTTCCTCCTCCGCCGTGCCCACCGAGACAAGCCGCGACAGCGGCGCGCGCCCCGAGCCCGGCCGCGCGAGCAGCAGGAACGCCGCGCCCTCCCCCGGGATGAAGCCGTCGAAGATCTCCGCCGCGCGCAGCCGCTCCTCGAGGTCCAGCGTCCCGAGCAGGTACAGGTCGAGGAGCGTATCCACACCGCCCACCACGACGCGATCATACCGGCGCGCGGAGAGCCCCTCCAGCGCCGCGGCGAGCGCCAGGAAGACCCCCGCCCGCCCCGCCGGGAACACCCGGCTGCGCGCCAGGTCGAGCTTCACCTCCGCCTGCGCCGCGAGGTGCTCCAGGAAAACCGGCCCGATCGGCGCGGGACGGCCTACCGGGAACGCCTCGGGCCCCGCGAGCAGCACCGCCGCCGGTCCGGGAGGAGCGTCCTCGAGGCATGCGCGCAGCGCTGGTCCCGCGAGCCGCAGCATCCGGATCTGCCGCGCGGTCAGCCCGGCGATCCCCTCGAGCGCAGGCGCGAGCGGCGGCAGATCCGGAGTCGCCACGAGCGCCATGACCAGCGGATTGAAGCGGCGATCCAGCACCGAGCTCTGCTGGAACCGATCGATCCCCGCCCGGACCGCCGCGCTCGTCACCTCGGCGCTCAGCCCGACAGAGCTCACCATCCCCACCCGCAGGATGTCCGCGCCCGGCGCCGCCATCACGACCTCCGTCCGCTCAGCTCGATCCGCTTCGCGTCGATCTCCACCAGCTTCACCTTGAGGGCTCGCTTGTCGCAACCCACCTCGCCCAGCCACACGATCCCGAGCCGCCCCTCGCCAGGCTCGAGCATCACGGTCTGAAGCCGCATGGGCGGTCGCTCCACGCTGGTATCGATCGTGACCTTCACGTCGAGATCGCACAGCGGCAGCCGCACATCCCAGGGATCTGGCGAGGCGTTCTGCACCTTGACCGGCTCGCCGCCGCGCAGGTGGCCCGGACAGACGAGGCCCGGCGAGGCCGCGTTGAAGAAGCGCGCGTCGAAGTCCTTCGGCAGGTACGGCGCCCGCGTCTCCTGCCAGGCCTCGTCGTAGGTCCCCGCATACCGCTTGCGCGGCTCCCACGAGGGCGCGATGAAGCCGAAACCCGCGGGCGGCGGGCGGTCGCGCGTGCCCGAGATGAGGTGCGCCGGGTCCTCCAGGTTGGGCAGCCGCCGCACCGCCTTCTCGGGCGGCGCGCTCCGCAGGCCGGAGCCGATGCCCACCGGGTTGCGCTGATCGATCTCCAGGGGACCCTTCTCGGGATCGTACTTCAGCACGCCGCCGAAGGCGCGCTCGTAGACGAGCGGTAACCGCTCGAACGGGACCGGCGGAGAGATGCGAAGATCCAGCGGGCCGCGCCATTCCCGATCGCCGAAGACGCGGACCACCCTGGCGACCGGGCCGACCGCGAGCGACACATCGACCGAAGGCGCCGGGCGCCCGCGCGGCGCCCACGCCTCGCCGAGCAGCACCACGTCGGTCGCCGGCTTGCCGAGGTGGAGATCCGCGGCGTGCTTCAGGCTGGTCTGTCCGGGCTCGCCCCAGTGCTCGTCCGCGAGCTTCAGCGGCTCCTGCGCCTCGGCGATGCGCAGCGCCCCGCCGCGGAGCGCGAAGGTCGCGCGGACCGCGACGTAGAGCGTGTCCACCCCGCGAGCGTCCGGGAAGAGCGCGATGTTCGCCTTGAACGAGGTGCTATTTCGGAGCTGGAGCATGGGATGGCCGGCGAGAACGGACGCGGGCGCTCAGAACCCACGGTTCGGGAGCTTGCGCACCCGGTTGAACTCCGCCTCGCTGATCGCCTTCGTCGCCCGCCATTGCTGAATGACGTAGTCGGGAGGCTTCACGTCATCAGAGAACCCGTGCCAGCCGCCCGCGTTGTCGTAATGAAACTGATAGACTTTCCCGTTGCGGTAACCCCACAGGCGGGGAGCCTTGTCGCGGAGCGGCGCGGCGGCGTCGTAGAGGGCGCTCTGGAGCACCTGCCTCGCCTGTGCGTCGTCCAGATCCATGATCGTGCCCTTTACCCCAGGACCGCCTCTCCCTGCGTGCTTCGGTGTGGGGGCATATTTCCGCAACGCCGGGCTTGTGAGCTGCTGCTTCCAGAGGACGTTGGTCGCCGAAAGGAACGCCTCGATCTCTCGCTTCATCTGCAGGATCGGAGCGATGGCGTCACGAGGCAGCTTGTCAGCAGGAAGTCTGTTCAGCGCCTCGAGCAGCTTCGCGAGCGCTGGGCGGAGCTGATCGGCGAGCTTCGCATCCTCGCGCGCGAGCGCGATCGCCTCCGCGATCGAGCGAGCGTACCGTGGGAGCTTGCCGAGCTTCATCATGTCGCCGACATACGGGATCATGCTGGCGCCGCTGATAACGGCGTCCAGCCATTGCCCGCGCGCGAGGGAGATGAGCCCGCTGGCCCCATCCGAGATGAACGTCGGATCCACCAGGCCGACGAGGTCGAGGGCGAACTGCACCAGGTCGAGGATGAGCTCCGCTTTATTTGCCATGGTTCTTTTCCCGTGCCGCGCCGCCGTCGTCGGTCGGTGAGCGACACATCGTGGCCGCGGAGAGCGCCGCCCCCCGCAGCCTCTTCTCGATCGGCTCTCGCCTCCGCGCCCCCCCGCCGAGGCACGCCGTCGTCCCGAGGCGCGCCCCGTGCCGCCTCCCGAGCCGCGCCGCCGGCGCCTCCTCGGCGCGCATCCGCAGGAGCACCGTGAAGCTCAGCACGTCGCCCGCATAGAACCGCGTCAGCGCGCACAGCGGCTCGAGCAGGTCCCCTCCAGGCAAGCAGCGCACGTAATCCCGGAGCGACAGCGGCCCCACGACGAGCTCGAACCCCGCCTCCTGGTCCCACGCTCGCCGCCCGAGGATCGCCCCCTGCCCGAGCCCCCGGTTGCGCCCCGAGGGGCCGATCGCCGTCCAATCGCTCTCCTCGATCGGGTGGTACGCCCCCGTCAGCGGCGCCGCCTCGATCGGCACCCGCAGGTGGTGCCGCAGCAGCGCCGTGAGGCCCGCCATCGGCCGCACCTCCCGCGCCACCAGCGCCGCCGGCTCCAGCAGCGCGCGGTCGCTCACCGGCAACCTCCCGCGAAGTGACGGCAACCCGAGGCCGATCAACGCATAAAGGTACCGCGCGGCGTCGTCCTGCTCCGGAGACGCCACGCCGAGCCCGATCCGGTGCCGCTTGCGGATGCGGTAGACCAGCGAGAGCAGGCGATGATTGAAGATGTCCAGAAAATCGCGCGGCGCGAAGTCGCGCCGCGCCGCGCGCTGGTACACGAGCTCCGCGAACGGCGGCGGCAGCGGCCCGAGCGCGCCCGCGAGGCTCATGAAGCTCGCGGTCAACACCGCCGGCTCCCCCTCGCGCGCGGCGCGCTCGATTCCGGCCACGTCCGTCTCGGGGAACGCGAGGTCGATCGCGCCGCGCAGCCGCACCGCCTCGGCCGCGGGCTCGGCGCTCTCGCCCACGCTCCGGCAGCCCTCCGCCCGCGCCTCGAGCAGCGCCACGGCCTGGAAGAAGTCGAAGCGGCGGCCCTCGGTGAAGAGCCGGTCCTCCTCGTCTAGAGGAGCGCCTTCGCGCCTGCCATCGGTTGCCATCGCTTCCATACCTCCGCGCGCCCCGTGCTCCTCAGCACGAGCTCCGTGAATGAATTGATGTGCGCGTGCAGCGAGAGATACCGGCTCAGCACCTCCGCGAAGAGCAGCGGGCTCGATCCGACGAACTGCTCCTCGTCGAGCGTCAGCGTCACCTCGGTCCCGCGGCAGAACCCGCGCCACGCGTCCGCGCCGATCCGCCGCGTCACGGTGCGCGCCGACACGCCCGCGATGCCCTGGATCTGGCGCTCCGCCTCGGGGATCGACGCGAAGAGATAGACGCGCAGGATCTCCTTCAGCGCGTCCATGCCGCCCGGCCCCGAGATCGAGAGGTGGTTCTGCGACAGGTTCGATACGAGCCGCCAGAGCGCCTGTCCGCCGAGCGGAGGATCGCGCTGCGGGGTCGGCTTGGTGAGGCAGGTGATCCGGCCCATGGCGGCCCCACGCTCGAGCGACAGCGACACGCCGGCGGACAGCTCCTCGGGGAGGTCGCGGTTGGTGCACAGCACCGAGGCGTACACCACCCGAGATGGGGGCCTCCGAGGCGAGAGGTCGAGATCGACGAACGACAGCGTCACGTCCGTGCCGGGCACGTCTTCACGCGACGTCGCGACGCGGCGGGCCTGCCAGAACGCCCGCGGGCCCGCGCCCTCGGCGTGGTGCGTGAACGAGAAGAACGGCGCGTACTCCACCTGCTCCGCCTCGCCCGGCGCTGTCGCCGTGACCTTGTGGATCGAGTGGATCTCGGTCGTGCGCTCGCGGCGCGCGTCCGCGACCAGGCGGTACTCCGGGAAGCGGTGATCGACCCGGATCGGCTCGGTCGTGCGGGAGAACAGGTTGATGATCGGCGCGCAGCCGAGCCGGAACGTGTCGGCCCGCACCACGAGGCTCGCGGGCGGGCGCTGATCGAGCAGGAACAGCAGGCTGCACGCCGTGCCCTCGGGGAGGTGCGTGAGCTCGACGTCGAAGAAGAGAAACTTCTCGGGAAAGGCGAAGTACTCCTGGACCAGCCGGTGACCGGGAGACGCGTGCACGGGGTAGGGGAGCGCCTCCTCGTCGGGCCCGAAGCCGACCGGGTGGAGCCGCGCCTCCGCGAGATCCCGGCCGCCGCCCTCGCCGGCGCAGAGGACGCGCAGCGTGTGGCCGAAGAGCAGCTCGTACAGGCGATAGCCGCTCAGGCCGCCGCCGCTCAGGAAGAAGCGCAGCCGCCGCACCCCGAGCGCGCGCAGCGGAGGGCCGCCGCTCCGCAGGCGGATGCGGAGCGCCGCCATCACCCCGCCGGAGCCCGGCGGCAAATCCAGCGCCTCGGGCGCGCCGAAGCCGGCGGATTCGATCTCGATCGGCCAGAGCGTGACCGGAGCGCACGTCCGGAAACGGCAGGTCGGGCCCCCGTGCGCTTCGGCGAAGAGCGGCGTGCCCCGCTCGATCACGTGGCCCGAGGTGAGCTTGCTGTCCCTGGGGCTCACCTCGAAGGCCGCGATCGCCATCGACGGGATGGGCGAGAGCAGCGGCGGATAGAGGACGCCGAGCAGCGACGTGGTGAGCTCGGGGAGATCGCTGTCGAGGCGGCGCTGGAGGCGCGCCGTCAGGAACGCGAACGACTCGAGGAGGCGCTCGACATGCGGATCCGCGGAGTGGCGCCCCTCCAGGCCGAGGCGCGCGGCGATCTTGGGGTACGCCGCGGCGAACTCGGCGCCGCGCTCCCGCAGGTAGGCGAGCTCGCGGGCGTAGAGATCGAGCAGCTCCGCGTCGTTGTCGGTCGTCGTCACCCGACCTCCGGCAGCGGCAGGGTGAAGCTGAGCGGCTCGCGCACCCGCTCGGTGACGAGCAGCGCGCGGACGGCGACGTGGTACCGCGCGTCGCCGTCCGCGGGAGGGAGCAGCTCGACCTCGACCCGCGCGAGGCGGGGCTCGTACGCCTCGATCGTTTGCTGGACGAGCCGCGCGACGCGGAAACGATCTTCCTTGACGACGTCGCGGCCGCCGAGCTCCAGGTCGGGCAGGCCATAGTCGATCACGGTGCGCTGGCGCGAGAGGGCCACGTCCCCGGGGACGGGGCACCGCGTGCCGAGCAGCCGATCGAGCTCGCGGCGCACCGAGGCGCGCAGCGCGTCGAGGTCATGGCTGCGCTTCGGCCGCGCCTCGCTCCGCTGCGACGGGGTGTCGTCGACCAGCCGATCGAAGAGGGGCACGCGCCCCGCGTCCGCTGCTCCCCAGCTCTCTTCCATCCCGCGCTCCTGTCCGCGAGGCCGGCGCGGCGGCGCGCGGCCGGCCCCGCGCGATCACTTGCCCTTGTTCTCTTCGAGGCTGAACGACGCCGAGCTCTTCCCCTTGGCCCCGCCCGGCGACTCCTGCTTCTGCTGCGCGTAGTCCCAGGTGATCTTCTTGTAGCTGAAGGTGACGGTCTCGATCGGCTGATCCGAGCCGCCCGTCACAGAGACGGAGGTGAGGATGCAGCTCTCGAAGGTGTACATCATGTGCTTGTGCGGCTTGCCGGACGTGTCGGCCTTCCAGAGGTGCACCTTCATCGATTTGATGTCCTCGCCGCCGCAGCACTTGAGGTTGAGCGTCGGCGAGGCGAGATCGACGTACTTGGAGATCGTAAAGTCGTTGTGAACGCAGCGGCCGCTCGCGCGGCTCGTGTTCGAGGGCCCGGACGTGAGCGGCATGGCCAGGCCGTGACTGAAGGACAGGAGCTCGATCATGTCCTTGCCCTGATCCGACGTGCTCTCACCCTTGATGCTATCGATTTCCCAGAAGACGTTCTGCATGGTTCATCCCTCCTGATATCCATGATTGCGCAGCCCGCGCGCGGCCGGGCCTCATCGCGAGGCGCCGCCCCGAGCGCGGCCATCGTCCACGCGGCGCGCGTGGCTCCTCTTCACCCCGCCGGCGGTGGCAGCTCCGCGACGAGCCGCATCGAGACCGAGAGCTCGTTCAGCTGGAAGTGCGGCTTGAGGAACACAACCGCGCGGTACGCGCCCGGCTTGCCGGGGACCTCGGAGACGTCGACCCGCGCCTCGCGCAGCGGCAGCCGGGCCTTGGTCTCCTGGCCGGCGCTGTCGTTGAGGAGCACGTAGTCGGCGATCCAGTTGTTGAGGTAGTTGGAGACGCCTTCCTGCGAGCTGAAGCTCCCGATCTTGTCTCGCATGAGCACCTTGACGTAGTGCGCGAACCGGGACGCCGCGAGGATGTAGGGGAGCTGCGCGCTCAGCCGGGCGTTCGCGTTCGCCTGCGGCAGGTTGTACGCCTTCGGCTTGTTCGCGGTGCTGCCGCCGAAGAATGCCGCCTGCGCGCTCCCCTTCTTGTAGCAGAGCCCGATGAAGCCGAGCTCCGACAGCTCGTTCTCGCGCCGGTCGGTGATGGCGACCTCGGTCGGGATCTTGGCGACGATATCCCCCTCGCTCGTCTTGAAGGTGTGCAGCGGGAGGTTCTCGACGAGACCGCCGCCCTCGACGCCGCGGATCGCGGCGCACCAGCCGTAGAGCGCGAAGGCGTTCGTGATCCGCTGCGTGAGCGCGTACGCCGCGTTCCCCCAGAGGAAGTTCCCGTCGCCCTCGCCCACCTGCTCCTCGTAATTGAACCCCTCGACCGGGACGCCCTTCGGCCCGTACGGCAGGCGCATGAGCACGTGCGGAAGGACCAGCCCGACATAGCGCGAGTCCTCCGTCTCGCGGAACTCGCGCCACTTGATGAGCTGCGTGCTCTCGAAGATCTTCGCGAGGTCGCCGGGGACGCCGACCTGGGTGAAGCTCGGCATGTCGAAGAGCTCGGGCGACGCCGCCGCGATGAACGGCGCGTGCGCCGCGGCCGCCACCTTGGAGAGCTCCGTGAGGAGCGAGACGTCGGGGTTCGTGCCATCGAACTCGTAGTCGCCGACGAGCATGCCATACGGCGCGCCCCCGAAGGTGCCGTACTCCTCCTCGTAGACCTTCTTGAAGACCGCGCTCCGGTCGAAGTCCGCCGCGGCCTCGAAGTCCTTGCGCAGCTCGTCCTTCTTCACGTTGAGCACGCGCAGCTTCAGCCGCGTCGAGGTCTCGGTGTTCATGACGAGGTAGTTCAGCCCGCGCCAGCGCGCCTCCACCCGCTGGAACTCCTTGTGGTGCAGGATGGCGTCGAGCTGCGCGCTGATGCGCGCGTCGATCTCGGCGATGCGCGCCTCGATGGCCGCCACCGTGTCGCTCCCGACCTTCACCTTCTCGTCGAGGACCTGGTTCACGAACTCATCGATGAGATCGCGCGCGTGCTTTCGTTGCGGCTCCGCCGCGCCGCGGACCATCCCCTGCGCGAGGATCTGGTCGATAAGGCTCATCTCCTCGGCCGGCGCTGCCGCCGCCGAGCCGACCGCTTGGGTGCTCTCTTCCGCCATGGCTCTCTCCCTTCCCGTCCTAAGATCGCGGCTCAGCCGTCCCGGCCCTTCTCGAGCTCCTGCTTGAGCGTCTCGAGCTTCTTCGTGTCCTCGACGACCCGCTTGAGCATCCCGCTCAGATCGTCGTTGCCCTCGAGCTTCGCGAGCAGATCGTTCAGCCGCTCCCGCGCGCGGAGCAGCGCGCGCAGCGGCTCGACCTGCTCCACGAGCTGCTCGGGCCGGAAGTCATCCATGCTCTTGAAGGAGAGGCTGACCTTCAGCTTGCCGCCCTCGTCCGTGAGCTTGTTGTCGACGAGGCACGTGGCCTCGGGCGCCACCGCGGCGAGGACCTCATTGAAATTGTCGCGATCGATCTCCACGAACTTGCGGTCCTTGAGCTTCGGCCGCGGCGCCTCGGAGGTGCCGGACAGGTCGCTCATGATCCCGACGACGAACGGGATCTCCTTCTTCTCGATCGCGCCGCCGGTCTCGACGTCGTAGGTGATCTGCACCCGAGGCGGTCGGTTCCTGCTCAGCCATTGTTGCTTGCTCTCTGCCATGGTCGTTCCTTTCTCCCGCGGCCTCGGTCGAGCGTGCATCTCGCGCGGACGCTCTCCCCGGGGCCAATCCACCCTCGCGCGGCCGGGCCGGGGACCGATCGGCGGATCGGGCCGGCGCCGGCGGTCTCATGGGATCATCCGGCGTCGCCCTCCTCCCGGCCGCGCATGCCGAGCAGCCGGTAGATCGCGACGAGGTCGTCGGCGCTCGACACGAACTCGCCGAGCAGCTCCGCGAGCGACATGTTCCCCCAGGAGATCGCGCGCTTCACGAGGTACGGGACGGGGCTGTGCGGCTCCGTGCGAAGGAGGTAGTCGGCCGCCTCGTTGAGCCGGCGATACGCCTCCACCCGGCTCTGGATCGCCGGGCCCGGACCCCGCGCGGGCGCCGGGTCCTCCGCGCTCTGCGCCGGGGGCTCTCCCGCGGCGGGCGCCGGCGCGTCGTCAGCGGGCTCGCCGAGGGCGGACGCCGTCGCGGCGCCGAGCAGGCGCAGCGCGCCGCGGGTCCGGTGGAGGACCGGGGGGCGGTCCATCCTCGCCGCGAGGCTCCGCTCCAGCGCCTCGGCCGCGGACAGGGCGGCGCGCGCGTCGCGCTGGAGCGCTGTCCATCGCGAGCGATCGACGAGGGAGAGCCGCGCCGCGAGGGGCTCGGCCGAACGCGCGCCCTCGGCCGGGCCGCCGCCGTCCATCCGGCCGCTCTCCCAGTCGGCGAGCGTGCAGGGGGGGCGGTCGTCGCTGCCTTCGAGGAGCGGGACCATCCGGAGCCGCCGCGCGAGCGCCTCGTCCAGCCAGCCGACGAGGTCGCCGCGCGCCTCGAGGCCGTCGTCGTCGAGCGCCGGGAACATCGCGTCCCAGTAGCGATCGCAGAGCCCCGCGATCAGCCGGAGCCCCGGCGCCGCCGCGCCGATCCCGCCGATCTGCGCCCACGCGTCCGTGAGCCAGGCGGCGATCTGCAGGTCCTTGGAGCGCCGCGCGAGCGCCTCGGCGCAGAGCTCGGCCACGAGCTTCCAGTCCGCCGTCTTGAGGCGCGTCGCCCACACGCCCTGCGGCAGCGTCGGATCGTCCTCGCGCCGGGCCTCGCGGACGCGATCGTACGTGCCCTCGTAGCGCAGCGGCGCCCCGGCGGGCGCTGCCTGCGAGATGGGCGCGAGGAGGCGCTCGATGTCGATTGCGATGGTGCGTTCTGCCATGCGTGCCTCGTTCGTCGCTGCTGCCGCGCTACTCGCTGTCGAGCACCGGAGCGGTCGTCGGGAAATCGGGGTACTTGAGCTGCTTGTCCTTCTCCTTGCCGACAAGGCCGAGCCGCACGAACACCCGGGCCGAGCCGCCGGTCGTACCGGCCCGCTCCAGCCAGCCGCCGGCGGGATCGGGGATCGTGAACACGACGAGCTGGAGGATGTTGGCGACGGCGTCCTCTTTCTTCAGCTCCGCCTCCTCCGCGGCGTGCGTGTGCATCGCGATGAGCCGGAGGAGCGCCCAGGGGCCGCTCGCCTCGAAGGTCGCCGTCCGCTCCTTCGCGACCGCGCCGGCGTTCTGCTCGACCGACGGGATGTCGGGGCTGTTCTTCGCCCACCGGAGCGTGAGCTGGACCGGGTCGCCGAGCCGCCAGGTGGCGGTCGGCTTCGGCCCGCCCAGGAACAGCCGCTCCTCGGCGATCCGCAGGCTCCACTCGGCGATCTGGTTGCCCGCCACCTCGCGCGCTTGGTTGACGCGGAAGGCGGTCGTGACGTCGAAGGAGCCGTCCATCGTCGCGTCCCCCTGCGCCCACATCGGCGCGAGGAACTCGCGCACCTTCTCCATGCGGTCGAGGAAGCGCACGACGTCGCGGGCGGCGGCGCCGCCGCGCAGCGACAGCACGGGCCGGAAGCGCTTCCGGAAGTCGCTCGCGTTCTGAAGGAAGAGCCGGACGTCGTCGGGGTTCGCGTCCTCCCGTTCGACGCCCGGCTCGAGCCGCGCGAAGGGGAAGCGGTCCGCGAGCGAGCGGTGGAACGAGCGGCGAAGGCTCGGGTATTTCGTGCGGATCTCCTCCGTGGCGAGCGTGGCGCACCGATCGCGGAGCAGGACGAGGATGCGCCGGCGCCGCCTGGCGAAGTAGTCGTCGGAGCGCACGTCGACCGGCACGCGCTCGATCTGCGCGATGCAGTTCTCGAACGTGACCGTGGGCAGGTCGTTGAGGAGGAAGCGCTCCAGGGCGGCGACGCTGTTGCCGGCCTTCTTCCCCTCGTAATCGCGGAGCGCCCCGACGATGTGTTGCCACGGCGCCATGTCGTTGACGGACCGGGCATCGGCCGCGACCTCGGCGCTCTCCAGCAAGCCGAGGACGGGCTCGGCGAGCGCGCGGGTCAGGGCGTCGGCCCGGCCCCGCTGCGCCACCGCGTACTCCGCGAGCTGCGCCCCGTCGCCGTCGGCGAGGCCGAACGCCTCGAACGCCGGGCTGCGCTCGCCGTTCCACCAGAGGAACGTCCCGTTCTTGACCTCGTAGAGCCCGTCGGCCTCGAGCGTCCGGCTGGCGAGGGTGAGCAGGTACGCGCCCTGGCCGCGCACGAGCGCGCGGACGCGATCGCGCACCTCCTCCAGCCCGAGGCGCCCCGCGGCCGCCAGGATCTCCCGCAGCGGCTCGCTCGCGAGCGCGAGGGTGCCGACGTCGGCGCGCACCGTCTCGACGCGGCGCGACTCGCTCGGAGGCGGGGCCATCTCCCGGCGCGCGGCCTTGCCCACCGCGGCGAGGACGTTGTCCCGCAGGTTGCGCAGGGCGAGCTCCCCGAGCGTGCCCCGCACCTTCTCCGGGAACCGCTTGAGCCCCTCCTCCTGCGCGAACGCCTCGTACTCCTTGAGGCGCTTCGCGCCCTCCTTGAGCTCCTCGACGTTCCAGCTCAGGCGCGCGTCGTCGAGGGTCGCCGGCAGCGGATCCACGTTGTCGACGGGCTCCATGAAGCGCTGGCGCAGGAGCGCGGTCGAGGGCTCCTTCAGGGCGGCGACGAAGGGCGAGAGCTGGAGCTGCACCTCGCCCTCCTTGCGCACGAGCAGCGGCCCCGAGAGCGCTGTCTCTGCGCCCCCGAGGTAGCTCTTCAGGAGCAGGAGCCGCCCCTCGCCGTCGTCTTTCACCAGGCCGTAGGCCGGATCGCCGAGCAGCTTCAAGGTGCGGACCGCCGCGAGCAGGCGATCGAGCGCGGCGTTCGGCGGGAGCTTGTCGGCCGCGACCCAGGAGAGGGTGGGCGCGGCGAGCCGCGCCTCGGTGCGCGCGATCGCGTCGTGCAGCGCGGCGAGGCTCGCGGACCGGTACTCGGGGCCGCCGCGCTCGAGCTCCTTCAGCCCCCGGACGAGCGCGTCGACGTCCGCGCGCAGCGCGGCCTCGTCGAGCGTCCGCGAGATGCGCTGGTAGAGCTGGCTGAAGAGGCGATCGGACCGGGCGCGCGCCGGATCGCGGTACGCGTCGAGGCCGAAGGGCGCGAGGGGCGGGATGGCGAGGAGCGCGCGCCGCTGGTAGGCCGTCGTGCGCGCGGGCGGGAGCCTGTGCTGGAGGACGGATTCGGCCAGATCGGCCACGCTCTGGACGCGCGCGTCGCCGGCCTCGGCCGTGGGATCCTTCGGCGGTCCGGCCACGAGCGTCTCGAAGCGCGCCACCTGCCCCTCGAACGCGGCCGCCTCGCGCAGCCAGGCCTCGAGCGCGACGTACTCCGGCGTGCGCTCCAACGTGGCCGCGGCGATCTCCGCGCCCGCGGGGGGCAGCGCGGGGGGCTCCCCGAACAGCGGGCCCGTCCTCGCGTGGAGGCCGACGCGGAAGGCGTCGAGGATCACCCGCTCGTAGGCGCTCGCGATCGCCTGCTCGATCCGCGCGTCGATGCCGCTCAGCCACGATCCGGGCACGAGCGCGGAGCGGAGCCGCGTGCCCTCGATCGCGCTCAGCCCCTGGAGCAGGCGGACGGATCGCTCCGCGCGCACCGCGCCCGAGGGGTCGGCGCTGGGGTCCTCGAGCTTCATGTGGCGCAGGCTCGCCGCCAGGTCGCTCAGGAAGGGGAGCAGCGACGCGGCGTGGCGCTCCAGGCGGTTGCTCTCGAGGCCGAGGAAGACGCTGTAGAGGAGCGCGAGCGCGACGGTGGCGATCCTCAGCGCCCGCACGACGCGCTGCCGGCGCTGCAGCGTGAGGCGGGTCGGGCGCGCCAGGCAGGCCTCGGCGATCACCTTCCTCTCGAGGAGATCCCGCGCGAAGAGCGCCCGTCGCCCGGCCGGCCTCTCCGATGGCGTCGCGGGCTGCGCGGGCTCGGGCTGCGCCGGCGGCTCCAGGCCGACCCAGGACAGGCTCCGGACCGCGACGGGCTCGCCGCCATCGTTCGGGCGGAGGAGGTCCTCCAGCGCCCGCCTCAGGGGCTCGCGCAGCGCGAGGAGCGCGTCTGGAAAGAGGAAGTACGCCTCGACGCCCGTCACGAACGGCCGGTCCGCCGCGAGGCGGCGCGCTTGCATCGCGGAGAGCGCTGCGCCGACGCTGCCGAGCGCCTCATCGACGAGGCCTGCGGTGCTCTCGACCCAGGCGGCGCCCGGCTGCGACCAGCCGAGCGTCGCCAGGCGGAGATCGGCGTCGAGCTCGTGCGCGAAGCGGTCGAACCCGGCGAGCCGGTCGCTCTGCGTGATCGCGAGGTGGACGGGGACCTGCATCCCGAGGTGCTGCTGCGCCTCGTCGAGCCGCTGGCGCAGGTGAGCGATCTCGCGTTGCTGGGCCGGCGCCGCGCCGTCGCTGTCGAGCAGGTCGCGGGCGGAGAGCGCGACGAGGATCCCGTCGACGGGCCGCTCGGAGCGCGCGCGCCGCATCGCCTCGAGGACGGCGCGGAAGCCGGACGCGCGCGGCGTCCCGCCGCCTTGCGGCTCGTTCGCGAGCAGCCGCCCCGCCGGCTCGACGAAGATCACCCGCTCGAAGAGCCACACCTGGCAGGTCGACGGATCGCCCAGCGAGCGCGCGGTCGTCCCGGAGCGCGGCGTGAGCCCGGCGCCGGCGAGCAGCGTGGATTTGCCGGCGCCGGCGGCGCCGAGCACGAGGAAGCACGGGATCTCGTCGGGCGACGCCCTGAGCGCCGCGCGCGCCGCGGTGAAGAGCCGCGCCATCTCGCGCTCGAGATCGTCGATCGGCGCGGCGCCTGCCGCGGGGCGCCGGCGGCGCGCGCGGAGGAACAGCGCCAGCCCGACGAGCGCGGCGACGAGCAGCGCGAGGGCGATCGCGAGGGGCCAGCTCACGGCGCGCCCTCGATCCGGTCGAGCTCCTCGACCACGCGATCGACGCGGTACAGCCAGACGCCCTGCGCGGCGAGCACCAGCAAGCCCGCGACGACGGCGAGCGGAACGACGCCGGCGCGCAGCGACGGCAGCCGGCTCCGCGACGAGCCCCCGAGCGTGTGCGCGTGGGCCTGGGGGCAGAGCTCGGTGAGCCCGGTGGCCAGGGTGGGATCGACGCGCTGGAGGTGGAGCGCCAGGTCCTGCCGGTACCGCTCGGGCTTGTCGCGCAGGCCGAGCGCGCGGTATTTGCCCTGGAAGCCGAGCGCGAGGGCGGCGAGGTAGACGAGCAGCAGCGCGGAGGGGGCCGCGTCGTGTCCGGAGAGCACGTCGTCGAGCTTGCGGAAGATGCGCTCGCCGGAGACGTAGGTGTGGAAGATGTGCGCCTCCAGCGGGCGCTCCGCCCATGCGTACCGCCCGTCCCATTCGGCCTGGAGGAGGAGCTCATCGGCCATGGCGGCCATCACGTACTGGGCGTCGTCGTAGGCCCGGAGCTCGTGTTTGGTGAGCTTGCGGCCGAGCGAGACGGCCTGGGTCTCCAGGAAGTCGACGAGGCGCTGCCGCACCGTCTCGATGCCTGGCGCGAGCCCTCCGTGCGCGAGGGTGACGAGCTGTCGCTGCCGCACGACCTCGGCGTAGAACGCATGGAAGGCGTCGAGCAGGAGCGTGCTCCCCGCGAGCGCCTGCACGGGGCTCCCCTGGAGAGGGGCCGGGGCCTCCCGTCGTGGCGTCTCCACGGTGGCTGTGGCTCCTGCCGTCATGCTCGCTCGTCGGTCGCTTTCACGTACAGGACGAGCTCTGCAGGCCCGGCGGCCGCGGAGGGATCTCCCGTGTTGAAGATGAGGAGCGGCTCGCCGAGATCGAGGTATGGGCTCGACGGCTCGAGCTCGAAGAGCACGGTCCCTGCGGGCGCGATCAGATCCCCGTGGCGATCGACGCGCCGCCGTCCGGCGCCGAGCACGCGGCTCTGCTGCATCTCGCGCGCGCGGCGCGCCGAGCCGATGAGCGCGCCCTCGACCCAGCTCACGACGTCCTTTTCCTGCGCCCCGCGGCGGCCGCGCACGGCGACGAGCACGGGCCGCCCGGCGAAGCGCCGCTGGAACTCCACCTGGTAGCGCCCATCGCCGAAGTCGAAGGGGTGAGCTGTGAACGACTCCAGGATGCCCTCGTCGACGAGGCGGAAGACGTGGTCGCGCGCGGTGCTGAAGGTGACCCGCAGATCGTCGTGCTGGTAAGCGGGCAGGACGGGCGGGACCGGCATGCGGGCGAGGGCAGCGAGGTGGCCGACGAGGGAGGAGAGCGCGAGGTAGAGGGCGTAGGGGTGAGATCTGCCCGTGCCGAGCACGACCTCGAAGGGGGGCAAGGCGGTGACGAGGGCGTGGATTTGCCGGCGCAGCTCCTCGAGCACGTCGCGCTCCTTGCTGCGAGAATGCGCGCTGAGCCTGTCGGCGAGCCGCAGCGCCTTTTCACGCAGCCGCGCGGTGATCTGGCCGCACATCGCGCCGAGCGGCGAGGTGAGGGGGACGGTCATGCTCGGCGGCAGGTACTCGGTGCGCACGAACGCCTCCCCTTCGCGCCGCAGCTCCGCGACGGGCAGGCACACGAAGCGGGCCGGCGGCGCGGCCGCGACGAGCAGGCGCGCCACCGGGACGAGGCGCGGAATCGGGAGCGGCTCTTCTCCCGTGTTGTCGTCCGGGACCGGCGCTCCTTCGATCGAGCGATAGCGGGCGAGATCGCCGCCGGTCGCGGCGCCGCCGAGGTGCTCCTTGGGGACGGCGAGGTACGCGGTGAGGGGGCCTGCCGCGAGCTCGGCGGCGTGGGGCTTGAGGTCGACCTGGAGCTCGGGATCGCGCGCGGTGTGATGGACGACGAGGTGATCGGGGAGCACGGCCTCGACCTCGAGGACGCGCAGCGTGCCGCTCGCGAGCAGCCCGGCGTCGATCTCGAGGTGGTGGACCCCGTAATGGAACGGGTGGAGCTGCCCGAGGTGGTAATCGAGGAGGCGCTCGGAGCGCCGCGCGGCCTCCTGGAAGTGCTGCGGCGAGAGCAGCATGCCGTCGTGCCACTGGACGGCGGCGGGTACTTCCGCGGGGCGTCTCATGCGTGAGCTCTCCTGGCGAGGCGTGGCTGCCTGGCAGCGTGGCTGTCCGTGGCGCGGCGCGTCGGGAGCTTGCCCGCGGTCATCGGTTCTGCTCCAGGGCTTCGAGGGTGGTCACGGCGAAGTCGCCGTCCTGCAGCTCGATCCGGATCCGCTGCTGGGAGCCGAGGCGGATGCGGTGGGATCCGGGCGCGCGGTAATTGGCGAACACGAGCGGCTTCGCGTTTCGGGGGATCTCCACCACGACGGGAGGCGGCGTGTACCCCGGCACGAACTCCCATTCCCACTCCGTGAACGCGTCTCCGCCAGGGAAATCACGCCGGAGCTGATCCCTTTGCTCGTACCACTGCTTCGCCGACATCTCGGCGAGGCGCTCGAACAGTTTTGTGTCATAGACGGCGAGGAGCGTGACAGGGATCGGGGAGTTCTGGTTCGCCAGCGCGGCGATGCGGATCTCGAGAAGAAGGCGAGTAGCTACCACCCCGCCCCCGCAACCCATAAGCGCGCAGGCCGCCAGCAGGGCCCCGAGGATGCGGCGGAGCGAACTCCGGCGCCCCCGGACGCCGGTCGGGTACGGCATGGAAGCGATGGTAACTGGGGGCGCGCGGCGCATGGAAAAAAACTGCAGAGGCCGGTGAAGCGGCCGATGCGGGCGAGGTGCTCGCCCGATTGCTGCAACGAGCCATGAGCGCCGCGTCGAACGACACGGCGCCGGCTGGTTCGGTGCTGCGCGCGCGGAATGCTTTAGGCGCACTGGCAACGAGTCCGACACACGAAATACCTCTTCTTGTCGAGATGTTCATGTGTGCAGCGCCGGCGCGGTGTGCCGGGGTCTGCGGAAGGAACGACCTCGGAGGGGCTCGCAGGAGAGGAGACGGGCTCGGTCTCGCGCCGCGCGAGCCGGCGGCTATGGGGCTCGTGACCGCGCGCTATTCCGTTGGCCCGCGCTAGGCACCCACGTAAGATGCAGCGGGGACTTGGTTGTGGAGGAGATGCCGGCTGCGCACGACGGGCGCGGAGGCGCCATGACCTTCATGCCACCTTGATGGAGCACCTGAGATGTCCGCTTCGACCTGCGCGGGGTCCGACCAACTCTCCTCTTCGCCTCGTCGTTCTCTCGGCTGTCGGTCTGGCAGCTGGGCGGCGGCGGTCCTGCTGGGGTGCGCGCTGCTGGGGTCGACGGCGCCGGCCAGCGCGAGCGATCCAGAGCAGCTCTTCGAGAAAGGGATGGCAGACCTTCAGGCCGGTCGTCACGACGCGGCGTGTCCTCTGCTTCGCAAGAGCTATCGGCTGGAGAAGCGGCCGCGGACGCTGTTTCATCTTGCCGAGTGCGAGGAGCGGGCGGGGCGCATCGCCACGGCGGCGCTGCACTACGATGAATACCTCGACGCGCTCGAGCGCCTGTCCCCTCCGGAGCAGCAGGACGAGGCGGCGCGGCAGGAGCTCGCGCTGGAGAGGCGGGAGCGGCTCGACGCCGACATCCCCCGGGTGACGTTCCGGCTGCCGGAGGCGGCGCCGAAGGGGACGAAGGTGACGCGGTCGTCGAAGGCGAGCCCGGACGCGGTGCCGGTGGTGCTCGGGGTGCCGATGCCGGTCGATCCGGGAGAGCAGTGGGTGAGGACCGAGCCGCCCGGGGGGCCGCCGCGGGACAGGCGGTTCTTCGTGAACCGGAGAGAGCGCCTGACGATCGATCTGACGGTGGCGCAGCCCGGCGATGAGGCGAAGACGGTGCGATATAGCCGGCCGCTCGAGCCTGTGCCGGTGTTGCTGCCGCCCGCCGTCGACGACGGCATGTCGGGGTGGAGGCTCGGCGGGTACATCGCGGCGGGGGTGCTGGGGCTCGGCGGGATAGCAACCAGCGTGGCGACGGGCGTGGTGGCGGCGGGGCAGAAGGATACGATCACGACGAACTGCGCGGGCGGCTTCTGCAATGAGAAGGGCGAGAGCGCCGCGGATCGTGCCGCCACGATGGGCGTGGTGAGCACGGTGGCTCTACCTATCGGTCTCGTCGGCGTTGCGGGGGTGGTGTTGCTCCTCGCGACGGAGCCTGATCGTGTGCGGCTCGGCAGAGCGAACCGCCCGACGATCGTGAGGCGTTCTACGCCCGTGATCCTCGTGGGCGCGTCAGGGCGGTCCGAAGGCTACGTGGGGGCGACGTGGACATGGTGATGCGCGCGTACTGGCGATTCGCTGCGGGCCTAGTGCTCGTCTTCGGTGTGTTGAGCTGCACGGCGGTGCTCGGCATCGACACCGACTACGGTGACAACCCGTGCAACGGCGGAGCGCCGCTTCCCCCGCTCCAGTGCGGGGTCGGCGCCTGCCACCTCCTCGTGCCCGCCTGCGACGAGAAGGGCCTGCCGGACGCCTGTGGTCCCCAGGCGGGGATGAATGACGAGACCCCGAACGGCATCGACGACAACTGCGACGGCGTCGTCGATGAGGGGTCGGCCTGCGAGGCGGGCCAACGGCAGGAGTGCTATGGCGGATCGCCGCTCACGCGCGGCGTAGGGCTCTGCCACACAGGCATCCAGGAGTGCGCGAACAACGTCTGGGGGGACTGCGTTGGCGATCTCCTGCCCTCCGAGGAGATCTGCGACGAGCGCGACAACGACTGTGACGGCGCCGTGGATGAAGGGTGCGAGTGCGCGCCCGGACAGGAGCAATTCTGCTACGGCGGCAGGGAATCGACGCTCGGGGTGGGGAGCTGCAAGCAGGGCAAGCAGACGTGCGACGGCGGCGCCTGGGGCGACTGCAAGGGCGACGCGCTCCCCGGGATCGATGAGTGCAACGGGTTTGACGAGGACTGCGATGGGGTGCCGGACGACACGTGCGATTGCGTCGACGGAAGCACCCAGAGCTGCCATGAAGATCTGGCGGTGGCAGGCATCGGCGAGTGCGCGACGGGCACGCAGGAGTGCAACGCTGGCAAGTGGGGGCCGTGCAAGGGTTATGTCCTGCCCAAGCCCGAGATATGCAACCTGAGAGACGACAACTGTAACGACGAGATCGACGAAGGCGATCTCGGCGAGGGGCTGCCCTGCTCGGTGTCCGGCGTGCTCGGTCCCTGCCGCAACGGTATCACGGTGTGCGGTCCAAAGGGCCTCGACTGCCAGCAAACCATCTTCGCGGCGGCGGAGCAGTGCAACGGGGTGGACGACGACTGCAACGGCCTCCCCGACGACGGCAACCCCGGCGGCGGAGAGCAGTGCTTGATCACCGAGAACCCGGAGCTCAGGGGCGCCTGCGCGGTCGGGGTCAAGACCTGCGAGGGCGGTGAGCTCAAGTGCCGCCAGGTGAACCTCCCCGTGCTCGAGGGGTGCGACCGCGTCGACAACGACTGCAACGGCATCATCGACAACGGCAATCTCTGCTGTCTCGACACAGTGCTCAACGGCGCCGAGTCGGACGCTGACTGCGGAGGGGTGTGCGGGGCGACGTGCGCGCCGGGGAAGAGGTGCAACCAGGACTCCGACTGCGAGAGCCTCGTCTGCGAGAGCGGCACGTGCCGCGCGGCGACGTGCAACGACAGGCGGAGGAACGGCAGCGAGGCGGACATCGATTGTGGTGGCAGCTGCCCGATCGCCTGCGCCATCGGCCAGTCGTGCGACATCCCGCGCGACTGCGGGAGCCTCGTCTGCGCGAGCCGCGTGTGCATCTCGCCTGGCTGCGACGACGACGTGCGGAACGGCGGGGAGACCGACACCGACTGCGGCGGAGCAGGCTGCGCGAGCTGCGATGACGGCAGGGCCTGCGTCCTCGACCGGGATTGCAGGAGCTCTCGATGCAGTAACTCCATCTGCCAGGTATCGACCTGTACGGACAGGGTGCGGAACGGGAGCGAGACCGACACCGACTGCGGGGGAGAGAGCTCATGTCCACGATGCACCAGCGGCGCACGGTGCCTCTCGGGGAGGGACTGCCTCAGCAGCGTGTGCATCGAGCAGACCTGCGCAGAGCCTACCTGCATCGACCTCGTGCGCAATGGCACCGAGGCGGCCATCGACTGCGGCGGCACGTGCCCGGTGAAGTGCGCCGTCGGCCAGCCCTGCGGCGGGAACGTTGACTGCGCGAGCAACGTCTGCACGGGGGGCTTCTGCGCGCAGAAGGGGCCCGGTGTCCCGTGCGACAAGGCTAGCGAGTGTGGGTCGGGGAACTGCGTTGACGGGTTCTGCTGCGATTCGGACTGTGCCGGCCTGTGCATGGCGTGCAGCAACGCGAAGAAAGGTCGGGGAGAGAACGGCCGCTGCGAGTCCATCATGCCCATGGCGGACCCGGACAACGAGTGCTCCGACGAGGGGCGCAACTCCTGCGGCACGAACGGGTTCTGCGATGGGGGAGGGCATTGCCAGCTCTATCCGGTGGGCACGACGTGCGGCGAGCCCGCGTGCACGGCGGACTTGTCGGGGGCGACGCGCGCACCGCTCTGCAACGGCGCAGGCGACTGTGTTGACGCGGGCACCACCGATTGCGGGAACGCCGTCTGCTTCGCGGGGGCCTGCCCGGACGATTGCTCGCGGGTGGGTGATGCGGGCTGCTCCGCGACGGCCTATTGCAACGGGCTGACCTGCGTCGCGAGGAAGGTCAACGGCATGACGTGCGCCACGGCAAGGGAGTGCCTGAGCGGGATCTGCACGGATGGTATATGCTGCGACCTTCCGTGCAACGGGGCGTGCGAAGCTTGCACCCAGGCGCGGAAGGGGCCGGGTGGTGGTCCTGACGGCGCCTGCGGGCTCATCGGGGCTGGGCGTGACCCGGACAACGAGTGTGCTTACCAGGCGCCGTCGACCTGCGGCACGATCGGCTCCTGCAACGGCTTCGGTCGATGTGAATTCTATGCCGGTGGAACGACGTGCGCATCGGCGAGATGCAGCGCAGACGGGCTGACGGCGTTCAGCCCTGGCCTCTGCGACGGCGACGGCGCGTGCGTGGACGGCGCCGGTGCGAGCTGCGGAAACTACCGCTGCTCGGCCGGCGCCTGCCTGGAGCGGTGCGGGCGTATTGAGGACTGTGCGCCGGCCGCGTACTGCGACGGCGAGCGCTGCGTGACGAAGAAGGACGAGGGGCAGCAGTGCTCGCGCGCGAGCGATTGTGCGAGCGGGTACTGCGTCGACGGCGTGTGCTGCGATTCCGCTTGCATGGGGACCTGTCGAGCCTGCTCTGCCGCGAGGAAGGGCTTCGGCCGGGACGGCCAGTGCACGAGCGTTCTCATGGGTGAAGATCCTGACAACGAATGCGCGGTGCAGGCCGAGTCCACCTGCGGGATGACCGGCGTGTGCAGCGGGGGGGACTCGTGTCAGCTGCATCCGACCGGTACGGTGTGCCGCGGGGCGAGCTGCGCGGCGGACGGCGTCACCTTGAATCAGGCGGATACCTGCGATGGCCAGGGGCGGTGCGTCGATGCGCCCTCGGCGAGCTGCGGGCCGATGGCCTGCGTCGGCGCGGCGTGCTCGACGACGCTCATGGCCAACGGTGGTCCGTGCGCCGACGGGGACGAGTGCGCGAGCGAGCACTGCGTCGATGGGGTCTGCTGCAATACGCCATGTGGGAACGGCGACGACGGCGATTGCCAGGCATGTGACCTGACCGGGCGCTTGGGGACGTGCTCCCCCGTCCCGCGCGATACAGTGTGTCGAGCGTTGGCGGGGACGTGCGACGAAGTGGAGACCTGCGATGGCACGAACACGGCCTGCCCGGGAGACGTAGTGCGTGCGGAGGGAGCGGCGTGCAGGGCGGCAAGGGCGGGGGGGTGCGACGTCTCGGAGAGCTGCAATGGAGTGAGCGGCGTGTGTCCTGATGATGCTCACATGCCGGACATGACGCCATGCGGGAACTATGTGTGCACGGCCGGCGATTGCGCGACGAGCTGCACGAGCGATTCCGAGTGCGCGCCGGGGGCGCTCTGCACGCTGTCCAACGACGGAACGCGGCGCATCTGCTCGCGGCACACGGTGCTCATCCTGGGTAGGCGCAGCACGAACCAGGGGGACACCGTCTCGCTCGTTGGCGCTCACTTCCATCCCGGAGGGGGCTGGACCGCGGCGGCGCTGAGCGGAGCATCGACCGCGTCGCCGCCGGCGTTGACGCTGAACGTCGCGGAGGGGATCGGGCTGGTGCGCAACTCCGATCTTCCCGGGGCGGCCCCGTTGCGCTACACGCGGTGGTCATACGAGACCGAGACGTGGTCACCCTTTGCGGCTCCGCTGGGCACCGAGCTAATGACGACAGGCGCGCCGGTGCTTGGCTCGCTCGGGACACGGACAAGCGCGGCATACTTCGAGGACGTGACGGGGATGCCTGATCCGCTGGACAACTACTTCTATCTCCAGTTCGCGGGAGGTAGCTGGTCGGCAGCACCCGAGACGGCGGCCTCCGTCGAGTCACCGGGGGGGACCGAAATCGGGTTCGGCCTCGCGGTACTGCCTCAGACGGAGCGTCCATGGATGGCCTTCCCTGTCAACGCGCCGAGGGCCGGACGGGCGTTTGAGCGGACCGGGGTGAATTCGTGGGTTGATGGAGGAACGCCGGACCTGAGCGACACTGGCGGGACGCCGCCCTCGTCGGTCGCGATGGTTGCCACGAGCAGCGAAGATCTGCTCATGGTCGTCGTCGTGGAGAACCAGATATTCTGGACGAAGCGCAGCGGGGGGACGAGCTGGGGGACACCCGTCCGACTTGGCTCCGCGACGACGACGTCCCCGGTCGCGCTGGCAGCGTTGCCTGGAGGCGACGCCGCGCTCGCCTACCGAGCCAGCGAGAGCGACCCGGCTGGGCACTTGTATACGAGTTTCTACCGCCGGAATACAGACACCTGGTCCCCGTCCCTGCCGTTCGTCGACTCCGGTGGCAACCCGTTTCGCATCGTGGGCTCACCGGCGATCGCCCGAGGCACCGGCAGGGGATCCGGCTTCGAAGCCGTTGTCGAGCTCGCCTATGTGAGCCAGAATTCCGCGCGCATCGAGCATACGCGCTGTACAGCGCTGGGGGTGGGCAACACCGGCTGCACGCGCTGGACGATGCCCGTGCGTGTCGACTCCAACCGCAGTGGGTTCACCTCCGTCGCGATCGCCAGCATGCCTTGAGCTGGAGCGGTGCCCGGCAGTGGTACCCACGTGGGCGGCTGCGCGCTGCTCCTGCGGCGCTCGGGCGCTCGCAACGCGGCGACGCATTTTCCGAAATCACCCGCCCCGCCTGCCCGGAACTCCTTAACAGAGACACCCCGCAGCGCGGCCGCTTCCGTGCCGGGGGGAGGTGTTCCCATGACCGCACCCAGGAATCCGCCGACCTTGCCCGCCGCGCAGCGTGCCCCCGGCCCCGTGCTACCTTCTGGGCCGATGCCGCCGTCTCTCCGCGTGATCCGCCGCTCCGAGGTCGTCCCGGACCTCGAGCGCTGGGTGCTGACGGAGGAGACGGTGCCCGAGTCGAGCCCCCACGATCTGTTGAGCGAGCGCGTCCGCGGCTTGTTGCTCGGCTGGGCAGCCCGTGCCCAGCGCACCGTGAAGATAGGCCGCAACCTCGCCGTCCGCTGGGATCGCCAGCACCCGCGGCTCGGGGTCGACCCGGACGTCTACGTCGCCGAGCCGCCGCCCCCGGAGGGGGACGCGGTGCGCAGCCTGAGGCTCTGGAAGACGGGCCATGTCGCGCCGCGGCTCGCCGTGGAGATCGTCAGCGCGCAGCACCCGACGAAGGACTACGTCATCGCGCCGCAGAAGTATGCGGCTTGCGGGGTCGAGGAGCTGTGGATCCTCGACCCGTTCCACGAGGGCCCGCGCGCCCACGGCGGCCCGTTCCGCATCCAGATCTGGCGCCGCGTGGACGACGCCATGTTCGTGCAGGTGCATGCCGGCGAGGGGCCCGCATGGTCGGAGCTCCTCCGGGGCTGGCTTCACGCCGCGCGGACGCCGGCCGGCGCGTCGTTCGACCTCAGCACCGACGAGGCCGGCGCGGAGCGCTGGTTGACCCCGGAAGAGGCAGAGCGCTCCGCCAAGGAAGCTGCCCGCCGGGAGGCGGCGCGCGCCCAGCGCAAGGCCGAAGCCGCGCAGCGGGATGCCGAGGCCGCGCAGCGGGACGCCGAGGCCGAGCGCGCGGCCCGCGAGGCTGCCGAGCGGCGCATCCGGGAGCTCGAGGCGCTGCTCGCCCGCGCTCGGTAGCGCTGCGCCCTCGCCCTGTCTCCGTCCGGCCGTCACGAGCTGCGCCAGCACGACGCGTGCGACGACCGCCTCAGCCCCCGACCTGCGCTCTCAAGCTCAGCCCTCCGGCTTCCCCTCGGCCGAGAGGTCGATCTCCGAAAGCCTCCCCACGAGCGGATCCTCGCTCCCGAGCTGCTGAAACGCGCCCGGATCGCTCTTTTCGAGCGCCGAGAGGAGCTGCGCCAACCCGCGCTGCGATCCGTAGTAGTTCGAGAGCTCGTGGTCCTCCGCGGTGATGCAGGCGCGCACCGCGCTGCGGGAGATCTGCGGGAGCCGCAGCGCCTTGAGCGCCATCGACCACAGGCCGTCGATGCGGTTCTGGTCCGCGGGGAACTCCAGCAGGCCGGCCATCGTGAGGAGCATGGCGCAGCGCTGCCCCCTCGGCGTGGACAGCGCCCCTTCGCCGGAGAGGTGGCCGAGATCGAAGGCGCGGCGCATGGCGTCGGCCGCGCAGAGCAGGCGCTTCAGCTCCTTGGCCGCGTGGCTCAGGTGGCTGTGGAACATGACCTCGACCGAGAGGCCGCCGAGCGCCTCCTTGCTCTGCTGAAAGCGGGTGACGGCCGGGAGCCGCCCGAGATCCTGCTGCACGGCGCCGCCCGTGGGCACGTCGTGGGGCGGCTCGCGGTGGCTGAAGAAGCCCCCCGACTGGAAGGCATAGTAGAGCTCGCTCTGGCCCGCGAGCCCCGCCCAGATGTCCGAGTACTGCGCGACGCGATTGAGGCTGCCCGCCGCCCAGTTGAGGCCCGCCGCGCCGTCGCCGCCGATCTGCGACGCGCTCACCCCCGGGTCGCGCGGCGTCATCGAGGCCTCGATGTCCTCGGCGATGTCCGCGAGCTGGAAGTCGAGGAAGCCGTCGTAGTAATCCGCGCGCCCGTCCCGGTTCACGTCGGAGTAGCGGGCGACGACGAGCGGGTGCGAGGGCCCGACGAACTGCGAGAACCCGGCGATCTGCGCCTGCGGGTGGGGCCACTGCGCCTTCCGGAGGCGCGCGTCGAGCTCGGCGTGCGACGCGCGCTTGCTCATCCCGCGCAGCGCGGCGACGAAGCAATCGACCCCTTCGGAGGAGGTGACCACGCCGTCCGATCCGGTCCTGAAGTACGTCGAGTCCCACGAAGAGTAGATGTCGGCGTCCGGGAACATCTGGGAGACGGCAAAGCGCGTGGTGAGCCCCGCGCACTGCGAGTTCATCATCAGCTTGTACCCTTCCTGTTTCACCTGCACCGCGGCCGCGCGGAGGTCGAAGGCGCCGAGCTGGGCGTGCCGGTTGATGAGCACCCCGATGAAGAACATCATCCCCATCTCGAGGTTCTCGTCACGCGGGGTCGCAGCGCGGGCGAAGACGCGGATGGGCTCGCCGGCGGGCGTCTTGAAGGGGGCCTCGAAGGCGCGGTAAGGGCTCCATCCGTTCGGCGACGGGGGCGCCTCGGGCGGGAGGGCGACCTCCTTGAAGCCGTGGGTCGACACGAGGATGTTGCACTCGCCCTCGTGGAACTCCGAGGCGCCGCACATCGCGAGGTTCCACGGTCCCGTGAGCTCGTCGTACGGCGGCGCCTCGCGGAGCAGCCCGCGGACGAGCCCCTGGGCTCGCTCCTGCTGGGCCGCCGTGAGCCCCGGGGCGCGCAGCTGGAGCAGGTGGATCGCGTGCGCGCGCAGCGCCGGCCGGGCCGTCTCGTCGCCCGCCTCCCTCTCGATGAGCGCGAGGATCTCCTCGGCGGCGCGCTCCGCGACCGGCGCGAAGCCTCGGTCGTCCAGCGACGTCGCGATGAGGTGCGAGAGGACGGTCGTCGCCGCCGAGCGCAGGGTCGCAGCGGCGGTCGGATCGCGCCTCGCCTCCTCGCCGCCCACGGCCGCGATCTCGAGCGCCGCGCGCGCCTGATCCAGCAGCGCCGCGCCCCGGCGCGCCGAGAGCCGCTCCTTGCGCACCGGCTCCTCCGGGTGGAACGCGCTCGGCGGGAAGAGCTGCGTGAGGGTGCTCGTCCGGCGCGACGAGATCCACCGGGCCGCGGTGACGAGGGCATCGCGGGCGGCGGGCCCGTCGGGGCCGAGGGTCGGGCTCGCGCTGAACACGCCGGCGGGCAAGAGCCAGAGCGGCGCGGCGCCCTCGCGCCCCGCGTTCAGGTCGAGCGGCGCCGCCTGCGACGCCACGCCCGGATCCGGCACGACCTCGACGTTGGAGACGGCGACGGCGCGCAGCCGCCGGCGCACGGGCGAGTGGCCGGGAAACACGATGAGCATCGCCCTGCCTTCGCCCTCCCGCAGCGCCGCAAGGCTGTCCCCGGGGACCGGCGCCGAGAGCGAGATGGCATAATCGCTGTCGCTCATCGCGACCGCGAGCAGGTGAATGCCTGGCGCGGACTTTCGCTCTTCGAAGGCGGACGACGCGGCTGGCCCGACGGCATCCACGGTGCCAGGCAGGTCGATGAACCCTCGGGGCGAACGGATCCGGACGATGACATCGCTGGGCATGACGCTCTCCTGAGGTGCGGGAGCGTCGCCGCGTTCAAGATCCCGGCGCAACAGGAATCCGCCCCGGCAGAGCGCTGGCGTATCGCGTCACAACCCGATCGAGGCGAGCTCGACACTGGCTCGTTCAGGCAGCTCCCTCAATGGCTCTCCGGCAGATCCGGAGTTGACCGGATCACTCCTTGTTCGATGGAGCGGGCGTCGCTGGCGCGATGACGGGGTGGCGTAGCGACTCTTGCGCTGACGAGGCGGAGCAGCGAAGCAGGGAGAAGCCTGCTCCGGCGGCGATGAGCACGCCGGCGGCGACGAGCTTGATCCCTGCGCGCTGCGCGCGGCGCGCTCCTGTCGACGAGGCGACCGCTCCCTCTTCGGCGAGCGCGGCGGTGGCGCCGGCCGTCTCCGGCGAGGAGAGCGCCGCGGCGTCGGGCGGCGCGTCCAGGGGGGCCGCTCCGGCGCCACGCGCGCGCGGCCGGTTGCTCGAGGGCGGCGCTGGCAGGAGGCTGCCTGCGCGCAGCGTCGCGGTCGACGCCTCCCCGTCCAGATCGGCGGTGCTGGCCGGGAACGCGTCGCTGATGCGGCCGTCGGGCGCGAGCGAGCCGCTGACGCGGGCGCTGTGCACGAGCGGGTCGCTGGCGCGGGCGCTGGGCACGAGCGAGTCGCTCTCCGGAACCCTGGGCGCGGCCGGGGGGCCGAAGGGGCGGAGGGCGACGGCCGCGTAACGCTCGAGGAGCGCGCCGACCTCGCGGAGATCGGCCGGGCGCTGCGCGCGGTCCGGGCTGAGCATGCGATCGATCATGGCCGCGACGTCGGCGGGCAGCGTCGGCGCGCTCTCCCCGATCGGCTGGATGGAGCCGGTCAGGATGCGCTTCATCACCTTGCCCATGTTCTCGGCCTCGGTGGGCCGCACCGAGGTGAGGCACTCGTAGAGGATGACGCCGAGCGACCAGATGTCGGCGCGGTGATCCACGTCGTGCTCGCCGAGGATCTGCTCGGGCGACATGTAGTACGGGGTCCCGAGCATCTCGCCGCTCCCGGTGCGTCCCCAGGACCAGCTGGTCTCGCCGGGCGCCGCGGTGACCTTGGCGATGCCGAAGTCGAGCACCCTGACGCGGGCATCGTGCTGCGCTGCCTCCCGCGCGTCCGCGGAATCCATGGAGCCGCGCGCCGGCGCGCCGCTCGGGTGCTCCGCGGCTGGGCCGGGCGAGGCACGTGGCGCGGCCGCGTCGGGCGTGAGCAGGAAGATGTTGTCGGGCTTGAGGTCGCGGTGGACGATGCCGAGCGCGTGCGCGGTGCCGACGGCCGAGATGACCGGCAGCAGGATGCGCGACAGCTCGGGGAGCGGGATCTGCGCCTCGCGCAGCAGCTTGTCGCGGAGCGACTCCCCCTCGAGCAGATCCATGACGAGGAACGGCGTCCCGTTGTCGAGCTCGAGCACGTCGTGGATGGATGGCACGTTCGGGTGATCGACCGCCGCCGCCGCGCGCGCTTCCCGGACGAGGCGCCGCCGAGTCGACGCGTCCTCCGCCGTGCCGGGGCGCAGCAGCTTCAGCGCCACACGTTCGCCGTTCGCGAGGTGGGTGGCGGCCCAGATGACCCCCATGCCTCCCTCGGCCAGCTGGCGATCGACCCGGTAGCGACTTGCCACCAGGGCGCCCGGCATCAGCGGATTGCTCACGCGGAGATCAGGATACCACGCGCCGTCCTCCCGACCTTCTCCGCGCGCCTCAGATACCCAAACACCGCTCCGGTCGGACAATTACGTATTCGACGCAGCACCGCGCACCCCGGCGCGCCATACGACATAGGTGCTCGTGTGTACGTCCCTGTAGCCGCAGAGGCGCAGTGATCTTTTCAACACGGATGGTCGGCTGCCCACCGCGACCCCGGGAGCCACATAACATCACCGGCCCCCTGTACGTCCCTGTTACCGCAGAAGCACCGATATCTTCTCGACATCGAACTTCACCGGTCATGAAACACACCATGCCAAGCCGCGTCACCACCGCTCGTTCATCCTCGTGGCGCGCCCCCACCGAGCTCATCCCCGGTGAAGCCCCCGCGCCACCGAGCTCATCCGCCCTGGAACGCACCTCGCCGAGCTCATCCCCCCCGGAACGCGCCCCGCCGAGCTCATCCCCCCGGAACGCGCCCCGCCGAGCTCATCCCCCCGGAACGCGCCCCGCCGAGCTCGTCCCCCCGGAACGCGCCCCGCCGAGCGGCGCGCGCCCGCACAGGAGACGGGCCCAGATCGGCGTTTTCGGCGCACAGGCGTGCTCCAGCACGCCGAGCACCGAAAACGTCGAGGTGGGCCCGTATCCGAAGCGGGCGCGTGCCGCTCAGCTCAGACGGCGGGCCAGATGGATCCGGCGCGTCGGCGGTCGGCGTAGGCCTCGGCCGAGAGCGCGTAGCGCAGGAGCTCGTTCGACACCGGGTGCTGAAGGAGCAGGCGGGGCTCCTCGGTCGAGCGGGCCATGTCGCGATCGTACCGGCGGAGGTAGTCGATCGCGGCGAGCGCGTCGCCGCAGAGCAGGTAGCCGATGCGGTGCTCGCTCCGGCGCAGGCCGAGGACGAAGGCGCGCGCGTCGTACGACACGGCGACGGTCGACGCGAGCTCCTCGAGCATCTTGCGCTGGCGGCGCCCGATCGCCCGCTGCACCCCGGGGAGCATCTGCTGCGTGGCGTGCTCGCGCGGGGGCGAGATGGCGCCCGACCCGAAGCCGGGATCGATCGTGCGGATCGACGCCAGCAGCAGGCCGTCGGTCGCCTCGGCCGGGATCTCGTCGAGGAACGTGAAGCCGACCGCGATGCGCGCAAAGAGGCGGGCGAGCGCGAACGTCTGCTCGAGCTCCGGGAGCTCCATGAACGACGTCGGCGCGACGAGGGCAGGGGGATCACCCGGGAAGACGCGGGCGGCTCCTTGCCACGAGGGGACGAGGTAGAGCTCGAACGCCTCGATGCCGAGCGCGCGGCCCACCCGCTCGGCGAGCTGCCGCGTCGGGTGGTTGTCGCGCGGGCCGATCCGCTCGCGCGAGCTGATGCCGAAGTTGCTCAGCTCGAAGCGGATCGCCTTCGCCGCGATCGGCGCGATCGCGAGCGCCACGTCGATCCACGGGCTCCGGGCCTCCGGGAGGAGCAGCCGGCCCATCTCGGGGCCCGCGAAGGCCCCGGCGTACGGCGCCTCCGACGGGACGCGTCGGCCCCTGAGGCGGGACATGCGGTCCAGCGACACCTCGCCGAGGCAGGCGCGGACCTCCTCCACGGTGATCCGCTCCTCCGCGCGCCCGTCCTTGGCGAGCGCGGCCTCGAGCGCGGCGAGCGCCGGGCCGAGATCCGGGAGCCGCGTGAAGACCTCCGGATCGGGCGTCAGGACGTCCCGCAGCACCTGGACCGCCTCCGCGTTGCGCCCCGCCGCCTCGAGCCCGCGGCCGAGCGCGGTGCGCGACTCGGGCGGCGCGCCCGGGAGCGCGACGGCCTGCTGGAGGCGCGCGAGCCCGTCGCGAGGCCGCACGAGCAGGGTCGACTCGAGCAGGCCGAGCGTGGTCAGCCAGCGCGGATCGGCCGGGATGCGGCGGGACTCGGCGACCTCGAGCAGCTGCGCGAGCGCCTTGGCGTAGGCCGCGGCGCCCTCGCTCGTGTCGACGCGGTACAGGCGGGCGAGCGCCACCCACCCGCGCGTGTCACCGCCGGGCGCGCTCACGATCGCGTCGCACAGCGTGCGGACCATGCCGGCCGTGTCGCCGGCGTCGCGGTAGGCGTCCGCGAGGCGCAGGGCGGCCTCGACGCGGGAGCCCGGGTCGGGCGACAGCTCGACCAGGCGCCCCAGCGCGCGCAGCGCGAGCGCGTGGTCGCCGCGCGTGACGCCGAGCTTGTGCAGCCGCTCGAGCGCGGGCCGGTTCTGCGCGTCGAGCGACAGGACCGCCTGGAGCGCGTCCTGGGCGAGCGCCGGGTTCGCGAGCGCCCCCTCGTACAGGTCGGCGATCAGGAACTGCGCCGCGATCTTGGTCTCGGCGTCTGTCGCCGCGGCCACGGCGCGCTTCAGGGCGTCGCGGGCCTCGAGCCAGACGCGCTGCGCGGTGAGCAGCCGCGCGAGCAGGAGCAGCGCGGCCGCGTCGTTCGGGAGCGTCTCGATGACCCGCCGGACGGCCGAGATGCCCACGCCGGCGTCGATCGCGCCCGGGCGCCCGTGGTGCTGCAGCACCGACCTGGCGATCTCCGTGCCGAGCAGCGAGATCGCCTCGCGGCTCGCGGCCTTGCCGAGCGCCTCGCCGAGCCGATCGGTGAGCCGCTGGGGATCGCCCGCGAGCTCCTTGGCGAGCGCGCGCGCCGCGGCCACGCAGCTCGGATCCGCGCGGAGCGCGCTCTCGTACAGATCGAGCGCGCGCGCGCGGCCCTCGGGGGACGCGTCCTCGGCGGTGAGCTCCGCCGCGCGCACGAGGTGCATCGCGCGCGCGGGCGCTCCGAGGACGAGGTCGGCGAGCGCCAGCTGGGCCGCGATCACGCTCGCGCGGTCGCCGAGGCGCTGCGCGAGCCGATCGAGCCCGCGCGCCGCGATGACGCTCTCCGGCCACAGCCCGAGGGCGTTGCGGAAGCCGGCGAGCGCCGCGCGGGCGGCGGCGGGGTCCGCGTCGGCCTGCGCCTCCGCGAGGAGCGCCTCCTCGACGCTGTAGAGGGCGCGCGCGATGGGATCGGGCGTCAACTCCCGGCTGTCGCGGATGGCGCTGGCGAAGAGGGCCTGCGCCCGCGGCGCGATCGGATCCGCGGGGCTCGCCTTCGCGGCGATGCGGAGGATCGCCGTGTGGGCGGCCGCGTCGTCGGGCGCCTCCTTCACGATGCGCGCGAGCGCCTCGAGCGCGGCGCTCGGCCCGAGCTGCTCCTCGAGCGACGCGATCTCCCAGAGGGCGCCGCCGCGCGCGGTGGCGGAGGTGAACACGTCGGCCTCCGCGCGCAGGACGGTCGCGAGCGACGTCGGCGCCTCGAGGTGCCGGTAGAGCTGCTCCAGCATGCGGAGCGCCGGGACGTGGTTCGGCACCACCCCGACGAGCCCCTCCAGGATCTCGACTGCCTGGCGCGGGCTGCTGTCCGCGAGGACCAGCGCAAGGGAGATCCGGAGCGCGTGATCGACGAGCGCCGGCGGCTTGCGCTCGAGCCAGCGCGCGTACAGCCCCGCGAGCTCGCTCGCGATCATGGAGGCGGACATCCCCGGCAGGCTGGACGCGCGGGCGCCGGTCGCGGGCCGCTGCGCGACCGGCGCGCCGAGGCCGACGCCGACGCCTGCGCCGCCGGCGCGGACGTAGATGCGCTCCATCGCGTCGAGGATCGCCGGATCGTGCTGGCCCGAGGCGAGCGCCGCGTCGGCGCGGGCGAGGAGGCGGAGGGCGTCCTGATCGCGCCCGAGGGCGAGCTCCTGCACCTCGGCCGCCTGGAAGAGCAGCCGCGCGTGGTCGTCGGGCCGCTGCGCCTCGTCGGCGAGCGAGCTGAGGACCTCGACGAGCTTCTCGTAGTTGCCGGTCTCGCGGAGGAGCCGCGCGATCTCGATCCGGGGCAGCGGGTGAGCGGGCCGCTTACGCGCCGCCTCGCGGTACGACTCCACGGCGCTGTGCGGCCGCTTGAGGCGCCGCTCGTCGAGCCCCGCGACCTCGAGCCAGAGGCTGAACGCCGCGTCTCCCGCGGGGTCGCGCTGGATGAGCTTGAGCAGCGCGCGCCGCGCCTCCTCGTACCGGCCGGCGCGCTCGTCGAGGCGGATACGCGCGCGCAGCGCGTCGGGGTCGGCCGGATCGATCGCGAGCGCACGATCGACCAGCGACGAGGCCCGGTCGCGATCGCCGAGCCGGAGCTCGGTGACGTCGGCGGCGCGCAGGAGGAGCCTGCGCTGCTCGCGCGGGCTGCTCGTGAGCTCGGCCTCGGCGCAGAGCGCGCGCGCGAGCCGCTGCGCGTCGCCCGCGCGCGCGGCGTTGCGCTGGAGCGCGAGGATCGCGGCGCGCCGCTCCGGGTCGATCGCGAGGATCTTCTCGATCTCCTCCACGGCGCGGGCGGGCTGGGCGAGCTCGTCCTCCCAGATGGAGACGAGCTTCTCGAGGAGCCCGATCTTGCGCGTCGGGTCCTCCGTCGCGCTCGCGGCCTGCGTGTACAGGTCGAGCCGCGCCTGCACGCCGCGCGGATCTTCCTCGACGGCCAGGGCGTCCGGCGTGAGCAGGGCGGAGAGCGCGTCGAAGACCGAGCTGTTGCCCGGCTCGATCGCCCACGCGGCGCGCAGGATGGCGAGCGCCTCGTCGCGCCGCTTCAGGTGGCGCTCGGAGATGTCCGCGGCGCGGAGGAGCGCCGCGACCCGGACGGGCGCGGGCCGGTCGGCGTTGGCGACGGCGGTCCACACCTCCACGCGCTCCGCGTGGTGGCCGAGGCGCTGGAGGGCGCGGTCGAGCCGCTCGCGCGTCGAGCTGTCCTCCGGATCGAGCTCGAGCGCGCGCGTCGCGTGGAGCGCGGCCTGCTCTGCGTCCCCGAGCGTGTCGTAGATCTCCGCGAGGCGGACGTGCTCGTGGATGATCGCCTCTTTGTCGGTGAGGAGCGCGAGCTCCTTCTGGCGCACGTTGGCGGCGAGCTCGAGCATGCCGTTCGCCTCGAGCAGGCGGATCAGCTCGCCGACCACGCGCCGCGCGGTCGGCGAGCCGGCCGGGGCCCGCGTCGACGCGCGCCGGAGGAGGGGCACCGCGTCCGCCGGGGAGCGGATCTTGTCGATGAGCAGCCGCGCCGCCGTGTAGAGCAGCCGCGCCGCGCGGTCGTCGTCGCTCTCGTGATCGGCCTCCAGGGAGAGCGCGCTGACGAGGCCGACGATGCCGTCGTGGTGCACGAGGTGGCGGCGGAGCGCCTCCCGCACGGGCCCAGGCCCTGGATCGAACGCGATCGCGCCCTCGAGGGACGCGAGGGCGAGCTCCGGCTTGTAGAGCTTCCGATCGAGCACGGCGGCGCGCTCGACGTGGACCCAGGCGGTGAGCTGGCCGTCGCCGTCCGACCGCCCGCGCCCTGGGGCGTAGGCGGCGGAGAGCCGGTCGAGGTGCGCGGCGAGGTCCTTGGCCGCCTGCTCGGCGCCGCGGGCGCTCTCGCGCCGGAGGGCGATCTCGAGCCCGCGCAGCGACGCGGCGTGGAGCGGGACGAGCCGGAGCGCCTCGGTGAAGGTCTCGCAGCTCTCGGGCGTCCGCCCGAGCGCCTGGAGCAGGCGCGCCCGCTCGGCGAGGAGGTCGGCCCGGAGCGCGTCGGTCTCGGCGACGCGGAGCTTGTCCTCCACGACCTCGAGCGCGAGGGCGAGCTCGGTGCGCGCGTCGAGCACGCGGTGGACCCGCGAGAGCGCCGGCTCGAGCGTGCGGGACAGCTGTCGAGCGCGCTCGTACGAGCGGCGCGCGGCGGCGGGGTTCTTGAGCACCCGCTCTTCGTGGATGCCGAGCTCGACGAGGGCGCGCGCCGCGCCGACCGGATCGCTGCCCTTGAGCCGCTCGGCGCGCTGCTGGAGCTCGGTGGCGAGGTCCGGCGCGGCGAGCTGCGGGCTCTGCGCGGGCGCCTCGGGCGCGTTCGGCTGGGAGCGGGGCGCCGGAGGTGGCTGGGCGGGCGCGTGCGCGGCGCTCGGCGCGGGCGCATGCGCGGCGTTCGGCGCGTGCAGGACGGTCGCCGCATGCGCGGCGTTCGGCGCGTGCAGGACGGTCGCCGCATGCGCGGCGCTCTGCGCGGGCGCCGCTGTGCTCTGCGCGGGCGTGGCGCCCGGCGCATGCGCGGCGTTCGGCGTGACGCCCGGTATCGGCGTGCGCGTGGCGCTCGGGGTGGGCGCGCCGCCCGGCAGCGGCGCGCGTGGGGCGCCCGGCGTGGGCGCGCCGCCCGGCAGCGGCGTGCGCGTCGCGCTCGGTGCGTGCGCGCCGCCTGGCAACGGCGTGCGCGTCGCGCTTGGCGTGGGCGCCGGCGCGGCGCTCTGTGTGGGCGCCGGCGCGGCGCTCTGTGTGGGCGCCGGCGCGGCGCTCTGCGCGGGCGCCGGTTCGAGCGACTCGACCGAGATGGGCGCCGGCGACGAGCTCGGCTCGACCGAGATGGGCAGCGGTGTTGCGGTCGCATCGACCGAGATGGGCAGCGGTGTCGCGGTCGGCTCGACCGAGATGGGCATCGGCGTCGTGCTTGCGTCGAAGGCGGCGATCGCCTGGGCCGCGCCGCCCGGCTGGGAGCCAGGCGCCGGCTTCGCCGCGCTCGCGGCGGAGCCTGGAGCGGGCTGCGTTGCGGCGCGGTTCGGGCTCGGTGGGCGCTGGCCTGGGCCGCGCGCCGGAGGGCGGGCGGGGCCGGGTCCAGGGGGCGCCGCCGTCGTCTTGGACGCGCCTCCCGGCGGCATCGGCGGCGGAGGCCTCGACGGCGGCGCCAGCGACGGCGGCGCCGGCGGTGGCCCGCTCGCGACGCTGCCGTCTTTGCGGCGGATCAGCGGCGGTGGCCTGCTCGGTACTGGCGGCGGTACGCTCGGGGCCGGCGTCTTGTTCGGCCCTGGCGGCGGCGCGCTCGGCGGCAGCGGCGGGCTCGAGGCCAGCGACGGGCTCGGCAGCGGCGGGGGGATCGAGGTTAGCGGTGGGCTCGGCAGCGGCGGCGGGTTCGGCGGCGGCAGCGGGCTCGCGGTCGCCGGCAGCGGTTCGCCGTCCGTCGGCGCGCTCGCGGCCGCCGGCAGCGGTTCGCCGTCTGTCGGCGCGCTCGCGCTCGCCGGCAGCGGTTCGCCGCCTGTCGGCGTGCTCGCGCTCGACGGCTCGCCGGCCCTCGACGTGCTCGTGCCGACGAGCAGCGTCTTCGCGCCGGGCTGAGGTTGCGCGCTCGCGCGCGTCATTTGAGCGTTGTCGGCGTTGGCTTCCCAGCCACCTTCGTCCGGCGATCCGGACAGGCTCGGCAAACCAGGCCGGCGCGACGCTTCGTGTTGCGGATCGTCCCCGTGGGCCACCGCCGCGGATGCTACACATCCACGCGCCTTCAATCTACAGTCGATGCGCCTGCTGGCTGGCGTCGCGCGCTTACTGATACAGGGGCGACCTACTTGTTGAACGGTGCTGTCGATGCGCAGCGCAGCAAGGCGAGCTTCATCGCTTTTCCGGCCGGGTGCGCCACGAGCAGCGCCTCTGCGGAGGCGGCGATCGGCTCGCCGCGCCCGAGGGCCGGCTCGGCTTGCAGACCGCCTTCGAGCTCGCCTCTCGCGGTGAGCGCCGCGAGCTGCGTCGGGCCGGACGCGTTCGCGATCGCGAGCCATGCCGCTGCGCCCGCGGCCTTCGCCGGGTCCTGCCCGCCCGGGCCTCGTGCGCCGGGGAGGAGCGCCGGCACCCCGGCGCCCAGGCCCAGCGCGGCCTCGGGCGGGGCGTCCTGCTCGCGATCGCCGCCGACGAGCACGCGCGGCTCGCTGGCGCCGCCGAGCCGCACCAGCACGGCGCTGATGCGCCCTCCGATCGAGCCGCTCGGGGTGTCGTCGTCCCGTAAGGCGAGGATGAGCCCGTCGTCGTCGCCGAGCGTCAGGTCGTACGCGAGCACGTGTCCGTTCTTGGGGGTGACCGCGCGGGGCGTCGCGGTGAGCGCGCCCGCCTCGTCGAGGGGGACCACCTCGATCCACTGGTGGGTGATCGTCTCGCCTGCCGCGGCGGTGTCCTCGTCGCCCTCGTCCTTCTTCGCCGCGGCCTTTCGCGCCGGCTCCTCGGCGCGCGCGATGTACGCGAGCCAGTAGCCGCCCGGCCGGCCGAGCACCCGCGGCATCTCGGCGTCGGTGCTCGGCTGGGAGACCGGGCGGGCCGACGTCACGGAGCGCAGCGTGCCCACGTCGGCGGAGGCGAGCATGATCCGCGATCGCTTGCCGTCGCGGGTCACGTCGTCCCAGACGATGACCGCGCGCTCGCCGGACGTGGCGATGTCGAGCGCGAGCGACTCGTCCCGCCCCTCGGCGAGCTCGGCCCCCCACGTCACGTGGTCCCCCTCGACCCTGGCGACCTTGATCGCGCGCCCGCCCGCGTTCGGCTCGAGCATCGCGGCGAGGATCGCGCCCCCCGCGCCTGTGACGACCGGAGGATCCATGTCCCCGCGCGATCGCGCGAGGCGGACGAGCTTCCCCTGGGCGCCGTCGGCCGAGAGCGTGGCCACCATCGCGACGGTCCCGCCCTCGGCTTCTCGCTGGGCGCCCACGGCGAACCCGCCGGAGAACGTCGTCCCGCGGCCGACCTCGACGGCGAACGGCGCGATGTCTTCAACGCTGTCCGCGTCGCCGCCCCCCGCGCCTTGCTCGGCCCCGCGCGCGGGCGGCGCGTCGCCGATCACGAACGGCGGCGCGCTCGCGGGCGTGCAGCGCGGCGGCTGCGGCGCCGCGGCGGCGTCGGCGGCGTCGCTCGGCGCGGACGCCGCGGGGTTCGCGCTGGGCGGCGCGGGCGCGTCGCTCGCGCCGCCTCCCGGCGTGGAGCAGGCGCGCCACACCACGAGGCCACCCACGACGAGGGCGACGGCCAGCGCGCCCTTCCAGGCGACGCCCTCGGGCTCGTCCGCTGGCGGCGGCTGTCGATCTGCGCCCGTGCTCCCCTGGGTGGTGTTCCGCTGGGTGGCGCGCTGGTCGGGATCCATGGGGCGTGGGTGTTAGCGCTGATCGCTCCGCGAGGGCAGGGGGAGCGTATTGCGGCGCCCGATCCGTGTGGCAGTTTGGCCGCCTCTGCGTGGCGCGACGCCGGTTCGCACGCGCTGAGTCGTGCGGATATCCATCGATGCTCGATATCAACCATCGAGCGACCATTTCGGGACGCAGGACCCTGCGATATCACCTCCGCCAGGAGGACGAGCGATCATCGAAATAGCCATCTTGTCCCCGATCCCGGTGTGCGTTTGAACCATGTCGATCTTGTACACGACGGGCCTTTCGACACGGCCCCTCCATGGATAATCAACGACGTGAACAACCAGGGCGAACGCACACGCGCAGGCGAGCTCATCTTCATCGCCGGCTGGACCCACGATCGCGGCGCGCGCCGCGCTCCGGCCATCCGGGTGAGCCGAGAACTTCCCCTCCGCCGCCGGCGAGGCTAACGAGCGGCTGTCAGCTTCGTCCGTCCGGTGCCTGGCGCCGTGGCCCTGCTCTCTGTCGTCGTGATGCCCAGCCGTCCTCTCCTCGCCACCTTCCTCCTCGGGCTCGTCGCGCTCTGCTGCGCGGCCTGCGTCGGCTCCTCGCCCACGCCGCTCGCCCCTGCGCTCCGCGGCTCGATCGGCGTGCCGCACCACGGCGTCATCACCGACGCCGTCGAGCTCCCGAGGCAGGGCCCGGGCTACCGGCTGCTCCGCAGCAACGGCATCCGGTGGGGGACGGCGAGGCTGGTCGCCGCGGTCCAGCGCGCCGCGGCGGAGGTGTCGCTGGCGCGGCCGGGCGGCGAGCCGCTCGTCGTGGGCGACCTCTCCGCGCGCTACGGCGGCGCGACGCGGGGCCACCGGTCCCACCGCACAGGGCGCGACGCCGACCTCTTGCTCTACGCGCTGACCCCGGACGGCCGCCCTGTGCGCTCGCCGGGCTTCGTCGCGTTCGGGCCGGACGGGCTCGGGCGGATCAGCGACGGCGCCGAGGAGCCCGCGTCGCCGCGCGCGGGCGCGCCTCAGTACGTCCGCTTCGACGTCGAGCGGCAGTGGCTGCTCGTGAAGTCGCTCGTCCGCTCGCCCGAGGCGCACGTCCAGTGGCTCTTCCTGGCCCGCTGGCTCGAGGCGCTGCTCATCGAGTACGCGCGCGCGCTCGGCGAGGACCCGGAGCTCATCTGGTATGCCGAGAGCATGCTGCTCCAGCCGGGCGACAGCACGGCGCACGCCGATCACATCCACCTCCGCGTCGCTTGTACGCCGGACGAAACCCTCTCCGGCTGCCTCGGCGGCGGCCCGCAGTGGCCGTGGCTGCCGGCCGTGCCGCAGCTCATCGGGCCGTCGGACGGCGACCTCGCCGCTGCGTTGCTCGACGACCTCCTGCCTGGAAGCGCCGCCGCGGGCTCTCGCGTGGCGGCTCCCGACAGCGCGCTGTGAGCCACCTCCTGGCGCACGGCGACGCGGCCGACGTCTGCGCGGCGCTCCCCGCGGACGTGCGGTTCGATCTCGTCTACCTCGATCCTCCCTTCGGCGTCGGGACGACGATGACCGCGCGGGCGGCGCGCGGCCAGGCGCGCGGGCGGCGCAGGCCGGAGAGCGGGCCCGACGCGTACGACGATCGCGCGAGCGCCGACGCGCTCGTCGCGATGCTCGCGCCGCGCCTCGAGGCCATCCGCGATCGCATGACCGAGGGCGCGACGCTGTACCTGCACCTCGATCACCGCGCGGTCCACGACGCGAAGGTCGCGTGTGATCGCCTGTTCGGCCGCGGCGCCTTCCTCGGCGAGATCATCTGGGCGCCCGGAAACGGCGGCCGGGGCGCGCGCGGCTTCTCCGTCACGCACCAGACGATCCTCCTTTACGCGCGCGCCTCGAGCGAGCGCGGCCAGGTGGTCTACAACGCCGCGGATCCGACGCTCCGCGAGCCGTACGCCGAGACCAGCCTCGCGATGCATTTCAAGCACCGCGACGAGGACGGCCGCCTGTACCGCGAGCGGATCCTCGGCGGCAAGGCGTACCGGTACTACGCCGACGAGGGCCGCCGGCTCGGGAGCGTGTGGAGCGACATTCCCGGGATGGTCGCCAACACCCCGCTGCGCCGCGAGGCCACCGGCTACCCCACGCAGAAGCCGGAGCGGCTGCTGGAGCGCATCGTCCGCGCGTCCTCCGCGCCCGGCGCGACCGTCGCCGACCTCATGTGCGGCAGCGGCACCACGCTCGTCGCGGCCGCGCGCCTCGGCCGCCGCTTCGTCGGCGGCGACCGGAGCCCGCTCGCGTTCGCGACGGCGCGGGAGCGGCTCGACCGCGAGGGGATCGTGTACACGGCGTACGAGTCCGTTCCAGCCGCGGAGAGCGAGCCGGAGCGTCCCTGACTGGGCCCTGGCGAGCTCCCTCTCCTCGGGCTGGGCAGCTCGGATGCCCCCCTCTTCCTCTCACCCGGGCTCAGACGAGCTCGTCGATCGGCCCCGCGCCCTCGCGGACGATCTGCACCTCGCCCTGGCTCAGGTCGATCACGGTCGTCGGTACTGACCCGCCGGTCCCAGCGTCGAGGACGAGCGCGAGCCCCGGAAACCGGTCGTCGATCTCCCCCGGATCGATGATCGGATCCTCCCCGGGAGGCGCCGCGGTCGTGCTGATGAGCGGCCGCCCGAGCGCGCGGACCAGCGCGAGCGCGACCGGGTGGTTCGGCACGCGGATGCCGACCGTCTTCTGCTTGAGGTGCACGTACTTCGGCACCTCGCGCGTCGCGGGGAGGATGAAGGTGTACGGCCCGGGCAGGTAGCGCTTCAGGATGCGGTACGCCTGGTTCTCGACGATCGCATAGCGCGCGATGTCGCTCAGATCCGGGCAGATGAACGCCAGGTTCTTGTTCTGGCGCATCCCCTTGATCTGATACACCCGCTCGATAGCGGCCTTGTTCATCAGGTCGCACCCGAACCCGTACACGGTATCGGTCGGGTAGCCGATGACCTCCCCCTTCTGAATGAGATCGATCGCTCGCGCGATCTTGCGGGGTTCCGGGTGATCGGGGTTGATGGGCTGGAGCACGGGAACGCAACCATGGGGCAGCCCGGTCGGCTCCGCCAGTGCTGGCTGCTCGGATGTTCGGCCAGCGTCGGGCAGCCGGGGACGGGCGCTGCAGGTGAAGCGAATGAAAGCGAGGCGGGGAGAGGCCCCGAGAGGCGAGCCGGCCGCATGCGCGGCCGGCTCAATGCGGCGATCGAAGATCCCGGCGTGCAGCGCGGCTCGCTACTCCTTGAGCGCCTCGCTGCCGCCGATGATCTCCATGAGCTCCTTGGTGATCGCCGCCTGACGCGCCTTGTTGTACTCGAGCGTCAGCTTGTCGATCACTTCCTTGGCGTTCTTGTTCGCGGCATCCATCGCCGTGAGCTTCGCGCCGAGCTCGCTCGCCATCGACTCGTAGAGCGCGCGCAGGATCGAGATGTCCACGTACATCGGGACGAGCCGCTCCAGGAGCGCGCCCTTGTCCGGCTCGTAGAGGAACTCCGACGCCGCGGAGGGCGCGCCGTGGCCGCCCTCGTCCCCCTGCTCCTGCTCTTTCGCCGGACCGCCGGCGGGCGGCAGGAGCCGCTCGACGACGACCGTCTGCGTGATGGCGCTCTTGAACTCGTTGTAGACGAGGTAGATCGCGTCGATCTCGCCCTTGTTGAACGGGGCGAGGAGCTTCGCGCCGACGGCCTGGGCCGTCTCGAGGTTGAGCTTGTCCCAGACCCCGGCCAGGTACTCGAGGATCGGCGCACCGCGGCGGTTGAAGTAGTCCCGACCCTTGCGGCCGATGATCGCGAGCTGGACCTCCTGGCCCGCCTCCGTCCGGCTCTTCCACTCGCGCTCGGCGCGCTTGTTGATGTTGGTGTTGAAGGCGCCACAGAGCCCGCGGTCGCTCGTGAGCACCACGAGCAGCACGCGCCGCTCCGGGCGGGTCACGAGCAGCGGGTGCAGCGCCCTCTCGCCACCGGCGAGCGCGCCCGCCTCGCCCTCCGCCCCGATCCCCTCCGCCGCGAGCGCCTCGGCCGCGGGAGCCGCGTCGCGCGTGATCGCCGAGAGCACCTCCTGCACCTTCACGGCGTAGGGCCGCAGCTCGGTGATGCGCAGCTGCGCCTTGTTGAGCTTGGCGCCCGCGACCATCTTCATGGCGCGGGTGATCTTCTGCGTCGACTTGACGCTGGAGATCCGCTTGCGAATGGACTTGAGGCTGGGCACGGCTGCCTACTTTTCCTTTGCCTTCGAGGCGCTCTTCCCGCTCTTCGACTTGGCCTTCGGCGCCGGCGCCTCCTCCTCGTCGTCGCCCGCGCCGTCCTCGTCGGCCGCGGTCGAGGCGCCGCCCGCTTCCACCGCGAACCGCTTCTTGAAGGTGTCGATCGCCTTGGTCATCCGGGACTTGAGGTCGTCGTCGAGGGCCTTCTTCTCGCGGATGTCCGTGAAGATCTGCGGGTGCTTCGCCTCGATGAACTTGTAGAGCTCTTCCTCGAAGCGCGAGAGCGAGCTCACCGGCAGGCTGTCGAGCAGGCCCTGCGTGCCGGCGTAGATGATGAGGATCTGCTTCTCGACGGCCAGCGGCACGTACTGGCCCTGCTTCAGGATCTCGGTGAGGCGCGCGCCGCGCTCGAGCTGCGCGCGGGTCTTCGCGTCCAGGTCCGAGGCGAACTGGGAGAACGCCGCCATGGCGCGGTACTGCGCGAGGTCGAGGCGGAGCGTGCCGGCGATCGACTTCATCGCCTTGATCTGCGCGTTGCCGCCGACCCGGCTGACCGAGATGCCGACGTTGATGGCCGGGCGGACGCCGGAGTAGAAGAGGTCGGCCTCGAGGAAGATCTGCCCGTCCGTGATGCTGATGACGTTCGTCGGGATGTACGCCGACACGTCACCCGCCTGCGTCTCGATGACCGGCAGCGCCGTGAGCGAGCCGCCCGACTTCGGATCGCGGACGATCTCGTAGTCGCTCGCCTTCGCCTTGTCCGAGAGCTGCTGCTCGAGCTTCTTGATCTCGTCCTTCTTCTCTTCCTTGCGCGCCTGCTCGAGCTTCTCGAAGAGGGCCCCGTCGATCGTCTTCCAGAGCGAGTCCTTCGCCGAGTGCATCCCGTGCGCCCCGACGTGCGCCTTGCCGTCGACGCCGCGGTACGAGGCGTCGCCGCCCTCGATCTTCGTCCCCTTCGACACGACGTAGAAGATGTCGGCCATCTTGGCGGCGCGCTCGAGGAGCCGGGAGTGGAGGTAGAAGACGTCGCCCGGGTACGCCTCGCGGCCCGGCGGGCGGCGGAGCAGGAGCGAGAGCTGGCGGTACGCGACAGCCTGCTTCGACAGATCGTCGTAGATGCACAGCGCGTGGCGCCCGCTGTCACGGAAGTACTCGCCGATCGTCACGCCGGTGTACGGCGCGATGAACTGGAGCGGCGCGGTCTCGCTCGCCGTGGCGGCGACGATGATCGTGTACTCCAGCGCGCCGTGCGCATCGAGCTTGTCCACGACCTGGCGCACCGTCGACAGCTTCTGGCCGATCGCGACGTAGACGCAGATGACGCCCTTGCCCTTCTGGTTGATGATCGCGTCGACGGCGACGGCGGTCTTGCCCGTCTGCCGGTCGCCGATGATCAGCTCGCGCTGGCCGCGGCCGACCGGGATCATCGCGTCGATCGCCTTGATGCCGGTCTGCATCGGCTCGGTGACCGGCTGGCGCTGGATGATGCCGGGCGCCTTCACCTCGACGCGGCGGCGCTCCTTCGTCTCGAGCGGCCCCTTGCCGTCGATCGGCATGCCGAGCGCGTTCACGACGCGCCCGAGGGTCGCCTCGCCGACGGGCACCTCCATGATGCGCCCGGTCCGCTTGACGGCGTCGCCCTCCTTGATGGCGCTCGTGTCGCCGAAGATGGCGGCGCCCACGTTGTCCTGCTCGAGGTTCAGCACGAGCCCCATCAGGCTGCCGCCCTCCGAGCCGGTGAACTCGACGAGCTCGCCGGCCATCGCGCGGCTCAGGCCGTGCACGCGGGCGATGCCGTCGCCCACCGTGAGCACGGTGCCCGTCTCGGTGACCTGAGCGGCCTTGTCGATATTCTGGATTTGCTTCTTGATGATCTGGGAGATCTCTTCGGCGCGGAGCTGCATGCGGAGTCCTCTGTCGGGAGACGCTTGGGCTGCGGAGTCAACGTCGTCAAGGTCGAGGGGGCGCTGAGCGCCGGGCCACGACCCATCATGAAACAGGGGGGCTTGCTCGCGTCCCCTCAGGTCCTGAGCAGGTTGTCACGGAAGCTCGACAGCCGGGTCCGGAGGCTGCCGTCGATCACCTGATCGTCGATCTGGGTCACCACGCCCGCGATGAGTGAGGGATCCTGCCTGTGGGTGACCGAGATCTTCCTGCCGGTCGCCTTCTCGAGCTCGGCCCGGAGCCGGTCGAGGTAGCCGTCGGTCAGCGGGCCCGCGCTCGTCACCACGGCCCGGGCGACGTTCTGGTCCTGATCGACGAGGAGCGCGAGCTGCCGCGCGATCTCGGGCAGCGCCACGAGGCGCCGGCGCCGCGCCAGCAGGAGGAGGGTGTTCTTCGTCACGTCCGAGAAGGCGGCGCGGCCGCCGATCTCGCGGAGCAGCTCCTCGCGCGAGGCCTCCGGGATGAGCGGGTTGTCGAGGACGAGGCGGAGCTCCTCGCTCGCCGAGTACATCGCGCTGGCGTCCCCGATCTCCCTGGCGAGGGCCGCGAGGGTCCCGGTCTCCTTGCCGATCTCGAAGATCGCGCGCCCGTAGCGTCGGGCGACGGACTCGTAGCTCATGTCGCTGCTCCGGTGGTCTGGGCTCCGCGGCGCGCGCCGGCGGAGACGGCCGCGGGGATGGCCTTCAGGTACTCTTCGTTGACCCGGTCGAGGTCCTGCTGGCCGATGCGCTGCCGGAGCAGCTCCTCGGCCGCGGCGACGGCGTTCTGCACCGCCTCCTGGAGGAGCATTGCGCGCGCCGCCTTGAGCTCCTGCTCGGCGCGGAACTCGGCGTCGCGCCGCATCCGGACGCGCCGCTGCTCCGCCTCGGCAAGCACGTGGGCCTTCTCGACCTCCGCCTGCGCCGCGTGCTCGGCCTTGAGCTCGGCGAGCGTCTCCTCGAGCCGCGTGAGCTTGTCCTCGTACTCCTCGAGCCGCTGCTCGGCCTCCTGCTTGAGGCGCGACGCGTTGTCGAGCTCCTGCGTGATCGTCTGCTTGCGCTTCTTGAGCGCCTCCGCGATGGGCTTCCTCCCGAAGCGGACGACGATGAGCGCGAGCAGCCCGAAGTTCAGGACCGACGCGAGGAACGGCGGCGGCTCGTTCTTCGGATCGCAGGGGTTCTGCTCGTTGTGGTAGCGCCAGAGCAGGGCGTTGATCCCGCCCTTCGCGGCCGCCTCGTTGTTCACGCCGATGAGGCCGTGCCACCAGTTGACGTGCGGCGGCGGATCCGTCGGGCCGTGCCCGGGGCAGTGCCCCTCCCCGTGGGAGGCGTGCTCGGGCTGCGCGGGCGGCGGCGTGGGTCGCGCGCGGCCGGGCTGCATGCCCGGCGGCCGGAGCCCATGGCCCGGCGGGAGCTGGCGGCCGCCCGGCCCGAGCGGCCGGCCGGGCTGCGCGTCGCGCGGGCGCTGCGGCATCTGCGGCGAGCCCGGCTGCGCCTGGGCAGGCGAGGGGATGGGCGGGTGCCCGGGGGGCAGCGCCGGGTCGGAGCCCGGCGGCGGCGTCTGAGCCAGCGCCGAGCCGGCGGCGAGCGCCGCGGCCAGGCCGAGCGCGAGCGAGGAGCGGCGGAGCGGCTTCTTCACTGGTGCACCTCGCGGCCGAGCATGCTGGCGGCGATCTCCGCGGCGAGCGCGGGCTGGGCGGCGGAGAGCTCGCCGCGCATGCGGGCGACCTCGGCCGCGATCTTCGCCTTGCTGTCCTCGAGGATGCGCGCCGTCTCGGCCCGGGCCTCGGCCATGATCTGCGCCTCGATCTTCGCCGTCTCGGCGCGGAGCCGCTCTCGCTCGATCCCCGCCTCGCGCCGGACCTTCTCGATCTCGGCCTCGTAGCGGGTGAGCAGCTCGCCGGCGCGCTCGTCCATCTCGCGCGCTTCCCGCTTGGCGCCGTCGGTGCGGCGCTCGCGCTCTTCGAAGACGCGGAGCAGCGGATCGAACAGGAGCGGCTTGAGCACGACGACGAACGTCGAGAACAGGACGACCTGCGCCAGGAACGTCAGATCGAAGTCGACGGTGATGGCGCTGGCGCCGGACGCGAGGAGAGGGTGCATTGCGTTCGGGTTCACGGGTGCTTGTTCGGCGACGAGGGCGGCGCAGCGCGAGCCGCTCGCTGCCCCACGCCCCCCGGGGGGCGATTTCGCGAGCCGGCACTAGCACGTGTCAGTCAAAGCTGGAAGGGTTCTCGCAGAGCGGACGAGCCCCTCTTTACATCACGTCTCCTGACGACGCGCCCGCGCTACAGGCTCGCGAGCGAGCGCATCATCTCGCCGAGGCCCGCCTCGAGATCGCCCTCGCTGGCGCGCGGCGCCGGCGCGCGCGCGCCGTCCTCGTCGCGGATGGCCTCGGCGGCGCGCGGGTTGCGGAACCAGTCCTCGTCGAAGCGCTCGATCAGGCCGCGCCGATCGCGCGCGGCGAGGAGCGCCCCGGCGAGCCGGACCGCCGCGCCGGGATCGAGCGCCGGGACGACCCCGGCGAGCGCGCCCGGGATCGGCGCGCCGAGCGCGCGCGCGGTGGTCTCCTCGAAGCGGTCGCTCCGATCGCGCGAGGCCCGGAGCAGCACGTGCCCGCCTCCGTCCTTTCCGGCGCCGAACACGAGCGCCACGGTCGCGGCGTCGAGGCGCAGCGAGAGGAGGAGGCTGCGCGCGGTGGCGCGCGCCTGATCGAGCGCGCGGCCCCGGCCGAGCCCGAGCGCGCGGGCGCAGAAGACGGGATCGGCGACGAGGCCGCCGAACAGCGCGGCGCGGCGCGCCTGCCGGAGATCGAACGGCGCGCGGGAGAGCGCGAACGGCCCGCGCGCTCCACCACCACGCGCGAGCGCCGCGCCGAAGCGGGCGAGCGCGCGCGCGAACGACGCCGCGCCGAGCGGCCGTGGCAGCGGTCCGAGATCGATCGCGACGCCCTCGGTCAGCTTCGTCGCGCGGAACAGCTCCTCGATCCACCGCGGGCCGAGCCGCGCTGGCCACCCCGACGCCGCGTCGCGGCCGACGGCGCGCCCGAGCGCGGCGTGCCAGGTCGGCTCGAGCTCGATCACCGACTCGCTCCGGCGCAGCAGCGCCTCCGCGGCGCTGATCGCCGCGCCGGGAGGGTCGCAGGGGATCTCGATCGCGCGGAGGCCCTCCTCGGTGAGCCGCCGCGCCGCCTCGTGCCTCCGCTCGACGAGGACGCGGGCGGCGTCGGCGACCGCGCCGGAGCCTCGGGCCAGGGCCTCGGCGAAGATCTGCCGTCCGGCGCTCGTCGGGTCGGCGAGCAGCCTGAGCCGCGCCTCGTGGGGCGACATCCGCGCCGGCTCGGGCAGGTCGATCGTGAGCAGCGGCGCGTGCCAGGCCGCGGCGAGCCGGACGCGGTCGGCCCAGACGACGCGCTCCAGCGTGAGCACGTAGACCCAGTCGGCGAGGGGGGCCGCGAGGCCGGTCGGGTCCGGCGCGGCGGGCGACGTCGGGCTCGCGAGCCCGAGCTCCGCGCCGAGGCCCGGGGTCTTGCCGGTGAGCTCGAGGTAGGTCGACCGCGAGCTGACGCGCCGGAAGGGATCGAGCGGGTTCTCGAGCCTTGCCCTCGCCTCGGCGGCGCTCGGGCCGTCCTCGTCTGCAGCGGGAGGGGCCGGACCGCGCCGGGCGAGGTCGTCGTGCGCCGCGCGCCACGCGCGCTCCGCGCGGGCGACGTCCCGGTCGAGGCGGATCAGATCGATTTCCATGCCACCTATCCGTGCACCGCGGGTGCCGTCCCGAGCCGCCCGGCGATCTCGCCCTCGGCGCGCGCGAGCTCGGCCAGCCGGCCTCGGGTGGCGCCCTCGTCGCCGGCGACCTCGACGGCGAGGTCGACGAGGGTCCGGTAGTGCCGGGCCTCCGACGCGAAGAGCTCCTCATAGAGCGGCGCGAGCTCGTGCTCGCGCGCCGCGAGCCCGTCGGCGAGCAGCCTGAAGCGCTCGCAGGAGCGGGCCTCGATGATCGCGCCGACGAGCAGCCGATCGATGAGCGCGGCCTTCGCGTTGCGCGCGCAGCTGCTCGAGGCCGCCTTGCGCAGCTCGCTCGCGTAGACGTCGGTCTCCGGCTTGCCGAGCGCGAGGCCGCGCTGCTCGATCACGTCGAGCAGCGCGCGGAAGTGCCGGAGCTCCTCCTCGGCGAGGTCGACGAGCGCCCGCGCGAGGCGCGGGAGCGACGGCCAGCGCGCGGCGAGGGACAGGGCGTTCGACGCCGCCTTCATCTCGCAGTGCGCGTGATCGGTCAGGAGCGCCGGCAGATCGGCGAGCGCCACGTCAGCCCAGCGCGGGTCGGTCGGTAGGGTCAGGCACAGCACGCAGGGCCGACCTAGAGCAGGCGCGGCGCGGCGAGAAGGGGGAGCCGGGCCCCGAAGTAGGCGCGGGCGCGCCGATCGGCCATCGAAGCTCGCTCCGGACGCGTCGCAGAGCGGCGGTCTCCCGCACAGGAGACGGGCCCAGATCGGCGTTTTCGGCGCGCAAGCGCACTCCGGTGCGCTGAGCACCGAAAACGTCGAGGTGGGCCCGTCTCCGAAGCGGGTGACCGTCGCTCTAGAAGCTGTCGGACGAGCCGCGGGTCAGCCCGCTCGACTCGAGGTGGTACGCGAGCCCGACCACGAACGTGGTGGGTCCTCCGCCGGCGAGGGCTCGCCGCACGGTGCCCTCGACCGCGAACTGGGTCCCCACATAGGCGAGCCCGAGCGACAGCGCGTGCTGGTCGGCGCCCTGGTCGAAGCGGTAGCCGGCGCGGAGCGGGAAGTGATCGGCGACGAGGTACTCGCCGCCGGCCATCAAGCGGAAGGTGGTGTCGCGGTAAGAGTTGAGGTCGGCGAGCCCGTCGACCTCGATCGAGAAGTCGGCGGTGCCGAACCCGACGCCGCCGCCGACCGTGGTGGGGAGCAGCCCGTGGTCCGGGTAGGTGAGGTTCTGTCCGACGGCCGCGATGTACAGGCTGTCGGTCGCCTTGACGGTGAGCGCGGCGTCGAACGTGAACTCGTCGACGAAGGAGTGCCGGCCGACGAGCTTCCCGTTCTCCCACTCGCGCAGCCCGCCCGAGACGGAGCTGTCGCCGAGGCCGCCCTCGACCAGGGTCCCGTCCTGCGTGATCTTGGCGTAGCGGCCGGTGAGCCCGACGAAGACGCGCTCGGTGAGGGGGTAGGCGAGGCCTGCCCGCGCGTCGAGGTAGGAGCGCTTGATGCCGCCGTCGTCCATGTCGACGAAGCCACCCACGAAGGAGAGCGCCCCGGCGAGCTTGCCGGTGACCGAGTCGACGACGACGCCGCCGTAAGCGTGCCGGCCGCCCTCGGGGCTCCCCTGGAAGAGCGCCTGGAGGTGGTAGACGCGGGTCTCCACCATGGCGGACGGATTGAGGAAGACGGCCGACGTCCCGTTCCCGAGGGCGCGCAGCGCGCCCCCGAAGGCCGCGGCGCGGGGCGTCTCATTCTCGCCGTAGGCGTACGCGAGCTGGGGCGGCAGCTCGTCGGCCGCCGCCGGCCCTGCGGCCGACGCCATCAGGAGCGCGCCTGCCGCCGAGAGGACCCCGGCCCGCCAGGCGGCCGCCGCCCGGCGCGACGCCCCCTCCGGCCGCTGCGCCAGGAGTGCCCCCCTTGTCAACCGGATCCCTGACGACATCGCCTCGCCATACCGCACACCTGGACCCCGGGGGCAAATTCTCGGCTCCTGAAAACCGGCGAACCTCGGTCGCTCTGTGCTGGACGAACTCCGTCTTCCTCAGAAAGCTGGAAAACCCGCCACGTCGAGGCTCTTGACGACGAGATGAGCGGGTTTTGCTCTGCAATCGTGAGCGCGTCGTAAAAATCACCGCCCCGCGTCGGGAGTTTTGGCGCCTCGTGTCCGGCAGCCAGAGCTCGGTCGACGCGAAGCCGGCTTCGCAGTGTGTCAGGGACTGAATTTATAACAATACTATCGGATACTTGAGCCAAGTTTCGCAGTTGGGGATAGACGCCCGGACTCACCCGGTGCTACCTCCGATTCGTCCTCGGGGCGGTTCCGTGCCGCACCGGGTCCTCCAAAGGCTGGCCTCGAAAGGGGCGCTGCGGGTTACCGAGCTCTGTGAGGCGGTATGGGGGACGGCTGTGCCGATCTGTCTTTCAATGCGATGGACCTCGACGCGACGGCTGTACCCCCACCTCGATCGGCGTGCTCGGCTGCAGCCGGGCCGGGCCCAGGTACAGGAGGGCTGTACTGTTCACCCGCAGTTGGCGGGAGCATGCGGACGATTCCCCGAGGACGAAGCGGCCGTGGGCGGACTGTTGAAAAGTCGACACGCCCTTCGATTACATTCAGAATAACATAGAGATCTCCAGGAGTTAGAGGCGAGTCCTCGCTGTGAGACCTGTGGATAAGTTGGGGGCGACGGTTCTTTCGGTCGCCCCCGAAACCTATTTTCGTGGAGCGGACTTCAGAGCAGCG